>CAVSML010000006.1:0-334799 GCA_963729125.1 uncultured Actinomycetes bacterium
AGCGGTCGAAGAGGTAGAGGCTGTCGTTCGGGCCGGGGCCCGCCTCGGGGTGGTACTGGACCGTCGAGGCGGGGACGTCGAGCAGCGTGAGTCCCTCGACGGTGGCGTCGTAGAGGTTGACGTGCGTCAGCTCGGCCGCGCCGAAGTCGGTCTCCCAGCGCACCGCCTGCGAGGTGTCGATCCGCTCGGCGCCGCCGGGCGGGCGGACCGCGAAGCCGTGGTTCTGGGAGGTGATCTCGATCTTCTGCGTCGTCAGGTCCTTGACCGGGTGGTTGGCGCCGCGGTGGCCGAAGGTCAGCTTGTAGGTCTCCAGGCCGACGGCCTGGCAGAGCAGCTGATGGCCGAGGCAGATCCCCCACACGGGCCGCTTGCCGACGACGCCGCGCACCGTTCGCACGATGTGATCGAGGGCGGCCGGGTCGCCGGGGCCGTTGGCCAGGAAGACGAGGTCGGCGTCTCGGGCCAGCAGCTCCTCGGCCGTGACGCTGCACGGGTGCAGCTCGACGACCGCCCCGCGCGCGACGAGATGGCGCACGATCGACAGCTTGATGCCGGTGTCGATCGCGACGATCCGCGGCCCGTCGCCGGAGCCGTGGACCGTCATCGCCTCCGGGGTCACGACGCGAGCGAGGTCCAGGCCCTCCATCGGCGTCTCGGCGCGCACGCGGCTCATCGCCTCGTCGATCGGGGTCGAGGCTGCGAAGACGCCGCCGCGCATCGAGCCGGCGTCGCGGATGTGGCGCACGAGGGCGCGCGTGTCGACCTCGGAGATCGCCGGCACGCCGCAGTCGCGCAGCCAGTCCAGCCAGCCGCCCTCGGCGCCCGGCGCGTCCTGGGTGTTCATCGCGGCGCGCATGATCACCGCGCGCGCCCAGATGCGCTCGGACTCCATCGCCTCGGCGCTGACGCCGTAGTTGCCGATGTGCGGATAGGTGAACGTGATGATCTGGTTGGCGAAGCTCGGATCGCTGACGGTCTCCTGATAGCCCGACATGCCGGTCGTGAAGACGACCTCGCCGGTCGCCGCATCCGGCGCCCCGCAGGCGACGCCGTCGAAGCGCGTCCCGTCCTCGAGCAGGACGTAGGCGCCCGACGTCATGTTTCGGCCTCCGGTCCTCGCCAGCTCGGAGCTCCGGACGACAGGACGAGCATGATCGAGCGCTCGCGGTAGGCGACCGCGCCGGCCGCGACCGTCAGCAGCACGCGGCCCGACAGCCTGCGGCCCGCGAAGCAGCAGTTCTCCGAACGGCTCTCATAGCCCGACTCCCCCACCACCCACTCGGCGTCCAGGTCGACGAGCACGACGTTCGCCCGCTCGCCGACCGCGACCTGCGGCACGAGCAGGTCGATGCACCCGAGTCCCGCCGTCAGCTTCTCGACGACGAGCGACAGCGACAGCGCGCCGGGCAGCACGAGGTCGGTGTAGACCGCCGAGAACGCGGTCTCCAGGCCGGTCGTGCCCATCGGCGCCTGCTCGAAGGGCACGTCCTTCTCGTCACGCGCGTGCGGCGCGTGATCGGTCGCGATGCAGTCGATGACGCCGCTTCGCAGCCCCTCGATCAGCGCGTCGCGATCGCCCGCCGCTCGCAGCGGCGGGTTCATCTTCTTGCGCGTGTCGAGGTCGCGCACGTCCTCGTCGGTCATCGTCAGGTGGTGCGGGCTGGCCTCGCAGGTGACCGCCACGCCGCGCTGCTTGGCGGCCGCGATCGTCTCGACCGACTCACGCGCGGACAGGTGCTGCATGTGCAGGCGCCCGCCCTCGTACTCGGCCAGCGAGCAGTCGCGGGCGATGATCGTCGACTCGCTGATGCTCGGGATGCCGGCGATGCCGAGCATCGCGCTGACGGCGCCTTCGTGCATCGCGCCGTCGGCCGACAGCGACGGATCCTCCTCGTGCAGCGCGAGCACGCCCCCGCACAGGCGCTGGTACTGCAGCGCGCGGCGCAGCACGCCGGCATCGGTGACCGGACGCCCGTCGTCGGTGAAGCACGCCGCGCCCAGCGAGCGCAGCTCGGCCATCTCGCTGAGCTCGCGGCCGGCCATCCCGCGCGTGATGCAGGCGCTGAAGCCGACGGGCACGCGCGCGTCGCGCGCGGCGGCATCGAGCAGCGCGCCGAGGATCGGCGCGGAGTCGACGACCGGCGCGGTGTTCGGCATCGCGACGATCGCGCAGTAGCCGCCGGCGGCCGCCGAGCGCGTGCCGGTCTCGAGGTCCTCCTTGTGCTCCTGGCCGGGCGTGCGCAGGTGCACGTGCGGGTCGACGAAGGCCGGGAACAGGTGGCGTCCCGCGCCGTCGACGACCTCGGCCTCGGCGGGCGCCTGCAGCGTCCCGGCGGCGCCGATCTCGGCGATCACGCCGTCGCGCACGAGCACGTCATGCGGCCCGTCGATGGCGCTGCGCGGGTCGAGCACGTGCGCGCCGCGCACGAGCAGGTCGGCGGGGCGGGCGGGGGCGCAGACCAGGCGCCCCTGCGCGCGCGCGCCGGCGTGCGAGTCGTGCGGCCTCATGCGAGCTGGGGCTCGGTCGGGCGCGCGGGCCTCGGGCGCAGGTCGCCCGCGACGCCCGCGAGCACCTCGTAGAGCACCGCCATCCGCACGACGACGCCCGCCTTGACCTGCATCGTGATGACCGCCTGCGGCGAGTCGACGACCTCGCCCGACAGCTCGACGCCGCGGTTGACCGGGCCCGGGTGCATCAGCACCTGGCGCGGCCCGAGCCGGCGGCCGTTGATCTGATACTGGGCGGCGTACTCGCGCAGGCTCGGGACGAAGTGCTGGTCCATGCGCTCGTGCTGCATGCGCAGGGCGTAGACGACGTCCGCCTCGCGCAGGTCGCCGAGGTCGTAGCGCACGTCGCAGCCGAGCGCCTCGATGCCGCGCGGGATCAGCGTCGGCGGGCCGCAGACGGTCACGTGCGCGCCCATCATGCGAAAGGCGAGGATGTTCGAGCGCGCCACCCTCGAATGCGCCACGTCTCCGACGATCCAGATGCTTCGGCCTTCCAGCGAGCCGAGCTTCTGGCGCAGCGTGTAGACGTCGAGCAGCGCCTGCGTCGGGTGCTCGTGCTTGCCGTCGCCGGCGTTGACGATCGCCGCCGTCGTCCAGCCGGCGACGAGGTTCGCGGCGCCCGCGTAGGGCGAGCGGATGACGATCGCGTCGGGCGAGTGCGCGGTCAAGGTCAGCACCGTGTCCTTCAGCGACTCGCCCTTCTCGACGCTCGAGCCGCTGGCGGCGAAGTTCACGACGTCGGCGCTCAGCCGCTTGGCCGCGAGCTCGAAGGACGAGCGGGTGCGCGTCGAGGCCTCGTAGAAGAGGTTGAGGACCGTGCGCCCGCGCAGCGCGGGGACCTTCTTGATGTCGCGATCGGAGACCTCGGCGAAGGCGGCGGCGCGCTCCATGATGCGCTCGACGTCGTCGCGCGTGAGGTCGGCGATCGACAGCAGATGCTTCATCTCAGGGCCTCCAGTTCCGGCTGGGCGATCGTCACGCTGTCCTCGCCGTCGATCTCGGCGACGCGCACGTAGACGCGCTCGCTGCGGGCGGTCGGCAGGTTCTTGCCGACGTAGTCGGGGCGCAGCGGCAGCTCGCGGTGGCCGCGGTCGGCGAGCACCGCGAGCTGCACCCGCGCGGGGCGCCCGTAGTCGAACAGCGCCTCGATCGCGGCGCGCACGGTGCGCCCGGTGAACAGCACGTCGTCGACGATCACGACCGTGCGCGCGTCGACGCCGAAGTCCAGGTGCGTGGCGTGCACGACCGGCGTGCCGCCGCGCGTCGTGACGTCGTCGCGGTAGAAGGAGATGTCGAGGTCGCCGAGCGGGACGTCGATGTCGTGCAGCTCGGCGATCATGCGCTGCAGGCGGTCGGCGAGCACGGCGCCGCGACGGTGGATGCCGACGAGCGCGAGGCGGTCGGGATCGCCCCCGTTCTCCACGATCTCGTGGGCGATCCGGGTCAGCGTGCGGCGCATGTCCTCGCCGTCGAGGACGACCTTCGGGTCTGGCATCGTGTGCGTCCTTCCTGGCCTCACGGGACCGGGTTAAGGAACTCGCGCTGTGCGACGCAGGCTAGCAGCGGCGGCGGCGGGGACGAGCACGCCGTCCTTGTCGACGGCGCGCTGCACGAATGGCATCCAAACCCGGGGGTGGGGCCGAAAGCGTCGAACATGCCGACGCAATCGGCCCAACCCCCCGATGCCGCCGGCTCCGGATCCGCGTACGCCCACGGGCGTACGCCGCATTGCGCGCCCGGACGGATGCGCGCGGCGCGGCGCGGGCGTAGCGTGCCGGGCATGGCGCTTTCGGCCCCGACGACGCGTGGGATCGCCCTCAGCATCGTGCTGACGACGTTCTTCGTCGTCGTCACGCCTCACGCCGTCGCCGGCGACGAGGGAGCACGCGCGCTCGACGCGCTCGCCTACGTCCTGCTGGTCGGCGCGGGCCTGTCGCTGGCGCTGCGCGGCGCGCAGCCCTACGCCGGCTACGCGCTGGCGCTGGGCTGTGTCACGGCGTACGTGCTGCGTGACTACGGCGGCGGGCCGATCTACGTCGCTGCGTTCCTGACGCTCGTCTCCGTCGTGATCGCGAGCGAGCGGCGCGTGTGGATCTCCTGCGCGCTGATCGGGGCGCTCGCGCTGTCGGTCGCGGCGGTGATCAACGACGGCCCGTCGTGGTCGACGGCGGTCTTCGCGACGATCTGGCTCGCCGGCGCGGCGCTCGTCGGCGAGGCGGTCCGCGCGCGCCGCGGCCAGGAGGCCGCGCTCGCCGCCCGCGCCGCCGAGACCGAGCGCACGCGCGACGAGGAGGCGCGGCGCCGTGCCGCCGAGGAGCGCCTGCGGATGGCGCGCGAGGTCCACGACGTCGTCGGCCACAGCCTCGCGGTCATCAGCCTGCAGGCGGGCGTCGCCGCGCACCTGCTCGAGACGCGCCCGCAGCAGGCGCGCGAGGCGGTCGCGGCGATCCGCAAGGTGTCCGGCGAGGCGCTCGACGACCTGCGCGCCGAGCTCGGGCTGCTGCGAGACCCCGACGGGGCGCCGCCCGCCCCGGCCCCCGTGGCCGGCCTCGAGGCCGTGCCCGGGCTCGTCGCGTCGCTGCGCCAGGCGGGAGTCGAGGTCGAGCTCGATGCGCCGGCGGCCAACGGCGAGGCGCCGCTGCCCGAGGCGGTCTCCGCGGCCGGCTACCGGATCATCCGCGAGGCGCTGACGAACGTCGCGCGCCACGCCGGCGCCGGCACCCGCGCGCAGGTGCGCATCGCCCGCCTGGCAGGCGCGGTCGAGGTCGAGGTCGTCGACGACGGCGCGGGCCCCGGCGACGGAGCCGGCCACAGCGAGGGCAGCGGCATCGCCGGCATGCGCGAGCGCGCCGTCGCGCTCGGCGGACGCCTGGAGGCCGGCGCCGCGGACGGCGGAGGCTTTCGCGTGTGGGCGTCGCTGCCGGCGCGCGAACCATGAGCATCCGCGTCGTCCTCGCCGACGACCAGGCGCTCGTGCGCGGCGGCCTGCGCGCGCTGATCGACGCCGAGGACGACATCGAGGTCGCCGCCGAGGCGACCGACGGCGCGCAGGCGCTGCAGGCCGTGTGCGCGCAGCGACCCGACGTCGTGCTGATGGACATCCGCATGCCGGGCATGGACGGCCTCGAGGCGACGCGCCGGATCGCCGCCGACGACGAGCTGACCGACGTGCGCGTGCTGGTCCTGACGACGTTCGAGATCGACGAGTACGTCTTCGCCGCGCTGCGCGCGGGCGCCAGCGGCTTCCTGCTCAAGGACGCCGAGCCCGCCGCGCTGCTGCACGCGATCCGCGTCGTCGCCGCCGGCGACGCGCTGCTGTCGCCGAGCGTCACGCGCCGCGTCGTCGAGGTCTTCGCTGCGGGATCGGCGCCCGACGCGCCGCAGTCCGCGCTGCTGGCCGAGCTGACCGAGCGCGAGCGCGAGGTCGTCGGCCTCGTCGCCGGCGGCCTGTCGAACGCCGACATCGCCGAGCGCCTCGTGATCAGCCCGGCGACCGCTCGAACGCACGTCTCGCGGGCGATGATCAAGCTCGGCGCGCGCGACCGCGCGCAGCTCGTGGTCTTCGCCTACGAGAGCGGGATCGTCGCGCCCGGCCGCCCGGCTGCGTAGCCGCCACGCCGGCGCGTACGTCCGATTGCGTACGCGCAGAGCCGCCGCTCGGGCGACGACAGCAGCGGCCGTCGCGGCGAGCATGGTCACATGACCCAAGCACCCCCCACGATCAGCCTGCACGGGCTGAGCAAGCGCTACGGCGACCACGTCGCGGTCGACGACCTCACGATCGAGGTCCCGGCCGGCGTCGTCGCCGGATTCGTCGGCCCCAACGGGGCCGGCAAGACCACGACGATGGCGATGCTGCTGGGGCTCGTCACGCCCTCCGCGGGCGGCGGCACGGTCCTCGGCCACCCGCTCCGCGACCCCGCCGCCTACCTGCACCGCGTCGGCGCGCTGATCGAGGGCCCCGCCTTCTACCCTGGCCTGACCGGCGCACAGAACCTCGCGGTGCTGGCGGCGATCGCCGGCCACGACGCGGCGCAGATCGGCGAGCTGCTCGAGCTCGTCGGCCTCGGCGCGCGCGGCGACGAACGCTTCCGCGCCTACTCGATGGGCATGAAGCAGCGCCTCGGCATCGCAGCCGCGCTGCTCGGCGACCCCGACCTGCTGATCCTCGACGAGCCGATCAACGGCCTCGACCCGGCCGGCGTGCACGAGATCCGCGGCCTGATCGGCCGCCTGGCCGACGGCCGGCGCACCGTGTTCGTCTCCTCGCATGTCCTGGCCGAGCTCGAGCAGGTGTGCGACTGGCTGATCGTCGTCGACCACGGCGCGCTCGTCTACCAGGGTCCGGCGACCGATCTCGGGCGCTCCGGCAGGTCGATCGTCGCCGTGTCCGAGCACGAAGCCGACCTGCCGCGCCTGCAGCGGCTGCTGAACGCGGCCGGCCACGCGTCGACGATCGTCGGCGGCGAGATCCTGATCGGCGTCAACGGCAGCGAGCCGCGCCGGGTCGCCGCCGACGTCAACCGCGCCGCCAGCGCCGACGGGATCGTGCTCGCCGAGCTCGGCCCGCACAAGACCACGCTCGAGGACCGCTACCTCGCCATGGTGAACGGAGGAGACCGATGACCCGCACGTTTCGCGCCGAGCTGCTCAAGCTGCGCCGCCGCCGCATCCTGATCTTCGCCGCGCTCGGCGCCCTGGCCTTCTCGCTGATCACGACGCTTGCGGTCGTGCTGTCCGCGGCGCCGGCCGGCAGCGGTCAGCGCCCGGATGGGCGCTCGCCGACGATCGAGTCGCTGAGCGGTGCGAGCGGGATCGCCGAGCCGTTCTCGGTCGGCGTCTCGTTTCTCGGGATCCTCGTGCTCGTCCTGTTCATCGCGAACTTCGCGGGCGAGTTCTCGCAGGGAACGTTTCGCACGCTGCTCATGCGCCAGCCGCGGCGGATCGCCCTGCTGGGCGGCAAGATGGCCGCGTTGCTGCTCTTCGCCGCGGGCACGCTCGCGCTGGCCGAGCTGTTCAGCGTCATCACCTCGCTGATCGTCGCCCCGTCGCAGGAGATCGCCACGTCGTCGTGGGTGACGCTCGACGGGCTCGGCGAACTCGGCTCGGCCTACGCCACCGCGCTGCTGGGCGTGTGCGCGTGGGCGACGCTGGGCGCGACGCTGGCCGTGCTCGTGCGCTCGGCGCCGATCGCGCTGGGCATCGGGATCGCCTGGTCGGGCCCCTTCGAGCACATCACGATGGACGTCTGGGCTGCGGCCACGCAGTGGTTTCCCGGCCTGCTGCTCGAGGCGTGGGCCGTCGGCGGCACCGCCGACGTCTCCGCCTCGCGCGCGGCGCTGATGCTGTGCGTCTACGTCGCGATCGCGGGGACGGCCGCCGCGCTGGTCTTCCGCCGCCGCGACCTGGCCGGCTGACCGCCTACCTGCCGCGGACATACGAGACGAGCTCGGCACGGCCGCCCGTGCCGTCGGTGTGCACGCTGAGCAGCGGCCCGACGCCGCGGGCGTAGAACTTCAGCTCCTGGACGCGTGGCTCGGTCGGCACGAGGTCGCGCGTCATCAGGACGTCGCGCTTGAAGAACCCGAACGGCACCTCGACCTGCTCCTCGCGCACGCTGACGATCGATGCCCGGTCCTCGGCCTCGCCCTTCAAGTACTCCTGGCGGTAGGACAGCCCCGGCACCGGGTTCGCCGGCATCGCGACGCCCGCCTGGGCGCCGTCGACGCCCGCCTCGAACGAGCCGGCGTGGTCGACGACCCGGCCGTCCTCGTAGTTGCTGACGTGCTCGCCGAGATACCAGATGTTGCCGCTGCGATCCTGGGCGTACCAGTCGTCGGTGACCTCGACGGGAACGCCCCTCTCGCTGACCGTGTCGCGGATCACGCGCGCCGTGACGCCATTGGCGATCCTCTTGGTCTTGTGGGTGACCTTGACGACGACCTTCTCGCGGGCTCCGCTCGTGTCGGTCTCGCGGAAGGTCCACGTGTTGCCCGGCCTCATCGGCCAGTATGGGTTGTCGATCGTCGTCGTGAAGTCGGCGGGATTCAGCGTGACCGGCTCGCTGCCCTGTGGAAGCCCGCCGTTCTCGGCAGCCGTCCGGCCGCCCGCGGCGCTTGCGGCGACGGGCAGCGCGCCAGCAGCCGCTGCGCCGAGGACACAGATGAGGTTGCGCTTGAGCATGATGCACTCCGTTCGTCGGTGGAAGCCAGGTCTACGGGCGCCGGATGAGCGCGGGATGAGAGCCGCCGGAACTCACGTCCGTCTCATCGAGGCCGCCTAGCGTGGTTGCCACGAACCGACGATGGGAGCGGGCATGACATCCAAGAGGAAGCTCACGGCGGCTGCGACCGCCGCACTGGCGCTGGCGGTCGGCGGCGCGGCGATCGTCCAGGCCAGCGGCGACGACGGCGAGGGCGGGGCGACCGGCCCGCAGGCCGAGCAGGCGACGTCTGCCGCGCTGAAGATCATGCGGGGCGCCAAGGCGAACGCCGTCGAGCGCGACGACGAGAACGGCGCGACATGGGAGGTCGAGATCACGAAGGCCGACGGCAAGACCGTTAACGTGCGCCTCGACGAGCAGTACAGGCTCGTCGTCGTCGAGGGCGACTCGGAGGACGGCGGCGGCAAGTAGGTCCGACGCTCTCATCTCGCGCTCATCTGCGGGATGGGAGGCTGTCGCCACGATGCGCGTGCTGATCGTCGAGGACGAGGTCAAGATGGCGAGCCTGATCCGCCGCGGCATGCGCGAGGAGGGCCTCGCCGCGGATGTCGCGATCAAGGGCGAGGACGCGCTGTGGATGGCCGGCTCGACGGAGTACGACGCGATCGTCCTCGACGTCATGCTGCCGGGAATCGACGGCTTCGAGACCTGCCGGCGCCTGCGCGCCGAGGGCGTCTGGGCGCCGGTGCTGATGCTGACCGCGCGTGACTCGGTCGAGGATCGCGTCGCGGGCCTCGACGGCGGTGCCGACGACTACCTCGTCAAGCCGTTCTCCTTCGCCGAGCTGCTGGCCCGCCTGCGCGCGCTGGCGCGCCGCGGCAGCGTGCAGCGCCAGCCGGAGCTCACCGTCGGCGACCTGCGCCTGAACCCCGCCACCCGCCAGGCCTGGCGCGCGGAGGCCGAGATCGCGCTGTCATCGAAGGAGTTCGCGCTGCTGGAGGTCTTCATGCGCCGCCCGGGTGAGGTGCTGTCGCGCTATCAGCTGCTCGAGCACGCCTGGGACTACGAGTACGAGAACCGCTCGAACGTCATCGACGTCTACGTGCGATACCTGCGCGAGAAGGTCGACCGGCCGTTCGGGCTGGTCTCGATCGAGACCGTGCGCGGCGCCGGCTACCGCCTACGCCCGCCGGACGAGACGAGCGCGCGCTCCTGAGCTCGCGCCTGCCGATCCGCATCCGGCTCACGCTCGCTTTCGCGGGCGCGATGGCCGTCGTGCTGGCCGTCATCGGGATCGCGGTCTACCTGCGCTTCGAGGCGAACCTCGACGAGACCTTCGACCAGGGCCTGCGCTCCCGCGCGGACGACGTCAGCGCGCTGATCCAGCAGCGCGGTGGGAAGCTGGCCGCGCCGGGCGCAAGCGTCCTCGTCGAGCGCGGCGAGAGCTTCGCGCAGATCCTCGGCGAGGACGGCACGGTGCTCGACGCCAGCCAGCTGCTGCGCGACGAGCCGCTACTGACGCCCGCACGGCTCGCGCGCGCCATGCGCGGGACGCTGATCGTCACGCGGCCCAACCCGTTCGAGCCCGGCGAGCCGGCGCGCCTGCTGGCGACGCCCGTCCGCGCGCGTGGCGACCGGCTGATCGTCGTCGTCGGCGCCGCCGCCGATGACCGCAACTCACAGCTTGCCAGCCTGGCGCTGCTGCTGGCGATCGGCGGGCCGCTCGCGTTGCTGCTCGCGTCGCTGGCGGGCTACGGCGTCGCTGCGGCGGCACTGCGACCGGTCGAGGCGATGCGCGCCAAGGCGAGCGAGGTCACCGACGAGCAGCCCGGCGAGCGGCTGCCGGTCGGCGGCGCCAACGACGAGATCGCGCGCCTGGGAACGACGCTCAACGGGATGCTCGCGCGCCTCGAGGCGGCCGTCCAGCGCGAGCGCGCGTTCGTCGCCGACGCGAGCCACGAGCTGCGCACGCCGCTTGCGATCCTCAAGACCGAGATCGAGCTGGCGCTGCGCGGCGAGCGCGATGCGACCGAGCTGCGCGCCGCGCTGCGATCGGCCGCCGAGGAGACCGACCGCCTGGCCGAGCTTGCCGACGCCATGCTCGTGCTCGCGCGGGCCGAGGGCGATGGCGCGCTGCCTCTCGCGAAGAGCACGGTCGGTACGGCACAGCTGCTGGAGGGCATCCGCATGCGCTTCGGCGCGCGCGTGCTCGCCGCCGGGCGCAGCCTCGTCGTCGAAGCCGATCCGCCGGCGAGCGTCACGGCCGATCCGCGCCGCCTCGAGCAGGCGCTCGGCAATCTCGTCGAGAACGCGCTGCGCCACGGCGCGGGCGTCATCCACCTGTCGAGCAGCG
This sequence comes from uncultured Actinomycetes bacterium, assembly GCA_963729125.1. GTDB lineage: Bacteria > Actinomycetota > Thermoleophilia > Solirubrobacterales > Solirubrobacteraceae > CADCVQ01. Next base: position 11,025 of record CAVSML010000006.1, read on the forward strand.
TGCACGGCGCCACCGTCTGGCTGCACGTGCACGACGAGGGGCCCGGGTTTCCGCCGCAGCTCATCGCGACGGCGTTCGAGCGCTTCACGCGCGCCGACCACGCCCGCGCGCGTGGCGGCTCGGGCCTCGGCCTGGCGATCGTCCGGACGATCGCCCGCGCGCATGGCGGCGAGGCGCACGCGTGCAACGATGGCGAGGGTGGCGCACGCGTGTCGATCGAGCTGCCGCGCGCCGCTCAGAAGCGCCCGCCGGGCCAGGCGACGCCGCTGTAGCGCTCGACGACCGGGCCAGCGGGCGGCGCGACGGCGCAGAAGATGTCCGTCCGCACGACCGTTCCGGGGAAGATCCGCGCGAACGGGTCCGCGCTCCAGTCGACCGGCACACGCGTGACGGTGATCGCCCCGCCGTAGCGCGACTCGTCCAGCGCCAGCGTCGTCAGGCAGACGAGGGCGTCGCCGAGCAGCCCGATCCACCAGCCGAGCGCGTCGCGGCGGACCTGCTGGATCTCGGGCTGGTCGAACGGGAGCGCGGCGTCCTCGGCGGTCAGCGCGCAGACGTGGGCGTAGGCGCCGGGAACGCGCTCGCCGCCCAGGCAGCGGGCGTCGACCTCGAAGCGCCGGCCGGGCCCGCTGCCGGCACGCAGGTCGCGGCCGTCGTAGGCGAGCTCCGCCGCTCGGGGCGGTAGATCGCTCACCGGCGCTCGAAGTCCTCGCGGATCTCGCGCGAGATCGCGCGCATGTCCTGGCGCAGGTCCTCGGCCGTCGGCCGGCCCCAGTACCAGTAGCCGTCGTAGGCGCGGTGGATCGTCAGATCGGGGTACAGCGCGAACGCCGTCGGGCGGTAGGGCCGGTGCAGCGTGTCGGTCTTTTCCAGCAGGCCGAGACGATCCAGCCATCTGCGATCGGCGTCCGACAGGAACGTGAAGCGCGCGCCGAGGCCCGCGCGAAAGGCCGACTGCACCTCCGGGCCGTCGATGCTGACGACGACGATGCGCGCGTAGGCGACCTCGAAGTCGTCCTGCAGCGCGGTCATCTCGCGCAGGTGGCGCTGCTCCTTCGGACACCACCATCCGCGCGAGAACAGCAGCGCCAGCGGGTCGCCGGCCGCAAGCTCCGACAGGCGCCGCGGCCGGCCCGTGTGGTCGGGCAGGTCGAGGTCGGGGAACGGATCGCCGGGCGCGAGCGTCACAGGCCATATGCCTCGACGAACTTCAGCCACAGCTCGCTGCGCGCCGGAAACGCCGGGATCGCGTGCGCGAGCCGCGACATCGGCACCTCGCCGACGATCGCGATCGTCGCGGCGTGCAGGAAGTCGGCGACCTCCGGGCCGACGAACGTCGCGCCGACGAGGACCTCGCGCTGCGTGTCGACGACGAAGCGCGTCGTGCCCCGCGAGCCGCGTCCATAGAAGGAGGCTCCCGCGGTCGCCGACGTCGGCAGGTCGAAGGCCTTCGCCGGCAGGCCGGCCTCGAGCGCCGAGGCGAGCGTGTGGCCGGCGGCGGCGACCTGCGGATCGGTGAAGATCACGCGCGGCGACAGCGGGCCCTCGATCTCGACGCGGGCGCGCTCGTCGCCGAGGATGCGGTCGCCGGCGACGCGCGCCTGGTACTTGCCGATGTGCGTCAGCAGCGCCCTGCCGTTGACGTCGCCGATGGCGTAGAGCCAATCGTGGCCGGGCACCCGCATCGCGTCGTCGACCTCGATCGAGGACCCCGGCTCGAGGCCGACCGTCTCCAGCCCGAGGTCGCCCGTGTGCGGCCTGCGCCCGACCGCGACGAGCAGCCGGTCGCCGGCGACGGCGCTGCCGTCCTCGAGCTGGACGCCGATCGAGCCGTCCTCCTCGCGAGCCACCCGCTCGGCTCGCACGCCGGTGCGCACGTCGACGCCGCGCTTGGCCAGCGCATGTCCGACCTGCTCGCCGGCAAACGGCTCCTCTCGCGCGAGCAGGCGGTCGAGCGCCTCGATGACCGTCACCTGCGATCCGAACGAGCGCCATGCCTGGGCCATCTCGACGCCGACGACGCCACCACCGAGCACGACGAGGTGCTCGGGCACGTCGCTCGTCGTCGTGATCTCGCGATTGGTCCATGGCCGGGCGTCCTCGAGGCCCGGAATCGGCGGCACGGCCGCCCCGCTTCCGGGCGCGACGACCACCGCCCTGCGCGCTTCGAGGAGCTCGTCGCCGACGCGCACGCGCCGCTCACCGTCGAGCCGTCCCGTTCCGCGCACGAGCGTGATCCCGCGCGACTGCAGCCACGGAACCTGCTGCTCGTCGTCGAGGTCGTGGACGATCTCGTCGCGGCGCGCCAGCGCAGCCGCGACGTCGACCCCCCAGTCCCCGACGGCCTCCGCCGCGCCGGGCACGCGCGCCACCTCGGCGAGCACCTCCTGCGGGCGCAACAGCCCCTTGGACGGCATGCAGGCATAGAAGCTGCACTCCCCGCCGACGAGCTCGCGTTCGATGATCACGACATCGAGACCGCCGTCGGCCAGCCGCCCGGCGGCGACCTCTCCCGCCGGCCCGGCGCCGATCACGATCACGTCGAATGTCTGCGTAGCCATGTCGATCTCCGTAGGTCGTTCAGCGCAGCTTGCCGGACGCGGACCGCCCGTAGGACAAAAAACCGGAGCCCACCGGCTAGGACCCTTCGTCGAGATCGCGCGAACCGCTCGTCGGCACGGTTGAGAGCCGTTCCCGGCGGGCAGCGCCGGGTACATGAGCGACCAGGGAGCCCCGGCCGTCGAGGCGCGGGATCTCGCCAAGGACGTCGACGCCTACGTCGGCGAGCAGCTCCGAGATCGACTACGCGCTGCTCGCAAGCCTCGTGCGCATGTGGAAGACCGACTTTCGCAACATCGCCAAGCTCGCACGCGCGGGCAGGTCGGGGTCGACCACGAGCTCGAATCGATCGTCGGCCGGACGACCGACCTCGTCGAGATCGACGAGTTCGTGCTGCAGGGCGACGAACGGCGTCCAGCGCCTCGGCGAGCACCTTGAGGATCGCATCGGGCGCGTGCGCGAGGCGCTCGCCCCGTACAAGAAGGCCTGAGCCCGCTAGGCGGACGCGTCGGAGACCGCCGCCGCCTGGGCGGCGTGGCGCTGGGGCTCCCAACGCACGAGCTCCGGGCCGCCGCGCTCGGGCAGGGGGATCTCGATCGTGTCGAAGTCGCGCGGCACCTCGGCGCCGGCAAAGACCGCCCTCGCCTCGTCGCGGACCTGCCCTCCGGAGTAGCGCGCGGACAGGTGCGTCAGCGCGAGCATCCCGACCTCCGCGTCGGCGGCGACCTGCGCCGCCTGGCGCGCGGTGCTGTGGCCGGTCTGCGCGGCGCGATCGGCGTCCTCGTGCAGGAACGTCGCCTCGTGCACGAGCACGTCGGCGCGGTGGGCGACGACGACGACCGCGTCCGTCGGCGCGGTGTCGCCCGTGATCACGAGCCGGCGCCCGCGCCGGCTCTCGCCGAGGACCTGCTCGGGCTGCACGCCACCGACGCTCTCGCCGCCCTGCAGGCGCCCGAAGTCCGGTCCCGGCGTGACCCCGAGGCGCTCGGCGAGCTCGGCGTCGAAGCGCCCGGGCCGCGCGTCCTCGACGAGCGCGTAGCCCGACGCCACGCCGCGGTGGCGCACCGCGAACGCCACGATCTCGAAGCCGTCGCGGCGCACGACCTCGTCGGGCTCGAGGTCGCGCAGCGTCAGGCCGTAGCGCGGGCGGCCGTAGACCGGGCGCATGCGCTCCATCAGCGCGGTCATCCCTGGGGGCCCGTGAACGGTCAGCGGGCGCTCGCGGTCGCGCAGCTCGAAGGACTTCAGCATGCCCGGCAGCCCGAGCCAGTGGTCGGCGTGCATGTGCGTCAGGAAGACATCGGTCAGGTCGGTCAGCCCGACGCTGCGCACGAGCTGGCGCTGGGTCCCCTCCCCGCAGTCGATCAGGATCCGGTCGGCGCCGCGGCGGATCAGCAGCGCGGGCAGGCCGCGGCGCGCGGAGGGCACCGAGCCGGCGGTCCCGACGAAGAAGATCGAGAGATCCACGCCGGCGAGCGTACTGCGAGGGAAGGTACGGTCCTCGCAGCTGAGCGTGCATCAATCGACACGAGGGGATCGAGATGCTGAAGGAATTTCGCGAGTTCATCCTGCGGGGCAACCTCATCGAGCTGGCGGTGGCGGTCGTGCTCGGCACGGCCTTCGGCGCCGTCGTCACGGCGCTCGTCAAGGACCTCGTCACGCCGCTGATCGCCGCGATCGGCGGGCAGCCGGACTTCTCCGGCCTGTCGTTCGAGATCAACGACAGCAAGTTCCTCTACGGCGACTTCATCAACGCGCTGCTGGCGTTCCTGATCATCGCCGCGGTCGTCTTCTTCTTCGTCATCAAGCCCGTCAACGCGCTGATGGCGCGCCGCAAGAGCGCCCCGCCGGTGGACGCCACGACACACGCCTGCCCGCACTGCCTCAGCGACATCCCGCTGGCGGCCTCACGCTGTGCCTTCTGCACCGCGGAGGTCACGCCCGCCTGACCGGGGCGAAGTAACCCGCGCGCCGCGGCGGTGTCTTGTCGACCAATGGTCAACAAGACGGAGGACGGCATGAACTCGCTCGGACGCAGCCTCAGGACCGCCGGCCGCTGGGCATGGCGGCACTTCCGCCTGCTCGCCGGCATCGCGCTCGTCGTCGGTCTCGGCCTGACGCTCTCACACCAGCGCGAGGCGATCGCCGCCGTCGACTGGTCGATCGACCCGTGGGCGCTCGCCGGCTCCGTGGCCCTGCTGGCGATCGCGCCGCTGCTGCAGGCGCTGACGCTGCGGATCGCCCTGCGCCGCCTTGGCGCCAGCGCCCCGGCGGTCGGAACGCTTCGTGTCTGGGGACGCTCGTTTCTCTTGCGCTATGAGCCCAGCGGCGTCGTCGGCTTCGCCTACCGCGTTCGCCGGCGCGACGTCATCGGCGCCACGACGCCGCAGGCGCTGACCGCCGCCGGCTACGAGCAGCTCGCCGCGATCGTGGCGGGCGCGATCGCGGCCGTCGCCGGCTTCGTCCTGGCCGGCGTCGATCCGCCGCTGGCCGCCCTCGCGGTGCTGGGCATCATCGGATCGGCCGCGCTCGCCCTGCGCCCCGCCTGGCTCGGCGACCGGCTCGCACGCTGGGCGGCGAAGCGCGGGGTCGCGGTCGCCGGGCCGCTGCGCCAGCGCACGCTCGCGCAGATGGTCGCGATCGACCTCGTAGGCTGGGCGACCACTGCCGCTGGCATCGCGCTGCTCGCGAGCGGGCTGCTCGGCGCGGCCGCGCCCGGCGGCTTCGTCCTGCTCGGCGCGTTCGCCCTGTCGTGGGTCGCCGGCGTGCTGCTGCCGCTGCTGCCTGCGGGCCTCGGCCCGCGCGACGCCGTGCTGGCGCTCGGCCTCGCCGGCGTGACGGGCGCCGGAGCGGCTGCCGCGCTGGTGGTCGCGCTGCGCGTCGTCTCGCTGGCGGGCGAGCTGCTCGCCGTCGCGATCGCCGAGGTCGCCGCGTTCGTGCTGGCGCGCCGCGAGCGCGCGGCGGCCGTCGCCTCCCCCGCCGTCGCGCCGGCGGCATGCCCGGCGCAGCCGGTGATGCCTGCCGCCGGCGGCGCGCGCGCGATCGTCGTCGTTCCGACCTACGACGAGCGCGAAGCGCTGCCGCTGCTGCTCGAGCGCTTCGACGCGACGAGCATGGACCTGCTGATCGTCGACGACAGCTCGCCCGACGGCACCGGTGAGCTGGCCGACGAGCTGGCCGCGCAGCGCCCGTGGATGCACGTCATGCACCGCGCCGAGAAGGACGGCCTCGGGATGGCCTACCGGGCGGGCTTCGCGTGGTGCCTGCGGCGGGGCTACGGCGTCATCGGCCAGATGGACTGCGACCTCTCGCACCCGCCCGAGAAGCTCGCCGAGATGCGCCGCGTGCTTGACGAGCGCGACGCCGGGCTCGTGCTCGGCTCGCGCTATCTGCCCGGCGGCGGCACGGACGGCTGGAGTCGCACGCGCCTGGCGATGAGCCGGCTCGGCTGCGGCGCGTCGCGGCTGGCCCTCGGGCTGCCGGTCTCCGATCTCAGCGGCGGCTTCAAGCTGTGGCGCGCCGACTGCCTGGCGGCGATCGACATGGACGAGCTGCTGAGCGCGGGCTACGCCTTCCAGGTCGAGACGACGCAGCTCGCGCACCTCGCCGGAGCGCGCATCGAGGAGGTGCCGTTCGTCTTCTGCGAGCGCGTCGCGGGCGCGTCGAAGATGACGCTGCGCATCTCGCTGGAGGGCATCCGCGTGACGGCCGCGCTGCGCCGCCATCACCGCGCCCGCCGGGGCGCCCGTGTTGGGGTGGCGCTGTAACGTGCGTGGTCACGCGCCCGTAGCTCAGCGGATAGAGCGCCCGCCTCCGGAGCGGGAGGTCAGAGGTTCAAATCCTCTCGGGCGCGCTCTCGAAGACCTGGGAGTGACGAGGTTCCGCCGCGGGAAAGCGGACCTCGCGGCAAGCGGCCCGTGTGGATGTCCTCTTCGATGTCCTAGACGTCATCGTCGGAGCTCCGCCCCGCAGCGCGCCCGCGACCGCCCGCAAGATCCTCACCGCCGCCACCACGTCGCAACCAAGGCGTTCCTCGCCACGAGCTCGTCGCCGCGTTCTTCGAGATCGAGAACCTCATCGCGCTGCCGGTGGCGCTCGCCATCGCTCCCGTACCTGTGCAGGGGCGCCCTCGAGGGCGGCGGCGTGGGACACGCACACGCCTATCAGAACCAGGTGACCCTGTAGGACCGGACTGCTGGGACCGAGCGCGCTGGTGAGCGGCTCACCATGCGCCCGGCCGCGATGGAACATGCTGCCCGTCCGACCGGGCAGCACAGTGCTGTGCGACATAGGGATCGTTGGAGGCGTTGACGTCGGGCTCATGGAGACGTCCTCCGCGGCGTCCAGGGTCCGCGAGCGCAGCCTCGCATTCTCCTCAGCGCTCGCCCTAGCCGACGAGAGCAGACCGCGCTTGCTCAGCGCGATGCTGCGATGCCGGCGTGACGTCCCGCAGGCCGGTAGGCTCGCCGCCAACCCATGCTCGAGACCCCGCGTGCACGCCCCGCAATCGCCGGAGCCGATCGAGCGCCGCGGCCGCGCGTGATCACCGCGGCCGGACGCGATGCGCCGCTCGCCGCTGCCGTGGGAGCCGCCACGCCGGCCGCGCACGACGACGCGCTCGCCGGCCTCCTCGCACGCGCCGTGCAGCAGCGTGCGCCGCGCGCGATCCTGCAGCGGGCGATCATCGCGATCGATGGCCCGACCGACACGAAGCTCCAGAAGGACGCCACGACCAACTGCCTCGACAACCTGAAGGCTCGCGGCACGCGCGGCAAGTCGGAGGGACCGACTGACCTGGCATCGATCCATCCGCCCAAGCTCGGCAAGGCCGAAACGCTCTACATCCTTGCCCACGGCGCACCAGACAGCTCGATGTCGATCGCGAACACGGTTGGTGACCTGGACCCCGCCCAGATGGGTGCGCAGATCCTCACTTGGTACGGAGCACAGCGCTATGGCGGCAAGATCAAGCTGGTCGCCTGCGTCAGCGCCGCGAGCAGTGTTGTCAAGCCCAAGTCATACGCCGACAGCCTCCGCGACTGGTTCGCCCTGAATGCGACGGGCAAGTTCCGTCCGGCGTCCGTCGACGGCATCATCGGAGTCGGTTGGGTCGACGAGACGACAAGCAAGCAACAGTCGATCGAACTCGGCGCTTACCTCGCAGCAGACGGGTCGGTGTTCGGCGAAAAGGACGAGACCGCACGCGATGCCGGAATCACGAGCGAACTTGGAACGCTCGGTGGCCCCGGCTCGGGCAACGTCCGGGTGACGGGCAAGAGCACCGCCGGCGGTGGCAAGGTGCGGTACGACGTGGCCTATGCCACGGCACCGCCGCCGACCAAGGCTGCGCGGTTCTTCCGGGCCCTCCGCGGCGTACTGATGCCGTGCATCCCGTAGTCGTCGAGACTGGGCGAGTTCGCCGGCTCATTTGACGCTTGCCGCGCTGCAGGTCGGGCGGAGCGTCGCAGCGTAAGCCGACCCGCTCAGTTCGCCGTCGGGGTACGGCCGGCGATCTCCCCCGGACGCCGCTCGGACTCGGCCGCGCGCGAAGCCGATGACGACGGCGAGGTTCGCGGTGACGCGGTGGCTGTGCATCGAGGTCCGCGGACGCGGTCAGGCGGTGATCGGCGCTCGGCGTTTGCCGGTCGCACGTCTGGCGAAGGCCCATTCGTGGGTCGTGCCGTTGCGAGGAGGGCACCGGCGCCGAGGTGGACGTGCTCCCCCACGCTGGGCTCGCCGAGTGACCGCTGGCGATGAGAATCGCCCCCCGCGGCGGTCTTAACTCCCACAGTCGCAAGTTTCTCAGAGGGAGGACGCTGCCATGCAGACCACACCATCACCCAGCCGCCGGCGCCGGATCGCCGGCCTCGCAGCCGCAGCCGTCTTGGCGGTCTTCGGCGTCGCCGCAATCGGGCAGGGGCTCAACGGGCAGTCCACGGTTCGCGACGCGCTGGCGCTCGAGGGCGTCACCGGTGCGCCGCACATGACCCCCGCGCGGATCGCGGCCAACGCGAAGAAGGCCGGCCTGAAGGGCATCGCCCTTCCGACGTGCTCGGTCGCCGGCACGCCGATCGACGATGGCGCGAGCGCGCGCTGCTTCGCCGAGTACATGCGCATCGACGCGCTGGTCGCCACGGGCGGCAAGACATACGCACAGTTGCCGCCGTTTGCCAGCAAGGACGGCAAGGGGACCTTCGACGTCAACGACGCCGTGAAGATGCCCGACGGCGGGCCGATGGCTAACCCGCAGGCGCAGCTCTGGGTCACCGAGACGGCACTCACGACGGCGCTGAACACGAGCTACATGGCCGAGCAGATCTCGCTCTTCGGGATCGCCGTGGGCGGCGCGTTCTTGCTCGTCGGCCTGGCGTTCGGCGCGGCGGCGTTGCGCGGGCTGCAGATCGCGCGGCCGTCGCTCGCGATCGCGCGCCGGCGCGCGACCTCGGCCGAGACCAGCTAGCGGAGCCGGCGTCGATGTTCAGCCGTACGCGGTCTCGTATCTGCGCGCCGGCTGCAGGTGCAACAGGCGGTGCCGTCTCAGCGGCGTCGTTCGCGGGCGCTGCGCGGCGTCGAACGGATCGGCGTGTCGGCCACAGTCGCCGCGCCACCGGCAGCGTGACGCGATGAGCAATGGATTCACGATGCTGTCCTGGAGGTTGATGATGCATCCGACGGTTCAGTCGTTCCGCGCGTCCGCCGGCGTGGTTGCGTCGGCACTGGCCTCATGACGACGGTCGAGGCCAACGGCGTCACGCTCGGGGTCGAGCACTTCGGCGAGGCGGCGGCGCCGCTCGTTCTGCTCGCGGGCGGCACCACCATGCTGTCCTGGCCCGACGCGCTCTGCGAGGCGCTCGCTCGCGGCGGGCGCCACGTCGTGCGATACGACCTGCGCGACTGCGGCGCGTCGACCGTCGTCGATCCCGAGGCTCCGGCGTACACGCTGCGCGATCTCGCAGCCGACGCCGCGGCGCTCGCCCGCGGACTCGACGACCGGCCGGCGCACCTGGCGGGCATCGGCGTCGGCGGGATGGTCGCCCAGGTCGCCGCGCTCGACTACCCGGACGCGATCTCGGCGCTCACCCTTGCCGCGACGCGGCCAGTCGCTCCAGGCCGACTCGACGACGATCTGCCTGACCATGACGCGGCGACGATGGACCGGCTGTTCTCGCGCTCGATGCCCGACTGGTCTGACCGCACTGCCGTGGCGGAGTACGCCGCCGGCGGCGCCGAGATCCTCGGCGACGACCCCGCCGCCGCGCGCGCGACCGCCGCGCGCATCTGGGACCGCACGCCTGGCACGGAGCCCGCGGTGCAGCTGGCCAACCAGCAGGGCATGGTGTTCTCCAAGCTCGACTGCAAGCCGCGCTGGCGCACGCGCCTGCCCGAGCTCGCGATCCCGGCGCTGGTGGTGCACGGTCGCCGCGACCCGTTCTTCCCTGTCGGCAACGGCGAAGCGCTCGCGCGCGAGATCCCCGGTGCACGACTGCTCGTACTCGAACGCGCCGCGACCGCGATTCCCGACGTCGCCGCCGGTGAGGTCGCCGCGGCGATGCTCGAGCTCTAGACCCCATGGCCGGTCGGCCCGCGGCGGTTGACTGCCGAGGCTGGTGGCCGGACGCTCCTCGCGGGGGTTTGTCTGGGCGGAGAGAAGGCTCCGGCTGACCCAAGATCATTGAGGAGGTCCGCCCATGACGGGAACGATGACGTGGGTGGGGTTCGATGCCCATGCTCGGTCGACGCATGCGGCGGCGATCGATTCGATGACCGGCGAGCTGACGAGGTTGCGCTTCGGGCCGGGAATCGAGGAGGCGGTTGCGGGCTGAGCGAGCTGCCCGGCCCGGTCAGGGCGTGTTATGAGGCCGGGCCAACCGGGTTCGGGCTCTACCGGGCAGCGACGGTCGCGGGGATCGCGATGCAGGTCATCGCGCCGGGCAAGACACCGCGCGGTCCCAGCGATCGGGTCAAGACCGATCGCAAGGACGCCGAGCTGCTCGCCCGCTGCTGTTGCCCGGGTCGCTGACGCGTGTCGTGGTGCCGCCACCGGAGGTCGAGGCCGCCCGCGAGATGACCCGGGCTCATGATGGCTGTCGGCGCGACTTGATGAACGCGCGGCACCGGGTGTCGAAGATGCTGCTGCGTCACGGACGCGTGTATCCGAAGTCGACGACGTGGACGGCCGAGCACCGCCGCTGGCTCTCAGCCCAGCAGTTCGACGAGCCGGCCAGCGACATGGTCTTCGCCGACCTCGTCGCTGCCTGCGACGAACTGACGTCGCGCAAGGCAGCGATCGCGCTGCCTCTCGGACCTCGCGACCGATGAACGCTGGTGGCCGACCGTCGCGAGGCTGCGAGCGTCCCGCGGCATCGACACGCTCACCGCACTATCGCTGCACCTCGAGCTGAGCGCGGACTGGAAGCGCTTTGAGACCGCGCCCACGCTTTCGGCATGGCTCGGGCTGACGCCATCGCTAAGAGAGGGCGGCACGCGTTGCGAGGTGAGACAATGAAGCCGGTCCACGAGAAGGCACCGCAATAGCCGGACTCATCGTTTCACTGTGGACCAAGGGCGCCCCGGTCTCGCCGGAGCGCCCGCCTCGCCAAGCCGGTCGGCTTAGGTCACCGTAATGACAGAGTGCACTTTGATGATCGGTGGGAGATTGATGTCGATCGTCGTCATCGACATCTTCCGTCGGCGCTCCGCTCCCGCGGAAGGTCGCTCGGTCGAGAACGCGACCTCGGCTGTCACCCCGGCCGAATCCAGCATCCTTCGGAACCCGGCATCGTCGTCGTTGTGCTGGAGCACCACGAGCTCGGTGACGAAGTCCCTGTCCGTCGCGACGCGATTGGCGAGCGCGGCCATGTCCGTCGCGGCGGCCATCAGGCCGTCGACGACCTCCTCGTCGTCACGTGGGCTTACACCTTCAACGGGCCTTGCGGCCGGAACCTGCGGCATGTGAACCTCCGATCGATGTGCTATGAACTTAACGGCACGTTCGACCAGTGAGTGTGTCGGGTCTCACTTAGTGGACCGTGTTCTGAATTCCGTAATATACTCGCCGCCTGCGGGCCGCGAGTTCGAGCAGTTCGACACGCGGTCCGAGCTCTGCCCGCTCACGACGCTGCGTGAAGCGCGTGGACGCGCTGCTGCCGGCCGCCGACTTGCCCGACCCTCGTCCTCGAGATCACCCCAAAGACCGGGTTCATATCGGAGGCCTGCCACGTGTCCCCTGCGAGGTCTTCCTCTCGGACGCGCTGCTTTACCGTGGCGTCTCGTAGCCGCTGATCCGGCGCAGCCGCTCCCCGGGCCGCCCGCCCGTGATGCTGACGAACGCGCGCCACGCCGGCTTGGGGGCACCGGCCCGGTCGAAGAGGCCCGTACGCGCGCCCCAGGTCGGTCTCTCGGCGTCGCCGTAGGACCGGTCCTGCAGGCTGAAGTAGATCAGGCGCTGCAGGCGCAGCCGTCCGCGGGCCGCGAGCAGCGCCCTGAACGTCTGCGTGATGAGCGCCGCCTGGCCGGCGCGGTCGGTCGTGAACGGCGAGCGCAGACCACTCGTCGCCCAGCCGAGCTCGGTGATCCAGATCGGCGTCCTGCGATCGCCGCGGCGATCCATGTACGACCGCACCCGGTTGAGCGCCGTGAGGACGCCGCCGGCGTCGCCGGAGTACGGGTTCAGTGCGACGACGTCGAAATGCTTCCGCGAGCCGGGCACCGCGTAGATCGCGCGAACGTAGTCGAGCATCGGCGCACCGAGCCTCGACTCGGGCAACCCCGCGAGGACGATCGTCGCCTTCGGGTCGACCGCCCGCAGACGCGCGCGCGTCAGCGCTACGAGCCTCACATAGCCCGCGGCGTCGGTGGCGGGGCGCCAGTACGCCGGCAGGTTGGGCTCGTTCCACACCTGGTAGGCCGTCAGCGGGCTCGGTCGCAGCTCGCGGCGATCCGCCCAGAACGTGCCGCCGCGACCGTAGCGTCTGGCGATCGCGGCCACCGAACGGCCCCATGCGGTCCTCTGGGCCCGCGTACGCGGGCGGTTGATCCGCGGACCGCTTCCCGGGATGCCGAGCAGCACCGGCAGGACCCGCAGGCGCGCCCGTGCGGCGGTGGCCATCAGCTCGTCGAACGGCGCCCACGTCAGGCTGTCCTGCGCCGGCCCCAGAGTTCCGGGGAAGGACACGCGCAGCGTTCCGGCCCCGCCGCGCCCGATGACCGCGGCCTCCGAGGCACTGAGCGGGAAGGTCAACGTCTGCATGCCAAAGAACTCCCGGCCGGTGGGGCCGGCGGCCGCCATGGCGGGCGCGCCGCACGCGAGCATGCCCGCGGTCAGCGCCATCAGGAGCGCCGCGCGGGCCGGAAGGCGAAAGCCCATGGTTAGCGAGGATAGAACCGCCGCCGCTGCCGGTGCGCCGAGTCGCCGGGTGCGCCCCGGCACCGACATCCCGCGCATGCTCCCCGAGCGAAGGGGTACGGGGCCGCTGAGCGCCCATGCCTGCGTCAAGCGGCCACGAACCGGACGGGCTGTCGCCCTCGGCGTGGTATCTCATCGCGCTGGGGCTGGTGATCGGGTTCGTCATCGTCAGCCTGCTGGCGGTGTCGCTGCTCAACAGCCAGGGCTCCGATCCCGCCGCGGCGCAGGCGGCCGAGGCGAGGTCGGCCGGGCTTCCGCCGGTGTGGATCGTGCGCGCCGGACAGAGCTACTCCCTGATCGCCGCCAGGACCGGCTTGACGATCGAGCAGCTCGAGACGTTCAACCCGAAGACCAATCCGGCGACGCTCGTGCCCGGCCAGCGCGTGAAGCTGCGCCAGCACCTGCCAAAGCCCAAGCCCAAGCCACCCGGGCCACGCTTCTGGATCGTGCGCAAGGGGCAGTCCTTCGGCTCGATCTCGGCGGCGACGGACCGCTCGATGACGTCGCTGCGACGCCTGAACCCGAAGGCGAAGGCCGCTGAGCTTCAGCCGGGCGACCGCATCCGGCTGCGGCGCTGAACCGCCGGTACGGGGCGCGCCGCGCTGTGAGCGCGGCGCGCGCCCCGTCCGTGCAGAGCGTTCGGCTACATCCCGTCCTGGATCTTCTTCAACGTGGCGCGATCGGAGTCGAGGTTGGCATCGCCGAGATGCCCCTCGGCCTGGGCGACGGCGCCGCTGCTGTCGGGCACCGGAGACTCGGTCTCCGACGCGCCGGCAGAGCCGGTCAGCTCCGCTGCGCGGTCGTCGACGGCGTCTACCAGTCCGTCGTCCTGTGCGGGCTCCGCGTTCTCGTCGACCTGGTCGGCCTCTTGCTCTGTCATGGACACCTCTTCGAATCGGGTACGCGCGTGGACTACCCCAGATTCCTCAGACCACAACGCGACCCTGCGATCAGTCCCACGGCGACGGCACCTCGGTCGTGACGACGACGGTGCCCTCGAGGCCCTCGTCGTCGGCCTCGACGACCTGGATGTCGCGGCCCGTCAGCTCGCCGCCGAAGCGCAGCTCGAACGGCCCGCCGTCGTCGCCGCTGACGGCGACGTTGCCGGCGCCGATGCGGCTCAGCGCCTCCAGCTCGCGCTGCAGATCGCCCGCCGAGAGGTCGAACGCCAGCGGGCCCGTGGTCTGCCCGGAGTAGGTCAGCGTGAAGGCTCCGCCGCTCGCGTCGATCGTCACCGACTGCACGGGAGGGTCGGGAAGTGGGTGTCGCGCTGGCATGTGCTGTCTCCTGGATGTCGTGAGGATGCTCGGAGCACGGCGCGTGCTTCGCACCGCCATCATCGCGCCGCGCGCCGCCGGCGGAGGTGCGCTGCGCGCCACGCGACCTCGGCCGGGCCTCGCCGCCCGTCCGCGGCGCGGTGCCGGGCGCCCCGATCGAGCTGCAGCGCCTCGTCGCCGGTCCGCGCTGGGTGACGATCGAGAAGGCCGTCGCGCGCCGACGGCAGCGCGCGCCTGAGCACCGACCCGCGACTGGGCCGCAGGCTCCGCGCAGACGCGAGCACGGGGATCCTGCACCTGCGCCTCGGCGGCCGCGGCGTCGAGGGATCGAAGCTCCTGCGCGCGCGCATCGAGGGCACGCGGCCGCGGCTGCTGGGCTGAGCCGCTACGGCGCCGGCGCGAAGAACTCGCGCAGGTGCCGGGCGACGAGCTCGGGCTGCTCCTCTGCCGGGAAGTGCCCGCAGTCGGCGAGGTACTCGATGCGCACGTCGTCGGCGTGCGCGCTGATGTCCTTGAACAGGCCGGGGCGGATGACCGGGTCCTTGAGGCCGTGCAGCCACAGCGTCGGCGTCGTCAGCCGCCGGTCGGCGTAGCGCCCGCGCACCCAGGCGGGGAACTCGTAGAGCTGGAAGGTGCGGTAGACCTGCGACGCGGCCTTGGCGCGCGCGGTCTCCTGAAAGCGCGGCGTGTAGCTGTCGAGGCCGTCGAGCACCGCCCCGGTCTGCGTCGAGATCGACGTGTGCACGGCCTTCAGCACGCGCGGCGAGCCGCCCATGACGCGGCCGACGAGCGGGCTCGCGAGCAGGCCCTGGTAGGCGAAGCCGCCGAGCTGCTTGGGCAGGCCGCGCAGCGACATCGTCGGCCACACGTGGCCGGTGTTCATCGGCACGAAGCGCTCGACGCGGTCGGTGTGGTTGAGGCACACGAGGAAGCCGACGATCCCGCCCCAGTCGTGGCCGACGAGGTTGACGCGGTCGATCTCGAGCGCGTCGAGGACGCCGGCGACGTCGTCGGCGAGCTCGTCCTTGCGATAGCCGCGCGGCGTCGGCTCGCTCCAGCCGAAGCCGCGCAGGTCCAGCGCCATGACGCGAAAGTCGGCCGCCAGCAGCGGCATCACCGCGCGCCAGGACCACCAGTGCTGCGGCCAGCCGTGCACGAGCAGGACGGGCGGGCCGCTGCCGCCGCTGTCGGCGACGTGCAGGCGCGCGCCGCGCACGTCGACGAAGCGATGCTCGATGCCCTCGAGCTCGGGGATGTCGCCGGCGGGCACGCTGCGAGCGTAGCGCTCAGCCCAGCGAGGGCAGGGCCTGCACGAGCGACAGGACGGGCGCGAACAGGTCGCCGTGCTCGCCGACGCGCTCGATCACCTGCGCGGCGTCGAACGCCAGGCGCAGCGGGTCGCCGCCGTCGAGGCAGTCGCGGACCTCCTCCCAGCTGACGGGCGTCGACGCCGTCGCACGCTCGCGGGCGCGCAGCGAGTAGACGCAGACCGTCGTCTTGTGCTCGTCGTTCTGGCTGTAGTCGATGAAGACCTTGCCCTTGCGGGCGTCCTTGTTCATCCGCGAGATGACGACGTCGGGCTCGGAGGACTCGAGCAGCTCGGCGACCGCGCGCGCGAACCCCTTGGTCTGCTCGTAGGTCACGCCGGGCGAGTTCAGCGGCACGTAGACCTGCAGGCCCTTGGAGCCCGACGTCTTGGGAAACGCCTCCAGGCCGAGGTTCTCGAACATCCCCTGCAGCCACAGCGCGACGCGGCAGCACTCGACGACGGTCGCCGGCGGTCCCGGGTCGAGGTCGAAGACCATCATCGTCGGCTGCTCGAGCGCCTCCGCGCGGTGCATCTGGGTGTGCAGCTCGAGCGCCGCGAGGTTCGCCAGCCAGACGAGCGTCGGCAGGTCGGCGCAGACGCAGAACTCGACGAGCTTCTTCGACAGCGGCACCGGCGCGACCGCGACCCACTCGGGCCGGTGCGACGGGCACTGCTTCTCGAAGAAGCTCTTGCCCTCGATGCCGTTGGGAAAGCGCACGCGCGTCAGCGGGCGGCCCTCGAGGTGCGCCAGGATCGCCGGCGCGACCGCGACGTAGTACTCGATGACGTCGCGCTTGGTCAGGCCGACCGCCGGATACATGACCTTGTCGAGGTTGGTGACCTTCAGCGCGCGCTCCCCGACGCGCACCTCGACGCCGTCGCGCACGGGCCTGCCGGCATCGAGGAACGCCGACGCGGGCGCCTCCTCGCGCAGGCCCTTGTAGGACGGGTGGCGCAGCATGCCGTCCGACGTCCACTCGGTGAACTCGACCTCCGCCACGCGCGTGGGCTGCACGTAGACCGCGTGCTTGGGCGGCTGCGGCGTGCCGCCGAAGGGCGAGTCGTCGCGCTGCTCGAGCACCTTCGCGAGGCGGTCGAGCTCGGCCTCGGTGAAGCCCGTGCCGACGCGACCGGCGTAGCGCAGGCGGCCGTCCTCGGGCACGCCGACGAGCAGCGCCCCGATGCGATCGCGGCGCTTGCCCTCGCCGGGCAGCCAGCCGCCGACGACGACGTCCTCGCGCCGCGAGTTCTTGATCTTCAGCCAGCACGGCGAGCGCCGGCCCGGCAGGTAGGGGCTGTCCAGGCGCTTGGCGACGACGCCCTCGAGGCCGTTGGCAAGGCTCGCCGCGAGCACGGCCTCGCCGTCGCCGATCACGTGGTCGGGCGTCTGCCAGTGCGCGCCCTGCAGGCCGAGGTCCATCAGGCGCTCGCGCCGCTGCGCGTAGGAGAGGTCGTACAGCGGATGGCCGTCGAGCCACAGCAGGTCGAAGACGACGTAGACGACCGGCACCTCCTTCGAGCGCCTTCGGGCCGCGGCCTCCGAGCCGATGTGCATGCGCGACTGCAGGCGGCCGAAGCTCGGACGGCCGTGCTCGTCGAAGGCGACGATCTCGCCGTCGAGGATCGCCCCGTGGGAGCTCAGCGCGCGGTTGAAGGCCTTCAGCTCGGGATAGGAGGCCGTGATGTCGTTGCCGTTGCGGCTCTCGAAGCGGATCCGGCCGGGCTCGGAGTAGGCCAGCGCGCGCACGCCGTCCCACTTGATCTCGAAGGCCCAGCGATCGATCGCCTGCCCCCGATCCACGGCCTCGTCACCGCTGGACGCAGGACTCGGGGGGTCCACCGGCAGCGCCCCCGGCTTGGCGAGCATCGGCTTGACGTGCTCGGGCATCGGCTGGCGCGTCGGATCCGCCGGCGGATCCATGCGGTGGATCATCCAGTCCTTGCCCGGCGGCTCGCCCTTGCGGGCTTTCAGCGGAAACAGCCCGTAGCGGCCGTTCAGGCGCTCGCCGTGGAAGGTGATCTCGACCTTGTCGTCGCCGAACTTGTGCTCCTCGTAGGTGCCGCGGTCCCAGATGCGCATCGAGCCGGCGCCGTAGGAGCCCTTCGGGATGTCGCCCTCGAACTCGAGGTACTCCAGCGGGTGGTCCTCGGTGTGAACGGCGAGGCGGTTGTCCCTGGGGTCCAGCGGGATCCCGTTGGGAACCGCCCACGAGACGGCGACGCCGTCGTGCTCCAGGCGCAGGTCCCAGTGCAGGCGCGTCGCGTGGTGCTCCTGGACGACGTAGCGCCTGGAGCGCTGCTCGGGCGCGCCGTCGGCGCCGTGCTCGCCGGCGGGCTCGGGCGTCGCCTCGGCGTCGCGCTTGCGGCGGTAGTCCTGGAGGCGGTCGGCCACAGCGACAGTGTGCCCGCTTGGCGCCGTGGGCCGCGGGGAATCGTCCCCGCGGCCGTCGCTCGCCCCGAGCCGGGTGCTGCTAGGCGGAGGCCGGAACCCCGGATCGCTGCGCGGCCTTCTCGGTCGCCGCCGAGGAGATCAGGCCGATCGTCAGCAGGACGACGCCGTTGAGCAGGTGGTTGAAGTTCTCGAGGTCGCCGCGACCCTGCATCGAGATGATCGTCAGGTTTGTCGGTCCGACGAACCCGATCACGAAGGCGGCGACGTAGAAGATGCCGACGCCGAGGCACGCGCCCTCGGCGGTCGTCGTCGACTGCCGCGACATGATGATCAAGAACGCGCCGATCGCCAGGTGCACGAGGTTGTGGAACGGGTTGACGCTCAGCCCGTCGATCAGGATGAAGTCACCCGTGTTCTGCACGAAGCTGCCGAAGCCGGTGACGGCGAAGCCGATCAGGCCGATGCCGATGTACAGCGCGCCGAACAACGGCATCGCCTTCTGCGCCAAGCTTGAACCGCCCATTGCCTGTACCCCCACGGTAGACCGATGTGCCCGCACGTCCGTGGGGCGGGGGGGACTGTATCGGCGCCTGAACCGCCATCGCGCCAGCTTCGCGTGCCGATGCGCCAGCTTCGCGCTGGGTCCACAGAACGTCCGAAAGTCCTGCTATCGCGGTCGTCGCAGACCCTGCCCGCGACGACCGCGCCTTCGCCGTCACAGCCCGCTCGAGCGGGCGATGACGGCGATGCTCAGGCGAACCCCCTGCGCTTCGCCGAAGCCTCCGAGGCCCCGGAGGACATCAGGCCGAGGCCCAGCAGCAGCACGCCGTTGACGAGGTGGTTGAAGTTCTCGAGGTCGTCGCGCCCGAACATCGAGATGATCGTCAGGTTGCTCTCGCCGGTCACGCCGATGACGAATGCGGTGACGTAGAACAGGCCGACGCCCAGGCACGCGCCCTCAGCGGTTGGCGTCGACTGGCGCGACATGATGATCAGGAACGCGCCGATCGCCAGGTGCACGAGGTTGTGGAACGGGTTGATGCTGAAGCCGATCAGCGCGTCATCGGAGTTCTGCACGAAGCCCCCGAGCCCGGTGATGAAGAACCCGATCACGCCGATGAGAACGTAGAAGGCCCCCACGATCGGCATGACCTTCTGCGCAAGACTTGAATCTGACATCTCCCCAGGTACCTCCCACGGTAGTCCGATGGCCGACAGTTCCGACGAGGCGCGAGTGTACCGGTCGTGACTGTCGGCGCGCCATCTCCTCCGCGGGAACGCGCCAACGTCGGGGCGCGGGGTTGGCGCGCCGCCGCGCCCCCGCTTCAGCCGCCGGCGACGGCCGGCAGGATCGTCAGCGTGCCGCCGGCCGGCACGGCCGTCTGCAGGCCGTCGAGAAAGCGGATGTCCTCGCCGCTGAGATACACGTTGACGAAGCGGCGCAGGTCGCCGTCGAGGTAGAGGCGGTCGCGCAGCTCGCCGTGCTCGGCGAAGACCGACTCCAGCGCCTCGCCGACCGTCGCCCCCTCGGCCTCGACGGTCGCGGCGCCGCCGGCGGCGTCGCGCAGCTGCGTCGGGAGCTTCACCGTGACGGGCATCAGACGCCGGCTCCCTGCTCGGCGAATGCCGCTTCGAAGGACTCGATCGTCGCGTCGACCTCGTGCGCGTGGAAGGAGTCGCGAACCGCGTCGAGCGTCTTCAGCCCGTCGCCGGTGATGACCAGCACGACGCGCTCGTGCTCGCCGATGTCGCCGCGCGCGGCGAGCTTGGCGAGCACCGCCGTCGTCACGCCGCCGGCGGTCTCGGTGAAGATGCCCGTCGTCTCGGCCAGCAGGCGGATGCCGTCGCGGATCTCCTGGTCGGTGACGGCGTCGATCGAGCCGCCGGTCGAACGCGCGAGATCGAGCGCGTAGGGGCCATCGGCCGGGTTGCCGATCGCCAGCGACTTGGCGATCGTGTCGGGCTTGACCGGCCGGCAGACGTCCTTGCCCTGCGCGAACGCGCCCGCGACCGGCGAGCAGCCCTCGGCCTGGGCGCCGTTCATCGTCGGGACCTCGCCGTCGATCAGGCCGATGTCGACCCACTCCGAGAAGCCCTTGGCGATCTTCGTGAACAGCGAGCCCGAGGCGATCGGCACGACGCAGCGGTCGGGCAGCTCCCAGCCGAGCTGCTCGGCGATCTCGAAGGCGACGGTCTTGGAGCCCTCGGCGTAGTAGGGGCGCATGTTGATGTTCACGAACGCCCAGTTCTCGCGGTCGCCCGAGAGCTCGGTGCAGAGGCGGTTGACGTCGTCGTAGTTGCCGCGGACCTTGACGAGGTTCGTGCCGTAGATCGCCGTCGCGAGCTGCTTCTGCTCCTCGAGGTCGGCGGGGATCAGGACGTAGGAGTCCATCCCGAGCGCCGCCCCGTGGGCGGCGACGGAGTTGGCGAGGTTGCCCGTCGAGGCGCAGGCCAAGGTGTCGAAGCCCAGCTCCCGAGCACGTGTAGCCGCTACGGAGACGACGCGGTCCTTGAAGGAGTGCGTCGGGTTGGCGGCGTCGTTCTTGACCCACACCTCCCCCAGTCCGAGGCGCTCGGCGAGGCGGTCGGCACGGATCAGCGGCGTGCAGCCCGCCGGCAGCCCGGTGCGCGTCTGCGGCTGGGGCCCTTCCAGAGGCAGGAAGTCGTGGTAGCGCCAGATGTTCTGCGGGCCGCCCTGGATGCGGCGGCGCAGCGAGCCGATGTCGGCGATCGGCTCGTGCTCGTAGGAGACCTCCAGCGGGCCGAAGCACCGCGAGCACACGTAGCGTGCCTCCAATGGGTACTCCGTTGCGCACTCTCTGCACCTGAGCTGCGTAGCCGCCATATGAACCTCCGCCTGGGATCTTGTGGCGAGGCCGCGCGGCCATGCCACATCTGACAGGAATTGGCACCGTTCCCGCTCTCGCGGAATGGTTGCCGGGGCTTCGCAGGGCCTGTCCCTCCACCCCTCTGGATGTGTCCAGCTCTCGGTGGGCACAATATCAGCCATGCCGAACCTCCCAAAGCCGCGCTTCGGCCGCCCGGCACGCGGCCGCGGACAGGTCGGCGGCTCGCCGTCGGTCGATCCCGAGACCCCGAACGTCGAGATCATCGAGGCCGAGGGTCTGCGCTGGCTGCACATCGAGCGACCGCAGCCGGCCGACCGCGCGTACCTCGAGGAGCACTTCGACTTCCATCCGCTGGACTACGAGGACGTCCTCTCGCGCAACCAGCGCCCGAAGGTCGACGAGTACCCCGAGTACCTGTTCGTCGTCCTGCACTTCCCGCGCTTCGACAAGTCGATCGGCCGCCTGAACGCCGCCGAGCTGGACATGTTCGTCGGGCCGGACTTCGTCATCACGCTGCCCAACGAGCCGCTGCAGCCGCTGGAGTACCTCTTCGAGCGCTGCAAGACGCGCGAGGACCAGCGCGACTCCCTGTTCGCCAAGGGACCCGGCTACCTGCTCTACAAGATCGTCGACGACTGCGTCGACGCCTCGTTTCCGATGCTGCGCAAGATGGGCAACAAGCTCGAGGTGCTCGAGGAGGACATCTTCGAGGGGCGCTCGGGCGAGATCGTGCGCGACATCTCAAACGTCAAGCAGGAGATCATCAACTTCCGCAAGATCGTCCGCCCGCAGCGCACGGCGCTGCGCGACCTCGAGCGCACCAAGCGCTACATCCCCGAGGGCCTGGACATCTACTTCGACGACATCAACGACGCCTCCGAGCGCATCTGGGACATGCTCGAGAACTTCAAGGAGGTCGTCGAGGGCCTCGAGTCGACGAACGAGTCGGTGCTCTCGCATCGCGTCAACGACGTCCTCAAGGCGCTGACGGCGATCAGCGTCGTCGTGCTGCCGCTGACCCTGGTGGCGAGCATCTTCGGGATGAACGTGCGCGTCCCGGGCGAGAGCTCGCTGACGGCCTTCTGGGTCGTCGCGGTGTCGATGGTCGTGATGCTCGTCGCGATGCTGCTGTTCTTCCGCCGCCGCGGCTGGCTGTAGTGGTTGCTCCGGTGAGGACTTGCCGGGGGGGCCACTGATGGCGCGGCTGCAGTCGCTCGAGCGCCTCGCCGACAGCGCCTCGCTGGACCAGCCGGTGCGGCGCAAGCGGATGCTCGTCGTCGTCAACCCGTCGGCGTCGATGATGGACGCGCGGCTGCGAAACCTCGTGATCGCCGCGCTGCACGGCCGCTACGAGGTCGAGGCGATCGACACGCAGGCGCGCGGGCACGCGACCGACCTCTGTCGCGAGGCCGCGCACGAGGGCTACGACGTCGTCGCCTCCTTCGGCGGCGACGGGACCGTCAACGAGGTCGCCAACGGGCTCGCGGGCTCCGCGACGCCGCTGACCTGCCTGCCGGGGGGCGCGACGAACGCGCTGTGCAAGATGCTCGGGATCCCCGGCGACGTGATCGACGCCACGCAGCACCTGCTGGCGATGGCCGACGACTGGCGCCCGCGGCGCATCGATCTCGGCATCGCCAACGGCCGCCGCTTCACGTACTCCAGCGGCTTCGGCGTCGACGCCAGCGTGTCCAAGCGCATCGACCGCTCGCCGCGCCTCAAGCAGCACCGCCTGCGCGAGCTGTTCTTCGTCTACGCGGCGCTCGAGACCGTGCTGCGCGAGTACGTCCGCGACCCGCCGCGGATGGTCGTCCACGCCGGCGGCGAGGTCGACCACGCGATCTCGGCGGTCGCGCAGAACGGCGAGGCGTTCACCTATCTCGACGACAAGCCGATCCACCTCGCCGGCGGCTCGGCGCTCGACAGCGGCGCGCTCGCCGGCGTTGCGCTGCGCGGCATGCGCCCGCGCGACATCGGGCCGATCGCGCTGCGGCTGCTGTCGGCGGGGCGCACGCTCGAGGGCCATCCGCAGATCCGCACCTTCCACGACGTGCAGTCGCTGCGCTGCGTGTCCTCCGACGGGCGCTCGATTGCGCTGCACGTCGACGGCGATCACATCGGCGACGTCACCGAGGCGCTGTTCGAGGTCTCACCCGGCGCGCTGGGCGTCGTGTCGTGATCGCCTCGTAGCTGACAACCTCCGCGCGATGCGCATCGGAACCTGGAACCTCGAAGGACGCTGGAGCGCCGCGCACGCGGCGTTCATGGAGCAGGCCGGCTGCGACGTCTGGCTGCTGAGCATCGTGCAGGACGCGGTTGCCTTGGAGAGCGGCGAGACCGCGAGATCGGAGCCGATGGGCGACGACGTGGCGTGGTCGGCGGTCTGGTCGGCCGCGGGCCTCGAGGCGATCGAGCCCACCCATCCGGCCGTGGCGTGCGCGCGGATCGGCGAGCTGCTCGTCTGCAGCAGCGTGCTGCCGTGGCGCAACGCGGCGCCCTACTCAGACGACGACGGCGACAGCGTCGCGAGCATCACGCGGGCCGCGATCGCCGGCGTCCGCGAGGCGCTCGCCGGCGAGCACGACGTGATCTGGGGCGGCGGCTGGAACCACGGGCTGCACGAGCGCGAGAACGTCGGCACGCTGATGGGCCGCCGCGGGATCCTGGCGCTCGTCGACGAGCTGGGCCTGCAGACGCCGACCGCGCGGCTGCCGAACAGCATCGCCGGCATCTTCAGCACCGACCACATCGCCGTGCCCGAGGGGTGGGAGGTCGAGGACGCCCGTCGCGTGATCGCGGAGAGCGGCGGACGGCGCCTGACCGACAACGACGTCTATGTCGTCGAGTGCGAGCCGGTCGTCGCAGCGACCCCGTGAAGCGCTGACAAGCGCAGCCTGCCGCGGCACACGCTCGGCTCGGACGCCGGCAGCGAGTCCGCTGCTGAGATGGACGCCGGGCCGCCAGACGGTCAGGCGCGCCCTATCGCAGCGAAGCGGGACGACCCGCTTGCTCGAAGTACAGGTGGGCGACGAGCGCCGCCGTGACGTCGGGATCGAATTGGCTGCCGGCGCAGCGGATGAGCTCTGCGAACGCCTCGGCGTGCGACATCCGCGCCCGGTACGGGCGGTCGCTGGTCATCGCGTGGTAGGCGTCGCAGGCGAGGATGATGCGGCTGCCGATCGGGATCTCGTCGCCCTCGATGCCGTCCGGGTAGCCGCGGCCGTCGTAGCTCTCGTGCTCGTGGCGGACGATCGCGGCGACGCCCGCGAAGCCGCCGATGCTGCGCAGGATGCGCTCCCCGATGACCGGGTGCTCAGCCATCACCGCGCGCTCCTCCGGCGTCAGCGGGCCGGGCTTGTGGAGGATCGCGTCGGGGATGCCGACCTTGCCGATGTCGTGCAGCAGCGCGGCGGAGCGGACCTCCTCGACCTGCGCCGCCGACAGGCCGAGCGCGATCGCGACCTTGCCGGCCATCTCGACGACCGACTCCGAGTGCTCGCCGGTGTAGCGGTCGCGCTCGAGCAGCGCGACGGCGAGCGCCTCGACGGCGTCGCGGCGGTGGATCGCCTCGACGACGTCGGCGCCCGACGGATCGCTGACCGCTGCCGTCACGACGCGCCCGCCGCCGGCGGCCTGGGCATCGGCGAGCGCGCGCCCCGCGCGCTCGAGCAGGTCGATGGCGCCGTCCGTGCGGCCGAAGGGCGCGATGCCGACGGAGGTCGCGACCCCGCGCAACGGTCCGACCTCGAGGCGCTCGAGGTCGCCGCGCAGGCGCTCCATGCATGACTGCGCGGCGCGCGCGTCCGCATCGCACAGCAGCAGGGCCAGGCGCGCATCGGCGATGCGCCCGACGACGTCGCCGGGGCGGATGCCGTCGCGCAGCGCCGCGATCATCGCTCGCAGCATCTTGTCGCCGGCATCGAAGCCGTGGTCGCGGTGGATCTGCGCGATCTCGTCGACCTCGATGATCACGAGCGCGCTCGGGCGATCGTTGCGCCGGGCGCGCCGGACCTCCTCGCCGAGGCGCCCGCGGAAGGCCTCGATCGACAGCGCGCCGGTGATCGCGTCGCGCCCGTGGCGGGCGAGCTGCGTCTCGAGGTCGGCGATCCGCCGCCGAGCCCGGTCGAGCTCGTGCTTGAGCAGGTCTCGTTCTTGACGTGCCGTCACACGGGACACATCGGCATCTGCGGCCGGATCCTCGACCACTGGAGAAGTTGACCATCGGGCCCCGCGCCTGAGAGGGTCGTCCGCAACTCCGCCGGCGCGGTCGCGCGCGTCAGCCAACCACCACGATCTCGGCCCGCACGCCCGTGGCGGTCGCCAGTCGAGCGTCGAGCGTCAGCAGCGGCTCGTCGAGTCGCTCGGCGAGCGCGACGTAGAGGGCGTCGTAGAACGACATGTTCTCGCGCAGCTCCCACGCGCGATCGAGCAGCCCGACGTGCGCCGCGCGGCGGAGCGGGAAGCGCGCCAGGTCCGACAGCGCGGCGCCGGCGGCATCGGCCCCGACCTCGCCGCGCGCGACGGCCCGGCGCAGCACATGGCCGACCTCGGCGTCCACGAGGTGCGGCGCCCACAGCGCGCCCGCATCGGCCAGCAACCGTGATCGCACCGCGTCGACGTGCTCGAATCCAGCCAGGTACTCGACGAGCACCGACGCGTCGAGCACCGCCACTACGAGTCGCGCAGCTCGTGCAGCGTCGACACGATCGTGTCGGTCCGCAGGTCTGACGTGCCGCGCTCGCGAACGCGTCGGTCGATCTCCTCGAGCGACGGGCGCGACGCCGCGATCTCGAGGTCGCGCTTGACGTAGTCCGACAGCGACATGCCCGCCGCCGCCGCACGCATCTTGATCGTTCGGTGCACGTCGTCCGGCACGTCGCGGACCTGGATCATCTTGGACATGTGGCACACCATAACGCATGTGCTCCACATGTCTGCCCGCCCGCAAGGGCACTGCCCCGCGCCGCTCTTGGTCGTACGAGCGCCGCCCGCATTGGGGCGTCCGCTGCCGGCCGACCACGTCGGACGCGGCCGTCGAGAGCGATCGAGACGCTCAGCTGCCGCCGGGCGTGACGCGGTAGGCGTCGAAGACCGAGTCGATGTTGCGCAGGCGGCTGATCGCCGGCCTTGAGGACCTGCAGGTCGCCGACCTCGACGACGAACCAGTTCTGGACCATCGGGTGCGAGACGACGCAGCGCGCCTCGACGATGTTGATGCCGGCCTCGGCGAACGTGCGCGAGAGGTCCTCGAGCAGGCGGTGGCGATCCCAGGCGTCGACCTGCAGCTCGACCTTGAAGGCGGTCTCGTGGTCGCCCTCCCAGCTGACGGGCGTGAAGCGGTCGGGGTCCTTGCGCAGCGCGACGGCGTTCGGGCAGTCCTCGCGGTGGATCGTGATCCCGCGCCCGAGCGAGATGTAGCCGACGATCGCGTCGCCGGGCACCGGGCGGCAGCACTTCGCCAGGCGCAGCATGACGTCGTCGACGCCCTCGACGCGGATGCCGTACTGCGTCGAAGAGCTCGTCGGCTGGCGGCGCTGGCGGCGCGTGGACAGCATGTCCTCGGCCGCGGTGCGCGTCTCGCCCTCGGCCGCCTCGCCCTGCTTGAGGCGCTGCAGGACCTTGTTGACGACGACCTTGGCGGAGATCTTCGCGCCGCCCAGCGCGATGTAGAAGTCGTCGGCCTTGCGGAAGCCCATCTCGCGGATGACGTCGGCCAGCAGCGGCGAGGAGATGATCTTCTGGTGGGGCAGCCCGTGCTTCTTGAGCGCCTCGTGCAGGATGTCGCGGCCGGCGTGCTCGGTGTCGTCGCGCGACTCGGCCTTGAACCACTGCTTGATCTTGTTGCGCGCGCGGGTCGTGCGCACGACCGCCAGCCAGTCGCGCGACGGGCCGCGCTCGCGGTTGGAGGTCATGACCTCGACGATGTCGCCGGACTTCAGCTCGTAGTGCAGCGGCACCATCTTGCCGTTGACCTTCGCGCCGACGCAGCGGTGGCCGACGTCGGTGTGCACCTCGTAGGCGAAGTCCAGCGGGGTCGCCCCGGCGGCGAGGTTCTTGACCTCGCCCTTGGGCGTGAAGACGTAGACCTCGTCCTCGAAGAGGTCGACCTTCAGCGCGTCCATGAACTCCTTGGGGTCCTTCGTGCTCCTGCTGCCAGTCGAGCATCGAGCGCAGCCAGTTGAGCTTCGCGTCGCCGTCGGCCGCGGGCCCCGCCTTGCCGCGACGAGCCGTCCTTGTAGATCCAGTGCGCGGCGACGCCGAACTCGGCCATGTCCTGCATCTCGCGCGTGCGGATCTGGATCTCCAGCGGCAGCCCCTCGGGCCCGATCACCGTCGTGTGCAGCGACTGGTACATGTTGAACTTCGGCATCGCGATGAAGTCCTTGAAGCGCCCGGGCAGCGGCTTCCACAGCGAGTGCACGACGCCGACGGCGCCGTAGCAGTCCTTGACGGAGTCGACGATCACGCGCATCGCGGTGAGGTCGTAGATCTCGTTGAACTCGCGGCCCTTCTTGGTCATCTTCGAGTAGATCGAGTAGAAGTGCTTGGCGCGCCCGGAGATGTCGGCCTCGATGCCCAGCGCCTGCAGCTCGCCGAGCAGGTACGCGCCGGCCTTCTCGACGTAGCCCTCGCGCTCGTCGCGCTGCTGGTTGACGAGGCCCTTGATCTCCTGGTACTTGCGCGGGTGCAGCGCCTGGAAGGCGAGATCCTCGAGCTCCCACTTGATCGCGTGGATGCCCAGGCGATGGGCGATCGGCGCGTAGATCTCCAGGGTCTCCTTGGCCTTGTCGATCTGCTTCTGCTTGGACATCGCCTCGATCGTGCGCATGTTGTGCAGGCGATCGGCGAGCTTGATCAGGATGACCCGCACGTCGGAGGCCATCGCGACCATCATCTTGCGGTAGTTCTCGGCCTGCGCCTCGTCGCGCGACTGAAAGACGATGCCGGTGAGCTTCGTGACGCCGTCGACGATGTTGGCGATCTCGTCGCCGAAGTTGCGCCGCACCTCGGCGACCGACGCCGACGTGTCCTCGACGGTGTCGTGCAGCAGCGCGGCGCACAGCGTCTCGGTGTCCAGGCGCATGCCGGCGCAGATCTTCGCCACGCCGACGGGGTGGTGGATGAAGTCCTCGCCCGACAGCCGGCGCTGGTCGGCATGGTGCTCGCAGGCGAAGACGAACGCGGCCTCGACCTTCTTGCGGTCGATCTCGACGGCGGCGGCGTCGGCGTGCTCCTCGACGATCGCGAAGACGTCCGACAGCAGGCTGCGCTCCAGCGGCGTGAGGTCGGCGCGGTCGACCTGCGGCCGGCGATCGTCGGGCAGCTCGTCGACGGGGGCGCGGCGCGTACCGGCCCGCTGGCGGGCCGGGGCTCTCACGCCGCCTTTGCCATCTCCCCGCTCAGCCATCTGCGACCGTCCTCATAGTGCTGATAGTAGGCCCTGAACGCCTCGGATCGTTCAAGGTCGGTGCGCTCGGCCGGCGGCACGGTCAGGGTCCTGGCCTCGGCGTCGAGGCTGACGAGCCCGAGCTCGGCGAGCACCCGCAGCAGACGGCCGGCCAGCGGCGCCGGTCGCGGCGCCCGCGGGTCGCCACGCAGCAGCGCCTCGAGCTGCGCGCCGGTCGCCTCGCCGGCGTCGCGCAGGGCACGGTAGGCGGCTGCCAGCTGCCGGCGCAGGTCGCGGTCGCGCTCGTGGATCTGCGCGGCGAAGCGCAGCTCGGGCTCGCCCCAGGCCAGGTGGGTCATTGCGCCATGCGCGCGGGGCGGGCCGGGTGGCGGGTCGAGCAGCACGACGTGCGCGTCGGGGCGTGCCAGGCCGGGCTCGCGCTCGAGCGCCTCGTGGGAGCACAGCTCGAAGCCGCCGAGGATCGGCGCCAGGTGGCGCGCGCGCAGGACCGCGTCGGCCGCGACGACGAGCACCGGCTCGCCGGAGGCCACGAGCCCGGCGATCACGCCGGCGATGCCGCCGCCGCGCCGATCGCGAACCGGGAAGATGTCGGCGCCGGGCGCCGCGGGCCGCTCGAGCGGGCGGCGCAGCTCGGCGATGACCGCGCAGAGGTAGTCCTGCGGCTCGCCGACGACGACGATCGGCGCCGGGGCGCACGGGCGCGCGTCGCGCAGCACCAGGCGCGGCTCGACGCTGCCGTTGTACTCGTTGAGCTCGAGCGAGAAGGTGGCGTCGAGCGCGACGTCGCAGTCGACCTTGGCCGTGCCGAAGGCGACCGCCCCCGCGCGCATGGCGCCGGACTGCACCTGGAAGCGGGCGTGCTTTCCCTCCCCCATCGTGCGCGCGTCGCCGAAGCGCGCGGCCGGCACGAGCAGCGACACGCTCGGGTTGGCGATCCCGAACGGCGCCAGCAGCTCGAGCTCCTCGGCCAGCGCGAGGCCGAGCTCGTCGCCCGCGACGACGGCGTCGGCGCGCTGCACGGCGACGAGGTCCTCGGGGCACAGCGTCGCCGCGGCGTGCGCCTCGAACGCCGCGCGAAAGGCGTCGACCTCTGCGGCGAGGATCTCGCAGCCGGCGGCCGCGCGGTGGCCGCCGTGGCGCACAAGGTGCGCTGCCGCGGCATCCAGGCCGGCGAGCAGGTCGAAGCCCGGGATCGAGCGGCCGGAGCCCGTCCCTCGCGCCTGCGGATCGGTGGCCGCGCCGGGCTCGAGCGCGATCAGCACGGCCGGGCGGTTGTGGCGCTCGGCGATCCGCGACGCGACGATGCCGATGACGCCCTTGTGCCAGCCCTCGCCGGCGAGCACGTAGGCCATCCGCTCACCGAGCTGCGCGACCTGTGCCTCGGCCTCGAACAGGATCCGCGTCTCGGTGTGGCGGCGCTCGGAGTTCAGGCGATCGAGCTCGTCGGCGATCTGAGCCGCGCGCGCCTCGTCGGTCGTCAGCAGCAGCTCGAGGCCGGCGTCGGCGCGCTCGAGGCGCCCGGCGGCGTTGATGCGCGGCGCGAGCCGGAAGCCGACCGCTCGCGCGTCGATGCGCGCCGGATCCGCGTGCGAGACCTTCATCAGCGCGCGCAGGCCGGGACGCGTGGTCGTCGCGAGCGCGCGCAGCCCCGCGCGCACGAGGCGGCGGTTCTCGCCGCGCAGCGGCACGCAGTCGGCGATCGTTGCGAGCGCGACGAGGTCGAGGTCGAGCGTCGGCGCGCGCGGGGTCGCGCCCCGCGGCGGCCAGCAGCGCGCCGGCGAGCTTGTAGGCGACGCCGGCGGCGCACAGGTCGGCGCACGGATAGCCGCACACGGCCGGGTGCACGATCGGCGCGTCGGGCAGAACGCCGTCGGCGCGCGGGCTGTGGTGATCGGTGACGACGACGTCCAGACCGGCGGCCGCGCGCGGCGGCGACCTCGTCGACCGCCGTGATCGCGCAGTCGGCGGTCAGCAGCAGACGCGTGCCACGCGCTGCGAGCCGCGCCACGGTCGCCGCCGACAGGCCGTAGCCGTCCTCGGCGCGGCTTGGCAGGTACCAGTCGACGTCGGCGCCGAGCTCGCGCAGCACGCCGACGAGGATCGCCGTCGAGCGTCACGCCGTCGACGTCGTAGTCGCCGTGGATCGTGATCGGGTCGCGGGTCTCGACGTGCATGAGGATGAGGTCGCAGGCGTCCTCGATGCCGGCGAACCGCGAGGGCTCGTGGCGCTCGTCGGCCGCCAGCCACGCGCGCGCGTGGACCGGATCGCCGAAGCCGCGACGCACGAGCACCTGCGCGAGCACGTGGCTGACGCCGAGCTCGCGCTCCAGCGCGAGCACCGCGGCGACGTTGCAGCGCTCGATCTGCAGGCGGGCGGGCTCGTTCGGCATGCACGCAAGCTACGCGGGGCGCCCGACGGAACGCCGGCACCGCGCGGACCCGTCCGACGCGCTGCGTACGGTGCGCCGACAGACCAACCTTTACAGCATGTTGCCGAACCTTGGGAGGGGACCCGGGGAGCGGGGTTGCGGCTGGGCTGTCGTTTCAACAACGCCATGGAGGAGACGGAGTGCACCTTCGACGCCCAGGCCCCCGGATGGGCCCAGCTCTGGTCGGCGCGATCTGGATGATCGCGGCCCTCGCCGGCGCGTCACAGGCCCACGCCGCCACGGCGGGGATCACCGTGACGACCAGCGGCGGCCTGTCCGATCCGGCTGCCGGCGTGCCGCGGGTGTTCACGCTGAAGGGCACCGCCGACGCCCCCGGCCGGGTCTACGTCTCCTACCGCGCCCCCGGCGGCGGCGCCTGCGCGCCGTCGGCCAGCAGCGACTCCGGCCGCAGCGTCGGCTCGTTCTACGGCGCCGGCGTCGACAGAGCCTTCAGCTTCTCCGAGGCGCGCACGTGGAATCCTCCCGGCACGGTCGTCTTCTGCATCTGGATCGCGCGCGCGGAGAACGCGATCGCCGTCCCGATCGCGCAGACGATGGCCTTTCGCCCGCCGCTGGGCACGATCAGCGCGATCGTCAACCCGCTGACGCCCGCGGTCAACGAGTCGACCGCGATCAGCGTCCACGGCCAGAGCGAGGCGCCGGCTCGCGTGTACGCCAGGATCCGGCCGGGCGACGGCCCCTGCGCGGCGAGCTTCGACGCGGACTCCGGCAGGGCGCTGCTGTCCGGCGATCCCGTCAACGGCTCGTTCTCGCTGGCGACCTCGACCAAGCAGTCAGCCGACGGCGCCTACGCCCTGTGCTTGTGGCTGGCGATGTCCGGCGGCGACTCGTCGCCGATCGCGGGACCGCAGCTTCAGCGCGTCTACGTGCTCGGGCCGCCGCGCGCCGTGGGGCGCCAGCCGCCGTGCCTCGTGCCCGGCGTCACGCGCAGGATCCGCCTGGCGACGATGAAGAACCGCATCCGCGCGGCCAACTGCACGGTCGGCAAGATCCGCTACCTGCGCAACCGCACGGTGCCGCGCCGCGGCATCGTGCGGCTGAGCTCGCGCGCGGGCTCCAAGCTGCAGTCCGGCTCGCCGATCACGATCTACGTGTCGACCGGCCGCAAGACCGCCGCGGCCGCGAAGCGCTGACGGCGGGAGCTACTCGGCGATCGGCTCGAGCGGCTCCTCGCGCCGCACGCCGAGCAGGTAGACGAGCCCGACGCCGAGGATCGACCCGGGAACGGCCTGCAGCACCGTGACGATGTTCGTCTCGTCCTGCCCGGGGACCGTGAAGCCGTTGACGACGAAGCCGAAGATGATCGCGCCGAACACCGAGCCGAGGAACGCGCCGACGATGCCCGCCCAGAAGCGGTCGGGGATGAAGATCGTGAAGTGCCACAGGGCAAGGCCCATCATGGTCCAGGCAAGTGCTCCCATGGGCTAGCGCGGCCTCCCGTGCTTGCTGCGTCGCTTCGCGGCCGCCGAGCGCTTGGACTTCCCGTTGGAAGGGGCGTCGGGGCGGTCGGGCATGACGACGTCCTCGGGCAGCGCGTCGGCGCTCGGGTCGACCGTCGGCACGGGCGCCTTGGGCTTGGGCTTGGGCTTGGGCTCGGCGACGGCCGCGCCCTTGCCGCGGGCTTGGGCTTGGCGACCGGCTCGTCGACGTGCAGGTCGCGGACGAGCTCCTCGAACTCCTCACGCGAGACGCCCTGCTCGGGATCGTCGGGCGCGGTCAGGCGGTCGCGACGGCGCGCGCTCTTCTTCGGCGCGGCCTCGACGGCGGCGCTCGCGGTCGCGTAGGCCGGCACGATGCCGCCGTTCTCGGCGGCGATCGAGGCGCGGCGGCGGCGATACAGCGGCTCGCGCTCCTTCCACGCCGTCAGCACGGGACCGGCGATGAAGACCGACGAGTAGGTGCCCGAGATCGTGCCGACGAGCAGCGCGAATGCGAACGCCTTCAGCGTCTCGCCGCCGAACAGCAGCAGCGCCAGCACCGGCAGTCCGGAGCAGAAGCTCGTCGCCAGCGACCGGACGATGACCTCGGACATCGAGCGGTTGACGATCTGCGAGAAGGCGGCGCGCGGCATCCGCGGCACGTTCTCGCGGATGCGGTCGAACACGATGATCGTGTCGTACAGCGAGAAGCCCAGGACGGTGAGCAACGCCGCGACCGTCGCCGTCGTCACCTCCTGGCCGAAGAGGGCGTAGACGCCCGCCGTGATGAGGATGTCGTGCATGACCGCGATCAGCACCGGGACGGCGTACTTGGGCTCGAAGCGCAGCGCGATGTACGCCGAGATCACGAGCAGCGACGCGATGATCGCGATGATCGCCGACTTCGCGACGGTCTGGCCGAACGTCGGCCCGATCGACGTGACGTCCTGCGTGTCGGCGAAGCCGAACTCCCCCTCCAGCGCGCCGGTGACCTTCGTGACCTGGTCGGGCTCGAGCGTCGCGGTCGAGATCTGGAACTTGCTGGCGCCCTTGCTCTTGTTCTCGACGCGCTGGATCTTCGCGTCGCCGAGGCCCTGCGTGGCGAGCACCTCGCGCACAGCCGCCTCGTCGACGTTCTGCGTCAGCGCGACGTTGATCCGCGTGCCCGACTCGAAGTCGATGCCGAAGTTGATGCCCTTCGCGCCGAGCGCCAGCGCGCAGACGAGCAGGATCACGCCCGACGCGCTGAAGAACCACTTCGAGTAGCCCATGTAGTCCAGGCGCAGGCGGTCGCCCTTCTTCTCGCCCGCGCCGAGCGCGGACGGGTTGGACAGCATGCGCGACTTGCCCATCGTGCCGAGGATCGCCTGCGTCGCGAGCACGGCGGTGAACAGCGACACGATGACGCCGAGGCCGAGCGTCAGCGCGAAGCCCTTGACGCCCGCGGTCGCCAGCACGAAGAGGATGAACGCGACCATGATCGTCACGACGTTCGCGTCGATGATCGCCGTCAGGCCCTTCTTGTAGCCCGCGGCGATGCCCGCCATGATCGATCTTCCGCCGCGGATCTCCTCCTTGACGCGCTCGAAGATCACGATGTTCGCGTCGGCGGCCACCCCCAGCGTGAGGATCAGGCCGGCGATGCCCGGCAGCGTCAGCGTGACCGGGACGAGCTTGATCAGCGCGAAGAAGTACAGCGCGTAGACGCCGAGCGCCACGACCGCGATCACGCCGAGCACGCGGTAGAAGGTCAGCAGGAACAGCGCGACGATGATGAAGCCGGCGATGCCCGCGGTCAGGCCCTCGTCCAGCGCCTCGGCGCCGAGCGTCGCCGACACCTGCGAGCTCGCGATCAGCTCGAGCTTCAGCGGCAGCGCGCCGGTCTTCAGCAGGTTCGCCAGCTGCTGGGCGGACTTGATCGTGAAGCCGCCCTCGATCTGCGAGCCCGTGCGCCCGTCGATGCCGTCGGAGTTCTTGCGGCAGTCGATGTACGGGATCGAGACGAGCTCGTCGTCGAGCACGATCGCGAAGTGCTGGTTGGCGTCCGCGGGGTCGTCGTGCCGGGCAGCAGGCCGACGCTGTCGGCGCCGCGCTCGGCGATCTCGCGCGTGACGTTCTGCCAGGTCTTGCGGCCCTTGTCGGTGAATTCGAAGGTGACGTTCGGCGTGCCGTTGCCGCCCGCGCCCTGGTTGAACTGCTGCTCGGGGTTCTTGATCTCCTTGCCGCGCAGCGCGACGTCGTCCTGCAGGACGTACCAGTCGTCGGTCTTCTCCTTGGCGTCGTCGGGCTGCTCGGCGCGGACGATGACCGTGTTCGGCTTGACCTCGTAGACCTTGGCCGTCTTCCGCAGGGCCTGGGGCACGGGCTCGAGCGCGTCGGCCTTCGTCGCCGCGCCGTAGCGCTTGTCCGTGCCGGCGCCCTTGCCGAAGACCTTCTTGGCCTTCGGGTCGACGGCGTAGAAGAGGCTGTCCTCGCGCGAGTTGTTCGGCTCGACCTTGGCCGGGCGCTTGGAGGCCAGCAGCACCGCGTCGTACAGCGGCAGGACGTTGCCCTGCGGCGCTGGCGTGCGGCCGGTGACGTTCGGGTCCTCGGGATGGGGCTTGCCATCGGGCCCGACGACGTTGACCTCCCAGTCATAGAAGGCCAGCTGGGCGACGGTCCCGACCCGCTCGATCGCCTCGGCGAGGTTGTCGACGTCGGGCAGCGCGACGCTGATCTGGCGGTCGCCGGTGCGCTGGATCTCCGGCTCGGCGACGCCGAGCTGGTCGATGCGCTTGCGCATGATGTCGATCGCGCGATCGACGGCCTCCTGCGTGACGGGCTGCGACCTGCGTCGGCTGCGCCTCGTAGATGAGCTCGACGCCGCCCTGCAGGTCCAGGCCCTTCTTCGTCGGCTTCTGCGCGATGACGACCGCCGACGCGATCAGCAGACCGAGGACGAGCAGCAGGACGAAGAGATTGCGGCGGCGGTCGGTCACAGCGGGCTCACGTCAGCCTACTTCGTCGGGGTCAGCACGAGCAGCAGGCCGCCGTCGTCGTCGTACGCGGGAAAGAGGTCGGCCTTCGCCGTCGCCGGCAGATCGCCCTCGGCGTTGACCTGCACGGGCTTGTCGAGCGCGCGCACGCCCCACTCCAGGACGGTGCGAGACGTGGTCGTCGCCGCTCTCGAAGACGAGGCCGAGGACCTCGCTGACGTTGCGGCCGATGACGCGCTCGTCGTCGAGGCCGGTGAGCTCGAAGGAACCGCGGCCGCAGCCGATGACGCGGCCCTTCTGGTCGCAGACGAAGAACGCGGCGTTCGGGGCCGGGTAGTAGTCGTCGAGCAGCTCGAAGAGAAAGCCGAAGCCACACTTCGCGCAGCCCTTGGCCTGGCGGGTGAAGCCGGCGGTGCGATCGGTCGCGGCGCTGCGGTTTCCGCAGCTGGGGCAGATGAACAGATGGGCCATGAGCGTGCCCTAAGCGTAGAGAAGCGCGTCGTGAATGCCGGATGAAGCCTCGCTCCTTGGTCGCGCCGCGCACTCAGAAGAGGCTGTCGGCAGTCGCGGCCGGCGCCTTGAGCCCGAGGTGCTCGAAGGCGCGGCGCGTCGCCGCGCGCCCGCGCGGCGTGCGCTTGAGCAGCCCGCACTGCAGCAGGTAGGGCTCGTAGACGTCCTCGATCGTGTCCTGCTCCTCGCCGACGGTCGCCGCGAGCGTCGACAGCCCGACCGGGCCCGCCCTCGAACTTCTCGCAGACGGCGCGCAGCAGCTCGCGATCGAGGCGGTCGAGGCCCAGCTCGTCGATCTCGAGCATCGCCAGCGCGGCGTCGGCGGCGTCGGCGGTGACGACGCCGCCGAAGCGCACCTGCGCGTAGTCGCGCACGCGCTTGAGCAGGCGGTTGGCGACGCGCGGCGTGCCGCGGCTGCGCGCGGCGATCGCCTCGGCGCCGTCGGGATCGAGCGCCACGTCGAGGATCCGCGCCGAGCGCGTGACGATCGTCGCGAGGTCGTCGACGTCGTAGTGCTCGAGGCGATGCTGGAGGCCGAAGCGGTCGCGCAGCGGCGCGGTCAAGAGACCCGTGCGCGTCGTCGCGCCGATCAGCGTGAACGGCGGCAGCTCGAGCGTCACGACGCGCGCGCCGGCGCCCATGCCGACGGTGATCGGCAGCTGGCGGTCCTCCATCGCCGGATAGAACGTCTCCTCCAGCGCGCGCTGCAGGCGGTGGATCTCGTCGACGAAGAAGACCGAGCCGGGCTCGAGCGCGGTCAGGAAGGCGGCGACGTCGGCCTTGCGCTCGAGCGCCGGGCCGGCGGTCATGACGAACGGCGCGTCGAGCTCGGCGGCGATGATCTGCGCGAGCGTCGTCTTGCCCAGGCCCGGCGGGCCGGCGAGCAGCACGTGGTCCAGCGCCTCCCCGCGCGCCAGCGCGGCCTCGATCGAGATCGCCAGCTGCTCCTTCAGCGAGGGCTGGCCGACGAAGTCCTCCAGGCGGCGCGGACGCAGCGAGCGGTCGAGCTCGAGCTCGTCCTCGATGCGCTGCGGGGTCTGGATGCGCGGCGCGCTCATCGGCGTGCGGCGCGCAGCGCGCCGGCGATCAGGGCCTCGGGCGTGTCCTGCGGGGCGTCGCGCAGCAGCTCGTCGGCCTCGACGATCGTGAAGCCGAGCTCGACGAGGCCGTCGCGGGCGAGGCGACGCGGGTCGTCGGCGCGGGTGATGACGATGTCCTCGCCGCCGGGCACGCCGTCGGCGACCTTCTCGCGCAGCTCGACGATGATCCGCTCGGCCGTGCGCTTGCCGATGCCCGGCACGGCCTGCAGGCGCGCGACGTCGCCGGAGGCAAGCGCGCCGATCAGCTCGCGCGGCGTCCCGCCGCTGAGGACGGCGAGCGCGACCTTCGGCCCGACGGACTGCACGCCGATCAGCGCGAGGAACAGGTCGCGTTCTGGCTCGGTGGCGAAGCCGTAGAGCGCGAGCGCGTCGTCGCGCACGATCAGATGGCTGTGCAGGGTGACGCTGGCGCCGACGGCGGGAACCCGGCGCAGGGTCTCGGCCGACACCGCGAGGCGGTAGCCGACGCCGCCGGCCTCGAGCACGACGTGATCGGCGCGCCGGACCGCGACCGTGCCGCGGACCAGTGCGATCACGCGCGCGCCCGGCGGTCGAGGATCTCGACGTCGTCGCCGGCGCGATCGGCGAGGCCGGGGACGACGCGGCTCTGCGCGACGGCGGCCGCGTGCGGGGCGCCGTTGAGATGGCAGATCGCGATCGCCAGGGCGTCGGCGGCGTGCTCGGGGTGCGGCGGTACGGGCAGCGACAGGATCGATTGGACCATCCGCGCGACCTGGGCCTTGTCGGCGCCGCCGGAGCCGCAGACGGAGTGCTTGACCTGTTGCGGCGTGTAGGACATGACATCGAGGCGGCGCTGCCCGGCGGCGAGCATCACGACGCCGCGCGCCTGGCCGACGGCGAACGCGCTCGAGACGTTCTTGCCGAAGTAGACGTCCTCCATCGAGATCATCGTGACGAGGTGCTCGTCGAGCAGCTCGCACACGCGCCGGTGGATCGCGGCCAGGCGAATCTGCATCGGGGCTTCCGGGCGCGTCGTGATGACACCGCCGTCGAGCGCGAACAGGCGCCCGCAGCGGCGCTCGACGACGCCGTAGCCGGTGTTGGCGGTGCCGGGGTCGATGCCGAGGACGATCATCAGGCGTGATTCTGCGCCCCGCGCCGGATGTCCTGCCCGACCACTAGGCTCCCGGCCCGTGAACGCCGAACAGATCAAGCGCCGCCTCAACGTCATCCTCGTCCTCGCGATCGTCGACGCGGTCCTGCTCGTGCCGCTGCTGCTGCACCGCTTCAACGACCTCGACGTCCCCACGATGCCGATCGGCATGACCCACGGCCTGCTGTTCATCGCGCTCGTCGCGCTGTGCGCCAAGGGCGCCTACGACAAGCTGTGGGGCTGGTGGTTTCCGGTCGTCACGGTGATCACCGGCGGTCCTCCCGGCTCGATCATCGGCGAGATCGTGATCCGCGGCAGGCTGAAGAAGAGCTAGGAGTCTAGAGCCCCGCCGCGCGCTCGAGGACGTCGGCGTCGATGTCGAAGTTCGCGTGCACCGCGTCGACGTCGTCGTTGTCCTCCAGGGCGTCGATCAGGCGCATGAGCTTCGCGGCATCGTCCTCCTCGACGGGCACGCGCACCTTCGGCAGCCAGGCGAGCTCGGCGGACTGGATCTCGATGCCCGCGTCCACGAGCGCGGCGCGCACGCCGGTCAGCAGCGCGGGCTCGGTCAGCACCTCGAAGACCCCGTCCTCCTCGGCGATGTCCTCCGCGCCCGCCTCGATCGCGGGCATCAGGTCGTCCTCGCCGTAGGCCTCGGCGTTGACGACGATCAGGCCGCGCTTGTCGAACAGGTAGGCGACCGTGCCCGGCTCGCCGAGGCTGCCGCCGTGCTTTCCGAGCACGTGGCGAACGTCGGCGCCGGTGCGGTTGCGGTTCTCGGTCATCGCCTCGATCAGCATCGCGACGCCGCCGGGACCGTAGCCCTCGTACATGACGTCCTCGATCGCGGCGGCGTCGGCGCCCGCGCCGGTCCCCTTGAGAATCGCGCGCTCGATGTTGTCCTTGGGCATCGATGCGTCGCGCGCCTTCTGCACGGCGAGCTGCAGCGCCGGGTTGCCCTCGAGCTCGCCGCCGCCGTCGCGAGCGGCGGTCGTGATGGCTCGCGCCAGCTTCGTGAAGAGCTTGCCGCGGCGCGAGTCGACGATCGCCTTCTTGTGCTTGATCGACGCCCACTTCGAATGGCCTGACATGGCGTCGATTCTAGGGCCGCCGGCACCCAGGGCGGTCCGCGCCCTCGGGTCCTCAGTTCAAGGGCACGCGGATGCGTGGGCTGCCGGGGCCAGGATCGAACTCCAGCGAGAACTCGGTCTTCGGCTGCGGGACCTGAAAGCCGAGGTGGACGCTCGCGCGTCTGCCCTTCAGCAGTCGCCCTCCCGCATCGAACAGCGCATCGGGGACCGTCGCTGTGTCGGGCCCGACCACGAGCCCCGAGCTCAGGCGCAGGCGGTAGCCCAGCGCCCGCGGGTGGAAGTTGGCACGCGCGGCGTTTCGCGTGTGGACGGCGAGGGTGATCCACTTTCGTCCCTCCCTGGGCTCGCGCTGGCGCAAGGTGATCGCCCATTGCGCCGTGCGGGTGCGCGCGGCCTCGAAGACCGCACCGGCCGCTTCGAACGGGGTGTCGAGGGGCCGGACCTGGATGACGCCCTGCTCGACCGCGGGCTCCGGCGCCGAGATGACCAGCGCGGCGACCGCGACCGCGACCGCTGCGATCGCGCCCACGACGAGCGGCCGGGGGTCGCGCGACGGGGCCCCGCCGGGAGGCGGTGAGCGTCGGCGAGGACGCGGCAGGCGTGGCCGCGCCACCTTCAACCGTCGCAGACCGGAAAACGGCGCCGCGTGGTCCTCGTCGTCGTCCTCGTACGGCTCCATCCGGTCGGCGGGGCCCGCCGTTTCGGGCGCTGACGCGTAGCCCAAGGGGACGGGCGCCGTCGGCGCGGGCTCGATGTGCGAGCGAGCTTCCAGTCCCTCGGGGCGCCAGCGCGAGCCCGGCGTCGAGGAAGCCGTCTCTGCGCCGGACGTGCCGGGCGTCTGGAGATCCGCCGGAACCCAGGAGTTCACGCCGCTTCCCGCCGAGCTCACCTGCGCGGCTGCGGGCTCCTCGCGCGGTGCGCCGGCCTGCTCGAAGATCCGCGTGTAGCGCTCCTCGATCGCGTCGCACAGTGCCACCCCGTCGCCATCGGCCGCGCTGACCGGCGCCGCCGCGACGATCGCGCCGATCATGTCGCGCGCGAGGCCTGGCGCAAGCCGCGCCGGGGGCGCGATCCCGAACGACGCGTCCGCGGCCTCCATGCTCTCCCTCGTGACGCCGGCACCGCCCTCTCGCAGCGCGGCGTCGCGGGTCACCGACAGCAGCAGGAGGCCGAGCTGCTCGGGCGCGAGGTCGACATCGCCGGCAACCCGGTACCTGAAGGTCGCCAGCGCCCGGATGGCCGCCTCGGCGACTCGTGGGCGCGCGCCCGCCGCCTCGCAGTAGGCGACCACCGCCGACCCTCCGGCCGCGCAGAGCTCGGCCAGCGCCTGCGGCTCGCCGTCGCGGATCCCCGACGGGGCGATGAACTCCGCCGGCACTGCGGATCAGCGCTCGCCGTAGTAGGCGTGCGAGTAGTAGCCGTAGTCCTGCTCGCGACCGGGCTTCAGACCGGTGACGACGATCGCCGTCGTGCGCTCGGGCAGGTGCGCGAGCGCGTCCTTGACCGCGCGCGCCTGATCGCGCGTGGTCTGATCGGCGCGGATGCACAGCAGGACGCTGTCGGCGAGCGGCACGATCTCGAGCGTGTCGGAGACCGACAGCAGCGGCGGCGTGTCGATGACGACGGTGTCGTAGGCAGCGGTGATCTCCTCGAGAAAGATCCGGAAGCGCTGGGAGCCGAGCAGCTCCGCTGGGCGGACCGACTGCGAGCCGGCCGCGATCACCGCCAGCCGGCCGGCCTCGACCGGCACCGCGGCGACATCGTCGCCGTCGCCGGCGCCGGGGACCGCCCCGGTCTCGGTGAGCGTGACGACCTGCACGATGTCGCCCGGCTCCGCCTGGCCGGCGAGGTAGTCGCTGAGCCCGGGGCCGCGATTGACCTGCAGCCGCTCAGAGAGGCAGGGCCGGCGCATGTCGCACTCGATCAGCACGGTGCGCTTGCCGGCGGCCGCGCTCGCGGCCGCCAGCGACGCCGCCACCGAGGACTTGCCCTCCTCGGGCAGCGGACTCGTCACGAGGATCGACTTGATCGGGCGGTCGACGTCGAGGAATTCCAGGTTGGTGCGCAGGATCCGGAAGCTCTCGACGTCCTGATCGTCCATCGGACCCCGTCCGTTGGGCACGTACGCCGCCATGCCCAGCGCCTCGACGCGGACGTTGCCGACCACGGGCAGGCCGAGCGTCTCCTGGATCTCCCCGGCGTCGCGCAGGCTGCGATCCAGCGACTGGCGCACGAACGCGATTCCGATGCCGAGCATCAGGCCGATGAGCCCGCCGAAGATCGTGCTGCGAATCGGCTTCGGCGAAGAGGGCGCGGACGGCACGGCTGCGGCCTCGGCGAGCCGCGCCGGTGTCGCGGTGGT
Source organism: uncultured Actinomycetes bacterium (assembly GCA_963729125.1). GTDB lineage: Bacteria > Actinomycetota > Thermoleophilia > Solirubrobacterales > Solirubrobacteraceae > CADCVQ01. The sequence goes on from CAVSML010000006.1 coordinate 52,244, forward strand.
GCTCAGCGATCGAAGCGTGGAGATCCGCTCCAGCAGCGTCACGAGCGCAAGATCGCTGCGCGTGTTGGACGCTGCCTCCCTTCGCAGCCGCTCGTACTGGCGCTCGAAGCGCTCCGCGCTGCGCCTGAAGCGCAAGCGCTGGTCGTCCTTCTGCAGCGTCACCGCGCCCCTGGCGACCTCGTTGGCCAACGCGGCGGCGAACTGCTTGTCGGGCGCCGTCGCCTGAACGGTCACGAGCGTGCTCGACGGATCGACCGCTGTCGCCAGCATGGCGCGTAGCTCAGCGATCGTCGCGCGGCTCTGCAGACGCCGGCGTGAGCGCGTCAAGACCGCGCTGGAGAGCAACGTCAACGCGCCCTCGGCCGCGAGCTGCGCGGCGGTCTGCGTCTGCACCGCCGCGAGGCCGGCCTCCGCGTTACTGCGACTGCTCTCCTGAAACGAGACGCGTGCGGTTGCGACGTACTGCGATTCCTGCGAGAAGGACTGACCTGCGGCGATGCCCGCGCACACCATCGTCGCCACGACGATGGCCGTGCGGTGGTTGCGTAGCACGCGCAGGTAGTCGCGTAGGGTTCCTTGGGTCTCGCTCATCCGTGGTCAGTTCGGGGCCGAGACGTAGTGTGACGCGACGGCGCTTTCACCGCCGTGCGCGTGCCCCCGACGCGACACGTTCGTCCACCCGAAAGGCAGGCAGAGGATAGCAGTGCACCAGGCGTCCCCGGACCCGCCATGCACGAGCGAGGCGACGTCGCCGAACCGGCTTCCGCAGGACGTCGCACTGGTCCACGACTACCTCAATCAGCGCGGCGGCGCGGAGCGCGTCGTGCTCGAACTGGCGGCGATGTTCCCGAGCGCGCCGCTGTACACGTCACTGTTTCGGCCCGACTCGACGTTCCCGGAGTTCGCGCAACTCGACGTGCGCGCGAGCTTTCTCGACAGGCTCCCCGTCGACCGCCGCTTTCGCGCGCTGTTTCCCCTCTATCCCGCCGCGTTTCGGTCGTTCGGTCCGATCGACGCCGCGCTCGTCATCTCGAGCTCGAGCGGCTGGGCGCATTTCGCTCGCACCTCACCGCGCGCGTTTCACGCGGTGTACTGCTACACCCCGGCACGCTGGCTCTACGGCGACTACATGGCGCCCACGGCGGCGCAGAGGGCGCTCGCTCCGTTCGTCGGCGCCTTCCGGCGCCTGGATCAGCGCGGCGCCCGGCGGCCCGACCTCTACATCGCGATCAGCGAGGTCGTGCGCGAGCGCATCCGGCGGCGCTACGGCCGCGACGCGCCGGTGGTCTATCCCCCCGTCGACGTCGAGCGCTTCACCCCGCAGCCGCGCGGCGAGCGGCTGCTCGTCGTCTCGCGGCTGCTGCCCTACAAGCGCGTGGACGTCATCGTTGACGCCGCGACACGCGTGGGGATCGGACTTGATGTCGTCGGCTCGGGTCCGGCACTGGCCGATCTGCGCCGTCGCGCCGGGCCGAGTGTGCGATTCATGGGCCGCCTCCCTGACGCCGAAGTCACGCAGCTCTTCCAGCGCTGTCGAGCTTTCTGCCAGACCGGCGCCGAAGACTTCGGCATCACGCCGCTGGAAGCGAACGCTGCCGGGAAGCCGGTCGTCGCCTTTGCGGGCGGCGGCGCTCTGGAGACGATCGAGGACGGGGTGTCCGGAGCGTTCTTCGCCGAACACTCGGTCGAAGCGGTGCTCGACGCCGTGAGCCGTTGCGATGCGATCGCTGCTGCGCCGGAGTTGATTGCGCGGCACGCGCAGCGGTTCTCGATAGGGGCGTTTCGAGCGCGCATGGCCTCCGTACTCTCAGGGGCAATCGCTGCGGGGCACTCGTAGGCTTCGTCGCAGTGCCTGCGGATCCGCAACACGTCGCGGAGAAGCACCCAGCGGTACTGATGCTCGGCAAGGGCTGGTTCCCGGACCAGGTGGGCGGGTTGGATCGGTTCTTCCGCGATCTGCTCGAGCATCAGCCGGAGGCCGTCGGTGTGGTCATAGGACCGGCGGGCGGGCAACCCGAGCGGGTCGTGGCTGTGTCTCGGGATGATGCGCCGCTTCCGTGGCGGCTCTTGGCCTTCGCGCTCGCGGCCCGCACGGGGGCACGTCACGCCGCCGTGATCGACTCGCACTTCGCGTTGTACGCGGCCCTGCCGATGCTGTTCTCGCGCCGCGTGAGGGCGCTGGCCACGGTCGTCCATTTCCAGGGGCCCTGGGCGCAGGAGAACGTCGCGCAGGGCGACGGTTCACGCGTCAGGCAGACCATGCGCCGAGGAATCGAGCGAGCTGTATACCGGCGCGCCGGGCGCGTCGTGGTCCTCAGCTCCGCCTTTCGTCGCCTGCTCGTCGAGGGTTACGGCGTCTCCCCGTGGCGCGTGTGCGTTCACCCGCCGGGGGTCGACCTTCAGCGCTTCGCCCCAGGCGACCGCTTGGCTGCGCGAGAACGACTCGGCCTGCAGGGCGTCGGATTCGTCGCGACATGTGTCCGTCGGCTCGTGCCGCGCATGGGCATCGACCTGCTGATCGATGCGTGGGCGCACGCGCTTGCGGACCTGCCGGCCGGCGCGCGGTTGCTCATCGCGGGTGACGGGCCGCAGCGCGACGCGCTGCAGGCGCGGATCGAGCGGCTCGCGTTGAGCGATGACGTGAGGCTTCTCGGCGCCGTGAGCGACGATGCGCTCGCCGACCTCTACCGCGCGGCCGACGTCGGCATCGTCCCGACGCGCGCGTTCGAGGGTTTCGGTCTCGTCGTCATCGAGGCGGCGGCCTGTGGCACGCCGACGATCGTGACCAGCGTCGGAGGGTTGCCCGAGGCTGTCGCCGGGCTCGATCCCTCGCTTGGCGTCGTGGCGGATGACAAGCATGCGCTCGCGATGCGAATCGTTGACGCCGCGCAACCCGGCGGGCTGCCGAGCCGCGACGCGACGCGCCTCTTCGCGGAGCGCTTCTCCTGGGCACGTGCCGTCTCCCGCACTCGCGAGGTCCAGCAGGAGGCGCTCGCCCCGGCGGCCGGGCGGCGGCGCATGCGGGTCGTGTACCTCGATCACGTCGCTCAGCTGTCGGGCGGGGAGATCGCGCTGTTGCGCCTCGTGCCACACCTCGACGACGTTGACGCACACTTCGTGCTCGCCGAGGACGGGCCGTTCGCCGATGCGCTCGTGCAGGCAGGGATGTCGATCGAGGTCCTTCCGATGGGCGAGAGCGCACGAGGGCTCAGGAAGGACAGCGCGCAGCCGGGGATGGTGCCGCTGAGGGCGGTCATCGGCACGTCGTGCTACATCGTTCGCCTCGGGCTTCACCTGCGCCGCTTGCAGCCCGACATCGTGCACACGAACTCGTTGAAGGCCGGCGTCTATGGCTCCATCGCTGCACGGTTGGCGCGCGTGCCGGTGGTCTGGCACGTCCGCGACCGGATCGCCACGGACTACCTCCCGCGGCCCGCCATGCGCCTGATTCGCTTCATGACGCGCCGCCTGACCGCCGCCGTGATCGCCAACTCACGCGCGACGATGACGACGCTGGCGCCGGCCGCGCGGCCAGCGAGCGTCTACTCCATCCTCCCGGAGGCGCTCATCGCGCCGGCCCGGGTGCAGCACCGCACACCGTCCGCGTTCACGGTCGGCATGATCGGCCGGCTCACGCCCTGGAAGGGCCAGGACCTATTCCTGCGGGCATTCGCGCAAGCGTTTCCCGACGGCGAGGAGCGCTGCGTGCTGGTGGGCGCGCCGCTCTTCGGCGAGGACGGCTTCGAGCGGGATCTGCGCGTGTTGGCGGCGGACCTCGGGCTTGGCGGCCGAGTCGAGTTTCGCGGCTTTCGGATCGACATCTGGTCCGAGCTCGCGCGGATGGACGCGCTCGTCCACGCGTCGCTGATCCCCGAGCCGTTCGGTCAGGTCGTGCTGGAGGCAATGGCGGCGCGCGTCCCCGTCATCGCGGCGGATGCCGGCGCGCCCGCCGAGCTGATCGAGGCCGGCGTGAACGGGGTGCTGTATCCGATGGGTGATCAGACCGCGCTGGCGAGCGCGATGCGTCGGCTGTCCGGGTGCGAGCAGACGATGCGGTTCGTCGAAGCGGGGATCGAGACGGTGGCGGCTTACCATCCGGATGTGATCGGTGCGCGCCTGCAGGCGATCTACAGGGATGTCATCGCCCCTCACGCGGAGCCACGGTGACGATCTCGGTGCTCGAGCCGGGCCCTACGGCGGTCGCTGCCACGATCTTCGTGCTGCTCATGGCGTTCTGCTTCTTCGACCGTCGTGTCGACCGCTCGCTTGCAGTGCTCGGGCTCTATCTCGGGCTGCTCGACGGGTACATCAAGCTTCGCACCGGTAGCTCCGAGGTCACGCTTGCGCGTGACGGCCTCGTCATCGCGATCTCGGCGGGAGCGCTGCTGCGCGCCATGACCTCCAACGCGAGGCTCCCGCTGCCGGCGCTCGGAGGACTCGTCGTGGCATTCGGGCTGGTCGTGGTGGTAGAGGTGTTCAACCCCGAGGGACGCGAGCTGTTGGGGGGCCTCGCCGGGGTGCGTCAGCATCTGGAGTTCGTCCCGCTCTTCTTCCTCGGGTACGCGTTCATCCGACGCGAGACGCAGATCCAGAAGCTGCTCATCATCCTTGTCGTGTGCGCCGCGCTCGGCGGCTTCGTCAGCTTCGTCCAATCCACCCTCACCCCGGAGCAGTTCGCTCAGTGGGGGCCCGGCTATCGGGAGCGCATCTATGGGACGGGCGTGTTCACCGGTGCGGGGCGGGTCGCATTCGGGACGAGCGGCGAGACGTCGGTCCGCCCATTCGGGCTTGGCAGCGATTCCGGCGCCGGCGCTGCAGCGGCCGCGCTCGCGCTGCCAGCGCTGATCGCGCTGTTCATGCAGGCGCGCGGCAACGCCCGCCTGGCGCTGCTGCCGGTCGCGGCCGGGATCGCCCTGGCAATCGCTACTTCCGGAAGTCGGGCGGCGCTGGTCACCGTGTTCGTCTCAGCTGTCGCGTTCGGGCTGATCGCCGCGGCTTCGCGAAACATCCTGCGCGTGAACATCGGCTTGGCGGCGTGCGCGGTGCTGATCTTCGGTGCATTCCAGTACCTCGGTCCGACCAGCAGTGCTGAGCGAGCGGCGAGCATCACTCCGTCGAACGCGCTGACGACCTTCACCAACGAACGAAGCAGCAGCGTGCTGAAGATCGGCGAGTACATCGCCGACTTCCCGCTCGGCGCCGGTGTCGGGACCGTCGGCCCGGCAGGATCGGCGTTCGGTCGCGTGTCGGAAGGCATCCAGCGCTTCAACGCCGAGACCCAATGGAACTTCCTCGTCATCGAGACGGGAATCCTCGGACTCGGCATCTTCGTCCTGTTGAACCTCAGGGTGGCCTATCTCGCGATGACGCGCATTCGGCGCATTGACGAGAGTGCGCTGCGCCTTCAGCTTGCGGCCCTGTCTGCGCCGCTGTTCGCGCTCTTCGCGGGCGGTTTCGCAGGCCCGACGACCGCGTCCGTGCCGTCGGCTCCGTACATCTGGCTCGCATGCGGCGTGCTGAGCTACTGGCTGGTCACCGACTTCGCTGCCCGCAGCGACAGAACACGTGCGCATCGGTCTCTTCAGTAGTTCGCTGCCCGAGGTCGAGCGGAAGATCGGGGGTGTGGAGATCTTCGTGCATCGCCTCGCGAACGCACTGACCCACCGCGGCCATGATGTCGTGCTGCACTCGTTCGCTCGGTCTGCCCCGCGAGACGCCGATTACGTGCTGCGTCGAGTCGGGAGAGCGCGCATCGCAGAATCGAGGATCGGCCGGCTCGCATTGGCGCCCGCGCTCCTCAACAGACTCGATGACCGCGGGCTGGACGTCCTCAACCTGCACGGGGACGACTGGTTCTTCCTGAGGCGCACCATGCCCACGGTCAGGACCTTCCACGGCTCCGCGCTGCGCGAGGCCCAGACCGCCACCAGTTGGCAGCGCAAGGGCATGCAGGCCCTGGTCTTCCCGTGCGAGCTCTTGGCAAGTCGTCTCGCAACGGCCTCTTACACCGTCTGCGCGGGGATGCCCGCAGGCTATCGGCTCGCAGGAACGCTTCCCCAGGGCGGCGGCCTGTTTCCTGAGATGGTCGGGCTCCCACCGAACCTCGCGCGATCTCTGGAGCCCACCGTCCTGTTCGTCGGCACGTGGGAAGGCCGCAAGCGGGGCCGCATGTTGCGCGACATCTTCGAGGCCGAGACGCTGCGGTCACATCCGACCGCCCAGCTCCTGATGGTCAGCGACCACTGCGAGGAAAGCGAGAACGTCCGGTGGATCGCAAACCCGGACGACCGCGCGTTGTCGGAGTTGTACGCACGTTCGTGGTTGTTCTGCATGCCGAGCACCTACGAGGGGTTCGGCCAGCCCTATGTCGAAGCCATGGCGCACGGCACGCCGGTGCTTGCCACGCCGAACCCCGGGATCGAGTTCGTGTCCTCGGGCGGTCGGTCGGCGGCCATCGTCGAGCGTGAGTCCTTGGGGCGGGCGATGTCGGAGCTCCTCTCGGACGAGGTCCGGCGGCGTGCGCTTTCGGACCTCGGGTCGAAGCGTGCCGCAGAGTTCTCCTGGGAGCGATGCTGTGTGGCGCACGAGCTTGCCTTCGAAGCGGCGATCCAGACTCATCTCGCGGGGCGAGGCCTCCCGGGGTCGCGGGTTCCCGGTCCGTGAACCCGGGCGGCACTCCAGCGCTCAGCCCGTTCGGCGGCGTCGTCGCACGACTCACCGGGGTCAACGGCGTGCTCGTGCTGCTCGCGCTCATCACGGGGCCGGTGCAGGCGCGCGTGCTTGGGCCCGACGGTCGAGGGGAGCTGGCGGCGATCATCACGGTGCTGGTCCTCGCGCCCGTGATCCTGGACTTCGGACTTGCGGACTTCGTCACGCGGGAGCGAGCACGTCGAGGGCCCTCGGGGCGGGTTCTCGGAACCGCGATCCCGCTCGCGCTCGCGTTCTCGCTGATCGGCGTCGCGGTGGCTTGGCCGTTGGGCGAGCTGATCGGCCAAGGACGCGATGTGGTGGAGGGCTTCGTTCGCCTCAGTCTTCTGATGATGCCGGTGTTCGTCTTTGGCTGGATGGTGATCGGAGTGGCTCGTGGCGCTCAGCGCTTCGAGGTCATCCGGCGTTGGCAGCTCATCGGAGCGGGGGGAAGCGGCGTGGGCATCCTCGGGCTCGCTGCCGTGCGCGAGCTGACCGTCAGCTCTGCGGTGATCGCCACGATGGCCATGAACACCACCGCTCTCGCCGTGTCGCTTCCGGTGCTGCGCGGTGCGGGACCCTGGCGCCTTGATCGCCGAATCGTGCGGCCGGCGCTCGCCTTCGGCGCGCGCAGCTGGCTGGCTGCCCTGTCCGCCGTCGGCAACCATCGCCTCGATCAGGCCGCGCTTGCCGTCGTGGTGAGCTCCGCCGAGCTCGGCCACTACGCCGTCGCGGCGAGCCTCACCGCGATCGCGTCGGGATTCGTCGGCGCCGTCATGACCGCGATGCTGCCGCGAGTCGCGCAGGAGGGCGGCGCGGCCGTGCCGCGCATCGTGCGCGTCTCGGTTCTCATCCTGGCGGTCTCGCTGGCTCTGCTGACCGCGGTCTCTCCCATGGCCGTACCGCTGCTGTTCGGTAGCGAGTTCGACGAGGCGATTCCGCTGGTCGCAATTCTCGCCGTCGCAACCCTCCTGATGGGCGTGAGCGCCGTCATCGGCTCTGCGTTGCAGGGAGTCGGCCGACCCCAGGACTTCGCGCGCCCGCAGATCCTTGGGTTGGTCATCACCATCGCCGGCCTCGCGCTGATGTTGGGGCCGCTGGAAGCGATCGGTGCCGCGGTCGTCAGCTGCGTCGCCTACGCGGTTGTCCTCGCCGGCACGGTCCGCGCCGCGACTCGGGCGTTCGCTACCACGAGCACCATGCTGTTGCTTCCACGGCGCGACGACGTCAGGTGGTTGGTCACCCGACTCCGGCGTCACCTGTCACGAGCACGACGGGCTTGAGCTGTCCGGACCACCCAGCGCGGTGAAGAACTCGAGCTTGCGGCCGTCGACTCCGGCGGGGAAGTGACGCAGGCCGCCCGCCTCGAGCGCCGCCACCACGGCATGCGCGTCGATCACCGTGTCATGCAACTCGGCGATCACGCTGCGCACCATCCTCAACCAGCCGGTGTCTCCCTCGAGCAGCAGCGGGCCTTCGCCACCCTCGATGTCCAACTTGCACAGATCGACTCCCTCGATGCCGGCGTCGGCGAGGATGGACTGCGGATCACGCGTGTCGACCTCGACCGTCTTGCCTTCGAACATGACGAGGCTGCCGAGGTTGAACTGGCTCGAGGCTCCGAACGGAGCAGTCCCGTTGCACGGTGCGATCGCCGCCTCGATGATCTCACCGCGCACCCCGTTGTCGGCGAAGTTGCGCCGCGCGAGAACGACGTTCTCGTGATCAGGTTCGACTCCGACGATCAGGTCACATCCGTATGTCCGCGAAAGCCAGACCGACGTCAGGCCGATGTTCGCGCCGAGGTCGAGCACCGTTCTGGGCGCTGGCCCGAATGGGATTCGGTACGCCCGTTCGTACCACACCTCGCGGATCCCCTGGATGTCTCCGCGGTTGAGCCGATAGGTGATGGTCGCCCCGTCAAGCCGCACCGTGCGCGGACGCGCACGAGCGCCCAGGCCGGGGACCACGAGCAGTACCCGAAACAGCAGGATGTCGGTCCATAGCCGCACGAGCGAGCGTCCGTCCGACGCATGGCGACGCGCGGATCTCAGTTCCCAGAGCAGTCCGCGTATGAACCGGCCTGCGTTCCAGTCGCGATCGACGAGTTGGGACAATTTCATCAGCGCGAGACGGTAGCCGACGGACCCAGCGCGCTCGATGGGATACTGCGACCGTGACCGAGCGGCTCAAGTCGATCGTTCGCTGCCTGCTGCCGACGTCGATCTACGGGCCGCTGCGTGCCCGTCGGGTGAGTCGGCTCGTGTCGGGATACCGCCCTCGAACGGTGGAGCATGACTATGCGGGTCATCGTCTGCGCATTCACCTGGAGGATCCGCTGGCCGAAGGCTGGTATGACCGCGACTGGCTCGAGCCTGCTGAGATCACGGAGCTGCGCAAGGGACGGCTGCGGCGCGGAGCGCACGTTCTGGACATCGGCGCGCACCAAGCCGTGGTCGCGCTCATCCTGGCGAGGATCGTCGGCAGGGAGGGCGCCGTCGTCGCCGTCGAGGCTGAGCCTCACAACGTGCGGGTGGCCCAGCGCAACGTGCAGGCCAACGACGCCTCCAACGTGCACGTGTTGGGGGCGGCGGTCGGATCGAAGCCCGGCCGGCTGTACTTCACGGAGTCGCTCAATGGCTCCGTCGCACCGCACGGCCGGCCGGGAGCGATCGAGGTCGATGCGCTGACCGTCGACGGGCTCGCCGACATGCACGGCCGGCCGGACGTGGTGCTCGTCGATGTCGAGGGTTACGAAGCGCATGTGCTCGCCGGAGCGAGTGCGACGATCGAGGCGGCGACCACCGACTTCCTGATCGAGCTTCACAGCGCCGAGCTGCTCGACGCGGCCGGCAGCAGCGCCTCTGACGTGCTCGCCCACTTCGAGGGCAGCCCGTTCGAGATCGCGGTTGCGCTGGCCGACGACACGGTCCCGGGTCTGGACAGCAGTCAGTTGATCACCGGCTGGCGGCCCGCCTCCGCCAACCTGCACCGAAGCGGCCGACGCTGCTTCGTGATCGCGCGAGCCGCCGGCTGTGCACCCGACGGCCGCGGGTGACGCCATGACACCGTCGGACGAACCCCTGCTCGAGGGCGTGATCGTGGCGATTCCGACGTTCAACCGGTCGCAGGCGCTCGATCGCGCCGCGCGCTCGGTCCTCGCACAGGATCACCGCGACGTCATCGTGATGATCTCGGACAATGCGTCTGTCGACGACACTCCGCGTGTCTGCGCAGTGCTCGCCGCGGACGACCCACGCGTTCGGATCTATCGTCAGCGAGAGAACATCGGCCTGACGGCGAACTTCAACTGGCTCATGCGACAGGCACTACAGCTGGGCCGCGACGACGCGTTCTTCATGTTTCTCGGCGATGACGACTGGCTGGAGCCCGGCTATGTGCGCGCATGCATCAAAGCGTTTCGGCCGGGTCACAGCATGACCGCCGGACGAACGCTGTGTCACATGGCGGGCGAGTGCTCGTGGTACGCACCGGACGTGCATCTGGATGCCGAGGACGGGTTGCATCGCGTAGCCGACCTCTGCCGCGAGGTCCTGCCGACAGGCGTCTTCTCAGGGCTGATCCCGCTCGATACGCTCGCGCGGCTTCCGCCTCAACGCAACGTGATCGGCAACGATTGGCTGCTGTTCGCCAACATCGCGTTCCTCGGCAAGGTTGTGACCGCCGATCAGGCGACCATCAACCGCAGCGCGGGGGGTGCCAGCACCACGCCCGCCCGGCTCGCCGCGACCTTGGGCGTCTCTCGCATCCAAGCCTTCAAGCCGTTGTTGACGGTGGGCACATGCTTCCTGCTGGAGTGCTTCAGTCGCTCTCCGGTGTTCACGCGGCTGCCCCTACGCCGACGGGTTCGGCTCATCTCGATCATCTCGATCTCACTCGTCGAGCGAAGGGTCCTGTCGATGCGCAAGCGGTCCCCGACGCGTGCGATCCGCACGGCGGAAGCATTGCTGCGGCATGTCCGCACCGGCCTGATCCATCGATGAGCGTCATGCACGGGGAGAGCGCGCGCCCCTGGGCGACCGTCGATCTGGAAACCGTCAGCGCCTGCCCGGCCTGCGGCGGGGCCCAGCGAGAGCTGCTTTACGCGAACCTCCGCGATCAGGTGTTCGACATAGCCGGTGGCAGATGGTCGCTGTATCGCTGCGTCGCGTGCCGCTCCGCATTCCCTGATCCTCGCCCCGCTCCTCACGCCATCGGTCGCCTGTACGAGGGCGAGTACTACACGCATGCCACCCCCGTCACTCCTGGCCCGGCGGCCGGCGGGTCCCCCTATGCGCCACGGATCCGCGCGTGCCTCGATCCGCGCTTTCGACTCGCACAGGATCGCCAGAGACGTCATCTGCGGACACCGCGACGAGGGGCGCGGTTGTTGGATGTCGGATGCGGGTCCGGACAGTTCGTCGCCACCGCTCGATCGCAGGGATGGGACGCGATGGGGATCGACTCGGACGCGGTGGCCATCGCCCACGGACGCTCGGTCGGGCTGGCGCTCTCGACATCCTCGCTCGAGGAGCTGGCCCGAACGCAGCCGGCATCGGTCGATGCCCTCACGATGGAGCACGTGCTCGAGCACGTGGCGGACCCGCTCGCCTTCCTGCGGTCGGCGCGCGCAGTCCTTCGCCCCTCGGGGACGCTGTGGCTGGCCACCCCCAACATCGAAGCGGCGGGCCACGCCCGCTTCGAGTCCGCCTGGAAGCATCTCGATCCGCCGCGCCACCTGGTGATCTTCACCGCGGCGGCGCTCGACGCCGTGCTGCGCGCTGCCGGCTTCTGCAGCGTGCAGACACGACGATCGGCGTCGGGGTCGATCGAGACCTACGCGCATAGTTGGCGGATCAGCCATGGGTTGGCGCCGCGTGCGGATGTCGCGGTTCCACGCGCCGTGATGGTCGAGTCGCGCCTGGCCGGCGTGAGATCGCTCGTCCGGGCGGCGTCCTCCGACGAGCTCGTCCGGATCGCCCGGCCATCCTGATGACCGGGCATCCGACGCTGTTATCTTCGCCAGGGTGTCGCTGAGGCCCCCCGTCGCCGCGCCAGAAGAGCTCCTGCCCGGGTTGGAGGAGATGCTCGCCGAGATGCGCGACGCACCCAGGATCGTCCAGCCGTCCGCCTTCTGGGAAGCGTGGAACGAGGAGCACATGCGGCTCCTCGCGGATGCCGGATTCGCTCGCTTCAAGCAGACCATCAACCGCAATTACTTCAACTGGATGCCCCGAAGCCCGCTCGACGACCAGTTCCTCGTCGTCGCGCGCGACGGACTGCGGCGCGCTGGGAGCCTGCGCTCGATGGCCGCCCGGCTGGATGATCCCGCAGACATGGCGCTTCTCCCACGGGCGTCGCATCGTCGAACGCACGCGATCTTTCTGGCGCTGCTGTGGGAGTACGTCAACGACCGCGATGCAAACCGATTGCTGGAGCGCCTCCAAGAACCGGTGCTCGGGTGCCCGATCGTCGTGCGCCACCGAGGGCGTCGCATCAGTCAGGACCTCTGCAATTCGGTGCACGAGCTCGGCAGCATGCTCGAGCATCGCCATCGGCGCGTCGAAACGGTGATCGAGCTCGGCGGAGGCTACGGCCGCCTCGCATGGACGCTCCTTCAGGCCTTTCCTCGAACGCGCTACGTGCTCGTCGACATCCCGCCGGCACTCGCCGTCGCTCAGCGCTATCTCACCGAGCTGCTTCCCGAAGTTCGCACGTTCGCATTCCGCCGGTTCGACGATCCACGAGCCGTTGCCTCGGATATCGCGGCCGCACAGCTGGTGTTCTTGACCCCGAACCAGCTCGCAGGCCTCCCGAGCCTCGATGCCGATCTCTTCGTGAACATCAGCTCGCTGCACGAGATGCGAATCGAGCAGATCGACTTCTACCTGCGCGAGGTCGATCGTCACTGCAGCGGAACGTTCTACACCAAGCAGTGGAAGTCATCGACGAACCCCTTCGACGGCGTCGTCATCGAGCGTGACGACTACCCCATCCCTCGCCGTTGGGCGCCGATCTACTCGCGCGATCATGCGATCCAGACCGGCTTCTTCGAAGCCCTCTACGAGGTCCGGCCGTAGCCGCTCAACGCCGGCGTACGACGAGCAGGGCGTACGTCGAAAGTGCCGGGACTCTGAACCGCACGACTGCGCGAGACAGCGCGTCCGACGCTCGCTGAAGCGCGGGAAACCGCGCGTAGTACGTGTGCCCTACGAGCACGACGTACTGCTCGACGTCGAAGCCGACGGAGGCGAAGCGCCGGTACTGGCGGCGGGTGGGTCCTTCGCACCAGCGGTAGTACGGCCGGAACTTGGGCAAGGGACCATCCTCGTGCCGCTGACCCGGCTGGAGGAGGTCGATCGCCACGCGTGCGCGGTGTCCCAGGACGCGGTTCAGGACGAAGGGCGGGGAGGGCAGCGTCGGGAAGAAATGAGCCGCCAGGCCACCGGGTCGCAACGCGTCCCGGACCGCGGCGTGAAACCGCGCGGGGTCGGCGACATGCTCGGCGACAAACTTGGTGATGACGAGATCGAACACGTCGCCGAGATCGAGCGTCTCGTCGTGCAGCGTCCGCGTTTCGTACCCCGGGCCTGCCTTCGCGAGCTCGCTCTGCGACACATCTGCCACCACGTACCGCAGCCCCATGGCCTCGATCTCCTCGAGCGAGAGGATCGGATTGGCGCCGCCCCCTACGTCGCAGATCGAGTGCAGCGAGTGCTGCGTGATCAGCTCGCGGACGAGCTCCGCGAAGGGGTGCCCCGCAACGCACGTCAGCAGGTACTGCGGCGAGCTCCGCGTCATGGCCGAGGGTCATCGGCACGCGCGGCCTCAGCGATGACGAGCACGCGATACGAGTACCGACGCAAGTGCTCCACGCGCCCGAACAGGTTGTCCAGCCGCTTGCTGGCCGCCGAGAGCCGCCGGTAGCGATAGCGAAGCACTTGCCGGTTGAACAGCTCGGCCACCTCGACGATCGGATACTCGGCACGAACGGATGCGAAGCTCCGCGCGAGGATGCCGAGGTCATCGGAGGTCAGGGGGCGTTCGTCGACCGTCCCGAGGCGCGGGATGCCGAAGCGCCCCGCAACGTGGTTGCGAGCGAAGTTGAGGACCCGGTTACCGCCGGAGTTCTCGAGGATGATCAGGCGCCCGCCGGGTACGAGGATGCGCGCCAGCTCCGGCGCCGCGGCCGCGAGGTCGAGATGATGGAGGATCCAGCGTCCGACGACGAGGTCGAAGGCACGCTCGGGCAGCCCGCTCGCCTCGACGGGTGCCACCACGAATTCGGCGTGCCGACCCCTCCCGTGCAACGTCACGCGCCGGCGCGCAACGTCGATCATGCCGGCCGACACGTCGATACCCGTCACGACGGCGCCGAGTTCGAGCAGGGTGAGCGTCAGGTCGCCCTGGCCACACCCGAGGTCAAGCACGCGCATCCCGGGCTCGATGCCGGCCGCTTCGAGCACGGCTGCGTCGTAGATGGCGGGTGCCACGGCCGGCATCGCAGCCGGATCGAACTCGGCCGACAGCTCATCATGAAACGCTCGCTCGCGCGCCCATCGCTCGCGCAGATGGCCGAGCTCGCCGGGTCGTGGCATCCCGGCGAGCATATAGCCGCTCTCACACCGTCGAGCGCTCGATGTGCTTGATCACGCGTGCTGGGATGCCGGCGGCGACGGCGTACGCGGGGACGTCCGACGTGACCACGGCCCCTGCCGCGATCACGGCGTACTCCCCGATCGTGCAGGGTCCCAGCACCGTGACGTTCGATGCCAACCAGGCACCTTCGCCGATCGTGATGTCGTGACCCCGTGGCTTGATCGCCAACTGCCGATTGACCCCGGTCACGCGGTAGTCGTGCGTGCCCGCGAGAAGCACGACGTTGTGTCCGCAGAACACTCCGCGGCCGATGTCGATGTCGCCTCCCGAGCAGTTGATCAGCGCGTTGTTCAGCACGACATCCGGTCCCAGCGTGATGCGTTCGGCATCCCCTCGCGCGACGTAGGGATACTCGCGGACCGCGAAGCGCGCGACCCTTCCGATCAAACCGCGAGCAAGGAAACGCGTTCCACGGCCGTACGCCTCCGACAGCGAAGAACGGTCCTTCTTGGAGGGGCGGTGCTTCATATCTGCACGCCGGACGCCAGGCTCACCCGGAGAGCAACAGGACGTCAGCCCACCCGATCTCACCAAGGCGCTCGTCGAACGATGAGAGCTCGTCGGCGGGCCGCGACGCGAGCCTGCCCGCCTCAAAGGGCGCCGCGAGATCGACCACCCTGCGAAAGCTGTCGGCCACCACGCGATTCAGAAGCTCATGGCCGCCGGCCGCTCGCAGGCCGTACGGCCAGTACTCGAGCATGATCGGCACGTCACTTGCGCACAGCCGGCTCGCACCGGCGAGAACCTGTCCCTCGTGCCCCTGTGTATCCAGCGACACGAGGCCCACGCGATCGAGGTCGACGAGGCCCTGCTCGACCTGCGAGTCGAGTGACAAACCGGGAACGGTGACGACGTCGCGACGCGACTCCCGAACCTGTCGATCGGCGGCGCGTCGGTCCTCACACGGTGATCACCGGAGTTGTTCGGGGATCGCTCGAGGGTCACCTCTCCGCATGAGTCCGTGACCGCGCACTGGACGGCCGACACCCGGTCAGCGATCTGGTTGGCGAGCAGGTTGTGACGCAGCAGGGCAATGTTCCCAGGGTGCGGCTCGTACGCAGTCCCACCGGCGGCGCCGTGACTGCAGACTGCTTGGATGATCGCCGTGCCGATGTTGGCCCCGACATCGAGAAACGTCATATCGCCTGCTGCGAAGGGGTGTCGGTCGGCATGCTCGAGAACTCGGACGGCCGACAGGATCGTGTCGGCTTCATATGCCCCGTGGAGGACGATCTGACGAGCGACGCCGACGTCATGGGTGTCCACGAAGATCCGCATTCCCTGCGCATCGACGGCGATGACCGGCGACCACCGCTTGATGAGGCTCAACTGAGCCAAGCGCACGTGGCTGCGTATCCTGCGCCCGCTGGACGCGAGCGCCGTGGAGTATCCAACCTGGCCGACGTACGCGTGCGCGCGCGACACCGTCTGAGCCCAGCGAGCCATCACTGCATCTTGACGGGCGAGTGCATCCGGGTCCGTGGGGCTTACATGCCGCGCCGCGCCGAGACATGCGCGACGGTTCGCAGCAGGATCTTCACGTCGCTCCACAGCGACCAGCCCGCCACGTAGAGGTAGTCGAGCTTGACCATCTCGGCCATCGGCACGCGCGAGGAGCCGAGGATCTGCCAGTGCCCGGTCATGCCCGGGGTGAGCTGCAGGCGGCGGCGGTCCCAGCCGAGGATCTTCTCGTCTTCGTCGCAGACGAGCGGGCGCGGTCCGACGAGGCTCATCTCGCCGCGCAGGACGTTGATGAGCTGCGGCAGCTCGTCGACTGAGAGGCGCCGGATGACGCGCCCTACACGGGTCCGCCGCGGATCGTCGGCGATCTTGAACAGTCCGGCACCGGCCTCGTTGTGCTCGTGCAGCTGCTTCTTCTGTGCGTCGGCGTCGCAGACCATGCTGCGGAACTTCCAGATCTCGAATGGTCGCCCGTCGCGGCCGACGCGCGTCTGGCGGAAGAACACCGGGCCTCGTGAGTCGAGCTTGATCAGCATCGCGATGATCACGAAGAGCGGCGCGAGCAGGAGCAGCCCCAGGGCCGCGCCGGCGATGTCGAAGCCGCGCTTGAGCAGGAACGACGAGCGCGACAGGCCGAAATGCCGGACGCCCAGCAGCGTCAACCCATCGAGGTCGTCGACCTCGATCGACGAGCCCACGACGTCCAAGACGCGCGGGAGCAGGCTCACCGGCACGCCCGATGCCTTCGCCTCCCTGACGAAGTCGAGCATGTGCTGCGGCGAGTCCTGCGAAGGCTCGATGATGACGCGGTGCACGTCGAGTTCGCCCGCGAGCACGTGCAGCTGCGCGCTGGCGGCGGCGACAAGCTCGGCGTCCGCGGTCGGGCTCAGGGACATCCGGCCAACCAGCTCGGCGCGCGGATCGCGGCTGTCGAGCTTGTCGCTGAGGCGCGCGAAGGACTCGTCGCTGCCGACGAACAGGCAGCGCTCGGGCCCGACCGCCTGACGTACGAGGGCGCGGGCGATCCAGCGCCCGGCGACGGCGAAGACGAAGAGCGTCATCCAGAGCGCGAGCGTCTGCCCGGATCCGAGCGCGCCGGTCAGCAGCTGCGCATGGAAGACGTAGACGAGCAGCGCGTAGAACGTCGCGAGCTGAAAGAGCTTGGGCGCCTCGTCGATCGTGCTCTTGTTGAGCACCAGCTCGTCGCGCTCGTAGACCCGCTGGATCTTGCCCGCCACGACGACCAGGGGCAACGCCAGGAGCGTCGCGAGGTGAAGATCGTCCTGCGGGCTCAGCCCACCGACCGACACCATGAGCGCCAGCCCTGCCGCAGCCATGTCCGCGACCGCCAGGCTCCGGCGGTACGCCGCCTGGCGGCGCAGGATCGAACGCGACCTGCGGCCTTCGCGGATGGGTCGAACGGCAGCGGACGCGTCGTGCGCCGGCGTGCCTGCTGACGCCATCGCGCCGACAAGCTCAGCCTGAAGCCTGCGCTGAGTCCTCGGATCCCGCTTGGGCCATGCGCTACGCGACGGACGTGGTTCGTGCAAGGCCTGCTCTTCTCCGATGTGAGTTTTGTCGTGCATCAGCCCTGACGAGTGGCGCGCTGCGGTTGGCGCTCCATCAACTTCCCGCCCCCTCGGATGTCAGCCGCGAACTCTAGCTCGCCGCACGGCGATCCTGCAGGGACTGTGTCCTGTTCCGCCGCTCGCCGCGATGCGACCGCCGCCGCCCGCGCGCGAACAGCGCTGCGCACAGCACGATCGCCACACCCGTGAGGGCGGGCATCTCCCAGTCCCAGTCCACGCTCGCATGTCCGAGCCAGACCGCGAACGCGGCGATCACCGCAGCCGCCTCGGCGGATCGGATCGCGCCCTTGCCGATGATCGCCCGCCGAGCGGCCGCGACCACGGCGCCGATGAATGCGAGCAGCAGCAGCGTCCCGACGGCGCCCAGCTCGCCCAGCGTCTCCAGTGGCAGCGAGTGGGCATCGCGGCTCTTGACGTCGACATCGCGGTCGCGTGCGTAGCGGACCTCGAACGATCCCGCTCCGCCGCCGATCAGCGGGTGTGCCTCGAAGCTGTCGACGGCCACGCGGTACAAGTCGCTGCGCGCGCCCTTGACCGAGACCAGCCGGTCGGTGCCCGCCCCGCCGCCGGCGTTCGCGGTCGGATCGAGGAACTCCTGCCACTGGCGATCGAGCCAGCCGGTGGCGTCGTCAACGGCCGCCGTCGTGCCGCCCTCCGCATCATCTCCCCTGGCGGCGTACCCGGCGACCGCCGCGACGAGCAGGAGAACCCCGCATCCGATCAGGGCGAACCTGCGGATCGTTGCCAACCGGCGTTCGATCAGCGGCGATGGCCGGACCAGCGCCAGCCCGCCCTGCAGGACCGCGGCAAGCAGCGTGAGGGCGATCAGCTCACGTGTGAAGCCGCTGCCCTGCGCGGCCTGCCCGGTTCCCGCCTTCGGGTCCAGGACGAGTGCCGGGTAGCCGCGCAGGCGCAGGACGGCCACGGCCGCCGCTCCGCCGGCGATCGCGAGTGCCAGCAACAGCGATCCCCGGTTCGGCGCCAGGGCCGCGAGCACGACGACGCCGACGATCAGCGCCAGCCATGCCCCTCGCGACAGCGAGAGGTACATCGCCACGACCAGGACGACGCCGGCGGCGGCCGCCGCGGCACGCAGCACCGCCCTCCCCCGGCCGTCGGCGGCGAGGCCGATCGCGAGCACGGCACCCATCGACGCGAGCGCGCCGAAGGCGTTCCAGTACCCGAGCGGATGGTCCAGCCGGTAGAACACCGCGACGAACGGGTCGATCGCCGGGTTCAGGAGATCCGGCTGGAGGCGGCTCAGCAACCCCGCGCCGACGACCACCACGATCACGCCGAGCACACCCCACACGAGCAGCCGCGCGTTGCGCCCGGAGTTGGCAGCAAGCAGCGCGAGCCCGAACAGCGCGAGGTACAGCATCGTGCGCTGCATGTCGAGCAGCGCGACGTCCGGGACGGTCGACCACGAGCGCGACAGCCCGGTCCAGCAGGCAAGCCCGGCCAGCGCCCCGATCGCGACCAGGGCAGGCGTGGACAGCTGCGGCGGGCGGCGCAGGACCGGCGCGACGAGCACCGCGAGCGCGATGAACGCGATCGCCGCCGCTGAGGTGAACGCCGCGGGGAAGTAGCCGCCCCGGTCGAAGGCCAGCCGCAGCAGCAGGTACACGAGGATCGCGGCCGCGGGCCATGCCGGCCAGGCCCGCGCAAGGAGCGTTTGCGCGGGCTTGGCTCGCGCCGCTCGACTCCCGGCGTGAACAGTCTCCCGCTGCATCCGCCGCCGGACTGTAGGCGTTCCGAAGCCAGATCGCGCGCCCCGCGATAGCCTCGCGCGGCTGATGTCCGCTGCGCGCCTCGCCTTTGCCTCCATCGCGATCGTCTGCGCGGTGCTCGGCATTCATCTCGCGCTCACCAGCGCCGACGAGGCCCGGCTCGATCGCGCAAACGCCGCCGCGCTCGCCGGCCGCCACGACGCGGCGCTCGCCGAGCTCGACGGCCTCGCGGGCGCGGCCGCCACGCGCGCGGAGAAGCTGCGCGCGTACGCGTATCTCGACACGGGTCAGCTGCGCCGTTCGCGCGACTCCTTTCAGTCCGCGGTGCGGCGCGATCCGAACAACTGGGTCCTGCAGCGCGACTACGCCGTCGTGCTGCTGCGAAGTGGAGAGCGCACACGGGCGCGCGCTCGGATCCGCAAGGCGAGGGCGCTCAACCCGCGCATGGTGCTTCCCGCCGGATTTCAGGCCGCGGAGTAGCGCGCAGCGTTTGCCGGGCGCCCGCACGATGCAGTACAACTTGGTGGTGCCCAAGCAGAGGAATCTCATGTTGCGTCACTCCCGGCTGGTCATGATGGTGCTCGTCGCGATGCTCGCCTGCACGGCTCCGACGGCCCTTGCCCAGAGCCCGGCCGCGGACCAGTACGGCGTCGCCGGCGCCGACGCGGCCTCCGGCGGCAACGGCGGCGCGGGAGCCTCCGGCGACCCGGTCGGCGTCCAGGATGCCGCCGCCGCGGACCTCGACAAGCTGCCGTTCACGGGCGGTGAGATCTCGTTGATCGCGCTGATCGGCCTGGCGCTGCTGGTCATCGGGCTGATGGGCTGCGCCGCGACTCGCAGGCGCGAGTCGCCGCTTCGCGCCTGAGCGCGCGCATCTGACGATCGGAGAGCCGGTATCGCGGACCGCCCGCCTCGTCGGTCGTCCCAATACGATCCGCCACCAATGGCGACCAGCGCTCCTTCGGAGATCTTCAAGGCATACGACGTCCGCGGCCTGTACGGCGAGCAGATCGACGGCGACGTCGCGGAGGCCGTCGGCCGCGGCTTCGCGCTCGTGCTCGCCGACCTCGCGGGCAAGGAGCCGGGCGAGCTGCGCCTCGGCCTCGGCCGCGACATGCGCCTGACCGCGCCCGAGCTCGCCGCGCGCTACCGCGAGGGGATGCTGGCCGAGGGCGCGAGCGTCGTCGAACGCCGGGCTCGTCGGCAGCGAGATGCTCTACTACCTCGTCGGCTCGCGCGAGCTCGATGGCGGGCTGATGTGCACCGCCTCGCACAACCCGAAGGCCTACACGGGCGCCAAGCTCGTCAAGCAGGGCGCGATCGCGCTGTCGGGCGACGCCGGCATCCAGGACGTGCGGCGGCGCATCGAGGACGGGCTGACCGAGCCGGATCCGACGGCCCGCGGCGACGTCGAGGAGGTCGACGTCTACGAGGAGTTCCAGGCCGCCGCGCTGACGTTCATCGATCCCGGCGCCGTCAAGCCGCTGCGCGTCGTCGTCAACGGCGGCAACGGCATGGCGGGCCCGATGGTCGGCCCGCTGCTGGAGGGCCTGGGCCTCGATCTCGTGACCGCATACTGGACGCCCGACGGCGAGTTTCCCGACCACGAGCCCAACCCGCTGCTGCCCGAGAACCGCGAGTTCATCATGCGCAAGGTCGTCGAGGAGGGCGCCGACCTCGGCATCGCCTGGGACGGCGACGCCGACCGCTGCTTCTTCATCGACGACCGCGGCCGCTTCGTCAACGGCGACTTCCTGACCGCGCTGCTGGCCGAGTCGCTGCTGCGAAAGTCCCCCGGCGAGGCGATCCTCTACGACGTTCGCGCCAGCCGCGCGGTCCCCGATACGGTGCGGGAGGCCGGCGGCACGGCGCACCCCAACCGCGTCGGCCACGCCTACTTCAAGACGCGCATGCGCGACGAGGGCGCGATGTTCGGCGGCGAGGTCTCCGGCCACTACTACTTCCGCGACTTCTACTGCGCCGACAGCGGCACGATCCCGGCGCTGCTGATCCTCGAGCTGCTGAGCGTCGAGGACGCGACGCTGTCGCAGATGCTCGATCGCTACCACGACACGTACTTCATCTCCGGGGAGATCAACTCGGAGGTCGAGGACGGCCCGGCGAAGCTCGCCGAGATCGAGGAGCGCTACGGCGACGCTCGCATCGGCCACCTCGACGGCGTCTCGGTGGACTACGACGACTGGCACTTCAACGTGCGCACCTCCAACACCGAGCCGCTGATGCGCCTGTGCCTGGAGTCGCTCGTCTCGCGCGAGGACATGGAGCGCCGCCGCGACGAGATCCTGGAGATCATCCGCTCGTGAGCGAGGCGGCCGACGCGCTCGCGCGGGCCGCATCCGCGGGCATCCACCGCCTCGCGATTCCGACCCCGTTTCAGGTCGGGACGGTCAACACGTATCTCATCGAGGACGAGCCGCTGACGCTGCTCGACAGCGGCCCCAACTCCGGCACGGCGCTCGACGCGCTGGAGACCGCGTTGGCGGGCCACGGCCATCGCGTCGAGGACCTCGAGCTGATCGTCGTCTCCCACCAGCACATGGACCACCTCGGGCTCGTGTCGATCCTCGCGCGGCGGTCGGGTGCGCAGGTCGCGGCGCTCGACCTGCTCGCGCCGTGGGCGGCGCGCTACGACGACGGCATGGAGGCCGACGACGCCTTCGCCGACAGCGTCATGACCGAGCACGGCATCCCGGAGGACATCCGCCTCGCGCTGCTCGCCGTCTCGCAGAGCTATCGCAACTGGGGCGCCGCGGCGACCGTGACGCGCCCGCTCGCGGCGGGATCGCGGCTGAAGCTGCGCGATCGCACGCTGCACGTCCTGCACCGCCCCGGCCACTCCCCGTCGGACACGATCTTCCACGACGCCGAGCGGCGCATCGTGCTCGGCGCCGACCATCTGATCGGCCACATCTCCTCCAACCCGCTGATCTCGCGCCCGCTCGACGCGCCGCTGGACGACGACCCGCCGCCCGAGCGCCCGCACGCGCTGGAGATCTACATGGACTCGCTGCGCGCGACGCGCGCGATGGACGACGTCGACCTGATCCTGCCCGGCCACGGCGACCCCGTGACCGATCACGTGACGCTGATCGACGAGCGCTTTCGCATGCACGACCGCCGCGCCGAGAAGATCCACCGGCTGCTGGCCGAGCGGCCGCGGACGGCGTTCGAGATCGCACAGGCGCTGTGGGGGACCGTCGCGGTGACGCAGGCCTACCTGACGCTGTCGGAGGTGCTCGGCCACGCCGACCTGCTGATCGCCGACGGGCGCATCGCCGAGCGGCGCGAGAACGGCGTCGTGCGCTTCGCCGCGGCATCGTGACCGGCGCGGTGACGATGCGCACGCTCGCCGGCAACGGGCTGCGCGTCGTCGAGATGCCCGTGGCGGGACGGCTGGCGACGTCGCTCTCGTTCGCCTTCGCCGCCGGCGCGCGGCACGAGACCCCGGACGAGGTCGGCGTCGCCCACCTGCTCGAGCACCTGGCCTTCAAGGGCACGGCCGCGCACCCGACGGCTCGCGAGCTCAACCGCAGCGCCAAGCGCCTCGGCACCGAGCTCAGCGCCTTGACCTCCACCGACTACGTCGAGTTCTACGCGATGGTGCGGGCCGAGTGGGCGACGGAGGTCGCCGCGATGCTCGCCGACGTCTGCGGGCGCCCGCTGCTCGATCCCGAGCAGCTCGGCATCGAGCGCGACGTCGTGCTGCAGGAGATCGACGACGAGGACGACGAGCCGTCCTCGGCGGCCGACCGCCTGCTGTCGAAGGCGCTGTTCGCCGGCCACCGCCTGGCGACGCCGATCACCGGCCGCCCGGAGGACGTCGAGCGCCTGACGCACGCCGACCTGGTCGCGTTTCGCGAGCGCCGCTGGAGTCCGGCGGCGGGCGTGGTGGTGCTCGCCGGCAACCTCGAGCACCTCGACCGTCCGCGGCTGGACGAGCTGCTGCTCGCGATCGGTGCGCGGCCGGTTCCGCCGCCACCGCCTCCGATCGTGGCGTTCGTGCCACGGATCGAGATCGAGCGGCGCAGGAGCGACGTCGCCCACCTGCGCCTCGCCTACGACATGCCCGGCGTGGACCTGACCGATGCCCGCCAGCGCGCCGTCGCGGACGTCTTCTCGCAGGTGCTCGGCGGGCCGATGGGATCGCGCCTGTTCGACGAGCTGCGCGAGCAGCGCGGGCTCTGCTACGCGATCGACGGCAGCGTCTGGGGCTATCCCGGGCGATCGATGCTGTCCGTCAACGCCGGCCTGCACAACGAGCGCCTCGCCGAGGCCTACGCGCTGATCGACGCGATCGTCGGCGACCTGCGCCGCGACGGGCCGACCGGCGAGGAGGCCCACCGCGCGCGCGCCTACGCGGTCGGGACGGCCGCGCTGGCCTTCGACTCGGTCGGCGGGCGCGCCGAGCACGCGCTCGAGACGCTGATGGAGTACGGCGACGAGCAGATCGACCCGCTGGCCCACCTGCGCGCGCTCGAGTCGGTCACGCGCGCGGACCTCGCCGAGCTCGCCGCGCGGATCGCGCCGGAGCCCTGCGTGGGCTGTGCCGGCGACGTCGATGCGCGCGCCTTCGACGGGTAGGCGGTGTTTGGCGAACTTGCATCGCATAGCGAGGCATTGGCGCCAAACACGAGCGCGACGAGCCTCGTCAGCGCTTGCGGATCGCCTCGGCGACGGCCCGCGCGGCGATCGCGGTGCCGGCGACGTTGAGGTGGATGCCATCGGCCTCGCGCACGTCCACGTCGCGGCCGCGGTAGCGCATGACCTCGCGAAAGCCCTGCGGCGTGAACAACAGGTCCATGCGCAGCACGCGCACCCCGGCAAGGCGCTCGCCGGCGCGCACGATCGCGCGGTTGACGGCGGCGGTGACCGGGATCCGCTGCGGATCGGCAGGCGCGGGAACCGTCAGCCAGAAGACGCGCCCACGCCCGTCGCGGCGATAGAAGCGCATGATCTCGCGCACACGCCGCGCGTACTCCGCCACCCACGCCCCGCCGCAGCACTCGTGCGAGCGGCGGCCGTCGGCGGCCGCTCGCATCGCAAAGCCCTCGGCGGCGCCGATCGAGACGACGGTCGTGCGGGGCGCCAGCCGCGCGACCTGCTCGCGGGCGACCGGACGCAGCTGGTTGCCCTTGCTGATCGCGATGCCCGGGCGCACGTCGCCGATCACCGCCGCCCCGTCGCCGAGCTCGTCGGCGAGGAAGCTCTCGACGCCCTGCATCGTCGAGTCGCCGGTGGCGAGCACGGTCGGCGGCGCGGGCAGCGCTGCGGCGCGCACGCCGACGGCGATCGCGCCGCGCACGCGATGGCCGCGCACGCGCAACTCGACCCGCCAGCGCCCGCTCGTCGTGAGGCGCAGGCGGCGGGTGGCGGCGCGCGCCGCGGACGCGAGGACCAGGGCGCGACAGGCGAACCCCCGCCGCGGCGGCGCGACGCACAGCCTCGTGTCGATCCCGCCGATCGCCCAGCGGTCGACGATCCGGATGCGCGCCTGGCGCCCGCGCGCGACGCGCGCAGGCATGTCGAGGCGAAACCGCCGTGCGCAGGAGCTCGTGCGCACGCTTGCCGTGCCGCGCGACGTCGTGCCGTCGGGTCGCGGCACGGTCGCAGCGAAGCGGCGCGTCAGCCGGTCGCAGCGCCAGACCGTGGCGCCGTTGAGCGACGTGATCGTGTCGATCTGCAGCGAGCGCTCGCCGAGGCGCTGCGCGTGCCCTCCGACGCACTCGTAGTAGGTCACCGGGGCGCCCTGGGCATGAAAGAAGTGCAGATCGACGAGGCCGACGTGGTTCGTGTTGGCACCGAAGATCCCGGTGACCGGCCCGGGCGCGCACGGACCGGCGGGCGGCGCCTGGGCATGCGCCTGCGCGAGCCCGCACAGCAGCGCCAGGAGCGCCGCGAGCAGCGCGGCTGAGCGGCGGGGCCGGGCCATGCTCAACCTGGCTTGCGCGCCTCGATCTCGGCGCCCGTGTACAGGTTCTTGAGCTTCAGCTTGCCGAAGCGCTCGTCGAGCGGATAGCCCATCCGCGCGATCAGGAACAGCGTCTTGTTCAACGGGCGCACCCAGCGGCGATGGTCGGTGCGCGGCAGCACGAAGTGCACGAGGTTCGACAGCTGCAGAAAGGCGCCCGCGTAGGGCTTCTCGTCGATGCGCTCGACCTCGAAGCCCGCGCGCTCGAACAGCACGCGCATGCCGAACGTCGTGAAGCGGCTGACGTCCTCGGGAAAGCCGTGCACGCCGAACGTGAACGGGATCCATGCGAAGACCGGCGCGCCGGGCTTGAGCACGCGGAAGATCTCGCGCACGACCTGATAGGGGTCGTCGACGTGCTCGAGCACCGAGATCGCCAGCGCCGCGTCGAAGCGGTCGTCCTCGATCGGCATCGCGTGCGCGTCGCCGACGATGTCCGGGCGCTGGCTCGCGTCGGCGTCGAACTTCGTCAGCGTGCAACGAAACAGCGGTCGGTGGTCGTAGTGGCCGGCGCCGACCTCGAGCACCTCGCTGCCGGGCGGGTGCGACCCTGCCCAGGCCTCGAGCGTCGGCTGCAGGATGCGCCGCGCGGCGCCGTGGTTCATGTCGTAGCGAACGGTGCGCAGGCCCATGGAGGCGCCAGCTTATTGTCCGCGCCTGGGGCCTAGCGCGGTCGCCGGCCGATGCCGATGATCTGATAGCCCAGCAGCCGCGGGATGCGGTCGCCGAGCGCCTGCCACGCGGGCTCCACGCGGCGTTCGACGCGGCCGGGCAGCGCGACGTGGTTTCGCAGCGCCGGGACGATCGCGTCGAGCTCGGTCTCGGCGAGCCCGGCACCGGTCAGCAGCGCCGCGAGCGAGTCGTGCGTGAACCAGCGCAGGTGGCTTGCGTCGAACGTGCCGCGCTCCTCGGCGGGCCAGCGCCCGCGCAGCAGCGTCAGCCGCGCACGCCAGTGCGCGACGTTCGGCACGCTGACGAGGATCGCGCCGCCGGGGCGCGCCCAGCCGGCGGCGCGCCGCAGCGCCGCCGCCGGGTCGGCGAGGTGCTCGAGCACGTCGGCGAGCACGACGAGGTCGAAGGACCCCTCCTCGAAGGGCAGCTCGGGATCCTCGAGCGCCCCCTGAACGACGACGTCGGCGACCTGCGCCGCGGCGCGCGCGGCCGTCGGCGACAGCTCGAGGCCGGCGCGGTGCGAGGCGCGCGGGCGCAGCAGCGCCAGCAGCCCGCCCGACGCGCAGCCGAGGTCGAGCAC
Organism: uncultured Actinomycetes bacterium; assembly: GCA_963729125.1. Classification (GTDB taxonomy): domain Bacteria; phylum Actinomycetota; class Thermoleophilia; order Solirubrobacterales; family Solirubrobacteraceae; genus CADCVQ01. Next base: position 78,611 of record CAVSML010000006.1, read on the forward strand.
GCGGCCCTGCTCGGGCAGCAGGCGCTGCGCGCGCGCCGCGATCGCGCCGTTGCCGAAGTCGGCATAGGTCTGCGCCCGGGCCTCGTAGAGCTCCGCCAGCGCGCGATCGCCTGCCATGGCGCGAGCGTAGTGGGTCGCGGGGGTCTCACCGCAGCGCATAGACTGCGCGCCGATGCCGAGCCCGGTTCCACGCGCCGACGTGGCCGTCGTCATCGTCAACTACAACGGCGAGTCGCTGCTGCCCGACTGCCTCGCCGCGCTGAGCGCTCAGACGCTCGCGCCGGCCGAGATCCTCGTCGCCGACAACGGCTCGCGCGACGGCTCGCTGGCGCTGCTGCGCGCGCGCCACCCGCATGTCGCGACGCTCGAGCTGGGGCGCAACCTCGGCTTCGCGGGCGGCGCCAACCGCGGCGTCGCCGCGACGAGCGCGGCGTGGGTCTGCGTGCTGAACTCCGACGCCACGCCGGCGCCCGACTGGCTCGAGCGCCTGTTCTCCGCGCCGCGCGACGAGCGCTGGACGTGGGCGCTCGGCAGCGTGCTCGTCAGCGCTGCGACGGGACGCATCGAGAGCGCCGGCGACCAGTACGACCCCGAGGGCTACGCCTACAAGCTGCTGCGCGACCGGCCGCTGACCGACCTGCCGCCCGAGCCCTACCGGGTGTTCGCCGCGCCTGGCGCGGCGCCGGTCTTCCGGCGCGACGTCTACGAGCGCCTCGGCGGCTACGAGGAGCGCTTCTTTCTGTACTACGAGGACGTCGACCTCGCCTTTCGCGCGGTGCTGGCCGGCTACCACGCGCTGCTCGTGCCCGGCGCGCACGTCGTGCACCGCCTCGGCGCGACGACGAAGTCCCAGGCCCGCGCGCGCTTCTACGTCGCGCGCAACAGCGTCTGGTGCGCGGTGCGCTGCCTGCCCGAGACCGGCCCGCTGCGCCTCGGCCGCCGCTGGCTGACCGAGCTGCGCAGCAACCGCCCGCGGCGCCTGGCCGGCGTCGAGCTCGCCGGGCGCACGGCGGCGCTCGCGGGCCTGCCGCGCGCGCTGCGCGAGCGCCGCGAGATCCAGGACGCGCGCGTGCCCGGCCTCGACGAGCTCGGCGAGCTGCTGCGCCCGCCGCAGGCGGTCGCCCGCGTCACGAGCGGGGTATGAGAGGGTCGGCCGAGCACTCGAGGAGGGAGCCGACATGCAGCAGCTCGTTCGGATAGCCGGGCCGACGGCGCAGATGCGCGCGCTGGGCGAGGTGCAGGGGCTGGACTTCGAGCGCTCGAGCGCCAACAGGATCGACGACGAGACCTGGCAGGTCGCGGGCTACGCGACCGACGAGGCGCTGGCGGAGCTCGCGTCCCGCGGCCTGAGCACCGAGCTGATCGCCGCGGGCGAGACGCTGTCGGCCGAGCGCGACGAGCTGTTCTCGAACATCACGCGCGACGAGGACGGCGAGTCCTGATGGCCTATCCCTCGACGGTGCGCGAGATCGAGGCCGGGCTGGCCGCGCTGGCCGACGCGCACCCGCAGCTCTGCACCCGCGCGACCGCGCCCAACCGCACGCACGAGGGTCGGACCGTCTCCTACGTGCGCGTCGCCGGGTCGGACGGCGGCCGGCGCGTGCTTTTCATCGGGGGCGCGCACGCGCGCGAGTGGGTGCCGCCCGACGCGCTGCTGACGCTGCTCGATCGGCTGCTGGTCGCCTACGAGAACGATGCCGACCTCGAGATCCCCGCGTTCACCGACACCGCCGCCTCGCCCGACATCCCCTACCCCGCCGCCGTGATCGACGCCGCCGACGTGCGGCGCATCGTCGACGGGATCCAGCTGTACGTGCTGGCGTGCGTGAACCCCGACGGGCGCGCCTTCAGCCAGTCCTCGCCGGCCAACGCGATGTGGCGCAAGAACCGCCGCCCGCCGGCGCCGGGCTCCCAGTGCCGCGGCGTCGATCCCAACCGCAACTACGACGTCGCCTGGGACCTCGAGCGCTACTACGACCGCGGCGGCGAGGCCGCCGTCGCCGCGTCGACCGATCCCTGCGATCCGCAGACCTACATCGGCCCGGCGGCGGCCTCCGAGCCGGAGGTGCGAAACGTCGCGGCGCTGCTGCGCGAGCAGCGCATCGAGGTCTTCGTCAACGTGCACTCCTTCAGCCGCAAGCTGCTCTATCCGTGGGGCATGGACGACAACCAGTCGCGCGACCCGTCGCAGAACTGGCGCAACCCGGCATGGGACGATCGCCGCGACGGCGCGCCGGGCGGCGCGTACGGCGAGTTCATCGCGCGCGCCGCGATCGATCGCCACGTGCGCATCGGGAGCGCCATGCGCGACGCGATCCTCGACGCCGCCGGCAGCGACCGCCGCGCGCGCGTGCGCTCGACGTACGCCGTCGAGCCGGGCCTCGCGCTGTACCCGACGACCGGCACCGCATCGGACTACGCGTTCAGCCTGTCCGACGACGGCTCGATCACCTCCTACACGCTGGAGTGCGGCTCGGACGCCGACGGCGAGGGCGGCTTTCAGCCCGTGCCGGCGATCTATCCGAAGGTCGAGCGCGAGGTGCACCTGTCGCTGCTGGCGCTGCTCGACGAGGCGGCGAGCGCTTGAGGCGCGCACTCGCGATCGCGGCGGCGGTCGCGACCGGCGCGCTGGCGTGGGCGCCGTCGGCGCCGGCGTCGACGCTGGTCTACGTCTGCTCCAAGGATCTCTGCAAGACCGACGCGAGGGGCTCGGAGCCCGTGCGCCTGACGCGCGACGGCGCGCGCTCGGGCGCCTACTCGCGGCCGACGATCTCCGCCGACGGCCGGCGCATCGCCTACAAGCGCGGTGATCGCGGCCGCGCGTTCACGGCGCGGCTGCGCAGCCGGTCGCTGTCGTCGGTGCGGCGCATCGCACCCGCGCCGGACGGCCCGCGCGACGCGACGCAGTTCGATGTCGCGATCTCGCCCGACGGCAGGCGCGTGGCGTGGGTCGAGCAGCGCATCAACGTCGTGTTCAACAGCATCGACTACCGCCGCTACATGGCCAAGGCCGATGGTTCGTCGCCGCGCCAGGTGGCGGCAAGCGGCGGCCGGCCGTACGTCGCGTTCTACGACTCCGCGCGGATCCTGCGCGAGGGATTGACCGAGGCCGTCGACGCGCGGCAGACCGGCGAGTCCGTCGACTCGGGCATCTGCGTCCCGTCGCCGGCAACGGCCACGAACGGCACCTGCCGCGGCGCAGGCGGCGCGCTGCAGGTCGCCTTCGACGCCGCGGGCCGCCACCTGCGCCATCCCGACATCTCGGCCGATCGCCGCAGGCTCGTGGCGACCGCCTCCGCGCCGGTCGCCGGCACGGTCATCGAGCGTCCCGGTGCGATCGCGCTGTTCGACACGTCGAGCGCGCGCCTGATCGCGAACCTCACCGCCGGTCCCGGCGACTCCGGTCCGGTCTTCTCGCCCGACGCCAGGCGCGTGGCGTTCGCGCGCGGCTCGTCGATCTGGACGGTGGCGGCGGGCGGGGGGACCGCGAAGCGGCTGATCAAGCGCGGATCGCAGCCCGCCTGGGGGCGCTAGAAGCCGACGTGAGCGACTTCCGCGTGGCATGGGCGCGAGATCGCCCGGGCGGCGCTCACGCCGGCTACGCGGCCGCTCCGGCGGGCGAGCGGCGGCGCAGGTAGGCGACGATCTCGCGCAGCAGGCGGCGCTCGAGCAGCCCCGTCGCGACGATCGTGACGATCACGTACAGCGCGACCAGGCCCAGCGCCGCGGCCAGCGTCGTCTCCTCGCCGGCGAGCATCCGCACGCCGAGCACGACCGCCACCGCGGGCACGCTCGGAAGCAGCGCCCGCACGGTGTGGCGGATCAGGCGGAAGGTCGGAAACATCCGCCGCAGGTAGAACATGCGCAGCGCGAAGTTCACGCCCTCGACGAGCAGCGTCGCGAGCGCCAGGCCCGCCAGGCCGTCGGTCGCCAGCAGCGGCAGCGAGATCGCAAGGAACGCTACGATCGCGATCGCCGAGGCGACGCCGATCGGCTTCGTGCGCCCGAGCGCGCGGTAGAAGGCGTCCCAGTTGAAGCCGATCTGATGGATCGCGACCGCCACGCCGATCGCCTGCATCAGCCCGATCCCCGGCCGCCAGCGCTCGCCGATCCCGAACTGCACGAGGTCCTCGGCGAACAGCGCCAGGCCGAAGCCGAACGGCGCGCCCCACATCAGCGCGAGGCGGTTGGACTTCACGAACGCCTCGTAGAGCAGGTCGGCGCGGTCCTTGACGACGCAGATCGTCGGGTAGATCGTCTGCGTGATCGCCTGGTCGGCGCGATCGGAGTACTGCGAGATCACCGACGCCAGCGCGATGATGCCGACGCCGCTCAGGCCGATCGTCGCCTCGCCGACGATCAGCAGCCCGTTTCCGACGACGACCGCCGCGCCGCCGGCCAGCAGCAGCGGCCACGAGAAGGACGCGTAGGCGCGCAGGGTCTCGCGGTCGAAGGCGAATGCGAGCTTGTACGGGCAGGCGCGCAGCGACACGATCGCGCCGGCCCACGCCCCGGTGACGATGCCGATGATCAGCCCCCAGTAGCCGGCGCCCGCGATCAGCAGCGCGACGGCGAGCACGAAGCCGAGGATCGGGTCGATCGCCTGCAGCTTGCGCTGGCGCAGGAAGTCCATCTCGCGATAGAAGATCCACAGCGGCGACTGCAGCGCGTACGCGGGCACGACGAGCAGCGCGACGAGCGCCGGCGCGACGATGTCCGAGCGCCCGAAGATCGCCGCCAGCAGCGGCACGAGCACGAGGCCCAGCACGAGCGCGATCAGCGACAGGCCGAACTCGAACGTCATCGCCTTGCGAAACGCGAGCTCCTGATCGCCCTCGTCCTGCTGGATGTACTTGTCGCCGATCCCGATCTGGCGCAGCAGCGCGAGCGTCGCGAGCACGACGAGCACCGTCCCCCAGATGCCGTACTGCGTCGTCGACAAGAAGCCCGCGACGAGGAAGCCGCGGATCAGCGCGAGCGTGTTGACGCTCGTCAGGAAGACGGCGTTGACGATCGTGCCGTGGGCGGCGCGGATGCGCAGCCCCGAGCCGGCGCTCGGGCGCTCGCCGGCCTGCGGCTCGGGATCGCTCATCTCACGGGACGATACGGGCCGGGCGGGCGCACCCCGGCGGGCCGTCGCTTAGCCTGCGGCGGTCATGCCCCTGGAGGACTACCTGACCGGCGCCGTCCTGTTCGGCCTGATGCTGCTGGCGGTCCTCGCGGTGACCGCGCTGGTCGTCCGGCGCCGGCTCGCGCACCTCGACCGCCTCGAACGCGCGCTGGCGGCGGTCGTCGTCGGCACGGCGGTCCTGATCGGCGTGCACCTCGTGCCGCTGGCGCTCGGCGTCCTGAACCGCGCGACGGTGCTCGTCGCCTGCGCGCTGGCCGTCGCGCTCGCCACACGCGTGCGACCCGCCGCCGTCACGGCGGCGGCCGAGGATCGCGGCTCTCCCCCGCCTGCGAGCGGGCGCCTCGACTGGGCGCTCGCCGCGCTGGCGTCGGCGATCGTCGCGACCGCCGCGCTGGCGAACCTCGCCCGCTGGGGCGGCGACGAGCTGATCGGCGTCGACCCGCTGACCTTCCACCTGCCGAACATCGGCCGCTGGATCCAGACCGGCTCGCTGTGGCAGATCGACCAGTTCCTGCCGCTGCTCGCGCACGGCAACTACCCCAACAACGGCGACGTCGTGATGCTCAGCGCGGTCCTGCCGTGGCACAACGACTTCCTCGTCCGCGCGCCGATCTTCCTGTTCCTGCTCATCACGGCGGTTGCCGCGGGCGCCATCGCGCGCGAGCTGCGCGCGCCCGCCGCCGCGGCCGTGCTCGCCGGCGCGGCCGTCGTCTCGATCCCCGTCGTCGGCCTGGCATCGATCCCGCGCGCGCTGCCCGACAGCGTGCTGTGGGCGAACTTCGGCTGCGGCGTGCTGTTTCTGCTGCGCCACGCGCGCGGCGGGCGGCGCTCGGATCTGATGCTCGCCGCGACGGCGCTGGCGATCGCCTTCGGCACGAAGTGGTACGGCATCAGCACGATCGCGGTGCTCGTCGTCGTCTGGACCGCCGCGCGGCTGCTGGCGCGCGCGGTGCCGGCCCGCCTCGCCCTGCGCGACGGCGTGCTGCTCGGCGCGCTGGCGGGCCTCGGCGATCTGGCGTGGGCGGCGCGCAACGTCGCCGAGTCGGGCAATCCGTTCTTTCCGGCGAGTTTCGAGCCCTTCGGCGTCACGATCCTCGACGCGCCGCGCGACGAGATCGTCGAGGCCGTCGGCTTCAGCATCCTCGACTACCTCGGCGACCCCCCCGTGCTGCGCGACCTCGCCGGGCAGGTCTACGACGGCCTCGGCCCGCTGGCGATCGTCTGCGTCGCGGGCCTGGTCGCCGCGCTCGTCGCCGGCCGCGGGCGCTCCGACCGCCGCGTCCTGCTGCTGATCGCGGCCGCGATCGCCCTGACACCGGTCTACGCGGCGCTGCCGGGCACGGCGCTCGGGTTCGCCGGCAACCCGACCCTGGCCGCCGGCAACACGCGCTACGCGGTCCCGATCCTGATGTCGCTGGCCGCGGTGCTGGCGTGGGCGATCGGACGCCTGCCGCGGGCGGTCGCGGTCGCCTTCGAGCTCGCGCTGCTGGCGGCCGTCGTGACCGGCGCGCGCAGCGGCTATGAGGTTCGCGGCGTGCGCGACGTCGTGCTCGCGGCGCTCGCCCTGGCGGTCGCCGGCGCCGCGGGCTGGGCGCTGTGGCGCCTGCGCCGCCGTCCGGCGGTGCTCGCCGGCGCGGCGCTCGCGGCGGCGCTGGTGATGCTCGCCGGCGCGCACCGCGTCGAGCAGCGCATCAACGACGGGCGCTATCTCGGCATCGACAAGGGGGTCGACGGGCTGCTGCAGGCCGCGCCGAGCGGCAAGCGGATCGGCCTCGCGGGCGACTGGTCGATCAGCGGGCTGTCGCCGATCTGGCCGTCCTTCGGCACGCGGATCGCAAACGACGTCTCCTACATCGGCTACTTCGACGGCTTCCTGCGGCGCTATGAGACCGAGGCGCGCTTTCAGGCGGCGCTCGAGCGTGGGCGCTACGACGCCATCGTCGTGGGGCGCGGCTTCGCTCCGCCGCAGCCCACGCGCGAGCAGCGCTGGGCGATCGACGCCGGCTGGCGCACGATCGCGCTCAGCCCGCGGCTGCGCGTGCTCACCCCGCCGCCCTGAGCCCCTCGATCACCGCCGCCATCCGCGCCGTCTCGCGGTCGACGTTCGCGTGCTCGCGCACCCAGGCGCGCGCCGCCGCGCCCGCCGCGCGTCGCTGCGCCGGGCCCAGCGCGAGCGCCGCGCGCAGCGCCGCCGCGAGCGCCTCGGCGTCGCCGGGCTCGTGCAGGAAGCCCCATGGCGCCAGCACGCATTCCGGCAGGCCGACCTCGTCGCTTGCGACGACGAGCAACGCCATCGCCATCGCCTCCTTGACGACGACGGGCATCGAGTCGCGATCGCCGTCGCGCGCGACGACGCACGGCATCGCCAGCACGTCGGCCTCCCCCATCGCGGCCAGCACGCCCGCCGGAGGGCGGCTGCCCAGCAGCGCGACCGGGGCACCGGTAGCCGCGATCCTGCGCGCCAGCTCGCCGCGCAGCGGGCCGTCGCCGACGATCCGCACCGCCACGTCGCCGACGATCGCCGCCGCGTCGACCAGCACGCCGAAGCCCTTCTTCTCGACCAGCCGCCCGACGGCGAGGACCGAACGACCCTGTGGCAGGTCGCGGTCGCGTGCGAAGGCGTCGGCGTCGACGCCCATGACGACCTCGTGGACGCTCGCCGCCGGCGCGAGCTCGCGCAGGCGCACGACGTTGTAGTCACAGCCGGTGAACACCGCGGCCGCGCGCTCGAGCTTCTCGCGCAGGTTGCGCGGCAGCGCGAAGATGTCGTAGGCGTGCGCGGTGACGCTGAACGGGCGGCCCGTGAGCGCCGACAGGCGCAGCGCATCCAGCGCGGCGCCGGCGGCGAAGTGCGCGTGCAGGTGCTCGTCTGCGCCGGTCTCGATGCGCCGCGCGGGGGCAGCCAGCGCGCGCAGCGGCCGCGCCCACTCCTCGCGCCGCCAGCGCCGGCGGGCGGCGAGGTCGGCGGCGCACGCGCGCGGGTGGCGGGCGAGCAGCCACAGCAGGTCGCGCAGGCGCCCCGGCCCGAGCAGCTCGACGTCAACGTCCTGCGGGGCCTCGGGGTTGGGAGCGGGCGCCATCCGCGCCGCCTGCACGCGCACCTGATGGCCCTGGCGGCGCAGCGCCTCGAGCTCGTTGACGACGAACGTCTCCGACAGCTCGGGCCACTGGTCGAGGACGAACAGCAGCCTCATCGGGGCCGCACTGTAGTGGCACGCCGGCGAAGGCGCCATCAACCGGATATCGGTGCGCCCGCGCCTCGCCGTCCGCCAAAAGCCGTCTTGTCCGGCGCAACGAGTCGTGCAGAAGGCCCGCCGGGCGCCCGTACGCGTTCGAACAGCCCCTCCTGGCGGTAGCCTGAGTGGGTGGCCGCAACAGCCGTGACACCCGTCGGCGTGCGCGACGGCGATCCGGACGCGCTCGCGGGCCTGTGCGATCGTCGTGGCCCTGCCGTGCTCGCCTACTGCGAGGTCGTCGCGGGCAGCCAGGCCGCGGCCGTCGCCGCGGCCGAGGCGTTCGGCAGCTTCCGCGCGGGCGTCGTCGCCACGCCCGACCTGGCGAACCTCAACCCGGAGGCGCTGCTGATCAGCGCCACGCGCCATGCCGCCGCCCGCCAGGCAGGCAGCGACGCCCCGCCGGACTGCGCGCGCGTTCCGTCGCTGCTGGCCGCGCGCGCGGACCGCAGCATCACGCTCGCCGATCACGACTGGCTCGGGGAGCACCTGGCGAGCTGCTGGACCTGCCGCGCCCCGGTGGCGCGCTTCGAGGCCGCAGATCGCGCGTATCGCGATCCGCCGGCGACGCGCCTGGATCCCGGGGTGGCCGCCGCGATCCTTGCCGCGCTGAACGCCGCGGCGCCGATCGCCGGCGAGATCCCGGAGCCGGCCGCGCCCGCGCCCGTCCTGCCGTCCGACAACGGCAGCACGGCGCGTGCTCCGCGCGAGGACGCGCAAGCGGTGCCCAGCCTCGAGGCCGGCCCCGAGGGGCTCGGCGACCAGTCGACCGCGTGGCAGACCGGCGTCGACGACGCCGGCCTCGACCCGGCGACGGCCGACGCAGCGCAGCCACCGCCCGACCGCGCCGCGAGGCGGACGGTCAAGATCGGCGGGCTGTCGCGCAGGCCGCGCACCGAACGCGGCGCCGCCTTTCCCATGCCCGCGTCGCCGACGGCGTCCGCGGGCGAGTCGCGGACCGGCGGCGGCACCCACCTTCCGCGCGAGCGGCGCCCCTCGGCGAGCGCCGGCGGCGCCCGCCACGGCGTCCCCGTGCTGCGCCGCGGGCTCGTGCTGCCGGTCGTGCTCGTGGTCCTCGCGATCGTCGTCGCGCTGCTGATCGCCGGCGTCTTCGGCGGCAACGAGCCGGCGTTGACGCCGCAGAGCTTCACGCCCGGCTCCAACTCCCCCGCCGAGACGACGCCCGCGCCCGTCGTCGTCGTGCCCGGCAGCGGCGACGCGAGCGCCGCCGACGTCGAGCGCGCGAAGGCGCGAACGCGCGCCGCCGAGCGGCGCCGCGCGGCCGCCGCGCGCAAGGCGGCCGCGACGACCGCCGCGACGTCGGTCACCGCGGGCCCGACTCCGCCGGCGACCGGTGACCCGGCGACGGCTGCCGGCGACACGGCCACCGCACCGGTGCAGCGCCAAGCGCCGGCCACGTCCGAGAAGCCGAAGATCGACGCCGATGCGGGCGCCACCGGCGCCGAGCAGGTCGAGCCGCCGGAGGACACGTTGACGGTGCCCGATCTGGCGCCGCCCGCCGAGCCGGCGGATCCGCCGGGCCAGTGACGGGCGCGCTCGAGCGCGAGATCCAGCGTGTCGGCCTCGCGCTCGCCGACGCCTTTCCGTCGCGACGCGGCCATCCGATCAAGGCGCTCGACGAGCGGGCGATGGACCTCGCCTCACAGGATGCCGAGCTGCGCGCGGCGCTGTTTCGCTTCGTCAACGTCGTGCCGGCGTGCCGCTCGCTGGACGACCTCGCCACGCACTTGGCCGGCTTTCTGGACGAGGTGCACGACCAGCCGCCGCCGCTGAGCGCGGCGATGAAGATGGGCAACACGAAGGCCGGGCGCGCCGCGCTCGGCGCGGCCGGCGCCGCCGGTGTGCGCCACATGGCCCACCGCTTCATCGTCGGCGCCGATCCGCAGGATGCGCTGCCGACGCTCAAAGGCCTGTGGCGCGAGGGCATCGCCGCGTCCGTCGACCTGCTCGGCGAGGCGACGGTGACCGCCGCGGAGGCCGATCGCTACGCCGCGCGCTGTGCGGCCGCCCTCGACGTGCTCGCGCCCGCCTATGACGCGATGAAGCCCGACGAGCGCCTGGAGCGCGACAGCACCGGCCCGATCCCCCGCGCGAACCTGTCGGTCAAGGTGTCGGCGCTGACGCCGCTCCTGCGCCCCGAGGCGCCCGAGCGCGGACAGCGCGACGCCGCACCTCGCCTGCGCGAGCTGCTGCGCCGCGCGGCGCGCCTGGGGGCTCACCTGCACATCGACATGGAGTCGCTGGACTCGCGCGAGGCGGTGCTCGAGCTCGTCCTCGAGCTGCTCGCCGAGCCCGAGTTCGCGGCCGGGCCGAGCGCCGGCATCGTGCTGCAGGCATACCTGCGCGATTCGCCCGAGACGCTCGACCGCGTGCTTCGGTGGGCCGGCGCGACGGCGCGCGAGCAGCCGCTCATCGTGCGCCTCGTCAAGGGCGCCTACTGGGACCACGAGGTCGTCGAGGCGCGCCAGCACGGCTGGAGCGTGCCGGTGTTCGAGCGCAAGGCCGACTGCGACGCCAACTTCGAGGCGCTGACCCGGCGCCTGCTCGAGGCGCGACCGGCGCTGCGCGTCGCGATCGCCTCGCACAACCTGCGCTCGGTGTCGCACGCGATCGCCTGCAACCGCCTGCTCGGCGGCGACGACGCCGACCTCGAGCTGCAGGTCCTGCGCGGCCTCGGCGACGACCTCGGGCACGCGCTCGCCGCCGGCGGGCTGCGCGTGCGCTCCTACTGTCCCGTCGGCGACCTCGTGGCGGGCATGGCCTACCTCGTGCGCCGGCTGCTGGAGAACACGGCCAACGAGAGCTTTCTCGCCGATCAGGCGCACGGCGTGCCGATCGAGCAGCTGCTCGCGCCGCCCGCGACATGAGCCTGCCCCCGTTCGCCAACGAGCCGGTGCTCGAGCTGCGCCGCGCGACCGAGCGCTCGAAGCTCGCGATGGCGCTCGGCGAGCTCGTCCTGCCCCTGCGCGTGCCGGTCTGGATCGGCGACGAGCGCCGCCACGGCGACGAGCTCGTGTCGACCGACCCCTGCGACCCCGAGCGCGTCGTCGCCGTCGCGGCGAGCGCGACCGCCGAGGAGGCCGCCGCGGCCGTCGCCGCCGCCCGCGATGCCTTCGGGGCCTGGGCCGCCACGCCCGCGGCCGAGCGCGCGGCCGCCCTGCTGCGCGCCGCCGCCTGGATGCGCAAGCGCCGCGCGTCCCTCGCCGCGCTCGCGCTGCGCGAGTGCGCCAAGCCGTGGGCGGAGGCCGACGCCGATGTCTGCGAGGCGATCGACTTCCTCGAGTTCTACGCCCGCGGCGCGATCGAGCTCGACGAGGGCAGGCCGCTGCTGCAGGTTCCCGGTGAGCGCAACGAGCTGCGCTACGTGCCGCGCGGCGTCTGCGCGGTGATCGCGCCGTGGAACTTCCCGCTGGCGATCCCGCTGGGGATGTCGGCGGCGGCGCTGGCGACCGGCAACGCCGTCGTGCTGAAGCCCGCCGAGCAGGCGCCCGGCTGCGGCCTGCGGATCGTCGAGGCGCTGCGCGCGGGCGGCGTGCCCGACGGCGTGATCTCGCTGCTGCCCGGCGATAGCGCGGCGGGCGCCGCGCTCGCCCGCCATCCCGACGTCGCGACGATCGCCTTCACCGGCTCGGGCCCGGTCGGCCTCGAGCTGCTGCGCACCGCCGCCGACGTGCCACAGGGCGCGCGCCAGCTCAAGCGCGTCGTGGCGGAGATGGGCGGCAAGAACTGCGTCATCGTCGACGCCGACGCCGATCTCGACGAGGCCGTGCCGGCGATCGTCGCGTCGGCGTTCGGCTACGCCGGCCAGAAGTGCTCGGCCGCGTCGCGCGTGCTCGTCCACGAGGCCGTCCACGACGTCCTCGCCGAGCGGCTCGCCGGCGCCGTGGCCGGGTTGCAGGTCGGCCCCGCCGCCGACTTCTCCTCAGACGTCCCGCCGCTGATCGAGCGCGCGGCGCAGGAGCGCGTGCGCCGCTACGGCGAGCGGGCCGCGGCCGAGGGGGCGGTCGTCAGCGGCGAGCACGAGCTGCCGCCCGAGGGCTGGTATTGCGCGCCGCTGCTCGTCACCGGCCTGCCGCCGGAGTCCTCGGTGCTCAGCGACGAGATCTTCGGCCCGCTGCTGTCGGTCGAGGCGGTGCGCGACGTCGACGAGGCCTGCGACCGCATCGACGCGCTGCCCGTCGCGTTGTCGGGCGCGCTCTTCGCCCGCAACCCCCGCACGGTGGCGCGCGTCGTCGCGCGCTCACCGGTCGGCAACCTCTACGTCAATCGCTCCACCACGGGCGCCATGGTCGGCCGCCAGCCGTTCGGCGGAAACCGCCTGTCGGGCACCGGCACGAAAGCCGGCGGCAGCGACTACCTGCTGCACTTCGTCGAGCCGCGCGTCGTGACGGAGAACACGGTGCGCCACGGGCTCGTGGTCTGATCAGAACTGGTATCGGAACGGACCCTTGATCGCGAACGTGTAGCCCGGCGTCTGGAAGTTCGCAAACAGCGTCCTGCGGTCGCGCGAGAACGTCGGTCCCGCGAACTCCGATCCGTTCAGGTCGTTGCGCGCGAGGAAGAACGTTTCGCCCCTGCGCGTCGAACCGACGAGATGCTGCTTGCCCTCGCCGTCCTCGGCGAGGATCACGCCGCCGTAGGGCGAGACGGTGATGTTGTCGGGCCCGTCGGGGTCGTCGTCCTGGTTGGCCGGCGTGTACGCGAAGTGCAGCTTCAGCTCGATCGTGTTGCGGTACGGATCGAGGAACCAGACCTGGCCGTCGTGCTGCGCGGCGCTGCCGTCGGAGTTGCGCGCGTAGGACGCGACGAAGTAGGCGCCGCCGTCACCCCACCACATGCCCTCGAGCTTGCGGCTGCGGGTGACCTCTGCGAGCCCGAACTGCTTGCGCGTCGACGTCGTCGCCGCGTCGCGGTCGGGGACGGCGACCCACGTCGCGCGGTACTTCGTGCCGGGCACCGTCGCGACCGACAGGTCGAAAACCAGCGTGCCGCCGGCGGTGAACGCCCTCAGCGCCTCGAGCCGGCCGGCGTCGTCGGCGAGCCTGTCCAGCGAGCCCTTGCGCAGCGGCAGCGACCGAAACGACGGCGTCCAGCGGTACAGCAGGCCGTTGGGGTTGCTCGCGTCCTCGGTCTGGTAGATGCGCCCGAGGAACGGGTCGACCGCGACCGACTCGTGCGCGAAGCGGCCGAGCGCCTTGATCGGCCGGGGATCCTGGTTGGCCGCCTGCGAGAACGGGTCGACCTCGAAGTTGTAGCCGTGGCGCATGCCGCCGGCGATCGTCGACTCGGTCTCCTCGCAGGTGATCCACGTCTCCCACGGGGTGCGCCCGCCCGCGCAGTTGTTGTGCGTGCCCGCGAGCGAGACGTACTGGCGCACGAGGTTGCCGTCCCTGTCGACCTCGATCGTCGTCGTCCCGCCGCCGGCCTTGGCGTCCCAGGTCAGGCCGGCCAGTGCCGGGACCTTGAGCGGCTCGCTGCCGCCGATCTCGTGGTTGCAGACGAGCACGCTGCCGCCGCCCGGGCGCGCGAAGCTCGCCATCGCGTCCTGGTCCTGGGGCACCTTGCCGCCGGCCTCGAGGTTCGTCACGCCGGCCTGCGAGACGATCTTGTAGCTGAAGCCCTCGGGCAGCGACAGCAGGCCGGCCGGGTCGGGAACGAGCGGGCCGTAGCCCGGCTCCCGCAGGAAGCGCGCCTCGGCGCTGCCCAGCAGGCCCGGGATGCTGCCACTCACCACGATGCCGAGGCCGGCGCTCGCGGAGCGGGCCAGCATCGTGCGGCGCGAAACCCCGTTGGCGGGAGTGGACTCGTCGGGCTGCAGGTCGGACGTGGTCATGCGCGCTCCAGGATGGGTTGGGTTCGTCATCGCGGGCCAGGCTGGCGGCTGCCGCAGCGCCCGGTGTAACCACGGCGTAAAAGGCGGGTGCGTTCGCAGCCGCCGGCGGGGGTAGCCATGGCGCATGGCCAAACTCGACACCCTCAGGCGCGTCGCCGAGCGCTCCGTGGACGCGGCGCGCCAGGGCGGGTCACTGGCGCTGACGGTCGCGCGCCGCGTCGCCGATCCGCTCGTCGAACGCCGCCGGTCGCGCTCGACGGCGCCCCCGCCGGCGCCGCCCGAGGCGCAGCCGCTACCGCCGGAGCCCCCGATCGGGAGCGTGGCGCGGCCTGAGCGAACCGAGCCGGCTCCCCCACCTCCCGCCGCGCCGCCAGTGCCGGCCGACGCGCCGGCCCCCGCGCACGTCGACCGCGAGGCGGTCGTCGTCGCCGAGTTCGCCGATCCCGGTGCCGGCGAACGCGTCGGCGCGCAGATCCGCATCGACGAGCCGTGGCCGGGCTACGGCGAGCTCAACGTCCGCGACGTGAACGCGCAGCTCGCCGACGCAAGCGCCGAGAAGCTCGCGATCGTGCGCCTCTACGAGTCGGCCAACCGCAACCGCAAGACCGTGCTGGACGCGATCGACCGGCGCCTGGAGGCCATCAGCGGCTGATCGGCGCGCCGCCTGCTCAGGCGCCGACGTTGACCCCGCAGGCGGCGAGGAAGCGCTCGTGCAGCCGCGTGTCGCGCCCGAGCTCGGGATGAAAGGCGACGGCGAGCAGCGCGCCCTGGCGCGCGGCGATCGGATGACCGTCGACGGAGGCGAGGATCTCGACTCCCTCGCCGTGCTCGGCGATCCACGGCGCGCGGATGAAGACCGCGCGCAGCGGCGCGCCATCGAGGCCGTTCAGCTCGAGGTCGGCCTCGAACGAGCGCACCTGGCGCCCGAAGGCGTTGCGGCGCGCCTCGATGTCCATGATCTGCAGGTGCGCGCGGTCGAGCATGATCAGCCCGGCGCACGTGCCGAGGATCGGCGTCCCGGCGGCGGCGAGCGCCCGCAGCGGCTCGGCGAGGCCCTCGCGCTCGATGCCGAGCGTCATCGTCGTCGACTCGCCGCCCGGGATGACGAGGCCGTCGAGGCCGTCGAGGTCCCGCGGCACGCGCACCTCGCGGACCTCGGCGCCGAGCGCGCGCAGCATCCGCGCGTGCGCCGCGAACCCGCCCTGGAGCGCGAGCACGCCGATCATGATGGATCTACCAGCCGCGCTGGGCGAGCAGCTGCTCGCCGGCCAGCGAGCGCGTCTCGAGCGACGTCATCGCCTCGCCGAGGCCCTCGGAGGCCCGCGCGACGCGCTCGGCGTCGGCGAAGTGCGTCGTCGCCTCGACGATCGCCCGCGCGCGCAGCTCGGGGTCGGAGGACTTGAAGATCCCCGAGCCGACGAACAGGCCCTCCGCGCCGAGCTGCATCATCAGCGAGGCGTCGGCCGGCGTCGCGATCCCGCCGGCGCAGAACAGGACGACCGGCAGGCCGCCTTCGTGCGCGACGCCGCGGACGAGGTCCAGCGGGGCTGAAAGCTCCTTGGCGGCGGTCGCCAGCTCGGCCTCGTCGAGCGTGCCGAGGCGGCGGATCGCCGAGCGGATCGCGCGCATGTGGCGCACGGCCTCGACGATGTCGCCGGTACCCGCCTCGCCCTTGGAGCGGATCATCGCGGCGCCCTCGCCGATGCGCCGCAGCGCCTCGCCGAGGTTCGTCGCGCCGCACACGAAGGGGACCGAGAACGGCCACTTGTCGATGTGGTTGGCCTCGTCGGCCGGCGTCAGGACCTCGGACTCGTCGATGTAGTCGACCTCGAGCGCCTCGAGCACCTGCGCCTCGGCGAGGTGCCCGATGCGGGCCTTCGCCATCACCGGGATGCTGACGCTCTCCTGGATGCGCTTGATCATCGCCGGGTCGGACATGCGCGCGACGCCGCCGTCGCGGCGGATGTCGGCCGGCACGCGCTCGAGCGCCATCACGGCGGCGGCTCCGGCGGCCTCGGCGACGCGGGCCTGCTCGGCGTCGACGACGTCCATGATGACGCCGCCCTTGAGCATCTCGGCCAGGCCGGCCTTGACGCGGAACGTGGCTTCGTCTCTCACCCGGCCGAGTTTACCGGGGTCCCGCGGGCGCTACTTCAGCTTGAACGCCTTGATGCGGTCGGCGTAGCCGTCGGCATCGCGGGCGTAGACGCCGTAGGCGAGCGCCTGGACCATGCTCAACAGCGCCGTGTGCGAGCGCACGTAGGCGGGGCTGTTGGACGAGTAGTACAGGCGGATCTGCGCGAGCTTTGCAACCTCCGACAGCGTCGCGTCGGTGATCGCCATCGTGCGTGCCTTGCGGTGGCGCGCGAGCTTCATCGCGCGCACGACGAGCGGATGCGGCCGGCCGGCCGACAGGCCGATGACGAGCGTCTCCTCGTCGATCCGGCTGAGGCGCCCGAGCGCCTCCTGCGAGGGACTCGCGACGATCTCCGCGCGCAGGTCGAGCAGCATCAGCAGGTGACGCAGGTAGGAGGCGAAGAAGGCCATCTGGTCGGTCCCGGCGACGAGCAGGCGCGGCGTCGTCGCGATCGCCTCGACGGCGGCCTCGATCTCAGAGCGCGAGACCTTGCGCGCGGTGTCCTCGACGTTGACGTGGTCGGCGGCCAGCATCGTCTCGAACTCGTTCTGGTCGAGCGAGAACAGCGGCGCGGCAGGTCCGGCGCTGGCGGTCGGCACGGGCGAGGTCGCGTGACGGCGGCGGTACTCCTCGCGAGCGGAGTGCTGCAGCTCGGGATAGCCCTCGAAGCCCAGCGCCTGCGAGAATCGCACGACCGTGCTCGACGACGTGTTCGCGCGGCGCGCGAGCTCCTCCGCAGTCTGGAAGGCGACCTCGTCGAGATGGTCGACGATGTACTGCGCGACGTCCTTCTGCGAGCGCGAGAAGTCGTCGAAGCGCGCCTGGATGTAGGTGGACAGCGACTCGGGGGTCGTCGTGGTGGCTGATCGCTTCATCGGCGAAGGGCTTCTTCGCCGGGGCGGCTCACGTTCCTTCGCGCGGCGCGCAACGAACCGCCGCGCCGGCCGCGCGCCGGGCTGCGCTCGGCCCGTCAACGAACCGCGCCCGGCCGGGGGCCGGGCGCTGAAGGCCGAGAGGAAGGGGGGGCGGGGGATATGGGCCGAACCGGCCTCTCGGCGGGCTCTGTCACAGGGTCTTCCCGGCGTCGCGGGAGATAAACCCCGATTGCCTCATCCCGGCGCGTAGCGGCGGATCGCCGGGCGCGCGCCCTCGGCCACGGTGTAGAACACGCGTCCCGATCGCGTCAGCGCCAGCGCCTCCCCCTGCCCCTCGAGCAACAGGTCGTTGGGCGGGCTGCACG
This sequence comes from uncultured Actinomycetes bacterium, assembly GCA_963729125.1. Taxonomy (GTDB): domain Bacteria; phylum Actinomycetota; class Thermoleophilia; order Solirubrobacterales; family Solirubrobacteraceae; genus CADCVQ01. Next base: position 96,206 of record CAVSML010000006.1, read on the forward strand.
GCCGCCGCCGCAACGCCGCCGCCACGCTCTCCCCACGCCGCCGCTTCCACACGTATGCCCGGTCGTAGGTGCGCAGGGCGATCGTGCGCCCGTCGCCGGAGACGTCGCCCGCGGTGACGGCCTCCCCCACGCCGAGCGACAGCCCGCCGCGGCGGCGCAGCGTGCTCGAGCCCGCCGTGGCGACGTACACCCCGGCGCGTCCGGCGAAGCGCTTCTCGACGATCACGAGCGCGCCGTCGGAGGGATCGACGAGCAGGGCCTCGGCGTCGCGCGGGCCGGCCGCGTAGCGCAGCCGGCGCCGGAAGGCCGGCGCCGTGGCGGAAACCGGCGCGGCGCCGAGGCGCGGCTCGGGCACGCGGTAGACGTCGACCGACTTGCGCTGGGCGAGGTTGTCGCCGATGTCGGCCAGCAGCACGGAGCCGCGGCTGGTCGCGATGTCCTCCCAGTCCAGCGCGGCGGCGCCGATGACCGTGACGTCCGCCAGCAGGCTGCCGTCCGGGCGCACGGCGAAGACGCGCGGCCGATCGCCGGAGTCGTTGTGGGTCCACAGCACGCCGGGCTGCGATCGCGACAGCACGAGGCCGGAGAGCTCGGTCACGGCGGGCGTCGCGATGCGGCCGGCGACCCGCCCGCTCAACGGCGCGCACAGCGCGGGTCGCACGGGCGTTGCCGTGGTGGCGCTGCGAGCGCCGACCGGCGCGTCGCCGCCGCAGCCGCCGATCGCCAGCGCGAGGAGCGCCGCGGCCGGCAGGGCGCGTGCGAGCGCGGCGGGTGCGGTGTGGCTAGCCGAGATGCCTGACCGTGTCGCGCCCGCGCTGGATGCGCCGATCCTCGATCTTGTACTCCTCGGGAACCGTCAGCAGCTCGGTGATCGACATGACGTCCTGGGCGAGCAGCAGCTGCACGCGCAGGGCGGTCTCGGCGACCTCGACAAGCTCCTCGCGCGACTGGAAGGTGTGGTTCATGCCGAGCAGGCGGCGGATGTAGTAGCCCATCAGTGCTCCCTACCTGAGCTTCTCGAAGATCTCGGTGGCCCGCACCACGCGTTGGTCGGTCTTCTCGAGGCCGGCCTCCTCCGCCAGCGAGATCACGTCGCGCGCGAGCTGCTCCTGCATCAGCAGCGCCCCCTCGGCGACGGCCTCGATGTGGTCGTCGGACTTCTTCTCGTAGTTGCCTCGGAACATCTTGCGCAGCAGCTCTCCCATTCCATCCCCTTTGGCCTGGCATCTCGGCCGGCGCCCGCGGTCGCGGCGGCGCCATGTCCAGTCGCGGAGTATCCCGCAACGGCTCCCGCTAGTCGCGTTGCTCCGGGTCATCGGTCTCGACCTGCATGTTGAGCGTCACCGGCAGACCGCTCTCGATCGCCTGTGCCGCGACCTCCGCCCCGCCGATGCGCACGCCCGCCATCAGCGCCTGGGTCAGCGCCTTGACGACGAGGTCCCAATCGTGCTCGCCGACGTCGATCTGCGCCCGCAGGCGCCCAGCGATCGGCCCCAGTTCGATGATCGCCTTGTCGCTGACGTCTCCGGGTCGGGCGGGGTCGGGTGCCATGGACGACAGCGTAATCGCCGCCTGCTGATGCGTCCTGCGGTGGCTTACGAGGCGGCGGTCGCGGATGCGACGTGGCGCTCGAGCACCTCGCGCAGCTGCGCCGCCGGAACCGCGCCGGTGACGCGGTCGACCTCCCGGCCGTCCTCGAGCACGAGCAGCAGCGGGATCCCCTGCACGCGGTAGCGCGCGGCGATCGCGGGCGCCTCGTCGACGTTGACCTTGACGACCTTCAGGCGCCCGGCGAACTCGCGGCCCATCTGCTCGACGATCGGCGAGACCATCCGGCACGGCCCGCACCACGGCGCCCACAGGTCGACGAGGACGGGCACCGACGCGGCGATCTCCTCGTCGAAGCCGTCGGCGACCGCCGACACGACCCACGGCAGCGCGGTCTGGCAGACGCTGCAGCGCGGCGTTCCCTGCGCGGTCGGCCGGACGCGGTTCTTCGTCTCGCAGTTCGAACACCTGACGATCGTCGGCTCGGCGGCCATGAGCTGCAGCGTAGGCCACCCCGAACGTTCGTCAAGAGCCGATCGAACGTCCCTGAGACACCGACGCGATACGGCGGGGTTGTGTGTCGATTTCTTCAGCCTCAGCCGAAGAAATTCGACGCGCCCCCAATTCGTAACGGTCTACGGGGCTCATGGGCCGGATGGGTTACGAAGTGCCCGTCCGGCCAGTAGCCGCGGGCAACCGTCGTCGGCTGTGCCTCCGTTCTGCCGCCGATCTCCTGCTGACCGCCAAGAGCTTGGCTCCGCTCGTCAGTGATCAGGCTGCTGCGGTTCCCGCGGCATGGTGCGGAACCGGAAGCGATCCTCCGCGCCGTCGCAGATCGTCGGCATACGCCGACAGTGCCTCCTGAATGAGCTCCGCGACTTCCGCCTGGGACGCGCCGAGCGCGACGACGCCAGGCAGATCCGGGATGTAGGCGCCCCAGGCACCGTCCTCGGCCTGCTCGTAGATCACCATGTACTCGCTCATCGAAGCTGCTCCAAGCCGCTGGCTCGTCGATGCTACCCAGGTTTCCAACGGGAACGATGTCGCTGTCCTTGCCCGCGACGACGATCCGCATCATGGTCGGGGCGTACTTCTGGGCATCCGTCCGTCACCGTAGGCCCGGACGCGGACGACAGAATACGCCTCGCGGTTCGCATCCGACGAAGGCGCCGTTTGGTCGACACCGCGTCATGGGCCGGGAAGGACTCGAACCTTCGTCTGACGGATTATGAGTCCGCTGCTCTGACCACTGAGCTACCGGCCCTGGGAGGCAAGGTACCGCCGCTGCCGACGTGCGGCTACCTGACGTGGGCGACGGCGCGCGCGAGCTCGCCCGTCGAGAAGACGCCCTCGAAGCGGGCGGTCACCTTGCCGCGGCGGTCGATCACGAACGCCCACGGCTCGGTCGGCAGGCGCCATGCGGACACCTGCTTGCGCAGCGGCTTGCCGGGGTCGTTGTCCTGGTAGATCTCCTGCTGGATGAACGTCACGCCGCCGCCGTTCTGCGCGCGGACCTGCTCGGCGATGTCGACGACCGGGCCGCACGTGCGCGACTGACACAGCGCGGGCGTCGCGAACAGCAGCACGACCGGCTTTCTGCCGAGCACGTCGGCGAAGTTCGTCTCGAGCATCTCCGGCGGCGGCGGCACGCGCGTGGAGAGCTTCTCGAGATCGCCGCCGACGTCGGCGCCGGTCAGCGTGTCGACGCGGATGGCGCGGTCGCCGATGTCCGGCGGGCCGTTCTTCATGCCGACGTTCAGCGCCATCGGGGGGTCTGCGACCACGAGCTCGCCGTCGAGGCGCACGAGCCCGACCGCGACGTGCGGGCCGGAGGAGGCGAAGCTCGGCTCGGCGACGTAGAACGTCTTGCCCGCGGCGAGGTCGGCGTCGGTCTGCGCGCTGCGAAACGGGCTGGCGACGTCGAGTGACTCCTTGCGCGCGGCGAACGGCCCGCGCAGGCCCGAGCCGTCGCGGCGCGCCGTGTACACGGCCACCTGCGAGACGTCGATCTGCTTGTTGGCGAGATCGACGATCGCGAAGCCGAAGCGGTTCCCGGACCCCGCCTTCTGCGAGGACGCGCTGCTGGGGTTCAGCACCGCCGCCTTCTCGAGGCCCTTGGTCAGCTGCGCCAGCGTCTTGCCCGTAGCCGACGGGAAGTCGGCGGGCTGCGCGGCGGCGGGCTCGGGCGGGGCGGGCGCGGAGCCGCCGTCGTCGTCTTCGGATCCGCAGGCCGACAGCGCCACCGCCGCCAGCAGGATGGCGAGCATTCGGGACATGTCGCGTGGACTCTAGGCAATCGCGTGATTGGATTGCGTAGCACGCCGGGCGACCAGGAGGAACGCAGATGGCCAGACGCGCCGCGATCGTGACGGGAGCCTCGAGCGGGATCGGCCTCGCCCTGGCGCGGTTGCTGGCCGAGGAGGGCCACGCCGTGACGCTTGCCGCCCGCCGCCCGGAGAAGCTGCGCGCCGCCTGCGACGAGCTGCTGGCCGACGGCCTCGAGGTCCAGCAGGTGGCGGCGAACGTCGGCGACGAGGACGACATCCGCCGCGTCGTCGCCGCCCACCGCGACGCCTACGGACGCCTCGACGTGCTCGTCAACAATGCCGGCCTGGGGATCGGCGCGGCGATCGGCGAGCTCGACACCAAGCGCCTGGACCTGCAGCTGACGACGAATCTGCGCTCGATCCCGCTGTTCTACCGCGAGACGCTCCAGATGCTGACCACGGCCGGCGCCGAGCACGCGAACGCGCTCGTCGTCAACACCGCCTCGATCGCCGGCAAGCAGGGCGAGGCGTGGCTCAGCGTCTACTCGGCGACGAAGTTCGGCATCGTCGGCTTCACGCAGGCGATGAACCGCGAGCTGCACGCGCTGGGCATCAAGTCGACCGCGCTGTGCCCGGCCTTCGTCGACACCGCGATGTCGGAGTACGTCCGCCACCGCCTCGACCCCGCGGACATGATCCAGACGTCGGACCTCGTCGCCGCGGTGCGCATGCTGCTCGCCCTCAGCCCGGGCTGCGTCGTGCCGGAGATCGTCTTCCAGCTGCCCGGCGGCGGGCAGCTGGACGCGATCGCCTAGAGACGGTCCTAGCGCTCCAGGACCGACGGCTCGCGCGAGAAGTCGAAGTCCTCGGCGACCTCGGGCCGCGTCGCGGGCGCCGCGTCGAAGTCCTCGGGCAGCACGAGCGTCTCCTCGAAGAGCCAGTCCAGGCCGACCTCGGTCGCCTCGCGGCCGCGGCGGTCGCGGGCCGTGGAGCGGTGCTCCTCGACGGCGCTCGTGAGATCGACGACGAAGCCGCCGCTCTCGCTGCGCGCGCGGCGGCGGCGCGCCTCGACGGTGGCCTCGTGCTCGGCGATCGCCTCGGCGAAGCCGTTGGTGTCGGGCCGCGCGCTGAGGCTCTCCTGAAGCTGCATGCGCAGGTGCAGCACCTCGTCGCCGGTCGCCGGGCGCGTGATGTAGCGGCCGTGCACGCCGCAGAAGCGGTCCCACGCCTCGGGAAAGCTCATGCATCGCGAGACCCCGCCCTCGCGGTGTGCCGCAAGCATCGGACAGACGCCGCTGCCATCGGTGAACGCTCCCGTGATCACGGTGTTCGAGGCCAGTCCCGACAGCATCGCCAAGCGGGTGCGCTCGGGCAGCGTGTCGATCGACTGTCGAAGATCGAGCAGGGATTGTTCGCGTGGCGTGGGCGTTGTCATAGGGTGCTGTCTCCGTTCGCTCGGGGCTCGGCCAACCTATGGGTCCCCGTCGCCTGGGGCAACTGAATCCCTGGTAATGAAAGGTATCTTGCAAGATGAAGCTCCGATGAAGCTCGGCGTGCACATCGGCTACTGGGGCCTAGGGCTGTCCTCTGACGATCAGCGCGCGATCGTCCAGGAGGCCGAGCGGCTGGGCTATGACTCGGTCTGGGCGGCGGAGGCCTACGGCTCGGACGCCGCGACGGTGCTGGGCTGGCTGGCCGGGCTGACGAGCACGATCAAGCTCGGCTCGGCGATCTTCCAGATGCCCGGCCGCACGCCGGCGATGACCGCGATGACGGCCGCGACGATCGATCAGCTCTCGGGCGGGCGGATGCTGCTGGGCATCGGCTCGTCGGGCCCGCAGGTCGCCGAGGGCTGGCACGGCCAGCGCTTCGCACAGCAGATGCAGCGCACGCGCGAGTACGTCGCCGTCGTGCGCAAGGCGCTGGCGCGCGAGCGCCTGCAATTCGACGGCGAGACGCTGACGCTGCCGCTGCCCGACGGACCCGGCAAGGCGCTGAAGCTCACTATCTCGCCCGTGCAGGAGCGCATCCCGATCTATCTCGCGGCGATCGGCCCGAACAACACGCGCCTGGCCGGCGAGATCGCCGACGGCTGGATCCCGACCCTCTTCTCCCCCGAGCACGTCGCCGAGCTGCGCCCGCTGCTTGCGGAGGGCGCCGCGCGCAGCGGCCGCTCGCTGGAGGGCTTCGACATCGCGCCGACCGTCTACGTCTGCGTCACCGACGACATCGCCGCCGGGCGTGACCTCGTGCGGCCGCTGCTGGCGCTCTACGTCGGCGGCATGGGCTCGCGCAGGCAGAACTTCTACAACGCGCTCGTCTCGCGCTACGGCTTCGAACAGCAGGCACGCGAGGTCCAGGACCTCTATCTGGACGGCAAGCGCGACGAGGCCGCCGCGCGGCTGCCGGACGAGCTGATCGACATGGTCGCGCTGTGCGGGCCGCCCGAGCACGTGCGCGACCGCATCGCGGTGTACCGCGAGGCCGGGGTGGGCACGCTCGGCGTCAGCCCGCTGGCGTTCACCCGCGAGGAGCGCCTCACGCAGCTGCGCCAGATCGCGGAGCTCGCCGCCTGAGACTCCTGCTCGGCGCGTTCGGCGATCCGGGACACGCGTTCCCGATGATCGCCCTCGGCCGCGAGCTCGCGGTCCGCGGCCACGTGGTCACGCTGCAGACGTGGACGCGCTGGCGCGAAGACGTCGAGGCGCACGGCATGACGTTCGCGCCGGCGCCCGAGTACACCCCGTTTCCGACCGGCGGGCTGCCGCTCAAGCCCTATCAGGCGGTCGAGCGCGCGACCCGCGACACGCGCCCGCTCGTCCAGGAGCTGGCTTCGGACGTCGTCGTCGCCGACATCCTGACGCTCGCTCCGGCGCTCGCCGCCGAGCTCGAGGGCGTGCCGGTCGCGACGCTGATCCCCCACCTCGACCCGCGCATGCCGCGCGACGGCCCGCCGTTCTCCTGCGGCGCGCGGCTGCCGCGCACGGCGGCCGGGCGGGCACTGTGGCGCTCCGCCGATCCGCTGCTGCGCCGCGGCCTGCAGCTCGGGCGGCGCGAGCTCAACGAGACGCGCAGACGGCTGGGGCTGCCCGCGCTGGAGCATGTCCACGGCGGCATCAGCCGCGCGCTGTGCCTCGTCGCGACGTTCCCGCAGCTCGAGTATCCGCGTGCCTGGCCGGCCGGCACCCACGTCGTCGGGCCGCTGCTGTGGGAGCCCCCGGCGGACCGCGCCCCGCTGCCGGACGGAGACGGGCCGCTCGTGCTCGTCGCGCCGTCGACGTCGCAGGACCCCGGACACAGCCTGTTGCGCGGCGCGCTCGCCGGGCTCGCATCGATGCCGGTGCGCGTGCTGGTGTCCTCCAATCGCCGGCTCCCCGAGCCGCCGCTTCAGGTCCCCGGGAACGCGACCGTCGTCGACTGGCTGTCCTATGCGCGCACGATGCCCGCCTGTGACCTCGTGATCTGCCACGGCGGACACGGCACCCTCGCGCGGGCGCTGGCCAGCGGCTGCGCCGTCGTGCTCGTGCCCGCCGGCGGAGACATGAACGAGAACGCCGCGCGCGTGGACTGGGCCGGCGTCGGCGTGCGCCTGCCACGACGGATGGTCGGAGCGCGCGGGCTCGAGCTCGCCGTCGGGCGCGCGCTCGCCCGCCCCGGGCTGCGCGTGCGGGCGCGTGAGCTGCGGGCCTGGGCGGCGGCCAACGACGGCGCGTCGACCGCGGCCGACCTCGTGGAACGGCTCTAGTCCTCGATGCTCGAGTGCGCCGTGCGCGATGAGCGTGCCCATCGGGCGGGGCAGGCGGTATTCACCTCCCCGCGTGTCACTCCCCGGGGTGGATTCGAACCACCACGCCTTGATTAACAGTCAAGTATGCTGCCGTTACATCACCGGGGATCGCGCTCCTGCGAGCACCATCCGGCGAGCGTCCCTCAAGACGCCGCCTGGTCAGTGTAGAGCCCGGCGACCGGCGGGGCGGGTCAGCGCACGATCTCGACCGGCGTGCCGATCGGCATCAGGCGCTTGAGCTGGTTGATCTTGTTGTTGCGCACGCGCACGCAGCCGTGCGAGGGGCGGCCCGGGATCAGGCCGGGCTGGTTGGTGCCGTGGATGCCGACCACGCCGCCCTTCGGCCAGTCGGAGATGCTCGAGTAGGCGCTCGTGCCGAAGGCCCACGTGCCGTAGGTCCTGCCGTCGCCCTTGAGCAGCTCGCGGATCCAGAAGTTGCCGCGCGGGGTCGGGGTACCGGACTTGCCGATGCCGACGGGGGCCGACCAGATCCTCGCGCCGCTCTTGAACAGCGTGGCGCGCTTGGCCGTGCGATCGATGACCAGCTGCGTGCGCACGACGTGCAGCTCGCTGAGCGCGTCGGCCGTCACCCAGCCGGTGCGCCCGTTGGGACGCGCCGGGATGCGGACGCGCAGCCACGGGTCGCCGTTTGCGTCGAGCTTTGCCTCGAGCACGAGGTAGACCTCGGGGAACTTGTCCTCGGTGAGGTAGCGCAGCCGGGTGCTCGACGGCGCGCTGGTCATCGGCGCGGCGCGGATCGGAGCGGGGTCGTTGGCGTTGGCCCAGCGTGTGATGCGCTTCTCGTCCGACAGCCGAACCGTCTCGCCCGGGTCGAGCGTCTCGAACGGGTCGAGCACCGTGGGCGGCGCCACGGCGTTGGGGTCGGACTGCGCGGCGGCCGCGCCCGGCAGCGCCGCTGCCAGCACGGCAAGCGTCGCCGTCACTGCTGTCGTCATCCGTGCACGCGTCATCAAACGATCCTCGCTCCTTGTGCAGTCCACATCCATCCTTGCGTGCGATGCTAGCGATCGGTTCAGCTGTCTCGCGCCGTTTCCCGGCTTCCTCACGGAGTTCACATCCGAGCGCCTTCGTCCATCACGCGCTCGACGGCCTTCGACAGCCGCGCCTGCGTCGCCGATCGCTGCCGAGCGAGATCCGAGACGTCGCCGCGTCGCCGCCACGCGAGCCGCCGCGATCTCGCGGTCCAGGCGCGCGAGCTGAGCTGCAGGCGCTCGATCTCGAATGCCGCGGGCGATGCGCCGGCCGTGCGCGCATCGCCCACCGCGAACTCCCGCATGAACGCCAGCAACGGATCGTCGTCGGCGAGCCCGGCGGTCGGCGCTTCGAGGTGCTCGCGCAGGTGCTCGGCAGCACGGCGCGTGAACGCGCTCGAGAGGTCGGCCTCGAGGTCGAGCTCGGCGAGCGCGGGCGCGCCGAGCGCCGGCAGCGCGATGCACAGCGCGAGAAACGATCGCTCGGTGGGCTCGCGGCGCCCGAGCGACGCACCACCGCCGTCGCGCGCTGAGCCCGGGCCGCCGCCGGCGCCGGCGCCGCGGCGCGCGCCGCCACCGCCGGCGGCCGGCCGCGCGCCGCCGCCGGGCGCGCGGGCGCCGCCGCCTCGCGGCAGCCGCTGCTCGAGCAGCTCGGGCGACATGTCCAGGCGATCGGCGGCGATGCGCCGCAGCTCCTCGCGCTCGGCGCTGGGTCCCATCGGCAGCAGCACCTCGCCGAGCTCGTCGAGCACGCGGTCACGACCCTCCGCGCTGGCCAGATCGCCCGTCTCCAGCGCCCGCAGCACCCGGAAGCGGATGAAGGCGACGGACTCGTCGACGCGGCGCTGGATCTCGTCGCCGCCGGTGCGCTTGACGAGATCCGCGGGATCCTCGCCGGGCGGCAGCGCCACGACGCGCAGCCGCAGCGGAGGGTTGCGCCCCAGCGCCACGCGCGCGGCACGCAGCATCGCCTCCTTGCCCGCGTTGTCGGCGTCCAGCGCGAGGCGCACCTCGGGCGCGAGGCGCTGCGAGCTCGGAGATCTGGTCATCGGTCAGCGCGGTGCCCATGATCCCGACGGAGTTGCGCACGCCGACCTGGTTCATCGCGATGACGTCGGTGTAGCCCTCGGCCGCGACGACGAAGCCGGCCTTGGCGGCCGCCGATCGCGCGAGGTCGGCGCCGAACAGCGTGCCGGCCCTTGTGGAAGATCTCGCCCTCGGGGCTGTTGACGTACTTCGGGCGCATGTCGTCGCCGAGCGTGCGCCCGGCGAAGCCGCACACGCGCCCGCGCGAGTCGGCCAGCGGGAAGATGATCTGCGAGCGGAAGCGGTCGTAGATCTTGCCGCTCTTCTGGGCCTTCTGAGCCAGGCCCACGTCCCACAGCTCGCGGTTGCCGAAGCCCGCGCGGCGCGAGCCGTTGAGCACCGTGTCCCACGCGCTGGGCGCATAGCCGACGCGAAACTCGCGCAGCGCGCCCTCCTCGAGGCCCCGTTCGGACAGGTACGCACGCGCGCGCTCTGCCTCCTTGGACTCCCACAGCTGGCGCACGTAGAACGTCGTCGTGCGCTCGAGCAGCTCGAGCAGGCGCTCGCGGCGCTTGCGCATCTCGGCGTCGCGCGGGTCCTCCTGCTCGAGCTCGAGCGCCACCTTGTAGCGGTCGGCGAGCAGCTCCAGCGAGCCCTTGAAGTCGACGCCCTCGGTCTCCATGACGAACGTGAACGCGTCGCCGGAGGCCTGGCAGCCGAAGCAGTGGTAGACCTTCTCGACGGGGTTGATGCCAAACGACGGGGTGCGCTCCTCGTGAAACGGGCACAGCCCCGTCAGGCGGTTTGGCCCCGCGCGGCGCAGCTCCGTGCGCGTCGAGACGAGGTCGACCATGTCGACGGCGTCGCGGACGCGCTCCTTGGAGTCGTTGGTATAGAGCGCCATCCTGCTACAGGGCGAACGACGCCGGCACGCTCAGGGCGCTGAAGGCGCGCACGGCGTAGCGGTCGGTCATCCCGGCGAGGTAGTCGGTGATGCGCTGCGCGTGATCGGCGCCCGCGGCGCCGCCGCCGTCGGGCAGCAGCGCCGGATCGGAGGCGTAGTGCTCGAACAGCGTGCGCAGCACGCGCTCGATGCGCGAGTGCTCCTGGCGCGCGACGTCGCCGAGGTAGACGCGCTCGAACATGAAGGCGCGCAGCTGTCCCATCGCGGCACCCGCCCGCTCGCCCTGGACGATGTCGCCGGACCGCTCCGAGACCTCGACGAGGTCGTGCACGAGCGCGTCGATGCGCGCAGATCCGGTCTCCCCCAGCACGTCGATCGCGTCGGCCGGCAGCGACGCCGAGTCGAGCACGCCGGCGCGCAGCGCGTCGTCGATGTCGTGGTTGATGTAGGCGACGCGGTCGACGATCCGCACGATACGTCCCTCGAGCGTGGCCGGCTGCGGCGCTCGGCCGGAGTGACACAGGATCCCGTCGCGCACGGTGTCGCAGAGGTTCAGGCCCGCGCCGCCGCGCTCGAGCACGTCGACGGTGCGCAGCGAGTGCTCGAAGTGACGAAAATGCGTGCCGAAGCGCTTGCGCAGGCAGGCGTCGATGACGGCCTCGCCGATGTGGCCGAACGGCGGGTGCCCGAGGTCGTGGCCGAGGCCGATCGCCTCGACGAGGTCCTCGTTGAGCGCCAGCGCGCGCGCGACCGTGCGCGCGATCTGCGTCACCTCGAGCGTGTGCGTCATGCGCGTGCGGTAGTGGTCGCCCTCCGGCGCGACGAAGACCTGGGTCTTGTGCTTCAGGCGCCGGAACGCCTTGCCGTGCACGATCCGGTCGCGATCTCGCTGCAGCGGCGTGCGCAGCGCGCAGTCGTCCTCCGCGACCAGGCGCCGGGCGGGATAGGAGCGCGCCGCCAGCGGCGAGAGCTGCTCCTCCTCCCACGCACGTCGGCGCTCGGCGAAGCGCCGCGCGACGGTCCCGGGTGCGGTTGCGGCGTCCATGCGAACGATTCTCGCAGCCGCGCCCAACGGCGCGGCCAGGCCCGGCGCAGGCACGCGACGGCCGCGCGCGGCAAGGCCCGCTGCGGCAGCGCCGTTCGCGCGCCGGCGAACGCGCCGGTCGCGCCGGCCGCGGGGTACGCTGCTGGCGTGCTCGCATTGACCGCGACCGCGACGGCGCCCCACGTCGTCCTCACCGAGCCTGGAGACCCGCGGCCGCTGCCCTTCGAGGCGCTCGTCGCCGTCAGGGCCTTTTCGCTGAACCGCGGTGAGACGCGCCGCCTGGCGAGCCTACCCGAAGGCACGATCCCCGGCTGGGACGTGGCGGGCATCGTCGAGCGCGCGGCAGCCGACGGCAGCGGACCGCCCGAGGGCGCGCGCGTCGTCGGCATCGCACTCGGCGGCGCGTGGGCGCAGCGGATCGCGCTGCGCAGCGACCGCCTCTGCGAGCTGCCCGACGGCGTGAGCTTCGCGCAGGCCGCGACGCTGCCGGTGGCGGGCGTGACCGCGCTGCGCGCGCTGGAGATCGCCGGCTTCGTGCTGGGCAAGCGGGTGCTCGTGACCGGAGCCAGCGGTGGCGTCGGACGGCTTGCGGTGCAGCTCGCAGCGCGCGCCGGCGCCCATGTCACCGCCGCCTCGCGCAACGCCGAGCGCGCGCGCGGCCTGCGCGAGCTCGGCGCACGCGAGGTCGTCTTCGACCTCGAAGGCGAGGCCGACTTCGACGCGATCCTCGAGGGAGTCGGGGGCGCGAGCCTCGGCGCGGCGATCGGCCGCGTGGCTGCTCGCGGGACGATCGTCTCGTACGCCTCAAGCGACGCGTCGCCCGTGCAGTTCCCGGCCCGCACGCTGTTCGGCCGGGCGCCGGGCGCCGTCCTGCGCGGGCTCTACGTGTTCGAGGAGATCGATCGCACGGGGACCGCCGCCGCCGATCTCGCCCGCCTGGCGCGCCTCGTCGACGCCGGCGAGCTGGACTGCCAGATCGACATGGAGTCGTCGTGGCGCGAACCCGAGGCAGCGATCGACGCGCTGCTAGGGCGGCGCGTGGCCGGCAAGGCCGTCCTGCACGTCGACTGACCTGTCGAGTCTCTCGCGTTGCGCGAGGCTCCCGAACGACGAACGCCGCCGCCCGGCAGGAGCCGGGCAGCGGCGTCGCGATGACATCGGACGTGGGTCAGCCGGTGAACTTCGGCAGGCTGGCCCGGCGCGCGCAGCGACTGAAGAGCACGCGCATCGTCCTGTTCCTGGTTCCGCTGCTCGGGCGGAAGATGATCCGCGCAAGCACGCGATGCGTGCCGTTGCGCATCATCCGCGGGTTGACCGGCAGCTTGTAGCGGATGCCGCTGTTGGGCCGCGTGAGCACCCGCACCACCCTGCCGTCCAGCGAGAAGATCACGCGCTGGATCTGGCGACCGGCGACGACCACGTTGAACGGCGTGCCCTGGCAACCCGTCCGTCCGCTGATCGTTGCCGCGCCACGGGTGACCGGGGTCACGGGTTCGACCCCCTGTACCGGCGGCGGGGGCGGGGGCGGCGCCACCGGCGGCGGCGGGGGCGGCGGCGGCGGGGGCGGCGGCGGCACCGGAGTCAGCTCCACGCGCGCGTCGTCGTCGTCCGTCACCGGCGGTCCGTTGGGGAACAGGACGTCACGCCCCACGACCGTCACGACATCCGTCTGCGCGGCGGGCGTCGCGTTGGTGAAGTTGCCCATGAACGAGCAGGTGTCGCTCTGCGCGCCAGGCGCGAGCACGTCACCGATCAACTGCCCACAGGTGCTGTCCGTGAACGTGCTCCCGTTCGGCCCCGTACCCGACGTGTTGGCGATGTTGCCGTAGATGTCATCGGTCAGGGTGTTGATCACGATCGGCACGTTGCCCGGGTTGGAGACCCGCACCGTGAAGGTGAACGGTCCGCCCGGGACGGGCTGGGTGAGCGGATTGGCGTCCTTGACGACCGCGATCTGCGGCACTCGCGGCACGAGCTGCACGACCGCGTCGTCGGTGTCGGTCACCGGGATGCGGCTGGTGAAGCCGACACCTCGCACCCTCACCTCGTCGATCTCCTCCACGGTCACGGTGCTGTCGCTCTCGAACGTTCCGATGAACGTGCACGGATCGCTCGAGGCTCCGGGCAGCAGCCTGTCGCCGATCAGCGACGAGCAGTTGCTGGCCCGGAACGAGCTCCCGGTGGCGGGATTGGTGCCCGCGGCGCTGAGTGCGATCTCGCCGTAGACGCTGTCGACCAGACTCGTGATCTCGATCTCCTCGATACCCGGGTTGTTCACGACCACCGTGAACGTGAAGTCCCCGCTGGGCAGAGGCTGGCTTGCCGGAGTGACGGTCTTGACCACTCCGATCTCCGGCGGCGGACCCACCGCGACGTTCTCGCCGGCCTCACCACAGACCCCCGCGACGGGGTTGTAGTTCGCGTCGCCGCTGTACCTGGCGATCACCCGGTACGTACCGATCATCGTCACCGTGAACGGCTCGGAGATGGCCTGCCGCGGGTTCCCGGTCAGCGTCTTGGGAGTCTGCGGCGGCGTCAGGTTCGTCAACGGCGTCGTGCACATCGTGTCGGCGGGAGCGAAGAACTCGAACGTCACCGTCCCCGTCGGCAGCGGGCCGGTGCCGGTCACCGTCGCGGTATCGCTGAAGGTCTGACCAACCTGCAGCGAAGGCTCGGACACCTGGGTGTCGATGTCCGGCGTCTCCCTGACGACGATGTCCTCGGCCGGGTCCAGACAGGCCGTCAGCGGCAGCGCGTTGTAGTTGGCGTCGCCGCTGTAGCTCGCCCGCACCCGGTAGGTGCCCAGTGCCGTCGGCGTGAAGTTGCCGGAGTTGGCACCCGTTCCTGCCGCGTTGACGTCGACCGTCCGCGCGGGGAACGCCAGCGGGCCGTTGCAGGTGTCGTCGTCGGGGCCGTACACCTGGAAGGTGATCGTGCCCGTCGGAATCGGAGCGCCTGCGGGCCGCCCACCAAGCGTCGCCTGGTCGCTGAACGTCCCGCCCACCGAGATCGGCACCTCCGGCGAGACAAGCGTCGTCAGCTCGAGGTTCGCCCGGACCACGATGTCCTCGGCCGGATCCAGGCAGGGCGACAGCGGGATCGCTGCGAAGTTCGCATCGCCGCTGTAGCTCGCCCGCACCCGGTAGGTACCGACCTGCGTGGGGGTGAAGTTGCCCGAGGACGCACCGGTGCCGCCCGCGTTCACATCCACCGTCCGCGCCGGGAAGGCCAGCGGGTCGTCGCACTCCGCGTCGTTCGGGCCGTACACCTGGAAGGTGATCGTGCCTGTCGGAATCGGCGAGCCGGCGGGCCGGCCGGACAGCGTCGCCGTGTCGCTGAACGTCGCGCCGAGGGTGATCGGCACCTCCGGCGTGACGAGCGTCGCCAGTTGGATCACGAGCTGGTTGACGACGATGTCCTCGTCGGGATCCAGGCACGGGGTCAGCGGGATCGCGGCGAAGTTCGCATCGCCGCTGTAGCTCGCACGCACCCGATAGGTCCCGGCCGCCGTCGGCGTGAAGTCACCGGAGTTCGCACCGGTCCCTGCGTCGTTGAGGTCGACGGTCCGCGCGGGGAACGCCAGCGCGTCGTCGCACTCCGCGTCGTTCGGGCCGTACACCTGGAAGGTGATCGTGCCGTCCGGGATCGGCGTGCCGGCAGGCCTGCCCGACAGGATCGCCGCATCGCTGAAGGACTGGCCCAGCGTGATCGGCGTGGCCGGCGAGACGAGCGTCGCGAGCTGCAACGTCGCCCTGTTGACCACGATGTCCTCGGCCGGATCCAGACACGGAGTCAGCGGGATCGGCGCGAAGTTCGCATCGCCGCTGTAGCTCGCACGCACCCGATAGGTGCCGACCGCCGTCGGCGTGAACGTGCCCGAGCCCGCACCGGTGCCGGCCTCGTTGACATCGACCGTCCGCGCGGGGAACGCCAGCGGGTCGTCGCACTCGGCGTCGTTCGGGCCGTACACCTGGAAGGTGATCGTGCCGTCCGGGATCGGCGTGCCGGCGGGCCTGCCCGACAGGGTCGCCGTATCGCTGAAGGTCTGGCCGAGGGTGATCGGCTCCTCCGGCGTGACGAGCGTCGCAAGCTGCAACGTCGCCCTGTTGACGACGATGTCCTCGGCCGGATCCAGACACGGAGTGAGCGGGATCGGCGCGAAGTTCGCATCGCCGCTGTAACTCGCACGCACCCGATAGGTCCCGACCGCCGTCGGCGTGAACGTGCCCGAGAGCGCACCGGTGCCGGCGTCGTTGACGTCGACCGTCCGCGCGGGGAACGCCAGCGCGTCGTCGCACTCGGCGTCGTTCGGGCCGTACACCTGGAAGGTGATCGTGCCGTCCGGGATCGGCGTGCCGGCGGGCCTGCCCGACAGGGTCGCCGCATCGCTGAAGGTCTGGCCGAGGGTGATCGGCTCCTCCGGCGTGACGAGCGTCGCCAGCGACAGCACGGCCCTGTTGACCACGATGTCCTCGGCCGGATCCAGACACGGAGTGAGCGGGATCGGCGCGAAGTTCGCGTCGCCGCTGTAGCTCGCACGCACCCGATAGGTGCCGACGACGGTCGGCGTGAACACGCCCGAGAGCGCACCGGTGCCGGCGTCGTTGACGTCGACCGTCCGCGCGGGGAACGCCAGCGCGTCGTCGCACTCGGCGTCGTTCGGGCCGTACACCTGGAAGGTGATCGTGCCGTCCGGGATCGGCGTGCCGGCAGGCCTGCCCGACAGGGTCGCCGCATCGCTGAAGGTCTGGCCGAGGGTGATCGGCTCCTCCGGCGTGACGAGCGTCGCCAGCGACAGCACGGCCCTGTTGACCACGATGTCCTCGGCCGGATCCAGACACGGAGTCAGCGGGATCGCGTTGAAGATGGCGTCGCCGCTGTAACTGGCACGCACCCGATAGGTCCCGATCACCGTCGGCGTGAAGTCACCCGAGCTCGCACCCGTGCCGCCGGCGTTGACGTCGACCGTCCGCGCGGGGAACGCCAGCGGGTCGTCGCATTCCGCGTCATCCGGGCCATAGACCTGGAAGGTGATCGTCCCATCCGGGATCGGCCCTCCGGCCGGCTGGCCGCCAAGGGTGGCGAAGTCGCTGAAGGTCTGCCCGAGCGTGATCGGCACTTCCGGCGTCACGAGGGTCGCCAGCGTCAGCGCCTGCGTGACCCGCGTCTCGGAGGTGCCCGTGCCGCTGCCGTTCTCGTTGAAGTTCGGCCCTTGGGTGACGTCGACCAAGCTGGCGAACGCCTTCTGACCGGTCTGAAGGCCTTCCTCGATCGGGTCGGAGTCCAACGCCGGCAGGCGCTGCACGTCGAAGGTGTAGTCGAGGATGCAGCGGTCCTGGCCCGGGACGCCGCCCTCCGCCGCACCGAGGATGACCTGCGTCAAGGGGGTGAAGCGATACTTGCCCTGGGCGGCGTCCTCGACGGTGACCGCGAACTGCACGCCGGCGCAGGCGGTGGCCGGTGTGGCGCCGACGGCGCCGCGACCGACGAAGACGCCCCCGGGGGTCGGGACGAGCACGCCGGGATCCCGGAAGCCCAAGGGGCAGTCGGCGCCCTCGGCCTGCGAGCCGCAGCTCAGGACGACCGTGAAGAAGTTCAGCCGGTAGCTGTCGGTCTCAAAACCGACCTCGCCGAGATCCGAGTTCGAGACGTTGCGGACGCTGACGACCGCGGGCCGCGCGGTCTGGCCGACCACGACATTCGGTGGAACGTTCGACGCCACGCCGAACGCAGGTCCGGCCGAGGCCGTCGAGGCGCCTGTGAGCAATAGGAGCGCGAACAGCGCGAACGCGCCGATGAAGGCCGCCCCCACGCGGCGTACCGGGTTCTGCGACATGCTTCCGATCATCTTGCTGCTCCCCTCGAGGCAACCCAGACGACCTCTCGGGGTCCGGGCGCGGTCTCTCCGTGACGTTGCCTAACGCAGCGATCCTAGAGCATTGGTAGGTATTGCGAAAGGTGTTGACGCGAAAGCGCTCCAATCGCGCGCATTCGGGCGGGTCCTCCGCGCGTTTGCACTGGCATCCGGACGGCCTCCGGGCCGTCACGACCTCGCGCGGGCCGAGGCCCGCGCGAGATGCTCCTACATGCCGGTGGGGACTACCCGGTGAACGCCGGCGTCGAAGGCGACACCGCCCTGCGGGCGCACTTGGTGAACGTCACCCGCAGCGTCCTGGCCCGGGTTCCGCTCTGCGAGCGGAAGATCGTCCGCGCGAGCACGCGATGCGTCCCGCCGCCAAGCCGCGCCGGGTTGACGGCGAACTTGTAGCGGCTTCCGCTGTTGGGCACGGTCAGCGTGCGCACGACCCTGCCGTCCAGCGAGAAGATCACGCGCTGGATCTGGCGGCCGTTGACGATCACGTTGAACGGCCTGCCCTGACAGCCGGAGGCGGTGCGGACGGGTCCGCGGATGGCAGCGGTGCCACGAGCGCACAGCTCCTGACCGGCGGGCGCCGGGCCCGGCGGCGGCACGCACACCTCTGACCTAGCAGGCGGCGGTGGCGGTGGCGGCGGTGGCGGCGGCGGCGGCGGCGGTGGTGGCGGTGGCGGCGGCGGCGGGGGCGGCGCTGTCGCCGTCACCACCACGATCTCCGTGGCCTCGTTGCACTCGCCCTCCGCCGGCAGGTAGCTCGCGTCACCGCTGTAGGTCGCGATCACCTGATAGGTGCCGACCTGGGTCGGCGTGAACGTGTTCGACGTGGCGGTCGTGCCGCCCGCGTTGAGCGGGTTGGTGGAAGTGAACGTGATCGGCCCGGCGCAGTTGGCGTCACCCGGTCCGTACACGTCGAAGCGCACCGTGCCGGTCGGTGGCGGGCCGCCGGCCGGCGGGGACAGGATCGCGGTGTCGTTGAACGAGCCGCCGATCACGATCGTGGCCGGGTTGACCTGCGTCCTGATCCCGATCGGAGCCTGAAGAATCCGCGTCTCGGAGGTGCCCGTGCCGCTGCCGTTCTCGTTGAAGTTCGGCCCTTGGGTGATGTCGACCAAGCTGGCGAACGCCTTCTGATCGGTCTGCACCCCGGCCTCGAGCGGGTCGGAGTCCAGGGTGGCCATCCGCTGCACGCCGAAGGTGTAGTCGAGGGTGCAGCGATCCTGGCCCGGAACGCCGCCCTCCGCCGCACCGAGGATGACCTGCGTCAAGGGGGTGAAGCGATACTTGCCCTGCGCGGCATCCTCGACGGTGACCGCGAACTGCACGCCGGCGCAGGCGGTGGCCGGGGTGGCGCCGACGGCGCCGCGACCGACGAAGACGCCCCCGGGGGTCGGGACGAGCACGCCGGGATCCCGGAAGCCCAAGGGGCAGTCGGCGCCCACGGCCTGCGAGCCGCAGCTCAGGACGACCGTGAAGAAGTTCAGCCGGTAGCTGTCGGTCTCAAAACCGACCTCGCCGACCTCCGAGGTGGAGACGTTGCGGACGCTGACGACCCCCGCACTCGCGGGGTCGCCGACCGTGACGGTCGGCGGGACGTTCGAAGCGACGCCGAACGCCGGTCCGGCCCAGGCTGTCGAGGCGCTTCCCAGCGCAGCCACGGCGCAGATGACTGCACCAACGAAAACCGGCGCCAGGCGGCGCTGGTACTTACGCGATCCCATCCCTACCCCCTTCATAAAAGGCCCCCAGCGATCCATGCCTGGCTATCCGAGCATTCGCCGCGATCACCGCATGCTAAACCCGTTCGTTGGACGTGCTGGCCGGATGTTCTACGGGAGCGGGGCGATCTTTGCAACCGCTGCACGCTGCCTCGCGCATCCGCAGGGACACATGCGCGAGCAAGCTCGAACACGCGGCTCGCTATCCGGTGAACGCCGGCAGGGCGCCCTGGCCCGCGCGCGAGCAGCGCGTGAAGACGACCCGCAGCGTCCGTGCCCTGGTCGCGCTCTGCTTGCTGAAGGTCGTCCTCGCGATGACGCGATGGGCCCCGCGCTGCAGCTTGCGCGGGTCGATCGTCAGGACGTAGACGGTGCCCGAGTTGGGCTTCGTCAAGGTGCGCTTGACCTTTCCGTCGACCTCGAACACCACGCGCGCGACCTGCACGCCGCGAACCGTCACGCGAAATGTCGAGCCGACACAGCGGGCCGGAGCTCGGATGGCGGCGGTCCCGCGGGCGCAGTACTCGCTGCCGCCGGGCGCGGGCCCCGTCGGGCTGGAGCCTCCGGCAGGCGGCGGCACGCAGACCCTGGCCCCGGGGCCGGCACCTGCCTCCGGAGGCGCGCCCGGCGCGGCGGAGCCAGCCGGTGTCACCACCGGAGGGGGCGGCAGAGGATGGACGGTCGTCTCATCGGTGCCGGCGCCGTCTGCCAGTTGCCCCGCGCGCAGGCCCGGGGTGATGTCGACGCCCTTGATGGCGCCCTTCTGATCGGTCTGGACCAGACCCGGCACGTCCTGTGCCGGGTCCGAGTCGATCGTCGGCGACTTGAGAACGTCGATCGTGAAATCGATGTGGCACGCCGCGCCCGGGGTATCGCGCGGACCGAGCGCGAAGCTCGAGCTCGGGCTGAACTGATACTTGCCCTGGGACGGGTCGATCAGCGTGATCGAGAAGCTGCGACCGGCGCATGCGGTTCCCGCAGCGCCTCTGCCGGTGGGAGAGACGTCCGCGCCGGCCGTGCTGGGGACCAGCACGTTCGGGTCGCGTGAGCCCGCAGGACAATCCTCGCTGAGCAGCTTCGAGCCGCAACTCGGCACCAGCGTTATGGCGTTGACGCGGAAGCTGTCGCCGAGGTACTCGCCCGTCGACCGGTTCTCGAGCAGCAGCGAGACGGCGACGTCCGTCTGTCCGGCTTCCACCTGCGCGGGGAACTGCGGGATCGCGTTGAAGCCGGTTCCGCCCTGAACCTGGGCGCCGGCCGGCGACGCGCCACCAAGCAGCAGCGCGGCGCTCAATGCCCAAGCAGCCGGCAGGCTCCCGCTTCGGCGGCGGCCGTGGGTCGGCGAACGGCGTTCAGGTGCGCCCATGAAGCTTCTCCCCTCGGCGGTCCGACCGTCTCGCCAGATCGGTGATCCGCGGCGAACACGCCAGATAGTCCAGGCAGACGCCCGGGCATGAGTCCATTCGACGCCGGAGGCCAGATCCTTTCCCGCGGCCTGCGGGCGGCGTCCGGCGCCGCCGCGTCTCAGCCGCGGATCGCCGCCTGGGCGGCGGCCACGCGGGCCACCGGCACGCGAAACGGCGAGCACGACACGTAGTCGATGCCCGAGCGGTGGAAGAAGTCGATCGAGTCGGGGTCGCCGCCGTGCTCGCCGCAGACGCCGAGCTTCAGCCCCGGCTTGGTCTTTCGCCCCAGCCAGGCGCCCATCCGCACGAGCTGGCCGACACCCGGGGTGTCGAGCGTCTCGAACGGCGAGCGGTCGAAGATCTTCATCTCGATGTAGCGCGCGAGGATCTTTCCCTCGATGTCGTCGCGGCTGAAACCGAGCGCGGTCTGCGTGAGGTCGTTGGTCCCGAAGGAGAAGAAGTCCGCCTGCTCGGCGATCGTGTCCGCGAGAAAGCACGCGCGCGGCAGCTCGATCATCGTGCCGACGAGGTAGTCCTCGTGATGGACCATCTCCTCCTCCGCGGCGGTCGTGTGAACGAGCTCGCGCAGGATCTCGAGCTCGCGCTCGTAGTCGATCAGCGGGATCATGACCTCGAGCAGCGGAACGTGGCCGAGGCGCTCCTTGACCGCCCGCGCCGCGCGCATGATCGCGCGCACCTGCATCTCATAGATCTCGGGGTGCAGGATCGCCAGCCGGCATCCGCGCGTCCCGAGCATAGGGTTGACCTCACGTAGAGCGTGAGCTCTGGGGTCCTCCTCGTCCGGCGGCAGGAACTCGTGCAGCGGCGGGTCGAGCAGCCGGACCGTGACCGGCAGCCCGTCCATCGCCTCGAAGACCTCGTCGAAGTCCGCCTGCTGCAGCGGCAGCAGTTCGTCCAGCGCCGCACGGCGGTCCTCGACCGTCTCCGACAGGATCATCTCGCGCATCTTCGGCTGGCGGTCGGCGGCCATGAACATGTGCTCCGTTCGACACAGGCCGATCCCCTCGGCGCCGAACGCCCGCGCCTTGCGGGCGTCCTCTGGCGTGTCGGCGTTGGCGCGCACGCCGAGCGTGCGCAGCTCGTCACACCACGCGAGCACCTGCTCGAAGTGCTCGGTCATCGTCGGCTCGACCAGCGGGACGTCGTCGATCGTGATGTTGCCGGTGGTGCCGTCGATGGCGATCATGTCACCTTCACATAACACCGTGTCACCAACGTGGACGGTGTGCTCCTTGAGATTGATCTCAAGGTCACTCGCACCGGTGACGGCGGGGCGGCCCATGCCGCGAGCGACGAGCGCGGCATGACTCGCCTTGCCGCCCTCTGCGGTGAGGATGCCCTGCGCGGCGAAGAACCCGGCGACGTCCTCGGCCTCGGTGAACGGACGCACGAGGATCACGTGACGACCGTCCGCCGCAGCCGCCACGGCGTCGGGCGCGGTGAAGACGATCTCACCCTTGGCCGCGCCAGGCGACGCCGCCACGCCGTGCGCGAGGACGGCGTACTCGACGCCCGGGTCGAAGGTCGGGTGAAGCAGCGCGTCGAGCTTGTCGCAGTCGATCGTGGCGATCGCCTCCGCGCGCGTCAGCAGCTTTTCTGCGACGGCGTCGCAGGCGAAGCGCACCCCGGCCTGGGCGGGGCGCTTGGCGTTGCGCGTCTGCAGCATGTACAGGCGCCCTTCCTCGATCGTGAACTCCGTGTCCTGCATGTCCTTGTAGTGCGCCTCCAGCGCGCGCAGGATCTCCATCAGCTCGGCGTGCGCCTCGGGCATGACGTCACGCAGCTCGGCGATGTCCTGGGTGTTGCGCACTCCCGAGACCACGTCCTCGCCCTGGGCGTTGACGAGGAAGTCGCCCGACGGCTCGGGCTCGCCGGTGACCTCGTCGCGGCTGAACGCCACGCCGGAGCCCGAGGTGTCGCCCTTGTTGCCGAAGACCATCTGCTGGACGTTGACCGCGGTGCCCCACTCGTCGGGGATGCGAGCGATGCGCCGGTACTCGATCGCGCGCGCGCCCTGCCAGGAGTCGAAGACCGCGCGGATCGCCTGCGCGAGCTGCTCGCGCGGGTCCTGCGGGAACTGCTCGCCGGTCTGTTCGGAGAAGATCGCGGCGAACGCCGCCTGCAGGCCGCGCAGATCCTCGACGCCGAGCTCGGTGTCCAGCCTGACGCCTGCACGCTGCTTGGCGGCGGCGATCTCGCGCTCGAAGCGCTCGCCCGCGATGTCGCGCACGACGTTGCCGAACATCTGCACGAATCGCCTGTAGCTGTCCCACGCGAAGCGCTCGTTGCCGGTGCGCGCGGCGAGCCCGTCGACGGACCGATCGTTGAGGCCGAGGTTGAGGACCGTGTCGAGCATGCCCGGCATCGACTCGCGTGCGCCCGAGCGCACGGAGACCAGCAGCGGGTCGTCGGGGTCTCCGAGCGTCTTGCAGGCGGCCGACTCCAGGCGCTCCAGCGCCTCGTCGACCTGCGCGTCGAGGCCGTCGGGCAGCTCACGATGCGACTGCATGTAGACGACGCAGGCCTCGGTCGTGATGGTGAAGCCGGAGGGCACCCGGTCGGGTCCGAGGATCCGCGTCATCTCCGCGACGTTCGCGCCCTTGCCGCCGAGCAGATCTCGCATCTCGCGCGAGCCCTCGGCGAAGTCGTAGACCCACTTCACCGTGGCGATGCTCACGGCCCCGATCCTATCCGGGAAGCGCGGGGCGCAGTCGAACGTTTGCGTGGTGCTCGAGCGTCTCGGAGATCGCGCGGTCGGCTTGGCGCAGCGCCACCTCGCCGGCGGCGGGCGCGTCGGCCAACGGCGCGCCGAGGGCGCCCGTCATGAAGGCGTGCGCCTCTTCGGCGAGCGCGAACCCCGACGCCTCGCAGGCGCTGCACACGATGCCGCCGGCGGCGCCCGAGAACGCCCGCAGGCCGTCCGTCTCGCCGCACGAGGCGCAGGCCGCCAGCTGCGGCGCGAGCCCCGCGGCGAGCAGCAGCTTCAGCCGGAACGCGAGCTGGTTGGCGTGCGTGGCATGAGATCGGGCCCCGGCCACCCCGGCGTCGAGCAGCGCGAGCTCGTTGCAGAGCAGCGCGAAGACGCCAGGATGCGGGTCCGGCGTCGCGAACACGCGCGACACCGCGTCGCACGCGCGCGCGGCGCTGTCGAGCGCGGCGGCGTCCTCGCGCAGGCGCGGATGACCGCAGATCGTCTGCGCGCTGGTCACCGTCATGAGGTCGCTGCGACCCTCGTGCAGCACCATATGCAGGCGAAAATAGGGTTCCAGGCGCCCGCCGAAGCGGCTGCGCGTGCGCCGCACGCCCTTTGCGATCGCGCTCGAGCGCCCGCGGTGGGGCGTGTACAGATGCAGGATGCGGTCGGCCTCGCCGTAGCGCATCGAGCGCAGGACCACGGCTTCGGTCTTCAGGGAGCCGGGCATGGCGGCATTAGACTTTCGCGGACATGAGAACGGTCAAGGTCTACACCAAGGAGGGCTGCGGCTTCAGCGCGCAGCTCAAGTCACTGCTCGAGGCGAACGACATCCCCTACGAGGAGACCAACGTCGCGCTCGACTCGCCCGAGCATCACGAGCTCGGCGAGCGGACCGGCTCGATGAAGCTGCCGCAGGCGTTCGTCGGCTACGTCCCCCTCGGCAGCTTCAACGAGGTGCAGGCGGCCGCGGCCAACGGCATGCTCTTCGACCTCGTCGAGGACTGATCGTGCGCAAGGTCACCGTCTACAGCACCGAGGTCTGCCAGTCCTGCGACCAGGTCAAGAACATGCTCTCCGCGCGCGAGATTCCCTACGAGGAGGTCGTCGTCCAGCGCGACTCGCCGGAGCTCGAGGAGCTCGCGGCGCGCAGCGGGATGATGAGCCTGCCCCAGGTCTACATCGGGGCGATCCTGATCGGCGGCGGCACCGAGACGATGGCCGCGGCGAGCTCCGGCATGCTCGACGACCTGCTGGTGGACTGAGGTGCGGTCATGAGGAAGGTCACCGTCTACGACGCCGAGCTGTGCACGACCTGCTGGTCGGTCCAGAAGCTGCTCGAGAAGCGCGACATCCCCTACGAGCACGTGATCGTCGAGGAGGACTCCCAGGCCCACGAGGAGCTGAAAGCTCGCACCGGCATGCAGACGCTGCCGCAGGTGTTCGTCGGCAGCGTGCTGCTGGGCGGCTACGAGGAGATCGTCGTCGCCGACCAGGCCGGCATGCTCGACGATCTGCTCGTCGACTGACGCTAATCTTCGCTCAGCATGAGCGAGGTCGTCGTCTACACCACGAACCCGTGCGGCTACTGCACGCGCGTGAAGATGCTGCTCGCCGCGCGCAAGATCGCCTACCGCGAGGTCAACGTCGGCCGTGACCCGGAGGCGTTCGTCGATCTCGCCAAGCGCTCGGGGATGATGACCCTCCCCCAGGTCTTCGTCGGCGAGACGCTCGTCGGCGGCTATCAGGAGACCGCGGAGGCCGACGCCTCCGGCTGGCTCTCAGAGCTCGTCACGGCGTAGCCGCGAGCCGGCGCCGCGGGCGCGGCTGGCAGCGCTCGCACGCATAGGTGCCGCGTCCGGCGGCGAGGAACTTCACGATCTCGCGCCCGCAGGCCTCGCACGGCTCGCCGCTGCGGTCGTGCACGAGGAACTCGTGCTGGAAGGCGCCGCTGACGCCGTCGGGATGGCGGAAGTCGTCGATCGTGGCCCCGCCCGCGTCGATGCCCGCTTCGAGCGACGCGACGACCGCGTCGCGCAGGGCGCCGACCTGGCGCCGCGTGAGCCGGCGCGCCTCGCGCAGCGGGTGGATGGCGGCCCGGAACAGCGCCTCGTTGGCATAGATGTTGCCGACGCCGGCGATGCGCCGCTGGTCGAGCAGGACGGCCTTGATCGGCGCGCGCCGGTTGCGCGTCTGCAGGTACAGGTGCTCGGTGGTGAACTCCGGCCCGAGCGGCTCGACGCCCAGCCGCGCGCCGAGGAACTCGTCGAGCGCCGGGGCGCCGAGGACGAGCTGGCCGGTGCCGAAGCGCCGCGGGTCGCAGAAGCTCACGACGTGGCCATCCGAGAGCTCGAAGCGCACGCGCACGTAGCGTGCGTCGGCCGGCGCGTCGTAGAGCAGCGTGCCGGTCATGCGCAGGTGCATGAGCAGGAAGACCTCGTCCTGCGCCTCCCAGATCAGGTACTTGCCGCGCCGCGACAGGCGCTCGATCGCCCGGCCCTCGAGCGCATCGCGCAGCTCCTGCGCCGCACGCGGCTCACACCAGCGCGGATCGCGGATCTCCAGCGCGCGCAGCATGCGGCCCTCGACCAGCGGCGCCAGCCGCCGGCGAATCGTCTCGACCTCGGGCAGCTCGGGCACTACGAGCGGGGGATCAGCCTCAGCGAGCGCGTGACCGGGCCGAACGTCTCCTTGTCGACGCGCGCGAAGTCCGGCGGTGGGGCGAAGGCGTCGACCACGACCTCGTAGCCGCGCCCGTAGGCGTGCAGCGAGCGCACCGTGCGCCGCTCGCCCTGGTTCGTGGCGTTGCCGATCAGCTCGACCGCGCGCGTACCGGGCTTGACCACCAGCCGCGACGAGGCGAGCTTGAACGTCGCGTCGCGCGAGCGCACCTGCGCGACGAGCGCCTGGCGCGCGGCCTCGAGCTGCGCGCGGTCGACCGGCAGCGGCTCCGTGCGCCGGTAGCGCCAGATCGCGATCTGCGCGTCGCCGATCGCGATCGTCGCGACCTGGTCGCCGCCGCCCTGGATCTCGCGCCAGTTGGCCGGCGCGCGCAGCGTGATGCCCGCCGAGGGGTACTTCAGGTCGCGAAAGCCGTCCGGCGGCGGGATCCGGCCGGTGTCCGGCGGAGGGGTGCGGTCGTTGCCGCAGCCGGCCAGCGCGACGGCCGCGACGACGCTGATCAGGGCGAGGCGCACGCGCCGGATTGTCTCAGGAGTTCGGCGCGGGCCCGGCGTGGGCGCGGATGCGCCTTGAAGTCGCGCGCGCTTCGTGGGTCGAGGTTTTCGACGCACCGCCCGATAGGGTTCTGGAGGGGCGCGGCTGCCCTACCGTGACGAGGCGGTTCACCATCAACGAGAAGCGGGGCACGGATGCCGTTGCCATCACGTTCGTCGGCCGCGATGCACGAACGCCTGGCGCGATGCGCGACGCTCGGCCTCGTCGCACTGGCGTCGCTGACGTTCGCCGTCATGCTGATGCCCGCGGATGCAGCAGCGGCGCAACCGTCGGTCAGCACCGGCCCGGCGACCGCCATCGCCCAGACGATCGCGGTGCTCAACGGCTCGGTCAACCCCGCCGGCAAGGCGACGACCTATCGCTTCGAGTACGGGACCACGACGGCCTACGGCTCGTCGACCGCCCCAACCGACGCGGGATCGGGCACGGTCGCGCGGGCGGTCTCCATCATCGTGAGCGGCCTGACGCCCGCCACCCTCTATCACGCCCGCCTGGTGGCCAGCAACAGCGATGGCACCAGCAACGCCTCCGACATCAGCTTCACGACGGCGGCGCCTCCGCGGCCGCCGGTCGTGGCCACGGGACCCGCCGCAGTCGCCGGGACGACGGTGACGCTCAACGGCTCGGTCAACCCCAACGCCAGACCGACGACCTACTACTTCGACTACGGAACGACGACGAGCTACGGGTCGGCGACACCCCTCGCCACGGCCGGCTCCGGCACGACGGCGCAGGCGGTCAGCGCAGTGGTGAGAGGCCTGGCGGCGCTGACGACCTACCACGCCCGTCTGCTCGCCTACAACGGCGATGGCTCGACCTACGGAGTCGACATCACCTTCACGACGGGCCCGGCACCGCCACCGGTGAGCCTGCCCTCGATCGGTTCCGAGCCGACCTGCGCCTATCGATCGACGCGGTTGTCGGCCCGGTATCGCGCGCAGATCGTGCTTGCATCGATCTGCCTGGCGAACTTCGAACGGGTGTCGCGCGGGATCGCGCCGGTCTATGGCGACGCCCGACTCGGCGCGGCCGCGCAGGGGCACGCCGACGACGAGGTCAGGCGAAACTACTTCTCGCACACCAATCCGGACGGATGCAGCTTCGTCTGCCGCGCCGACGCAGCCGGGTACGCGCTGGCGCTGGGCGAGAACATCTCCGCGGGCCGGTTGACGGCCGCGACCACCGTGCAGGCATGGATGGACAGCCCCGGCCACAAGGCCAACATCCTCGGATTGGGCTTTCAGACGATGGGCGCCGGCAGCGCGGTGGGTGGGCCCTACGGCGCACAGTGGGTTCACATGTTCGGGATCCTGCCGCCACAGCCCGGTGCGGTCCACGGCTTGGAGCCCCAGTTCCAGGGTCGCGCCGACCCGACAACGCCGCCGGCGGTCCCCGCCAAGCTGCGCGTGAGCGGGGCTCGGGTGACACGCGGCGCCTTGCACGTGCTGGCCGAGATCACGCGGCGAGCGGACGGCCGCAGGCTGACCGTCACGTTCACGGCGCGGGGCGCCACGACGCGTTTTGCGAGCACCGTGCGGCGCGGGCGCATCGACTTCGACCGGCGGCTCTCGAGCGCACAGCGTGGCGCGCGATCGGGCATCGTCACCCTCCGCTACGCGGGCGGCGAGGGCGTGCGGCCGGCCGAGGCTCGACTGCGCGCCGCGAGCGCCAGGGCCGACCTGCGCCGCCGCACCCTGTCGCTGGCGGGCGTCGTGCTGAGCGCCTCCGGCAACATCTCCAAGCGCGCGCGAGGCGTCGTGCGCCTGCACATGGAGTTCGACACCGCTACGGGCCCCGGCGAGTGGAACGGCCGCGCGCGCATCGCCGACGGCCGCTGGTCGCTGCGCCAAGCCCTACCTGCCGACGCCCGCCGTGGCGGCTACCTGTCCGTGCAGTTCACGGGATACGGCCCGCGGGGCATCGGGGGGAGCAGATCGGCAAGCAGGTCGCGGCCGGGTAGCCCCCGCCTGTCCGGGCTGGCCGATCACGCAAGGCGGGTCGGGCCGCGGATGTGTCTCAGGGGTTCGGCGCGGGCCCGGCGTGGGCGCGCGGATGCGCCTTGAAGTAGACGTCCTTGAGCCGGTCGGCGGACAGGTGCGTGTAGATCTGCGTCGTCGCGACGTCGGCGTGGCCGAGCATCTCCTGCAGCGATCGCAGGTCGCAGCCGCCCGCGAGCAGGTGCGTGGCGAAGGTGTGGCGCAGCGTGTGCGGGCTCATCTTGCCCTCCAGGCCGGCCGCGCGCGCATGGCGCTGGACGATCTTGTAGAGCCCTTGGCGGGTCAGCCCCCCGCCGCGGTGGTTGACGAACAGGTGGCGCTCCTCGCGCACGCCGACGAGCTTCGGGCGCCCGTGCTCGAGGTACGTGCGCGCCGCCGCGACGGCCTCGCGTCCGACCGGGATCAGGCGCTCCTTGGAGCCCTTGCCGCGCGCGCGCAGGACGCCGGCACGCAGGTCGATGGCGCCGACGGTGAGGTCGACGGCCTCGCTCGCGCGCAGCCCGCAGGCGTACATCAGCTCGAGCATCGCGCGGTCGCGCAGGGCGGCCGGGTCGTCGCCGCGCGGCGCGGCGAGCAGCGCCGCGACCTCGTCGCGGCTCAAGACCTGCGGCAGCTTGAGGTTCTTGCGCGGCGCGCGCAGCTCGGCGGTCGGGTCGTGGGAGATGATCTCCTCGCGGCGCAGGTGGCGATAGAACGAGCGCAGGCATGCGGCCTTGCGCTGGATCGTGGCCGGCGCGACGGGCGGGCGCTCGGGTCCGCCGGCCGCCAGCTCAGAGAGAAAGCACGCCAGCTCGGCGTGCTGCAGCGCGGTGACCTCGAGCTCCCGGCGAGCCAGGAAGTGCCCGAACTGCAGCAGGTCCGAGCGGTAGGCCTCGAGCGTGTTGCGCGACAGCCCGCGCTCGAACTCGAGGTAGGCGAGGAAGTCGAGCACGTGGTGCTCGAACGGGCGCAGGGTGTGCGTGACGGCCACGGTGGCGGTCTTCGCCGCCGCCGGCGCGCGCACCTTTGCGGTGCAAGGGGCCATGCGGCAGACTGCCGCCGATGAGAGACGACGACGACTGGGTCGGCACGCCGCCCGAGGGCCATCACTCGCGCGATCGCGCGAAGCCGGACTTCTGGCGCTCGCAGTGGCGCAGGTACGCGATCGGCGCGGGCATGCTGGTGGGGTTCGTGCTCGTCGTCGTGCTCGTCGCCGTCGCCGCCGGCTGAGCGCTCAGCGCCGCTCGCGCAGCCACTGCAGGCCGAGCAGCGTCTTGGCGTCGGTCGTCGCGGCGAGCGCGCCGTCGAGGTCCTCGAGCGGCCAGGCGACGATCTCGATGCGCTCGCCCGGGTCGGCCTCGACGCCTGAGTCGTGCAGTCCGGTCGCGGCGAAGAGGTGCACGCGCTCGTCGGTGTAGCCGATCGAGGAGTGGCAGGACAGGATCGCCTCCCAGCGCTCGGCCTCGCGGCCGATCTCCTCGGCGAGCTCGCGCTTGGCCGTCTGCAGCGCCGACTCGCCCTCGACGTCGAGCTTGCCGGCGGGCAGCTCGAGCGTGTGGTGGCCGACCGCCTCGCGCGGCTGGCGCACGAGCCAGACGTGCTCGTCGTCGTAGGCGACGATCGCCGCGGCATCGGCGCGGTGGACGACCTCGCGCTCGACGACCTCGCCGTCGTCGTGGCGAAAGCGCTCGACGCGGACGGTGAACTGCGAGCCCTCGAAGACGGTCTCGCCGCCCATCGGCTCGATGCGCTTGTCGGTCAAGCGGGGGTCGCGATCTCGGCCATCTCGGCGAGGACCGTACCGGCGGCGATCGACGATGCGAAGAACAGCGGGTCCTCGCGGCCCATCGAGCGCGACGGCAGCGTCGTCTGCAGGTAGGCGTCGAGGTCGGCCTCGCGGACGCGCCACTCGTGGCGGGCGGGCTCGGCCGGCTCCTGCTCGCCCGCGGGCACGGCCACGGTCACGGGCGCCAGCAGCAGGTCGAGGACCGTGCGCGTGTGGTGGCTGAGGCCGCGGTGGCGCGCGCGCAGGTCCGTCGAGGACATCCGCGCGACGAGCAGCGTCGGACAGCCGAGGGCGAGCGCGGTGTGCGCGGAGTCCAGCGCCTGCAGCCCGCCGTGGCCGAGCGCCGAGCCCGAGCCCAGGATGCCGGGGCCCGGGCCGGCGACGGCGGCATCCCAGCCCATCGCGGTCAGGCCGTGGTGCAGCGCGGCCGCCGTGGTGATCGCCTCGCCGTCGGCGCCGCCGAACGACGCCCCGGCCGTCAGGTGGCCCGCCAGCAGCCCGTCGTCGCGCAGCTCGCGCACGACGCACGAGTGCCCGCCGGGCAGCGCGCCGCCGGCGGTCTGGACGTAGCCCAGGCGCGCCTGCGGCCGGGCGCGCGCGAACGCCCACGCCAGCGGCGCGAGCTGGCCGTGCAGCGCGAGCACCGCCGCCGGCCGGCCGATCGGCAGCCGCGGCGGGTCGGGCGCCGCGTCGGCGTCGCCCTCCTCGACGGGGCTGACGGCGTGCTGCAGGCTCGTGTAGTTGAGCTTCATGACGTGCGCGCGCGGCGCGCCCTCGCCGTCCAGGCCGCGCGTGAGGTTGACGTGCACGACGTCGAAGCCCCCCGAGCCCAGGCGCAGCTCGACCGCCTCGACGTTGACGATCAGCTCGTCGCCCTCCCGCGCGGCGCCGACGAGGCCGACGTCGGCGATCGCCGAGCGGCGCGCGCCGTCGACGAGGATCGACAGGCGCTGCTCCATCGGCGTCGGCGGCCCGGCGACGAGGACCGTGGCCCGCCTCAGTCGCAGCATGCGTCCAGCAGCGCGAGCGTGACGTCGAGCATGCCCTCCAGCGCGGCGACGCTGACGCGCTCGCGCGACTCGTGGTTGTACTCCGTGCCGTTGGCGAGGTTCGTGCATGCGAAGCCCTTCGCCTCGAGCGCGTTGGCGTCCGAGCCGCCGCCGGTGCTGCGGCGCACCGGGGCGTAGCCGAGGGTGCTCAGCGCGCGCTCGGCCGCCAGCACCGCGGGCGCGTTGGCCGCGTGGCGGTAGCCGTCGAACAGGCGCTGGGTGGTGACGTCGACGTCGCACGTGCAGCGCGGCGTGTTGGCGGCGTCGTGGATGTGATGGATGAGCTCGGTGACGACCGCCTCGGCCTTGGCGGGATCCAGCGAGCGCGCCTCGCCCACGATCCTGCAGCGCTCGGGCACGATGTTCGTGCCGCCGCGCTGGCCGCCCTCGATCGTGCCGACGTTGGCGGTCGTCTCGTCGTCGATGCGCCCGAGCGCCATCGCGCCGATCGCGCGCGCGGCGGCTTCGATCGCGCTGCGTCCGTCCTCGGGGCGGATGCCCGCGTGGGCGGCGGCGCCGCGGAAGGCGGCGTCGAAGCGGTAGTAGGTCGGCGAGGCGACGATGATCTCGCCGATCGGCGAGGCGTGGTCGAAGACGTAGCCCCATGCGCTGCGCAGCGTCGCGACATCGAACGCCTTGGCGCCGGCGAGCGCGTTCTCCTCGCTGACGGTGAACAGCAGCTCGAGGCCGACCGGGGCACCTTCGATGGCGCAGCGGCGAGCGATCTCCAGCAGCACGGCGACTGCGGCCTTGTTGTCGGCGCCGAGGATCGTGTCGCCGGCGCTGACCCAGGCGCCGTCGTCGATGACCGGCTCGATCGCGCCCGCCTGCGGGACGGTGTCGAGGTGCGCGCACAGCAGGATCGTGCGCTCGCCGCGGCCGGGGATCCGCGCCAGCAGGTTGCCGCACTGCGCGCCGGACTCGGCGGCGGCCCCGTCCTCCTCGACGTCGACGCCGATCGTGCGCAGCTCGCGCGCGACGGCCTCGGCGCAGGCGCGCTCGGCGCCGAACGGGCTCGCGATCGCGCACAGGCGCGCGAACGTCTCGTTCAGGCGGCGGCGCTCGAGCTCTGACGCGGGGCGCATGGCCCTGCAGTCTGACGGGCGCCGCGCCGCCTCACTCCGAGGGCAGCGGCGGCGTCGTCGCGGGCGGCGTCGCCGACGTCGCGTCGCTGTCGTCCTCGACGTCCAGGTGCTGCGGGCGCGGCTGCGGCTCGGGCCGGTCGCGCTCGTCGTCGATCTCGGCCTCGATGTCGTCGCTCTCGCCGCCGTCCATGGCCGGGCGACTACCCGGCCGCGGCACGCGGCGAACGGCGCTCATGTGGACCCTCGCTGAGCCGTGGTCCGAAGGGGGCGAACCTCCTCGCCGTCGGGCCTGTGAAGGCATGACCGCACCGTCCGGACAGCCTTCACGCCAGCTACCCTGGTGACATCGTGGCGTCGCAGGCCGCACCCATCCACCGCTTCTCGCTCGAGGACGTGCAGGCGATGTATGCCGCCGGGATCCTCACCGCCGAGACGCGCGTCGAGCTCGTCCACGGGGTGCTGATCGAGATGAGCCCGCCGAGCCCACGGCACTCGCTCGTTGTGCAACGCCTCACCGAGCATTTCGTGCCGCCTTCGACCGGCACGTTCGCCGTCCGCGTGCAGGACGCCCACATCACGCCCCACGGCGGCTTCCGCTTGCCCGACCTGATGGTCATCCCGGCGGGCCCCCACGATCGCCTGCCGGAGCAGGCCCTGCTGATCGTCGAGGTCGCGTACTCGTCGCGCGCTCGCGACCTGGGAAGATCGGCGAGTACGCCGCGGCCGGCGTGGCGGAGTACTGGATCATCGACGTCGACCACGACAAGGTGCTCGTCCACCGCTCGCCCGGCGGCGACGGGTACGCAAGCGTCGAGAGCTTCGTGCACGGCGACCGGGTCACGCCGCTCGTGGACCTTCCCGCGGTCGACGTGGCGGCGCTGCTCGCGCGCTGAGCGCTACGTGCGCGAGGCCCGGAACTCGGGCTCGCCGGCGTGCTCGCGCGAGCGCTCGCGCGCCGCCCCGACGAAGTCGCGAAACAGCGGCGCGGGGCGCTCGGGGCGCGACTTGAACTCGGGGTGAAACTGCGACGCGACGTAGAACGGGTGGTCGTCGAGCTCGATCATCTCGACGAGGCGCTCGTCGGGGGAGGTGCCGCTGACGACCAGGCCCGCGGCCTCCAGGCGCTTGCGCAGGAACAGGTTGACCTCGTAGCGATGGCGGTGGCGCTCGTAGATGACCGCCTCGCCGTAGAGCTCGCGGGCGCGCGTGCCGGCGTGGATCTTCACCGGGTCGGCGCCCAGGCGCATCGTCCCGCCGAGGTCGGTGACCTCCTTCTGCTCGGGCAGCAGGTCGATCACGGGATGCGGCGTCTCGGGGTCGAACTCCGTCGAGTTGGCGCCGTCCATGCCGGCGCGGTGGCGGGCGAACTCCATGACCGCGATCTGCATGCCGAGGCAGACGCCGAGATACGGGATCCGCAGCTCGCGCGCGACGCGCGCCGCGCAGATCTTGCCCTCGATGCCGCGACCGCCGAAGCCGCCGGGGATCAGGATGCCGTCGGCGCCGGCGAGGCGCTGGCGCGCCGCTTGGTCGTTCTCCAGCGACTCGGAGTCGACCCAGTCGACCTCGATCGAGCAGTCGTGATGAAAGCCCGCGTGGCGCAGCGCCTCGGAGACCGACAGGTAGGCGTCCTGCAGCGCGACGTACTTGCCGACGAGCGCGATCCGCACGGTCTCGGTCGCCTCGGCGGCGCGGCGCGTGATCTCCGCCCACTCCGACAGGTCCGGCGGCGGGCGGTCGAAGCCGAAGTGCTCGCAGATGAGGTCGTCGACGCCCTCGGCCTCGAACCACAGCGGCACCTTGTAGATGTTGTCGACGTCCTTGGCGCTGATCACCGCCTCGATCGGCAGCGAGGCGAACAGCGCGATCTTCTTGCGGATGTCGGTGCCAAGCTCAGACTCCGAGCGGCACAGCAGCATGTCGGGCTGGATGCCGATCCGCCGCAGCTCGTTGACGGAGTGCTGCGTCGGCTTGGTCTTCAGCTCGCCCGCGTGGCCGATGTAGGGCACGAGCGTGAGGTGGATGAACATGCAGTCGCGGCGGCCGACGTCGACGGGGAACTGGCGGATCGCCTCGAGGAACGGCAGCGACTCGATGTCGCCGACGGTGCCGCCGATCTCGGTGATCACGACGTCGACGTCCTGCGTCTGGGCGAGCAGCTGCACGCGCTGCTTGATCTCGTCGGTGATGTGCGGGACGACCTGCACGGTGCCGCCGAGGTAGTCGCCGCGGCGCTCGCGGCGGATGACCGAGTTGTAGATGCCGCCGGCGGTGACGTTCGAGGCGCGCGAGGTGTTGGAGTCCGTGTAGCGCTCGTAGTGGCCGAGGTCGAGGTCGGTCTCCGCGCCGTCCTCGGTCACGAAGACCTCGCCGTGCTGGTAGGGCGACATCGTGCCGGGGTCGACGTTGATGTACGGATCGAACTTCTGCAGGCCGACCGACAGCCCGCGCGCCACGAGCAGGCGCCCGATCGACGCGGCGGCGATGCCCTTGCCCAGCGAGGAGACGACGCCACCGGTGATGAAGATGAAGCGGGTCTTGGGGGTTCTCGGCGTCATCATGAGGTCCTTCCCAGCGAGTCTAGGTGGCGCAATCCGGGCACTTTCTCGATGACGGTCGAGATCGAGCGGAACTCGCCGTAGAGGTTGATCAGGACCAGGACGACGAGGGCGATGACCTGCTCGGAGGTGTCGAGCGTCAGCACGAGCCACACGCCGGCGAGCGCGCCGATGACGTTCGAGCCCGAGTCGCCGAGCATCGCCTTCTCGCGCAGGTCGTAGAAGCCGGCGACGAGCGCCGGCCCGAGGAAGATGCCCAGCGCCCACAGCGGCTCGGTCAGCCCCGTGGCGATCGTCAGCACGATGCCAAGGACGACGAGCGTCTTGATCGAGCGGCCGGGGCGCAGGTCGAGCAGGTTGAAGGCGTTGGTGGCCAGCACCAGCACGGCCGCGGCGAGCAGGAACTCCGAGTCCGAGCCGGGCAGCGATGAGGCCACCAGCAGCGCGAGCCCGAGCGTCCCGGCGGCCTTCAGCACGCCGCTCGAGAAGCCGCCCGACAGCGCGGCCTTCGCGTGCCCGCGCCAGCCGCGCGACTCGCCGGAGAACACGTCGTCGATCAGCCCGAGCAGCGCCACGCCGGGGACGAAGGCGATCACGAGCGACAGATCGGCCGGGAAGACGTCGGCCGACGTCAGGCGCGCGAGCAGCGCGATCGGGATCAGCGCGATCAGCGCCGCGGGGACGATCACGGCCCCGATCGGCACCGGCAGCCGCATGCCTCGGTAGTTCTCGCCCATGAAGCCGGCCTCCGCGAGGCGGTAGCGAAACTGGCGCGTCAGGACGACGGCGACGAGCAGCGAGAGGACGAGTGGCAGAGCCTGCACCCCGGAGAACCTAGCGCCGCTCGCGGACCGAAACGTCGCCCGCGCGCCGCGATGTCCGCAATCTGCGCACGGCGGTTGGCGCGCTCACGGGCGGCGCGGGGTCGTGGCGACGACCGGCGGCAGCAGGTCCTGCGCGCTGTCGCGGCGCCCGAAGGCTCCGTCGGCGCCGGCGAGCACGAAGACGAGCGCCGCGCGGCCCGCGGTCTCGTCGATGTTGTCGACCGTCGACAGCTCGCGATCGCGATACCACCCGATCTGCGACGGATCGCTGCCGGCCGGCTCGATCCCGACGACCTTGACGCCGGTCTGCGCGAGCCCGCGGGCGATGCCGTCCTGCAGCGCGCGCAGGCGGTCGGCGGCGGCCTCGCCCTTGGGCAGCGCGGACGGCCGGATGACGATCACCCCGTCGAGGCTGCCGAACTCGCCGCTGATCGTCTGCAGCAGCGTCGTGCGCAGGCGGTCCACGAGGCGCCCGCCCTCGACGAGCTGGATGCCGACGCGCCGGCCGAGCGGGCCGATCAGCTTGGAGTCGTCGTCCACCTCCGCGTAGCGCGTGCCGCGGGCGCGCTCGGCGAGCGCCTGCGGATCGAGGTCGTCGCGCAGCTGGGCGACGAGCGACAGCGATGCGCCGGAAGGGCCAAGCCAGTCGCGCACGTCGTCGGGCTTGAGCGTGCTGTCGCCGAGCATCACGAGCCCGATCCGACGGCCGCGCAGGCGCCCGTCGGTGAGGATCGGATAGGACTTGGCGCCGTAGCGCTGCTCGGCGGTGAGCTGCGTGCGGGCCTCGTCGCGTTCGCCGTCGGCGCGGCGGACGTCGTTTCGCAGCGAGTTGCGGATGTCCGTGCGGGCCGAGGAGACGAGCTCCTTGTCGCCGATCGTCACGCCGAGCAGCAGTCCTACGGCGAGCGCGATGAAGACCGCCGCCAAGGACAGCGCGTGGTATCGGAAGTCAAAGATGGGTCACGCTCGCATCGTCTACTCGAGCCCGAGCAGAACCTCGAGCTTGAGCCACAGCAGGTCGGCGACGTCGCGCAGCGCCGGCGTCAGCATCACGATCGCCAGCAGGCACAACAGGCCGGCGAGCACGACGACCACCAGCGGCGCAGCTCCGGCGCGGGGACGGTACAGGCGGCTGACGCCCTTCGCGTCGACGAGGATCTCGCCGAGGCGCAGCCGGGTGAGGAACGTCGACGCCATCCCGCGGCGGTTCTTGTCGAGGAACTCGACGAGGTTGAACTGCGATCCGACCGAGACGATCAGCTCGGCGCCCTTCTCGGCGGCGATCAGCATCGCGACGTCCTGGCTCGTGCCGGGCGCCGGGACGACCTTGAACGGCAGGCCGAGCTCCTCGAGGTGGCTGCGGCCCGGAGCCTTGCCGTTGGGGTAGGCGTGCACGACGAGCTCGGCGCCGCAGCGCAGCGTCGCCTCGGTCGCCGAGTCCATGTCGCCGACGATCATGTCGGGCTTGAAGCCCTCCGCCAGCAGCGCGTTGGCGCCGCCGTCGACGGCCAGGATCGCGGGCTTCATGTCGCGGATGTAGGGCCGCAGGGCGCGCAGGTCCTGCTGGTGGTCGACGCCGCGCACGACGATCAGCGCCGGGCGGTCGCGGAAGTCGGTGTCGAAGCGCGGCAGCTCGATGCGCCCCGAGAGCAGCTCGCGCTCCTCGAGCATGTGCTCGATCGTGTTCTGCGCGAAGGCCTCGAGCGCGTCGCCGATCTCGCGGCGCCGCTCGTCGGTGGCGCTGCGCACCGCGTCGGGCTCCTGCACCTCGCCCTGGGTCAGCAGCGTGCTGCCGCGCAGCACGTCGCCGCCGCGGACGACGATCCGGTCGCCGTCGGAGAGGCGCCCGAAGAGCGTGTCGTCGGGGAGGTCGACGAGGTGGATGCCGGCCTGCACGAGCAGCAGCGGGCCCATGTTCGGATAGGCGCCCGTCGAGGACGGGCCGCAGTTGAGCACGGCGACGACGCCGGCCGCGATCAGGTCCTCCGCGGACACGCGGTCGAGGTCCTTGTGGTCGAGCACGGCGACGGCGCCGGGACGCAGCTCCTTGACGAGGCGCTTGGTCCGGCGGCCCAGCCGAGCCGGCCCAGCGATCTCTCTGCCAGCGGCGACGGCCATCGGGTCAGTCTAGAAGGGGGTGTTAACGGCTTACGAAGAGCGCGGGCGCGCCGGGTGCGGCGGCTGCTAGCGTCGCGGGCCGTGCTCCTCGTGCTCGCAGACATCACTGCGCGCCAGCTCACGCGCGCCTGCGGACGCGAGCCGGGCGCCGTCTGCCGGGAGATCCTCGAGCGCACCGAGAACCGCACGCTCGCCGAGGGGGGCGACTTCCTGATCGGCAAGCCGCTGGCGATCGCGCTGATCGCGCTCGTCGCCCTGATCGCCCACCGCCTGATCGGGCGCGCGATCGACCGCGGGCTGAGCAGCCTGACGTCGGGCGTCGTGCGCGAGCGGATGGGCGCCGCGCGCCGCCGCGTGCCGGGTCGCGTGGTCGCGCCCGCGGCGACGAACCTGCGCGCCGAGCAGCGCATCAGCGCGCTGTCCAGCGTCCTGCACAGCGTCGCGGGCTTCGTCGTGCTGCTGTTCGCGTGCTTCGCGGTGCTGAGCGAGATCGGCGTCGACGTCGCGCCGCTGCTGGCGGGCGCCGGCGTCGTCGGGGTCGCGCTGGGCTTCGGCTCGCAGTCGCTCGTCAAGGACTTCCTGTCGGGCATGTTCATCCTCGTCGAGGACCAGTTCGGCGTCGGGGACGTCGTCGAGCTGGACGGCGAGACGATCGGGATGGTCGAGGCCGTGTCGTTGCGCACGACGCGGCTGCGCGCCGAGGACGGAACCGTCTGGCACGTGCCCAACGGGGCGATCGTCCGCGTCGGCAACAAGAGCCAGGGCAGCGAGCCGGTCGCCGAGGAGGCGGCGGCGGTCCGCGAGGCGGACGAGGCGGACGAGGCGGAGCAGGGCGCGGGCGACGTCGCGACGCGACGCGACGAGCGCGAGGCGGACACCGGCGCGCCCGAGCCCGGCGTCCTCAAGCCGAAAGGCGGCACGCCGCCGCCCCCGCCGAGCGCGCGCTGACCCGCCCGCTCAGGCCGCCCGCAGCAGCTCCTCGGCGTGCCTGCGCGCCGCGCCGTCGCCGACGTCGTCGGCGCCGAGCATGCGCACGAGCTCGGAGACGACCTCCTCGTCGGCGAGCCGGCTGACCGTCGCGCGCGCCGGGCTCGACGAGGTGTCCTTCGCGATCGAGAAGTGGCGCGTGGCCAGCGAGGCGATCTGCGGCAGGTGCGTGATGCACAGCACCTGGCGCTCGTGCGCCAGCGCCGCGCAGCTGATCGCCGACCGCGCGCGCGGTCTGGCCGCCGATGCCGGCGTCGACCTCGTCGAAGACGAGCGTCGCGCGGCTGGAGACGCGCCGCCACGCCCATCAGCGCGAGCATGACGCGCGACAGCTCGCCGCCGGAGGCCGTCTCGCGCAGCGGTCCCGCCGGCACGCCCGGGTTGGGCGCGATCAGGAACTCGACGGCGTCGGCGCCGCCCGGACCCGGCTCGCGAGCCGACAGCTCGATCTCGAACGACGCGCCCTTCATCGCCAGCTCGTCGAGGCGCCTGCGCACGGCCGCGGCGAGCTTCGGCGCCGCCGCCGCGCGCGCCTTGCGCAGCGCGGCGCTGCCGGACGCAAGCCGCGACTCGGCCTCGCCGAGGCGCGCCGTCGCCGCCTCCATCGCGACCTCCGCGCCGGCGAGCTCGGCGCGGCGCTCGCGACAGCTCGCCGCGTGCGCGAGCACGGCCGCGATCGAGCCGCCGTGCTTGCGCTCGAGGCGGTCGAGCACCGCCAGGCGCTCCTCGACGGCCTCCAGGCGCCCGGGCTCGGCGTCGAGCGCCTCGCCGTAGGCGCGCAGCTCGCCGGCGAGGTCGTCGGCCTCGATCATCAGCGCCTGCCAGCGCTCGGCCAGCGCGTCGAGCGCGCGGTCGACGCCATCCACCGAGGCCAGCTCCGCGGCCGGCCCCCGCGAGCAGCGGCGCCGATGCCCGCCTCGTCGGCGCTGACCGCCGCGGCGGCGCCCAGCGACGCTGCGCGCAGCGCCTCGACGTGGCGCAGGCGCTCGCGCTCGGCACGCAGCGCCAGCGCCTCGTCCTCGCTGGGCTCGGCGGCCTCGATCTCCGCCAGCTCGAAGTCCAGCAGGTCGATCTCGCGCTCGCGCGCGCCCGCCAGCTCGCGCAGCTCGGTCAGCGCCGCGCGCGCCTCGCGCGCGGTCGCGTATGCCGCGGCCACCGTCGCGCGGCGCGCGAGCTGCGCCTCGCCGCAGAAGCCGTCGAGGATCTCCAGCTGGGCGCCGGCGAGCGTCAGGCGGCGGTGCTCGTGCTGGCCGTAGAACGTGATCAGCGGCTCGGCGAGCTCGCGCAGGTCGGCGAGCGTCGCCGAGCGGCCGTTGACGAGCGCACGCGTGCGCCCGTCGGCGCCGATCCGCCGTGCCAGCACGACCTCGTCGGCGTCGGCGGGCAGGCGCTCGCCGAGCTCGTCGCGCAGCTCTCCCGGCAGCTCGAAGATCCCCTCGACGTAGGCCTCGGCGGCGCCGGGGCGCACGATGCCCGGCTTCGCGCGGCCGCCGAGCAGCAGGTCCAGCGCATGCGCGAGCACGGTCTTGCCCGCCCCGGTCTCCCCCGTCAGCACGTTCAGGCCCGGCGCCAGGCGCAGCTCGGCCCGCTCGATCAGCAGGAGGTTCTCGACGCGCAGTTCGGTGAGCATTGCCTCCCTGTGTACCAGCGCCGTCCGACGGAACCGGCAAGCCGCGCGCGTGCTGTGACCGTTACGCGGAGAGGCGTCCGAACTTCGCGCGCAGGCGGCGGTAGAAGGACCAACCCGGTCAGCTGGGCGAGCAGTGCCGCGTCGGGCTCGTAGCGGGCGACGAGCTCGTCGCCGGGCGCGATCTGACACGCCGGGCGCCCGTCGACGAACACGTCGACGGCCTCGCGGCCGCGGTTGGAGACGCTGAGCGCGTCATCCGGCGCGACGACCAGCGCGCGCGCCGTCAACGAATGCGGAGCGATGAACGACACGCCGAAGCCCTCCACGCCCCATGCCATGACCGGCCCGCCGTTGGCGAGGTTGTAGCCCGTCGAGCCGGCGGCGGTGCAGATGACGAGCCCGTCGCAGCGCACCGATCCGACCTCCTCGTCCTCCACGCCGTAGGCGAGCTGCGCGACGCGCCCGCCGACCAGGCGCTGAAAGGAGATGTCGTTGATCGCCGTCAGCAGCCCGTTCGGCGTGCGGATCGAGATCGCCGGCAGACGCATCTGCTCGAAGTCGCAGCCGGAAGGCGCGCTCGAAGCCGAACTCGTCGAGGTCCTCGGGGTCGATCGTCGCGAGGAAGCCGACCTCGCCGAAGTTCACCGCGAAGACCGGCACCGTCGTGCGCGCGTAGCCGCGCAGGCCCTTGAGGATCGTGCCGTCGCCGCCGAGCACGACGCACAGCTGCACCTCGTCGCTCGGCTCGGCGTCGCAGACGATCCCGGGGCCGGCCCGCAACCCGAGCTTGACGCGTCTCCTCGCAGTCGAAGCGCAGCACGACGCCGTCCGCGCGCGCGGCGGCCATCAGCAGCTCGAGCGTCTCCGCGATCTGCCCCGGGCGGCCGTGCGTCAGCACCGAGACCTGGCGCACCGGCGGCGTCATGGCTCGACCGTCCGCGCGGCAGCCTCGAGGTCGTCGAGGTCGCCTTCGCGCCCGACCTCGGCCAGCCAGACGAAGGTCTCGAGGTTGCCCTTGGGCCCCGGCAGGCCCGAGGAGGCGAAGCCGAGCACCGACTCGCCCAGCCCCCGCGCGCTCTCGGCGACCGCGACGAGCGCGCCGCGGCGCTCGCCGGGGTCGCGCACGACGCCGCCCTTGCCGACGTTGCCGCGGCCGACCTCGAACTGCGGCTTGATCATCGCGAGGATGTCGTGGCTCGGCGCGGCGCAGGCCAGCACCGCCGGCAGGATCTTCGCCAGCGAGATGAACGAGACGTCGATGACGATCAGGTCGGGCGCGTAGGGCAGCTGCGCGGGCGTCACCGAGCGCGCGTTGGAGCGCTCGAGCACCGTCACGCGCTCGTCGTTTCGCAGCCGCCAGTCGAGCTCGCCGTAGGCGACGTCGAGCGCGACGACGTGCTCGGCGCCCCTCTGCAGCAGGCAGTCGGTGAAGCCGCCCGTCGACGCGCCGACATCGAGGCAGCGCCGGCCCGCTGGGTCAAGGCCAAGGGTCTCGAGCGCGTTGGCGAGCTTGACGCCGCCGCGCGAGACGTAGCGCGGGCGCTCGTCGACGCTCAGCGCGATGTCGCGCTCGACCATCTGGCCGGGCTTCTGCGCGCGCGCGCCGTCGCCGCCGCCGAAGCGCACCTCGCCGGCCATCACCGACGCGGCCGCGCGCGTGCGCGACGAGAACAGGCCCCGCTCGGCGAGCAGGGTGTCGAGGCGCACGCGAGCCATGACCACGCACCGTACCCGGCGGCCGCTGTGTGACGTCAATCACCCAACGCGCGCCGGCGTCGCGCCAGATTTGCAGAGCGCGGCGAGCAGGCCACTCCCAGGGCCCGTCGAGACAGCCGCCGCGCGGCAGACCGATAGCCGCACAGCAAGGTGTCTCTCCTCCCGAAACGGCCCGCTTCCCCGAGCGGGCCGTTTCATCGCCGCGTCGTGTTGGCGATCCGCACGTGGACGTGGTCGTCGTGGTGGCGGCCGCGACCGAGCCGATGTCGGGCACCCCCACCGGCGGCGGCGCCTCGGCCTCGCCGGCGATCGCCAGCGAGGCGCCGACCGGCGCGACCGCGCGCCCGGCGCTGTCGCCCTGGCGCGCGAGAAACGGCGACGGCTGCACCTGCAGCACGCGGACGCGCTGCAGCGCCTGGCCCCCTCAACCGGCGAGCATCGCCGGGGCTGCCACCACGAGGGCGGCAAGCGACGCTCGGCGGGCCCTCAGGCCGCTATGCCCCGGCGATCGCCCGGTCGGCGACCGCCGCGAGGATGCGCTCGGCGACGCGGGCGGGCGGTGAAGCCGACCTCCTCGTAGAGCGACGCCGGGGTGCCGTGCGTGACGTAGCGGTCGGGCAGGCCGACGCGCAGGATCTTGGCGTCGAGCATGTCGGCGTCGATGAGCGTCTCCCACACGGCGCTGCCGAAGCCGCCGGCGAGCACGCCCTCCTCGACGGTCACGAGCAGCTCGTGCTCGGCCGCCAGCTGCGCCATCAGCGCGGCGTCGATCGGCTTGGCGAAGCGCGCGTCGGCGACGGTCGCCTCGATGCCGTGCTCGGCGAGCAGGTCCGGCGGCGTCCAGGCCGACGCCGACGCCGCTGCCGTAGCCGACGATCGCGACCTTGCCGTCGCCCTCGCGCAGGATCT
This sequence comes from uncultured Actinomycetes bacterium, assembly GCA_963729125.1. GTDB lineage: Bacteria > Actinomycetota > Thermoleophilia > Solirubrobacterales > Solirubrobacteraceae > CADCVQ01. Next base: position 139,359 of record CAVSML010000006.1, read on the forward strand.
CGCCGGTGCCGATCTCGATCGGCTGGGGCATCGCCGGCAGCGGCACGCCGGCGCTCGATGCGCCGCGCGGGTAGCGGATCGCGACCGGGCCGTCGTCGCAGCAGCGCGGTGCGCAGCATGTGCACGAGCATCGCCTCGTCGCGCGGGGCCATCAGCACGATGTGCGGCAGCGGGCGCAGGTAGGCGATGTCGAAGACGCCGTGGTGCGTCGGGCCGTCGTCGCCGACGAGGCCGGCGCGGTCCAGCGCGAAGACGACGTTGAGCTTCTGCAGGCAGACGTCGTGGACGATCTGGTCGAAGGCGCGCTGCAGGAACGTCGAGTAGATCGCCGCGACGGGCTTGACGCCCTCCAGCGCGAGGCCGGCGGCGAACAGGATCGCCTGCTGCTCGGCGATGCCGACGTCGAAGTAGCGCTCGGGCATCGCCTTCTGGAGGATGTTCAGGCCGGTGCCGGAGTTCATCGCGGCGGTGATGCCGACGACGCGATGGTCGCGGTGGCACTCGGCGACGAGCGCGTTGCCGAAGACGGCGGTGTACTGCGGCGGCGGGTCGGGCGCGTCGGCGGCCGGCGGCGGCGCGGGCGCGGCGATGCCGTTGGCGATCGACTTCGGCTTGGCGGCGTGCCAGCGCTCCATGCCCTCCAGGCCGCCGTCCTCGGCGGGCGCGAAGCCCTTGCCCTTGACCGTCGCGACGTGCACGACGACCGGGCGACCGGCGGCGAACGCGCTGCGCAGCGCGCGGCGCAGCGCGCGCACGTCGTGGCCGTCGATGACGCCGACGTAGGCCCAGCCGAGCTCCTCCCACAGCAGGCCGGGCGCCCAGAACGCCTTGATCGACTCCTTGAACTGCGGGCCGAAGCGCTCGAAGTGCGGGCCGATGCCGGGCAGGTCGCGACAGGCGCCCCTCGACTGACTCGCGCGTGTGCCACAGCTTCGGGTTCAGGCGCACGCGGTTGAAGTAGCGCGACATCGCGCCGACGTTCGGCGCGATCGACATGCCGTTGTCGTTGAGCACGACGACGATCGGCGTCCCCTGGCCGCCGGCCTGGTGGATCGCCTCGAAGGCGACGCCGCCGGTCATCGAGCCGTCGCCGATGACCGCGACGACCTTGCCCTGCTCGGCGCGGCCGAGGTGCTTCATGCCCTCCTTGAGGCCGACGGCGTAGCCGATCGACGTCGAGGCGTGGCCGGCGCCCATGATGTCGTGCTCGGACTCGCCGATCGAGCAGAACGGCGCCAGGCCGCCGTACTGGCGGATCGTCGCGAGCTGCTTGCGCCGGCCGGTGAGGATCTTGTGCGGGTAGGCCTGGTGGCCGACGTCCCAGAGGATCTTGTCGCGCGGGGAGTCCAGCAGCGAGTGCAGCGCGACCGCCAGCTCGCACGTGCCGAGGTTGGCGCCGAAGTGCCCGCCGATCTCGCCGACCGTGTCGATGATGTCCTCGCGGATCTCCTGCGCGACGCGCGCGAGCTCCTCCTCGGAGAGGCTGTGCAGGTCCTGCGGGCGGTTGATGCGGTCGAGAAGGCTCATGAGCTGCGGGTGGCGATGAAGTCGGTGATCTGCTCGAGCTCGGGTGCTCCGTCCGGGCGCCGCGGCGGCGAGCGACTGCGCGCGCCTCACGGTGCGAGCGCAGCGCGAGCTCGCGTGCACCCTCCAACCCGAACTCGGTCACGTAGGTGCGCTTGCCCTGGCGCTCGTCGCTTCCGCGCGGCTTGCCCAGCGCCGCGTCCGTGCCCGTCACGTCGAGGATGTCGTCGACGATCTGAAACAGGACGCCGAGCTCTGCGGCGAAGTCCCGGTACTGGGTTGTCGTCGATGGACTCATGCCCGCTAGAAGCAGTACGCACTCTACCGACGCCCCGATCAGCCTTCCGGTTTTCAGCTCGTGCGTGCGGCGCAGCGCCTGCGCGGCATCGGGGCCGACCTGACCCTCGCCGGCGACGTCGAGGTACTGCCCGCCGACCATCCCGTCGACGGCCGTCGCCGCGGCGAGCTCGGCGACCGCGGCGAGGATGTGCGCGGGCTCTCCCGGCTGGCGCGTGAGGACGTGGCGGAACGCCTCGGCGTAGAGGCCGTCGCCGGCGAGGATCGCGACGTCGTCGCCGAACACGACGTGGCAGGTCGGGCGACCGCGCCGCAGCGAGTCGTCGTCCATCGCCGGCAGGTCGTCATGGATCAGCGAGTAGGTGTGGATGAGCTCGAGCGCCGCCGCGAACGGCAGCAGCTCGCGCTCGTCGCGGCCGATCGCCCGCGCCGTCGCGAGCGCGAGCACGGGGCGGATGCGCTTGCCGCCCGCGAGCAGGCTGTAGCGCATCGCCTCGACGAGCCTGGCGGTCAGCGACTCGTCCGAGAAGCTGAGCGTCTCGAGATACGCCTCGATCTGCGTGCGCAGCCCGTCGGGGTAGGTCACCGGCGATCCACCAGTGGTCCGTCGCGCGCCGGGGCGCCCGCAGGCCCGGGATGGCGGCGCCGGCCGGCAAGGACGCAGGACCGAAGCTGTGGCCCTGCCACATCGAGGGTCCGAGGACGCCGCCAGGCGGTGATCGGCGCCCGGGAGTTCGGGTGGTCCGTCGCGCTCGGGGACACTTACAGCAGCGAGTCCTGACCCGGTCGCGGCTCGCGCTCGGCCTCGCGGGCGCGCCGCTCGAGCTCGGCGGATGCCTGCGACGCCAGCGAGGCGCAGTCCTCGACGACCGTGGCCGCGGCGTCGGCGCTGAGATCGCCCGAGCGCAGCTGCTCGGCCGCGCGCTCGAGGCGCGTGACGAGATCGTCGAGCGTGGCGTCGTCGGGCAAGCTCATGGCGTCGCCGGATTCTGGCCCATCTCGCGGTGCACGGCGGCGAGGATGCCGTTGACGAAGCCCGGGGCGTCGGCGCCGGAGTAGGTCTTGGCCAGCTCGACGGCTTCGTCGATCGCCCCCTCGGGCGGAATCGGCGCGTCGCCCGGCGCGGCATCGGGGTGGCACATCTCCAGCAGCGCGACGCGCATGATGGCGCGTTCGAGCGGTGCGATGCGATCCAGCGCCCAGCCCTTGGCATGCCGAGCGATCAGGACGTCGGCCTCCTCGCCGCGGTCCTGCGCGGCGTAGGCGAGCGAGCGCGTGAACATCGTCGCGTCGCGGCCGAGGACGTCCTCGAGCTCGCGCCCGGTGAGCTCGGCCTGGTAGAGCGCGAAGACCGCGTCGCGGCGCTGGTCGGATCGTCGGGACATCTGTGCGGCGGGCGGGCGGAGCGCGCTGGTCCGCGTGCTAGGCGCGCGACATGTAGTCGCCGGACGCCGTCTGCACCTTGACGCGATCGCCGACGTTGACGAACAGCGGCACGCGCAGCGTCGCGCCGGTCTCGAGCGTCGCCGGCTTGTCGCCGCCGCCGGAGGCCGTGTCGCCGCGCAGGCCGGGATCGGTCTGGGTGACCTCGAGCTCGACGGTCGTCGGCAGCATGATGTCGCCGGGCTCGTCGTCGATGAACAGCACGTCGACCTCGTCGTTGGGCTTGGTCCAGCGCAGCGCGTCGGCGACGGCGGCCTGGTCCATCGCGAGCTGCTCGTAGGACGAGGTGTCCATGAAGTGCGCGTCGGTGCCGTCGACGTAGAGGAACTGCATCTTGCGCGACTCGGTGTGCACGGAGCGGAACTTCTCGCCGGCGCGGAAGGTCTTGTCGATGACGTTGCCGTCGCTCGCCCGGCGCAGCTTCGTGCGCACGAACGCGCCGCCCTTGCCGGGCTTGACGTGCTGGAAGTCGAGGACCTTGAAGATCGTCCCGTCGACCTCGATGTGGTTGCCGTTCTTGAGCTGGTTCGTGGAGATCATGCGCGCCCAAGGCTAGCGCCGGCGCCGTAGCGGGCGCTCGGCGCCGACCTCGCCCGCCCGAGCGCGGGTTACGGTCGGTGATCTCATCGATGGCTAGGCGAGCGCGGAGGGCGCGCCGGCGACGGCGATCCGGGCGAGCGTCTCGCGTGGCCGCGAAACGGCCTGTCGCCAGTGCACGCGGAGCACCCGCTCACCGGCCGCCTCGAGCAGCGCCTGGCGTTCGGCGTCGTCCTCGCCCGCCAACGCGCCGCCGTGCCACATGTCGCTGTCGATCTCGACGATCAGGCGCTGCTCTGGCCAGCGCAGATCCGGGATCAAGCGCCGGCCGCCGATCCACAGCGGCTCGTTGACGTGCGGGTGCTCGAGCCCTGCGCTCAAGAGCAGGTCGAGCACGAGGTCCTCCTTGTCGCTGCGCGTCGGGGCCGGCCCTGTCGCCACGATCGCTTTGAGCCGACCCGCGCCGCGGTGACCGTTGACGCGCTCGGCGATCTGCAGAAGCGTTCGCACGTTCGTGTAACCGCGCGCCTGTGACTGGCGCACTACTCGCCGCAGTCCCTTGTCGGGCAGCATCGCGGCAAGGTCGAGCACGGTGCGCGCTGCCGACGTGACCGGTATGCCGTTGCGGCGGGTGACATCGTCGACGGTCAGGGCGCGAGCCCGATGGATGCGCAGGTCCGGCCTGCGGCGCCCGGCGGTGCCGACGACCGTGACCTCCGGCCAGCGCTCGTCCCACTCCAGGAGGTCCCACAGCGAGCCGGCCGCGATGTGGCTGAGCGCCGCGCTCGGCCCGCAGGCCAGGACCGCGGCCATGAAGCGCGCGTCGCGGGTCAGCGCTTCGTGGCCGACGGCGTAGACGCCGTTGTGGATGCGGTGCAGTCGCGCGCCGGCCACGCGAACGGCAATCGCCTGATGGCTGAGGCCACGCGCGAGCAGCTGAGGCGTGGACACGACGCCGTGCTGCTCGGCAGCGAGCCGCGCAACGAGAACGTCGGGGGGTGCGGGCCGTGGACATGGCCGCAGGGTGGCAGGGAAGGTGTGCCGGGACCGCCCGGGATTGCTAGGAATGCTCCTCGTCCCACGCCCGCACGACGCGCTTGGCGGCGAAGACCCGCCACGCCTCCTCCAGCAGCTCGCCGAGCTCGACGGGGTCGATCGCCTCCAGGCGCACGAGCACGTACGGGTAGCCGTCGTAGTGCGGCGTCGTGAAGAACACGCCGGGCTGGCCCTGTAGCAGCGCCTCGCGCTCGCCCATGTCGCTGACGCGCAGCACGAGCGCGTCGGGGTTCGTTCGCAGGCGGCACATGCCCTTGCCGCGCACGCGCAGCGCGGCCGTGCCATAGGAGGTGCCGACCTCCACGCCCGGGAGGCGCAGGCCCATCTCGACCGCTTGCTCCCACGTGGGCATTGCGCCACGGTAGCGTCCGAACGATGGATCGCGATGTCCTCAGAACGTTGCAGGAGCCGCTCACGCAGCGCTACCGCGACACCCCGAGACGGCGCGCGATGTCCCGGTCCAGGGCGCCACGATCACCGCCGCCGGCGTGCTGGGCTTCCGCGGCACGCTGGCCGTCGACCGCGACGCGCCCATCGGCTTTGTGGACATCGCGCTGCGCTTCGACGCTGGACGCCCCCGGCGCGAGCGCGCAGCACTTGGCGACGCTGCTCAAGCTCACCGAGCGCTCCTGCCTCATGCTGCATACGCTGCGCGGCGCTCCCGCCGTCAGCGCCGAGATCACGTCCTGAGCTAGTCCTTCTTGGCGAGCTCCGCGAGGATCCGCGGCGTGTAGTCCCTGTGGGCGTTGCGCCCGAGGAAGACGTCGAGGTGCCCGTAGCCCGGCACGACGTGCAGCGAGTGCCGGCCGGGCTCGCGCTTGTCGAACCACGCGAACGTCGTCCGCTGGCTGATCGGCGCGAAGCAGTGGTTGGCGCCGCCGGTGATGAAGCAGATGCGCGCGTCGGTCTGCGGCGCCTGCGCGACGAAGCTCTCGGGCAGCTCGGGGCGGGCTTCGACGCTGATCAGGTGGCCGGCCTGCACGCACTTGGAGATCTGCTTGAAGAACGTCAGCGGCGCGGCGCCGAACTCGCCCTTGGTCCACTCGTGCGTCTCGGCGCTGAGCTGCTCGTGCGTCCACAGCGTCGGGTCGCCGGCGCCGAACATGAAGCTCGAGACCTTGCAGACGCCGTTGTCGCAGTGGCGTCGTGACGCCTTGCAGTACAGGGTGACCGCCTTCGGCAGGATCCACGGCGGGTCGCCCTCGCCCCACTGCGGGTCGAGGTAGCCCGTCAGCCGCGAGACGACGGGCACGACGTACTTGAGCTTGAACTTCGAGATCCGCGGCACGATCGGATGCAGCGACACGGCGCTCGAGACGATCGTGCGCACCTCGGGCACGAGTCCCGCGCAGGCGGACATCATGAAGCTCGTCGACCCCTGGCAGTGCGCGATCGCCTGGAGCGAGTCGGCGCCGGTGCGCTCGAGCACCTGCCTGACCGCGAGCGGGTGATCGAGCACCGCCGCCTGATCGAGCGTCCACGTGTTGTTGGGCACGTCCATGCTCGCGCGCCACGTCTCCATCCAGACGTCGTAGCCCTCGTCGACGAGCTCCTCGACGAGCGTCGGCGCATGCGTCGGCGGTCGCCAGATCTCCGTGCGCACGCCGACGCCGTGGACGAGCAGCACGGGCCCCTTCGTCGGCGCCGTGCGACCGACGACGTGCGTGACGTTGCACTCGACCCCGTCGGCCGTGGTGAAGGGGAAGACCTCGTCGCTGTGCGCCAGGGCGGTCGTCAAGTCAGTCCTTCTTGCCGGGTCCGTAGACCTCCCACAGGTCGCCGGCGAACAGCGCGCCGAAGCGTCCCAGCGCGTTGACGCGGTGCGGCGGGTCGACGCGGAACGTCGTGCACTGCACGGCGAAGTCGGTCGGGCGGATGTGCAGGATGCCCGTCGCGACGATCTCGGCCCGCTCGTCGCCATCGGGCTCGACGTGACCGGCGTAGACATGCGTGAACAGCGTCGAGGTGTCCGACCAGACGTCGAAGCCGCGGTCGTCCTCGACCTCCTTGAACCCGCGCAGCGTGATCGGGTGGTTCTCGCCATCCTCCATGAACAGCCGGTACTTCATGAGCTTGCGCTCGCCGCGCTCGCCCGCCTCGACGAAGAGGTTGAACCAGCCCTCCGAGACCTCCAGGCGCCCGCCGAGCGCGTCGCACTGCACGTGGCCGGTGATCGTGCCGGGGTGCTGCTCGTCGTCGATGAAGCGCTCGACGTCGTCCATGAAGACGGTGACGTGGAACATGAGGTCGGTCTTGGACTTCTTGCCGGCCCGAAAGCCCTTGTCGAAGTCGTCCTCGCCGAAGGTGACGAAGCCGCGCATCTTCTCGGTGAACTCCAGCGATGCGGGATGCTCGCTCGGGGGCGGCGGCGCCTCGGGGGCGGGCGTCGCGGCGGGCGCGGCGTCGGCGTCGGCGTCGGCGTCGCTCGGTGGCGGCGGTGCGGTCACGTTGGCTCCTTTCAGCTCGTCGACCATCCTGCTGGCGAAGCGGTCGGCGAGTGCGGCGATCGTCAAACTCGGGTTCGGTCCGACCGGGCCCGGCATCACCGATCCGTCGGCGACGTACAGGCCCGGATAGTTGAAGACGCGGCCGTGGCTGTCGACGACGCCCTCGTCCTCGTCGCGGCCCATCGGGCAGCCGCCCAGCGCGTGGACGGTGACGACGCGGCTGAGCAGCCAGATCGGGTTGTCGAGAAACGTCCCGCCGAGCTCCTCGGCAACCGCTTGGGAGACGTCGCGCACGCGCTCGAAGTACTCCTTCGAGCCGCCGTTCTTCTTCCAGGCGACGGCGAGGCTGCCGCCGTCGAGCGACATGATCCCCTCCGGCACGTCGCGCCCCATGCCCAGCAGCGGCAGGAACGTCGAGGACTCGCCGGCATCGCCGATCAGGTCGGACACCGTGTCGCCGACGTCGGTGTCCTTGTGGGTGATGAAGTTGCCCGCGAGCTTGGGCAGCTTGGGGATCAGCTCCCACGCCGAGCGCGGCGCGTCGAGCAGCTGCAGCATCCAGCTGACGAACTCCGGCTGGCCGGCGTCCTCGAGGTAGAAGCCGCGGCCCTCGCCGTCGCCGCCGTCGAGCGCGTCGGCGACGCGGATCGCGCTGGTGATGACCGGCGCGTGGCCGGCGTCCATGACGTTCGGCACGCGCTTGCCTTCGGGACCGTCCTTCATGCAGTGGCGCGCGAACGTCAGCAGGTCGCCGTTGCCGCCGAAGCGGGTTCCCAGCGCCCGGCTGAGCTTCGGAAACGCCGCGCGGTTCTTCAGCAGCAGGTACGTCGTGCCCAGGGTGCCCGCCGCCAGGATCAGCTTGTCGCACGTGACCGTGTGGCGGTCCAGGCGCCCGGTGTCGGTCGGCACGCCCTCGGACTCGGGGTCGTGGACGACGTACTGCACCTCGTAGCGGCCGCCCTCGCCGGGGGCCAGCGAGCGCACCTCGCAGCGCGTGCGGATGTCGGCGCCGGCGTGGAAGGCGGCCGTGATGTACGTGTAGTCCAGCGAGTTCTTCGAGCCGTGGTTGCAGCCCAGGTCGCATTCGCCGGTCAGCTTGCAGGTCAGCCGCGTGCGCCCGTGGATGTTGGGCCGGTCCTCCTTGATCGGCTCGCCGACCATCGGCGCGTCGCCGGGGTTGGCGAACGTCACCGCGAGGTTCACGAGGTCCCAGTCGAGGCCGAGCTTGCGCGCCGCGTCGCGGAAGGCCAGCGTCTTCAGCGTCTTGTCGTAGGGCGCCTGGTCGAGCGGGTACTTCTGCACGTTCATCATGCGCTCGACGCGGTCGTAGTGCGGGTCGAGCTGCTTGCGCGTGACCGGCCAGTACTCATGGCCGTCCTTCCAGCTGCCGTGGCCGGGCTCCTCGCGCACGAACCACTTCTCGTCCTTGCGCAGCAGGACGTTGGCGTAGATCAGCGAGCCGCCGCCCAGCCCCGACGCGCAGATCGCGTCGATGTTGTCGAAGCTCCACATGTTGAACATCCCGTGCAGCCCCGCGCTGGGGTCCCAGAACTGGGTCTTCATGCCCAGCGGCGAGCGCGGGAAGGAGTTCGGCGGAAACGCCTTGCCGCGCTCGAGCAGGCAGACGCGCTGGCCCGCCTCGGCGAGCCGGTAGGCCGACACCGATCCGCCGAACCCGGATCCGACGACGACGGCATCGAAGTGCTCAGCGGTGGTGGTCACGGGCGCGCCTAGCTATAGCCGATGCCCGGACGCACTGCAAACCGGACAGGGCGGCTGGGGCTAGGCGACGGTGCGCAGCGCCTTGGGCATGCCGCTGAGCACCTCGTTGCCCTCCTCGGTCACGACGACGAGGTCCTCGATGCGCACGCCGACGGCGCCGGGAACGTAGACGCCCGGCTCGACGGTCACGACGTTGCCGGCGGCGAGCGCGTCGGCGCCCTGCTTGGACAGCCGCGGGCCCTCGTGGACCTCCAGGCCGACCCCGTGCCCGAGGCCGTGGCCGAAGTGCTCGCCGTGGCCGGCCTGCTCGATGATCGACCGCGCGACGGCGTCGACCTCGCGCCCGGTCGGGCCCGGGCGCACGGCCGCGAGCGCCTCCTCCTGAGCCAGCAGGACGAGGTCGTAGACGGCGCGGTCGCGCGGGTCGAGCTCGCCGGTGGCGAACGTGCGCGTGCAGTCGGAGGCGTAGCCGTCGAGCTGCGCGCCCCAGTCGATCACGACGAGCGTGCCCGCCGGGATCGCGACGTCGCGCGGCTCGGCGTGCGGCAGCGCGCCGTGCTCGCCGGCGGCGACGATCGGCGCGAACGAGACGCCCTGCGCGCCGCGACGGCGCATCGCGAACTCGAGGTCCAGCGCGACCTCGCGCTCGGTGCGCCCGACCAGACCCGCGAGCAGCACCTCCTCGAGCGCGTCGTCGGCCAGGCGCGCGGCGGCGCGGATGGCGTCGATCTCGGCGGCGTCCTTGACCGCGCGCAGGGCCTCGACGAGCCCGCCCGCGGCGACGAGCTCGACACCCTCGGTCACCAGCTCGCGCAGCTGCGCGTGCTGCTTGACGCTCACGGCCGCGTCGTCGAAGCCGAGCTGCAGCGGGCGCTCTGCAGGCAGCCCCGAGACCGCCTGGCGCAAGAGCTCGCTGGAGATCTCGCGCTCCCAGCGCTCGTCGACCTGCTCGGAGGCCTGCGTGAGGTAGCGGAAGTCGGTGAGGAAGCGCGGCTGAAAGCCCGCCCCGACGACGGCGACGGCGTTGGATCCCGTGAAGCCCGTCAGCCAGCGGACGTTGACGACGTTCGTGACCAGCAGCGCGTCGAGCTCGCGCTCGGCGACCGCCGCCAGCAGCGCGTCGAGGCGGTCGCTCATCCGGTCAGCTGGGCCTTGAGCGCGCCGAGCGCGTCGCGGTAGCCCTCGGCCCCCTTGCCCATGACCGTCGCGATGCAGAGGTCGGCGAGCACCGAGACGTGGCGCCACTCCTCGCGTGCCATGACGTCGGAGAGGTGGACCTCGACCGCCGGCACGCCGGCCAGCTCCAGCGCGTCGCGGATCGCGCACGAGTAGTGCGTCCACGCGCCGGGGTTGATGATCACGCCGTCGGCGACGTCTCGCACGCGGTGCAGGTGCTCGACGAAGTCGCCCTCGTGGTTGGACTGGAAGAAGCGCGCGTCGAGGCCGAGCTCGCGCGCGAAGCCGTCGATCGCCTGCTCGAGCTGGCGAAACGTGATCCCGCCGTAGTGCTCGGGGTCGCGGCGCCCGAGCTGGTCGAGGTTGACCCCGTGCATGATCTCGATGCGGTTGCGGTTCATGGGTGGAGCAACTCTGTCACGGCGGCTTCGAGCGCGTCGGGGGCGACCCGCTCGCCATGGCGCACGTCGCCCGCCGAACGCACGAGCACGAACGGGACCTCGCCGCCGCGGCGCTTCTTGTCCAGCCGCGTCGCGGCGACGACCGCCGCCGGGTCGGCGCCCTCCAGGCGCGTCGGCAGCCCCGCGCCGGCCAGCAGTTCGCGAACCTGCTCGCGCAGCTCGACGGCGCCGGACAGGCGCAGCGCCGCCAGCAGCCCGAGCGCGACGGCCTCGCCGTGGCGGTAGCGGCGATAGCCGGTCGCGGTCTCGATCGCGTGGCCGACGGTGTGGCCGAGGTTCAGCACCTGGCGGCGGCCGCCGTCGCGCTCGTCGGCCGCGACGACGGCGAGCTTCGTGCGCGCGCAGTCCAGCACGACCCGCTCGTCGACCTCCGCGCCGGCGGCGACGCGCTCCCACAGCGTCCCGCCGGCGATCAGCGCGGTCTTGACGACCTCGGCGTAGCCGGCGGCGAGCTCCTCGGCGCGGCAGCGTGGCGAGCGTGTCGACGTCGGCGACGACAGCCGCCGGCTGGTGGTAGGCGCCGACGTAGTTCTTGGCCTCGGGCAGGTCGACGCCGGTCTTGCCGCCGTAGGCGGAGTCGACCTGCGCGACGACGGTCGTCGGCACCTGCACGACCGCGATGCCGCGCTGGTAGGTCGCCGCGCAGAAGCCCGCGAGGTCGCCGACGACGCCGCCGCCGAGCGCGACGACGTGGTCGCCGCGGCCCATGCCCTCGCGCGCGAGCTCGCGCCAGACGCGCTCGGCGGTCGCCAGCGTCTTGTGCTCCTCGCCCGCGGCGATCGCGATCGTGTGCTGCGCGCCGCGCATGCGCGACGCGTACAGCGGGCCGACGTGCTCGTCGGTGACGAGGAACGCGCGCCCGTCGCCGCCGCCCGGCAACACCGACCCGGCGATCCCGCGCCCGACGTAGACCGGGTACTCGCCGCCGGCGCTGCGCGCCCAGACGAGCTTCGTGCCCGCCGGCGCCCCCTCGAGCGCGCGCAGCGCGGGCAGCGCGCGCTCGACCAGCCGCGTGATCGCCCTCGGGCAGGTAGGCGTCGGCGGCGGCCGCGTAGACCGGCTCGCGCTCGGCGTGCAGCGCCTCGAACGCGCTCGCGGTCGGCGGCCAGCGGGCGTGCGCCGCCGACGGCGCGCTTCCACGCCGTCTCGGGCGAGACCTGCAGCCAGACGACCGTGTGCTGCGCGCAGCGCCTCGCGCACCGCCGCCGAGCCGAGGCTGCCGCCGCCGAGCGCGACGACCGGCGCGCCGGAGCGCAGCGCCCGCAGCACGACGGACTCCTCGCGGCGGCGGAACCTCGCCTCGCCGAAGGCCGCGAAGTACGACGCGATGCTCGTGTCGAGCTGGGCCTCGAGCAGCCCGTCGGTGTCGAGCACGTCCGCCAGGGCGGTGGACTTGCCCGCCCCCATGAACCCGACGAGCACGAGGGCCATCAGCGCATCACTACCGCACCGGCCAGCCGATCCGCTCGCGGTAGGCCGCGACGGCCGCGACGACGTCGTCGATGTGATCGCCGCCGAACTTCGCGCGGTAGGCCTCGGCGAGCGACGAAGGCGACCATCGCCTCGCCGACGACGCCCGCCGCCGGCACCGTGCAGGAGTCGGTGCGCTCGCGCAGCGCCTCGGCCGGCTGCTTGGTCGCGATGTCGACCGAGCGCAGCGGCTTGGTCAGCGTCGGCAGCGGCTTCATCGCGGCGCGCGCGACGAGCGGCTCGCCGTTGGTCATGCCGCCCTCGAGCCCGCCGGCGTGGTTGGTCTCGCGGTAGTAGCCGCGCTCCTCGTCGTAGAAGATCTCGTCGTGCGCGCCGGAGCCGGGCGTGCCGGCGAGGCTCGAAGCCCTCCCCCAGGCCGACGCCCTTGATCGCCTGGATCGAGCACAGCGCGCCGGCGAGGCGGCCGTCGAGGCGCTCCTCCCAGGAGACGTGCGAGCCGAGGCCGGGCACGAGCCCGAAGGCGATGACCTCGAAGACGCCGCCGAGCGACTCGTTGGCCTTGCGCTGGACGTTGATGTGGCCGACCATCGCGCGGCTGGCCTCGGGGTCGAGGCAGCGCACGGGATCGTCGTCGACGCCCTCGAAGTCCGCGACCGTCAACGCTGCCGATCCGTCCCGCCCGCCCGCGTGGACGCTGCCGATCTGGACGACGTGCGAGCGGACCTCGACGCCGAGCGCGCCGAGGAACGTGCGCGCGAGCGCGCCGCCGGCGACGCGCGCGGCGGTCTCGCGGGCGCTGGCGCGCTCGAGCACGTTGCGCACGTCGGTGAACCCGTACTTCTGCGTGCCGACGAGGTCGGCGTGGCCGGGGCGCGGGAGGTGGACCTCGGGGATCTGCGCCTCCACCGGCCACGGGTTCATCCGCTCCTCCCAGTTGGCGTAGTCGCGGTTGGCGATCTGCAGGGCGATCGGGCCGCCGAGCGTCGAGCCGTGGCGCACGCCGGCGGTGACCTCCGCGCGGTCGCGCTCGATCTTCATCCGCCCGCCGCGCCCGTGGCCGAGCTGGCGGCGCGCCATGTCGCGGTTGATGCGTGTCGGCGTCGAGCGCGCAGGCCCGCGGGCAGGCCCTCGACGATGCAGGTCAGGCCGGGGCCGTGCGACTCGCCGGCGGTGATGAGTCGGAGCGCCATGACGGCGCGGAGTCTATGGAGGGAGCTGAGACACGTGCCGACGTACGCGTCGACGATCCCGTCGCCGAAGAGCAGCCCGAAGACCCCGCCGAGCGCGAGGAAGGGGCCGAACGCCACGCTCTGCCTGCGGCCCTCCGCGATCCCCTTGCGGCGCATGATCGCGACGCCGACGAGCACGCCCGCGACGAGCGCGAACGCCAGCGCGGCCGCCACCTCGCGGCCGAGGAACAGCCCCATCACGGCGGCGAGCTTGACGTCGCCGAGCCCCATCCCGCGCGGGTAGGCGAGCGCCGCCAGCAAGAAGAAGCCGCCCGCGAGCAGCCCCGCGAGCAGCCGCTCGGTCTCACCCGATGGATCGAGCAGCGCGCCCAGCAGGACCGCGGCGACGGCCGCCGGCAGCAGGATCCGGTTGGGCAGCAGCCGGCTGTCGAGGTCGATCAGCGCCAGCGCCACGAGCACCGCGACGAGCACGAGCCCCAGCACGAGCTGCGCGCCGTCGTCGTGGCGCGCGAGGACGACGGCCACGAACAGCGCGGCCGTGCCGCTCTCGACGATCAGATAGCGGCGCGCGATCGGCTCCTCGCACTCGCGGCAGCGCCCGTGCAGGCGCAGCCATGAGACGACGGGAACGAGGTCGCCCCGGCCGAGCGGATGCTCGCAATGCGGGCAGCGCGGGCGCGCCCGCAGCGGCGTCTGGCCCGCCCAGCGCAGCGCGAGCGTGTCCGCAAGCGAGCCGATGATGAGGCCGCCGAGCGCGGCGGCGACGAGTCCGAGGAGCACGCGGGCGGAGGCTAGTGGGTCCCCACGGCGCGCCGCCGCCAGCGCGGGCGTCTAGAAGGTGCTGAGGTACAGGTCGACGATCTCGTCGCCGGCGAGCAGGCCGACGATCCCGCCGAGGGCGAGGAACGGGCCGAACGGGACCGCGGTCTTGCGGCCGGCGTGCATGCCCTTGCGGATCATGATCGCGATGCCGACCGCCGTGCCGACGAGGAAGGCGACGGCGAACGCCGGAGCGACGCCACGGCCGAGGAACAGGCCGAGCACCGCGACGAGCTTGGCGTCGCCCATGCCCATGCCGGCGGGATGCAGCAGCGACGGCAGCAGCAGGATGCCGCCGGCGATCGCGGCGGCGATCAGCCGCTCGACCTCGCCTCCCGGGTCCAGCGCCGTGCCGAGCACGAGCGCGAGCACCGCGGCGGGCAGCGTGAGGGCGTTGGGGATCCGGCGATGGTCGAGGTCGATCAGCGCGATCGGCACGAGGAAGGCGACGAGCACGAGGCCCATGACGAGCATCGCGGTGTCGTCGTTGTGGACGGCGACGACCGCGGCGAAGAGGACGGCCGTGACGGCCTCGACGATCGGATAGCGCGCGGCGATCGGCTCCTTGCAGCTGCGACAGCGTCCGCGCAGCAGCAGCCAGGACAGCACCGGGATGTTGTGCCAGGGCTTGATCGGCTCGTCGCAGGAGGGGCAATGCGAGCCGGGCGTCGCAAGCGACTCACCCTTGGGCAGCCGGTAGGCGACCACGTTGAGAAACGACCCGATCAGCAGGCCGAACAGCGTGGCGGGCAGGATGGCGGCTGGCATGACGAGGTCCTCGGGTCGTATCGCTGAGCGGTGCTCTGCCCATGTATCGGCAGCGGCGCGCGAACCTTGATCGCGCTACCAGGTGCCCGCGTCGGGGCAGCCGCCTTCGCCCTTGCCGCTGCCGACCGACGCGCCGCACGTCCGCGAGAAGGCGCCCGGACCGGACTTCGTGATGTTGAAGTCGGTCGCGTGCACGGAGTCCGACAGCTTGGTCAGCGTGTACGACGTCTCCGAGCCTCCGGCCTCAGCCGCGACACCGTGCTGCAGCGTCGGGGGCGTGGCGACGCAGACGCCGTAGGGCTCGTTGACCAGACAGGACTCCATCTGCGAGATCGCGTTGCGAACGTCGTGCTTCGCGGCGCTGTCCTTCGCCTTGTCCTGCTGACCGAGGAACGTCGGCAGCGCGATCGCCGCCAGGATGCCGATGATCACCATCACGACCAGCAGCTCGATCAGGGTGAAGCCGCGTTCGTCCATACGGTGTGATCGGCCAGGTCGGCCGAAGCTTGAGAACGCGCCCGCCGGGGTCGTATGAGGGTCCAACAACGACGAAGGGCGGGCCCGGAGGCCCGCCCCTCGATGCGTCATGTGCTCAAGCGTCGGCCAGGTGCTACCAGAGCCCGCTGGCCGGGCAGCCGCCCTGGCCCTTGCCGGCGGCGACGCTCGTGCCGCAGGAGCGCGTGTAGGAGCCCGGGGCACCCGACTTGGCGATGTTGAAGTCGGTCGCCTTCGAGGAGCTGGAGATCTTGGTCAGCGTGTACGTCGTCGCCGTGGCGCCGGCGGCGGCGGTGACGCCGTTCTGCAGCACGGCGGCCGTGGTGCACGTCGCGATCGGATCGTCGACGAGGCACGACTCCAGCTGCGAGATCGCGTTGCGGACATCGGACTTCGCCGACGAGTCCTTGGCCTTGTCCTTCTGACCGAGGAACGTGGGCAGTGCGATCGCGGCGAGGATGCCGATGATCAGGATGACGACGAGCAGCTCGATCAGCGTGAAGCCGGACTCGTCGGCGGCGCGGTGGCGCAGTGTCTGCAGCATGTTGTGGCTCTCTCCTGGATTCCGGTGGACTCGATCTGCTTGCTCTCATCGGTCGGCCTCCGCCGCTTCAGCGATAACTTGACCTGAGCTGGACGGATGGCGGACGACCCGGCGAGCCCACCACGACGAAGCGGGGCGAGCCTCTCGGCCCGCCCCGCTGATGCAGCGTCTATGTGGTCGCCGGTGCTACCAGATGCCGCTGGTCGGGCAGCCGCCCTGGCCCTTGCCGGCAGCGACGGTCGTGCCGCAGGAGCGCGTGTAGGAGCCCGGGGCACCCGACTTGGAGATGTTGAAGTCGGTCGCCTTCGAGGAGCTGGAGATCTTGGTCAGCGTGTAGGTCGTCGCCGAGGCGGCGGCGTCGGCGGTGACGCCGTTCTGCAGCACGGCGGCCGTGGTGCACGTCGCGATCGGATCGTCGACGAGGCACGACTCCAGCTGCGAGACCGCGTTGCGGACATCGGACTTCGCCGACGAGTCCTTGGCCTTGTCCTTCTGACCGAGGAACGTGGGCAGTGCGATCGCGGCGAGGATGCCGATGATCAGGATGACGACGAGCAGCTCGATCAGCGTGAAACCAGACTCGTCCGTGGCGCGAGAGCGCAGGTTCTGCAGCATGTGAATTCCCTCCAGGAATCCGGTGTGGATAGATGCGTGCAGAGCGCCCTCGTCTTGGAGATCCGTGCCGTGGTGGCAGTCCGGCTGTCTCAGCAGCGAGACCCGTGACGTTGCGCCCCGCCCTCGCGAACGGTTTGCCCTTCACAACCTCGACTCCGGCCTATTGCACATCAGCCCAATCGGCGTCGCGATCCGCGCGCGCTACCCGAAAGAATCAAAATGGACGAATGGCGCGCCCGCCTGCGCGGTCGTGCGCCCCGGAAACGCAGAGCGGGGCGGGCCTTTCGGCCCGCCCCGCTGATGCAGCAACCAGGTGGCTCGCGTGGGCTACCAGATGCCGCTCGTGGGGCAGCCGCCCTCGCCCTTGCCGGCAGCGACGGTCGCGCCGCACGTGCGGTTGTAGGCGCCCGGGGCACCCGACTTGGTGATGTTGAAGTCGGTCGCCTTCGAGGAGCTGGAGATCTTGGTCAGGGTGTAGGTCGTCGCCGTGGCGGCGGCGTCGGCGGTGACGCCGTTCTGCAGCACGGCGGCCGTGGTGCACGTCGCGATCGGATCGTCGACGAGGCACGACTCCAGCTGCGAGACCGCGTTGCGGACATCGGACTTCGCCGAGGAGTCCTTGGCCTTGTCCTTCTGACCGAGGAACGTGGGCAGTGCGATCGCGGCGAGGATGCCGATGATCAGGATGACGACGAGCAGCTCGATGAGCGTAAAACCGGACTCGTCCGTGGCGCGAGAGCGCAGGTTCTGCAGCATGTGAGTTCCCTCCTGGAATCCCGGTATGGACAGTGCGTGCAGAAGCCCCGAGCGTGGAGATCGTGCCTTGGTGGCGGTCCGGTTGTCTCAGCAGCGAGACCCGTGACGTTGCGCCCCGCCCTCGCGAGCGGTCTGCCGTTTCACCTCGACTGCGGCCTATTGCACGGCCCCGTATTCGGCCTCCATCCGGCCTGCTTCAGGCGCGTGGACAGATGGCCGACGGCCGGGGCGACAGCGCTAGGAGGACGCCAGGGCGGCGCGCCGGGCGGCCTGCGCGTCGTGCTCGGCGATGAACGCGCCGCTGCCCTCACACCACGGGCACGCCACCGTCGACGGCTCGCCGCCGAGGTTCGAGATGACCTGGCCGGTGCTCCGGCAGGGCGAGCAGGACGAGCGGTCGGAGGGTGCGGCGGGGTCGGCTCCTGCGGCGGCGGTCATCGCGGCGAAGACGCTAGCAGCGCCGGCTCGCAGCGCGGCCGGCGCTACCTTGGGGCGCATGCGCGGCACCGGACGCTACGCGCCCTCCCCCACCGCTTCGCTGCACCTGGGCAACCTGCGCACCGCCCTGCTGGCATGGCTGTTCGCCCGCTCGCAGGGCGCGCCGTTTCGCATGCGCATCGACGATCTCGACCGCGGACGCGTGCGCCCCGGCATCGCCGAGCAGCAGCTCGCGGACCTCGCCGCCCTCGGCCTCGACTGGGACGGGGACGTCATGACCCAGTCCGCCCGCCTGGACGCCTACGACGCGGCGATCGCGGCGCTCGGCGCCGGCGACCTGCTGTATCCGTGCTTCTGCACGCGCGCCGAGATCCGCGACGCCGCGTCGGCGCCGCACGGCCCGCTGGCGGAGGGCTCCTACCCGGGCACGTGCCGGGAGCTGAGCGCCGCGCAGCGCGCCGAGCGCGAGCGCACGGGACGCCCGCCGGCGCTGCGCCTGCGTGCCGGCGGCGCCGTCGTGAGGTTCGCCGACCGCCTGCTCGGAGAGCGCCGCGACGTGGTCGACGACCTCGTCGTGCGTCGCAACGATGGCGGCGCGGCATACAATCTCGCCGTGGTCGTCGACGACGCAGCGCAAGAGGTCCGCGAGGTGGTGCGCGGCGCGGATCTTCTGGACACGACGGCGCGCCAGCTGCATCTCGGCGGCCTGCTCGGAGTTGCGCCTGTGGCGTACGCGCACGTTCCGCTCGTGCTCGGAGCCGACGGCGCGCGCCTCGCCAAGCGCCACGGCGCGGTCACGCTGGCCGATCGCGCCGCCGCCGGCGAGTCGCCGCTGCAGGTGCGCTCGCGGCTCGCCGCCTCCGTCGGCCTCGCCGAGCCGGGCGAGCTGCCCTCGCTCGACGAGCTGCTGCAGCGCTTCGATCCTCGAACCCTCCCGAGCGAGCCGAGCGTGCTGACCGCATGATCGCCGGCCTCGTCTGCGTGGCGATCGTCGTGATAGCCGTGGTTGTGACGCTGCTGATCAGCCCGACGATCTACGGCGCGCTGTTCGCGGTCGTCGTGCTCGCCGGCGGCGCATCGGTCTGGCTGCTGCGCGTCAACTACGCCGAGATCGAGCGCGAGCAGCACGATCGCGACTAGGCGCCCGCGCTCGATAGGGTCGGCCGCAGGATGAGCGCCCTTGCCAGCAGCAGCGACGTCGCCGAGCTCGCCGCGCTGACGCGCGCGAGCGGGCGCATCTGCATCGACACGGAGTTCATGGGCGAGGGGCGCTACCGCACGCTGCTGTGCCTCGTGCAGGTCGCCGCGGAGGCGCCCGACGGCGAGCTGCGCATCGAGGTGCTCGACCCGTTGGACCGCTCGGTCGACCCCGCCCCGCTGGCGCGGGTGCTCGCCGATCGGAGCGTCGAGATCGTCATGCACGCCGGCCGTCAGGACGTCGCGCTGCTGCGCCGGGTCTGGCAGACGGACATCGCGAACCTCTTCGACACCCAGCTCGCCGCCGGCTTCGCCGGGATGCGCGCGCAGCTCGGCTACGAGGCGCTGCTGCACGAGCTGCTCGGCGTGCGCCTGGCCAAGAGCGCGAGCTTCACGCGCTGGGACGCGCGCCCGCTGAGCGCCGAGCAGATCGACTACGCCCGCGACGACGTCCGCCACCTGTTGCAGGCGACGACCGTGCTGCAGGAGCGCCTCGCACAGCTCGGGCGCCTGGACTGGGCGCGCGAGGAGTGCCGCGTGCTGGCGCAGGCCACCGACGATCGCGACCTCGACGTGATCTTCGGCCGGCTGCCGCGCGTGAACTCGCTGGATCCGAAGCTGCGCGCGGTCGCGCGCGAGCTCGTCGAGTGGCGCGAGGACACCGCTCGCACCCAGGATCGCCCGATCCCCGCCGTGCTCTCCGACGCCGCGCTCGTCGAGGTCGCCAAGCGCCGGCCGAGCGCCATCGGCCAGCTCGAGCAGATCCGCGGCATCAACGAGGCGACGCTGCGCCGCCGCGGGCGCGCGATCCTCGACGCCGTCGAGCGCGGCCGCGAGCGCCCGCCGATCGCCGTCGAGGGCGACCGCCCCGCCCAGCCGAGCGCGCTCGACGCGCCGGTGATCGCGCTCGCCGAGGCGCTCGTGCGCACGCGCGCCCTGCAGTGCGAGCTGGCCTACGAGCTGATCGCGGCGCGCGCGGACCTGCAGCGGATCGTGCTCGCCGCGCGCGACGGCGCCCCGATGCCCGAGGTCCGAACGCTGCAGGGCTGGCGCCGCGAGGTCGTCGGCGACGAGCTGCTGGAGCTGCTCGACGGCCGGCGCTCGCTGACCGTCGGGCCCGACCGCCACGTGGCGGTCTCCGAGCGCTGAACTCCTACGCCTTCGAGGCGAAGATCGCGCGCACGGCGTTGCGCAGCTGCTCGGGTTTGTGCGCCTTGGGCATCCAGCCGTCCGTGCCGAGGCGCGAGGACTCCTTCTCCAGCGCCGACGGCGGCAGGTTGGACATCAGCAGGATCGCCGTCGCGGGCGTGCAGGCGCGGATCTCGCGAACGAGGTCGGCGGGCTCCGGCACGTCGGGCAGCACGAGGTCGAGCAGCAGGACGTCGGCGTTGCAGGTCGCCAGTGCCTGCACCGCCTCCGCCCCCGTGCTCGTCGTCGACACGACCTCGATGTCGCTGTCCTCCTCGAGGACCTGACGCAGGAAGAACTTGACCGCTCTGGCGTCGTCGCAGACCGCGACCCGAATCGATGCGCTCATCGCCCCCGGAGGCTACTTGAGGTTGTGCAGGCGCAGGAACTCGTCGGCGACCTGCTTCTCGGTGCGCCTGGCGGCCTTCGCGTTCAGCTCGCGCATGATCTCCGTGGTCAGCAGCGCGCTGACGGCGTTCAGCGTCGCCGCGAGCTTCGGCCCGTGCGCCTTCAGCGTCGCCTGACTGATCAGCGGCGCCACGTGTTGCTTGGCGAACACGCCCTGCGGGTCGCTCAGCAGCTTGTAGCGCCCGCCGGCCAGCTGGCGGTCGGTCGTGTAGACGGAGGCGACGTCGATCTTGCCGCTGTCGAGCTCGGGGTACTGCAGGCCCTTGTTGGTGTTGACGACCTTGACGTCCAGCGTCAGCCCGTAGCGCTTCTTCAGCCCCTCGACGCCCTCGAAGCGCCCGCTGAACTCGGCAGCCGCGCCGAGCCGCGGCGTGGGATCGAGGCCCTTGAGGTCGGCGATGCTGCCGACGTCCTTGCGCCGGCCGTAGGCGCGCGTCACCGCCAGCGCGCCCTCGTTGCTCAGACGCGTCGGCTCGAGCAGCGTGAACTTGCGGCGCTCCTCGAGGCGCTTGGCCAGCAGGTAGGCCTCGCGCGCGCGCTCCGGCCGCATGACGATGCGGTCGACCTCCGCCAGCAGCGTGCCGATGTACTCGGGGTACATGTCCAGCAGCCCGTCGCGCAGCGCGGCGTTGGTGACCTCCGTCGATCCGACGGACTCCTGCAGCTCGACCGGCACGCCCTTGGCCTCGAGCGCCTGCTTGTAGAGCTCGCCGAGCGTCACCGACTCGCTGAAGTTCTTCGTCCCGATCCGCACCGGCGAGACCTCCGGCTCCGTCGGCGTCGGCGATTCGTCGCCGCCGCAGGCGGCCAGCGCGAGCGACAGCAGCAGCGCCAGCGCGCATGCGAGGAGGCGCACGAGCCTAGGCTCCCGCCGCCACGGGCGACTCGGGGGCGGACGCGCGAGCGTCGTCGTCCTCGGGCAGCTCCGCGGCCGGCACGGTGAACGAGAACACGCTCCCCTCTCCGGGCACGCTGGAGACCCAGATGCGCCCGCCGTGCTGCTCGATGATCCGCTCGCAGACGGCCAGCCCGATGCCCGACCCCGGATAGGACTCCTCGCCGTGCAGGCGGCGGAACGGCTCGAAGATGCGCTGCGCGTTGGCCGGGTCCATGCCGATCCCGTTGTCGCGCACCGCGAAGCGCCACATGTCGCCATCGGGCTCGGCGTCGATGCTGACCTCGGGCTGCTCGCCGCGCGTGAACTTCACGGCGTTGCCGACGAGGTTCTGAAAGACGCGGCAGAGGTTCGATCGATCGGCGAGCACGACGGGCAGCGACCCTACCCGCACGCGCGCTCCGCTGCTGTCCACCGCTCCCGCGAGCAGCTCGAGCGCCTGCGTGACGACGAGCCCCGAGCTCAGCGGCTCGGCGTGCAGGGCGCCGCGCCCGGCGCGCGAGTACTCGAGCAGGTCGCGGATCAGCGTGCGCGCCTGCAGCGTCGCGCCGCGGATGCCCTCGACGAGGTCATGGCCGCTCTCGCGGTCCGGTCCGTTGCGGCGCTCGAGCAGCTCGGCGTACATCGAGATCGTCGTCAGCGGCGCCTGCAGGTCGTGCGACGTGATCGAGGCGAAGCGCTCGAGCTCGGCGTTGGAGCGCAGCAGCTCGGCGTTGGAGCGCTCGAGCGCGGCCTGGCCGCGCTCCAGCGAGTCTGCCATCGAGTTGAAGCCACGCGCCAGCTCGCCGATCTCGTCGTCGCGGTCGGCCGGCACGCGCGTCGACAGATCGCCGGTCGCCAGCTGCTCGGTGGCCTGCGCGACGGTGACCACCGGCCGCACGACCGCGCGGCGCAGGTACAGCGTCCCGCCGGCGACGACGACGAGCACGAGACCGAGGCCGCCGAAGCCGAAGCCGATCGCCAGCGAGGACCGCGCCTCGGCGGCGTCCTCGCGCTGGCTGACGAGCGTGCGCTCACGCGCGGCGAGCTCGCGCAGGTCGCGCGTCAGCGCTGCCACCCGCTCGCGGGTGTCGGTGGAGGAGAGCTGGAACAGTGCCTTGTCGGGGTCCCGCATGGTGAAGCCGATCAACCCCCGGGCGGCGATGTTGTAGCCGTCGATGCGGACCCCGATCTGGCGAATGCGCGCGCGCTGGCCGGTGTCGTCGGACAGCTCGCGTGCGAGCGCGCGCTGCTGGAGCGGATAGTTCTTCAAGCGGTTGTCGAGCGGCTCGAGCGAGCGCTCCGAGGGGCGGCTGACGTAGTCGCGCAGGCCGTTCTCGATCGCGAACAGTTGCGTCTCCAGGCGACTGGTGAGCGTCAGCGCCTGCTGCGAGCGAAACGCGATCCGGGCCGCGTCGCGCTGGCTCATCACGGCGATGATCAACAGCACGAGCGTCGCGCCGAGCAGCACGGCGACGGTGGCACTGAGCGTCAGCACCCGCGTCGTGATCCGTGTCCTGAGGCTCCGTCGCAGCACGTGGTCTTCGAGCCCTCCCCGGGGTCCGCACAACTGTAGCCGCGCCAGGCGCGCGACGGTGCGGCTCGGTTCGGTTGTCCGCCGCAGGTGTACGGCCTGCCGTATTGAGGCGCAACCGAAGTGTGTCGAGACTCACAGTGTGTCCCCGACAATCCTGATCGTCGACGACCACACGGCCTTTCGCACGGCGGTGCGGGCGGTGCTCGAGGCAGACGGCTACAAGGTCGTCGGCGAGGCCGGCGACGGGCGGGCCGGGCTGAGCGCCGCGCTGTCGCTGAAGCCCGACGTCGTGCTGCTCGACGTGCGGCTGCCCGACATGGACGGCTTCGCGGTCGCGCTGCACCTCGCGGCGATCGGCGAGGGACCCGCGGTGATCGTCACCTCGAGCTCGGAGGACCCGCTGTACCCGGCCCGCGCGGCGCGCAGCGGGGCTCGCGGCTTCGTCGCAAAGCACGACGTCAGCGGCGCGGTGCTCGACCGCATCCTCGCCTGACCGCGCAGCCTGGCACCCTTAGCCGATGCGCGTGGTGCTCGCCGATGACTCGGTTCTGCTGCGGGCCGGGCTCGCCCGGCTGCTGGAGGACGCCGGCTTCGACGTCGTCGCTCAGGCATCCGACGCCGAGGACCTGCTGCGAAAGGTGCGCGCGCACCGCCCGGCCGTCGCGGTGACGGACATCCGCATGCCCCCCACGCAGACCGACGAGGGACTGCGCGCGGCGCAGCAGATCCGCGCCGAGATGCCGGAGGTCGGCGTCATGGTGCTGTCGCAGTACATCGACGAGGGCTACGCCGTCGAGTTGCTGCAGGGCAGCGCCGCCGGCGTCGGCTATCTGCTCAAGGATCGCGTCGCCGACGTCAACGCGTTCACCGATGCCCTGCGGCGCGTGGGCGACGGCGGCTCGGTGCTCGACCCGGAGGTCGTCGCGCAGCTGCTCGGCCGCCGCCGCGGCGACGATCCGCTGGACCGCCTGACCCCGCGCGAGCGCCAGGTCCTCGGCCAGATGGCCCAGGGGCGCTCCAACCAGGCGATCGCACGCGAGCTCGTCGTCACCGAGCGCGCGATCGAGAAGCACGTGACGAGCATCTTCTCGAAGCTCGGGCTGTCGGCGGCCGAGGACGGCCACCGCCGCGTGCTGGCCGTGCTGACGTACCTCGACGGCAGCTGCTGAGCGCGTGACGGACGTCTGGCTGATCCGCCACGCCCCGGCGCGGGAGAACCTCGACGGCACGTTCATGGGGCGCCTCGACGGCGAGCCCGATCGCGAGGGCCTCGAGCGCGCCGCGAAGCTGGCGGGCACGATCGACGCCGGCGTCGTGCTGTCGAGCCCGCTGCGGCGCGCCGCCCTGACCGCCGCCGCGATCTTCCCGGGCCACGCGATCGCCCACGACGACCGCCTCGCCGAGCGCCACCTCGGCGACTGGCAGGGCCGCGCCAAGGCCGAGGTGCGCGCGGAGTCCCCCGAGGCCTTCACCGAGGCAGGCACGCTCGACCTGCGCCACACGCCGCCCGGCGGCGAGTCCTTCGCCGAGCTGTCGGCGCGCGTGCACGCGCTGCTGAGCGAGATCGCCGCGCTGTCGCCCGAGCAGCGCGTCGCGCTCGTCGCCCACAACGGCGTGCTCCAGGCCGCGCGCATCCTGCTCGCCCTGACCGACGTGCAGACCGCGTCGCGCGCGCCCGTGCGCTTCGCGCAGCCCGAGCTCGTCGTCGTCGATGCCGCGGCGCTCGCCGCCTGACGGCTCGCCGCCCGACCGCGCGGCGGCGTAGGGTCTCGCGGCGTGCCGACCCCCGCCGTCTTCCCCCTCCCCTCGCGCCAGGGCAAGCCTCGGGCGACCGGCCTGACGCACGTGCTCGACCACGGCCTCGGGCCGGCGGAGGTGTCCAGCATGCTGGCCGTCGCCGCCTCGCACATCGACCTCGTGCGCCTCGGGTGGGGCTCGGCGCTCGTGACCGACGACCTCACCGCCAAGCTCGACCGCTACCGCGACGCGGATGTGCCGGTGATGGTCGGCGGCACGCTCACCGAGCTCGCCTGGCAGCACGGGCGCATCGACGAGCTCCGCCGCTGGCTGCGAGACCACGCGATCGACCGCATCGAGGTCTCCTCCGGCGTGGTCGCGATCCCGCCCGACGACAAGCACGAGCTGATCGCCCGCCTCGCTCGCGACTTCGTCGTCTACGCCGAGGTCGGCGAAAAGGACTCCGAGGCGATCCTCGCGCCCTACCGCTGGGTGCAGCTGATCCGCGCGGCGCTCGAGGCGGGCGCCGAGCTCGTCGTCTGCGAGGGCCGCGCGACCGGCACCGCCGGCCTGTATCGCGCCGACGGCGAGCTGCGCACGGGGCTGGTCGACGAGATCGTGCACGAGATCGACCCCGCCAAGCTCGTCTTCGAGGCGCCGCGCAAGGACCAGCAGGCGTGGCTGATCAACCGCTTCGGCGGCGACGTCAACCTCGGCAACGTGCCGCCGAACGAAATGATCTCGCTCGAGAGCCTGCGCCTGGGCCTGCGCGCCGACACGCTGGCGACGTTTCACCCGGGCCCTTGAGCGCGCGCACCGCGGTCGTGCTGACCGGCGTCGGCAAGCGCTTCGACATCGTCTCGGCGTTCGGGCGCCATGCCTTCACGATCGCCGCCGACCCGAGCCTGCTGGCGCCGGCGCGCTACGCCGCCGACCTGGCCGTCGTCCCGCCGCGCATCGACGACCCCGGCTACGTGCCGTTCCTCGAGCGTCTCGTCGCCGAGCACCACGTCAAGGCGATCGTGCCGCTGACCGACCTCGACATCCACGTCCTGGCCGCGGCCGGCGAGCGGCTGCCGGCGTTCGTGGCGCCCGTCGCGACGTGCGAGGCGATGTACGACAAGTTCCGCACGCACGAGCAGCTCGGTGCGCGCGGGCTGCCGTCGCCGCCGACCGTCCTGCCGGGCACCGAGCCCGAGTCCTATCCGGTGATGGTCAAGCCGCGCCAGGGCTCGGGCGCGCGCTCGATCCATCCCTGCGCCGACCGCGCCGAGATGCAGTTCTTCATCGCCTACGTCAAGGAGCCGGTGATGGTGCAGCGGCTGATGGGCGGCCCGGAGTTCTCCGTCAACGTGCTCTGCGACCTCGCCGGGCGCTGCCTGAACGCGATCCCGCGGTCGATGCTCGAGTCGCGCGGCGGCGAGTCGATCAAGGGCCAGGTGATCGACGACCCCGAGCTCGTCGATCTCGCGCGGCGCGTCGCCGAGTCGTTCGGATTTCGCGGCCCGGGCACGATCCAGATGTTCCGCGACCCCGAGATCGGCCTCGGCATCACCGACGTCAACCCGCGCTTCGGCGGCGCCTTCCCGGCGCCGATGTACGCCGCGCTGCCGGGGCGCACGTATCCCGAGCTGATCGTGCGGATGGCGCGCGGCGAGACGATCGAGCCGCATGTCGGCGAGTACCGCAGCGGCATGCACTTCACGCGCTTCTACGAGCAGCTCGAGCTCGACGCCGAGCGCCGCCCGACGGGCCGGCCGATGATTTCCTGAGCGCCGAGTGGTCTGGAGGGTGTGGAAAACCGTACCCCCACACACGTGCCTTCCCCATGTTCACCACCACGGCCCGCTGGGAGCCTGTCGTCCATGCCCAGCGAGACCACCCCCGCCGGGGTCATCCTCCCTCCCGCCCCGGCGCGCTCGCATGACGATCCGGCGGCGGTCGGCCTCCTCCCCGACCGCCGCCGGCTCGCGCTGCGCCTTGCGCTCGTCGTCGCCGTCCTCGGCGCCGTCACGTTCGCGATCAGCTCGCTGCCCGGACTCGGCGAGGTCCGCTCACGGCTCGCCGAGGCGTCGCCGGGCTGGCTCGTGCTCGCGCTGGTCTTCGAGATCGCGTCGGTCCTGGCCTTCGTCGTCGCCTTTCGCGCGATCTTCCACCGCCGCATGTCCTGGAAGCTGAGCTACGAGGTCGGGGTCGCGGTGCAGGGCACGAACGTGCTGCTGCCCTCCGGCGGCGCCGGGGGCCTCGCCGTCGCCGCCTGGGCGCTGCGTCGCAACGGCATGCCGGCCGAGCGCATCGTGCGCCGCGGCGTGGCGATGTTCATGCTGACGAGCTCGGTCAACTTCGCGACGGCCGTGCTCGCCGGCGGCCTGCTCGCCCTCGGGATCCTCTCCGGCGGCGGCTCGCTGGCCCTCACCGCCGGCCCGGCGATCGCCGCCGCGATCGTGATCGCCGGCGTCATCGCGCTGCCGCGGGTTCTGGCCTCGCGCTCGGCCTGCGCGCCGCGATCGGGTCGCGCCGGGCGGATCGTCGCCTGGCTGCGCCGCGCGCTGCACGGCGGCATCGGCGACGCGATCGTGCTGGCGCGCACCGGCAACCCGCAGATCGTGCTCGGCTCGATCGGCTACATGGTGCTCGACGTCGCGACGCTCGCCGCCGCCTTCGCCGCGATCGGCATGGTCCCGCCGGTCGGCGTGCTGCTGCTCGCCTACGTCGTCGGCCAGCTCGGCGCGCTGATCCCGCTGCCCGGCGGCGTCGGTGGCGCCGACGGCGGCCTGATCGCCGCGCTCGTGCTCTACGGCACGCCGCTCGCGACGGCCGCAGCCGCCGTGCTCGCCTTCCGCGCCTTCCAGCTCGGCGTGCCCGCGCTGCTCGGCGGCTTCGCGCTCGCGCGGCTGCCCGGCGTCGTCGATCGCGCGCCCGCCTTCGGCCTGATGTCCGACGCGCCGCTGAAGGGCCGCAAGGATCGCGCGCCCGCTCCGCGCCGCGGGTCGGTCGTCGCCGGCGTCCGCCCCGCCTGAGCCTGCCTCAGACGATCCTGGCCGCGGCGCCCGGCCGGCCGGCGGGCTCGCGGCGCTTGGCCAGGGCATAGGCCGCGATCACGCCGCCGATCGCGCCGAACAGGTGCGCCTGCCAGGAGATGCGCTCCTGCGGCAGCAGGCCCTGCAGCAGGCCGATCCCCCAGATCGCGACGACGGCCACGCCGACGGCGATCTCGACCAGGCGCCGGCTCAGCACGCCGCGCGCGACGAGATAGGTCGCGTAGCCGAAGACGACGCCGCTGGCGCCGAGGTGGACCTCGTCGGCGGGCGCGATCAGCCACACGCCGAGGCCGCTGACGACGGCGACGATGACCGTCACGAGCGCGACGCGCGCGAGGCCGCCGAGCGCGATCGCAGCACCCATCGCCAGAAACGGCACGGTGTTGGAGATCAGATGGCCGAAGCCGGCGTGCAGGAACGGCGCCGCGGCGATCTCGGGCAGCCCCTCGACGTCGCGCGGATGGATGCCGTAGGCGTCGAGCCGGTGGCCGGCCGCGACGTCGACGACCTCGATGCCCCACATGAGCGCGACCATCGCGATGACGAGCTTCAGCGCGGCGCTGCGATCGGGACCGAGTCGGGCTGCCATGCGTTCACCGTACCGGCCGCCGCCTGCGGGCCGTCGCGCATAGCGTGTGGACATGGCCGACCTGGCGACCAGCGATCCCCGCGCCGCCCGCTGGGAGGCGCGCTTCCGCGTGCCGGTGATCGTCGCCGCGCTCGCGGTGCTGCCGCTGCTGGCGCTGTCGCTGAGCTCGCCGCACGGCGCCTGGCACGCCGTCGAGGTCGCCGGGCACTGGCTCGTGTGGGCGACGTTCTTCGTCGAGGTCGTGGCGATGCTGTCGGTCGTGCGCGACCGGCGCGCGTGGATCGCCGGCCACCGCCTCGAGCTGCTCGTCGTCGCGGTCTCCTCGCCGCTGGTCCCGCTCGCGCTCGCGGCGGCGCCGGCGCTGCGCCTGCTGATCGTCGCGAAGGCCTTCAAGACGCTGAAGCTCGCCAAGGCGATCAAGCTCGCCAAGCTCGGCAAGAGCGTGCGCGTCGTGCGCCGCAAGCTCGCCCTGAGGGGCGCGGCGTCGGTCGCGCTCGGCGTCGTCGCGCTCCTCCTGGCGGCCGGCGCCATCGTCTACACGCTCACCGGCAGCGCGCCGTGGAAGGGCGACACGCGCACGGTCGCGCTCGTCGCCGCCGGCGTGCTGGCGACGTTCGGCGTCAACCACCTGCGCCGCGAGCACGTGACGTAGTCGCGTCGCGGGCTGCTAGCCGGAGTTCTCCTGCAACCGCTCGCCGGCCGGCAGGGTCAGGAACTCGACGAACTCCTGCGCCAGCGCGACCTCCTCGAAGATCTCCCGGCACAGGTCGGGGCGGCCCTCGTTCTCGAACCACTCGTCGTCGCCGATCTGCACCCGGATCTTCTCGAGCTCGGAGGTCTCCAGCTCGCGCACGAGCTCGGAGGTGATCCGGCGTCCGTCGTCCAGCCGCGCGCCGTGGCGCACCCACTGCCAGACCTGTCCCCGCGCGATCTCGGCCGTGGCAGCGTCCTCCATCATCCCGTCGATCGCCGCCGCACCGTTGCCGCGCAGCCATGACGAGATGTACTGGATGCCGACGTTGACGTTGCTGCGCAGACCCTCCTCGGTGATCTCTCCCTCGGTGGCGGGCACGTCGAGCAGCTGCTCGGCGGTCACCTGCACCTCGTCTCGCCGGCGATCGACCTGGTGGGGCCGGTCTCCCAGGACCGCGTCGAACTCCTGCATCGCCGCGGCCACCGAGTCCGGGTGCGCCACCCAGGTTCCGTCGAAGCCGTCGGCGGCCTCGCGCCGCTTGTCCTCGCGCAGCGCGGCGAAGGCCGTCTCGTTCGCCTGCTCGTCGGTGCGGCTGGGGATCTGGGCCGCCATGCCGCCCATCGCGTGGGCAGCGCGCCGATGGCAGGTGTCGACGAGCAACTCGGTGTACGCGCGCATGAACGGCACGGTCATCGTGACCTTCTTGCGGTCCGGCGTGACGAACTCCGGCCGCGTGCGGAAGCGCTTGATCGCCGAGAAGATGTAGTCCCAGCGGCCGGCGTTCAGCCCTGCCGAGTGCTCGCGCAGCTCGTAGAGGATCTCGTCCATCTCGAAGGCGGCCGGAAGCGTCTCGATCAGGACCGTCGCCTTGATCGTTCCGCGATCGAGCCCGATGTGCTCCTCGGCGAGGTCGAAGACGTCGTTCCAGAGGCGCGCCTCGCGGTGTGACTCCATCTTCGGCAGGTAGAAGTACGGCCCGGCGCCGCGCTCGAGCAGCTCGCGGGCGTTGTGGAGGACGTACAGGCCGAAGTCCAGCAGACCGCCGGCCACCGGCTCGCCGTCGAACGAGCAGGTGGCGGTCGACGAGATGCCAGCCGCGCGGACGCACGAGCAGCGTCGCGACCGAGTCGCCGAGCCGGTACCGCTTGCCGTCCTGCTCGTGCTCGATCGTTCCCCGAACCGCGTCGGCAAGGTTGACCTGACCGCCGATCATGTTGCTCCAGGTGGGCGAGTTGGAGTCCTCGAAGTCCGCCATGAAGCCCGTCGCGCCCGAGTTCAGCGCGTTGATCACCATCTTGCGGCTCGTCGGCCCGGTGATCTCGACGCGGCGGTTGCGCAGCGCGGCGGGCTCGGGCGCGATCGTCCAATCGCCCTCGCGCACGTCCCTCGTGTCGGGCAGGAAGTCGAGCGTGCCGCCCGCGTCGAGATCCTTCTGGCGCTCCATGCGGACGTCAAGCAGCTCGCGACGGGTGGCGTCGAACTCGCGGTGCAGCCGCGCCACGAACGCCAGCGCGTTCGCCGTCAGGATCTCGTCGAAGCGCTCGCCTCGCGGCCCTCGGATCTGTACGGACACAGTGGGCGCCGCCTACCCGGTAGAACTTCTTGCGATGCCCAAGGCCGAGGCGACGGTCGTTCAAGCCGGTGACCGGGAGGTGCGCGTGTCGAGCCCCGACCGCGTGATCTTCCCGAGCACGGAGCGCACGCCCGCGATCACCAAGCTCGACGTCGTCCGGTACTACCTGTCGGTCGAGGAGGGAATCATGCGCGCGCTCGCTCGGCGGCCGACGACGCTCGAGCGCTGGCCGAAGGGCGTGCACCCGGGCATCGTCCTGTCGACGCGCGAGAAGGGCGGCGGCGACGCCTTCTTTCAGAAGCGGGTCCCGCGCGGAGCGCCCGAGTACCTGCAGACCGCACGGATCGAGTTCCCCTCGGGGCGCAGCGCGGACGAGATCTGCCCGACCGAGATCGCCGTCGTCGCCTGGGCCGGGCAGATGGGAACGATCACCTTCCATCCGTGGCCGGTGCGCGGCGACGACGTCGACCACCCCGACGAGCTGCGCCTGGACCTCGACCCGCAGCCCGGCACGGACTTCGCCGATGCCCAGCGCGTCGCCGCCGAGGCGCGCGCGCTGCTCGGCGACCTCGGCTACGCCGCCTTCCCCAAGACCTCCGGCGGCCGGGGGATCCACGTCTACGTCCGGATCGAGCCGCGCTGGTCGTTCACCGACGTGCGCCACGCCGCGATCGCCTTCGGCCGCGAGCTCGAGCGACGCATGCCCGGTCAGGTGACGACGAACTGGTGGAAGGAGCAGCGCGGCGAGCGGATCTTCGTCGACTACAACCAGAACGCACGCGACCGCACGATCGCCTCCGCCTACAGCGTGCGGCCCAGGCCCGGCGCGCCCGTCTCGGCGCCCGTCAGCTGGGACGAGCTCGCAGCGGTCGCACCCGAGGACTTCACCGTCGCGACGATGCCCGCGCGCTTCGCGGAGATCGGCGACCGCCACGCCGCGATCGACGACGTCGCGCACTCGCTGCAGCCGCTGCTCGATCTCTACGAGCGCGACGAGGCGGAGGGTCGGGGCGACATGCCCTATCCGCCCGACTATCCGAAGATGCCCGGAGAGCCCAAGCGCGTGCAGCCCTCGCGCGATCGCGACCGCCCGCGGTAGCGACCCCGCGGAGCGCGTCTCACGGGGCCTGCGGCAGCCGCTTCCCGCCGCGCCTGGCGCGCGGAGCGGAGGCCGGCGGCACGATTGGACCGATGTCCCCGTCGGGGGCCTCGTCGAGGTCGACGATCACGGGCGCGTGATCGCTCGGCCCCTTGCCCTTGCGCGCGTGCCGGTCGACCCATGCGGCCCGCACGCGCTCGGCGATCGGCCCGCCGGCCAGAATCAGGTCGATCCGCATCCCGAGGTCCTGGTGGAACATGCCGGCGCGGTAGTCCCAGTAGGTGAACAGGCGCTCGTGATCGGGCCAGCGGTCGCGGACGACGTCGCGCAGGCCGAGCGCCTGCAGCTCGGCGAGCGCATCGCGCTCGGGTGCCGTCACGTGGGTCTGGCCGACGTACGCGTCGGGATCGAAGACGTCGGCGTCGGTCGGCGCGATGTTCACGTCGCCGCAGACGATCGAGCTCTGCGGGTCGGCGGCGACCATCTCGCGCAGCGCGCCGAGCCACGCGAGCTTGTAGTGGTAATGCTCGGAGTCGGGCGTGCGCCCGTTGGGCACGTAGACCGAGGTCACGCGGAGCCCGCCACAGGTGGCCGACACCGCGCGCGCCTCGGGATGCGGGAACCCCGGCCCGCCGGGGATGCCCGCGACGACGTCGTCGAGGCCGGCGCGCGAGAGGATCGCGACGCCGTTCCACGCCGCCTCGCCGTGCGCCGCGACGGCGTAGTCGCGCGCCGCCAGCTCCTCGCCGAGCAGCTCGGCGAACGCGTCGTCGGCGAGCTTGGTCTCCTGCAGGCAGACGACGTCCGGCCGGCGCTCGTCCAGCCACGCGAGCAGCCTCGGCAGCCGCTGCTTGGCGGAGTTGACGTTCCACGTCGCGATGCGCATACAGCGCACCGTAGCGGCGGACCTACTTGATCTGGTCGTACACGCTGAACAGCGGCAGGTACATCGAGATCACGATGAAGCCGACGATCCCGCCGACGATCACGATCATGACCGGCTCGAGGATCGAGGTCAGCGCCTTGACCGACGCCGCGACCTGGTCCTCGTAGAAGTCGCCGATCTTCGACAGCATCGTCGTCAGCGCGCCCGTCTCCTCGCCGACCTTGACCATATGGCCGACCATCGAGGGGAACACCGGCGACTCCATCAGCGGGGCGGCGATCGTGCCGCCGGCCTTGACGCTGGTCGTGACGGCGTCCATCGCCTCCTCGACGACGATGTTGCCCGCTGTCTGCTTGGTGATCTCGATCGCCTGCAGCAGCGGCACGCCGGCGCCCATCAGCGCGGAGAAGGTGCGCGACCAGCGGGCGAGGGCGACCTTCTGGAAGATGTCGCCGATCTTGAACGGCACGCGCAGCAGGAAGCGCTGCCAGATGCCGCGACCCTTGGGCGTCTTCTTCCACTTGATGAAGGCGAAGCTGAAGGCGAACGTGCCGAGGATCAGCAGGTACCAGTAGCCGGTCACGGCGTCGGAGATGAGCATCGTGAACTGCGTCATCGCCGGCAGCTCGGCGCCGCCGAGCTCCTCGAAGACGCCGGCGAAGACGGGCACGATGAAGGCGACCATGCCGAGCATGACAGCGGCCGCGAAGACGAGGATCACGGTCGGGTAGGCCATCGCCGACTTCACCTGGCGGCGCAGCGACTCCTCCTTCTCGAGCTGGTCGGCGATCCGGATCAGCGACTCCTCGAGCAGGCCGCCGGTCTCCCCCGCGCGCGTCATCGCGATGAACAGGGGGTTGAAGGTCTTGGGGTGGCGCTCGAAGGCGTCCGACAGGGGCAGGCCGGCCTCGACGTCCTTGCGCACGAGGACGAGCTGCTCGCAGAGCTTCTTGTTCTCGGTCTGCGCTTCGAGCACGTACAGCGAGCGCAGGATCGTCATGCCGCTGGAGACCATCGTCGCCAGCTGGCGCGAGAAGATCGCCAGGTCGCCGAGCTTGATCCGGTTGGCCCAGGGCAGCTCGATCGGCTTCGACGCGCGGCCCTTCTCGGCGATGTCGACGACGATCAGGCCCTTGGCCTTGAGCTGGTCGGCGACCGTCTGCTTGGACTCGGCGTCGACCTCGCCCTTGGCCTGCTGGCCGAGGACGTCCATCGCCTTGAAGACGTAGGTGCTCATCAGGCGGCGAAGGAGGTCGCGCCGAGCAGGCGGCGCAGCTCCTCCGGTGTCGAGGAACGGGCCTCCGCGAGCTGCTGGGTGATCTTGCCAGCGCGCACGAGCGTCGCGAGCGCGGCGTCCATGGTCTGCATGCCGATGTTGCCTCCGGTCTGCAACGAGGAGTAGATCTGATGGGTCTTGCCCTCACGGATGAGGTTGCGGATCGCCGGCGTGGCCAGCAGCACCTCGCAGGCCGCGACGCGGCCGGCGCCGTCGGCGGTCGGCAGCAGCTGCTGGGTGACGATGCCCTGCAGCGCGACCGACAGCTGTACGCGGACCTGCTGCTGCTGGGAGGCCGGGAACACGTCGATGATGCGGTCGATCGTCTGCGGCGTGTCCTGGGTGTGCAGCGTGGCGAAGACGAGGTGGCCGGTCTCCGCTGCGGTCAGCGCGGTGTGGATCGTCTCCAGGTCGCGCATCTCGCCGACGAGGATCACGTCCGGGTCCTGGCGCAGCGCGGCCTTCAGGCCCAGTGCGAAGGACTGCGCGTCCGAGCCGATCTCGCGCTGGTTGACGATGCACTTCTTGTGGCCGTGGAGGAACTCGATCGGGTCCTCGATGGTCATGATGTGCTCTTCGCGCGTCGAGTTGATCTCGTCGACGACGGCGGCCAGCGTGGTCGACTTGCCCGAGCCGGTCGGACCGGTGACGAGCACGAAGCCGCGCGGCTTCTTGGCCATCTCGTGCATCACGGCCGGCATCCCGAGGTCTTCCAGCGACTTGATCGAGAACGGGATCAGGCGGAACGCCGCCCCGATCGCCGCGCGCTGGTAGTACGCGTTGACGCGGAAGCGGGCGCGACCGGGGATCGCGTAGGCGAAGTCGATCTGCCAGTCGGTCTCCAGCCGCTGGCGCTGGTCGTTGGAGAGGATCGAGTAGATGATCTCTCGCGTCATCTCGGTCGTCATGACCGGATAGTCCTCGAGCGGGGTCAGGTGCCCGCGCACGCGAACGGTCGGGTGCGCTCCGGCCGTGAGATGCAGGTCGGAGGCGTTGCGCTCGATGACCTCGAGCAACAGGTCGGCGAAGTCAAGGTTCATTGCCGCGGTCATCGGCTGGGTACGAGCTCGCGCGATGGCTTCTGACCCGGAAGTGGACGACCGTATGATCAGCGGTCACGTGGCCGACTCCTCAAAGCGCACACAGCCCGACGACAAGGATCGCAAGCCGTGGCGCGTCGAGGGCGGGCGCGAGCCCGCGACGGCCCCCAAGCCCGACCGGCAGAACATGCCCAAGATGCCCGGCAGCCGCCGCTTCTGGTGGATCCTGCTGGCGATCCTGCTGGCGAACATCGTCATCGGGCAGCTGATCCCCTCCAGCGAGGACAAGCGCATCAGCGTCCCCTACACGTTCTTTCGCGCGCAGGTGGAGGCCGGCAACGTCAAGGAGGTCAACGCGCGCAACGACGTCATCCAGGGCGCGTTTCGCAAGGAGACGAAGTTCGAGAAGAAGGGCCCGGAGAAGGACTTCCAGACCGTGCGCCCGACGTTCGCGCAGGACGACGAGCTGCTGAAGCTGCTGCTCGACGAGAAGGTCGAGGTCAACGCACGGCCGATCGACGAGGGCCGCTCGTTCCTGGCGACGCTGTTGATCTCCTTCGGTCCGACGCTGCTGATCGTCGGCCTGCTGATCTACTTCCTGCGCCGCAGCGCGAGCATGGCCGGCGGCGGCGCGATGGCGCTGGGACGGTCGAAGGCCAAGCGCTACGACGCCTCGAGCACGCGCGTGAGCTTCGATGACGTCGCCGGCATCGACGAGGTCGAGGAGGAGCTCGTCGAGATCGTCGACTTCCTCAAGAACCCCGATCGCTATCGAAAGCTCGGCGCCGCGATCCCGAAGGGCGTGCTGCTGTCGGGGCCTCCGGGCACCGGCAAGACGCTGCTCGCACGCGCGGTCGCCGGCGAGGCCGACGTGCCGTTCTTCAGCCTCAGCGCGTCGGAGTTCGTCGAGATGGTCGTCGGCGTCGGCGCCTCGCGGGTGCGCGACCTCTTCGAGCAGGCCAAGAAGGAGGCGCCGGCGATCATCTTCATCGACGAGCTGGACGCGATCGGCCGCGCGCGCGGCGGTGGCGGCGGCGGCTTCGGCGGCCACGACGAGCGCGAGCAGACGCTCAACCAGATCCTCACCGAGATGGACGGCTTCACCGGCTCGGAGGGCGTGATCGTGCTGGCGGCGACCAACCGCCCCGAGATCCTCGACCAGGCGCTGCTGCGCCCCGGGCGCTTCGACCGCCGCCTGACCGTCAACCCGCCCGACAAGGACGGCCGCCGGATGATCCTCGAGATCCACACGCGCTCGGTGCCGCTGGACGAGGACGTCCAGCTCGACCGCATCGCGTCCTCGACGCCGGGCATGGTCGGCGCCGACCTGCGAAACCTCGTCAACGAGGGCGCGCTGATCGCCGCGCGCCGCGACCACAAGGCCGTCGGCGCCGCCGACTTCGCCGATGCGCTGGAGCGCATCATCCTCGGCGCCGAGCGGCGCATCACGCTGTCGGACGAGGAGCGCGAGCGGACCGCCTACCACGAGTCCGGCCACGCCGTGCTGGGCATGCTCGAGCCCGGCGCCGACCCGGTGCGCAAGGTCTCGATCGTGCCGCGCGGGCGCGCGCTCGGCGTCACCTTCCAGTCGCCCTCGACCGACCGCTACGGCTACGACGCGCGCTACCTCGAGGGCCGCATCGTCGGCGCGCTCGGCGGCCGCGCTGCCGAGGAGCTCGTCTACGGCAACGTCACGACGGGCGCCGAGTCAGACCTCGAGCAGGTGACGTCGATCGCGCGTCAGATGGTCGGGCGCTGGGGCATGTCGGACGTCATCGGCCTCGTGTCGGTGCTGCCGGCGCCCGGCGAGGAGCAGTTCTACGGCCCCGGCGGACCGGTGCAGGTCTCGGCCGAGACGCTCGAGCTCGTCGACCGCGAGGTGCGGCGCATCATCGAGGCCTGCTATGACCGCGCACGCCGTGCGCTGGCCGCCAACCGCGACAAGCTCGAGTCGCTGACCCAGGCGCTGCTCGAGCACGAGACGCTCGACGAGGACGACGCCTACCGCGCGGCCGGATTCGAGCGCGGGAGTGCCCCGGGCGACGTCGACTCGACGGCCGAGGAGGAGACCGACTCGGCCGAGCTGCCGGCGGGCTAGCCGGGTCGGGGCCGGTGTCCGTGGCCGACGCCGAGGACCTGCAGGCCTCCGCCGCGCTGTACGCCGCGGCACAGCTCGAGCGGCTCGGGATCCTGCGCGTCTGCGACCGCCTCGTCGAGCTGTACCTGCGCGGCGGGCTGCCGGTCGGCGGGCCCGGCGGCGTGACGACGCAACTCGACAGCCTCTGGCTCGGGCGCTCCGAGCGTCTGCCCGAGGCCGAGCGCCAGGCGCTGTTCGAACGCGTGGCCGGCGCCGGCTTCGAGCACCTGCTCGGGCGCCTTGCCGCGGCGCTCGGCGATCAGCGCGGCGGCGAGGACGCCGTCGCGTGGGCGGCGGACGAGCTGCACGCCTACGTCGGCTCGCACGTCGGCGAGGACGAGCGCGGCGCAGCGGCACTGCTGACCTCCCAGCTCGCCGACGCCCTGGCGATCCTCTCCGACCAGGAGATCCTCAACGCCTACGGCGCACGCGACCCGTGGGAGCTGACCGAGCAGCTCGCGCGCCTGGAGCTCGGCGACGCCCCGCGCGACATCCAGCGCCACCAGACGCTCGCCGCGGCGGGCGCGCTGATCGTCGCCTGGCTGGCCGGCGAGGACCCGGAGGTGACCGAGGAGGTCGCCGACGCCGCGCGCTCGTGGCTGGCGGCTTTCGCCTGAGCTTCCTCACAGACGCGTGTGGTCTCGTGACGCCTCGCGGCTCACGATCCACCCGTGCCCTCCTCCACCGCAGGGGTGTGTCGAGTTGGTGCGGCTGAGCCGCACGAAGTCGACACACCCCCGGACCGGCGCCTGGCGAGGGTCGCCGCAGACCAGCATGGGATGGTGTCGGCGGCGCAGCTCGCAGCGGCCGGGGTGCGGCGGTCGGCGGTGCAGTCGCGCGTGCGTGCGGGGCGCCTGCATCTCGTACATCGGGGGGTGTACGCCGTCGGTCACAGCGCGTTGACGCTCGATGCGCGCTTCATGGCCGCCGTGCTCGCGTGCGCGCCGTCGGGCCACCTCAGCCACCGTGCGGCGGCGGCCTGCTGGGGCTTCCTGCCGTGGGACGAGGCCTTCTTGATCGAGGTCACCGTCCCGTACTCGGGGCCCCGCACCCGCCCCGGCCTGCGCGTGCACCGCACGAGGCTCGTCGATCCGCGCGACTTCGACCGCCACAGGGGCATACCGATCACGACCGTCGAGCGCGCGCTGCTCGACCTCGCCGAGGAGCTGTCCGACAAGGGCATGCGACGAGCCGTCCGGCAGTCCCAGGCGCTGTATCTGACCAACGTGCGCCTGATCGCCGACGCGCTGACGCGAGCCGGCGGCCGGCGCGGCGCGCCACGGCTCGCCGCACTGATCGCCGACGGCCCCGCTCCGACGCGCAGCGATCTCGAGGACATGGTCCTCGATCTGATCATCGCCGCGGGACTGCGGCGACCGCAGATCAACGCCCGCATGGGCAGCGTCTTCCCCGACCTGCGCTGGCCGGATCTGCGTCTCACGCTCGAGTGCGACGGCGCGAGATGGCATTACGGCAGGCTTGCGCGCGAAGACGACGGCGAGCGGCAGGCACGCCTGGAGGCCGCGGGAGAGCGCGTGCTGCGCGTGTCGTGGCAGCAGGCGCTGACCCGGCCGCGGCAGACGGTCGCCCGGCTCGTCGCCGCGGGCGTCCCGCGGGCGTGAGCGAGGAGCGCCAACCCGCCGCGACGCCGGTCGCGGCGGGCTCAGGCGCCGTCCTCAGCGAACTGCCACGGCGATCGCGGTCGTGCGACCGCGGCGCGTCAGGCGCAGCATGTACCGGTCCGGTCGCATCCGGCGCACGGTCGTCAGGCGCCGGAGCGTTCCGCGGGCGAACGTGCGCCCGCGACGCGTCAACGCCGCGCGCGTGCCGGCGGGCGCCGCGATCGCGCAGGTCACGCGCCGGCCGCCGGGCCTGACCGTGCAGCGCACCTGCGGGGTCGCGCCCGTCCGCCCGCGGCGGCCAGCCGGGCCCGGGGTGCCGGCGGGTCCCGCGGCGCCGGCGGGACCGGCCGGGCCCGCCGGACCGGCGGGGCCCTGGGCCCCGGTTGGGCCGGCCGGCCCGCCGGCCGCCGTCTCGCGCCTCAGCGCGACGGTGTCACCGAAGGCGATCGTCCGCGCCGCGGCAGCGGCTTGCGGCGGCCGGCGGTCGATCCGCAGGCGCCAAGCGCCGGTCGCGCCGTTGACCTGCGTGACCTCACCGCCGGCGAATGCCGACGACGTCACGCAGCCGGCCGGTGTCGAGACGGACTGGGCCGCCGCCAACAGCTCCTCGAGCGTCGCGTCCGACGGGGCCTCGACGCGACAGAAGCGCACGTCGCCGGCGCCGTCGTCGACCGCCAGCGCGTGCGGGGTCACCGTCCCCGTCGGGACGGTTGCCGGCGGGCGCAGGCGCGGGTCGGTCGCGACGAGCCGCCGCGGCGGCTCCGCCGAGAACGCCTCGCCCGCCAGCGCGCGCACGGCGTTCTGCGTCGAGTACAGGTTCGGAGCGCCGCCGAAGGTCCATGCGCCGGCGCCGGGGTCACCGGCCGGCAGCTGCGCTGTCAGCAGTGCGTCGAGCGGCGTGAGCCCGGA
This sequence comes from uncultured Actinomycetes bacterium, assembly GCA_963729125.1. Classification (GTDB taxonomy): domain Bacteria; phylum Actinomycetota; class Thermoleophilia; order Solirubrobacterales; family Solirubrobacteraceae; genus CADCVQ01. Next base: position 178,885 of record CAVSML010000006.1, read on the forward strand.
CGCCGTCGCAAAGCGCGTGGCGCCTGCGTCGAGGCCGCAGGCGTTGAGGCCCGAGATCGCCCACGCCGTCGAGTCGACGTTGCCGAAGCCGCCGGTGGCCGGGTCCTGGCGCCCGCGCAGCAGCGCCACGCCGCGGCGCAGCGCGGGATCGTCGATGCCCGAGCCCGTCTCACACAGCGCCGCCAGCGAGTACCCGGTCGCGTCGACCGAGCTCGGCCCGGCGCGCTGAGCGTCGGTCGCGACGCGGCCGAAGTTCCAGCCGCCATCGTCGTGCTGCTGGTCGCGCAGGTAGTCGTGGGCGGCCGCAAGCACGGACGGCGGCCCACCGATGCGAGCCAGCGCCAGCATCGTGAAGCCGGCGATGTTGCCCGAGCCGTTGCCGAACGACCCGCGCAGCTCGCCGGTCGCGTTATAGGCGCCGGCGAGGGTCGCGACGAGGTTCGTCGCGGCGGACAGGCGCTGAGTGTCGATGCCCGCGGCATGGCCGAACAGCACCGCCGTCGAGCTCGGCGTGGTCAGGCCGGCGAACTGCGTGGCGGCGAAGTCCTGCGCCGACGGCGTTCCGACATCGGCCGGATGCACGCCACCCGCCGACATCGCCGACAGCGCGTAGTCGCCTCCGAAGCCGCTGAACGCGCCGCTCGGCGCCTGCTGCGTGCGCAGCCAGGCGACGCCGGAGGCGACCGAGGCCTCGACCTCGTCATCGGTGGCGGCGAGCGCCGCCGGGGGAGCCGCGAGCGCGGCCAGCGTGAGACAGGCCGCGCATGCGCGGCGAACGGCGGTGTAAGAGGACGACATGGTGCTGCTCCCTTGGATCGGGGCGGCAGCACGCGGCTGGAGGCCGAGAGCCAGCCGCCTGTACGCGAGACGGTGGTCCTCTGGCTGGGTGTTCGGGCTCGGGATCGTCCTCCCGGATCTCCTTCCCGGGCGAGCTTCGCCCAGTGGAACCACGATCCGTTCGTCACCCATACCGCTGCGCGTCAGCCCCGGATTCTCACCGGGTTCCCCGTACGCCTGAGGCGATCGCAACCCTAGCCGGTCGGCGGGAGGGACGTCCTCGCCGGCGAGCGGCAACCCGCCAGGTGGCGCGTTGACGGCATCCGCCGCGACAGAGCGCGCGCATAGGATGGTTGTGATGAACACCCGGGATGACGAGCTGACGGCGATCAGCGGCTGGACCGACGACGAGATCGCGCAGGACGACCTCCGCGCCGCTGGCGTGCTCTACGCGGCCGCCGCGCTGGAGGAGCTGCACCTGATCGAGCTCGTCGAGCGCCTCAACGAGCTCAACCAGAACAAGATGCTCTCGATCGGGGCCGGCGACGCGTCCAACCTCCTGCACGAGTTCTGGGACTCGAGCTACAAGCGCATGCCCGCGCGGCGCCGCGCGGCGCTGTTCGCCCAGGTGCTCGGCTCCCCCGACGGCGATCAGGCCGGCGTCAACGAGGCGTTCGGCGGCCTCTGGCTCGCGCTCGTCACCGCGCTCGCCGACGCCGACGCCGACGCCGTCGCCCCCGCCGCGACCGAGCTGCGAGACAACCTCGCCGAGCACAGCGACGAGCACTCCACCGCCGCGGCGATCGAGCTGCGCGGGACGATCGCCGCGATCTGCGACGTGCTGTCCGATCTGGAGCTGCGCAGCGCCTACAAGGCCGACGACATGTGGCAGGTCGTCGAGGCCGTACAGCGCGAGTTCGGCGGCGGGCCCGACGTGCAGCGCGTCCGCACGCTCGCGGCCACCGGCGCGCAGATCCTCAGCCGGCTCGAGCAGCTGACCGACGGCCCCGCCGACGCCGAGCTCGTCGCGGCCGCCGAGGCCTGGCTCGCGGCCAGCGACGCCTCCGCGTAGCGCTCAGTCGACGAGCGCGGCGCCGGTGCCGGTGACCCTTGTCACCTCGGCAATCGACGTCATCCCGAGGCGCACCTTCTCGAGGCCGTCGTCGCGCAGCAGGCGCATGCCCTGGCGCACGGCGACCTCGGCGATCTCCGGGGCGGGCGTGCGGGCCAGCGCGAGCGTGCGGATCTCCTCGGACACCGACAGCACCTCGTAGAGCCCGATCCGGCCCTTGTAGCCGGAGTAGTTGCAGCGCTGGCAGCCCTGCGCGTTGTAGGCCTCCATGTCGAACTGGCTGCGGATGCCGTTGGCGCGCAGCACGTCGGAGGAGATGATCTGGCGCGCCTTGCAGTGCTGGCAGAGCTTGCGCGCCAGGCGCTGGGCGACGACGCAGTCGATCGCCGAAGCGACGAGGAACGGCTCGATGCCCATCTCGACGAGCCGCGTCAGCGCGCTGGCGGCGTCGTTGGTGTGCAGCGTCGAGAGGACGAGGTGGCCGGTCAGCGCGGACTCGATCGCGATCTGCGCGGTCTCGCGGTCGCGGATCTCGCCGACCATGATGATGTCGGGGTCCGCGCGCATCATCGAGCGCAGGCCCTTGGAGAAGTGCAGCCCCGCCTTCGGGTTGACCTGCACCTGCGTGATGCCGTCGAGCTGGTACTCGACCGGGTCCTCGATCGTGATGATGTTCTTCTCGATCGTGTTGAGCTCGCCGAGCGCCGCGTACAGCGTCGTCGACTTGCCCGACCCCGTCGGTCCGGTGACGAGCACCGCCCCGTAGGCCTGGTGGAACGCGCGCTCGAAGCGCTCCTTCTCGGCGGGCGCCATGCCGAGCTTCTCCAGCGACATCACGACGGAGTCCTTGTCGAGGATCCGGATGACGACCGACTCGCCGTGGACGGTCGGCAGCGTGACGACGCGCAGGTCGACGTGGTGGCCGTCGATCGTCAGGCCGACGCGGCCGTCCTGGGGCACGCGCCGCTCGGAGATGTCCAGATCGCTCATGATCTTCACGCGGCTGATGACGCCGAGCACCATCCGCCGCTGGACCTGCGCGGTCTCGATCAGCACGCCGTCGATTCGAAAGCGCACCCGCAGTTCGGTGCCGTTGGGCTCCAGGTGGATGTCCGACGCGCCCTGCTCGACCGCCTGCGCGACGATCTGGTTGACGAGGCGGATGACCGGCGCGTCGTCGGCCGACTCGCGCAGCTCGACGACCTCGGTCGGCGCCGGCTCCTCGTCCTCCTCGAAGTCGGGTGCGACGTTGTCGAGGCGCGTGAGGCGAAGGATCAGGCTCTGGATGTCCTCGCGGCTGGTGACCGCCGGGCGGATCTCCTTGCCGGTCAGCAGCGCGATGTCGTCGACCGCGAGGACGTTGGCGGGGTCCGCCATCGCGAGGAGCAGCGTGCGATCGTCCAGGAAGCCGACGGGTACCGCCTCGTAGCGCTTGGCGGCGGGGATCGAGATCAGGTTCGCCGCCTGCATGTCGGGCTGGTAGACCGACAGGTCGAGGTGGTCGAGGCCGTGGCGCTCGGCGATCGCCCGGGCGTGGCCGTCGGAGGTCACCACCCCGGACTCCAGCAGCACGTCCTCGGGCGTCTTGCCGGTGCGCCGCGCCTCCTCGAGCGCCGCCGTGACCCCCTCGCGATCGACGAGCCCGAGATCGACCATGGCGTCGGTCAGAAAGCGCGCCGCACCGCCGGCGCGGCGCGGCTTGGTGATCCCTGTCGGGCTGGGCTGGATGGCGTTCGCGTTGATGGGGATCGCTTCAGGCAACATCGGCCTCGGGTCGGGGTCTGCGCACCGCGGCACGCATGGTCTGCAACGGCGCCGGCATGCCCGTCCAGAGGGAGAAGCTCAGCGCGCCCTGGCGTACCAGGATCTCGAGACCGTCGACGACGTCACAACCGCGTAGCTCGGCCTCTCGAATCAGCACCGTTCCGCCTGCCCTGTAGACCAGGTCAACCACGGTCTCGTACTCGGCTAGCGCATCGGCATCGAGCGGTAGGTCCTTGAAGACGGTGGACGAATCGTCGAGCCCCACGCTCGTGCAGTTGACGAGCACCTCGGCGGGGACGGCCGCGGACACCACGCGCGCCCCGAGGCCACGCGCGCGCCCGGGCGTGCGGTTCCACACCGCCACGTCCGCGCCCGCCTGCGCCAGCGCCCAGATCGCCGCGCGCGCGCTGCCGCCGGCGCCGAGCACGAGCGCCGTCGCGGGCGCGCGCCCGAGCGCTGCCAGCAGCCCCGGCGCGTCGGTGTTCTCGGCGGCGATCGAGCCGTCCTCGCCGAAGCTCAAGGTGTTCGCCGCGCCGATCGCGCGGGCGGCGTCCGACGCGGTCGTCGCGGCCGCCAGCGCAGCCTCCTTGTGCGGGATCGTGACGTTCGCGCCGCGAAAGCCGGCGGCGCCGAGCGCGCGCACGGTGTCCTCGAACGCCTCGGGCGCGACCGGCAGGCGCTGGTAGCGCTCGAGACCGGCGGCCTGCATCATCGCCGGCGAGCGGCTGTGGCCCACCGGCCAGCCGAGCACGCCGTAGCGTGGCGCGCCCGCGGAGGTCACTAGCAGGTCGTCGGCGACTTGCCGCCGGCCGCCGCCCGCGCCCGGTCGTAGCGCTGCCGGTCGCGGTCGAACTGCTCGAAGGTCGACGAGAAGGCGTGCTTGCCGCACGTCCCCGGTTGCACGACGTAGTAGCGGAAGCCGACGTTCGCCGGCGCGGCGGCGGCGCGGATCGACGCCAGCCCCGGGTTGCCGATCGGCGTCGGCGGCAGCCCGGAGCGCTTGCGCGTGTTGAACGGCGACTCGATGTTCAGCTCCGAGTTCTTCAACGGCTCGGTCCAGTTGTCGGTCACGTAGCGGATCGTCGCGTCGATGCCCAGCGAGATGCCGTCCTTGAGGCGGTTGTAGATGACCGCGGCGATCTTCTTGCGCTCGCTGGCCAGCTGCGCCTCGCGCTCGACCATCGACGCGATGATCAGCACGTCGTAGTCGGTCAGCTTCCTGCGGTGCGCGCGACGCAGGTCGACGCCGGCGAAGTTGTCCTTGAAGGCCTTCAGCTGGCGGTCGACGAGATCGCTCGCGGGGGCGCCGGTCTTGAGCTCGTAGGTCGCCGGAAAGAGGAAGCCCTCGAGCGAGCGGGTGCCGCGCGGGGCGTCGTAGCGAAACGGGTTCAGGCGGCCGCTGAAGCGCGCCGACGCGTCGAGGTAGGTGCCGCGCAGCCCCTTGGTGTCGATCAGCCTGGCGATCTCGCGACGCGAGCGGCCCTCGGGGATCGTCACGTCGAGCGTCGCGCCGCGGGCGACGACGGGCTCCTCGCTGAGCGCGTCGATCGCCGCGCCGTAGCTCATGTCGCGAAAGAGCGTGTGCGGGCCCGACCGCAGGTCGGCGCGCTTGCCCGCCAGCGCGGCGCGCACGGAGAACAGCATGCCCGATGCGACGACGCCCGAGGCGGCGAGCCTGTCGCCGATCTCGCGCGCCCCGGAGCCGGCCGGGATCGTCACGCGCACCGCCGCGCCCTGGGCGCTGCCGAAGGGCTGGAAGAGCAGCAGCAGGCCGATGATCAGCGCGGCGAAGACCGCCAGCGCGAGCACCGCGAGGATCCGCGCACGCGGAGAGCGGCGAGCGCGTGCGGGACCGCCCGGGACGTCGCCGGGCGGCGTCACGATCGTCCGCGGCGAGCGTGGGACGACCCGGCGCACGCGGCGGATGCCGATCGGGACCTCGGTCTCGTCGCCGAGCTCGCCCGCCGCTGCGGCGGGCGGAGCCGGCGGATCGGGCTGGATGCGCAGCGGCGCGACCGGGACGTCGCGCTCGCCGCCGGGCCGGCCGCGGCGCGCGGCACGGCGCTGCTCGGCGCGGTCGCGCCCGGGCGGCTCCGGCACGGGCTCGCGCTGGCCGGCGCGCCCGCGCGCGACGCGGCCGGCGCGGGGGCCCGGGAGATCTGTCGGTGGCGGTGGTCTGCGATCACGGGGCTCACGGATCTGCGGGGGCTGGAGGTCGGACGGCGGCGCTGTCGACGGGGGTCGGGCGCCCTTGCCGCCGGAGCGGCGCGCCTCGCGCTCCAAGCGGTCGCGCTCGCGCTGCTCGGGGCTGCGCTCAGCCATCGTTCTCTCGCCGGTCAGAAGTCATCCAGCTGCGCGATTCGACATGGACGCTATCCGGCCTCCCGGCGATCGTGCGCCGCGAGCCAGCCCGCGAGCAGGTGCGCCGCCGCGCGCGAGTCCTCCGATGCGGTGGGAATCCCCGGATCGCGGCTGGCCATGAGCGTCGTGAAGCGCTCGTCGTAGAGCTCGACCGGCACGCCCACGCGCTCGCCCAGGCGCTGCGCCCAGGCGCGCGTCTCGGTCGTCTGCGCGGAGTCGGCGCCCGACAACGACAGCGGCAGGCCGACGACGACGAGCCCTGCCTCGCGCTCGCGCACGATGTCGGCGACGCGCGCCAGGCCCTTGCGCGTGGCGGGACGCAGCACGGGCTCGATCGGCGTGGCCAGCGTGCCGGTCGGATCGCTGACCGCGCACCCGCAGCGCGCGCTGCCGTAGTCCAGGGCGAGGACGCGCACTAGCCCGTGAGCGCTGTCGCGATCGCGGCGCGCGCGGCGGCGATCGCGTCGGGCAGGGCGCCCGGATCGCGGCCGCCGGCCTGCGCCATCGTGTCGCGTCCCCCGCCCCCGCCGCCGGCGACGAGCGCGGCGGCCTTGACGATCGCGCCGGCCTTGACGCCGCGCGCGACGAGCGCCGGCGTGACGGCGGCGAGCAGGTGCACGCGCCCGTCGATGACGGTGCCCAGGACCGTCGCCGACTGCTCGCAGAGCTTGCCCTTCACGCGGTCGGCGACGCCGGGAAGCTCCTTGGCGTCGGCGATCCCGGTCACGACCTCGGCGACGACGTCGGCGCCCTCGATCTGCGTCGCCGCGGCGGCCAGCGCGTCGGCGTCGACCGCCCCGGCGCCGTTCGATTGCGCTCTGGCGGCCTGCTTGAGCTGCTCGCGCAGCGCAGCGACAGCCTCGGCCAGCCCGCCGACGGGCGTGCGCAGCAGCGTCGCGGCCTCGCGTGCCGTGGCGTCCGTCGCGCGCAGTTCGGCGACGGCCACGGGGCCGGTGATCGCCTCGATGCGGCGCACGTTGGCGGCGCTCGAGCTCTCGTTGACGAGCTTGAGGACGCCGATCTCGGCGGTGCTGCGCACGTGCGTGCCGCCGCACAGCTCGCGCGAGCGGTCGCCGTCGCCGATCTGCACCATCCGCACGATGTCGCCGTACTTCTCGCCGAACAGCGCCATCGCGCCGAGCGCGCGCGCCTCGTCGAGCGTCGTCGTGATCGGGCGCACCGGGTCGTTGCGCAGGATCCAGGCGTTGACGCGGTCCTCGATCGCGCGCAGGTCGTCGTCGGAGACGCGCTCGCCGTGGTTGAAGTCGAAGCGCAGCTTGTCGGGGCCGACGTAGGAGCCGGCCTGGCGCACGTGCGTGCCGAGCGTCTCGCGCAGGGCGGCGTGCAGCAGGTGCGTGGCCGTGTGGTTGGCGGCCGTCGCGTTGCGCGCGGCGCGGTCGACGCGCGCGACGACGCGCTCGCCGGAGCGCAGCTCGCCCTCGTCGACGAGCACGACGACGGCCTGGTCGTCGCCGAGGCGCAGCACGTCGGTGACGTGCGCGCGGGCGTCGCCGGTCTCTGACTCGAGCACGCCGGCGTCGGCGACCTGGCCGCCGCCGGTCGCATAGAACGGCGACTCGGCGAGCTTGAGCAGCACGCGATCGCCGTCGGCCGACAGCGAGCCGACGCTCGTGTGCTGCTCGAGCGTCTCATAGCCCGTGAAATGGGTTTGAAAGCCCGCCTCGCGCGCGAGCTCGCGGGCCTGCTCGCGCAGGTCGCCCGCGGCGGCGCCGGTGGCGGTCGCCGCGCCGGCCGCCGTCGGTCGTGGCGTGCCGCGAGGAATCACCTTGATGCCCGAGCGAGAGCGCGTGCGCTGCTGGTCCATGAGGTTCGCGAAGGCCGCCGTGTCGACGGCGAGGCCCTCCTCGGCGGCCAGCTCGCTCGTGAGATCGACCGGGAAGCCGTACGTGTCATGGAGCAGGAACGCGTCGGCGCCGCTGATCGTGCCGCCAGCGCGGGAGCGCACGACGACATCGTCGAGCAGCTTGGTGCCCTGCTCCAGCGTCCGGCCGAAGCCCTCCTCCTCGGCACGCGCCCAGAGCAGGATCGCGTCGCGCTCGCGCTCGAGCTCGGGATACGCCGCGCCCATGATCTCGATGACCTTCTCCGAGAAGATCGCCATGAAGCCGGCTTGCATCCCGATCCGGTTGCCCTGCAGGATCGCGCGGCGCATGATCCGCCGCAGGATGTATCCCCGCGCCTCGTTGGACGGCACGACGCCGTCGGCGATCAGGAACGTCATCGCGCGCGAGTGGTCGGCGAGGATCCGCAGCGCGCGCTCGTCGAGATCGACCTCCGCCAACTTCCGGCCGAGCGCCATCAGCGGCGCGAACGTGTCCGTCTCGAAGACGGTCTCGACGCCCTGCTGGATGACCGCCATCCGCTCGAGGCCCAGGCCCGTGTCGATGTTGTTGGCCGGCAGCGGCGCGAGCGTCGTGCGGCCGTCCTCGCCGACGCCCATGTCGTACTGCGTGAAGACGAGGTTCCAGTACTCCAGGAAGCGCTCGTTCTCGCCGCCGGGCAGGTCGTCGGCAACGCCGTAGCCCAGGCCGCGGTCGAGGTACAGCTCGCTGCACGGGCCGCACGGGCCCGTCGGGCCGCCCTGCCAGAAGTTCTCCGAGCGCGGGCACAGGACGATCCGCTCACGCGGTACGCCGACCGACAGCCACGCCTCGATCGCCTCCTCGTCCGGGCCGAGGCCGAGCTCCTCGTCGCCCTGGAAGACCGTGATCCAGATGTCGTCGGCGTCGAAGCCGAAGCCGTCGAGCGACAGCTCCCACGCCATCTCGACGGCCTGCTGCTTGAAGTAGTCGCCGATCGAGAAGTTGCCGAGCATCTCGAAGAACGTCAGGTGCCGGGTGGTGTTGCCGACGTTGTCGATGTCGGTCGTGCGAAAGCACTTCTGGACGGTCGCCAGGCGCGGGTGCGGCGGCTGCTCCTCGCCGCGGAAGTAGGGCACGAGCGGGTGCATGCCCGCCGTCGTCAGCAGCACCGACGGATCGTAGGCAGACGGCACAAGCGACCCCGAGGGCAGCCGCCGGTGGTCGTGGGCCTCGAAGTACTGCAGGAACGTCTCGCGGATCGCATCGGTGCTCCCGTTCACAGTTGCCGAGGGTACTGCCCGGGGTGTGGGAGCAACCCCTGGGCCGTCACGCGGCGATCGTGGCGCATCCGACGATCGCGTCCCCCGCCAGGAAGACCGCCGTCTGCCCCGGCGCGGCGCCGTCGAACGGTTCGTCGAGGTGGATGCGATTTCCCTCCAGGCGACAGCGCAACGCCGGCGAGCGGTAGCGCAGGCGGACGGCGTCGGGCTCGCCGTGCAGGCGCAGTCCCTTGACGCTGACCGTCGTCGTCGCGAGCTGCGCGCGCGGCCCGACGGTCACGGTGTTGGCGCGCGCGTCGGTCGCCAGCACGTACAGCGGCTGCCGCGAGCCGCCGCCCAGGCCCTTGCGCTGGCCGACGGTGAAGCCATGATGGCCGTCGTGGCGCCCGACGACGGCGCCGGCGCGATCGACGAGGTCGCCGGGCCGGCGGCGCATGCCGCCGTGGCGGGCGAGGAAGCTCGCGCGTCCGGTGCCGGCGAGAAAGCAGAGGTCCTGCGAGTCGGGCTTGCCGGCGACGTCGAGCCCGGCCCGCGTCGCGAGCGCACGCACCTGCGGCTTGGTCAGCTCGCCGAGCGGAAAGCGCAGCCGCTCGATCGCCGCACGAGACAGCGCCGCGAGCATGTAGGTCTGATCCTTCGCCGGATCGGCGGCGAGGCGCAGCAGGCCCTGCTGGGTGCGGCGCGCGTAGTGGCCGGTCGTCAGCGTGGCCGCGCCCAGGCGTTCGGCGAACTCGAGCATCGCGTCGAGGCGCACGTGCCCGTTGCAGCGCACGCACGGGTTCGGCGTCTGGCCCTGGGCGTGCTCGATCAGCCACGGCTCGACGACGCCGGCGCGAAACTCGTCGCGCAGGTCCAGCGTGAAGTGCGCGAGGCCGAGCTCGTGCGCGACGCGGCGCGCGCCGCGCACGGCGGCCGCCGAGCAGCACGAGCGCTCGCCGTCGTTGTCGGGATCGGCCCACAGCTCGAGCGTCACCGCCACGACCTCCGCGTCCGGCTCGCGTGCGCTCAGCAGCGCCGCGACGGCGCTGTCGACGCCACCGGACATCGCGACGAGCGTGCGGCCGGGCTGCTCGCGCAGGCTCCCCGATTCGCGCACGGCACCACCGAGCGCGCGATGCAGCGCGTCGGAGGCGAGGTCGGCGGCGTGCAGCTTGCCGGCGCTCAAGCCCCCGAGCTCGGCCGCGATCCGCGGCGCGCCGATGCGCGCCGCCTCGACCAGGCCCTCCCCCTCGGCCAGCTCGACCGCGGCGCTTGCGGCGGCGATCGTCGCGCCGCAGCCGGCGGCTTCGAAGCCTGCCGCGGCGACGCGCTCGCCATCGACGGCGACGGAGATCCGCACGAGATCGCCGCAGGCCGCGCCGCCGGCGGCCCCGTCGTGGCCGCCGGCGATCGTGCGCCCGCGACCGCGCGGGTGGCGCAGGTGGTCCTCGAAGCGCTCGTCTGGCACCGGACGAGTCTAGATCGCCTTCGCGCAACCCGGCCGCGGCTAGAGTCGAGCGACGTGAACGCGGCACCCGATCGGCGGCGTTTGATGATCGCGCTGGCGGCAACCGCGATCGTCGCCGCCGTGGCGCTGACGCTGGATCGCCCCGGACCCGGCGACTCGGGCTCGAACCCGCGAGCGACGACGCTGCCCGACCGGGTCTTTGACAGCCTGCGCGCCGGATGGCAGCGTGACGACGAAACGATCGACGGCGTGCTCGGACATGCGCCGGTCGTCTCGACCGGCGGCGCCAAGCATCGGGAGATCGCGCTGACCTTCGACGACGGCCCCGGCCCGTCGACGCCCGCGCTGCTGCGCTACCTCGAAGCCCATGCCGTGCCGGCGACGTTCTTTCTCCTCGGGCAGTCGATCGCCCAGCGCCCCGATCTCGTGCGCCGCGAGCTCGAAGCGGGCTTCACGCTCGGCACGCACGCGGAGAGCCACGGGCGGCTGGCCTCGCGGCCGCCCGCCGACCAGCAGCGCGAGATCCTCACCGCGGCCGACCGCATCACGGACGTCAGCCGCCATGCGGTGCGGCTGTTCCGCCCGCCCTTCGGCTCGCATGACGAGCGGACGCTCCGGGTCCTCCGCGCCGAGCGGATGCTGATGGTGCTGTGGAGCGTCGACCCGGGCGACTACACGGCGGGCAGGCGCACGCGCCAGATCGTCAACGCGGCGCTCGAGGCCGCGCGCCCCGGCGCGATCGTGCTGCTGCACGACGGCCCCGGGGCTCGGCCGAAGACGCTGGCGGCGGTGCGGATGCTCGTGCCGGCGCTGCGCCGCCGCGGATACCGGCTCGTCAGCGTGCCCGAGCTGCTGCGCGACGACCCGCCTCCGCGGCGCCAACCGACGCCGCGCGGCGCGGGCGGCTAGCGCGAGGCGTCCTCGAGGCGTTGCTGCAGCCGCCGGTTGGAGGCATCGGACAGCGCCGAGGCGTCCTCGGCCTTCTGGATCTGCCCGGTCGGGGCGAGCGGCGTGTCGCGCACGGCGACCGGCCCCGGGCGCGGCACGGCGAGCCACAGCATGGCGCCGACGACGAACGCGGCAAGCAGAGCGAACATCCGGCGCGGGACCGCGGCCATGAGGCAGGTCTCGGCGCGCGCGCCCGAGACCTGCAGCACGCGACGCGCGGCTCCTACGCCCGTCCGCGCCCGCGCGGCCTTCGCTGCTCTCAGGGGCACATCGTTCGTCGGCTCGGACGAACGACCTGAAGAAGGCCACCGCGCGGTCGAACGTCTCGGCCGGCGGCTAGGGGTGCGGCTCGACCACTACGACCGCACCGCCGGCAGCCGGCAGCCGGCCGTCGTGATGACCTACTCGGACTTCGGAGACCCATTCCCGGCGTCCTACGCAGACGCCGTCGACGCGCGCCGATCTGGATCACGGAGAGCGCCTACAGCCCGTCGTCGCGGTGGCGGTTGGGTGCCAGCGCGCGCAGGGCGAGGCCGGCGAACAGCAGGGCCGCGCCGGCGACGAACGTCGCCAGCGCGTCGCCGCCGGTGAAGGGCAGCGCCGCAGCACCCACGCCGCCGGTCGTCGTCATGGCCTTGCCGTACACGCCTCAGGCCTCCGTCGCATGGCCCCAGCGGGCCTGCCTGCCGGTGAGGATGTCGAACACCGATCGTAGGAACACCGTCTGCTGGAAGACGTCGTATACCGCCTCGATGACCAGCGGCAGCGCGAGCGCCATCGCGCGCCATCCGCGGCGGCGGACGGTGACGACGCGCTCGGCGACGAAGATCAGCCCGACCGCCATCCACTCCGGGCGAAACGTCATCTGCTGGCCGATGGACGCCGCCATCAGCGCCAGATAGCACCACATCGCGACGAGCCCGAAGGCGAGCATCGCCTGCTGGGAGGCATAGCGCGCGGTGACGCGCGTCAGGCCGTACTGGCGGATGTTCTCCAGGGCGCCGCGCTGCCAGCGCAGGCGTTGGCGCCAGAGGTCTCCCGTGGAGTGCATGACCTCCGTGTGGACGCGGCAGCCGTCGGGGCTGACCGTTCTCCAGCCGAGCGTCTTCGTCGCGATCGTGATCTCGTTGTCCTCGGTCAGGGCGTGCGTGTCATAGACCTCGCCCGGCGTTCCGGGGAACCCTCCGACGCCGCGCGCGCCGGCGATCCAGAACCACACGCGACCGCGGAACATCGTCGCCGTGCCGGTCAGGACGCTCGCGCGCCGCCCGCGCCGGCGGCCGATCTCCCGCGCGTAGCGCTGGTACTCGTTGCGCTGCAGCGCCCCCAGCAGCCCGCCGCCGCCGTCGCCGTAGAAGACCCCGCCGACGGCGCCGACGTCCGCGTTGCGAAGCGCGGCGCGCGCGATCGCCACGAAATCCGGGGCGATGCGCGAGTCTGCGTCCATGACGAGCACGAGGTCGCGCTCGCGGAAGACCCGCTCGCGGCGCAGGCGCTGCCACGTCTGGTTCAGCGCACCCGCCTTCTTGGCCGTGTTGCCGACCGTCGGCCAGCACTCCCAGCCCGCGCGGTCTCGCACGATGTCCTCGGTGGCGTCCGTGCAGTTGTCGGCGACGACGATGCGGTGGGTGACGCCGGAGCTCTGCGCGTCCACCGAGGCCATCGCCTGCTCGATCGACGCCTGCTCGTTGTGCGCGGGCACGAGCACGAACAGCTCGACTTCGCGCAGAAAGCGCGTCGTTCGATTCCCCGAATGCATGGTGCCTTCCTGGCGCAAAGCTCTGGCGTGCTGCCTGCTCCATGGCAAGGCGAATCTCGCGAGCGCGACGTCGATGTCCAGCTCACGAACAGGCATGGTGCCGGCGGTGCCCCGCGCGCCGGCCTACGAGAGAAGACCTCCTCTCTCCCCCAAAGGTACTACACAGGCCCGTTCATCTGAACGAGTGGCGCAGGGCAAGTTGACGCGCGGGCGCTACGCCATCTTCGCCGGCGCCGCGAGCATGCGCAGCCCCAGCTCGCGCAGCTGGCCCTCGTTAACGCGCGCCGGGGCGCCGGTCAGCGGGTCCGAGCCGCTGGCCGTCTTGGGGAAGGCGATCACGTCGCGGATCGAGTCGCGGCCGGCCAGCAGCGCGACGACGCGATCGATGCCGAAGGCGATGCCGCCATGCGGCGGCGCGCCGAAGCGCAGCGCCTCGAGCAGGAAGCCGAAGCGCGACTCGGCCTCCTCCTCGTCCATGCCGATGATCTCCAGGACCCGGCTCTGGACCGCCGGGTCGTGGATGCGGATCGAGCCGCCGCCGAGCTCCCAGCCGTCGACGACGAGGTCGTAGGCATTGGATCGCAGCGACCCCGGGTCGTCGAGGTCGCCGGTCGGCGACGTGAACGGGTGGTGCAGCGCGTCCCATCGCCCCTCGGACTCGTTGTAGCCGAACATCGGGAAGTCGACGACCCACAGCACGTCGTGGCGGCCTTCCGGGATCAGGTCCCAGCGCTCCGCGAGGTTCAGGCGCAGCGCGCCGAGCGCCGCCGCGGCCGTGCTCTTCGTGTCGGCGACAGCCAACAGCAGGTCGCCGGGCGTCGCATCCATCGCGCCCGTCACCGCCGCGATCTCCTCCGCCGACAGGAACTTCGCGATCGGCGAGCGCCATGTGCCGTCCTGGAGCACGAACGCCCACACGAGGCCTCCGGCGCCGAAGCGCCTGGCGACGCCGGTCAGGTCGTCGAGCTCTGAGCGCGGCACCTCGCGCGCGCCGGCGTTGATCATCCGCACCACCCCGCCTGAGCCGAGGACGGACGCGAAGACCTTGAACCCAGAGCTGCGCAGGTGCTCGGAGACGTCAAAGATCTCCAGGCCGAAGCGGGTGTCGGGGCGATCGGAGCCGAAGCGACCCATCGCCTCGTCGTAACACATGCGCTTGTAGGGCGGCGGCGCGATGTCGAGGCCGCCGGCCTCGAAGACCTTGGCCATCATGCGCTCGTTGACGCCGATCACGTCGTCGCCGTCGACGAACGACATCTCGAGGTCGAGCTGCGTGAACTCGGGCTGGCGGTCGGCGCGCAGATCCTCGTCGCGAAAGCAGCGCGCGATCTGGAAGTAGCGCTCGTAGCCGCCGATCATCAAGAGCTGCTTGAACAGCTGCGGCGACTGCGGCAGCGCGTAGAACTTGCCGGGCGCGTTGCGCGCGGGGACGAGGAAGTCGCGCGCGCCCTCGGGCGTCGAGCGCGTCAGGATCGGCGTCTCGATCTCGAGGAAGTCCTCGGCGTGCAGTGCCGTGCGCATCGCCTGCACGACCTCGTGGCGCAGCACGAGCGCCTCGACCATCGGCCGGCGGCGCAGGTCCAGCGCGCGGTGGCGCAGGCGCAGCGTCTCGTCGAGCTCGATGTCCTCGTCGAGCGGAAACGGCGGCGTCAGCGACTCGGCGAGCAGCTGCATGTCGCTCGCCTGCAGCTCGATCTCGCCGGTGGGGAGGTCCGGGTTGACGTTGCGCTCCTCGCGCAGCACGACCTCGCCGCCGACGCTGACGACGTACTCGCCGCGCAAGCGCTCGGCGGCGGCGAACAGGTCGGCGCCGTTCTCGGGATGGAAGACGAGCTGCAGGATGCCCGAGCGGTCGCGCAGGTCGACGAAGATCAGCCCGCCGTGGTCGCGGCGGCGGTGCACCCAGCCCGCGACGCGCGCGGACGAGCCGGCGCTGTCGGCCGACAGGTCGCCGCACCACGCGTCGCGGTAGGCGTTGGCGCGCGGCGCGCGCTTCATCGCATCCCCCGCTCGCGCAGGATCCGCGTCACGACCTCGTCCGGCCGGACGTCCTTCTGCTCCCCGGTCAGCATGTCCTTGAGCACCGTTCCCGTCTCGTTGAGGATCGCAACGTACCGGGCGCCCAGCCGGTCGGCCTGCTTGAGCTGGCCCTTGCGCGAGCGCCCGGCGAGCTCGAGCTGCGCGTTCATGCGTGCGTCGCGGGCCTCGGCGACGACCCCGAACGCCGTGACACGGCCCGGCTCGGAGTCGAAGGCGACGTACAGGTCGACGGGTGCCGGGGCGACCGGCAGCCCGGGTCCCGCGAGGCGGATGCGCTCGATCCCGGCCCCCCAGCCGCAGCCCGCCGTCGGCGGCCCGCCGAGCTGCTCGACGAGCCCGTCGTAGCGTCCGCCGCCGGCGACGCCGCTCTGCGCGCCGAGCCTGTCGGATTCGAACTCGAAGACCGTGCGCGTGTAGTAGTCCATCCCGCGCACGAGCGTCGGGTCGATCTCGTAGACGACGCCGGCGCGGTCGAGCAGCTCGCGCACGGTCGCGAAGTGCTCGGCGTCGGCGGCATCGAGGCGGTCAAGTAGCAGCGGCGCCTCGGCCATCACGGCGCGCGTGCCCGCGTGGTCGGAGTCGAACGCGCGCAGCGGGTTGAGGTCGATGCGCGCGCGGACCTCGTCGGAGAGTTGATCGGCGTGCTCGCGCAGGTGGGCCTGCAGCTCCTCGCGGTAGGCGGTGCGCGTCGCGAGCGTGCCGAGGCTTCCCAGTCGCAGGCGCAAGCCGCCGACCTCGAGCTCGGCCAGCAGCGTGCTGAGCAGCAGGATCGTCTCGGCGTCAACGGCCGGGTCGTCGGAGCCCAGCGCCTCGGCGCCGATCTGCCAGAACTGGCGGTAGCGCCCCGCCTGCGGCTTCTCCTTGCGAAAGAAGCTCGACAGGTACCACAGCTTCACCGGCTGGGGCAGCTTGTGCATGCCGTGCTCGAAGTACGCGCGGCAGATCGGCGCCGTGCCCTCGGGACGCAGCGTGACCGAGCGATCGCCGCCGTCGTCGAAGCTGTACATCTCCTTCTGGACGATGTCCGTCGACTCGCCGACGCCGCGCGAGAACAGCTCGGTGTGCTCGAAGGTCGGCGTCTCGATGCGCCGGTAGCCCGCGCCCTCGAGCACGCGCCGCGCCGTCGCCTCGAGCGCCGTGCGCGCGTCAGCGGCGTCCGGCAGCACGTCGTAGGTGCCGCGCGGTGCCTGGATCCTGTCGCTCACCGTTGCGACAGCTCGGCGAGATACGGGTTGGTCGCGCGCTCGGCTCCGAGCGTCGTGATGCCCATGTGACCGGGGTACACGACCATGTCGTCGTCGTAGGCCTCCAGCAGCGCCGCGATCGAGCGCGCGAGCGTCGGCCAGTCGCCGCCGGGCAGGTCGACGCGCCCGACGGAGCCCTGGAAGAGCACGTCGCCGGAGAACATCGCCCGCTCGGCGCGGACGGCGTACGTCACGTGGCCGGGGCTGTGGCCCGGCGTGAAGACGACCTCGAAGCTCAGGCCCGCGAGCTCGAGCGTCTCGCCGCCCTGCACGGTGTGCTCGGGATCCCAGGACTCGAACGGGCCGAATCCCGGCCACGGCACGAACGCCATGATGTCCTGCAGGACCGCGACCTCGAGCTTCGGGCAGTAGACCGGCGCGCCGGTCGCGCGCGCCAGCGGGGCGACGGCGCCGACGTGGTCGAAGTGCGTGTGCGTCAGCAGGATCGCGTCGAGCTCGAGGTTGCGCGACGCGATCGCCTGCGCGAGGCGCGGCGCCTCCTCGCCGGGGTCGACGATCACCGCGTGGCCGTCGGCGCCCGTCACCAGGAAGCAGTTCTCCTGCACCGGCCCGACGGTGAACATCCGCACGTCCATCGGGCTAGGCCGCCTTCTTGGCTTCCATCTTCTGGCGGCGGCGGTAGATGAGCTGGTCGGTGTAGTACCCCAGCGGGACGTAGAAGAGGAACACGAACGCCGTCAGCGGGACCGCGCGCACGGGATCGGTGCCCATCAGCAGGATCAGCAGCAACGCGAACACGATCGCCGCGAGCGCCGCGCGCTGGGCTGCCGACTTCCACGACGGCGGCTTCATCAGCCGGTCGCGGCGCGCCTGTGCCGCGACCTCCTTCTCGGAGGCCTTGCGCTCCTCCGCCGTCGGCTTGCGCCCGGTCCGCCCGCGAACCTCGACCATGCCGGCCGCGTTGCCGCGGTGTTTGGTGCGCCGCTTCTTCTTCGTCTGCGCCATGAGGTGATGGAGAGTAGCCGGGATCTATCGAAGATCGTGGATGGCTCGGCGCCGTGAGCCAAGCTGGCGAAGATTCGATCGATCCCGGCTCAGTTCGCTGCCGCCAGCGCCTCTTCGACCGTACGCCGGTTGCGCACGTCGACCTCCTCGGGAAAGCCCGCGAACGCCGCCGCCGGGGCCAGGCCGACGAGCTCGCAGCCGGCGACCGGCGCATGGCGGGCGACGGCCGCGACGAGCTCCGCGAGCGAGACCGCGAGATGGTCCTCGACGTTCGTGCTGACCTGCGCGACGCCACCGCGCGCGGGCAGCTCGAGGCCGAGCGCGCGCACGCCCGGCAGGCCCTCGGCGCCACCTTCGCGGATCAGCGCGGCGATCGCGCGCGCGTCGCCGGTCGTGGCGGGGTCCGCCAGCTCGATGTTGAAGGCCACGAGCGGTGGGCGCGCCGCGACGAGGACGGCGCCGGCGCTCAGGTCGATCGCCGCCGGGCCGAAGTCGGGCCGCAGGTCGCCGCTCGCGACCCGCTCGGCGAGCACGTGCACGCCGCCGCCGCGAATCTGAGCGCGCGTGCGCCCGCCCGCGAGCACGCCGTAGAGAAACGCCGCGAGGCCCTCGCGCCCGAGCTCCTCGCCGGCGATCAGAGCCTCCGCGCAGGCGGCGCCGCGGCGGGCGCCGTCGAGGTGCACGATCGGCGCGACGTCCAGCACGCCGACGTGCGGGTGGCTGCCGCGCTCGTCGCGCAGGTCGATGCGCCGGCGGCACTCGCGCGCACCCGCGACGAGCGCCGGCGCGAGCTCGCCGACGCCGCCGGCGAGCGTGTAGACCGTCCGGTGATGGTCGGGATCGGCGTGCACGTCGAGCAGGCGCGCGCCGGTCGAGGCGAAGGCGGCGCCGATCGCGGCGATCGCCTCGGGATCGCGGCCCTCGGAGACGTTGGGGACCGCGAGCAGGCTCACCCGAGCTCATAGCGCCCGGCGTCGAGCACCTGCGTCGAGCCGATCCACAGGCTCGGCTCGAGCACGACGACGTCCTCGTGAACGGGCACGGAGACGGTGCCGCCGATCCCGGCGCTGGCGCCGAAGGCGACGTGCGCGGTGCCGAGGATCTTCTCGTCCTCGAGCGTGTTGCCGGTCAGCGTCGCGCGGTCGTTCGTGCCGATCCCCAGCTCGGCGAGGTTGCGCCCGAGCGGGCCGTGCGCGTCGAGGCGCGCGAGATAGGCCGCCCCCTGTTCGCCGTCTGCGCCGGCCAGCAGGCCGTCGCGGACCGTCAGCAGGACGGGGGGATCGGCGACTGCGCCGAGCAGCGATGACGCGGCGATCGTGCCCGCTCCGCCGGCGGGCGAGGCGAAGCCCTCGCCGCAGGGCAGGTTGCCGAAGGCCCCGCGAGCGCGGAGGTCGCCGTCGTCGGAGATTGCGGCGCGCCCGCGCAGGTCGAAGCGCATGTCGCTGCCCCGCGCGCAGGTGAGGCGCGCCTCGTCGGCCTCGCTCAGCAGCGCTGCGACGGCCTCACAACGCGCGCTCATCGCGTCGAAGTCTGCGCTCATCAGCCGCGCGAGCAGATCGCTCGTGACGCCGGGCATCGTCGCCCCGCGGGCACCCACCTCGCTGGCGCGCTTGCGCGCGCTCGTGTGCGACAGCGACGGCAGGCAGGGCGCGATGAAGACGTCGGCGGCGGCGATCGCGGCCGCCACGGGCGCCGGCGGCTCGGTCCCGCGGTTGCGATCGGGCGGCAGGATCATCAGCACGCCGTCGCCGCCGGCCGCGCGCGCGGCGTGCATCAGCGCATCGCCGAGCTCGGCGTTGCCGGGGTCGGCGATCACGAGCACCGTCTCCCCCGCGCCGACTCGCAGGCAGCGCTCGACGACCGTCTCGAGCGCCTGGGCGAGATCCTCCATCGCGCGGAGCCACCCCGCGCGGTCAGCCCGCCGAGACGGCGACCTTGATGCGGCCGCTGCCGCGCGTGAGCTGCGCGCCGACCGTCGCGGTGCACTCGTCGGCGCCCGACAGCGGCAGCGGCAGCCCGCGCGTGCTCGGCGGACGCGTGCGGTAGCGGCCGCTCTTGACGCGCGTGAAGTGCTGCTTGTGGACGGCCTTGTAGCAGGAGAGCTGGTAGTCGACGGTGACCATCTGCTTGGGCGCCGCGCTGACGCGCACGTTCACGCCGGAGGGGTTCTTGATCCGCCCGCGAGCCTGCGCGAGCGCCAGGCGGCCCTCGCGACGCGCGACGTCGAGCGTGCCCGAGCCGCTGATGACCGGCGCCGGCTTGACCTTGCGCTTCTTCGCGGCCGCGACACCCGGGTCGTCCTTGTCGGACTTCTTCTTCTCCGTCGCCATCGTGGCGGTGTTGTCGCCCTCGTCGTCGCCGCCCACGAGCACCAGCGCCGTCAGCCCGCCGAGCAGCAGGATGGTCACCAGCAGGGCGGGAATCACGATCTTCGGGTGCTTCTTGGCCTTGCGGAACTGCTTCTTGATCGGGTCGAGGACCTTCTTCTTCACGCGATTCCTTTGGTTTGAGCTGCGACACCGGCGGCCACCGGCAGCAGCCGCGGTCGCAGGCGGGCACGATACGCGGCCGTGCACGCGAGCGGCAACATCCTGCTGCGAGGGCCCCTGCGGCACCGTCTACACTTCTCGCCCCCGCCGGAGTAGCTCAGTCGGTTAGAGCAGCGGAATCATAATCCGCGTGTCGGGGGTTCGAGTCCCTCCTCCGGCATCGCTCATATTCTCCCTGCAATCAGCACTTTCTGAGTTGGTTAGAACCCCAAATACATGTGTCTACAGGACCGGGGAGTACCGCAAGGGAGTACCAAACGGCCCCTTGAATCCACTAATTAGGCGTAGCTACAGCGTCTGCGCCCGGCCGCGATCCTACCGGTGCTGTAGATGGCCTGTAGCGCGACGAGGCCCCACCCCATTTCCTGTCCGGGGGCGCGCCAGGACCGTCTCAGGCTGTAGTAGGGCTCTTCACGTCGGTTAGGTGTCGAACACCTGTCATCTCTCAGTTCACAATGCGCTGCTCTTTCGCTGGCGAACAGCCTTGAACCGGCCACGCCGAGCGGGATCGAGTTGCCAGATCTCGATCTGTGCGGATCTCGCGCTCTTGTCTGCGCGTGCCGTGATCGCCGGGCTGAGTTCTCCGGCGTGGATGAGCACCCCACGCCAGCCGTCGTCTCGCGCGTCAGATCGCTCAAGCTCGTCGAGATAGCGTTCCAGTTGGGCGATGTCCTTCGGAACGATCCGCCGTTTGACCTCGCCCACCACGCCGGGCGAGAGGAGATCGGGACGATCTCGTGGGCTGATTCGGACTTGAGCGATCGGCGCAGACGGGAAGCCGATCCTGCGCGACAACGCCCGGCTTGCGAACACGGCCAGCTCGAAGACGCTTTCGGGGTCGATGTCCAGGGCACCGAACCAGCGATCTGTCGCCGCGTGCGCGGGATCGCCACTTGGGGTGCGTTGCGGCGGAAGGGGTCCGGCAAGTTTCTCGATCGCCTCAGCTATGGCTACAGGCAGTCGTTTGGACCGGCCTTGCAGCCATTGCCGCCCGCCGCCAAAGAAGCGTTCTGCGAGCACCGGATCGGTCCTCAACTGATCGTGGTCAACGGGCTTCGCCAGCCTCGTCGTGACGCCCCATGCGTAGTAGATCCCGGCCACGCACACGACCGGCGCGGCGAAGTCCACGACGGCGATGATCCCGCGTTCGGAGCGGCCCTCCCATACGAGCTGTCGATCGCCGGGCTGGGTGTCCTTGAGCGCATAGAGGAACTGTCCCTCGCCTGAGTCTCCGGGCAAGACGTGGTAATGCATCCAGCTACAGATCTGAGTCGGCACGGCTCCACGAGTCGTCATCGCGTCAGTCAATCACGCCCTTGCGACCTGTTGCCAAGTTCCGCATGGTCAAGGCTCGCGTAGCCGGGCAGGACGCACGCACACAGTTCGCAGACGACCTCATCGGCGGATGAACGCAGCTTCGGACTCGCCAGGCGGCACGTCGGGACACGGAGGGACACGACGGGACTCGGCGTGACACGTTGGGACTCCACGGGACACGGCGGGACACGCTTCCGTCCGATCCGGCTGTAGTGTTACCGCAGGTAACGTAGGAATGCAGGGATGTAGTAGGTCGGCAAGCTCCGTGGGTTCCGGCCACACACCTTCTCCCACGGAGCTTGCCTGTCGCTCCCGCCAGCGGCCCAGTCCTTTGGGCGCTCATCCTCCATCCATGGAGAGCGCGAGCAAAGCTAGTGGTCACCTCGGACGACAGGATGTAGCTACGTGCGCCAACAGGCGAGCGCACACCTAACGTCGACCTAGCTTCGTCGGCGTCGAACCCGATGCGCGTTGGTTGGATGTCGTGGCACCACCCTTGCTTTTCGACCGAACACACGTTCCGATCGGGAGTCAGAACACCCGTTCGTATAAGGGCTCTAATTCTGCTACGGTCGAGCCCGGTTCGACATGCTGCAAGTCACAGAACGTCCATTCCGCCTCGGCGTCAGGCTCGATGAGGTCGAGCGACGCGACGTAGACGCTGCTGTAGCGGCGTCCGGGCTCACCCTGTCGGATTGGGTCAGGCTACAAACTCGACACACCCCTCGCGATTGCCACGCGAACGGCCTCCGCCGATCGTTCTCCTCCTCGCGCATTGCGAAAGTCCGGTTCGCGGGGTCAGCTGTCGGCGGGAAGCAGACGAAACGGCTTGTCGTTGGCGGCGAGCAGGCGGAAGGGGCACTGGTCGAGCGTCAGTACGTCCTGGATCTTGTGGCGGGAGGCGAGGACGACGATCGAGGCGTCCGCGAGGCTGATCGCCAGATCGGCGTGGCGTTCGATGATCGCGATTGCGGCTCGTACGTCGGTCGCCGAGAACGTTTCGAGTTGCAGCGCTCCGCGCTGCAACTCTCCCAGCAGGCTCATGCGTGCCGCGAGGCCCAAGCGCGTCGCGAGGAGGTAGTCAAGCTCCGCCAACACGAAAGGGGACAACAGCAGCGGCGGCGAGGCTGCTGCCAGGCTCGCCGCGGCCTCGCGGTGCAGTCGCTGCGCGGCGTCCAGCGCGGCAAGCAGCCCGCTCGTGTCGACGAGGATCACTCGCCGAAGCCGGCGGCGAGCTCGTCGTCGACACGCTCGGCCCAGGTCGCATCGCCGCTATCAAACAGCGGGATACGCAGCGTCGGGGCGGACGGCTCGGCCGTTGCTGCGATCAGGGCGTGACGCACGACTTCGGCCTCGCTGGTGCCTTGCGCCGCTGCGGTGCGCTCGAGGGCGAGCTTGAGTTCATCCGGGAGATAGATCGTCGTGCGTCGCATGCCATACATCGTGCCATACGTAAAGCCATGCCGACGGAGGCCAGTCGCCACCGTCTCATCGCAGCGCCGGTGTCCGCGCAGGTCGGGGAATTCCTCCCTCACGGCGCTCGGCTCGATGTCTGCGACGACGTCCCGCAGCTCGTGGACGAGCCGGTCCTTTGCGTCGGCCGTGACGCTGCACGCGGAAGCGGTCGCGTACCCGGGTTCGAGTCCCTCCTCCGGCATGGCGAACTCGCAGCTGGGAATTTCCGCACATCGCGCCTGGGCGTGAGATAGTCGACCGGCGCGGCCAGGGATCGACGCCGCGTTCCCACCCAGCCACAGGAGGTCCCCATGCGCAGGCTCCTCGTCCTCGTCGCAGTCCCCGCCCTCGGCGCGGCGGTCGCCATCCCGGCCCTCGCCGCCACGAAGTCCGTCAAGGTCGGCGACAACTACTTCGTGAGGAGCTCCGGCGTGCCCACCGTGACCGTCAAGAAGAACGACACGGTCCGCTGGAACTTCATCGGCGACAGGCCGCACAACGTGGCCGTCAAGAGCGGCCCCGTGAAGTTCAAGTCCTCCAACAAGACCAGCGGCACGTACTCCAGGAAGGTCACGAGGACCGGCACGTACACGCTCTACTGCACCATCCACGGCCAGCGCGATCAGTCGATGAAGCTCAGGGTCACGTCGTAGCGACCGGCAGCGCCCTTTCACGCCTGGACGGATGTTCGCGCTGTCGCGCGCTACCTCGCCGCGCACACGCACGTTCACAGGCACATGACCATCCACAGACCACGGCTCGTGGGCATCGCGGTCGCTCTCGGGGCATCGCTGTGGCTCGCGCCCGCGGCGGGCGCCGTCTTCACCGCCGGTGAGCAGGCCCCCAGCGTGCGGGCCACCAACTGCTCGATGAAGGGCTCGAAGACGCTCTCCGCCAATCGCAACGTTCGCGTTTTCCAGCACGGCGACAAGGCCTACGGCTGCCGCCGCGAGGCCGACCGCGCCTACGTGCTCGGCATCCGCGGCGAATGCCAGAACAACGACGAGATCGACGGCGTCGTCGTCGCCGGCAATCAGGCCGCGCTCAACGTCCAGACGTGCAGCCTGCACAGCTCGAATTCGCGCGTGCTGCTCGTCAGCCTGCGCAGCGGCCGCGTCACGTTCGCGAGCGACCCGCTGAGCGTCGCCCCGCGCATCGACAACGGCTACGACGCGATCCGCGGGTTGGCCGTGACGGCGGACGGCAGGCTCGCGTGGATCGGCGTCGGCGTCGAGCGCGGCGCCGTCGTCGCGACCGAGGTGCGCCGTCGCGCGCGCGGCTCGAGCACCCGATCCGTGCTGCTGGACAGCGCCACCGCCATCGACGCGCGCTCGCTGCACCGGCGCGACAGCACCGTGACGTGGCGCAACGCCGGCATGGCCCGCTCGGCTGCGATGTAGCGCAGACCGCGTCAGACCACGTGCGTCTGCGCGAGCGCCGCGGAAAGCTCGAGCCCGGCGAGGAACTGCTCCAGCGGCTGCGGCTCGCCGAGGAAGTAGCCCTGGCCGTAGTCGACGCCGAGCTCGCGCAGCAGCGACACCGTCGGCTCGTCGCCGACATGCTCGGCGACGGTCTGCTTGCCAAGCCCGCGGGCGATCGCGACGACGGCCTGGATGACGAGCCTGTCGGTGCGCGTGCAGCAGGCGTCGCGCACGAACTCGCCGTCGATCTTGAGGATGTCGAAGTGCACGTGCTTGAGGTAGTAGAAGGAGCCGAAGCCGGCGCCGAAGTCGTCCAGCGCGAAGCGGCAGCCGAGCTTCGCCAGCTCGTCGGAGAACTCGCGCGCCTTGGCGATGTTCGCGATCGCCGCCGTCTCGGTGATCTCGAAGATCACGCGCGCGGGATCGAGGCCCGTCTCGTGCAACTCGCGCTCGATCACGCGCAGGATCTGCGGATCGCCCATCGACCCGCCGGAGAGGTTGATCTCCACGCGCGCGTCGCCGATCGCCGAGCCCGCCGCCGCGACCGCGCGGATCGCGCGGGCGACGACGATCGCGTCGATCTCCTGGATCATCCCGAGGCGCTCGGCGGTCGCCAAGAAGGCGCTCGGCGGAATCATGTCGTCGTGGTCGTCGAGCATCCGCAGCAGCACCTCGAACTGCGTGGCGATGCCGGTCTCGAGGTCGAGGATCGGCTGGGCGACGAGCGCGAAGCGGTCCTCGTCGATCGCCACGCGGATGCGCTCGGCCCAGTTCACGCGCCCGCGCATGCGCGCCTGCGCCTGGTCGCCGTTGCCGGCCGTGTGCAGCACGACCTGGTTGCGCCCGGCCTCCTTGGCGTCGTACATCGCCAGGTCGGCGCTGACGAGGACGTCCTCGCCGGTCAGCGCGTCGTCGGACTCGAAGATCGCCACGCCGATGCTGGCGGTGATCGAGCGCCCCGGCGTCCCGGGCACGGCGATGCGCTCGGCGCGCAGCGCCGCGAGCAGGTCCTCGGCGACGAGCAGCGCGTGGGCGCTGTGAGCCTTGGGCAGCAGCACCGCGAACTCGTCGCCGCCGAGGCGGGCGAGCACGTCGGAGTCGCGCAGGCGCGACTCGAGCACCTTGGCGGCCCGCGCGATGAGCTGGTCGCCGGCCTGGTGGCCGAGCGTGTCGTTGACGTACTTGAAGTGATCGAGGTCGAGCAGCAGCAGCGCGCCCTCGCTGCCGTAGCGGCGCACGAGGTCGGCGTGCGTCTCGAGCTGACCGGCGAAGCTCGAGCGGTTGTGCAGCCCGGTCAGCGGATCGTGCGTCGCGAGGTAGTGCAGGTTCTCCTCGTAGCGGCGACGGTGCGTGACGTCCTGCACCTGTACGAGAAAGCGCCGCGAGTCGCTCTCCTCATCGCGGATCCTCGTCGCCTGGATCGCGACCCAGATCGGCGCCCCGGTGACGTGCATGAAGCGCGTCTCGACGTTGTACTGGTTGCGCGCGCCGGCGGCGAGCTGGGTGATCGCCTTGCGGTCGTAGCTTGCCTCCTCGGGATGCACGAGATCATCGAAGCGCGAGCCGGTGAGCTGCTCGCCGGTCCGCCCGGTGAGATCGCACAGCGCTTCGTTGACGCGCACGACGACGCCCTCGTCGTCGGTGAGCGCCATGCCGATCGGCGAGCCGTCGAACGCGCCGCGAAACAGCGCCTCGGCCGCGGCCAGCTCGGCGACGGCGCGCTTGCGCGCGGTGACGTCGCGGATCGCCGCGGAGACCAGCCGCCCCTCGTCGGTCTCCAGCGGGCTGAGGCTGATCTCGACGGGAAACTCGCTGCCGTCCTTGTGGCGACCGTACAGCTCGATGCCGGAGCCCATCGGGCGCGCCGTCGCGTCGCGCAGGTACGCCTTGAGATGCTGGCGGTGCTGGGCGCGGTAGCGCTTGGGGATCAGCTCGGAGATCCCCTGGCCGACGATCTCCTGGCGGCGATAGCCGAACAGTCGCTCGGCCTGGGCGTTGACGAGCGCGATGTGGCCGTGGCCGTTGACGATCACCATCGCCTCGGGCGCGGACTCCAGCAGCGCGCGGAACTTGCGCTCCGAGCCCCACAGCAGGCGGTCGCCGCGCATCAGGCGCCGGATGACGCGGTAGTACGCGCTCCTGCAGCGGTAGACGATCCAGCGGACGATCTCTCCGAGCGTGACCACCGCTCACCGGCGCTTCGAGTACTCGCGCTCGAGCTCGGTGCTCGGGTTGCGCCATTCGGGCTCGCGCTCGTACTTCATCGCGAGGTTGCGCTTGCGAAAGTGCCGGAACAGCGGCCCGTAGGTGAAGCGCTGGAAGTTCGCCGCGGCGTTGCCCCACGGATCGGGATCCATGAACGGCATGAACTTGTCGGGAAAGCCCGGCATCGTGCAGCCGATGCAGATGCCGCCCACGTTCGGGCAGCCGCCGACGCCGTTGACCCAGCCGCGCTGGGGCACGTTGCACTTGGCGATCGGCCCCTTGCAGCCGAGCTTGACCAGGCAGCGCGAGTCGTTGCCGTAGGTCGACGCGAAGCGGCCCTGCTCGGTGAAGCCGGCGCGGCTGCAGCCCTCGCGCGCGGTGCGCTCGAACAGCGGCTTGGGTCGCAGCTGGTCGTCGAGCTCCGGCGCGGGCCCGAGGCCGCCGATGAAGAGCGTGACCTCCAGCAGGACCGAGGTGATGTTGTCGGGCTGCGCGGGGCAGCCGGGGATGCAGACGATCGGCAGGCCGGAGCGCGAGGTCCAGTCCCAGCCGAGGTAGTCGGGCAGGCCCATCGCCCCGGTGGGGTTGTTGCGCATCGCCGGGATCCCGCCATAGGTCGCACACGTGCCGATGGCCATCACCACGGCCGCCTTCGGCGCGAGCCGGTCGATCCACTCGTTGGCCGAGATCGGCTGGCCGTCGATCGGGTCGACGCCGAAGCCCGTCCAGTGGCCTTCGCCGGCGAGCTGGTCGTTGGCGACCGAGCCCTCCAGCACGAGGATGAAGGGGTCGAGCTGGTCGTCCTCGGCGTCATACCAGGCGCGCATGAAGTCCTCGCCGTTCTCGTAGGCGAGGATCTGGTTGTGCAGCACGACCGTCGGGCTGCCCGGGATGACGCCCGACAGCAGATCCTCGAGGCTGGGATTCGTCGCCGCCGTCATGGCGACGGAATCGCCGTCGCACGACAGGCCGGCCGAGATCCACAGCACGTGCACCGTGGCCTGTTCCGTCCCGGAGGGAACCGGACCGGCTACACGCGCTTTCGCCATCTGATCCTCCTCCCGTTTCAAGACCGTGCTCATCCATCGTCTGATCGGGAGGCCGCGCTGGATAGGACATGCGTCCAGACACGGTCGCCGGCGGTCACGCCCGGGGTCGGCCCGCGCGGCCGAACGCGATGCGGGTCGCCGCGGCAGGCCCCGCGTCAGCCCGGGCCGAACGCCATGAGCTCGACGCGATGCCCCGTCGGGGAGCGCACGAAGGCGCGCGGCGACCCCCAGTACCGGGTGCGAGGATCGGGCTCGAAGCCGCCCCGGCGCAGTGCGGCGAGCGTCGCGTCGTAGTCGCCTACGATCACCGCGACGTGGCCTTCGCGGGCGACGTGCGGCTCGTCGGCATACAGCAGATGGATCTGCGTCGCGCCGGCCTGCACCCACGTCGAGCGGTCGGCAAGCGGCCTCGGCGCGGGCACCTGCCTGAAGCCGAGCAGCGCCCAGAAGCGCACGCACGCCGCGACGTCCTGTTCGCGCACCTCGATCGCGACGTGCTGGATCACAGGCCGACGGTACCCGCCACGGGGCCGACTGACCCGGCTCGGCCGCGGGCATAGAGTCCGGCGATGGAGCGCTACGACGCGGTCGTCGCCGGCTCGGGCCCCAACGGGCTGACCGCCGCGATCACGCTCGCACGCGGCGGCCGCTCCGTGCTCGTCGCCGAGGCTGCGGGCACGCTCGGCGGCGCGCTGGCGACCGAGGAGCTGACGCTGCCGGGCTTTCATCACGACGTCTTCTCCGCCGTTCATCCGGCGTCCGTGGCCTCGCCGGTCTTCGCCGAGCTCGAGCTCGAGCGCCACGGCCTGCGCTGGATCCATCCCGAGCTGGCGATGGCCCATCCGCTGCCCGGCGGGCGCGCCGCGGTCCTGGCGCGCGACCTGGCACGGACCCGGCTGAGCCTCGACGCGCTGGCTGCCGGCGACGGCGCGCGCTGGCAGGCGCTCGTCGAGCCCTACCTGCGCCATTGGGGCGCGGTGCGCGACACGATGCTCGCGGGCTTTCCGCCGGTCTCGGGGCCGGTCAAGCTCGTCGCCGCCTTGAAGCTACGGGGCTCGCTGGACTTCGCGCGGCTCGTGCTGGCGCCCGCCTCGGCGCTCGCGGGCGAGGTCTTTCGCGGCGAGGGCGCGGCCTTGCTGTACGGCTCGTCGCTGCACGGCGACGCGCCGCTGGATGCCGCCGGCAGCGCCATCTCGGGGCTGTACCTGAACCTCATGGGCCACGCCGTCGGCTGGCCGAGCGCCGAGGGCGGCGCGGCGCGCGTCGCCGACGCGCTGATCGCCGAGCTGCATGCGCTGGGCGGCGTGACGCGGGCGTCGGCGGGCGCCGTGCGCATCCACGCCCGGCGCGGTCGCGTGAGCGCGGTGACGCTCGCCGGCGGCGACACGATCCAGACGCGAACGGTCATCGCGACGACGAACCCGCAGAGCCTCGTGGCGATGGCGGGCGACGCGCTCGGCGATGCGTACGTGCGCCGCGCGCTGGGCTTTCGCCACGGGCCGCAGACGGTCAAGGTCGACTGGGCGCTCGACGCGCAGGTGCCGTGGCGCAGCGACGACGCGCGGCGGGCGGGCACCGTGCACGTCGGCGGCAGCGTCGCCGAGCTGCGTGCGGCGCTGCACGAGGTGGCCGGCGGACGGCTGCCCGAGCAGCCGTTCCTGCTCGCCGGCCAGCAGACGATCGCCGACCCGTCGCGCGCCCCGCACGGCAAGCACACCTTGTGGGCATACACCCACACCCCGCCCGCCATCGACTGGGAGCGCGAGCGCGAGGCGTTCGCCGACGCGATCGAGCGCCAGATCGAGCGCTTCGCGGGCGGCTTTCGCGATCGCATCCTCGCGCGTCACGTGATGGTCCCCGCCGACCTGCAAGGACGCAACGCGAACCTCGTCGGCGGCGACGTCGGCGGCGGCAGCTACGCGATGGATCAGCTGATCTTCCGCCCGCTGCCGTCGCTGCGGCCCTACGCGACGCCGCTGCGCGGGCTGTATCTCGGTAGCGCATCGGCGTTTCCCGGCGGCGCCGTGCACGGGGTGCCGGGGCATGCGGCGGCGCGGGCGGCATTGCGCGAGGCGCGGATGGCTTCGCCCCGGAGGACCGTGCGCGCGTGACCCTTCGGCGGGCGCGACCGCGCACGTCTTCGTGCAGGCCGCCGCATGGACCGCGACTATCGTCGCCACGCGTGTTGCAGACGACGATGGCCATGCCCCCGCTGCTGCGCCGCCTGCTCGCCGCCTGCGCCCTGCCGGCCGCGCTCGCGCTCGCGCCGCCCAGCGCATCGGCCGCGGACTGCCACGCCGCCCAGCCGGCCTGCCCGTACGTCGCCAACTCGCAGATCGGCCAGCGCGGCGGCGGCGTGCTGCGCTTCCCGCAGACCGTCGCGATCGGGCCCGACGGCTCGGTCTACGTCGGCGACCAGTCCTCGAGCGTCGTGCAGGTCTTCGATCCGGCCGGAACCTTCAGGCGCGAGGTCGGCATCGCGGGCCTGCGCCCCGGCGAGCTCGGGTCGGTCGGCGCGATCGCGGTCGCCGGCGACAACACGCTGTTCGTCGCCGAAGGAACGAATCGCATCGACCGCTTCGATGCCGGCGGCAACCTGATCGGCTCCTTCGGCCGTCGCGGCGACGGCGTCGGCGAGTTTCACTTCGGCGCCGGCGGCGGCAACGACGCTCCGGCCGGCGGCGGCCTGGCCGTGTCGGGCAACCTGCTGTTCGTCTCCGACAGCTACAACGACCGCATCCAGCGCTTCAACCTCGACGGCAGCGGCGGCGCGGAGATCGTCTCCCCCGGCCGCCTCGCCTACCCGCGCGGGCTGACCGTCAACGGCCAGCGACTGCTCGTCGCCGACGACAAGCACCATCGGATCACCGTCTTCGACACGGGCGGGCGCTACCTGAGCACGTTCGGCCGCGGCCCGGGCGCGCGGCCCGGACAGCTCAACGCGCCCTTCGGCATCGCCGTCGACCGCCAGGGGCGCGTCTTCGTCGCCGACGACCTCAACCATCGCGTCGTGCGCTTCGGGCCGAAGTCCAAGTATCGCTACAAGGCGCGCTGGGGCTCCTACGGGACGAGCGCCGGCAAGCTCGCCTACCCGCGCGGCATCGCAGCCGATGCCGCGGGCACGCTGTACGTGACGAACACCGGCAACGACCGCATCGACGTCTTCGACCGCGGCGGCAGCCTGCTGCGCTCCTTCGGCGCCTCCGGCCGCGCGACCGGGCAGTTCAACACGCCGCTCGGGGTGGGCGCCGACGCGGCCGGCATCCGGGCGGTCGCCGACTCGGTCAACGGCCGCGTGCAGCTGCTGAACCCCGACGGCTCGATCGCCGCCAACTGGGGCTCGCCGGCGCCGGGCCCGACGATCCTGCCCAACCCCGTCGCCGTCGCCTTCGACGCTGCGGGAACGGCGTACGTCCTCGACCGGCGCCGCGCGCGGATCATCGTCTTCGACCGCGCGACGGGCCTTCCGCGGCGCACGATCGCCTCACAGGGCAGCGGCCCCGGCAGGCTGCTGAACCCCTCCGCGCTGGCGATCACGCCCGGCGGCACGATCTCCGTCGCCGACACCGGCAACGGGCGGATCGCGCGCTTCACGACGTCGGGCGAGTACCTCGGCGCGCGCACCGACATCGGGCCGGTCGTCGGGATCGCCGTCACGCCCGACGGCTCGCGCACCTACGTCAACGACAAGCGCTACATCATCGTGCTCGACGGCGCCGGCGCCGAGATCGCGCGCTTCGGCGGGCTCGGCCGCACCCTCGGCAAGCTCGCCGCGCCCGCGCAGATCGCGCTCGACGCGGCCGGCAACCTGTGGGTCGCCGACCGCGGCAACAACCGCGTCCAGCAGTTCGGGCCCAACGGCGAGCGGCTGGGGATGTTCGGCTC
Source organism: uncultured Actinomycetes bacterium (assembly GCA_963729125.1). GTDB lineage: Bacteria > Actinomycetota > Thermoleophilia > Solirubrobacterales > Solirubrobacteraceae > CADCVQ01. Next base: position 210,247 of record CAVSML010000006.1, read on the forward strand.
GCGCGGCGTGGCTCCCGGGCAGTTCATCAACCCGACCGGGATCAGCGTCGACTGCCGCGGCACGCTGACGGTCACCGACACGCAGAACAACCGCGTCCAGCAGTTCGCGCTCGCCGCGCCGCCGGCCGCCGCCTGCGCCGCGCTCGGCCCGCTCGGCAACCCGCCGCCGCCGAAGCTGCCCACGCTGCCCACGCCGCTCGGCCCGCAGGTCAGCGTGCGCGTGCTGCGCGCGGGCAAGCTGTTCTCGACGCGCGTGCTGCCGCTGCGCGTCGGCTGCGACACCGTCTGCGGCGTGACGGCGACCGGCACCGTGACCGAGCGCAACAAGCCGCGCGGGCGCAAGCGTGCGGCATCGGTCAGCCTGCGGCGGGTCAAGGCGAAGGTCGCGGCCGGCGACTCGAAGATCGTGCGCCTGACGCTCTCGCGCGCGCAGGTCGTGCGCCTGCGCAAGGCGATGAAGCGGCGCCGCGGCCTGACGCTCACGCTGCAGGTCGTCGCGACTGCCGAGGTCGGCGCGCCGACCGCCGTCAGCCGCCGCCTGATCGCTTCTGGTTAGCCGCCCTCGAGCTTGCGCGCGCCGATCGCGAGGTAGTGGATCGGCTTGCCGGCCATCGTCAGGCGGTGGCGGAAGCGCTCCCAGACGACGATCTCGGTGCCCGAGCCCTCCTTGCGCAGCAGCGCGAGCTCGTCGCCGATGTCGCTCGTGCCAGGATCGGCGAGATCCTCGTGGACGGTGAGCGCGAACATCGCGCCCGCCGGCAGCAGCTCCCACAGCTCGGCGAAGGAGTGCGCCTCGATGTGCTCGAAGCCCAGCGCGCCGGCGCAGACGATGCAGTTGATGCCCAGCTCGCGCACGAGCGTGCCGAGCTCGGGCACGCCGGTGGTGTCGCCGACGACGTAGGCCGAGTACAGACCCGGGCGATCGCGCTTGGCGGCTTCGCGGGCGTTGGCGGCGCTGTCGGTGCCCGCGAGCACCTCGACGCCGCGCGCGCGCAGCTCCTCCCCCACGATCCCGTTGCCGGCGCCGAGGTCGAGCACGCGCAGCAGGTGAGCCGGGCGTCGCTCGCGCTCGGCGACGCTCAGCAGCACCTCGGCGATCTTCGCCGGCGACTCGCACTGCAGCCGGTGCTGGACGACCTCCTCGTAGAGGCCGGGCACGGCGTACACGCGGTCGTACTCGTGCAGGCGCATGCGCTCGCTGCGACCCGATCCGAAGTCGACGACGAACGCCTCCTCGGTCTGGTCGCGATCGCGACCGTCCTCGAGCTTGACCGTGTAATCCATGGCAGATCTCCCCCGCACGCGTGAGCTCGGCTGCGCCGCTGGCGATGCGGACGCGCCGCCATCGTATGGCGCGCGCGACCCTGGTGGCATCTGGCCGTCGAGCGTGCTGTGATTGCAGCCCGTGGGGCGGATCCTCTCCAATGTCGCCGGTTTCGCCGGCGCGGCGTTCGCGGCTGGAAGCCTGGCCGCTCCGTGGCCGATGAGCGCCCAGGATCCGCCGGTGCGCGAGTCCGCGGTGCAGGCCGATCCGGCCCAGGTCCTGGTCGTCGGCGACTCGATGGCCGTCGGCACGCGGCCGTTTCTCGGCGAGATGGTCACCGACCGCGAGGTCACCTTCGATGCGATCTCCGGACGCACCACCCCGCAGGGCATGCGCGCGCTGCACGTCGTGCTGCGGCGCGTGACGCCGCAGACGGTCGTCCTCAACCTCGGCACCAACGACGGCTCGCGCGCGGGCGTGTTCGCCAACCGCATCCAGCGCACGCTGGCGGCGCTCGAGCCCGCGACGTGCGTCGTGTGGCCGGCGATCAGCAGGGCGCGCCGCAAGGGCGAGTACCGGGGGCTGAACCGCGTGCTGCGCGAGGCGGCCCGCCACGACCCACGGCTGGTCGTCATCCCGTGGGATCGGATGGTCGCCAAGGGCACCGTGGCGCTGCCCGACGGCGTGCATCCCGACGTCTACGGCTATCGCTACCTCAGCCACGTCACGGCCGCGGCGATCCAGCGCGGCTGCGACGCCGCCTCGACCGGCTAGACGCCGCCCTCGCGAGCGTCCTCGGCCCACTCGCCGGCCTGCGCGTCCTCGTCCTGCTCGCCGAACTCGACGTCGGGCTCGATCGCAGCGTCGGCCTCCTCGTCGGGCACGATCTCGGGTCCTGGCTCTTCCTCGGTCAACGTGGCTCCATTCGGTCGGGGCGGGCAGCGTACCCGCCGCGCACCGGGTCCCCACGTTTCGAGCCTGTGAAATCGCGTCACGCGTGAGCGGTTCAACGCCTGCTCGGCGCTAGCGTAAGGCGGCGTGATCACCGCCACCACGCTGGACGCCGCCCCCAGCGACGGCTTCGTCAGCGACGAGGCGCTGCTCAGCGGCGTGCTCGAGCAGGTCATCTGCGCGACGGTCGGCCCGCGGGCGCTCGAGCTGCATGGGCAGGCGGTCGCGCTCGGCCGGCGCTCGCGCGGCGGCGACGCCGCGGCGGCCGAAGAGCTCGCCGCGCTCGTCGCCGGCCTCGACGTCGGCGACCTCGCGCTGCTCGTGCGGATGCTCACCTGCTGGCATCAGCTGATGAACCTCGCCGAGGACAACGACCGCGTGCGTCGGCTGCGTGCGCGTGAGCTCGCCGAGGCGCCCTTGCCGCGTCGCGGCTCGCTGCGCGACGCGGTCACGCGTCTGGCGGCCGGCGGCACGAGCGCCCAGGAGCTGCGCGACACGCTCGCTCGGGCGGAGCTGCAGCTCGTCATGACCGCTCACCCGACGGAGGCTCGGCGGCGCACGACGGTCAACAAGCTCGCGCGCATCTTCGCCCTGCTGCGCTCGCTCGACGAGCGCGTGCCCGTCCCCGGCGAGCAGGAGGAGGTCCGCCGCCGGATCGCCGCCGCGGTCCAGGAGCTGTGGGCCACCGACGAGCTGCGCGCCGTCACGACGACCGTCCTCGACGAGGTCCGCGCCGGGCTCATCTACTTCACCTCGACGCTCGTGCACGTCGTGCCCGCGCTCTACCGCGATCTCGACGCCGCCGTGCGCGAGAGCTACCCCGGCGACGACGTGACCGTCCCGCCGCTGCTGACCTTCGGCTCGTGGATGGGCGGCGACCGCGACGGCAACCCGCACGTCACCCCGCAGATGACCGCGCAGACGCTCGGCCTGATGAAGGACGCCTGCCTGCGCCATCTCGAGGCGTCGATCAGCGCGCTGGCCGGGCGCGTGACCCTGTCGTCGCGCGCCGCCGCCGAGCCCGAGCAGCTGCTCGAGCTGCTGGCCGCCTGCGAGGCGCGCGCCCCCGAGCTCGCAGAGGAGCTCGCCGAGCGCAACCCCGAGGAGCCCTACCGGCGGCTGTTCAAGCTGCTCGCCGATCGCGTCCGCGCGACGCGCAGGGACAAGGAGCGTGGCTATCACGAGGCGCGCGAGCTGCTCAGCGACCTGCGCGTGGCGGAGTTCGCGCTGCGCGACCAGCGGGCGGGCTTCGTCGCGGCCGACGCGCTGCGCGACGTCATCCGCCAGGTCGAGGTCTTCGGCTTTCACTTCGCGCCGCTCGACGTGCGCGAGCACGCCGACATCCATCGCTTCGCGCTCGACGACATCCTCGGCGCGCTCGGCGTCCAGGACGGCTATGGCGAGCTGTCCGAGGAGCAGCGCATCGCCGTGCTCGTGCGCGAGATCGCCGACCGCCGGCCGCTGATCCCGGGCGACGTCAGCGGCTTCCGCGCGTCGACGCGCGAGGTCGTCGAGACCTTCCGCACGATGCACGACCTGCTGGCCGGCGACCACGCGGGCGCGCTCGGCGCCTACATCGTCTCCAACACGACCGGTCCCGCCGATCTGCTCGAGGTGCTGCTGCTGATGAAGGAGGTCGGCCTCGCGCGCCCCGGCGGGCACGGCGCCCAGCTTCGGATCGTGCCGCTGTTCGAGTCCGGCGAGACGCTCGCCGGCGCCGCCGCCACGATGCGCACGCTGCTCAACACGCCGGTCTACCGCGCCGCCGTCGAAGCGGTCGGCGAGCAGGAGGTGATGGTCGGCTACTCGGACTCCAACAAGGACGTCGGATACGTCGCGTCGGGCTGGGGCATCTACCGCGCGCAGATCGAGGTCGCGAGCGTCATGCGCGAGCACGGCGTGCCGTGGCAGTTCTTCCACGGCCGCGGCGGCGCGGTCGGGCGCGGCGGCGGCCCCAGCAACGTCGCGATCCTCGCCCAGCCGCCGGGCACCGTCGGCGGGCGCCTGAAGGTCACCGAGCAGGGCGAGATGCTGTCGGCGAAGTTCTCGGTCACCGAGATCGCCCACCGCGAGCTCGAGCTGACGACGAGCGCCGTGCTCGTCACGACGCTCGACCGCGCGATGGCCGACGAGCCGGCGAGCATCAAGCGCTACGAGGAGATCATGGCCGCCATGGCGGAGCGCTCGACGACGGCCTACCGCGACCTCGTCTACGGCGACGCGGACTTCGCGGCGTACTTCCACGCCACGACGCCGGTGCGCGAGATCCAGCGCCTGCAGCTCGGCTCGCGGCCCTCCAAGCGGCGCGAGTCGGCGCGCATCGAGGACTACCGCGCGATCCCGTGGGTCTTCTCGTGGACGCAGACCCGCGCGGTTCTGCCGGCGTGGTTCGGCCTCGGCACGGCGCTGGAGTTCGCCCGCGAGCAGCACGGCGCCCAGGTCCTGCAGGAGATGGAGCGCGAGTGGCCGTTCTTCTCCGCGCTGATCTCCAACGCCGAGATGGCGTGCGCGAAGGCCGACCTCGACATCGCCCGCCGCTACGCCGAGCTCTACGACGACGCGCCCGCGCGCGAGCGCATCTGGAACGCGATCTCCGACGAGCTGCGGCGAACGGTCGCCGAGCTGCGCCGCGTGCGCGACGAGGAGCGCCCGCTGGACCGCGAGCCGGTCCTGCAGCGCACGATCGCGCGGCGCAACCCGTTCATCGACCCGCTGTCGTTCGTCCAGCTCGAGCTGCTGCGCCGCCTGCGCGCCTCGGGCAGGGATCAGGACGACCCCGATCTCGTGCGCGCGAGCCTGCTGACCATCAACGGCATCGCCGGCGGGCTGCGCAACACGGGCTGACGCGGCCGCGCCACCTATCCTGGCTGTCGGCATGACCTCCGAGGCCCAGTCCGAGCGCACCCGCGTCTACGTCTGCGGTCACCGCAACCCCGACACGGACTCGATCGCCGCCGCGATCGGCTACGCCGAGCTGAAGAACCACCTCGACGACGACGTGCGGTACGTGCCGGTGCGCCTCGGCGTGGCCAACGCGCAGACGTCGTGGCTGCTCGAGCGCAGCGGGGCGCCGCTGCCGGTCCTGCTGCCGCACGCCAAGCTGCGCGTGCGCGACGTCATGCGCAAGCAGTTCGCGGTCGCCGGGCGCCGCGACCCGGTGCGCACCGTCGGCCTGCTGATGGCCCCCAAGGACGTCGTGCCGATCGTCGACGACGACGGCGTCCTGCGCGGCGTGCTGACCGAGCGCGCGCTCGCGCGGCGCTACATCCGCGAGTCGCGCAAGGCGTCGCGCCTCGACGTGCCGACGCCGGTCGGCGCGATCGTCGAGGTGCTCGAGGGCGAGCTGTTGTGCGGCCGCCGGGAGATGGAGATCCGCGGGCGCGTCTGGGTGCAGGCGATGGCGGCGACGTCGCCGAGCAAGGTCGGCCCGGGCGACGTCGTCGTCGTCGGCGACCGCACCGACTCGCAGGAGCGCGCGATCGAGGCCGGCGCCAAGCTGATCGTGCTCAGCAACGACACGCAACCCGAGCAGCGGATCCTCGCGCTCGCCGATGCCGCGGGTGCGGCGATCGTCAGCTCGCCGCTGGACACCTACGTCACCGGCCGCATGATCACCCTGTCCGAGCCCGTCCACGCCGTCGTCGAGGGCGACCCGCTGACCGTCGGCCTCGACGACCTCGTCTCGGACATCGCCGAGCAGATCAAGACCGTGCACTACCACGCCGCGGTCGCCGTCGACCACGCCGGGCGCCCGATCGGCCTGGTCACGCGCTCGGACCTCGTCAACCCGGCGCCGCGCCGCGTGCTGCTCGTCGATCACGCCGAGCGCGCGCAGAGCGTGCACGGCATCGAGGAGGCCGAGATCGTCGAGATCCTCGACCACCACCACATCGGCTCGATCGAGACCAAGATGCCGGTGATCGCGATCTTCGATCCCGTCGGCTCGACCGCGACGCTCGTGACCGAGCGCTTCAGCCTGGCGGACATCGACCCGACCGAGCCGACAGCGACGATGCTGCTCGGCGCGATCGTCTCGGACACCGTGCTGCTGACGTCGCCGACGACGACCGAGCGCGACCGCACCGCGACGAGCTACCTCGAGCGGCTGCTGTCGCTCGACGCGATCGACTTCGGGCGCGAGATGTTCGAGTCCGGTTCGGACGTCACGGACGTCGCCGCGCCCGAGCTCGTCACGCGCGACCTCAAGGAGTACGAGGTCGACGGCGGGCGCAGCCTCAGCGTCGCGCAGATCGAGACCGTCGGCAGCGTCCTGGAGGACCGCACGGAGGAGCTGCTGGAGGCAGTCGAGGCGCACCGCGAGAGCCACGACCAGCTGCTGTTCGCGCTGATGATCACCGACATCATCGAGGGCAACACGACGCTGCTCGTCGCCGGCCCCGAACAGCTCGCCGAGCGTGCGTTCGGCAAGCCGCCCGTCAACGGCGTCATCGACCTGCCCGGCGTCATGAGCCGCAAGAAGCAGGTGGCGCCGGTGCTGATGGCCGCCGTCGGCGCGGCCGTGTAGCCCTCCTTCAGCAGCGCGCGAGCGCGCTCGCGTAGAAGCGCAGGTAGCGCGCGTAGTTCGCTCGCCAGTAGTCGCCCTCGTGCTCGCCCCTCGGGTGGCTCGCCGTGACGCCGAGCGCCTTCGCAAACGCGTCGGTGCCGGCGCGGAAGGGGTCGGCGTCGCCGCCGTCGAGCCACAGTCGCGCGCGGGCCCAGGGCCCGCGTCCGCGAGCGCGAGCGAGCGCGAGCACGTCGTTGCGGGTGTAGTCGGCGGCGTCGTCGAACGCGCCCGCGGCCGAGTCGCCGGCGCGCAGCCAGATCGCGGGCGAGTGTCCGCCGACGGCGCAGAAGCGCTCGGGATCGTGGCTCGCGACCGCGTATGCGCCGTAGCCGCCCATCGAGATGCCGCCGATCGCCACCCGCCGCGGGTCGGCGCGCAGGCGGCGCACGGCCTGCGCAATGACCTCTTCGAGCACGTAGCGCCCCCAGTCGCCGCCGGCGCGCTCGTGCCAGTAGGAGCTCGTGCCACCGCTCGGGAAGACGACGACCGGCGCGCGGTCGCCGAGGTCCTCTAGCGCCGCATGGAAGGCGGAGTCGGAGTTGGACTCCTCGCCGTCCTCGCCGCGGCCGTGCAGGAAGACGAGCAGCGGGCGGCGCTCGCCGGCCGCGCCTCGGGGGATCGCCGCCGTCTGGGGCAGCGTGCGGTGCACCATGCGCGAGCGGATCTCGTAGCGCACGACCGTCGCGCCGTGGGCTGCCTCGGAGCCGGTCCTCACCTCGCCCGGCGCGAAGCGGCGCACTCCCCATCCGATGCCCAGGACCACGACGACGAGCAGCGCCAGGGCGATCGCGCGGCGCCGGCGGCCGGGCTCGATCACGGAAGCATGCTGAACGCCAGCGCGAACGCCAGCGCGAGCAGCACCGCGGCGGGCAGCCGCCGGCCGGCCGGATCGTGCGCGTGCTGGTGTGTCAGCAGCGCCCCGACCATCACGACGACGACGAGCAGCACGCCCGTGATCGCAAGCGGCGTCACGACGGTCCCGGCGAGCAGCAGGACGCCCGCCAGCAGCTCGACGGTACCGGTCGCGACGAGCACGGCGGGGGCATAGCCCCAGCGCTCGAAGTTCGCCACGACGCTCGCCTGCCCGGTGAGCTTGGCGAGCCCGACGGCGATGAACACGACGCCGAGGACGGCGGCCAGAGTCGTGCTGAGCGTGCTCATCGGGCGACTCTAACCGCCGGTCCCGGCGGTCGCGGATCAGACGAAGCGCCTGAAGAACCTCATCGGGTCGATCATGTTCTCGAAGTCCTGGCGGCCGCCGTTGGGCGTCCTCCAGACCTCGATGTGCGCGTGCGGCGGGCCGTCGCGCCAGTCGGTGACCTTCGCCAGCAGCTTGCCGGCCTGAATCCGCTGGCCGACGCGCACCTGCGGGATGACGTGCCGGAAGACCCACACCTTGTCGTCGGCCGCACGGATCTTCGCGGTTCCGCCAAACACCTGGCCCCTGTTGGTGAGGCTTGGCTTGGCCTCGATGACCGTGCCCGAGACCGGCGCCTTGACCGGGCTGAAACCGGGCGCGAACCAGTCCTTGCCGGCGTGGTGGCGCCGGCCGTCGTTGCCCGGGGCGTCCTGGGGCTCGACGAGGTTGAACTCCGAGATCGGGCTCGGCCTGGTCGTCAGCGGCCGCACGACCCCGCCCGGGGCCGGCAGGTTCCTGCGCCTGCGTGCGCGCTCGCGCTGCGCGGGGTTGCGCTTGTCGGGGTCGCGGATCAGCTTCTGCTTGAACGGCGACAGCGGCCGCTCGAACGGGCTCGCCGGGCCGATCCCGAGAAACCACGCGATGTCGAGCGCCGACTGGTGGGTGATGGGTCCGTAGTTGCCGTCGGTCTCGACGGGGCTGAGCCCGCGCGCGCGCAGGCGCCTGTTGAGCTCCTGCTGGAGCGCCTCGACGTCGGGGCCCTCGATCGCCGGCTGGGCGACCTTGAGGGTGCGGTGGACCCGCGTGTCGTCGCGGGTGACGGTGCCTGCCATGGGATTCCTCCAGAGACGGGTTGGCTGTCGGGCGAGCATCCGCCCCGGCGCCGCGCCGGTCCTCACCCGGTCAGGTGAACCGCTCACCCCCGCACGCGCCCGTATCCTGTCGGCGCGCATGTCCGATCCCGTGAAGATCGCAGTCGTCGGCGGTGGCTACGGCGCGAAGATCCCGCTGCCCGCCTACGCCGAGCTCGACGAGTTCGAGCCCGTCGCGGCCTGGTCGCGCCGGCCGGAGCGCGCGCAGGAGCTCGCCGGCACGTTCCGCCTGGCGCTGGGAACGTCGGACATCGACGAGCTGCTCGCCCACCCGGGCCTCGAGGCGGTGCACGTCGCCGGGCCGGTCTGCATGCACGCCGAGGTCGCGATCGCCGCCGCGCAGCGGGGTCTGCACGTGCTCTGCGAGAAGCCGCTGGCGTTCGACCTCGACGAGGCGCGCGCGGTCGCCGCCGCGATCGACGCCGCCGGCGTCGTCTGCGTCGTCAACTACGGGCGGCGCATGCAGGCGACGCGCGAGCGGCTGCTCGAGCGCGTTCGCGAGGTCGTCGGCCGCCCGCGCATGATCTCGATCTCGCTCGTCCACGACGACCACGCCGAGCCCGGCTCGCGACCGTTCACGTGGGTGCAGGACGCGGGCATGGGCGGCGGGCGGCTGCAGGGCTACGGCGTCCACGATCTCGACCTGCTGCTCGAGGCGTTCGGCGAGGTCGCCGAGGTCGCCGCCGCGACCGAGGTCGGCGTGAGCGAGCGACGGGCCAAGGACGGCACGACGCACGCCGTCACCGCCGAGGACGCCTATGCGATCCTGATGCGCTTTCGCGGCGGCGGCCTGGCGCAGGTCAGCCTGACGGCGACCGCCCGCCACGCGCGCGGCGACGTGCTCGAGTTCCATGGCGACGAGGGCACCGTCCGCCTGGACGCCGACAAGCTGCTGCACTCGGGGCGCGCCGGCGAGGAGCTGCAGACGGAGGGCCCGCTGAAGGCGAGCTCCAAGGACGCCTTCGGACAGGTCGCCCGCAACTTCCATGCCGCGATCCGCGACGGCGCGTCGCCGGATCCGTCGCTGCGCGAGGCGCTGCGCGTCCAGGCGCTGCTCGACGCCATCCACCTCGCCGACGACCAGCGCCGCTGGGTCACGCCGCAGCCGACATGATGGCGCGCGTCGCGTATCTCGTGCGCCACGGGCAGACGGCGAGCTCGCGGCGCAAGGCCTACTCGGGGCGCTCGGACATCGCGCTGACCGAGCTCGGGCGCGAGCAGGCGCAAGCCGCCGCGCAGCGCCTCGCGCAGCTCGGGGTCGATGCGATCTTCACGAGCCCGCTGAGCCGCGCGCGCGACACCGCGCAGGCGATCGCCGACGCGACCGGTGCCCCGATGACCGTCGACGAGCGTTTGACCGAGGTCGACTACCACGCCTTCGAGGGCCTCGACCGGGCCGCCGCGCGGGCGAAGTTCGGCCAGGCCTTCGAGGACTGGCGCGCCGATCCGTTCGGCTCGCCCGTGGCCGGCATGGAGCCGCTCGGCGACGCGCTCGTGCGCGCCCGCGCCGCGACGGCCGACGCGCTGGACGCCGGCGAGCGGCCCGTGATCGTCGGCCACCAGGGAATCCTGCGAATCGTGCTGATCGCGCTCGGCGAGCTCGCGCAGGAGGACTACTTCACGCTGCGCCTGCACGAGGCCGAGCCGGTCGTGGTCGAGACGCCGCTGATCGCCTGACGCCGGGGTCCGGACGAGGCGCTGGCCGTGCGATTGTCGTGGGGGCGCCGTTCGCCGGCCTCGACGCGCGCGACAGCCATACGGCCGCCACAGCGAGGCGGTCGTCGCCTTGGCCGAGCAGGCGCGCGCGAGCTGGGCGTGCCCGAGCCCGCCGTCGAGGAGGTCGAGCAGGTGGCGCCGCTGCAGATCATGCAGGGCGCTGCCGCCTGGCCTTGGCGACCGGACGACGCGCTAATACGGCGTCGCGACCGGGAAGACGGCCTTGACACGCCTCTCGCGCAGCGCGCGATCCTCGGCGTAGATGCGCTCGAACTCCGCGACCTCCTCCTCGCTGACGCCGATCTCCGCCGCCATCCCGAGGATCGTCGCCCGCTCGGAGTCGCTCAGCTCGCCATCGGCGGAGCACGCGCGAATCGAGTCGTAGATCACGGGCCGGTGGGCGGTGCCGAGGTGCCTGCCACGCTCGATCACCTCGTGGATGTCCTCGGCGCCGTCGTAGCTCTGCAGCTCCTCGAGCGTCTCGGGCGTCGCGCCCGTCGCCGCGCAGTAGCCGATGCACCACGCGCGCTCCGCGTCGTTGATCTCGCCGTCGCCGTTGGCGCACACGATCAGCGCTTTGAAGAACTCGAGCAGCACCGGTTGCGACACGTCGGCGGTGAAGCCCCACATGTCGTCGAAGACCCACTTGCTGCCGATCTCGTGAGGATCCACATCGCACCCCTTCTCGAATCATCGGTCCGCGCCGAGGCTATACCGCGCCCGCTGTCAGATCCAGGCGACATGGTCATCCTTGTCGACGGCGGGTAGCACGTCCCGGTGAGCACGGTCGGCGCACCCGCCAGCTATGAGCCGACCGGCGGTGCCGTGGACGAGGCGTTCGACTCGACGGGCGCCGCGCGTCCCGCGTACGGCGGCGTCCTCGCCGCGCTGGACGCGGCGTCGCCGGCGGCCGCCGCCGAGGCGATCGCCGCGGGCGTGCGGCGCGACGGCATCGTCCACGGCGCGAGCGACGGCGCGCATCCGCTCGCCGTCAACGCGGTCCCGCGCGTCTTCGGGGCGCAGGAGTGGGCGCGGCTCGAGGCCGGCCTGGCGCAGCGCATCCGCGCGCTGGAGGCGTTCGTGTCCGACGCGTTCGGCACGCGCGAGGCGTTCGCAGCCGGCATCGTGCCCGACGACCTGCTCGACCGCTGCCCGTGGTACGAAGCCGAGATCGCAGCGCTGGCGCAGCACGCGCCGCGCATCGGGGTCGCCGGCCCCGACATCGTCCGCGACGCCGGCGGCGAGCTGCGCGTGCTCGAGGACAACGTGCGCACGCCGACGCTGATGGCGTTCGCGGTCGCGGCGCGGCCCCACGTCGAGACGGCGCTTCCGGGAGCGCCGCGACCGCGATCGTTCGAGCACGCGCTGCGCACGGCGCTGCTGGAGATGGCCGGTGACGGCGCCGTCGCGATTCTCGGCCGCGAGCCCGACAACATCGTCTGGTGGGAGCTCGAGCGGCTCTCGCGGCTGACCGGCTGGCCGCTTGTCGGGCTCGACGATCTCGCCGATCGCGACGGCCGCCTCGTGCTGCGCGATGGCGGATCGCAGGTCGACGTCGTGTGGCGGCGCACCAACGAGGACCGCCTGCGCGACGACGACGGCGGCCTCACCCCCCTCGGCTCGCTGCTGCTCGAGCCGCTGCGCAGCGGCTCGCTGCGCGTGGTCAACGCGCTCGGGACGGGCGTCGCGGACGACAAGCGCACGTACGTCTACGTCGAGCGGCTCGTGCGCTTCTTCTGCGGGGAGGAGCCGCTGCTGCGCTCCGTGCCGGCGTGGGACCTCGCCGTCGACGAGCAGCGCGCCGAGGCGCTGGACCGCCTCGACGAGCTCGTCTTCAAGCCGCGCGACGGCGCCGGCGGCGACGGCATCGTGCTCGGCTCGCGCGCTTCGGAGGAGGAGCTGTCGCAGCTGCGCGCCGAGATCGACGCGGACCCGAGCGCCTGGATCGCCCAGGAGCCGGTCGCGCTGTCGACGCACCCGACCGTCATCGACGGCCGCCTGCAGCCGCGCCACGTCGACCTGCGCCCGTTCGTCGTCGGCGGACGCGTGTTGCCGGGTGGCCTGAGCCGCTTCGCCAAGGGCGCGGGCGAGCTCGTCGTCAACTGCGCGCAGGGCGGTGGCGGCAAGGACGTGTGGGTGCTGGCGGACTGAGCGCTCAGCCGGCCAGGACGGCGGCGACGAAGCGCTCGGTCGCGCCATCGGCGAGCCCGAGGTACAGGCTCGGCTCGATGAGCTCCAGCTCGAGCAGGAGGGGGTCGTCAGCGGCGTCTCTGACGAGGTCGACGCGGGCGTACAGCGGCGGACCGCCGAAACGGGCGGCGAGCCCGGCGAGCAGGTCGCCGGCGAGCGCGATCTCCGCCGGGTCCGCGCGACCCGCCACGACCAGGTCCTCGTCGAGCATCACGAGCGCCTCGCCGAGCCCGCTCTCGGTGTCCACCGGCGCGATCTCGTCCGGCCGCAGGACCGCGCGCTTGCACAGCACATGGGAGAGCTCGCCGCCGAACAACACGATCGAGATCTCGCCTCGCTCGTCGACGTCCTCCAGGTAGGGCTGGACCATCGCAGCGCATCCCGAGGCGGTGATGCGGTCGATGAGCGCGACGGCCTCGCGATGGGTGGACGGTCCGAAGCGACCCGTGTTGCGCGCGCCGGCGGACACGCTCGGCTTGACGACGATCTCGCCGTGCAACACGGGCCGCGCGCCGCCGGCAACCACGAACGTGGTTGGGACCGTCCGCACCGGCAGATCGGCGAGGTAGCGCTTGTCGGCGTTGAAGGCCACGAGCTCGGGCACGTTGCGCAACCGCGCCGCTCCGACCGACGCACACCAGCTCAGGAAGGCGTCGAGGTCGAACGTGTAGTCCCACGTCGAGCGCAGGACGACGCGGTCATAGGCGTCCCAGTCGACCCGCTCGTCATCCCAGACCTCGAACGTCGCGCCAAGCGCCCGTGCCGCGGGCCGATCATCGACGTCGCCGTCGGGCAGCGCCGAGCACGTGGCGAACGCGATCGCGTAGCCGGAGGGCCGCCGGCGGATCGGCACGCCGCTCGGGCGTGCCGATCGGGCGGCCGGGATCAGGTGAGCAGGATGATCAGGACGATGACAACGAGGACGAGAGCGATGACTGCGATCGTGCGAGTGTTCATGACCGTCTCCCAGTATGAGATCAAGACGCGCCGAAGCGGCATCCCCGATGGTGCACAGCGTCGAACTACCCGAGCTGCCCCGCCGCAACTCGGCGTGAGCGCCATCAGCATGGACGATGGGGCGGACATATCCGCTTGACGCCGGCTCCGAACCCCGATCTGCTTAGCCGACGATGGCCGAGCACGACGACCTCCTCCTGCGCTTTCAGCCGGTCCTGCGCTACGACTCCAACGAGCAGTTCTTCGCCGACAGCGCGGTCGGGTTCATGGTCAACCCGGGCAACGAGCTGCGGCGCAAGCGCACGTTGACGGGCAACGGCGCGGTCCTCGCGAGCGCGCAGCCGAAGGACGGCGGGCAGCAGCTGACGCTCGACTTCCTCGCCAAGGAGGCCTACGCCGACGGCACCGCCGTCGAGGAGGGCGACCTGATCGGCGTCGATGGCAGGAACTACCGCGAGCAGTACCGCGAGCTGCGGCTCGCGCACCCCGAGCTCGGCAACGTCACCTACGCCCACGCGATCGAGGCCAACGGGCGCCTCTGGCTGCAGTACTGGCTGTGGTACTTCTACAACGACTACCAGCTGTCGTTCGCGCTCGGCACGCACGAGGGCGATTGGGAGATGGTCCAGTTGCGCATGGACGAGCGCGCCGGCCATCCCGACATCGCCGTCTACGCGCAGCATCGCTTCGGCGAGCTGCGCGAGTGGGACGGGATCGAGAAGCTCGGCGAAAGGCCGGTCGCCTACGTCGCGCGCGGCTCGCACGCCTCCTACTTCGAGGCCGGCTTCCACCAGACCGAGGCCTGGTATGACCTCGCCGACGGCAAGCGGCGCATGAAGAACCGCCCCAAGCTCGAGATCCTGCAGACCGACGAGCCGGCCTGGACGCACTGGCCCGGGCGCTGGGGCGACTCCCTGCCGCGCTCGGGCGTCGAGTCCAACAGCCCGATCGGGCCCGGCGCCAAGAAGCAATGGACCCAGCCCGACAAGATGCTCGACGACCACAAGGCGGTGAAGCACGGCAGGGGCGAGAAGCCGCCGGAGGTGAGGGCCCTGCGCGCGGGTGGCCGGCTGCGCGTCGAGTACGACGTCAACACCCGCGACCCGCGGCCGCACACGCTCGTCGTGACCGTCAACTCCAGGGACGAGCCGGCGCCGCCGCTGACGCACACCCTGCCCGTGCACTCCAGCGGCCACGGCAAGGTGACGACCGACGTCGCGCTCGACCCGCTCAAGCACTACGACGTCCACACGAGCTCGATCGCGGGCGACCCGCCGATCCCGTCGCAGACGACGAAGAACGAGATCGAGCCCTATCGCGTGCCGAAGAAGTCGCTCCCCCAACGCGTGCTCGCCGGCGTCAGCACCGCGATCGCCACGATCCGCGGCGACCACCGCCGCCGCTAACCGATCGCCGCCGCCCGCTCGGCCTCGACCGCCTCGCGCACGACGCAGCCCGCGACGTGGTCGTTGACGATCCCCGTCGCCTGCATCAGCGCGTACGCCGTCGTCGGGCCGACGAAGCGAAAGCCGCGGCGCTTGAGCTCGCGCGCGAGCGCCGTCGACTCGGCCGTCGAGGCGGGCATGTCCGCGAGGCTGGCAGGCCCGCGGGCCGAGAGCTCCGCGGGCGCGTAGGACCACAGCAGGTCGGCAAGGCGCTCTCCGGACTCCTGCAGGGCGACCGTCGCGCGCGCGTTGGCGATCGTCGCCTCGATCTTGCCGCGGTGGCGGATGATCCCCGCGTCGCCCAGCAGCCGCTGCACGTCGCGCTCGCCGAACGCCGCCACGGCGGCCGGGTCGAAGCCGCGGAAGACATCACGAAAGCGCGGGCGCTTGCGCAGGATCGTGATCCACGACAGGCCCGACTGAAAGCCCTCGAGGCACAGGCGCTCGAGCAGGCGCGCGTCGTCGCGCACCGGTCGCCCCCACTCCTCGTCGTGGTAGGCGACGTACAGCGGGTCGTTCGTCGGCCAGCAGCGCACGACGCCGCCGTCCAAAGCGCTCAGCCCATCACCCCGCGCACCAGCGGCGCGTAGCCGGCGCTGTGACCGCTGCGGTTGGGGTGAAAGCTCTCGGAGATCGGGTTCGACAGCCCGTTCAGCCACGCCGTCGAGGAGCACACGGCGTGCCCGGTGAACGGGCCGATCGCGTCGCGGAAGACGAACCGCGAGCCGGCCGCCGCGACGCGTCCGCGGGTCGTGTCGCGCAGCAGGTCGGCCGTCTGGTTCAGCCGCGTCATCTCGCTCGCGCTGAAGAACGTGCCGGCGTTGCAGTCGACGCCCATGAACAGCCGCGGATAGGACAGCACGATCACCGTCGCCGCCGGCGAGCGCGACGCGATCGCGTTGTAGACCTGCGTCAGGCGGCCCGGCAGCGTGTCGCGGATGAAGCGCTGCGCGCCGTCGATCGACGCGTTGCAGTTCGAGAACCAGGACGGCTGCGCGCACTCGGTGATGACGCTCGCGAAGCCCGCGTCGTTGCCGCCGATCGTGATCGACACCCAGCGCGTGCCGGCGGTCAGGCTCGCGACCTGGCTCGACAGCACGTCGGCGGTCCGCGCGCCCGAGCACGCGGCCAGCACGAGGTCGGTGTTCGCGCGCTGCACGTTGACGAGCGACGGGTACGCGTAGACGCTCTTCTGGCAGGCGGCGTCGAAGTACGCTCGCGTGCCGGTGCCCGACGAGAACGAGTCGCCCAGCGCGACGTAGCGCTCGCCCGCGAGCGCAGGGGCGGACCCCAGCGCGACCAGCATGACCGCGGCGCAGCACGCTCGCGAGATCGTTCTCAACATCGTCTGCCCCCTTGGCCCTGGATGTGGCCGAAGGAATACCGCCTCAGCGGGCGTCGGGCAACCCCGTCTCGCGGAGCTCGAATCCCGCGCAGCGCAGGACCGGCAGGCGCGGGTACTTCGGATAGCGATCGTCCTCGCGCGCACGCTCGCAGAGCGAGAACGACGAGCCCCGGGTGTTGCGGATCACCCGTTGAAAACGGCAGCGGTCGCACAGGCCTGCGGGTGGCGGCATCGCGCCGAGCCTAGTCCGGCGGGCGGCGCGCCTCGAAGATGGTTGCCCAAGCAACTACAATGCGTGCCGATGGCCACGTTCATCCGCCTGCTGACGTTCCTCGGCCCGTACAAGCGGGGCGTCTGGCTATCCGGCATCCTCGCCGTGCTCGCGATGGTCGCGACGGTCGCGATCCCGGCGCTGACGGGCGCCGCGGTCAACGCGATCGAGAGCAAGGACGGCGACCAGCTCAAGGTCCTGGGCCTCCTGATCGCGGTCGCGGGCCTCGTGCGTCTCGGCCTGACCGTCCTGCGCCGCCTCGTCGCCGGCAAGGTCTCGCTCGGCGTCGAGGTCGACCTGCGCAACAAGGTCTATGACCACCTGCTCGAGCTCGAGCTCGGCTTCTTCGACCGCCAGCAGACCGGCCAGCTGATGTCGCGCGCGACCGTCGACCTGCAGGCCGTGCGCTTCTTCCTCGGCTACGGCCTCGTGATCATCGCCCAGTCGGCGCTGACGATCGTCTTCGCGGCGATCGCGATGATCGTCATCGACCCGGGCCTCGCGCTCGTCGCGCTCTCCCCCGTGCCGTTCGTGATCTGGATCGCCGGTCGCTACGGCCGGCGCTCGCGGCCCGCGCTGCAGGAGGTCCAGCAGCGCATCGCCGAGCTGACCGCCGACGTCGAGGAGAACGTCGGCGGCGTGCGCGTCGTCAAGGCGTTCGCGCGCGAGAAGCTGCAGCGCGAGCGCTTCGCGACGAGCGTGTCGCGCGTCTTCGAGCAGTCGATGATCTCGACGCGACTGCGCGCCTTCTACAACCCGTTCATCGGCTTCCTGCCGCAGATCGGCCTCGCCGGCCTGCTGTTCCTCGGCGGCCGCGCGGTCATCGACGGCCGGCTGGACCTCGGCGAGTTCAGCGCGTTCTACGTCTACATGCTCGCGCTGCTGGGTCCGATGCGCACGGTCGGGATGATCCTCGGCCTGTCGCAGCGCGCGACAGCGTCCGGCGCTCGCATCTTCGAGCTGCTCGACCGCGAGCCGCAGATCGTGGCTGCGCCCGGCGCCGTCGCGCTGCCGCCGGGCTCCGGCCGCGTCGAGCTGAAGGACGCGACGCTCGCCTACGAGCAGGGCGCCGAGCCCGCGCTGCGCGACGTCACGATGACCGTCGAGGCCGGCACGACGATCGCGCTCGTCGGAGCGACCGGCTCGGGCAAGACGACG
This sequence comes from uncultured Actinomycetes bacterium, assembly GCA_963729125.1. Lineage (GTDB taxonomy): Bacteria > Actinomycetota > Thermoleophilia > Solirubrobacterales > Solirubrobacteraceae > CADCVQ01. Next base: position 228,118 of record CAVSML010000006.1, read on the forward strand.
CTCGTCGGGCTGATCTCGCGCCTCTACGAGCCGACCGCCGGCGCGGTCCTCGTCGACGGCGTCGACGTGCGCGACGTCGACCCGCGCTCGCTGCGCCGCGAGATCGCCGTCGTCACCGACGACCCGTTCCTCTTCAGCGCCACGGTGCACGAGAACATCGCCTACGCGCGCCGCGACGAGGCGACGCGCGAGCAGGTCGTCGAGGCGGCCGAGCGCGCGCAGGCGCACGAGTTCATCGAGGCGCTGCCCGACGGCTACGACACGCGCGTCGGCGAGCGCGGCCTGACGCTCTCGGGCGGCCAGCGCCAGCGGATCGCGATCGCGCGGGCGCTGCTGGCCGACCCGCGGATCCTGATCCTCGACGACGCGACGTCGTCGGTCGACGCCTCGACCGAGCAGCAGATCAAGCGCGCGCTGACCGAGGTCATGGCCGGGCGCACGACGTTCGTCATCGCCCATCGCCTGTCGACGATCGCGCTCGCCGACGAGATCGCGGTGCTCGAGGGCGGGCGACTGCTGGACCGCGGCACGCACGCCGAGCTGCTCGAGCGCTCGGACTTCTATCGCGAGATCGTCGAGAAGGGCCTGCCCGACCAGGTCTTCCTGACGCGCAAGGCGCTCGAGCCGGAAGTAGCGGGGTTGTGAGCCGCTCCGCGCTGTTGACCGACGTCATGCGCCGCTACCGCCAGACCGGCGGGCGCGGACGCAAGCTGCGCGGCCTGCTCGCGCTGCTGCGCCCCTACCGCTCGCGCGTGATCTGGATGTTCGTCGCGCTCGTCGCCGCGACCGTCGCCGCGCTGGCGCCCGCGCCGCTGGCGAAGTTCGCGATCGACGACGGGATCAAGAAGGGCGACCTCGGCACGCTGAACCTCGTGGTGATCGCGTTCGTCGTCAGCGCGCTCGTCTACTGGGGCGCGACGTACGCGCAGACCTACCTCGTCGGCTGGGTCGGCCAGCGCGCGCTGCAGGACCTGCGCCTGCGGATCTTCGAGCACCTCCAGGCCCAGCCCGTCGGCTTCTACGAGCGCCGCCGCGCGGGCGCGCTGATCTCGCGCATGACCAACGACGTGCAGGCGCTCGACCAGCTCGTCACCGACAGCGTCGTGACGCTGTTCTCGAGCACCCTGACGCTGATCGGGACGATCGGGATCCTGATCTACTTCGACCTCGAGCTCGCGCTGCTGACGTTCCTGATCTTCCCGGTCATGGCGCTCGGCTCGCTGGCCTTCCGCGTCGTCTCGGCCGACGCCTACAAGCGCACGCGCGAGACGATCTCGGCGATCACCTCCTACCTGCAGGAGTCGCTGTCGGGCATCCGCATCCTGCGCTCCTTCGGCCAGGAGCCGCAGCACATCGAGCGCTTCCGCGAGCTCAACGAGCGAAATCGCGAGGCGAACATGACGACGGTCAACCTCAACGCGGCGTACTTCCCGGCGGTCGAGCTGATGAGCGCGATCGCGACGGTCGGGATCCTGATCTACGGCGGCTATCAGGTCATCGACGGCGACATGACGTCGGGCGTCGTGATCGCCTTCGTGCTCGCGCTCAACGGCTTCTTCGACCCGATCCAGCAGCTGTCGCAGGTCTACACGACCTACCAGTCCGGGATGGCGGCGCTCGACAAGATCTTCGACCTGCTCGACGTCGAGCCCGACCTCGTCGACGCGCCGGGCGCCGCCGACCTCGGGCGCCTGCGCGGCGAGATCGAGCTGCGCGAGGTGAGCTTTCGCTACGGCGAGGGCGAGGACGCCGCCTATGCGGTGCGCGACGTGTCGCTGGTCGTGCCGCCCGGCCAGACGGTCGCGCTCGTCGGCTCGACCGGCGCGGGCAAGTCGACGATCGCCAAGCTCGTGGCGCGCTTCTACGACCCGACCGACGGCGCGGTGCTCGTCGACGGACTCGACCTGCGCTCGGTCACGCAGGCCTCGCTTCGCCGTCAGCTGGGCATCGTCCCGCAGGAGGGCTTTCTGTTCAGCGGCACGATCGGCGACAACATCGCCTTCGGGCGGCCCGACGCGACCGAGGAGGAGGTGCGCGCGGCGGCCCAGGCGGTCGGCGCGGACACGTTCATCAGCGCCCTCGAGCACGGCTACGACACGCCGGTCGGCGAGCGCGGAACCCAGCTTTCGGCCGGCCAGCGCCAGCTCGTCGCATTCGCCCGCGCGCTCGTCGCCGACCCGCGGATCCTGATCCTCGACGAGGCGACCTCGAACGTCGACCTGCACACCGAGGGGCGCATCGAGGCGGGCCTGCGCCGGCTGCTGGCCGGGCGCACGTCGATCGTCATCGCCCACCGCCTGTCGACGATCCGGCAGGCCGGGCGGATCGTCGTGCTCGATGGGGGGCAGATCGTCGAGCAGGGCACGCACGACGAGCTGCTGGAGGCCGAGGGCGCCTACTGGCGCCTGTACCGAGACTGGATGGAGCAGGCCGCCGCGTAGTGGGTCCGTGAGCGAGCCGAAGCTATACTCGCCAGCCCCTTGCCGGGTGGAGTAATGGCAACTCGCCAGGTTCTGGCCCTGGAATTCAAGGTTCGAGTCCTTGCCCGGCAGTCTCGTCCATGCGCATCGCGCGGGCACAGCGCCCTTCGGCGTCGCGGCTGAGCATCACCACGTGTGCGCCGGTGATCGCGCCGTCAGGCGTTGGAGCCGTTGGGCGCGAACTGGGCCATGATCTGCGGCTCGAGCCCAGGGTCGAGCACGACGAGCACCTCGCAGCCGGCCTCGATCAGCGTGTCGGCCTTGGGCACGAAGCCGACCTTGCCGCGCGGCAGCACCGAGATCACGAGGCTGCCCTCCGGCAGGCCCAGCTCGGAGACCCGGCGGCCGGCCGCCGGGGCGCCGACGGCGACCTCGACCTCGATGATCTCGAGCTCCTCGTCGGGCAGGTCGAGCAGGTGCACGAGGCCGTGGCCGGGGACCTCGTGCTCGATCAGGTTGAGGATCAGGTCGGTCGCGGACACCGCCGGCTGGACGCCGAGCAGCTTGAAGTGCTGCAGGTTCCGGGGGTTGTTGCAGCGCGCGATGATGCGGTCGCAGAGGTACTTCTCCTTGGCGACCTGGCAGATCAGGATGTTGTCCTCGTCGTCGCCGGTGACCGCCACGACGAGGTCGGCGCGCTGGATGCCGGCGCGCTCGAGCACCCACAGCTCGGTCCCGTCGCCGTACTGCACGGCGTGCTCGAGCTCCTGCTCGATGCGCAGGTAGGCGCGCCGGTCCTGCTCGATCAGCGTGACCTCCTGCCCGTTGCGGATCAGCTCGCGAGCGAGGTTCAGCCCGACCTTGCCTCCGCCGACGACGACGACGTACATCAGGAGGTGGTAGCGATCTCTTCGATCGCCTCCTGGAAGAGCGCGATGCCGAGCTTGACGGCGCAGATCGTGTGCAGGCCCTGCTCGCCATACCAGTCCGAGCGCGCCGGGTCGAGCACGCGCACGATCACGTGGGGGACGTCGAAGCGCCGCTGGGCGATCTGCGCGACGAGGATGTTCGTGTTGTCGCCGCGCGTGGCGGCGATGAAGATGTCGGCATCCTCGATGCCGGCGGCGAGCAGCGCGTCGATCTCGATCGCGGTGCCGACGGTGAAGCGCCCGCCGGAGTCCTCCCACGACGTCGGCTGGCCCGCGTCGAGGCGCTCGTGCGACAGCGGGTCCTCGTCGAGCACCGAGACGGTGTGCCCGGCGGCGAGCGCGGACTTGGCAACGGCCGCGCCGACGCGCCCGGCCCCGACGACGAGAACCATCATCTGGCGGATGCTAGTGGTTCTCAGGCGCCGGATCCGTCACGGCGACATCGTCCGCCGGGGCGGTCAGCAGCACGCGGCAGGGCGCCTTGCGCACGACGTACTTCGTGGCGTCGCCGACGAAGTTGTCCAGCGGCCCGCCGATGCCCCCGAGGCGGGCGCCGCCGCGGATGCGCGACGGCTCCTCGGCCGCCAGCACGATCAGCTCGACGCCGCGGCGCCTGGCCTCCCCGACGATTCCCTCGCCGGCGCGGCGCGCGCGGATCGTCGCCGTCGCAACCTCGACCCCCTCGTACTCCTCGCCGACCGCCTTCGCGCGCGCCAGCGCGGCCCTGGCGCGCTTGAGCTGTGCGTCGGGCAGGCGCGCGTCCAGCGGCAGCGACAGCGGCACCTCGAAGACCCAGATCGCCTCGATCGTGGCGCCCGTGCTGCCGGGGTTGTCGCGATCCTCGGCGGCCGCCAGGCGGCCTGCCGTCTGGACGATGTCGTCGTCCAGCGGCGTGCCGAGGATCGGCACGAGGATCGATCCGTACTCCGCGCGCACCGGCTCCGAGCGCAGCGCCTTCTCCGAGACGACGACGCGCCGCAGGATCGGCAGCTCCGCGCGGCGGCGGTAGACCACGTAGCCCGCCACGCCGAGCGCCATCCAGACGATCCCCACGATCCGCGCGCCGGCGTGGAACGCCAGCAGCGTCACGAGCCCGCCGGCGGCCATCGCGGCGCCGAGCACGGCCGGCAGCGGCAGCGCGCCCCCGCCGAGGCGGACCGACAGGGGGATCGCGTAGGGCCGCGGGCCGTCGGGCTCGCGGTAGCGCAGCACGCAGATCGACACGTGCGCGATCAGGAACGCGAGCATCGCGCCGAACGCGTAGATGCCGACGAGAAACTCGAGGTCGCGCGGCACGACGAGCGCGCCTGCCAGCAGCGCGGCCACGACGATGACGACGATCGGCGTGCCTTGGCGCGGGTCCAGGCGCCCGATGGCGCTGGGGATCTGGCGGTTGGTCGCCAGGGAGTAGGCCAGCCGCGAGAGCCCGAGCATCGCCGCGTGGGCCGCGACGACGAGCGTGACGGTCGCCAGCGCGGCGATCAGATAGCGCAGCACGTCGGCAAGCCAGGTCGGCTCGAAGGTCGAGACGAGCGCGAGCACCGGCGCGTTGAGGGCGTCGCCGGTCAGCGGCGAGGCGCCGGGCGTCACCGGCAGCGACGCGACGGCGACCAACGAGATCCCGACGTAGATCACGATCACCGACGCCGTCGCGCTGGCGATCAGGCGCTTGAGCCCGCGGCGGCTGACCTTGACCTCGCCGGACAGCCCTGCCGCGGACTCGAGGCTCGTGAAGGCGACCGTCGAGATCGTCAGCGCGAACATCACGTCCTGCCAGCGCGGCGAGGTCCCGAGGTCGACCGACTTCGTCAGCGCGTCGATGTCGACGACGAGCAGCGCGCCGAGCACGATCACCACGCCCTGGAGCACGATGTCGGCGACCGCCAGCGCGGACACGCGCTCGATCCCGCGGCTTCCGCCGCCGCGGATGTTGCGCATCGCGACATAGACGATGATCGCCAGCGCCATCGCGAGCTCCGGCACGCCGCTGCCCAGCGGCGCCCAGAAGGCGGCGACGTAGTGCGTCGCCACGAACGACGTGACCGAGATCAGGATCAGGAAGTCCAGCAGCACCGCCCAGCCGGCGATGAAGCTCCACAGCTCGTTGAAGGCGTAGCGCGCGAAGACCGTCGACCCCGCGCGCTCGGGGTGCAGCGACGCGCCCTCGACGTAGGTCATCGCCGTCAGCACGAAGAAGATCCCGGCGCCGAGGAAGACGACCGGCGTCAGCCCGAGCGCGTTCTCCGCGACGACGCCGAGCGAGAAGTACACGGCCGCCGCCAGCGACGACCAGATGATCGCAAACAGCGCCGGCGAGCCCAGTGTGCGGCGCACCATCAGAGGTTCCGCCAGGTGAAGTAGCCGCGCCCGGCCCCGGCGGCGACGAACAGCACGCCGAGCACGGTCCCGAGCGCGAACGGGCCGCCGCCGGCGTCGAAGGTGCGCACGAGCATCACGAGGCCGATCACGACCATCGCCGCCGACAGCGCGAGCGTCGCCGAACGATGTGCGCCGCGGCCGCTAGGCATCGGTCGGCTCGGACTCGATGATCACGCGGCACGGTCGCTCGGCAAGCACCGTCTCGACGGTCTTGCCGAACAGCGTCGTGCCCGTCCGCGGCGGCAGCGGCATGACGAGCGCGTGGGCGCGCATCTGGAGCGCCTCGTCGACGATCAGGCGCCCGCTCTGGCCGGGTCGCACGCGCTCGACGTGGCCGCTGACGCGGCGGCCGCCCTGGATGCGGGCCTGCTCGATGACCGCCTGCGCCGCCATCTGCTCCTCGGGCAGCTCGGCGTCGATCGGCGACACCTGCGGCACGACGATCAGCACGAGAACGTGGATGCCGCGCCGCTTGCGCCCGGCGAGCTTGGCGGCAGTCGCGATCGTCGTCGGCGAGTAGGTCTTCGCGTCGAGCGCGACCAGCACGGACTCGTATTCCGCCTCGTTCTGCGTCACGGGCTGCGGCAGCGCGACCTGGTGCGTGGAGACGAGGTCGAGGCCCTGCCGGCGGCGATACAGGACGTAGCCGCCGATCCCGAGCGCCATCCAGGCGACGCCGGCGCCGCCGACCTTCAGGTCGAGCACGCTGACGACGATGAACGACAGCACGGTCCCCGCGAGGCCGACGATCGCCAGCGGCGGCAGGTCGTGGCCGCGCACGCGCAGGTGTCCCGGGCTGCGATACGGGCGGCGATGGTCGGGCGCGCTGACGCGCAGGCAGATCAGCGACAGGTGGGCCATCGAGAACGACAGCATCGCGCCGAAGGCGTAGATCTTGCCGAGGAAGTCCGCCTGACCGGGCAGCAGCGCGAGGCAGGCGACGGCCGAGAACAGGAGGATCCCGAGGTAGGGCGTGCGGTAGCGCAGGTGCAGGCGGCGCATCGTGTCGGGCAGCTGGCGGTACATGCCCATCGAGTAGGTCAGCCGCGAGACGCCCAGCACGCCGGCGTTCGTCGCCGCGATCAGGATCGTCACGGCGAGCACGCCGACGTAGACCTGGACGGCGCCCTGGAACGCGCCGAGCTCCATTCCCGAGACGACGCCGATGATCGGGTCGTTGGCGTAGCCGCCGTCCTCCGGCCCGACGCCGAGCTGCGTCTGGCACGTCCCGTCGATGCACTCCACCGGCAGCGCCGACAGCGCGATCAGCGGCAGCGTGAAGTAGATCGCGAAGACGGCGATCATCACGCGCTTGATCGCGCCCGGGATCGACGTGTCGGGGTCCTTGGCCTCGCCGGCCATGTTCGAGATCGTCTCGATCCCGGTATAGGCGACGGTCCCGATGGGGATCGCCAGCAGGAAGTCCGTCAACGTCGGCGTCTCGCCGAAGAAGGACAGGTTCTCGGCCAGGATGCCGGGGTTGAAGACCAGCGCGACGCCGAGGCCGACGATCGCGAGCTGGCTGAGGAAGTCGACGACCGCCAGCACGAGGTTGACGCTGACGGCGTCCTTGACGCCGCGCACGTTGACCAGCGCGAGCAGCGCCACGATCGCGGCCGCGCAGGCGATGTCCCACGGCGCCGCCTTGAAGCCGTCCCACGTGAAGCGCCCGGCGTAGTGGGCCGCGAAGAACGCCGAGATCGCGATCGTGATGATGTAGTTGAGCATCTGCGCCCAGGCCGTGAAGAACGACCACAGCTCGTTGAACGCGCGCCGCGCGAACAACGACGAGCCGCCCGCCTCGGGGTACATCGCCGTCGCCTCGGCATAGGTCGTCGCCGTGCAGTAGAAGAGCGCGCCGGTGATCACGAAGACCAGCGGCGTGAGGCCGGCGGCGAGTGCCGCGACGAGCCCGAGCGCGTAGTAGATCGAGGATCCGACGTTGCCGTACGCGGTCGAGAAGAGCGCGTTGACGCCGAGCACGCGCTGCAGTCCGTGGAGCCGGCGTTCAGCCATCCGCGGCGGGAGTCTACGCCCGGCGCCCGCGCGGTCTGCGCGCGGGGTCTCAGGTGCGGAAGCGGACCAGCACGCCGCCGATGCGCAGCTCGCTGCCGGCGTCGATCTCGGTCTCGGTCACGCGCCAGACGCCGTTCCACGTCCCGTCGGTCGAGCGCAGGTCGCGCAGCATCCAGCGCCCGCCCTCGCGCACGAGCTCGGCGTGTCTGCGCGAGACCGTGTCGTCGTGCAGCACGAGGTCGCACGAGGGCGCGCGCCCGATCGTCAGCGTGCGCTGCTCGGCGGGCAGCGGCAGGCGCACGTCGACCGCCGCAGCGCCGGGCGGCGCGCTCAGCGCCTGCCAGCGCCGGCGCAGCTCGTCGATCAGCGCAGCCAGCGGCGAGACGTCGGCGCGCAGGCGCAGCAGGTCCATCCGCGAGCGCGCGACGAAGGCGCGGTCCAGTCGCGCCTCGAAGGTGTCCGGCCCCATCCGCCCGTCGGCGTAGTCGCGGCCGAGGGCCGAGACCGTGCGACGGCGAAAGGCGTCGGAGGGCCGCATCGTCGGTCGATGATGAACCCCCGCGGCGCCGGGCGCCAGTGCCGCGCGGCCGCTATTCGTCCTCGACGAACTCGAGGATCGCCTCGAGCGTGACGTCGTAGCCCAGGGTGTCGCCACCGGTGGGCAGCTGCTCCTGCCAGTCCAGGCCGAAGTCGCGGCGGTCGACGACCGCCGACAGCTCGATCCCGACGCGGTTCTCCGGGCTCAGCAGGCCCGGGCCGGGCAGGCCGATGCGCCCGCTCGCCTCGACGGGCTGCGTGTGGCCGTGAATCGTCAGCTCGCCGGACACGACGATCGCGCGCGACTCGTCGCCGCTGAAGCTCGAGACCTCCCAGCGAACCTCCGGATGGCGCGCGGCGTCGAGGAACTCGTCCGACAGCATCCGCTCGCGGATGACCGGGTTGTTGAGATCCAGGCTCTTGACCGGGACCGTGGCGACGAGCGTGCCGGCCTCGGCGTCGAGCGTCGCATCGATCTCGGCGAAGCCCGCGCGGTAGTCGCGCATGCCGAGGTGGCGAACCTTGAAGGTCACCGACGAGAAGAAGCGGTCGGCGCGCCACAGGCCGCCGCCGAGATGTTCTGCCAGGAAGCTCGCGGGCACGTCGGGTTGCGCGGACACACGAGGACTGTAGGTCACCGGCGGACGTGAGCGCCAACGCGCCAACTCCGCGGAGAGGTCGCGCTCTTTGCGATGGTCGATCCGTTGTCGAACCGGCATCCGAACCGCTTTCTGACAAGGAGCACACCCATGATGAGCCCTGCCCGCACCGACCGCCGACCGCCCACCTCGCCGAGGGCGCTGCTCGGCGCGCTCAGCGCGCTCGTCGTCATCGCGATCGCGGCGATCGCGACCACCGGCCGGGCCGCGACGGCAAGCAAGGCGAGCGGCACGCTGAAGCTCGTCGTCGAGTTCGACCGCAACGCCGGCGCGCGCGACGACGTCGCGCCGGCAGGGGACTCCAGCGGCGATCAGGTCAGCTCGAGCCAGCCCCTCTTCGCCGCCGACAACCACACGAGACTCGGGCGCGCGATGTTCCTCAACACCTTCCAGGACGACCAGGGCGTGCTCGTCGCAGGCGCGCTGCGCCTGCGCGACGGCACGATCACGCTGGCCGGCGCCCGCGTCAACGGCGCGGGAAGCCTCGCGGTGACCGGCGGAACGGGTGCCTACGCCGGAGCTCGCGGCACCTACGGCGAGACCGCCAAGCCGCTGCAGGTGCTCGGCGAGGACGGGCCCAGCCGCCATCGCGTGACGATCCGCTTCAGGCGCTGAGCACAGCGGCAGTCGCGTCACGCCCGAGCGAGCCATCGTCGTGGCCGGGCGTGCCGGCGGTCAGGGCACAGTGCGCCAGCACGGGCCCTGACCGTCGGTGCGCTCAGGCGCGTCGAGATCCGCTCAGGCGCTACGCGATCAGCGGGATGATCAGGATCGCGACGATGTTCGCGACCTTGATCATCGGGTTGATCGCCGGGCCGGAGGTGTCCTTGTAGGGATCGCCGACCGTGTCGCCCGTGATCGATGCCTCGTGCGCGAGCGTGCCCTTGCCGCCGAACTCGCCCTCCTCGATGAGCTTCTTGGCGTTGTCCCACGCGCCGCCGCCGGCGGTCATCGAGACGGCCATGAAGAGGCCGACGACGATCACGCCGATCAGCAGGCCGCCGAGCGCCTCGACGCTCAGCAGGCCGACGATCAGCGTGAAGACGATCGGGATCAGCGACGGGATGATCATCTCGCGCTGTGCGGTCTTCGTGACGATGTCCACGCAGGTCGCGTAGTCGGGCTTCTCGGTGCCGTCCATGATGCCCGGCTTCTCCGGGAACTGCCGGCGGACCTCCTCGACGACGGCGCCGCCGGCGCGGCCGACGGCCTCCATCGAGAGCGCGGCGAACAGGTAGACCATCATGCCGCCGATCAGCAGGCCGATCAGCACGAGCGGCTTGTCGAGCAGGAACTGGATCGGCTCCTCGCCGCCCTCGGCCAGCTCGGCGTTGAGCTCGATCTTGAACGCCGCGAACAGCACGAGCGCGGCGAGCACGGCCGAGCCGATCGCGTAGCCCTTGGTGACGGCCTTCGTCGTGTTGCCGACCGCGTCGAGCGGGTCGGTGACGTTGCGCACGTCCTCGGGCATGTCCGCCATCTCGGCGATGCCGCCGGCGTTGTCGGTGATCGGGCCGAAGGCGTCGAGCGCGACGATCAGCCCGCAGAGCCCGAGCTGCGCCATGACGGCGACGCCGATGCCGTAGATGCCGCCGAGCTCGTTGGCGGCGTAGAGGCCGAGCGCGAGCACGATCGCGGGCAGCGCGGTCGCCTGCATGCCCTGCGAGAGGCCGGAGATGATGTTCGTCGCGTGGCCGGTCTGCGAGGCCTCGGCCGTCTTCTTGACCGGGCTTGAAGCGCGTCGAGGTGTAGTAGTCGGTGATCAGGAACAGCAGCGCGGTGACGCGCGAGCCCGATCAGCGAGCAGAGGTAGAGGTCGCCGACCGGAGGGAGCGGAGACGGAGACGTCGGCGGTGCGCGTCGTCAGGTCGCCCATGATCCACTTGGTGATCGGGTAGAAGGCGGCCGCGGCGATGATGCCCGACACGACGAGGCCCTGGTAGAGCGCGCGCTCGACGTTGCCGGCGGCGGACTTGACGGCGAAGGTGCCGATGATCGACGAGATGATCGCGACGCCGCCGAGCACCAGCGGATACAGCGCGACCTGCGTGGCGTTCGCGTCGGCGAACGTCAGCACGCCGAGCAGCATGACCGCGACGGCCGTGACCGCGTAGGTCTCGAACAGGTCGGCCGCCATGCCGGCGCAGTCGCCGACGTTGTCGCCGACGTTGTCGGCGATCACGGCCGGGTTGCGCGGGTCGTCCTCGGGGATGCCGGCCTCGACCTTGCCGACGAGGTCGGCGCCGACGTCCGCGCCCTTGGTGAAGATGCCGCCGCCGAGGCGTGCGAAGACGGAGATCAGCGAGCCGCCGAAGCCGAGGCCGATGAGCGCGTCGATGGCCTCCTTCTGCGACGAGTCGAAGACCGCCGTCAGGAGGCCGTAGTAGCCGGCGACGCCGAGCAGCGCGAGGCCGACGACGAGCATGCCGGTGATCGCGCCGCCGCGGAAGGCGGCGTTCAGCGCGGGCGGGATGCCGCCGCGGGCGGCCTCGGCGACGCGGCAGTTCGCGCGCACCGAGACGTTCATGCCGATGAAGCCGGCGGCGGCCGACAGGATGCCGCCGAGCGCGAAGCCGACGGCGACCTCGATTCCCTGCAGCGGGATCAGGACGATGAACAGCAGCAGGCCGACGATGCCGATCGTCGTGTACTGGCGGCGCAGGTATGCCGACGCGCCCTCCTGCACGGCCCGAGAGATCTCGACCATGCGCTCGTTGCCGGGCGACAGCGCCAGCAGCGAGCGTGTCGTCAGCGCTCCGTAGAGCACTGCCAGGCCGGCGCACAGCAGTGCGACGACAACCCCATGGTCCACCAGGAATTCACTCAAGGGAACGGCCTCCAGAAGTCTTGTGTGCGCCAGGGACCTGCTGCTGTCGCTAGAGACAGCCGTCAGCCCCCCTGGCCGCGAGAAACGCGCGCGCAGTGTAACCGGCGGCGCGGCGGGAACGCGGTGCGGTTCCTGGTCGGGTTACTGACCCGGCACCCACAGGCGGCCCAGCTCGAGACCGCGGAGTCCGGCTCGCCGGGCTTCGGCGCCGCGGGCGGCGGCATCGCCGGCCGCCGCCGCGGCGGGCGGCTTGGCGCCCGAGCGCGCGTAGGCGAGCTGCAGCTGCGAGAGCGCGTCGCGCACCTGCTTGGCGTCCTGGCCGAGCGCCGGCTCGACGAGCGGCAGCAGCGCGCGCGTGGCCTCGATCGCCAGTCGCACCTGCTCGAAGTCGGGCTCCTCGCCGGCCGGCTCGCCCGTCAGCCCGGCCCGCCGGGCGCCGAGGTTCAGCAGCGACACGACGGTCTGGATCAGGACGTCGTCGACGCGGATGCGGGCCAGCTCGGCCTCGTAGGCCGCGCGCAGCTCCTCGTCGCTGAGGTTGTCGGGGTCGGGGATCTCGCCCTCGGGTGGCGGGGCGCCGGGGTCGGTGCTCATGCGGGAACCTCCTGTGCGTAGGTGGTCGTGGTCTCGCGCACGGTCTCAGCGTAGACGTCGCGCAGGCTCGCGCCGGCGAGCAGCGCCGCGCGCTGGCGCTGGGCGCCGTTGGGCTGCTCCGCCGGCGCGTCGATGCGCAGCTCGTCGCGCACGGGCGCGGTCCAGCTCCACAGCTCTTCGAGCGCCGCGCGCGTGGGGAGCTCGATGCGCCGCGATGGCAGTCGATCATGTCGCCGTCCATGCCGTAGCGGATCGCGCGCCACATGTTCTCCTCGATCAGGCGCCGCGGGCGGGTCTTCGAACGGCACGCCCTCGTCGATGTCGCGCAGCGCCTGGCCGACGCAGGCGACGATCAGGCTCGCCAGCGCCGTCGGACTCCGCCGCGGTGATCTGCGCGTCGGCGATCCGCACCTCGATCGTGCCGTAGGTGGCGTGCGGGCGCACCGACCACCAGACCTGCGTGTACTCGACGATCGAGTTCATGTCGATCAGCAGCTGGATGTAGTCGCGAAAGGCGCGCCCAGCTGCCGTAGGCGTCGGGCACGCCGCAGCGCGGGAAGGACTTCGTGAAGGTCTGGCGTGCGCACGGAGTGCAGCAGCGTGTCGTTGCCCTCGAGAAACGGCGAGCTGGCGCTGGCGGCCAGCAGCAGCGGCAGGATCGGGCGCAGGCGGTCGCAGGCGCGCACGGCGCGGTCGGCGTCGCGCACGCCGACGTGGACGTGCAGCGAGAACGTGTTGTTGCGCCGCGCGACGTAGCCGAGGCCGTCGACGACGCGGCGGTAGTGATCGGTGTCGATGTTGCGCTGCTCGCGGTAGTCCGCCCACGGGTGCGTGCCGGTCGAGCCGAGCGCGACGCCGCGCCGGGCGGCGAGCGCGAACAGCCGCCGGCGGCGGTCGCGCTGGTTGGCGAGCGCGTCGTGGACGTCCTCGCCGCGGCCGGAGACGATCTCGATCTCCGAGGAGATCAGCTCGCCGGTGATCGCCTCGCGCAGGACCGGGTCCTCGGCCGCGGCGTCGCGCAGCTCCTCGAAGCGCGGCACGAGGTCGAGCGTCTGCGGATCGAGCACCGCGAACTCCTCCTCGAGGCCGACCGTGAGGTCGGTGGAGGTCGCGAACATCTCCTCCGTGCGGTCGAGGTCGATCGGCATCGGATCCGCGAGGGCTGTGGCTACGTGAGGTAGAAGTACAGCGCGTAGAGCAGGTCGACCGCCGGCGAGGACGTGTGCACCGTGACGTCCGGCGGCACCTCGAGCAGCGCCTCGGCGTAGTTGAAGATGATCTTCACGCCCGCCTCGACGAGGTCGTCGGCGATCGGCTGGGCGGCGGCGGTCGGCACCGCCAGCACGCCGACGACGATGTCCTCCTCCTCGACGATCGAGCGCAGCTCGGAGTTGTGGCGCACCATCGTCGCGCCGACCATCTGGCCGACCTTGCGCTTGTCGGTGTCGAAGATCGCGACGAGGCGGAAGCCGTGGTCGGCGAAGATGTCGGACGAGGCGATCGCCTGGCCGAGGTGGCCGGCGCCGAACAGCGCGATGTTGTGCTGGCCGGAGGTGCGCAGGATCTTGCGGATCTGCGAGACGAGCGCGTCGACGTTGTAGCCGACGCCGCGCTTGCCGAACTTGCCGAAGCCCGAGAAGTCGCGCCGGATCTGCGTCGAGTTGACGTGCGTGTAGTCGCTGAGCTCGCGCGAGGAGATCGTCTCCTTGCCCATCTTCTTGGCCTGCGTGAGCACCTGCAGGTAGCGCGACAGGCGCGCCGCGACGCCGAGCGAGAGCTTCTCGCCGAGCACCAGCGTGCCATCGGGCGGCGCTGACGCGTCGCCCGCGGGAGGCTGGTTGAGAACGCGATCGCCGGGCACCATCGAGCGGTTCACTCTATCCAGATGACCCCGCAGAGCACCCTCGTCGACGAAGAACTCGAACAGCTCCACGCCGTCCAGCGCGATCACCGGGATGCGCTCGAGGTAGGCCGCGTGCAGCGCGTCGTCGGTCGTGATGTCGATCTCCTCGAACGGCGCGCCGACGCGCTCGATGACCGTCGCGCGCGTCGTCGCAGAGATGGCAGCCGGGACGGCTGTAGAGCACGCAGATGCCGCCACGCGGACATCAGCAGCGCGCGCTCGCCGGAGGCGTAGGCGTCGAGCGCGAGGTAGTCCGGATACGGCTGCGCGCGCGCGTAGCGCCCGGCCGACGCGATCATCGCCGCGTTGTCGGTGCACAGCTCGCGCGGCGGGATGGCGAGCTCGATGCCGCCGAGCGCCGACAGGCGCTCGCGCAGCGGCCCGTTGGCGGCGACGCCGCCGCCGATCGCCAGGCGCGTGCGCGCCCGAGTCGGCCAGCGCCTGCTCGCAGCGCTCGGCGAGCGCCTCGACGATCGCGTGCTGGTAGCTCGCGGCGAGGTCGGCGCGGCGCGCGCGCGCGCCGCTCCTCGCCGAGGTCGCGCACGCGGTACAGCAGCGCGGTCTTGACGCCCGCGAACGAGAAGTCCAGGCCGTCGAGGCCGCGCGCGACGGGGAACTCGAAGGCCTGCGGGTCGCCGTCGCGCGCCAGGCGCTCGAGTGCGGGCCCGCCCGGAAACGGCAGCCCGAGCAGGCGCGCGCCCTTGTCGAAGGCCTCGCCCGCGGCGTCGTCGAGCGTGCGCCCGAGGACCTCGAACGTCTCGTGGTCCTCGACGCGCGCGAGCAGCGTGTGCCCGCCGCTGGCGAGCAGGCAGAGGAACGGCGGCTCCATCGCGACCTCCCGCGCCTGGTCGCGGCGCCCGAGTCGACGCGCAGGAAGTTCGCGGCGACGTGGCCCTGCAGGTGGTCGACCGGCGCGAGCGGCAGCCCGCGCGCGGCCGCGATCGCCTTCGCGGTCGCGACGCCGACGAGCAGCGCGCCGACGAGGCCCGGGCCCTGCGTGACCGCGACGAGGTCGACGTCGGCGAGCGTCGCGCCGGCGCGGCGCAGCGCGTCGTCGACGGCGGCGTTGACGAGCTCGAGGTGGTGGCGCGAGGCGATCTCCGGCACGACGCCGCCGTAGGCGTCGTGGATGCCCTGCGAGGAGATGACGTTCGAGCGCACCTCGCCGTCGCCCGTGACGACCGCCGCGCAGGTGTCGTCGCAGCTGGTCTCCAGGCCGAGGACGAGGGAGGGTGCGCTCATGCCGGGGAGGCGTTGGGGACGTCGTCGAAGCGCCCGGCGAGCGTCGAGGGGGTGCGCCACATGATCACGGCGTCCTCGCCGTTGTCCTGGTAGTAGCGCCGGCGGCGCCCGGCGGCGCGGAAGCCGTAGCGCTCGTAGAGCGCGATCGCGGCGGTGTTGGACTCGCGCACCTCGAGCGTGTAGCGGGCGCGCACGTCGTTGATGCGCTCGATCAGGCCGAGCAGCAGCGCCGTGGCGATGCCCTCGCGGCGATGACCGGGGTCGACCGCCACGTTCATGACGTGCCAGACCGTGTCATAGCGCGAGCAGATCAGATAGCCGACCATCCGCTCGCCGCGCAGCGCCGCCAGCGGTACGCCGCTGGGCTTGGACAGCTCGAGCACGAACATCGCAAGCGACCATGGCGTCGGAAACGCGCGCCGCTCGAGCGCGATGATCTCGGCAGGTCCGCGTAGGTCAGGCGGCGGATCGTGAGCGGGTCCTCGGTCACTGGTTGCTCGGCACGGCGTCGGGCTTTCGCAGGTAGTCGGGGACGACGAGCTCCCACGGCGTTCCGGCGGGCGCCCGCAGCGCGAGCTCGCAGACCATCTCCGCGCTGACGCCGTGCTGCGGCGAGCGATCCTCGGCGACGACGCAGCCGGCCGCCTGCAGGTCGTCGCGAAATCGTAGCGCTCCGTCCCCCACCGCCAGCCAGCCCGCGACGCCCAGCGCGGCGACGTCCGCCGGCGCCACGGCGAGCGGCCCGAGCACCTGCTCGGCGCGCCTCCAGCCGCCGACGAAGACCTCGCCGCGACGAGCGTCGACGACGGCCAGCACGTTCTGGCCGGGCGCCGGTCGCGCCGCCATCGCGAGCGCCTGCAGCGTCGACACGCCGACCAGCTCGGCAGCCGCCGCCTGCGCGAGCGCGCGCGCCGTCGCGACGCCGATCCGCAGCCCCGTGAAGCCGCCGGGCCCGAGGCCGACGGCGATCCGGTCGACGTCGGCGAACGTCAGCCCGGCCTGCTCGAGCAGCTCGTGCGCGAAGCCCAGCAGCAGCTGCGAGTGCCCCGGCCGCGCCCCCGCGACCGGTTCGTGGCGGCGCTCGCTCGTCAGGCCGGGCGCGCGGCCGTCGAGCAGCGCGACCGCGGTCGCGGCGGTCGCGGTGTCGAAGCCGAGCACGATCATGGCTCGACCACCACCAGCCGCCGGTCGCCGCCGCGATGCTCCAGGCGAGCGCGCGCCACGACGCGCCGCGGATCGAGGCCGACCGGCGCGCCGACCTCCGGCCACTCCACGAACGCCACGCGGTCGGGGCCGAGCTCGTCGGCGAGCAGCGCCGGATCCTCGTCGGCGATGTCGCTCAGGCGATAGAGGTCGAGGTGCGACACGGGCACCGTCCCCTCGTAGCGGCGCGCGATCGTGAAGCTCGGGCTGGTCACCGCGCCGGCGATGCCCAGCGCGCGGCAGGCGCCGCGCACGAACGTCGTCTTGCCCGCCCCGAGGTCGCCGGACACGAGCACGATGTCGCCGGGACGCAGGCGCTGCGCCAGCTGCGCCGCGACGGCCTCGGTCTCAGCGGGCGAGGAGGTTTCAGTAGAGCTCGGCATCGGCGGTGCGGAGCCGCAGCCCCACGCCGAGCAACGTCAGCGTCGCGCCGACGAGCAGCAGCAGGCGCGGATCGCTGCCGGTGTTGGGCAACGCGTCGCCCGCCTGCGCGCCGGAGGACCCGTCCGGGGTCGCCGGCGCGGCCGCCGGCGGGGCCTGCGGGTCGCCGCCGCCGTCGAGCGCGGTGGGCGGCTTGGACGAGACGCCCGCACCGTCGTCGGGCACGGTGCTGGTCTGCGCGGCGGCAGCGCCGGGCATGGCGACGGCAAGCGCAGCGAGCACGACGGCGACACGCCTGAGGGTCGGCACGACTCGGACTGTAGTCGCTGTCGCGGCGACTGCCCTGCTGCCCCTTGCGCTAGCGTCGCGGCGATGATGACCGCCGCCCAATCCGAGCGCCTGCATGCGTGTGCGCGCGTCCTGGACGCCCCCGCGCGCATCGTCATGACCGGCGAGGTGAGCGTGGCCGCGCGCGCCGCGGTGACCGCGGGCGCCGGCGAAGGCGTCGAGGTGGTGATCGTCGATCCCGGCGACACCAAGCGCGTCGACGGCTCGATCGACGTGCTCTTCATCGGCCCGACCGGGCGCTACGGCGTCGCGATGGACATGCTGCAGCAGTGGCCCGGGCGCGTCGTTCCCGGCGGCACGCTGTTCGTCTACGGCGCGTTCGCCGCCCCGACGCTGACCGCCGCCCTGCTGCGCACGATCGGCTCCTCGCGCGCCTGGCGCTACTTCGGGCGCGACGGCGCGCTGGCGGAGTACGTCCAGGCAGACCTCTCGCACGGCGAGCGCGTGCTCGACGCGCTCGCCCAGGCGGCGCAGATGCCGTCGTTCGCGCGCACGTTGGCGCGTCGTCGCGCGCGGTTGAGATCCTCGTAATCCTCTCCGGCTAGCCTGCTGCACATGGAGAAGACCGACCCTGAGATCACGAAGACCGACGAGCAGTGGAGGGCGGAGCTGACGCCCGAGCAATACGACGTCCTGCGCAAGGCGGGCACCGAGCGGCCCTTCACCGGCCAGTACGTCAACGAGAAGACGCCCGGCATGTACAACTGCGCCGGCTGCGGCACCGCGCTGTTCGCCTCCGACACGAAGTTCGACTCCGGCACCGGCTGGCCGAGCTTCACCGACCCGGCCGTCGCCGAGGCCGTCGAGCTGCACACCGATCGCAAGTTCGGCATGAAGCGCACGGAGGTCGTCTGCCGTGCCTGCGGCGGGCACCTCGGCCACGTCTTCCCGGACGGGCCGGGTGACAGCGGCCAGCGCTACTGCATCAACTCCGCCGCGCTGGAGCTCGATCCGAAGACGTAGTAAGCGCATGTCGCGGCGGGTAAGGCGGTGAAGGTCCCCGCCGCGAAGGAGCGCCCCATGCAGTACTGGTTTGCGACGTCCACGGAGGAATTCGCCCCGTCGCAGATGCTCGAGCAGGCGAAGGCGGCCGACCGCGCCGGCTTCGACGGCCTCGGCACGTCCGATCACTTCGCGCCGTGGTTCGCCGACGGTCAGGCCGCCAACGCCTGGGTCTACCTCGGCGCGCTCGGGCAGGCGACGACGAAGCCGATCGGGACCGGCGTGACGCCGATCGTCCACCACTACCACCCGGGCGTCGTGGCGCAGGCCTTCATGTCGCTGGAGGAGCTCTATCCCGGGCGCGTGTTCCTCGGGGCCGGCTCCGGCGAGGCCGTCAACGAGGTGCCGCTGGGCATGGACTGGCCCGACTACGCCGAGCAGCGCCGGCGCCTGGAGACGGGCTTGGAGGCGATCACGCGGCTGTGGGCCGGCGAGACGGTGACGATGGACGCCGGCTGGTTCGAGCTGCACGAGGCGAAGCTGTGGACGCGCGCCGAGACGCGCCCGAAGCTCTACGTGTCGGCCTTCGGCCCGCAGTCCGCGCAGCTGGCGGGGCAGTACGGCGACGGCCTGTGGACGCTCGGCGATCCCGAGCAGGCGCCGGAGGTCGTCGACGCCTACCGCGAGTCCTGCCGCCGCCACGGCCGCGAGGAGGGCGAGATCATCTTTCATGCCGCCTTCGCCTGGGCCGACGACGAGCAGGCGGCGATCGACGGCGCGCGCCACTGGAAGCCGACCCAGCTGCCCGAGCTCTATCTCGATGACATCGCCGACCAGGACGACATGCAGCGCCGCGCCGACGCCCAGATGAGCGACGAGCAGTTCGCCAAGGAGGGATTTCTGATCGGCGCCGATCCCGACGAGCACGTCGAGCGCATCCGCGAGATGGAGCGCGCGGGCGCGACCGTCGTGTGCCTGCAGCTGATCGGCCGCGCGGACCCGCTGGGCTCGATCCGCACCTACGGCGAGCGCGTGCTGCCGGTGCTGCGCAGCGCCACCGTGGGGTCCTGAGCGCCACCGGGGCGTCGAAGCGATGGCGCGGGGGGTTGGGCGGATCGCGTCAGCATGGTTCACGTCTTCCGCCCGACCCCCCGGCGAATTGCGAGCTTGCGCAGCGCGACGCCGGCCAGCAGCAGCGGGGCGTGCACGACGGCCGCGATCAGGGCGGTGAGCTCGGCGGTGGTCTCCAGCTCGCCGCTGGGCTCGCGCAGCGGTTCGAGTCGATCGGCGATCAGGCCGGCAGGGACGAGCCACAGGACCAGCGCGACCGCCCACCAGCGGCCGACCCCGACGCCCACCAGCGCGGGCAGTACGAAGGCGAACAGCACGCCTGCCGAGATGTTCGAGATCGTTTCCTCGTGGTAGCGACCGCGCGCGATCTCGTACGCGGCGAACCACAGCCAAGCGAACGTCAGGACGACGTACGCCGCGGCAACGCAAGCTGCTCCGCGAGACGACACGGGGCCGCTCAGAACAGCCCGAGCTGGCGGTCCTCCTCGGCCGCGACCGCCCAATCGGGCGGCTCGGGATCGGCGACCACGATCTCCGGCTCGGGGACGGCGGGCTCGGGCATGGGGTCGTGCCCGGCCGCGACCGGCTCGGGCTGGGCGGGCGGGTCCATCCCGAGCAGCGCGGGTAGGCGCGCGACGTCCGCGCGCAGCGTGTCGAGCAGCGAGCGCGTGTAGAGCGCCGCGGCGGGGTGGTAGAGGGGGTACAGCCGCACGGCGCGGTTGCCGATCGTGATGATCTCGACCTGGCCGTGCAGGCGCGAGATGCCGGTCGGGTCGCCGCGCAGGAGCTTCGTCGAGAAGTTGCCAAGCGTGCAGATCACGCGCGGCTGGATCAGCTCGACCTGGCGCATGAGGTAGTCCTGGCAGTTGTCGATCTCGGCGGGCTGCGGATCGCGGTTGCCGGGAGGACGGCATTTCAGGACGTTGACCACGAACACCTCCGCCCGCGACAGCTCCACGCCGGCCAGCAGCTCGTCGAGCAGCTTGCCGGCCGCGCCGACGAACGGGATGCCCTGCTCGTCCTCCTTGGCGCCCGGCGCCTCGCCGACGAACATCAGGTCTGCGTCGGCGTTGCCCGAGCCGAAGACGACCTGCGTGCGCGTGCTCGCAAGCTGCGGGCAGCGCGTGCAGCCGCGCGCCTCACGGAAGACCGACGTGAGCTCCCGGCGGCGCTCTGCGCTCGTTGACACGAGCCCGATCGTAGTCGGGACGGCGGCGTCGGCTAGAGTCCAGTCTGCACGTCGCCCGCGGGCGGCTGTGACAACAGAACGCGACCGGTACCTCCCCGAGGACTGGACCGACATGACCAAGGATTCGCACTCGATGCCGTCCGCCGGGCCGACCCGCGTCGCGGTCGTCGGCGCTGGCCGCCTGGGCACGGCGCTCGCCGCCGGGCTGGCCGCCGCCGGCCTGCGGGTCGAGGGCCCGATCGGCCGCGATGCGGCGCCCGGCCCGGGAGCCGACGCCGTGCTGTTGTGCGTCCCGGACGAGCAGATCGCCGCCGCGGCCGCGGCGCTGGCGCGCACGCCCCGCCGGCTCGTCGGCCATTGCTCTGCCGCCACGACGCTCCGACCGCTCGCGGGCCACGAGGCGTTCTCGCTGCACCCGCTGATGACCGTCACCGAGCACGGCGCCCGGTTCGCGGGCGCGACCGCGGCGATCGCCGGCGCGACGCCGCGCGCCCTCGCCGGGGCCGAGGCGCTCGCGACGGCGCTCGGGATGCGCCCGGTGCACGTCGCCGACGCCGACCGCGCCGCCTACCACGCCGCCGCCTCGGTCGCCTCGAACTTCCTCGTCACGCTCGAGGGCCTCGCCGAGCGCCTCGCGGAGAGCGCCGGCGTCGGCCGTGAGCCGCTCGTCGCGCTCGTGCGCGCGAGCGTCGAGAACTGGGCCGCGGCCGGCGCGCCCGACGCCCTCACCGGCCCGATCGCGCGCGGCGACGAGCGGACCGTGCAGCGCCAGCGCGCCGCCGTCGCCGAGCGCGCGCCCGAGGACCTCGCGCTGTACGACGCGCTGACCGAGGCCACCCGCCGCCTCGCCGCAAGCCGGATGGCGCACGCATGAGGACGCTGCGCACGATCTCGGACCTGCGAAGCGCGTTGGGCTCCTCCCGCCGCGCGGGCCGGCGGATCGGGCTCGTGCCGACGATGGGCGCGCTGCACGAGGGCCACCTGTCGCTCATCCGCCGCGCGCGGAGGGACTGCGAGATCGTCGTCGTGACGCTGTTCGTCAACCCCGGGCAGTTCGACGAGGCCGCCGACCTGCGCGCCTATCCGCGCGACGAGGCCCGCGACGCTGAGCTCGCCGCGGAGGCCGGAGCCGACGTCCTGTTCGCGCCGGCGCCCGGCGAGATCTACCCGCCGGGCTTCGCCACGACCGTCTCGGTGGCGGGCGTCACGGAGACGCTCGAAGGCCGCTCGCGCGGAGCGGCGCACTTCGCGTCGGTCGCCACCGTCGTCGCCAAGCTGCTGAACATCGCCCAGCCCGCAGTCGCCTACTTCGGCCAGAAGGACGCCCAGCAGGTCGCCGTCGTCCGCCGGCTCGTGCGCGACCTCGACATCCCCGTCGCGATCGAGGTCGGCCCGACCGTCCGCGAGTCCGACGGCCTCGCGCTGTCGAGTCGCAACATGCTCCTGCGAGACGGCGGGCGCGAGCGCGCGGTGGCGCTGCCACGCGCGCTCGAGGCGGCACGCGACGCCGTCGAGCGGGGCGAGCGCGACGCCGGCGCGATCGCCGCGGCCGCGCGCACGGCGATGAGCGCGATCGGCGTCGAGCCGGAGTACCTCGAGCTCGTCGCGCCCGACACCTTCTCCCCCGTCCGGCACGTCGACGGCGAGCCCGTGCTCGTCGCCGTCGCCGCCCGCGTCGGGGACGTGCGACTGATCGACAACGAGCTGCTGACGGCCGGCACGCGCTCCGACACCTCGACCGGGAGTCCCTGAACATGCAGCGAACGATGCTCAAGTCCAAGATCCACCGGGCGACGGTGACCGCCTGCGACCTGCACTACGTCGGATCGATCACGATCGATCCGGACCTGCTCGAGGCCGCCGACATCCTCGAGCACGAGCAGGTGCACGTCGTCGACGTCGACAACGGCGCGCGCTTCGAGACCTACACGATCGCCGGCGAGCGCGGCTCGGGCGAGATGCGCGTCAACGGCGCCGCCGCGCGCCTCGTCCAACGCGGCGACACGATCATCGTCATCTCCTACGCGCAGTACGAGCGCGAGGAGGCCGACCGCCACGAGCCGCGCGTCGTCCACGTGCGCGCGAAGACGAACAGGATCATCGACGTCGACAACCAGGTCTCGACCCTGCTGACCGTCGCGCAGGCGCACTGATGTCCGGTCATCCCAGCCAGATCGCCGCCGCCGCGACGACCGACCGCCTGCCCGTCACGCTGCCCCGCCTGGCCGAGATGAAGCGTCTCGGCGAGCCGATCGTGATGGTCACCGCGTACGACTTCCCCAGCGCCAGAGCGGTCGAGGCCGCCGGCGTGGACATGGTGCTCGTCGGCGACTCCGGCGCGATGACCGTGCTCGGCTACCCGTCGACCGTGCCCGTCGAGACCGACGAGCTGCTCGTGCTCGCCAAGGCCGTGCGGCGCGGCCTGCGCACGCCGTTTCTCGTCGGCGACCTGCCGTTCGGCTCCTATGAGGTCTCCGACGAGCAGGCCGTGCGCACGGCGCTGCGCTTCGTCAAGGAGGCCGGCTGCGACGCCGTCAAGCTCGAGGGCGGCGGGGCGACGTCGACGGCGCGCGCCCGCGCGATCGCCGGCGCGGGCATCCCCGTCATGGGGCATGTCGGCCTGACGCCGCAGACCGCGACGGCGCTCGGCGGCTACCGTGCGCAGGGGCGCGACGCCGCGGCGGCCGCGCGCGTCGGCGCCGAGGCGCTCGCGCTGCAGGAGGCCGGCTGCTTCTCGCTGGTCTTCGAGGCGATCCCGTCCGCTGTCGCCGCGGAGATCATGAGGCGCATCGACATCCCGGTGATCGGGATCGGCGCCGGTCCCGCGACCGACGGCCAGGTGCTCGTCTTCCACGACCTGCTCGGCATCCGCGAGGGTCTCGGAGCGCGCTTCGTGAAGCGCTACGCGAACATCCAGGACGACATGGTCGCCGGCGTCGCCGCCTACGCGGACGACGTGCGCAGCGGCCGCTATCCCGAGCCGCAGCACGGCTACTCGATCGACGCCCAAGAGCTAACAGCCTTCCGCCAGCACCTGGCATAGACTCGCGCGAATGGCCCGCCTGTCGCAGGTGTTCGCACCGAAGGACCGCGTGTTCTTCGACCTGTTCGAAGCGGCCGCCGCCAACGTCTTCCGATCGGCCGACCTGCTCGACGAGATGCTGCGCGACTATCCCGAGCAGGCCGAGCTGTCGCGCGAGATCCTGCTCTGCGAGCAGGAGGGCGACCGGATCACCTACGACATCGTCCAGCGCCTGAACTCGACGTTCGTGACCCCGATCGACCGCGAGGACATCCTCGCCCTGGCGTCGGGACTGGACGACATCGTCGACTTCACCGAGGAGGTCGCCGACTATCTCGGCCTCTACAAGATCGAGGCGCCGATGGAGCAGTCCCAGCGCCTCGCCAAGATCCTCAAGGAGGCATGCCGCCAGATCGCAGAGGCGATGCCGCGGCTGCGCGGGTTCGGCGACGTGTCGCACTACACGGGCGAGATCCACCGCCTCGAGACCGAAGGCGACCGCGTCACGCGCGGGGCCGTCGCATCGCTGTTCGGCACCGGCATCGACCCGATGGTCGTGATCCGCTGGAAGGACATCTTCGAGCGCCTCGAGGACGCGATCGACGCGACCGAGCTGATCGCGAACGTGCTCGCGAACATCATCGTCAAGAACTCCTAGACCCGTCGGCAGGGCGCGTGGAAAACGACATCATCCTCGTCATCGTCGTGGTGACCGCGCTGGCGTTCGACTACACCAACGGCTTCCACGACACCGCGAACTCGGTCGCCACGTCGATCTCGACGCGGGCGCTCGCGCCGCGCACCGCCGTCACGCTGGCGGCGCTGCTGAACTTCGTCGGCGCGTTCATCTCGATCGAGGTCGCCGCGACGGTCGCCAGCGGCATCGTCGACGCCCAGATCGTGACGACGACCGTGATCTTCGCCGGCCTCGTCGGCGCGATCTTCTGGAACCTGCTGACGTGGTACTTCGGGCTGCCGTCGAGCTCCTCGCACGCGCTGATCGGCGGCGTCGTCGGCGCTGCCTTCGCGGCCGCGGGCGCAGACGCGGTCAAGGGCGCCGGCCTGCTCGAGAAGGTCATCGTGCCCGCGCTCGTCGCGCCGGTCATCGCCTTCCTCGCCGCGGGCGCGGCGATCCTGATCTCCTACCGGATGATCGGCCGTCTGCGTCCGGGCCCCGTCAACCGCGGCTATCGCATCGGTCAGATCGCCAGCCTCAGCCTGCTGTCGCTGTCGCACGGCACGAACGACGCGCAGAAGACGATGGGCATCATCGCGCTCGCGCTGATCACGCACGGCAGCCTCTCCGCGGGCGACCCGACCGCCGACGTGGGTGATCGTCTCCGCGGCGAGCGCGATCGCGCTGGGCACCTACTCCGGCGGCTGGCGGATCATCCGCACGATGGGCAGCCGGATCATCAAGATGGACCCGGCGCAGGGCTTCTCGGCGCAGACCGGCGGCGCGGCCGTGCTGCTGACCGCGGCCCATCTCGGCTTTCCGCTGTCGACGACGCACTCGATCACCGGCGCCGTGCTCGGCGCCGGCGCCGCCAAGCGCCTGTCGGCCGTGCGCTGGGGCCTGGCGGGCAACATCTTCCTCGCCTGGGTCCTGACGCTGCCGTGCGCGGCCGCGGTCGGCGCCCTGACCTACGGCATCAGCCGGATGTTCGGCACGGGCGCGGCCGGGCCGGTCATCGTGTCCGTCGCGCTGGTGGTGCTGTTGGCGGTCATGTTCCGGCGCCTGTGGCGCAGCCCGGTGCTGGCGCCGGCGGTGGACTCGTGATCTGCGCGATCGACACCGACGCGCTGCTCGAGCTCGTCTGGGCCGCGCCGCTGGCCGTCCTGACGGTGGCGATCGCGTGGGGGCTCGTGATCCGCGGCGCGACGCACGCGTCCGAGGCAAGCCGCGAGGGGCGCGCGGTCCCGGCGGCGCTGCACGCGCTCGTCGCGCTGATCGGCGCGGCGCTGTTCCTGGCTGCGGTCGTCGTCGGCCTGCTGATCATGCTCTCCAAGGACTGACTCGCCCCGGCGGCGTGCAGCCGTCGTTGCAGGGTGACGTAACAATGCTCGACTTCGTGCGCTTTCGCACGATGGCGTGCATCGTGGACTGTCGCGATGCGGGCTCTCGGACTCATGCTGCTCGCGACCACCGCCGGCATGCTCGTGGTCCCCGCCGCGGACGCGCACCCGCCCCACACCGTCGTCCTCGGCGAGACGCTGTGGTGGATCGCGGCGCAGAACGACGTCACGACGCGCACGGTCGCCGCCTACGACGGCCTCGCGCCCGAGGCGAACGTCGTGCTCGGCGGCACGATCAAGGTGCCGACGCCCGCCGAGGGCGCCGCCGCGCTGGCTGACATGGGCACGATCTCGTCGGCCGCGCCGCCCCCTCCCCCGCCGATCGCGGCGCCGCCGGCGAGCGGCGCCTACGTCGTGCGCGCCGGCGACACGCTCAGCGCGCTCGCGGCGCCGACGGCGATCAGCGCCGAGCGCCTGGCCTTCGTCAACGGCCTCGACCCCGCGGCGATCCTTGCGATCGGGACGGTCCTCAGGCTGCCCGGGAATGCGCCGGCGACGGCGCCGGCCGCCGAGTCGGACACGGTCACGCGAATCGTCACGGCCGCCGACCCGGCCCCGGCGCCGGGAACCCTCAGCGCCGTGCGCATCATGCAGCTGGCGGCCGAGCAGGGCGCGCCCGCCTCGCTCGCGGCGGCGATCGCCTGGCAGGAGAGCGGCTTCGACAACGCGGCCGTGTCGAGCGCCAACGCGCGCGGAGTCATGCAGGTCCTGCCCGGCACGTGGGACTGGGTGCGGGCCAACCTCACGTCGGCGCCGTTGAGCCCGGGCTCCGCCGAGGACAACGTCCGCGCCGGCTCGCTGTACCTCGCTCGCCTGCTGCGTGACACCGGCGGCGACGAGCGGCTCGCGATCGCCGCCTACTACCAGGGTCTGTGGTCGGTGCGCAGCAGGGGCATGTTCGACGACACCCGCCGCTACGTCGACGGCGTGCTCGCGATGCGCGAGCGCTTCGCCGGTCTCTAGTCCTCTCCGTAGGAGATGGCGCGCAGAACCTTGGCGGGTGCGCCGGCGGCGATCGAGTACGCCGGGATGTCCTGCGTGACGACGCTGTTGGCGCCGATCACGCAGCGCTCGCCGATCGTCACGCCGCTCGTCACGACGACGTTGGCCCCCAGCCAGACGTTGTCCGCGATCCGCGTCGGCCCCTTGCTCGTGAAGCCCTGCCACGTGACGGGCTTGTCGGGGTCGTCGAAGCGATGATTGGCGTCGGTGACCATGCAGCCGTTGGCGAGCATGCAGTGCGAGCCGATCTCGACGAGCTCGACGGCCGCGACCATGACGCCGAGGTTGAGGAACGTCCCCTCGCCGATGCGCACCCGCGCCGGTGCGGGGCCGGTGATCCAGACCCCCGGCTCGAGCAGCGTGTTGGCGCCGATCTCCAGGCGCCGATCGTCGAGCATCTCGAGCACGTTGCCGTGCAGCGGCCAGCGCGCGAACGCCTCGCGGCGCATCAGGTGCCAGTCGACGCGCGCGCGGTTCCAGGGCAGCCTCGAGCTCTCGTACCAGCGCCACTTCTGCGCCCACAGCTTCGCCTGGCGCGGCAGGTCGCTCACCGCGCCAGGCTCAGGATCACCGTCGATGTGCCCGCGGCGGTGCGGCGCATGCGCGCGACGTAGGCGACTCCCGGCGCGAGCGCCGTGCTCCAGAGCGTCGCCGAGACCCCCTCCGCGGGGCGGGCGGGCAGGTTCGGCGCCTTGCCGCCGGGATAGCCGGCGCCGTGACGTTCGCGGCCGCGCTCGTGACCGGCGTCGCGGCGCGCGACCGGGCGCGCCGTCAGCCGGCTGCGGTCGCGGTCGCCGTCGCGCGCCCGGCGCGGACCGATGAGGACCTGCTGACGCTCGTAGGAGGAGCGCACGTACAGCAGCGTGCCGCCCTCCTCCGACGGGTTGAGCAGCTGCGCTCCGCCGCGCCCTCTGCGCAGCGTCGTGCGCCGGCGGGTCGGCAGGTAGATCTCCTCGATCGAGCTGCCGTCGTCGTGCGCGACGTGGTAGACGACGCGATCGCCCTCGATCGACGGGCGCCCGATGCGCTCGGGCCTGCGCTTGCTGCGCAGGTTGACCGCCGGCTCCCCCGGCGCCTGCAGATCGACGCAGCGCAGCACATCGAAGTCGCCCTCGCGGGCGCGCCAGACGAGCCAGCGCGCCGAGACGGCCGGCTCCTCGGCGCCCGGAGCGGCGACGCGCAGTCGCTCGCGCAGCGTCGCCAGGTCGGCCACGACGAGCGTCTCGGCCTCGCGCCAGACGACTGCGTCTGGGCCGAGCGCGGGATCGGATCCGGGCAGCGCCTCGGGCGTGCCGCCCGCGCGCAGCAGCATCGACGCGCCCCCGGCGGGCAGCTGCCAGGCGACGGCGGTTGCGGTCGCACTGGGGTCGGTGCCGTTGTCGGTCAGCTTCGCGGGCTGCGTCGCGGCGGCGGCGGGCGCGCCACCCAGCGCGAGCGTCAGCGCCGCGGCGCTCAGCGCGAGCGCGCCGACCGCGCGAATCGCGCGCAGCGTGCCCGGGCGCTCGGCCATCGCGGCAGCGATCTCGATCCCGCGGTGGGTGTGCTGCAGCGGCGCGAGCGCGACGACCGGCAGGATCCGCCCGGCGCCGAACGCCAGCCCCACGGCCAGCCCGACGGCGGGCTCGCCGAGCGCCAGGCTCACCGCGGCGAGCGCGTAGACGGCGAAGGACAGCACGAACGTCGTGAAGCCGAGGCCCAGCAGGACGCCGTACAGCCCCGCGGCCAGCGGCACCGGCAGCACGCGCCGCCACGACTCCGGCACCTGACGGCGCACCTGCGGCACGATCCGCCGGCCGGCCGCGTCGCCGGCGGCCGCCGCCAGCAGGAGCGCCGCCGCGATCGCGACGGCCGCGCCGCCCGCGTGCCCGAGCGCGGCGCCCAGCAGCGCCAGGCCGCCAAAGGTGGCGGCGCCGCCGGCCAGCGCGCCGCCGGCGAACGTCGCGCACGACAGCGCCGTCGTGCGCATGCGCTGCGCGTAGCCGGTCGTCGCCAGCGTGTCGACCATCGAGAAGCCGCACGGCGACCACGCGCCGGCGACGCCCGCGACGAACGCGGCGGCTGTCAGGGCGATCAGCACGGGACCTTGGACTGGAAGTACATGACGCAGAAGACGCGGCGGCCCTTGTAGCAGTAGCCGACCAGCCCGCGGTCGCCGTTGATGCGCTTCGCCGACGGCGTGCAGCAGTCCACGAGCTTGCGCACGTGGCCGTCGCAGCAGCGATACCATGCGCCGTCGGTGCGAACCGTGATCTTGTAGCGCTTGCCGGCGGCGTTGCACACGCGCCTGCGCCGCGCTGGCGGCTGCACGCGCCCGTCGGGATCGAGCAGCGGCGCGCCGGCCTCGTCGACCGGCGAGCCGTCGCCGCCGATCAGGCGGCCGAGGTCGTCGACGGGCTTGCCGTCGCGCGCGCGCAGCGGGTAGCCGTGGCGGTCGATGCGCGGCAGGCCGGTCGGGTGCGGGCAGCCGTCGGTCGTGAAGATGTGCCCGCAGAAGTGGTAGGCGTCGGCTTCGCCCGGCGCGACGAGCGACCCGACCATGCGGCCCGCCGTCAGCACGGCGACGGCAGCGCTCGCCGTCTGCAGGAACCCGCGCCGCGAGCTGTGCTCGGGCCGGCGCTCGCCGCGAGCGCGCGCGGTGCGCTGGATCGACGCCAGCTGGCCGCGCGTGTTGACCGTGCCCTTCGCGAGGACCGTGCCGTCGGCCCCGAGCGCGACCGCGAACGGCGCTCCGGGCACCGCCGCCGCCGCCCACTCAGCCGCGTCGGCAAACTCGTCGAAGATCGTGGCGCCCAGACGCTCGGCGTACGGGACGAGCGCGCGGCACAGCCGGCAGCTCGCGGACACGAACAGCGCGAGCTCGACACCGTCGCCGAGCGCCGGCCGCGCGCCGAGCGGCGGGCCCTCGCCGGCGACCTCGAGCGCGGCGGACGGGCGCCGCGCGCGCAGGACGACCGCGCCTGCGAGCGCCACCGCGGCGAGCGCCGGCAGCGGCGAGCTCGGGCCGCCGCCGAACGCCAGGCCGAGCAGCGCCGCCGCTGCCGCGAGCAGCGTCGTGCGCGCGACCGAGCCCCACGAGACCGTCCCGCGTGCGCCGAAGCAGCCGCATGGAGCGCCTGATCGGCCGGCGGCGATCACGGTGACCTGCGCCAGCGCGAAGCTGCCGAGCACCGCGGCCGCGGCCAGCGCGGCCTGCGGCGGACCGAACAGCGCGCCGGCCGCGAGCGCGGCCTCGAGCGCCGCGAGCGGCAGCCAGACCCAGCGCGCCGCGCCGCCCTCGAGGCCGAACGTCGCGGCGGCGAGCGCGGTGGCGGTGCGGTCGGCGAGCTTCAGCCAGCAGGCCGCCAGCAGCGTCGCGCCGAGGACGACGCCGAGAAGGGCCTGGACGAGCACGAGGCACGGACGCTAGCCGATCGCGATCCCCGGGGGGACGGTGCGCCCGGGGCGCAGGCGCCCTGCTCTCGAACTTTCTGCATCGCCCGTGGCCCCGGCGGGTACAAGTCGGTCTCATCAGGCCGAATTGAGCCCGCTCGCTCGCTTTGTGTCTATGCAGGTATCGGTAGGGACCGCGACCGCCGCTCGGTGGTCGGGGACCTCTCGGAGTCCATTCTGCGACACAGAGAAGGCGAACGACATGGCTCCCCCTTCGACCGCCGCGGCGACGCTTCCGGCGACGCTCGGCCAGCACGAGAACCAGACCCCGAGAGCGCGAGCGCGCGGAGACGCGCTGCTGTTCGCCCGCCTCGCAGATGGCGACCCGCGCGCCCGCGAGGCGCTGATCGAGCGCTTCCTGCCACTCGCCCGCTCGATCGCACGGCGCTACGAGGCGTCGGCCGAGCCGCTGGAGGACCTCGTGCAGGTCGCCTCGCTCGCGCTCGTCAAGGCGATCGACCGCTATGACCCCTCGCAGGGCTTCGCGTTCTCGAGCTTCGCCGTGCCGACGATCGTCGGCGAGCTCAAGCGCCACTTCCGCGACCGCTCGTGGGTCGTGCGCCCGCCGCGCGACCTGCAGGAGCTGACGCTGAAGATCGAGCGCGCGACCGTTCATCTCTGGCAGGAGCACAGCCGCGCGCCGACGGTCGGCGAGCTGGCGGCGCAGATCGGCTGCAGCGACGAGCAGATCCTCGAGGCGCTGCAGGCGCGCGCCGCGCGCAGCAGGCTCTCGCTCGACGCCCCGGCCGGCGGCGATGACGACCAGCCGACGCTCGCCGATCGCCTCGGCACCCGCGACGACGGCTTCGACCGCGCCGAGACGCGCGCGACGCTCGACGCGCTGCTGGAGATGGTCTCGCTGCGTGCGCGCGCGATCATCCGGCTGCGCTTCTACGAGGACATGACGCAGGCCGAGATCGGCGAGCTGCTGGGCGTCAGCCAGATGCAGATCTCGCGCATCCTGCGCCAGACGCTGAAGCAGCTGCGCCACGTCTCAGCGCAGCAGCAGCAGATCGGCGAGCGCCACCGGAGCGAGCTCGAGCAGCCCGTCGCGGCGTAGCGTCGAACCCTAAACGGACGGCGTGCGTGTGAGACCGGTCACAGGAAGGCGTCTGGCGATCAAGCGCTGACGGCAAGGGCCGATACAGCTCCCATGCCTCGACTTCTCACACTGCTCTCGATGTCCATCGCCCTGCTGGTGCTCGCACCGGCCGCCACCGCCGGCACGCGGATCGTCGGAGGTCACCAGACGAATGACGGGGACTTTCCCTGGCAGGTCGCGTTGGTCGACACCCACGCCGACAACCCGATCGACGGGTTCTTCTGCGGTGGGACGCTGATCGCGCCGACGCTCGTGCTGACCGCCGCGCACTGCGCGGCCGGCGCAACGCCCGATGACATCGAGGTGATCGCCAACCGGCGCGTGCTGTCGGACACCGGCTCGGGGTCGGTGATCGCCGTCGAGGGCATCTCGATCAACCCCGACTCACTCGCGCCCGGCGGGGTTCCGCGCCACGACCTGTCGATCCTCGTGCTCGAGAGCGCGGTGCCGAGCGCCGCGCCGCTGCCGATCGCCGCGCTCGAGGGCGGCGCGGACGACGGCCTGTACGCGCCCGGGGTCGATCTGACCGTCACCGGCTGGGGCATGCTGCACGACCCCGACGAGGTGGGAGGCGCGTTCCTGCCCGACAGCCTCCACACGACGACGGTCACGCGCCGCTCCGACCTCGCCTGCTCGGAGACCTACGGCGCCCAGTTCGACGCCGTCGACATGCTGTGCGCCGGCGGTGCCGCCACCGACACCTGCTACGGCGACTCGGGCGGAGGGCTCGTCGCCCCCACCGGCGCATCCCCCGACCCGGCCGCGCCGGCCGATTGGAAGCTCGTCGGCATCGTCAGCTGGGGCCAGGGCTGTGCGAGCCCGACGTTCCCCGGCGTCTACGTCCGCGTGACCGCCGCGGCGCTGCACGCCTACGCCACGCAGCCCGACCCGGTCGTCGCGCCGCTCGTCGCCTCGCAGTCGACGGTCGCCGGGATCGCACGCGTCGGGCAGGTCCTGACCTGCACCCCGGGTACCTTCACCGGTCCGGTGACGACAAGCGAGATCCGCTGGGTCCACGTCTTCGACTTCGGCATCGAGGATCCCTTCACCGCGCCGATCGAGGGCGCCACGGCCACGACCTACGCGCCCGTCGACGCCGACGTCGGATCGCGCATCGGCTGCGAGACGACCGCCGTCAACGGGGGCGGCAGCGCGATCGCACGGCCCGCAAACTCGGTCGGGCCGGTCACGAACGCCGGCGGCCTCGTGCCGGTCAACCCGCTGACCGACGCGCTGAACCGGCTCAACGCCGCCAACGCCGCGCTCGCCCAGGCGCGTGCCCAGGCCGAGGCGCTCGCAGGTCAGGCCCGCGTGCAGGCCGCGGCCTACGCGCAGGCCCAGGCCGACCTTGCGACGGCGAAGCAGGAGGTCGCGCGGCTCACGAAGGCGGCCAAGAAGGCCGCGAAGAAGGCAAAGGCCAAGAAGGCAAAGGCCAAGAAGAAGAAGGCCAAGGCCAAGAAGAAGAAGGCCAAGACGGCCACGGCGAGGGCTCGGGTCGCCAAGGGGTAGCCGCCCGCTGCGGCCGGCTGCTCAGGCCGCGGCGCCGACCTTCCTCGGTCGCCCGCGGCGTGCCTTCGGCGCGGCCCCGGTCACCCCCACGTCGGCGAGGTACTCGCCGGTGTGCGAGCCGGGCGTGCCGGCGACCTCCTCGGGCGTGCCGGCGGCGATCACCACGCCGCCCGCGTCGCCGCCCTCGGGACCCATGTCGATCAGGCGGTCGGCGGTCTTGATGACGTCGAGGTTGTGCTCGATGACGACGACGCTGTTGCCCTGGTCGACGAGCCGGTGCAGGACCTCCAGCAGCCGCTGGACGTCGGCGAAGTGCAGCCCGGTCGTCGGCTCGTCGAGGATGTACAGCGTCCGGCCGGTGGCGACCTTCGACAGCTCGGTCGCGAGCTTCACGCGCTGTGCCTCGCCGCCCGACAGCGTCGTCGCGGGCTGGCCGAGGCGGATGTAGCCGAGGCCGACGGCGTTCAGCGTCTCCAGGCGCCGGCGGATCTTCGGGATGTGCTGGAAGAACTCGAGCGCCTCCTCGACGGGCATGTCGAGCACGTCGGCGATCGTCTTGGCCTTGAAGCGCACGTCGAGCGTCTCGCGGTTGTAGCGCTTGCCGTGGCACTGCTCGCAGGGCACGTAGACGTCGGGCAGGAAGTGCATCTCGATCTTGATCTGGCCGTCGCCGCGACAGACCTCGCAGCGCCCGCCCTTGACGTTGAACGAGAAGCGCCCCGCCTTGTAGCCGCGCGCCCGCGCCTCCTGGGTCTTCGAGAAGAGGTCGCGGATGACGTCGAACAGGCCCGTGTAGGTCGCCGGGTTCGAGCGCGGCGTGCGCCCGATCGGCGACTGGTCGACCTGGATGATCTTGTCGAGCTGGTCCAGGCCGAGGATCGCCGTGTGCCTGCCCGGCCGCGAGCGCGCGCGGTGCAGGCGGTTTGCGACCGCCTTGAAGAGGACCTCGTTGACGAGCGTCGACTTGCCCGAGCCCGAGACCCCCGTCACCGCCGTCAGCACGCCGAGCGGCACGCGCACGTCGACGGACTTCAGGTTGTTCTGCGAAGCCCCCCGGATCTCGACGTAGTTGGATGGCTTGCGGCGCTTCTTCGGGACCTCGATGACACGGGTGCGAGCGAGGAACTGGCCGGTCAGCGAGCGCTCGACGCGCTCGATCTCCTCCGCCGTGCCCTCGGCGACGACCTCGCCCCCGTGCTCGCCCGCGCCCGGGCCCATGTCGATCACATGGTCGGCGGAGCGCATCGTCTGCTCGTCGTGCTCGACGACGATCACGGTGTTGCCGAGGTCGCGCAGGCGCTCGAGCGTCCGGATCAGCTTGGAGTTGTCGCGCTGGTGCAGCCCGATCGACGGCTCGTCGAGGATGTAGAGCACGCCGACCA
The DNA here is from genome assembly GCA_963729125.1 of uncultured Actinomycetes bacterium. GTDB lineage: Bacteria > Actinomycetota > Thermoleophilia > Solirubrobacterales > Solirubrobacteraceae > CADCVQ01. Next base: position 262,280 of record CAVSML010000006.1, read on the forward strand.
GCGACGAGCCGATCTGCGTCGCCAGGCGGATGCGCTGCGCCTCGCCGCCCGACAGCGTCGCCGCCGCGCGATCCATCGACAGGTAGCCGATGCCGACGTTCTCGAGGAAGCGCAGGCGCTCCTCGATCTCGCGCAGGATCAGCCGCGCGATGTGGCGCTCGGTCTCTGACAGCTGCACCTCGTCGAGCCACGTCATCGCGGCCTGCACCGACAGGCGCGTGAACTCGTGGACCCCGAGGCCGCCGATCAGCACCGCGCGCGACTCGGGGCGCAGCCGCGCGCCCTTGCACGCCGGGCACGGCCGCACGCTCATGTACTCCTCGATCTTCTCGCGCGAGAACTCCGAGTCGGTCTCGCGGTAGCGGCGCTCGAGGTTGGGGATGATCCCCTCGAAGCGCGTCGCGTAGGAGCGCTGGCGGCCGTAGCGGTTGCGGTAGGTGACCCGCACCGGCTCGCCGTTGGTCCCGAACAGGAACAGGTCGCGCGCCTTCTGCGGCAGGTCCTGCCACGCCGCCTCGACGTCGACCTTGTAGCGCTCGGCGATCGCCTCGGTGATCTGCTCGTAGTAGTTCGACGAGCTCGTCGCCCACGGCGCCAGCGCGCCCTCGGCGATCGACAGCGCGGGGTCGGGCACGATCAGCTCGGGATCGATCTCGCGCTGCGAGCCGAGGCCGGTGCAGCGCTCGCAGGCGCCGTGCGGCGAGTTGAACGAGAAGATCCGCGGCTCGAGCTCGGGCATCGACGTGCCGCACTTCAGGCACGCGAAGCGCTCGGAGAACTGCAGGATGTTGCTCCGCGGGGCATCCGGCCCCGCGTCCTGAGACGACTGGCCGACATCCGATCGGCCTTTGGTTTGCGCGCCGTTGCGCGGGAGCAGCTCGATCTCGATGATCCCGTCGGCCAGCGCGACCGCGGTCTCGACCGAGTCGACGAGCCGCTTGCGCACGTCGTGGCGTAGCACGAGCCGGTCGACGACGACCGAGATGTCATGCTTGAACTTCTTGTCGAGCTCGATCGGGTCCTCGAGCATGCGCAGCTCGCCGTCGACCTTGACGCGCGCGTAGCCGTCGGTGCGCAGCTCGTCGAAGACCTTGCCGTACTCGCCCTTGCGCCCGCGCACGATCGGCGCGAGCACCATGAAGCGCGTGCCCTCCCCCAGCTCGATCACCTGGTCGACGATCTGCTCGACCGACTGGCCCTCGATCGTCGCGCCGCAGACGTGGCAGTGCGGCCGGCCGACGCGCGCCCACAGCAGTCGCAGGTAGTCGTAGATCTCGGTGACGGTCCCGACCGTCGAGCGCGGGTTGCGCGACGTCGTCTTCTGGTCGATCGAGATCGCCGGCGACAGGCCCTCGATCGAGTCGACGTCGGGCTTGTCCATCTGGCCGAGGAACTGGCGCGCGTAGGCGCTCAGCGACTCGACGTAGCGGCGCTGGCCCTCGGCGTAGATCGTGTCGAACGCCAGCGAGGACTTGCCCGAGCCCGACAGCCCGGTGATGACCGTCAGCGCATCGCGCGGCAGCGACACGCTGATGTCCTTGAGGTTATGCTCGCGGGCGCCCGAGACCACGAGCTGTTCGTGCTTCGTCACTCGGTCATTGTAGTCGGGCGAACAGACGTTCGCCCGAGCCCGTTCCCGCTCGTTGCGGACGATCTTCTGCGCCGCCCGCGGGGTCTGCGAGGATCGCGCCCGGATGTTCGAGCATTTCGACGAGCGCGCGCGGCTGTGCGTCGTGCGCACGCAGGAGGAGACCGTCCGCCTCGGCCACGCCGAGATCGGCGCCGAGCACCTGCTGCTCGGGATCGCCGACATCGACGACGGGCTCGTCGGCATCGAGGTCGAGCGCCTGCGCGCGGCCGTCGTCGCGCTGCACGGGGTCGGCGCCGGCGCGGTGGGCGAGTGGATGCAGTTCAGCCCCGAGGCGAAGGCCGCGCTCGAGGGCGCCAACGCGCAGGCGCTCGCGCTCGGGCACACGACGATCGACCCAGCCCATCTCCTGCTGGCGGTGCTCGATGCCGAGGGCACGGCCCGCCGCGTGCTGCGCGAGTCCGGGCTGACCGTCGCCGGCGTGCGCGAGCGGGCGCTGGGCGCAGCGGGGAGTCCGCCGCCGCCCGCCGCCGCAGCTGCAGTCCTGCCGCAGCCGCGCGACCAGGATCTCGCGCGCGAGCTGCGCGACGGCCATCCCGTACCCGTCTACCTCGGCCATCCGCCTGCGCAGGGGATCGGCGACCTCGGCCACCCGGCCGTCGACGCCCGGCTGCTCGAGCTGATGCTCGTCAAGGACACGCCCGGCGCGCGCCTGCTGCGCGAGCACGGGATCGACGAGGCCGCGGTGCACGCGGCGTTCGATCACTAGCCTTCGACGGTCGCGTACACCTCGTCGAGCAGGCCGGCGCGGTCGCTGAGATCGAAGTTCTCCGACAGGTACTTGTCGGTCTCCTCGCGCGTCTGGCCGTTGAGCGCCATGTTCAGCGCGATCAGGCGCGCCCCTTCGACATCGTCGTCGGCGGCGGGCGCAAGCTCGGCGGCGGGCTCGGGCTCGGGCTCCGCGTCGACCGGGTCCTCGTCGATCACCGTGACGATCTCGACCTCCAGCTCGGCCGGGGCGCGCTCGGCGACCGGCTCCTGTGCCGGCGCGTCGCGGACGGTCGCGTACAGCTCGCCCATGTTGCCCGACAGCAGCGAAAGGTCGGCGCTGAGGCGGTTGGCGCCCGTGCGCAGCGAGTCGACGAGCGCGCTCAGCTCGCTGTCCATCGCCTCGACGCGCTGCAGCATCAGCGACGTCGCCTGCTGGACCTTGCCGACATGATCCTGGGATCGCGCGAGCGCCTCCTCGCGGATGCGGCCGGCCTCGTCGGCGGCCTCGCGTTCGGTCTGAGCGGCGTTGTCGCGCGCGTCGCGCTCGATCGCCGCCGCCGTCGTCTCGGCGGCCTCGACGATCGCCTGCACCTGCACGCTCGCGATCGACGCCAGCGACGACGAAGCGCTCGACGCCGGGGCAGCACCCGCGTCGCCGCCGGCCGCGGACTCCGAGCGAGCGTCGCGCTGCAGCGCCTCGACCTCGCGGGCGAGCTTGGCGAGGTGCGCATCGACGCTCGCGGGCTCGTAGCCGCGACGGCCGATGGGGAAGTCTCTCTTCTCGATGGTCTGGCGGTCGAGGGCCAACTGGACCTCCGTGGTTCTTCGACGGGCGGAAGGGGCGCACACTACCGGGGCAGGCGCGGGAGGCCCATCCCCATGTCGCCGGGCTCGACGAGCCCCTCGCGCTTCAGCGCCGCAAGCGCGCGCTCGAGGCGTTCCGGGGCGATCGCGCGCGGCAGGCCCTCGCCCGCCGCCAGCGCCGCGACCACGCGCCCTCGCACCCAGCGATCGGAATCCTCGAAGCGCTCGCCCGCGCCGGGCACCGCCCGCGGCGCGGTCACGACGCGCCCGCGCGACGCACACCACGACGCGGCAGGACAGGGCTCGCAGCGCGGCGCGCGCGCTGTGCAGAAGACCGCGCCGAGCTCCATCGCGGCCTGGTTCCAGTCCGCGTGGCGCCGTGCGGGCAGCAGCGCCTGCGGCGACGCGCCCACGCGCGAGGCGACGCGGCGCACGTTCGTGTCGACGGCCGCCACGCGCTCGCCGAAGGCGAACGACGCCACCGCCGCCGCGGTGTACGGGCCGACGCCGGGCAGCTCGCGCAGGCCCGCCGCGTCACGCGGCCAGCCGTCGCGCGCGACGACCGCCGCCGCCTCGCGCAGGCGCAGCGCGCGGCGGTTGTAGCCGAGGCCGACCCAGGCTCCGATGACGTCGGCGGGCGACGCCGCCGCCAGCGCGGCGGGCGTCGGCCAACGCTCGAGGAAGCGCTCGTAGTAGGCGATCACGCGCCCGACCCGGGTCTGCTGGGCCATGACCTCCGAGACGAGGATCGCGTAGGGATCGCGCGTTCGCCGCCACGGCAGATCGCGGCCGTCGCGGTCATACCAGGCCAGCACGGCCTCGTTCAGCGCGTCGTGGCTCAGGCCGCCGGCGCCTCGTTGGCCTGCGCGGTCGTCAGCTCGCGGCGCAGGTCGCGGATCTCGTCGCGCACGCGGGCGGCGTACTCGAAGCGCAGCTCCTCGGCCGCGACGAGCATCTCCTCCTCGAGCTCGACGATCGTCTGCTCGAGCTCGGACAGCGTCATCGCCTCGGTCGCCGCCCGCTTGCGCTTGCGCTTGCCCTTGCCCGGCAGCTTGGACTCCGACTGCAGGAACTCGGCGATGTCCGAGATGCCCTTGACGATCGTCGCGGCGGTGATGCCGTGCTGCTCGTTGTAGGCGAGCTGGATCGCGCGGCGGCGGTCGGTCTCGCCGAGCGCGGCGCGCATCGCGTCGGTCTTCTTGTCGGCGTACATCAGGACCTTGCCGTCGATGTTCCGCGCGGCCCGGCCGATCGTCTGGATCAGCGACGTCTCCCCGCGCAGGAAGCCCTCCTTGTCGGCGTCGAGGATCGCGACGAGCGAGACCTCGGGCAGGTCGAGGCCCTCTCTGAGCAGGTTCACGCCGACGAGCACGTCGTACTCCCCCAGGCGCAGGTCGCGGATGATCTGGATGCGCTCCAGCGTGTCGATCTCCGAGTGCAGGTAGCGGACCTTGAAGCCCATCTCCAGCAGGTAGTCGGTCAGGTCCTCGCTCATCTTCTTGGTCAGCGTCGTGACGAGCGTGCGCTCGCCGCGCTGCACGACGACGCGGATCTCGTTCATCAGGTCGTCGATCTGGTTGCGCGTCTCGCGCACCTCGACGGCTGGGTCGACGATGCCCGTCGGGCGCACGATCTGCTCGACGACGCGGCCGGAGTTGGCCTTCTCGTACTTGCCGGGGGTGGCGGAGACGAAGACGAGCGTCGGCGTGATCGAGAGGAACTCGTCGAACTTCTGCGGGCGGTTGTCGAGCGCGCTCGGCAGCCGGAAGCCGTAGTCGACGAGCGTCTGCTTGCGGCTGCGGTCGCCCTCGTACATGCCGCCGATCTGCGGAACGGTCTGGTGGGACTCGTCGAGGAACGTGATGAAGTCGTTGGGGAAGTAGTCGATCAGGCAGTACGGGCGCGCGCCGGGCGCGCGGCCGTCGAGGATCCGCGAGTAGTTCTCGATGCCGTTGCAGAAGCCCATCTCGCGCAGCATCTCCATGTCGTACTGCGTGCGCTGTCTGAGCCTGTGCGACTCGAGCAGCTTGCCCTCGGCCTCGAGCTCTGCGCAGCGCTCGTTGAGCTCGCGCGCGATCTCGGTGACGGCGTTCTCGATCGAGCCGTCCTTGACGTTGTAGTGCGTCGCGGGCCAGACCGCGACGTGCTCGAGGTCGTCGGCGATCAGCTCTCCGGTCAGCGGGTCGAAGTGCTGCAGGCGCTCGACCTCGTCGCCGAACAGCGTCGCGCGGAAGGCGGTCTCCTCGTATGCGGGCCAGACCTCGAGCGTCTCGCCCCTGACGCGGAACGTGCCGCGGCCGAGCGCAGTGTCGTTGCGGGTGTACTGGATCGACACGAGCTTTCGCAGCAGCGCGTCGCGGTCGACGACGTCGTTGCGGCGCAGCACCTGCATGTTCATCTCGTAGGTCTCGGGCGAGCCGAGGCCGAAGATCGCGGACACCGACGCCACGATGATCACGTCTCTTCTGGCGAACAGCGCGGCCGTGGCGGCGTGGCGGAGGCGATCGACCTCCTCGTTGATCGCGGAGTCCTTCTCGATGTAGAGGTCCCTCGACGGGACGTAGGCCTCGGGCTGGTAGTAGTCGTAGTAGGAGACGAAGTACTCGACCGCGTTGTCGGGAAAGAACGTGCGGAACTCGTTGCACAGCTGCGCGGCCAGCGTCTTGTTGTGCGCGAGGACGAGCGTCGGGCGCTGCAGCTCGGCGATCACGCCGGCCATCGTCATCGTCTTGCCGGTGCCGGTCGCCCCGAGCAGCGTCGTGAAGCGGTCGCCGGCGCGCACCGTCTCGGCGATCTCGCGGATCGCGTTCGGCTGGTCGGCCGCCGGCGTGAAGATGTCGTCGAGCTTGAACGCCGGCACGGCGGTCAAGGGTAGCGACGGCCACGACCAGGAATTGACCTAGATCGGGGGCGAAGTTGGTGGTCGTGGCACCTATCCCCCTATATCCGGGGTCAATTCGCCAAGACCGCCGCAATCGCCCGGCGGCAGCACGGGCGGGTCACGCGTCGGCAGCTGCTGGGCGAGGGGATCGACGAACGTCGGATCGACCGCTGGCTGGCGGACGAGAGGCTGCGGGTGGTGCACCGCGGCGTCTACGCGGTCGGGCACACCGCCCCCTCCCAGCTCGCCGACTACATGGCGGCCGTGCTCGCGTGCGGCGAGGACGCCGTGCTGAGCCACGCCCCGGCCGCGTACGTGCTGCGGCTGGTTCGCGGCGCGCCCCCGCCGCCCGAGGTGACCGTCCCGACCACCGCGCACCGGCGGCGCCCCGGCATCGTCATCCATCGCGTGCGAGCGTTGCACGTGCTCGACTGGGCGAAGCACGACGGCATCGCGATCACGATCGTGCCGCGGATCCTGCTGGACATGGCGCCGCGGCTGCCGGCGAAGGACCTCAGGCGAGCCTGCCACGAGGCCTGGGTGCACTACGGCACGACGCCGCGCCAGGTTGAGGCGTGCATCGCGCGCAACCCGAACAAGAAGGGCGCCGCGAACCTGCGCGCAGCACTCGGCGCCGACGTCACGCTGAGCGACCTCGAGGACGAGTTCGTGAGACTCCTGCGGGAGCACGGCCTGCCCGCGCCGCGCACGAACGTCTCCGCCCACGGGGATCGCGTCGACTGCCACTGGCCCGCGCTCGGGCTGACCGTCGAGCTGCTGAGCTACACGTTTCACGCCTCGCGAGCCGCGTTCGAAGCCGACGTCGCCCGCAGGCGGCGCTCGAGCCACCTCGCCTTCACCTACGGCGACGTCTTCGAGCGGCCCGCGCGGACGATCGCCGAGCTGCGGGCAGCGATCAGCGCACGGTGAAGCCGTCGAAGCCCTCGGGTTCGGCGGTCGTCACGCGCAGGTCGTCGACGCTCGCGTGGCGCGGTCCCGCGCGACACCACAACACGAGCTCGGCGACGGCATCCGGCGCGCCCTCGAGGTGCGCCTCGACGCTGCCGTCGGCGCAGTTGCGAACCCAGCCCGCCACGCCCAGGCGGCGCGCCTCGCGCCGAGCGCAGTCGCGAAAGAAGACGCCCTGCACGTCGCCGGTCACGACGATCGTGCGGGCGATCGAGGCGGTCATGCCTCCAGCAGGGCCGGCAGCTCGGCCATGTCGCAGAACGGCTCGCCGCCCGCGTCCGCGAGCTCCCCCGCGCCGCCATGGCGGGTGAAGGCCAGCGCGCGCATGCCCGCGGCGACCGCGGCCTGCACGCCCGGCAGGCTGTCCTCGACGACCGCCGTCGTGACCGGATCGAAGCCCATCCGCGAGGCGGCGTGCAGGAACAGGTCGGGCGCCGGCTTGCCCGCCGCGACCTCGGTCGCGCTGAAGATGCGGCCCTCGAAGCGCTCCCACAGCCCCGTGCGCCGCAGCGTCACGGCCATCTTGTGGTGCGGCCCGCTGGACGCCACGCACGAGGGCAGCGCGATGCGCTCCAGCGCCGCGATCACGCCGGGCACCGGCTCGAGCTCGCGCCAGAACGCCGCCTCGACCTCGGCGTAGTAGCGCTCGCCGACGTCGAAGTCCCACGCGCGGCCCAGGCGGTCGTCCGCGATCGCCATCACCGACCCGATCGAGCGCCCGCGGAAGTCGCGCATGCAGTCCTCGTAGGTGGTCGGCAGCCCGCCTTCGGTCAGCAGCCTGGCGAGCACGGTGTTGGAGATCAGCTCGCTGTCGACGAGCACCCCGTCGCAGTCGAAGATCACCGAGCGCGTCACGACGATGAGGCTAGTGCGCCTCCCGCAGCAGGGCCTCGATCTCGGCCAGGTGGCCGCGCACGCCGATGGCCATCGAGTCGAGGATCTGGCGCGCCGAGTCGATGCCGCCGCTGGCGTTCGTCAGCTGGGTCTTGATGCGTCGCACGTCCTCCATCGCGCCGAGCGCGCGCTCGACCTCGGCGCGGACCGCCGCCGGGTCGACGGACTCCAGCGCGCCGCGGTTCATCAGCACGCGCGCCCGCGCGAGCGCGTAGGCGACCTCGAGCGCCAGCCGCGCGTCGTCCTCGGCGTCGTAGACGACGAACATCTTGTCGCCGTTGAACTCGCGCAGCGGCCGCGTGCGCGCCGGCAGCTTGTCCTCCGACGGCACGACGAAGATCGCGAAGTCGGCGCCGCGGGTCTCGAGCGCCTCGTCGAGCTCGGCCAGCGCCCTGTTGCGCGACAGCTGGGAGTTCTTGGCCTCGAAGACGATCCGCCCGCGCGCCGGACCGGCGCAGGCGTCGATCGCGACGACGACGTCGCCCTTGCGCCCGCCCTCCCCGCGCACGTCGCCGACGGCGTCGCAGTCGTCGCCCTGGGCGGCGGCGATCGCGTCGATCGCCAGCACGACCGCCTCCTCGTAGCTGCGCCCCTTCGCCGTGCCCTTCTCGACGACCGCGGCGATCTCGACGAGCTTCTGCTTCTCGGAGCGCAGCTCGGAGATCTCGAGCTTCATCGCCTCGAGCTTCTCGGCCATCGCCTGCAGGTGCTGGGACTGCTGGCCGGCGATCTGCTTCGTCGCGGCCAGGTGCGCGTTCTGAAACCCGGCGAGCGGGTTGGAGGCCGAGTCGGAGGAGAACTGGCGGCGCAGGTCCTCGCGCATGCGCAGCGCGACCTCGTCGAGGACCGCGCGCATGCGGTGCTGCACGGCGACCGACGACTCGTCGCCGAAGTGGCGCGCGAGCACCTTCGTCACGTGCCCGTGCTCGGGTCCGAACGCCTCGTCGACCTTCTCGTCCAGGCGCTCGGCGACGTGCCGCGCCCGTTCGACGAACGAGGCATCGAGCTCGCGAGCGGTCTTCTCGAACTCCGCGCGCACGAACTCGGCGTTGGCGCCGATCAGCTCACGGTCCAGCACGCGCGCGCCGATCTCGATCGCCTCGACGACGAAGCGCGCCGCGTCGTCGCGCTCGGAGGCCAGGCGCACGGCCGTCTCGTCCTCGACGACCAGCTGGTCGATGCAAAGGCGCCCGTTGTGGACGTAGACCTGCGTGATGGGGAGGCGGATCGCGGCTTCCATGGCGACGTTTCACCGTAACCCCCGCCCCAGACGGAACGACCGCGTCAGCCCGCGCGCAGATCCCACCAGCGAAACAGGTCCTCGCGCTGATGCGACAGCGGGTTGGCCGTCGGCTTGCGAACGCGCAGGATGTCCAGCGCCTGCAGCGGCGAAACCTGCTCGCGCAGCGCCACGATCGCGGCGACGACCGTCGCCGAGCGCTGCCAGCCCGCGCGGCAGTGCACGTACACGCGCTCGCCCTGCTCCAGCCACGCGAGCACGGCCTGCGCGGCGTCCTCGATCTGCGCGGTCCCGAGGCTGCCGTAGTCGACGAGCTCGACGCGGCGCTCCTGGATGCCCGACTGCGCGAGCGCCGCCACGCACGCGTCGCGCGCGCCCGGCTCGTATTCGAGGTCCTGGACGAGGTTGAAGATCCGCGTGACGCCGGCCTCGACGAGCGCGGCGACATCGTCGGCGTCCTGCGGATAGGCGCCCATGACGAGGCCGTCGCCGACCTCCGCGAAGCCGAAATGCTCGAACCAGCCGGACATCGCGCAGACAGTACGCGGTGCGCCCCGCGGCCGGCGACGGGCACGCGCCGACCGGCCCGCGCGCGACCCTCGCCGCTCTACGCTCAGTGACATGCACGCGCTCGCCACCGCGCTCGAGGACGCCGGCGGAACGGCCGCCCCGCGCGAGCGCAGCTCCCAGCTGCGCGCGCTGCTGCTCGACGATCTCGCGCGCTCCGAGCGCGAGATCGGCCTGCCGCGCTCCGGGCGCGAGCAGCCGGTGAGCGTCGTCTTCGCGGCCGCCGCCGACGCGCTGCTGGCCGTGGTTCCGGTCGCGGCGGCGCTGCGCGCCGATGCCGACGCCGCCGGCGAGCGGGCATGGCTCGTCGCCGCCGCGGCGGTCGGCGCGCTCGTCGAGGTCGCCGGCCCGCCGCCCCCGGCCGGCCCCGCGGACCTGCTGCTGCAGGCCGGCACCCTCCACGGCCACCTCGCGCTGCGGCTTTCGACGGCGGCGCAGGAGGACGCCGAGCTCGCGGCGATCGCCTTCGAGGAGCACGTCGCCGGGGTCGCGCGCCTGCGCACGCTGGCGCTGGCGCTGCCGCCCGACGTGCTCGCCGACGCCGGCGACTGGCGCGCTCCGGTCGCCGAGCCGCTGCGCATCGCCGAGGCGGTCGCGCGGCTCGGCGGTCGCCCCGCGGACGCCGCATCGGTCGCCGAGCACGAGGAGGCGGTGCTGCTCCTGCTCGAGGTGGGCGCGGGCGGCACCGCGCGCCCGCACGACGACCCGCAGCCGGCGCGGCGGATCGCGCGGCGGATCCTGCAGCGCCTCGACGGGATGGGCAAGTGGGGCGGCTACCACACCGACTACCGCCACCTCGCGCGCGGCTTCGCGGGCAACGAGCGCGCGCTCGCCGACGAGGTCGGCGAGGCGCTGCTCGAGGCCGGCCTGCTGAGCGAGAAGCCGAGCGTCGGCCAGCGCCACGTCTACCTCAACCCGCGCCGCGCGGCCGACATCCACGGCCTGATCGAGCGTGGCGCGGTGCCCGGCGACCTGCGCCTGCCCTGATCGGTTCTGCGCGACGGGTGCTGCCCCGTGGCCGGGACGTCAGCGATCAAGCCCACGGTCCAGACCCTCTAGCCTTCGGAGGGCATGCCGGCTCGAACCGACAGCTTCGACCTCGGCCGCCTGCGCCTGACCTCCGGCGAGGGCCGCCGCTTGGAGCTCGACGTCGCGCTCGATCCGCTGCGGTTCGCCGGCGAGACATACGAGATCGAGCCCGAGATCGTGACCGCCGTGCTGGACATCTCGGCGATGACGCGCGGCGGCTACGCATTGCGCCTGCGCTTCGGCGCGTCGCTGCGCGGGCCGTGCATGCGCTGCCTCGAGGCCGCCCGGCCGCAGGTCGAAGTCGACTCGCGCGAGGTCGACCAGCCCGGCGGCGGCGAAGAGCTGTCGAGCCCGTACGTCTGCGACGAGGTGCTCGACATGCACGCCTGGGCGCGCGACGCGCTCGTGCTGGCGCTGCCCGCGCAGCTGCTGTGCAAGGAGGACTGCGCCGGGCTGTGCCCGATCTGCGGCACCGACCTCAACGCCGCCGGCCCCGAGCACGCCCACGAGCGCGAGCCCGACCCGCGCTGGGCGAAGCTGTCCGAGCTCAAGCTGGACTGACCGATCGCCACGCCCGACGAGCTGAGCTGGGACTCCGTGCTCGCGCGGCGCTTGAAGCGTCAGGGGCTCGTGCAGCGCGCAGCGGCGGACGGGTGGCTCGACGTCGTGCGTTCGATCTGCGGGCTTCATGCGCAGGTCGAGAGCTCGGCCGAGCTGACGCTGTGGGCGCGCGTCGAAGACCTGCGCTCGGGGTTCGTGAAGCAGGCGCTGTGGGAGGAGCGCAGCCTCGTCAAGACGTGGGCCATGCGCGGCACGCTTCACCTCCTGCCCGCCGACGAGCTGGCGCTGTACGTCGGGGCTCAAGCGCTGTTGAAGCCTCGCTACGAGCAGGCGAGCTGGCGCAAGGCGTCCGGCATGACGAGCGAGGAGGCGGTGGCGGTGCTGGACGCCATCCGCGTGGCTCTGGACGGTCCGCCCCTGACGCGCGAGGAGCTTGGCGACGCCGTCGGGGATCTGCTCGCAGACGCCCGCCTCGGCGACGCGGTGCGCGGCAGCTGGGGAGCCATGCCCAAGCTCGCGGCGTTCCGCGGCGACGTCGTCTTCGCGCCGCCGGTCGGTCAGCGCGTGCGCTTCACGCGACCGGACCGCTGGCTCGGCGAGGACTGGACCCCGGCCGAGCCGCAGCAGGCGATGGCGTGGGTTCTGCGCCGCTACCTCGCGGCGTACGGGCCGGCGACGCGCGAGGCCTTCGCTCGCTGGTTCGGCATCCCGTCGGCGGCGCTGGCCGGAAGGCTGATCGCGGCGCTGGACGAGGAGGTCGCGACGGCGACGCTGGACGGCCAGGCGTGCTGGATGCTGCGCTCGGATGCCGAGGCCGCGCCGCCCGCCGGCGAACGCGTCGTCCTGCTGCTGCCGCCCTTCGACCAGTTCGTCGTCGCGGCGCCGCGCGACGACAGCCCGGTGCTCCATGCCGAGCACAAGGACCGCGTCTATCGCAAGCAGGGCTGGCTGTCGCCCGTGCTGCTCGTCGACGGCCGCGTCGAGGGCGTCTGGAGCCACGAGCGCAAGGGCAGCCGGCTGACGGTGACGATCGAGCCGTTCGGCGAGGCCGGCGACGACGTGCGGACGGGGGCCGAGGAGCAGGCGCTGCGGCTGGCGGAGTTCCTTCGAACCGGCGAGCCTGAGATCCGCTGGAAGCAGCGGTGACTCGGCCGGCTCAGCGGACTTCGGCCGGCTCGTCCTTGCCCTGCAGGCGCTCGCGGCCGCGCTGCACGGCGGCGATGAACTTCGACAGGTTGACCTCGAGCGTGTTGAGGATCTCGTCGGCGTAGTCCTCGGCGCCGAGGCGGATCTCACGCTCGCGGGCGCGCGCGTCCTCGATGATGTCCTCGGCGGCGCGCTCGGCCTGCTTGGTGACCTCTTCCTCGCCGACGAGCTGGTTCTGGCGCTCGCGCGCCTCCTTGACGATCCGCTCGGCCTCGCGCTTGGCCTCGGCAAGCATCTCCTGGCGCTCCTTGACGATCCAGCGCGCCTGCTTGATCTCTTCCGGGATCGTCGCGCGCATCTGGTCGAGGATGTCGTAGATCTCGTCCTTGTCGACGCGGACCTGACCGGTCATGGGGACGAGCTTGGCGTTGTGCACCAAGTCGTCGAGCTTGTCGATGAGTACGAGGACGTCCATAACAATCCCTCAGTTCGCTAGCGCCCCAGCTCTTCCTTCAAGCGTGCGGCCACCCGGTCCGGAACGAGCCCGTCGATCGCTCCGCCGAACATGGCCAGCTCCTTGATCCCGCTGGAACTCAGGAAACTGTACTGGGGGCTGGCCATCAGGTAGAGCGTGTCGATGTCGGGCGCCTGCAGGCGGTTGAGCTGATGCATCTCGAACTCGTACTCGAAGTCGGAGATCGCGCGCAGGCCCTTGACGATGCACTTCGATCCCTGCTCGCGCGCGAAGTCCACGACGAGCGTCGAGAAGGCGACGGCTCTGACGCCCTTCAGGTGCGCCGTCGCCTCGCGGATGAAACCCAGCCGCTCGTCGACCTCGAACAGCGTCGAGCCCTTGCGGATCGGCGTGTCGACGACCCCCACGATGACGTCGTCGAAGAGCTCGGACGCGCGCGCGATGACGTCGAGGTGGCCGTAGGTGATCGGGTCGTAGGAGCCCGGGCAGACGGCGAGGCGGTGGTCAGGTGTCATGGATGCGGATGACGGTGTCGCCGTAGCGGCGCTCGTCGGACAAAGGGAGCAGGAGCTCGAGCCGGTCGCGGCGGTCGCTCTCGCTGACGACGCGGGCCCCGGGCGCGAGCACCGCGGGAAGCGCCTCCGAGAGCTCACGCCCCAGCTCGGCCGAGCGCCGGTAGGGAGGATCGAGGAAGACCAGATCGTATGCCTCTGCAGCGTCGGCCGCTGCGCGCAGCGCCGCGCGCGCCTGCATGCGGCGCACCTCGGCATCGATCCCGAGCGCCACGAGGTTGGCGCGGACGGCCTTGATCGCGGCCGGGGCGCGGTCGACGAAGACCGCCGCGCGGGCCCCGCGCGACAGCGCCTCGATGCCCAGCGCGCCCGTGCCGGCATAGAGGTCGAGCACGCGCGCGCCCTCGATCGCCGGGCCGAGGACGCTGAACAGCGCCTCGCGCACGCGGTCGCTCGTCGGCCGCGTCGCGTCGCCCGGCGGCGCGACGAGGCGGCGGCCGCCGTACAGGCCGGCGACGACCCTCACGCCGGCAGCGGCCGGCGCTCGGCCTCGCCGTGCGCCGCCGCCAGCGCCTCGCCCAGCAGCGCGTGCTCGGGCGCCTCGAGCTCCGGATCGCCGGCCAGCAGCTCCTCCGCGCGCGCGCGGGCGGCCTCGGCGAGCGCCTCGTCCTCGGGCAGCCGCGCGAAACGAAACAGCGCCAGCCCCGACTGGCGCGTGCCGGCGATCTCGCCCTCGCCGCGCAGCTCGAGGTCGATCCGCGCGAGCTCGAAGCCGTCCGAGTGGCGCTCGACGGCCAGCAGCCGCGCGGACGTCTTCGGCCCGAACAGCAGGCAGACGGACGGATGCTCGCCGCGGCCGATGCGCCCGCGCAGCTGGTGCAGCTGGCTGATGCCGAAGCGCTCGGCCCCCTCGACGAGCATGACGGTCGCGTTCGGGACGTCGACGCCGACCTCGATCACCGTCGTCGCGACGAGCACGTCGGCGCCGCCGGCGGCGAACGCCGCCATCGCCTGCTGCTTCTCGCGCGGGCGCATCTGGCCGTGCAGCAGCGCGACGCGGTAATCGGCCAGCTCGCCGCCGCGCAGGCGCTCGTACTCGGCGGTCGCGGCCTTCGCCGCCAGCGCCTCGGACTCCTCGACGAGCGGGCAGACGACGAACGCCTGGCGCCCCGCGTCGAGCTGCATGCGGATGCGCTCGTAGGCGCGAGAGCGCTCGCCGTCGCTCGATGCGACGTGCGTCGTGATCGGCCGCCGGCCATTGGGCAGCTCGCGCAGCGCGGTGATGTCGAGGTCGCCATAGCGCAGCAGCGCCATCGTGCGCGGGATCGGCGTCGCGGTCATGTGCAGCACGTGCGGCACGAGCCCCTCCGGCGCCTTGACGTCGAGTGCCGCGCGCTGGCGCACGCCGAAGCGGTGCTGCTCGTCGACGACGACGACCGCGAGGCGGTCGAAGCGCACGTCGGGCTCGAGCAGGGCGTGCGTGCCGACGACGAACGACAGCTCCCCCGACGCGAGCTTGGCGAGCGTGTCGGCGCGCCGCGACGCGCTCGTCGAGCCCGTCAGCAGCGCGATCCGCACCGCCTCGCCGGGCATCAGAGCCTGCAGCGTGGCGAAGTGCTGCTCGGCGAGGACCTCGGTCGGGGCCATGAAGACGGCCTGCGCGTCGTGCTCGACCGCGCGCAGGATCGCGTGCAGCGCGACGACGGTCTTGCCCGAGCCGACCTCGCCCATCAGCAGCCGCTGCATCGGGCGCGCTTCGGCCAGCTCCTCGTCGAGCACGTCGATCGCCGCGCGCTGGTCGCCGGTCAGCTCGAACGGCAGCAGCTGCTCGCGCCAGCGCTGCGACAGCGACGGCGGCGCGTCGAGCGCCATCGCGCGGCCCGACGCGCGGCGCTGGGCGCGGCGGCGCAGCAGCGACAGCTGCGCCAGCAGCAGCTCGTCGTAGGCGAGGCGGCGGCGGCCGCCCTCGAGGTCGCCGGCGTGCGCGGCGATCAGCGCGGCCGTGCGGTCGGGCAGGCGGGCGGCGGCGCGCAGGCGCGCGGGTAGCGCGTCGACGGCGTCGTGCGCGGCGACCAGGTGCTCGCGCACGAGCGCGAGGATCTGCGTCGAGGACAGGCCGTCGGTCGTCGCGTAGTGCGCGACCTCTGAGTCCGAGCCGGTGCTCTGGGCCGTCGGCGCGTGCCCCTCGACCCGGAACCCGCGGCCCGGATCGAGCTTGCCGTGCAGGACCAGGCGCGTGCCCTTGGGGTACTTGCGCGCCAGCCACGGCTGGTTGAAGAACGTCGCCTTGACGGTCCCCGTCTCGTCGCCGACGACGGCCTCGACGAGCGGCTTCATCCCCCGCCGGCGGACGGGGCGGCTGGCGATCGAGCGCACCTCGACGACGACCGTCGCGCCCTCGCCGGGCGTCAGCGTCGCGACCGTGCGCGCCTCGCGGCGGTCGCGCGGCAGATGCTCGAGCAGGTCGCCGATCGTCAGCAGCCCGAGCTGCGCCGCGGCCTCGGCGGCCTTCGCCGGCACGACCTTCAGCGGGCGTTCGAGCGCCGATGGCCGCGGCCAGCGCAGCGGCGCGCCCAGCAGCTCGTCGAACCCCAGCTCGTCGGCGGTCGCAAAGGCGGTCGGCACAGATGGATCATGGCGACCGCATCGGCGGCCCCGGTAGGGTCGCGAACGTCCCATGCTCGACCGCGTCGCGACACTGACCTGGCGTAGGCCGAAGCTCGTGCTCGCGCTGGTCGGCGTCTTCGTGATCCTCGCCGGCGCGTTCGGCTACGACGTCGAGCAACACCTCAAGGCCGCGGGCTTCACCGACAGCGCATCGCAGAGCGAGCGCGCGACCGAGCTGCTGCGAAAGGAGCTGGGCTACGACGCCACGCCGGGGATCGTCGTGCTCGTGCGCAGCCCGGCCGGCGGCAGGCTCGACGTCACGAGCCCGGCCGTCCGCCGCGAGGCCGATCGCATCAGCGCCGCGCTCGCCGGCACACGCCACGTCGGGCAGGTGATCAACCCGCTGCGCGACCGCCGGGCGGCCGGCGCGCTGATCGAGCGCGACGGCGAGTCGCTGGTGATCGCGGCCGCCCTGACGACCCAGGACATCGAGTCAGACGGCGGCGAGGCGGCCGAGGAGGCGCAACGGCGGATCGGCGACAGCCCGCTCGAGCTGGGCTACGGCGGCTTCGCCGTCAGCTTCAACGAGGTCAACGACGAGACCCGCGAGGACCTCACCCGCGCCGAGCTGATCGCGTTCCCGATCCTCACGGTCCTGCTGCTGCTCGTCTTCCGCGGCGCGGTCGCGGCCGCGATCCCGCTGCTCCTGGGCATCTTCTCGATCCTCGGCACGTTCCTCGTGCTGCGGCTGATGTCCGGCGTCGTCGACACCTCGCTGTTCGCGCTGAACCTCGCAACCGCGCTCAGCCTCGGCCTCGCCGTCGACTACGGGCTGCTGCTGGTGTCGCGCTACCGCGAGGAGCTCGAGCGAGCCGGCGGCGTCGCGACCGAGGAGGCGCATCGGCGGATGGTCATGACCGCCGGGCGCACGGTGCTGTTCTCGGGCTTCACCGTCGCGACCGCGCTGGCGGCGCTGATGCTGATGCCGCAGCGCTTCCTCTACTCGATCGGCGCAGCGGGCGCGGCCGTCGGCCTGCTGTCCGCGCTGATCGCGATCCTCGTCGTGCCCTCGATGCTGGCGCTGCTCGGCCCGCGGATCAACGCGCTCGCGATTCGCAAGGGGCCGGCCGTCTCGGACCACTCCAACGCCTGGTACCGGCTCGCGAAGGCGGTCATGCGGCGGCCGTTCGTCGTCGCGCTGGGCTGCACGGTGTTCCTGCTGGCGCTCGCCTCGCCGATCCTGGGAGCGACCTTCAGCGGCCCCAGCGCGGAGGCCGTGCCGCCGAGCCAGCCGTCGTATGCCGTCAACGAGTACCTCGACGCGAACTACTCGCGCGGGCTGGCCTTCGCCGTCGTCGTGTCGGTGCGCACCAGCTCGCCCGGCGGCTCGCAGGGCGGGGCGAGCCCGGCGCAGCTGGCGCAGCTTCACCGGCGCATCTCGGCGCTCGAGGGCATCGCCGACGGTGCGCCCTTCCAGCGCGCTTCGCCGCAGCTCGCATATGCGAGCTTCACGCCGGCCGCGCCGTCGCTCGACGAGCGCGTCCAGGACGCCGTGCGGACGATCCGCGCGCTGGACGCGCCCGCGGGCGGCGAGGTCCTCGTCTCCGGCAACACCGCGCGCTTCATCGACGAGAAGGGGAGCCTGGTCGACAACCTGCCGCTGGTCGGCGCGATCATCGCCCTGACGACGCTGCTGCTGCTGTTTCTGCTGACCGGCTCGGTCATCCTTCCGATCAAGACGCTGATCATGAACGTGCTGACGCTCGGCGCCTCGATCGGGGTGATCGTTCTCGCCTTCCAGGAGGGGCTGCTCGACGGCCTCTTCGCCTACACGGGCCCGGCGGCGCTCGAGGTGACGAGCATGGCGTTCCTGATCGCGGTCACGTTCGGCCTCGCGACCGACTACGCGGTGCTCGTGCTGGCGCGCATCAAGGAGCAGCACGACCTCGGCATGGACAACGAGGAGGCCGTCGCGGTCGGGATCGGCGCGACGGGACGCGTGATCACCGCCGCGGCGGCCGCGATCGCCGTCGTCTTCCTCGCCTTCGCCGTCAGCAAGGTGTTCTTCATGAAGCAGATCGCGATCGGCGAGGCCTCGGCGGTGATCATCGACACGACGATCGTGCGCGCGCTGCTGGTGCCGGCGCTGATGGGCATGTTCGGCGCGTGGAACTGGTGGGCGCCGGCGCCGCTGCGCCGCCTGCACGCGCGCTTCGGGTTCTCGGGCTGACGCTGGTGTTCACCTGCGGCGCGAACGCTGTACCGGCGGCTGCTGAGCCTCCCTCGATGTGTTGCGCGCGGCGGGTTCACCATCCATGACCCGCAGACAGAGGAGATCGTTCCCGCGGGAGGCGCCTCGCGGGCAGTCGCTGGACCAGGCGATCGCCGAAAGCGAGCGTAGCCACCGGCGCTGGCGACCATTCCGCAGGAACTGCAGCCCCGAATGGCCACCGGGGCAGGCGACCGCTGCGTCGCGAGAAGCGCGCTTTGGACATGGTCGCCGAGCCCTCGCCCCCTGTACCAGCGGTGCGGTGAGATGACGAAAGTAGGCGCTGTGCGCGGAAAAGATGCATCTCACCGTTTCTGGCATGGGCGGCCAGGCAGGGCGCGGCGGCGTACCGCTTCTCGACGACGCGACGGGCGCTCTCGCCGCCGCTGATCACGCCCTGTCCGGCGGCATGGCCCGAGGCGACTACTCGGCCGCGACGAGCCACCAGTAGCTGGGCTGTCCGCCGATCTCGCACTCGAGCTCGACGCCGCCGGGGACCAGCTCGCGCACGCCCGCCTCGTCCAGCGGCGCGCCCTCGCCCGCGATCAGGGTCAGCAGCTCGGCGCCGCCTGCGAGGTCGTCGAGGACCGCGCGCAGCGTGCTCTCCGGAGCGCCCCAGGCGACGATCGCGTCGTCGACGAAGCCGACCGCGTCCCCGATCGCGAAGCGCCCCTCGCCGTCGGCGCGCGCGGCCGGCGCGACGGACCCGGTGCGCAGACCGCCGAGCGCCGCGTCGATCGCCGCGACGTTGTCGGCCGCCGAGCGCGCCGGATCCAGCGCGAGCGCGGCGCTCAGGCCCGCCTGCTGCGAGCGTGCCGCGCTCACCTCGACGACCTTCTCCGACAGCTCAGCGGCGTGCGCGGCCGCCATCACGACGTTCGGCGAGTTGGGCAGCACGACGACCTCCTGCGCGTGCACGCCGTGGATGCCGGCCAGCAGCTCGTAGGTGGACGGGTTGAGCGTCGCGCCACCGTCGAGCACGGTCACGCCGAGGCTCTCGTAGAGCTCGCGCAGGCCGGCGCCCGAGACGACCGCGAGCGCGCCGCAGCGCTGCTCGGCGGCGGCGGGATCGCCCGCCGCGCCGGCGGCCGACAGCCGGTCGGTGCGCGCCAGCACCTGCGCGTGCATGTCGGCGACGTCGAGGTGTGAGATCTCGCCGGCGCCCTCGAACAGCCCTGTCGCCGCCTCCGGCTCGTCGGTGTGGACGTGGACCTTGAGCGTCGCGGCGTCGCCGACGACGAGCACCGAGTCGCCGATCGCCTCCAGCGGCGCGATCCAGTCCAGCGGGTCGAGGTCGTGGCCGGTGATGGCGAAGTTCGTGCAGAAGCGGTGCGTCGAGGAGCTGTGCTCAGGGCGACTGACGCGCGCGGGCGCCTGCAGGGCGACCGGCGGCGGCGCGCTGCCGCGCAGCGCGGCGATCATCCCCGCGACGATCACCGTCAGCGCGTGGCCGCCGGCATCCACGACGCCGCTCTCGCGCAGGACGGCGAGCAGCTCGGGCCCGCGGCGAACGGACTCCTCGCCGGCGTGCAGCGCGCGCTCGAGCACGTCGGCGATCAGCGCGTTCTGCTCGGCGGGGTCGCCCTCCGAGCCCAGGCGCGTGTCCCCCATGTGGGCGAGCTCCGTCGCGACGCTCGTCGTCATGTCGCGCAGGACCGTCAGGATCGTGCCTTCCGCCGGCTGGCGCACCGAGCCGTAGGCCCGCTGCGCCGCGCGCGCCATCGCCGCGCCGATCAGCACCGGGTCGACGAGCTCGCCCGGGCGGCTGACGAGCTCCTCGGCGGCGCCGCGGATCAGCTGCGAGAGGATCACGCCGCTGTTGCCGCGCGCGCCCAGCAGCGCGGCCCGCGCGACCGACTCGACGATCTCGTCGCGGCCGATCTCGTCGATCAGGCGGTGCTCGTCGGCCGCGAGGCGGTCGAGCTCGGTGAGCACGGCCTGCAGCGTCAGCGCCATGTTGTCGCCCGTGTCGCCGTCGGCGACGGGAAAGACGTTGAGATCGTTGATCTCCCGGCGGCGCGACTCGAGGTGGGCCAGCGCGCCGTCAACGACGATGCGAAAGCGAACGAGGCTGGGGTCCGGCACGGCCGAGGGGCCGAGGCTAGGCGGCCTTCGTGACCTTCCCGGCCTTCAGGCAGCGGGTGCAGACGTAGACGCGGCGCGGGGCGGAGCCGACGAAGACCCGGACCTTCTGGAGGTTCGGGTTGAAGCGCCGCTTCGTGGCGACCATCGAGTGGCTGCGGCTCTGGCCGAAGGAGGGACCCTTGCCGCAGCTGTGACAGACCTTGGCCATCGGCGAGTGAGTGTAGAGGGTCGGGCCTGGCGACGGCCGTCCGCGAGTCGAAACGACCCTGCGCGGGTATCGTCTGGCGCACATGCCCCTGGCCTCGACGATCGAGCTGCCGGAGCGCTACCGCGTCGCCCGTCACATCGCCAGCGGCGGCATGGCGTCCGTGTGGGAGGCCGAGGACCTGCTGCTGGGCAGGGTCGTCGCGGTCAAGGTGCTCGGCGCTCAATACGCTTCCGATCCCGCCGCCCGCGCGCGCTTCCAGCGCGAGGCGCGGACCGCCGCGCAGGTCTCCGACCAGTCGCACGTCGTGACGATCTACGACATCGGCGAGCACAACGACGATGCCTTCATCGTCATGGAGTACTTCGCCGGCGGCACCGTCGCCGACCGCCTGCGCGCGGCCCGCGACGGCGGCGGCGAGCGCGTGCCGCACGAGACCGCGCTGCGCTGGCTCAGCGAGGCCGCCAACGGCCTCGACGTCGCGCACGCCGCCGGGATCGTGCACCGCGACGTCAAGCCGGCGAACCTGCTGCTCGACGCCCAGGGCCGCCTGGCGGTCGCCGACTTCGGCATCGCGCGGCTCGCCGACGACACGCAGATGACGCAGACCGGCCAGGTGCTCGGCACGGCCGCCTACATCTCCCCCGAGCAGGCGATGGGCCGGCCCGCGACCGCCGCGAGCGACCGCTACGCGCTGGCCGTCGTCGCCTACGAGCTGCTGACCGGCTCGCGCCCGTTCTCCGGCGGGCCGGCGACCGCGCAGGCGTTGCAGCACGCCCAGGAGAAGCCGCCGCCCGCCTCGCAGGCGGCGACCGACCTTCCGCCGGCCGTCGACCCGGTCTTCGCCCGCGCCCTGGCCAAGGACCCGGACGCGCGCCCGGCGACCGCGACGGAGTTCGTCGAAGGCCTGGCGAAGGCGCTCGACGAGGACGCCGCGATCGACACGACGCGGCCGATCGCCGGGGCTGCGCCGATCAAGCCCGTCGAGCGGCTGCGGCCGTCGCCGCCGCGGGCCGCACCCGTCGCCGCGGCAGCCGCGGCGGCCGGCACGGCGGCGCGTCCCGAGCCCGCGCAGCCGCGGCCTCCCGCGCCCAGGCGCGAGGTCCCCGCGCCCGCGCCGGCCGCGCGCCGCCCGCGGCGCCCCTGGGGGGCGATCGCTGCGGCGGGGATGCTCGCGGCCGTGGTGTTCGCACTCGTGCTCGCGCTCAGCAGCGGCGGCGGCGATCCGCGCACGAGCGCGGAGCGCCAGCGGACGGCGACGACCTCCGGGCAGAAGTCGAGCACGACCGCCAAGCCACCTGCGGGGGGCGCGCAGCAGCAGACGCCGGCGAACGCGCAGCCCAAGACCCAGGCTTCGGCGAGCACGAAGACGCCGTCGCAGCTCAACGACGAGGGCCACCGGCTGATCGGGGCCGGCAACCCGGGCGCCGCTGTCGCGCCGCTGCAGGCCGCGGTCAAGGGCTACCAGGACGCCGGAAAGACCGGCGACGTCGGCTACGCGTTCGCGCTCTTCAACCTCGGCCAGGCGCTGAACCGCTCCGGCAACCCCGAGGCGGCCGTCGCTGTCCTGCGCGAGCGCCTGAAGATCGACAACCAGCGCGGGACGGTGCAGGCGGAGCTCGACAACGCGCTCGCGAAGCTCGACGGTGGCGGCAAGGCGAACGGCAAGGCGAAGAAGAACGACGACGACTGAGCGGCGCGCTCAGCGCTCGCGCAGGTCGCGCACGACGCGGCAGGGGTTGCCGTAGGCGAGGTGCCCCGCCGGCACGTCGCGCGTCACGACGCTGCCGGCTCCCACCACCGCGCCCGCCCCGACGCTCACGCCCGGGCAGACGATGACGCCGCCGCCGAGCCAGGCGCCGTCGCCGATCGCGATCGGGTGCGCGCTCTCCCAGCCCGCCCGGCGCGGCCCCTCCTCGAGCGGGTGGGTGGCGGTCAGCAGCTGCACGGCGCTCGCGATCTGCACGTCCTCGCCGATCGTCACCGTGGCGCAGTCGAGCACGATCGCACCGAAGTTGACGAACGTGCGGGGGCCGATCGCGATGTTGGAGCCATAGTCGCAGTGAAAGGGCGGCCTGACGTAGGCGCCCTCGCCGAAGCTGCCCAGCAGCTCCTCGAGGATCCGCCTGATCCGCGCGCCGTCATCGACGCTCGCGGCGTTCAGGCGGTCGGTCAGCCGGCGACATCGGCGGCGCTCGGCGTCCAGCTGGAGATCGTCGCCGAAGTACGGCTCGCCGCGCAGCATGAGCTCCTTGTTGGACGCCATCCGGGCGAGCCGGGTGCGGCTAGGAGCGCTGGGGCGAGCGCTTGGGCGGCTCGCCGGGCACGGGCGGCATGTGCGCCGGGCGGCGCGGCGGCCGCGGGTGCGCGTCGCGCAGCGGCGTCTCGTCGCGCAGGCGCACGCGGCTGGGCAGCGCGCCCTCGAGCGGCAACAAGAGCGGCGGGCGGCCGGGCGGCGCCGGAGGCGGTTCGGCGGGCGGATCGTCGGGTCCACCGCCTCGCGGCCACCAGCGCGGGCGCCAGTCGTCGCCCTCGAGCATGCCCCAGACGAGCATCAGGCCGCCGACGACGTGCACGACGAAGATCAGCGCCAGCGCCAGGAGCTCCTCAGCCTCGTTGACGGGCATGAGCTCAAGCCTACCCCGTGACGGGGGTCATCTGGCGAGGCGGGCACGCATGCGCACGAGGGCAAGCACGGCCTGCGCCGCGTCGGCGCCCTCGTCGCGCTTGGCGCCGCCGGACCGGGCCATCGCCTGGTCGAGGTTCTCGACCGTCAGCAGACCGAAGCCGCACGGCACGCCGGTGCGCAGCGCGACGTCCTGGATGCCGCGCGCGGCCTCGCTGCAGACGTGGTCGTAGTGGCTGGTCTCGCCGCGGATCACCGCGCCGAGGCAGGCGACGCCGTCGTAGCGCCCGCTCTCGGCGGCCATCAGCGCCGCCAGCGGCAGCTCGAAGGCCCCGGGCACGTCGAAGACGTCGAGCCCCTCGGCCCCGGCCTGCTCGAAGACCGCCGTCGCACCCGCGACCAGGCGCTCGGCGAGCTGCTCGTAGAAGCGCCCGACGACGATCGCGTACCTCACTGCGCGTCGCGCTCGGCTTGGTCGCGCTCGCCCTCGTCGTGGAGCATCTCCTTGTCGACGTCGAGTCCCTGGTGGTGCAGCGAGTGGCCCATGCGGTCGCGCTTGGCGCGCAGGTAGGCCTCGTTGTGCGGGTTGGGAATGTGCTCGATCGGGACCTGAGCGGTCACCGACAGGCCGTAGCCCTCGAGGCCGCGGATCTTCTTCGGGTTGTTGGTGAGGATGCGGATCGAGGTCAGGCCGAGGTCGACGAGGATCTGCGCGCCGATGCCGTAGTCGCGCAGGTCGGCGGGCAGCCCGAGCTCGATGTTGGCGTCGACGGTGTCCATCCCGCCCTCCTGCAGCTTGTAGGCCCGCAGCTTGTTGAGCAGCCCGATGCCGCGGCCCTCCTGGGCGAGGTACAGCAGCACGCCCTGCCCCTCGCTCTCGATCATCGCCAGCGCCGACTCGAGCTGCTCGCCGCAGTCGCAGCGCAGCGAGTGGAAGACGTCGCCGGTCAGGCACTCCGAGTGCACGCGCACGAGCACGTCGTCCTCGCCGTCGACCTCGCCCTTGACGAGCGCGACGTGGTGCTTGCCGCCGACGAGCTCGCGGTAGCCCGTCGCCTGGAAGTCGCCGAAGCCGGTCGGCAGGCTCGTCGAGACGACGCGCTCGACGAGCTTGTCGTAGCGCCGCCGGTAGGCGATCAGGTCGGCGACGGTGATCATCCGCAGCTCGTGCGTCTCGCAGTAGCTCACGAGGTCGTCGACGCGCGCCATCGTGCCGTCGTCGTTCATGACCTCGCAGATCACGCCCGACGGGTTCAGCCCGGCGAGGCGGGCGAGGTCGACCGCCGCCTCGGTCTGGCCGGCACGCTCGAGCACGCCGCCGCTGCGGCTCTTCAGCGGAAAGATGTGGCCCGGCTGGACGATGTCGCGCGGCCCGGCCTCGGGATCGATCGCGACCTGGATCGTCCGAGCCCGGTCGTGCGCGGAGATGCCGGTCGTGACGCCCTGGCGGGCCTCGATCGAGACCGTGAACGGCGTCTCGAACGGCGACTCGTTCTTGGCGGCCATGAGATCGAGGCCGAGGTCGTCGCAGCGCTCGGGCGTCAGCGACAGGCAGATCAGGCCGCGCCCCTCCTTGGCCATGAAGTTCACGGCCTCGGGCGTGGCGAACTGCGCGGCCATCGTCAGATCGCCTTCGTTCTCGCGATCCTCGTCGTCGCAGACGACGACCATCTTGCCCTGGCGGATGTCCTCCAGCGCCTCGTCGATCGTCGCGAACGGGCTGTGCGTCTTGGGGCTCATGCCTCAAGCTTGGCAAACCGCGCCGCCGGGCGGTCGATTTGAGAATGTGTTGATCGCAACTCGAAGGAAGGCTATGGTTTCCCGAGACGGATCTGCTGTCGCGCGGGCCGACCCGCGGCTGACGATCTGCTTGACGAACTGCGGCATGTCGGCGCGCTCGCTCGACGCGGGGCGCCGGACACCTCACACGACCCACGTTCAGAGGAGTCCGATGGCTGCGATCGCAGCACCGCCCCCGTCCCGCGACGACCGCTCGACCTTTCGCGTCGACGTGCATCCCGAGCGGGAGGTCGTCCGCGTCGCGCCCGCCGGCGAGCTCGACATGGCGACGACCGCCGAGCTCGCCGAGCAGCTGCGGCAGCTGCGCGAGAGCGGCTTCGAGCGCGTCGTGCTCGATCTGCGCAAGCTGAGCTTCATGGACTCGGCGGGCGTCAAGCTGCTGCTCACGGAGGATCGCGCGGCGCGCGCCGACGGGCACCAGTTCTCGCTGATCAGCGGCCCGCCGCCGATCCAGCGGATCCTCGAGATCACCGGCGTCGACCGCTACCTGCGCTTCGACGTCTGAGGCCGGTCAGCGCGGGCCGAGAAGCTTCTCGACGTACTTCGCCAGCACGTCGACCTCGAGGTTGACGCGCCGCCCTGCGGCCGCCGCCCCGAGCGTGGTCCGCTCGAGCGTCTCGGGGATCAGCGAGACGTCGAATCCCTCGTCGTCGATCCGCGCGACGGTCAGCGACACGCCGTCGACGGAGATCGAGCCCTTGTACACGACGTAGCGCAGGACCTGCGGCGCCGCCGCGATCGTCACGACGCGCGCGAAGCCGTCCTCGCGCACCGCCGCGACCTCCCCGACACCGTCAACGTGGCCCTGCACGACGTGCCCGCCCAGGCGGTCGGCGGCGCGCAGCGCGAGCTCGAGGTTCACGCGCGAGCCGGCCTCGATCGCACGGAGCGACGAGCGGTCGAGCGTCTCGCGCATGACGTCGGCGCTGAATCGATCCCCCGTGATCGCGACCGCCGTCAGGCAGACGCCGTCGACCGCGATCGAGTCGCCCTCCCCCAGCTCGCCGGTCAGCGCCGTCGCGAGCGTCAGGCGGACGCCGTCGCCGGTCGCGTCGACCGTGACGACCTCGCCGAGGTCAGCGACGAGCCCGGTGAACAACGCCGCTCACCACTCGCACAGGCGCGCGGAGATCAGCAGGTCGCCCGCGACGCGCTCGCAGCTGAGCGTCAGCGCGCGCAGCGCGCCGGAGATCCGCTCCACGCCCTCGCCCTCGAGCGGGTCGCGCGCGGCGCGGCCGCCGAGCAGGATCGGCGCCAGGAAGAGGCGCACCTCGTCGATCTCGCCGGCATCGAGGAATGCGCCCGCCAGCCGCGGGCCGCCCTCCAGCAGGATCGACGTCACGCCGTGAGCGCCGAGCTGATCGAGCGCCGAGCGCACGCGCGCGGGCTCGTTCTCGCCGGTGGCCACGACGACGTCGGCACCCGACAGCTCGAGCGCCTCGGTCGCCGAGCGCCGCGCGGCGCGCGAGACGACGACGGTCAGCGGCAGCTCGGGCGCGGCGGCGATCAGCTGGGAGTCCAGCGGCAGGCGCGCCGTCGCGTCGAAGACGACATGGCGCGGCTGATGGTGGACGCCCTCGACGCGCGCGGTGAGCTGCGGGTCGTCGGCGAGCGCGGTGCCGATGCCGACCGCGACGGCGTCAACGCTCGCGCGCCAGCGGTGCGCGCGGGCGCGGCTGGACTCGTCGGAGATCCACTGCGAATCGCCGGTCCGCGTCGCGACCTTGCCGTCGAGCGTCATCGCCGACTTGAACAGCACCCACGGCCGGCCGGTGCGGGCGTGCTTGCGAAAGGCCTGGTTGACGAGCCGCGCGCGCTGGGCGATGTCGCCATCGGCGATCTCGACGTCGACGCCCTCGTCGCGCAGGATGCCCAGGCCGCGTCCGGAGGCCTTCTCGCTCGGGTCGTCGGAGCCGACGACCACCCGCGTCACGCCGGTGGCGAGGATCGCGTCGGTGCACGGCGGCGTCTTGCCTTGATGACAGCACGGCTCCATCGAGACGTACAGCGTCGCGCCGGTCAGATCGCTGCCGGCCGCCTCGGCGGCCGCGAAGGCGTTGATCTCGGCGTGCGGGCCGCCGTGCTCCTCGTGCCATCCCTCGCCGAGGACGATGCCGTCGCGCACGAGCAGCGCTCCGACCATCGGGTTGGGGTGCACGCGCCCGAGCCCGAACTCGGCGATCTCGATCGCGCGGTCCAGGTGCTGGTGGTCCGCCGAGGTCAGCAGCGACATCAGTGGCCCGTCTCGTGACGGGCCGCCCGGAGATCCGGGATGCCGGCGCCGCCTGGCAAGGACGCAGGACCGAAGGTGTGGCTCTGCCACATCGAGGGACGAGGACGCCGCCAGGCGGTGATCGGCGCCCGGAGATTCGGGCGGGCTGTTGCGAGACGGGCCACTACCGCGGAGCATACGGCCCGGGGATAAAGCCTCACGGCTGGAAGGGCGTGGCGCAGCGGCCGCCGTTCAGGCGGTACACCGTCATCTCCGGACCGGGGCGGTTGTAGGCCAGCGGGTAGTAGTCGAACGTCCAGTCGAAGTTGAACTTCACGGGCCCCTTGCCCTTGGAGTAGGGCGAGACCTCGAAGGCGACCGTGGAGCGCCGCTCGAGCTCGCGGTAGTAGTCCAGCGCGCGCGGCACCTGCTCGGGCTCGGCCTCGGCGCGTCCCCGCTGCGTCGAGCCGACGACGACGTAGCAGTACTCCTGCTGCTCGAAGGTCGAGATCAGCTCGGGCGTGAGCACCTTCTCGAAGTCCTCGATGTTGACCGCCGCGGGGAGGCCGCCGGGAAGCGGCCGGCCGGTCTCGGGATCGATCGTCGACTTGCTCAGCGGAAACTTGTTCCAGCGGTTGCCGTTGGAGGTCAGCGGCGACGGATTGCCGATGTCCTGCGCCCATTGGTCGGGCACGACCGGCTCGACGACGATCTTCGTGCCGACGGGGACGTTGGCGACCATCCAGTCGCGGGCCAGGTTGCGCGTGTCCTCGCGTGACAGCACGAGGCCCGAGTGCAGCGAATAGACGAAGCCCTGCGCGCAGACCGCGACGACCGCCGCGACGACGAACGTCGGCTTGAGGGCGGGCCTGAGGCGCTCGCCCACGTCGACGAGCTCGAACGCCGCGTACGCCGCGAGGATGCAGACGAGCGGGAAGACGGGCATCAGCCAGCGCCCGAAGTAGCGCTCCTGCGAGCCCATGAACAGCACGAACAGCACGACCGCCGGAACGAGCACCCAGACCAGCCGGCGCTCGTCGAACCACAGGCGAACGGCGCCGCCGGCGGCGAAGATGAGCGGCACCCAGCCCAGGCCCCAGCCGAAGGACCACAGGTAGTAGGCGAAGCCGTTGTCCTGCGTCAGCCCGAGCTTGCCGGCGGCGTCGCCGGACGCGTCGGACTGGTGCGTGAGGCCGTTCCAGAAAGCGTCGAAGTTCAGCACCGCGTAGGGGTTTGCGACGAGGAACGCGACGATCGCCACGACGCCCGCGATCCCGAGGCCGCGCGCGGCCCCCGGCCGCCCGCCCGGCGCGGTGAACTGCACGAGCACCGCCGCCAGCAGCGGGACGAGCACGATCCCGCCGGTGTACTTCGTGGCACACGCCAGACCAAGTCCGATCGCAGCCCAGACGTAATCCCTGACGCGCCCGAAGCGCAGGATGCCCGCCGATCCCCACAGCGCCAGGCACAGCGGGGCCAGCGTCGGGACGTCGTTGAGCGCGAGCTTGGAGTAGAAGACCGGCAGGAAGGAGACCGTGAAGATGCCGGCCGCCAGCAGCCCGACGCGGCGATCGACCAGGCGCGCGCCGGCGAGGTACGTCAGCCAGATCGCGAGCGTGCCGAGCACGGCGGCGAGCACGCGCGTGAGCACCCAGATCTGCGTCGGGTCGGCCGCGAACGCGCTCGCGACGCCCTCGCGGCCGCCGTACCAGACGCCCAGCAACAGGTGAGCGAGATACGTGTAGGCCGGCGGGTTGACGTAGTAGTTGGGATCCCAGCCGTGGCCGAAGAGCCCGATCGCCCGCGTGACGAAGTGCGCGTTCTCATCGGCGTTGTAGGCGTAGGGCAGCCCGTGGTTGGCGCCCCATATGCGCAGGCCGAAGGCCAACAGCAGCAGCGCCCCGACGGCGAGTCCCCACAGCAGCCGCTCGGGCGCGAGCGTGCGCTGGGCGGTCACCGGCGTCATCGCCACCTCGCCGAAGCCGCGGCCGTTGTCGCCCGCCGAGGAGGCCTCGCGGGCCGGGCTCTCAACAGTGGACATAGGCCGCATAGTGCTGGCTGGTCGCCGCGCGCGTGAAGCCCGCAGGCGGAAGGTTGTCGAGCGGGTTGTCGCGGGCGGTGACGAGCGCCTGCTTGAACAGCGCGATGCGCGTGTGCACGACGATCACGACGCCTCGCGCGGGCGGCGGCGGGTCGGGGCGCCGCGGCGTGCGCGCGGCGGAGCGCGCGATCACGCTCGAGCGCCCGCGATCGAGGATCCAGCGCACGTCGGGTATGAGCTTGTGGTTTGGCACGTAGACGGGGCCGCAGCGCAGCGCCGGGGCGACGGCGGGGGCGCTGAGCACGTCCTCCAGCGCCGCGTGCGCATCGCCGCGGAAGCGAAGCTCGTTGTCGAGCGTCGAGAGGTTAACGCGCGTCGCCGTGAAGACCACGCCGAAGATCACGAGCGCCGCGGCCGCCACCGCCCACACCCGCCGCCAGGCGCTGCCCTCGCGCAGCATCGTCCAGCCGGCGATCGCGACCGCGGCGAAGATCATGACGCTCAGCGACGGCACCAGCAGGTAGCGGTCGATCACCGACAGCCCGGCGATCCCGACCATCGCGAACGTGCCCACGCCGGCGCCGAACAGCGCCAGCGCCATCGCTGCTCTGCGCGGCGTCAGCGCGATCGCGAGCACCAGCCCGGCGGCGCCGCCGACGAAGACCGGGAACTTGTCGAGCTTGATCAGGAACGCATACAGCGCTCCCGGCACCGCCGCCAGCCCCTTGTCGCGCCCGAGCTCGCCGGCGAGGCTGTTGGTCGCGGTCAACGAGTACAGCGGCTGCCCGGTGACGGCGAAGTCGACGGCCACCCATCCGAGCGGGCCGATCGCCGCCAGCGCCGCATAGCCGGCGCGCTGCGACCAGCCGGCCTTCGGCACGAGCCACAGCCAGTACAGCCCCGCCAGCAGCCACGCCTCGGGTCGCATCAGGCCGGCCGCGGCCAGCAGCGCGATCACGATCACCGGATGGCGGCGCGGTGCGCGCGCCTCGATCACCGCCGCCCAGATCACGACGGCCAGATAGGGGATGTCGATGTAGCCGCGCGCGGCGAGAAACGGGAAGTCGAAGCGCGTCACGAGCAGCGCCGCCGCGACGGCGCCGACCAGCGGCGTGAACGCGGTCTTGGCGAGCGTGTAGATGCCGGCGACGAGCACGATGAACGACAGCACCGTGAAGCCGACCATGACGCGGTCGGCGACGTCTCCGAGCACCACCAGCAGCGCGCCGAAGGCGATCGCCAGCGGATGCTCGGTCGGCGCGCGGTAGGCGGTGAACGACAGCGGGTCGAGGCTCAGCAGCTCGCGCCCCCACAGCAGCGAGTAGTAGGAGTCGTAGTTCGGATAGGTCGGGTAGATCACGAAGCCGACGACGGCAGCGAGCACGAGTCCGGCGATGGCGATGCGCTCCATCACCGGCACGCTCAGCGCGCGCGAGCGGCGGCGCGCCGAGGCGGCCTCGGCCGGCGGCGGCGACGCGACGGCGGCCGGGCTTCTGGCGCTGGAGACAGGTGGCGACGCGATGGCCGTTAGGATCCCATGCCGACCCCCGGCATGAAGCTGATCATCCAGATCCCCTGCTTCGACGAGGAGCAGACGCTACCGCTCGTCCTCGCCGACCTTCCACGGGAGGTCGCGGGCTTCGACGCGGTCGAATGGCTGATCATCGACGACGGCTCGACGGACCGCACGATCGAGGTCGCGCGCGCCGGCGGCGTCGATCACGTCGTCCGCCTGACCAACAACAAGGGCCTGGCGGCGGGCTTCCAGGCGGGCCTGGACGCGTGCCTGAAGCTCGGCGCCGACGTGATCGTCAACACCGACGGCGACAACCAGTACGACGGCAACGACATCCCCAAGCTCGTCGCGCCGATCATCGCGGGCAAGGCCGACATGGTCGTCGGCGACCGCGAGGTCCACAAGATCGAGCACTTCTCGCCGCTGAAGGTCACGTTGCAGAAGCTCGGCTCGTGGGTCGTGCGCCAGGCCTCCTCGACCGAGGTCCCCGACACGACGTCGGGCTTTCGCGCCTACAACCGCGAGGCCGCGATCCAGCTGATCGTCGTGTCGAAGTTCACCTACACGCTCGAGACGATCATCCAGGCGGGCAAGCTGCTCGTCGCCGTCGACCACGTCGCGATCAACACGAACCCCAAGACGCGCGAGTCGCGCCTGTTTCCGTCGATGTGGTCCTACGTGCGCCGCAACAGCGTCTCGATCTTCCGCATCTACACGCAGTACAAGCCGCTCAAGGTCTTCATGAGCGCCGCGGCGGTCGTCGCCGCGATCGCGTTCGTCGTCTGGGGGCGCTTCGCGTACTTCTACGTCTTCGAGGACGAGGGCAAGGGCCACGTCCAGTCGCTGATCCTCGGCGCGGTGCTGTTCAATGCGGCGATGGTCCTCGCGGCGCTGGGTGTGATGGGCGACCTGCTGGCCGCGCAGCGCACGATCGCCCAGCGCACGTTCGAGCGAGTCCGGCGCATCGAGCTGCAACTCGGCATCAAGCCCTCGCACTACGAGCCCGGCGCGCTGCCGACTGGCCATCCGAAGACCACGGGCGCCGACGCGGGCGCCTCGACCGGCAAGACCGAGGAGCGCGAGGCGTTGCGCAGATGAGCCCGGCTCCGCCGGTGACCGTCGACGCCGAAGGCACGGTCACCGGCAACACCTACGACAAGTACGGCTCGACGAACCCCGTCGTGCGGCGCCTGATGGGGGCGTTCGAGCGCACGCTCGACGAGCTCTTCGAGCAGGCGAACCCGGCGTCGCTGCTGGACGTCGGCTGCGGCGAGGCGGTGCTGACGCACCGGTGGGCCCAGCGCCTCGACGACCGGCGCGTCGTCGGCATCGACCTCGACGACCCGCTGCTGCACGCCGAGTGGGAGAAGCGCACCGCGCCGAACCTCACCTATCAGGTGATGAAGGCCGAGAACCTGCCCTTCGCCGACGGCGAGTTCGACGTCGCCACGGCGATCGAGGTGCTCGAGCACGTGCCCGACCCCCCGCACACGGTCGCCGAGATGGCGCGCGTCGCGAACGGCCACCTGCTCGTGTCGGTGCCGCGCGAGCCGCTGTGGCGCGGGCTGAACATGGCGCGCGGCGCGTATCTGAAGCAGCTCGGCAACACGCCGGGCCACCTCAACCACTGGTCCAAGCGCAGCTTCGTGAAGCTGCTGTCGCGCCACGGAGAGGTCGTGCAGGCACGGTCGCCGTTTCCGTGGACCATGCTGCTTGTCCGTCTCTAGCAGTGGCGTGAGCGCGCCCCGCTCGGGCTACGGGCGCGGCGCGAGGGTGCTGGCGGTCGGGATCGCGACGACCGGCGTCGTCACGCTGGCCTTCTTCGCGCTCGCCGCGCAGGCGCTCGACGGCGTCGAGTACAAGCGGATCACGCTGGTGTGGTCGATCATGTTCGTGATCGCGTCGGTGATCTACCGGCCGATCGAGCAGCTGCTGTCGCGCACGATCGCCGACCGCCGCGCGCGCGGACAGGACTCCGGCGGCGGGCACCTGCGGATCGCGCTGTTGATCCAGGCCGCGTTCGCGGCGACGTTCCTGGCGATCGCGCTGGTCACGCGCGACATGCTCCAGAACGACCTCTTCGACGGCTCCGCGGCGCTGTACTGGGTGCTCGTCGTCGGCGTGCTGGCCTACGCGGCGAGCTACTTCGCGCGCGGCTTCCTTGCCGGCCACCAGCGTTTCGCGCTGTACGGCGCGCTCGTGCTGCTGGAGGCGCTGTCGCGCGTGTGCTTCGTGCTGGCGGTCGTCGTCGGGTTGGCGTCCGGGCAGACGGCGGTGGCGATGGGCATGGCCGCGGGGCCGCTGGTCTCGCTGATCGTCGTGCCGCTGTTCTTCGCGCGCCGCGAGAAGGACCCCGAGCCCGACATCGGCGTCGTGCGGGAGACCGAGGGCGGCCTGACACTGCGCCGCGGCACGGGCTTCGCGATGTCGGTGTTCGCGGTCATGGTCGCCGAGCAGACGCTGCTGAACGCCGCGGTGCTGACCGTCGAGGGCACCTCGCCCGATCCCGCGCTGGCGGGCGTCGTCTTCAGCGTGCTGCTGATCGCGCGCGCCCCGCTGCAGCTCTTCCAGGCCGTGCAGGGCTCGCTGCTGCCGCACCTCGCCGGCCTCGAGGCGACGGCCGGCCGCGACGAGTTTCGCCGCGCGATCCGCGTCACCGTGCTGGCGATCGCGGGCTTCGCGCTGGCGATCGCGATCGGCCTGTTCGCGATCGGCCCGCTGGTCGTGCGCCCGCTGTTCGGCATCGAGCAGGAGCTTCCGCGCGTCGGCCTCGCGCTCGTCGGTCTCGGCATGGGCTTTCACCTCATGGCCGGGACGCTCAACCAGGCCGCGCTGGCGCGCGAGCAGGCCGGCGCGGCCGCAGCCGCGTGGCTGCTCAGCGCCGGCCTGTTCGTCGCCTTCATGCTCAGCCCGCTGGTCGACGACCAGCTGCTGCGCGCCGAGGCGGGCTACTTCGGCGCGACCGCGCTCTTGTGCGCGCTGCTGGTCGGCGTGTATCGCCGCGGCGGCCGGTCAGTGCGCGGGAACGCCGTCGGCGGCGCCTCGTAGCTCGGCGATGTCGAGCTTGCGCATCTGGAGCATGGCTTGCATCGCGCGATCGACGCGGCTCTTGTCGGGATCGGCGAACAACTCGTCCATCCCCTCGGGGACGACCTGCCACGACAGCCCGTAGCGGTCCTTGCACCAGCCGCACGGCCCTTCCTCGCCGCCCTCGGTCAGCTTCTCCCAGTAGTAGTCGACCTCGTCCTGGCCCCCGCACGGGATCTCGAAGGAGACCGCCTCGTCGAAGTGAAACTGCGGGCCGCCGTTGATCGCGACGAAGCGCGTGCCGTCGAGCTCGAACTCGACCGTCATCACCGTGCCGGCCTCGCCCGGCGAGTTCTCGGGGTAGTGGGTGGTGTTGACGATCCGCGAGTTCTCGAAGACCGAGACGTAGAAGGCCGCGGCTTCCTCGGCCTGGCCGTCGAACCACAGGTTGGGCCTGATCCTCGCTTGCATGCCGTGCCTGCCTTTCACTGTTGGCGGGAATGCACCCGCGCCGGTTGTATGCCCTGTAGACCAGCGGCCGCCGGGAAACTCATCGGCGAGGCCAGCGCCGCAGGCCGCCGCCTGCAGCGCGCCGGGCGGGCGGGGTCAGTGAAAGGCCATCGTGGCGCGCAAGGCCGAGCGCAGGAGCGGCGATCCGCAGCCGGCGCCGCTGCTGCTTGCTTTTCGACATTGCGGGTAACGTCGCAACTGCCAGGGCCTGCGCGCGACGCGGTCGTCTGTAGCGGACGTCGCGGGCCGCCCCTTCCACACGAAAGGGCGTCTCATCGTGGCGCGAGAGCGACCGATGGCCTTCCACGTCTCACCCTCGGTCCTGACGGGTATCGATGCAGCCAAGCGCGGCACTGACGTGGTGCGCCCCAGCAGCGCGGCGGCCAGCGCCCTGCGTCCCGGCGCCCCGCTGATGCATGCCAAGCTCCGAGAGCACTTCAAGCTGCTCCTGGCCGCAAGGTACCCGCGTGCTTGACGTGCGGGTGGGCAGCGCGCACGACCATGTTGACGACGAACCGGTGCCCGAGGAGGTCGCCGCACTCGCGATCGGGGCCGGCGAGATCGGCTTCTCGCCGGCGCGGGTAGCGACAGCCCTGGGCGTTTCGCCGCGTGCGTTGGCCTCGATCGAGCGTGCCGCCGCGCCGGTCAGGCGCCACTTCATCCAGGATCGGGCAGCCGTGCGCACCATCATCGTCGAGCTGCGCCGGGCCCCCGAGTAGTCCGCGATGCGCGCGCTCCAGAGGCTCGACGCCATGGTCCACGGCTTCCTCGTCGCTCACAGCATCCGGCTCCGCGCGTCGTCGTAGGGCTCGAGCTCCTGGTCTTCGGCCGGCTTCGTCGTCGCGTCCACGCTGCCCGGCCTCGTGCCGGGCGCGGAGCCAAGCACCTCACGGCGCGGCCAGCCACGCAGCGGCTGGACCGATCGCCCAGCGCAGGCCCGCCGAGACGCGCCGCGTCGGGGGGCGAGCGATGCCGGCCCCGAGACGTCCGCACGCAGCGATCCGCGGCGTTTTCGCCGGCCAGGGCCGACCTACGCCGGCAGCGCGTCGCGCAGCCGTGCCAGGCAGCGCCCGCGGGTCGGTCCGATCGAGCCGATCGGCATGGCGAGCAGCGCGGCGATCTCGTCGTAGCTCGGCTCCGGGTCGGCGACGAGCAGGAGCAGCAGCGCCTGATCACGCGGGCGCAGGCGCGAGAGCGCCTCCCACAGCTCGGCGTCGCGCTCGGCGTCGATCAGCCGGGCGGCCGGCTCGGCCGCCGGCGCGATCGGCTCGGGCAGCTCGTCGCCCATCGGCAGCTCGCGGCCTGCGCCGCGCAGCACGCGCAGGCACTCGCGCCGCGCCGTCGTCGCCAGCCACGCGCCGACATGCCCGGGCTGGGTCAGCCCATCGATGTGCTCGACGAGCCGCATCCACGTCGTCTGGTAGACGTCGGCCGCGTCCGCGGCGCCGAGGCGATGGCGGCGGGCGATCGCCCACAGCATGCTCGAGTGGCGGTCGATGAGCTCGCTCCACGCCTGCTGATCTCCCGCCGCCGCACGCCGCGTCAGCCGCGCGGTGTCGCAGGCGTCGCGAGCCGGGCGGGGCGTGATCGTGGTGACGGTGTTCTCGCGTCTGCGGAGGGTGATCTGCATGGTGAGACGGACCCTCTTCAGCCGACCTTGACGTTCGATTGCGTAAACCTTGCGGCGAAGGTTGCAGTCACCCCTGCCGGCTCAGCGATAATCGGCGCCATGGTGCGATCGGTGATCACGAGATGAGTGGACATCGCGTCGCTGAGCCGCGGCCCGCCGAGCCGAGGGGTCGCACGGTGATCGACCTGTGCGGCTCGCTGCGCGCCCAGATCGCCGGCCGCGACGTCGCCGCGCTGCTGCCCGGGCGTCAGGGCAGGGCGCTGTTCGCGTTCCTCGTGCTCCACCGCCACCGACCGGTCGCACGCCACGAGCTGCTCGACGTCCTGTGGCCCGTCGATCCGCCCGACGCCCCCGACGCGGGCTTGAGCACCGTGCTCGCGCGCGTGCGACGCGCGGTCGGCGAGGGGGTCATCGAGGGCCGCGGCGAGCTGTTGCTGGCGCTCGCTGCCGATGCCGACGTCGACATCGAGCGCGCCGCCGCGCGCGGCGAGCAGGCCGAGCGAGCGCTGGCCGACGGCGATCACGCAGCCGCCGCGAGCGCCGCGCAGGAGGCGCTGGCGATCGTCGGCCGGCCGCTGCTGGCGGGCATCGACGGCGCCTGGATCGACAGCGCGAGAGCGGAGCTCGCGGCGCTTGAGCCGGGGCTGCTCGAGCTGCTCGGGCGCGCCTCGCTGCTCGCCGGCGACCACGAGGGGCTCGCCGCCGCCGAGCGCGCCGCGCGCGCGCTGTGCGAGCGCCATCCGTTTCGCGAGTCGGGCTACGCGCTGCTGATCGAGGCCCAGGCGCGCCTCGGCAACGTCGCCGAGGCGACGCTGACCTACGACCGCGTGCGCTCGCTGCTGCGCGACGAGCTCGGAACGGTGCCCTCCCCCGGCCTGGCGGCGTTGCACGACCAGCTGCTGCGCAGCGGGCGCCTGGCCGAGGACCCTGCGCCGGTCGCCGCGCCGGCCGCCCCGCGCGACGACGTCGTGCCGCTGCCGGCGATCGGGGCCGCCGCGATGTCCAGCCCGTTCGTCGGTCGCGAGGCGCAGCTCGAGCGGCTGCGGACGCTGTGGGCGCAGGCGTGCGCCGGCGAGCGGCGCTTCGAGCTGTTGATGGGCGAGCCGGGCGTCGGCAAGACGCGCCTGGCCTCGCACTTCGCCGCCGAGGTCTATCGCGGCGGCGCGACGGTGCTCTACGGGCGCTGCGACGAGGAGCCGCTGCTGGCCTACCAGCCGTTCGTCGAGGCGCTGCGCCACTACCTGCGCTTCGGCGACTGGGAGGGCGACGGCGACGGCGCCGCCGACCTGCGCCAGCTCGCGCGCCTGCTGCCCGAAGCCGGGACGCCGGCCGGCGGCGGCGCGGAGGCGTTCCCCGAGGATCCCGACGGCGAGCGCTACACGCTCTTCGAGGCGGTCGCGCGGCTCGTCGACCGCGCGACGCGCCGGCGCCCGCTGCTGATCGTGCTCGACGACCTGCACTGGGCCGACAAGCCGACGCTGCTGCTGCTGCGCCACATGCTGCGCCTCTCCGGCCTGTCGCGGCTGATGCTGCTGGGCATCTTCCGCGACGTCGAGGTCGATCCCGACCATCCGCTCGTCGAGCTGATCGCCGACATGCGCCGCGAGCGGCGCTTCGAGCGCCTCGCGCTGGAGGGCCTCGACGAGAGCGAGACCGACGCGCTCGTCGCCGCGCGCCTGGACGCCACGGCGAGCGCCGGATTCGTGCGCGGGCTGCGCGCGCAGACCGAGGGCAACCCGTTCTTCATCGAGGAGGCGCTGCGGTCGCTCGTCGAGGCACGCGCCGTGCGGTCCGGCGCGGTCGCCTCCGAGCAGGCGCTGGAGTCGATGGGCGTCCCCGAGAGCGTCGCCGACGTCATCCTGCGGCGCCTCGGCCGCGTCTCGGAAGCCGCTCGCGACGTGCTGACCGCGGCGGCGGTGATCGGGCGCGAGTTCGACCTGCGGATCGTCGAAGCGCTCGTCGACCTGCCGGCCGAGCGCGTGCTCGACGCGATCGAGGAGGCGATCGCCGCAGGCCTCGTCGGCGAGGTCGCGGGCGCCTTCGACCGCTTCATGTTCTGCCACGCGCTCGTGCGCGACGCGATCTACGACCGGATCTTCACGAGCCGGCTGCTGCGCCTGCACCTGCGCGTCGGAGAGGTGCTCGAGGCCGACCACGCGCAGCACCCGGCGACGGTCTGCGAGCTCGCCCATCACTTCTATCTGGCGCGCGAGCTCGGCGTCGCCGACCGGGCCGTGCGCTACTGCATGCTCGCCGGCGAGCACGCCGCGCAGTCGCTCGCCTACGAGGAGTCCGCCGCGCACTACCGCCGCGCGCTGAAGGCCTTCGCGCTGGACTCCGACGGCGACGAGGCGTGTCGCTGCGACATCCTGCTCGCGCCAGGGGCGCGTGCAGTGGCAGGCCGGCGAGGGCGCCGCGCGCGATACGTACTTCGAGGCCGCCGCCAGCGCCCGCGCGCGCGACGACGCCGAGCGCCTGGCCGGCGCCGCGCTCGGCCTCGGCGAGCGCTACTGGGAGGCGGCGGCGGTCGACGAGCAGGTGCAGGGGCTGCTCGAGGAGGCGCTGGCCGCGCTGCCCGTGCGCGACAGCCGCAAGCGCGCGCGGCTGATGGCGCGGATGGCCGAGAACCTCCACTTCACCGCCGACAAGGAGCGCGGCACGCGGCTGAGCCTCGAGGCCGTCGAGATGGCGCGCCGGCTCGAGGATCCCGACACGCTCAAGACGGCGCTCATGGGCCGCCACGTCGCGCTGCTGCACATCGAGCACCTCGACGAGCGCCTGCGCCTGATCGACGAGGTGCTCGCGCTGACACGGGGCAACCGCGCGCTGACCGCCGAGGCGCACCACTGGCGCCTGTTCGACCTCTGCGAGGTCGGCGACGTCGGCCGAGGCGCAGCGCGACCACGCCGAGCTCACGGCGCTCGTCGAAGGAGCTGCGCCAGCCGCTGCTCGAGCACCTCGCGCTCGGCTGGCAGGGAACGTTCGCGCACCTCGCGGGCGACGTCGAGGAGGCCGAGCGGCTGGCGCGCGAGTCCTTCGAGATCGCCGAGCGCGCGCAGGTGCGGCAGCGCGCGCGGCTCGCTACGCCTCGATGCTGTTCACGCTGCGCCGCCAGCAGGGCCGCATCGAGGAGCTGCTGCCGGCGATGCGGTGGCTCGCGCACGGCGCGACCGCCCCGCCCGCGTGGGGCGCGGCGCTCGCGCTCGCGCAGGTCGAGACGGGCGCGCTGGAGGAGGGCCGCGCGCGCTACGAGGCGCTACGCCGACAGACGACTTCGCCGCCGTGCCGCGCGACTGGTACTGGTCGCTGACGACGGCGCTGCTCGTCGAGGCGTGCGCGGCGCTGCGCGACACGAGCGCGCGGCGCCGAGCCTGTACGCGCTGCTCGAGCCGTTCGCCGACCGCTTCGTGCAGGTCATCTTCACGGCCTCGTGGGGATCGATCCAGCGCCATCTCGGCCTGCTGGCCGGCGTCATGGGCCGCTTCGACGACGCCGAGCGCCACTTCGAGGCGGCGCTGGAACGGCAACGCGCGCATGGGCGCCGTGCTGATGACGGCCGAGACGCAGTGCGCCTACGGGGCGATGCTGCTGCGCCGCGGCGCCGCGGGCGACGCCGAGCGCGCGTCGAGGCTCGGCGCGCTCGCCGAGCTCGTCGCCGCGCCGCGCGGCCTCGACGACCTGCGCCGGCGCGCCCGCGCGCTGATCGCCGGCGAGGATCCGGCGCGCTGATGTATCAGGAGCGCCGCCCGCAACTCTCAGGGTCATCGAGGCCCGCGCGGGCGCTCATCGACCGAAGGGGAGAGCCGTGTCGCAAGCGCTCGACAAGCCCGCAAGTGCCACCAGCGGTCGTGTGACGTCCCCGAAGCGAGACACCGCGGCGCGACGGAACGTCCAACGAGATCGAGTTCTGGCTGCTGACCCATGGCAGCCGGCTTTGGCGCTGGGCGCAGGCGCAGCCCCGGGTCGAGCGCTTCGTCAATCGCCAAGCTGATCGACTCCGCCGTCAAGAAGGCGCCGCCGCGCCCGTACAAGCTCAGCACGCTGGCCGCGTATCCGTCGTGGTCGTCGCTGACCGACAAGACCTACAACTCGCGCCAGCTGCCGCCGGCGACCGGCTCGCCGCCGAAGCCCGACGCCGGAAGCCGTCGCCGAGCTCTTCCTGCGCGACGGCCCGATGGTCGAGTGCCCGAAGTCGACGGTCCTGTTCGCGTACTTCGCGCAGTGGTTCACCGACGGCTTCCTGCGCAGCAAGCGCCCCGAGCAAGGACGGCGACCCGCGCGACCTGCGCCGCAACCAGTCCAACCCCGACGTCGACCTGACCCAGCTCTACGGCGTCACGGTGGCGATGACCGAGCAGCTGCGCGCCGGCACGACGGGGGGCTGCTGAAGTCGATCCAGATCGGCGGCGAGGAGTTCCCGCCGCTGCTGTGCGAGAAGGACGGCAACGTCAAGCAGGAGTTCTCCGCGATCGAGGTCCTGGGGATCGAGCGCCTCGACACCGAGGGGCGTCGCCGGCTGTTTGCGATGGGCAGCGACGCCGGCAACTCGCACATCGGCTACTCGATGATCAACGTGCTGTTCCTGCGCGAGCACAACCGCCTCGCCCGCGAGCTGGGCGCAGAGCACCCCGGCTGGGAGGACGACCGGCTGTTCGAGACGGCGCGCGGCATCCTCACCGTCCTGCTGATCAAGCTCACGATCGAGGAGTACATCAACCACATCGCGCCGTATCACGTTCAAGTTCCGCTTCCAGCCCGAGGGCTTCTGGCAGGCGGACTGGTACCGGCCCAACTGGGTCGCGCGTCGAGTTCAACCTGCTGTATCGCTGGCACAGCCTGATCCCCTCGACGGCTGCACATCGACGGGCGCGACATGACGATCGACGAGACGGTCTTCAACAACGCGCTGATGACCGAGCGCGGCCTCGGCGCGATGTTCCACGACGCCTCCAACCAGCGTGCGGGCAAGGTCTGCCTGTTCAACACCGACGAGTGGTTTCACCAAGCGCGCCACGATCCGCAGCGTCGACGCAGTCGCGCGCGCTGCAGCTCGAAGTCCTACAACGCCTACCGCGAGGACTGCAGCTATCCGCCGGTGACGACGTTCGAGCAGATCTCCTCCGACGAGCGCGTGATCGAGAGCCTCAAGGCGACCTACGACAGCGTCGACGAGATCGAGTTCTACCCCGGCATCTTCGCCGAGGACTCGCGGCCCAACTCGGTGCTGCCGTCGCTGCTGGGGCGGATGGTCGGCGTGCACGCGTTCTCGCAGCTGATGACCAACCCGCTGCTCGCGCGCTCGGTGTGGGAGAAGCGCGCCGACCGCGTCGACACGTTCTCGGCGTACGGCCTGCGCGAGATCGAGCGTACGTCGAGCCTCGACGAGCTGCTGCACCGCAACCTGCCCGGCGACGAGCGCTTCGCGGCGCGGCTCACGCGGGAGGGCTGGCGGCCGGAGTAGCCGCGCCCCGCGACGTCACGGGGTCTTCGAGCCGGTCACGTAGACGAGCCGGCCGTCGGCGAGCTTGTAGACCTCGCCGACGCGCTGGCCGGTGCCGGTGACGGTCTTGTCGCTCAGCCGGACGGTCTTGATCTTCTCGCCCTCCTTGACGATCACCGTCTGGCCGCTGGCGTCGGTGCGCAGCACCGTGACGTTCGTCTTGGTCAGCAGGTCGGTGAGGTTGACCGACTGCAGCGCGGCCAGCAGGAACGCGACCGCGAGCACGATCCCGAGGTCGAACAGGTTGACGAGGCCGTCGAGCGGGTCGCCGGAGCGGTCCATCCGCACGCGGGCGCGCGAGTTGACCGCGAGTTCAGCCCTGCGCTCGCCGGCTCGGGCTCGAGCGTCGTCGCGACGTACTCCAGGTCCGACAGGTCCTGGGCGTACATGCGGTCGCGCACGAGCGAGACGGCGAACGCGATCGCGCCGATCAGCAGGCCGAGGACGGTGACGCTGAACGCCACGCGCAGGTTGTCCGACAGCAGCTTGACGTTGCCCTTGGCGAGGCCCTCGAGCGCCGGCGACAGCGGGATCAGCGTGCCCATCAGGCCGAGCGCCGGGCCGAAGCGCACCATCATCCGCGTGCGCTCGAGCTTGCGCAGCGAGCTGAGGTCGAAGTCGGCGAGGATCTTCGCCATCCGGTCGCTGGCGTCGGGCGCGCCGCGCTGCTCGACGAGCTGCGTCAGCGCGTCGGCCATCTCGGCGCTCGTCGCGCTCGGCAGCAGCGCCTGCGCCGCGCCCGGGCACGTCGCCGCGCTCGAGCGCCCGCGCGCGCCGTCTTCGACGCGATCTTGAGCTCGTCGGGAGCCTCGCGACGGCGCCTGCGGGCGAGCTCCATGAAGAACGCGCCGAGGT
Organism: uncultured Actinomycetes bacterium; assembly: GCA_963729125.1. Classification (GTDB taxonomy): domain Bacteria; phylum Actinomycetota; class Thermoleophilia; order Solirubrobacterales; family Solirubrobacteraceae; genus CADCVQ01. The sequence continues at coordinate 304,600 of CAVSML010000006.1, forward strand.
CGAACAGCGTGATCAGCAGCGCGGCCAGCACGGCCAGCAGCACCGGCACGCGCAGCGCGTCGACGATGGTGAAGAGGAACTCCTCGATGCCCCCCGCGGCGATCATGCGAGGCGCAGTCTGACGCGTCGTCGCTCGCGAAGCGCTCCCATCGACACATCGCCGAGCGCGAGCAGCAGTGCCGGCGGCGATCTGCGACGCCCTCTCGGCCGTTCCCGAGGTCCCCTGGCGCGGGCTTCGGCGTGCCGCCGGCCTTGCTCTGCGGAAGGCCGCCGGCGAGCAGCCTTGCCGGTGCCCTGCGAGCAGCACGCCCTCGGATGATCGTCTTGCCCTCGCCGGACGTCGGGTCGGTGGAGAACGGCTCGCGCGACTCGGGGCGCTCGGCGCGCTGCGGCCGGGGCCTTGGCGCTGCGGCTGAGGCCGTTCGAGCCGGCGGCGCCGCCGGACAGGCCGCTGCCGTCGCCGGTGCCCGTGCCGCCGCCGGTGCCGCCGCTGCCGCTGCCGCCGCCGGCGGGCCGTGCCGCCCAGCGCGGTGCCCTGCGCCTGGTCGGGCCTGCGCTCGCGAGCCGGTGACGTGCACGTCGGTCGCGCCCTGGCCCGCCGCAGGCTCCCGAGCAGCGCGCGTTCGTGCCGCCGCTGCCCTCGACCTCGACGCGCGGCGAGTAGTCGCCCGAGACTCGAGTAGCGGTGCGTGATCGATCCTGGCCGGTCGCGCGGGCGCGTGCCGTCGCCGAAGTCCCACATGTAGGTGAGCGTCGCGCCGGGCGGCCGGACTGCACGCCTCGGCGGTCAAGCGTGACCGTCTGGCCGACCTTCGCCGTGCGCGGGCTCGCGGTCGCCTTGACCGACAGCAGCGAGCCGCCGTTGACGGTCATCTCGAGCGGCGTGGCCGGGCAGGCTGCGTGACGAGCTCGGAGGTGTCGCCCGGCCCGCGCACCGGCCGGAAGAAGCGCGTCGTGCCGCCCTCGTCCTTGATGAGCGCGGGGCCCTCGGGAAACGGCGGGCTGAAGATGTCCGCGCTGCTCAGGCTGATGATCCTGCCGTCGCCGCCACGACTTGACGAAGTCGACCGGCGACGGGTCGATGCCGACTGCGGCGCAGGAGCCCGCGGATCGACAGGCCGCGCAGCGCGAGCTTCTTGCTCGGGCCGCCGGGGCGCTCGCGCATCGGTGTACGAAGTCGGGCCGGTGTCGGCCGCCGCCGCGATCTGCGAGCCCGGCACCGGCACCTGTCGCGCTGCCTGGCGCCCTGCGACACAGCGATGCCGGGGCCGGCCAGCGCGCTCGCCGTGCCCGCGCCGAGCAGGGCCGCGAGGCTCAGCGCCGTCGCCGCGAGCGAGGCGCCGCGCGACGCCGCGCGCCGAGCCGAACTCGAGCTCTCGACGGGCGCGCGACCATGCGTCGCCAAACGCTACCTCACTCGTATGCGAGGGCCCGCAGTACATCCAGTCGGGCCGCGCGCCGCGCCGGCCACAGCGAGGCCAGCATCCCCGCCAGCGCGGCGCCGACGACGAGTGCCAGCAGCGTGCCGATCGGGAACGTCAGGCGGAAGCCGTCGGCCTCCAGCGGCCGGCTGATCGCCAGCGCGAACAGCGACGCCGAGCACGAGCCCGAGCAGCGCGCCGATCAGCGACGTGATGACGGCCTCCAGGCGCACGATCCGCTTGACCTGGCGGCGCGACATGCCGACCGCGCGCAGCAGCCCGAGCTCGCGCGTGCGCTCGAAGATCGACAGCGCGAGCGTGTTGACGATCCCGAACAGCGACGACGATCAGCGACAGCGCCAGCAGCGCGTAGATGAGGTACAGCAGCTGGTTGATCTGTCCGGCCTGCTGCTCCTTGACCTGCTCGCGGTCGCGCGTCTGCGCGTCGGGGAAGCCGCGGGCCAGCATGCGATCGATCGCCGCGCGCGTACCGCGCCCCGTCGGCGCCCGGCGCGAAGCGCAGGAAGACGAACGCGTCGTCGGTCGCGTCGAAGTCCGCCGCCAGGCGCTCGTTGGGGATCACGAGGCCGCCGCCGAGCAGGCCGAAGTCGCTGCCCTCGTCGAGCAGGCCGCGGATGACGTAGGTCACGCGCTTGCCGGCCGGCGTCAGCAGCGTCACGCGATCGCCGATCGACGCGCGTCTTCGAGAAGCCGGTGTCGGCGAGGATCGCCGTCCTTTCCGATGCCGAGCGAGCGTCGCATCCGAGCCCTGCTTCCAGCGCAGCTTGTAGGTCCGGGCGATCGTCTCGGGGTCGAAGCCGACGACCGAGGTCGTCTCCTGCTCGCTCGCGACCTTGCCCTCGGTGAAGCGCACGGAGCCGACGGCGCCGACGCCGGGCACCTTGCGCACGGCGTCGGCGACGGCGGCCGTCGTCTCGCCGAACCCGCTCTTGGAGCCGACGGTCAGGTCGCCGGCGTACGCGCGGTCGACGGCGCGGTCGATCGAGCCGCGCAGGCCGGCGGCGAAGATCGTCACGAACACGACGAGCGCGACGCCGACCATCAGCGCGGCGGCGGTGACCGCCGTGCGGGCGGGGTTGCGGGTCGCGTTCTCGCGCGCCAGGCGCCCGCTGACGCCGGCGAAGCGCTGCAGCGGCACGCCGACCAGCGACGCGATCGGCCGCACGAGCTGCGGGCTGAACAGCGCGACGCCGAGGAAGACCGCGACCGAGCCCGCGCCGAGCGTCGCCGCCGCGCTGCCCGCCGAGCCGCCGCCGAGCAGCCCGATCGCCACGACGACGGCGCCGATCACGCACAGCAGGCCGGCGGCGACGAGCCGCCCGCGCCCGGCGCGCGGCGCCGCCGTCAGGCCCTCGCGCAGCGCCGCGATCGGCGCGATGCGCGTCGCGCGCAGCGCCGGCACGAGGCTCGCCACGACCGTCACGACGACGCCGACGAGCAGCGCGACGACGACCGTGCGCGTCGCGACGACCGACGCCGTCGAGGGCAGGTCGGCACCGATCGCCCCCAGCAGCGCGCGCAGGGCGGGCACGAGCGCGAGGCCGCCGAGCAGCCCGAGCAGCGACGCGATCAGGCCGATGACCGCGGCCTCGAGCACGACCGAGCGCAGCACCTGGCGGCGCGTCGCGCCGATCATCCGCAGCAGCGCGAGCTCGCGCGTGCGCTGGGCGACGGTGATCGAGAAGGTGTTGTAGATCACGAACGCGCCGACGAACAGCGCGATGCCGCCGAAGACCAGCAGCGCCGTGCGGATGAAGCCGAAGTCCTCCTCGAGGTCGGAGGCCTGCTGCGGCGGCATCCTCGCTGCCCGTGCGCACGATCACCGGCTCGCCGGTCAGCGCGCCGCGCAGGCGGCCGCGCAGCAGCGCCGGCGCGAGGCCGTCGTCGCCGGAGACGGAGATCGCGTCGAGCTTGCCCCGCAGGCCCGCCAGCGCCTGGGCCGTGCGAAGCGTCGCGATCGCGACGGGCAGGCCGGCCGGCGACGAGACGTCGCCGAAGCGCGCCACGCCGACGAGCTCGAAGCTGCGCGCGCCCTGCTCGCCGACGATCCTCACGCGGTCGCCGAGCGCGAAGCGCTGGTCGTCGAAGGTCCCCTGATCGAGGCCGATCTCGTCCGCGCCGCGCGGTGCGCGGCCCTGCACGAAGCGAAACTGCTCGAACGGCGCGGCCTGCAGCGAGGAGACGAACGTCTCGTTGGCGACCGGGTCGCCATCGGGCTTGCGGATCGAGACGTCGCGAAAGACCGCGCCGGACGCCGAGGCGACGCCGTCGACGGCGCGCAACGCGCTGCACGAGGCGCTCGTCCAGCGGCGGCGGGTCGCTGAAGAAGTCCTCGTCGACCTTCGCCGGGGCGATCGCGACGTCGGTGGAGCTGTTGGCCTGCGCGAAGACGTCGGTGAACGAGCGGTTGATCGTGTCGGTGAAGATGTACGTGCCGGCGATCATCGCGACGCCGAGCACGACCGCCAGCGCGGTCAGCGCGGTCCGAAGCGGCCGTGCGCGCAGGCCGCGCAGGGCGACGCGCCTCACGGGCCCACCGCTTTCATGACGTCGAGGATCTCGTCGGCGCTGCCGGCCGCGACCTCGTGCGCGACGCGCCCGTCGGCCAGCACGATCAGGCGGTCGGCGTAGGCCGCCGCGGTCGCGTCGTGGGTGACCATCACGACCGTCTGACCGAACTCGTCGACGGCGCGGCGCAGGAGGCCGAGCACCTCGGCCGAGGCGACCGAGTCGAGGTTGCCGGTCGGCTCGTCGGCGAACACGACGGCGGGCTTCGAGACCAGCGCCCGCGCGACGGCGACGCGCTGCTGCTGGCCGCCCGACAGCTCCGACGGGCGGTGCGTGCGGCGGTCGCCGAGCCCGACGGCCTCGATCAGCGACTCGAGCCAGGCGGCGTCGGGCTTGCGGCCGGCGATCGTCAGCGGCAGCACGAGGTTCTCCTCGGCCGTCAGCACCGGCAGCAGGTTGAAGGCCTGAAAGACGAAGCCGACGCGGTCGCGCCGCAGCTCGGTCAGGCGCTTGTCGTCGAGGCCGCCGATCTCGACGCCGTCGAGCGCCACCGAGCCGCCCGTGGGCTTGTCGAGGCCGGCCATCAGGTGCATGAGCGTCGACTTGCCCGAGCCCGAGGCTCCCATGATCGCGGTGAACGCGCCGCGCTCGATGTCGACGCTGACGCCGGCGAGCGCGTCCACGGCAGCGGGTCCTTCGCCGTAGCGGCGGTGCAGGTCGGTGGTGGAGACGATCGTCGGGGCGGTCATGCGCGGCAGGATGGCAGCGCCCCGCCCCGGGCGTCCATCGGGGATGTCCCCTAGTGGAGGACCGCGAGGGCCTACTCCGCGCCGACGGCCTTGGCGATCTCGTGGTAGGCGGCGATCGGGTCGTCGGCGCCGAAGATCGCCGACCCGGCGACGAACCACGTCGCCCCGGCCTCGGCGCACTCGGCGCCGGTCTGCGGGTTGACGCCGCCGTCGACCTCGATCGCGACGTCGGGCCGCATCTCGCGCACGCGGCGGATCTTCTCGAGCTGGCTGCGCAGGAACGGCTGCCCGCCCCAGCCGGGGTTGACGGTCATGATCAGCGCGAGGTCGAGGTCGTCGGCCTGGGCGAAGTGGTCGGCGGGCGTGCCCGGGCAGACGACGAGGCCGGCCTTGCAGCCGCCGTCGCGGATCGCGGCCAACGTGTAGTCGATGTGCGGCGTCGACTCGACGTGGATCGTGATGCCGTCGGCGCCGGCCCTGGCGAACTCGGCGACGTGGCGCTCGGGGCGCTCGATCATCAGGTGCACGTCGAGGTAGGCGTCGTCGGGCAGCGACTCGCGCAGCGCCGAGACGACCATCGGGCCGAAGGTGATCGGCGGGACGAAGTGGCCGTCCATGACGTCGCAGTGGATGACGCGGCAGCCCTCGTCCATGAGCTCGCGCACGTGCGAGGACAGCCGGGAGAAGTCGGCCGACAGGATCGACGGGGTGACATGACGTTCGGTCAGGGGCATTCAGATCTCCCGCAGCATCGAGGCCGCGCAGGCGTTGCAGGACAGGATCGCCGTCGTGGACATGCGCACGATCGTCGAGTGCTCGCCGCAGTCGGGGCAGATCGAGCACAGCTCGAAGCGGTGCAGGCAGTAGACGCAGCGATAGCGGCCGGCGAGGTTGGTCGGGCGCAACCAGGGCTCCTTGCAGTTCGGGCACGGCATGCCGATCTCGTCGCTCATGGCTTGACCCTCACGCTGTCGCTCGGGCGATGTAGAAGCCATCCGTGCGGTCGCGGTGAGGAAGCACGAGGCGCTCGGATTCTAGCCGCAGGCCGGTCGCGGCGACCTGCTGCTCGTTCTCGCGCACCGACAGCGTGCAGGTCGAGTAGACGAGCGTGCCGCCGGGGCGCAGCGCCGCGATGGCAGCCGACAGGATGTTGGCCTGCGAGCGGGCCAGCGTCTCGATCGCCTCGGGCGTCGCGCGCCAGCGCAGGTCGGGATGGCCCTGCAGCGTGCCCAGCCCGCTGCACGGCGGATCGACGAGCACGCGGTCGAAACGGCTCGCTGGAATGAAAGCGCGCCGCGTCGCCGATCTGCACGGTGACGTTGTGCGCGCCCATCCGCTCGCAGGTGCGCTGCAGCGCCGCCGCGCGTCCAGCGTGGCGCTCGACCGCGACGACCGCGCCGCTCGCCCCCATCAGCGCGCTGATGTGCGTCGTCTTGCCGCCGGGCGCGGCGCACAGGTCCAGCACGCGCTCGCCGGGCTGCGGGTCCAGCGCGCGCGCGACGAGCATCGCCGCGCGCGACTGCGTCGCGTAGGCGCCGGCGCGCCACAGCTCATGGCCGTGGGCGTCGAACGGCTCGTCGAGGACGAGGCCCTCGGGCAGCTCCTCGGCGGGGTGCGTGGCGACCGGCAGCGCGGCCGCGAGCTCGTCGCGCGTCGTGACGAGCGCGTTGGCGCGCAGCGCGACCTCCGCCGCCTCGTTGCCGCGGCGAAGCAGCGCGCGCGTGTCGTCGGCGCCGAAGATGCCCCACCACAGCTCGACGAGCCACGGCGGATAGGAGTGCGCGACCGCGGCCCCCGCCGGCGTGTCGTCGGAGGGCAGGCGCGGCAGCTCGCCGGCGGCGCGGCGCAGCACCGCGTTGACGAGCTTGTGCCCTCCCCCATGGCCGCTCTTGGCGAGCTCGACGCTCTCGCCGACGATCGCGTGCGTGCCGCCGCCGTCGAGGAAGGCGAGCTGGTAGAGCCCGAGGCGCAGCGCGGCGAGCGTCGGCGGGTCGAGCTCGTCCACCGGCCGCGCGAGCGCCTCGATCATGTGGTCGAGGCTGAGCTTGCGCTGGACGGTGCCGAACGCCAGCCGCATCGCAAACGCGCGCTCGCGGGGGTGCAGCTCCTTGGCCTCGCGATGAAACGCGCGGTCGGCGTAGGCGCCCTGCTCGAAGACGCGCCGCACGACCGCGTACGCGGCCCGGCGCGCAGGGGTCACCCGCTGGCGCGGGCCGGTCGTCACCACAGGACGGGCACGTCGTATGCGCGCATGGCGTCAGCCTGCGAGACGATCGTCGCGCGCTCGATCGCGGCCTGGGCGACCAGCATCCGGTCGAAGGGATCGCCATGGCGACGCGGGAGGCACTCGACGGCAGCCGCGTGCTCGATGCTGACGGGCACCCGCACGACATCGCACCTCAACGCGCGCCGAAGGCTTCGGCGATGTCGTCAGGAAGCTCGTCGAAGTCGTCGGCGACCGCGATCTGGCCTCGGTAGATCCCACGCAGCGACGCGAACGAGCTCGGAGGGGCCTCGACCGGCACCGGGCGCGCGACCGGCTTTCCGTTGCGGGCGATGACGATCTCCTCGCCGGCCTGCGCGCGCTCCACGAGCCGGGAGAGCTTCGTCTTCGCCTCGTGCATGCCGACCTGGCTCATGACGACGATGCCAGCAACGTTAGCTGGGTTGGCTGGAGCCCGGCAGCCCGTGACCGCGCAGGTAGGCGGCCGCGTCCATCGGACGCTTGCCCGCGGGCTGGACCTCGAGCAGCTCGAGGCCGCCGAGCAGCAGGCGCCCGTCCTCGGCGCGCAGCTCGCCGGTTCCCTCCGGCGCGGCGAGCGCCGCGCGCAGCACGCCGAGGTACGAGCCGTCTGCGAGCGCCACGCGCGCGCCGATGTGCGGCGTCAGCGCGCGCACGACGCGCTCGTTGACGAGCGCCGTCGCGGTGGGATCGAGCGTGCGGTCCTCGGCGGTGATCTTGTCGGCGTACGTCAGGCCCTCCTCGGTCTGCTCGACGGGCGCCGGGCGCTCGTCGAGCGTGCGGATCAGGAGGTCCGCGCCGAGCGCCTGCAGGCGCTCGGCGAGCGAGCCGTAGGTGTCGTCGAAGCGGATCGGCTCGGCACCGGCCAGGTAGACCGGGCCGGTGTCGAACCCGGCCTCGGTGCGCATCGTGCTGACGCCGGTCTCGTCGTCGCCGGCCATCATCGCGCGCTCGACGGGCGCCGCCCCGCGCCAGCGCGGCAGCAGCGACGGGTGGACGTTGATCAGCTCGTGCTCGGACAGCAGCGGGTCCTTGAGCAGCGCGCCGAACGCGCACACGCAGACCACCTCGGGCGCTGCGGCGGCGATCCGCGCGCGCGCCGCTTCGCCGTTGACGCTGTCGGGCTGGTCGAGCTCGATGCCGAGCGCCCGCGCGGCGCCGGCGACGGGCGGCGCGAGCAGCCTGCGGCCACGCCCGGCGGGCCGGTCGGGGCGGGTGACGACGAGCTGCGGGCGGTGCTCGGTCTCGGCGAGGCGCGCCAGCACCGCGGCGGCGAACGCCGACGTGCCCAGGAAGACGGTGCGCATCGTCTACGAGGCGCGGGCCGCGGCGGCCTGCTCGGCCTCGCGCATCGCCCGCATCGCGGTCTTGCGCTGCTCGCGCGTCGTGCGGTCGAGGATCAGCACGCCGTCGAGGTGGTCGATCTCGTGCTGGATGACGCGCGCCTCGAGGCCCGTAGCCTCGACGACGAGCTCCTCCCCGCGCTCGTCGCGGGCGCGCACGAGCACCGCGATCGGCCGCTCGACGTCGACGTGGACGAGCGGCAGGCTGAGGCAGCCCTCCTCGCTGATCTCCTCGTCGCGGCTGGACCACTCGATCTCCGGGTTGACGAGCGCGACGATCGGGCTGTCGGGCTCGACGCGGTAGACGAGCAGGCGGTGCGAGATGCCGACCTGCGGCGCCGCGAGGCCGATGCCGAGCGCGTCGTGCATCAGGCCCTGCATGTCGCGGACCTCCTCGCGCAGCTTGTCGTCGAAGCGCTCGACGGGACGGGCCTTCGTGCGCAGGATCGGGTCGCCGAGCTGGCGCACGTAGGCCAGCGCCGCGCGGCGGCGGGCGAGGACCTCGGGATCGAGCGGCGGCGGAGCGGGGACCTCTTCCTCGGTGCCGGGCTCGGGCTCCTGCTCGTCGGTGACGGCCATCGATCCAGTGTAGATGCGGCTACTGCGGATCGACGTCGACGCTGTAGGCGACGCCGCGGCGGCTGCGATCGGCCGCGACCTCGTCGACGGCGGCGCCCGCCGCGCGCACCGCCGCCGCGCGCTCGGCGGCCTTGATCACGAGCTGCGCGCGCTCGCGCCCGCGCAGGCGAAACAGCGGCGCAGGACCCAGCACCTGCGCCGCGGCGACGTCGCCGAGCGCCGCGCGCAGCGCCTGCGCCGCCGCGCGCACCGCTACGGCGTCGGGAGCCGAGCAGACGATCCGGATGAGGTTCGAGAACGGCGGGTAGCTCAGCGCCTCGCGCCGTGCGAGCTCGCCGCGCAGAAAGCCGTCGGCGTCGTGGTGCGCGGCCGCGACGATCGACGGCGCCTGCGGCGACAGCGTCTGCACGAGCACGCGCCCGCCGGCCGGGCCGCGCCCGGCGCGCCCGGCGAGCTGGGTGACGAGCGCGAACGTGCGCTCCTCGGCGCGAAAGTCGGGAAAGCGCAGCGTGCCGTCGGCGTCGACGACCACGCCCAGCGTGACGTCGGGGAAGTCGTGGCCCTTGGCGACCATCTGCGTGCCGAGCAGGATGCCGCGCGGCGCCGCCTCGAAGCGGCGCAGGACGGCGCCGGCGTCGGCGATGTCGGCGTCGAGGCGAAAGACCTCGTGGCCGATCTGCGCGAGGTCGTGCTCGAGGCGCTCGGTGCCCGCGCCGTGGCGCGCGACCGACATCGAGGCGCACTGCGTGCAGCGCGCGGGCATGCGCTCGCGGTGGCCGCAGTGATGGCAGGCCAGGCGGCCGTCGGCGCGGTGCAGCACGAGCGCGACGTCGCACTGCGGGCACATCCAGGCATGCCCGCAGGAGCGGCAGTCGACGAAGTTCGACCAGCCGCGGCGGTTGAGCAGCACGATCGACTTGGGCGAGTCGACGAGCGCGTGGCTCGTGTCAGGGTGAAGCGCCCCCGCGGTCTCGCGCATGTCGACGATCCGCACCGCCGGCAGCGCCTGGCCGTCGACGCGCGCGGGCAGGCGCACTCGGCGCAGCGCGTGGACGCTCTCCGGGCGCGGCGTCGCCGAGCCCGCCAGCAGCAGCGCGCCCGCCTGACGCGCGCGCCGCGCGGCGACGTGGCGCGCGTCGTAGCGCGGATCGCCCTCGTGCTTGTAGGAGGCGTCGTGCTCCTCGTCGAGGACGACCAGGCCGAGGCGCTCGATCGGCGCGAAGACGGCCGAGCGCGGGCCGATGCAGACGCGCGCGGCGCCGCTGCGCAGGCGTGACCACTCGTCGTGACGCTCGCCGGGCGACAGCTTGGAGTGCAGGACCGCGATCGTGTCGCCGAAGCGATCGGCGAAGCGCGAGACGATCTGCGGCGTCAGGCCGATCTCGGGCACGAGCACGATCACGCCGAGACCCTGCTCGAGCGCGGTCGCCGCCGCGCGCAGGTAGATCTCGGTCTTGCCCGAGCCGGTCACGCCGTGCAGCAGCAGCGCCGCCGGGTTCTCGCGATCGAGCTCGTCCTCGATCTCGGTCAGCGCACGGGCCTGGTCGCCCGTCAGCGGCGGCGGCTGCGCGCGCCGCGCGCCGACGGCCTCGTGGGAGACGTGGCGGCGCACGGCACGGCGCTCGAGCGCCACGAGCCCGCGGTCGGCGAGGCGCCGCAGCGCCGCGAGATCCGCGGCGGCCGGCCGCGGACCGCCGGCGCGCAGGGCTCCGAGCAGCGCCTGCTGGCGCCCGGAGAGCGGCCTGCCGCTCGCGTCGGGCGCCGCGTCCGAGAGCGCCGTGGCGGTGGCCCACCATGCGAACTTCGCCCGCGCGCCCGGCGGCGGCGAGACGAGCGCCAGCGCGCGCGCCGGCGTCGAGCAGTACTCGCGCGCCATCCAGCCCGCGAGATCGACGAGCTCGGGTGGCAGGTCATGGTCGAGCACGCGGCGGGGGGCGACGAGCCGCGCGTCGTCGAGCTCTGATTCGTCGGCCACGGCGACGACGACGCCGACGACGTCGCGATGGCCGAACGGCACGACGAGCACCGACCCGACGCCCACCCCCTCCGGGCGCAGGTAGTCGAACGGCCCGCGCAGCGCGCGAGCCGTCGTGATCGGCTCGACCTTCGCGATCGGGGGCACCCACGCAGGATGCCTCACGCGGCGGCGCGCCCGGCTGGTCGCGTTCTTGCCGGGCGAGCGCCGGCACCTGCCTACCATCGGGCGATGACCGACAAGCCCGCGCGCAAGCAGGCGCCGCGACCGCCGGCCGGCGAGCTCGCCTCGGCGGCTCCGCGCGTGGCCGAGATCGTGGCCGTCGCCGAGCGGGCGGCCGAGGAGCTGCGCGCCGAGGCGGAGCGCCGCGCCAACGAGCGCATCGCCGAGGCCGACCGTGCCGCAGCGATGCGCGTGCAGGCCGCCGAGGACGAGGCGATGGAGCTGCGCGGGGAGGCCGCGCAGTACGCCCAGGCCGCGCGCGACAAGGGGGCGGCGCAGGCGCGCGAGCTGCTGGCCGAGGCGCGCGCCGTGGCGCGCGACGTCCTGCGCGACGGCGAGGAGATCACCACCAACCTGCGTGAGCTCGGCGACTCGCTGCGCGCCAACGCCGAGCGCCTGCTGCGCGACATCCGCCTCGCGCACGCGGAGCTCACGTCGCGCCTGGACGACGCCGACCCGTCGCGCTGGGAGGGCATCGGGTCGGCGCCGTCGCTGGCGGCCGCTCCCGAGCCCGTCGAGCGCTCGCCGGCGCTGGACGTGCCGGAGTTCATCCCACGCCCCGCCTCGCACCGAAGGAGCTGACCGCGCGGCCCGCCGTGCCCGCGGTGTTAAGATGGCCGGGCCTGGGGCTGTAGCTCAGCTGGGAGAGCGTCGCGCTGGCAGCGCGAAGGTCAGGGGTTCGAGCCCCCTCAGCTCCATCGGACGGCGCGGTCGCAGCGAGCATCGCTCGATCGCAGTCGCCTCGTGGCGGGGTCGGGCGAATTGCGTCAGCATGCTTGACGGTATTCGCCCAACCCCTGGTCGCTCCATGGGCTCCGCGCCCGCCCCGCCGGCATGAACGACGCACGCTTCGAGCTGCGACCGGTCGCGACGGTGCGCTCGAGCCTCGCCGACGTCGACTCGGCGCCCAAGCAGGCGCACGAGGGTGCGCCGGAGGCCTGGCTCGAGTTTCATCCGGCGATGCTGGAGGCCCTCGACGGCCTGCGCGTGGGGGATGAGATCGTCGTGCTGACGTGGCTGGACCGCGCCGACCGCGAGGTGCGGCGCGTGCATCCGCGCGGCGACCCCGCCAATCCGATTCAGGGCGTCTTCAGCACCCGCTCTCCCGCGCGGCCGAACCCCGTCGGCCTGCACCCGTGCCGGATCCTCGCGATCGACGGCCCGCGCGTGCGTGTCAGCGAGCTCGAGGCGATCGACGGCACGCCGGTGATCGACGTCAAGCCGGAGCTTCGACGCGGCCGAGGCTAGCTATTCACCCTGTGTATAGTGCTGTGGCATGTCGACCGGCCACGTGCTCCTGGGACTGCTCGCCGACGGTGAGCGCCACGGCTATGAGCTCAAGCGCGAGCACGACGCGCGCTTCCCTGCGGCCCGCCCGCTCGCCTTCGGCCAGGTCTACGCGACGCTCGAGCGTCTGCGCAAGCGCGGCCTCGTCGATGCCGAGTCGGGCGTCAAGGCGGCCGGACCGCAGCGCACCCCCTACACGCTGACCGACGCCGGCCGCGCCGAGCTCGACCGCTGGCTGGCGGAGGTCGAGGCCCCGTCGCCGTTCGTCTCGAACCCGCTGTCGGTCAAGGTGACCCTCGCCCTGCTGACCGCCGACGAGGCGCTCGCGCAGGACTACCTGCGCCGCCAGCGCGACGCGCACCTGCGGCGCATGCGCGAGTACACCCGCCTGAAGAGCGACGACGCAACCTCGCTGGTCGAGGTGCTCGCCGCCGACTACGCCCTCACGCACCTCGACGCCGACCTGCGCTGGATCGACGCGGCGATGGACCGCGTCGCCGACCTCGACAAGGAGATCAACCCGTGCCCAGCCCGATGACCGCCCCGACCGCCGACATCCTCCCCGAGGCCGGGCACGAGGCGGTGGTGCTGTCCGGCCGCGCGCTGGTCAAGAGCTACGGCAGCTCGCAGGCCCTGCGCGGCGTCACCCTCGAGCTTCGCCGCGGCGAGATCCTGGCCGTCACCGGCCCTTCGGGGTCGGGCAAGTCGACGCTGCTGCTGTGCCTTGCGGGCGTGCTGCGCCCCGACTCCGGCGAGGTCCACTTCGGCGGGCGCCGGATCGACGCCGAGAGCGAGACCGCGCGCTCGGCGCTGCGCCGGCGCGAGTTCGGCGTGCTGTTTCAGTTCGGGCAGCTGATCGCGGAGATGACCGCCGCCGAGAACGTCGCGCTGCCGCTGCTGCTGGCCGGCGCGCGCCGCAGGCCGGCGCAGGCCGCCGCGCGCAAGTGGCTCGCGCGCTTCGGCGTCGAGCAGCTCGCCGACCAGCGCCCGAGCGAGATGTCCGGCGGACAGAGCCAGCGCGTCGCCGTCGCTCGCGCGCTCGTCGGCGAGCCGGCCGTGTTGTTCGCCGACGAGCCGACGGGCGCGCTGGACACCCTCGCCGGCGAGGCGGTGATGACCGAGCTGACGCGCGTCGCGCGCGACGCCGGCACCGCCGTCCTGCTCGTCACCCACGACGCCCGCGTCGCCTCCTACGGCGACCGCGAGATCGTCGTCCGCGACGGGCGCGTGTCATGAGGCCCGCGACGCTGCTGCGCCTCGCCGTCTCCGGCGGGCGCTCGGACACGCTGCGGATCGTCATGACGGCGCTCGGCGCGGCGCTCGGCGCGGTCGCGCTGCTGTGCGCGCTGACCGTCGCCTTCATCGGCCCCGGCGACGGGCCGTACTCCAGCGATCTGCTCGATCAGCAGGGCCTGCACACCGGCGTGATCATCACGTTCGCGCTGCTCGGGATCCCGCTGCTGGTCTTCGTCGGCCAGTGCAGCCGGATCGGCGCGCCGGGTCGCGACCGCCGTCTCGCGTCGCTGCGGATGGCGGGCGCCACGCCCGCCGACGTGTCGAGGATCGCGGCGGTCGAGTCCGGGCTCTCCGCCGCCGTCGGCGCGCTCGCCGGCCTCGCGGCCTACCTCGTCGGTCGCCGGCTGCTGGACCCGGCGAGCGCGACGCCGCCGGAGCTCGTGCTGCCGACCGACGTCCTGCCGCCGTGGTGGGCGCTGCTGGCGGTCGTCGCCGGGCTGCCCGCGCTCGGCGCGCTGTTCAGCGCGATCGCCCTGCGCCGCGTCGCGATCACCCCGTTCGGCGTCCTGCGCGCGCCGCGCCCGACGCCGGCGCGCGTGCTGCCGGCCGTCCTGCTGGCCGCCGGCGCCGCCGGCATGGCGACGTTCGCCGCGTTGATCGAGCTGCTCGAGCTGCAGCGCACGGCGGCACCGCTCAGCGCGCTCATCTTCCTCGTGCTGTTCGCGCTCGCCGCGGGGGGCCTGATCCTCGGAACGGCATCGGTCGCCGCGACGATCGGCCGCCTGCTGGCCCCGCGCACGCGGCGGCCGTGGCTGCTGATCGCCAGCCGCCGGATGATCGCGCTACCGCTGTCGGCCAGCCGGACGAGCTCGGCGGTCCTGCTGGCCGTGCTGATCGGCGCGATCGTCGAGGGCACGCGCGTCAACGTCCTGCTGTCGACGAACACCAGCGAGGACTTCTACGCGAGCACGTTCGACCTGATCGACCTCGCGATCGCCATCGCGCTGGCGATCGCCGCCGCCGGGCTGCTCGTCAACGCCGCCGAGGGGATCGTCACGCGCCGGCGCAGCTATGCGTCGCTGGCCGCGAGCGGGACGCCGCGCGGCGTGCTCGCCCGCGCGGCGCTGGCCGAGACGCTGCTGCCGCTGATCCCCGGCGTGATCCTCGCCGCCGCCACCGGCATCCTGGCCGCGCGCGGCGTCTTCGGAACGACCGTCGAGGGACCGCTCGAGCCGCTGGCGACCGGTGGCCCGGGCACGCACATCGTGTCCGTCGATGTGCCGGTGCCGTGGGCCGAGCTCGGCCTGCTCGTCGGCGGCTCGTTGCTGGTGATGCTGCTGACGACCGCCGCGGCCCTGCTGTTCCTGCGCTCGGCGAGCGATCCGAGCGAGCTGCGGGCCGCGGCCTGAGCCGCGGCCCCGCCGCTCAGGGGACCAGCGCGATGCGGTCGCGCGGCCCCGGAGCGACCGGCGAGTGGGCGACGAAGTACGCCTCCAGCGCGTCGAGGTCGACGGCCCCGCCGAGGCGGTTCGTGCCCTCCCTCAGGACCGTGAATCCATCCCCGCCGTCGGCGAGGAAGTTGTTCACGGTGACGCGGTGGGACGCCAGCGGATCGAGCGTGACGCCGTCGAGCTTGATCGACGCGGGGTGGACGCGCGCGCCGATCGGCTGCGACAGGTCATAGGCGTAGGTGAAGCCGCGTGACGGCTGCAGGATCCGGGTCAGCGTCGGACTCTGGAACTGCTGCTCGAGCACGCGCTCGATCTGCGCGCCGGTCAGCGTCAGCGTCACGAGGCTGTTGCCGAACGGCTGCACCGTGAAGATCTCCTCGTATGTCACGGGCCCGGCGTCGAGGTCGGTGCGGATGCCGCCGGGGTTCATGAACGCGATCTTCGCCGCGCCGAATCCGGCCGGCGCCGTGGCCTCGAGCTGCGAGTCGGCGATCACCTCGCCGAGCGCCGACGCGCCCGCGGGCGTCGGGGCGCGCGTGATCGCCGCGCTCGTCGAGCCGATGACGCGCCCGGCGATCGGGGCGGCGAACGTGCGGTACTCCTCGAGGATCGCCGTCTGCGCCGGATCCTTGGCGACGTCGCGCGTGACGACGAGGTTGTTGGCCTTGATCGTCGTCGCCTCGCCGCCGCGGCGATCGATCGTCAGGTCGAGGTCGGTCAGCACGCGCCCGAAGGAGCTCGCGCTCGTCACGACGCGCCCGTCGATGACGCAGTTGTAGGCCTGGTGGGTGTGGCCGGTGATGAACGCGTCGACCTCGTCGTCGGTGCGGTTGACGATGTCGACGATCGCGCCGGCGATGCCGTTGCATTCGTTGTACGTGCCCGTCTGGGCGCCGCCCTCGTGGACGACGACGATGATCGTCTCCGCGCCGCGGCGCTTGAGCTCGGGCACCAGCCGATTGACGGTGTCGGCCTCGTCGCGGAACTCGAGGCCGGCGACGCCGGACGGCGTGACGATCTCGGGGGTGTTCTCGAGCGTCATGCCGACGAACGCCACCTTCTCGCCGCCGACGACGGGCTCGGCGCGCACAGCACCATCGAAGCGGTCGGCACCCAGGAGTCGATGACCCAGGCCATCCAGGCCACCCGGGCGGGCGGCCACGTCGGCTACGTCGGTGTCTCCCACGACGTCTCGCTCGACGGTCTGGAGCTGTTCTTCTCCGGCGTCCACCTGCACGGCGGCCCCGCACCGGTCCGCCGGTTCCTGCCCGACCTGATCCGGCGCATCTGGGACCGCGAGATCGACCCCGGAAGGGTCTTCGACCTCACCCTCCCCCTCGAGGACGCCGCCGAGGGCTACCGCGCGATGGACCAGCGCCGGGCCACCAAGGTGCTGCTCACCCACTGACCCACGCCACCGCCCCACCACGGCGCCGGCGACCGGCAGAAGGCGAGAAGGAACGATGCGACTCACCCCCGGCGGTAGCCGGACCGCTCCGGGACCTGCGGACCGGGTGGTCGTCGAACCCGGCGAGCAGCACTGGCACGGCGCGACCGCCGACCGTGTCGTGACGTGGCTCGACCACGTGACGGACGACGAGCACGGCCGGGCCTGAGGTGGGTGCGAGATCGGCCGCAGGCCGCCTGCTGCTGGTGACCGCCCTGGTGGTGACGGGGGCGACCTCCGCGTGCAGCGTCGTCGGGACGCAGGAGGGCGGGCCGGGTGAACCGGCCGGCTCGTCGACCGCCGGCACCGCGATGGCCGTCGAGCCACCGTCGGTGACCGGCCGGGGACCGCAGACCACCGAGGAGGACACCGTGGACATCACGATCACGGTCGACGGGCAGGCGTTCTCGGCCACGCTCGTCGACAGCGCCGCCGCCCGCGACCTGGTGGCGCAGCTGCCGGCGACGGTCGAGATGCGTGACCACGGCGGCGTGGAGAAGACCGGCCGCCTCCCGTCGCCCCTCTCGCTCGAGGGCCAGCCGGAGGGCGCCGACCCGGACGCCGGCGACGTCGGCTACTACGCCCCTGGGAACGACCTGGTGCTCTACTACGGGGACCAGTCCTTCTTCCCCGGCATCGTCGTCCTCGGGAGGCTCGACGGCGACGCCGCCGCGCGGATCGCGGCGCTGGACGGCTCGGTCACCGCCGTCATCGAGAACCACTGACCAACGAGACCGCTCGCCGGATCGACGGACGCGCGGAGACAGGACGATGACGATGGACCTCCCGACCTTCCTCGAGCACGTGCGGCGGGGATCGGTGATCGAAGGCGGCTCCGAGGTGCACGCCTTCCTGCACGGCGCCGCGACAGGAGGCGCTGCGGGTCGTGGGCGAGCTGAACACCGGCTACCGGACCCCCGACGAGGTGCGCGCGCTGCTGGCGCGGCTCACCGGCCGGCCGGTCGACGAGTCGGTCACCGTCTTCCCGCCGTTCTACAGCGAGTTCGGTCGGAACCTGACCCTCGGCAGGGGGGTGTTCATCAACATGGGCTGCCGCTTCCAGGACACCGGTGGGATCACGATCGGGGACGGCACGCTGATCGGCCACGGCAGCACCCTGACGACCCTGAACCACGCGGTGGACCCGGACCGGCGGGCCGACATGCTGCCCTCGCCGGTGGTGCTCGGCCGCGACGTGTGGCTCGGCGCCTCGGTCACCGTCCTGCCCGGCGTGACGGTCGGCGACGGCGCGATCGTCGGCGCGGGCGCGGTCGTGACCAAGGACGTCCCCGCGCACACGATCGTCGGAGGAGTCCCAGCGAGGGTGATCCGGGCGACCGGGTTCGGCGGCGAGCCCCGTGGCTCGGACCCGCGTTCGGGGAACGGCTGACTGCAGGACGCGCAGCAGCCGTCAGTCCTTCCTCAGCGACTCGGCGAACATCACGAGGATCCCGCTGGGACCACGCACGTAGGTGAGCTTGTAGAGGTCCTCGTAGGTGGCGACGCCGCGGAGCGGGTGGCAGCCGTGCCGAGCAGCGGTCGCCAGCGCCTCGTCGATGTCGTCGACGGCGAACAGCACGCGGTGCATCCCGATCTCGTTCGGGAGGGTGGGCTCGGTCTCGATCGCCTCCGGGTGGAGGTACTCGAACAGCTCGAGCCGGCCCCGGCCGTCCGGGGTCTGGAGCATCGCGATCTTCGCGTGGTTGCCGTCGAGCCCGACGGCGGTGTCGGTCCACTCGCCGCTGACCGTGTCGCGGCCGAGGACGGTAAGTCCGAGGTCGGTGAAGAAGGCGATGGTCGCCTCGAGGTCGCGCACGGCGATGCCGACGTTCTCCAGCCTGATGCTCACCCGGCGCAGGCTACCCACCCCGGCCCGGGGGTCCGCGACGCTGCACGGTCAGCAGGCGGCCGCCGGGTGGAGCCTCGACAGCTCGTCCGTCACGTGGCCTCCCACACCCGCCGGGAACCGCCTCAGTCCTTGCCCGACTTCTCGTCCTTGGCGACCGTGTCCTTGGTGGACTTCCGGGGCTTGTCCTTGTCGGGCTTGTCCTTGCCGGGCTTGTCCTTGCCGGGCTTGTCCTTGTCGGGCTTGTCTTGTCGGGCTTGTCCTTGTCGGGCTTGTCCTTGTCGGGCTTGTCCTTGTCGGGCTTGTCCTTGCCGGGCTTGTCCTTGCCGGCCTTGTCCTTGCCGGGCTCGTTCTCGTCGGCGCCTGCGCGACAGAGGCAGGTACGGGATCTGCGACGGCGGAGACGTTCTCGACGGTCGGACCGACCACGGTGCCGATCGGTCGCCACCGGTGCGACGCCGCGAGACGCGGGCAGCGCGACGTCCACGTCGTCCGGGGCGGCGGTGACCGCGGCGACGGGGAGCTCTGCGGCCGCCTGGATCTGGACCGACGTCGGGGCGGGGACGGGATCGTGCGCGGTCCATGCCGGGACCGCCGAGGCGCTCACCGCCATCGCCGTCACCCCGGCTGCCGTGGCGACCTGCGCGCCGGCGACGGAGGTCGCCTGCTGGCCGATCAGCTGCAGGTCGCGCATGTAGGGCAGGTGCGTCAGGAGGGCCAGTGCCCCGGTGGCCCAGAGGAGGCGCGGCATCGAGATGGCGAGGAAGGCACGGACCACGTCTGGGTCGAAGTGCGTTCCGGCACAACGGACCAGTTCCTGCCGCGCTTCTCGTGTCGCACGCGCCTTCTGGTACGGGCGCGCCGCCGTCATGCTCTCGTAGGCGTCGACGACCGAGATGACCCGGCCGGCGAGCGAGATCTCCTGTCCTGCGATGCCGCACGGGTAGCCCGAGCCGTCGAACTTCTCGTGGTGGTGCAGGATCCCGTCGGCCCACGAGCCCGAGCCAGCCCGCCAGCGCGGACGTGAGCTCGACGCCGTGCTCGGGATGCAGCTGCATCCGTCGCCACTCCGACTGGTCCAGCGGTGAGGGCTTGTTGAGGATCCTCGGCGCGATCTCGAGCTTGCCGATGTCGTGCAGCAACGCGGCCCAGCGGAGTCGGTCCCGGTCGTGCCGGGTCAGCTTCAGCTCGGCACCGAGGACGTCGGCCAGCACCCGGGTGCGCTCGCTGTGGCCCCGGGTGCGCCGGTCGTGCCCCGCCAGAGCCGCCAGCAGGGTCATCATCGCGTGTGCGGCCTGCTGGGGACCCGCGTCCCGCTCGGCCAGCATGGCCATGAGCTGGTCCTGGCTACGAGCCTTGCGGGCGACGGCGAAGCGGGACGGTGCACGACCCGGGAAGGCCATGTCCATCCGCAGCAGCATGGCCAGCGGGAGGAAGCGGCGCAGGGCTCGCTCCGTGACGAGCGCGGCGCCAAGGGCCAGGGGTGCCATGAACAGCAGCTCCTGCCCCAGCGTCCAGCTCCGCGGCGTGAAGACCACGTTGGCCGCCTGCACCGCCAGCACCGCAGCCAGCACCGGAGCGAGTGCGATGCACGCGCGAACTCCCAGAGCGAGCACCCGCCGGTCCCGCCACCGAGCCTCGTCCTGCACCGCCACGCCCGTCCTCCTCGTCGAGGTGCCGCACACGGGCACCTCGACGCAACGGCGCACGACGCCGTGACCTTGAGGGGTGCGCGTCCGGGTTCACCCGGATGGAGAACGGTGTGCGCGTCGTCGCGCGCCCGGCGTCCGGCGCCGTCGAGACCGGCGGCGGTCGGCGTCGAGCCGGGGTCCGCCTCGGCTACCGCGGCGGGAAGCCGTCATCGGGGGTCTCGTCGCGCAGGCCGACCAGCAGCGGGCCGTCCGGGTCGGACATCATCTGGGCGCAGTCACGGCGTGCCTCCCGGCGGACCTCCTCCAGGTGCCCGGGCGAGACGGCGCTGCCGTCCCGGCGGGTCAGGTGCACGTCACCGCTGATCTCGTGTTCGCTCATCGTCGGCCTTCCGGCGTGGCGGGCTCCTGCGGGGGCTGGGCAGGCGCTCGCCGCAACGGTACGCGCCTGGCCTGGTGGGGACCAGCAGGCGGCTGGACGTGGTCGGGGGCGCCGGTCCGGCGGCCGCGGCGGACCTCGTGCTGTCGGCGTCGAACCACCCTTGACCCCCTCTCCGGGCGGGAGGACGGTTGGGCGCTGGACGCACGACCGGCGGGCCGCGGGTGCCACCGAGGACGACCGCTGCCCCTCGGCGCGGGCCCGCCTGACGCGAGGACGGGCAACCACTCAACGTTCGGTCCCTCCGGGACGTCCTACCTCGTGACAGCCCTGAGGAGGGGAGGACCGCGGTGGACGCCTGGGAGCCTGCGCTGACGGACCTCGTGCGGTTCCGCGGGGGACTGCTGGTGCGGTACGCCCGGCTGCTCTGCGGTGACCAACGTGAGGCGGAGGACCTGGTGCAGGAGGCTCTCATCCGCGTGTTCTCGGCGACACGACGGCCGCCAGGTGGCCGGCCCGCAGACGCGACGGCGATCGAGAACGCCGAGGCCTACGTCCGCCGGACGGTCCTGAACCTCTTCCTCGACGGCTGTCGACGTCGGCAGCGCTGGGTGGCGGTCCGGCACCTGCTCGGCGGCCAGGTCTCGACCGCAGGACCCGAGCGCGCGATCCCGGACCGCCTCGACCTCGCCGCGGCCCTCGCCACGCTTCCGCCGAGGCAGCGCGCGTGCGTGGTCCTGCGCTACTACGAGGACCTCACCGTCGTGCAGATCGCCGATGACCTCGCCGTCACTCCCGGGACCGTCAAGCGGCACCTCCACGACGCCAACGCGTCCCTGGCTGCGCGCCTCGCTCCGTCTCTCGGACGGGAGCCGGCATGAACCTCGAGCAGCTCCTGCACGACGAGCGGGCGAGCCACGCTCCGAACCCGTTGATCGACCGAACCGACGCGATCATCACCGGCGTCCGTCGCCGCCGCCGCGGACGGGCCGCTGCGACGGGGGTCGTCACCCTGGTGGTCGTGGCCGTGGTCGCCGGGGCGGCGAGCCGCCTCGGCACGGTCGAGGGCGACTCCGCCCCGATCGCGCCCGCGGAGACCTCGGAGGTCGGCGAGGTGCTGTCGCTGGAGCGGGTCGTGGAGGCCCCGCCGCTGGATCCGGGCCGCTACCTGGTCTCGATCGACAACGCCCCCACCCCCGCCCCGCTGTCCCCCGTCCTGACGGTCCCCGAGGGCTACGAGCGCATCGGGAGCGGCACCGGGGTCCGCACCGCCGACTTCGACCGCTACCTCTGGATCTGGGACGTCAAGAGCGTCTACACCGACCCCTGCCAGGGCAGCGACGCCTACCAGGCCGTCGGTCCGACCGTGGCCGACCTGGCCGGCGCCCTGGCCGCCCAACGAGGACGCACCGCCACCTCCGCACCCGTCCCGGTCACCGTCGGCGGCTACGACGGGCTCTACCTCGAGCTCACCGTCCCCGCCGAGGCCGACCTGAGCACCTGCCCCGACCGGGGCTTCTACCTGTGGCCCGGCCGCTACCAGCAGCGACGAGGCCAGGTCGACAGGATCTGGGTCGTCGACGTCGACGGCCACCGCATCGTCTTCGACGCCTCCCACCACCCCAGCACCGACCCCGCCGCCGTCGACGAGCTCGAGGCCATGGTCACCACCACCACCTTCGCCGCCGCCGCAGGCACCTGAGGCACCGTGCGGGCGACGGTGTGCAGATGCGGTGGAGGATCCGCCGTTCGTCGTCGAGGTCCCCCACGGCCCGGTGCCGTGCCCCTACGGTGCCCGCATGGAGGTGCCGCTGATCCGGACGGAGGGCCTCACCAAGCGCTTCGGCTCGGTGACCGCCGTCGAGGACCTGACCGTCGACGTGCAGCCCGGCGTGACCGGACTCGTCGGCGCCAACGGCGCGGGCAAGTCCACGCTCCTGAAGATCCTGCTGGGCCTGCTCCCGGCGACCGCGGGCACGGCCGCCGTCCTCGGCCACGACGTCGCGACCGACGGGCCTGCGATCCGCGAGCGCGTCGGCTACATGCCCGAGCACGACTGCCTGCCGCCGGACGTGTCCGCCACGGAGTTCGTCGTGCACATGGGCCGGATGTCGGGCCTGCCCACGACGGCCGCGCGCGAACGGGCCGCCGACACGCTGCGGCACGTCGGTCTCTACGAGGAGCGGTACCGGCCGATGGGCGGCTACTCCACCGGGATGCGGCAGCGGGTCAAGCTCGCCCAGGCCCTGGTGCACGACCCGGCGCTGGTCCTGCTCGACGAGCCGACGAACGGGCTCGACCCCGCCGGGCGCGACGACATGCTGGAGCTCATCCGCCGGATCGGCTCGGACTTCGGCATCTCGGTGATCGTCACCTCGCACCTGCTCGGGGAGCTCGAGCGCGTCTGCGACGGGATCGTGGTGATCGACGGCGGCCGGCTGCTGCGGCACTCCACCACCGCCGCCGTCACCGCGCAGACCCCGGTGGTCAGCGTCGAGGTCCTCGGCGACGTCGAGGTGCTGCGGCAGCACCTGGACCGTGCCGGCGTCGCCGTCCACCGCGAGGGGGCCCTGCTGCACGTCGACGTCGGCGACCCGGGCGCCTACGACCTCGTCCGCGACGCCGTCGCGGAGCTCGGCCTCGGCCTCGTGCGCGTGGAGCGCCAGCGGCACCGGATGACGGAGATCTTCGCCGGACGCCCCGGCCGGAGGCGGTCGTGGCTGAGGGCGCACCGGCGACGCCCGCGGGCGCCATCCACGACATCGGCTACCGGCACTACGACGGCCCGCGGCTGGGGACGTCCTACGTCCGGCGCTCGCTGTTCGTCGAGACCCTGCGCGGCGCCTACGGTCTGGGCCGCTCCGCCCGGTCGAAGATCATGCCGTTCCTGCTCCTGGCGGTGATGGTGCTGCCGGCCGCCGTCATCGGGCATCGTCACCGGCGCGCTCGGCGCCACCGAGCTGCCCATCCGGTACACCGAGTACGTGATCCTGCTGCAGGTCGCGGTCACGATCTTCCTCGGCGCGCAGTCCCCCGCGGTGATGTCGCGCGACCTGCGCTTCCGGGTCGTGCCGCTCTACTTCTCCCGCCCGCTCAGCCGCCAGCAGTACGTGCAGGCCAAGTACGCGGGGATGGCCGTCGCCCTCTTCCTCCTCATCGCGCTGCCGCTCACGCTCCTGCTCGCCGCCGCGCTGCTGGCCGAGCTGCCGCTCGGTGACCAGCTGCCCGACTACCTGCGGGCGATGGCCGGGGCCGCGATCTACGCGCTGGTGCTCGGCGGCATCGGCCTCGTCGTCGCCGCGATGACGCCGCGCCGCGGGCTGGGCGTGGCGGCCGTCGTGGCGGTGCTGCTCGTCCTGTCGGGTCTGCAGGCCGCGGTCGGCGGGCTCGCGTCGGAGTTCGGCAACGAGACCTTCTCCGGCTACTCCGGCCTCATCTCGCCCTACACGCTGGTCGACGGCGTGGTCAGCGGCGTCCTGGGCGCCGTGCCGTCGGTCGGTTCCGGCCCGCCCGGTGCCGTCGGAGCCGCGGTGTTCGTCGCCGTGACGCTGGCCATCGTGGTCGGCAGCTACCTCGCCCTGGTGGCGCGCTACCGGAAGGCGCTGTCGTGAGCGTCGGTGGAGCTGGCGCAGGTCTCGCGCTGGTACGGCAACGTCGTCGCCGTCAACGACGTCACCATGCGCCTGGACGCCGGGGTCACCGGCCTGCTCGGCCCGAACGGCGCCGGCAAGTCGACGCTGATCAACATGATGGCCGGCTTCCTCGCGCCGTCCGCGGGCACCGTGACCCTCGACGGCCGGCCGCTGTACCGCGACCCGGAGATCTACCGCGAGGTCGGGCTGGTGCCCGAGCGCGAGGAGATGTACGACGCCGTCACCGGCTGGAACTTCGTCCTGGCCAACGCCCGCCTGCACAAGCTGCGCGACCCCGAGGGCGCGGCCCGGCGCGCGATCGCCACGGTGGAGATGGCCGGGCCGCAGGACCGCGACATCCGCACGTACTCCAAGGGGATGAAGCAGCGGATCAAGATGGCGACCGCGATCGTGCACGACCCCACGGTGCTGCTGCTCGACGAGCCGTTCAACGGGATGGACCCGCGGCAGCGGATGCACCTGATGACCCTGCTGGACGAGCTCGGGGACGCAGGGGCGCACGATCCTGTTCAGCTCGCACATCCTCGAGGAGGTCGAGCAGATCGCCGGACGGATCGAGGTGATGGTCGCCGGACGGCACGCCGCCTCGGGCGACTTCCGCGAGATCCGGCGGCTGATGACGCAGCGGCCGCACCAGTACACGCTCCGGTCCAGCGACGACCGCGCCCTGGCCTCGGCCGTGATCGCCGAGCCCAGCGTCTCGGGCGTCGAGCTCGTCACCGACGCCGCAGGAGGCAGCACGGTGCAGGTGCAGGCCACCGACTTCCACGCCTTCGTCCACGCCCTCCCCCAGGTCGCCTCGCGGCACGGCGTCCGGCTGCTCGAGGTCCGGCCCGCCGACGAGTCGCTCGAGAGCGTCTTCTCCTACCTGGTGTCGCGGTGAACGCCACCGTCGCGGCGCTGACCCGCCGCAGCCTGCTCGGCCGCAAGCGGACCCTCGTCCTGATGCTGCTGCCGCTGGCACTGCTCGGGCTGTGCGTCCTCGCACGGCTCCTCGCCGGGATGGACGACGAGATCGAGCGCGAGCTCGCCGGGTCGCTCGCGCCGGACCTGCTCGGCGCCTTCGGGATCGCCATCCTGATGCCGTTGCTGGGGCTGGTGGCAGGCACCGGCTCGATCGGTCCGGAGATCGACGAGGGGTCGATCGTCTACCTGCTGTCCAAGCCGCTGAACCGGTACTCGATCGTGGTGACGAAGCTGGTCGTCGCGGTCGGGGTGGTCGTCGTCTTCGGCGTGCTACCCGTGGCGGTCGCCGGCGTCGTGCTGACCGGCGAGGTCGGCACCGTCGCGATCGCCTTCGCGGTCGGCGCCCTCGCGGCCGGCATCGCCTACTGCGCGGTGTTCCTGCTCCTGGCCGTGATCACCCGCAACGCGGTCGTCATCGGCCTGATCTACGCGCTCATCTGGGAGTCGCTCATCGGCGGGCTCGTCCCGGGCGCGCAGGCGCTGAGCATCCAGCAGTGGTCGCTGTCGGTCGTCGAGCAGCTGCTCGGCGACTCCGCCGAGCGGATCGGCCTCGACGCCGCCGTCGGGTTCGGCACCGGCGTGACGCTGCTCGTGGTCGTCACCGTGGCAGCCACCGCGTACGCGGGACGCCGGCTCCAGACGCTGCGGATCAACGACGAGACCTAGGCCGCTCCCTCGTCACCGCCGGGTTCACCCGGCGCCCACCGCCGTCGCGGCCGCGGACCCTTGACAGCCTCCCGAGCGTGAGTACGTTTCCCCTCGTCACGTCATGGTCTGGTCCCAGACCATTGGACGTGCCCCGCCGATGGGAGTCGCTCGTGGAGCAGCAGCGCAGGCAGTCCGGCGTCGAGTACGAGCGGATGGGGGACGACTACCTCGAGAAGCGCCAGCTGCAGAAGGGCGCGGCCGGCTGGCTGCTGCTCGCCGGCCTCGGCGTCGCCTACGTGATCTCCGGCGACTTCGCCGGCTGGAACTTCGGCCTCTCCACCGGTGGCTGGGGCGGGCTGCTCATCGCGACCGTCCTGATGGCCGTCATGTACACCTGCATGGTGTTCGGGCTGGCCGAGATGGCCAGCGCCCTGCCGGTCGCCGGAGCCGGCTACGGCTTCGCCCGCCGCGCGCTCGGGCCGCTCGGCGGATTCGCCACGGGCACAGCGATCCTCATCGAGTACGCCATCGCGCCCGGTGCGATCGCGGTGTTCATCGGCGGGTACGTCGAGGCGCTCGGGCTGTTCGGTCTCACCAGCGGCTGGCCGGTCTACCTGGCG
Organism: uncultured Actinomycetes bacterium; assembly: GCA_963729125.1. Classification (GTDB taxonomy): domain Bacteria; phylum Actinomycetota; class Thermoleophilia; order Solirubrobacterales; family Solirubrobacteraceae; genus CADCVQ01. Next base: position 330,842 of record CAVSML010000006.1, read on the forward strand.
TGCTACGTCATCTTCATCGGCATCCACCTCTACGGCGTGGGCGAGGCCCTCAAGGTGATGTTCGTGATCACCGCCATCGCGGTGGTGGCCCTCCTGGCCTTCGTGATCGGCATGCTGCCGCACTTCGACCCGGGCAACCTGCTCGACATCGCGCCACCGACGCGGCCGGGGCCAACTCCTTCATCCCGTTCGGGATCGCCGGCGTCCTCGCCTCGTTCGTCTACGGCATCTGGTTCTTCCTCGCCGTCGAGGGCGTCCCGCTGGCCGCCGAGGAGGCCCGCGACCCGAAGAGGGACATGCCCAAGGGCATCATCGCCGCGATGCTCGTGCTGCTCGTGTTCGCCGCCCTCATCCTGTTCGCGGCACCCGGCGGGGCCGGGTCCTCGGTGATCCAGGAGTCCGACAACCCGCTGCCCCTCGCGCTCGAGACGGCTGCCGGCGGGTCGACGGCCGTGTCGACCTTCGTCAACTACGCCGGCCTCGCCGGCCTCGTGGCGAGCTTCTTCTCGATCGTGTTCGCCTACTCCCGCCAGCTGTTCGCGCTCTCCCGCGCGGGCTACCTGCCCCGCGCGCTGTCGGTGACCAGCAGCCGCAAGACGCCCTACCTGGCGCTCATCGTCCCCGGAGCCGTGGGCCTGCTGCTGGCCGGCATCACCAAGGACGGCGCGCTGCTCATCAACATCGCCGTCTTCGGGGCGACCGTCTCGTACGTGCTGCTGATGGTGTCCCACATCGTGCTGCGCCGCCGCGAGCCCGGCCTCGAGCGGCCGTACCGGACCCCAGGAGGCACGGTCACCACCGGCATCGCGCTCGTCCTGGCCGTGTGCGCCGTCGTCGCCACGTTCTTCGTCGACGTCCGGGCCGCGGGCATCACCGCCGCCATCTTCGTCGCGGCGCTCGCGTACTTCTGGTTCTACAGCCGGCACCACCTGGTCTCGAACGCGCCGGAGGAGGAGTTCGCCGCCGTGGCCGAGGCCGAGAAGGACCTGCGGTGACCGGCTCCGACGAGGGGCGGCGTCCCGGGCTGCTCACCCTGGAGCAGCTGCGCGCGCTGGTGGACGACGGCTCGATCGACACCGTGGTCGTCGCCATGACCGACATGCAGGGACGCCTGCAGGGCAAGCGGTGCGGCGCCGAGTACTTCCTCGACGAGGTGCTGCCCCACGACACCGAGGCGTGCAACTACCTGCTGGCCGTCGACGTCGAGATGAACACCGTCGACGGGCTACGCCATGTCGTCGTGGTCGGCCGGGTACGGCGACTTCGTCCTGCGGCCCGACCTGTCGACGCTGCGGCTGCTGCCGTGGCAGGAGGGCACGGCGATGGTGCTGTGCGACGTGCTGTGGCAGGACGGCTCGCCCGTCGTCGCCTCGCCCGCGCCAGGTGCTGCGCGGCCAGCTCGACCGGCTCGCCGCGCTCGGGCCTCGACCGCGCACGCCGGCACCGAGCTGGAGTTCATCGTCTTCCGCGACACCTACGAGGAGGCGTGGGCCAAGCGCTACGCGGACCTGAAGCCGGCCAACCAGTACAACGTCGACTACTCCTGCTCGGCACCGTCGCGGATCGAGCCGCTGCTGCGCGCGCATCCGCAACGACATGACCGGCGCCGGCCTGTACGTCGAGTCGGCGAAGGGCGAGTGCAACCTCGGCCAGCACGAGATCGTGTTCCGCTACCGCGACGCGCTCGCCACCTGCGACGAGCACGGCGTCTACAAGACCGGGCGCCAAGGAGATCGCCGCCCAGCAGGGCATGAGCCTCACGTTCATGGCCAAGTACGACGAGCGCGAGGGCAACTCGTGCCACATCCACCTCAGCCTGCGCGTCGACGACGACGAGCCGGCCATGCCCGGCGACGGCACCGACGGGCTTCTCGCCGCTGATGGAGCACTTCCTCGCCGGCCAGCTGGCCTGCCTGCGAGGAGCTCACGCTCTTCTTCGCGCCGAACATCAACTCCTACAAGCGCTTCGTCGACGGCAGCTTCGCCCCCACCGCGGTGGCGTGGGGCCGCGACAACCGCACCTGCGCGCTGCGGGTCGTCGGGCCACGGCCAGTCGCTGCGGGTCGAGAACCGGGTGCCCGGCGGCGACGTCAACCCCTACCTCGCCGTCGCCGCGCTCATCGCCGCCGGCCTGCACGGCATCGAGCAACGAGCTGGAGCTCGAGCCGGCGCTCAGGGCAACGCCTACGACTCCGACAAGCCGCACGTGCCCGCGGACGCTGCGCGACGCCGTCGACGCTGTCGACGGCAGCGCGGTGGCCGCGCACCGCGTTCGGCGACGACGTCGTCGACCACTACGTCAACGCCGGCCGGGTCGAGCTCGCCGCCTTCGACGCCGCCGTCACCGACTGGGAGCGGGTCCGTGGCTTCGAGCGCCTCTGAGACGCTCCACCGGCCGCGCATCGGGCTACCGACCTACGTCGAGCAGGCCCGCTGGGGGGCGTGGGACCAGGCCGGCCGCGCTGCTGCCCGCACGCCCTACGTCGGACGTCGGTGCCGGCCGGCGGGGTGCCGGTGCTGCTGCCCCCGCTGCCGGACGGCGCCGCCGAGGCGCGTCGCGGGCTCGACGGCCTGCTGCTCACCGGCGGCGCCGACGTCGACCCGGCGCGCTACGGCGCCGGCCCCGCGACGGCAGCGACCCGCCCGCGGCGCGACCGCGACGCGTGGGAGCTCGCCCTGCTCGCCGCGGCGCTCGCGCGCGGCGTGCCGGTGCTCGCCGTCTGCCGCGGCGCCGCAGGTGCTCAACGTCGCGCTCGGCGGCTCGCTGCACCAGCACCTGCCCGACGTCGTCGGGCCACGAGGGGCACCGGCCCGCGCCCGGCACGTTCGGCCGACGTCCAGGTGCGCGGTCGAGCCCGGGCTCGCGGCTGGCCGCGGTCGTCGGCGAGCGAGGTCGACGTGCCCTGCCACCACCACCAGGCCATCGACCGCCTCGGCGACGGCCTCGCGGTCGCGGCCCGGGCCGACGACGGCACCGTCGAGGCCGTCGAGCTCGCCGGGCCGGCGCTTCGTCGCTCGGCGTGCAGTGGCACCCCGAGGAGGAGGCGACGACGACCGGCCTGTTCGCCGCGCTCGTGCAGGCGGCTCAGCGCCGCCCGCCCGTCACCGCAGGAGGATCCGCGTGACCGCGACCACGACGCTCGTCAACCCGGCCACCGAGGAGGTGGTGCCACGGTCGAGGGCACGTCGGCCGAGGCGACCGACGCCGCCATCGCCCGCGCCGCCGCCGCGCTGCCGGCGTGGCGCGGCGGTCGCCCCCGGCGACCGGGCCCGGCTGCTGCGCCGCTTCGCCGAGGCCGTCGACGCCGACCTCGAGCACCTCGCCGCCGCTCGAGGTGGCCAACGCCGGCCACACCATCGGCAACGCCCGGTGGGAGGCGGGCAACGTCCGCGACGTCCTGCAGTACTACGCCGGCCGCGCCGGAGCGGCTGTTCGGCCGGCAGATCCCGGTCGCCGGCGGCATCGACATCACCTTCCGCGAGCCGCTCGGCGTCGTCGGCGTCATCGTGCCGTGGAACTTCCCGATGCCGATCGCCGGCTGGGGGTTCGCGCCGGCGCTCGCGGCGGGCAACCGCGTCGTGCTCAAGCCGGCCGAGCTCACCCCGCTGACCGCGCATGCGCCTCGGCGAGCTGGCGCTCGAGGCCGGGCTCCCCGACCGACGTCTTCCAGGTGCTGCCCGGCAAGGGCTCGGTCGTCGGGCAGCGCTTCGTCGACCACCCCGACGTGCGCAAGGTCGTCTTCACCGGGTCGACCGAGGTCGGCCGCGGATCATGGCGGGCTGCGCCGGCAGCGTGAAGCGCGTCACCCTCGAGCTCGGCGGCAAGAGCGCCAACATCGTGTTCGCCGACGCCGACCTCGAGCAGGCCGCGGCCACGCGCGCCCTACGCCGTGTTCGACAACGCCGGCCAGGACTGCTGCGCCCGCTCGCGGATCCTGGTGCAGCGCAGCGCCTTCGA
>CAVSML010000007.1:0-545074 GCA_963729125.1 uncultured Actinomycetes bacterium
CATGAACTGGCTGAGCTGGGAGGAGCCGAAGAACTCCTTCTGGGCTGCCACGACCGGGCGGATGTTGATGATCGTCTGCGGCGTGATCGTGTCGGCGTCCTCGGTGGTGAGGCGCTCGCGCACGACGCGCTCCATCCGGTAGAGGCCGATGCGGAAGGCCTCCTGGATGAGCTCGCCGACGGTCCGCAGGCGGCGGTTGCCGAAGTGCTCGTACTCGTCGAGGTGCTCGGCGACCGGCTCGCGCGGGTACGTCGAGGCCTCGGCGGCGTAGTCCTTGATCTCGACCTCGGGGTACTCGGGCACGCCGAGCAGGCGCGGCAGCGAGACGAGCTCCTTGACGAGCGCGAGGATGTCGTCGTGCGTCAGCGTGCGGGTCTCGAGGTCGATGTCGAGGCCGAGGCGGGCGTTGAGCTTGTAGCGCCCGACGCGCGTGAGGTCGTAGCGCTTGGGGTCGAAGAACAGCTGGTGCAGCAGCGCGCGAGCGTTGTCGACCGACGGCGGCTCGCCGGGGCGCTGCTTCTTGAACAGCTCGACGAGCGCGCCCTCCTCGGTCTTCGTCGGCTCGGTGTCGGCCTCGATCGTGTTGCGGATGTAGAGGCTGTCGTCGAAGAGCTTGATGATCTCCTCGTCGCTCGCGTAGCCCATCGCGCGCAGCAGCACGGTGACCGGCAGCTTGCGCTTGCGGTCGATGCGGACGAAGACCTTGCCCTTCTTGTCGATCTCGAGCTCGAGCCACGACCCGCGGGCCGGCATGAGGTTCGCGATGAAGACCTGCTTCTCGCGGTCCTTGGCCTCCATCAGGTAGGCGCCCGGCGAACGGACGAGCTGCGTGACGACGACGCGCTCGGTGCCGTTGATGATGAACGTGCCGCGGTCGGTCATCCAGGCGAAGTCGCCCATGAAGACGGACTGCTCGCGGATCTCACCGGTCTCGCGGTTGACGAACGCGACGGTGACGGTCAGCGGGCGGGCGTAGGTCAGGTCCTTCTCGCGGCACTCCTCGATCGACGCGACCGGATCGTCGAAGTGGAACTCGCCGAAGTCGACGGCCAGGTTTCCCGTGTAGTCCTCGATCGGCGAGATGTCGGAGATGGTCTCGCGCAGTCCGCCCTTCTCAGGATCAGTCAGCCACTCGAAGGAGCGGCGCTGGATGTCGATGAGATTTGGGACGTCATGGACTCGATCGAGGCGCGCGAAGGTACGGCGCGTACGGGAAGCGTCAACACGGGGCAAGGCGGCGACTCCTCAACGGGTCGGGGAGGGGATCTGGTGCGAGGCGGGCTCGACGCCGCGGCCAGCGACCAACTGGCGCGGACTGCCCAGGATAGCACAGGAGTATGCGGTCCCCGCTAGGGGACGGTCGGCGCTCACGGACCCCGCCTCGAAGTTCGCGCTATGTGGGCGCGAAACCCAGTTGGGAGGCGGCTGCGACTATTGGCCGACCGCGCAAATGTAGCGCGTATCTTGGGAAACGTGCAATTCGACCACGTGGCCCAGCAGGTGCCGGACGTCGCGGCCGCGCTCGACTGGTGGCTGGCGACGGTGCCCGGAGCGACGGTCCTGTATGCCGACGAGACGTGGGGCCTGCTCGAAGCCGGCGGCGCCAGGATCGCCTTCGTGACCGCCGAGCAGCATCCCGACCATCTCGCCTACAAGGTCTCCGGCTCAGAGCTCGACCGCCTCGCGGCGCACAACGACGAGTCGGTCGACACGCACCGCGACGGCAGCCGCTCGTTCTACCTCTCCGCGCCCGGCAATCACCGCGTCGAGGTCATCGCCTACCCCGACTCGGACGCGGAGTAGGGGCGAATCGGCGTTCTTTGGCGCCTATGCCTCGGTATGGGCAGCAACTTCGCCAAGGTCGCCGAGATCGGGGCGCGACAGCACGGACGGGTGACATGGGAGCAGTTGATTGCGGCGGGGATCGACCGCCACGCGATCGAGCGCTGGATCGAGGACAGCCGCCTGCACCGGGTCCACCATGGTGTCTACGCCGTCGGGCATCCGGGGCGTTCGATGCTCGCCGACTACATGGCGGCGGTGCTCGCGTGCGGTGAGGGCGCCGCGCTGAGCCATTGGCCGGCGGCGCACGTGATGCGCCTGCTGCCCGGCCGCCTGCCACCCTCTGCCGAGGTGACGGTTCCGACGCTCGCCGGCCGGCGGCGCCCCGGCATCGTCATCCATCGCGTGCGGGCGCTCCATCGCCTGGACACGTGGCAGCACGAGAACGTCCGCATCGTCACTGCCCCGCGCGTGCTGCTCGAGCTGGCGCCGAGGCTGGCGTCGGAGCTGCTCGCGCGCGCCTGCCATGAGGCGTGGGTCCACCACCGCGTCCGGCCGGCGCACATCGACGCCTGCATCTGCCGCAATCCGACGAAGCCCGGTGCGGCGCTGCTGCGCCGCGCCGCCGTGGCGGACATCACGCTCAGCGAGCTCGAGCAGGGCTTCCTCGCCCTGGTGCGCCGCCACCGCTTACCGCTGCCGCGCACCAACATCTTGCACGGCGAGGACAAGGTCGACTGCCAGTGGCCGGATCTCGGGCTGATCGTCGAGCTGCTGAGCTATCGCTTCCACGCCTCGCGAGCGGCGTTCGAGCAGGACGTCGCCCGGCGCCGGCGCTCGAACCACGTCGCGTTCACGTGGGGCGACGTCTTCGAGCGCGGCTCGCAGACCGTCGCAGAGCTGCGCCGGCTCGGCCTCGCGTCCTGACGCACGACGCGTCTTTGGCGCCTATGCCTCGGCATGCGAGGCACTTTCGCCAAAGCACCTACTCAGAGATCGGCGCGGCGGAAGATGCGGTCGGCCAGCAAACCCACGACGACGAGGTAGGCGAGCACGTAGGGGTACAGGAGCGGGCCGGCGTCCTGGGCGCCGCCGAACGGGCCGAGCTGGACGATCGCGCCGGTCGCGCCGCGCACGTCGGCCGTCAGCGCGTGCAGCCCGTCCTGGTAGATCGCCTCGAACGGCAGCGCCCACGAGGCGATCGAGGAGATGCGGTCCAGCGACGAGGAGTCCAGCGCCTCGCCGATCTGGCCGATCAGGCCCGACGCCAACCCGGCGCCGAAGACCATGAAGATCGCGATGCCGTTGGCGGTCGAGGACAAGAGCGTCGTGCCGAGCAGCGCGATCGCGACGACCACGACGACCGCGAAGGCGAGCGAGAAGCCGCCCTGAACCGGGTTGTCGGGCCAGTAGCCGCCGCTGGCCGCCGCGGTCAGGCAGACCTCCGCCGCGTAGACGACGCAGACGTACGCGACGCACAGCGCCGAGGCGGCGAGAAAGCGCGCGAGCAGCAGCGTCGAGCGACCGACCGGCCGCACGACGAGCGGCTGCAGCAGGCCCTTCTCGGCGTCGCCGCGGACGGCGTTGAGCGTCACGAAGACCGCCAGCACGGTGCCGAGGAAGAGCGTCACGAACATCGCCAGGCCGAGCAGCGTCGCGCCGGTCAGCACCTCCTCCTCGATGTCGACGCCGCCCGCCGGGCCGCTGAACTTGCGCACCTCGTCGAAGGCCTGCACGCAGCCGTACGTGTAGAGCGCGAGGAAGGCGATCGTCAGCACGCCGACGACGACGAGCACCTTGCGGCGCACGGTCTCGCGCAGCGCGTAGCCGGCGATGATCCGCAGGTCGGTCAGCGCGCCGCTCATCCCTGCTCCTGCGCTCCGACGAGGTCGAGGTAGGCGTCCTCGAGCGAGCCGGCGACGACGCGCGCGCCGTAGATCCGCTCGCCCTCGGCGACGAGCGCCGCGATCAGGTCGGGGATGTCCTCGCGGGCCGCCTCGGGGTAGCGGCGCGGGCCGGCCGCGGTCTCGATCTCGACGCCGCCCGGGACCGTCAGCTCGGCCGGCGAGCCCTCGGCGATCGTGCGTCCGTGGTCGACGATCACGACGCGATCGCAGACGAGCTCGACCTCGCTGAGCAGGTGCGAGTTCAGCAGCACGGCGACGCCGCGGCCGCGAAGACCCTCGAGCAGCTCGCGCACCGTGCGCCGCCCCGCGGGGTCCAACGCGCTCGTCGGCTCGTCGAGCAGCACGATCTGCGGATCGCCGATCAGCGCCTGCGCGATCCCCAGGCGCTGCTGCATGCCCTTCGACATCGCCTCGACGCGGCGGTCGGCGGCCGCGCTCAGCTCGACGAGCTCGAGCAGCCGTGCTCGCTCGCCCGCCCCGCCATCCGAGCGCGCCAGGCGCTGGTGCAGGACGAGCACCTCGTCGGCGGTCGCCCAGCCGGGAAAGCGAAACAGCTCGGCGAGGTAGCCGGTCTGCGCGCGGGCGGCGAGGCTGGCGCAGGGGTGCCCGAGCACCTCGACGTGTCCGGCCGTCGGGCGCACGAGACCGCACGCGATCTTCGTCAGCGTCGACTTGCCGGCGCCGTTGGGGCCCAGCAGGCCGACGAGCTCGCCGGCGCCGACGCGCAGGTCGACGCCGGCGAGGGCCACGGCCGCGCGGTAGGACTTGCGCAGGCCGGTGGCAACGAGGGCGTCGGTCATCCGGTCAGGCAGGATGACGCACGTGCACCCGCGGGATGTGCGGATCGTGTGCGGAAACACGAAGGGCGCCCGCCGGGGGCGCCCCTCGTCGACGGCACAGGCGAGTCGAGCTACTTGATCTCGACCGACGCGCCGGCCTCCTCGAGCTCCTGCTTGAGCTTGTCGGCCTCGTCCTTGTCGACGCCCTCGCGGACGGCCTTGGGAGCCTCGTCGACGAGCGCCTTGGCCTCCTTGAGGCCGAGGCTCGTGGCCGCGCGGACGACCTTGATGACCTGGATCTTCTTGTCGCCGGCCGCCGTGATGACGACGTCGAACATCGTCTGCTCCTCCTCGGCGGGAGCGGCGTCGCCGCCACCACCGGCGGCGGGGGCGGCCGCGGCCGCCTGCGCCGAGACGCCGAACTCCTCCTCGAGCGCCTTGATGCGCTCGCTCAGCTCGAGCACCGAGATGCCCTTGAGCTCCTCGATCCATTCTGCTGTGGACGTCGCCATGATTACTCCTTCTCGTCAGTGTCTGATGTGGTGTCGGCGGCGACTGCCGCCTCAGGCCCGGCCGGCGTGTCGGCCACGGGCTCGGGCTCGGGAGCTTCGGCCGCGGGGGCCTCGGCCGCCGGCGCCTCGGGCGCGGGGGCCTCGGGCGCCGCGCCCGCGGGGATCTCGCCGGACTCCTTCTTCTCGACGAGCTGCGACAGCTGGCGCGCAAGTCCCGAGATGAGGTTCGAGAGGCTCGTCACGAGGCCGGTCAGCGGCGACGCGACGATGTTCACGAGCTGCGCGTTGAGGATGTCGCGCGAGGGCAGCTTGGCGATCGCCGCGACCTGCTCGGCGGCGAGCGACTGGCCGTCCATGATGCCGCCCTTGAAGGGCAAGAGCTGGCTCGTGCGAGCGAAGTCCGAGACCGCCTTGGCGGCGGTCGCGGCGTCGCCGCGGACGAAGGTCAGCGCCGTCGGCCCCTCCAGCAACGACTTCAGGCCCTCCGCCCCGGCCTGGTCGGCCGCTCGCTCGGTGAGCGTGTTCTTGACGATCCGCAGGGTCGCGTCGGCGTCGCGCAGCTTGCCGCGCAGCTCGGCGGCCTGGGCGACGCTGATGCCGCGATAGTCCACGGCGAAGACCGCCTGGGACTGCTGGATCTCGACGGCGATCTCCTCGATCACCGCGGCTTTCTGCTCTCGGTTCATGGGCCTCCTCGCCGGGTCTTCCCGCCGGTATCGGCGAGCCCGGGGTCTGCGGTGGCCTCGATGAGCGCTCAGGCGACTGTCGCCGGGGCGGTCTCCTCGAGGATGTCGCGGGTACGTGACGGGTCGACCTTGACGCCGGGGCCCATGGTCGAGGCGAGCGTGATCGTCCGCAGGTAGCGACCCTTGGCGCCGGACGGCTTGGCGCGGATCAGCTCCTCGATGATCGCCGCGTAGTTCTCCAGCAGCTGACGCTCGGAGAAGTCCTTCTTGCCGATCGCCAGGTGCACGTTGGCGGTGCGGTCGGTGCGGTACTCGACCTTGCCGGCCTTGGACTCCCGGATCGCCTTCCTGACGTCCATCGTGACGGTGCCGACCTTCGGGTTGGGCATCTTGCCCTGCGGCCCGAGCACGCGGCCGAGCCGCCCGACGACCGGCATCAGGTCAGGGGTCGCGATCGCAACGTCGAAGTCGGTGAAGCCCTCTTCGACGCGCTTGGCGAGGTCCTCGGCGCCGACGATGTCCGCGCCCGCCTCCTCGGCCTCCTTGGCCTTGTCGCCCTGGGCGAAGACCGCGATGACGACGTCCTTGCCCAGGCCGTTGGGCAGCGCGATCGTGCCGCGCAGCTGCTCGTCGGCGTGACGGACGTTGAGGCCGGTGCGAACGTGCACCTCGACGGTCTCGTTGAACTTCGGGCCGGGCAGCGACTTGAGCAGGCCGATCGCCTCGACGGGCGTGTGCTCGCGCTCGCGGTCGACCTGGCCGCGTGCCGCCAGGAACGTCTTGCCGTGCTTAGACAACGTCGACCCCCATGCTGCGTGCCGTTCCGGCGATGATCTTCGAGGCCTGGTCCATGTCGTTGGCGTTCAGGTCGGCGAACTTGCGCTCGGCGATCTCCAGGACCTGCGCCTGCGTGATCTTGCCGACCTTCAGGCGGTGCGGCTCGGCGGAGCCGGAGTCGATCCCGATCGCCTGCTTGATGAGCACCGCAGCCGGCGGCGTCTTCGTGACGAAGGTGAACGAGCGATCCTCGTAGACGGTGATGACGACCGGGATCGTGGTCCCGGAGTCGCCCTGGGTCTGCGCGTTGAACGCCTTGCAGAACTCCATGATGTTGATCCCGTGCTGACCCAGGGCGGGACCGACCGGCGGCGCCGGGCTGGCCTGGCCGCCGACGGCCTGCAGCTTGATCTTCGTGAGGACTTTCTTGGCCATGGGATTCCTAGATCTTCTTGACTTGGTCGAAACCGACCTCGACCGGAGTTTCGCGGCCGAAGATTGACACAAGCACCTTCAGGCGGGCCGCATCCTCGTTGATCTCGGAGATCTCACCGGAGAAGTCCGACAGAGGACCCGACACGACCTTGACCGACTCGCCGATCACGAAGCTCGCCTTCTTGATGCGGTCCTTGATGACGATATCGCGGTGCAGCAGGCGATCGACCTCGGCCTGCGTCAGCGGCACCGGCTCGTTGGACGCGCCGACGAAGCCCGTGACCCCCGGCGTGCCCTTGACCAGGCCCCAGGAATCCTCGTTGAGCTCCATGTTCACGAGCACGTACCCGGGCATCGTTCGCTTCTCGACGGTGATCTTCTGGTTGTCCTTCATCTCGGACACGGACTCGGTCGGCACGACGACCTGGCGGACGTTGCGCTTCTGGTTCAGCGAGACCACGCGATGCTCGAGGTTCTGCTTGACCTTGTTCTCGTGGCCTGAATAGGTGTTTACGACGTACCAGCGAAACATGAGTGCTCTCGAGAGATCGGGGAGTTAGAGGATGAGGTCGACGAGCTGCTGCGCGACGATGTCGGCAAGGCCGAGGAAGGCGCCCGCGATCACGACGAAGCCGAGCACGACGGCCGTCGCCTGACCGACCTGGCGGCGATCTGGCCACTGGACGCGCTGAAGCTCCGCCCAGCAGGCGCGCAGGAAGCCCGGGACGCGCGCCAGGCCGCCCTTGCGCTGCACGGCCGGCGTGGCGACGTCGCCGGCGCCGGGGCCGACGAACTCGCGAGCGGACTCGTCGTCTTCGAGGTCATCGTCATCGTCGTCGTCGTCGTCGTACTCGACGGGAACGGGGGACTGACCGAGATCCACCGGCGGCGCACCGCCCGCGAGCACGGGGTCGACGAGCCTGTCGTCGACGGGCTCGTCGACGGGGTCGTCGAGCGGCTCGGCATCGCTGCCGGACTTGAGACGTTGCTTGCGATCTTTAGCGCGCTGGCGGTTTCGGGCCATGAGATGCGGTGCTGTGAGCCCTTTACCGGGTCTCCCGGTGGCTCGTGTGCCGCTTGCACCACTTGCAGTACTTGCGCAGCCCGATGCGGTCCGGGTTGTTGCGCTTGCTCTTATTGGTCATGTAGTTGCGACGCTTGCAATCCTCGCAGGCGAGGGTCACAGCGATACGCACGTCTCCGCGGGCCATTCGGCAGCTCCAAGACGGCAAGAGGACAGAAAGAAGACCTGCGCAGGCAGGTCTGCCGGTCAGTCTAGCGCGGCTCGATCCGCGGCGCGGCCGGGCGGGGGGGCGGGCGTGCGGGCGGGCGGGCCTCAGGCCCGGGCACTGGCCCGAGGGTCCAGGCGCGTCATGTGGACGCCGGCGTCGAGCTTGGACGTGGCGCCGCCCCGATAGACGCCGCGCACCGGCGCGCGGCGGCTCGTCGAGCCGGGGCGATCAGCTCACCGGCCGGCCTCGATCGCGCGCATCGCGGCGAACGCGGCCAGCACGTCGTCCGAGTCGACGCGGCAGTCGCACTGCAGGTGGACCATGGCCTGCAGCGCGGCGTCGCTCGCCGCCTGCGACGAGCCGGCGACGCAGTCGTCGACCACGCGACAGTGGTAGTCGTGCCGGTGGGCGTCGGCAAAGGTCAGATGCACGCAGACGTCGGTCAGCGCGCCGACGAGGATCAGCGTGCGCGCCCTCATGCGGCGCAGCACGATGTCGAGCTCGGTGGCGAAGAAGGCCGAGTGGCGGGGCTTGCGGACGGGGTACTCGTCGGGCCGCGGGTCGAGCTCGCGCGCGATGTCCAGCGTCGTGCGCCCGTGGACGTCCTGGACGAAGACGACGGGAACGCCGGCCGCTCGCGCGCTCTCGACGAGCTCGAGGATGCGCGCGTGGCGCTCGGCGGCGCCGTCGATGACGGGGACACCGGCGTCGTGCGCCATGACCTCGCCCTTCAGGACGTCGACGACGACGAGCGCGGCCTTGCCGTGAACCTTCATGCGCGGGCCTCCCTCAGACTGAAAGGGCCCAGGACCCCAGGGCGACCTCGACGATAGATCGCGTGCCCGGGGCTCCGTATGGCCCTGGGCCAAGCGCGCCAGGCGATCTTCGACACTCAGAACATCTGGGCCCGCCCGTGGGAGCCGCGCCTCGAGCCGCGCGAGCGCGGGCGCGTCAGCTTCGCATCCGTGCGGGGGGCGGTGACGTAGCCCCCGCATGATCACCCTCATCAAGGGCTTTGCCGGCAAGCCGTCGCACGCGCCGCTGACCGACGTCAGCATCGGCGCCTACACCGTTGGCGTGCTGATGCTGATCGTGGGCTATCTGGGCTTCGAGGAGGAGGCGATGGCCAAGGGCTCGCTGCTGGCGATCTCCGGCGGCCTGCTCGTGGCGGTCCCGACGTCGCTGACGGGCCTGCTGGACTGGGCCGACCTGAGCAAGGGATCGAACGCGCGCAAGCTCGCGAACTACCACCTCGTCGTGATGCTGCTCGCGACCGCGACCTTCGCCGTCACCTGGGTGCTCCAGCGTCCGGGCTACGTCGACTCGGAGATCACGCTCGCGGGCCTGCTCGCCGGCTGCGCGGCGCTCGGCCTGCTGACGCTCGGCGGCACGCTCGGCGGTGCGCTCGCCTACGTCTACGGGGTGCGCGTCGTCAAGCAGGACGTGGCGCTCGCCGACGCGCTGATCCCCGGCAGGATCGAGGAGCCCAAGGCCGGAGGGCAGCGCACCGACTTCTCCAGCCCGGCGCCGAAACCTGCCAAGCGCAAGCAGCAGGTGGCGATCTCCGCGCCCCCGCCGCAGCCCGTTGCCGCGGAGACGCCTGCGGCCCCGGCATCGGGCTCCTCGATGGCCGAGTACGAGGCGTACATCCTCAGCAAGCGCTGACCGCATGTATCACCGCGCGTCCTGCGCGCTCTGTGTCCATGAGCACACTGAGAGCGAGAGGGGCAGGCATGCCGGCGCAACATCCGAGACTGACGATGACGGGCCCGCTGCTGCGCGGTAGCGGCGCGCTGCACATCGTCGGCAGAGACGACGTGGTGACGATCGCCGACCCGCGCGGCGCGATGCAGCGCATGCTCGGGCTGGCCGACGGCTCGCGCAGCCGCGCGGACATCGTGCTGGCGCTGACGCGCGAGTTCCCGGGGCTGCACGAGCGCGACGTCACGGGCGCGCTCGACGAGCTCGAGTCGGCGGGCCTCCTCGAGGACGGTTCGCCCGCCGGCCCGATCCTCGGCGGCCATGCGTCGTGGCGCGGCCACGCCCGCGCGCTCGCGGCATAGCCGCCGATCGCGAGCTCCATGGTCGAAGCAGGTCCGGCTCGTCTCGGCTGAGCCGCTTGTGCGGCGAGCCGTCGTCGCCGTGGATGCCGTCGGCGGCGCAGGGGGTCGTCGCTTGTCCGCGCGCCGCGTGAACCCCGCTCGAGTGGACGGCGCTCGAGACCGCGGGCTCGAAGAACGGTTGCGAGTCGAACTCGTAGGTCCGGCCGCGCCGTGCACATCCGCATCAAGGCGGCGGTGAGGTTGGCGGGAGGTTCCTGAGATGGGCGTGTAGCGTGACGCGCATGCCCGGCACGCTCTTTCGCCTCGTCTGCACGCCTGCGACGATCGACGGCGCCCCCGACGGCTGGGTGAGCACGATGCTCGAGGAGGGCGAGCTCGCGCTGCTCGCCGACGAGGGCGGCCTCGACGCGATCTCCGCCGTCGCGCATCGCCTGGACCTCGACACCGTGCCGCTGCTGCGCACCGAGGACGGCGCCGAGCAGCAGGACGCGACGGTCATGCGCCATGCCGACGGCAAGCCGCTCGTCTGGATCGCGCCCGCGTTCGGCGAGAACGCGCAGAACTGGGCGCAGGCTCGCGGGCCGATGACGCTGCTCGTCGAGAGCACCGAGCCGCTGTCAGACGACGAGCGCCGCCGCGTCGAGCGCTTCGTCGTGATCCTCGGCCGCCAGGCCGAGTAGTCGGTGGTCGTGTCCGCCGGCGAATGGCGACTGCACGCTGTAGAGAAACAGCACGCCGGCGACGGCGGCGCCGAGGCGCAGCGCGATCGGTGAGATCGAGGGGCGGCGGCTGCGCATGCAGCCCAGCGCGGCGATCAGCAGGATCACCGCGATCAGCTCGTCGGCCGTCGCCAGGACGCCGACGGCGTCGACCGCCTCCGGCTGCCACGGCTGCGGGCCGAGCGGCATGCCGACCGTGATCGACGGCGTCCATGCGACGACGAGTGCCGCGTTGCCCGCCGCGCCGGCGATCAGCAGGCGGCGCGTGACCAGCGGCACGGAGTAGACCAGCGCCGTCGATCCGGCCTGCAGGCAGCTCGCCAGGCCGAACAGGATGCCGAACAGCCAGTAATCCTCGAAGTGCACGGGGGTCACGACAGCGTGGACGAGGCTGGACGCGAAGACGAGCACCGCCGCCAGCAGCGCGAGCTCCTCGGCCGCCGTCCTGGGTCGGCGCAGGTTGGCGACGTGCCAGCGCCCGGCGACGGCGGTCGCGGCCGGCCGCCTCCCACGCGGTCTGCGGGCGCCGCATCTGGTCGGCGACGAGCGCGGCGATCCAGCCGATCGCAGCCATCAGGAGCGGGCTCACAGGCGGTAAGCGTCCCCCATCTTCTGAACTCGCGGTGGCCAGCGGCGGCTCAGGCCGCGCGAACGTCGAAGGTCATGACCGCGAGGTGGCCGTCGCCGTCGCGCTTCGTCGTCATGACGAGCGAGCGGTCGAAGATGCCGTCGCTCTCGTTGCGCTGGTCGCGCTCGCCGCGGGCGGCGTACTCCGGACGCTCGTAGACCGCGTTGGAGATGTCGTCGTCGAAGTACAGCTGCGACGTCAGGACGGCCGTGTTGTCGAGGTGCACCTTGACGTGG
Source organism: uncultured Actinomycetes bacterium (assembly GCA_963729125.1). GTDB lineage: Bacteria > Actinomycetota > Thermoleophilia > Solirubrobacterales > Solirubrobacteraceae > CADCVQ01. The sequence goes on from CAVSML010000007.1 coordinate 11,757, forward strand.
ATGTGGACCGTGCGGCCCGGATACCAGCCGGGGTAGATCGTCGTGAACTCGACGACGCCGTCCTTGTTGGTGACCTGCGCGCCGCGCAGGTAGCGCGTCTTGGATGCCCCGCCGTCGAAGCCGGAGTAGGCCCCGCCGGCGTCGGCGTGCCAGATGTCGACGACGGCGTCGGGAAGCGCCCTGCACGTGCCCGCGTCGCGCACGCGCAGCGCGAGGCGCAGGCGTGCGCCCTCGCGGTCCTCGCGGATGTCGCTGCGGACCTTGTCGGCGTCGAAGTAGTACGGGCCCTCGGTCTGTTCGACGGTCAGCGCGCAGCTCGCGGAGTCGTCGAACAACGCGCTCGTCGCGTCGCTCGTGGTCGTCTTCGGCTCGATCGTCGCGGTCGCGCCCGCGGTCGTCGCGACGGCGGCCGAGCCCCCGTCGGAGCCGCTGCCGCAGGCCGCGAGCAGCCCTCCGATGCTGACGGTCCCGATGGCGCCCAGGGCCTGGCGGCGGTCGATCTTGCGGCTCACGATGCTCCCTCGCGTGTGGTCGGCGGACGGTACATGCGGCTCATCGTCGGGGAGCCGCCTCGGCGCCGGCTGGGAGCAGGCTAGGGGTCTGCTGAGCGTCCTTGCTACGCGCGGTGCTCGGGGTTCTCGAAGTCCGGCCGGCAGCCCGCGTCCCACGCGGCGCGCTGGTTGCCGTGGGCGGGGATGCCGCCGGCGTCCTTGAGCATGCGCGCGCCGTGCAGCAGGTTCCACGTCAGAAACGCCGTGTTGCGGTTGGTGAAGTCGTTCTCGGGGCCGCCAGAACCGGGGTCGGAGTAGCTCGGCCCGGGTCCGGCCTCGCCCATCCATGCGGAGTCGGCCTGCGGCGGGATCGTGTAGCCGAGGTGCTGCAGCGAGTAGAGGATGTTCATCGCGCAGTGCTTGGCGCCGTCCTCGTTGCCGGTGATGATGCAGCCGCCGACTCGCCCGTAGTAGGCGTACTGGCCCGCGTCGTTGAGGATGTGGCTGTTGCCGTACAGGCGCTCGATGACCTTCGTGCAGACGGAGGACTTCTCGCCCAGCCAGATCGGCGACAGCAGCACGAGGATGTCGGCGGCCATGACCTGCTCGGAGATCGCAGGCCACTCGTCCTGCTTCCAGCCATGATCGGTCATGTCCGGGTAGACGCCGGTCGCGATCTCGTGGTCGATCGCGCGGATGACGTCGACCGTGACGCCGTTTCGGCGCATGATCGCGATCGAGCGGTCGCCGAGCGCCTGCGTGTGCGACGGCTCGGGCGAGCGCTTGAGCGTGCAGTTGACATACAGCGCGCGCAGGTCGGTGAAGTCCCACTGCGACTCCTCGCAGAGCCGCTCGTCGGTATCGGTCAGGTCGGGCATGGCGGGTCCTCTCCTAGAGGTAGCGCAGCGCGTTGAAGAACGTCGGCGTCGCGGGGATCAGCGCCTGGGCCTCGCCGGCGGCCGGCGGGTGCAGCTCCACGTCGACGCGCGAGCCGAACAGGAGGCCGTTGCGGCGGTGAGCGCCGACCTCCTGCAGGCCGCCGGTCATCGCGGTCGTCGACATCCACAGCTCGGTGGCGGCGTTGATCGGCATCACCGCCACGACGCTCGTCGCGCAGCGCGAGCAGTCGTACAGGACGAGATCGTCCTCGGCGTCGAGCTCCATCGTGTCCAGGCGCTGCTCGAGGCCGCAGGTGCAGGTCAGCAGGAAGTCGCTGTCGGCGAACTCGTCGACAGCGGTGCGGAAGGCGTCTGACAGCTGCATCGTCGTTAGCCTAACTCCCACGATGCATACCGAAGCGCAGAACGAGCTCGACCCGATCGCGCTGCTGGCCGGCGCCCCCGAGGACGACTACGCGCTGCTCGAGCTGCGCCTCGACTGGCCCTACGACCTCGAGATCCACCCGAAGAAGTTCCAGCTCTGGCTGCGCCTGTTCGTCGTCACGCAGGACCCGCTCGGATGGATCGCCGACCGCGGCGAGGCCTGGGCGGCGACGACGATCACCGAGGACGTGCTCGAGATCGACGTCTACGTCCTGCTGGCGGCGCTGCGCCGCGAGCTCGAGGCGACCGATGGCGAACTCGGCACGGCCGTCGGGCGCTGGGCCGCGCCCACGATGCTCGCCGGCCTGAAGTACGAGCTCGTGCTGGCGGCGGGCGACTACCACGACCGCGCGATCGCCGGCAAGCTGCCGCGCCTGCTCGAGGACGTCGGAGGCGAACGCGGCGAGTTCGGCTCGCCGACGATCCAGGTCCGCCAGCCGTGGGGCTCGGTTGGCCTCGGCGCGCTGCAGGACCTCGTCCAGGAGGCGTTCGGCTCCGTCGACCTGGACCGCAGCCAGGTCACGCTCGACCCGATCGAGCCGCCCTACGACGACTGCGCCGCCTGCGAGGGCAAGAGCTTCACGTTCCCGTCGGGGCTGGAGGACGCGAGCAAGGACTTCTGCGGCGCGCACAGGAGCGCCGCGCGCGCCGTCAACGCCGAGCGCCTGGCACAGGCACGCGAGTCCAACCCCGCCGGCTGGCGCGCGATCGACAAGGCAGCGATGCGCATCAACAAGCTGCGCGAGCCGGCGTTCGCGCCGCAGCCTCCGCGTCTCGTCGGCGACACGCCGGCGCGCAACGACCTCTGTCCCTGCGGCAGCGGCAAGAAGTACAAGCGCTGCCACGGCGCCTGAGCGCGCGGCTCAGCCCAGGTCGTGCTCGCGCACGAGCGTGCGCGGCGCCCGCCGGCGCCAGGCGTCGCTGAGCAGCTCCTCGACGAGCACCGGCTGGGCCTGCGCCAGATCGACGACGACGCACGCGATCCGCGACCCCCAGCGATAGGGCGAGCAGGCCGCCGGGTCCTCCGCGACGGCGGCCAGGACGTCCTCCTCGTCGAGCATCACGCGCACGTGGCACCCGTCGGGGACCGTCGCGAAGATCTTCGAGCGCACGCGAAAGGACGCCATGCCGTGGTGGCCGGACTCCGTCGCCTCGGGCAGCGCGAGCGCCACCTGCCGGACCTGCGAGAGCGTCATCGCCATGACCGCAACCTAGCGGCCCTCCGCCGGTCGGCCGCATGAGCGCGCGCCGGAGCGGGGATGCGGGTCGCATGCGAGCTTCGCCGCAGAACCTGGCGCGCGCGCTGAACGCCGGGCGCGTCGCGCTCGGCGCGAGCCTCGTGTTCGCGCCGCGGCTGACTGCCCGCCCGTGGCTGGGGCTCGACGCGGCTCGCGAGCCGACGACCGTCGTCGCCCGCGCACACGGCTTTCGCGACGCCGTCCTCGGCGCGATCGCGCTGCAGGCCGTGGGCAGCCCAGGTGCCGGCGCGCGCCACCTGCGCACGCTGGCCGTCGTCGACCTCGTCGACATCGCCGTGACCTGGGCGGGGCGCCGATCGCTTCCGCGCACGAGCGTGCCGGTGATCGCGCTGCTCGCCGGTCCGGCGGCCGCGGCGCAGCTGTGGGCGGCGGCGCGCCTCGACATGGACTCCGAGGTGGCCGGGCCCAGCGCATGACGCGTTAGCGCACCTGCGTGTGCATGCCGGCGTACCGACACCTCGCCGGGCTCGAGCCGCCGATCGCCGACGTTCTCCGGCAGCGCTCGCCCGCTCCGAGCACCACCGGCGCGATGTGCAGGTACGGCTCGCCGACCGGCCCCGCGGCGGGGTACTGCTGGACGGTGCTCGCTTTGACGGGCCTGAGAGGCTTCGCGGGTGTCTGAGCGGTCGTCGCCCTCCCTGCGCCGGCTGACGGCGATCCTGCTCGGCGCGCTCGCGGTGCTCGTCGCGGCGCTGCTGCTCGTCGCCTCGCTGCAGATCGGCGGCGTGAACAGACAGACGCGCGCCGAGAACCGGCGCACGACGTCGTTTCTGATCGCCGACGGCCTGCGCCAGAGCTCCAACGACCTGACGAACATGGTGCGCCTCTACGTCGCCAGCGGCCGGCCGCGCTTTCGCGCGTACTACGACGAGATCCTCGCGATCCGCAGCGGCAGCGCGCCGCGCCCGCGCGACTACGACAGCTCGTTCTGGGATCGTGTGCTGGCCGGCGGCAAGGGCTTCGTGCGCTACGGGCCGCCGCAGTCGCTGATCTCGCAGATGCGCGCGGCACGCTTCGCGCCCGCCGAGTTCCGCGCGCTGGAGGACTCGCTGGATGCCTCCAACGGGCTGGCCGAGACCGAGCGCGCCGTCATGGAGCGCGTCGAGCGGCGCATCCGCCGCGGCGTCGACGGCGCCTACTTCGCCGACGTGCGAACGGAGTACGGGCGCCTGATCGACGAGCGCTACCGTCGCTCGAAGGGACAGATCATGCGGGCGATCGGGCGCTTCATGGCGCTCGTCGACCAGCGGACGCTGCGCGAGGTGCAGCGCGCGCGCGATCGCAACCAGCGCATCGCGATCCTGCAGATCGCGATCCTGACGGCGATCGTGCTCCTCGGCGCGGCGACGCTCGTGATCCTCACGCGGATCGTGCTGCGCCCGCTCGACAAGCTGATCGCGGCGACGCGGCGGATCGCCGCCGGCGACTACGGCCAGCGCGCGGACATCCGCTCGGTCTCCGACCTCGAGCGCGTCGCCGGCACGTTCAACGAGATGGCCGCCGCGATCGAGACCGACGTCGGCGCGCGCGAGCGCGCCGAGCAGGAGGCGGTGCTCGCGCGCGGCGCCGCCGAGCATGCCAACCGCGCGAAGTCGACGTTCCTGGCCGCGATGAGCCACGAGCTGCGCACGCCGATGATCGGCGTCACCGGGATGCTCGAGGTGCTCGCGCAGAGCGAGCTCAGCCCGTCCCAGCGCCAGATGGTCGCGACCGCCGACGCCTCGGCGCGGTCGCTGCTGCAGATCGTCGGCGACATCCTCGACCTGTCGAAGATCGAGGCCGACAAGCTCGAGCTGTGCCCGGAGACGATCGACCTGCGCGCCGTCGTGGGCGCGTGCGTCGAGACGTTCGTGCACACCGCCTCGGGCAAGGGCCTGCTGCTGACGTGGAACGTCGACGAGCGCGTCGCCCCGGCGCACGTCGGCGACCCCCTGCGCCTGCGCCAGGTCATCGGCAACATGCTCTCCAACGCCGTCAAGTTCACCGAGCAGGGCGGCATCGAGGTCGAGGTGCGCGCGAGCGGCGGCGAGGACGGCGCGCAGGCCGTCGAGATCGCCGTCGCCGACACGGGCATCGGCATCTCGCCCGAGCAGCAACGCCGGCTGTTCGACGAGTTCGCCCAGGCCGAGAGCTCGACGAGCAAGCGCTTCGGCGGCAGCGGGCTGGGGCTGGTCATCTGCAAGCGCCTCGCGGTGCTGATGGGCGGCGACGTGGCGCTGAGCAGCACGCCGGGCAAGGGCACGACGGTGCGCCTGGCGCTGGCGCTGGCGCTCGGCGATCCGGCCGACGTGCAGGCCGAGGCCGCGGCCCCGGTCCTGGGCGCGCCCGCGAGCCGGCCGCTGCCCTCGCGCGAGCAGGCGCTGCGCGAGCGCAGCCTGCTGCTCGTCGTCGAGGACCATCCCGTCAACCGCACCGTGCTGTGCTCGCAGCTGCAGACGATCGGCTTTTGCGCCGACACCGCGTCCGACGGCCGCGCCGGCCTCGAGCTGTGTGAGACCGGCGACTACGCGCTCGTGCTGACCGATCTCAACATGCCGCGCATGGACGGCTTCGAGCTCGCGGTCGCGATCCGCGAGCACGAGCGCGAGACCGGCGCCGCGCGCCTGCCGATCATCGCGCTGACGGCGAGCGTCATGCAGGGCGAGCCGGAGCGCTGCCGCGAGGCCGGGATGGACGACTTCGCCGCCAAGCCGACGACGATCCCGTTTCTCGCGAGCAGGCTGCGCCACTGGCTGCCGCACATCGACTGGTCCACGGCGGCCACCGGCGAGCGGGCGACGGCGGGCGACGGCGCGCCGCCACCCGGGCCGATCGATCCCGCCGTGCTCGAGGAGCTGACCGGCGGCGATGCCGAGCTGGCCGCCGACGTGCTCGGCGAGTTCCTGACGACCTCGCGCGAGGATCTGCGCGGGCTGCGCGAGGCGATCGACGGGCGCGAGCTCGACGACGCGCGCCGCCGCGCGCACCGCGTCAGGGGCGCGGCGCGCGCGGTCGGGACGGCGCGCCTCGCCGAGGCGGCCGGGCAGGTCGAGAGCCTCGCCGCGCTCGGGTCCTGCGATTGGGCGCGCTTCGACGACCTGCTCGCCGAGCTGTCGGAGGCGCTCGACGAGGTCTCAGCCGCCGTCGGGCAGGAGGATCGTGACGGCGCCCGCAGCGCGCTGGACGCGGACGTCGAGCGGCGTTGACTCCTCCTCGGCCGTGACGCGGTGCGCCCACACCTTGAGCTCACCCGACGCGGCGGGGTCGGGCGCGACGGTCAGGCTGCGCAGCGCCGAGAAGTCGGGGATCTCGCCGCGGGCCGCGCGCACGCGCCGCTCTCGGTCGCCGTAGCCGAGCACGACGTCGGCGACCACGGGGCGCCCGCCCGCGACGACGGCGAAGCGCGCGCCGGCGGCCTGCTCGTCGTGGCGCAGCTCGATCGTCGCGCGCGGCGCGAACGTTCCGCCGCGCGCCATGCTCACGGTCATCGCCGCCGCCAGCATGCTGACGATCAGCGCGGCGGCGCGCTGCAGGGAGTCCTCCCACAGCACGAGGCCGTGCAGCGCGACGCCGCCGAGCGCCACGGCATAGACGACGGCGAGCACCGCTCGTGAGGCGGGCAGCCGGTAGCCCTCGCCGAGCAGCTCGCCGTGGTTGCGCGCAGCGACGACGAGCAGGACCGGAAAGACGCCCGCGAGCAGCGCGACGACGATGACGCCGAGGACGCTCAGCACGCCGGCGAGCGATCCCGCGCCGGTGCTCGCCTGCCACGCCGCGACTGCGAACACCGCCGCCACCGGGCTGACGCCGGCGACGAAGCGCGCGCGCTCGCCGGCGAGCACGGCTCGTGCGCGGGTGGCGCCTGCGCGCGCCTTCGTGGGCGCCTCCTCGTCGCCGCCGATCTCGAGCGCACCGCGAACCTCCGCCGGCAGCCGCCCGCCGCGCCGCCGGCCGGGCCGGGCGACGTAGCGGCGCTCGCCGCCGCGTCGCGTCTCGGCCAGCAGCCCCTGCTCGACCAGCGCCTGCGCGAGTGCCCCTGCCGCCGTCACGTCGAGCCCGGTGAGGCCGGCGAGCTCCTCGACGCTCGCATCGCCGCGGCGCAGGAGCTCGGCCACGACTCCTGCCTCCCGGTCGCCGAGAGCGAGGATCCCGGCGAGGCTCACCCCGGTGCTGTCCCACTCGCCCTCGTAGCGCAGGCGCATCGTCGTCGAGACCTGCGCGCGCACCTCCTGCGGGCTCGCCGACAGGACCGTGATGCACAGCTCCAGGCCGCGCTCGCCGAGATCGCGCTGCGCCGGCTCGCCGAACGGCTCCCAGCGCGCGAGGGCCGTCCCCTCGACGCGGCGCGTGTCCGCGTCGCCCTCGACGTCGAGCCTGAAGCGCGCGGTCCCGCGCGCGAGGCCGAGGTAGGTCACCGCGACGCTCGTGCGATCGCGGCGCCCGCGCGACTCGAGCACGACGCGCGCCCCGCGGCGGGGCAGCACGAGCGCCAGCGGCGCGCGCGAGGGCAGGCGCTCGCGGACCAGGTAGAAGAGCGCGAGCGCCGAGTGGATCGAGGCCATCCCCATGCCGAGCACGACGAGCACGCCGCCGAGCGCGAGCACGATCGCGCCGGTCTCGTCGGCCAGCGGCGACAGCGCCGTGCCGTCCTCGCCGCTCAGCACGGCGGGGGCGACGGCGCCCGCGACCGCGACGACGAAGACGACGTACAGGACGATCGCCGTCAGCTGCGCGCCGACGACCCCGCGCACGAGCGAGCGACCCGTCGGATCGCGCCCGAGCACGACGCGCGCGCAGTTGCCGACCGACAGGTGGCCGAAGTAGGCGGTGAACGTCACGCCGAAGACGAGCGCCAGCGAGGACGTGTCGAAGCCCTGCCCGCCGACGAACGGCAGGTCGACGTGCGCGAGGTTGGAGGCGTCCGCGTGCGCGAAGGCGATCGCGCTGATCAGGAGGATCAGCGCGATGTTGACGGCGCCGACGACGAGCGCGGACGTGACGGTGGCATCGATCGAGCCACGCCGCAGGTACAGCAGCTCGACGACGAACAGCAGCGCGACCCAGCCGAGCGCGGGCACGCCCGAGGCGTCGGCGAGCGTCGTCGAGAGGCCGATGTAGTCCGCCTGCATGCCCAGCAGGCAGATCCCGACCAGGCCGGCGCTCAGCACGAGCGCGCCGGGGCGGCCGAGCAGCTCGCCGACGACGCGCCCGACGTAGGCCGTGCCGTAGCGCATCGTCGCGCTGCGCGTCAGCGCGTCGGCCATGTAGGCGACCGTCAGCACGTTGACGAGGCCGAGCGCGACGAGGATCGCGACCGCCGGCAGCGGCCCGACGGCGGCGACGGCGATCGGCAGCGCGACGATCGTCGAGCCGACGGTCTCGGTCAGCGTCAGCGCGTACGCCGTCCAGAACGGCGACAGGCCCTCGAGGCGCCCGCCGAGTCGCGCGCGCGCCCAGCGCAGCCGCTCCGCCGGCCCGGGGCGCCCCACGTAGATCGACTCCAGCGGCCGGTCGTAGAGCTGCTCGAAGGCGGCCGCGACGCGCGGGTCCTCGAGCCCGAGCGCACGCCGGATGGCGCGCACGTGGCGGTGGACGAGGCGGTACTTCTCGCCGAGGCGATGCGCGAGCGCCGCCTGCACGCGCGGGTTGCGCGCGACGAGCGGCGCCCAGCGCGGAGCCTGGCGCTCGAGATCCTGGATCGTCGGGCGCAGCGGCGGCTCGCGGCCCAGCGCGAACGCCTCGAGGAAGGCGAGCTCGCGGCCCTGGGTCGCCTCGCGCGTGGCAAAGCGCGCCATCGCCTGGCGCGACTGCGCCGTCAGCCGCGCGGTGCGGCTCTCGATCAGATAGAGGAGCGCGTTCGCGCGCTTCGCCGGCAGCCCGCCGAGGATCCGCTCGCGGTCGAAGAGCTCCTCGAAGGCGTCCGGCGCCACCGTCAGCCGATGACCCGGCCGGCGAGGTCGTCGTACATCGCCGCCAGCGGATGATCGGGCTGGTCGAGCACGAACACGCCGCGGCTGGAGAACGCCATCAGCTCGTCGGAGTGCGGCAGCACGGCCGCGACGTCGCAGCCGTACGCCGACGCGACGCGCCGGCGCACGTCGCCGTGGTCGAAGACCGCGGGCGTCTTGTTGACGACGAGCATCATCTCGGGCACCTTGAGCTTGCGCGCGACCGAGACCGTCACGTGCGTGCCCTCGTAGTCCTGCTGGTCGGGGCGCAGGACGATCGCGACGGCGTCGGAGACCGCGATCGACAGCAGCGTCTCCTCGTTGAGGCCCGGGTGGGTGTCGAGCAGCAGGAGGTCCAGCGACAGGTCGTCGACGAGCGCGCAGATGCCCTCGTGCAGCAGCGAGACGTCGTAGCCGTCGTGCATGACGCGCGCGATGTCGGTCGCGTCGATGCTCGACGGGACGAGGAACACGCGGCCCGGCAGCTCGGTGTCGAGGCCGGCCGTAACGTCGTGGGCGGCGTCGGCGATCTCGCAGCGCCCCCACAGGTAGTCGTTGAGCGAGCGCTCGATCTGCGTCTGGTCGATGCCGAGCAGCACGTGGATGCCCGGCGACTGGATGTCGGTGTCGACGATCCCGACGCGCAGGTCGCGCCGCGCCGCCTGCACCGCGACGTTCGCGGTCGTGTTGGACTTGCCCGTGCCGCCGCGAAAGGAGTGGAAGGCGACGACGCGGCTCATCGCCGCCTCAGCGCGTCGGCCTTGCTCAGCAGGTCGCGGAAGTAGTCGGTCTCGGTGATCTCCGCGACCTGGCGGGCGGCCTTCGCCTCGTCGATCTCGATCCGCAGCTCGCGCACCTGCTGCTTGAGCGCGCGCTCGCGCGCGGCGATCTCGCAGGCCATGTGCTGGAAGATCCGCGCGAGGTTGCCCAGCGCGTCCTCGCGCGCGGCGACCCCGTCGAGTGACTCGGCCTCGAAGTGCCCCTGCTCGACGGCCGCGGCGGCGTCGACGACATGGCCGACCTGCTCGAGGTACTCGCGCTCGAGGTCGTGCAGGCGCTTGCGCGCGATGCCGGCGTTGATCCGCGCGCGCAGCAGGACCGGGCTGAAGGGCTTGGGGAGATAGTCGTCGGCGCCGAGCTCGATGCAGCGCACGATGCTGTCGGTCTCTTCGACGGAGGAGATCATGATCACCGGCAGGTGGCGCAGGGCGCGATCGGCGCGCAGACGCTCGAGCACCTCGTAGCCGTCGAGCTCGGGCATCAGCACGTCGAGCAGGACGACGTCGAACGGCTCCGCGCGCAGCAGTGCCCAGCCCGCGGCGCCGTCGTTCGCGGTCGCGACCTCGTGGCCCTCGCGCTGCAGGTAGCTCGCCAGCAGCCGGCGGTTGATCGGGTCGTCGTCGACGACGACCACGCGGGCCGCCGGCGCGCTCATTTCGCCCAGTCCCTTGCACGCGAGCTCCTCGCGCGCGACGTGGTCGATACCGAGCGCGCGTGCCACCGAGCGCACCCTAGAGTGCAGGGATGGCGAGCGCCAAAGAGGCTCCGAAGCAGCACATCGACGAGTCGATCCTCGACGCCGTCGGGCGCACGCCGATCGTGCGCCTGTCGCGGCTGGCAGCGGGGCTGGCGCCGCAGGTGGTCGCCAAGGTCGAGTACCTCAACCCCGGCGGCTCGATCAAGGACCGCGTCGCGGTCGCGATGATCGAGGCGGCCGAGCGCGACGGGCTGCTGCGACCGGGCGGCACGATCGTCGAGCCGACGTCGGGCAACACCGGCACCGGCCTCGCGATCGCCGCACGTCTGAAGGGCTACCGCGTGATCGCGGTGATGCCCGACAAGCAGTCCAAGGAGAAGATGGACCTCCTGCGCGCATACGGCGCCGAGGTCGTCGTGACGCCGACGGAGGTCGATCCCGACTCGCCGGAGTCCTATTACAAGGTCGCCGAGCGGCTGGCGAGCGAGATCCCCGGCGGCTTTCGCCCCAACCAGTACTCCAACGCCGCCAACCCCGCGGCCCACTACGCCTCGACAGGCCCGGAGATCTGGGAGCAGACCGGCGGCGCGATCACCCACCTCGTCGCCGGCGTCGGCACCGGCGGGACGATCACCGGCAGCGGGCGCTATCTCAAGGAGCGCAATCCCGCCATCCAGGTCATCGGCGCCGATCCCGCCGGCTCGATCTACACGGCCGGGCCCGAGGGCCCGCGGTCGTACCTGCTCGAGGGCGTCGGCGAGGACTTCTGGCCCGACACGTTCGACCCGAGCGTCGTCGACCGCTACGTCATGGTCTCCGATCGCGACGCCTTCCTGATGACGCGCCGCCTCGCGCGCAAGGAGGGCCTGCTGACCGGCGGCTCGTGCGGCCTGGCGTGCGTCGCCGCGCTCGAGGTCGCGCGCGAGATCGATGATCCCGAGGCGCTGATCGTCGTGATCCTGCCCGACGGCGGCCGCTCGTACCTGTCGAAGATCTACAGCGACGCCTGGATGACGCAGTACGGCTTCATCGAGCGCACCGAGAACGTGACGGTCGCCGACGTGCTTGCGCGCAAGCAGGCCGGCAGCGACATCCCCCATCTCGTCACCGTCGGCGCGCACGACGAGGTCCGCGAGGCCGTCGCGCTGCTCAACCAGCACCGCGTCTCGCAGCTGCCGGTCGTCTCCGCGCACGACGAGTCGGCCGTCGTCGGCTCGATCTCCGAGCGCGGGCTGTTGCGCCACGTGATCGAAGACCCGGCGCTGCTCGGCGCGAAGGTCGTCGACATGATGGGCTCGCCGTTTCCCGCCGTCGCGGCGTCCGACCTGATCGAGGAGGCGGTCGCGCTGCTGGCGGGCGACCGCGAGGCGCTGCTCGTGACGCTCGACGGCCGCCCGGCCGGGATCCTCACGCGCGCCGACCTGCTGGAGGCGCTCGCACGATGAGCGACGCCCCCGACGACGCCGACTTCGCCACGCGCGTCGTCCACGCGGGCCTCGATCCGGACCCCACCTACGGCTCGGTGATCCCGGCGATCCATCAGACCTCGACGTACGCGCAGCCCGCTCCAGGCTCGTTCGTCGAGGACTACGACTACTCGCGCTCGGCCAACCCCACGCGCTCGGCGCTGGAGAAGGCGCTGGGCCAGCTCGAGGGCGGCTCGGCGAGCGCGTTCTCCAGCGGCATGGCCGCGACGCACGCGCTGATCACGGCCGTCGCCGGCGCCGGCGATCACGTCGTGATCCCGTCCGACCTCTACGGCGGCACCTACCGGCTCGTCGACAAGGTCCTCACCCGCTGGGGCCTTCGGTACACGATGGTCGACCAGACCGACCTCGACGCGCTCGCCGCTGCGATCCGCGAGGAGACGAAGCTGATCTGGGTCGAGACGCCGACCAACCCGCTGCTGAACGTCGTCGACATCGCGGCCGTCGTCGCGGGCAAGGGCGGCGCGCTCGTCGCCGTCGACAACACGTTCGCCACGCCGGCCAACCAGCTGCCGCTCGAGCTCGGCGCCGACGCCGTCGTGCACTCGACGACGAAGTACCTCGGCGGCCACTCGGACACCGTCGGCGGCGCGGTCGTCGTGCGCGACGCGGCGCTGCACGAGCAGGTGCGCTTCGTGCAGAACGCGATCGGCGCCGTGCCCGGGCCGATGGACTGCTTCCTCGTGCACCGCGGCCTGCGCACGCTGTCGGTGCGCATGCGCGCGCACACCGAGAACGGCGCCGCTGTCAGCGCCTTCCTGCGCGGCGTCGACGGCGCCTACGACGTGCGCTGGCCGGGCTTCGGCGGGATGGTCTCCTTCCGCCACCCCGACGCCGTCGCGATCGCGAGCTCGACGCAGATCTTCACGCTCGCCGAGTCGCTCGGCGGCGTCGAGTCGCTGATCGAGGTGCCCCAGTGGATGACCCACCAGTCCGTCGAGGACTCCGACGCCGCGGTGCCGGCGGACCTCGTGCGGCTGTCGTGCGGCATCGAGGCCGCCGCCGACCTCGTCGCCGACCTGCGTCACGCGATCGGCTCGTGACCGCGGACGAGTTCAAGGTCGTCGAGCGCAGCTACTGCGACGACGAGTCCAAGCTCTCCGTCGGCCTCGCGAACATCCACGCCGAGGTGCCCGACATCGAGGCCAACAAGGACAAGATCCTGCGCGCCGCCGCCATCTTCAAGGAGCGCGGGGTGAACATCGTCGTGTTCCCCGAGTTCTGCCTGTCGGGATACTTCTGGGACGCGCGCGAGGACTGCCTGGACTACATGAGGCAGGCCGTCGCCGGGGACCACGTCGATTGGATCGAGAGCGAGCTGCAGCCGCTGATCGGCGACGATCTCGAGGCCGTCGTGCTCAACAACCTGGTCGCGATCCCCGGGAGCGACGATCGCTTCCTCAACCGCACGTTCGCGGTCGGCAGCGACGCCGACTACCTCGCCGACGAGAACACCTACGACAAGGTCTTCCTGCCGGGGATCGAAAAGGACTACACCGACAGCGGTCGCGACGACCGCCTCGTGCTCGAGACCCGCCATGGCCGGCTCGGCTTCACCACGTGCTACGACTACCTCTTCAGCGAGCTGCTGCGCGAGTACTCGATGGTCGAGGAGGTCGATGCGATCGTGCAGATCGCGTCGTGGCGGGCCGCCGGCGGCCGCGACTACCCGGGCATGAACCTGCGCACCGACCACTACTACGGGCAGCTGTGGGACACCGTGATGCCGGCGTCCTCGGCGACGAATCAGATCTGGACGATCGCCTGCAACGCCGTCGGCTCGCACGGCGTCAGCGGCGCCCCGTTCTGGGGCGGCTCGGGCATCTGGGCGCCCTCGGGGATGTGCCTGATCCAGGGCTCGCACGTCAACGAGGAGCTCTTGATCGTGCACAACGTCGACGTGCAGGGAGCGCGCGACGCCGAGAAGGACGACTTCGACTACGCCTTCGACTTCCAGCAGGTGTTCCGCCCGCTGGAGGGCGGCAAGACGTTCTCCCGCGACGTGTCCTGAAACCACTCGAGGAGGCCCCGATGACCAGGAAGGCCGATTTCAACGCCGAGGAATGGTCCGCGGTCGTCGGCGCGCCGCTGATGGCCGCGATGCTCGTGATCGCCGCCGACCGCGGCGGCAGCCTGCGCGAGACCGTGGCCGTCGCGCGCGCCTACGGCGAGGCCAGGGAGTCCTACGACAGCGAGTTCATGAGCGCGCTGCTCGCCACGCCACCCTCGAGCGACGGCGCGAGCGGGGCGCGCTCCGGCAAGGACCTGCCGCAGGTGGCGCCGGCCAAGCTGCGCGAGGCGGTCTCGATCGTCGAGCGCGTCGGAACCGACGACGAGCTCGTCGAGTACAAGCGCTTCGTCTTCGCGCTCGCCGAGACGGCCGCGCACGCCCACAAGGAGGGCGGCTTCCTCGGCGTCGGCGGCAAGCAGGTCAGCGAGGCCGAGCAGGCGGCACTCGACGAGATCGCCGCGATCTTCGACGAGTAGACGCGATCGGCGCGCCGGGCGTCAGCGCGGGTCGGTGCGCGTGGATCGCTCCATCGAGCGATACAGCGCCAGCAGCGCGATCGCGGCGCCGGCGAGGCCGGCGAGGTAGGCCCACGTCATCGGCGCGCCGTCGTCGAACGTGTCCCACTCGCGCGCGGCGCCGACGAGCAGCAGCGCGACGGCGATCAGGAAGGTCTGCACGAGCGCGCGCCAGCTGCTCCAGCGCGGGTCGAGCGACAGCAGCAAGAAGCCCGTGCCGACCTGGGCCGTGAAGCACGCCAGCACGCGTGCGGTCAGCGGCGTCAGCGTCCAGCCCCAGTTGTCGACGGCGACGTCCGGCGCGACGAGCACGACCGCGGCCGCCGCCAGCGCCCCGATCGCGATCACGCGCGCGACGAGCCGGACGGTGTGCGGGACGAGCGCCTCGCCTACGGCGGGCGCCCCCGGGTCGCGCTGCTGGTTGCGCCACCACAGCCAGCCGACGACGAACGGCGACAGGATGTAGACGATCGTCCAGCCGTAGAAGGCGATCGTCGCGAGCGCGGGCGGGTCGGGCAGGCCGTCGTGCGTCTTGCCCTGGTTGAACTTGTCGTAGTGGAGGATCGTCGTGATCAGCATCAGCAGCGCGAAGACCGCCGCCGACAGCACGCCGGCCGACACCTCGTGCCAGCGCGGCGAGAGGTAGACCCGCGTGAAGAAGTAGGCCCCGGCGCCGTAGGCCGCGCCCATGAAGATCGGCGTCAGCGGCGCGGCGATGGTCCACGCCCAGAGCTCGTCGGTGCGATCGGGCAGGCCCCACAGGATGATCAGCGCCGGCACCAGGACGGCGACCACGACCACCGCCGCGACCCGCATCGCCGGCAGGACGGCGTCGTCGCGATCCGGGCCCTCGTCCATGGCCCATTCTGCCCTGAACGGCGGTGTTCTGTCCAGCTACGTGATGCGGATGTCGATCCCGATCAGGATCAGCGGCCACAGCAGGATCGCGATGACCGCCGAGGCGATGCCCTCGATGTCGTCGGCGCGCGAGAAGTAGTTGTTCGCGGCCGCGACGAACGCGCCGATGATGATGTACACGATCGTGAGCAGCCCGCCGTTCATGTGCCGAGCCCTACCCGGCGGGCCGTGCGGCCAAGCCGACCTAGACTCTGCGCGTGCACGGCATCGACCCCGCCGATCTCGAGGTCTTCGAGCGCGTGCTCGCCGAAGCGCGGGCGCTGCCCATCGAACACCCCGACGCGGTCGCGGTGCGCCGCGCGACAGGCGGCCTGTACAAGACCGTCAAGGAGCTGCGCCGGGCCGAGCGCCGCGCGGCGGTGCTGGCTGCCGACGCCGCCGCGACGGCCGCGACAGCGACCGGCGCGCCCGGGCGCATCGATGACGAGACGGCCGGCCTGCCGCTGAGCGCGAGCGGATCCGCGGGCACGCTCGTGCAGCCGCGCGCGTGCTACGTCTGCAAGCGGCGCTACGTCGAGCTCGACGCCTTCTACCACCAGCTCTGCCCGCCGTGCGCGGCGCGCAACCGCGCCCGTCGCGACGCGCGCACGGACCTGCGCGGGCGCCGCGCGCTGCTGACCGGCGGACGCGCGAAGATCGGGATGTACATCGCGCTGCGCCTGCTGCGCGACGGCGCGCAGACGACGATCACGACGCGCTTTCCGCGCGACGCCGCCCGCCGCTTCGCCGCGATGAGCGACAGCGAGCGGTGGCTGCAGCGGCTGCGGATCGTCGGCATCGACCTGCGCGACCCGGCGCAGGTGCTCGCGCTCGCCGACGAGGTCGCCGCCGAGGGTCCGCTGGACATCCTCGTCAACAACGCCTGCCAGACCGTGCGCCGCTCGCCCGAGGGCTACGCGCTGCTCGCCCGGGCCGAGGCGGCCCCGCTGCCGCCGGGGCGCCTGCCGCCGATCCGCACGTTCGGCCCGCATCACGCCAACGGCCTGCCGGCGCCAGGCGACGCCGAGCACCGCCCGCACTGGACGCCGACGCCGGCCGCGCTGTCGGCGCTCGCGCTGAGCGCCGGATCGGCCTCGCCCGAGCGCATCGCCGATGGGCGTGCGATCGACGCCGGCGGGCTCGTGCCCGACCTCGACGCGGTCAACAGCTGGAGCCGGCACCTGCACGAGGTCGACCCCGTCGAGCTGCTGGAGGTCCAGCTGTGCAACCAGACCGCGCCGTTCATCCTCGTCTCGCGGCTACGCGCGGCGCTGGCGGCGTCGAGCGCGCGGCGCACGTACGTCGTCAACGTGTCGGCGATCGAGGGCCAGTTCAACCGCGGCTACAAGGGGCCGGGCCACCCGCACACGAACATGGCCAAGGCCGCGCTGAACATGCTCACGCGGACGAGCGCCCACGAGCTGCTGTCAGACGGGATCCTCATGACGAGCGTCGACACCGGCTGGATCACCGACGAGCGCCCGCACCCGACGAAGATGCGCCTCGCCGGCGCGGGCTTCCACGCGCCGCTGGATCTCGTTGACGGCGCCGCGCGCGTCTACGACCCGATCGTGCGCGGCGAGGCCGGCGAGGATCTCCACGGCTGCTTTCTGAAGGACTACGAGCCTGCGCCGTGGTGATCAGAAGGGGCCGCGGGCGCCGAACGCCCGCGCCTCCTCGACGCTGACGATCTCGACGCCCAGCGGCCAGAACGAGATCGGGACGAGCTTGAAGCAGGCCAGGCCGAGCGGGATGCCGATGATCGTCAAGCACAGCGCGACGCCCGTGACGACGTGGGCGAGCGCCAGCCACCAGCCGCACAGCAGCACCCACAGGACGTTGCCGACCACCGACGCGACGCCGGCGTCGGGGTTGCGCACGGCGGTCGCGCCGAACGGCCACAGCGTGTGCGCGGCGATCCGCAGCGCGGCGATCCCGAACGGGATCGTGATGATCAGGACGAAGCAGACGATCGCGGCGAAGACGTAGCCGATCGCCAGCCACAGCCCGGCGAGCAGCAGCCACAGGATGTTCAGCACGATCCGCATCAGCGCGCCCGCCCGTTCGACGCGGAAGCGCACGAGCCTGCGCGCGGAGCGGTTGCCGGCGGCGTCGGTGGCCGTCGTCGACAGGCGGTGGCGGCCGGCGCCGCGCAGGCGCCCGAGACCGACGCGGCGGTTGCCTGCGGCAAGCTCGCGGCGCACGACGCGCAGCGTGCGCCATCGCCCCGCCCGAGCGCGCTGCACGACGACCCGCAGGCGCGCGTCCTCCGACAGGCGCAGGCGCAGCGCGCCCCTCGCGACGCGCGCGCGGGTGATCCGCGGCGCGGCGTCGTCGGGTACGGGCGGCAGCAGCTCGGAGCGCACGACGCCGGTGCGCATCCGCTGCGGGTGGTCGCCGACGTCGATCGTCGCGACGACGCGCTCCTTGGCGTAGGAGATGACCGTGACGCGGTCGTCGCCGCTGGCCGAGACGAAGCACAAGCGCCCGTCGGCGCTGTTGGTCGCCCAGTACGGCTTGCGCCCGACGCGCAGCAGCGTCGAGGAGAAGTCGTCGCGGTGCACGATCGCGGCATAGTCGGACATCGTGCCCGCGACGCACAGCTTGGTCTCCTGCGGGTTGAGCGCGATGCCGTGGTGCGCGGAATCCAGCACGTAGAGCTCGCGCGGGATCCTGCGCACCTGCGCGCTGACGGGCAGCTGCGCGATCCGCCGCGGGCGCTGCCCTCGCAGGTCGAACTCGACGAAGCCGTGCAGGAACGACAGCTGCAGGTAGGCCAGGCGGCCATCTTTCGACACCGCCATCGGGCGCACGGCAGAGCTGTAGCCGGGGTGCCCGGCGGCGGCCATCGCCTTGCCGACGTCGATGCGCTCGAGCACCTGCAGCGTCCTCGCGTCGACGATCTCCAGCCAGCGGTCGCCCTTCGCGGCGTCGAGCGCCTGCCCATCCAGCGGCGTGTAGACGAGGCCGATGCTCGCGTGGTAGATCAGCCGGCCGTCGGGCGAGAAGTTGTTCTCGTGCGGCTGGTCGCCGGACGCAAACGAGCCGGCGATGGTCCCCGCGGCCGTGTCGATGACGTGCACCTTGCGCGCCGTCGAGGCCGACACGAGCAACCGCGTGCCGTCGGGCGAGATCGCCATGTGATCGGAGCGATAGCCGTCGACCTTCACGCGCCAGACGATCCGCCGGGATGCGAGATCGATCGCGACGACATCGGCGAGGCTCGGGCGCGAGACGTACAGCGTGCGCCCGTCGCGGGAGGTGAAGGCGTCATCGACGTATTGGTCGTGGCCCTCGCCGATCAGCAGGTTGACGCCCGCGAAGAAGGCCGTCGCGAGCGGGTCGGCGAGGATCTCCCTGCGGCGCTCGGCGAGGTCGGGGACGATGTTCAGCCGCGTCAGGCGCTCGAAGCTGTGCGGATCGACGATGTCGGCCGTGCCGGCCCAGTTGTTGGCGACGACGAGCACGTCGCGGGTCGGGCCGGCCGCGCGCGCCGCCGCCGCCGGGAAGCCGACCGCCGCTACGAGCGCGAGCGCCAGCGCCGGCCACGCCCTGCGGCTGGCAGGCTGCGCGCTCACCCGCCCGGATGGTTGCACGGGGTCTTGACCTTCGGCGCGGCCTGCGGCTCGACCTTCGTGTCCTCGGCCTTCGGCGCGGACGCCGCGACCGGCACGTCGGAGGTCGGCGGCGCGTCCTTCTGCTTGACGCTGACGACGGCCGGAGCCTTCCTGGCCTGACCGCTGCCCGAGACTTCTGCTTGCGCTTCGGGGCCTTCGCCGCCTGACGCTTGGCCTTCTGGGCGGAGTACCGGTGGACGGCCTGGCGATGGCGCTCGAATCGCCTCGAACGCCCGCCGGTCCCCGCGCGCTGCCCGCCGGGCAAGCTGCGCGTCGCTGCACAGCCGCGCCGATCGCAGGGCGCCCGGAGTGGGAAACGGCAGGGAGAGCTCGTGCACGCACCTCAAGTATCGGCCACGCGCAACGCGGGCGGGAGTCAGGACCCATCTCCGCCGATCCCGCGTCGGCCGACGCCGGCTCGCGGCTGGCTGCTCAGCCGATTGCGCGCCCGCCGAGCTCCCCGCGCAGCGTCGCGATCTCCGTGACCGCGAGGCCGACGTAGGCCTCGCGGGCGGCGAGCAGGTCGTCGTCGAGCTCGCGCATGTAGATCGCGTTGTCGCCGAGGCCGGACTCGGTCGCCTCGAAGCGCTCGGCCATCAGGACGCCGAGGTAGGCGCGCAGGTCGGGGGCGCTCATGACGCCCACCTCACGCGGCGCAGGAGCGCCATCCAGAACGGGCGGCGGGCGGGGCGCTGCGCGCGGCGCGCGGCGTCGAGGTCGTGGCGCCAGTCGGCGAGCGTCTGCTCGCCGGGCACGTCGCACTCGACGTAGTTGAAGGACATGTAGTTCAGGGCGGTGGAGGTCATGGGGCAAGCCTGCTCGCGCGCCGCCCCACGATCATCGATGAGCGACCCTGAACCGTGACCCTGAAGCGTGGTTGGCCGATGCGTGCTCACTCTTGGCACTACGGCGGTTCGGACGCGCTGGAGCATACGAGCGGGCGCGATTGGACGAATAGCCGTCCTCAGCCGGGCAGGCGATCGTGCGGCCGCACGATCGCGAGGTACGCAAGACCGGCCACCGCGATGACGAGCAGCAGGATCGGGGCCGCCCAGACCTGGTAGGCGGGGGCGCCCGGCGGGGCCAGCGACGCGCGCGGCCAGGCGATGTTGACGGTCTCGAATGACAGCCACGCGACCGCCGCGACGTTGACGAGCGTGCCGCTGCGCCGGCCGAGCCGCACGCCGCCGGACGGGACCCAGCTGCCGCGTACGCGCGCGACGAGCGCCGCCAGCGCGACGAGCAGGAACGAGACGTAGATCGCGGCCGTGCCGAACGCGATCAGGCTGCCGACGGCCGCCGAGTTGAGCCCCAGCAACAACCCGAGGCACGCCACGACGGCGGTCGCGACGATCCCGCCCACCGGCGACGCGCGCCGGTCGACGCGGCGCAGGAAGCGCGAGCCGGGCAGCACGTCGTCGCGCGCGATCGAGTACATCGCCCGCGCGCTGACCGACTGCGCCGCGACGCTGCAGGCGAGAAAGCCCGCGAGCACGATCGCCGCGAACGGCTTGCCCGACCAGCTGCCGAACGACGACACGACGGCCGTCTGGACGGGGTCGAGATCGCGGCCCGCGACGACCGCGGCGGGATCGGGATGCGCGAGCGTCGTCGCGACGGCGTCGAGCACGACGAGCGCCCCGACGCTCAGCAGCGCGATCCAGATCGCCTTGGGGACGTGGCGCGCCGCGTCGCGCGTCTCCTCCGCGACGCCGACGCAGGCGTCGAAGCCGATGAAGACCCAGCCGCCGACCGCCAGCGCGGCGAGCAGCGCCGCCGTCACCGAGCCGCCCGACAGCGCCTGCGCGCCCAGCGTCTCGCCGAGGATCGAGAGATCCTGGACGCGAAAGACGAGCAGCAGCGCGATGCCGATCCCAACCGAAGCGACGACCTCCGCCGCGATCCCGATCCGCACGAACCAACCCAGCAGCCGCACGCCGAACGCGCCCGCCGCGGCGCCGGCGACGACGATCAGCATGCCCGCCACGACGACCCGGTTGGCCGTCGGCTCGATCCCGGCCAGCGCCAGCAGCCATGGCGCGCCGAGGTAGGCGACCGTCGTGTTGGCGACGGCGTACGCGCAGATCGCGACCCAGCCGCTGAACCACCCGTAGGCGCCGCCGAGCAGGCGCCTGCTCCACTGGTACGCGCCGCCGGCGATCGGAAACTCCGATGCGAGCTCGGAGTAGACGGCGAGCAGCAGGCACTGCCCGGCGAGCGCCACCGGCAGCACCCACACCCACGCCGGTCCCGCGACGACCGTGCCGACGAAGATGACGGCGTACAGGCCGACGACCGGCGAGATCGCGGCGAAGCCCAGCGCGGCGTTGTCGAACAGCGCGAGGCGGCGCGATAGCTGCTGGCGATAGCCCAGCTCCGCCAGGCGCGCGGCGTCGGCATCGGGCGCCGCGGGCGGCGCGGTGACGCTCACGCCGCCTGGCGGGCGCGCTCGACGGCGCGCGCCACGTCCACGCGCGAGGACACGCCGAGCTTGACGAAGATGTTGCGCAGGTGCGACTCGATCGTCTTGTCGCTGAGAAACAGCGCCGCGGCGATCTCCCGGTTGGTCTTGCGGTCGGTCACGAGCTCGGCGATCTCGAGCTCGCGCTTGGTCAGCGCCGGCAGGCCCGAGTCGCCGGCCGCCGCCGGGCCGCGCTTCTCCGCGCGCGCGCCGAGCTTGCGCAGCTCGCGGCGCATCTCGTCGCGCACGCGCGCGCAGCCGCAGATGTCAAGCTCGGACTCCGCCGCGCGGAGCATCGCGATCGCCTCGCGGCGCGACCCGGAGGCGGCCAGCGCACGCCCGCCGAGCGCTCGCGCGAACGCCGCCACGAGCCGCCCGCCCGCGGCCTCGGCCTTGACGGCGGCCGCCTCGGCGGCGCGTGCCGCGGCGGCGAACTGGCCGTCGTGCAGCAGGACCGCCGCGCGGCCGCGCAGCGCGAACGCCGTCGGCAGGTGCAGGCCGTCGAGCTGTGCGGCGAGCTCCTCGCAACGGCGCACGTAGCGGTCGGCCGCCTCGCGATCGCCGAGCGCGAGCCGCATCAGCGCCATGATCTCCCAGTCGATGCAGCGCTCGGCGGGGATCTTGTGCTCGAGCTCGTCGCTGCCCAGCGAGCGCACGATCTCCCAGGCGACCTCGGCCTCGCCGTTCTCGAAGCGCGCGCAGGCCAGCTGCCAGCCCGGCCCGCCGCCGGACGCCGGCATCGTCCCGCCCGCCAGCCGGCCGCCGACGCGCGCGCTCTCCTCGCCCGCGGTGATCGCCTGCTCGAGCTGGCCCGCGTGGTAGTGGGCCCAGCCGAGCTCGAACAGCGACCAGAACAGGTAGTGATCGTTGCTCGACAGCCGCGAGGCCTCGACCGCCGCCTCGGCGACCTCGATCGCCTCTCGCAGGCGTCCGCCGAACTCGTACGGATAGCCCTTGATCAGCATCATCGGCACGAGCAGCCGGCCCTCGCCCGCGGCGCGCGCGATCGCGATCCCACGGTCGACGTGGGCGATCGCCGCGTCCCAGTGCTCGAGGTAGTTCTCCGCCCAGCCGAGGTAGAACAGCGCCTCCAGGCGCGGCGCCAGCTCGCTGTCGGACAGGCGGTCGATCTCCGCCAGCGCCTCCGCGCGGCACTCGCGCGCCGCCGCGACGTGGCCGGCGGCCGCCTCGCACAGGCACAGCGCCGACGCCGCCGCCGCGACCAGCGGGCGGTTGCCGACGGCACGCGCCGTCTGCAGGGCGCCGCGGCCCCGCTCGACGGCCTGGTCGAAGTCGAGCACGTAGAGCCCGTCGACGGCGAGCTCGATCTGCAGCACGGCGGCGGCGGTCGTCGTGGCGTCGGGCAGCTCCTCCCATGCGCGCACGAGCCGTGCGTGCGCGTCGTCGTGGCGCCCGAGCCAGTGCTCGACGGCGGCGCACCAGGCCGTCAGCTCCGCGCGCCGCGACCCGGCCTCGGGTGCCAGCAGCGCGATCGCCTCGAGCAGGGTCTCGCGGCATGACTCGAGCTCCAGCGATCGCTGCGCGGAGGCCAACGCCACGCGCAGCTCCACCTGGCGCTCGACGTCGGCGGCCGGCAGCAGCCGCAGCGCGGCCTGAAACCAGCGAACCGCGGCGGCCGGCGCGCGCGGCGCCGTCGCCGCCCCGGCCTCTGCCAGCAGCGCGATCGCCTCTTCGTCGCCGCGCGCCGCGCAGCGCTCGACGTGGTGGGCGAGCTCGGTCGTCGGCGCGCCGCGCGCCGCCAGCGCGCTCGCCGCGCGCGCGTGGGCGCCCAGGCGCCAGCCGCCGGGCGCGGCGTCGTAGACCGCCCGCTGCACGAGCGGATGGCGGAAGCGAAAGCGTCGCGGCACGGTCGTCGGGCGCAGCAGGTCGCGCGCCAAGAGCAGGTCGAGCGCGTCGAGGCCCCGCTCGAGGGACAGCTCGCCGACGGGTGCGGCGAGGTCGGGCTCGAACGGATCGCCCGCCACCGCGGCGCCCGACAGCAGCGCGCGCTCGTCCGCCGACAGCGCGGCCAGCTCCTCGGCGAGCGACGCCGCGACCGCGGCGGGGATGGCGCCGCCGTGGGCCGCGGCGCCCGCGCCTTCGCCGGCGCGCGGCGCGACGCGCGCGAGCTGCTCGAGGTAGAACGGGTTGCCGCCCGCGCGGCCGTAGATCGCGGCCGCGTCGGCCGCGGCGTCGCCGAGCAGCTCGACGGCCTCGCGCTGGCTGAGCGGCGCGAGCGAGATCCTCCGCGATCGCCGGCGACGCCAGCGCCGCGGCCAGGCGCGGCGGCGCCTGTCCCGGGCGGAAGGCGAGCGCCAGCAGCACGGGCGCGTCCGGACCGCGACGCAGCAACGCCGCCAGCAGGTCGATCGACGCCGGGTCGCTCCAGTGCAGGTCGTCGAAGGCCAGCACGAGCGGGCGCTCGCCGGCGAGCAGGTCGAGCAGGCCGCGCATCGCGCGGTGCGCGCGGTAGCGCTCGTCGGCGACGGCGCTCCCGGCCGCCCCCGGCCGGCGCAGCGAGGGCAGGATCTCGGCGAGATCGTCGGCGGCGGCCAGCTCGAGCTCCTGCGCGGCGACGTAGGCGTCGAGGCGCGTCGGCCCAGACGCTGAACGGCACGCTGGACTCGAACTCCGCCGCCGAGCCCTGCAGCACGAGGTGCCCGCGCGCCTCGGCTCGCTCGCCCAGCTCGTGCAGCAGGCGCGTCTTGCCGATCCCCGGCTCGCCCTCGATCGCGATCGCGCCCGAGATCCCGCCGTCGAGCGCCTCGAGCGCCGCCTCCAGCGAGCGAGCTCGCGCTCGCGCCCGACGGTCCGGTGTGCGCTGTCGGCGGACATCGGCGCGACCCTACTGCTCGGTTCAGGGCTTCGGTTCAGGGACCGTCCCCGATGTTCGCGCGCGCCGGCGCGAACAGGGTGGCGGCATGCAGTGCACACCGACCCAACGGGAGGACCCGCATGCAACCGTCACGCAACATCGCCGCACGCGCTGGACGCTGGAGCGCCCAGCATCGCAAGACCGCCCTGCTGGGCTGGATCGCCTTCGTCGTGCTCGCCTTCGTCATCGGCGGCAAGATCGGCACGAACACCCTGACCCCCGAGCAGTCTGGCGTCGGCGAGTCGGGCCACGGCCGACCGCATCGTGGCGGACTCCTACCCCGACCGCGTCGAACGAGCTGGTCCTGATCCAGAGCACGAAGCTCGAAGACGGCGATCCGGCGTTTCGCGCCGCCGTCGGCGACGTCGCCGCCGGCTGCACGCGATCGACGGCATCACGAAGATCTCCGACGCCCTACGGCGCCGATCGCACGACGGCGCGATCGCTCCGAAGGACGACGCCGTCCTGGTGACGTTCGAGATTCCCGGGCGACATGGCCGAAGGACGTCGCGGTCGCCGACGAAGGTCGACGCGACCGTCGCCGCCGTCGACGCCGCGCAGAAGGCGCATCCGGACATGCGCATCGAGCAGTCGGGCAGCGGCAGCACCGAGGACGAGTTCAGGAGGTCTTCAACTCCGACCTGCGAAGGCCGGCACGACGTCGCTGCCGATCACGCTGATCATCCTGCTCGATCGCGTTCGGCGCGCTCGTCGCGGCGGGCATCCCGCTGCTGCTGGCGATCACCGGCGTCGTCGCGACGATGGGCCTCGTCGGTCCGCTGAGCCAGCTCACGCCGGTCGACGACTCCGTCAACCACGTCATCCTGCTGATCGGCCTCGCCGTCGGCGTCGACTACTCGCTGTTCTATCTGCGGCGGGTGCGCGAGGAGCGTGCCGCCGGTCGTGGCAACGAGGCGGCGATCGAAGCGGCCGCCGCGACGTCCGGGCGCGCCGTGCTGATCTCCGGCATCACGGTCATGATCGCGATGGCCGGCATGTACTTCGGCGGCGCCTCGACGTTCACGTCGTTTGCGACCGGCACGATCGCCGTCGTCGCCGTCGCGATGCTCGGCTCGCTGACCGTGCTGCCCGCGATGCTGTCGCTGTGCGGCGATCGCGTGAACAAGGGTCGCGTTCCCGGCCTCGATCGCGCTCAAGGCCCGGCATGGCCTCGCTCGGCCTGTGGTCGCGGGTCGTCGACCGCGTCATGCGCCGCCCGCTGCTGTACGCGGTCGACGACGGTCGCGCTGCTGCTGGCGCTGGCCGCGCCGGCGCTGCAGATGGACACCGGCACCGCCGGGCACCGACACGCTGCCGCAGGACCTCGCGGTCGTGCAGAAGTTCGAGCACCTCAAGGCCGCGTTCCCGAGCGAGACCGATTCGCTGAGCGTCGTCGATCAAGGCCGAGGACGTCACCGCGCCGGCCGTCGCCGGCGCGGTCGGCGAAGCTCGAGCAGCGCGACGCGCGAGCAGCACGGCGCTGTTCCCGGGCGACGGCGGCTTCGAGCACGACGTCAACCCCGCCAAGACGGTCGACACGTCATCTGGCGATCGCAGGTCGGGCGCGACGCGAAGTCCGAGCGGGCGCTGGACGCGCTGCGCGACGACCTCGTGCCGGCGACGCTCGGCAAGGTCGACGGCGTGCGAGGCGTACTCGACCGGCGGCACGGCCATCGATCGCGACTTCAACGACTCGATGATCTCGCACCTGCCGCTCGTGTTCGCGTTCGTCATCCTGTCGGCGTTCCTGCTGCTGCTGGTCACGTTCCGCTCGATCGTCGTCCCGATCAAGGCGATCGTCCTGAACCTGCTGTCGATCGGCGCCGCCTACGGCGCGATGGTGCTGGTCTTCCAGCACGGCTGGTTCAACGGCCTGCTCGGCGTCGTCGGCGACGGGGCCGATCGAGTCCTGGATCCCGCTGTTCATGTTCGTCGTGCTGTTCGGGCTGTCGATGGACTACCACGTGTTCATCCTCACCCGCGTCCGCGAGCTGTACGACCGCGGCATGAAGACCGAGGACGCCGTCTCGACGGCGATCAAGAGCACCGCGGGCGTCGTCACGAGCGCCGCCTTCGTGATGGTCTGCGTGTTCGCGGTCTTCGGGACGCTGTCGTGGATGATGTTCAAGCAGATGGGCGTCGGCCTGGCCTTCGCCGTCTTCGCTCGACGCGACGCTCATCCGCGGGGTGCTGCTGCCCGCGACGATGAAGCTGCTCGGCGACTGGAACTGGTGGCTGCCCGGCTCGATGAGCTGGCTGCCGACGATCGAGCACGAGGGCGAGGCGCTGCCGGCGAAGGCGTAGCGCTCGCGTCACCCAACCATGTCCGACCGCGGCGCCCGCCCTCACCGGCGGGCGCCGGTCGTCGTGCTGGGTGCGGCGCCTGCATGCGCGGGCGCCCGGTTCAGGGACGCGTCCCTGATGGTTCGGGGCCGCGCGATCTGCGGGCAGCCTGCTGATCGCATGCCCTTCTTCCTCCTCCATCACCAGCACGCCGCGGCCGAGTGCGCCGCGGCGTTCGCCGCGTGGAGCGGTTCGACAGCCCGCTGCGCCACCGCCCCGCCGCCTCGACGCTGCCTCGCCGGCGGCCACGCCGTGTGGTGGCGCGTCGAGGCCGCGAGCGGCGAGGCGGCGCTCGCGCTGCTGCCGCGCTACGTCCGCGACGCGGACCGTCGTCACCGGCGTGCGCGACGTCGAGATCCCCTGACCCGTGCGCCCCGAACCCGATCCCCCGGAGCCTCCACATGAATCTCAAGCGCTGTGCCCTTCCCGCCCTGCTCGGCGTGCTCGCCGCGTGCGCGGCCGCCGCGCCCGCCGGCGCGGTCATCAACGGCGCCGAGGTCGATCCCGCGGCCGTGCCGTGGTTCGGCTCGACCGGCAGCTGCGGCGGCCACGCTCGTCAAGCCCGACCGCATGCTGACCGCCGCGCATTGCGTCGCGCGGCAGACCACCGAGCGACTTCGGCGGCATGTGTCGGCGGCGTCACGCGCAACGCCACGCACGTCGCGCTGCATCCCGACTGGCGCCAGCGCAACGGCCCGAGCAACTACCTCGACGACGTCGCGATCGTCGAGCTCGACCAGCCCGTCACCGGCGTCCCGTTCGTCAAGCTCGGCGGCGCCGCCGTGTCCGAGGCGCTGATCCTCGGCCGCGGCCGGCGCTTTGCGCCGGGCACCGGCCACAGCGAGGCTTCGATGCTCGACAGCACGCTGCGAACCGCGCCGCTGAAGACGATCTCCGACAGGACCTGCGCGCGCCTGTTCAAGGGCTACCGGGGCTCGACGCTTGAGAAGTTCGACGCGCGCATGCGCTGCTCGATCGACTCCGACGGCCGCGAGCCCTTGTTCTCGGGATGCAACGGCGACAGCGGCGGGCCGCTGTGGACCGGCTCGCCGGCCGCGCCGGTCCAGCTCGGCGTCGTCAGCTGGGGCGGCGACCGCTGCGGCGCCGATCACCTGCCGTCGGTGTTCGCCGACGTCGCTCGCTACCGCGACTTCATCCTCGATCCGTCGCCGACGTGGGCGCCGACCCCGAAGCCCGGGCGGGTACGCATCGGCGGCACCGCGCGCGTCGGGCGCACGCTGACGTGCGCGGCGCCCGGCTATGAGCGTCCGGCCGGCACGACGCTCAGCTACCGCTGGTCGATCGTCGGTGCGGGACGCGGTCACTTCGGCGCGCCGAAGCCCGTCGGCTCGAAGAAGTCCTACAAGGTCGCCCGCGCCGATCGCGGCCGTCATGTGGCGTGCCTCGTCGACGCGGGCAACGACGGCGGCTACTTCACCGTCGGCCTCGCCAACAGGGCGGTGCGACGCTGAGCGACCGGGTTGCGGGTGGTGTGGTAGGACTACGAGATGAGCGATCGACGCGCCAACCGCATCGCCCTCAACGAGAGCGCCTTTCGCGAGCTCAACGAGACCCTCGAGGCCAACGTGCACCGCGGCAAGCAGGAGGGCCGGCTCGCGGGCTTCGTCTGTGAGTGCGGCGACGGCGACTGCGAGGCGATCGTGCACGTCGAGCTGTCGGCATACGAGGCGATCCGGCAGGACTCACAGCTGTTCTTCGTCGTGCCCGGCCACGAGATCTCCGACGTCGAGGATGTCGTCGACAGCTCGACCGAGCACTACCTCGTCGTGCGCAAGCACGAGGAGGTCGCCGCGCTCGTTGACGAAACGGACCCGCGGTCGGACGCGGGGAGCTGAGCGCCCATGCGGGCGTCTCACCGATGAGGGGACACATGAACCGCGCAGGGAGATGGTGAAGGAGCGCGGAGTCGGAGAACGCGCTTAGGCTGCCCGCTCGTAGATCAGCACGGCGATGCCCTCGCCTACGACCTTCGAGTCCTTGAGCCGCATGCGACGCCGCTCGGGCTGTTGCTCGAACACCTTCTTGCCTGTCCCGAGGATCACCGGAAAGACCATCAGGTTGATCTGGTCGACGAGATCGTTCTCGATCAGCTCCTGGACGAGCCGGTGGCTGCCGGGCACCTGCAGTTCGCCGTCGAACTCGTCCTTGAGCTTGCGCACCTCAGCCGTCGCGTCGCCACCGTCGAGAACGGTCGTGTTGTTCCACTCGGGGTCCGGGAGCGTCGTCGAGACGACGAACTTCGCCATCGAGTTGAACTTGTCGGCGAACTCGCCCTCGCGCTGCGGCCAAGCGCCGGCGAAGCTCTCGTAGGTCCGCCGACCGATGAGCAGCGCGTCGGCTTGCATCGTCTCGTCCAGCTTGAACTGGTTGCCGTCCTCACCGCGATCGAACTCGAACGTCCAACCCGGGTACTTGAACGCGGGCTCGCCTCCCGGTGCCTCCATCACGCCGTCAAGCGAGACGAACTCCGTCACAACGATCCGTGCTGGCATCTTCGATCTCCTTGGCTCGTGGGGTCTGGTCCCGTGCGGCGCGGCGGCCCGCACGACGCGCTTCTCCCGCTCTTTCAGTTGCCAAGACCCTGCTCCTCGCGCGAACTCATCGCACGATCACGACACGACGGCCCCGATGCGCCCGACTACGGCCCACCAGCCCAACCGCTTGCGCCGGCCAGTCGGACCTCCCCCCGAGATCGCGAAAGCCCGCAACGGCGCATTGGACGGCGGTTCCCAGGCCGAGGCGGCCCGAATACGGCCTCCACGAGGACAGCGTGTCGGGCGCAACGGATCCCGGAGCACGGGCTGCCCCGACGCTGTGAGTCTCAGGCCTACAACCCGACACACCCTGCGATGTGCCACGCGAACGGCCTCCGTCGAGCGTTCTCCTCCTCGCGCATGCCGGCACCTCTGCCGCCGCATCCCCGCCCGGCTACGCATCGCTCGCGACTCGGCGTTCAGGTCTTCCGTTCGAGGTTGCTGACCTCCTCGGCCTTGGCGTCCGCGCGTGCCTGGTCGCGCTCGAGTTCCTCCTTTGCCTCTCCCTCGCGCTCCTCGCGGCGCCCCCTTCGGTGCAGCGCGCCGTCGCCGGTCAGGTCGGCGGCGGCCTTTTTCGCCCGTCCGCTCAGCTTGTCAAGAAGCTCATGGCGCTCCTCCGTCGTGGGTGGATCGTCCACAGACCGGCTACCCATCCGCACGCCACGACAACCCGGAGCCGATCGCACATGGGTGCGTGCGTTCGCCCAGGCCATGGCTCACGAGCGGGGGCGAGTGCGCCGGAACCATCGACAAGCGAACGCCACCGCGCCTTGGCTGCCCGCGAACGCCAGCCACGGTGAGATGACGATTTTCAGCGCAGAGCGCGTACTTTCGTCATCTCACCCGCACCATCGGTGCAGACACGACGGCGGCTGCCCATGCGGCCCGGATGCGGCCCAAGGTACGGCCCACGAGCCCCAGCCCGACCCGCGACGACAAACCGGGCCTGGCGCTGAACGACGAACGCTCCGCAACGGCGGGGCTTCAACGAAAGAGCCCTCTTCCGGACTCGAACCGGAGACCCCTTCCTTACCATGGAAGTGCTCTACCAACTGAGCTAAGAGGGCGGGATGCGAAGCCTAGTCCCTCCGCGCTCGCCAGACGCTATGCAGCGCCCTCGGCGCGCTTGGGGATCGGCTTGTCCGTGCCCTGCGCCGTGACGGTCGTGACCGGCAGGCCGAGGCCCTTGATCTTGCTCGGCAGGTCGTTGCGAAGCCAGCGCGAGACGCGCACCGGAAGGGTCGAGATGATGATCTCGTCGTAGCCGCCGCGCAGGTTGATCGCATCCGAGATCGCGTCGTAGGGGTTGTGGTCGCCGATCACGCCGTCGATGGGCGAGCCGGAGGCCTCCTCGAGCAGCGGCAGCGCGAGCTCGAGGATCGCTCCGGCCTCCGCGCGGTCGGTGTCCTCGGGATCGACGACGCGGTGAAGCCCGCGCGGCGCGGTCGGCACGAGCAGCGTGAAGACCGCGGGGCTGGCAGCCGCGCGCTCGGCGACGGCCTGTTGCAGGGCGGGCGTGGCGGCGGTGCGGTGCGCGACGATCAGGACGCGGGCGGGCGCGGAGGACTCCATGGGCAACGACCCCTTCGGGCTCGGAAGCGGAGCGTGGGATCGTGTCAGATGTCACAACGCGCCGCCATCCACCTCGACGCCGCGGCGCCATCCGTCGAGCGCGCGGACGGCCATGGCGGGGGCAGGATTCGAACCTGCGAAGGCAGAGCCAATGCGTTTACAGCGCATCCCCTTTGACCGCTCGGGAACCCCGCCAGGGGTCGGCCAGTCTAACGATTCGCGTGCGTCACGCCGCTGCGGCGAGCAGCGTGCCGATGCGCTCGGCGAGCTCCGGCGCCTGCGGCTCGGTACCGGCGCCGTAGCGGGCGACGACCTTGCCGTCGCGGTCGACGAGGTACTTGTTGAAGTTCCACTCCGGCTCGCCCGCCGCCGCGCTCAGCGAGGCAAACAGCGCGTTGGCCGCCTCGCCGGTGACCTGGCTCTTGGCGAACATCGGGAAGCTGACACCGTAGTTGGCCTCACAGAACGTCGCGATCTCGGCGTCCGAGCGCGGCTCCTGGCCGGCGAAGTCGTTGGCCGGGAAGCCGAGCACGACGAGGCCGTCGCCGCGGCGCTCGCGGTACAGCGCCTCGAGGCCCTCGAACTGCGGCGTGTAGCCGCACTCGGTGGCGGTGTTGACGACGAGCACGACGCGCCCGCCGTAGCGCGCGAGGTCCTCGCGATCGCCGTTGAGGCGCCGGTAGGTCCCGCGCAGGACGCCGTCGCCCTTGCCGGCGACGGGCGCGGCCGGAGCGCTCGCCGGCTGCTGCGTCGTGTCGGTCGCGGCGGCCGGCAGCGCCCGCCCGCCATCGGCGCCGCAGGCGGCGACGAGCACGGCGATGCTCAGCAGGACGACGACCGGCGCGGCGCGGCGCATGTCCCGGATACGGACGGGCGCCGCCCGCGGGTCAGGACGCGTCTCGCAGCCGCTGCGCCTCGGGCAGCGACTCGAGCTTCTTCAGCGTGTGGTTCTCGATCTGGCGGATGCGCTCGCGCGTGACGTTGAACGCGCGGCCGACCTCCTCGAGCGTGCGCGGGCGCCCGCCCGACAGGCCGAAGCGCATCTCGATCACCTCGCGCTCGCGCTGGGGCAGCGCGGCGAGCGCGCGGCGTACGTTCTCACGGCGCAGGCTCTCGGCCGCGAGCTCGAACGGCGAGACAGCGTTCTCGTCCTCGACGAAGTCGCCCAGCTCGGACTCGTCCTCCTCGCCGACGGGGCGCTCGAGCGAGATCGGCTGCTGGGACATGCGCAGGATGTCGCGGACCTCGCGCGCCGTGCAATCGAGGTTCAAGGCGATCTCCTCGGGCGTCGGCTCGCGCCCGAGCGACTGCACGAGCTGGCGCTCGACCTGCACGACCTTGTTCAGGCGCTCGACCATGTGCACCGGGATGCGGATCGTGCGGCCCTTGTCGGCGATCGCGCGCGTCACGGCCTGGCGGATCCACCACGTCGCGTAGGTCGAGAACTTGTAGCCGCGGCGGTGGTCGAACTTCTCGACCGCGCGGATCAGGCCGAGCGAGCCCTCCTGGATCAGGTCGAGGAACGTCAGCCCGCGACCGAGGTAGCCCTTGGCGATGGAGACGACGAGGCGCAGGTTCGCCTCGACCATGTGCTGCTTGGCCTGCATGTCCCCGCGCTCGATGCGCTTGGCCAGCGAGATCTCGAGCTCGGCGGTGAGCAGCGGCACGCGCCCGATCGAGCGCAGGTACAGGCGCAGCGAGTCCAGGCTCGGCTCGACGGTGAGGTCGAGCTCGGGCTTC
Source organism: uncultured Actinomycetes bacterium (assembly GCA_963729125.1). Taxonomy (GTDB): domain Bacteria; phylum Actinomycetota; class Thermoleophilia; order Solirubrobacterales; family Solirubrobacteraceae; genus CADCVQ01. The sequence continues at coordinate 44,306 of CAVSML010000007.1, forward strand.
TTGGAGACCTCCGGGGTTCCGTTGACGGTCGCCTTGCGGGCGGCGGCTGCGGCCTCGACCTTCGCCGTCTCCGACTGCGCGTTGCGCCCGTCGGCGCCGACGACGTCGATCCCCTGCTCGGAGAGATAGCCGTGCAGCTCCTGCAGCTGCTCCTTGGTGACCTCGACCTCCTCCAGCGCAGTGGAGATCTCGTCGAACGTCAGGAAGCCGCGCTCCTGGCCGTTGGTGATCAACGGCCGCAGCTCGTCGAGCTCGTGAATGGGCGCTTCGTCTGCCAGCAGTACGTCGGTTTCGATGGTACGGCCCCCTCGGGATGCCCGTGCCTCATTGCACGGCCATCGCTTCCTACGGGCGTCGCCGTCGTCGCCGCCGAGGAATCGACATCGTGAGTGATAGCACAAGAAACAGGCGCCGTCAGCCTCGATTTCGAGAATCGGGCGATACCCTGCGGGCATGCGGCAGGGCGTCAGCGATCCCGACATCGACGTCCAGGCGCAGCTTCCGGCGCTGCGCGTGAGCCTGTCGCGCGTCGGCGTGACCGAGGTCGAGAAGATCGTCCGCTTTCGCCAGGGCGACACCGAGCAGCTGTTCTCCGCGCGCCTGGAGTGCTTCGTCGACCTCGGACGCGACCAGAAGGGCGCGCACATGTCGCGCTTCGAGGAAGTCGTCAACGAGGTCATCGGCGAGGTCGTCCTCGGCGAGTCGACGTTCAAGGCCGAGGCGCTCGCACAGCGCATCGCCGAGCTCGTGCGCGAGCGCCAGGGCGCCGCGCGCGCCGAGGTCACGGTCACCGCACGCTATCCCGAGCACAAGCCGGCGCCGGTCTCGGGGATCCCCACGCAGGAGATCTACACGCTCTACGGCTCGGCGATCGCGTCGGCGGCCGGAACGCGGCGGATGGTCGGCGTCGCCGCCCAGGGCATGACCGCCTGCCCGTGCGCGCAGCAGCTCGTCATGGGCAGCTCGCGCGAGCGGCTCGCCGACGACGGCTTCTCCGACGACGAGATCGCCCGGATCTTCGACCACGTGCCCGTCGCGACGCACAACCAGCGGGGGCTGGGCACCCTGCACATCGGCTTTCCCGAGGGCGCCGACGCGGCGATCGAGGCGCGCACGCTGCTGGACATCGTCGAGGGCTCGATGTCCTCGGAGGTCTACGAGCTGATGAAGCGCTCCGACGAGGCCGCGGTCGTCGAGAAGGCCCACCGCCGCCCGCGCTTCGTCGAGGACTGCGTGCGCGAGATGATCGGCGCGGTCGTCGCCCGGCTGACCGACCTCTCCGACGAGCACTTCGTCTCCGCGCGCCAGGAGAACCTCGAGACGATCCACCAGCACAACGTCGTCTGCGAGCGCCACGGGCTGCTCGGCGAGCTGCGCCACGAGCTCGCGACCGGCGAGCACGCCGGTCGCGGCACGTCGATGCGCGAGTGGCTCGACGCGCCGGGCGCTGAGCGGCGCGGGCAGCTCGGCTCAGCGGCCGGACTGCGCCGGCGCTGCCTCGCGCCGCTCTTCGGCCTCGCGCAGCACGCGCCGCAGGCCGAAGAAGTAGTCCACGCCGCTGACGATCGTGATCGCGACGGCGCCGTAGACGAGGCCGTCGACCCACGCCGGCGTCGGGTGCCCGGCCACGATCACGCAGAAGATCGTCACCACCTGCACGATCGTCTTCGTCTTGCCCCACCAGTTCGACGCGATCACCACGCCCTGCTGGTTGGCGTGCATGCGCGTCACCGTGACCGTCAGCTCGCGGGCGATGATCACCATCGCCACCCACGCCGGCAGCCGGTTCAGCGACACGAGCGCGACGAGCGCCGCGATGATCAGCAGCTTGTCGGCGATCGGGTCCATGAGCTTGCCGAACGTCGTGATCGCGTTGCGCGAGCGCGCGAGGTAGCCGTCCATCGCGTCGGTCGAACGACGCCAGCGCGAAGACGATCGCCGCCAGCAGGTCGCCGTTCGCGCGTCTCGTTGAGCAGCGCCACGACGATCACCGGGACGAGCAGGATCCGCAGCACCGTCAGCACGTTCGGCAGGTTCAGCTCGAACACGCCGTCAGCCTAGGCGGAGTAACCTTCAGCCGCTTTCCTGACCGGAAGATCAGCGCGCTCCACGCGACGACGGCGCCCGCCAGCACGGCCGTCACGGCCAGCGCGACGCGCGATCGGCACGTCGCTGGTGCCGAGGAAGCCGTAGCGCACGGCGTTCATGAGAAAGAAGATCGGGTTGGCGTGCGAGATCTCCTGCCACGGCGAGGGCAGCAGGTCGACGGAGTAGAAGACGCCGCCGAGGAAGCTCAGCGGCAGGATCACGATGTTGTTGACGAAGCCGGCCTGGTCCCATGTCTCGGCGTAGACGCCGACGATCACGCCCAGCGACGCGAACAGCACGAGCACGAGCACGAGCGCGACGACGAGCACGAGCGGCTGGCGCACGGGCACGCCGGTGATCGGCGCCGCGATCGCCAGCAGCGCGACGCCGATGCCCAGCGCGCGCACGACGCCGCCGATCGACAGGCCGAGGTTGACCTCCCACGTGCGCATCGGCGCCGACAGGACGTCGTGCAGGTAGCGGTCGCTGCGCGCCTGGAAGACCGACGAGGAGTTGTTGGAGTAGGCCGCCTGGGCCATCGCCATCGTGATCAGCCCGGGGACGATGAAGACGTCGTAGTCGACGCCGCCGACCTGGTCGATGCGCCCGCCGAGCGACAGCCCGAAGACGAGGATGAACAGCAGCGACGAGAGCACCGGCGCGGCGATCGTCTGCGTCCAGAGCTTCAGCACGCGCGCGCTCTCGCGCCCGCACAGCGAGATCAGGCCGCGGTGGCGCCCGACGAGCGCGCTCACCGCTTCTTCCTCAGCGGCCTGCTGAAGGTCACCGTCGACAGGATCTGCTGCGACTCGGCGAGGCGCCTGGCCGACGGTCGCGCGGGGGTCAGCAGCGTGACGGCGTACGTGCGATAGGTCGAGCTGCCGACGAGCACCAGCGCGCGCGTGATCTGCTTGCGCTGCCCGCGGCCGCGCAGCTCGAAGCTTGTGACCGGCCGCGATCCGAGTTTGGCGGGGCCGTCGCGCAGGATCCGCGCGGGCTTCAAGCGCCTGAGCAGCGCGTCCTTGATCGCCCGCTTGACCGCCTGGGTGTGAGCGCCCTCGAGCGGCGAGGAGAGGGTCATCACCGACGAGCGGTCGGGGCTGCGCAGGCGCAGGACCCGGCCGGACACCGTGCGCTTCCACGTCCGCGGGTGCGCGAAGGCGAGTCCGAGCTGAGGCACCGAGACCAGCCGCGCGGGCTGGATCTTGGGCTTGGCCGGCGGCGGGTCGTCGCGCGGCCACAGCACGACCCCGGCGACGATCAGCCCCGCGAGCACGAACAGGGCGCCGCTTGCGCGGCGCCCTGTCAGCGCGTCGAGGAACCTGTCGAGCATCTACAGGGCGTGCGAGCCCTCCCGGCGGCGCAGCAGCATCCCGCCGGCGAGCATCAGCAGCCCGGCCAGTGAGATACCGACGACGTCGGTGCCCGTGAACGGCAGCGAGCTGGCGTCGGTCGTCTGGCCGCCGTCGCCGCCACCGCCGCCGCCACCGCCGTTGGCCTCGGAGTCGTCGTCGGGGTCGTATGGCTTGTTGATGTCGTTGTCGACGTGACAACCCGGGTCGTCGGCGTCGGTCTTGCCGTCGCCGTCGTTGTCGCGATCGTCGGAGCACTCCGTGTCGCCCGAGCCGCCGGTCGCGGCGCGGCGGCGGTCGGTCTCGTCGTCGTCGTTCGCGCGGTAGGAGTCCGGGTTGGTGGCGTCGTTGTCGGTGTGACAGCCCGGATCGTTGGTGTCCGCGACGCCGTCGCCGTCGTTGTCGATGCCGTCGGAGCACTGCGGCGTTCTGGCGACCTCGGCCGGCGCGACGGTGAACGCCTCGCTTGACGCCGTGGTCTCCTTGGCCAGCGACGTTCCGCCGACCTGCAGCACGTAGAGGTCGAGCGCCTCGCGCACGGCCGCGGCACCGGCGATGTCGTCGGCGTTGCAGACGATCGGCAGGATGGCCGGAATGCCGCTGACCGTGTCAGGCGTGCCGTTCGCGCAGCCTGCCGCGGGGATGCCCACCCCGACACCGCCGAGCCCGATCACCGTGGACTTGTTCGAGACGACCGGGGCCTGGCCGCGGCAGGCCTTCGACGAGGTCACCGAGTTGGCGACCTGCGCCACCGCGAGACCGCCGCTGCCGTTGACGTTCGCCGTCTGCGAGCCGCCGACGCCCGTCTGGCAGGCGGTGTCCTGATTGATGACGCCCTGGCTCTCGGCGGCGCCGACGCCGAGACCGAGCACCGACGCGCGGGCGATCTTGAAGTCGTTCGTCGAGCCCGTGGCCGTCGTGGCGGAGTTCGCCACCAGCAGGCTGAGGCAGACCGCGTTGGCGGTGCCGTTGCACAGCGGATCGAGGATGCCGGTCTGGATCGGCTGCAGCGGCCCGGTGTTGGACTGCCCGGGGGTGCTGTCGACGCCGGAGAGCTCGCGGCCGAACAGCGACAGGATCGTGATGTGGCCGTGGTAGGCGCCGTTGACCTGCTCGCCGCGGGCACGGCCGATGATGACCTCCTCGCCGCTGTCCCTGCCGGCCGGGTCGCCGGACAGTGGGCGCGCGTTGCTCGGGTTCAGGTCGACGACGAGCACGCCGCCCTGGGCGTGGGGATCGCTGCCGTGCAGCGGGGGCTGGGTCTTGGGATCGGTCGCCGTCTGGCGCTGCTCGGCCTTGGCCTTGTTGGCCTTGCGCAGCGCCGCCGCGGCCTCGTCGCGCGTCTTGCGCAGCGCCTCCTCGGTCTTGCTGAGGGTGCCGTCGACGACGGTGCCGAGATCCACGGTCACCTTCTTCAGCGCATCCCCGGCCTTGCGGAGGTCCACGGGCTTGCCCGCGGACGCAGTTGGAATGGCCCACATCACTGCTGCGGCGACCATGATCGCCAGCAGCCCAAAACCCTTGGAGCTCATGCTGTCCTCTCGCTTGACCCGTCGGCGCGCCCGCCCAGGCGGCAGCCCGCGCACCCCTGTTGCCCTTTACCCGCGGTTTAGTGTGTCAAACCCTGCGGCCAGCGCAAGCGGAATCTGGTCATTCGTCCCGAAAAACCACTTTCATGGGCCGGTAAGGCTGCCCATCGCCTTGACGTAGGCGTCGGCGAGCGACGTCGCTTCGAAGGTCTCGCGCAGCCCGTCGGCGGAGTCGCGCGCGATCACGCGCCCTCCGCGGATCAGCGCGATGTCGTCGCACAGCTCGTCGGCCTCCTCGAGGTAGTGCGTCGTCAGCAGCACCGTCGTGCCGCCGTCGTGCAGGCGGCGGATGTACGCCCACAGCTCGATGCGCAGCTCGAAGTCCACGCCCGCGGTCGGCTCGTCGAGGATCACCAGGGGCGGCTCGTGCATGAGCGCGCGCGCCAGCAGCAGCCTGCGGCGCATGCCGCCCGACAGCTTCGGCGCGCGCACGCCGGCCTTCGCGCGCAGGTCGAAGACGTCCATCATCTCGCCCGCGCGCCTGCGCGCCTCGGTGCGGCTCATGCCGAAGTAGCCGCCGTGGTACATCAGCGTCTCCTCGACGTCGAGGAAGCGGTCGAGGTTGACGTCCTGCTCGGAGAGGCCGACCATCCGCCGCGCGGCCAGCGTGTGATGGGGCTCGCCGAAGACCTCGATCGTGCCGGTGGTGACGCGGATGATGTTGCAGACGGCGCTGATCAGGGTCGTCTTGCCGGCGCCGTTGGGGCCGAGCAGGCCGAAGAAGCGGCCGGCCGGGATCTCGAGGTCGAAGTCCTCGAGCGCGAGGAAGCCGGAGTCGTAGCGCTTTGTCAGACCGGCGATCCTCAGCGCAGACGGCATCCGTCCAGGCTACCCCGCGTACGAGCCGCGTCAGGCGATCTGGAAGGATGCCGGGATGCCCCTTGTCCCCACAGTCGTCCAGCGCACCGGGCGCGGCGAGCGCGAGTACGACATCTACTCGCGCCTGCTCAACGAGCGCATCATCTTCCTCGGCACCTCGGTCGACGATCAGATCGCGAACCTGATCGTGGCGCAGCTGCTGCACCTCGAATCCGACGATCCCGACAAGGACATCTCCTTGTACATCAACTCGCCGGGCGGATCGATCACCGCCGGCTTGGCGATCTACGACACGATGAACTTCATCAAGCCCGACGTCTCGACGATGTGCATGGGCATCGCGATGTCGATGGGGTCGCTGCTGCTGATGGCCGGCGTCAAGGGCAAGCGCTTCGCGCTGCCCAACAGCCGGATCCTGATCCACCAGCCGTCGGCCGGCTTCGAGGGCCAGTCGACCGACATCGAGATCCAGGCGCGCGAGATCCTCAAGACGCGCAAGCGGATGGACGAGATCTACGCCCACCACACGGGCCGCCCCGAGGAGGAGGTGCATCGCGACATGGAGCGCGATCGCTTCTTCAAGCCGCACGAGGCCGTCGAGTACGGCCTCATCGACCGCGTGCTCGACCAGCACTGACGCGGGTGCCGCGCAGCGGCGGAACCTCGGCGAGCGCCTGACGTCGAGCTGCGGGGCGAGACCGTGCACATCGCGATCATGGGCGCGCCGCTGATCAGCCACACGCGCCCCTACGTCCCGCTGCTGACCGAGCTCGTCGCGCGCGGGCATCGCGTCACGTACGCCCTCGTCGAGTCGCTGCACGCGCTCGTCGAACCGTGCGGCGCGCAGCTGCTCGAGCTCCCGGCCGTCCCGGCGGTCCCGGCCTCCGGCGACGGACCGCGAGCCGCTCGTCGATGCCCGGGGTTGCGAACTCCCCGAGCTGCGGGTCGTACAGGTCGGCGGCCCCGGCTCCCGGACGCGGCTGCAGCAGCGTCTCGAGATCGATGACCACAGGGTGCTCACCGGCCGCGACGACGTTCTCGAAGTGCATGTCGGTGACGCGCGGCGCATAGAGCACGGCCGGCAGGCCGCCGAGCCGTTGGAACTAGCGATCGACCGCCGGCTCTCGTCGCACCCCGCCGCGACGGCGACCTCCTGCCAGCCGCGATCGTGGCCGGGCGCCGGCGTCCGCAGCGGACGAAAGGCCGGCTCGAAGCCGTATCGCGCGAGGGCGGCGAGCAGGCGGTCGACGACGATGACGGGTCGCCAGCGACCGGGGCTTGTACATGGCGTTGACGGCCGACGAGAAGCTGACCCGCAGGACCTGACGGCAGCCGTCGTGTCGGTCGCCCATCGCCGCCATCGCGACGATCCGTGCGTCGCCGACGCCCGGCGCGAGCTGCTCGCCGACGGTCTCGAGGTCCGTCGCGAGGTGGCCGAGCACGCGCTCGCTCGCAGCGATCGAGAGGCGCAGGCGGTCGCCTGCCATGCGGGCGATGCACGGGTTCTCATCGAAGAGGGCCCGCTGGCGGTCCGTCACGAGTGCGTTCGGCCAGTGATCGCGCCTTGGTCCAGCCCTCCGTGCGCGACGCCGACAGTCGGGCGATGATCCCCGCGCCACGGCGAGCACAAACGCGCGCCCGAGCCACGTCGATGTAGGAGATTCGTAAACGTGTTTTGGCTCGGGATCAAAGGGAATCCCGATTATCGGGAACAGCGAAAATCACCCCCGTACAGACAGTCTGGGGGTGACGAACGGCAGCGCCGCGCCAGCGGTAGCAACCACCCGAGGTGGTAAGCAGCATGGACATCGACGAGACCACGATCCTGCGGGCGTGGAAGGACGAGTCCTACCGCGCCGGCCTGACCGAGGAGGAGCGCGCATCGCTTCGCGAGCGTGCGCTGGCGGCTGACGGCTCGGCCATCACCGACGAGCAGCTCGAGCAGGCGGCCGGCGGCACGACCCCGGGCTGCTTCGCTTCCGCGTACGTCGCCTCGGCGGCAGTCTCGGCCGCGGGCGTCACGATCTTCGAGCGCAGCCTGAACCGCCCGCAAGAGGACGTGCTCAAGCGCGTACTCTCGCGTGGTGGCGCTTATTCGTTCACGTTTGTCTGAATCCCACAGGAGAACACCATGCGAAGTTACGAGACGCCAAAGGGTCCGATGCAGCTGTTGGGTGCGGTGCTGTTCGCGATCGGCCTCGCCCTCGCCGTCCTGCTCGAGACGCCGGTCATCGGCATCGTTCTCATCGTCGTCGGTCTGCTGCTCTGTATGTCGGTCCTCATCGGAGCCAGCCGGCAGCCCTGAGGTCTCCGTGGACCCTCACTCGGGTCCGGGCATGGGGCATGAGCAACCTGGGAATCACGATGCAGATTCTTGCAACAGTTCCGTTTCGCTCGCTCAGCCTCGCTCCTCCGTTCGGGCAGGCGAGAGGCAGACATCGTTGAGGCCGCGCTGCAGAGCTCTGCGTCCGCCACCGACTGGCCTTGCACCGAAGGCCCCGAGGTGGCGGTCGTCCATCCGCTCCAGCTGTCGGCAGGGGACGGTCGCAGGGGACTACGTGCGCGCCGTTCGCGGTCTCCTCGACGGCGACGCCGTGCGCCTGGACAGCGACTACACGCCGACCGCGCTGCAGCTGCCGCCGCTGGAGCACCCGCCCGTCGCGGCCGGCCTCGGCGTGTTGCGCCCAGGGTGCTCTTCGAACGGCGCGCGCGCGCCCCGGCCGAGCGCGCGCAGCGCTTCGGCAGCCCGGCGCGTCGCGTCTTCGTCGGCCCAGCCCTCGGTCGCCCGCGCGAGCACGAGCTCCGTTGCGAGCGTCGGGGCCACGAGCTCGATCGCCAGCGCCCGCGCCAGCGCGCGGCCCGCCCCCTCGGCCCCCTCGGGGTGCGCGCGCAGCACGTGGTGCCGTGGCGGGCGAACGGCGCGACGAGCCGCACGGCGCCCCGCGCGAGGTCGGCGTCCTGCTCGCCGCCGAGCGCCGCGGCCCACGCATCGGCGCGGGCTTCGTCGCGCGCGCCTGAGCGTCCGCCGGCAGCACGCTCGGCCAGCCCCAGCGCCCGGCGCCAAGGCGCCGGGCTCACGGGCCGGCCACCGGTCTCAGACCTCGCGCCGGCTCGCGTAGCGCGCCAGCAACGCGAACCCGAGGACCGCCCACAAGACGATCACCAGCCACGGCACGAACGTGATCTCGAACGGCTGTTCCGGCGCCAGCCCGTTGACGAGCAGCTTCATCGCCTGGCTGAACGGCAGCAGGTCGAGGATCGTCGCGAAGAGCCCGTCGGTCACGAACATCACCGCGATCGCCAGTCCGACGAGCGGGAAGACGAGAAACGCGCCGTATGAGTTGATCAGGTTGGCGTTCTGCGTGACGAGCCCGAGCACCATCCCGAAGCCGACCATGCTGAGCACGAGCAGCACGCTGGCCGCGGCGAACAGCAGGGGCTCGGGTAACTCGGGTTGGGTGATGCCGACGATGATCGCCGTTCCCGCGATGCCGTAGATCATGCCGCCGAGCGCCTTGGCGGTGAGGATCTCGGTGCCGGTGGCCGCGAGGCGCAGCGCGCCGAACGTGCCCGTCTCGAGCTCTTCCGCCGTCTGGATCGGCACGATCAGCAGGGCGACGAAGCCGGCGAGCAGGACGATGCTTCCGGCGATGAACAGGACCCTCGGCTCGATCACCTGCGCCGGGGTCTGCTCCGCCCGATCGATCGCGACCGTGGCGACGCGCACCTCGCTGGCGGGCGGCCGCCCGGCGAGCGCGGCGACCGCGTCCGGGACGATGCCCGCGATCGTCTGCGCGGTGGGCGTGGCGTTGGAGGGCAGCAGGACCAGGGCCCGCGCGCTGCCCCTGGCGCCGGCGACGACCGCCATGTCCTCGTCGTCGGCGCGCACCAGCCGCCGGGCCTCCGCGGCGCTGTCGACGGTCCGGATCTCGAGATCGACGGTGCGGTCGGTCGCCTTGACGAGCGCCGCCTTCAGGCCCGTGTCGGCCTCGTTGACGATCACGATGTTGCCCGAGGGGCGCTCGTTGCGCTCCGGCGCCGTCATGTTGTAGAGGACCGCCAGACCGATCGGCAGGAACAGCCCGATGTAGATCCGTCCGTCGCGGAAGGCGTCGACGAGGTCCTTGTTGAGGATCGTCAAGACGCGCCGGAAGCTCATGGCTGACCCTTCTCGTCATCGTCGTCGAGCGTTCGCCCGGCAAGCGCGATGAAGACGTCCGCCAGCGTCGGCTCGCGGGTGTGCAGCGTGCGTACGTCGTTGCGGCGCAGGTGCTCGGCGAGCGCGTTCGAGCCGCCCGCGTCGAGCGTCAGGCGCTTCTCGCGCCCGTCCGCGAGGACGACGTCGACCTCGAGCACCTTGCCGAGGCTGAGCTTCAGCGCGCGCGGGGTGTCCAGCGCGACGATGCGGCCCTCCGACAGGAACGCGACGCGGTCGCAGAGCGAGTCGGCCTCCGTCATGTCGTGCGTCGTCAGGAAGACCGTCGAGCCGTTCTCGGCGAGATCGATGACGATGCGATGCAGGTCGCGCGCGGACTGCGGGTCGAGTCCGCGCGTCGGCTCGTCGAGAAACAGCACGCGCGGGGTGTTCAGCAGCGCGCGGGCCACGAGCAGCCGCTGCTTCATGCCGGTGGAGAAGTCCTTGACCTTCTGCTTGCCGGTGTCGGCCAGGCGGACGCGTTCGAGCGCCTCCTCGGAGCGGTCCTTCGGCACGTCGTACAGACGGCAGAAGAGATCGAGGTTCTCCTTCGCCGTCGCGCGGATGTACACGGTGGGGCTCTCCGCCACGAGGTTGATGTCTGCGCGGATGCGCTCGAAGTCGCGCACCACGTCGTGGCCGAGGATCGACGCCGTGCCGTCGGTGGGCCGCGACCGTCCCGTCAGGATGCGGATCGCCGTCGACTTCCCCGCCCCGTTGTGGCCCAGCAGCCCGAACACCTCTCCCGGGGCGGCCGAGAACGAGATCCCGTCCAACGCATGGACCTTGCCGTAGTGCTTGGTCAGGCCGTCGACGACGACCGTGTGGTCAGGTGCGACGCTGATGGTGGCTCCTTCCCCGGTGCCTGGACGCGCAGACGAGCGGACGCCTTCGACATGCCCGCCGGTTGCCCAAAATACTCACCCGTACAACGCAAGGATCCGGCTGCGTGAACATACGGTGAACCGCGCGATCGTGCGTATGCCAAACGCACCCCGGGTACCGCGACGGCAATGGCGATCGCAGCACGCTTGGCGCCGACCTCGACAAGGTCGAGCGCCATTTCCAGGCGCGCTGTCGCGCGGTCGTGCGGATCCCCTGGGACGACGTGCGGCAGGCCGGCGCCGAGGCAGCGCTGACCGACCTGGGCCCGCCGGCGCGTGCCGCCTACCTGGAGCTGGCGGCGAAGGTCGCCAAGGGCTTCGCCACGCCGAGCCGGCGCCGGTAGCTGCGGGCTGACGGGCGACGCGCCACACCGCGCCGGTAGCGGTGGCCGCGCACCAGCTTTCGCCCCCTTCGTCGCGGGGGACTCAAGTCAGTGCGTACAGCGCGCGGTACTTCGCGCTCAGGTGCGCGAGCATCGGCGCGGGATCCAGCGGGCCGCCGACCGCCTGCTCGATGAGCTCGGGCGGCGTCAGGCGGCGCCCGTGGCGGTGGACCTTCTCCACGAGCCACGCGCGCAGCGCCGAGTTGTCGCCGGCGCGCAGGTCGTCGTCGAGGCCGGGCAAATCGCCGCGCGCGGCGCGCCACAGCTGCGCGGCGAGCACGTTGCCGATCGCATAGGTCGGGAAGTAGCCGATGATCCCCTCCGACCAGTGGATGTCCTGCAGCACGCCGCGCAGGTCGTCGGGGACGTCGATGCCGAGCATCTCGCGCATGTTCTGCGCCCACGCTCGCGGCAGGTCGGCGGCGTCGAGCGTGCCCTCGATCAGCGCGAGCTCGAGCTCGAAGCGCAGGATGACGTGCAGCGAGTAGGTCAGCTCGTCGGCCTCGACGCGGATCAGCGTCGGGCGCACGACGTTGATCGCGCGCAGGAAGCGGTGCAGGTCGACGCCCGCGAGCGTCTCGGGCATCGCCTCGGCCAGCACCGGCAGCCAGAAGCTCCAGAACGGCTCGCTGCGCCCGACGAGGTTCTCCCACAGGCGGCTCTGCGACTCGTGCACGCCGAGCGAGACGCCGGTGTCGAGCGTCGTGCGCGCGAGCGCCGGATCGACGCCGTGCTCGTAGAGGCCGTGGCCGACCTCGTGCATGAGCGCGAACAGGCCCGTCAGCGTGTGCTCGTCGAAGCGCGACGTGACGCGCACGTCGCGCGCCGACGGCGACGCCGCGAACGGGTGCACGGCGTCGTCCAGGCGCCAGGCGCTGTCCTCGAAGCCCATCGCGCGCACGATCTGCCGGCCGACCGCGCGCTGCGCGGGGATCGAGTAGCCGCCCGGCAGCGCCGGCGGCGCCGGCTGCTGCGCGATCTCGGCCAGCAGCGGCACGAGCCCATCGCGCAGGCGAGCGAACAGCGTGCGCACCTGGGCGGTCGTCGTGCCGGGCTCGTAGCGATCCAGCAGCGCGTCGTAGGGGTGCGGTTTCTCGGGAAAGCAGTCGGAGTAGCGGCGCGCGAGCTCGACGTTGCGCCGCAGCGCGGGCTCGAAGATCTGGAAATCGTTGGCCTCGCGCGCGCGCAGCCAGGCTTCGTAGCCCTCCGAGCCCGCGCGCGTCATCGCGGCGGCGAGCTCGCCGGGCACGCGCCGGGCGATCTCGTGGTCGCGGCGCACCGCGCGCATCAGCCTGCGGCCCTCGTCGTCCTCGGCGTCGAGCAGCGCGCCGAGCTCGGGCGCGATCAGGCGGTCGTGCAGCAGGCTCTCGATCGTGCCGAGCGCGTCGCTGCGGGCCGGGCCGCCGGCCGGCGGCATCATCACCTGCTGATCCCACGCCAGCACCTGGCCGGCGTGGCGCAGGTCCGACAGCCGGCCGAGGAGGGCCAGCAGCTCAGGCGATGGCATGCTCGATCGCCCCGAGCGACTCGATCTCGATCCGCACGACGTCGCCCGAGCTGAGGAACTGCTTGGGGTCCATCGACATGCCGACGCCGCTCGGCGTGCCGGTCAGGATCAGGTCGCCGGGCTCCAGCGTGCAGGTCTGCGAGATGAAGTCGACGAGCTCCTGCGGGCCGAAGATCAGGTCGGCGGTCGAGGAGTCCTGGCGCAGCTCGCCGTTGACGTGCGTCGTGATGCGCAGGTCCTTGGGGTCGGGCACCTTGTCGGCGGTCGTGATCCACGGGCCCCACGGGCAGAAGCCGTCGGCGCCCTTGGCGCGCGTCCACTGCGGCTCGCGGCGCTGCAGGTCGCGCGCGCTGACGTCGTTGGCGACCGCGTAGCCGGCGATCTTCGAGTCCATGCCGATGACGACGACGAGCTCGCCCTCGTAGTCCAGGCGCTTGACGACCGCCGGGCACGTGACGGCGCCGTTGGGCGACGCGCTCGAGCTCGGCAGCTTCATGAAGACGATCGGGAACTCCGGCGGATCCTTGCCCTGCTCGGCCGCGTGCGCGGCGTAGTTCAGGCCGATGCCGAAGATCGCGCGCGGCTTGGGCACGGGAGCCAGCAGCGTGACGTCGGCGAGCGCGTAGGGATCGCCGATCGCCGGGTCGAAGTCGGCGGTGCGCAGGCGCTCGAGCACGGTCTCGCGCTTGACGACGAACGAGATCACCTCGCCGTCGCGCACCTCGCCGGCCCGTGGCCTGTCCGAACCGGGCGGCAGAAAGGTCGTCAGAAGCATCCGCGCAGGCTACTTCGGCCCGGGCGGAGGCGGCTTCACGCTCGCGGGACGGCGGCCCTCATCGCCAGATCAGGTGCACGTCGCCGAACTCGTGCCAGCGGTAGCCGTGCTCGAGCGCCTCGCGGTAGGAGTCGTCGATCAGCTCGCGGCCGCCGATCGCCTCGAGCATCAGCAGGTGCGAGGCGTCGGGCTCGTGCCAGCCGGTCAGCAGGCCGTCGACGACCCGCACGCCGCACTGCGGCGTGACGACGTGGCGCGTCCAGCCGGCGTCGGCCTCGACGTGGCCGAAGGGCAGCGCGACGCTCTCCAGCGCGCGCACGACGGTCGTGCCGACCGCGAGGACCCGCCCGCCGCCGGCGCGCGCGGCGTTGACGAGCCGCGCCGTCGTGGCGGGCACGGCGAAGCGCTCCGGGTAGGGCAGCTCGCCGGCCTCCTGCGACGAGACACCCGTGTGCAGCACGAGCGGCGCGATCACGATGCCGCGCGCGACGAGGGCGGTGACGAGCTCGGGCGTGAACGGGCGCCCGGCGCTCGGCATCTCGGCGCTGCCGGGGTGCAGCGCGAAGATCGTCTGGTGGTCGGCGAGCGGGCGATCGCCGGCGCCGTGGGCGTAGGAGATCGGCGCGCCATGGCGGTCGAGGTAGTCGGGCAGCGCGAGGTCGCCGGTGCTCAGCTCGGAGAGCCACAGCCGGGCGCCGGTGAGGTAGGGCGCGAGCAGCCGTGCACGCCCTCCTGCGGGCAGGGCGAGCGACTCGCCGGCGCGGGCGCCGGCGAAGCGCCGCCCGTCGCGGCGCAGCTCGACGATCCAGCGCCCGGCGCCGCCGGCGGCGTCGGGCGTCGAGAGGTGCAGCCCGAGCGCGCTGCCGTCGGCGCGCCGCGCGGGCAGCGCGGCGGGCAGCGTCGCGGAGGTGTTGACGACGAGCACGTCGCCGGCGCGCAGGTGCTCGGGAAGGTCGCGTGCCTGCGCGTGGAGCAGGCCATCGCCGCCTGCGACGAGCATCCGCACCTCGTCGCGGCGCAGGCCGCGGGCCTCCGGCGGCTCGTGCGCCTCGCGCCGCCGCGGCGCGACGCGCGGCGACGCGGCGGCGCTCATGCCCCCACCGCGGCGGCGAGCTCGGCCGCGCGGTAGCGCCCGCTCGGCAGCTCGCCCTCGACGAGCGCGAGCAGGCCCGGAACGCTGTCGCGCGGCGGCGGGCGGTCGGAGATGTCCTCGCCGGGGAACGCGTCCTGGTGCATGCGCGTGTTCATCTCGCCGGGATCGGCGGCGTAGACGCGCAGGTCGGGCCGCTCGGCGGCGAGCACCGCCGACAGCTGCTCGAGCGCGGCCTTCGAGGCGCCGTAGGCGCCCCAGCCCTCGTAGGCCTCGACGGCGGCGTCGGACGTGACGTTGACGATCCTCCCGCCCGCGGTCAGGTGCTCCAGCGCGAGCTGGGCGAGTGCCAGCGGCGCGATCGCGTTGACGGCGAAGACCTCGGCGAGCGTTGCGATCGGAACGTCGGCGAGCGCCGGCAGTGGCGAGGCGCCGAGCGTGCTGGCGTTGTTGACGAGCAGCTCGAGGTCGGCGCCCGCGGCGTCGATCAGCGCAGCGCGATGCCACGAGTCGGACACGTCGCCGGCGATCGCGACGACGTCGGTGGTGATGGCGAGCTCGGCGCGGGCGGCCTCGAGGCCGGCGCCTTCGCGGGCGTCGATCACGAGGCGCCAGTCGCGGTGAGCGAGAGCGCGCGCGAGCTCGAGGCCGAGGCCGCGTGACGCGCCGGTGACGATTGCTGTTCTCATGCGCCGAAGCTACGCGCGGCGCGCTCGGGCGACCATCGGCAATTGGTCCTAGGACCAGGGCGCTCGAGCTCGCCAGGGGCGGACAGGATTCGGCCTGGATGCGGCGTACCGTCGTCTGGGAACCCCGAACGAGGAGGCCGGCGATGCCCGTCCCGCGAGACTCATATCCACCAGGAGTGCCGTGCTGGGTCGACACATGGCAACCCGACGTCGCGGCCGCGGCGGAGTTCTACGGCGGCCTGTTCGACTGGGAGTTCGAAGAGCGCCTGTCAGGCGGCGATGCCTCGTACCGCATCGCGCGGCTGCGCGGCCTCGAGGTCGCCGGCGTCGGATCGCTGCCGCCGGGCTCGTCGCGGGCCGCGTGGAACACCTACGTGGCGGTCGAGGACGTCGATGCCGTCGCCACCGCCGCAGGGGCGGCCGGGGGCAGCATCCTGGCCGGGCCGTTCGACGTCGCAGACGCCGGTCGCATGGCCGTGCTCGCGGATCCATCGGGCGCCGAGCTCTGCCTCTGGCGGTCACAGCGGCGAACGGGAGCCGAGCTGGTCAACGCGGCCGGCTCGTGGAACTGGAGCAACCTCCTCACGGGCGACTTGGCGGGCTCAGCGGACTTCTACGGGACCGTCTTCGGCTGGCAGGCCGAGAAGTCGTCCTTCGGCGACGACGAGTCCGCGATGCTGCGCCTACCGGGGTACGGGGAGTTCCTGGCACGACGCGACCCCGACCTGCGCCGGCGCCACGCGGAGGCGGGGGTTCCGGCGGGCTTCTCGGACGCGATCGGCTGGATGCTGCCGGCGGACGGCGCGCCGCACTGGAGCGTCACGTTCGCCGTCGACGACCCGGACGAGATCGCCGCCCGGGCGGCCGATCTCGGTGGTCTGGTGGTCGTCGCGCCCTACGACGTCGGCCCCGTGCGGCTCGGCGTCCTGCGCGATCCGCAGGGCGCCGAGCTCACGGTCAGCAGGTACACGCCCCCCGCCTGAGGGGCCCGACGGCTCAGATCTCGGCGAGCTCGCGTACCTGCGTGAGGCGGAAGGAGTTGCCCGACGGGTCACGGAAGCCGGAGTCGATGCCGTACGGGCGCTCCTCGGGCGGCTCGCTGAACTCGACGCCGCGGCCTTTGAGCTCCTCGTAGGACGCCTGGCAGTCCTCGGTCGTCAGGAAGATCGTGCCGGCGCAGCCCTTGCCCATCAGGGTCTTGATCTGCTCGGTCGTCTCGGGCTCGAACATCGGCGGGCCGGGGATCGCCATCAGGACGACGGAGATGTCCGGCTGGTTGGGCGGCCCGACGGTGAGCCAGCGGAAGTTGCCCATCTCGGCCACCGTCACGTCGGAGCGCACCTCCCAGCCGATCTTCTCGGTGTAGAAGGCGAGCGCCTCGTCCTGGTCGTGGACCCACAGCTGGGCGTTGGCGAGCTTGATCATCGTGTGCTCCTTCGGGTGGTCGGGGAAGCGATGAGGAGCAAGCTAGTCGGGCTCGGATGGCTTGTCTTCTCCAAACGTGCGGCGTTGCGGGCGACTGTAGGCACGCACGATGCAGGCCGGCACGCGCGCCATCTGCGACGCCGGCGGAAACGCCGCGCGGTACGCGGTCGGCGACCTGCCGAACGTGCGCGTGAAGCTCGACGTGAACGAGCCGACGCTCGCCAGGCCGACCGAGAAGCAGATCTCCGCGACCGAGTGGTCGGTCGTGCGCAGCAGCGCCGCCGCGCGCTCGAGCCGGCGCGTCAGCAGGTAGGCGTGCGGCGACTCGCCGAAGGCGGCGCGGAACTCGCGGCTGAAGTGCGCGCGCGACAGGCCGGCCGCGCGCGCCAGGTCGTCGACGCCGAGAGCCTCGGCGTAGCGCGCGTCGGCGAGGTCCTTGGCGCGCAGCAGGTGGCGGGCGGGCGGGACGAACGCCATAGCCTCCAGTATCGCGTGCGGGTGGCGAGGACATGAGCATTCGAGTGCGTCTGCGGATCGCGGCCGTCGCATTGGTGTCGTTCGCGCTGGTCGGCGCGGCGTCCGCGATGTCGGCGCCGTCAGCGCAGCCGCGGCCCTACCAGCCGGTCGTCTGGCGCGACTCGGTGGCGCTGGGACAGCCGACCGGCGGCGCGCTGCTGCGCGGCACGGTGCTGCCCGCGCAGGGGCTTCGCTTCTTCACCTGGGACCCCGACCGCAAGCGCAGCCCGAGCCCGATCTGGCGCCGCTACGCGACCGACCGCCTGATCCGCGTCCTGCTGCGCGTGGCGATCGAGTACGCCCGCGCGCACCCCGGCGCCGCGCGGATCGGGATCGGCGACCTCAGCCGCCCGCGCGGCGGCCCGTTCCCCGCCCATCCGCGCCCGGGCCCCGGGCACGCCTCGCATCAGAACGGCCTCGACGCCGACGTCTACTACCCGCGCCGCGATCGCCGCGAGCTGCGGGCGCGCACGGTCGCCCAGATCGACCGCCGACTGGCACAGGATCTCGTCGACCGCTTCGTCCGCGCCGGCGCGCAGGCGGTCTTCGTCGGCCCGCGGACGGGGCTCACCGGCCCCGCCGGCGTCGTCTCACCGCTGCGCCTGCATGACGATCACCTGCACGTGCGCCTCGCGCGCCGCTGACGCTCAGCCGCCCGCGAGCCCCTCGCGCACCGCGTACAGGGCGGCCTGCGTGCGGTCCGACAGGCCGAGCTTTCCGAGGATGTTGCCGACGTGCGTCTTGACGGTCTTCTCGGCGACGCCGAGCTCGTGGGCGATCGCCTTGTTCGCACGCCCGGCGGCAAGCAGCGCGAGCACCTCGAGCTCGCGCGCGGTCAGCAGCTCGTGGCGCTCGGCGCGCGCGCCGTCGCCGGCGAGCTCGCGCAGCACGCGCGCGGCGACGGCCGGATGCAGCAGCGCCTCGCCGCGGTCGACCATCCGGATCGCACGCACGAGCTCGGCCGGCTGGACGTCCTTGAGCAGGTAGCCGGCCGCGCCCGCGCGCACGGCCGGCAGCACCTTGTCCTCGTCGAGGAAGCTCGTCAGCACGATCACGCGCGTCGCGGGTGCCAACGCCCGCAGGCGCTCGATCGCGCGCACCCCGCCCAGCCGCGGCATGACGAGGTCCATCAGCACGACGTCGGGCGCCAGGAGGGCGACGGCCTGCAGCGCCGCCTCGCCGTCGCCGGCCTCGCCGACGACCTCGATGTCGTCCTGCAGCTCGAGGAACGTGCGCAGTCCCTGGCGCACGACGGCGTGGTCGTCGACGACGAGCACGGAGATCACGCCGGAGCCACCAGCCGCACGGTCGTGCCGGTTCCCGGCACCGAGTCCAGCTCGAGCTCGCCGCCGATCGCCCGTGCGCGCTCGGCCATCGTCGTCAGGCCGAGCCGCCGCGAGCGGACCGCGCCGACGTCGAAGCCGACGCCGTCGTCGACCACGCGCAGCTCGACCTCGCCGCCGTCGCAGCGCAGCGACAACGCGATGCGCCCGGCGCCGGAGTGGCGCAGCGCGTTGTGCAGCGCCTCCTGGGCGATCCGGAAGACGTCGGTCTCGATGCCCTGCGACACCGCGCACCCGCCATCGACGTCGAGCTCGATCGCGCGCTTGTGCGAGCGGCGCAACACGTCGACGTGCTTGGCGAGCGTCACCGCCAGCCCCTCGGCCTCGATCGCCGGCGGGCGCAGGTGCACGATCACCGAGCGCAGCTCCTCCATCGCCTCGCCCGCCAGCTCGCGCGCGAGGTCGAGTTGCGCTGCGGCGGCGCCGACGTCTCGCCCCAGCAGCGCCGCGCCCGACTCGGCGGCGAGCACGATGCCGAAGAGCTTCTGCGAGACGGCATCGTGCAGCTCGCGCGCGAGCCGGTTTCGCTCCTCGACGATGCTCAGCTCGCGGCTGCGCTCGTGCAGGCGGGCGTTGTCGATCGCCAGCGCCGCGTGCGCGGCGAACGTCTCGATCAGCGCCTGGTCGGCGTCGGAGAACGCGTCCGCTCCCTCCTTGTCGGTCAGGTAGAAGGCGCCGGCGACCTCTCCGCGGGCAACGATCGGCACGCCCAGGAACGAGCTCATCGACGGATGCGCGCGCGGCCACCAGCCGCGAAAGCGCGGGTCCTCGCGGATGTCGGTCGTGCGCTGCGCGACGTCGGACTCGAGCATCGCGCCGAGCAGGCCGTGCGTGCGCGGCAGCTCGCCCAGCGAGGCGAACAGCTCGTCGCTCATCCCGGCGGTGATGAACTGCGCGAAGCCGCCCTCGCCGTCGGGCACGCCGATCGCCGCGTAGCGCGCGCCCGCGAGCACGCGGGCCGCCTCGACGAGCTTCTGCAGGACCGGCTCGACCGCGTGCTCGGCGGCGATCGCCAGCACCGCGTCCGAGAGCGCCTCGGAGGAGTCCATCCGAGTATTCTCCCGCTCGTGCTCTTCGCGCTCAGCCAGGCTTGGACCGACAGCATCGGCCTGCTCTTCACGTTCGCCGTCCTGATGCCGGCGATCGCGACGATCTGCATCGTCGTCTCGATCGTCTCCGGGCGCGGCGACGAGCACGAGAACGCCAAGAACGCCCGCCGCTGGGGCCCCAAGCGGCGCAACGACTCCTGAGCGCCTACGCACTGCGCCGGCAAGCGCCTCGGGCAGCTTGCTGACGTGCCGCGCGAGCCCTCCTGCGACGATCGGCGGGTACTCCCACGACGCGACGAGGACGCGCACCGCCGCGCGATCCTATAGTCGCGCGACTTCGCGCCGACGACGGCGTTGTGCGAGGACAGGCGCCGCGATCACCCATGCCCCGAGCCCTTCTCATCTCCCTGCTGTGCCTGCTCGCGATCGGCGCCGCCATCGGCGCGTACCTCGCGCTGCGCGACGACGGCGCAGGCGACCGCCGTGCGCCGCGCCAGAGCGCCGCGCACGCGGCGCTGCTCGAGCGCGGCGCCGGGCCTGACGGCAGCCGCTCCGTGGCGCTCAACCGCTGGCGCTACCGCTCGGACCCGCGCAACCGGGGCCTGCGCGCGGGCTGGGCCGACGGCGACTGGAGCGGTCGGATGGTGCGCGTCCCGCACTCGCCCAACGCCGGCGCGCACAGCGGCCGGGCGGGGCGGCGCGCCTACGACGGCAGCGTCGGCTGGTACGCCCGCGAGATCGACGTCCCCGTGGACGGCCTCTACGTGCTGAACCTCGAGTCCGCCCACCACCGGGCACGCGTATACGTCAACGGCAGGCTGGTGCGCCAACATACGGGCGCCTACGAGGCCTTCAGCGCGCGCCCGCGGCTGACCCGCGGACGCCACACGGTCGCGGTCCGCGTCGACTGGCGAGACCCCGACCGCCAGGCCGACGAGGACTTCCAGCGCGCCTGGTTCAACTACGGCGGGCTGCACCGGCCGGTGACGCTCGCGCGGATCGGGCCGAGCCGCCTCGGCGCGCTGACGCTGCGCACGCGTCTGCTCGCCGGCGGCCGCGCGCGCGTCAACGTCACGGTGCGCGTGCGAAACCGCGACGCCACGCGGCGCCTGGCGCTGACCGGCTCGCTCGTGCGCGACGAAGTCGCCGTCCCGCTGCGCTTCGCGACGGTGCGGGTCGCCGGCGGGCGCTCGCAGACGGTGCTGGCGTCGGTCGTGCTCGACGATCCGGAGCTGTGGTCGCCCGCGAGCCCGCGGCGCTACGAGCTGCGCGTCGCGGTGCCCGGCGAGTCGTCGCTGCGACGGATGGTCGGCCTGCGCGAGATCACGTGGAGCGGCGACGGCCTGCGCCTCAACGGCGAGCCGCTCGTGCTGCGCGGCGCGGCGCTGCCGGCCGACGCGCGCGGTCACGGCGACGCGCTGACCGCCGCCGACGAGGATCGCCTGATCGCGGGGCTGCGGGCGGTCGGCGCGAACGCCACGCGATCGCAGTTTCCGCTGGCGCAGAGCATGCTCGCGCGCTTGGACAAGGCGGGCGTCTTCGTCTGGCAGGAGATCGGGCCGTGGGAGCCGGCCGGGCGCTGGCGCGCCAACTCGCCGGCGCAGCAGGCCGCCGCCCGCGACCGCGCGCTGCGCACCGCCGAGCAGGACCAGCCGTACGCGTCGATCGTCGCGTGGACGCTGACCAACGAGGCCCCCGGCCAGGGCCATCCGGGCCAGCAGCGCTACGTCGCGGAGACGGCCCGCAGGCTGCATGCGACCGACCCCGGCCGCCCGGTCGCGGCCGACCTGTGGGGCAAGCAGCTGCCGCGCTCGGACGGGCCGCTGTTCGCCGAGCTCGACGCGATCGGCGTGACGGACTACATCGGCTGGTATGAGGGGGACGGCACCGCGCAGGGCGACGCGGCGCTCGCGTCGCAGCGGATCGCCAAGCTGCGCCGCCTGTTTCCGGACAAGCCGCTCGTCGTCACCGAGCTCGGCGCGGCCGGCACCGCGCGGATCGCCGCAGACGGGTTCGGCAGCCTGCGCTTCCAGGCGGACCTGCTCGCGCGGCGCATCCGCGGCCTGCGCGGCGAGCCCGGGCTGAGCGGCATCCTCGTCTGGTCGCTGCGCGACTACGCGCTGCGGCCGGACTTCACGGGCGGGTCGGTGCTGCGGCGCCAGCCGGGCCTGAAGCTGGCGCCGGGGCTCAACGAGAAGGGGCTCTACGACTTCGCCAACCGGCCCAAGCCGTCGCTTCGGGCCGTGCGCCGCGCGCTGCGCGGCGGCTGACGGCGAGCGCCAGCCGCGCGTTCGTCAGTCGGCCTGCTTGGCCTTGGACTCGACCGGCCCGTCGTGGTTGATGTCGAGCGTCAGCCCGCCGTTCATCGGCGAGAAGATCGTCACGATGCCCTCGTCCCAGCGGATCTCATAGCGCGGGTTGGGGTCGCCGCGCAGCACCTTCTCGATGACGCCGTGGCGTGGCGGGCGCATGGGCGCGCGCGCCGTCCGCCTGCGCCGGCCCGACTTCTCAGCGATCACGCGTTGTCCGACTTCGAATGCCATGGGCGTTCCTCCGAAAGTTCTGGGTCTGAGTCATGCGCCGTGCGAGCGTGACGCTCCTCACGGGCAGGCGCGCAAGATGGTAGTCCGACGGGGCCCCTGCTGTGCTTAGAGTGCGGCATGCGCGCGATCCAGATCGATCGCTACGGCGGACCCGAGGAGCTCGTCTGGCGCGAGGTCGCCCCGCGTGCGCTCGGTCCGCAGGAGGTGCGCATCCGCTCGGCATACGCCGCCGTCAACCGCGCCGACCTCGAGATCCGCAGCGGCAGGTGGCCGATCGTCCGCGGGGATCCGTTTCCGTACACGCCGGGGCTCGAGGTCGTCGGCGAGATCGAGGAGGTCGGCTCGGCGGTGACGGGCGTCGCGCCGGGCGGGCGCGTGATCACGATGATGCAGCGCCTCGGCGGCATCTGGGGCGAGCGGCCGGGCGGCTACGCCGAGCTCGTCAACGTCGCGGCCGACGCCGTCGCGACGATCCCGGCCGATGTCGGCCTCGAGCAGATCGCCGCGCTCGGGCTCGCGGCCGTCACCGCGTCGGCGGGCATGCGGCGCTGCGAGCCGCAGGCCGGCGAGCGCGTCGTCGTGCACGGCGCCAGCGGCGGCGTCGGCTCGGCCGCCGTGATGATGGCCGCCGATCGCGGTTGCGAGGTCGTCGCGGTGCTGCCGCGCGCGGGCAAGGAGGACTTCGTGCGATCGCTCGGCGCCTCCGAGGTCGTGCTCCTCGACGAGGCGTCGCTGCTCGATTCGCTCGGGGCGCGCTCGGCCGACGCGGTGATCGAGATCAACGGCGAGCGCACCTTCGCCGACAGCGTCGCCGTGCTGCGTCGCGGGGGCCGGCTGTGTCTCGTCGGCGCCCTCACCGGATCGCGCCTGAAGCTGTCGGCCTGGGACCTCGTCCAGGAGCTCGAGCTGACGGGCTGGAGCTCGGAGAACCTCGACGGCGACGGACTGCGCTCGCACGTCGCCGAGATCGCCGAGCTCGTGCGGGCCCGGCGCCTGGGCGCGCCGGCGATCGAGCGCTACGAGATGGCCGACGCCGCCGCGGCGCATCGGGCGATGGAGGCGCGGCGGGCTGACCGGCCGCGCGCTGCTCGTCGCCTAGCTTCGGGAGGACTACACTCTTGTGACAATCGATACAAGACAGGTGGTTGCACATGGACGTTCGCGACGGGATGAACCGAGTGGTCGTGACGGTCGGCCCGGACCACACGCTGCGCGAGGCGGCGCGGCGCATGACGATCGCCGACGTGGGCGCCGCGGTGGTCCTCGATCCGGATGCCGGCGCGCCGGGGATCCTCACCGAGCGCGACCTGCTGCAGGCCTGCGGCCGCGACGAGGATCTCGACAGCGGGCTCGTGCGCGACCACCTCGCCCAGCGCCTGATCTATGCATGGGCGGACTGGTCGCTGGAGCGGGCGGCCGACGAGATGGTTCGCGGCCGCTTCCGCCACGTCGTGGTGCTCGACGGGTCGGAGGTCGTCGGGATCCTCTCGATGCGCGACATCGTGCGCTGCTGGACGAGCGAGGGCGCCACGTCGGTGCCGCGCGGCGAGGGCGTGGGCGCCGAGGCCCGCTAACCCCAGCGATCCCAGGCGTGCAGCTCGGGCTCGGGATCGATCGGCACGCCGCGCGCGCGGATCTCGAAGTGCAGATGACAGCCGATCGTGCGCGCGTTGCCGGTCGCGCCGATGCGCCCGATCCGCTCGCCGGTGCGCACCAGGTCGCCGCGGCGCAGCCGTGATGCGCGCTGTAGATGCGCATACCAGTAGTCGCGCCGCGTCCGCTCGCCGCGAATGATCACGAGGTTGCCGTACAGCACGGGGTCGTAGTAGGAGCGCACGACGCGCCCGCCGCGCGCCGCGACCAGCGGGGTCCCGCAGGCAGCGTTGACGTCGTAGCCCTCGTGCGTGCGCCCGCCGCTGCGCCCGACGCCGAAACGGCCGATCGGCCCGCGGTCGGCGTGCGCGCCGCGGATCGGGTAGCGGTGGCTGCGCAGCGTCAGCGCGCCGAGCCTGCGCGCGGTGCCCTGCGCGGAGCGCACGCGGACGCGGTAGGAGCCGTTCGGCGCGACCTCGCCGCCCCCGGTCACGCCGTCCCACTCGACGCGCTGCTCGGCCGCGGGCGCGACGGCCGCCAGCACGAAGCGTCGTACGGGCCTGTTCGTCGCCTCGCGCACGACGTCGACCTCGAGCGATACGGGCGCGGGCGCGTCGATCGTGAACGAGATCCGAACCGGGTTGCCGGCGACGAGGGCGTGGCGCGGGCTCACGCGCGATGCGCTGACGGCGAACTGCGGCGCCACGGCCGGCGCGGCCGCCGCAGCATCCCAGGCGCACACCGCGAGCGCGGCGAGCCCGGCGAGCGCCGCGCACAGCTTGTCGATCGATCGGCGCATCGTGTGAGTCCCTCCCGTTGGCGGCACAGAAACCCGCGAACGCACGGGGCCGCGGCCCATTCTCACCGCTGCGGCGCCCGCCGCGGCTTGCGCCCGGGCGGACGATCCCGCCGACGGCGCGCGCGAGCGCGAGCGCGACGGCACGCAGTCCGACCGCGCCGAGCCAGACCCCGGGGCTTCGTAGGGATGCTCGTGGCCGACGATCTGCGCAACTGAAATCCAGAGTCTCAGCAGGCACTTCGCGGGGTGCTTGGCGGCAGCGCTATGGTGGATGTCCAGGGGCTCGCTCGCGCCGCCGCTTACTCTGCCGCGGAACGGAGGGCTGCCATTCCACCCGAAAGGGGTCTTCGTGGCGCGTCAGCGACCGATCACCTCCAACGACATACCGTCTGTACCTCGCAATGGCGTCAGGCGTTCGGCCTCCGGCGCGCTCAGCCGCTCGGAGATCCACGCGCTGTCGCGCTGCGCCCCGCTGACGAAGACCGAGTTCAAGGCCCAGCGCGAGCTCGCCGATCAGGGTGTCTACCCGCCGGTCGCGCGGCTCGGCGACCCGCCCACACACAAGGGCGCCTAGCCCCAACCGCTCCGCGCAAGAACGACGACCGGGCACGCGGCCCGCATCCCCGCAGAGGGGTTATCGCCTGAGCATCGTCGCCGTCTGCTCTGTGTCCTCCGATCCGCGCCAGTACTCGACCCTGTCGTCGCGAAAGCGCCAATAATGGTGCAGGTGCATGGTCGCCTCCTTGCCGGTTCTGCGCGACCGCATGCGGAACTGGTTGAGCACCATCACCTCGTTGTCGTTGGCCGCGAAGCTCAACTGCGAGAAGTCGAGTACCTCGATCGCATCACCGATCGACTTGAAGTAGTCGGCCACCGCGTCCTTGCCGACCCGCCGTCCGAACCATGGCGCCGTCTTCGACGCGGCGACGGAGCTCCAGTCGACGTCATCGGTGACGGCGTCGAGGATCTTGGCCACGTCGCCGCGCCCGAACGCGTCGTAGATTGTCTTGACGGTCTCCAGGTTGCGCTCTGCGCTCATGTGTCTCCTCTTGAGTGCTGACAAGAAACGGCCGCAGACTACACCCGGCGTGCATCGCCGGGTGAAACGGAGCTCACGCGTCAGGGGACAGCCGTGAGCGCGGCCACGAGGCACAGCAGCGGCGCGCGCCGGCCAACGTCAGCGGCTGGAACCGCCCGTGCTGCCGGACGTCAGGCGTATTCGGATGCGCTGAAGGCGTCAGTCGCCGAGGATAGTGCCGGCAGCCGCGATGGTGGGCCATGCTGCCGTGAGCGCCGTCGTCAACGTGCAAGTGACCAGCAGGGTAAAGCGCTTCATGTTGCCTCCTGTGTGAGGATCGAAACATGAACGTAGCAGGAGCCCGAGGCGCAAGCAGGATTGTCGCGGACTTCGGACGCTGCTCGTGTGACGCCGGCGGCAAGCAGCACACTGACGTTTGACCGCAGCAACGCGACCCGTAGCTACGGAGCAGCACCTGCAAACTGCCTAGGTTGCACAGAACTTGTCATAACTGTTACGAGGCATTGACGCCGGAACCGTCGGAACAGGCCGCGCGCCGCGAGCACGGCCTGTATCTGCGCTACGAGGCCTGCATCGCAACGCGGTACCCGACGCCTCCCGAATACGACTTGCGTAGTCCGCCGATTCCTCCCGATTAGGAGTCGACCCCATCCCGTCCGATTGGCAGACGGCGGCACCCATGATCAGGTCGGCGTCCAGCTCTGCCGGGCTTGCCACGAGGAGCGTCGGAAGCTAGGGATTTGACTTCGGGTGGTCTGCGGCCGGCTCGTGCTCATCGGCCTGGTCTGTGTCGTGCGTTCCGCCCGTGCTCAGGTGCATCGTTTCGGCAACTTGCGGCCACGCCTCCAGCGACGCCTGGATCGTAGGACCCGCGGAGAACACCGCGTAGGCGACACCCGCTAGGGCAAGGACCTTGCTAACCGTCCATGTGGGTATGAATTTGCCGCGAACCGCGGTGGCTCCTAGGAGCAGATCAACAGCCTCATGCACTCCCTCCGAGCCGCCGACGCGTGCGTTCTCGACCGCAAATCGCATCTGAGCGAGGCGGCGGAGGAGAGCCCGCTTGACGTCGTCGGGCATCTGCGTAGACGCCTCGACGGAGGCGGAAAGCTCATCCATCTGGGCCAGCAGATCGGTGAGCTCGTCATCGTGGGGAAGCTCTGAGTGGTTCTCCCTCATGCGCAAGACGCTTGCCACCGAGTCCAGGTACGTCAGCGCTTCCGGTGATACCGCCTGCTGGTGAACCGGCCCATCGAGGTTCGTGCCCGGTGCGTAGACGGGCTTTGACCACTCATGCACGAGGCCCGGTTGCAGAGGTAGGCCAACGACCTCCGCCGCCCGGTTTGCTTCCTCCCGCGCACCTGACGCGAGGGCGGCCACGCTGGGCAGACCGAACCGACCAAACGGAACGTCATTCGGTGGGACGCCCAGGATCTCCGACCAGGCGGTGCGCAGGGGTAGCGAGTTCTCTAGGGCCGCTAGCGCCGTGAGCAGCGCGTGAAGCCGACTCGATGCGCTCATGAATATGGGCACGATCCAACAATCTAATGGCGCACCCGGTCGGCACGTGGCCGCTGGGCGCGAATCGCGAACTCGCCCGACTAAAGGTATCGTTAGGCGATTCTTAGGGTCGCATAGCCGCAGCGTCGTCGCTGCCGGCGCTGGCGATCGTAGCGCCAGCGGGACTGAATACGACCGTATCCACCCAGTCGGTGGCCCTCGAGCACACGGGATGATGAGCGCCGCGGTGGCCGGAACTGCGGTCCGGCCGACCTCGCCCCACACCACGCTTCGGGATGTGACCCTCGCCGCGCCTACGATCGAGGAGGCCGGCGTCCAATGCCTGCTCGGCGGCAGTGACTTGTTGCGACTGTCAATGCCTGAGAGCAGCAAGACCGTCGAGCAAGCTTGTGGCGCCGAACCGCGGCAATCGCCGACGCTGCGCCTGCGAATGGCAGAGGCGGCGGACCGTTTGGCAAGCCTGCGGTCCCAGCGGGCGCCCTTGACGGTCCGCTAGCTGCTTCGCGTATGCGACCACGCGGCTAACGGGTTCCACCCGGTCCGCGCGTTGCCGTCATAGTGGCGTTCTTGGTATCAGCCATCGTCTACGGGCGCGACGGCCTCACGCACCGCCTGGCGCTGTCCCGCGCGCGATTGACGCTGGTCAGCGGCGACACGTTCGTCGGCAAAACCGCGCTGCTCGATGCGGCCGCTACTCGAGTCGATCGCGCGCTGGTAGCTCACCGAGTCGATCTTGCCGCGGGGGCAGGCGCGCTCCGCGGAGGCATTCTGGAAGCGTTGGCCGATCTCGTCAGAATCGCCCATGAACGGCGCGGGAGTCTTGAGCGGCTCGAATGGCGGATTGAACGTGCCTCTCGAGAAGCCGGACTTCAGCTCAGAGGCCAACTCCTTCGGTCCCTCGGAGCCGACGTGCTCGGACTCGTACCCGGCGGGAAATCCGTGAAGGAGGCCGTCACGAAGGCCAGCCGCGCGCTGCGGCAGGACGTTGACGAAGGCGTGCTCGGCCGCGCCACGGCGAATGACGCTCCACTTATGGCCGACGGTCTCGCACGGTTGATGTCGGAAGTCTTAGGCTTCGCGGAGCAACCCATCGTCGTGGTTCTTGACGACGCTCAGCGGCTAGATGAGGCCGATCGAAGACTGTTGGCCGATATCGCGCCGCGCGTGCCCAAAGAAGCTCGATTGTGGCTGGGATACGCCACAGCGACGCGCGAGCAACGCGACGACTGCGAGTGGATCCTCTCCCATGCCCCGCAAGCCGCCGTGGTCGAGGTCGGTCCACTCAGCATTGAGGCGGTCGCGCGCTGGTGCGCCGACGCGGGGATCGCCGAGGATGCCGAGGACGTGCAGCAATGGTCCGGTGGTTACCCGTTGCTTGTAGGCGACGTGATCGCCGAGCTGGGACGCGGAGCGCGGATCGAGGAACTTCCTGTCCGTGAGCAGTTCGTCGTTATCACAGCTGCCAACCTCCGACGGCTCTCATCTCGCGCTGCCGTGACGGCACGCACCCTCGCGGTGCTTCCTACGCGCCTACCCGATCGTGCGCTGAGAGCGATCAGTAACCTTGATGCGCCCACGTGGGGACACGTGGTCGACGAGCTCACAATTTCGCGCGTGTTCACGCAGACGGTCGCGGGCGGAGCATGGTTTCACGAGCAGCGTCGCCGCTACATAGAGCAGTTGATCGATGATGACGAGGCGGCCGACAGCCGAGCGCGCGTCGTACCAGTCGTACGCGACTTGTTCGAGCAGGAGTTACACAACTTCCAGCTACCGATGTGCGAGGCCCGGGTCAGGCTGCTCGACGCGCTAACGGCGAGCCAGCTGCTCTCCTGCGCAGACACGAGCATGCTGCGCGGCCGCCTCCAGCGTGCGAGAGGTGATTACGAAGGGGCGCGCCGCTACCTAAACGAAGCCCACGCCCGCGCACCCGGCTGGGAGGACTGGCGGGAGCGCGAGGCGATCATTGCCCACAACCTCGCCGAGGTCCTGCGCCTCAGTGGCGAGTACGACCGGGCGGTCCAGCTGTGGGACGACATTGGGCGTTACGGACAGGCGAGTGGCGATCTTGAGGCGCAGGCCCGTGCGGCGTGGGGTAAGTCGCTGACGTTGAAGATGATCGGCGCCGGGCGCGAGGCGCTTGCGCTGTCGGATGAAGTCAAGCACCTGCGACGACAAATCGCGTGGGGTCGTGGGCGGCGTGGCGCGGGCTGGTCCGCCGACAGCAAGTCCAAGCAAGGGCACCTCAATCGGCACCGTGTCGAGGTGTTGTGTTATCTCGGTGACTATCGCCGCGCCGCCCAAGAATGCGCAGAGGGCTTCGAGCATTACGCCGACGAACACGGATCGCCAGCGTGGTGGGAGCTGGTTGTCGACGAGGCGCAGCTTGTGCGACTTGAAGGCGACTTTCGCCGGGCAAGCGACCGCACGGTCGAGGCGCAGCATGGCTTTGCCGACTCAGTGCGCGGCGTGTGGAAGCGGGGCAGCGTCACAGTACTCCGTCAGCTTGGTCAGATCGCTACGACAACCGGCGACGACGACCACGCCCGAGCACTTTGGGTCGAGTTGCTCCAAAGCGACCCGAGCGTCTATCCGCACGCGCACATCTACGCGCAACTCGGGTTCGCAGAGCTTGCCCGCAGCGCCGGAGAGCTGGAGGACGCTGATCGCCTGTACCGCCACACTGCCGGCTTGACGGCCGACCTCTATCGGGGCCGCAGCCCCGCGCTACATCGTCGCTACGGCAGCGGGGGCGAACACACCTATGCGCTTCTTGGCATGGCGGAAACCGCGCGAGCTCGCGGAGCCATTGACGTGGCCACCGAGTTTGCTAGCCAGGCGGTGCGCTACGCGCGAGCTCGCGATGTGCCGTGGCTGAAGTTCTGGTCGCTGTGGGTCGCAGCGCGCTGCGCCGACGGCCTCGCGCGCGATCGAATGCTCAGCGAAGCCGAAACCACGTTGTCGCGGTTTCGCCGCCGCTCGTCGGACATCAACATCGAACTGCGTGCGCTCGATGCGTGGCGCGAAGGCGGCGCGGTCGGCGATCCTGGTCCTCGCTTCAACTTCCCGTAACGTGCTTCGCAGGTACGGCACTCTCGATGGTCGAACGTGACTATGAGGAGGCGTCGCGCGATAGACAACGACCGCTCGCGTTGCGACCATTTTGTTCAAGTGGCGTTTCGATCGCGCTCGGGCGCGATCGCCTCTACGCCCAGGATCTGTCGGACGTTGAGTACGCCGCGTCCGCGCTCACTGAGCCACCGGAGGCGATGTGATGACCCCAGTCACTCCGCGCGCACGTATCCGCGCCGATCCCCGTGGCGACCCCCTCACGAGCGCCGGGTGGTTTACCGAATCGCCGTTATGGCGCATTGAAGGTGGGGCTGTGCAGCCCGCGCGCGGCACGCTCGCCCGTACTGTAGAGCGGCGCTGTGATGTCACCCAGCGTACCTATAGAGGTTGCCGGTGTTGGCCTGAAACGCGACTTGGTACCCGCCCCCCGGCGAGGCCGCGATGCTCGGACTCGTCCCAGCCATCATTCCCTGATGCGTGTTGACGTCGCCAGCTGAGCCGACGACGACGAGGTCGCCGGTGTTGGCCTGGAATGCCATCTGATACCCGCCGCCGGGCAACGCCGCGATGCTCGGACTCGTGCCCGACTTCATCCCCTGGTTCAGATTGGCAGCGCCGCTGGCAGACGCGTACCTATAGAGGTTGCCGGTGTTGGCCTGAAACGCGACTTGGTACCCGCCCCCCGGCGAGGCCGCGATGCTCGGACTCGTCCCAGCCATCATTCCCTGATGCGTGTTGACGTCGCCAGCTGAGCCGACGACGACGAGGTCGCCGGTGTTGGCCTGGAATGCCATCTGATACCCGCCGCCGGGCAACGCCGCGATGCTCGGACTCGTGCCCGACTTCATCCCCTGGTTCAGATTGGCAGCGCCGCTGGCAGACGCGTACCTATAGAGGTTGCCGGTATTGGCCTGAAACGCGACTTGGTACCCGCCCCCCGGCGAGGCCGCGATGCTCGGACTCGTCCCAGCCATCATTCCCTGATGCGTGTTGACGTCGCCAGCTGAGCCGACGACGACGAGGTCGCCGGTGTTGGCCTGGAATGCCATCTGATACCCGCCGCCGGGCAACGCCGCGATGCTCGGACTCGTGCCCGACTTCATCCCCTGGTCCAGATTGGCAGCGCCGCTGGCAGACGCGTACCTATAGAGGTTGCCGGTATTGGCCTGAAACGCGACTTGGTACCCGCCCCCCGGCGAGGCCGCGATGCTCGGACTCGTCCCAGCCATCATTCCCTGACCGAGATCGGCCGGGCCTGTGGGAACAGGAACCGGTTCGCCTGGACTCGATCCGCCTGGTTGCCCGCCGGCAATGCCGCCGTAAATGTACCCCTGGGGTGCGCCGGGGCTGCCGAGCGGGATAGATCGCGAGCTCACGCGGTTCCATCCCACGGCGTTCATCTCCGAGATCACGACGTTGTTCCCGCCGACGCGCTCGACGTATGCGACATGGCCGTATCCACCTCCGAAGGAACTACCCCACCACGCGATGGCTCCGGGCGTCGGTGTCGCGCCGGTCGGTATACCGCGCGACTGGGCTCCGCCGCGCCAGTCACGGGCGTGTCCGAGGCGTGTGAGATCCGTGCGCTTGGTCCACGCGTAGTGCGTACAGAAACCCAAGCAGTATCCGCCGGCGTCAACGCCGTAGCCATCGCAGCCGCTGCCAGCGCCCTTGCCGCCGACGTCGCCCGACGGCCCAACCAGCCCCGCAATCCCCTTTCGTAGCGCCGCGGAACGCACGCGAAGCGTCCCGCGCGCCACGAGCACGGAACGGCGGCTTCGCACGCCCCTGAGCAGACGCACGCGTAGCGAAGTCGAATACGGGCGCGTCTTCCGAAGCCTGGACTCGGCAGATGCACACGTCGCTCGCAGCGTCCAAGTTGTCGCCTTTGCGTTGCGAGGAATGCGCCACGAGAAGATGATCAAGCGGTCGCCCACGCGATAACGAGAGGCCGCGACACGATGGTTGCCGGACTTGGCGTTGAAGCTACAAACCTTGACCCTCGCAGGAACCTCGACTCGAAGCGTCGCGGCCGATCCGGCCTGCAGCGACAGCGGCGCGTCGAGCACTCCTGGCGCTGCCGTCGCCGCCGAGGCGTGGAGGAACCACAACATCACGACGATCCCGATGAGTCTGTGCATCCTTGCCTCCTGTTGGACCGACGATCCGCCGCGGATCAGCGCTGGCGAGCTAGAGCCGCCAACCTACCATCGGTGCTCAGGGCGTGGCGTGAATGCATGATTGCGCTTGCATCTGCGTGGTTTACGAGCTCCGGACCGCATCGGGCGTTCCACGTGCATGCCCCCGCTCATTCTCACGCAATCAGGTCTCTTTCTCGCCCGGAGTAGCGACATACGGCCCGGTTGACTGAACCGCCCTTATGGCGCGGTCTTATGGAACCTGGAGCACTTGGAGCGCCACCAGTGAAAGCCCGTTAGCGGCCGCCACGCAAGCGGTCGAGCGGTCGGGCTCGGCCGGCGTCCCATTGACCTAGTTGTAAGACCCGAGCAGGTTGTTCAGGCGGCTGATGGGTGGTTGTCGGCCGATGGCTGAGTGTCGTCGGTGATGGTTGTAGCGATAGATCCAGCCGTCAAGGGCTGCGGTGCGTTGGGCGCTTGAGGAGTAGATCGCGCCGTAGGCCCAGCCGCCGAGCATCGTGCGGATGAAGCGCTCCGCCTTTCCATTGGTCTGCGGTCGCCGAGGGCGGGTGCGTAGGTGGCGGATGCCAAGCGTTCTGCAGGCGATCGCGTGAACTGCTGATCGGTAGGGCGAGCCGTTGTCGGTGAGCAGCTCGCGCACGGTCATGCCATGGCTTTCAAAGAACGCGACCGCGCGGCGCAAGAATCCGATTGCGGTCGTCGCTTCTCGTCGCTGAGGACTTCGGCGTAGGCCAGGCGGCTGGCATCGTCGATCGCGATATGGACGTACTCCCAGCCGACCATCTGGGCGCTGAACGCCGTCTGCGCCCGTCCGGTAAAGACTCGGGTTGCGCTTGACGCCGGTGATCCGTTTGCCGGCGCCGCCGTGGATACGTCCGAGCTTCTTGACGTCGATGTGGATCAGCTCGCCGGCGACTTGGCGCTCGTAGCGCTCCGCCGGCTCAAGACCAAGGCGCCCGAGCTTGCCCATCCCGATCCGCGTGAGGATCCCCGAGACCGTCGACAGCGGACGGTCAAGAACCTCGGCGATCTCCGGTCCGGTGAAGCGCAACCTGCGCAGCGCCGCGATCGCCTGCATGGTCTGCTCGTCGCTGCGGTTGGCCACGACATGCGGCGCCGATGGCCTATCGATCAGCCCGGCCGCGCCTTCAGCGCGGTAGCGCGCAAGCCACTTGCGTGCCGTTCGCTCGCTGACTCCCAATGACTCTGCGACGTCTTGGACCGGTTGACTCTCTTTCTCGATCCGATCGACAAGCAACTGGCGGCCTTTCGGACTGAGCGGGGCGTTAGACGGTATGGGTCGGTGTCGCCGCCGGCCGGAGTGAGAGCGTCGACGCTCCCGCGCATCGTATGGCGCGGGCTGGTTACCGCATCGATGGATGAGGAGCGTCGACATGACGGAAGGTATCTGCTTCGCGGGGCTGGATGTGCACGCTCGCAAGACCGCGGCTGCGGCCGTGCAGCTGGGGTCCGGCGAAGTGTTCAAGGCGCAGCTGCCAGGATCGCCGAGGGCGGTTATCGAGTGGCTGGTGTCGCTGCCTGGCCCGGTTCGGGCGGTCTATGAGGCGGGCCCGACAGGCTTCGGGCTGGCGCGCCAAGCGAGGGCTGAGGGGTTGGAGGTGATGGTCTGCGCGCCGGGAGCGATTCCGCGTCAGCCTGGCGACCGCATCAAGACCGATACGCGCGACGCGCTGAAGCTCGCGCAGTTGCATGCGGCCGGGCAGTTGCGACCAGTCCTGGTTCCCGAACCGCAACTCGAGGCGCTGCGCGATCTCGTGCGTTGCCGCGAAGATCTGCGCGGCGACCTGATGGCGTGTCGCCACCGCATCGGCAAGCTGCTGTTGCGTCGTGGCCTGCTCTATCCGGGCCCGGGCGCGACGTGGACGCGTCGTCACGCCGCGTGGCTGAGCAGCCTGAGCTTCGACGAGCCGCTCGTGCAGCTGGTCTTCGCCGAGCATCTCGCTGGCCATGAGGTGCTGCTCGCCCGCCGCGATCGGATGGACGGGCTGATCGCCGAGCAGGCCGCGCAGGGTCCGTGGGCGACGCAGGTCGCTCGGCTGCGCTGCATGCGCGGCATCGACACCTTGACCGCCGTTGGGCTGGTCGCTGAGGTCGGTGACTTCGCCGCCTTTGAGCACCCGCGGCGCCTGGCCAGCTTCCTTGGCCTCGTGCCGTCAGAGAGCTCGTCGGGTACCCGGCGCCGCCAAGGCTCGATCACCAAGTCCGGGTCCAGTCACGCCCGCCGGCTGCTCGTCGAAGCCGCCTGGCACTACCGCCGCCACCCATCGCTCTCGGTTGACCTGCGCCGCCGCCAAGCGGGCCAGCCGCCCGCGGCGATCGATGCGGCGTGGCGCGCGCAGCTACGTCTGCACCGTCGCTGGGCGCACCTCGATGGCGCCCGCGCGAAGAAGCGCACCACCGTCGCGGTCGCCGTCGCTCGCGAGCTCGCGTGCTTTGTCTGGGAGATCGCCAACCAACCCGACTAGCCCACGTGCCCATCCCGTTCCGGGGTGGGGGTGGCGGCCGGCGCGCGCCAACGGGATCCGCGATCGCGCTATGAGCACCGACCTCGGTCGACGCGCTCGATGTTAGACAGCGGCCCCGGCGCGACGCACAGTCCGTCATGAGGTAGCCAGCCCTCGCCTATCAGCCTGAAGCGCCCTCGCCGCTCCGGCCGCCACCCGCACCCAGACCACAGATCCTCGCCAACCCGCCCCCGCCAGGAGCACGATCACCGCTGCCGACTTGACAAACAACACGCCATATCAGCGTGCAACCTCATCCGGAACTCCTTGGTGCTGGGGCTTCGACAACCACCAGCCTCCAAGGAGGACCGGATGAACAACGTGCTCAGGAACTACACCTAGTCCAGGTAGCAGGCAGCCACGCGCCGCTACGAGGCGTGACGAGTGCGTCCGAGCGGCGTTGCCCGTCGGCGTGCATATGATCGCACGTCCTCGTTTAGGAACGAGACAACGCGGAGCCGATCGTCCGAAACCACATGCAGCTGGTTTGGGTAGTTGGTTGCTCGGTGATAGGTCCGCCACCGCACAGGCCGAAGGCCGACTGACTCGACGCCATCTGAGCTCAGCACAAGAAGATCGCTATCGGTCTCCACGACGACTCCGAATGGCGCCACGTCTCCATCCGTGACGTCGCCAGCAGCCTCAAACTTCAAAGCGCCAAGGTCCTTTATGCGCCGGCTTAGCAGGCTCGCCCCAGACTGATACGACACCATTTCGACGTTGCCGGCCTGGGCACGGCAGATGAGACCTTGGCCAGCCCAGGAGAACCCGTGACGTTGGGCCGTGATTTCGGGCGGCTGGGCGTACCGTGACTCGAAGCCAAGTCCGATGTTGCCCTCGTCTAAGTCCGCCGGATCGGCCTGGACCTCATCGTTCGCCAGATGGGGCGGTCCAACGAGGTCGTCGATTTGGCGACGTTGAGAGTCGTCAAAGAGGGTTTCGTCATCGATCGCGACCTCAAATCTGCGTATCTGCCGCCTGTGCGACGCGTCCTCATCCCGCCTACGATGAGAAAAGATCGCTAGTGCTCCAGCATTGGAATGGGACGAGGCGAAGATGCTGGAGCTCACCCAGCTGCACCCGGTGAAGTCTCCGCTCAGAACCTTCCACGGTTCCGGGATTCGCCCTGCCGGCGCGAACAGAGGTGCTTGTCGGAGCCCTTCGGGTCCTGCTGCTAGTGCCAACATCCCATGGCTTGCACGAAGACGCAGAACCTCTCCGTCCCACTGCCGTTCCGATCCGTACCGCAACCGGTGACGAGATGCCATGTTCAGACCCCCCTCGCCGGCGGTGTAGATGCGGTTCCGATAGACGTCAAGATCGCTGAGAGCCTCGGGCAATACTGACCGATATATCTCGACTGTGGCATTGCGCAGGAGATGCTCGTCGACCTCGATTGGGGCGTTCGCTATTCGGTTGATCTTGGTCGCCAGAAGATCGCGAATCTCTTCGTCGCGCATGAGCCGCTCCCAGTCGCTGCCATACATGAAGCGGGCGTCGATAAAGCTGAGTTCCAGGCCTAGCCGATCGCGCGGTCGAATAGCCAGGGACTCGATAAGGCGCGGCCAGTCGACCTCCCAGACGTCGCCGTCTAGCGTGACAAGGTACAGGCGGCCCGCGTACAGGAAGCTATCCCACCAGTCTCCGAGGATGTCGAGCATGACCGGACGGGGGGCGTGCGATCTTAGGTGGGCCGACACGGCTGTCTCCTGATGATCCGGGAAAGGGCCACCTTGTCGATATGGCCGGCGCCGAGCCATGCGCGAGCAACCTGGACAGCCGGACAATCATCCTGTTGCCGACGAACAACGTCCGCCGGGTAGCCGTGCCACGGCGTGCTCTTGCCGACGAACTTCGCCCACCACAAAACCCGGTTTCCATCGTCCGATATGCCGACGTCCCGGGCGACCTCGCCAGCATTCGCGCTCACGCCCCAAGCGACATCGCCCGACCCGCTGATCCAGCCCTGAGCCCAAGCCCGCTCGAAGCATTCGATCTCGTCTCTCTCTGAGATCGTCCACTGCGACTTGCCGGGGGCTCGGTTCCGGTGCGGCGGATACGGCGCGTATGGCGGCGGGCTCATAGTCACGGATCCGCGCGACACGGGCAGCGGAAATCGGCATCTTAGGCGACGGCCACTGCGCTGTCACCGCGCGAGCGGTAGCAGCAGTGGCGAGCGGGCCAGTCGCATTGCGCACGAGCGGCGTTGGGTGACGCACCTTCGGATCCCAGTAGCGGAGCTTGGAACCTGCCGAATCCGGCGCCGCCCTGATGTTCCGTGAGGACACTAAGACGGGTGTCGCCAGCCGCGGGCGGTGGCCGCAAGGATCGCACAGGGCGCGCTCGCGCTGAGAAGGCGTCCGCGGAGCGGCGCGGGCAAGCATCCAAACCGCTCGGTCAGTCCTTGAGACTGCGGGCGGCGGCGGGAAGGGGAAGCTCCCGAAGCTCTAAGGGCTCAAGCTTCCACAGCCCCGTACCGTAGTGCCGAGAGCCTTCTCGCAGGGACGGCGAGTTGCTGACCTGCTGCAGCACGCCAAAGAGCGCGTCGGCATCGACGCCGGGGTTGGGTTGGATGACGAGCCAGTTGTTTAGCGGGGCAGCGAGCGCGTGATTGCGCACGAATCGCGGACTCGACCGGTTCAGATAGCAGAAGAGGATTGGGGCGGGAATGTTGAGCTCGACCTCGAACCACTGCCGCCCGGCTTTGACGCGCTGGCGGGTGAGCGTGCGTTCCAGGACACCGAACTCTGAGCGGCCGCGCTCTAGGTAAAGCGCCAGCGGTCCCGAGTGGGGCGCCTTCGTGAGACGCAGCAGCCAGCGCGGCACCGTGTCGTCCATCGCGCTCAGATCAACCGATCGGAGTTCGTCGCCAACAAAGTGCCGCGGAGAGGCGGTGCAGGGTACGACGTCGTCGAGCCCGATGCCCAGTTCGCGGCGACGCTCCTCGCTGACGACAAAGAACGCGTTACAGCCTGTGGCGATCCCGCGGCGTACCCGCGCGAGGTCCCCCAGGACGATTCCGTTTGTTGTCGCGCTTGTCTGTGATCGGCTCCATTTGTCCTGGCTGCACAGCAGAACTGAGCGGTGCGGCACGTCTGCGGTGAAGGCCGTGCGCAGCTCCGCTTCACCAGCATGCGCAGAGGACAGCCGAACGAGCCGGGTTGGGTGCCCACTACGTGTTCCCTTGCGAATTAGGGTCACACCGGCCGTAGTCCTCGCGTGCTCGAACACCCGGCCTTCGACGGGGAAAGTCACGATCGTTTCGACGTGAGCGCGCTCGAGGAGCAGCGCCTTGATCTTGCGCGCGTAGTTCATGTCCAGCCAGTGAGCTGGCGTTAGAAACGCGATCCGCGCCTGGTCGGACGAGACCTCCAAGGCGCGCAAGAGGAACAGGACGTGCATTGATGCGAGGCGGCTGAAGCCGGGCCCCAGTCGGGTGGTGAGACCCTCGTGTATCGCGGCTTTGATCTTTGAGGGGACAGCCTGGTGGCGGGTATATGGGGGATTGCAAATAACGGCTTGTGGCCGTTCGGGTACGTCGTCGAGCAAGAAATTCGTGTGGCGCAGTTCCAGCCGATCAATTCCGCGTACGTGGCTCGTGACGCGCGCCATGTCCAGTGCTAGCGGGTCCACGTCGAGCCCGAGGAGACGTGTCGGTGCCTGTCCGCGCGCCTGTGCCGCGCCTATAAGCAATGACCCCGAGCCGCAGCCTGGGTCGAGGACGAGGTCGGCCGGCTCGGCCAGCAGCCACTCGGCCATCGGACGCGCGGCCCACAATGGAGTAAAGAACTGGCCAAGCGCGCGGCGTGACGCGGTCGGGAGTAGCCGCTCAAACGCTTCGCCAACCACGTCTCGGCCGTCGGCCCAGGCTAGATCGCCTGGTGCAACATCGAGACCTGCCAGCACGCGCGCCATGGCCGGACGAGCGCTGATCTCGCCCGTGACGACCTCGCTTCGCACGCGAGCAACCAAGGTGTCGATCGCCGTCATGGCCGCGGGCATCCGCAGAGCTTATGACCGGACCCGGATAGGAGCTAGAGCCCGGCGCGCAGGTGCTGACCTAGCGCGCAGCTACGCTGCGGACTATCGTGGCTCATATCACCGAGGCCGAACGCGTTAGTCGCATCGCGCAGTTGCTTTCCGCGCTGCACAAGGTGCCGCCCGAGAAGCACGAAACGGTCCGGATGCCCTGGAGTGGCAGCGGCGAGCCGCTACTCGACGTGATCCGGATCGGCGTGGATGAGGTGCTTCTCAACCCCCAGTCACATCGCATTCGTGCGCAGCTCCAAGACGATCCCGAGTGGGAACAGTTGAGCAAAGATCCGTTCGGTGAGGCCGCTCAGCGGGTCATAGAGCGGCACGTCCGCGAGGCCCGTAAGCCCGACGAGTTCGCGGCTCTGAAGGAGTCGCTCGTCCGCGAGGGCCAAAGCGATCCGGGAGTGATGACTCATAAGGGTCTGCTCATCAACGCGAACACACGGGCTGTGGCACTGCGGACGGTCGAGGATCCTGGCAAGCGCTACATCCGTGTGGCCGTGCTGCCGGCCACAGCGAAACCCAGCGAACTCGCACTACTTGAGCTGCGGCTGCAGATGCAGAAGGAGCTCAAGGTCGAGTACACGATGACCAACGAGCTGCTCTTTATCGAGGAGCTGTCTGTGAAGCGCAACGTGTCTGCCGCGCAGATCGCCAGGGAGCTACGCATCAAGACCGACAGCGCGAAAAAAGGCGAGAACGAGGTGCAACTGCGCCTGAAACTCCTCGATCTCATCCGCGTCATGCAGAAGATCCCGACGGATCCGCTACCGATCACGTTCTTTGACCGCATCAAGCTTGAGCAACTCCGTGACGTCCAACGCGTCTACGCGAGTCTGATCGAGCGGGACCCTGCTCGCGCGCGTGAGCATCTCGAGAGTTTCCTTCTCTCCATCGCGGTTGGCATCAAGGCAGTGCACGAGCTTCGGCACGTTGACGCATCCTTCATGTCCGACTTCATGCTGCCCCAACTGGAGGAGGACGAAAGCATCGGCGCGTTCGCCGACGCCGTCGTGGTGCCCCCCGACGGACGTCCCACGATCTCACGCCCCCCGGGCGTCGGTGCGCTCATGGGCAGCGAGGAGGACGACCCACCGGAGCCGACAGTGGACGTTCGACATCTCATCGATGTTGTGACCTCGCGCGAGAAGCGGGTCGATGTGCCTGGGACGAATTTCGTGGTAGACCGCGAGGATCTCAAGGACGCGCTAAAGACGGCGGTGACGCTCGGCATCAAGGACAAGAAGCGAGTTAAGCGCGACGAGGACCAGTTGGCGGCCCCGACCACGGCGGTCAAGCAGGCGGTTCAGCAGCTTGCGACTGCCAAGGAAGCTTTGCTGGCAGTGCACCAGGATCCAGAGTTCGACGACCGTCGCAGGAAGACGCTTGAGGCGGCGAACAAGAAGCTAGGGCGTGTCTGCCGCGACTTCGAGAGCACCCTTGTGAAAACCGGCATCATCAGGAGATAGGGATGCCCGGCACGCTGCGTATCGGGCTCACTGGCAGTCCGCCGCGCGCCCAGTTCTCGCGCGACGCCGAAGTCGACGACGAGCTCTGGAACGCATTGGGCCGCAACATTGCTCCAGGCGCGGCGCAGATTGATGATCGCCACGTGTCGGTTCCGGTGGAGCGGCTGCTCGGCGCGCGCCATTGGCTCGCCGAGGCACTGACGACTTATCAGTGCGGGTTTGATCCGAGCCCCCAGATCACGGATCTGCTTGAGCGCGACAGGAGGGAGCGCCATGAGGTGGGGCATCTGCTCGCCGCTGGGGTCGTCAACGCCGATGCCAACGTCTTGCTGGCCGACAGCCGATTCCGTCGGAACCTGCGGCCGTTTCAACAGCGTGATCTGAGCCGGCTGCTAGGGCTCTCTCACGGGGCAAACTTCTCAGTTCCCGGAGCGGGCAAGACCACCGTGGCATACGCGCTCTACGAGGCCGAGCGCGAGCGCCGCGGCATCCGTCGACTGCTCGTGGTCGCTCCGCTCTCTGCGTTCGATGCGTGGGAGTCCGAAGCTGAGGCATGCTTTGAGCCCCGACCGACGGTACGGACGCTGCACCATCGCCCGCCAGCCGGATGCGAGGTTCTACTCGTCAACTACCAGAAGCTCGGCGCAAGTAGGTATGCGCGGATCGCCGAATGGGTCGCCGCAGAGCCGTGCCACGTG
Organism: uncultured Actinomycetes bacterium; assembly: GCA_963729125.1. Taxonomy (GTDB): domain Bacteria; phylum Actinomycetota; class Thermoleophilia; order Solirubrobacterales; family Solirubrobacteraceae; genus CADCVQ01. Next base: position 85,463 of record CAVSML010000007.1, read on the forward strand.
ATCCTCGACGAGGCCCACCGGATGAAGCGGGGGCGCAACGGCGAATGGGGCGCGGCGTGCCTTGACCTTGCGCACCTCGCCGTTCGGCGCGACATCCTGACCGGGACGCCGGCGCCGCAGCATCCCACTGATTTCGTCGCGTTGCTCAACTTCCTTTGGCCCAACCAGGCGCAACGAATACTGCCCGGGGGCGCGGCGGCTGGCGTGCCGACGACCACCACCATGCATCAGGTATCGCTGCGGCTGCGCCCTTTGTTCGCCCGCACGCGCAAGCGCGAGCTCGGGCTTCGGGAGCCGAGGCTGCACGTGGAGCTCACAGAGATGAAGCCTGTGCAGAGTGAGATCTACGAGGCGTTACGCACGCGCATGGCGCGTGCGACGCGAAGCGGAGGGCAACACCACGCGACGCTGGCCCGCATGGGAGCGGTGACGATGTACCTGTTGCAGGCCGCTACGAATCCGGCTCTGCTCGCCTCGGCACTCGGTGGTGCCAGGCCGTCCGAAGTTCAGTGGCCGGTGCTCGACATCCCCGAGGACTCTGACCTAGCGGATCGCGTCCGCCACTACGCGACCCTCGAGACACCGACCAAATTCGACAAGCTCGCCGCGATGGTGGCGGCAAACGCCGGAGACAACCCACCCCGCAAGACGCTGGTTTGGTCGAACTTTGTAGGCAACCTCACCGAGCTCACAGACCGCGTCCTCGCTCCTTATGAGCCGGCGATGATCCGCGGCGACGTCCCACCGACGGGCCCCCCGGACGGCCCGCGCACCAGATCGAGCGAACTGCGGCGGTTTCGGCACGACGACAATTGCATGGTGCTCGTCGCCAACCCGGCCGCCATGTCGGAGGGCGTCAGCCTCCACCAGAACTGCCACGACGCGATCTACCTGGACCGCACCTTCAACGCCGGGCAGTACCTGCAATCCCTCGACCGCATCCATCGGCTCGGGCTGGCCGAGAACATAGAAACGCACATGACCTTCTTCGCCGCGATGGGGACGATCGACGAAACGATCGACCGACGTCTACGTATCAAGGCCGAGCGTCTCGCGCTAATGCTGGATGACGAGGACCTCGTGACGATGGCGCTGCCGGATGAGGAAGAGGGCTACGGCGACGACATCGACGCGCAAGACCTCGAGGCGCTCTTCGGACACCTTCGCCAGAATGCCTGACGCGAGTTGGGCACTTCCCAACGGCCTCCCAAGTTTTCATCTTGCGCACGCGGCGCTGCACGCCGCGGCGATCGTCGGCGCAGGGGGCTCACGCACGCCCGATGCCCACGAATCGCACTGGCACCACGCGACCGGAGGCATCTTCGCTCCACACGACCTACGCCGTGGCGAACAGTTGCTTCTCGACGTCGGGCTACTCACCGAGATCGACGGCACGTTGGCACCGACTTCGGTTTTGACCAAGATGCTCACTGGCTCGGTGGAGGATGCCTTGGCTACGCTCGCCGCTCACGCTCTCGCAAGCACCTATTCCCCATCGTCGCTGCTCCCGACAGCGTGGGACGACGACCTCGCAGCGCTGGTTCCCGATCCCTTGAGGCGAGAGCAGTTGCTCCTCAGACTCGGGCGTCGGTTCGATGACGCGCACCGTCGCCTGGTGGGGGACATCGGCGAAACCATCGTCACAATGGCTGCCCGAGACGAACTCGTGGCGATGGGGCAGCACGACCTCGCCCGTGCAGTTCGGAGGGTGAGCCTCATCTCTGACCAGCTCGGCTACGACATAAGCGCCCCACGAGTTGGCGGCGCCGCGCGGCTACTTGAGGTCAAGGCGTCCTCGGTCGAAGCGTCCGGCGGCGTGATCTGCGTGCACCTGAGTCGCAACGAGCGCGATGCTGGCGCCTCGCTCCCGGGTTGGTCATTGGTGATATGCATCGTCGACGATGTGGCGGGTCGCCACGGCCACATCGTGGGGTGGTGCGCGGAATCAGCGCTTGAAGACCTGCTCCCCATCGACAGCTCCAGCGGAGAATGGGAGACGGCGGCGATCCTCGTCCCGGTAAACCGTCTCTTTCCTGGCCTGCCTCCGCCTGTCGCCTGAAATCCCTCAGCATTTGGGAGGTGTTGGTAACTGAGCTGATTGGGATCACGGAGCCAACGGGTGCGGGGATTGCTCAAGCGCGGCGATGCCGTCGTTCTTGCGTTGGTCGGTGACGTCAACGTAGATCTGGGTGGTGCGCACATCGACGTGCCCGGCGAGCTCGCGGATAACCTCCAGCGCGACCCCGCGCTCGGCGAGCATCGTGCAGAACGTGTGCCGTAGCGCGTGCGCGGTGCGGCGGTCCTCGCGAATCGCGGCGCCGGCGGCGTGCTTGGTGACAATGTCGCCGACCGCACTCGCCGACAAAGGCTCCGGGCGCGCCGAGCGACGCTGACGCAGGCTGACGAACAGCGCCTCGCCCGTCGCCGTCGGACGGGACGCATACCACCGCGCCAGCGCGTCATGTGCCTCGGCGTGCAGCGGCACGGTTCGGGTTCGTCCGCGCTTTGAAGCGCGCACCACGACCTCCAACCTGGTCTGCTCGCCGCGCCCGGGCGCGATCGCGGTGCGCCGGCGCGCGTCGGGTTGGCGGCCGCGTTCCTGGATGTCGCTGAGCGTGAGACCCGCGAGTTCTGCGCGTCGGAGGCCGGCGCGCGCGAGGAGCTCGAGGACCGCACGGTCGCGGATCCCAATGACGGTGCGACGATCGGCGTGGCGCAGTAGCCGGTCGAGTTCGACGTCTGACAGCGCCCGCGGCTTCTCCTGCTGGACGTGCGTACAGCGCACCTGCTGCACGAGCGGATCCGCGCCGAGCGTGGCCGCCAGCCGGCGCACCGCGCTGACGCGCTGCGCAACCGAGCTCGGCGCAAGGCCCGCGGCAGTGAGTTCGTCGCGCCAAGCGGCGACTGCGGCGATGGTGATCGTCTCCCGCGACGCCTCGCCGTAGCGTGCGCGGAGGAACGCGGCAAACACGCGGTACGCAGTCGCGTATGCGCGACGGGTGTTCGGCGCCGCCGCCATGGCGGCGATCGCCAGCGCCTGGGCATCGAAGGAGTCGACGAGCTCCAGGTCCCCTCCCCCACGCGCGCGCCCGCGAGAAACGACTGCTGTGGTCATCCCCTGTCCTGCAGCTGGTCGGTGAGGTCGGCGGCCCGGATCGCCAGTTCCACTGGGAGGTGATCGCCGGTGGCCAACGCGAGCAGTCGGGAGCGTTCGTCTTCGAGCTCGCGCCTGCGCTCAAGCTCCGACGTCGGCGCCGTCGCGTACCAGGGCTCCGGATCACCGACGAGCAGGAGGTGCGGCCGACCGCAGGTGGACACCGAGCTCATGCCCACAGCATCCCGGTCGGGTCGGATGGAATGTACCCGTGGTAATCGCTTTTACCGCCGGTAGCAGCGGTCGCATGAACACGCACCATTCGGCTGATTCGGGTCCGAGCGGCGGGAGTTATCACGGGTACATCCGACGGGTTCCCACTCCAGCTGCCGGATGGAGCCGTGTCGATCCGGACAAGCGGCGCGCGACCCGGCTACTACACGCGCTCGAGCAAAGCCAGCCCGTCGGCTCCCACGAGCTCGGACACGTCCGTCCGCCCGTCGAGTTCGAGCTCGCGGTCGTCGAGTACGTCGCGCCAGCGGCCGGGCGGAACCTCGATTCTCGACGCCTTCCGCGCCGCCTCGCGCAGCGCCACGACGACGAGCACCTCGCCGTCCTCCCCGCGCGTGAACGCCACGGCATCGGGACCGGCCTCGATCGCCGCATACGACCCGGCGAACGCCGACGGGCGGCGCGCGCGGAGCGCCAGCGCGCGCTCGATCACGTGCAGCTTCATCGTCTCGCGCGTCGGCTCCGCGCCCGCACGCAGGTCGTCCAGCGCCGCGCACCGCAACTCCCAGTCGACCGGGCGGCGGTTGTCCGGGTCGACGAGCGACAGGTCGATCAGCTCGTCGCCCTGGTAGACGTCGGGGATGCCGGGGATCGTGAGCTTCAGCAGCAGCTGGCCCAGCGCCGAGCGCTCGCCCGCGACCGCGACCTGCTCGACGAACGGCTCGAAGTGTTCGAGGAAGGGCTCGAACGCCAGCAGCGCGACGGCGAAGCGCTTGACGCGGTCCTCCCAGTCGTGGTTCTGGTCGACCCAGTTCGTGTTGCGCTTGGCCTCGCGCAGCGCCTTGTCGACGTAGCCCTCGAGGCGCTCCGCCGCGATCGGCCAGACCGCGACGAGCGTCTGAAAGAGCAGGTAGCGCTCGTGGTCGTCCGGCGCTCCGTCCTCGACGAGCTCCTGCGTGAGCTCATACCAGCGGCGCACGTGCTGCTCCCACGAGGCGGCCATCGCGCTGAGCGCCCCGATCCGCGCGCGGGCATCGCCGGAGCGCTTCGTGTCGTGCGTCTGCGTCGTCAGCATCGCCCTCGGAAAGCGCCTCGCGCGCACGAGGTTGGCGGCGTGGAAGTCCTCGACGGACGTGCCCCAGCGCCCGGGGTCGCCGCCGACGTCGTTGAGCGCCAGCAGGCGCAGGTACCTGTAGAAGGACGTGTCCTCGATGCCCTTCGCCGTGACCGGCGGCGAGGTCTGCTGAACGCGCGAGACGAACTCCTCGGGCGCGCCGTCGTAGAGCTCCGGCCGGCCCGCGGCCACCAACGCTGCGCGGTCGTCCGGGTGGACCGATCCGTCTTTGACGTACGTGCGGTAGACCGGCAGGCGCGCGAGCGCCTCCTCCAGACCGCCGGGGTCGTGGATGCGCGCAAGGCGCTGCAGCTCGCGCGAGAAGGTGCCCCGCGCCTGCTCGAGCTGGGCCTCCAGCGCGAGCTCCTCGAACGGGCGCCGATCGCCGGCGAGCTCCTCGTAGAGCGCGGTCAGCGGCGCCTCGCCCGCGGGATCGACATACAGGCCCTGCGCCTCGTTGAGGAACTCATAGCCGACGGTTCCCTCGACCGGCCAGTCGCGCAGCGCCTCCCCGGGATGCAGGATCTTCTCGACCCAGACGTGCTCCGCGCCGGCCTCGCGCAGGCGCTCGAGATAGCCGGCCGGGTCGGCGAGGCCGTCGGGATGATCGATGCGCAGGCCGTCGAGCACGCCGTCTTCGAGCAGCTCGAGCACCTTGCGGTGAGTGAGCTCGAAGACCTCGGGATCCTCGACGCGCACGCCCGCGAGGTCGTCGATGTCGAAGAAGCGCCGGTAGTGGCCCGTGTCGGGATCGACGTCGAAGACCCGCACCCGCTGCTCGGGATCGGACCACCAGCGGTTCTCCTCGCCCGTGCCCATGTGGTTGGGGACGATGTCGAGCACGATTCCCAGCCCCTCGCCCGCCAGCGCGCGCAGGGCGTCCTCGCCGCCGAGCGACTCCGACACGCGCGTCGGGTCGACGACGTCGTAGCCGTGCGTCGAGCCCGAGCGCGCGGTCAGCGACGGCGACAGGTAGAGGTGCGAGATGCCGAGGTCGCGCAGGTACGGCACGAGCGCGCGCACGTCGTCGAAGCGCAGCCCGGGGCCGAGCTGCAGGCGGTAGGTCGCGCGCAGATCCACCTACGTGGCCGGGTCGGTGCGCTTGAGGATCGTCACCGAGCGCGCCGTCGTCTCGATCCGCTCGCGGGCGCTGAAGGAGGTCGAGCCGGCGGCCGCCTGCGGGTCGGAGGTGCTGAGCTCCAGCGCCCAGGTGTTCCCCCAGCGCCGCGCGGGCAGCGCGAACGTCACGTCCTCGTAGTGGGCGTTGATCAGCAGCAGGAACGATTCGTCGACGATCTGCTCGCCGCGCCGGCCGCGGTAGGGAAACTCGTGGCCGTTGAGGAACAGGCCGACGACGTGGCCGTCGCCCGCGCCCCAGTCGCGCTGGGTCATGCGCCGGCCGTCGGGGCGAAACCACCACGCGTCGGGCAGCGTGTCGAGTCCTGTCGCCTCGCCGCTGAGGAAGTGGCGGCGGCGAAAGACCGGATGGTTCTGGCGCAGCGCGATCACGCGCGTGGTGAACTCGATCATCTCGAGCTGGCGCTCGTCGTGACCCCAGTCGTACCAGGAGATCTCGTTGTCCTGACACCAGGCGTTGTTGTTGCCGCCCTGGCTGCGCGAGAACTCGTCGCCGCCGAGCAGCATCGGCACGCCCTGGCTCAGCAGCAGCGTCACGAGGATGTTGCGCTGCTGGCGCGCGCGCAGCGCGAGCACCTGGGGGTCCTCGGTCGGGCCCTCGACGCCGCAGTTCCACGAGCGGTTGTCGTCGGTGCCGTCCTTGTTGTCCTCGAGGTTGGCCTCGTTGTGCTTCTCGTTGTAGGAGACCAGGTCGGCCAGCGGGAAGCCGTCGTGGGCGGTGACGAAGTTGATCGACGCGACCGGCTGGCGGCCGTCTTCGCCGTAGAGGTCGTGGGAGCCGGTCAGGCGCTGGGCGAAGTCCGCGACGCTCGCGTGCCCGCGCCAGAAGTCGCGCATCGAGTCGCGGTAGATGCCGTTCCACTCCGTCCACAGGACCGGGAAGTTGCCGACCTGATAGCCGCCCGGGCCGACGTCCCAGGGCTCGGCGATGAGCTTGACCTGCGACAGCACGGGGTCCTGGTGGATCGTGTCGAAGAACGCGCTCAGGCGGTCGACGTCGTAGAGCTCGCGCGCCAGCGCGCTGGCGAGATCGAAGCGAAAGCCGTCGACGTGGCATTCCATGACCCAGTAGCGCAGCGAGTCCATGATCAGCCGCAGGACGCTCGGATGGACGGGGTTCAGCGAGTTGCCCGTGCCGGTGAAGTCCATGTAGAAGCGCGGGTCGTCGGGCATCAGGCGGTAGTAGGTGGCGTTGTCGATGCCCTTCAGCGACAGCATCGGGCCGAGGTGGTTGCCTTCCGCGGTGTGGTTGTAGACGACGTCGAGGATCACCTCGATGCCGGCCTTGTGCAGCGCCTTGACCATCCCCTGGAACTCGCGCACCTGCTCGCCCGAGGATCCGGTCGCGGCGTAGTCGGAGTGCGGCGCGAGGAAGCCGATCGAGCTGTAGCCCCAGTAGTTCGACAGGCCCTTGTCGATCAGGAAGTGCTCGTCGGCATTGTGGTGCACCGGCAGCAGCTCGACCGCCGTCACGCCGAGCTCCTTGAGGTACTTCAGCGCCGGCTCGGAGGCCAGGCCGCCGTAGGTGCCGCGCAGGTCCTCGCGCACCTCCGGGTGGCGCATCGTGAAGCCCTTGACGTGCGTCTCGTAGATCACGGTCTCGTTCCACGGCGTGCCGAGCAGGCGGTCGCCCTCCCAGTCGAAGCCGGGGTCGACGACCAGGCCCTTGGGCATCGCCTCGGCGTCGTCCTCGTCGTCGGGCTCGAGGTCTGCGGTCTCGGAGTCGTCGGGGATGTAGGGCAGCGTGCTGCCCTTCTCCCACTGCACCTCGCCGTCGATCGCCTTCGCGTAGGGATCGATCAGCAGCTTGTTGGGGTTGAAGCGGTGGCCGTCCTCGGGGTCGTAGGGGCCGAAGACGCGGTAGCCGTAGCGCTGGCCGGGGCCGACGCCGGGCAAGAAGCAGTGCCAGTTGAAGGCCGTGCGCTCGACGACCTCCACGCGCTCCTCGTTGTCGTCCTCATCGAAGAGGCACAGCACGACGCGCTCGGCGTTCTCGGAGAAGAGGCTGAAGTTCGTGCCCCGATCGTGCAGCGTCGGGCCGAGTGGGAATGGGCGGCCGGGCCAGACCTCGCGGTCGCTCATCGCAACAGGGCTCCTGACTTGGGTGCTAGCAGCACGTGATCGGGGGAAAGCTCGGCCGAGGCGGTCGCGAGCGCGACCTCGGCATGGCCCGCGAGCGGGACCTCGCGCGGCTCGTCGGAGAAGTTGGCGGTCAGGCGAAAGGGGCCGCGGTCGACGGTCAGCCAGCGGGCGTCCTCGTCGTGGCCGGTGACGACCTCGCCGCGCGGAAGCTCGCCGCGGACGGCGAGCAGCCGCTCATACAGATCGGCGATCTCCGGGTCCCGCCGGCGGGTGAGCTTCGAACGCTCGAACGTCGCACGATCCTGCGGGTCGGGGACCTCCTCGCCGGCGAACTTCGCAAAGGCGGCGAACTCGCGCCGGCGACCGTCGCGCGTCGCGGTCGCGATCTCCTCGTCGATGTGGTCGCAGAAGAACTGAAACGGCGCCGGCTCGCCGTACTCCTCGCCCATGAAGAGCATCGGCACGAACGGCGACAGCAGCGTGCAGAACGCCGCCAGCGGGCGAACGCCGTCGGGCAGGCGGTCGCCGAGGGCGCGGTTTCCGACCTGGTCGTGATTGGCGTCGAAGACGACGAACTGCTCCTGCGGGCGATCGTGGGCAGGGGCGCCGAAGCGCTTCTTGCGAAACGCCGAGTACTGGCCGTCGTGCACAAAAGGGCGCGCATACGCCTTTGCGAGGTCGGCGACGGTCCCGAACTCCGCATACCAGCCGTCGGTTTCGCCGGTCAGCAGGACGCGCAGCGCGTGGTGGAAGTCGTCGGCCCACTGCGCGTCGTGGCCGAAGCCGCCCAGCTCGCGCGGGCGGATGACCTTCGGGTCGTTGAGTCCCGACTCGGCGATCACGAGGACGCCGTCGCGCCCACCCCGCGCGGCGTGGACGCGCTCGGCGAGCACGGCCAGCAGCGGCTGCGCGCCGGTGTCGTAGATCGCGTGGATCGCGTCGAGGCGCAGGCCGTCGACGTGGAAGTCGCGCATCCAGCCCTCGGCCGACTGCAGGACCCACTCGCGCACGGGGTCGCAGTGCTCGTCGTCGTAGTTGATCGCGTTGCCCCAGAACGTCGAGTAGCGGTCGGTGAAGTACGGCCCGAACGCTGCCAGCGCCTGGTTGCCCGACGCGCCGACGTGGTTGTAGACGACGTCGAGGATCACGCCGATGCCGTGCGAATGGGCCGCGTCGACGAGGCGCTGGAAGGCCAGCGGACCGCCGTAGGTCGACTGGGCCGCGCTGAGGTAGACGCCGTCGTAGCCCCAGCCGTGGTCGCCCGGGAACTCGGCGACGGGCATGACCTCGATCGAGCTGACGCCGATCCGGGCGAGCTCGGCGAGGTGGCCGATCGCCGCGTCGAAGGTCCCCTCGGGCGTGAACGTGCCGACGTGCAGCTCGTAGATGACCTGCTCGGCGAGCGGTCGGGGCGTGAACCCGTCGTCCGTCCAGGCGAAGGCCCGAGCGTCGACGATCCGCGACGGACCGCGCAGCCCCCGCGGCTGGTGGCGCGTGCAGGGGTCGGGCAGCTCGTCCTCGCCGAGGACGTAGACGTAGTCCTCGCCGGCCTGCGCCTGCACGCGCGCCTCGCGGACGCCGCCGCCGGCCTCGGCCAGCTCGTGCTCGCGTCCGCCGACGCGCACGCGGACCGCGTCGGCGTTCGGCGCCCAGACGCGAAACTGGACGAGCCCGTCGTCGAGGGGCGTGGCGCCCAGCGGGCGCTCCCAGGGCAGGGCCTGATCGGTCGCGAGCACCGCTCCAAGGTACCCACCGCCGATTCGCATAAGCATGGCCCGGTGTTCCCAAACATCCAAGACGACCCCGCCAGGGAGGCGTACCGTCCATGCCATGTCCAACTTCCAGACGATCACCCCGCTCCTCGCCTACGAGGGCATCGATGCCGCCCACGACGTCGTCGCGCTCGCGCCGCCCGGCCCCGGCGGGCCGGCCGGCGGCGCGCGCGACCCCGAGGGCCGGCGCTGGCGGATCGGGACGCCGATCTCATGAGCGCCCCCGCGATCACGCCCTACCTGCTCTGCGAGGACGTCGCCGCACAGCTCGACTTCCTGTCGCGCGCGTTCGGGCTCGAGGAAGCGCTGCGATTCGCCGGCGACGACGGCGTCGTCACGCACGCGGAGATGCGCCTCGGCGACGGGGTCCTCTACCTCGGCGCGCCGGGCGGCGACTTCCGCAACCCCGCTCACCTCGGCGCCACGACCGTCCTGATCGGATTGACCGTCGAGGACGTCGACGCCGTCTGCGAGCGCGCGCGGGCCGCCGGCGCGCAGATCACCGAGGAGCCCGCCGATCAGGACTACGGCGAGCGCCGCTTCGCCGCGCGCGACCCCGAGGGCCACGAGTGGTTCGTCTCGATGCCGCTCGGCGAGCTTGCGCCGGAGGACTGGGGCGCGACGACGCCGGGCTGAACGTGCAACCTGCGGTGGTGCGCGCGCGTTGCAGTGGACATGCGCCCGATCATCCGCCTGCTTCCCGCCGCCGTGCTCGCGGCGGCCGCCGCCGCAGCGCCCGCCGCGTCAGCCGCTGCGTGGAGCGCGCCGGTCACGATCTCCGCCCCGCACACGTTCGCCGGCCCGCTGCAGGCGACGAGCACGGCCACCTCGACGGCCGCGTCGTGGGGCTGGCAGGACGGCGTGCACGCCGATCCGCCGCGCGGCGCGTCGTTCGCCGTGCGCGCCTCCGGCGCCGCCTTCGGGCCCGAGCGCCCGGTCTCGACCTTCGCCGATGACCTGCTGGACGTCGAGGGCCACGGCGACGGGCGCCTCGTCGCGCTGTCGCAGCAGGCCGTCAGCGCTCCGCGGCCCAACGGCACCGTCGAGTTCGCGGTGCGTGTCGCCACCGGCGGCGCGAGCGGTTTCGCCGGCCCCGTCACGCTCGCGCGGGCCAGCATCAGCGGCCGCGCACAACTGTCGATCGCTCCCAACGGGCGTGGCGCGCTCGCCTACATGACGTTCGATCCGAAGACGCGCCGCACGCGCGTGCACGTCGCCCTGCGCTCGTCCTCGGGCCGCTTTTCGAAGCCCGCGATCGTCTCCGGACGCGGGCGGGCGCAGATGATGGCGGTCGCGGCCGGGCGCCGCGGCGACGTCGTCGTCGCGTACGTGCGCGCCAAGCACGTCTACGCCCGCGTGCGCCGCCCCGGCCACGACTGGGGCCGTGCGCAGACGCTGGCCGCGCCCGACGGGCCGACGCAGTGGCTGCTGCGCGCCGCGGTCGCGGACTCGGGCGCGGTCGAGGTCGTGTGGCGCAAGCGGCTCCTGCGGCGCGAAGGCCGGCCCGGCGTGCGGCTGCTGCAGCACCGCAGCATGGCGTCGTCGAGCTCGCGCTTCGCCAGGGCCAGGACGATCGAGGCCGACGGCGCGAGCCCGCCGTCGGAGCTCGTCGCGCTGCCCGGCGGCTTCGCCGTCGGCTACACCGTTGCCGGTCCATCGGCGCGCGCGATCGCGCGCGTGGCGATCCTGGCGCGCGGCGCCGGCGCCCCGCTGGACGTCGCCCCGGCCTCCGGCGGCGTGCGCGACCTGCGCCTGGCTTGGTCGTCGCGCTTCGGCCTGCTGGCGACGATGGTGCAGCCGACCGCGACCGGCAACGGCGACGGCATCGGCCTCGCCGCGCTGCTGGCGCCGGGCGCGCCGGCGTTCGGCCCGGTCGAGGCCGTCACGCCGGCAGAGAACGTGCACGAGGTCGCACCGGGCTCCGACCGCGACGGCACGCCGCTCGCAGTCTGGTCGGCGCGTCCCGAGGGCACCGGCCCCGGCATCCCGATCGAGAGCATCCGCAGCGTCGTGCGGTCGGCCACGCGCACGGGCTGAGACGGGCGCCGGGGCGGGGGGTATGTCGGGTTCGTGCGCCCTGAGGCGCACCAACTCGACACACCCCCTCGTTGCGCCGCCGCCGCGCGGGTACCGTCCGCGCGATGACCGACCGCGGGTACGGCATCGAGTTCTGGTCCTCGCCCGCCTGGCTGGCGCAGGCCCGCGCGTGGCTGGACGAACGGCTCGCGGAGGCCGGCCTGCAGCGCACCGGCGACGTCGGTCAGGCGCACCTCGCGCCGTGGTCGACCGTGCTGTGCGCGCCGACGACCGGCGGCACGGTCTGGCTGAAGGCCGAGGGCCCCAACCAGGCCTTCGAGGTCGGCCTCTACGAGCTGCTCAGCGGGGTTGCCCCCGGCGGCGTCCTGACGCCGATCGCGATCGACGCCGAGCGCGCCTGGGTGCTGCTGCCCGACGGCGGGCAGGCGCTCGCCGAGCTGCTCGAGGGCGACGCGCTCGCACAGGCGTGGTCCGACGCGCTGCCCGTCTACGCGGCGCTGCAGCGCGCGGTCGCGCCGCACGCCGGGCGGCTGCTCGAGCTCGGCGTCGCCGACATGCGCGCCGGCGCCATCCCTGGGCGCTTCGAGCAGGCGCTGGAGGTCGTGCGCGGCTACGTCGACGCGCACGGCGACGGCGAGGATCGCGCGGCGCTCGCACGTGCCGCCGCGCTGGGCACGCAGGTCGCGGCGTGGGCGCGGAAGCTGGCCGGCGCGCCCGGCGGCGTGACGATCGACCACAACGACCTGCACGCGCGCAACGTGCTGCTGCGCGACGGGGAGGCGACGTTCTTCGACTGGGGCGACAGCGTCGTCGCGCACCCGTTCTCGAGCATGCTCGTGACGCTGACGGTGCTGCAGAAGCGGGTGCTCGGCGGCTGCGAGCTCGACGACCCGCGGCTGCTGGCCGTGCGCGACGCCTACCTCGAGCCGTTCGCCGACCTCGCGCCGCACGCCGAGCTCGTAGAGATCCTCGAGCTCGCCTGCCGGCTGGCGAAGGTCGGCCGCGCGCTGACCTGGGAGTGGGTCATCCGCTCGCTGCGGCCGGCGGACGTGGTCGACGAATGGCGGCGCGCGCCGCTGGCCTGCCTGCGGTCGCTTGCGGACGACTCGTACCTCGGCGGCCCCTGAGGGGGGCCGGGACCGCCGAGGTCGAGCTCGGGGCTACCTGCAGACGGCGTAGACGATGCCGGTCTCGGCGACGCCCTTCTCGCGCGCGCCGTACGTGCGCACCCAGGCCTGGCGGTGGTCGACGTAGGCGCGGTCGATGCCGAAGCCGACGCCACCGCTGTCGCCGAAGGTCTTCAGCCGCTTGTCGCCGGGGCAGCGGAAGAACAGCGACGCGCCGGCGTTCTTGGTGCCGCGGGTCGCCGTGACCTTCTGGCCGACGAGGCGGTAGCCGGCGGGGATCGGCTCGCCGCGGCGGATCGCCTTGACGCCGGCGGCGTCGAACGGCGAGTTCTGGCCGGGCATCAGCGTGGCGGCCGGCGTGACCGTGATCTGCGTCGCGGTGTCGGCGGCGATCGACACCCCGCCGGCGGCGAGGGCGGCGCCGGCGGCGAGGGCGGCGATGAGCTTGGTGGGGTTGCGCATGGGGTGGCTCCTTGGGGAGGTCGTTGCTTGTGCCCCGCATGCTGCGCCACCTTCGCCCGCCTGAGGGGGCACCAAGGTGTACGCCTTCCACACCTCCGGCTTCGCCCCGTACGATCCTGCGGCTCGATCGCGCGGACCTCGAGCGACGGCGGACAGGCGCTCGCCGACGGGACGCGCTAGGCCCTTCGAACCTGCTCGGGCTTGGGCGTCTTCTCGGGCACGAGCCACACGACGCCCAGCGGCGGCAGCGTGAGCTCGGCCGAGCACGGCTGGCCGTGCCAGCCCAGCGCCTGGGCTGTGACGCCGCCGAGGTTGCCGGTGTCGCTGCCGCCGTAGTGCGACGAGTCGCTGTTGAAGCGCTCGACCCAGCGCCCGCCGCGCGGCAGGCCGACGCGGTAGCCCGCGCGCGGCACCGGCGACAGGTTGCAGACACAGACCAGCACGTCCTCGGACGGATCGGCGCCGGCGCGGGCGAACGCGACGACGTTGTCGTCGGCGGCGTTGGGCTCGATCCACCAGAAGCCGCGCCCGTCGAAGTCGACCTCCCACAATGCCGGCGTGTCCCTGTAGACGGCGTTGACGTCGCGCACGAGCGACTGCACGCCGGTGTGCTCGGCGTACTCGAGCAGGTGCCACTCCAGCGAGCGCTCGTAGCTCCACTCAGGTCCCTGGGCGAACTCCTGGCCCATGAACAGCAGCTTCTTGCCGGGGTGCGCCCACATGAAGGCGTACAGCGCGCGCAGGTTGGCGAGCTTCTGCCAGCGGTCGCCGGACATCTTGTCGATCAGCGAGCCCTTGCCGTGCACGACCTCGTCGTGCGACAGCGGCAGGATGAAGTTCTCCGTGAACGCGTACACGAGGCTGAACGTCAGCTCGTGGTGGTGATAGCGGCGGTGGATCGGGTCCTGCTCGAAGTAGCCCAGCGTGTCGTGCATCCAGCCCATGTTCCACTTGAAGCCGAAGCCCAGGCCGCCGAGGTAGGTCGGGCGCGAGACTCCCGGCCAGGCGGTCGACTCCTCGGCCGCGCTGACGACGCCCGGCTCGTCGCGATGCAGCACCTCGTTGAGCTCCTTGAGGAACTTCACGGCGTCGAGATCCTCGTTGCCGCCGTACTCGTTGGGCACCCACTCGCCGTCCTCGCGCGAGTAGTCGAGGTAGAGCATCGACGCGACCGCGTCGACGCGGATGCCGTCGGCGTGGAACTCGCGCGCCCAGTACAGGGCGTTGGCGACGAGGAAGTTGCGCACCTCGTTGCGCCCGTAGTTGAAGATCAGCGTCCCCCACTCGGGGTGCGCGCCACGGCGCGGATCGTCGTGCTCGTAGAGCGCGGTGCCGTCGAAGCGCGCGAGCGCCCACTCGTCGCGCGGGAAGTGCGCCGGCACCCAGTCGAGCAGCACGCCGATGCCGTGCGCGTGCATGCGGTCGACGAACGTGCGGAAGTCGTCGGGCGAGCCGAACGCGGGCGTGGGCGCGTAGTACGAGGTCACCTGGTAGCCCCAGGAGCCCGAGAACGGGTGCGCCATCACCGGCATCAGCTCGACGTGCGTGAAGCCGAGGTCCGCGACGTACGCCGACAGCTCGTCGGCGAGCTCGAGGTAGGTCAGCGAGCGGTTGTCCTCGAGCGGGTTTCGCCGCCATGAGCCGAGGTGCACCTCGTAGATCGCCACCGGCCGGTCGAGCATCGGGCCCTCACGGCGCGCGGCGAGGTACTCGCCGTCGCTCCACTCGTACTGCGAGTCGTTGACGATCGACGCCGTCTGCGGCGGGACCTCGGTCTCGAAGGCGAACGGGTCGGCCTTCTGGCGGAAGTCGCCGGCCTGGGTGCGGATCTCGTACTTGTAGTGCGCGCCCGCCGCGACGCCCGGGATGAACAGCTCCCAGATGCCCGAGCCGCCGAGCGCGCGCATCGGGTGCAGCAGGCCCTCCCAGTAGTTGAAGTCGCCGATCACAGCGACGGACTTCGCGGCCGGCGCCCAGACCGCGAACGACGTCCCCGCGACGCCGCCGATCTCGCGCACGTGCGCGCCCATCTTCGACCACAGCTGCTCGTGGCGACCCTCGCGGAAGAGGTGTTCGTCGAGGTCTGACAGCGTCGGCCCGAAGCGGTAGGGGTCCTGGATCGTGAACGTCGTGTCGCCCGGATAGGCGACCTCGAGCTCGTAGTCCAGCGGCAGCGTCGCGTCGAGGATCTCGCCCGCGAACAGGCCGCCGGGGTGCACGCACTCGAGCGCCACGCCGGCGGGCTGCACGACGACGGACTCGGCCATCGGCCGCAGGGCGCGGACGATCACGCCGCCGCCCGGCCCCTCGTGCGCTCCCAGAACCGCGTGCGGGTCGTGGTGCTCGCGCGCGACGAGCCGGTCGATCTCGGAAGCGACGTTCATGGGGTGACCTCGGTCTCGAGCAGGCGGGCGATCCCGGCGACGGGAATCGACACCCAGTCGGGGCGGTTGTTCAGCTCGTAGCTCAGCTCGTAGACGGCCTTCTCGAGCTCGAAGATCGCGAGCAGCTTCTCGATCGCCGGGCGCCCGGCGGGCAGCAGCGTCGGCTCGACCGCCTCGAGGTAGCTCGTCAGGAAGGCCTCGCGCGCATCGTCCTCCCAGCCCTCCGGCGCCGGGACGCCGCGCAGCACCTGCGACGCCGAGGCGGCGTAGGCGAACGAGCGCAGCATGCCGGCGACGTCGCGCAGGGGGGAGCGCTTGCGGCGGCGCTCGAGCAGCGAGCGCGCCGGCTCGCCCTCGAAGTCCAGGATGATCCAGCCCGCGTCGCGCAACATGGTCTGGCCGAGGTGGTAGTCGCCGTGGTGGCGGATCAGCCGCCCCCCGACGCCGACGTGCGACATCTGCTGCAGGCGCTCGCGGATCTCCTCGCCGCGGTTGAGGATCGGCCCGACCGCGGGGTTGTCCTCGGGCAGGTCGAAGAAGACGCGCTCGATCTGCTCGTCGATCGTCGCCGTCAGCAGCGATAGCGCCTCGCTGCTGGGCTCCACGGGCGCGAACGCCGGGTCCTCGCGGTCGCAGGCCAGCACGCTGTGCATCTCGCCGGTCGCCGTGCCGAGCTCGCCGACGCGCGAGAGCAGGCCGGCCGGGTCGTCGAGCGCCAGCTGCCAGCCGTCGCGCGCCTCGGCGATGTACTCCTGCATGACCCCGAGCGTCGCGTGCATGAGCTCGCCCTGGTACTCGTACCAGCCTGCCAGCGCCGCGATGTTCGGAAAGCCGCGCAGCGACAGGAAGCGCAGCATCTCGAGCTCCGGGTTGATCCCCGGCTCCAGGCGGCGGAAGACCTTCAGCACGTACTCCTCGCCGAAGATGACCGACGAGTTGGACTGCTCGGCGCCCATCGCCCGCATGGCGCCGGTGGGGGTGACGCCGCCGTGGAATCGGACGCCGCCGATCGCGGGCTCGCTGCCGAGCAGCTCGGCCAGCAGCCGGGCGCCCTCCGGCTCGCCCGGCACGAGCTGGTAGAGCTCGTGCGTGCCGGCGTGGAAGCGCGCCTCGATGAGCGCGATCGCGAGCGCCGGCTGGCTTGACAGCTCGACGCGCTCGAGCACGTTGATCGCCGCGATCTGGCGCGACTTGGAGGCGAACCAGCGCTGCTGGGCGACCCATTGCTCGAGCGGCTCGACGACGTCGTCGGGAAGGCTCATTCGTCCTCCTCGAGCAGGAACCAGAAGAACCCGCGCGGCGCGAGCGTCAGCAGGTAGGGCAGCTCGCCGATGCGCGGAAAGCGCGAGCGTCCGAACATCTCGACCGGGCGGCGGCCGTTGTACCAGCTGAGGTCGAGCTCGACCGCCTGCGCCGAGCGCGCGAGGTTGTGCACGCACAGCACGACGTCGTCCTCGTAGGTGCGGATGCAGGCGAAGATCCTCGAGTTCGCCGGCGTCAGCGCCTCGAACGTGCCCAGCCCGAAGACGGGGTGCTCCTTGCGCAGCGAGATGAAGCGCCGCATCCAGCGCAGCAGCGATCCCGGCAGGCGCAGCTGGGCCTCGACGTTGACGGCCTGGTAGCCGTAGACGGGATCCATCAGCGGCGGCAGGTAGAGCTGCGCGAAGTCCGCGCGCGAGAAGCCGCCGTTGCGGTCGCCCGTCCACTGCATCGGCGTTCGAACGCCGTCGCGGTCGCCGAGGAAGACGTTGTCCCCCATGGCGATCTCGTCCCCGTAATAGAGCACCGGCGAACCCGGCAGGCTGAACAGCATCGCGTGCAGCAGCTCGATCTCGTCGCGGCCGCCGTCCATCAGGGGCGCCAGCCGGCGGCGAATTCCGACGTTGAGCTTCATCCGCGGGTCCTTCGCGTACTCCGCGTACATGTAGTCGCGCTCCTCGTCGGTCACCATCTCGAGCGTCAGCTCGTCGTGGTTGCGCAAAAACAGCCCCCACTGGCAGTTGGTGGGGATATGCGGCGTCTGGGCGAGGATCTCGAGGATCGGCGCCGCCTCCTCGCGGCGCAGGCCCATGAACATCCGCGGCATGACCGGGAAGTGGAAGGCCATGTGGCACTCGTCGCCGTCGCCGAAGTAGTCGACGACGTCGGCCGGCCACTGGTTGGCCTCGGCCAGCAGCACGCGGTCGGGGTACTCGGCGTCGACGACGCGGCGCGCCTCGCGCAGGAAGGCGTGCGTCTCGGCCAGGTTCTCGCAGTTCGTGCCTTCGCGCTCGTAGAGGTAGGGCACGGCGTCGAGGCGAAAGCCGTCGAGGCCGAGCTCCAGCCAGAAGCGCAGCACGTCGAGCATCGCCTCGCGGACCTCGGGGTTGTCGTAGTTGAGGTCGGGCTGGTGATGGAAGAAGCGATGCCAGTAGTAGGCGCCGGCCTTGTCGTCCCAGGTCCAGTTCGAGGTCTCCGTGTCGACGAAGATGATCCGCGCCTCGTCGTAGCGCGTCGGGTCGTCCGACCAGACATACCAGTCGCGCTTGGGGTTATCCGAGCCCCGCCCGCCCGAGCGCGCCTCCTGAAACCAGGCGCAGTCCGACGACGTGTGGTTCATGACGAGGTCGGCGATGACGCGGATGCCACGCTCGTGCGACGCGTCGATGAACGCCCGGACGTCGTCGATCGTCCCGTAGTCGGAGTGCACCGCGTAGAAGTCGGCGATGTCGTAGCCACCGTCGCGACCGGGCGACTCGTACATCGGCAGCAGCCAGATGCACGTCACGCCGAGCCACTGCAGGTAGTCGAGCTTCTCGGTCAGGCCGCGGAAGTCGCCGTGCCCGTCGCCGGTGCCGTCGAAGAAGCCGCGCAGGTGGATCTCGTAGAAGATCGCGGTCTTGAACCACAGCGGGTCGGACTCGAACCAGTGTCCGGCGGTCGTCACGTCGCGCGAGGCGCTCATGTGACGCGCAGCAGGTGCGCGACCCGGTAGGGGTCCAGGCGCACGAAGTTGCGTCCCATCCGCCATTCGAAGCTCTCCGCCGACAGCAGGTCGGTGACGGTGAAGACCGGCGGCAGGCCGAGGCCATAGGGCACGACGACGACGCCCTCCTGGGCGTTGACCGGATCGAGCGTCACGACGCAGAGCACGACGTTGTCGCCCGTGCGCTTGGCGTAGGCGATCAGCGCGTCGTTCTCGGTGCTCAGAAACTGGATGTTGTCGAGCTGCTGCAGGGCCGGGTTGTCGCGGCGGATGTCGTTCATGCGCGAGATCAGCGTCAGCAGCGGGCCGTCGAGCCTGCGCGACTTGGCCTCGTACTTCTCGGAGTGGTCGTACTCCTCGCTGCCCGTGCGCACGGGCACGCGCTCGAAGCTCTCATAGCCGGAGTAGACGCCGTAGGTCGGGCTCAGCGTCGCGGCCAGCACGAGCCGGCTGGCGAACTTCGGCGGGCCGCCGACCTGCAGCTCCTCGGTGAGGATGTCGGGGGTGTTGACGAAGAAGTTCGGCCGGTAGTACTCCTGCATGCCGCTGGTGGCGAGCTCGGTCACGTAGTCGACGAGCTCCCACTTCGTGCTCTTCCACGTGAAGTACGTGTAGGACTGGTTGAAGCCGACCTTCGCCAGCATGCGCATCACCGCCGCGCGCGTGAACGCCTCGGCGAGGAAGATCACGTCCGGGTACTCGCCGCGGATCTCCTCGATCAGCCACTCCCAGAAGGCGAAGGGCTTGGTGTGCGGGTTGTCGACGCGAAAGACGAGCACGCCGTGGGCGGCCCAGAAGCGCACGACGTCGCGCAGCGCCTCCCACAGCCCCTTCCAGTCCGCCGAATCCCAGTTGACGTTGTAGATGTCCTGGTACTTCTTGGGCGGGTTCTCGGCGTACTTCAGCGTGCCGTCGGGGCGGCGGTTGAACCACTCCGGATGCTCGGTCAGCCACGGGTGGTCGGCCGAGCACTGGATCGCGAAGTCCAGGGCGATGTCGATGCCGTGCTCGCGACCGGCGGCGACAAGCGCGTCGAAGTCCGCCATCGTGCCGAGGTCGGGGTGCAGCGCCTCGTGACCGCCGGTCTCGTCGCCGATCGCCCACGGCGAGCCAGGGTCTCCGGGCGCGGCCGTGAGCGCGTTGTTGGGGCCCTTGCGGTTGGTCAGCCCGATCGGGTGCACCGGCGGCAGGTAGAGGACGTCGAAGCCGAGCTCGGCGAGCTCGGGGATGCGCTCGGTGACGCCGGTCAGGCCGCCCCACGAGCGCGGGAAGAGCTCATACCACGCGCCGAAGCGCGCGCGTACCGGGTCGACGTCGACGTGCAGCCTGCGCTCCATCGTCGTCGAGCGGCTGCGGTCGGGATTGCGCTGGACGGCCTCCTGCAGCTCGAGTGCGAGCGCGACGACGCAGCGATCGTCGGTCGGCGTCGCGGGGTCGCGCAGGAGGTCCAGGGCGGCCGCGATGCGCTTGCGATCCTCGCCCTTGGCCCGCGCCGCGGCCTGCTCGAGCAGCACGATGCCCTCCGACAGCTCACCGGCCAGCTCGCTCTGGCCGGCATCGACCTTGCGTCGCAGCTCGTCGCGCCAGCCGGCGAAGGGATCGATCCAGGCCTCGATCGTCCACGTGTAGCGTCCAAGCTCGGTGACCTCGAACTCCCCCGCCCAGCGGTCGCCGTCGATGTGCGCGTCGATGCGCCGCAGCGGGCGCTCCAGCCAGCGCTTGGCGTCGGGGGACTGCACGCGAACGACCGCGCGCAGGACGTCGTGGCCGTCGCTGAAGATGTCCGCGCCGACCTGCATCGCGTCGCCGACGGCGCGCTTTGCGGCGAAGCGCCCGCAGTCGATCATCGGCGACGGAGCGACGATCTGGATCCGTGGCGGGCCGTGTTTTGGCGGCTTGGGCGCGGGCATCCCTAGACACTCTCTCCGTTCAAGGCGGTTGATAACGTGAACTCACTGCAACGGCGGGCGTCCGGGGTCCAGCTGCATCCCACGAGCCTGGCGTCCGGAACGTTGGGTGACGACGCCTACCGGTTCGTCGACTGGCTGCAGGCCGCCGGTCAGTCGTGGTGGCAGATGCTGCCGCTCGGCCCACCCGACCGTGCCCGTTCCCCATACAAGTCCAACTCGGCGTTCGCGGCCTGGCGCGGGCTGCTCGCCGATCCCTCTGCTGAGGTTAGCGATGACGAGATCGCCGGCTTCCGCGAGCGCGAGGCGTTCTGGATCGGCGGCTGGGAGGCCGTCGCCGGCGGGCGCCGCGCGGTCGCCGACCAGGTGCGCTTCCAGCGCGAATGGAGCGCGCTGCGCGCCTACGCCTGCGAGCGCGGGGTCGGGCTGATCGGCGACGTGCCGATCTACGTCGCTCCCGGCGGCGCCGATCATCGCGCGCACCCCGAGCTGTTTCGCGGCGGCGAGGTGTCCGGCGCGCCGCCGGACGCGATGTCCGAGACCGGCCAGCTGTGGGGCAACCCGCTGTATGACTGGCCGGCGATGCAGCGCCG
Source organism: uncultured Actinomycetes bacterium (assembly GCA_963729125.1). Lineage (GTDB taxonomy): Bacteria > Actinomycetota > Thermoleophilia > Solirubrobacterales > Solirubrobacteraceae > CADCVQ01. The sequence goes on from CAVSML010000007.1 coordinate 106,368, forward strand.
GCGCTATCGCTGGTGGACCGAGCGCCTGCGGCGCACGTTCGCGCTGTTCGACGTCACGCGGATCGACCACTTTCGCGGCTTCGTCGCGTACTGGGCGGTGCCCGAGGGCGCCGCGGACGCGCGCGCCGGACGCTGGCAGCGCGGCCCCGGGCGCGCGGTCTTCGACGCCGCGCTGGCCGAGCTCGGCTCGCTGCCGGTGATCGCAGAGGATCTCGGCGTGATCACCGAGCCGGTCACGCGCCTGCGCCGCGAGCTCGGCTTCCCCGGGATGGTCGTCATGCAGTTCGGCTTCGATCCCGACGACCCGCACGGGCCCCATCGCCTCGAGAACCACGAAGAGGACAGCGTCGCGTACTCCGGCACGCACGACACCGACACGCTGCGCGGCTGGTGGCAGACGCTGCCCGAGGCGCGTCGCGCGGGCGCCGCGGCCGCGATCGCCGAGGCGGGGATGGCCGAGGACGAGCCGTGGTGGTCGCTGATCCGGATGACGTTCTCCTCGCCGGCACGCCTGGCGATGCTGCAGGCCCAGGACGTGCTCGGCCTGGGCAGCGAGGCACGCATGAACACCCCCGGCCGCGCGACGGGGTCGTGGCGCTGGCAGATGGCGCCGGGCGCGCTGACGGCCGAGCACTCAAGGCGCCTGCGAGCGGCGACCGAGGAGGCCGGTCGGCTGGCGTGATTCGCGTGATCCCTACAGCGGGATGAGCTTGGCCAGCGTGATCGTCCGCGCCCCTCGCCTGACACGCAATCTGCGGTTGCCCGTGGCGCCGCGGAACACGCGCAGCGTGACGCGGCAGCGCAGCGGCGTCTGGCGCTTGGCGAAGGCGACCGACGCCCCGACGCCGGTCAGGCTCAGCAGGCTGCGCGTGCAACCGCGGCCGAGATCGACGGTGCGGCGGACGAGCCGCGAGGGGGGCGGCGGCCTGGTCGAAGCGGGCGGCGCCGTCGCAGCGCCCGAGGCCTTGCAGGCCGGCGGCGTGCCGGTCTGCCCCGCCGGGCACGTGGCCGCCGGCGTGGTGCAGTTGGGCGGCGTGCCGGTCTGACCAGCCGCGCACGTGGCCGGCGGCGGCGTGGTGCAGTTGGGCGGCGTGCCCGTCTGACCGGCCGGACACGATGCCGGCAGCGCTGCGCAATTCGGCGGCGTGCCGAACTGACCGTCCGGGCATCCGGACCCCGGGGCGGGCAGCGCCTGGCAGTTCGGCGGCGAGCCGAACTCACCCGGCGCACAGCCTCCGGTTCCGGGGAACCCCGGGAACCCCGGGAACCCCGGGAACCCCGGGACCTGCGCGGTCGCGGACGCGGACAGGCCTGCCATGGTCAGCACGCTGAGGGCGCAGGCAAGCAACGAGGCCCGAAGAAAGCTCTGAGATCGCATCGTGGCACCGGCCGTGGGTTGAGGGCGACAAGGACGTGCGAGGGACCCGCCGACGCGACCGCGGCGCAACCTGCCACCAGCCCCCTGGCGGCGCCATCCTCGCGACGCCGTGCGGGCATGTCAAGCGCGACGGCTTGCTCGACGCACTCCTTGAATCCGACCTCCGACATACTCCGGCCGATGGCAGCACCCGCCAGCGCGCAGGCGATTCGCGACGTCAACACGCGCTATCACGACGCCGCCGCCGAGAGCTACGACACGAAGTGGGGCGTCGACTTCGGCGACGTCGGCCGCGCGCAGGTGCGCGGCAAGCTGCACAAGCTGCTCGGGCGGCCGTTGCCGGAGTTCGAGCACGCGCTGGAGATCGGCGCCGGCACGGGCTACTTCACGATCAACATGCTCCAGGACGGCGTCGTGAAGCGTGCGACGGCGACCGACATCTCTCCGGGCATGCTCGACGTCACGCAGGCCAACGCCGCGCGCGCCGGCGTCGCGGTCAGGACCATCGCCTGCGACGCCGAACAGCTGCCGTTCGCCGACGCGTCCTTCGACCTCGTCCTCGGCCACGCGGTCCTGCATCACCTCCCCCGCCTCGACCGTGCGTTCTCGGAGTTCCTGCGCGTGCTGAGGCCGGGCGGGCGGCTGGTCTTCGCCGGCGAGCCGTCGCGCACCGGCGATCGCATCGCCGCCTATCCGAAGGCCGCGGCGATGCGCGCCGCGCCGCTGTGGCGCCTCGTCGTGGGCGCGCGCGCGGCCGACCACGGGGCGCCGCAGGAGGGTCCGTGGGAGCAGGCCCCGGCCGACCTCGACGGCGAGTCGCTCGAGCCGTTCGTCAACGTGCACGCCTTCACGCCCGACGAGCTCGGCGCCTGGGCGCGCGGCGCCGGCTTCGACGACGTCCAGGTTCGCGGCGAGGAGCTCCTGGCCAACTGGTTCGGCTGGATGAACCGCACGCTCGAGGCGACCGCCGTGCCCGAGGACGTGCCGTGGCTCTGGCGCCAGTACGCGTTTCGCGGCTACCTGCTGCTGCAGCGCGTCAACGTCGCCCTGCTGGAGGGCCGCTTGCCGCCCGCCGTCTTCTACAACCTCATGATCGCGGGACGCAAGCCTGGTGGATAGCCGCCTGGGCCTCGTCGCGCTCGGCGACAGCATCACCGTCGGCGAGGGATCGATGGCGCTCGGCGTGACGCCGCTGTCGTGGGCCCAGTGGCTCGCGCGCGCGCTCGACCTGCCGTACACGTGCTACGCCGCCAACGGTGCGAGAACCGCTGACGTGCTGCATCGCCAGCTTCCGCGCCTGCGCGGCGACTACGACCTCGCGTCGCTGTACGTCGGAGTCAACGACGTGCGCGACCCGGGCTTCGATCTCGGCGACTACGAGCGCGAACTGGACGCGGTCGCGGCGGGCCTCGCGGCGCGCGCGCAGCGGCTGCTGATGGCGACGATCCCGCACGACCTCGGCCGCCCGACCTCGGCGCCGAAGCCCGTGCACGCCAACGCCGTCATCCGGCGCGTGGCCGAACGCCACGGCGCGACCGTCGCCGAGTTGGCGGACTTCGCCGGCTGGACGCTCGTGCTGCCCGACGCCGTGCATCCGACGGCGCTCGGCCAGCTCGAGCTCGCCGACCGCGCGGCGCGCGCGCTCGGCGCGGCGGTGCTGCCCTCGGCGCTGGCGCAGCGCAGCGGGGCCGACGCGCGCTACGCGCCGCAGCACGCGCGCGCCGTCGCGCGCGAGCTCGTGCGCCGCGCGCGCGAGCGGCTGCGACCGCCGAGCTGAGAGCATCGGCCCGTGCGCCTGCGTCTCCCCCTCTCGCGGCCAGCCGGCCAGCCGGGCGTGCGGCGCGGTCGCGACGTCGTGGTCGCCCCCGGCGCGCGCCTGCAGGTCGCCCCGAACGCGACGCTCGAGCTCGGCGACGGCTGCCGGATCGGCGACGCCACCCGGATCGTCGTCGCCGCCGGCGTCGTGCGGGTCGCAGCGGGCGCGGTGCTCGGCGAGCGCTGCACGATCGTCGCCCACAGCGGCGTGACGATCGGCGCCGGCGCGCAGCTCGGCCACGGCACGGTGGTCGTCGACTTCGACCACGTCATCGCCGACGTCGAGCTGCCGATCCGCCAGCAGGGGCTGGAGTCCACGCCGGTCGCGATCGGCGAGGGGGCACAGATCGGCCTCGGCGCGAGCATCCTACGCGGCGTCACGATCGGCGCTCGCGCGACCGTCGATCCGCGCGCGGTCGTGACGCGCGACGTGGCGCCGGGCGCGCGCGTCGGCGGCGTGCCCGCGAAGCCGCTGCCCTGAGTCCTCCTGCTGTTGGGACCTGATCCTGCCTGGAGGTCGTGATACGACCTCAGAGCAGGACGAGGCGGACACCACGCACGTGGCTCAGACCTGCGCGAGGTCCTCGTCGGCGACGGCGACGCGCTCGTTGGGCACGCAGTGCGTCATGACGTGGCCGGACACGTCGCGCGGACCGTTGGCGCCGAGGTTCGCGCGGCGCCCCTCCTCCTCCTCGGTCAGCGCCTGCGTCGCCAGCGGCTCCATGTCCTTGATCTCATCGAGGCCGATGCCGATCCCGTCGCCGACGCGGGCACCGAGCTCGTCCTCGACCATGTACAGGTGCCACAGCATGCGCTCCTGGATGTTGCGATCGCACTGCGACAACGCGTCGACGAGGTTCGCGACGAGGTCGTCGCGCTCCCACGGCTCGGACAGCTGGTAGCGCTCTCCGGCCTGCATGTAGTCGTTGCGGCGCGGGATCCGCTCACGCGTCAGCCGCCCGTGGATCTCCGGGCCGACCTCGTGCGGCCCCGAGGGCTCCGCCTCGCGCAGGCCGCCGAGGATCGACGGCTCGTAGTTGACGCTCGGGTTCTCGCCCGAGTCGTCGACGTAGTAGGCCATCTGGCCGTCGCGCTGGTTCGTGCGCACCTCCGCGTTCTTGGCCTGGTTGACCGGCAGCTGCAGGTAGTTGGGGCCGACGCGGTGGCGCTGGGTGTCGGAGTAGGAGAACGTGCGCCCGACGAGCATCTTGTCGTCGGAGAACTCGAGACCGTCGACGAGCACGCCCGTGCCGAACGCGATCTGCTCGTTCTCGGCGAAGAAGTTGTCGGCGTTGCGGTCCAGGACCATGCGCCCGACCTTGCGCAGCGGGAAGACCTCCTCCGGCCACACCTTCGTGTCGTCGAGCGGGTCGAAGTCCAGCTCGGGGTGCTCGTCGTCGCTCATGATCTGCACGTGCAGCTCCCACTCGGGGAAGTCGCCGCCGGAGATCGCGTCGTTGAGATCCTTGGTGTGCGAGCCGTAGATCTCCGACTGGACCTTCGCCGCGTCGGCCGCCGTGTAGGACTTCACGCCCTGCTTGGGCAGCCAGTGGTACTTCACGAGCACCGTGTCGCCGTCGGCGTTGACCCAGCGGTAGGTGTTGACGCCGAAGCCCTGCATGTTGCGGTAGCTGGCCGGGATCCCGCGCGGGCTGAAGACGAGCATCACCATGTGCATCGACTCGGGCGTCTGGCTGAAGAAGTCGAACGCGCGGTTGGCGACGGACTGCTCGAAGGTGACGGGGTCGGGCTTCTGGGAGTGGATGAAGTCCGGGAACTTGATCGCGTCGCGGATGAAGAAGACGCCGAGGTTGTTGCCGACGAGGTCCCAGTTGCCGTCCTCGGTGTAGAACTTCACCGCGAAGCCGCGCGGGTCGCGCACGACCTCCGACGAGTCGCGGCCGCCGGCGACGGTCGAGAAGCGCAGCGCGACGTCGGTGCGCTTGCCCGCCTCCTGGAAGAGCTTGGCGCGCGTGAACTTCGAGATCGGCTCGTCGCCGCAGGTGCCGTAGGCCTCGAAGTAGCCGAACGCCGTCGTGCCGCGCGCGTGCACCACGCGCTCGGGGATGCGCTCGCGGTCGAAGTGGCTCATCTTCTCGAGGAACTGGTAGTTCTCGAGCGTCGCGGGGCCGCGCGGGCCGACCGTCCGCTCGCTCTGGTTGTCGGAGACCGGGTGGCCCTGGCGGGTCGTCAGGTTCCTGCGCTCTGCGCCCTCGGCGGGCGGGATGCTGTCGCTCATGGGTGGTTCCTTTCGTGGCTGCGCCTCGGGTACCCGGCGTGTAGCGGGCCAATCACGGACGGCTCAACCCTTGCGCAGCGCCTCGATCAGCTCGCCTTTGTTCATCTTAGAACGGCCCTCGATGCCGATCTCTCGCGCGCGCTGAGCGAGCTCGGACTTCGTGCGGTCCTCGTAGTTCTCGGCCTTGCCGCCGCGCACGCCCGCCGTGTGCGGGTCGGTGTTTGCGATGCGCGCCGCCTTCTGCTTGCTCATGCCCTCCTGCTTGAGCGCCTCGTAGCGCTCGTCGTCCTTGATCGTCGGGCCGTGGTCCTCTGCCATGGAAGCTCGCCCTCCTGCGGGTCGTTCGGTCGTGGCCTCACGGGATACCCGTTCGGGCGCGCCCTTGTGCGACGCTGCGGCGATGGACGCGGGCACGGCGGCGCTGCTGGTGGCGGCGGGGTTCGGGGCCGGCGCCGTCAACGCCGTCGGGGGCGGCGGCTCGCTGATCTCCTTTCCGGCGCTGCTCGCCGCCGGCTACTCGCCGATCACCGCGAACGTCACGAACTCGGTCGCGTTGCTGCCCGGCTACCTCGGCGGCTCGCTGGCCTACCGCCGCGAGCTCGCCGTGCAGGGCGAGCGGATCCGCGCGCTGGCGCTGACGAGCGCGCTCGGCGCGGCGGCAGGCGCGGCGCTGCTGCTCGTCAGCCCGGCAACGCTGTTCGAGGCGATCGTCCCGTGGCTGATCCTGGCGTCGTGCCTGCTGCTGGCGCTGCAACCGCGCGCGGCGGCGATCGCGCGGCGCAGCCATCGCGCGCGCTCGCCGCTGGTGCTGCACTGCACGCTGTTCGCGGCGACGCTCTACGGCGGCTACTTCGGCGCCGGCCTGGGGATCGTGCTGCTCGCGCTGCTCGGCGTGCTGCTGCCCGACGAGCTGCAGCGCCTCAACGCGCTCAAGGGCCTGCTGTCGCTGCTCGTCGCGGGCGTCAGCGCGCTGAGCTTCGCGCTGTTCGGCCCGATCGCCTGGGATGCGGCGCTGATCGTCGGCGCCGCATGCCTGCTCGGCGGCGTGGCCGGGGTGGGCGTCGCGCGGCGCCTGCCGGCGGCGCTGCTGCGCGCGATCGTCGTCGTCTTCGGCGTCGCGGTGGCGGTCGCCTTGCTGATCGGGTAGAAGCTGCCCATCGAATCCCTGCGCGGACAGCTGCTGATCGCCGGCGCGACGCTGCCGGACCCGAACTTCGCCCGCACCGTCGTGCTCGTCTGCGAGCACAGCGACGAGGGAGCGCTGGGCCTCGTGCTCAACCGTGCGGGCGGGCTGCTCGTCGGCGAGTCGGCGCCCGAGCTCGCGGTGCTGATCGGCGACGACGCGACGATCGACGAGGGCGGCCCCGTGCAGCCCGACGCGCTGCTCGTGCTGGCGGAGTTCGAGGATGCCGGGCAGGCCGCGATCCCCGTGCTCGGCACGGTCGGGCTGATGGGCGACGGCAGCGACATCGACGAGCTCGCCGACGTGACGCGGCGGGCGCGCGCGTTCGCCGGCTACGCGGGCTGGGGACCGGGCCAGCTGGACGCCGAGCTCGAGCGCGAGGACTGGTTCGTCGCGCCCGCGGGGATCGACGACATCTTCGATCCAGACGCCGAGGAGCTGTGGCGACGCGTGCTGGCGCGCAAGGGCGGGCACTTCGCGGTCGTCGCGCGGATGCCGATCGACCCGTCGGTGAACTGACCGCGCGTTGCTGTGTGAGCGCCCCGAGACTCTCCCTCGGGTGCGCCGATGGGTCTATGCTGCCATCGCGCGGGCAAGTCTGGGCGGACCCGCTCGAACTTCCCGCGCTAGGTCAAGGCCGGACTGGATGCCTGTCAGCGGGCCGTTGGGGACGACCTTGACCGCTTGTCTGCCGGCGCGGGCATCCGGATGGCGCTCGCATGCGCATGCACCAGCATGAGGGTCACGCTCACCGGCGCGACGGGGTTCGTCGGGTCGCGGCTGGTCGCGGCGCTGAAGCAGCGCGGAGACGAGGTGACGGTCCTGTCGCGCGACGCCGCACGCGCCGGCGAGCGGCTGGGGGTGGACGCGGTCGCCTGGGATTGGCAGCGCGGGCCGGCGCCCGCTGAGGCGCTCGCGGGCCGCGACGTCGTCGTGCATCTCGCCGGCGAGCCGGTCTCGCAGCGCTGGAACGCCGAGGTCAAGGACCGCATTCGCGACAGCCGCGAGCACGGCACGAGCCGGCTGGTCGCGGGGATCGCTGCGGCCGACCCGCGCCCGCTGCGGCTGGTGAGCGCGTCGGCGTGCGCGTACTACGGCGCGCACGGCTCGGAGATCGTCGACGAGTCCGGCGCGCCCGCCCGCGACGACTTCCTCGCCGACGTCTGCGTGCGCTGGGAGCGCGCGGCAGACGGCGCCGCCGAACACGGGGCCGAGGTGGTCAAGGTGCGCACCGGCATCACGCTGCACGCCGGCAGCGGCGTGCTGCCGAGCATGCTGCTGCCCTTCAAGCTCGGGCTCGGCGGACCGCTCGCCGGCGGCCGCCAGTACCTGCCGTGGATCCATCACGGGGACCTGATCGGGATGTACCTGCGCCTCATCGACCGGCCCGGCTTCAGCGGCCCGATCAACGCCTCCGCGCCCAATCCCGTGACCAACCGCGAGTTCTCCAGCGCCCTTGGCCGCGCGCTGCACCGCCCGGCCGTCGTGCCGGTTCCCGGATTCGTGGCCAAGCTCGTCGCGGGCGACGTTGCCGAGTACGCCGTCACCGGCGTGCGCATGGTGCCCGGCCGCGCCGGCGAGGCCGGCTACACGTTTCGCTTCCCCGACATCGACGGCGCCCTCGTCGACGCGCTGAGCTAGCGGGCTGTGAGAGGGTCCCCGCCCATGCGGACGAAGCCGAAGTCGCATCGCCGGCGCGGGCCCGACGCGTTCGGCGGCACCGCGCTGCAGAGCGTGCTCGACAGCGCCTCGGCCGCGGTCAACAGCCAGCTTCGCTCGCATCGCGGCTGGAGGGTCGCCGCGGCGGCCTCGGTGCCGGTCGCCGTCGGGCTGATCGCGGCTCGCAAGAAGACCGGCATGCGCCCATGGGTGACGCTGCCGCTCGGCTGCGTGCCGGTGCTCGGGTGCGCGATCGCCGTGCCGAAGGGGCGCGCGCGGCTGCTCGCGGTGTCGGCCGCCTACATGCACCTCTTCAAGCTCGGCTGGGAGCTGCCCTACGACGAGCCCGACAAGCTGCGCCGCCGGCTGTGGATCGACGAGCCGATCCGCTTCGACACGGTCGTCGGGCTCGGCGTGCCGCCGGGGCTGCGGCTGCAGCGCGCGCTGCGCAGGCACGGCGAGGTCAGCAACCTCGACCGCGCGGTGACCGTCGTCTACGGCTCCTGGTTTCTGCCGCACATCCTGCTCGGCTATCTGCTCGTCCGCCATCAGGACTACATGCCGCGCGCCGGCGCGCGGCTGTCGGCGGCCTATCACCTGACGTGCCCGTTCTACTTCCTCGCGCCGGAGGCACCGCCGTGGTGGGCGTCGGAGCGCGACGGCCGCATGAACGGCGAGATCGAGCGCGTCGCGCGGCTCGTCGTCTACGACCTGCTCAAGCGCGAGCCGCCCGAGCAGGGCAGCACGCAGGGCAACCCGTGGGGCGCGATGCCCTCCGACCACATCTCGTCGGCGGCGATCACGGCGATGGGCCTGACGGAGGTCAGCCCGCTGTACGGCGCGATCGGCTGGACCTACGTCGCGGCCGCGTCGTTTGCGATCGTCTACCTCGGCGAGCACTACGTCGCCGACGTCGTCGTCGGCCTGTTGATCGCCGAGGCCGTGCGCCGCTCCGAGCCGCTCGCCGCTCCGTTCGTGCGCGCCGTCGCGCGCGCCGTCGAGTAACCGGCCGCGGCGCGCGTGGCCGAGTGGCCCGAGTGGGTAGGGGCGAAGGCAGTCACGATCCACTTCAGGAGGCAGGCATGGCAGAGCTGACACCGCTCGACGAGAAGCTGGGAGAGGTCCTGGGCCTGGCACAGGCCGCTCAGGAGGCGACCTCCAAGGTCGCGGGCATGGAGGGCGCGGACAAGTTCCGCTCGCGCCTGGACAAGATGAGCAAGGAGGCGGCCGAGACCGAGCGGCGCGTCGACGCGCTCGTCGGCAAGCTCGACGGCCGCAAGACGGCGATCCGCGAGAAGGCGGCGGAGACCAAGAGCGAAGCCAAGGAGATGATGAAGACCTACCTCGCCGGCGAGGACGAGGCGCTCGACGGCTTCGAGTTCCTGACGATGGCCGAGGCCGGTGAGCTCGGGCACTGGGAGATCGTCCAGACGATGGGCGAGACGCTCGGCGACAAGCAGGTCTCGAAGCTCGCCGACTGGGCCGTCGCGGTTCAGCGCAAGCACTTCGACGGCGTGCGCGAGAGCAGCCTCGTGCTGGCGGCGGCCGAGGTCAGCGGCTGAGCGAGCGTCGTGGTGGCGACCCTGCTCGCCGCCGGACTGGCTGCGCTTGCCGGCGCCGGCACCGCCGGTCGTCATCGGGCGCTCCGCGCAGGGGCGCCCGATCACGGCTGGCCGGATCGACGATCCGGCCAGCGCGCGCAAAGGCGATCGTCGTCGAGCTCGGTCCCGGTCGCCTGGCCCCCGCGCGGCGCGCCGTCACGCGCGGGCCGTGAGAGCGGTGGCCGGATGATCGCCGCGCGCGGGGCGCCTTGGCCCTAGTACCATCAGAGCCCAGGGAGCTTCTGGCTGACGCCGCTGGCCGCTCGAATTGCGGAGCACCGAGCGCCATCCGGAATCCTCCGTCCAAGACGCGACGACCGTCGCAGCCGGAGGGTTATGACCGATCCGCCTCAGCCTCGCCCGCAACCGCAGCGCTCGCCCGAGACGTTCAGGCGAGAGGAAGCCGCTCAGCGCCTGGTGCGCCAGCGCGCGGCCGTGATCGCCACGCAGGTCGACCTCAAGCGCGAGGCCGCCGAGCGCCGCGAGGCCAAGAGCCGCGCGGCCGAGCAGAAGCCCTCCTAGGCGACCCGCTCCAGCCCCGCCGAACCGCCGCCGATCGCCCAGCGCGGGATCGGCGTCTTGCCCCACCTGGCGTCGCGCGCGTAGCGCATCAGCGCCGGGAAGTAGTCCTCCAGCGGCGGCGGCGTCGCGCCGAGCGTGCGCCGTCCGCGCAGGGCGTCGAAGATGCAGCGCACCTTGAAGTACGACGTCAGCGCACCCGCGCGCTTCTCGGCGACCGGGTCGACGCCCGGCCCGACGAACGTCAGCGGCTCGGCGTCGAAGAAGTCCGCCGCCCACGTCGCCAGGACGCCGTTGGAGACGGCTTCGTCGCTGGCGACGACGTGGAAGGTGCCGCAGCGCAGCGGCCCGCGCACGAGCTCCAGCAGCGCGTCTGCGACGGTGTCGACCGGCACGATGTCGATCGGCGCGTCGGCCTCGCCGGGAACCTGCTGGAAGTGCCCGCGCGCGAACGCCTGCAGCGGCCAGTAGATGACGTTGAAGGCCGGCGTCCAGCCCGTGACGCTGTCGCCGACGATGACGCTCGGGCGCAGGATCGACGCCGGCAGGCCGCTGGCGTGCACGAGCTGCTCGGCCTCGAGCTTCGTGCGCTCGTAGGTGTTGCGGAAGGTCTGGCCGACGTCCCCCTGGCGCTCGCGCGCGCGGCCGCCGCGATCGCCGGCGACGTAGGCCGTCGAGACGTGCACGACGCGGTCCAGCACGCCGTAGTCGCGCGCCTCGGCGGCGAGCTCGAGGATCGCCCGCGTGCCCTCGACGTTGATGCGCCGCGCGTCCTCGAGCTCGAGCGTGAAGCTCACCGACGCCGCGCAGTGCACGACCGCGCCGATGCTCGCGGTCAGGCGATCGCGCGTCCGATCGCCGAGCCCGAGGCCCGGGCTCTCGAGGTCGGCGGCGACGCCGCGCACGCGCATGCGCAAGCCGCGGCGATCGGCGGGCGCGACGATCAGCTTCATGAGCTCGTCGACGCGCGCCTCGGCGGCGGCGTCGTCAACCGCGCGCACGAGCGCGACGATGTCGCGATCGGTCTGCTCGAGCAGGCGCACGAGCAGCTCCATGCCGACGAAGCCGGTCGCGCCGGTGAGCAGGACCGGGGCCGCGTCACGCCCAGGGGGAGTCGCTGTCGGCGTCATAGCGGGATGCTCCTTGCCGGCCGGAGGGGCCTTTCGGGGTTCTGCAGCGTTCGCAGCGCGCCCATCAGGCGCTTGCGCGTCGCCGACGGCGTGACGATCTCGTCGATCACGCCCTCCTCGGCGGCCGACGCCGCGGTGAGGTGGTCGGCGGCGTAGCGATCGGCGAAGCGGTCGCGGACGGCGGGGGATCGTCGTCGGCGGCGATCTCGCGTCGGTGCAGGAGGTCGACGGCCTGCTCATGGGGGAACGGGACGGCAGCGGGCGAAGCGCAGAGCACAGCGTCAAGATGGCGTGCCGCGGACCGGAAAGAAAGGGCTTCCCCCCGTGTGGGGGGTGGACCGATCGGCGAACGTCTATGGACGGTCAGGCCAGCAGCCCGAGGCGCTGCGCGCGCTGGACGGCCTCCGCGCGGTTGCGCACCGCGAGCTTGCGATAGACGGCGTTCGTGTGCTCCTTGATCGTGTGCGGCGAGAGGTGAAGCTCGGCGGCGATCTCGCGATTCGTGGCCCCGGCGGCGACGCGCTCGAGCACCTCGCGCTCACGGTGCGTGAGCTGCGGCCCGCCGGCGCCCTCGGCCGGCGGCGGGTCGAACAGCGCCATGCCCAGCGCCACCATCCGCACCGCCCGCGCGATGTCGGCGGCGGGCCAGTCCTTGGGAACGAAGCCGCTGGCGCCGCAGGCGCGCGCCGTCGTTGCGGAGATGCGGCCGGCGCCGGAGATCAGCAGCACGCGCAGCTCTGGGCGCTCGGCGCGCAGGCGCTCGCAGACGTCGGGCCCGGACTCCTCCCCGAGAAACAGGTCGACGAGCGCGACGTCGGGCGCGTAGCGGCGCGTCAGATCGCGCGCCTCGTCGCCCGTGCGCGCCGACAGGCAGCGCTCGACCCAGTCCAGCTCGCCGAGCATCAGGCGAAAGCCCCAGTGCACGACGTCGTGGTCGTCGACGACGAGCACCCTCAGCCGGTCGGTCACGGGCACGCTCAAGCCGCTTCGCCCTCCGGCAGCGGCACGACGAGACGCACCTGCCACGTGCCGGGCGCGCGCTCGCCGAACTCCACGAGGCCGCCGGCCTGCAGCGCCTCGAGCGCGGCCAGGCGTAGGCCGACGCCGGTGCTGGCGCTGCGCTGCGCGGGCACGCCGTCGTTCTCGATCTCCAGCACGAGCGTGCCGTCGCCGCTGTGGGCGCGCACGAGCAGCCGGTGCGCGTCTGCGTGCTTGCGCGCGTTGCGCACGGCCTCGGTGAGGACCGACTGCGCGAGCGGCTCGAGTGCCGCCGGCACGCCCGACACCTCGCCCTCGACGCGGATGCCGAGGTGGGGGTGCTCGTGGCCCAGGCGCTCGAGCTCGGCGGCCAGCGTCGTGCCGGTCGGCGGCGACGTGCGCCCGAGCGGGCGCTGCAGCGCCGAGCGCAGCTCGCCGAGCGCAGCGCGCACCTCGGCGCCGCAGCGCGCCCGCGCCTGCGCCGTCAGCGGCTGCTCGGAGCTCAGCGCGAGCGAGACGCCGAACAGGCGCTGCACCACCCCGTCGTGGATGTCGCGGGCGAAGTCGATGCGCTCCTCGAGCTCGCGTGCGCGCTCGCCCTGGTAGGTCGCCGTCCGCGACGCCAACGCCAGCGCGATCGTCTTGCCGAGCATCCACAACAGCTCGCGCCGCGGCTCGTCGATCGGCGAGCTGCCCGACGCGGGCTCGGCGAGGATCACGCCGAGCCAGCGCCCCGCGCCGACGACCGGCACGTAGACGAGCGGATGGTCGCCGACGAGCTCGGCGAAGTCCTCGGAGATGTCGTGGCCGTCGCCCGCGGGCACCTCGATCACGCGATCCTCGCTGAGCGCCAGGCGAGCGATCGGCGCCGACTCGATGGTCACGTGGCCGTCGGTGAAGCCGCCGAGCGCGACGCCGTGCGACCCGTCCGCGCGCACGCGCCGGCGCGCGTCGTCGTAGCTGAAGATCACCGTGCGGTCCATCTGCGCCAGCCGGCAGACCGCCTCGGCGAGGCGCGAGAAGAAGCCCTCAGAGCCCTGCTCGTCGTCGATGCCGGCGACGACGTCGCTCAGCAGCTCCAGCGCGGCGATCGAATGCGACGAGGGTGTCGGCGGCCTGCTGGCATGCACCCGCTCATCGTGACGCACGATTGCGACGACGGCGTTACCCGGCCGGGGCTCCGGGCGCGGCAGGTCGGGCCGGGCGGGCGGGCTGGCCGGGGATCGTGCGCGCTCCCGCGAGGTAGGGCGACGGATCGACGGCTTGCCCGTCGAGGCGCGTCTCGAAGTGCAGGTGCGGGCCGCTGCTGCGCCCGGTCATGCCGACGCGGCCGACGACCTGGCCGGCGGCGATGCTCGCGCCCTGCCCGCGGGCGATCGTCTTGAGGTGCGCGTAGCACGTCTGAAACGCCGGGCTGTGCTGGACGCAGACCATCCTGCCGTAGCCGCTCTCGGTTCCGGCGAAGGCGACCGTGCCGCAGGCGGCCGCGCGCACCGGCGTGCCGACCGCCGCCAGGATGTCGACGCCGTCGTGGCCGCGCCCGTCGCCGAAGCCGCCCGCGCGGGTGCCCTGCAGCGGCGCGCGCAGCGTCGGGGCGCACGCGGCAGGCGCGGGCGGCGCCTGCGCCGCGGGCGTCTGCAGCAGCGCCAGCCGCGTGCGCGCGTCGACCCGTCCCGTCGGCTGCAGCCCGGCCGACTTCTGGAAGGCGCGCACGGCGCGCGCGGTGATCGGGCCGAAGATGCCGTCGTCGGCGATGCCGAGCAGGCGCTGGACCTGCGCGACGGTCGCGCCCGTCGAGCCGCGCTTGAGGACGCGTCCGTGCAGCGCGCGCACGAGCGGCTGCGCCTGCGCGGCGCGCGGGCCGCCGCCGGCGCCCGGCGCGATGGCCGCTGAGGCGGGCACGGACGAGACGAGCAGCGCGGCGCTGACGGCCGCCGCGGCGCCCTTCGCGCGCGGCGCGGTCCGGCGATGCTGCGCGGCGAGCTCGCGGCGGCGTTGCGAGCGCCGCAGCGAGGTCTCCCAGACGTCGATGCTGCCCAGGTCACGGTGCGGCGCGATCCCGTCGGCGGGTGCCAGATACGACTCGAACACTGCAGTGCCCTCCCAGTCGGCGAATCTCTTTGTGTCGCCTACGGGGTTAGCTGCCGGGCTCGCGCGCAAAGACCGCGCTATGCCGCACATTCTGCGGCAATTCGCCCCGGTGACCGCGAAGTCACATTGGGTCCCCCGCTCCGCTGACGCATGGCGACAGCGAACTCGGCTCGTCGTTATGAAAACCTCGGCGAGCGCAGAGTTGCGGCAAGGACCGGCCGGGCGCGCTTGTTCAGCCCGCCCGCCTCGCGAGCCGCCGGCGCAGCGTCAGGCGCGGCGCGCTGCGCGGCTGGGGAGCATGCAGCTGCCGGACGCGCAGGCGCAACAGGCCTGCCGCCTCGGCGCTGGGCAAGAACGGGTCGGCGATCGCGCGATCGTCCTCGAGCCCGTGGGCGGCCCACACGCGACCGTCGACGATCGCGACGAGCGCCGCCCCGTGAAGCGGCTCGGCGGCCTCGAGCGCGGCGAGGTCCGCCAGCACCGCGCCGTCGTCCTCGCGCGCCTGGCGGATCACGACGACGTGGGCCGAGGCGCCGCCGGCCGAGGTCGTACGGCGCACGTCGCGCTGAGCGAAGCTCTCGATCAATCTCTCCATCGCGTATGACATGCGGTCCTCCGTTGACAGGTGTTCCGTCAACTGTATGATCCTGTAGCACCATGTCAATGTCATACAAGTTCGGAGTGTTGGACCTGGTGCGCGACGGTGAGACGTCGATCACGCAGCAGCTCACCGAGCACATCGCGGGGCTCATCGACGGCGGCGAGCTCGAGCCCGGCGCAAAGCTGCCGGCGACACGCGCGCTCGCGGCCGACGCCGGCATCAACCACCTGACCGCGGTGCGCGTGTACCGCCGCCTGGCCGAGCTCGGCTACGTCACGGCCGCGGTCGGGCGCGGCACGTTCGTGCGCCGCAACGTGCCCGTCACCGCCGACGCCCCCGCAGCCGACGACGACTCCGACTGGCAGCTCGGGATGCTCGCGCCGCGGACGCTGTCCTACGCCGACGAGATGCTGCGCGACTCGCTGCACGCCCCGCTGCGCACGGACGCCATCGCGCTCGCGTCGGGCTTCCCGGACCCCGAGCTGTGCCCGTCGCGGGAGCTCGCCGAGATCGCCGCCGAGATCGCGCGCGAGGACCCGCGCGCCGTCACCGGCTACCTCGAGGTCGAGGGCCTCCCGGAGCTGCGCGAACGGCTCGCCGAGCTCGGCCGCGAGGCGGGCTACGCGCGCAGCGCCGACGAGATCCTCGTGACGTCGGGCGCGCGCCAGGCGATCGACCTCGTGTCGCGCGCGATCCTCAGCCCCGGCGACGTCGCGGTGGTCGAGTCGCCGACCTTCGCCGGCACGCTTGCCTCGCTGCAGGCGACGGGGGCGCGGGTGCTGCCGCTGCCCGTCGACGCCGACGGCCCCGACATCGACGCGCTGGAACGCATCCTCGCGCGCCACGAGATCAAGCTCGTCGCCCTGCAGGCGTCATGTCAGAACCCGACCGGCGCCGACCTCTCGCCGCAGCGCCGCGAGCGCCTGCTCGAGCTCGCGCGCACACGCGGGTTCTTCGTCCTCGACGACGGCGTCTACGCGACGATCCGCTACGAGGGCCCCGTCCGCCGGCGCCTGCGCGCGGCGGCGCCGTCGCACGTGATCTACGTCGACTCGCTGTCCAAGACGATCGGCGGCGGCCTGCGCGTCGGCTGGATCGCCGCGAGCGGGCCGGTGCTCGCCCGCCTCGTGCAGCTCAAGCTCGACTCGGACATCCACACCGCCGCGCTGCCCCAGCACCTCGGCGCCCGCTATCTGCGCGGCGATCGCCACGACCAGCTGCTGGCGCGCGTCGTTCCGGTCTACCGGCGCCGCCGCGACGCGCTGCTGCGCGCCCTCGAGCGCCACCTCTCAGACCAGGCGGGCTGGACGGTCCCGGCCGGCGGCCATCACGTCTGGTTGACGCTGCATGCGCCCATCGACGAGCGCGCGCTGTACGTCGAGGCGCTGCGCGCCGGCGTCTCCTTCCTGCCCGGCGGCGCGATCCAGGCCGAGAAGTCCTCGCGCACGAGCATCCGCCTGTCCTTCGGGCTCGTCGAACCGGCCCAGCACGACGAGGCGGTGCGGCGGCTGGCCGTGGCGCTGCGCGAGGTCCGCCGCCGCGGGCGCGTCGGCGCGACCGGCGCGCTGTCCTAGAAGTCGATCACGCCGAACAGCAGCAGCAGCAGCAGCGTCCCGATCGCGGACACGAGCAGCGAGCCGCCGCAGCCCATGCGGTTGGAGAAGAAGAACATCGCGCCATGGGTACCCCCGCGGCGTGCCGATCCAACCCCCGTCGCGGCGAGCCGCTCACTAGGGTGCGCGCGTGCGAGGACCCCGCCTGCGACGGACCGGCCGCCGGATCGCCGTCGTCACCCGCCGCGCCGTGCTCGAGTTCGTCGAGGATCGCGGCCACCGCGCCGCGGCGCAGATCGGCTTCTTCGCGGTGCTCTCCTTCATCCCGCTCGTGCTGCTGCTGGCGGGCGCCTTCGGCCTCGTCTTCGACGACGCGGCGATCCGCGAGCGGATCATCCAGACGGTCTTCGACAACGTGCCGCTGGCCAGCGCGGACGACCGGCCGAAGCTCGAGCGCACGGTCGCCGACTCGCTCGAGCAGGCCGGCAGCCTCGGGATCGTCAGCACGATCCTGCTGCTCGTCGCCGCCAGCGGCGTGATGGGCGCGCTGCGCCACGCGATCAACGAGGCGTGGGACATCGACAGGCGCCCGCCGCTGCTCAAGCGCAAGGCGCTGGACTTCGCGCTGATCCTCGGCGGCACGTCGATCCTCGCGCTGAGCCTGTCGCTGACGGTCACCCACCGGCTCGCCGACATCGTCGAGGACGAGGACGGCGGCTTCCTCGCTCGCGGCCGCGCTCGAGCTCGCCGGCGACCTGCTGCCGATCGTCTTCGTCGCGCTCGCGATGCTGTTTCTGTACCGCGTGCTGCCGATGTACAAGTCGCCGCTGCGCGACATCTGGCCGGGCGCGGTCGTCGCCGCGATCGGCCTGGCGATCGTCAAGCTCGGCCTGGAGCTGTACTTCGAGCATCTGACAAACCTGGGCGCGATCTACGGCTCGCTGGGCGCCGCGATGGCGCTGTTGATCTTCGTCTACGCGTCGGCGAACGTGGTCGTCTTCGGAGCCGAGTTCGCCTCGGAGTGGGCGCGCGACCGGGAGGGCGAGTTCGCCGCGTAGCGATCGGCGCCAGCGGCTATTCTGCGCGCCATGTGGCTTGACCGACCGTCCGCGCCGGACCCCCACGACCTGATGGCCGAGCTGCCGTCCTTCACCGTCGAGAGCGACGACGTGCAGGACGGGCAGCCGCTCGAGAGCACGTACGTCCACTCGAGCTACGACGGCGACAACACGTCGCCGCACCTGCGCTGGTCGGGCTTTCCCGACGAGACGAAGAGCTTCGCGGTCACGTGCTACGACCCCGATGCGCCCACCGGCAGCGGGTTCTGGCACTGGGTGCTGTTCAACGTTCCGGCCACGGTGACCGAGCTGCCACGCGGCGCGAGCTCCGACGACCTCCCCGACGGCGCCGGCGAGGCGCGCAACGACTACGGCGAGATCGGCTACGGCGGCGCGGCGCCTCCCGGCGGCGACCGCCCCCACCGCTACGTCTTCACGGTCCACGCGCTCGACACCGACCACCTCGAGCTGGACTCCAGCGCGTCGCCGGCCTACGTCGGCTTCAACGTCTCGGCGCACGCGATCGCGCGCGGGGCGATCCGCCCGACGTACACCGCCCCGGGCTGAGGTTCTCAGCAAGCTCCCAGGATCTCCGCCGACAATGCTCGCGTCGAGCATCTCGCCGGAGACCGCAGCCGAGCAGCACCGCGTGCTCGTCGTCGACGACGAGCCGAACATCGCCGACGTCGTGTCGATGGCGCTGCGCTTTCAGGGCTTCGCCGTCGAGTGCGCGGGCACGGGCCGCGAGGCGCTCGCGGCCGTGCGCACGTTCGACCCGCACCTGATGGTCCTGGACATCATGCTGCCCGACATGGAGGGCTTCGAGGTCGCCGAGCGCCTCGGCGCCCAGCGCGCCGGCCTGCCGATCATCTTCCTGACCGCCCGCGACGCGACGCAGGACAAGATCCGCGGGCTGACGTCCGGCGGCGACGACTACGTCACCAAGCCGTTCAGCCTCGAGGAGCTCGTCGCGCGCATCCGCGCGATCCTGCGCCGCAGCGGGGTCGGCCAGGCCTCGTCCAGCCGGCTGACGTTCGAGGATCTCGAGCTCGACGAGGACACGCGCGAGGTCACCCGCGCGGGCGCGCCGGTCGAGCTGACCGCGACGGAGTACCGCCTGCTGCGCTACCTGCTGCTCAACCCGCGCCGCGTGCTGACGCGCGCACAACTGCTCGACCACGTCTGGGAGTACGACTTCGACGGCGACTCGCGGATCCTCGAGACGTACGTCAGCTACCTGCGCAAGAAGCTCGACCCGCACGGGCCGTCGCTGATCCAGACCGTGCGCGGCGTCGGCTACGCCCTGCGCCTGCCGCGGGGGTGAGCGACGCGTGTCCCTGCGCGCCCGGCTGATCATCGGGCTCGTGTCGCTGGCGGCCGCCGGCCTGCTGCTGGCGGGAGCGCTGACCTACGCCGAGCAGCGCCGCTATCTCTACGAGCGCGTCGACGACCAGCTCAACGCCGCGATCCCCGTCGTCGACGACGCCTTCGGCGCGCCGCCCGCGACCGGCGGCGCGGCGATGGCGCCGGGGGGACCCGGCGGGCGCGGCCCGCGTGGGCGCGGCGGGCCAGGCGACGACGACCGCGGCCGCCGCGGACGCCGGCCGCCCGACCTCTCGTCGCGCACCTACGGCGAGCGGCGCGCAGGCGACGGGCGCACCGTCATCGACCGAACGTTCCCGCGCGCGGCCGGGACGGCGACCACCGACCGGCCCGACCTGCCCGCGGTCATGAAGGCGGGCCAGCGCGTCGACGTCGGCTCGATCGGCTCCTCGGGCGTGCGCTACCGCGCCGTCGCGACGGGCCATGACGGCGGACTGCTGATCGCCGCCGTGCCGCTGACCGAGGCCGAGGAGCCGCTGAACCGCCTGCTGCTCGTCGAGGGGCTCGTGATCGGCGGCGTGCTGCTCGCGCTGACGCTGGTCGCGGGCTGGATCGTGCGAATCGGCCTGCGCCCCCTGGATCGCATCGGCGAGACCGCCGGCGCGATCGCCGCCGGCGACCTCGCGCGCCGCGTCGAGCCCGCCGAGGAGCGCACGGAGGTCGGACGCCTCGGCCTCGCGCTGAACGCGATGCTCGAGCGTCTCGAGGAGGCGTTCGCCGAGCGCCGCGCGAGCGAGGAGCGCCTGCGCCGCTTCCTCGCCGACGCCTCGCACGAGCTGCGCACGCCGCTGGCCTCGATCCGCGGCTACGCCGAGCTGTTTCGCATCGGCGCGGCGCGCGAGGGGCCGGAGATCGAGAAGGCGATGACCCGCATCGAGGACGAGTCCGCGCGGATGGGCGTGCTCGTCGAGGACCTGCTCGCGCTCGCGCGCCTGGACGAGGTGCGCGACGCCCACCGCGAGCCGGTCGACCTCGCGGCGCTCGCGGCCGACGCGGTCGACGACGCGCGCGCGGTCGCTCCCGACCGCGAGATCGCGCTGGAGTCCGGCGACGAATCGCTCGTGCTCGACGGCGATCCCGGCCAGCTGCGCCAGGTGCTGTCCAACCTCCTGCGAAACGCTTTGGTCCACACGCCTGCCGGGACGCCGATCGAGGTCGCGGCGCGGCGCAGCGGCGGCGAGCTCGTGCTCGAGGTCCGCGACCATGGCCCGGGCCTGCCGCCCGGCGACCCCGCCGAGCTGTTCGAGCGCTTCTGGCGCGCGGACCCCGCCCGCGGCCGCGGGCGCGCGGGCGCCGGCTTGGGCCTGTCGATCGTCGCGGCGATCGTCGCCGCCCACGGCGGCCGCGCGGAGGCGGCCGACGCCGAGGGCGGCGGCGCGCGCTTCACGGTCACGCTGCCGGCCCGCACCCCCTCTTCCGCGAGCGCTTCTCGGCGATGCGAGACCTGATCAGCGCTTCAGACTGGTTTTGAAGGTCCTGAAATCGTCGAGAAGCGAAACGCCACCGCGCCCGGGCTGCCCCCGAATGCCAGACACGGTGAGATGACGTTCTTCGGCGAATAGCGCGTACTTTCGTCATCTCACCCGCACCACGATGCATCCGCGCCCCGCCAGCGGCACAGTGCCTTACTCCTGCGCCTCCGGGTCGCGATACGCCCCCTAACGGCCCACGCCCGCCAGCGCCTCGAGCGCGAGCTCGAGGTGGCGGGGCTCGAGGCGGATGTGGCTCTGCTGGCTCATCGACCTCGGCGAGACGCCGATCGCCTCGACGGGCGGGGCGTTGGAGAGCAGCGGCACGACGATCAGCAGCTCGACCGCCACCGACCACGGCCAGCGCGCCGGATCGGCCGGACTCGGCACGTCGGTGCTCGGCTCGCCGAGCACCTCGGCGACACCGAAGACGCAGCGCCAGCCGGAGGCGTACAGCAGCAGCCGGTCGCCGGGGGCCATCCGCGGGCGGCGCGGAAAGGCGCTGCGGCCCGGCCGCACGAGCGAGCTTTCGGCATGCAGCCAGCGATCGGGCAGCGGGCGGGCGCCGGTGCCGTGGGCCTTGAGGAAGACGGTCGCTGACATCGGTGATTCGGGTCGCACCAGTGGGTAAGCGTGCTGCTCACCCGACGAGAGGAGAGGATCGCACCCATGATCCTTCGAGTAGACCGTCTCGGCACCGAGATGCCGCCCCCGTCCGATCCCGATCCCGCGGGCGCGGCGCGCGTGCAGGAGCTGATGGGCGGGCGCTTCGGCGAGATGTCGACGTTCATGAACTACACGTTCCAGTCGTTCAACTTCCGCGACCGCCAGGGCGCGCGCCCGTTCTACGACCTGATCGCGAACATCGCCGCGGAGGAGTTCGGCCACATCGAGCTCGTCGCCGTCGCGATCAACACGATGCTCACGGGCGCCACGCCCGACAAGACCGGCCGCACGCTCGACGGCGCGCTGACCGATCTCAAGGACCAGGCGATCAACCCGCACCACTTCCTCGCCGGCGGCCAGGGCGCCCTCTGCCAGGACTCGCGCGGCAACCCGTGGACCGGCGACAACGTCTTCTCCTCCGGCGATCTCGTCGAGGACCTGACGCACAACTTCTTCCTCGAGACCGGCGCGCGCAACAACAAGCTCAAGGTCTACCAGATGTGCGACCACCCGGCCGCTCGGGCGCTGACCGGCTACCTGCTCGTGCGCGGCGGCGTGCACCAGCTCGCCTACGCGCGCGCCGTCGAGCTGCTGACGGGCGCCGACCTGTCGAAGCTGTTCCCGGCTCCGCGGATCCCGACCGACAAGATCCCGGAGTGCAGGCCGCACATCAAGAAGGGCCTGCACCTCAAGCTCTACCGCTTCTCGCCGGACGACTACAGGGAGATCGCCGCGGTCTTCAACGGCACGCATCCCGAGACCGGCGAGCAGCTCGAGGTCGTCGACGAGGCCCCCGAGGGCGCGCTGCCCAACGACCTGCCACCGCAGCCGAACGTCTTCGCGCCGGACTACGCGCCGGAGGAGATCAAGGAGATCGCGCAGAAGCTGCGCAAGCAGGCGGGCCTGCCCGACGTGCCGCTTGGCGAGGTCGCCAACCCCCCCAAGAGCAACGGCTCGGGCACCGTCAAGAAGGCGGCGAGGAAGGCGAAGTCGAAGGTGACCTGACGAACAGCGAGCGGATCCGCCCGGCGGCGCGCGAGAGTCGCGCCACCGGCGGCTGCGCCGCGTAGCCGGCCTCGATCGACCGCGCCAGCAGCTGCATCGGGTGCAGCAGCGGCAGCGGCCGGCCCTTGCGCTGCAGGTGCGCGGCGATCTGCAGCGTGCAGCCCGGGTTGGCGGCGGCGATCGCATCGGCGCCGGTGTCCAGCAGGTTGTCGGCCTTTCGCTCGCCGAGCTCGGCGGCGGCGTCGGGGCGCGTGAGGTTGTAGATGCCGGCCGAGCCGCAGCACAGCTCCCACTCGGCGGGCTCGACGAGCTCGATGCCGGGGATCGAGCGCAGCAGCTCGCGCGGCTGCGAGCGCACGCCCTGCGCGTGGGCGAGGTGGCAGGCGTCGTGGTAGGCGACTTTCAGCTCGACCGTTCCGCGCGGCGCGCGGGCGGGCACGGATGCGAGCAGCTCGTGCACGTCGAGCGCCCTCGCCGCCAGCGCCTCCGCGCGCCCGCGCCACTCCGGGTCGTCGCGCAGCAGGTGGCCGTAGTCCTTGATCGCCGAGCCGCATCCGGCGGCGTTGACGACGACGTGGTCGAAGCCCTCGAAGGCCGCGATCGTCGCCTTCGCCAGCGGCAGCGAATCCTCCTCCTGGCCGGCGTGCAAGCCGAGCGCGCCGCAGCAGCGCGGAGACCGCGGGGCGTGGACCTCGAAGCCCTCCGCGGCGAGCACGGCGACGGTCGCGGCGTTGACGTCGCCGAAGTACGCGCGCTGGACGCAGCCCTGCAGGAAGCCGACGGTGCCGCGCCGCTCGCCGACCGCGCGCGTGCGCGTCGGCAGCCGGCGCAGCGCGTCGCGCAGCGTCACCGGGGGCGCGAGCTCCGACAGCGTGCGCAGGGTCGGCAGGCGGTCGAGCAGGCGCGAGCCCTGCAGCGCGGTGGCGAGCCCCGAGCGGCGGTAGGCGACGAGCAGCGGCACGGTCGCGCGCAGCCGGCCGGGGTGCGGGAACGTCGCGAACAGCACGCGCCGCAGCATCCGCTCGCGCGGCGTTCGCGGATGCAGGCGCTCGACCTGCTGGCGCGTGTCCTCGATCAGCAGGTCGTAGCGCACGCCCGACGGGCAGGCCGTGACGCACGCCATGCAGCCGAGGCAGTTGTCGAAGTGCGAGACCATCGTGTCCGACAGCTCGCTGCCCTCCTGAAGGCCCTCGCCCATCAGCACGATGCGCCCGCGCGGGGAGTCCATCTCCTCGTTCCACAGCACGTAGGTCGGGCAGGTCGGCAGGCAGAAGCCGCAGTGCACGCAGTCCTCGACGAGCTCCTGCTGGGGCGGCTTGTGGTCGTCGAAGGCGCGGTCGAGCAGGCGGTCGATCGGGGTGGCGCCGTCGTCGAGCGCGCTGTCGATGGGCGTCATGAGCCGGTCCAGATCCCGCCGACGAAGATCGCCGGGTTGCAGGTGGCGGTCGGATCGAAGCGCGCCTTGACGCGCCGCATCAGCACGAGCGCCGCGTCCTCGACGTGATCCCACGGGTCGAGGTGCGTGCGCACGTGGGCCGGCGCGTCGAGCACGACGCACGGCGACGGCGCGAGCACCTTGCGCAAGCGCGCGATCGCGGTCACCAGCTCGCCCGGCGCGGCGGGCGCCAGCGCGATCCACGAGACGCCGAGGCCGGCGCGCCCGACGAGCGAGCCGCCGGCGATCTGCGCCGCGACGCACGCGTCGGCGAGCTGCGTCGGGCGCCCGGAGACGCGCACGACGGCGCCGCCCTCGGCGCTGCGCTGGGCGGCGCGCTGCGCCGCCCACAGCGGCTCGTCGTCCTCGACCGTCGCCGCCTGCAGGCCCGCCTCGCGCAGCAGCGCCTGCGCCGCCGCCGCCTGGGCGGGCGCCGCGACGCCGCCGAAGCGCGCGAGCACCATGCCGAGCGACGTAGCGCCAGCGCACGTCGAGCGACTGCAGCTCCAGCGAGCCGTGCGCCAAGAGGCTCGCGGCCGCCGCGAGACGTGCGGGATCGTCGGTCGTGCCGGTCGCCGTCGCCTGCGCGGGCGGGCGCGGGTGCAGGCGCACCGCGACCTCGGCGATCAGCCCGAGCGTGCCGAACGAGCCGCTGAAGAGCTTCGCGAGGTCATAGCCGGCGACGTTCTTGATGACCTTGCCCCCGGCCTTGCGCGAGCGTCCCGTCCGACAGCGCGACGTGACGCCGAGCACGAGGTCGCGCGGCGCGCCGTAGCGGTGGCGCAGCGGGCCGGAGTCCGCGGCCGCGATCGCGCCGCCGACGGTCGCCCCGTCGCCGGCGCCGAGCGGCGGGTCGAGCGCGAGCATCTGCCCGGCCGCGGCGAGCGTGTCGTCGAGCTCGGCGCAGCGACACGCCGGGCTGCAGCACCGCCGTCAGGTCGCCCTCGTTGTGCTCGACGATCGCGTCGAGCGCGCCGGTGTGCAGCCGCAGCGCCGCAGTCGGCGCCGGGATGGCCCCAGGGCTTCGTTCCCGCGCCCTCGATCCGCACGGCCGTCGCCGTCGGCGGCGGCGCCGCGCAGCAGCTCGGCCGCGTCGGCGGCGGTCCGGGGGCGTCTCGCTGCGGATCGTGCGGACGCAGGCTGCATCAGAAGCGCTCCGCGACGCCGTCGCGCTCGAGCGGATGGCGCCGGTAGGGACCGGGGACCTCGCCGCACAGCCGCGGCGTCGGCATGACCTTGCCGGGGTTGGCCAGGCCGCGCGGGTCGAACGCGCAGCGCAGCATCTGAAAGGCGGCCAGATCGGGCTCGTCGAACATCCGCGGCATGTAGCGCTTCTTGTCGACGCCGACGCCGTGCTCGCCGGTGATCGACCCGCCGGCGTCGACGCACGCCTCGACGATCTTTCCCGCCAGCTCCTCGGCGCGCTCGGCCTCGGGCTCGCCGTCGTAGAGCACCAGCGGGTGCAGGTTGCCGTCGCCGGCATGGAAGACGTTGGCGACGCGCATGCCGTACTCGTCGGAGAGCTCGGCGATCCGCGCCAGCACCTCGGGCAGCTTCGTGCGCGGGATCACGCCGTCCTGGACGTAGTAGTTGGACGCGATCCGGCCCATCGCCGCGAACGCGGCCTTGCGCGTGCGCCAGATCGCGGCGCGGTCGGCGTCGTCGCGGGCGATGCGGATCGAGCTCGCGCCCTTGCGCTCGCAGATCGCGACGACGTCGTCGAAGCACGCCTCGCACTCGGCCAGCGAGCCGTCGAGCTCGATGATCAGCGCGGCGCCGACGTCGGTCGGAAAGCCCGCCCCGACGGCCTGCTCGGCGGCCTGGATCGTGAGCTGGTCCATCATCTCGATCGCGCCCGGGATGACGCCGCCGGAGACGATCTCCGAAACCGCCTCGCCGGCGGCGCT
Source organism: uncultured Actinomycetes bacterium (assembly GCA_963729125.1). Taxonomy (GTDB): domain Bacteria; phylum Actinomycetota; class Thermoleophilia; order Solirubrobacterales; family Solirubrobacteraceae; genus CADCVQ01. Next base: position 132,038 of record CAVSML010000007.1, read on the forward strand.
CGTCGTCTGAAAGAACGCAACCATCGTCTTGATCGCCTCGGGGACCGGGATCACGCGCAGCGTGATCTGCCGTGCAGATGCCGAGCGTGCCCTCCGAGCCGACGAACGCGCCCAGCAGGTCGTAGCCGGGGTGGTCGAGCTCCTTGCCGCCGAGCGTCACGACCTCGCCGTCGGCGAGCACGACCTCGAGACCCGTGACGTAGTTCGTCGTGAAGCCGTACTTGAAGCAGTGCGCGCCGCCGGAGTTCTCGGCGACGTTGCCGCCGATCGAGCAGACGATCTGCGACGACGGATCGGGCGGATAGAAGTGCGTCGGGCCGACGGCCACGGAGACCTCGGCGTTCGTCACGCCGGGCTGCACGACGATGCGCTGGTTGGGCAGGTCGACCTCGAGCACCGCGCGCATCCGCGTCAGCGCGATCAGCACGCCCTGGGCGACCGGCAGCGCGCCGCCCGACAGGCCCGAGCCGGCGCCGCGCGCGACCCACGGCACGCTCGCGTCCGAGCACGCACGCACGACGTCGCGGACCTCGCCGGCCGATCCCGGGAGCACGACGGCGCCCGGCGTCGAGCGGTACTGCAGCAGCCCGTCGGACTCGTACGTGCGCAGCTGGTCGGCGTCGGTGTAGACGTGGTCGTCGCCGCAGGTCTCGCGCAGGCGCTCGAGCAGCGCCGGCGTGAGCGGTGCACGCGGGAGGTCGGGTGCCGCGTCGGGGGTGGCGGTGGGCGAGTGCGACGGGTTCACCGGGCTGACGGAGGGTAGTCGCAGTTCGCCGCGCATGACGAACCGGTGAGCGACCCGGCGCCGCTCACGCCGCGAGCATGAACGACAGGAAGAACCCCGCCGCCGTCGCGAACGCGTTCCACGGCCGGCCGTGCTCGTAGGCCTCGGGCATCAGCGTGTCGGCGAGCGAGGCGAGCACCGCGCCGCCGGCGAAGCCGAGCGCGACCGCGAGCACCGAGGCATCGAGCCCGCCGGCCACGGCTTCGCCGAAGACGACCATCGCCGCCAGCAGCGCGGCACAGGCGATCCACGTTCCCATGACCTTGCCCGCGCCAAGGCCCCCGCCGCGCATCGCGACCGCCCCGACGAGCGCCTCGGGCAGGTTGGAGAAGAAGATCGCGACCAGCAACGACAGCGACGCGCCCTCGACGAGCGAGACGCCGAGCGCGAGGTTCTCGGGCACGCCGTCGAGCGTCACCGCCGCCAGCAGGGCCCAGCCGACGCCGCTGCGCGCGCCCTCGGCGACGACCTCGCGCTCCTCGCGCTTCTCGGCCCCGGATTCCTCGGGCCTGGATTCACCCACGACCCGGCGGTCGAGCCAAGTGTCGACCGCGACGAACACCGCGGCGCCGGCGAGCAGCCCGAGTCCCGCCCGCGTGGCGCCGCCGAGCTCGTAGGCCTCCTCGAAGAGCTCGAACGCCAGCGCCGAGATCAGCGCGCCGCTGGCGAACGCCAGCAGGATGCTCGTGACGTGCCGCGACGGCGTGTAGCGCGTGCCGATCGCCGCCCCGATGACGAGCGCGCTCGAGGCGGCGAGACCGTAGAGCAGGGCATCGAGCACGCGCACCCTTTACCCGGCCGCAGCCACGATCGCACCTTGCGGCGGGTTCCGTCGGGTCTTACCCGTAGCGTCGTGTCACGACCGCGGCGAGAGGAGCGAGATGGCGCAGCAGACGTACGTGTTCGACGCCGAGCTGGTGGGGTACCGCGATGTGCGCCGCGTGATCGCGGTGCGCGACGATCTCACGCTGGTCGACCTGCACTACGCACTGCAGTCGGCGTTCGGCTGGGACGACGACCATCTGTACGCGTTCTGGCTCGGCGGGCAGTTCTGGACGAGCTGCGACGAGCACTTCACGCGCCCGTGCAGCGACTACGCGCCCTCGGCGCGCAGCGCGGCGGTGGCGCTCGAGGCGCTCGGCCTCGCGGAGGGCCGCCGCGTCGCCTACGTCTTCGACTTCGGCGACGAGTGGCGCGTGCGCCTGCGCGTGCGCGCGGTCCGCGCAGACGACGGAAGCCCCTCCCCGCGGCTGCTGCAGGCGATCGGCACGGCGCCGCCGCAATACGCGGTCGAGGTCGGTGCCGCCTGAGCGCGGATCGTCCATTCGCCGCCTCATCGACGGATCGACATCAAGAATCCGGGGCGTCTGCCGACTACGCCCCCATGACGGACAATCCACAGGATCGCGCGTCCGCTCTCGAACGCGGGGTGGCGGAGCTTGCCCGGCGCGTGCGGCGCGGCCGCGAGACGGTTGAGGGCGCCGTCCAGGACGAGCTCACGGGACCGATGAGCCGCCGCCGCATGCACGAGGGGATCGACCTCGCGCTGGCGGCGCTGCGCGACGGCGGCGGGCCGTCGGCGGTGCTGCTGATCGACATCGGCAACAACGATCCCGAGGCGCTGGCGATCGCCGCGGAGATCATGGCCGCGGCGCTGCGCCCCGACGATCTCGTCGGCCACTACGGCGACGATGTCTTCGTGGTCGTCGCGCGCGATGTAGCCGACGAGGACTCCGCGCACAAGGTGGCGGCACGGCTGACGCGCATGCTCGTCGAGCCGCTGGGCGGCGAGGACGCCGGGGCGCGGATCAGCATCGGGCTGTCGGTCGTGCGGGCGGAGGATCCGTCGGCGGGAGCGGTCGTGGCCCGCGCCGACGCGGCGATGTACTCCGCTCGCAACCGCGCCATCCGCGATCTGCGCAGCGACGCCGAGCAGTACGCCGCGCGCAACAAGGCCAGTCGCGAGGCGCACGCCGGCGCGGAGCCCCCGGCGCCCGACGCCGGCCGCGAGGCGCTCGTCGAGGCGGCGTTCGACTGCTCGTCGATCGAGGACTTCGACGTCTACTACCAGCCGATCGCCGACCTGGGCTGCGGCTCGGTCGCCGCGGTCGAGGCGATCCTGCACTGGGAGCACCCCGACCTGGGCACGATCGAGCCGGCCGAGTTCCTGCCGATCGCCGAGAGCCGCGGGCAGATGGTGACGCTCGGGCGCCGCGTGATCGAGAAGGCCTGCGCGCAGACCGTCCGTTGGGCCGCGACGCGCGAGGGGCGCCCGATGCGCACCTCGGTGCACGTGTCGCCGTCGCAGGTGGCCGATCCCTCGTTCCTCGAGGACCTCGAGGCGGCGCTCGCCGACAGCGGCGCGACCGGCCAACAGCTCGCGCTGGAGCTCACCGAGCAGACGCTGGCGAGCATCTCGCCGGAGCTCTCCGAGGCGCTCGCCTACGCGCGCGTCGCGCTGGTCCTCGACCACTCGGCGGCGCACGCGCCGTCGGCGCAGCGCGTCGCGAGCCTGCCGATCGCGGTCATGAAGCTCGATGCCGCGCCGGCGCAGGGTCGGCCGGCGCCGGACCTGCGCCAGGCCGCGGAGCTCGCGCGCAGCCTCGACCTGCCGACGGTCGCCGTCGGCATCGAGACGCGCGACCAGCTGCGCGCGCTGCTGGGCTACGGCTTTCCGCTCGGCCAGGGCGAGCTCTTCGCGCGCCCGCAGAGCGCGGCCGCGATCGAGGCGCTCGTGCATCGCGAGCGGCCGTTCGCGTCGCTGCTGGCGCCGTCGCGCTCGATGGCGGGCGCGCTGGCCTTCGACCGCGACGAGCCGCTCGTCGAGGTCGGGGCCCCCGCCGTTCCCTAGCGCTCGTCGGCCGCGAGCGCCGCGGGTGCCAGCACGTAGTACTTCGCGCCGCCGCCGCCTGCGGGCGTCTTGCCGCCGTGCACGACGATCAGCGGCTCCTCGGCGATCGTTCCGCCGTGGGCCTGCACCCACGCGTCGACCGCGCCACGGGCCTCCTCGGGCACATCGTCGCGGCGGATGGCGAGCATCCCCTCAGGGCGGTTGGTCATGTTCGACAGGGGCATGTCGAGCAGGCATTCGCGGATGAGATCGGTCATAGAGCCGACGCGCGGACTCGAGCCGCGGACCCCTTCGTTACGAGTGTCTCCGCCGGGCGCAATCGCTGTCCGGCGCTGGCTTGCAAGACTAGCGCGAACGCCTGCTAAGACCCGGTTTCCCGACGTTGTCTTCGGCGGCACCGGACCCCGGCTGACGCCGTTCGCCACACGACGTTGGCGGAGATGTTGGCGGAACTTCGGAGGCGTCCGCTCGCGTCAGCGGAGCTCGACGAGCCGCCGGTCGCTTCGTGCCGCGGCCGCCAGGCCGCGATCGGTGGTCAGGACGCGGGCGTCGAGCGCTCGCGACAGCGCCAGATACGCGGCGTCATGGGCCGTGAGCCCTTCGCGGAGCGCCCACACGTCACGCGCGAGCGGCGCCACCGGATGACGAACCACACGAAGCGCAAGCAGCAGGTCCAGCGCGCGGTCTGCGCGCTCAGGCGAAAGGTCACCTCGTCGCAGCAGGCCTCTCAGCGCTGAGATCGCCTCGACGTGGAAATGCTCGGGGACATCGAGCTCGGCGACCGCCGCGAGCTCGGTGCGGATCGCCGCCGCGCGCGGCCCGCCCGCGAGCAGGTCGACGATCGCGCTCGCGTCGGCGACCAGACGCGTCACCGGCCGCGCTCGTCAGCGATGACCTCCGCTGCCGGCGTCGGCGCGTCCGCAGGCGGCGGCAGGGCATCGACATCGCCGAGCCACCGGCTCATGGTTGGTCGTCCGGCCGCGACCCGCAGCTCGTCGAGCACGTAGTCCGAAAGCGTGCGCCCCTCCTGAGCGGCCCGGACCTTCAGCTGCCTGTGCAGCTGCTCGGGCACATTCCGAACCTGGATCGTAGACATGCGATGCATCCTAAGTGCATGCCAATCGCATGTCAATGTGAGCGGCCTGCCCCGACGCTCGACACGGATCAACCCCAGAGCCGACGCGCGGACTCGAACCGCGGACCCCTTCATTACGAGTGAAGTGCTCTACCAGCTGAGCTACGTCGGCAACGCGTGTTTCCCCTGCAAATCGGCATTTAAGGTCATGCCGCCGATTCATCCCGTAGAGTTCCAATCGCAGCTCATTGGAACCGCGACGGAACTTTCTACGGATGCCTAAGAAGACACGCTCCACATACGGTACTGGCTCGCCTCGCAAGTCGATCCTCAGCGACGGGCGGGTTCGCTGGTCGATCCTGGTCTACGACGACGCCGGCAAGAGACGTACTTCGCCTCGGTTCGATTCCAAAGCCGAAGCGCTCGATTGGGCGCACGACTTTCGCAAGGCGCAGAAGCTACCTGTGTCCGCTGCATCCTCAGCTGGGGTCTTGACCTTCGGGGCGGCCGCGTCGATCTGGCTGGGTGCCCGCGATGCCCGCGAGTCCCTCATGAGCCGCTATCGGTCGACGCTCGACAAGCACCTTCTTCCGCTCTTCGCTGATCGTCCGCTCGACTCCATTACTGAAGACGACCTGCACGCCTACATCGACGCGAAGCTAACTGGCTCGATCGAGGTCGCTCCTCCTGCTTTCGCCAAGCTCAGCCGAGGCACGATCAGCGGGCACATCGCCCAGGTGCGCTCTATCTACGCCTACGCCTCGAGTACTGGGAAATACAAAGGACGAAGCCCGGCCGACACGCGCTCCAAGTCCAAGAAGCTCAAGATCAAGGCTGATCCCAAGAAACCGAAGGCACTAGGAACCGTCGAGTACGCAAAGCTCGTTGCCGCTCTCCCTGAGGCAGAACGCCCCATGGGATCCCTGCTGTGCATGCTCGGCCTTCGCTTCGGTGAGGCGACGGTCCTGAGATGGCGCGACTGGCAATCATCGACCGTCGTCCTCGAGCGTGCTCTCAAGGCGGAGGGGTCGATTGAGGGCTTCGGCAAGACTCCACAAGCCGCCCGCTCGCTCAAGTGCTCCCCGCAAGTCAATGCGCTGCTCCGCGAGCTCTACCGTTCGCGAAAGGCAGCTGGTGTAGATGTCTCCCCCGACGCTTTGATCTTCTGGCCAGACGGCGTCATTCGCGACCATCGCTATTGGAGTCGTCGCGTTCTGCAGCCGGCCGCTAAGACCGCCATGATCGGTCACGTCACCCCCCACATGCTGCGCCACACCTTCGCGCAGAATCAGATCAACGCTGGGGTCGATATCGCCAGGATCTCGCGCATGATGGGCCACGCTACCCCTGGCTTCACGCTCGACCGCTATATCCACTTCATGGATCGCGACGCCCCGTCAGTCGCAGGCGTTGAAACCGACGTCGAGGCCGCTCGCCGTAGAGCTAGGGCAAAGAACAGGAACGGGACGAGCTGACCGCCCGCCCCGCTGAACAGACTGATGGCTGAGTTCCGCCTACCGCCTGTCGTAGTTCTTGACGGTCACGGGATACGTGACGTAGCGCGCTTTGGCTGGGTTCTCGCTCTTCGCAATGTTGATCCTGATCGAAACCGAGAATCGAGAACGCATCGTCCTTAGCTTGGCGCGACCCTTCTTGTTGATCTTGCCTCGGAAGTGACGACCGAGCTTGTAGGGGGTTGCCATGGTCATGGCACCGCGCGCGATCGTTACCGGGCGCTTCCCTGTCGTGCGGACTGTCCAGGCGCCGGCGGCACAGCCTCGGCTGTCCTCGCATAACGCTGGCAGAACCAGCTTGCCCTTCTTGATCGTTCCGAGCTTGAAGCTCAGAGGACCCTTGAAGTCGTGGTTGCCAGTCCAGACCTTCGCATACTGCGCGGGCTGCCCAGACTCGTTGGTGGCGACGACCGACAGCTCGAACTTCGCTCCCGCAATCGTGGTGATATCGAACCGAGTTTCGCCGCCGATCGCGCTTGAGCAATCCAATGGTCGATCGCTTGTATAGCTGGACGTTGTGACCGCCACCCAGCACTCGACTTTCGTAGCACGCTCCGCCTTGACGACGATGTGGTTTACCACGCCGGCATTCTGCCCTGGATCTCTTGGCGCACCCGTGACATTCAATGTGGGTGCGGAGGATGCCGTCAGTGGCGGAGGGCTTACGAACGGCTGGAACGCTGGCGGCGGTGGACCGCTTGCCCCGGTGGGTGTTGCTGGTGCTCCGCCTGACGGAGGCTGAGGGTCCCCATTCGTAGGTTCATTGTCTTCGGGGGCATGACAGTGGACGCTTTCATAGCTCACTGGCGGCCCGTTGTCAGGCGGGTCGGAAATCATGCACACACACCCTGGCGGCAGCTCAGTAGGACACCGGTAATCGGGATCTAGGCCGCTCGGTTCCGTGGGAGTGGTCGGCTCAGCATCCAAGTAGTAGGACGCCTCGCCGGTGTTGGCGTCGTCTGGGCCTTGGACGCAGACTGATCCCGCTGGGATATTCGCGGGGCAAGCTGTTGGCGTGCCGTACGTATTACATGGTGCGACCCAATAAACGGCATTCGCGTCTGGGTCGGCAGCCGTCGGGTCGTGACCGTAGGCATATTCGCAGTAACCGGCTGGTGGCTGCGGACGTTCCGCACTCGCATAGGGAACAAGAATCCATGCTAGGAGCAGAAGAAGAGGAAGGAGGGAAAGGCTAATTGATCGTGCCATAATACTTTGAGTATGCAGAAATAGACCGATCAGCGCCAATATTTGGACACAGACCATCAATTAAGGCATAGTGAGACCATTATGGTACGCTTTGATCTACCTTCTCTCTCCTCTCAAGTCTTCGTTTTGGCCGCACGCATTCAGCCCGTTCAAGACTTCACATCGAAAGAACGCAAATTCACCGACGACGGCAAACCGCTTAGTCGCTACACCATCGGTGTATTCGGCGACTACGGCATAGATCAGATGGTGGTGAAAGCTCCCGAGATTTCTGGGGCCGCAGACATCATGCCTGGCTCTCCCATCCGTTTCGTTGGTCTGTCGGGGCTGCTCTATCAGCCCAACGACGGTAAGAACCTCTCGGCTTGTTCACTTTCTGCGGAAGGTGTCCAAATCGGCGAGGCCGCGAAGGGGGTGAAAGCTCCGTAAGCGTGCCATTCCCAGCGAGCCGACCGTGGGGGCTGTTCGTGTCCCTCATGGTCGGCTTTAGGGGGTTAAATGTCACTAAACCCCTTCGCTTCTCCCGTTCCTCGCCCCGCTTCTGAGACCAGCTCTCCTCATTTTGATCAACGATCGGCCGCTCTCGGCTACGCCGTCGGTCGCGTCTTCTTCGTAGTACTCCCGCGCTCGCTCTGGCGTTACCGCTGGGAGATCTCGCCCCTCCTGGCGTTGGTCGTCCCCGCCTGGGCGCTGTCTTCCTCGTGGGGGATTTTGATAGGTCTGCCGCTTGCCGCCCTGGTGGCTCGTCGCTGGTTGTCCAGCACTGAACGTCAGAAACACGCTTCATACCGCGCTCTCTGCCGATTTCGCGATTCGTGGCCAGAACACGCCGAGGCTCTCGGCCTGTCCGTAGAGGATCGCCGCGGCAAGGTCTGCGTCCCTGCAATCACCCGCTCTGAGAACTTCGGGGGCGGCTCCTTCCGCTGGAACCTCAAGCTACCGCGCGGGCTCACCGCGGAGAGCATTGATCAGCAGGCGGAATCTCTCGCCGTCGCCTATCGAGCTTCCTCACTCATGGTCGAGCGCGACCCTCGCCGAGCGCATCGCGCGACCATGACCGTGATCGGAAAGGACGACCCGCTCTACCTCGATCCTTTGCCCGCTACCCCACTCGTCAGCATGGCGGCTGGCGCTCCCTGTTCTCAACGCCTGATCGTCGGCTACTCCTCGACGGGCGAGCCGGTGACCCTGCCGCTGTTCGAGAAGTCTTTTCTCGTGGCCGGCTCTCCTGGGTCGGGTAAGTCTGGCGGGCTCGCCCAGATCCTCGCCGCCACGGCGCTGATGCGTGACGTCGAACTCTGGCTCGTCGACGCTAAGAAGGGTGCTGAGCAAGCTCGCTGGTCTCCGTGCGCTAAGCGTTTTGCGACTACTCCTCAGGAGGCGCGCGAGATGCTCACTGATCTCGTGAGCATCATGGACGAGCGCTACGACGTGCTCCGAGAGCAAGGGCAATCGAAGATTACGCCTGGTCCCGATGCACCCGTAATCGTCGTAATCATCGACGAGATCTCCCGCATTACTGGCGCTGGTGGTGCAGAGGCGAAAGAGGCGAATCGACTGCTCCGCGAGCTCGTCCAAGTAGGCCGGGCGGCCGGCGTGGTGCCGATCTTCTGCAGCCAGAAGACCGACGCGACAACCATCGACACAAATGTCCGCGACAACATGGCGTATCGGATCGCTTACCGCTGCGGTACCGAAGCCCAAGCCATTACGGTGCTCGGAGACGAAGCTGTGCGGAATCTCGGCGCCGATGCTCACAAGCTGGGAGACACGCCTGGTGTTGGTTATCTGATCGGCGAGGAGGGCGGCAAAGCTACTCGCTTCCGCTCGTACTGGCTCGATGACGATGCGCGCCAAGAGATTGTCGATCGCGCTCACGCTTGGCGTCTCGAGCATCAGCCGCACTTGCTAGGTGGGTACAAGTACAACGCCTACGTCCGCATAGATCCGTTGGCCGTCGCTCTCGATAAGCGCGAAGCGCTCATGACCTGTGCATCGCATCGCAGCCATCCAGACGGCGGTAAGGACTGCCCCTCGTGTTTCGCTTTATGGACTGAGCACAAGCGCGAGGAATTCAGCGCCGCCTGGGGTGAGACCTCATGATGTTGCACCGCCCTGGCATCTACGCCTGCAACAACCCCCTGTGCTTCTACCGCGGGCGAATCGATCACTACGCCGAGATGGTCCCTCGCTGCGTCGTCTGCGCACGCCCGCTGAGCGAGGACGTGGCTGCTTCGATCGCTGCAGGCATCCAAGAGTGGAGGCGACTCGAGCGATGACCGCTGCGCTGGCGACTTGGAACGGGATCTCCCCCGACGCCTTCGCGGTTCCCAAGGATCTGATCTGCGAAGAGTCTTTCTGCCTCAACGACGATGTCGACAAAATCGCCCTCGCCTTCGGGCTGGGCTTTGCCGACTCGCTCCCGCCGACTCTGGCGGAACGCCCTAACCCTCGCAAGCTCCGAGAAACGAAATACGAGGCCATGCCGGAATTCATCCGTGGCGCTGCGCGAGCTGGCCACGTCTGCGCGCAACCGGTCTTGATCCACGCTCAAGGGGTGGCCGGCCGCGAGCTGGTGGATACCTCGACGGGCGAACTCTTCCTCGATGGCGGCAAGCGCTCGTTCGCTCGTCCCTGTGGCAATCGCCGAGAGCGCGTCTGTCCTCACTGCTCCCGCCGCTATCGACGTGACCTCTATCGGGTGGCTATGGAAACTCTCCAAGCTGACCGCCCGCTGACCTTCGTGACGCTCACGGCCGACTCCATGGCCTCCGAAGGCTTCGCCTCCTGTCCGCACTACGCCCTCGACGGCAAAGGCATACGCAAGGCTCCGACTGCTGAACACGTCGGCGCCCCCGTCTTTACTGAGCGCTTCGACTACGAGCGAGCTGCCTCATTCAATGCTGCCTCGGGCGCGCTCTACTCCGACTGGCTCCGTCGCCTCAAGCGGATCCTCCGCGAACGCGAACACGCGCGGCTCTTGGCTGCCGGCGCTTCTCGCTCTGACGCGCGCGCGGGCGCCAAATCTGCCTCTGACGTCAAGGTCTTGCGAGTCGCCGAATTCCAATCTCGGGGCCTGGTCCATCACCATCTCTTGCTGCTCGGTCTCTACTCGGATGCTGATCTGCGAGCCGCCACCGATCTGGCCGCCGCGAGCCTGGATGGCTACCGCCATGCGTACAGCTCCAAAGAGAAGGGCTGCCACGTCAAGCGAGTCTTCCGTGGCCAACGCCTACCCGACTCCGCAGACCCCGGCGCGATGTACGCCGCCTATCTGGGCAAGTACCTCACGAAATCGCTAAGCGCTCTCGTCGATTCCGCCGCTGGTCCCCTCGCCCGCCACTATGAAAGCCTGGCCTCGAAGGTGCTGGGTCTCGAAGATGAACGCGCCGAAAAGGAAGCGTGCTCGCAAGCTGATGCGTTCGACGCCTGCGAGCTCGATGCTCTCCAATGGCTCGCCGGCTCTCCCGACTGCCCTGATGAGATCGAACTTGGTCTTCTAACTCCGTGCGTCGCCTACCGCGATGATGAGTCTTTCGAGTACGCCTCGCTGCTCCGTTGTCGGTGTTTGGGTTGCGTGGCCTGGCGTCGCAAGCGTCGCGCTCTCGAATATCTCGGGCTGAGGGGACACATCTTCACGCGCTCGCATTCGTGGGGTCTGTCCTTCACGTCGCTGCGAAAAGCTCGAAGGGATCACCGCTCGGCGCTGGCGGCTGAGGCTCGAGGGGAAGCCCTGGAGGTCGTCTACGGAAACGACGGGTGGACGGTCGAAGGGGTCGGACTCGCTCGGGTTCTTGCGCTCGAGGATGGTCTCTCGTTGCTGATCGGCTCGCCCGCCTGATCAGTGCCCGTCCAACGCCTGTCCTCGACACTGTCGGGGCATTTCGTGTCTGGTTGGGCGCGGCAGCGCCACGCGCCCAGCGCGATCGAGACTGCAATCGGGACGCGACGCCGACCGTCCGAAGGACGCAGCGGCTCGCGGAACCGGGGGCAGGCGACGATCAGGCGCGACGACGGCGCGCCGAGACCCCGAAGGGGGATCGGTCTTGTGTCTTAAAAGACAATTTTGGACGAAACGCCCCAGCGCGCCCGCGCGCGTCCCCCCTTTGGGGGCGGAGGGGGACCTGAGTTCGGGTGAGTGCCCAGCTCGCTACTCCGCTGCGTCGTCGGGAACTGAGTAGTTCTCAGCGATCGTCGCATCGCAGCCGCCGTTCACGATCAGCCACTTCGCACCCGTTCGTGCCGCCTGGAACACCACGCCCTCGCCTTCGCAAGGGTTGGACTCTCCGCCCTCGAGTGCGAACTCCCACAGGTCGCGGCCGTTCGCGATGTCCTTGGCTGGCTGGGTGCTTGCAGCGTAGAAAGACGCACTCTTGAGCGTCCCCTCGAGAAGGCCAGGATCGCCGTTCATCTCGGCCAAGCTCTCGCATGAGTCGGTGGGCTTCACGTTCATAGAGATGGTCGCGAGATCGCTCTTGTACTCGTCCATGAAGATGGGGTCGACGGCTTCGCATCGATGGCTCGGTGTCGACGTCGCTCCGTAGACCGCCTTGACCGCTGCGTAAGCCTCCTTGCGCCCGCTCGAAGTGGTCTTCTTCTTCGGCTTTGGCTCGGCACTCGTCTTCGGAGCCGCCACCGTCTCCGACTTCGGCGGCTCGGTCGTGCTCTGCTCCGCCTTGTCCGCGCCTCCGCACGAGCTCAGGAAGAGGGCGAGGATCATCGCCGCCGCACACATCTTGACCATTGCGTCGCCGCCTTTCGTAGTTGCCGCAGCACTATATATATGTGGTGGACGCCTGACCGCGTCATCGCGACCGTGGCGGGGGATGCCTGCCAAGTCGCCCCATCACGCCGCCCTCGGCGCCGCCCTGCGCGCGGCTCGTGTTGATCGAGATCTGACCCTCGAAGCTCTGAGTGATCGCATCGCCGGCGGCATGAACTCGCGATACATCAGTGCGTGCGAGCGAGGCGAGGTCAACGTCAGCTACGGCAATCTGCTTCGGATCTGTGATGGGCTTGGTAGCCCCGCCAGTAGCGTCGTACGGTCTGCCGAAGATCGGCTGCAGGGCAGCGACTAGATCTCGACGTCGAGAGCGGGGTCTTCCGCCGCTTCCTCTGCTTCTTCGATCACTGCTTCGGTGCTCGACAAGAACACGTGGTGGTGCTCGTCGGTCGAGAGGTACTCGAGGAACTCCGTGCGTAGTCTGGCGGTCCCCTCGTAGTACCGCCTGAATGGCTCGGCGATCCTGTCGCACTCATCGCGCGACTGTGCCAGCGGAATCTGGATCTCGCGATATCGGCTGCCCGTGTCTTCGCGGTTCGTCTGCATGAAAACGATTCGCTGCCATTGCTGACGCACAATCTTGAGGGACATCGCCCAGAGCAGATAGAAGACGTCGAACTCGGCCTCATAGCCTGGTCTCATCACCAGCATTTCTTTGGTCAAGACGACTCGCTCTTGGCCGGGCATGAGAACTGCAAAGTCGCCTATGTTCTTGCTCGTGCGCGCTGGTGTGATCAGATCGTAAGGCGCGAGTCCCGAGTCAGGCCCATGCCAAAACTTGCGGGCGACGACTTCGGTGACACGGTTCGTCGGGTTGATGTTGACCTGACCCGCCCTCAGATCTGAGACCTTGATGTAGGGCACGGTTCCCGTCCGCATATCAGCGGAGGGGCTGCCGTGCCCGCCGTGAATCGTGAGCCTGTCTGAGTCCACCAGTTCGCCGAGGCTTATCGAGCGCAGCTCGGGCCACGTCTCTGCAAGGTCCGTTTCGTAGTCGGCGACTGTTCGCGGGTCGTAGTAGTTGGGAACCGCGATCCCGCTCGCCTTGAAATCCGCGAGGGGTACCCATCGGGTCGTCTCGGTCGCAGTGCCCTCGAGGATGGCCCCGATGTCCTCGCCCAGGCGATCGTTGATCTTCTCCGTCCTCTTCCCCGTCTTCGGGTTGATGACATACAGCTCTTCGCCGTCTTTGTTGATGCCGCACGTCGGCGCGTAGGACACAACGACCTCGTCGTCGCGGAACCATGCTGGTCTGTGCATTAGACCTTCTCGAAGATGTAGAAGTTCGTCTTCGCCCTGCAGAAGCCCTGGAAAGCCTCCATGGGAATATTGAGGATCCCGCGTAGCGCGAGACGTCCCTCGAGCCAGCTAGGAAGCCAGCTGTACGTTGGCGAGAAGAAGTAGGTCTCGGGCAGGACGATTCCGAGTCTTCCTCCTTTGCGCAAGAGGCGGAAAGATCGCTCGAGGAAGATCAGGCCGATTTCAAGCGAGGCGTACTGGTTCTGTCCTCCGCCGGCCGCTGCATTGGCGATCGTGTACTCGTTGCGCTTCGCATCGGTCGGTGAGACCTTGAGCCGCTGTCCGAACGGTGGGTTCGTGATCACGACCGTGTAGGAGCTGTCCTTGAGCGGCTGCTCGAGCTGTGGGTAGTCATCGCGCCAGCGGTGTGCGCGTAGCGAATCGCCGACGTGGATATTCGCTGATCCGTCGCCGAGAATGACGAGGATCGCTCGCGCGAGCTTCACGTTGATCGCGTCCTTGTCCACGCCCCAGATCTGCTTGTGGGCGAAGGTGCGCGCGTTCGCTTGCGACATCGAACCGGTACCACGCGAAGCAACCGACCGATACGCCTCGATCAGGAATCCGCCCGTTCCGCAGGCGGGGTCGATGATCTTGTCCTGCCGCGTGATGTCCATGATCCGCACTGCGCTGTCGATCACGCGCCGAGGCGTGAAGTATTGCCCCTCGCCCGCTTTGAGATTGGCTCTGCGGAAGACCTGAAATGCTGAGGAGACCGCGTCGGCGCCCATGTCCATCAGCTTCAACGGCGACAGCTCGTAGACCGCCTGTTGAATGGTGTGGTCATCGAGGATTAGCTCTCGATCCGACGACTCTGCGAACACGTCGGTGCGGAGCATCCGCATGTCCTCGAACTGCTGCCGCACCCGCTCGGCGGTCAGCTCTTCCTTCTCGGCGAGCTGAAATGAAACGGGTTCGTCGGGCGCGTCGCTTCCGTTGGAGTCCGAGTCGAGCTTGAGAAGCAGAAGGTTGCAAATTTCGTTGAGCTGATCGTCTGGCCGCGTTGACCGACTGTCCTCGGCGACGATCGCGTCAAGAAGACGCTTGAAGACGCCCTTGAGCTCACGCTCGGTCGGTGGCTTGAGCGTGTTGTAGGTGAGGGGCTTCGCGGACGGCTTTGAGAGGTTGTCTGTGGGCCGAGGAAGGGGCGCGCCCTTAACGACCTGAACCGTCCCGTCGGGAAGCTTGTAGACGGCGATGCTGGCGCAGCCATTGGTCCAGTAGCCGTACTTCGCTCGCGGCTCGCGACTCAGGTAGATCTCGAGCTGGCTCTGCCCCTGCTCGAGGTCTGGCTCCTTGAACTCGAGGATCGCCAGGACGTGCTCCCACTCGCCAGCGTGCTCTTCCGAATCAAAGATGACCAGATCAACGGGCCACGACTCGAAACTCGAGCTGTGCTCGCGCTTGGCGGAGTCATGCGGCGTCTTCGGAATCCGCCACTCGGGCGCCCATTGAAGTTGCCCTTCTGACCAGCCCAACTCGATAAGAGCCTGGATGGTCGGGAGCCGAACCTCGTTGTGCTCTGGCTGCTGTGGGGAGGAGGGCAATATCACAGAAGCGGCGGGCATTGCGGGAGCCTACGGCGGACTTCGGACGGCTTGCTACGAACTAGCGAGAGCAGAACAATTGGAACCGTGGACAGAACCGCTAATGCTTCTCCGTCGCAAGAAGGTGGTTATTTGCGGGTCAATTCGCGGTCCTATGCCAATGCGCCCCAATGTTACGAGTGAAGTGCTCTACCAGCTGAGCTACGTCGGCAACGACCGCGCATCCTACCGCCGTCGCTGCGGCCGGTCAGACGCCGACGAGCGCGCGACGACGGCCAGCTCGCGCCCCACCGCCTCAAGTTCTTCGAGCGTCGACGCCTCCCAGATCCGCTCGATGCCCGCGCGCTCGCATTCCTCGTGCGTCAGCCGGCTCGTGCCCACGACGGCATGGAGCGCCACCCCCGCAGCATGCGCGCGGCGCACGAGCTCGCCGACGATCTTGCCGCCGAAGCTGCCCTCGTCGAGGCAGCCCTCGCCCGCGATGGCGAGCTGCGATGCGCGCAGGCGCTGATCGACGCCGAGCGCGTCGAGCACCGCCG
This sequence comes from uncultured Actinomycetes bacterium, assembly GCA_963729125.1. GTDB lineage: Bacteria > Actinomycetota > Thermoleophilia > Solirubrobacterales > Solirubrobacteraceae > CADCVQ01. The sequence goes on from CAVSML010000007.1 coordinate 147,639, forward strand.
CGGCGCCGGGGAGAAGCTCGGCCCCGAACGCCGCCCACAGGCCACCCGACAGGCCGCCGGCGGCGCCCGTCGCGGGCACGCCGCGCGGATCTCGCGGCAGCTCGCCGGCGAGCTGCTCCAGCCGCCGTTCGAGGCGCGCGACGGTCGCCGCGTCGGCGCCCTTCTGCGGGCCGAAGACGCGCGGCGCGTCCTCGTAGGCGCACTCGACGTCGCACAGCACCGCCAGGCGCGCCGCACCGAGCCCGCCGCCCGCGCGGATCGCGTCGATCGCGCCGCGCCCGCCGTCGGTCGTCGCGCTGCCGCCGGCGGCGACGAGGATCTCCTCGGCACCGGCCGCGACCGCGGCGAGGATCAGCTCGCCGGTGCCGAAGCTCGACGCCGCCCACGCGTCGCGCTCGTCCTCGGCGACGAGCCCGAGGCCCGACGCCTGCGCCACCTCGACGATCGCCGTGCTGCCGGCGATCGCGACATGGCAATCGACCGTGCGTGAGAGCGGGTCCGCTGCGCGGACCGCCATCAGGCGCCCGCCGAGCGCCTCGCAGAGCAGCGCCATCGTGCCCTCGCCGCCATCGGCGACCGGGCAGCGATCGGCCTCCCAGCCCGCGTCCTCGAGCCCCCGGGCGAGCGCGTCGGCGACGGCCGCCGCGCCGTGCGTGCCCTTGAAGGAATCGGGTGCGACGAGTGCGCGAGCCATGCGGCAACGCTATTCGCTGCGGATTCGGACAAGCTGCGCGGGGTGAGCACGCGCGACGCGCCGCCGGAGTTCGACCTGCAGTGTCACTCGACGTGCTCGGACGGCTCACTCGAGCCGGCCGCCGTCGTCGCCGCGGCGGCCGGCGCGGGCGTGAAGCTGCTGGCGCTGACCGACCACGACACCGTCGACGGCGTCGACGAGGCGCTCGCGGCCGCGCACGAGCACGGGATCGCGCTCGTGCCCGCCGTCGAGCTGTCGACCGTCGACGAGGGTGGCGAGGACTTCCACGTGCTCGGGTACGGCATCGACCACACCGATGCGGCGCTCGGCGAGGCGCTCGCGCGCTGGCGCGCCGATCGCGCCGCGCGGATCGAGCGGATGGCGGCGCTGCTGTGCGAGTTGGGCTTCGAACCCGATCGCGCGACGCTCGACGCGCGCATCGCCGCGGGCCGCCCGGTCGGGCGCCCGCACCTCGCCGCGGCCGCGATCGCCGCCAACCGCGCGCGCCTCGAGCCCGCCGGCCTGGCCGACCCCTCGGCGTTCCTCGAGGCCTATCTCGTGCCCGGCTGCCCGGCCTACTGTCGCCGCGAGACGCCGACCGTGCCCGAGGCGATCGACGCGATCCACGCGGCCGGCGGCGTGGCGGTCTGGGCGCACCCGTTCTTCGACCTGTGGTCGCCGACGGAGGTGTGCGACACGCTCGTGCGCTTCCACGGCGCCGGGCTGGACGGCGTCGAGGCCTTCTACGCCACCCACGATCGCCGGCAGACGCTGCTGCTGACCGGCCTGGCCGCCGAGCTCGGGCTGCTGACGACGGGCTCGGCGGACTTCCACGGGCCCGGCCACCGCCACTTCTCGCGCTTTCGCGCCTTCACGCTGCATGACGCCGAGCCGAACCTCGGCCCGATCGCGGGGGCCTAGGAGAGGACGCGCGCCAGGCGCGAGCCGAGCGCGTCGAGCGCGAGCTCCTCGTTGGGGTTCAGCGCGAGCGCCGCGCGCGTGTCCTCGGTCAGCTGCTGAGCGGTGCGCAGCGCGGCGGCGCCGGCGCCGCGCTCGGCGTCCTCGCGCAGCTGCGCCGCGCGATCTGCGTGGTGCACGAGCTCGGGGGCGCCGTCGATCACGCAGGCGACATCGCGCAGCCACAGCCCGACGAGCGCGAGGCCGTGGTCCAGCGCCGCCGTCTGCGCGCGGCGCGCGGCGCGCTTGGCGCGCTCGCCCGCCTCGCGGCGCATGCGCCCGTGGTCCTTGCCGACCGCGTACTCGAGCTCGGACTCGAGCACCTGCTCGACCTGCGCTGCGGCGGCCGAGCCGGCGGCGCGGGCCTGCGCCAGCAGCGCCATCCACGGGCGGCCGGCGAGCTCGCCGCGCAGCGCACCCCGCGCGACCGCCTCGGCACCGGCGCGCAGCGCGGGACCGTCGCCGAGCGCCAGTGCGAGCGCGCGGGCGGCGTCGCCGAGCCCCAGCCGCGCGCACGCGTCGGCGAGCCCGGGATGAACGCCGTGGCGCCCCAGCCGCGCCGCGATCTCCTCGACGCTCGGGGCGTCGAAGCGCACCGGCTGGCAGCGGCTGGCGATCGTCGGCAGGACCTCGCCCGGGCGGCTGGTCAGCAGGACGAGATGCGCGAAGGAGGGCGGCTCCTCGAGCGTCTTGAGCATCCGGTTGGCGGCCTGGTCGTTGAGCTCGTCGGCGTCCTCGATGACGAACACGCGCCGGGTGGCCTCGAACGGGGTGCGCGCCGCGCCCGCGACGACCGCCTCGTCGACGTCGCCGACGAGGATCCCGGCCGCATTGGCGGGCGCGACCCACGTCAGGTCGGGGTGCACGCCGTGCTGCACGCGCGCGGCGGCGCCCGCCGGGTCGGGCGCGCCGTCGGTCAGCAGCGCCGATGCGAAGGCGCGCGCGACGGTGCGCTTGCCGCTGCCCGCGGGGCCGCAGAAGAGGTAGGCGTGGCTCGGCGCGCCGGACGGGGGCAGCGCCGCGGTCAGCACCGCGCGGGCGTGGGGGTGGCGCTCGGTGCCCGGCAGCATCACCCGCGAACGGTACCGTCGCGTGGGTGCACGGACGCCTGATCACGATCGAGGGCCTCGACGGGGCAGGCAAGTCGACGCTGGCGGTCGCCCTGCACGACGAGCTGGGCCGCCGGCGCCCGGTGACGCTGCTGCGCGAGCCGGGCGGCGTCGCGCTGTCGGAGCACATCCGGACGCTCGTCAAGGACCCCGCGCTGCGCTGCGATCCGCGCGCCGAGGCGCTGCTGTACGCGGCCGCGCGCGCGCAGCTCGTCGACGAGCGGATCGAGCCGCTGCTGGCGGGCGGAACGTGGGTGCTGCTGGACCGATTCGTCGACTCGTCGCTGGCCTACCAGGGCGCCGGGCGCGGGCTGGGCGTCGAGCGGATCGCCGCGCTCAACGACTTCGCGACCGGCGGCCTGCGGCCCGACCGGACGCTGCTGCTGCGCGTCGACCCGGCCACGGGACGCGCGCGCCAGCAGGGACGCGACGAGGCTCCCGACCGCCTCGAGCGCGAGGCGCTGGCGTTCTTCGAATCGATCGCCCGCGCGTACGACGAGCTTGCGGCGGGCAATCCCCAGCGCGTCCGCGTGCTTGACGCGAGCGCGTCGCCTGAGCGCGTCCTGGCGCAGGCCGTCGAAGCGCTGGCGGACCTAGACTCCGAGCCCACTTGAGCCCCCCACCCCAATTCGAGGTCGAACGCTTCGAGCGCGTCGTGGCGGGATCGGGCACGGTGCTGCTGCGCATCTCCGGCCGCTGGCGAGCGCCGTCGCGCGAGCGGCTCGCGCCGCCGATGCTGCTGCTCGACGACGGCCGCCGCACGCGTCGCCTCACGCCGCTGCCGGGGCCCGACGACGCCGCGCCGCACGCCGGCCCGGACCCGCCGCCGTGGCGGGCGGCGTTCTCCGTCCCCGCGGCGCAGCTCGAGGACGCGCACCTCGCCTTCGCGATGGAGACCGGCGGCGGGATCGTCGACCTGCCGCGCCCGCAGGAGGTCGTGCGGCGCCCGAAGGCCCCGCCCCCGCCCCCGCGCGCTGCGCAGCCAGCCGACGGCGCGCCCGCCGCGCTGCTCGACGAGCGCCGCCGCCACGAGGACGCCGAGCGTGCCGCCGTCGAGCGGCGCGACGCGATGGCGCGCCTGGAGCAGCGCCTGGCGGCCGAGCGCGCGGCGCGCGGCGCCGCCGAGCACGCTGCGCGCGAGGCGCGCGACGAGCTCGCCCGACTGCGCTCGCGGACCGAAGCCGCGGTTCGCGGCGGCGAGCGCCACGCACGTGAGCTGAGCGAGCGCATCGCGGCGCTCGAGCGCGGACGCGCGCAGGCCGAGGAGGCCGCCCGTCTCGCGCGCGACGAGATCGCGACAGCGCGCATGCGCCTCGACGAGCGCGTGGCCGCCGAGCGCGAGGCGCGCGAGCAGCTCGCCGCTTCGATGACGGCGCGCGAGCGCGACGTCCGCGCGGTACGCGCCGAGGCGGTGTCGGCCGCGCGCGAGGCCCAGAGCGAGATCGAGCAGGCGCGCGCCGCAGGCCGGGCGGAGGCCGAGCGTGCCGGGCACGAGGCGCAGGCGGCGATCGAGGCCGCGCGCGCGGAGGCCGAGGCGGCCGTCGTGCACGCCGCCCGCGAGGCCGAGCAGGCGATCGACCGCAGCCAAGCCCAGGCCGAGCGGGCCGCGCGGGAGGCCGAGCGGGAGCGCGCCGAGCGCGAGGCGGCGGCGGCGCAGGTCCAGCAGGAGGCCGAGCGCGCGATCGCCCTGGCGCGCGAGCAGAGCCGCGACGAGGTCGAGCGGGCGGCCAAGGCGGCCGAGCACGCGATCGCGCGAGCGCGCGAGGAGCATCAGGCGGAGATCGAGCGGTCCGCAGCCGAGGCCGAGCAGGCGCGCGCGGAGGCCGAGACCGAGGTCGAGCGCGCCGCGCGCGAGGTCGAGCAGGCCCGGCTCGAGGCGCGCAAGGTCGCCGAACGCGCCGAAGCGACGACTGCGGCGGCGCGCGCCGAGGCCGACAAGGCGGCGGTCCGCGCGAGCGCCAGCGGCCAGGAGACCAAGCTCGAGGCACGGCGAGCGGCGGCCGCGATCCAGGCGTCGCAGGAGAGCGCCCGCCGCCAGATCGCGCGCGACCGCGCGGCGTTCGCCAAGCAGCACGAGCGTGCGGTCGCCGCGACGCAGGCCGAGCTCGCCGCCGCGCGCGAGCAGGCCGCGGCCGAGGCGCTGGCGGTGCAGGCCGCGCAGGCCGAGCTCGAGCGTGCGCGCGGCCAGGCGCAGGCGCTCGAGCAGGCGCGAGACCAGGCCGAGGCGCAGGCGCGCGAGCGCTCGCAGGAGCTGCTCGAAGCGCGGGCGCTGGCGGCCGAGGCCGCCGCGGCACACGAGGAGGCCGACCAGCGCGCCGCGCAGACCGCGCGCGAGCTGCAGGCCGCCAAGCTCGTCGAAGCCGAGCGCGACAAGGCGGTTGCCGCGGGGCGCGAGGCCGCCGAGCGCGCCGAGGCGGCGCGCGGGCGCGTGGGCGAGCTCGAGCGCGAGCTCGCGCAGGCCACGAAGCGAGCGGCGCGCGGCGAGTCCGCCGAGCGGCAGGTCGCCGAGCTGAGCGAGCGCATCGCCGAGCTCGAGCGCCTGTGGGCCGCGGCAGCCGAGCGCGTCCCCGATCTCGAGCGCGACCTGACGGCCGCGCGCGACGAGCACGACGCCGCGCAGGCGCGCTCCGAGCAGGCGCTCGCCGAGCTCGCCGAGCTGCGCGCCGCGCACGAGCAGGCGCTCGCGCAGACCAAGCGCCTGGAGCGGACCGGCGCGAAGTCCGAGCGGCTCGTCGCGCGCATCGCCGAGCTCGAGCAGGCCGCGCACGCGCGCGAGCGGGCGGCGGGCGAGGCGGCGGCGGCGCACGAGCAGGCGCTTGCCGCCGAGCGCGCGCAGGCCGAGGCCGCGCTCGCGCGTGCCGCCGAGCAGCTGCGCGCCGAGAGCGACCGCGCCGCCGCGCTCGAGGCGAGTGCGGCGCGCAGCGCCGAGGAGCTCGAACGCCGCGAGCTCGAGCTCGCGGCGCGTGCAGCCGAGGCCGAAGGGCAGGTGCAGGAGCTCGAGCGCCAGGCAGCGGAGGCTCACGAGCGCCAGGCAGCCGAGACGCGAGAGCGCGCGAAGCAGCTGCAGGACGCGGGCACGCGCGTGGCCGCGCTGGAGGCCGAGCTCGCCGAGCTCGACGAGGGCGCGACGGCGCGCATGCGCGAGCTCGAGGCCGATCGCGACAGCGCGCGCGAAGCGCTGGCGCGGCTCACCGAGCAGCACGGCACGACGAGCGACGCCGCCGCCGGCGCGACCGCCGAGCTGGCCGCCGCGCGCGCGGCGCTACAGGACGCCGAGACGCTCTACGAGGAGGAGGCGCAGGCGCGCGAGCTGGCCGAGCGCCGCCTCGCCGAGGCGCAGGAGCAGCACCAGCAGGCCGCCGCGATCGGCGACGAGGCGGCCGGGCAGGCGCGCGCCGCCGAGCGCGAGCTGCAGGAGCTGCGCGACCAGGCGGAGGCCGCTCGAACGGCCGCCGACGACGAGCGCGAGCAGCGCGTCGCCGCGCTGCGCTCGGCCGAGCGGGCGGGCAACCTGCGCGAGCGCCTCGAAGCCCGCGTCGCAGAGCTCGAGCCGCTCGAGCGCCAGGTCGCAGAGCTGCAGGCGCAGGCCGAGGCCGCGCAGGCGGCCGCGGCGAGCGGCGAGGGGCGCAGCGCCGGGCTGCGCCGCGAGCTCGAGGGGCTGCGCGCGCAGGCCGCGCGCGCGACGAAGCTCGAGGTCGCGCTGCACTCCGCGCACGAGCAGGCGCGTCGCGCGGCGGGGCTCGAGGCGCAGGTCGCCGAGCTGACCGCGCGCGCCGCGCGGGCCGAGCAGCTCGAGGTCCAGCTCGAGACGACGGCCTTCAAGGCCGCCGGGCGCAGCCATGCGCTCGAGGCCGCCCGCGCCGAGGCGGCGGCGCACGCGGCCGCGCTCGCGACAGCGCTCGAGGAGGCGACAGCGCGCCAGGCGCAGCTCGATGCCGCGCGCGCGCAATCGGCGGCCCGCGCTCGCGAGCTGGAGGCCGCGCGCGAGCAGGCGGCGGCGCGCGCCGAGCAGCTGGCGGCCGAGCGCCGCGACGCCGCCACGCGCGAGGCCGAGCTCGAGGCGGCGCGCGTCGATCAGCTCGAGGCCGAGCGCGAGCAGCACGCCGCGCGCCTGGCGCAGATCGAGGCCGACCGCGACGCGCAGCTCGAGGACGCGCGCCGCCAGGCGGCCGAGCGCGAGGCGCAGCTGCAGGCCGAGCTCGTCGCGCGGCTACAGGCCGAGCGCGACGATGCGGCGATGCGCGAAGCCGCGCTGCGCGAGGCCGCGCGCGAGCGCGAGGAGCAGCTCGCGCAGGCCGCGCGCGAGCACGAGGAGGCGCTGCTCGGCCAGCTCGACACGGCCCGCGCCGAGGCCAGCGGCCAGGCCGGCGAGCGCGATGCCGCGCTGGCGCGCGCGGCCGAGCGCGCGCAGGAGCTCGAGGACGCGCGCGAGCGGGTCATGGCGGAGCTCGAGCAGGCGCGCGAGGATGCCCGCGAGCAGCTCGAGCAGGCGCAGGCCGAGGCCGCGGCGCAGCTCGAGGCGACGCGCGCCGAGGGTGCCGCCAAGCTCGCCGCCGCGCGCGCCGCCGCGGAGACCGACGCCCGCTCAGCGCAGGCGCGCGCGAGCGCCGACTACGAGGCCGCTCAGGAGATCGCCGCCGCCGCCCTGGCCGACGCGCAGGCGCGCGCGAACGCCGAGCGCGAGGCCGCGCAGGCGGCCGCGGCCGCCGAGCGCGAAGCCGCGCAGGCCGTCTCCGAGGCCCGCGACGAGGCGCTCGCGCAGGCCGCCGGGCACGCGGCCGAGCGCGACGCGGCACGCGCCGAGTCCGCCCGCCGCGCCGACGACCTGCGCCTCGCTCGCGCCGATCTCGCCGAGCGCGAGCGCGAGCTGTCGCGCGCGCGCGGCAATGCCGCCGAGCACGCCGACGAGGGCGAGGCGGCACGCGCGGCGCTGGCGAGCGCGACCGCCGACCTCGCGCGCGTGCGCGCCGAGCGCAGCGAGCTCGGCGCGGCGCTCGAGACGCTGCGCGCGGAGCTCGACGAGGCGCGCAGCGGCGCACGCGGCGAGCAGCAGGCGGCCGAGACGGCGCGCGCGCAGGCGGCCGAGCTCCAAGCGCGGCTGCAGGCCGCGCAGCAGCAGGTGGCCGCCGGCGAGGCGCAGCTCGTCGCATCGCTTGCGGCCCGCGAGACGCTCGAGCAGCGCATGATCGACCTCGGCGGCGACGTCGCCGAACGCGCCGCCGCGCACGATCGCCAGCAGGCCGAGGCCGCCGCGCTCGACGAGGCGCTGGCCGGCGCGCGGGCAGAGATCGCCGAGCTGTCCGAGCGCCTCGGCTCGGCCGGCGAGCGACGCGCCGAGCTGCAGGCGGAGGTCGAACGGCTGCGCGCGCAGGCGCAGGCACAGGCGGCCGAGCTCGATGACGCGCAGCAGGCCGCACGGCGCACCGCGGGCGAGCTGGAGACCTCGATCGCGGCGCGCGCGGAGGCCGAGGCGGCGCTCGATTCCGCGCTCACGGACACGATGCTCGCCGAAGAGGACCGCGCGGCCGCGGCGCGCCAGGCCGAGGAGCTCGGCGCCGAGCTGCGGCTCGCGCGCACGGAGATCGAAGAGGCGCAGACGCGCGCGACGGCGCTGCAATCACAGCTCGACGCGGCCGTGGCGGCCGGCGAGGACGCGGCGGCCGAGAACGAGCAGCTGCGTGCGCGCGGCGGCGAACGCGCGGCCTCGCTGCTGGCCGCGCACGCCGATGCCGCCGAGGCGCGCGAGCAGGCTGCTGCGCTGAGCGCGGAGATCGAAGCCGCCGGCCTGGAGATCGACCGCCTCACGGCCGAGCTGGCGACGGCGCGCGAGCAGGCGACCGCGTCGACGAGCCAGCGCGACCGCGCGCAGGCGCAGGTGCAGGCGCTCACGATCCAGCGCGACCGCACCGACGAGCTGCTCGCCGAGCTGGCCGCCGAGCGCGAGCGCACGGAGTCGCAGATCGAGACGCTGACGCGCCAGCGCGCCGAGGCCCAGGGCACGATCGCCGCGCTGAGCGAGCGCGACGCCGAGGCCGAGGAGCGGATCGCGAGCCTGGGCGAGCAGATCGCCGAGCTCACGCGGGAGGGCGAGGTCGCCCGCGCGCGCATCGAGCAGGTCGAAGCGGAGCGCGCGACGGCGCAGGACCGCGTCGATGCGCTGACCGCCCGCCTCGAGCGCGCCGACGCCGAGGTCGTCGCGCTCGCGGAGCAGCGCGAGGGCGCCGACATCGACGTCGAGACGCTGACCGCGCGGCTGTCGCAGGCCGTTGCCGAGAAGGATGCGCTCGCCGGCCAGCTCGCGGGAGCCCGCGACGAGCTCGACGCGCTCGCAGCCGAGCGCGACAGCGGGCGCTCGCGCGGCGACGAGCTCGCTGCGCTCGCCGGCGAACGAGACAGCGCTCGCGCGCAGATCGAGGCGCTCACCGACCAGCGCGCCGAGACCGCTGCCGCGATCGACGCGCTGCGCGGCGAGCGCGACGCGGCGCGCGCGCAGATCTCGTCGCTGTCGCAGGCACTGGAAGCCGCGCACGGTGAGCGGCTCACGCTCACCGAGGAGCGCGACGGCGCGCAGGCGATCGCCGAGCGCGTCTCGGGCGAGCTGCGCGCGATCCGCGCGGAGACGGGGCAGCGCAGCGAGGAGGACGCCGAGATCCAGCGCGAGCTTGCGGCCGCGCTCGATGACGCGCACGCGGAGCTCGACCGGCTGACGGCGCTCGAAGGGGCGCTGACGGGCGACCTCGACGACGCGCTGGAGGACGTGCGCCGCGCGAACGTCCGCATCGCCGAGGACGAGCGCGACCGCCGCGAGCTCGAGCGGCGGCTGGACGACGCGGTCGTGGCTGCGACGGCGGCCGAGCAGCAGGCGCTGGCCGGCGAGGCCGCGCGCAGGGCGCTCGAGCGGCGCATCGAGGAGCTGTCGGCGACCAGCGCGGGCGCCGCGCGCGAGGCCCGGGAGGCGCGCGAGCAGGCGCTCGCCGAGGCCGAGCAGGCGGCCCGGTCCGCGCGCCAGCGCGCCAAGGCCGAGGCCGACGCACGCGCCGCCCAGCGCGCGGCCGAGGATCAGGATCGCGCGCGGTCGCGCGAGCGCGAGGCGCGCGAAGCGCTCGATCGCGCGACCCGCCGCCACGAGGCGGAGGAGGCGCGCCGCGCCGCGCTCGAGCAGGAGCGCCGCGAGCAGGAGGCCGCGCTGCGCGACGACGTCGAGGCGCGCCGCCGGGCGCGTGAGGCGAGGCGCAAGCAGGGCGACCGCGAGGCGGGCCTCGAGCGCAGCGACCGCGCAGAGCGCAGCCCGGCCGCCCGCCCCCGCCCGTCCGGCCCGGCGCCGGCGCGGCGGCCCTCGCCCGCGGCCCCCGAGCGCGGGCCCGAGCGCACGCGCACGCGCGAGCCGGCGATCGAGCGCGACCGGCGCCGCGCGCCCGCGCGGCCGGCCTCGACGCGCGTCAGCACGCTGCCGCGCGAGCGTCCGGCGCGGCTGCGCGCGCGCTCGCGCTGGCTGCCCTCCGAGCTCGTCGTCGGGGTCGTCCTCGTCCTCGTCGCCGCCGCCGCCGCGACGCTGCTCGTGCTCGGCGTCCTGCGCGTCGCGGTGACCTGAGCGCGATCAGCCGGCGGGGTTCGGCGCCAGCGCTGGAGGGGCCACTAGGGGGTCGGCGTCGGCGTCACCGGCGCGGCCCGGTAGGCCGGGCTCAGCGGCGTGCCCGTCGCCGTCGCCGAGCCGCTCGCCGGCACCTGGAAGAGCACGAGCCGGCTGACGAGCGGCAGCGTTCCGCGCGTGCCGATCGGGTCGAGCTCGAGCAGGCGCTTGGCCGCCGCCCTGGCGCCGCGGCGATCGGCGGTCACGAGCGCGAGGCGCATGATCCGCCGCCACGCGATCAGGCTGTAGGGCTGGCGGCGCACGGCGTCGAGCAGGTAGCGGCGCGCGTCCAGCAGCCGCCCGCGGTTCTGCGCGAGGTCGGCGGCGGCCAGCAGCGAGCGCACGGAGGTCGGATCGAGGCTCGCGCCGGCCTCGGCCTCTGCGGCGGCGTGCTGCAGCTCGCCCTCGGCGGCCTGCGTGTTGACCGCCAGCGCGCCGCTGGCCTTGGAGTCCGCCCACGCCGGCAGCAGCGCCGAGACCATCACCAGGCCGAGCACGACGCAGGCCAGCGCGAGCGCGGCCAGGCGCGGTCCGGGCGGTCCCGAGCCGGGCCGGCCGGCCCCTCCCGGCGCGCCCTCGTCGCGGCGCACCGGGATCGCCGCGAGCACGCCCAGGAACAGCAGCGCGGGGATCGTCACGCCGGGGATGTCCCAGTCGAAGTCGACCAAGCCGTGCACGGCCCACGCGACCGCCCCGGCGAACAATGCGACCGCGACGTCGCGCTCGCGGCCGCTGCCCATCGCGCGCACCCGCGCGAGCGCCGCGAACAGCAGGAAGCCCAGCCCGCCGAGCGCGAGCCCCGCGCCGATCACCCCGGTCTCGGACAAGAACTGCAGCGGCACGCTGTGCGGCTGCATGACGTCGAGCTCGACCTTGCGGTACATGAGGTGCGTGACCGGCGACGAGCCGCCGCCCCAGCCTTGCAGCGGGCGGTCCGACCACGCGCCCGCCGCCTCCTCCCACCACACCCAGCGGTTGCCCGAGTTCGACGAGACGAGCCGCGCCGGATCGGAGTCCTCGTCCTGGCTGACCTTCGTGAACTCGGCCCAGGCTTCGTCGAAGTACTGCCGCGGCCCGCCCTCGGCGCCGACCACGAAGATCGCCACCATCAGCGCCAGCACCGCCGCCCCCGCGCCGAGGCCGCGCCACACCAGGCGCGTGTTCTCGTCGCTCCACGCCAGGCGCTCCTCGAGGCGCAGCATCCCCCAGGCGGCGATCATCAGGCCCAGCAGGCTGCCGATCATGACCATGCCGAGCACGATCCCGTCGGGGGTGCGATCGGCGAGCGGGACGCCGATGTCCTTCAGCGCCGGGCGGTTGAAGGCCAGCCCGAGCACCGGGATCAGCGCGACGACCGTCGCGCCGAAGACCGCCAGGCCGCGTAGGCGCTGGCCGCCGAGCAGCGTCATCACGGCGACCGCGGCCATCACCGCCAGCAGGCCTCCGCGCGAGTAGGTCATGCCGAGGCACGTCAGCAGCACGTACAGCGCGGCGACGCCGCCGGCGCGCACCCCCGGGCGGCGCGTGACGTCGGTCGCCATCCGCAGCGCGATCGGCACCGCCAGCACGGCGACGAGCCCGAGCGCGTTCCAGTACTGCAACGGCTCGCGCAGGCGCGAGTAGACCGCGGTGTGGTCGAACTCGATGCCCAGCATGCCTAAGCCCGGCATGACCTTGCCGGCGAGCGCGTACAGCGAGCACGCGACCGCGACGCACAGCCAGCCGCCCGCGAGGCGCTCGATCGGACGGGCGGCGCTCGAGCCGGCGGCGATCGCGAGCACGACGACGAGCACGTAGGCGACGCCGCGGTTGATCTCCGCCCACGTGCGGTCCGGCGCGACCGACCACAGCAGCGTGATCCCGCACCAGACCGTGAAGCCGGCGAGCAGTCCGACGCCGATCCACGCCTCGACCGGGGCGCGCAGCGACAGCGTGCGCGAGAACAGCCAGCCGGCGGCCGCGCCGACCGCGACGAAGGCGACGCCGATCTGCAGCCGCGCCTCGATCGGCAGCCCGACGCCGCCGTGTGCGAAGACGGCATAGGCACACGCCGCCACGAGGGCGATGACGAGCGCGTTGCCCGGACGCGGAAGGCGGCTGCGGGCCGGGCGCACGCCCACGCGCGTGGCGACCCGTGCACTGGCGGGGGTCGTGACGGCCATGGTCGAGGGCCGTCGATGCTAGCGTGAGCACCCGTGTCGCGCCGCATCACGCCACTTCTGCTCGCCCTCGTGGTGAGCCTCGCATGCGCGATCCCGGCGAACGCGCGCCCGCTGAACCTCGGAGAGCGGATCCTCACGAACTTCATCGAGAACGGCAGCCGGATCGACGCCTGCAAGTTCTCGACGAGCGACCTCAAGAAGGCCAAGAACGCGATCCCCGAGGACCAGGAGCAGTACGGCGCCTCGCTGATCGCCGCGCTCGACGACGCGATCGCCGCGCGCGCGCAGGGCGCCTGCAACAAGAAGAAGCCCGCCCAGGGCCCGGCCGTCGCCGACCAGTCCGCCGCGCCGCCGGCGTCGACCGGCGGGCAGACGCCGCCGGCGCAGGGCGCCGCGCAGGGAGCCGCCGCGCCCGGTCAGGCACAGGCGCCGCCGACGCCGACCGCCGAGCCCACCCCCGCGGCCTCGATCGCCGCCGACGACTCGATCGCGCTGGCCTCCGACACGACCGACGTCGGCGCGGACGCGCCGTTCCCGGTGCTGCTGCTGGCGATCCTCGCCGGGCTGCTTGCGGCCGGCGGGCTGACGTTCGCCTTCGTGCGCTGGTTCGCGTGGGAGCCCACGTGGGCGATCCGCTTCCGCCACGCCACCGGCGAGGCCGGCTGGCGCGCGTCGTCGACGTTCTCGGAGTTCGCCGACTTCGTGCGCCTGGGGCGCTGAAGCGCCCTTGTTGCTCGAAGGCCGGCGCCTGCTGATCACCGGCGTGCTCACGGAGGGGTCGATCGCCTTCGCGGTCGCGCGGCGCGCCCAGGAGGAGGGCGCGCAGATCGTCCTGACCGGCTTCGGGCGCGGCATGCGGATCACGACGCGGATCGCCAACCGCCTGCCCGACCCGCCCGACGTGCTCGAGCTCGACGTCAACGAGCCCGACCACATCGCCGCCGTCGTCGCCGACATCGAGCAGCGCTGGGGCGCGCTGGACGGCATCCTGCACGCGATCGCGTTCGCGCCCGCCGACGCCCTCGGCGGGAAGTTCCTCCAGACGCCGGCCGAGAGCGCGTCGACCGCCTTCCTGACGAGCGCCTACAGCCTCAAGGCGCTGGTGGCGCCGTTCGTCGACCTGCTTCAGAAGGGCGAGCACGGCTCGATCGTCGGGCTGGACTTCGACGCCACCGTCGCCTGGCCGGCCTATGACTGGATGGGCGTCGCGAAGGCGGCGCTGGAGTCCGTCAACCGCTACCTCGCCCGCGATCTGGGCGCGTGCGGCCTGCGCTCGAACCTCGTCTCCGCCGGCCCCATCAAGACGATCGCCTCGGGCTCGATTCCCGGCTTCGAGATCCTCGCCGGCGGCCTGGGACGGCCAGGCGCCGCTTGCGTGGGATCCCAAGGACGCCGGGCCCGTCGCCGACGCCTGCCTGTTCCTGCTGTCAGGCCTCGCGCGCGGGGTGACCGGCGAGATCGTGCACGTCGACGGCGGCTATCACGCCTTGGGAGCGCCGTTGGCGGCGCCCGAGGACGTGCCGGCGCCGAGCGAGTAGACCGCCCGCCACCACAGTTCGGCGAGCACGCGGATCGCCTCGTTGATGTCGCGCCCGCCGCGCAGCACCTCGACGGTGAGGTGGCGCTCGACCATCGCGCACAGCGCCTGCGCGGCGATCCGCGCGGAGATGTCGTCGGGCGCGATGCCGCGCTCCTGGTCGCGCGCGATGCGCGCCTCCGCGCCGGCGACGAAGCGCGACACGTAGGGCTCCCACTCGGCCGGCAGGTGCTCGTGCTCGCCGTGCAGGCTCGCGGCCAGCATCAGGATGCGCCCGTTGCGGTTGACGACGGCGACGAAGCGCCCGATCGCCAGGCGCAGCTCCAGCCGCGGCTCGCCCGCGCCCTCGAAGTACGGCGCGCCGGCGGTGTACATGTCGGTGAACGCCTGCTGGATCAGGCGGTCCATGACGGCGCGCTTGTTGGCGAAGTAGAAGTAGACCGTCGTGCGGCTGACGAACGCGCGCCGCGCGATGCGATCGATCGTGACCTGCTCGTGAGAGCCCTCGCCGAGCAGCTCACGCGCGGCGGCGAGGATCGCGTCCTCGGTCGCGTTGCGCGGAGCCAGCGCCTCGGCGGGCGGCGGTGTCACCGGTGCGCTCCGAAGTGCGCCGCGATCCGCTCGCGCGTCTGCGTCGGCTCGACGACCTCGTCGACGAAGCCCGCCGCGGCGGCGACGACGACGGGCAGGTGCTCGTCCTCGTAGGCCGCTGCGAGAACCGCCGGATCGGCGCCCGCCAGCAGCTCGCGGCGGCCGGTGATCTCGATCGCCTGCGTCGCGCCCATGACCCCGATCCTGGCACTTGGCCAGGCGAAGGTGAGGTCGTGTCCGAGGTCGCGGCAGTTCATGACGATGTGCGCACCACCGTACGCCTGTCTCAGGGTAACGGTCACGCGGGGGACTGTGGAGATGGCGAACGCGCGCAGCAGGTTGGCGCCGCGCCGCAACACGGCCTCGCGCTCCTGGCGCACCCCCGGCCGGAAGCCCGGCGTGTCGGCGAGCACGACCAGCGGCAGCCCGAACTTGTTGCAGAAGTCCACGAACCACGTGCCCTTGTCGGCAGCGTCGGCGTCGAGCGTCCCGCCGAGGTGCTTGGGCTGGTTGGCGATCACGCCGATCGGACGTCCGTCTATGCGCGCGAGGCCGACGACCATGTTGCGCGCCCAGCGCGGGCCAAGCTCGAGCAGCGCTCCGCCGTCGACGAGATGGCGGATGACGTCGCGCACGTCGTAGACCTTGCGCTGGTTGGCCGGCACGTGGCGCGACGGATCGCCCGCGGGCGGCTCGCGCGGGGGCGCGAGCGGCAGCGCCCCGCCGGACTTGCCGGGCAGGTGGGCGAGGACGTTGCGCACGAGGTCGCCGGCGGCGACGTCGTCGACGGCGTCGAGGTGCGAGACGCCGGTCTTGGCGTGGACCTTCGGGCCGCCGAGCTCCTCCGCCGTGACGATCTCGCGCGTGACGCGCTCGATGATCTTCGGACCGGTGAGGAACATGCGCGACTCGGGGCCGGCCATCATCACGAGGTCGCCGAGCGCCGGCGAGTACGCGCCGCCGCCCGCGCACGGCCCGCCGATGACGGAGATCTGCAGCGCGCTGGAGCGCGCCTGCGCGCGGAAGATCGACGCGTATGCCGCCAGCGCCGCGACGCCCTCCTGCAGGCGCGCGCCGCCGGAGTGCGGGAAGCCGACGACCGGTGCCCACGCGCGCTCGGCCATCGCGATCGTGCGCACGATCGTCTCGCCGCCCGCCGAGCCCAGCGAGCCGCCCTTGAACGTGCCGTCCTGCGCCCACACGTAGACCGCGCGGCCGCCGACCTTGCCGCTGCCCGCGATGACGCCGTCGCCGACCGCCGAGCGGTGCGGATGAAACGTGCCCGGGTCGCACAGCAGCTCGGCGCGGGCGCGTGCGAGCTTGACCGGCTCGCGCAGCACCGCGGCGTCGACCTGCGATGGCCTGGACGGCGGGGCCGCGCGGCCGTTGGCGGCGGGCTTGACGTCTGCTGGCTGCGGCACTGAGGTCACGTCATCTACGCCTTCCTGATCGCGAGGCACGCGTTCTGACCACCAAACCCGAATGAATTGCTCAATGCAAGCTCCAGCTCCGGCGCCTCACGCGGGCCGTCGGGGACGTAGTCCAGGTCGCAGGCCGGATCCACTTCACCGAAGTTCAGCGTCGGCGGCAGGATCCCTCGCGCCAGGGCGCCCAGCACGGCCACGGCCTCGACGGCGCCGGCCGCGCCGAGCAGGTGCCCGATCGCCGACTTCGTGCTCGACACCGGCGGCGAGCCGCCGTTGAAGACCGAGTGGATCGCGAGCGTCTCGATGCGGTCGTTGAACGGCGTCGAGGTGCCGTGCGCGTTGATGTAGCCGACGGCGCTGGGCTCCACGCCGGCGTCCGCGATCGCCATCCGCATCGCCTTCTCGGCGCCGCGTCCGGTCTCGTCGGGCTGGGTCATGTGAAACGCGTCGTTCGACGCGCCATAGCCGACCACGTAGCCGTAGATCGTCGCTCCGCGCTCGCGCGCGAGATCGCCGCGCTCGAGCACGAGACAGCCCGCGCCCTCGCCCATGACGAACCCGTCGCGGCGCGCGTCGAACGGCCGCGAGATGCCGTCGCGCGAGAGCGCACCCATGCGCTCGAAGGCGGCCATGCACAGCGGGGTCATCCCCGCCTCCGTGCCACCGGCGACGACGACGTCGGCCTCGCCGCGTTCGATCATGCGCTTCGCCTCGCCGATCGCGTGGGTGCCGGTCGCGCACGCCGACGAGAGGCTGAAGCCCGGTCCGTGGGCACCGAGCGAGATCGCGATCATGCCGGCGGCCGCGTTGGGCATCATCATCGGCACGAACAGCGGCGACACCGCACGCACGTCGCGACCCGCCTCGTGGAACTTGACGCACTCGGTCTCGAGCGTCATCAGCCCGCCGACGCCGGTGCCCATCAGGACCGCCAGGCGCTCGACGTCGACGTCGCCGGGCAGGCCCGCCTCTGCGGTGGCCTGCGCCGCGGCGGCCATCGCGAACTGCGTGTAGCGGTCCGAGCGCCGCGCCTCCTTCGGCGTCATGGCGATCGTCGGATCGAAGTCCGAGCACGGAGCTCCGGCACGGCCGGAGACCTCGCCGAGATCCTCGACGATGCCCGACCGCTTGTTGATCAGGGCGTCGAAGAACGCGTCCGGGCCCTCGGCGATCGAGGACACGACGCCGCGACCGGTGATCGCGATGTCGACGTGCTCGCCGGGATGTGAGGACGCGCGCGGGGTCACGCCGGCGACCCCTCCTTGGAGTCGGCAAGGCGCATCGTCAGCTCGATCGCCGCGCCGACGGACTCGATCGGCTTGAGGTCGTCGTCGGAGATCGTGATGCCGAAGCGGTCCTCGAGCGCCTTGACGAGCTCGACGAGGTCCAGCGAGTCGACGTCGAGCTCGGACCACGTGTTGTCCGGCGTCGCCTCGCGCGCGCCCGGCACCTTGATCGACTCGAGCTGGTCGCGGATCTCTTCGAGGACTTCGGTCTCTGTCACAGCCATGCAGGTTCCTTTCTCATGCGGCCATCCCGCCATCGACGGCGATCGTGGCCCCGTTGACATACGCCGCACCCTCCGAACACAAGAAGGACACGGCGTGGGCGACCTCTTCGGGCTGCCCGACGCGGCCGGCGGGAACGCCGGCCACAAGCTTGTCGACGACATCGGTCGTCATGTCGGTCTCGATGACGCCGGGCGTCACCGCGTTGCAGGTGATGCCCTTGCGGGCCATCTCGCGCGCGACCGTGCGCGTCAGCGACAGCATTCCCGCCTTGGCGGCGCCGTAGTTGCTCTGCCCCGGGTTGGCGTGCAGCGCGACGACCGACGAGATGTTCACGATCCGCCCCCAGCGCGCCTTGAGCATGTCGTCGAGCGCGCGGCGCGTGCAGTGGAAGGCGCCGTTGAGGTTCGTGTCGACGACCCCCTCCCAGTCCTCGGCGCTCATGCGGATCGTCAGGCCGTCGCGGCGCTCGCCGGCGTTGTTGACGAGCACGACGATCGGGCCGTGCTGCTCGCGCACCTCGTCGAAGGCGGCCTGCACGGAGCCGGCGTCGCCGATGTCGGCCTGCACGTCGCCGCTCGTGCGCCCGAGCGTCACGACGTCGTAGCCGTCCTCGGCCAGGCGCCCGGCGATCGCGGCGCCGATGCCGCGCGAGCCGCCGGTCACGAGCGCGACGGCGTTCTCAGGCGGGGACACGGACGCGCTCCTTCCAGCACATGACGCCGGCGCCCCAGGCGAAGCCGGCGCCGAAGGTCGCCATGGCGACGATGTCGCCGGTCTTCAGGCGGCCCTCGCGCTCGGCCTGCCAGAGCGCGATCGGGATCGACGCGCTGGAGGTGTTGGCGACCGTGTCGACGTTGAGGAAGACCTTCTCGTCCGGCACGCCGAGGCGGTTGGCGGCGGCCTCGATGATGCGCGCGTTGGCCTGGTGGGCGACGAACAGGTCGACCTCGTCGATGCTCACCTCGGCGCGCTTCAGCGCGACCTCGGTCGCCTCGACCATGCGCGCGACGGCGTGGCGGTAGACCTCGCGGCCCTCCATCCGCAGCAGGCGCTCGTCGACGTCGACGTAGAGCAGGTCGGAGTGCCGGCCGTCGGAGCGCAGCTCGAACGTCGACAGGCCGCGCTCGAGGTCGGCGGCTGCGACGACGACGGCGCCCGCGCCGTCGGCGAAGAGGATCGCGGTGCCGCGGTCGGAGTGGTCGGTGATGCGGCTGAGCGCCTCGGCGCCGCACACGACGACGAGCTTCGCGCGGCCGGACTCGACGAGCGCGGCCGCATGGTCCAGCGCGTAGAGAAAGCCCGCGCAGGCGGCGTTGAGGTCGACGGCGCCGGCGAGGTCGCAGCCGATCTTCTGCGCGACCGACGGCGCGAGGCCCGGCATCATGCGATCGGGCGTCAGCGAGCAGACCATCACGCGGTCGACCTCGGAGGCGTCGCGGCCCGCGTCGGCGAGCGCGGCGACGCACGCCTCGGCGGCGAGGTCGGCGAGCGTTCGCGAGCCGTTGAGGTGGCGGCGCTCGCGGATGCCGGTGCGGCGCACGATCCACTCGTCGCTCGTGTCGAGGTGCGCGACGAGGTCGGCGTTCGTGACGATCTGCTCGGGGAGCGCGGCCCCGATGCCGAAGACGCCGGCCTTCACGCCGCCGCCCGCAGGGTGCGCTTGACGAGGCCGCGCAGGACGGCCCCGGGGCCGCACTCGACGTAGTCCGTCACGCCCATCGCCTGCAGTGCCAGCAGCGTCTCGCGCCAGCGAACGGGCTTGAGCAGGTTCTCGGCGAGCTCGGTGCGCACGTCCTCAAACGGCTTCGTGCTGCCGTTGGAGAGCACCGGGAAGGCCGGCTCGCCGATCTCGGTCGCATCGAGCGCGGCCTTGAGCTTGTCGGCCGCGGGAGCCATCAGCGGGGAGTGAAACGCGCCCCCGACGTCGAGCTTGCGGCCGCGACAGCCGATCGAGTCGGCTCTGTCGGCCGCTGCGTCGACGTGCTCCATGGCGCCCGAGAGGACGATCTGGCCGGGCGCGTTGTCGTTGGCGAGCGACAGGCCGAGCTCGGCCGCCAGCTCGTAGACGTCCTCGCGCTCGCCGCCGAGCAGCGCGACCATGCCGCCGGGCTCACGGGCGGCGGCCTCGGCCATCGCGCTCGCGCGCGCGTCGACGAGGCGCACGGCGTCCTCGAAGTCGATCGCGCCGGCAGCCGTCAGCGCGGCGTACTCGCCGAGCGAATGGCCGGCCGCGGCCAGCGGGGTGACGCGCTCGCCGGACGCCCACTCGCACATCGAGCACAGAAACAGCGCGGGCTGGTGCGAGCGCGTGCCGTCGGCGAGTCGCTCATAGGGGTCGAAGCCCAGCAGCTCGATCCCGCGTATGAGCAGCGGGTGGTCGCGATAGGGCTCTTCCATGCCCGCGGCGTGGCTTCCCTGGCCCGGAAAGAGCAGGGCGATGGTGGTGTCCGGCGAGGTCATCCGTACTGGTCTAGCCCATTGCGGTGGGCGGGTTACGGATGTTCGACGTACAGGACGGATGTGTCGAAATGCGACGCCTGCCCTCGATGGGTCCTTCGACGCGCTCGAACGCGGGGGCTGCAGGCGCACCCGCGGTAAACTGGCAGGTGGCTTTTCTTCGCAGATTCCGCGCCCCTTCGCGGCGCACCGCACTTCCGTCTGACTCGCTCGATAGGTTCATCCGTCCCGCTGGTCAGCAGGGTAAATGTGCCGCAAACAGCGGGAATCCGCGGTGACTAGGAGAGGAGCAGGTCCGATGGAAGGCAGCTCGCAGACCCCATTTCTCGACGACGTGACGGCCGGCGAGGCCCTTTCCGTCAAGCGCTTCTTCACGACCCCGGGACAGCACGCGTTCGACACCGTCGAGTGGGAGACGCGCGACGCCCGCATCGCCCACGGCGAGCGCGTCGCATTCGAGCAGGTCGACGTCGAGTTCCCGACGACGTGGAGCCAGAACGCGACGAACATCGTCGCCCAGAAGTACTTCCGCGGCCAAGCCGACTCGCCGACGCGCGAGTACTCCGTCAAGCAGATGATCGGCCGCGTCGCCGGCACGATCGCCGACTGGGGCCGCGCCCGCGGCTACTTCGCATCCGTCGTGGACGGGGACACGTTCGAGTCCGAGCTCGCCTATATCCTCGTCCACCAGATGGCGGCGTTCAACTCGCCCGTCTGGTTCAACGTCGGCTTCGAGGAGAGCCCTCAGGTATCGGCCTGCTTCATCCTGTCCGTCGAGGACACGATGGACTCGATCCTCGACTGGAACACCAAGGAAGGCAAGATCTTCCTCGGCGGCTCCGGGTCGGGCATCAACCTGTCGAACATCCGCGGCTCGGTCGAGCCGCTGAGCAAAGGCGGCACCGCGTCGGGCCCGGTGTCGTTCATGCGCGGCGCCGACTCGTGGGCCGGCACGATCAAGTCCGGCGGCAAGACGCGGCGCGCGGCCAAGATGGTCGTGCTCGACATCGACCACCCGGACATCCGCGAGTTCATCTGGTGCAAGGCCGACGAGGAGAAGAAGGCCAACGCCCTGCGCGACGCCGGCTTCGACATGTCGATCGACGGCGAGGGCTTCAAGTCGATCCAGTACCAGAACGCCAACAACTCCGTGCGCCTGACCGACGACTTCATGCGCGCCGTCGAGAAGGGCGAGGACTGGCACCTGATCGCACGCTCGACCGGGCAGCCGGTCGGAGATCCGATCCCCGCGCGCGAGCTCATGCGCGAGATCGCCGACGCCGCGTGGCAGTGCGCCGATCCGGGCGTGCAGTACGACACGACGATCAACCAGTGGCACACGTGCCCGGCGTCGGGGCGCATCAACGCGTCCAACCCGTGCTCGGAGTACATGCACGTCAACGACTCGGCCTGCAACCTCGCGTCGCTGAACCTCATGAAGTTCCGCCGTCCCGACGGCTCCTTCGACGTGCCGTCCTTCGAGCACGCGATCGACGTCATGTTCCTCGCGCAGGAGATCCTCGTCGGCCCGTCGAGCTACCCGACCGAGCAGATCGGCGTCAACGCACGCGCCTTCCGCCAGCTCGGCCTCGGCTACGCGAACCTCGGCGCCTTCCTGATGTCCAACGGCATGGCCTACGACTCCGACCTGGGTCGCGGAACGGCGGCGGCGATCACGTCGCTGATGACCGGTCGCGCGTACCTCGAATCCGCGCGCATCGCCGCGGCGATCGGGCCCTACGAGCGCTACACGGAGAACGGCGCGGCGCACAACGCCGTCATGCGCATGCACCGCGACGCGTCGAGCGCGATCCCCGACCGGGCGTGCCCGGACAGCGCGCTGCTGAGCGCGGCGCGCAGCGTGTGGGACGACGCGGTCGCCGTCGGCGACGCGTACGGCTACCGCAACGCGCAGGCGACGGTGCTCGCGCCGACGGGCTGCCTCGTCGAAGGCTCCCTCGTGTCCACGAGCCGCGGGTTGGTGCGCCTCCGCAGCCTCGGAGACGTCGACGGAGCCACGTGGCAGGATCTCGATGTTCAGGTCGCGACGGACGACGGCCCACGCGCAGCGACGAAGTTCTACGTCAACGGCGCCGAGCAGGTGGTCTCCGTCGAGACCGCGCGCGGCTACCGCATCCAGGGCACGCCGACGCATCGCATCAAGGTCATCGACCGCGACAGCAACTGGGTCTGGAAGCGCATGGCCGAGATCACGGCCGGCGACCGGGTGCCGATGATGCTCAACTCGCTTGTCGGCGACCCGCAGGAAGTCACGCTGCCCCCGTTGGGCGACCTGCACTGGAACGCCGATCACAAGACACGCGTTCCCCGATCGATGACTGCCGAGCTCGCCGAGTTCCTCGGGTACTTCATGGGCGACGGCTCGCTGCACGCCAAGGGCATCAGGCTCTGCGTGTCCGACGGCGACGACGACGTCCTCGAGCGGCTCATCTCCCTCGGGCGCGAGCTGTTCGGACTGCAGGCGCATGTGCTGCCGTGCACGGGCTACACGGAGGTGGCGCTGCATTCCGTCCCGCTGACGATCTGGTGGGAGGCGTGCGGGTTCGCGAAGCTCAGTCCGTTCGAGGGACACTCCGGCAAGGGCTGGACCGCCCACATCCCCGACGCCGTTCTGCATTCGAACGACCGCGACGTCTACGCCGGGTTCCTGCGCGGGCTCTTCGAAGCCGACGGCAACGCCAGCCACGGCTACGCCTCCTGGGCGACGACGTGCGAGGAGTTCTCGCGCGACGTCCAGACGCTGATGCTCGCGCTCGGCTTCGTGACCACCCGCGACATCGACGGTTCGCGCGTGAAATGGGGCGCGCAATGCCACCGCGTTCGCCTGCTGAACGCGGCAACCGGCATGCGATTCGCCGAGCAGATCGGGTTCATGTCCGCGCGCAAGAACAGTGCGCTCGTCGAGGCCGAGCACCCGCAGGCCGCGCGCTACGACCACATCCCGATGGCCCGTCAGCTGGTCGACGAGCTCGCACCGGAGAACGACTCACTGCGCAAGGCGATGCTGCTTTCGCTGTCACGCAACGGCGGCGTGTCGCGTCGGTCGGCCACGACGCTGCTGGAACGCACGTCGAGCGTCGAGCTCGAGCAGCTGCTGGGCTACTTCTACGACGAGGTGGCATCGACGGAGCTGCTCGAGGATCAGCCGACGTTCGACCTCTCGGTTCCCGACAACGTGACCTACGTCGCCAACGGGTTCGTCAGCCACAACACGATCTCGTTTCTCATGGACTGCGACACGACCGGCGTCGAGCCGGACTTCTCGCTCGTGAAGTTCAAGGAGCTCGTCGGCGGCGGCCAGATGACGATCGTCAACCAGACGATCCCGATGGCGCTGCGCACGCTGAACTACTCCGAGGAGCAGATCGAGCAGATCGAGGCGCACATCGACGAGCACGCGACGATCGTGGGAGCGCCCGGCCTTGCTGCCGAGCACCTGTCGATCTTCGACGTGGCGGTCGGCGAGCGCGCGATCTCGCACATGGGCCACATCAAGATGATGGGCGCGGTCCAGCCGTTCATCTCCGGCGCGATCTCGAAGACCGTCAACCTGCCCTACGAGGCGTCGGTCGAGGACATCGCCGACGCCTACCTGCAGGCCTGGCGCTTCGGCATCAAGGCGCTGGCGATCTACCGCGACGGATCGAAGACGGCACAGGCGCTGCGCACCGACGCCCACCAGGGCAAGGACGTCGAGGCGGGCACCGAAGGGGACGTGCAGGGCTACACGCAGGAGCAGGTCGACGAGCTGATCGCCGACGCGATCGCGACGGGGCGCACAAGGGCGCTCGAGGAGGTCGCGCCGAAGCGCAACCGCATGCCGCGCGAGCGCCAGTCGATCACGCACAAGTTCTCGATCGCCGGCCACGAGGGCTACATCACGGCGGGCATGTACGAGGACGGCACGCTCGGCGAGATCTTCCTGACCGACATCGGCAAGGAGGGCTCGACGCTGCGCGGCCTGCTGAACTCCTTCGCGACCTCGATCAGCATCGCGCTGCAGTACGGCGTGCCGCTGGAGAAGCTCGTCGAGAAGTTCTCCTACATGCGCTTCGAGCCGGAGGGAATCACGCAGAACCCCGAGATCCCGTTCGCCAAGTCGATGCCCGACTACATCATGCGCTGGCTGGCGTCGCGCTTCCTGGACACCGACATCCAGGAGGAGCTCGGGATCATGACCCCCGAGGTTCGCGCGCGGAAGCTGGCCGAGGATGCCGGCACGTCGTTCACCTCATCCGACAGCTCCGGCCCCGCCAACGGCGACAGCGGCGGCCACGCCAACGGCGGCGGCTCGACGGGTAACGGCGGCTCCTCCATGCCGTCCGCGAAGTCAGCCGGCCAGCTGCCGACGGTCGCCGGCACCCAGCCCGCCACGACACGCGCGGCGGCCGAGGCGATGACCGACACCCCGCCCGTCGTCCCCGCGCGCATGCGCGGCCTCGACCTCGGCCCGGCGTGCGCGCAGTGCGGCGGCATGATGCAGCGGACCGGCTCTTGTTACACCTGCTCGAGCTGCGGCAACAACACCGGCTGCGGCTGATTGTGAAGAGACACGAAAGGTTCAGTGGCTGGGACAGGAACTCTTCAGCCGCTGGACATGGGTTGTTCAGTAGACGTTGCCAGGCAGCGGCGTGCCGCGGAGACCGGCCCGAGCGACCGTGCTGACCGACCGGTTCGAGACCGTAGAGCTGCACGTCAATCTGGTCTTCGTTCCAACCCGATGCCATGCGCATGGGCATGGCATCACCGCCATCATTTTCTAGCCATCCAGTACCGATGTGCCCCTAGAAGTCCGTCCTGGCATCGAGCGCGGCACAGCCAGCGGTTGCGCAAGGCGCGGTGTCAATGCGCTCGGTGATCAGGCTACGTTGCGTCGCGTGCTGAATCCTGCCGGCTCTGGTTCGAAGACTGCGCTCGCTTGCGCAGCACGCGCCGTGAATGCGCGGCCGTGAACACAACTTGACCGTGGTATCTGAGTCCGCCCAAGCGTTGCCTTTCGGCCACGGCGAGCCAGGCGCACACGCCGCGTTCGAGGATCCAGAGCGGTGCTAGGAGCGATGACGTAGCCGGGAAGACTTCGCGGCCTCCGTGGACGCGCCGGCCATGCTCTGCCAGCACCGTTACAGACAGTGCCGCGCGCACGAGGTGTCCCCCCCGACCGTTAGCGAGCGCCGTGACCGCAGCCGGGAGTATTGCGAGCGACACCAGCATGCGCCATGGTCGCGCGAACTCCTCGTACGCGTAGCGCCTGCGCTGGCTCCAGAAGTGTCCAATCGTCGGGGGGCTGCGGCGAACGTATAGGTCCAGCACGGTAGTCAGTCGACCGCCGTGCGCTTCGATGGTCCGGATCAGCTCGAGGTTGTCGAAGATGGCGGCTGCGTCGTAGCCGCCGATGGCGAGCATGCGGGCTCGCCTTAGGCCGAGCGAGCCAGAGTAGTCGCCACCGAATGCGCGGTTGACGAGGGTTCTTGCAGTGTCCCACCGTGCCCGCCAAGGGAGCCGATCGAAATAGTTCTGAGGGGAGACCACATCGAAGTGGGCCAGCAGGTCCAGCACCCGTTGCAGACCTTCGCGGTCATAGCGCACGTCGTCGTCGGCCAACACGATTGCCTGACAGCGCGCGCGACGCACGCCGGCGTGCACTCCTGCGACCTTTCCCATCGAGCCGGTGTCTCCTGGATCGGGGCGGATGTGAACAACCCACGATCCCCAGGCGGCGGCGTTGTGGCGGAAGACTTCCGCAGGGGACCCGTCGACGACGACGACCTCCTCGCATATGCGCGCCAAAAACGACAGATAGCAGGTGAGCTCAAAGAGTCCTTCGGCGACCTGCCAGCGCACCGGCAGCACGTAGGACAGCTGAAGCGGAACGTCCGATGGACGTTCGATGGGCCCCTCGCCGGTCAAGTGCGCTCTCCGCCGCCGAGCAGGTCGGCACGAGTCGCGTGGGAGCGGTTGCATCGGTGTGAAGCTGGGCGAGCACCGCTATCATGGCGGTCGCCCATGGCGACCACGGATGCGTCGCGACCGCAGTGGGATCGCCCAGGCGTCACACCAGTTGGCGGGGTGGCATGCAAGACCTCTACGGCCCCCGCGAACTACGGGGTCGCGACGCCAGCGGCCCGGTGCGTGTGCTCGAGAGGTGATCACACGCGAGATCCTGCGCTACCCCGTGAGACGAAGAGCGGGCAGCGCCACACGCGGTCCCTGGGCCGGTGGGCTGCCGCGAAGCGCGCGCAGCGTCCGGCCGCCGCGAACGCTCACGGCCCCCTGACGCTGCGCATGCGAGCTCTGACGGGCAACAGCCCCCCCCCCCCCCCCCCCCCCCCCCCGGAGCGGGTGAGACGTGAGCGATCACGCCGTGTGGCATCGATTCGAGATAGCCCTCACGGGCCAGTTCCTGACCGGCCAGCCGATGCAGGTAAGGATCTCGGAGTACGCCGACCTTCAACGCAAGCTCGGCGAAGCGCTCGTGAGCCATCCCAGCGGCGGCTGGGACTACGAAGGCATCCGCTGGCGTAACGTCGAGTCCTACAAGTCTGGGGGCGGGTATTCGCACCTGGTGCCTCTGGTGCTCGTGCAACGCGAAGGTCATGAACTCAAGTCCGGACTCGCTGCTGAGATAACCGATCGTCCTCATGTCGAACAGCAATGGCTTCGCGACGTCACGCGCGGATGGACCTGGGACCTGAAGACCCTGCGGATCGAACTATACGACCTGGGCGTAGGAGTGGTCACCGGGACATACGACGTTGAGGCCCCGGAGACTTCTCAGCATTCGCGAGATACGAGAGGTGGTAGAAGGAGTCGGCCGCCTGCGAGCCGATCCCGTGCGAGACCTGACATCGCCGGTAGCCGCCGCCTACGAAGCGCTCACACGAGACACGGTGCGGGTGTTCGCGACGGTTGCCGCGCAAAGCGCACCAGACGCGCTGCAGGAGCCGTGGCTGACGCCACTACTTCACGCGCTGACGCATCAGAACGCGGACGAAACCACGGCTGCCAGCGCAAGCCGCAGCGAGTGGGGGCGTCTGCTGTCGTTTCATCCCGTGTTTTTGCTGAGAACACCGGCCGAGACAAGCATGAAGACCGTGCGCCGACTTGCCCTGCCGCTGACGCCGACGTTCTCCCGGTCCATCGAATACTGGCATGGCTTGTTCGTCCCCGGCATCAACACCAGCGTCGTCGTCATCCGCGGCGACCATCCCGACGGCGACGGCCCGCCGATGAGGCTGACCGCGCTCATGTGGGCCTACTACGGTTTCTTCATGGAGCTCGACCGGGGCTTGCTCGCGCTGCTCGACGACGACAAATGGCAGACCCACGCGTCACTCGGGGCCCTCGAGGTCGAGGCAGAGCGGATGTTCGCAATCTACATGCGCGTTCAGGAAGCGCGAGCTCGGCTCGACAGCGCGCTCACCGACCTCGCGGGAGGACAACTGGCGATGTGGAAGGCGATGTCCGACGTGCAGAAGTTCGACGAACTAGTGGCAGCGGTCGAAGGAAAGGTCGAAACGCTGCAGCGGATCGCGCAGCGGCGCGTCCAAGAGGCCACAGCAGCACGCGCCCGACGAACGGGCAACATCCTCAGCGGACTGACCGCCCTAACTGTCGTGACGGTCGCGGTCGCCCTGATGGGCAACTTCCTCGGGACCCCCGCCGACGCAGGCTACGTCCAAATTCGGATCATCACGGTGGCGGCAGCATTCTGTCTGGCGATACTGCTCTACCGAGAGCTTCGTCGAGAGATCGAGCGAAAACGCCAGCGGGCCGCACGACGTTTGCGACGACGCAGGCCGTTTCGCAGCGGTGCCGTGCGAGCCCGCGAGCGCGGGGGCTGACACATATCGTGAGTCACGATGCGCTGCGGAACAGGGCGCGGGCAGGCTGCTGCGCCACATGCGAGCACCCTCAAGGCGCCGGACACCGATCGCGAGGAGCGCCCACGTCCGCCGTGCTCCTGACCTGTGCGATGCGCGTTTGCCGTGACATGCTGACACAGGAGCGTGGAGACCCGATCTTCGTCACCTGGAACCCGCGACCGGGGACACGGCGCGCTCGCGCCGCGGAAACGACCCACTTCGCGGATCTCAGTCGTCGCAGATGTCGTGCCGACAAGACGAGCGACCGGGGCCAGGCACACATCGAGCACCCAGGCGCCCCTACCACCGCTCGCCATGGCAGTCACGGGTGCCCTTGTACCAAGGAGCGGCGGCGCCACGAAACACGAGAAACCCGACATCAGCGGGACAGCGTGACCCAAGCGAACCTGAGCCGGGCAGGGTTCCGCGGAGACGGCGTGAAACCCAGCCTGCCTCAACCCGGGGAAACACCCGAGCGGAGGGTGCTGCAAGACGAATCCGAGATGAACTTCGCAACGAGTCGGGAACGATGCTGATCTCCGCCTTCAGAACGGGATCGCCGGGCGCGTACGGCGTGAATGCTCGGGTACGGCGTCCAGCGGGCCACTCGCTACGACGCGACCCAACGCCCGGGAGGGTCCTACGGACGAGACTTGAAGCGGCCCGCCTACATGGGCCTGCGCCAGAGGGCTTGAGCCGGTAGAGGGGGGCGCTCAATATGAAGGTCGTGGCGGGCGCCGCCGCCGATCTCGTCGCGACGTAGCCCACGTCGTTGGCGACGGTCTGGGAGCTGGTGTGAATCGCCGTCCGTCGTTGAGGAGTTCGCACCTAGCGGGCCACGAGCGCGCAACAACAGGCAGTTGAGGGTTGCTCGCCGGCGCAACGAGTCCGCGATTAGCGGCTGGAGGATCGGGGCGCCGTCGCGGAGGGTCATGCGGCGCGCGCGCTGCCCGCGTGACCACGATCTCCAGTTGGCAGCTAGATCTGCTCTTCAGACCGACGGACCCTTGCTGCTCCCAGCAGCGTGGGCAACACCCGATGCAAGCAGGTTCCCAGCAGTACGCCCGCGAGGGCAAGCGCATACTGGAGTGTCGGCGCCGCCTGAATACTCACCCCTAGGGGTGCATTTTCGACCGGCCTTGACACTGGAGCCCCCCGCTTTCGTGGACCTGACGGCTGGCTCATCTGGCCCGGCGTGGAGGATGTCTGGGGATAATCCCCGATTGATCGATGCAGCTGACGGTCGCCTCTGAAACCGCGGTGACGACGAAAACGTCCCTGTGCGGAGATCCGCAGGAACTCGATAGGACCAACCATCGCGCCGACGAGATCCTGCTCCGGCCACGGGCAGCGATCGGTCCGCCCCGGGCAAAGGACCATCGGATGGCGCTCGCTGCGACGATCGTGGCCGACGAGGACAGCACCGGCCACTGAGCCGTCAACCGAGAAGGGGAAGCGCCACCCGAGCTTGGCCCCGGTGCGCCTCGGGGTACGACGCATCGCGGTGGCCAAAGCGGTGATCGACATCCCTGCCGAGCCCACGCCCGACTCGGGGGCGGTGGCGCCGGACGGCTCGCCGCCGGGCGAAGGGCGGCGCGACCGGCCCGGGCGCGTCTTCTGGATCTCCGTCGCGGTGGCGGCAACGTACGTCGTCTTGGGCGTGTTCGCGACGGACCCGTTCAACAACGCGCTGGAAGTGGTCGTCGGCCAGATCATCGACAGCCTCGGCTGGCTGTACCTGCTGATCACCACGGGCTTCCTCGTCTTCGTGCTGTGGCTCGCGTTCAGCCGCTACGGGTCCATTCGCCTGGGCAAGGACGGCGAGAAGCCGGAGTTCGGGCTGTTCTCCTGGTTCGCGATGCTCTTTCAGGCCGGCATGGGCATCGGCCTGCTGTTCTGGGGTGTCAGCGAGCCCGTGCTGCACAACGCGCAGCCCCCGCTCGACCTCGAGCAGGCCCGAACGCCGGAGGCCGCGGCACTCGGCATCCAGTATTCGCTCTTTCACTGGGGCCTTCACCCATGGGCGATCTACGCCGTCGTCGGGCTCGCCGTCGGCTACTTCAGCTATCGCCGCGGAGCCAACAGCCTTCGCATCAGCGGTGTTCTGCGGCCCTTGCTGGGCGATCGCGTCAACGGCGGGGTCGGCCAGGCGGTGGACGTGCTGGCCATCCTCGCGACGCTGTTTGGCATCGCCGTCTCGCTGGGGCTCGGAACCCTGCAGATCGAGGCGGGTCTGAGCCAGGCGTTCGGCGCGCCCGAGGGCCTCGGCGTGCAGCTTTCCATCATGGGCATCACCGCGGCGGCCTACATGCTCTCCGCGGCGACGCCGCTCGATCGCGGCATTCGGGGCCTCAGCAACCTGAGCATGGTCATGGCGGTCATGCTGCTCGGCTACTTCCTGGTGGTCGGCCCGACGCTGCTCGAGCTCAACACGATGACCCAGGGTCTCGGTGACTACGCCTCCGGGCTGGTCGGGATGAGCCTGCACACGAGCGCCTTCGACCCGAGCAGTTGGCTCGGGGAATGGACGCTGTTCTTCTGGGCGACGTGGATTGCCTGGGCACCGTACGTCGGAGCCTTCATCGCGCGGATCTCTCGCGGGCGAACGATCCGCGAGTTCGTCGTCGGAGTCCTCCTGGCGCCGACCATGTTCAGCGTCGTCTGGTTCGGCGTCTTCGGCGGCGCGGGCATCGACGCCGACCGCGACACGAACGGCGCCATCGCGCGGGCAGCCGACACGGACCCGGCCACCGGCATGTTCACGTTCATCGAGCAGTTCCCCCTGGTCGGCCTGATCTCGGGGGTCGCCATCTTCCTCGTGTGGATCTTCTTCGTGGCAGGCGCCGACGCGGGGACGGTCGTGCTTGGCAGCATGTCCTCCAAGGGTGAGGACGACCCGCGTCGCTCCGTCAAGCTCACGTGGGGCGTGATCATGGGCGCGATCGCCGCCGTGCTGCTCGCCGCCGGCGGCCTCGACGCCCTCCAAGGCGGCGCGATCGTCGCCGCCACGCCCTTCGGCCTGCTCATGGTCGCCATCTGCTGGGCGCTCGTGCGGGCATTGCGCGAGGACCACGACGACCCTGCCGCGCTCTCGCCCTCGACATCCACGCAGTGAGCGAGGGCGCTGACGCCGTCCGCCCGACAGCCGTGCGAGGCACATCGCGCGGCGTCGGCAACGTCAGGCCCGCTAGGACAGCGCTCTGAACGTGATCGGCGGCGCAGAGCAGGTGTCGATGAGCTGCTTCTGAGCGTTGCCGACGCGGGCGGACAGGATGATCGTCCCGGTGGCCTGTCCGCCGCTCAGCCGGGCGTCGAAACCGAACGTGTTGTTGGCGTACGTACCAAGAGGGACGGACACCTGGGAGCCGAGCGCCGGGATGAAGCTGCCGGAGAAGTTGCCGGTCTTGGCGTAGACCCCGGGTGCCGTGGCGGGGGCCGTGATCCGCGCGGTCGTCTGCAGCGTCCCCAGCGCGTTGCAGCGCAGTGTCGCCCAGACCGAGACGGGCCTCAGGGCACTCGAATCGGCTGTCGGCCGCAGCACGATCGGAAGACCCTGCGAGGTCACGCCGTAGAGCGGACCTCGTGTCCGCCGAACGCCGGAGGCCGGGTTGCGCGCGCGAAACTCGCGGCTTGCGCTCTTGCAGACGATCGTCCTGCCGGTCGTCGGGTTGCGGAACGACAGGCGCACCGACGCGACGCCGTTGACGACTCCGCTGGCGGCACGCACCCTGCCGCGAATGCGATAGCTGCCGCCCGCGACCCCGCCGGGACGTCTGAAGGCGAACGATCCCCTGATGTCAAAGCGCCCTCCGCGCCGCAGCCGAAACCGCTGGCTCAGAAAGCGACCGAACCCCTCACGGCCGTTGGTACAGCGACCGCCGGAGTGGCCCAGGATCCTTGCACGGCCGCGATCGACCGCGACCAGAAACCGCGGTGCTCCGTCGTCAACGCTCGGAGGCAGGGTCCCGCCCCCATAGACCGTGACCGCACCCGCCGGCGCAGCCCCCAACCCGCATAGTCCACCTGCTGCCACAACCATGAGCAGCGCGCGCAGGATCATCGAATCGGAGCATAGTGGCGCCCGCCCGCGCGTCCCGCGCAGCTGCGCCGAGCGATCAGCGATCTCGAGGCGCCTCGCCTAGGGTGGTCGGCGTGCAGGCCGAGCAGATCCTCGCCTTCCGCCTGGCCCGCTCGGGACTAACCGCCCGCACCGCGACCGGCCTCGCCGAGGCGGTGGCCTGCCCGGCCTCGGACTTCTCCCGCGACGCCGCGCTGCTCGCCGTGGCGGCGCGCCTGGAGGACCTGACGCGCGAGCGCTATGACGAGGCCGTCAACGGCGGCGATCTCGTCGTCGCCCATGTGGTGCGCGGAGCGATACACGCGCTCGCGCCCGACGATCACGGGCTCTATGGGCGCGCGCTGATCTCGCGCGACGACGACGAGCTGCTCGGGCAGCTCGGCGAGCAGGTCAGGCGGCTGGCCGCCGACAAGGGGTTTGCTCCCACCGACGCGCTCGCGGAGGTTGCCGAGGCGACGAAGGACGCGCTGAAGGGCGCTCGCGCGCTGAACAAGAGCGAGCTGCACGACGACCTGCGCCAGCGGGTCGGAGCCGACCTGATGCCGTGGTGTGAGGGCTGCGGGAGCCATCACGTGGCGCCGATGCTGTGGCGCTACGCCACCGTGAAGGCCGGCGCGCGCCTTGACGCCGAGCGCCGCTACGTGCTCGGCCGGCCAGGCCATGCGCCGACGGCCGCCGAGGCGGTGCGCCGCTTCCTGCACTTCTACGCCCCCGCCACGAGCGCGGGCTTCGCCGACTGGGCCGGCCTCGCCAGGTCCCACGCCGAGCGACTGTGGGCGGACGTCTCGAGCGACCTCGACGAGGTCACGGTCGGAAGACGCGCGAGCTGGGCGCTGCATGACGACATGGCCGCGCTCGCCTCCCCGGCGGCGGCGGAGGGCATGCGCCTGATCCCGCCGGGGGACCCCTACCTGCAGAAGCCCAACCGCGCGCTGCTCGCTCCGGAGGCCGAGCTGCGCAAGCGCCTCTTCCGTCCCGTCGCCAGTCCCGGCGCCGTGCTGAAGGACGGCCGGCTCGTGGGCCTGTGGCGGGTCAAGGCGAAGGGCCGCAAGGCGCAGATCACCGTCGAGCGCCTCGGGCGCCTCGCCCGCGCGGACCTCGAGCAGGAGGCCCAGCGCATCG
The DNA here is from genome assembly GCA_963729125.1 of uncultured Actinomycetes bacterium. Lineage (GTDB taxonomy): Bacteria > Actinomycetota > Thermoleophilia > Solirubrobacterales > Solirubrobacteraceae > CADCVQ01. The sequence continues at coordinate 180,797 of CAVSML010000007.1, forward strand.
CCGACCTGCGCGGCGCCGCCGATCTGATCCTCGTCGTGGATTGAGGAGCCGCATTTCAGCCGTTTGCCCGCAGGGCCTCCCAGAAGGCGGCCCGCACGGCGTCGGCGCCCCAGGCGTTCGGCTCGATGATGTTGCAGTACCACAACCCGCGATCAGCCGGACGGGCGTCGCCCTGCGCGGGGTTGCCCACCCGCAGGCCGTGGCCGAGGAAGCGTCCGTGGATGTCGGCCACGACCGCGCCCTGCTCATGGGCCGCCTCGCGCAGCGTCGCGTTGAGCTCTGCAAGGACGTCGACCACGTCGGGCCACGGCGGGAGCCCGACCCGCCACGCCTCGCCGGTGCCGTCGCTCGGGTCGTACACGGTGCCGACGACGATCGGGTCCTGCGGCGCGACGAGCGCGCGCACGCGGTCCAGCCCCCGGCGCACGGACGCGCGGACCTGCGCGACGATCTCCAGCGCGCGGCGCGTATCGCCGTAGGCGCCGAGCACGTCGTTGCCGCCCACGGTCAGCGTCACGATGCGCGGCACGGCGCCGCAGGACTCCAGCCGCGGCAGCTGGAGGTCGAGCACGGACGCGGTCGTCCCGCCGTCCGTGGCCAGGGGCAGGAACCCGAGCCCGGGCCGCGTCGTTGCGATGTCGCGGCCCCGCCAGTCGGGGAAGTCGTCGTCGCGGTTGCGCGCGAGCAGGCTCGCGCCGCCGCGCCCGGGACCGCCGGCGTACAGGTCGATCGAGATGGAGTCGCCGAGGGCGGCGTAGACCTCGGTCATCGCGAATATGCTGAAGGCCCTGGACGAGTTCGTCCACATGCGGGCGCGGTTGAGCATCCTCTCGCTGCTGGCACCCGCCGACTGGGTGCTGTTCTCGTTTCTGCGCGACACCATCGCCACCAGCGACTCCGCGCTGTCCAAGCAGCTCAGCGCGCTGGAGGACGCCGGCTACGTCGAGTCGCGCAAGGACCGCGCCGCGCGCCGCCGAACATCGGTGCGCCTCACCGACCAGGGCCGAACCGCGTTCGAGGCCTATCTCGCAGACCTCGAGTCGCTCGTGGCGCGAGCGCGCGGCAACTCCTGACGACCACGGGCGCGGCGCGTGCGCGCGACATGCGCGGCTGGCACGGCGAGCAACCCGAGCGCGCCGAGCCCGATCAGCACCGCCGTGCCGGCGTCGTCCAGGGCGCCGTCGGTGAGGACGGCATGACCGAACCCCAGCGCGATCACGACCACGGCCAGGTAGGCGTGTGTGATGCGCCAGGTGGCGGGGCTCAGCCGCAGGCGCGTGCGCAGCGCACCCAACGCCACGACGCCGAACAGCGCGACCGTGGCGATCAGCGCCATGCGCGCCCGGGTCGGCCCGTCCGGCGACAGCGCGAACCAGGCGTCGCCGGGGGACTCCGCGAACAGCGCACCGACGTGCACGAGCACCAGGACGAGCACGGTGGAGCCGACCAGCTGATGGCGCGCGATCCGCCGCCGGCGCGCGAGCAGCGGCTGCATCGCCAGCGCCGAGACCGCGAGCGCGCCCGCGGCGGTCGACAGCGTGAGCGCCGCGGAGGCGTCGGCCAGATGGCGATCGGTCAGCGCGAGGGCGAGGGGCACGGCGAGCACCGCGATCGCGCCCGTGCCCAGCGCGAGCGTTCGCGGGTCAGCCACCGCGCGCGAGCGTGAGGTCCACGACGGCACGCTCGTCGTCGAGGTCGACGACGCGGCGGATGAAGACCTCGCCGTAGCGGCCGTCGTCATAGCCCACGTGGATGTTGGGCTCGCCGAACTGGGGCACCGTCGGCGCCGTCTCGATCCGGTAGCGCCCGTCGGCACCGGTGCGGACGCTCGCCCGGTTGTCCTGCTCGCCGCCGGTCTGCGTCGCGAGCCAGACCTGGATGCGCACGTCCTTCAGCGGCCGGCAGCCGGCGGCGCTGCGAACCAGGCCGGTGATCACGAAGCCGCTGCCGAGCGAGTCGCGCTCGGGAGCTTCGGGGATGTAGTTGTTCGTGCCGCCCGGGTTGCTCTGTGTCGCCTTGCAGCGACGGGGAGCCCGCTGCCGGTCGTCGGCTCGCAGCTCGGGCGCCGCTCGCTCGGGGCCTGATTGCCCCACGTTCTCGGCGCCTGTTCCCGACGTCTCGCTGTCGACGAGCAGCACGACGATCCCGGCCGTGACGAGGGTCAGCACAAGCGCGAGCAGCCAGGGTCGCAGCACCCCGCTGACGATAGGTCCCGCGGCCGGCGCGCGGCGCAGTTCAGGCCGTGGGCGACGTGAACTGCGTTGCGACGAAGCGGTCCCAGACGCGGTCGCTCATCAGACTGCGCAGGTTGACGAGCAGGTGAGCGGCCGGCGTGACGCGATAGCGAGTGCGGGGCCTGCTCGTGGCGATCGCGGTCTCGATCGTCTTCGCAACGGCGTCCGGGCCCCCGCCGAGCTTCGCGAGCGGACCCTGCTCGTATGCGTCCTTCGTCGTCTGGGCGACCGCCGCGTTGAACTCGGCATAGGGCCCATCCGCAGGATCGACCTCGGCGGCAGCGGTCGCGCCGAACTCGGTGCGGATGAGGCCCGGTTGGACGATCACGACCTGCACGCCGAAGCCCTTGACCTCGAAGCGCAGCGCGTCGCTCAGCGCCTCGATCGCGTACTTCGTCGCGTGGTAGACGCCGCCACCTGGAAACGTGAAGTTCGCTCCCATCGAGGAGATGTTCACGATCCGTCCCGCCCGCTGCTCGCGCATGGCGGGAAGCGCGAGCTGGCACATCCGCGCGAGGCCGAAGACGTTGGTCTCGAACTGGCGGCGCAGATCCTGCGGGGACACCGTCTCGACAGCGCCCGACGCCGAGTAGCCGGCGTTGTTGACGAGCGCGCCGACGGCGCCGTGGTCGGCGACCACCCGATGCACGGCGGCCCGCATCGAGTCTTCGTCGGTGACGTCGAGCGTCAGCGGCGTGCAACCCACCTGCTCGAGACCGGCCAGCGTCTCCAGACGGCGGGCGGTCGCGTAGACGGGGTATCCGGCGCGGGCGAGGCGCTCGGCCGTCGCTCGGCCGATGCCGGTCGAGCAGCCCGTGATGAGGACGGCCTTGGACGGTCCGGAAGTGGTCATTCACACAAGGTAGACCTCGACCCCGCGGGTACGAACGCGCCAACGTCGCGGCCGCGCGCGCCTCTCATGATCTGTCGCTGCGGATCGCAGGCTGACCGCTCAGCCAAGGTGGCGCAGGGCGGGCCACTGGGCCTGCCACGAACGCCGCGGGCCGGCGCAGAGGGTGACCGCCCGGCCCTGCTCCTCGTTCTCGACGCCTGCGCGGTTGTCGATGCGCGCGGCGAGGCGGCAGCCGCGCAGGTGGGCGTCGAGCTCGTCCGCGGGCAGCCCGACCGCGATCACGGGCATGCCGTCAGCCGGCGGCGGGCCCCAGTCGCCGTAGGCGTTGTGGCCGCTGAAGACGGGCGGCAGCCCGAGCGGCGGGCCGTAGCGCTCCAGCGCGCCCGCCTCGCCGTAGTTGCGCGTCAGGATGACCGTGCCGTCGGGCAGCCCGCGCGCGACAGCGGCGACCGTGCGCGCCAGGTCCGGCCAGCCGATCGTCTCGCCGGCGTCCTCGTTGAGCGCGAGCACCGGCGCGAGATCGTCCTGCGCGAGCACCGGCAACGCGATCACGAGCCCGACGGCGCCGCTCGAGACGACGGCGAAGAGCAGCAGCGCGCGGCGTACGCGCGTCCTGCCGCGCCCAAGCCAGCCGTCGGCCTGCACCGACCCGGCCGCGATCAGCACCGGCAGCAGGCCGGCGAGGTAGTACGGCTTGCCCGCGCGGGCCATGAACACGGCGGCCAGCACGACCCACGCCCACGCGATGAATCGCATGTCGCGCAGCGCCGGCGCGCGAAACAGGCCGACGAGCCCGGCGATCCACAGCGGCGCGAGCGGCGGGCTCGACGAGCAGCACCTGAAACGGAACGATCGCCCACCACGGCTCCGAGCTCGTCGAGCCGCCCTGCGCGATCGAGCGCGACACGTCGAGCTGCGGCCAGCCGTTGGCGGCCTGCCAGGCGATCCACGGCGACCACAGCACGAGCGCGATCGCGGCGCCGGCCCACACGTTCGGGTTGCGCAGCAGGCGCCGCGGCCCGGCGATCGCCACGCCCGCGAGCAGCCCGAAGGCCAGGAACGCCGGCAGCGGCTTGTTCATCAGGCCCACGCCGAGCACGGCGCCGGCGACGAGCCACAGCCGGTCCTCGCCGCGGCGAACGGCGCGCACGACGAGCCACGTCAGCGCGCTCCATGCGAGCAGGTCGAACGTCGAGGTGCTGAGCCAATGCCCGGTGACGAGCACGATCGCCGACACGGCCGCGCACGCCGCGGCGATCGCCTGCGCGCGGCGCCCGCCGCCGAGCTCGCGCGCCAGCAGGGCGGTCAGCAGCACTGTCGTGCCGGCCGCCAGCGCCGAGGGCAGTCGCAGCACCGTCAGCGAGGCCGACAGCTCGCTCATCGCGCGGGCGATCAGCGGCGTCAGCAGCCCCTGATCGGCGTATGCCCAGTCGAGACGGCGACCGGCCGCGGCGAAGTACAGCTCGTCGCGGTGTGGGCCGTAGCCCGAGGCGAACCCCGCGAGCACGAGCGTCACCGAGCCGGCGACGAGCACCGCGAGCCTGCTCGCGCCGCCAGCGTCACGCATGCTGGGGCTCCGACGCGGGATCGCTTCGCAGCAGCGCGAGCGCGGCCTGCACGGCTGGGCCGACGAGCAGCGCGAACGCCAGCGTCCCGATCCCGGCCGTCCCGCCGAGCAGCACCCCGGCGGCGACGACCGTCACCTCCAGGCCCGTGCGCGCCAGCCGGATCGAGACGCCCGTGCGCTGGTGCAGCCCGAGCATCAGGCCGTCGCGCGGCCCGGCGCCCAGGCGCGTGCCGAGATACAGCCCGCTTCCCAGCCCGACGAGCGCGATGCCGCCGAAGACGTAGGCGTAGCGCCAGACGAGCGCGTCCGGCGTCGCGACGAGGTCGAGCACGACGCCGAGCGCGACGCCGACGAGCAGGGCGTTGAGCACCGTGCCCAGTCCCGGGCGCTGGCGCAGCGGCACCCACAACGCCAGGACGACGACGCTCAGCGCCACGGTCGCCGCGCCGACGCCGATCGCGGTGCGCTCGCCGAGGCCCTCCGCGAGCACCGTCCACGGCGAGTTGCCCAGATCGGAGGCGACGAGCAGCGCCTCGCCGGCGCCGAAGAGCGCGAGGCCGAGCAGCAGCCGCAGCAGTCGCGCCGGTGCGGGGCGCCAGCGCGACGGCGGATCGGGCCTCATCGCCGCGGACGATATCCGCCGCCCACGGCTCACCCGGGCGGGCGGTCGCCGACCCAGTAGCGCGGCCCGGGACCGAGCGATGCCGCACGGTCTCCGGGGTTGGCCAGCCGGCAGCGCTCCAGCGACAGGCAGCCGCAGCCGATGCACTCCGTCAGCCCGGCGCGCAGCCGCTCGAGCTCGGCGATGCGCCGGTCGATGCGCGCCGACCATCCCTCCGACAGGCGCGACCAGTCGCGGCGCGTCGGCACGCGGCCGGGCGGCAGCTTGGCGAGCTCGGCGCCGATCTCCTCGAGCGTCAGGCCGACGCGCTGGGCGAAGACGACGAAGGCGATGCGCCGCAGCACCGAGCGCGGGTAGCGGCGGTGGCCCGAGCCCGCGCGCTCGGAGGCGATCAGGCCGCGCTGCTCGTAGAAGCGCAGCGCCGACGAAGCGACGCCGCTGCGCCGCGAGACCTCGCCGATCGTCATCAGGTCGTCCATCGCCAGAGCAGATCACGAACTGGCCTTGACTTCAAGCTCACTTGAGCTTTTATCCTGGGAGCCCACCCCAGCGAGGAGGCAGCGATGACGACCAGCGCAGGCGCCAGCGAGCAGATCACCGGCGCCGTCACGGCGTGGCCCGGCGTCGAGGCGGGCTTCGGCGATCGCAGCGAGTGGGCCTTCAGGATCGGCCGCCGCGAGATCGGCCACCTGCACGGCGACCACGTCCTGCACATCGGCTTCCCGAAGGCCGTCTGGCACGAGCTCTTCGACGCCGGGCGCATCGACTACCACCCGGTCTTCCCCGGCCGGCCCGGCTACGCCGCGCGCAGGATCGACGACGAGGACGACGTCCGCGACGTCATCGCGCTGCTGCGCCTGAACTACGACCGCGCGATCGCAAACCACGGTCTCCCGGGCGAGGTGGCTCGCAGCACATAACGTCACGTCTCGGACAAAACCTGGCTGATTCGAGAAAGTTTCTGCCAGAGTCTTGACAAAACATCCCCTGTTTCGGCATGGTTGGCCCATGGCCACCGCCGGATCGGGCTCGCTGGAGTCGCTACGCGAGCAGAACCGCCGCCGTCTGATCGACATGCTGCGCCGACGGGGCAGCGCCAGCCGCGCGGACCTCGCCCGTCTGACGGGGCTGTCGCGCTCGACGGTCTCGACGCTCGTCTCGGACCTGCAGAGCAGTGGGCTGGTCGTCGAGCGCGAGCCCGCGGCCGACACCCGCGTCGCGCAGCAGGGCCGCCCGCCGACGCTGCTGACGTTCGGGCGCTCGGCCGGCCTCGTGCTCGGCATCGACTTCGGCCACGAGCAGGTCCATGTCGCGATCGCCGACCTGTCGCGCACGATCCTCGCCGAGCGCGTGCGCGAGCTCGACGTCGACCATGCCGCGGCGCTCGCGCTCGACGCCGCCGTCGAGCTCGCCGACGAGGTCGTCGCAGGCGCCGGCGTCGAGGGCGACCGCATCCTCGGCGTCGGGGTCGGTCTGTCGGGCCCCGTCGACGTCCAGACGCACACCGTGCACGCCGGCAAGATCCTGCCCGGCTGGGCGGGCGTCCGGCCCGTCGACGAGCTCGGCGCTCGCCTCGGCCTGGAGGTGCACCTCGACAACGACGCGAACCTCGGCGCGCTCGCCGAGATCACGCTCGGCGCCGGCATCGGGGCCCGGGATGCGATCTACCTCATGGTCTCCGGCGGCGTCGGCGCGGGGCTGATCCTCGGCGGCGAGCTGTACCGCGGCAGCGGCGGCACCGCCGGCGAGCTCGGCCACGTGCTCGTCGACGAGAGCGGGCCGATCTGTCGCTGCGGCAACCGCGGCTGCCTGGAGATGATGGCCGGCGGGCACGCGATCCTCGGCCTCCTGCGGGCCAGTCACGGCGACGCGCTGACGCTCGACGGCGTCGTCGCGCTGAGCGTCGAGGGCGACTCCGGCGCGCGCCGGGCGATCGCCGACGCCGGCCGCGTCCTCGGCCAGTCGGTCGCGGCGATCGTCAACGCCTTCAACCCCGAGCTGGTCATCGTCGGCGGCACCGTCAGCGCCGCAGGCGACGTTCTGCTCGATCCCCTGCGAGAGGCGGTCGACCGCTACGCCATCCCGTCGGCCGCGCAGGACGTTCGCATCACCCGTGGCGTGCTGGGCGAGCGTGCCGAGGTGCTCGGCGCGCTCGAGCTGGCCGCGCGTCAAGCAGAGGTCGCGGCTCCGGCGGCGTCCACGTCATCGACAGGTTCATCGAGAGGAAAGGGAGTCACATGAGGGTCACCGGAGGAACACGTCGGCGGGGCATGCCGCTGACGCTTGCGATCGGCGCCGCGGCGCTGGCATTCGCCGCTGCGGGCTGCGGCGACGACGACGAGGGCGGCTCGAGCGCGGGCTCGGGCAGCGACAAGAAGGCGGGCAAGGTCGCGGTGCTGCTGCCCGACTCGAAGTCGTCGGTGCGCTGGGAGACCCTCGACCGCCCGCTGCTGAAGGCCGCCTTCGACAAGGCCGGCGTGGAGTCGGAGATCCAGAACGCCGAGGGCGACAAGTCCGCCCAGCAGCAGCAGGCCGAGCAGGCGATCACCAACGGCGCCAAGGTCCTGCTGCTCGTCAACCTCGACTCCGGCAGCGGCGCGGCGATCGCCGCCAACGCCAAGTCGCAGGGCGTCAAGGTCATCGACTACGACCGCCTGACGCTGAAGGGCGACTCCGACTACTACGTCTCGTTCGACAACGAGCAGGTCGGCCGCCTGCAGGGCGAGGGCATCGTCAGCTGCCTCGAGGGGCAGACCAAGCCGGCCGTCGCCGTGCTCAACGGCTCGCCGACCGACAACAACGCGACGCTCTTCAAGAAGGGCTACGACTCGGTCATCGACCCGAAGTTCAAGTCCGGCGAGTGGACCGAGGTCGCCGATCAGTCCGTGCCGGAGTGGGACAACCAGAAGGCGCTGACGATCTTCGAGCAGATGCTGCAGAAGGCCGACAACGAGGTCGACGGCGTCGTCGCGGCCAACGACGGCCTCGGCAACGCGGCGATCTCGGCGCTCAAGCAGCGCAAGCTCAAGCAGATCCCGGTCACCGGCCAGGACGCGACGCTGCAGGGCATCCAGAACATCGTCAACGGCGACCAGTGCATGACGGTCTACAAGGCGATCAAGAAGGAGGCCGACGCGGCCGCCGAGCTGGCGATCGCGCTGGCCAAGGGCGAGGAGCCCGAGGGCGTCACCGACAAGGTCGACAACGAGAACCGCGACGTCCCGGCCGTGCTGCTCGAACCGGTCGCCGTCACGAAGGACAACATCGAGGAGTACCTCGGCGAGCCCGACTTCCCCAAGAAGGAAGAGATCTGCGCCGGCAAGGTCGCCTCCAAGTGCGCGGCGGCCGGGTTGTCATGACCCAGCCCACCGACGGCGGAGGGCCGCGCGAGCGGCCCTCCGGCGCGGTGCCGCTGCTGGAGCTCAAAGGGGTCTCCAAGCGGTTCGGCGCCGTGCAGGCACTGCACGAGGTGGACTTCGACGTCCGCGAGGGCGAGGTCACCGCGCTCGTCGGCGACAACGGCGCCGGCAAGTCGGTGACGATCAAGTGCATCGCCGGCATCTATCCGATCGACGACGGCGAGATCCTCTGGGGGGGCAAGCCGGTCACGATCTCGGGCCCCAAGGACAGCTCCGCGCTCGGCATCGAGATCGTCTACCAGGACCTCGCGCTGGCCGACAACCTCGACGTCGTGCAGAACATGTACCTCGGCCGCGAGGAGCTCACGCCGTTTCGCGCGCTCGACGAGACGAAGATGGAGCGCCGCTGCTCGGAGACGCTCAGCTCGCTGTCGGTGACGACGATCCGCTCCGTGCGCCAGACGGTCGCCGGCCTGTCGGGCGGTCAGCGCCAGTCGATCGCGGTCGCCAAGGCCGTGATGTGGAACTCGCGCCTCGTGATCCTCGACGAGCCGACGGCGGCGCTCGGCGTCGCGCAGACGCGACAGGTGCTCGACCTCGTCAAGCGCCTCGCCGAGCAGGGGCTCGCCGTGATGCTCGTCTCGCACAACCTGCACGACATCTTCGAGGTCGCCGACCGCATCACGGTCCTGCGCCTCGGCCAGGACGTCGCGCGCTTCAACACGAGCCAGACCACCCAGCGCGAGGTCGTCGAGGCGATCACGGCCGGCACTTTGAGCACGGTCCCCGGCCAGGAGGAGCTGCCGGCATGAGCGCGATCACCCCTCCCCTTCCGACGCCGGCCGCCGCCCCGGCGGCGACGATCGGCGCCTACGCAAAGCGCTGGGCGGACAACGTCCGCGGCGGCGAGCTGGGCAGCCTGCCGATCATCCTCGGCCTGCTGATCATCTGCGTCGTCTTCCAGGTCCAGAACGACCGCTTCCTGACGGCGGGCAACTTCGTCAACCTGATGGTCCAGGGCGCCGCCTACGCGATCGTCGCGATGGGCATCGTGTTCGTGCTGCTGCTCGGCGAGATCGACCTGTCGGTCGGCTTCGTCTCCGGCGTCGGCGGCGTGCTGACGGCGCTGCTGCTGCTGCCCGACGGCTCGACCGTCCCGACCTCCGTGGCGATCGTCGCCGCGCTCGGCTCGGGCGTGATCATCGGCACGCTGCACGGCGTGATCATCACGAAGATCGGCATCCCGTCGTTCGTCGTGACGCTCGCCGGGCTGCTGGCCTGGAACGGGGTCGTGCTGCTGCTGATCGGCAGTCGCGGCACCGTCGTGCTGCAGGACAGCTTCGTGATCGGCTTCGCCAACGACTTCGTCTCCGAGGCCTGGGCCTGGATCCTCATGCTGCTGACCGTCGGCGCGTACGCGGCGGTCCAGCTGTGGGGCCTGCGCAAGCGCGCGAGCGCCGGCCTGTCCAACGACCCGCTGCTGATCATCGCGCTGCGGATCGCGGGGCTGTTCGTCGCGCTGGCGCTCGTCGTCTACGTCGTCAACCAGGATCGCGGCCTGCCGTACGTCGCGGTGCTCGTCGGCGTGCTGCTCGTCTTCTGGACCTACATCCTGCGGCGCACGCGCTTCGGGCGCCACGTCTACGCCGTCGGCGGCAACGCCGAGGCGGCGCGGCGGGCGGGCATCGACGTCGACCGGATCAAGATCATCTGCTTTGCGATCTGCTCGCTGATGGCGGTCGTCGGCGGCATCGTGCTCGCATCGCGGCTGCGCTCGGTCGACACGAACGCGGGCGGCGGAGCGATCCTGCTGTACTCGATCGCGGCGGCCGTGATCGGCGGCACGAGCCTGTTCGGCGGGCGCGGGCACATCAAGTCCGCGCTGCTCGGCGCGCTCGTCATCGCGAGCATCGACAACGGGCTCGGCCTGCTCGGACTGAGCTCGGGGACGAAGTTCGTCGTCACCGGGCTCGTGCTGCTGCTCGCCGTCGCGGTCGACTCGTTCTCGCGCCGCGGGCGGGCGCAATCGGGGAGGGCGTGACCATGGGCACGCAGGCCCTCGAAGGCAAGGTCGCGCTCGTCACCGGCTCCAGCCGCGGCATCGGCGCAGCGGTCGCTCACGCGCTCGCCGATGCCGGCGTGCTGCTCGGCCTCGGCTCGCGCAGCGGCACGGACCTCGGGATCGAGGGCGCGGTGGCGCTCGCCACCGACGTCCGCGATCGCGCCCAGGTCGAGGCGCTCGTGGCTGCGACGATCGAGGCGCACGGGCGCCTGGACATCGTCGTCGCGAATGCCGGCGTCGGCGCCTACGGCCCGTTCCTCGAGCTCGATCCCGACGAGCTCGAGCGGATGATCGACGTCAACCTCAAGGGCGTCCTCTACACGGCGCGCGCGACGCTCGGCCATCTCGTCGAGGGCGGCGGCGGCGACTTCGTCTCGCTTGCCTCCGTCGCGGGGGTCAACGCGTTTCCGGGCGAGGCGGTCTACAACGCGTCGAAGTTCGGCCAGGTGGGCTTCACGCGCGCGCTGGACCTCGAGCTGCGCGAGCACGGCGTGCGCTGCACGTCGATCTGCCCCGGCGGCGTCGCGACGGACTTCGCGATCGGCACGGGCCGGACCGAGGACATGCCCGAGCTCGCGGGGATGATGAGCGCCGAGGACGTCGCGGACGTCGTGCTGTTCGCGCTGACGCGCCCGCGCGCCATGCGGATGATGACGACGACGTTCCGGCCGATGAGCGAGGGCTCGTGGGGGTGAAGTGGGGCATCCTGTCGACCGCGCGCATCGGCGCGGCGCTCGTCGCGGGCGCACGGCAGACGCAGGCCGCCGACGTCGTCGCGGTGGCAAGCCGCAGCGCGGCGGCGGCAAGAGCGTACGCGCAGCTGCACGGCATCGCGCGCGCGCACGGCTCCTATGAGGACCTGCTGGCCGACCCCGAGGTCGAGGCGGTCTACGTCCCGCTGCCGAACGCCATGCACATCGACTGGACGCTGCGCGCGCTGGCGGCCGGCAAGCACGTCCTCTGCGAGAAGCCGATGGACCGCCGGCCCGAGCGCGTCGCGGAGGCGTTCGACGCCGCCGATGCGGCCGGTCTCGTGCTCAGCGAGGCGTACATGTGGCGCCACAACCCGCAGACGGCGGGCGTGCTCGAGCTGCTCGACGAGGGGGCGATCGGCGACGTGCGGCTCGTGCATGCGAGCTTCTCCTTCAGCTCCTCGGCGACGCGGACGTGCGCCTGGACCCGGCGCTGGACGGCGGCTCGCTGATGGACGTCGGCTGCTACTGCGTCGGCGGCGCGCGGATGGTCGCCATGGGCGAGCCGGTGGCGGTCTCGGCGGAGGTCGTCACGGGACCGACGGGCGTCGACATGCGCATGGCCGGGCTGCTGCGCTTCGCCGGCGATCTGCTCGCGACGATCGACTGCGGCTTCGACGTGCCCGCGCGCGACGGGCTCGAGATCGTCGGCTCGGACGGACGCATCCTGCTCGAGGACCCGTGGCACTGCCGCAGGCCGCGGATCGTGCTCGAGCGCGGCATGGAGCGCGAGCTGATCAAGCTGCGGCCGGTCGACAGCTATCGCCTGGAGCTCGAGGACGTGTCCACGGCGATCCGCGAGCAGCGAGAGCCGCTGCTCGGTCGCGCGGACGCGCTCGGCCAGGCGCATGCGATCGACGCGCTCTATCGCGCGGCCGCCGAGGGGCGAGCGGTGGCCCCCGCATGACCGGCTCGCCGCCGCCGCCCGCCGGGGTGCGTGTCGCGATCGCGGGCTACGGCCTCGCCGGCGAGGTCTTCCACGCCCCGCTGGTCGCCGCGACCGAGGGCCTCGAGCTCGTCGCGGTGACGACCTCGGACGCCGCGCGGGCGCAGCGCGCGCGGGCGGCGTACCCCGGCGTCGCCGTGCACGCCGACGCCGACGCGCTGCTGCGCGACGAGCCCGCCATCGACCTGCTCGTCGTCGCGACGCCCAACCGGTCGCACGTCGCGGTCGCGCGCTCCGCGCTCGCGCGCGAGATCGCGGTCGTCATGGACAAGCCGCTGGCGCCCGATGCGGCGGCCGCGGCCGAGCTCGTCGGCGACTTCGCGGCCGCGGGCGTGCCGTTCACGGTCTTTCAGAACCGTCGCTGGGACGGCGACTTCCTGACAGTGCGCCGGATCGTCGCGTCGGGCGAGCTCGGCCCGATCGCCCGCTTCGAATCGCGCTACGAGCGCTTCCGCCCGCGAGTCGACGCGGGCCGCTGGCGCGAGCGGCCCGACGCCGCCGAGGGCGGCGGGCTGCTGCTGGACCTCGGCGCGCACCTCGTCGACCAGGCGCTGACGCTGTTCGGGCCCGCGCGGCGCGTGTACGCGGAGATCGACGTGCGGCGTCCCGGAGCGCAGGTCGACGACGACGTCTTCGTCGCGCTGGAGCATGAGGGCGGCGTGCGCTCGCACCTGTGGATGAGCGCGGTCGCGGCGCTCGGCGCTCGCAGCCTGCGCGTGAGCGGCACGCGCGGCGCGTTCGAGACGCCTGGCCTGGATCCGCAGGAGGCCCAGCTCGCAGCCGGCCGGCGGCCCGGCGACGAGGGCTGGGGCGCGGGCGAGGCCGCCCGCCGGGCGGACGCCGGCGGCGAGCGCCGCGTGGCGCTCGAGCCCGGCGCCTACGAGCGCTTCTACGCGCGCGTGCGCGACGCGCTGTGCGACGGCGCCGGCATGCCCGTTGACGCGCGCGACAGCGTCGCCGCCCTGCAGGTCATCGAGGCGGCACGGCACAGCGCGCGATCCGCCGCCCCCATCGACACGACGGAGGTAGCCACATGAAGACGAGCCTCGGCATCTGGGCGATGGGCCCGATGGTGACCCGGTTCAACCCGGCCGGCTACAAGCCCGAGCTGGCCGACCGCAGCACCGCCGAGCACGTGCAAACGGCCGTCGGCGGGCTCGAGGGCCTGATCGACGACTACGAGTTCCACTTTCCCCAGGAGCTCTGCGACGACAACCTCGACGAGGTGCGCGACGCGCTCGACGGCCACGGCATCCACGCGATCGCCAGCGGCATGCACCTCGACAACCGCTTCGCACGCGGCGGCCTGTCGTCGCCCGACGACGAGACCCGCGCGGAGGCGGTCCGCCAGACGGTGGCGTGCGCCGAGTTCGCCGGCCGGCTCGGCGCCCGGATGATCATCTGGCCCGGGATCGAGGGCTACAACTACCCCTTCCAGACGCCGTACGCCCAGAGCTGGAAGGGGCTCATCGACGGTATCGGCGAGGCCGCCTCCAAGCTCGCCGAGTTCGACCAGGTGCTGCTGCTCGAGCACAAGAACTCCGAGCCGGCGATGAAGATCCACATGGGCAACGTCGGCATGACGCTGCACGTGATCCACACGCTGCGCGCGCGCGGGATCACCAACGTGCAGGTCAACATGGACTGGCAGCACCTGATCATGAACGGCGAGAACCTCGCCGAGTACGCGGCGCTGCTGCACGCCGAGGGGCTGCTCGGCCACCAGCACGCGAACTCCGGCTGGGGCACGTTCGACGACGACAACATGGTCGGCGCGACGGCCTTCATGGAGACGCTCGAGCTCGCCGTCGAGCTGCGCCGCGCCGGCTATGGCGAGCGCGGCGAGCGGCTCGGCTTCGACCTCTACCCCTACACCGAGGACGCCGTCGCCGTCGTCAGGCGCAGCGTGCTGCAGTGGCGCTTCATCGACGGCGCGGCCGCGCGGATCGACGATGGCGCGCTGCGCGCGGCGCAGCAGGACAAGGACGCGATCCGCGCCTACGAGCTGGTCTACGCGGCGCTCGGCGCGTAGCGGTGCAGGCCCTGGCGCTGCTGGCCGGCCTCGACATCGGCACGTCCTCGGTCAAGGGCCTGCTGATCTCGTCCGCGGGCGACGTCGTCGCGCGAGCTTCCCGCCCCCACGCGCTGTCGACGCCGCACGCGGGCTGGGCCGAGCAGGACCCCGAGGACTGGTGGACGGGCGCGCAGGCGGTGCTCGCCGAGCTGCGCCGCGCCGGGCCGATCGCCGGGATCGGACTCAGCGGCCAGATGCACGGGCTCGTCGTGCTCGACGCGCGCGGGCGCGTGCTGCGCCCCGCGATCCTGTGGAACGACGGGCGCACGGGCGCCGAGTGCGCCGAGATCGAGCAGCTGCTCGGTCTGGAGGCGTTGATCGCACGGACGGGCAATCGCGCGCTGCCCGGGTTCACCGCGCCCAAGCTGCGCTGGCTGGCGCGCCACGAGCCCGACGTCCACGCGCGGATCGCGCACATGCTGCTGCCCAAGGACTACGTCCGCCTGCGCCTGTGCGGCGAGTACGCGACGGACGTCTCCGACGCGTCGGGCACCCTGCTCTTCGACGTCGCCAGCCGGCGCTGGAGCGACCGCGTCCTCGACGCGCTCGACGTCGACGAGGGATGGCTGCCGGCGGCGCTCGAGTCCGCGCAGATCAGCGGCGCGACGGCCGACGGGGTGCCGGTCGCCGCGGGCGCCGGCGACCAGGCGGCCGGCGCGCTCGGCGTCGGCGTCGACCGCCGGGGCGGGCGGTCGGGGACGGTGTCCGTCGTGCTCGGCACCTCGGGCGTCGTGTTCGCCGCCTCGGATGCCTTCGCGGCGGACAGCGCCGCGCGCGCGCACGCGTTCTGCCACGCCGAGCCCGATGCCTGGCACAGCATGGGCGTGATGCTGTCGGCTGCCGGCTCGCTGAGCTGGCTGCGCGACGCCTGCTGTCGCGACGTCGACTTCGCGACCCTCGTCGGCGAAGCCGCGTCGTGGGCGCCGGGGCTCGAGGGGCTGACGTTCCTGCCCTACCTCGCCGGCGAGCGCACCCCGCACGCGAACCCCGGCGCGCGCGGCTCGTTCACCGGCCTGTCGCTGCGCCACGACCGCGGCGCGCTCGTGCGCGCGGTGCTCGAGGGCGTCGCGTTCGGCCTGCGCGACAGCCTCGACCTCGTCTCGGAGATCTCGTCCCCACCCGCCCCGAAGCTCGGCCGCGTCTCGGGCGGCGGCGCGCGCAGCGAGCTGTGGCTGCGGATCGTCGCGTCGGTGCTCGAGCTGCCCCTGCAGCGCACCGCCGTCGACGAGGGCGCGTCGTTCGGCGCAGCGCTGCTGGGCGGCGTCGCGGCCGGCGTCTTCGCCGACGTCCGGGAGGCGGTCGCGGCGTGCGTACGCCCCGGCGAGGTGATCGAGCCCGAGCCGGACTGGATCGAGCCCTATCGCGTGGCGCGCAAGCGCTATGTCGCGCTGTACCCCGCCCTGCACCCCGCCTCCGGGTGACGGTTTGCGCCGCTCGCGGCAAAACGTGCAATCCTCGGTTGTGAAGCGTAGATTCACAAACGCCATCGTTCGTCCGACCAAGGGGGCCCCAGGATGGGGAAGTTACGCAGTGCTCTCGTCGTCTGTGGCCTGGCGGCCGGAAGCCTCATGGGCCTCGCGGCCTGTGGCTCGGACGACGACGATGCGGGCAGCGACAGCGCCGGCAAGACCGGCGGCTCGATCAAGGTCGGCAGCGTCCTGCCGGACTCCTATGACCCCGTCCTGTTTCAGACCGTCCAGGCGAACCAGGCCCTGCAGCTCGTCTACACGGGCCTGGTCACCTACAAGCACGCCGACGGCGCCGAGGGCACGGAGCTGATCCCGGGCCTCGCCGAGGCGATGCCGACCGTCTCCGCCGACAAGAAGACCTACACCTTCAAGCTGCGCGAAGGCCTGAAGTACTCCGACGGCACCGACGTCAAGGCGTCGGACTTCGAGCACACGATCAGGCGCCTGAACTTCCTCGGCGGCCCGTTCGCCTCGTTCACCTCGCAGATCGACGGCATCGAGGAGTACCAGAAGGCCAAGCAGGCCAACGCCGACATCTCGGGCATCACCGCCGACGACGCGACCGGCGAGATCACGGTCAAGCTGTCGATCGCCGACGGCAAGTTCCTCTACGCGATCGCCCTGGCCAACGCCGCCCCGACGCCCGCGTCGAAGGCGCCGTTCAAGTCCTCGCGGGCGATCCCGGGCATCGGGCCGTACACGATCAAGGTCGTCAACCCGACGCGCGAGTACATCCTCAGCAAGACGCCGGGCTTCGACATCCCGGGCATCGCGAAGGGCAACATCGACAAGTTCACGGTCACGAAGTCCGGCGTCCCGAAGATGACCCAGGACGTCATCGACAACAAGCTCGACTTCATGACCGAGGACCCGACCGGCGACCTGCTGCCGCAGGTCAGGGCGAAGTACTCCGATCGCTTCCGGCTGGATCCCAACCCGCCGAACACGTACTGGTTCTTCCTCAACGAGTCGATCAAGCCGTTCGACAACCTCAAGGCACGCCAGGCCGTCAACTACGCGATCGACTCGAGCGCCCTGCAGCGCATCTTCGGCGGGCGCCTGGAGCCGACGTGCAACTTCCTGCCGCCGTCCTATTCGAAGGTCGGCTACAAGAAGATCGATCCGTGCCCCTACGGTGACCCGGCAGGGCCCGGCGACATCGAGAAGGCCAAGCAGCTCGTCGAGGAGTCGGGCACGAAGGGCCAGACGGTCACGGTCTGGGGCAACAACAAGGAGCCGCGGCCGGCGATCACCGAGTACCTGCGAGACGTCATGACCGAGATCGGCTACAAGGCCAAGACCAGGATCCTCGATCAGCAGGTGTACTTCGGCCAGATCGGCGACAAGGAGACCAGGGCCCAGGCGGGATTCACCGACTGGTACCAGGACTTCCCGCATCCGGCGGACTTCTTCGAGCCCAACCTGTCCGCCGCCGCGCTGAAGTCCTCGCCGACGTTCAACTTCCAGTTCAAGAGCGACCCGAAGCTGGACGCCGCGCTGGAGAAGCTCAACCCCGAGGCCGACGCGTCAACGGTGGCCGACGAGTGGGCCGAGGTCGACAAGCTGGTCATCGACCAGGCACACGGGGCGATCTACGGCAACGAGCTGTCGACGTCGTTCTTCTCGGAGCGCATGGACTTCGAGAACTGCCACGGCGTGCATCCGGTCTACAAGAACGACTGGGCGCTGTTCTGCCTGAAGTAGCGAGATCGGTGTGGGAGGGCGCGCACGCGCCCTCCCACCCTGCTCGCTGAGGACACGGCATGGCGATCGAGCCCGCGGCAGAGCTGAGCGTCGAGGAGCTCGTCGCTCAAGCGCGCACGGAGGGCGACGAGCCCGTCACGGGCGTCGCCCCGTCGCGGCTGGCGCTGCGGCGCCTGCGGCGCAACCGGACGTCGCTCGCGTTCGGGGCGCTGTTCATCCTGATCGTCGCGATGTGCCTGGCGGCGCCGCTGTACGCCGAGCACGTCGCCCACACCGACGCCTTCAAGAACCACCTCACCGAAACGATCGAGATCGGCGGCAAGCAGACGAACGTCGTCGCGCCAGACGGTGTGCCGATCGGGCCGACGTGGAAGGGCCGCTTCCTTGTCGGCGCCGACGAGAGCGGGCGCGACATCGCGGTGCGGCTGCTCTACGGCGGGCGCACGTCGCTGATGATCGGGGCGGGGGCGGCGCTGCTGACGCTGTTGCTGTCGGTGCTGGCGGGCACGCTCGCCGGCTACTTCGGCGGCTGGGTCGACACCGTGATCTCGCGGATCATGGACATGATCTGGTGCTTTCCCGTGCTGCTGCTGGGCGTCGCGCTCGGCACGGCGCTGGCGCTCGGCGGGCTGCAGATCGGCCCGCTGACGATCGACGGCGACTCGCTGATCATCCCGCTGCTGATCATCGGGGTGGTCTATGTCCCGTACATGGGCCGGCCGCTGCGCGGGCAGGTGCTCGCGCTGCGTGAGAAGGAGTTCGTCGAGGCGGCGCGCGCCCAGGGCCTGGGGCCGGTGCGGATCATGGTCTCGGAGATCCTGCCCAACCTGTCCTCGACGATCGTCGTGTTCTTTCCGCTGATCGTCGCCAACGCGATCCTGCTCGAGGCGGCGCTGTCGTTCCTCGGCGCCGGCGTGCAGCCGCCGACGCCGTCGTGGGGCACGATGATCGGCTCGGGCGTCGACAAGATCGTCTCCGGGCCCCACCAGGCGATCGTGCCGGGCACGATGCTCGTGCTGACGGTGCTGGCGCTGAACGTCTTCGGCGACGGCGTGCGCGACGCCTTCGACCCGCGCGCGAAGGTGCGCGCCAGGTAATGGCCCGCTTCATCGCCAGGCGCCTGATCTCGCTGATCGCGGTCCTGTTCGCGATCTCGGTGATCACGTTCGCGATCTTCAACATCATCCCCAACGGCGACCCGGCCTACCGGCTCGCGGGGCGCTCGCCGACGCCGGGACAGCTCGACGCGATCCGCCGCGTGTGGGGCTTCGACAAGCCGGTCACCGTCCAGTACGCGCGCATGATGGAGCAGGTCTTCACGGGCAAGCTCGTCTCCTACTCCAACCAGACCAACGTCCTCGACGAGATCGTGCAGGGCTTCCCGCGCACGCTCTCGCTGGCGCTCGGCGCGGCGCTGATCTGGCTGTTCTTCGCGATCGTGCTGGGCCTCTACACGGCGGTCAAGGCGGGCCGCTTCGCCGACCGCTTCCTGACCGTGATCGCCTTGATAGGGATATCCATGCCGGTCTTCTGGATCGGCGCCCTGATGAGCTACTACCTCGGCTTCAAGGCCGGCATCTTCCCCAACGGGGGCTACGTGCCGATCACCGAGAATCCGATCCAATGGGCCTACCACCTGATCCTGCCGTGGACGGCGCTGTCGATCCTCTTCATCGGCTTCTACTCGCGCGTCCTGCGCTCGAACCTGCTCGACACGATGAGCGACGACCACGTGCGCACGGCGCGCGCGAAGGGCATCTCCGAGCGCCAGATCCTGCTGCGTCACGTGCTGCGCAACTCGATGATCCCGATCGTCACGCTGTGGGGGCTCGACTTCGGCGCCGTCGTCGGCGGTGGCGCGATCCTCACCGAGACGGTCTTCGACCTCGAGGGCGTCGGCCAGTACGCCGCCGAGGCGATCGACCTGCTCGACATCCCGCCGGTGCTCGCGATCACGATGTTCGGCGCGTTCTTCATCGTCATCATGAACGCGATCGTCGACATCGTCTACGCCGCGCTGGACCCCCGGATCAGGCTGCAATGACCCCCGCCGAACCCCCGATCCTCGAGGTGCGCGACCTGGCGGTGAACTTCGCCACCGACGAGGGCCTCGTGCGCGCCGTCAACGGCGTCTCCTTCGACCTGCGCGCCGGCGAGATCCTTGCGATCGTCGGCGAGTCGGGTTGTGGCAAGTCCGTCACCGCGATGACGCTGCTCGGCCTGACGCGCTCGCCGAACGCGAACTTCGACGGCACCGCGACCTACAAGGGCACCGAGCTGCTGGGCGCCTCCGACGCGCAGCTGCAGGCGATCCGGGGCGAGGAGATCGCGATGATCTTCCAGGACCCGATGGCCTCGCTGAACCCGGTCATGAAGATCGGCGCGCAGATCACCGAGCAGATCCACGCCCACGACGAGCTGCCGAAGGCGCAGGCGCGCGACCGCGCGATCGAGCTGCTCGAGCGCGTCGGCATCCCGCGCGCCCGCGAGCGCGTGGACTCCTATCCGCACGAGTTCTCCGGCGGCATGCGCCAGCGCGTGATGATCGCGCTCGCGCTGTCCTGCGACCCGAGCGTGCTGATCGCCGACGAGCCGACGACCGCGCTCGACGTGACCGTCCAGGCGCAGATCCTGCAGCGCTTCCGCGAGCTGCGCGACGAGACCGACGCGGCGCTGATCCTGGTCACGCACGACCTCGGCGTCGTCGCCGACATCGCCGACAACGTCGCGGTGATGTACGCCGGGCGGATCGTCGAGCAGGGCACGCTCGACGACGTCTTCTATGACCCCCAGCATCCCTACACGTGGGGCCTGATGGGCGCGATCACGCGCATCGACCGCCCGCGGCGAGCGCGCCTGCCGACGATCCCCGGCCTGCCGCCGTCGCTGGCCAACCGCCCTCAGGGCTGCCATCTGCGCCCGCGCTGCCCGCACGAGCACGACGCGTGCACGAAGGTCCCCGCGCTGGAGGTCCGCGTCGAGGGCGGCGGCGCGCACGCCGACCGCTGCTGGCTGTCGCCGGAGCGCAAGCGCCGGCTGCGCGAGCTGGCGCCCGGGGAGATCGGCCTGCGACCGAAGTCCCCGCCGACGAAGCCGACGCAGGACGCCGCATGAGCGCCGCGGCCGGCGTCGCGCTGCTCGAGGTCGAGCACGTCAAGCTGCACTTCCCGATCAAGCAGGGGGTCCTCGTCGACCGCGTCGTCGGCCACGTGCACGCGGTCGACGACGTCTCGTTCACGCTGCACGAGGGCGAGACCCTGGGCCTCGTCGGCGAATCGGGCTGCGGCAAGACGACGCTGTCGCGCACGGTCATGCGCCTGCTCGAGCCGACGGGCGGCGCCGTGCGCTTCCGCGGCGACGACGTCAGCCACGCGTCGCGCAGGGGGCTGATCGCGCTGCGCCGCGACATGCAGATGGTCTTCCAGGATCCCTACGCCTCGCTGAACCCGCGCAAGCGGATCGGCCAGATCGTCGGCACGGCGCTCGAGCGCCGCGGTGCGAAGGCGGAGGACGTCGAGCGCCGCGTGCGCGAGCTGCTCGAGCGCGTCGGCCTGTCGCCAGAGCACGTCAACCGCTTCCCGCACGAGTTCTCCGGCGGCCAGCGCCAGCGCATCGGGGTCGCGCGTGCGCTGGCGATCGAGCCGCGGCTGATCGTGCTCGACGAGCCGGTGTCGGCGCTCGACGTCTCGATCCAGGCGCAGATCATCAACCTGCTCGAGGATCTGCAGGACGACCTCGGCCTGACCTACCTGTTCGTCGCCCACGACCTCAGCGTCGTGCGCCACGTGTCCGACCGGATCGCGGTGATGTACCTCGGCAAGCTGATGGAGATCTCCCCCGCCGAGGAGCTCTACACGAAGCCGATCCACCCCTATACGGCGGCGCTGCTGGAGGCGATCCCGATCCCCGATCCGCGCGAGAACCGCGCGCGCCGGCGCAGCGTCGTGGCCGGCGAGCCGCCGAATCCGATCAATCCCCCCTCCGGATGCGTCTTTCATCCGCGCTGCCCGCGCGCGACCGACGTCTGCAAGATGGTCGAGCCGCCGCTGACGGCCTACGCCAACGGCCACGTCGCGGCATGCCACCACCCGCTCAGCGTGTCCGCGGCCGAGATCGCGGCCGCCGAGATCGCGCCCTCCAGCCCGCTCGGCGCCGGCAAGGTGGCGCCCGAGGCGGCGTGAGCCTCGCGACGGTGGCCCACTACTTGGCGCCCTCGACGCGCGCCTTCAGCTCGCCGGGCCGCGCGTCGACGAGCAGCGCGCGCAGCTTCTCCTTGCGCTCGGCGTTGAGCAGGAAGCCGATCACGCCGCCGGGGTCGACCTCGAGCTCGTAGCTCGCGCGCGTCCGGTCGTCGCCGAGGTCTTCCAGCGTCCACGTCCCCTGAAGCGAGCTGAGGTCGCCGGACGTGCGCTCGAACGTCATCCGCGCCTGCGGCGCGTAGGAGCACTCGAGGCGCATCGAGATCTTCGTGATCTTCGCGTCGATGTCGACCTCGCACTCCTGCACGCGGCCCTCCCCGTCGCGTGCGGTCGACGTGACCTGGCCGAGCGTCGACTGCCACTCGGCCCAGTGCTCGACATCCTGTACGACCGCCCACACCGCATCGAGCGGCGCTTCGATGTCGGTGCTCGCGCTGCCTGAGATGTTCGCCATGGGGCGCACGATAGCCACAGCCCGGTGAGCATCCGTCCATACGCGCCTCCATCGCATCCGGCGCCCGCTGCCAGGTCCATGAAGACGCTCTCGATCATCGGCCTGACCATCGGCGCCGCGCTCGTCACGGGCGCCCCCGCCACCGGCAGAACGACCGCCTGCGCCTGAAGGTCGTGCGCTGAGCCACGCGACGCGCTTGCGAGGATGGCTCGATGGCCATCCTCGTGCTCGTCCTACTCGTGCTCTACGCGGTCGTCCTCTTCGGCCTGCGCGAGATCGTCGCGTTGACGAGCGGCTGGGCACGCGCGACGACGCGCCACGAGTGGCTCGCCAACCGGCTCGTCTTCGCGGCCTGGCTGCTCGCCCTGCTCGGCCCCGCGCTCGTGCTGGCGGGCGCGCTCGTGCCCCTCGCCGCGCTCGACGGCCCGGTGGCGAACGCCGCGGGGCTGGCGCTGTCGTGCGCGAGCCTCGCCGCCGCCGTCGTCGCGCAGGCGACGATGGGCTCGGCGTGGCGTACGGGGATCGACCCCGGGCGTCCGTCGGGGCTCGTCACCACGGGCGCCTTCGCACGAGTGCGAAACCCGATCTACACGACGATGATCAGCTCCGCGCTCGGCGCCGCGCTGCTCGTCCCGACGCCGGTCGGGCTGCTCGCGATCGCGGTCTGCGTCGCCGGCCTCGAGATCCAGACGCGGTTCGTCGAGGAGCCGTACCTGCGCGGTCTGCACGGCGCGGCCTACGACGACTACGCCGCCCGGACGGGCCGCTTCCTGCCGGGCATCGGGCGCCTGCCCTGACGACCGCACCCGCGAAGGAGGAGAGCGCCAGCGGGGATGTCGTCGAGGCAGCCGTCGGGGTGGTCGTGATCACGCATGAGCAGCGTGCGCTACCAGGGGTGATAGCGGCTGCTGCTCATGCCGGCGCGACGAGCCCCTCACGACGACCGCTTGCGCAACTTCCAATCTGCCCGAGGACCGATGTGGACAGCCCTCTAGCCTCAATCGGATGAGCATCCCGATATCCGTCCTCGACCTCGCCCCGGTCGCCGCGGGCCAGTCGGCGGCGCACGCGCTCGCCGGCACGACGGCGCTCGCGCGCCGGGCCGACGAGCTCGGCTACAGGCGCTTCTGGGTCGCCGAGCACCACAACATCCCGTCGGTCGCGTCAACGGCGCCGGAGACGCTGATCGCCCACCTCGCCGCCGTCACGCGGCGCATCCACGTCGGAGCGGGCGGCGTCATGCTGCCCAACCACTCGCCGCTGGCCGTCGCCGAGCGCTTCGGCATGCTCGAGGCGCTGCACCCCGGCCGCATCGATCTCGGGCTGGGCCGCGCGCCGGGCACCGACCAGCGCACGGCGATGGTCCTGCGCAGCGGCGACCCCGGCCGCTTCCCCGAGCAGTTCGCCGAGCTGCGCGGCTATCTCGGCGACGGCTACGGCGGCATCCGCGCGGTCAGCGGCGAGCACACGGCGCCGGAGCTGTGGATGCTCGGCTCGACCGACGGCGGGGCTCGGATCGCCGGCCCGCTGGGGATCCCGTTCGTCTTCGCGCACCACTTCCACCCGCACTTCACCGAGCCCGCGCTCGAGCTCTATCGCGAGCTGTTCGTGCCGTCCGAGCTCACCGATCGGCCGCGCACGATCGTCGCCGCGGGGGTCGTCGTCGGCGAGGACGACGAGCACGCCGCGGCGCTCGCGCTGCCCGGCGGCGTGTCGATGCTGTGGCTGCGCCAGGGACGCCCCGCGCCGCTGCCGACCATCGAGGAGGCGAGGACCATCGTCGCCGGGCTGTCGGGCTCCGAGCGGGCCGTCGTCGACGACGCCGTCTCGCGCGCGATCGTCGGCGGCCCGCAGACGGTGCACTCGCGGCTGCTGGACCTCGTCGAGCGCACCGCCACCGACGAGCTGATGATCACCTCGCACGTGGCCGACGCGGCCGTGCGCGGCCGCGGCCTCGAGTGGGTCGCCGACCTGTTCGAGCTCGGCGCCCAGCCCGTCGGCTGAGCGGGCGGCGGGTTCGGATCAGGCGCCGTTGCCCGGCTCGCCGCCGAGCGCGACGGTCGCGCGCGCCATCGTGAGGTGGTAGAGGATCAGCAGCTGCACGAGCGCCAGCGACTCGGAGCGATGCACGTCGTTGCCGACCGTGAACTCGCCGAGCGTGTCCGAGCGCAGGTGGCTGGCAAAGTGCATGCGGTCCCACATCGCCTCTTCGATCTCGGCGGCGCGCTCGCGCTCGAGGTCGCCGGGGATGTGCAGCACGCGCTCGCCGTGGCGCTCCTGCATCGTGAACGCGCCGCCGTTGCCGTCGACGAACGGCGACAGGTCCGGATGCGGCAGCGAGTCGCGCAACGTCAGCACCGCGTCGAGCACGAACGGGTCGCTGGCGCTGGGCTGGCGGCAGACGACCATGTCGGCGCTCGCGCGCTGGGGTCGTATGAAGGCCGCCGAGTCGGGCTCGCGGCGGTCGAGGTCGTCGAGCACCTGGTCGGTCGTGTAGCCGCGCTTGGAGCAGTCGCGGTCGACCTTCCACTGGCGGCGCAGCGACTCCGGCGGGTCGAGGTAGACGCGCACGTCGTAGTTCTCGCGCATCTCCTCGGTGCGGTAGCCGAGCAGGCCCTCGACGACGGCGAACGGCTCGGGTTCGACGTAGACGAGCGGTCCGAAGGTGCCGTCGTGATGCTGGTAGACGGGCTTGAGGATCGGATGGCCGTCGTGCAGGCACTTGAGGTGCGAGGCCATGATGTCGAGGTAGTTGCAGTCCGGATGCAGCGGCGTGATGCCGCGTTCCGCGCGCTGCTTGCGGTCGTACTTGTGGTAGTCGTCGGTGCAGATATGGGTGACGACGTCCTCGCCCAGCAGGCGGACGAGCCCCTTGCTCAACGTCGTCTTGCCGGATGCCGAATCGCCGACGATCCCGAGGATGATGGGCCGCGCCACGGCGGGCACCCTAATACCGCCGGCGCTCGCCGCCAAGCCCAATCCACGCCGCGTCCCCGAGCGTCGAGCGGCGAAGCCCGCGCGCCCGCCGGTCGACGGGCCCCCGCAGCCGCCTCGCAGACTCCGGCCGTGCCGCAGATTTCGCCCACCCGGCTCGAGACCGCACGTTTGCGACCGATGGCCTGGAAGGCACCGATGAATGTCGATGCCGCGACCGGGCGCGGGCTGCGCCTGATCGTCCTGTGCGCGCTGGAGGCGAGGATCCTCGAAACCAGCGGCCGCCTCGACCTGCCGCCCGACGCCGGCAGGGCCGATCTGCTGCTCTCGCGGTGGCGTTTGGCGCTCGCGCGCGGAGGGGTAGGGCGGAGGTCATGCATCTGCTCGTCCTCGCCCCCGACGCCGTCGACGCCGACATGCTGCGCGGGGTCGTCGGCGACGAGATCGACGAGGCCCGCGTGCTCGTCGTCTCGCCCGCCGTCAACGAGTCGCCGCTCGCCTTCTGGATGTCCGACGCCGACGAGGCGATCGAGGACGCCGACGAGGCCGGCGGAAAGACGGCCGTCGCCCTGCGCGACGACGGCGTGGCGGCCAACAGCACGACGGGCGAGAGCGAGCCGCTGCTGGCGTTGCAGGACGCGCTGGCGACGTTCCCCGCCGACAGGATCGTGATCTTCGTGCGCGCCGGCGACGACGACCGGCGCTACCGCGAGGACGATGTCTGCGGCGAGGCCGAGCGGCGCTTCGACGTGCCCGTGTCGCTCGTGACGCTCTGACGTTCCCGGCGATCGCCGAGCGCATGCAGTTCGACAACTCCTTCTCGGTCCAAGCACCGATCGCCGACGTCTTCGCGGCCGTCGCCGACATCGAGCGTGTCGTGCCGTGCGTGCCGGGCGCCAAGGTGCTCGAGCACCGCGGCGAGAACGTCTACGAGGTCGCGCTGAAGGCGCAGCTCGGGCCCCTGTGGCGCAACTTCAGCGGAACGATCACCGTGCTCGAGCGCGACAAGGCCTGCCACCGGATGGTCATGACCAACCGCGCGCGCGACGCCAAGGGCCGCAGCGTCGGTGAGGCGCGCATCGAGATCGGCCTCGCGGAGCTCGGCTCGCACACGAACGTGTCGATCTACTCGCGCGTGACGATGGCCGACGGCTCGCTCGCCGAGAAGACGATCCAGAAGGCGTCGGCGAAGCAGATGGCGGAGTTCAGCGCCAACCTGCGCGCGATGGTCGACGGCGAGATAGGTCAGCGGCGAATCCGCGGAACGGCTACTCCGATGCCCTTGCCGAACTGATGACATCGTCGTCATCGCCGATCCTTCTCTGAAATCCGTGCGCGTCTGGTGAACCTATGAACGGATGCGTTGCAGCGAGCGCGCCACGTCCATCATCTGACGGTTCGTCAGGAGCTGAGAGAGCGTGTTGGACACCCAGTAGACGGCCTTCGGTGTCTGCCACGCGATGAGGCGGATGCGCGAGCCGTCGAAGTAGCGCTTGTAGGTGCGGCCTCGCATCCGCACCTCGTCCTCGGGGTCATCGAGGATCGGCGGCGACCTCCAGGTCGTGCCCTGGACGCCGTAGTACTCGCCGACGTCGCCGGCCCACAGCACGATCCGGTAGGCGCGGTGGCGCTTCTTGGCGCTGTCGAAGATGTCGTAGGAGCGCGGGCTGCTCGTCTGCACGTAGCCGCCGCGCGCCAGGCGCGCGCCCGGATAGAGGACCGGCAGGCCGAGCGGCGTCAGCCGCAGGTCCATCGACAGCACGTGATCCTCGCCCTGGCGGCGGGCGAGAACGAGCCCGCGAGCGAGGCCCTTGCGCGGCTCGATGCGCCGCGGCTTGCTCGGCTCCTCCTCGAGCAGCGGGTCCCTTCCGCGAACGTCGATGAAGCGGTCGACGGTCTCGAGCAGCTTGTCCTCGGAGATGTCGACGTAGCCGCCCGCGGCGTCATCGCCGGGGAAGCGCACCTCGGTGACCGGCTGCTTGGAGGACTCGTAGGCGAGCTTCAGCAGGCCGAGGACCTCGGCGACGCTGTCCTTCGCGATGTCGGTCTCGGTGTAGCGGCCGAAGATCCGCAGCAGCTCTCTGCGGTCGGAGATCAGCTTGCCGATCCCGACCTGCGCCTTGGCCTGGCGCAGGAACTCCTGCTGGCGCGCGCCGCGGACGAAGTCCGAGTCCGCGTGGCGATAGCGCACGAAGTCCAGCGCGTCCTGCCCGCAGAGCTTCTGATAGCCGGGCTTGAGGTCGATGACCGCGTAGTTCGCCTCCGGCCCCGAGTTGTCGTTGAAGTAGCGCCGGTCGACATCGGTGTAGACGCAGCCGAGCCGGTCGACCGCCCGCCGGAAGCCGCCGAAGTTGACGTTGATGA
This sequence comes from uncultured Actinomycetes bacterium, assembly GCA_963729125.1. Taxonomy (GTDB): domain Bacteria; phylum Actinomycetota; class Thermoleophilia; order Solirubrobacterales; family Solirubrobacteraceae; genus CADCVQ01. Next base: position 208,390 of record CAVSML010000007.1, read on the forward strand.
CGTGGTTGACGTCGATGCCGAGGAATCCCTGGACGGTGCGGATCGTGAGCTCGGCGCCACCGAGCTCGTAGGCCTCGTTGATCCTGCGCGTGCCGTGGCCGGGCACCTCGACCTTGAGGTCGCGCGGCAGCGACATGATCGCCGTGGCGTGCTTGTCGGGATCCAGGCGCACGAGCATGATCGTGTCCGAGCGCGGTCGCAGCCTTTGGCGGATGTCGGAGAAGCGGCGGTCCGAGCCCAGCAGCAGGATCGTCTGCGCCTCCCCGAGCTCGACGCCGTCGAGGACGTTGGCGAGCTTCGCGACCTGCTCCTCCTCCGCCGGGTCGTCGGGCTGGAAGGGCTGGATGTCCGCCTTGACCTCGAGCAGGATCGCGCTGGAGACCGCGATCGCCGAGAACAGGATCACGAGCAGGCCGCCGACGATGAACTTCCTCGTGTGCTGTGCCAGCGAGGTGCTGCCGTCGGATTGCAAGCCGCTCACGCCGCACGCGAATCTACGCGCTACGCCGGGCGCGCGCGGCACGCCCGCGCCCCGCGCCGGCAAATGGGGTGACGACCTCTGGCTATCGCACCCCGATCCTGGGAGGGTTGAGGACATGCGTGGCATGGATGCCGGATGGCCCCGTCGCTGGATCGCCGCCGCGGCGACGCTGCTCGGCGTCCTCGCCGCCGCCGCGCCTGCGCATGCCGTCGCGACGATCGCCGCCGACACGACGCGCGCGCCGCTGTCGGATCCGCTGGCGGCCGGGCGCAGCACCGTTCTCACCGCCGGCGGGCTGAGTCGCACCCTGGTGCGCTTCAGGGTGCAGGGGCTCGCCGGCCGTCCGACGCGCGCGGTCCTGCGCCTGCGCGTCAACGATCCCTCGAGCGAGGGCCTGCAGGTGCGCACCTCGCCCGCGTTCACCGAGGACGACGGGAAGCCGGGGTTGCTGCTGCCGAGCCTGACGGCGATCGCCACGGCCACCGGCGCCAAGGCCGGCACGTGGGCGGAGTGGGATGTCACGAAGGCCGTCGCCGGCAACGGCGACGTGAGCCTGCAGGTCAGCGGGCCGCTGCTCGATCCGGCGAGCTTCTCCTCGCGCGAGGGCGCGCACGCGCCACAGCTCGTCGTGACCCCGGACGAGCCGTCGGCCGTGCGCCTCGCGGGGCTGCTCGACCCGTCGTCGTTGGCGCAGGCGAGCTTCGCCGCCGATGCGCGCGACAACCTCGGCCACGCGCTCGACGGCCTCGACGTCATCGAGGCGCCGTCCCCGAGCGCCGTGCCGGGGCGCTACATCGGCGTCTACCACACGCTGCTCGCCGGGCGCTACGTCCAGAAGGTCGCGACCTCCGACGACCTGCTGCGCTGGACGCACCGCGCCGACCTCGCCGACCATGCCACGCAGGGGACGCTGGTCGGCGTCGCCGGCGGCGGCTACCTGCTCGCCTTCGAGCGCGACACGCCCGACGCGCAGTACGTCAGCAAGTCGAACCTCGTCGTCCGCCACTACGCGAGCTGGAGCGACCTGGTGGGCGGCGGCGGGTTCACCGAGTCCGACATCCCGCGGACGCTGGCGGCGACCGCCGAGGGCACGCCGACGATCGAGGTCGCGCAGTGGAACGGCTCGCCGGCGAGCTCGCAGATCCTGATCCGCTTTCACTACCTCAAGAACATCGACGTCGACCGCCAGGCGCAGGGCATGCTGACGAACTTCTCGAGCTGGACGGCGCAGCCCGAGACCGCGATCAACAACCTCTTCATCGCGCTCGGCACGCGCGGCAATCTCGGCGACCGCGCCGACGTCGTCTTCGAGGGACACCGCTTCGCCGTGCTCGAGGCGCAGTCGATCAAGGCGAACTTCGGCACCTGGCGCTGGTATCTCTACGACCGCGACCGCGGCGAGGCACGCCTGCTCGACCTGCACGGCCGCGCCGGCTCGTGGGCGGCCGGCAACCCGACGGTGCGCATGCTGACCGGCCCCAGCGGCCGGCCGACGCTCTTCGTCTCGGGGTTCTTCTTCTCGCAGGGCGCGATCTGGGGCGAGGCCGGGCAGTTCATCGCCGTGCGCCCGCTCTAGCAGTCCGGCGGCTGCACGGCGCGCAGGCGGATCGCGCCGCGCGCATCGTCGAGGTCGACGCGCCTGCCGCGCTGCGTGACCTCGATGCTCCCGCCGGCGACGAGCGTGCGGGCGGCGTCGCGCACAAGCCCCATCAGCGGGCGAAAGCCGTCGTCGCCGCCGAGCGCTCGCGCGGCGTCCGACGGGCAGATCGTCGTGCCGGGATCGCGCCGGGCGAGCAGCTCGAGGATCGCGCGCTCGGCGTCGGCGCGATCGAACGCGGCGCTCACGCCTGGTCGGTCCACCATCCCTGCTGCATCTCGGAGTCGCCCTCGACGTGGTGGCCGAAGGCGAGCAGCTCCATGCCGTCGGGCCCGGCCTCCCAGTCGCGCATCGTGTCCGGGCCGCAGTAGACGACGTCGCGCTCGACCACGTCGACGATCTCGTCCTCGATCTTGAAGCGCCCCGATCCCGCGGTGACGACGTAGATCTCCTCGGACTCGGCGTGCTTGTGGCCGAAGCCGACGCGGCGTCCGGGGTGCATGCGGTAGCTGGCCATGCCCAGGCCCTGCGCGCCGAGGGCCTTGCGCAGGAAGCGCGCCTCGCAGATGTCGCCCATGCCGTAGCCGGGCGCGCGGTCCTCGGCGTCGTCGATGTTCATCGTTGCGTGTTGGCTCATGTGCGCCACGCTACCCGCGCGCGGGTCGGGGGCCAACGCGCGCCATGGTCGAATCGCCTCCGATCGTGTACAACCGCACGACGATGCATTGGGGCGCCCCGAGGACGAGCATCGACACGATCACGCGCTTCGGCGAGCTCGCCGACCGCGGCGAGGATCCCGCGGTCGCGGCCAAGGCATGGACGGACGCCGGCTTCGACGACGAGACGACCGCGCACTGGCTCGAGGCTCGCTGCTTCGACCCCGACAAGGCGCGCGAGCTGGCCGACCTCGCGGTCACCCCCGGGCAGGCCGCCAAGCGCACGCGCGACGGCGCTGGCGGCAGCTACGTCGACACGATCGCCTACAAGGTCGCGATGGGCCACCTGTCCGCTCGCCAGGGCGCGGCGCGCGCCGCGTCGAGCCGATGACGCCCGCCGAGGATCTCGGCCAGCGCCCGCATCCCAACAGCGTCCCGTGCGAGGACTGCGGGCACGTGTGGTTCGAGGGCGAGCGCCGCCACGAGTACGTCAACGCCGGGGGCGAGATCACGATCGACGACGGCGGCGAGGTCGTCTGCCGCCTGTGCCGCGTCAAGCGCGGTCGCCCGCGCACGGGCGACGAGGACAGCGGCGAGGGCGTCAGGTACTGGTAGGCGGCGGGCGCGCTGCCCGCCATGTCGCAGCATCGCGCCGCTACCCTCGACAGGGACATGGCCCTCGCACCGACACTCGCGGCGGTCGGCGGCGTGGTGGCGAGCGAGGCCGCGCGGCGGCGGACGTTCGCGATCATCTCCCACCCGGACGCCGGCAAGACGACGCTGACCGAGAAGCTGCTGCTGTACTCGGACGCGATCAACGAGGCCGGCGCCGTCCAGGGCCGGCGCAGCCGCCGCTCGACGACGTCGGACTGGATGGACATCGAGCGCCGCCGCGGCATCTCGGTGACCTCCACCGTGCTGCGCTTCGAGTACGCCGGCGCGGTCTTCAACCTGCTCGACACCCCGGGCCACAAGGACTTCTCCGAGGACACGCTGCGCGTGCTCGCCGCCGCCGACTGCGCGGTGATGCTGCTCGACGCGGCCAAGGGCGTCGAGCCGCAGACGCTGCGCCTGTTCGAGGTCGCGCAGGCGCGCAACATCCCGCTGATCACGTTCGTCAACAAGTACGACCGGCCGGGGCTCGATCCGCTGGAGATGATCGACCACATCGAGAGCGTCCTGGGCCTCACGCCGGTCGCTGCCACGTGGCCGGTCGGCATCCCGGGCGATTTCCGCGGCGTCGTCGACCGGCGCAGCGCCACCTTCCACCGCTTCACGCGCACGGCCGGCGGCGCGACGCGCGCGCCCGAGGAGCTCATGAGCGCCGCCCAGGCCGCCGAGCGCGAGGGCGAGGCCTGGACGGTGGCCGCCGACGAGCTCGAGCTGCTCGACGGCGCCGGGGGCACGCTCGACGACGACGACTTCGCCTGCGGGCGCGCGACGCCGGTCTACTTCGGCTCGGCGGTGTCGAACTTCGGCGTCGGGCTGCTGCTCGACGCGCTGCTGCGCATCGCGCCGTCGCCGCGCGCGCGCGCCGACGTCGACGGCGAGCCGCGCGCGGTGCAGGCGCCGTTCTCCGGCCTCGTCTTCAAGGTCCAGGCGAACATGGACCCGCGCCACCGCGACCGCGTCGCATTTCTGCGCGTGTCCTCCGGGCGCTTCGAGCGCGGGATGCGCGTGACCAACGCGCGCAGCGGCAAGCCGTTCACGCTCGCCCACGCCCACGAGGTCTTCGGCGACGACCGCGTCGTGCTCGACGAGGCCTTCCCCGGCGACGTCGTGGGCGTCATCAACGCCGCCGACCTGCGCGTCGGAGACACGCTGTACCTCGACGACCCGGTGCGCTTCCCGCCGATCCCGACGCTCGCGCCCGAGCACTTCGTGACCGTCAGAAACCGCGATGCCACCCGCCACAAGCAGTTTCACCGCGGCCTCGAGCAGCTCGCCGAAGAGGGCGTCGTGCACCTGCTGCGCCGCGATCCCGGCGCCGACCCGGCGCCCGTGCTGGCGGCGGTCGGGCCGCTGCAGTTCGAGGTCGCCACGGCCCGTCTGAGCCACGAGTTCGGCGTCACCGTCGGCCTCGACCCGACGAACTGGACGCTCGCGCGGCGCACCGACGACGACGGCGCGAAGATCCTGCGCGCCAGCCGCCACGCCGACGTGCTCTACCGCTCAGACGGGACCTTCATGGCGCTGTTCACGAGCGAGTTCATGCTCAACCGCTTCGAGAAGCTGCACCCCGACGTGCTGCTCGAGCGCATGCTGACGCGCTGAGCGCCGCGCGCCGCGGCTCGGCCCGATGCGCGTCCGCCGAGCAGGCCCTGCGAATGGGCTGACGCTCACGGCACTCGGCGTCGAGACCTCCGCCGCCCAGGCGATCCTCGATGCCAACCGGCCGGCCAAGCCCGCTGCCGGCACGTAGCCGAGTTGCCGTGCGGCAACCTGCCAGGCAACGGCGGTGCGCTAGCGTCACGCCCTCATGGACGAGCGCGCGCTTGACTACGACGAGTTCGATCCTTCCGAGGAGGGCCTGCGAGAGGCCCTGACCTCGACCGGCAACGGCTACTTCTGCACCCGCGGCGCGGCCGAGTGGGAGGACGCCGACGACGTCCACTACCCCGGCACCTATGCCCACGGCCTGTACAACCGCGAGACGACGATCATGGGCGGGCGGCCGGTCCTCAACGAGGACCTCGTCAACCTCCCCAACTGGCTCGTGCTGATGCTCAAGATCGAGGACGAGGACGCGATCCGGATCGGCAACGTCGAGTTGCTGGCCTACCGCCACACCTACGACATCGGCACGGCGATGGTCATCCGCGAGCTGCGCTTCCGCGACCGCGCCGGCCGCGAGACCTCGCTGCGCAGCCGCCGCTTCGCGAGCATGGCCCACTCCCACCAGGCGGCGATCGAGTGGACGCTGACGGCGGAGAACTGGTCGGGCAAGGCCGACGTCGTGTCGGCGCTCGACGGGCGCGTCACCAACGGCGGCGTCGCGCGCTATCGCCAGCTCGAGGGCCGTCATCTGGACCCCGTCTCGCCGCGCACGTTCGGCCCCGAGATCATCGCCCTGCACGTCGAGACGCGCCAGTCGAACATCTACGTCGCGCAGGCGGCGCGCACGCGCGTCTTCCACGAGGACGAGCAGCTCGCCGTCGAGCGCTCGCTGTACCAGATGGAGGACTACATCCAGCAGGTCCTCGGCTTCGAGCTGCGCGAGGGCGTCCCGCTGCGCGTCGAGAAGCTCGTCTCGTTGTACACCTCGCGCGACCGCGCGATCAACGAGCCGCTGACGAACGCCGGCAAGTCCGTGCGCCGCTACCCGAACTTCGCCGAGGCGCTGCAGCGCCACGCCCGCGCCTGGGACGAGCTGTGGCGATCCAGCGACGTCTTCCTGCCGTCCGAGCCGCATGTGCAGCAGCTGCTGCGCCTGCACATCTCCCACATCCTGCAGGTCTGCTCGCTGCACACGACCAACCACGACGCCGGCGTGCCCGCTCGCGGGCTCAACGGCGAGGCCTACCGCGGCCACGTCTTCTGGGACGAGCTGTACGTCTTTCGCTACCTCACGACGCGCCTGCCGGAGATCACGCGCGAGCTGCTGATGTACCGCTACCGGCGGCTCGGCGAGGCCCGCGCGGCGGCGCGCGAGGCCGGCTACGCGGGCGCGATGTTCCCCTGGCAGAGCGGCAGCGACGGCAGCGAGGAGACGCAGATCGTCCACCTCAACCCGCTCTCGGGGCACTGGGATCCGGACCTCAGCCACCGCCAGCGTCACGTCAACGCGGCGATCTTCTACAACGTCTGGCACTACCACCAGGCGACCGACGACCTCGACTTCCTGCGTGACCACGGCGCCGAGATGATGCTCGAGATCGCCCGCTTCTGGGCCTCGATCGCGCATCACAACCCCGACCGCGACCGCTACGAGATCCACGGCGTCATGGGGCCCGACGAGTTCCACGAGAAGTACCCCGGCGCCGACGAGAGCGGGCTGCACAACAACGCCTACACGAACGTCATGGTCGCCTGGATCTGCGAGCAGGCGGGGACCGTGCTGGGCCTGCTGACCGAGCGCCGCCGCGACACGCTGCGCGCCAAGCTCGGCCTCTCCGACGAGGAGGTCGACAAGTGGCGGCAGATGAGCCAGAAGATGTTCGTGCCGTTTCACGGCGACGGGATCATCAGCCAGTTCGAGGGCTACGAGGACCTCGAGGAGCTCGACTGGGACGCCTATCGCGAGAAGCACGGCAACATCCAGCGCCTGGACCGCATCCTGCGCGCCGAGGGCGACGATCCCGACCGCTACAAGCTGGCCAAGCAGGCCGACACGGTGCTGCTGTTCTTCCTCTTCTCGCCCGAGGAGATCCGCCGCCTGTTCGAGCGCCTGGGCTATGACTGGACCCCGGAGAGCGCGGCACGCAACATCGAGTATTACGACGAGCGCACGTCGCACGGCTCGACGCTGAGCTACATCGCGCACGCCGGCGTGCTCGCGCACATCGACCCCGAGCACTCGTGGGAGCGCTTTCTCGTCGCGCTGGAGTCCGACGTCGGCGACGTCCAGGGCGGCACGACGAAGGAGGGCATCCACCTCGGCGTCATGGCCGGGACGCTTGACCTCATCCAGCGCGCCTACACGGGCGCGGAGATCCGCGACGGCGTCCTGTACTTCTCACCGACGCTGGCCGACCGGCTCGACGGGCTGTCGTTTCCGATGCAGATGCGCGGCACGCCGATCCGCGTCACCGTCAAGGGCGGCGAGCTGACGATCGTCATCACCGGCGGCTTCAGCCGACCGATCAAGGTCTGCCTCGGCGACGAGACGCGCGAGCTCGGCGCGGGCGAGCGCTGCACCTTCAAGATCGCACCCGAGCGAGCGCTCGCCGGCGAGAAACAGGAGAGCACGTGACCGATCAACAGGGATTTCGCGGAGCCATCTTCGACGTCGATGGCGTGCTCGTCGACTCCCCCCACGAGGCCGCGTGGCGCGACGCGCTGCGCGAGCTGATGGAGGGCGAGTGGGCCGACATCCGCGATCAGACGAGCTGGTCGCCCGAGGCGTTCACGGCGCAGGTCTACCAGCGCCAGCTGTCGGGCAAGCCGCGCATGGAGGGCGCGCTCGCCGCGCTCGAGTACTTCGGCGTGCCCGAGCCCGACAGGCGGGTCGAGGCCTACGCCGATCACAAGCAGACGATGGTCGTCGAGCTGATCGAGGCCGGCAAGTTCTCCGCCTACCCCGACGCGCTGCGCTTCCTGCTCGCCGTCAAGGATGCTGGGATCCAGGTCGCCGCCGCATCGTCCTCCAAGAACGCGGGGCTGTTCCTGCGCCAGATCCGCTTGGACGAGTTCGCCCGCGACGAGGGGCTGTTCTACGATTGGCTCGACGACGGCCTGACGCTGCTGGACGCCTTCGACGCCGACATCTCCGGGCGCCACTTCGAGCGCGGCAAGCCCCACCCCGAGATCTTCCTGACCGCCGCCGGCGAGCTCGGCGTCGAGGCCGCGGCGGCGTTCGTCGTCGAGGACGCCGTGTCGGGCATCCAGGCGGCCAAGGCGGGCGAGTTCGCCGGGCTCGGCGTCGCCCGCCACGACGACGAGGCGATGCTCGCCGAGGTGGACGCGGACATCGTCGTCAGCTCGCTGGACGACGTCGACCTCGCCGCGCTGGGCGAGGGCGAGCTGCGCAAGCGCTAGCTGCGCAGGCTCGAGCGCTTGCGCGCGAACATCTCCAGGTCGGCGCGGTGCAGCGCCTTGGCTGCCGACACCGAGGCCTGCAGCGAGGCGTGGCCGAGGCTCACGCCGACCTGTGCCGACACCGGCCACAAGCGCTCGGCCGTCGCGTCGGTCAGGCGTGACATGAAGCTGTGCGCCGAGCGCTCGTCGCAGCGGATCAGCAGCACCGCGAACTCGTCGCCGCCGAGGCGGGCGACGATGTCGGTCTCGCGGGCGGCCTCGCGCAGCGCGACGGCGAACTCGCGCAGCACGTCGTCGCCGGCGGCGTGGCCATGGCTGTCGTTGAGCTGCTTGAAGCCGTCGAGGTCCGCGACGACGACGAACGAGTCGACGTGGTCGCGCAGCGCCAGCGCCCACTCGCGCTCGAGGTGCAGGTCGAAGGAACGGCGGTTGCCCAGCCCGGTCAGGCTGTCGACATAGGCCAGCTCGGCGAGCACCTCGTGCTGGGCGCGCAGCCGGCGCACCTCGCCGCGCATCGAGGCCGTCTCCTGCTGCAGCCGCGCGACGGCTCGCGAGCGATCGCCCGCTTCGGGCAGCAGCGAGTAGCCCTCGCTCGGGATGACCTTCGTGTGCTGCTCGCAGATGCGCTTGAAGGCGTTGGCGCTGTCCGGTCCGTCGAAGGCGCTCAGCGGATAGGCGCACAGCAGCGTGAACGGGCGCACGCGCGCGAGGTCGTTCCACAGGTCTTCGAGCGCGATCGCCGACGCGACGTCGCCGTCGTCCCACAGCAGCGCTACCATCTCGCCGTAGACGCGCATCCGGCGCCCGCCCTGCGACGCGCGGTCCATCACCGCCTCGACGGTCTCGCTGAAGCGCTGCGCGTCGGGGGCGCAGTCGACCATGAAGCGCGCCAGCACGTCGCGTGCGTCGAAGGCGAGGTAGCGCTGCTCGCGCACGGCCGCCTCGACGTCGATGCCGGCCTCGCGCAGCGCGTCCTCGAAGGCGCTGCGATGGGCAGCGGTCGCGACGACGATCGCCGCGTCGCCCCCGCGCAGCGCGGGCAGGAGGAACGAGCAGACGGTGTCCACGAGGAAGGCCTCGGTCTCGTAGAACTCGACCAGGTGGTCGTGCCCGCAGAGGGGTCCCGTGTGCAACACAGCGCTCTCCATTCCTGACCATCGGCATTTCCCGGCGGACCTTGAGCGTCCCCGGAGATCCTCGACATTGCTCTACCGGCGCACGTCCTCGCAGTCCTTGGAGATGGCGTCCACGCCGTCGGCGAAGACGACGTCGTTGCCGCGGCCGCAGACGACGACGTCGCGCCCGCCGTGGACGACGTTGATGCGGTCGTTGCCGCTGCCGCCGTCGATCGTGTCGGAGTCGAAGTTGCCGAAGATCGTGTCGTTGCCGGCCCCGCCGAGCAGGCGGTCGCGGCCGCGGTCACCCGTGATGCGGTCGTTGCCCTCGTTGCCGTGGACGACGTCGTTGCCGCGGCGCCCGGCGAGGACGTCGTCGCCGGAACCGCCGTGCAGCTGGTCGTCGTCGCGGTCGCCGTCGACGTAGTCGTTGCCTGCCTTGCCGAACAGCTTGTCGTTGCCGCCGCGGCCGAAGATCGAGTCGTCGGCTGCGGTGCCGTGGAGCGTGTCGTTGCGCGTCGTCCCGCGGATCGCGACGGGCGCGGGCTCGCCGTTGTCGGCCTCGCGCGGCACCGGCACGACGTGCTCGCAGCCGATCAGCGCGTCGCGCGTGGGCGCGTCGGCCTCGACGTAGACGGTGTCGTCGCCGTCGCCGCAGTTCACGCGGTCGGCGCTGTCGTCGGCGGCACGGATCGAGTCGTTGCCCGGCCCGCCCTCGAAGTCGTCGATGCCCGAGCCGCCGATCAGCTCGTCGTCGCCGTTCTCGCCGTCGAGCTCGTCGTCCTGAGCGCCGCCGTCGAGCTTGTCGTTGCCGTCGCGGCCATAGAGGTGGTCGCCGCCCGCGCTGCCGATGATCGTGTCGGCGCCCTCGTCGCCTTCGAGGCGGTCGCCGGAGCGACCGCCGTCGATGAAGTCCTCGCCGGGCCCGCCGAGGATGCGCTCGGACCCGCTCTCGCCATAGAGCTGGTCGTTGCCCGGGCCGCCTTCGATCCGCTGCTCGGAGCCGCGGCCGCCCTTGATCAGGTCGTCGCCGTCGCCGCCGTCGAGCAGCTTGTCGTCACCGAAGCCCTTCTCGACGATCGTGTCGTTGCCCGGGCCGCCGTGGATCGCGTCGTCGCCGTCGCCGCCGTCGAGCGTGTCGTTGCCGTTCTCGCCGTCGAGCTCGTCGTTGCCGGTGCCGCCGTCGGCGAGGTCGTCGCCGTCGGAGCCGAAGATGCGATCGTTGCCGGTCCCGCCGGTGAGGAAGTCGTTGCCCTCGCCGCCGGTCAGCAGGTCGCTGAAGGAGCCGCCGGAGAGGCGGTCGGCGCCGAGGCCGCCGTCGAGGTTGTCGCGGTCGCGCCCGCCGCGCAGCACGTCGTCGCCGCCGAGCCCCTCGATGCGGTCGGCGCTGCGCGTACCCGTGAGCTGATCGGGACCCTCCGTCCCGATGATCGGCGCGAGGCCCGGCTGCACGACGACGTCGCTCGGAGCGGAGCGGGGGAACTGGACCGTACCCACCCGGCCGCGCGTGAACGGGCTGACGAGCGACACCGCACCTGCCCCGGAGTCCGCGATCCAGATTCGGCTGGAACTCGGGTTCCACGCCGGCCAGCCGGGGCCCCCGCCGGCGGACAGGCGCCGGACGATGCCCGGGCGAAGGTCCACGAGGGCCCCGGACGTGCCGCCCGCGGCAGCGCCGACGGCGAGCTTCGAGCCCCCGGGCGACAGCGCCAGTCCACCGCCCGCGCCCGGCGGAAGCTTCAGCGCGCGCTTGCGGGGGCGCCGCTGGCCGGGCTCGATCGTGCGCAGCCGCCCACGCGCGGTGACCAGCGTGCGCCCGTCGCGATCGATCGCGACGCCGACCGCGCCTTTGACCTTGACGTGGCGCAACAGCCCGTCGCCGGTCAGCCCCAGCATCGCGACGCGGCCGTTTGCCAGCACGACGGCCGCGCGCTGGCCGACGCCGTCGATCGCGATCCGCGTGCCGTCGCCGTTGAGCGCGATCGACGAGCGCAGGACGAGCGTCTGCGGGTCGAGCACCGCCAGGCGCCGGCCCTGCACGACGTACAGCGACGTGCCGACCGGCGACAGCTCGAGGTCGGAGATCGCCGGTGCGCCGAGCGTCGAGCGCGCAAGCTCGGCGCGCGCGTTGACGTCGACGGCGACGACCTCGTTGCCGGCGGCGACGAAGCCGCGCTGGCCGTCGCGCGAGATCGCCAGCGCGCGGGACGGGCCGGGCAATGCGAGCCGCCCGGCGACGTCGCTCGTCGAGACGTCGATGAACGACAGCTCGCTCGTGCCCGTCGCGACGAGCGTCACCCGCGCCGACGCGGCCGGCGCGAACGCCGCCAGCGCTGCGACGAGCATCGCGCACGAGCGCGCCAGGATCATGCCGCGGCGGCTCACTTCGCCAGCGACCGCAGCGCGGGCCAGGGCTTCTCGTCGCCCGGGCCCTCGTCGAGGAAGGAGCGCAGATCGGCGTTGAAGCGCCCGGGACGCTCGAGCATCACCAGGTGCCCGGTGTCCGGATAGACGATCTTGCGGGCGCTCGGGATCAGCCACTCGAACTCTGCCGCGTCGCGCAGCGGCACGAGCCGGTCGAGCTCGCCCCACACGATCAGCGCGGGGCAGGCGATCTCGCCGAGACGGTCGCGCAGCGGATAGCCCGTCATCGCCTCGAGCGCGTCGGAGAAGCCGGGCTTTCCGGCGCCCCGCGCCTGCTCGGCGATCAGGCGCGTCGGCAGGCGCTCGGGGTAGGCGGCGACGAGCATCAGCAGCGCGCGCCGCAGGCGCTGCGAGCGCACGACCCGGTCGGACTTCGACGCGGCCCAGCCGGCGCCGAAGAAGAGGTAGTTCTCGACTCGCGCGCGGGCGCCCTGGTTGCGCTCGTTGCGCATGTGCTCCATCGACAGCCCCGCCGGGGAGGTCAGGCACAGGCGCTGCGCCTGGGCGCGGAAGCGGATCGCGAACTCGCACGCGACGAAGCCCCCCATCGAGCTGCCGACGAGCGTCGCCGAGTCGACGCCGAGCGTCACGAACAGCTCGTCGAGCATGCGCGCGTAGCCGGGCATCGAGATCGGCTCGGCGGGCATCGGCGACGCGCCGAAGCCCGGCAGGTCGATCGCGATCACCCGGTGGTCGCGCGCGAGATCGGGGATGTTCTCCAGCCAGTTCTGCCAGCAGCCGGCGAGCCCGTGCAGGAAGACGACGACGGGGCCCGAGCCGATGTCGACGACGTTGACCCAGCGGCCGTCGACGCGCACCCAGCGCAGGTGCTCGCGCCAGTCGACGTCCATCCACGCGGAGCGCCCGACGGGCCCGTAGGGACCGACCTCGGGGCGCTCCTCCACACTCGGTTGCCCGCTCGCCACGGGCTCAGGATAGATGCGCCCTGCGCGCGGCGAGCCGGACGTGCGCGTCCAGGTCCGGGCCTAGGTCGCGAACGTGCGCGTGTCCGCTGCCGGCTTGGCCTCGCCGGGCTCCTCCTGGAGGAACGCGTGGACGTCGCGGTTGAAGCGGGCGGGACGCTCGAGCATCGTCAGGTGGCCGGTGTCCTTGTAGACGAGCTTGCGCGAGTCGTCGATGAGCTCCTCGAACACCGATGCGTCCTTGAGCGGGACGAGCCGGTCCTTGTCGCCCCAGACGATCAGCGTCGGGCACTCGATCTCGGACAGGCGCTCGCGGATCGGGTAGCTGCACAGCGCGTCGAGCGCGTCGTTGAAGCCCGGCTTGCCCGAGCCGTGGACCTGCTCGTAGGTCAGCTCGGGCGGCAGCCGGTCGGGATGCGCGGCGACGAGCAGCAGCAGCGCCGAGCGCAGGCGGCGGCGGCGCGCGACCGTCGGCGAGCGCGAGGCCAGCCAGCCGATGTTGAAGAAGGCGACGTTCTCGGCGCGGTGGCGCAGGCCCTCCTTGCGCTTGGTGCGGACGTTCTCGACGCTCAGGCCGGCGGCGGCGACGAGCACGAGACGCTCGAGGCGCGCCGGGTGCTTGATCGCGAGCTCGGCGCCGATGAAGCCGCCCATCGAGTTGCCGACCAGGCGCACGGGCTGGTCGATCCCGAGCTCGTCGAGCAGCGCCTCGACGGTGTCGGCGTAGTTGGAGATCGAGATCTTCTTGGCCGGCATCTGCGACTCGCCGAAGCCGGGCAGGTCGATCGCGATGACGCGGTGGTCCTCGGCGAAGAAGAGGATGTTCTCGAGCCAGTTCTGCCAGCACCCCGACAGGCCGTGCACCATCAGCACGACGGGGCCCTCGCCGATGTCGACGATGTTCATCCAGCGATCCTCGATGCGCACCCACTTCAGGTGCGGCTGCCAGTCGAAATCCATCCAATCGGACCGGCCGACCGGACCGTAGGCGTCGATCTCGGACTGCGGCGTCGCGGTGCCCCCCATCCCGCCGAGCTTACCCGTGGGCGGGGTTCGCATGCGCCAAGGGCTCAAGCGCCCGCCAGCGCCTCGGTCAGCGCGACGAGCTCCTGCTGCTCGGCGACCTCGCGCAGCGCGCCGACGAAGTCCTCCCCGCCGCGCGTCACCAGGCGCTCGCAGAAGGCGGCCATCTCGGCGTTCGCCAAGCGTGCGGCGAGCGTCGCGAGCTCGGGCTCCAGGCGCAGCTCCCAGACGGCGTCCAGCAGCGCGTCGAGGACCTCGTCGGCGCTCGCCGCCAGCAGCTTGGCAATCGACAGCTGCGTGCGCTGCTCGAGCTCGGTGGCGAACTGCATCAGCGGGCCCCACAGAGCGCGCTCGTGCGCGGCGCCGACGATCTGCGCGAGCACCGGGCGCCCGAAGCCGGTGCCCAGCGCCGCGACGCGCCGGCGGGCGGCGGCGGGCAGCAGCGGCAGCAGCTGCAACAGCTCGGGCCACAGCGCGTGGCGCGAGGCGGCGTCGACGATCGACGCGAGCACCGGTCGCGTGTGAATCGACTTCAACCGCGCGAAGCGCGCCCGGCTGTCGTCGCTCATCGCGCGCGTGACCGGCAGCACGTCGTCCCACAACAGCTCGCGCTGCGCCGCGCGGACCATGCCGTCGAGCACCGCGTCGGCCTGGCCGGCGGCGATGTCGCCGAGCTGGCCGCGCTGGCGCTCGGAGACGTGGCCGAGCACGTCGAGCGCCTCGATCCACAGGTCCGCGGCAGCGGCGGTCGCGATGATCGACTCCAGGCGCTCGTCGGGCAGCGTCGCGACGAGCGCGCCGATGCTGCCCTTGGACTCGATGACATAGGCCGTGCGCAGCAGCGTCTCGTCGCTGACGACGGCGATCGCCGCGCGCAGCGCGGCCTCGGACAGGTGGCCGACGAAGCCGCCCATCGCGATGTACTCCTCGCGCTCGGCGAGGACCTTCGTGATCTCGCCGATCTGCTTCGGCGGGATCTCGGCGATCACGCGGCTGGCGCGGCGCGGGTCGAGCTCGACGGCGAGGTCGGCAAGAAACGGCGTCGGCAGCCTGGCGGCGACGTCGACCGCGCGCGAGGGCTCGAGCAGGCCGGTCAGCCGCGCGCACAGCAGCGGGCCGAAGGCGCGCTCGCCGACGATCGCGGCGAGCTTCGTCGGGATCAGCCGCGCCGCCGCCGCCACGCGCTGCAGCATCTGGCGGTCGGCGTCGAACATGACGACGGTCACCTGCTCGCGCAGGTCGCGGATGTCCTGCGGATCGACCTGGCGCAGGTAGGCGAGCTCGGCGGGCTCGCACGACACGAGCCGCGCGAGCTTGAGGATCTCGACCTCGACGTTCAGCGGCGAGGACACCGGGTCGACCACTCAGCCGAAGAGGATCTTGCGGACCGGGCCGCGCACCATCCGCGGCACGATCTCCAGCGCCTCTTCGGTGGCCGACTCCAGCGCCTCGGACTGGCGGCGCTTGGCGTCGTGCAGCAGGTCGGTGAACGCCCGCAGCTGCGCATCGGCGATCGCCGAGAGGCCGTCGGGCGCGCGCCCGCCCAGCTCGGACTCCAGCGCGCGGACGCCGTTCGCGCTCATGCCGTGCGGTGTCTGAATGGGATGTCCATCGGGCCTCTGAGCCTATGCGCAGCGGCCGCGCGCCCGGCTCACAGGACGATCGATGGCGCTGCGCCGCTCGGATGAACCGCGACCCTCCGTCCGGCGTAGTGCAGGTATGACGCCCGCGCGCCTGTCGGCCCTCGACGCCGCCTTTCTCGCGATCGAGTCCGAGCAGGCGCCGATGCACGTCGGCTGGGCGGCGCTGTTCGCAGCCCCCGCCGACGGCCCGGCGCCCTCCTTCGAGGCGATCCGCGACCACATCGAAGGCCGCCTGCACCGCGCACCGCGCTACCGCCA
Organism: uncultured Actinomycetes bacterium; assembly: GCA_963729125.1. Classification (GTDB taxonomy): domain Bacteria; phylum Actinomycetota; class Thermoleophilia; order Solirubrobacterales; family Solirubrobacteraceae; genus CADCVQ01. The sequence continues at coordinate 224,207 of CAVSML010000007.1, forward strand.
GCGGATCGAGCACGTGCCGCTGGGACTCGACGACCCCGTCTGGGTCGACGACCGCGAGTTCGACATCGACCTGCACGTGCGCCGCTGCGATCACCAGGACTTCGGCCAACTCGTCGACGAGGTCATGTCGGCACCGCTTCGGCACGATCGCGCGCTGTGGGAGCTGTGGATCGCCGACTCGCTGCACGACGGTCGCATCGGCGTCGTCGGAAAGGCGCATCACTGCCTCGTCGACGGGCTCGCCGCCGTCGAGCTGATGGCGCTGCTGCTCGACGCGACGCCCGAGCCCGAGCCCGCCGGCGATGACGGCGGCTGGACGGCGCGCTCGGTCCCCGGCGTCGTCGAGATGGTCGGCGACGCGGTCGTCAACCAGCTCGACAAGGCCGTGGCGATCGCGCGGGTGCCGCTGGGCTGGCTGCGCGATCCCGCCACGATGCTCGAGCTGCCCGACCGGGCGTGGCGCGTCGCGCAGGCGCTCGTGCACACCGCCCAGCCGCTTGCGGGGCCCAGTCGCCTCAACGGCGCGATGCCGGCCGCGCGCCATCTCGCCCGCGCCTCGCGCCCGTTCGAGGACCTGCAGATCATCAAGCGCCACTTCGGCACGACCGTCAACGACGTCCTGCTGAGCGCGAGCACCGCCGCGCTGCGCGGCCTGCTCGAGGAGCGCTCCGAGCCGCTGCAGGACGTCAAGGCGATGGTCCCCGTCAGCGTGCAGGCGCCCGGCGAGGAGTGGGGCAACCGCATCGTCTTCCTGTTTCTCACCCTGCCATGCGACGAAGTCGACCCCGTCTGGCGTCTGCGCGACATCCACGTCGCGATGCGCGAGCGCAAGCGCGAGGGCGAGCCCGAGGGCGCCGACATGCTCTTCGACGCGATCTCCTACGCGCCGCGGCGCGTGCGCCGCGTGGTCTCCAAGCTGCTGTCCAGCCCGCGCCTGTCGAACCTCACGATCTCGAACATCCCGGGCCCGAACGTGCCGCTGTACCTGATGGGCTGCGAGGTCCAGCGCGCCTACCCGATCGTGCCGCTGACCGACGGTCACGGGATCTCCATCGGCATGACGACGATCCACGAACGAGCCTGCTTCGGCGTCTACGCCCAGGTCGAGCTGGCGGCGGACGCCGAGCGCATCGCCCGCGGGATCGACGAGGCGATCGGCGAGCTGCTCGAGCTGGTGCTCACCGCGTGAGCACGCTCGCCGAGCGCCCGCGCCCGCGGGTCCCGCGACGGCGCGCCGGCGACGCGCTGCTGCTGACCGGCGCGACCGGCTTCGTCGGCGCCGAGCTGCTGGCGCGCTACGTGCAGCTCACCGACCGCACGATCTACGTGCTGATCCGCGCCGAGGACGCGCAGCACGCGGCCGAGCGCCTGCATGCGACGCTGCGCTGCGCGCTGGGTTGCGCCGAGCCGCACCTGCAGCGCGTGCGCGCGCTGGCCGGCGACATCACCCATGACGGCCTCGGCCTGGATCCGCAGCATGCGCTCGAGGCCGCTCGCGAGATCTCCGAGATCGTCCACGGCGCCGCATCGGTGTCCTTCGACCTCGCGCTCGAGCCCGCGCGCGCGATCAACGTGCAGGGCACGCTCCGGATGCTCGAGTTCGCCGAGCTGTGCCGGCGCGAGGGCGGTCTGCGGCGCTTCACGTACATCTCGACGGCGTACGTCGCCGGCACGCACCGCGGCGCGTTCAGCGAGGACGACCTCGACGTCGGGCAGCGCTTTCGCAACTCCTACGAGCAGTCGAAGTTCGAGGCCGAGCTGGTCGTGGCCGAGCACGCCGAGCGCGTGCCGGTCACCGTCGTGCGCCCGAGCATCGTCGTCGGCGATCGCCACAGCGGCTGGACCTCGTCCTTCAACGTCCTCTACTGGCCGCTGCGCGCGCTTGCCAAGGGCTCATACCCCGTGCTTCCGGCCCGCCGCCGCGCGCCGGTCGACGTCGTCTCGGTCGACTACGTCGCCGACGCGATCGTCGCGCTCGCCGGCTCGCCGGACGCCGCCGGACACACCTACCACCTGACCGCCTCCGAGAACGCGATCACGATCGGCGAGCTGCTCGCGCTGTCGGTCGCGCGCCTGGAGTGCCGCCGGCCGCCGCTGATCTCGCCGCGGCTGTATCGCCACGTGCTGGCGCCGCTGATGTCGCGCCTGCAGCCCGGCCGGCGGCGCTTCCTGCGCGCGACCGAGACCTACCTGCCGTACTTCGCGGTCGCCACGGTCTATGACAACGCGCGCGCCCGCGCCGCGCTGGAGCCCGCGATCACGGCGACGCCGCTGGCGGAGTACTTCGACGCGATCGTCGGCTATGCGCTGCGCGCGCGCTGGGGCGCGGACCGCTCGCTGACGCGCGCCTCGGTCCGGCGCGATCCGCGTGCCGGCGAGCCGGCCGCGACGAAGGCGCGGCTTCGGGCGGGCGTGGACGGGTAGACCGGCTCCCCTCCCGTCAGAGAGGAGCACACGTTGACCGCGAAGGGCCTGCTGGTCCTGCTGAAGGCCAGGGACGGCATGGACGACGAGGTCGAGGAGTTCCTGCACTCGGCGCTCGAGCCGGTGATGGGCGAGCCTGCGACGACGGCGTGGTTCGCCGTGCGCTTCGGCGGGGGCGAGTACGCCATCTTCGACGCGTTCGCCGACGAGCAGGGCCGCGCGACGCACATGTCGGGTCCCGTCGCGCACGCGCTGCGCGATCACGCCGACGCCCTGTTCTCCCCCGCGCCGGCGATCCACGAGTGCGACGTGCTCGCCGACAAGCTGCCGGCCGCGCCGGCGACCGAGCAGGTGCGCAAGGGCCTGCTGCTGACGTTCGCGCCGAAGACCGGCAACGAGGACGAGGTGGCAAGCTTCCTGCGCGAGGCACGTGCGATCGTCGAGGGGGAGCCCGGGACGATCGCGTGGTTCGCGCTGCGCATGGACGACGGTCGCTACGGGATCTTCGACGCCTTCCCCGACGACCGCAGCCGCTTCGCGCACCTCACCGGCCGCGTGCCGCGCGAGCTCGCCAAGCACGGCCTCGCGCTGCTCGGCGGCCTGCCCGACATGGACTCCAACAGCGTGCTCGCGGCCAAGCTCCCCGGCTGACCTCGCGCGCGGTGGAGAATCCAGCCGTGCCCACATACCTCACCCCCGGCCTGCGCCTCACCGAGCACGAGTTCTCGGTCCCGCTCGATCACGAGCATCCGACGGGCGAGCGGATCACGGTCTTCGCCCGCGAGGTCGCCGACCTCGAGGGCCTCGACCGGCCACTGCTGGTGTATCTGCAGGGCGGGCCCGGCCACATGGCGCCGCGCCCGACGCGCAACCCGAGCAGCCCCGGCTGGCTGGACCGCGCGCTGCAGGACTTCCGCGTGCTGATGCTCGACCAGCGCGGCACCGGTCGCTCGACGCCGGTCGGGACGCTGCCGGGCATGACGGCCGAGGAGCAGGCCGCGTACCTGACGCACTTTCGCGCCGACTCGATCGTGCGCGACGCGGAATGGATCCGCCGCGAGCTGGGCATCGAGCGCTGGAGCATCCTCGGGCAGAGCTTCGGCGGGTTCTGCGCGGTGGCGTACCTGTCGATCGCTGCGGAGGGGCTGCGCGAGGCGTTCATCACGGGTGGCCTGCCGCCGCTCGGCGAGCGCATCGACGATGTCTACCGCGCGACCTACGCGCGAGGCCTGGAGGCCTGCCGGTGCCACTACGAGCGCTATCCGCAGGATCGAGAGCGCGTGCGGGCGCTGCACGAGCGCCTCGACGCCGGCGAACTGCGCCTGCCCGCCGGCGACCGCCTCAGCCCGCGCCGCCTGCGCCAGCTCGGCGGGATGCTCGGCATGAGCGCGAGCTCCGAGGGGCTGCACCACATCCTCGAGCTGCCGCCCGACTCGCCGCAGTTTCGCCACGATGTGGAGGCGGCGCTCGTGTTCGCCCGCAACCCGCTCTACGCGATCCTGCACGAGGCCAGCTGGGCCGACGGCGGAACGACCCGCTGGGCGGCCGAGCGCGTCCAGCCCGCGGAGTACGACGCCGAGCCCGAGCTGTTCACCGGCGAGCACGTCTACCCGTGGATGTTCGAGGAGTACGGCGCGCTGGCGCCGCTGCGCGACGCGGCGATGCTGCTCGCCGAGCACGAATGGCCGCGCCTCTACGACGAACGACGCCTGGCGGCCAACGAGGTGCCGGTGGCGGCCGCGATCTACGCCGAGGACATGTACGTCGAGCGCGCGTTCTCCGAGCAGACCGCCGCGCAGATCCGCGGCCTGCGCCCATGGCTGACCAACGAGTTCAACCACGACGGGATCCGAATCGAGGGAGAGCGCGTGCTCGGCCGGCTGATCGACCTGGCCCGCGGGCACATCTGAGGTACGGCCGGCGCGCGACCGCACCGCCGCGGACCGGCCGCACCCATTGGGTCGCCCGCGACCGCCCTTCCGGCCGATCGCCACGTACTGTTCAGCGAGCGATGGACACGCGGCTGCGCATCGCAGAGCCCGGGGGCGCGTCGTGAGCGCGCTGCCGGTGCTCGTCGGTGGCGAGGCCCTGTACGACCTCGTGGCGCACGAGGATGGCTCGGTCACCGGTCATCCGGGCGGCGGACCGTTCAACACCGCGCGGACGATCGGACGGCTGCGCCGGCCGGTCGCCTACCTCGGGCGGCTCTCCACCGACCGGCTCGGCGAGACCCACGCGCGCATGCTCGTCGCGGACGGCGTCGACCTGTCGGCGACGCAGCGCACCGAGGACCCGTCGACGCTCGCGCTGGCGAGCGTCGACGAGGAGGGGGTCGCGAGCTACAGCTTCTACGCCGCCGGGACGGCGGCGCCGGGCCTGACGCCGGCCGCGGCGCTCGCGGCGCTTCCGCGGCACGTCGCGGCCCTGCACGTCGGCACGCTGGGGCTCGTGCTCGAGCCGATGGCCGCCGCGCTGGAGGCGGTCGTGGCGCGGCTGGCCGGCAGCACGATGGTGGTCGTCGATCCGAACGTGCGCCCGCACGTCATCGCCGCGGCCGACGTCTACCGCGCGCGGCTGGAGCGCGTGCTGGAGATGTGCGACCTCGTGAAGGTGTCCGAGGAGGACCTCGCGTGGCTGTCGCCTGGCATGGCGCCGCTCGGGGCGGCCCGTGCCCTGCTGTCACACGGGCCGGCGGTCGTGCTGCTCACGCGGGGCTCGGCCGGCGCGACGATCGTGTCGGCGCGCGGGGATCTCGACGTGGCGCCGGTCGCGGTCGAGGCGGTCGACACGATCGGCGCCGGTGACGCCTTCGGAGGCGGCTTTCTCGCGTGGTGGAGCTCCCACGGCCTCGGCCGCGAGGACCTGGCGCGCGACGAGCCCGTGCTGGAGGCTGCCCGCTTCGCAGCCGTCGTGGCGGCGCGCACGGTCGGCGTGGCGGGGGCGTCACCGCCCGTGTTGGCCGCCGACGCTCCCGCGGTGCTGGACCTGCGCAGCCTGTAGGGCGCTCGTCCAGCAGCCATCAGCTCGCCCTTGTCTGCTGCTTCAACCCTCCGTCGGGATGATCGAGATCATGCCGTTGGTCTCCAAGACGGCGAAGCGCACCTGCTCGAGCGAGCCGACCTGCTGCAGGCGGGCCGCGGCGAGCAGCTCCTCGACCGTGATCCGCTCACGGCGCAGGTTGCGGTGGATGATCTCGCCGTCCTGCACGAGCACCAGCGGCTCGCCGTCGAGCACCGGGCGCAGCTTGGGGACCTTGAAGCTCACGTAGCTCAGCGCCACCGTCAGCAGCGCCATCGTCGCGATCACGGTCACGCCGCCGGACAGGGAGTAGTCGCTCTGGGTCACCGCCTGCTGCATCAGATCGCCGGTGATGATCAGCAGGATGAGATCGAAGGGCTCCATCGTCGACAGCTCGCGCCGGCCGACCGCGCGCGTCACGAGGAAGACGATCAGGAAGACGACGATCGAGCGCAGGACGAGATCCATCAGGGCAGCACCCTCGTCGTGTGTGCGACGCGCGCGAGCGGCCGCGCCTCGTCGTCGAGCTCGACGCTCAGGTCCTGGTCGCCGACGGTCGTCGGATCGACCTGCAGCTGCACGTAGACGACGAGCTCGTCACCCGCCGCCAACTCGCCGTAGCTGAGCACGACCCGCGGGCCGCGGCGGCCTCGCTCTCGGGGGCCGGCTCGAGCGTGTTGAGCTGCATGCCGTGTACGAAGCCGGACCCGAGGACGATGCGCGGGTGCTCGATCGTTCGCGTCGCGCGCACGACGATCCGCGCACGCCACATCAACCCCCCGCGCAGCACGTCGGGCACCTCGACCTGCAGGGTCGCGTCCGCAGCGACCGTCCGCAGCGTCTTCGTCTGCTGGCCCAGGGCGCCGGTCAGCGCAAGCACGACCGGGATGGCGAGCAGGGCGACCAGCCCGCGGCGCATCCACGGCCGGCGCGAGCGCCCGCGCAGGTCGCGCATCCGCTCGAGATCGACACGCTCGTCGAGATCGCCCACGATGTCAGGGTGCTTCTGGGCGCACGAGCTGTTCCCTCTCGCCGGAAAGCACTACCGTGATGGCATGGACGACGATGAGATTCGCAAGCTGGTCACCCGACTGGCCCGGCCCCATCCCTCCGGTGGCACCGTCATCGAGCGCGCGGCGATCATGGCCGCTGGGGCCGGCGCCAAGGACGTCATGACGTGGATCGAAGCCCATGGCGGCGAACCCGAGGCCCTCGCGGCCAAGGTCAACCACAGCGGCCTGCACGGGCTGCCCGCGCGCGACAGCGGCGGCGCCGCCCATCGCGCTCCGGCGCGCTTCGTGCTGCCGGCCGACGCGCTGGCCGCCCCCGGCGCGCCGTAGGTCAGCCGCCGCGGGCGCCCGCCAGCCGCTCGAGCAGCTCGGCCTGCCCCTTGACGAGCTTGTCCGCCGCCGCCTCGACGGAGAACCACGCGACGCGGTCGAGCTCGGGAAACGTCGCCATCGCGCCCGAACGCGGCGGCCACTGCATCTCGAAGGTTCCCGGGCGCAGCCCCGCCGGATCGAAGTCGCCCTCGATCGCGAACGCGATCACGCGCTTGCCGGCACGCTGGCGGATCTCGCCGAGCTCGATCGCCGGCCCTTCGGGCGGCGGATGGCCGAGCTCCTCTTCGAACTCGCGGCGCGCTCCTGCCAGCGGGTCCTCGCCGCCGGCCAGCTCGCCCTTGGGGATCGACCAGGCGCCGTCGTCCTTGCGCGTCCAATAGGGCCCGCCCATGTGCCCGAGCAGGACCTCGAGCCGGCCGTCGCGCTCGCGGAACAGGATCAGGCCGGCGGACGTCGCGGGCGTCAGTAGCCGCCGCGCCAGGTGCCCTCGCCGGACTTCGGCGGCAGCACGTCCCAGCCGTCGAGGACGTGCACGATCTCGTCCTTCTCGGCCCATGCCGTGCGCGCCTGGCCGTTGAAGGTGAACGTGATCTCCGTCAGGCCCTTGACCGTGTCGTCGACCCCGAAGACGTGGTCGACCTCGACGTCGGCCTCCTTGAGCATGCGATGGGCCTGCTCCTTGTCGGAGCCGGGCTCGTAGCGGCCGGACATCTTGATCGGCATTCGGCGCCTCCTTTGCTCGGGCCGTGCTCGCGCCGAGCGCGCGACCTTACCGCCCGTCGTGGGCCGACCGCAAATCAGGTCAGGTCGCGGCGGCGCAGCAGCAGCGTGCCCGCGGCGAACAGCACCGCCACCCAGCCGAACATCACCAGCCCCGCGATGCCGGGGTCCAGGAACTCGGTCTCGCCGTCGTCGAACGTGACGTCCTGCAGGCCGGTCGGAGCGCCGTTGAAGGGCATGTACTTCGCCACGTCGGGCGCGAGGCCGAACAGCGTGAACTCGACGACGAGCGAGAAGATCAGCAGCCCGACGATCGCGGCCACCTGGCTGCGCACGATCGCGCCGACGCAGACGCCGAGCGCGCCGAGGTAGGCGGCGACGATGAGGTTGCGCCACATGATGTCGATCACCGCGGCGAAGTCGAGCGTCGTCTGATCGCGCGCGGACAGGATGAGCGTGCCGACGAGAATCAGCAGGCTGGTCACGACGAAGGACACGACGACGCCCGCGACCGCGTAGGAGATGGTCTTGGCGATGATCAGCTTCAAGCGGTCCGGAGCGGCGAGCACCGTGCTGGTGATCGTGCGGTGACGCCATTCGCCCGCGATGCCCATCGCACCCAGCAGCAGGATGAAGAGGCCGGTGAAGTCGCCGGCGAAGGTCGCCCGCACGTCCTGCTCACGCTCGTAGTCCGACAGCGTCGTGCTCAGCACCAGCACGAGCAGCGAGATGCCGATCGCCGTGCCGATCAGCGCCGCGAACGTCCGCGTCGTGCGCAGCTTGAGCAGCTCGGCCTCGAGCAGCGCCTTCATTCGTGCTCCCCGCCCGTCAGCTCGAAGAACGCCTGCTCGAGCGAGCGAGCGCGCGGCGTCAGCAGCAGCAGCGTGAGCCCCGCGGCGCCCGCGATCCTGCCGACCTCGGCGGGGCTCAGGCCGTGCACGACCATCGAGGCGCCGCTGCGCACGGCGGCGTGCCCGGCGGCCTGCAGCGCGCGCGTCAGGCCCTCGGGGTCCTCGGCGACGACCTCGGTCGCCGGTCCGTCGCTGCCGCCGAGCACCTGCTCGAGCGGGCCCTGCGCGCGCAGCTCGCCGTTGGCGATGACGATCACGTCGTCGACGGACTGCGCCACCTCGGCGAGCAGGTGGCTGGAGATCAGGACGGCGCGGCCGTGCGCGGCCTGCTCGCGCACCATCCCGCGCATCCACGCGATGCCGGGCGGGTCGAGGCCGTTGGTGGGCTCGTCGAGCAGCAGGACCTCGGGATCGCCGAGCAGCGCCGCCGCGATGCCCAGGCGCTGCTTCATGCCCATCGAGTAGCCCTTGACGCGGCGGTCGGCGGCATCGGCGAGGCCGACCGCCGTCAGCACCTCGTCGACGCGCCCGGGCGGGTGCTGGCCGGTGACCGCGAGCACGCGCAGGTGGTTGCGGGCGCTGCGTCCGGGATGAAAGGAGGCGTCCTCGAGCACGGCGCCGACGGTGGCGCTCGGATGCTCGAGCTCGTCATAGCGCCTGCCGTCGAACGTCGCGGTGCCGCCCGTGGGGTTGATCAGGCCGAGCAGCGCGCGCAGCGTCGTGCTCTTGCCGGCGCCGTTGGGGCCCAGGAAGCCGGTGACGCGGCCCGCCTCGACGTCGAAGCTGAGGTTCTTGACGGCCTCGACCTTGCCGAAGCGCTTGGAGAGGTCGCGGACCTCGACGGTTGCCATCGGCGCGCATGATGGCGCATCGCCGCCGCCGGGAGACCGCTCGTGTGACGACCTTCACGCGACCGCAACACGGCGGCGCTCGCGCGGCGCGTCAGGCTGCCGACAGCTCGCGCTCCAGCGGCGTGCGGCGCTCGACGTCGCAGATCGTCCTCACGCCGGCGTCCCGGCCACCGCGAAAGGCTCGATCTCGCCCGCGGGCGTGACGAGGTAGACGACGTGCTCGTTGCGCACGCCCTCGCAGCAGCCGTGCGCCCCGACGACGTTCGCGATGTTCGCGACCTCGTCGGAGGTGAATCGACGCGAGCGGCGCACGAGCACGAAGCAGGCGTACTCGTCGGCGGCGGTGGCGCGGCGGGAGGTGACTGCCGGAGGACTCAGTGGAAATCGATGACGCTGCGGATGCCGTCCTGGTGATGCATGAGGTCAAAGCCCGTGTTGACCTCGTCGAGCGTGATGCGATGCGACAAGAAGGCGTTGACGTCGATGTCGCCGTCGAGGTAGTGCTGCACGAGCAGCGGCACCTGATCGCGACCCTTGACGCCGCCGAAGGAGGACCCGGCCACGCGCCGGCCGGTGATCAGCAGCCGCGGGATGACTTCGAGGGTCTCGCCCTTGCCGGCCACGCCGCACATCGTCGCCAGGCCCCAGCCCATGCGCGCGGACTCGACCGCCTGGCGCATGACCGACACGAGGCCCGTCGCCTCGATCGTGTGGTCGGCGCCGAAGCCGCCGGTCATCTCGAGGATCTCATCCACCACGCCGTCGCCGCCCGTCAGCACGTCCGTGGCGCCCTGATGGCGCGCCATCTCCAGGCGCTCGTCGGAGAGGTCGACGCAGACGATCCGCTCGGCGCCCTGCAGGCGCGCGCCCGCGACCGCGCCGAGGCCGACCATCCCGGCGCCGAAGACGACGACCGTCGAGCCGGCTTCGATCTTGGCCGTGTACATCGCCGCGCCGAGCCCCGTCGACAGGCCGCAGGCGAACAGGCAGGCGCGGTCCAGCGGCGCGTCCCGCGGGACCCTGGCCAGCGCGATCTGCGGCATGACCGTGTACTCGGCGAACGTCGAGGTGCCCATGAAGTGGCGGATCGGCTCGCCGCCGGGGCGCGACAGGCGCGTCGTGCCGTCGGGCAGGTAGCCCTTGCCCTGCTGCTCGCGGATCGCCAGGCAGATGTTCGTCCGCGGGCTGAGGCAGTGCTCGCACTCGCGGCACTGCGGCGAGAACAGCGTCACGACGTGGTCGCCGACCTCGAGGTCGGTCACGCCCTCGCCGAGCGCCTCGACGACGCCCGCGCCCTCGTGGCCGAGCACGGCGGGGGCATAGCCCGAGGGGTCGACGCCGGAGGCGGTGTACATGTCGGTGTGGCAGACGCCGCAGGCGACGAGGCGCACCAGCACCTCGCCCGCCCGGGGCTCCGCAAGCTCGACCTCCTGCACGACGAGCGGCCGGCCGAACTCCTCGAGAACTGCTGCACGCATGCGCATGGGTCGCAGGCTAACGACTCAGCCGAGACTGCCGCCGGGGGCCTCGACGATCGCGACGTGGCGCTGGCCGCCGGGCAGCGGCCTGCGCCATGGACCGTCGTCGGCGAGGTCCTCGCTGCGGTCGAGCAGCAGCAGCGCCAGGCAGCGCGCGTCCTCCAGCGCCTGCGGGGGCGAGCGGTAGCGGCGCGCGGGCCGGTTGGTCAGCGGCCCGCTGACGCGGTCGTCGACGGTCACGACGTAGAGCGGCCCGAGCGTGAGCTCGAGCTGCCCGCCGTCGCCCTCGAAGCGGTCGGCGCTTCCCATGCGCCAACGCTACCGCCCGGCTCGCGGCCGGGCGGGATGCGATCAGGCGGCCGCCTGCGCGGGCTCTGCCGGCTTCTTGGCGCCGACGAGCTTCGCCGCCTGGCGCTCGGGCGCGATCCGCACGACGCTGTGCACGAGCCCCAGGCGCTCCATCGTCCAGATGACGGCGGCGGAGATGTCGATCTCCGAGCGCTTGAGACCCTGCGCGGCCGAGCGCGGGAAGGCGTGGTGGTTGTGGTGCCAGGACTCGCCGAACGTCGGGATCGCCAGCCAGGCGACGTTCGTCGACTTGTCCTCGACGTCGAAGCGCCGGCGCCCGAAGAAGTGGCAGACCGAGTTGATCGACCACGTGGCGTGGTGCAGGAAGAACATCCGCACGAAGCCGGCCCACAGCAGCGTCCACAGCGCGCCGCTCACCGAGAAGCCGTGCAGGAGGAAGCCGAGCACGAACGGGATCAGCAGGCTGAGGCCGACGAACCACAGGAAGTTGCGCGAGATCCAGCGCATGCCCTTGTCGTCGCAGAGGTCCGGCGCGTACTTGCGAAACGCGGCTTCGCCCTGCGTCTTGGTCAGCCAGCCGACGTGCGCGAACCACAGGCCCTTGAGGCCCGATCCCTGGCCGACGTGCGGGCTGTGCGGATCGCCCTCCTCGTCGGTGTGGGCATGGTGCTTGCGGTGGTCGGCGACCCAGGCGATCGCCGGGCCTTGGACGGCCATCGACCCCATGATCGCCCAGAAGTACTCGACGGGCTTGCTCGCTTGAAAGGCCTTGTGGGTCAGCATGCGGTGGTAGCCCACCGTGATGCCGAGGCCGGTGATGATGTACATGAAGGCCATGACGCCCAGCTCGATGGCCCCGACGGCGCGGTTCCAGAGCAGCACGATGGCCAGCAGCAGGGCAAGGAACGGCACGACGACCGCTCCGAGATTGGCGTAGCGCTGGAGAGTTGACATGGTTTGAGCATAGGGACGCATGTATGAGGTTTCTTGTCGAAATGCTCCCGTATCGGGCGTACCAATCTGTAGGTTCGTGAGCAATGGACGGGATCTCACCCGATGTCGGGCGTCTCCTGCGCCCGGTCCTGCCCGAACTCGCCGCCGAGATGATCCGCGAGATCGGCGCGCAGGTGCCCGACTACTCGCGCCCGCTCGAGGGGCCGTTCGGCGTCACGCTGACCTATGGCGTCGAGCGCGCGCTGCGGCGCTTCGTCGACACGATCGAGCATCCCGAGGGCGTCAGCGAGCGCGACCGGCGCACGTACATCGAGCTCGGGCGCGGCGAGATGCGCCAGGGGCGCACGCTCAACGCGCTGCTCGCCGCCTACCGCGTCGGCGCCCAGGTGGCGTGGCGGGCCTTCGTGCAGGCGGGCGTGCGCGGCGGCCTGCAGCCGGAGGTCCTGTACCGCGTCGGCGAGGAGATCTTCGCCTACATCGACGAGATCTCCGGCGAGTCGATCGAGGGCTACGCTGCCGAGCAGTCGGCGCTCGCGGGCGAGGGCCAGCACCGCCGCGCGCAGCTCGTGCGCCTGCTCGCCAGCGATCCGCCCGCATCGCCCGACGCGATCCGCGCCGCCGCCGAGCACGCCGCCTGGACGCCGCCGGCCTTGATCGCCGCGCTCGTCGTCGAAGGCGTCGCGGCCGAGCGGCTGGCGAGCAAGCTCGGGTCGGGCACGCTCGCGGCGGCGCTGGACCCCGCCGACGAGCCGGCCGCCGGCGACGAGGATCCCCGCGCGCTGCAGGCCCTGGCCTTCGTCGCAGATCCAGACGGCCCCGGCCGGCGCAGGATCGTCGAGCGGGCCGTCGGGTCGCGGCGCGCCGCGCTCGGGCCGTCGGTGGCGATCGGCGACAGCGCGCGCAGCGTCCGGCGCGCACAGCGCACGCTCGAGCTGCGCGACGCGGGCGTGCTGCGCGGAGACGGGCTGCTCGTCGCCCAGGAGCAGGCGACCGTGCTGCTGCTGCACGCCGACCGCCGCCTGGCCGAGGAGCTGTCGGCGTCGCGCCTGGCGCCGCTGCGGGCGTTGCGCCCGGCGGCACGCGAGCGACTCACCGCGACGCTGCGCGAGTGGCTCGACAACCAGGGCCGCATCGACGACACCGCGCGGGCGCTCGCCGTGCACCCGCAGACCGTCCGCTACCGCCTGGCGCAGCTGCGCGAGACGTTCGGAGCCGCGCTCGACGATCCCGGCGCGCGCTTCGAGATCGCGGTCGCGCTGCGCGTCGGCACGGGCGGCTGAGCAGGCGCCGACTCAGACCTCGCGGCGGACGCCGTCACACAGTCGCTGGCGGTCCGCGCGATCCAGCAGCGCGGTGTCGCGGCCGGTGCCGCAGTCGACGCTGTCGTTGGTGGCGTCGGCGGCGCGCACCCGGTCGGCGCCGGTGCCGCCGACGAGCCGGTCCTTGCCGGCGCCGCCGAGCTTCTGGTCGTCGAGCAGGTCGTTGCCCGAGCCGCCGTCGACGCGGTCGGAGCCCGCGCCGCCTCCCATGCGATCCTTGCCGCTCTGGCCGTACAGGCTGTCGGCGCCGGTGCCGCCGAGGAGCAGGTCCTTGCCGCGACCGCCGTAGATGCGGTCGTTGCCGGCGCTGCCGCGAACGGTGTCGTCGCCGCCGCGGCTGCAGATCGTGTCGTTGCCGCCGCGCCCGTCGATCTCCTCGCCGGAGTCGCCGCCGACGATCACGTCGGGCCCGGGCGTGCCCGTGATGAGCTCGTCGTCGATCGTCGCGACGATCGTCGCACGCTTGCCGAAGCACATCGGGGCCGTGCCCACGCCCGGGGCCACGTCGGCGGGCGAGATGCCGGGCGGCAGCAGGGATGGTGGTGGCGGCGGCGGGCTGACGACGACGCTCGCGCCGCACGCCAGGGGCGCCGGCAGGTTGCCGGGATCGCCGCCGTAGGACACGCTCCAGCGATAGGTGCCCGCGAGCGCCGGCGTGAACGCAGCCGAGCCGACGGGGCCGCCGGCGATTGGGTAGGGGACGCCGAGCTGCTGGAAGACCGGCGCGCCCGCGCACGTCGCGTCGTCGGGCCCGTAGAGGCGGAAGTCGAGCGTCGCCGCCGGCGACGGGTTGGCGCGGCCGTCGACCCTCGCGCTGATCGACAGCGCCCCGGCGCCGAGGACGATTCCCGGCGACGGCGTCGCCTTCAGGCGCGCGCCGACGACGACTGACATCGTCGTCGTGCCGGTCTGGTTCTGGTCGTCGCGCACCTGGAGGGTCACGACGTAGGTGCCGGGGCTGCTGAAGGCGTGCGTCGTGGGCTTCGGCGGCGACGTCGACGCCTGCGCGCCGTCGGCGAAGTTCCACGCCCAGCCCACGATCGTGCCGGGCGGCACGTCGGTCGAGGGGCTCCCGTCGAAGGTCACCGGCACGCCGGGCGCGACCTCCCCCTCCGGGTCCGGGCATCTGCTGGCGCTGACCGGGCACGGCACGCAGCCGAGGCTCGCCGGCCCGGCGCACGTCGCGCGCGCGGTCGGGTTGTTGAAGGCCACCGCGCTCGGCGGCGCGAGCGCCATGAGCGCCAGCAGCAGCGGGACGGGCAGGCCCCGGAGAACGACACGACGAAGGCTTCTCATCGGCCGGATCCTGCCATGGCGAGCAGCGGCTTGCCGCGCACACCCGCCGGCAGGCGCCTCAGACGGCTCCCACGGCGAGCCCGAACGAGACCCCGGTCAGCGCTGCGGAGACCTCCCACAGCCGCTTGGCGACGTCGCGGTCGCCGGCCGCGATGCTGCGCCCCGCCGCCTTGGGATGGCCGCGCAGCTCCTGCGGGCCGCCCGGGCCCGTGTAGCTCGCGCCGGGCAGGTTCTGCGTCGCGGCGTACAACGTCGGCAGCGCGCCCATCTCGTCGGACTGCGCGATCACGATGTTGCCGATCGCCATCGCGACGCGCTCGAAGCGGCTGGAGGCGTGGCCCTGCAGGCTCGTCGCAGCCCAGCCCGGATGTGCGGCATGGGCGCTGACGGGCGAGCCGGCCTCGTCCAGGCGGCGCTGCAGCTCGAGCGTGAACAGCAGGTTGGCGAGCTTGGACTGCCCATAGGCACGCCAGCGGCTGTAGTCCTGTTCGCCGTTGAGATCCTCGAAGTCGATCTTCGCCGGGCGGTGGGCGGCCGAGGCAACGGTGACGACGCGGTCGGTGACGTGTTCGAGCAGCAGGTTCGTCAGCGCGAACGGGCCGAGGTGGTTCGTGCCGAGCTGCAGCTCGAAGCCGTCGGCGGTGCGGTCCTGCGCGACCGCCATCACGCCGGCGTTGTTGATCAGGATGTCCAGCGGTCCGTCCCAGGCGGCGGCGAACGCGTGCACCGACGCGAGGTCGGCGAGGTCCAGGCGCCGGACCTCGGTGCTGCCCGGCATCGTCCGCGCCGCGGCCTCGCCGCGCGCGCTGCCGCGCACGGCCAGCACGACGTGCGCGCCGGCGCGTGCGAGCTCGCGTGCGGCGATCGCGCCGATGCCGCTGTTGGCGCCGGTGACGACGACGCGGCGGCCGGTCATGTCGGGAAGGTCGACTGCTGTCCACCTGGAGGAGCTCACCGCAGGCAATCTAGTCGGGGGAGCTGCGCTTCGCGCCCCTGCTCGCACGCGTACGGGGGCTGGATCAGGAGCCTGTCGGGAAAGTCGTCGGGAGGTCGGGGTGGTCCAGCCGCGGTACGGGCGCCGCGCATTTCGGAGGCGATGCTGGTTGCATCGGCGAGCAATTGTGTGGCGATCCACAGGCGCGGATGGGCCGCATCCGTCCCGAGCACATTCGACAGCTCTCAGGGGCGGTCGCGAGCCGCGACACGCTCGTCGGGCAGCGTCGCGGCCAACAGGAGATCGGGGATCTCGGCGAGCGCGCAGCGGATGACGTCGCCCTGCTCGGTCTGCCGCGCCCCCGCGCCCGAACCTCTTCCGAGGCGGCGTGACGGGTGCACGATCACGCCCATGATCGTCCAGCCCTCGGGGGCCCAGCCGTGCTCGGCCGCAACTGCCAGCTGATGGCGCATGGTCCCGGCCTGCTCGTGGTTGGCGGCGGCATTCTTCGCATCGAGGACCCAGACGATGAGCTTGGCCTGGTCGCGGACGATCACGTCCAGGTCCACGTGCCGGCCCGCAGGCGCCCACCGCGTCGTGAGCAGCTCGAGGTCGTCGTGCTCTCCGGCCAGTCGCTCGGACACGGTGATGACGACGCGCTCCCACGCGATGCCGGCCGCCACCGCACGGATGCGCTCGGTCGGGCGACCGCCACGGAACGCGTAGCGGTCGAGGGTCTCGGCGGCAAAGCGCTCGTCGTCGGCGTCGATGGTTGCGTCGACCCCTCCGAGCTCGGGGCGCAGCTGCTCGAAGTGCCTCGTCGAGCATCTTCCGGATGGCGCGGGCTCCAGAGCTCTCGCTCGGTGGGAGCCGGACGGGGGCGTCGAGTCCAAGCGCCTCGAGCAGCCGGGCGACCGTCGGCTCGCTGCTGGACGTCACCAGGTGCTGGCGCGAGACGGCGCGTCCATACGGCTGCTGCAAGCACCCCCGTGGGTCGCTGTGGACGACCGCGCTGGTCGCATCGGCGATGACGTACAGCGCACCGGTCTGCTCCGGCCGCGCCAGTACCTCACATGCCGGCGCCTGCGGAGCGTCGGCCGCCTTGCCGGGGCACAGCACGACTGTCGACCTCCGCTCATCGGCGCGTTGCAACGCATCCTCCAGCCATGCGGGGATGTCGCTGAGGTCCGGGGCGCAGACGACCACCCGATCCTCGGCGCTGTCGACGACGTTGAACGATCGACTCCCGTACGACCCGGGGCGCCGGCTCGAGCTGCTCCCAGTTCGGTGAGCAGCCGAGGTCCGCGTCCCAGGAGGGCGGCGTCACGCGGACGCGGGCGAGGTCGATGACGTCGGTCGTCAGGCGCTCGCCGTAGGTGTCGTGCAGCCAAGCGGTGAGCTTGGGGCTCTCGATCGCATGCTGCGCCAGCGAGACGTGCGGCGGACCACCTTCGTCGTCCGCGGAGACGACCAGATGGACGTCGGGCAACCGGAGCACATGCGACAGCCCGTCGTTGCCCGAGGGGGTCCTGCCCCGCCTGTCGGCGGTAACATCGCAGATCTCCTCGATCTCCACGTGGCCCTGCAGCACACCTGCCTCCCACGAGGCCGCCGCGCTGAGGCCCATGCCGGCGAGCGTCGCGGCAGTCGGAGGTTCGAGCGGCAGCGTCAGGCCCATGGGGTCGCATGTGATGGCACACTCTTCGTCGGCCAGGGCCGAATACGGAAGACAGCGACCCCTCGCCTGATCGACCCACATGAGGTACTCGCGCTCGGTCAGGGCGAGACGGCGCTCGAGCTCGCCACGGACCTCCCGGATGCGTTGTTGTGGCAGGCCAAGCAGCGCCGCGATCTGCCCGTCGTCGTCGGCGCCCGACTCGATCAGCCTCCGGACCATCCTGTGCAGCGAGGTGCCAAGCTCGCGACAGCGCACGGTCACGCGCATGCGGTGCACCGGGACCTGCACCGCGATCGCGCAGATCACCTTCATCGGCGACGCGTCGCCGGCGACACGTGAATCACCTCGTAACGCGCGTCGCCGGCGCGAGCTCGCGCGGCGACGAGGTTGACCACCTGCTGCAACGGTGCACCGATCAGTCCCGCCCGCGCGGCCTTCTCCTCGGTCGTGATTACGAGCAGGTCCTGCGCGCGACTCAACGCGACGTTGATGCGGTTCGGTCTGCGGAGAAAACCCGCGTACGTCGTGTTCACGAAGCTGACGAAGACCACCGTGTCCTCGTCGCCCTGGAAGCGGTCGACGATCCCGAAGCGCAGTCTCAGGTTCGGATACTGGCTGACGTCGATCCTGGCGCGAAGCAGCTTCACCTGCGCCGCGTAGGGCGTGATGACCGACACGCCGAGCGGCTGGGCCGCGCCACCCGCGGCGTCGAAGCTCGCCGCGTGCGACTGCAGCGCGGCGAGCTGGCTGCGGATGTGCACGAGCTCCTCGGAGCGCATGTTGCTGGAGCTGGTCGCGCTTGCGCGCTGCTGGCGGCCGGGGATGTCGAGCAGCCGCACCTGCGTGCGCCCGGCAAACGACGTGACGCGCGGGTCCCGGTCGTCGAGGTCCTGGGGTCGGGCGTGCTCGAGCCTGCCGTCGTAGAAGACCTCGCTGATGAGCTCGCCGATCGCCGGCACCATGCGGTACTGCGTCGTGAGCGTCCGCTCGTGCTCGGAGCCCGAAAGCCGATCTCCGAAGTGGTCGAGCATCGTCTCCTCGCCGAACGCATCGCGCTCGGATGGGGTGCTCGCGAGTCGCCGCACGTCGGCCCCGAGCTTGCCGGCGCGGCGCTCGCGCCGGGTGTCGGACGTCGTCACCGTCTCGGGCTCGCGCAGAGCGCGGCGGAGGGCGTGCCACACGTGCGGAGGAAGCTGGCGGCTGTCGCCGATGAGAATGCTCTTCGGCGAGCGGTGCATCACCGACAGCGCTTCCGTCGGCGTCGCCTTGCCGGCCTCCTCGAGGATCGCGACGGTGAAGGGCATCCCCGACAGCCCCGGCGCACCGCTGACGCCGGCGCAGGTTCCCGCGACCACGCGGGCTGCCTCGAGGCGATCTCGCGCCCCCCGCTGCGCTCCTTCCGAGCGGAGGTACTCCTCTTGGATCTCGAGGGCTGCGCGCAGGATCTCGGGACGGCGCTCGTCGCCGGCCGCGAGCTGGGCGTGTGCGTATGTCCGGTAGGCCTCGGCTCGCATCCGCACGAGCGGCATCCACGGCTCAGGGCTCTCGATCCAGAAACGCGCCCGGACGTCGTCGTCGATCTTGGCCTTGACGTTCTGGCTTCCCAGCCTTGCCATCGCGAGGTCGGGGTCGGCATCCGCGAGGCGCTTGAGGACGTTGTCGATCGCCTGATGGGTCTGCGCGGCCAGCAGAATCCTGGCCCTGTCGTCGCGCGCCAGATGCTGGCGGACGGTCTCGCAGATGAACGTCATCTTGCCCGTGCCGGGCGGACCCTGGACGACGAGCAGGTCATCGGCGGCGAGCGCTGCTTCGGCCGCCGCGCGCTGCCCGGGGTCCAGCTGCCTGTCGAAGAGCTCGTGCGCAACCCGCGATGGACTCCGGCGCGCGAGTGCAGGACGCGCGATGAGCGCTGCAAGGCGGGCGTCGTTGCGCGCGTTGTCCAGCGCGCGGCGCTGGCTCTTGCTCTGCGCATCGGTCGCGCTCTCGTGCTTGACGAGGCGTCGATCGCGCGGCGGCAGTTCGAGCAGATGCTGCTCGACGACCGTCGGATCCGTCGCGTCGCAGTCGACGACGAGCCGGCAACCGTCGAGATCCTTTATCCGAAACGCGAGCTCCAATCGCGGCAGCTTGTAGCGGACCTCGACGTTGGCCATGCTGGCCTCGCGCTCGTTGCGGGCGAGCAGGACGAGCTGCCCGGCGTCGAGCTCCTCGGCGTCCAACGGTGGTTCGCCGAGCACGATCGTGCCCTGGTCCTCGGCGACGAGGAAATCGGTCAGACGGACGATCAGCTCCCAGCGAGCGAAGTCCGTCCCGCCGGCGGGCTTCTGCGCGTCGGCGTGGGCTCGGGTCCAGCGTTCGGTCATCGTGGCGAGCGCCTGCGGTTCGAGCGTCGCACCGCTGCGGAGCTCGTCGTAGTAGCGCTCGTTCTCGAGCACCTGCTGCGTGGTTCGATCCTGAGACGAGCGCTGTTTGGCGGCGATGATGTCGAACCTGCCCGGGTGGCGATCGGCGGCCGGCGATCGGCACACGCACGGCTGCTTGGCGCAGACGCACAGCCCTTCGGGCAGGCGATAGCCGCCGAGGACCGCCGTGTAGGTGAATCGGTCGCCGATCAACGTGAGCTTGTTCGGCGCGCGACCGGGATCGTCGGAGTCCACCAGCGTCCAGCCCGTGGCGAGATCGCGCAGGACCGGCCCGTCGTCGACCCGTGCCGGGCTGCCGCTGACGACGCTGGCGGCGCGCGTGTTGACGCGGACGTGGACGATCATCGGCCCGCGCGCAGGTCGAACCTGAGCTCGCGCCCCGCGAGGCCGTATTGCGCATCGGCGTACGCGAGGGCTTCCCGGTCGGCGTCGACGAGCAGCCGGAACGCGAACGCATCCACCTGGTAGGCCTGTCCGCCGTGGCGGTGGGCGATCACCTCGAGGGCGGCACCGGCGTCCGCCCAGCTTGCGTTCCACGCGATCTCGCCGAACAGCGCCCGGTGCTTCGCCGCGCTCGTGCGGTCCACCTCGATCGAGAGCTGCGCCGTCTGCCTGCCGATGCGCCGGCGCAGCGCGTGGTGGCGGCGCAGCGACAGCTCGTCTCCGAGCTGCGTGACGATGCCACGCCCCTCGCGAGCCGCCGCGGTGTCGACCGCGGCGAGCGAGATCAGCGCCGCATGGCACAGCTCCTGGACGGCGACTACGTACTCCGGTGCGAGCGTGAGCCCGGGCATCCAGTCGCACCTCGCCACGCGCCCGCCGAAGCCCGTCGTCGTGCTGACCGGGCTGCCACGGGCGTCGCGCTCGGTATGCGCCTCCTGCGCAACGTCCTCGCCGGAGAAGATCGCCGCGCGCGACAGCAGGTGATGCCCCGTGACGTAGTGGATCGCGGCGGCTACATGGTCGTCGGATCCCCCGCGCCCGGCCGCGAGCCTGCTGAGGTCCCACACGGCGTGACGCAGGCGCTCGCTCCAACCGAGGTCCTCGTTCAACGTCGCCGACAGCTCTGTCAGCCGCGCCTCGGTTTGACGAAGCGTCGCCGACAGCTCGACCAGCCGCGCCTCGGCTTGACGGAGCTTCTCGCCTTCGGCCTTCGCAAGCGTCTTCCAGTGCTCGCGCTCGCTCGTGGCAGCGGCTTGCAGCTCGCGCTCGCGACGGGCGGTCGCGGTGGCCTCCTCGCGCCGGCGCACCAACCCGGCGCGCTCTCGCGCGAGCTCGTCGCATCGTACGCTGAACTCGTCGCGCTGTCTTCGCATGCTCGCGAGCTCTTGTCGCGCGTTGGCGAGCTCCGCCTTCTTGTCCTCGAACGCCTGCCAACCCTTGCCGAGTTGCGCTACGTGGCTGGCGAGCTCCGCCTCGAGCTGGTCGACGTACTCCTCCTTGACGCCGCCGAACAGCGAATACGGCCTGTTCTCTGGAAGCTCGGCCATGGACGCCGAGATGATGCATGCGCGCCCGATCGGCCGCAAGGGCGCCTGGGACCCGCCTGGCCGGGCAGCCGCTTCAGCCGCGCTTGACGAGCCGGCCGACGGCCGCCATCAGCTCGTCGGTGCGGTCGGCCTGCAGCTGGCCGGCGGCGGGCAGCACGCACGAGCGAGCATGGCCGTCGAGCAGCCCCAGCGCGACCTTCTCGAGCGCGGCCTGCGCGGCGGAGATCTGCGTCAGGACGTCGATGCAGTAGCGGTCGTCCTCGACCATCCGCTCGATCCCGCGAACCTGGCCCTCGATCCTGTGCAGGCGCACGAGCAACTGGTCCTTGCTGGCGCTGTAGCCGCGCCCGGGGGGCGGACCGGCAGGCTCGTCGGATTGCATGCTCGCATCCTACTGTACCCCTCGGGGGTATACTCCAGGACATCGACCGCATACCCCCCATCCGTATCACGAGGAGCCACAGATGAGCGACGCCGATCGCAAGTACAACGTCACCGGCATGACCTGCGGGCACTGCACCTCCTCCGTCGCGACCGAGGTCCTGCAGGTCCCCGGCGTACGCGCCGTCGACGTCGACCTCGACAGCGGCGTGCTGACCGTCCGCGGCGACGCCGACGACGCCGCGATCCACAAGGCCGTCGACGAAGCGGGCTTCGCCGTCGCATGAGCGCCGGCGGGCGCGTCGCGGCGTTCGGCGCCCTGCTCGCCGCGATCTTCGCCGGCGCGACGCTCGCCGGGGCCGCGCTCGACCCGTCCGCCGGCGACGAGCGCGACGGCGGCCATGCGACGGAACACGCCGCCGCGCGGCACGCCGGCGCCGTGCCCGCCGGGCTCGCCGGCACGCAGGACGGCCTGCGGATCGTCGCCGGCCGCACGCGCTTTCATGCCGGGCGACCCGCAGAGCTGCGCTTTCGCATCGCCGGCGCGGGCGGCACGACCGTGCGCGCCTTCCAGGCCGAGCAGTCGCGCCGGATGCACCTCATCCTCGTGCGGCGCGACCTGCGCCGCTATCAGCACCTGCACCCCGTCCAGGGTCGCGACGGCGCCTGGACGGCGCGCCTGACGCTGCCCGACGCGGGCGTCTACCGCGCCTTCGCGGACTTCCGCACGAGCGGCGAGCGCCACACGCTCGGGACCGACCTGTTCGTGGCGGGCGACTTCGAGCCGCTCGACCTCCCCGCGCGCAGCTCGCGCGCGAGCGTCGACGGCTACGACGTGGTCCTCGCCGAGCGCCATCCGGGCGAGCTGAGCTTCGCCGTGCGCCGCGGCGGGAGCGTCGTGACCGACCTGCAGCCCTACCTCGGCGCGCGCGGACACCTCGTCGCGCTGCGCGAGGGAGACCTCGCCTACAGCCACGTGCACCCACTCGCGCAGGGGGGCCCCGAGATCGCCTTCGAGACCGGAGAGCGCGAGCCCGGCACCTACCGGCTGTTCTTGCAGTTCCGCCATCGCGGACGCGTGCACACGGCAGCCTTCACGCGATGAGCACGGTCGAGCTCGAGCACCTCGACCTGCCGATCATGGGCATGACGTGCGCGTCGTGCGCGGCGCGCGTCGAGAAGCGCCTGAACGGCCTCGACGGCGTGACGGCGTCGGTCAACTACGCGACCGAGCAGGCATCGGTCGACTACGCGCCCGGCAAGCTCACGCCGGCCGAGCTCGTCGCGACGATCCAGAAGGCCGGCTACACCGCGACGCTGCCGCGCCGGGAGCCGGGCGCTGCGCGGGTGCCGGCGCGCCGCCCGGGCACGCCGCTGCGCCTGCGCCTGATCTTCTCCGCCGCCGCCTCCGTGCCGCTGCTGGCGCTCGGGATGATCCCGGCGCTGCAGTTCGACAACTGGCAGTGGCTGTCGCTGCAGCTCGCGACGCCCGTGCTGCTGTGGGCCGGCTGGCCGTTTCATCGCGCCGCGTGGGCGAACCTGCGCCACGGCAGCGCGTCGATGGACACGCTGATCTCCGTCGGCACGATCGCGGCCTGGACGTGGTCGGTCGTGTCGCTGTTCTTCCTCGGCGCCGGCGAGCCGGGGGTCCGCCACGAGCTGAGCCTGATCCCCGAGCGCGGCGGGCCGGCCGGCGACGTGTACTTCGAGATCGTCGGCGTCGTGATCACGTTCCTGCTGGCCGGGCGCACGTTCGAGGCGCGCGCCAAGCGCCGCGCGGGCGACGCGCTGCGAGCGCTGATCGCGCTGGACGCCAAGGACGCCGCCGTGCTCTCGGACGACGGCGCCGAGCGCCGCGTGCCCGTCGACGAGCTGCGCGCCGGCGACCGCTTCGTCGTGCGCCCCGGCGAGCGGATCGCCGCCGACGGGAAGGTGCTGGAGGGCGCCTCCGCCGTCGACCGCTCGCTGCTGACGGGCGAGAGCGTGCCGGTCGAGGTCTCACCCGGCGACGCCGTCACCGGCGCGACCGTCAACGCCGGGGGGCGGATCGTCGTGCGCGCGACACGCGTCGGCGCCGACACCGTGCTGGCGCAGATCGGACGCCTGGTCACGCGCGCGCAGTCGGGCAAGGCGCCGGTCCAGCGTCTCGCCGACCGCGTCTCGGCGGTCTTCGTGCCGGTCGTGATCGCGATCGCCGTGGCGGCTTTGGGCTTCTGGATCGGCGCCGGCGAGACCGGCGTCGCGTTGGCGGCGGCCGTCTCCGTGCTGATCATCGCCTGCCCCTGCGCGCTCGGCCTCGCGACGCCGACCGCGCTGCTCGTCGGAACCGGCCGCGGCGCGCAGCTCGGGCTGCTGATCAAGGGCCCCGAGGTGCTCGAGTCCACGCGCCTGGTCGACACGATCGTGCTCGACAAGACCGGCACCGTCACCGAGGGACGGATGTCGCTGCGGCGCGTCGTCGTTGCGCCCGGCGTCGACGAGGCGCGCGCGCTGGCGCTCGTCGGCGCGCTCGAGAACGCCTCCGAGCACCCCGTCGGGCGCGCGATCGCGAACGCGGCGCGCGAGCGCGCGGGAGAGCTCGCGGCGGTCACGGAGTTCGCCAGCCAGGGCGGGCTCGGCGTGCGCGGCATCGTCGACGGCCACGCGGTCGTCGCGGGCCGCCCGGCGCTGTTCGCCGACGCCCGTGCCCATCGCGGCCTGCCGGCCGAGCTCGGGCAAGCGCGCGCCGCCGCCGAGGCCGAGGGCCTGACGGCGATCGCGGGCGGCTGGGACGGCGTGGCGCGCGCGCTGTTCGTGCTCGCCGACGAGATCAAGCCGAGCTCGCCCGAGGCGGTACGGCGGCTGCGCGAGCTCGGCCTGCGCCCGGTGCTGCTGACCGGCGACAACGAGGCCAGCGCGCGCGCGGTCGCGGCCGCGGCCGGCATCGACGAGGTGGTCGCCGAGGTGCTCCCGGCCGAGAAGGCCGCCGTCGTCGCGCGCCTGCAATCGGAGGGACGGGTCGTCGCGATGGTCGGCGACGGCGTCAACGACGCTCCGGCGCTGGCGCAGGCGGACCTCGGGATGGCGATCGGGACCGGCGCCGACGTCGCGATCGAGGCCTCCGACCTGACGCTCGTCTCGGGCGACCTGCGCGCCGCCGCCGACGCGCTGCGCCTGTCGCGGCGCACGCTGCGCACGATCAAGGGCAACCTCGCCTGGGCCTTCGGCTACAACGTCGCCGGGCTGCCGCTGGCGGCAGCCGGCCTGCTCAACCCGATGATCGCGGGCGCGGCGATGGCCCTGTCGAGCATCTTCGTCGTCTCGAACTCGCTGCGCCTGCGCCGCTTTCGGATGCAGCGCGACGGCTGACGTATCGGCATACTTCCGCGCGTGCGCCGCCGTCTGCTGCCCCTGTCCGTGCTCGTCGTCCTCGGGGCCGCGGCGATCGCGCTCGCGCTCGGCTCGGGCGGCGAGGCCGCCAAGATGCCCGCGCGCACCAGCGCGCCCGACGCCGCCAGCCCGCGCGCCGCCGAAGAGCCGCCCGAGCGCCCGCGTCGCGCGCAGGTCGTCGAGCCGGTCGCCGGCGAGAGCGCCGCGACCGCCGCGCTGCCCGTCGAGGAGGCCGGCGACCAGGCGTCCGAGCAGGGCGACGCCCCGGTCGGCGCCGCGTCGGCGACGTCGGCGCCGCGCGGCCGGCGCGACAACGGGCCGACGAGCGACGCTGCGATCAGCGAGGCCGACGTCGTCGGCAAGGGCATCGCGCTGCCGCCGATCGAGGCGCCCGGCGCGGTCCGCCAGATCATCGAGGCGGGCAACATGATCGCCCGCACGCCGTACAAGTGGGGCGGCGGCCACGGCAAGTGGCTCGACAAGGGCTATGACTGCTCGGGTTCGGTCTCCTACGCGCTCGCCTCCGCAGGGCTGCTCGACGCGCCCCTCGCCTCCGGCCCGCTGATGAGCTGGGGCGCCCCGGGCAAGGGCAAGTGGGTCACGATCTACTCCAACCCAGGCCACGTGTTCCTCGTCGTCGCCGGGGTGCGCTTCGACACCTCGGGCGCGCGCACCAGCGGCTCGCGCTGGCAGAAGTCGATGCGCCCGACCGGCGGTTACGTCGCGCGTCATCCACCCGGCCTCTGATCGGGCCCCGGAGGACTAGAATCGGGCCTCATGTCGATCCCGTCCTTCGACGTCGAGGTCGTCCGCAACGGCGGGGCCACCCGCATCGCCCCCTCCGGCGAGCTCGACATCGCCACCAACCCGGTGCTCGAGCAGGCGATCGCCGCTGCGACGAGCGAGCCGGGCGCCCGGCTCGTGCTCGACCTGCGCGAGCTGACGTTCATGGACTCCACGGGCCTGCGCACGCTCGCGCAGACCAACGCCCGCGCCGCGAACGACGGCTTCACGCTCGCGATCGTGCGCGGCCCGCGCCAGATCGACCGCGTGCTCGAGATCTCCGGCCTCGGCGCCCTGCTGCCGCTGGTCGACACGCCGCCAGGCTGAGCCCGCGCGCCGTGCCGGCGCTCAGCGCGAGAAGTCGGCCAGCTTGCTCCTGAAGACCGCGTACACCGGGCGCGGCGTGCCGTCCGGGTCCACGAGGCCCGCGTCGAAGCGACAGCCGGCGCCGCAGCCGTTGCCGTCCTCGATGCCGAACCAGTTGTAGGAGTAGACGCGGTCGACGCCCTGCTTGCGGAAGCGCGTCGCGAAGTTGAACATGTTGCGCATGCGCGAGGCCTGGCGCGCCTCGTCGTAGCGGAACGAGCCGCGGAAGCTCGCCAGCGCACCCGTCTCGGTGAACCAGAACTTCGTGCGCTCGTTGTAGGTGCGCGCGGCCTTGATGATCCGGCTGGTCCCGCTCGAGCGGCTGCGGTTGACGTCTGAGTAGTTGTGGATGCCGACGACCTTCAGGCGCTTGCGCCAGGTCGAGGACAGGCGCTTGTAGAAGCTGCGGATGTAGCGATCGGAGCCCGCCTGATCGAGGATGTCCAGGCCGACGACCGAGCAGGTCCTGCAGCGCTTGCTGACGGCCGTGTACATGTCCTTGTAGTAGGACACGGCGTTGCCGATCTTGTTCCACGTCTCCTGGGTCTTGTGGTTGACCTCGTTCCAGGCGCCGAAGTCCCTGACGCCGAGCTTGCGGAAGTAGACGACGATCCGCCCGACGTTGCGCCGGTAGGCGCTGGTCGAGACGACGGGCCCGCGCTTCTCGCGCAGGTCGGTCGTGGAGATGTGCAGCAGCGTCGAGACGCCGGCCGAGCGCGCGGCGGTCACGAACAGGCGTGCCTTCGCGCGCTCGGCCGAGTCCTGCATGACGTCCGACGGCACGAAGTAGCGCGTGCGCTTGACCTTCAGCGCGCGAAAGGCGGGCGAGGCGAACATCTCCGGGCTCTGGTCGCCGATGCCGACCTTGATCGCGCTCTGGGCGGAGGCGGATTGGGCGCCGAGCAGGGCGCCGGCGAGGAGGACGGCGAGCAGGCAGAGCAGGTGCTTGAGGTTCACGCGGATGGTCCTTTCGCAGATCGAGCGCTCCCAGTGCAACCCGGGCCGGCGCTCGAAGGTGCGCTCGGCGAGGTAACGAAGGGCGATGACGAGCGCTGTGAGAACTGCCGCAGGATGCGGGGAGGTCCGCTCACGCGATCCGCGCGGTTGTCCGCAGGATGCGGGGACGGGCCTTGCGTCGCCGGCCGCGCCCATGTGACATCCGATGCATGGTGAATGATCGCGCTGTGCAGCCGCGTCAAATCTACGCGAGCACGCTGACCCGGCGCGAGCGGCGCTGGACGCGTCGGCGCGGTCGCGGTCGCACCACGGTCAGCCTGGCGTTGATGACCGCCGCGACGCTCGGCGCCGCGCTGTCGGCGCTCGCGATCGTCGTTCCCGGCGTCGGCTGACGACGCTAGCGCGCGGGGGCGGCTTCGCCGGCGCCCCGGGTCGGGACCCCGCGAGGCAGCGGCTTTCCGATCGCGGCGACCGTCCACAGGATCGCCAGCCACGTCAGCGCCGCCAGCGCGACGTGGACCCAGACGATCTCGGCCGGCAGCTCGAGCGCGTACTGCGCGCCGCCGACGACGCCCTGCGCCGCGAGCAGCACGCACAGCCACGTCAGCGGCCGCAGCTGGTCGGCGGTCGCGCCGCGGCGCCGCGCGAGCACCCACAGCGCGACGGCCAGCAGGCCGAGCAGCGTCGCCAGCCGCGCGTGCTGCTCGACGACGTAGCGCAGGGTGTCGATGCCCTTGAAGGTCAGGCGCTTGATGTCGTCGCCGGTGCCCGCGCCGCCGGCGTGCGGGCCCGCGGCGCTCGCCGCCGTGCCGGCGAAGATCGTGATCGCGCCGATCGGGATCAGCGACCACGCGCCGTAGGCGACGAGGCGGTCGGCCGGAACGCGCTCGGCGTGCTCGGCCGGCTCGCGGTGCGCGCGCCAGTCCAGCGCCACGCACGCGATCAGGATCAGCATCGAGAGGATGTAGTGGCTCATGACGAAGCCCGGCGCGAGGTCGTAGAGCACCGTGAAGCCGCCGAGCACCGCCTGCCCGACGACGCCGAGCGGCAGCAGCAGCGACAGCAGCACGAGATCCCTGCGAAACGGCTTGCGCAAGAAGGTGCCGGCGAAGGCGGCGATCGCCGCGAAGCCGACGAGGAACGTCAGCAGGCGGTTGCCGAACTCGATCAGGCCGTGCGTGTTGAGCTCGCTGTAGAGCGAGTCCGACGTGCACTTCGGCCATGTCGGGCAGCCCAGGCCCGAGCCGGTCACGCGCACGGCCGCGCCGGTCAGCACGATCAGCGTCAGCATCACGAGCGCCACGCGCGCGATCAGCGCGTAGCGCTCGGGAGAGATCGTCATGCGGGCGCGCATTCGCGCGCGAAGACTAGGCCACGAGCGCGTGACGCTGGAGGTAGCGGCCCACGGCGGCCTTGCGGCTGAGCACGTCCCGGGAGTAGTCCTGCCCGGTCGTGTTCCTGTCCACGTTTCCCAAGCGCAAGCCCCGCAGCGCGCCACCGGCACCGGCGTTGTAGGCCGCGATCGCGAAGCGCAGCACCTTGCTCGCGGGCACGCCGTTGTTGCGCGCGACCCGCATGTTGTCGTGCAGCAGCTCGATCGCGTACAGCGTGCTCGCCGTCAGCGCCGGCACGCGCCCGGAGG
Organism: uncultured Actinomycetes bacterium; assembly: GCA_963729125.1. Taxonomy (GTDB): domain Bacteria; phylum Actinomycetota; class Thermoleophilia; order Solirubrobacterales; family Solirubrobacteraceae; genus CADCVQ01. The sequence goes on from CAVSML010000007.1 coordinate 252,793, forward strand.
GGAGGGAGGAATCGTGCCGGGCATCCCACTTGCCGCTGTCGCAGCCCTTGTGCGTCGACAGGAACTCGCGATGGAAGCGATCGTCGATCTGCAGCCAGCCGCGGCCGTGGCCGAAGTCGCCGGCGATGTTGCGCAGGCCCGACTCGCGCGAGCCGAGCGCCAGCAGCAGCGCCGGGCCGATGGCGTCGGGCGAGCCCTGATGAGCCAGGTCGGTGACCCGCTCGATGCGGTCCTCGCCGAAGGCGTCGAGCTGGGCGCCGAGTTGATTCTCGGTGATGTTCATGGTGGTCCTCTGCGGTAGGTGGCGGTCGCGCCCCACGATCGCCCAGCGCTCGCCTGCGGCGAACCCACCAGCGGGGGGACGCGCTCCCACCCGCGTCGACGTCCTCAGCCCGCGGCGCCGGCGGCGTCGCGGCGGCGCGGGTTCTGGATGCCGACCGCGGCGAGGATCCCGCCCGCGAGCATCAGCACGCCCGACACGATCATGCCGACGCGAAACGCGCGCACGTCGGCGGCCTGGACCTCGGCGCGCACGCGCTCGGAGACGGGGCCCTCGGGCACGGTCAGCGGCCGCTTCGCCGCCTCGCGGACGTAGGCGCGCGCGACCGGGTCGAGGCGATCGCCGCCGAGGCGCTCCTGCACCTGCGCGCTGAACTGCGCCGACACGACCGCGCCGACGGCGGCGATCGCCAGCAGCCCGGCGACGCGCGCGATCGCGTTGTTGACGCCCGAGGCGACGCCCGCGTGGCGGCGGTCGGCGGCCTCCAGCACGGTCGCCGTCAGCGGCGCGACGGTGATCGCCAGGCCGAGGCCGAACAGCAGCGACGCCGGCAGCACGCCGGTGAGGTAGTCGCCGCGCTCGTCCAGCCGCGCGAAGGCGAGCAGGCCGGCGCCGCCGATCAGCGGGCCGGCGGTCATCGGCAGCCGCGGCCCGACGCGCGCCGCGAGCGCGCCGAAGCGCCGCGCCAGCGTCACGAGGATGAGCGTGATCGGCAGCAGCGCGAGCCCGGCCTCGAAGGCCGAGTAGCCCGCGACCTGCTGCAGGAACAGCGCGACGAAGAACGTCGCCGCGCCGAGGCCCGCGTAGACGACGAACGTCACGGCGTTGCCGACGGCGAAGTTGCGCGAGCGGAAGATGTCCGGCGGCATCATCGGATCCGGCGCGCGGCGCTCGTAGGCGACGAACGCGCCGAGCGCGCCAATGCCGCCGACCAGCGGCAGGTAGACCTCGGGATCCTACCAGCCGAGCTCGGGCTGCTGGATCAGCGCGTAGACGGGCCCCGCGAGCCCGAGCGCGCACAGCACCGCGCCGGGGACGTCGATGCGATGCACGCGATCGCCCGGGCACTCGGGCACCGCGCGCGCGATCAGCCACAGGCAGACGAGCACGAGCGGCACGTTCATCGCGAAGATCACGCGCCACGACAGGACGTCGACGAGCAGGCCGCCGAGCGGCGGGCCGACGGCGATCGCGGCACTCGTCCCGGCCGTCCAGGAGCCGATCGCTGCGGCGCGCTCGTCGGGGCCGAAGACGGCGGTGATGATCGCCAGCGAGCTCGGGACCAAGCAGCGCGCCGAACGCGCCCTGCAGCGCGCGCGCGGCGATCAGGATCTCGACCGACGGCGCGATCGCGCACAGCAGCGACGCCGTGCCGAAGCCGCCGACGCCGATCGCGAAGATCCGCCGGCGGCCGTAGAGGTCGCCGAGCGAGCCGCCCACGAGCACGAGCGAGGCGAGCAGCAGCAGGTAGGCCTCGACGACCCATTGCTGGTCGGCGAGCGAGGCGCCGAGGTCGTCGCGCAGGGCGGGCAGCGCCACGTTGACGACCGTCTGGTCGACGAACACGATCGCCGACCCGAGGATGCAGGCGATGAGGGTCAGGCGCTTGGCCCGGGCGTCCACGATCACCCGGCGCAGACTAGATTGCCACCGCGATGCGCTTGCTCGACACCCGCCTGCAAGGCCCCCTGCTGCTCGAGCCCGTCACCCACGGCGACGGCCGCGGCTTCTTCCTGGAGACCTACCGCGCCGGCGTCTGGGCCGAGCACGGCGTCGCCGACTCGTTCGTGCAGGACAACCATTCGCGCTCGGCGCGCGGGGTCGTTCGCGGGATGCACGTCTCGATCGGCGCCGGCCAGGCCAAGCTCGTGCGCTGCGCGCGCGGACGGATCCTCGACATCGTCGTCGACCTGCGCCGCGAGTCCGCGACCTACGGCGAGTGGGAGGGCGTCGAGCTCGACGACGAGCACCACCGCCAGCTCTACGTCCCGGTCGGCTTCGCGCACGGCTTCTGCGTGCTGTCGGAGGTCGCCGACGTCGCCTACAAGTGCTCGACGTACTACGACGGCGCCTTCGAGCGCGGCTTCCGGTACGACGATCCCGAGGTCGCGATCGCGTGGCCGCAGGACATGGCGCTGCTGGTCTCCGAGCGCGACAGGGACGCCCCCACGCTGAGCGAGATCGCCGCCGAGCTGCCGTTCTAGGCAGGCCGGGTGCCGCGCTGCAGGAACCCCGACGGGTGACAGGTGACGCCGTAGAGCTCGAGGTCGCGGCGCACGCGGAACTCGGCGCCGGCCGCGCTGCGCAGCCATTCGTCGAGCGCCGGGCGCACGCCGCGCGGCCAGCCGTCCATGCGCAGCGCATCGTCGTCGACGCAGCCGTCCTCGACGACCAGGAAGCCGCCGCGCGGCACGAAGCGCGCGTAGTGCTCGAGCGCCCCGCGCGTCGTCTCGTAGGTGTGCGCGGAGTCCTCCACGACGAGGCAGCGATCGCCGATCAGCGTCGCCACGCGATCGGCGACGGCGGGATCGCAGACATCGCCCTCGACGAGCACGATCCCCGTCGGGTTGCCCGACTCGGCGACCGTGCGGCGCGGAACGTCCTGCGCCACGTCGACGCTGACGACGGTCGGCTCACGCGCGATGCGGCCGTAGGCGCGCAGCGCCGCCAGGCGATCGCGAAACCACAGCGCGCTGCCGCCCCACTGCGCCCCGAGCTCGATGACGGTGTCCGGCGCGCCGAGCCACAGCAGGTGCTCGTAGACGCGCAGGTCCTCGGGAAACTTCGACATCGGCACGCCCGCGTAGCTGTCGTGGACGTGCTGGGAGGCACGCGCGCGCCAGTACTCGCGCAGCGCGCGATCGCGCAGGTCGACCTTCACCGTGGGCGGCAGCGCGCGAGGATCGTGAGCGCTCATCGCACGGCCACGAACTGGATCTGCTCGCCGCCGAGGTACGCGCAGCGCGGCGACCAGTAGACGCAGGCCCAGACGCGCGAGAAGCCGGCCGCTCGCAGGTCGTCGAGCATGTCCCAGCCGAAGTGCTGGTAGCACAGGCAGCCGTCTGCGCTGAGCGGATCGCCGTGGTACTCGGGCTCGAGCAGGTGCTCGATCTCGCCGCCGGCCAGCACGCGCGCGCGCACGAGCGTCTGCGGCGCGTCGCGCACAAACGGCGCGCTGAAGACCATGTGCCCGCCAGGACGCAGCACGCGGGCGCATTCCGCGAACGCCTGGCGGTAGTCGGGGATGTGCTCGAAGACCTCGAAGGACAGCAGGTGCGAGAACGACGCGTCGTCGAAGGTCAGGTCGCACAGCGACTCGTTGCGCACGCCGTCGAGGACCTCGCCGAGCCCGGCGGCGGAGCCGAGGTGCTCGCTGCCCTGCAGGCCCTCGTAGCGCGCGGCCAGCAGCCCGTGCAGCGCCGTGACCTGCTCGGTGAGGTAGATCCGCGCGCCGGCGCGCGGCCGGCACTCGCGCTCGAGCAGCCAGACCGACGCTCGCAGGCGGTTGTTGAGCCCGCAGCGCACGCACGGCAGGTCCTCGCGCAGGTTGCTCGAGCCGTAGGTGAACTGCGATCGCGCACGGCAGACGTGACAGAAGCCCGCGCGGATCACCGGCACCGGCACCGTCGGCAGCGCGGCCTCGTAGCGCTCGATCCGCCGCCGCCGGCGCGCGCTGCGCGTGCAGTACGCCTGCCAGCCGGCGAAGGAGTCGATGCGCTGATAGCGCAGCCGCCCGGCGACCGCCGCCTGTGCGCGGCCGCTCACGTCGCGCCGACCGACACGCCGAGCAGCTCCTCGAGGCTGCGGCGCATGACGGCGGGAGCGAAGGCGCGCTCGGCCACCTCCAGGCCGGCCTGCGAAAGCGCCAGCCACAGCTCGTCGTCGCGCACGAGACGGACGATCCGCTCGGCGAGCGCATGCGGGTCCTCGCCGATCAGCATGTCGCGCCCGTCGACGACGTCCAGGCCCTCGGCGCCGATCGACGTCGTCACGACCGGCAGGCCGGCGGCGAGGCTCTGCGTGACCTTGCCCTTCATCCCCGCGCCGTAGCGCAGCGGTGCGACCATCACGCGCGAGGACGCGTACAGCGGCGCCAGGTCCTTGACCCAGCCGGTCACGTCGACGCCCTCTCCGGCGAGCTCGCGGACCTCCGCGGGCGGATCCGCAGCCGACGATCTTCAGCTCGACGGGCCCGAGCTCGCGCCACACGAGCGGCATGACCTCGCGCGCGAGGATCTGTGCGGCGTCGACGTTCGGCGTGTGCTCGAAGCCGCCGACGAACAGCAGGCCGCCGCGCCCCTCGGGGCCGGCGACGCTCGCGGCGACGACGTTGGCGACCGGCACGACGACGACGCGCGCCTCGGGCAGGTGCGAGCAGACGACCTCGCGCTCGGCCTCGGAGACGGTGACCGTGACGTCCGCGCCGCGCATCAGCCCCAGCTCGAGCTCGCGTAGCGTGGCGGACTTGACCGCGTCCGCGCCCGCCAGCGCCGCGCGGCGCTCCTCGCGCACGAAGTGCAGGTCGACGGTGTCGTAGGCGAGCGTGGCGTCGGCGGCGTACTCGCGCACGAGGTCGAAGTACGGCGGCGCGAGCAGCGGCCGGCTGACGATCGCCAGACGCAGGTCGGCGCCGATCTCGGCGATCTCCAGACGCAGGTTGGCGTGCTCCCCGAGGACCTCGATGCCGATCTCCTGCAGCTCGCGGGCGTAGCGCCCGGAGCCGGCGAGGTCGTCGGGGATGAACGTCACGCGGCAGCCCATGTCGGCGAGCTGGCGCAGGATGTACGCCATCCGCAACGAGCCCGCGTCTCGATCGGGGGTCGGCACGCGGTGATCGACGACGAGCACGCGGCGGCCGCGGTTGCGGTCGCTCGCGCGGCGCACGTTCTCGGGCGCCGCCGGCCAGCTGCTCGCTCTCGAGCTGCTCGCGCCAGCGCTCGACGAACTTCGGGCGGTTGAGCTCCTGGTGGCGCTTGCCGCCGCTGTGCGGGTCGGTGCCGGCGCTCGCGCCCTCGACGTGGACGACGCGCGCCGCAGGCTCGTAGACGACGCGCAGGCCGCGCTCGCGCGCGGCGAAGCAGAGGTCGGCGTCCTCGTAGTACATCGGCTCGTAGCGCTCGGAGTAGCCGCCGAGCTCGCTCCACAGGTCGGCGCGCACGAGCAGGCAGGCGCCCGAGGCGTAGTCGATGTCGCGCACGTAGTTGAACTCGCCCGCGTCGGCGTCCAGGCCGCGCCCGAAGTTCCAGCCGCTGCCGTCCTGGAAGACGATCGCGCCGGCCTCCTGCAGCGTGCCGTCGGGGTACAGCAGCTTCGGCGCGACGACGCCGACGTCGGGCGAGCTCTGCGCGCGCTCGACGAGCGCCTGCAGCCACCCGTCCTGGACCTCGGTGTCGTTGTTCAGCGGCACGATGTAGCGCCCGCGCGCTTCGGAGGCGCCGAGGTTGACGCTGCGCAGGTAGCCGAGGTTCTGCTCGTTGACGACGACCCGCGCGCCCTCGACGATCTTCCACAGCCGGCGGTTGGCCGCGTCGCCGGCGTCGTCGACGACGATGACCTCGTACGGCGGCGCGGCGGTGCGGCTGGCGATCGCCCGCAGGCAGGCCTCCGTGACCTGCGCGCCGACGTGCGCCGGGATGACGATCGACACCAGCGGCTCGGCGAACTCGGGAAACCTGATCGTGGGAGCCCTGCCCAGGACGGGCGCTCCGGCCTTGACCTGCTGCAGCCGCGAGCTGGAGCGCAGGCGCCCGACGCGCCGCAGCGTCCACTGCAACCCCGCGGCGACGCGCGAGTGCTCGCCGATCGTGGCGTACAGGCGCGCTCGCACGAACTGAAACGCCGACCACGCGACCGAGCCGTGGATGCGCGCGAGCTGCGCCTGCGCGGCGGCAGAGCTCGGCGGCTGCCAGGTCTCGGCGTCGGCGGCGGCCTTCGCGAACTGCGCCGACAGCGACGCGATCTCGGCGCGGTGCGCCTCGCCGGTCTCGTGCAGCGCGGTCGCGAGCTCCCGGCGCGCCTGCTCGGTCTCGAGCTCCTGCTCGCGGACGAGCTGGATGCCGTGGTCGACGAGCGTCGACTCGGCTGCGGGCAGCTCGTACGGCTCGCGCGACGCCACGCGCGACGAGGTACATCGGCGCCGGCTCGCCGGCCAGGCGCCACTCGTCGCCGGATCGCTCGAGGAAGACCGTCAGCGGGCGCTCGGCGCGCGCCCTGGTCCAGCGCGGCCAGGCGCGAGCCGCACATCGTGCGCTGCCCCCACAGCGCGACGTGCGAGAAGCGCTCGCCGAGCAGCGCGCGGAACTCCGGCTCGGTCAGCTCGCGCTCGTGGAACGGGTTGTCCTGGCCGGTCGCCTCGGAGTACATGCGCCGGTCGGGCGTCGAGACGATCAGCAGGCCGCCGGGCGCGAGCACGCGGTCGATCTCGCTCGAGCATCAGCTCCTGCTCGACGACGTGCTCGAGAACCTCGAAGGCGACGACGACGTCGAAGGCGTCGTCGTCGAACGCGTCGAGCGCGATCGCCGAGCCGACGCGGAAGTCGAGGTTCGGCGCGCGGTAGTTGAGCTGGCTGTGCGAGACGCTGAGCTCGTCGATGTCGATGCCCTGGACGCTCTCGCGCCTCGCCGGCGAGGATCGCGCTGCCGAAGCCCTCGCCGCTGCCGAGATCGAGCACGCGCCGCCCGCGCGTGAGCGTCGCGGCCCACAGGTAGCGGTGGTAGTGCTCGTAGACGACCTGGACGTTGTCGCTCCAGGGAACGCAGCGCTCTCCGGTCCAGTCGATGAGCCGCATGGCCCCGGCGCGGCGCTCGACTGGCATGCATGGAGCCTACTTCGGCCTGCACGCGCACGGTCGCGGACGCGCTCGTGCTTCGACTACCCTCCGAGCGTGAGCCACGGGCCGTCGCGCAATCCTCGTCGACGGCGTGTCGAAGCAGTTCCGCCTGCCCGCACGAGCAGGTCCACACGCTCAAGGAGCGCGCGCTGCATCCGCTTGCGCCAGGCGACGCTACGACGCGCTGCCGGCGCTGCGCGACGTCTCCTTCGACGTCGGCGCGGGCGAGTTCTTCGGGATCGTCGGGCGCAACGGCTCGGGCAAGTCGACGCTGCTGAAGTGCCTGGCCGGGATCTACCGCGTCGACGACGGCGCGATCTACGTCGACGGGCGCATGTCGACGTTCATCGAGCTCGGCGTCGGCTTCAACCCCGACCTGCGCCGCGCGCGACAACGTGATGATCAACGCGACGATGCTCGGCCTGTCGCCGAGGGAGGCGCGGCGGCGCTTCGACCGCATCATCGACTTCGCCGAGCTGCACGACTTCGTCGACCTCAAGCTCAAGAACTACTCGTCGGGGATGATGGTCCGGCTCGCGTTCTCGGTCGCGATCCAGGTCGACGCCGACATCCTGCTGATCGACGAGGTGCTGGCCGTCGGCGACGCCGCCTTCCAGCAGAAGTGCTTCGACGAGTTCGCGCGCATCCGCAAGAGCGACACGACGGTCCTGCTCGTGACGCACGACATGGGCGCCGTCGAGCGCTTCTGCGACCGCGCGATGCTGCTCGAGCACGGCCGCCTCGTCGACATCGGCGACACCGACCGCATCGGCGACGCGCTACCTCGAGCTGAACTTCTCCTCGGAGGCGCGCGCGGCCGAGGTCCAGGCCGCCGAGGCCGAGAGGCCACGCCGGCGGCGCCGGTCGTCGGACGGCGCCGGCGACGCCGGTCGCAGCCGAGGCCGAGGACCGCCGACCGAGCGACGCGCTTTGGCAACGGCAAGGCGGAGATCGTCGAAGGCTGGTTCAGGACGCGGCCGGGGCCCGGGCCGAGATCCTGCACGGCGGCGAGCGATGCGAGCTGTGCTTGCGCGTGCGCTTCCACGACCGCGTCGAGAACCCGCTCTTCGGCGTCTCCGTGCTCAACGCGCTCGACGACCCGGTGCTCGGCTTCAACAACCGTCGAGCTCGGCCCGGCCGGCACGTTTCAGCGCCGGCGAGGAGGTCGTCTTCCGCGTCCGCTTCGAGAACGTCCTCGTGCCCGGCCGCTACCACGTCAGCCCGGCGATCGCCCACGACGGCGGCGGCGTGCACTGGCTGGACTACCGCAAGCGCTGGCTGTCGGTCGTCGTGACCGGGACCGGCGGCGCGACCGGCGCGCTCGTCGAGATGCCCTTCGACATGGCGCTCGAGCGCCAGGACCCGGCATCGCGCCCGCACGCCCGCAGCGCGTGAGCGCCACGCACGAGGTCATGCCGGCGGGCACGCTCGTGCGCGGTCCGACGGCGCTCGGCGACGACACGCGCCGCCTGCTGCGCCTGACCTGGACGCTCGCGACGACGGACTTCAAGCTGCGCTTCTTCGGCTCGGCGCTGGGCTACCTGTGGCAGCTCATGCGCCCGCTGATGCTGTTCGGGATCCTCTACGTCGGTCTTCACGACGTCTCGGCTTCACCGGCCCCGAGAAGTACTTCGGCGTCTCGCTGCTGCTGGGGATCGTGCTCTACAACTTCTTCGGCGAGGCCACCGGGGGCGCCGTCAAGAGCATCCTGCATGCGCGAGCGCTCGTGCGCAAGATCGACTTCCCGCGGCTCGCCGTGCCGCTCGCGACGGTGCTGCAGGCGCTCGTTCAACCTCGGCGCTGAACCTCGTGCCGGTCGTCGTCTTCCTGATCGCCGACAGGGCGGACGACCGCGACTGTCGTGGCTTGCGTTCCCGCTGTTGATCGTCGTGCTGGCCGTGCTGGCCCTCGGGCTGGCGATGCTGCTGTCGTCGCTGTACGTGCGCTACCGCGACATCGAGCCGATCTGGGACGTCGTCCTGCAGGCGCTGTTCTACGCCTCGCCGATCCTCTACACCGTCGACGCTGCGTCGAGCACGAAGGCCGGCGAGGGGGCCGTCAAGCTGCTGCTGCTGCTCAACCCGTTCGCGGCGATCGTGCAGGAGGGCAAGCACCTGCTCGTCGACCCGAGCCATCCGAGCGCCGCGGCAGCCATGGGCAGCGGCGCGCTCGTGCTCGTGCCGCTGATCGCGACGCTCGCGGTGCTCGGCGCTCGGCTACGTCGTCTTCGCCCGCGAGGCGCCGCGCATCGCCGAGGACCTCTAGCTCCTTTCACCGCGCACAGACAGCCCGGCCGCGCCCACGCGTGCGGCCCCGTGGCCTTGGCGCGAGTGCTGCAACCAGGCCGAAAGCGGCGGCTTCGCTACGAGCGACTACGGAGGTGGCGGAACCTCCAAACGCTTCGCTTGCCGTCGCTCACGACGCCGTCGGGGACGAAGCCCGCCTTCTCGAGGACCCGCACCGACGCATTGCGCTCGGGCAGCGTATGGGCGATGACCGCTTTCACCTCCGGTGCCGCATAGGCCTCGCGCAGCATCGCCCGCACGGCGCATGTGGCGAGGCCGCGTCCCTGCCACTCCGGGGCAACCGCATAGCCGATCTCGACGCTGCCATCGGTCGGGGGCCCTTTGAAGCCGCCCCAGCCGACGAGCACGCGCGGGGCATCATGCACGAAGAGTCGCGAACCCCAACGCGTCGCCCGCGGGTCGACGGCAACGCGGTCGCGCAGCATCCCCACGGCTTCGGGAAACCCCTGCCAGTCGCGGGCGACTTCGAAGCCACCAAGCGCGCGCGCGAGAGCCTCGTCGCCGTCGGCGGCGGCATCCAGCAACGGCAGGCTCGCCACGAGCAGATGAAGACGGCCGGCATCGGAGCCCATTTCGGCGGAGCGTACGCTCTTCTACTTCGAGGCAAGAGCAGCACCGTGCGCCCCGCATCGCTCTGCCTGCCGACGCAAGATCCGGCAGAGAGGCCCCCTTTCGGGTCAGGTGCTCGGACTTGTCGTTCGACCGCCATCAGCACACATAGGCACATATAGGCCGGCCGGTACTTACAGCTATCGCGCCTTGGCGAGGAACTCGTTTACACGCGCCACGTAGTTCGTGTCCGGCTGAAACAGGAACGCGTGACCGGCGTTGTCGTACACCTTCAGCTCCGAGCCCGCGACGAGCTGAGCGAGGCGGCGCGTGTTGTAGATCGGGTTGAGGCGATCTTCGGCCCCGCCTGCGACGAGCGTCGGGACCGAGATGGCCTCAAAGCGCTTCCCTGCGACCTCCTTTCCGGCAAGCCACCCGTTGATCGCCGCGCGCTGCGCTCCGTAGATCGCGTCGGGCAACGTGGAGCGCTCCGCGTAGCTGGCGAGGCCGTCGTTGTAGAGCTTCACCGCCGCCGTCTGGTTGTCGGGGTACAGCGCGGCGATGAACTCCTCGGCGCTGGCGTCGGCCGGCGGCGCCTTGCTGCGATCCTCGCGCGCCTCGCCGTTGCCCGGCCATGTCGCTGCCAGCACGAGCCGGCGCACCTGGTCGGGGTGACGTGCCGTCAGCGCTTGGGCGATCATCCCGCCCATCGACCAGCCGAGGACGTCGGCCTGGCCGAGCTTCAACGCTTCGATCAGGGCGCTGGTCTGGTCCGCCATCTTCGAGATCGAGAGCTCCGCAGCGGTTGGGTCGGACTTGCCGATCCCGGCGTTGTCGAAGATGACGACCCGATGCGTCCTCGCGAGCGTGTCGACGAACGTCGGGTCCCAGTCCTCCATGCTCGAGCCAAAGCCCATGATCATCACCAGCGCCGGCCCGCTGCCGACCGAGCGGTACCCGACCGCGCCGCGCTCCGTGTCGGCCACCATCACGGGGGTCTTCGCGACCGAGACCGCGGGGGCGGGCGCGGTGGCCCCGCGCTTCGACGGCTCGTCGTCACCGCATGCCGTGACCCCAAGCGAGCCGCCGGCCAGCACGGGGGCGGCGACGGACGCGTACAGCAACATGCGCAGGCGAGCGCGCACCGACCAGCTCACGTGATCCACGACTTCCCCCTACTGCCTGGTTCATTGGACGTCAGCTCGGCGTGGCGCAGGTTCTCACCTGGCACTTGCGTTCGCAAGTAGCATTTCTCAAACCAGCTGGGGAAAGCGACCGGGGGGTTGGTGACGATGCGAGCTGCTCTCGATATCGACGTGTGGATCACGCGCGCGCGTCGGCTTGGCGCGCTGACGATCGGGTTGGCCGCACTGGCCGCCCCGCAGGCAGCGGCTTCACCGTCGCTGCTGGGCGGCGACGGCGCGGACGCGCTCTACTGTTCGCTCCACAAGGACGCGCGCAAAGCCGCCTCCCTGGCGGCATCTGCGCGTGCCGCGTCGGGCGAGGCAACGCAGGCGCGGGCCGCGTTCGCACGGCCGCCGCAGCCGGACTGGGTCACCGGCCAGGAGTTCCGCGACCCGCCCGTGCTGCGCAGCAAGAACGGCGTCCTGAACGTGACGCTCAACGTCCAGCGCAACGAGGTGCGGCTGGGCGGGCAGCCCGTGACGGCCACCACGTACAACGGCAGCTACGCGGGCCCGACGATGCGCGTCAAGCTCGGCGACACGATCAACGTCAAGCTCGTCAACACCGCCGGCATACCCGACCACCAGCCGACCAACCTGCACTTCCACGGGCTGCACGTGTCCCCGAACGTGCCGCACGACAACGTCTTCGTGCACGTCGAGCCCGGCCACAGCCGCAAGTACACCGTGACGCTGGGCAAGGGCAACTTCCCCGGCACGTACTGGTATCACAGCCACATGCACGGCTACTCCGAGGCGCAGCTCGTCAACGGGATGTCCGGCGTGATCATCGTCGAGGGGCAGCGCGAGGCCCTTCCGAAGGCGTTTGCGAACATCAAGGAGCGCGTCCTCTCGCTCAAGACCGCGCAGGTCGTGGACGACAAGGTCACGGAGGATCACCTCGGCGTGTGGGACGTGGCGGACAGCCCGCCGCTCAAGGATCAGCCGAAGGTCCCGCCGAACGTGCGCCTCGTCGGCGAGCAGCTGCAGCCGAAGATCAGGATCCGGCCCGGCGAGGTGCAGCTCTGGCACATCGCGAACACCGGTGCGAACGTCCTTTACAGGGTCGAGCTCGAGAAGTCGAGCTTCACCGTCATCGCCCAAGACGCGAACGCGCTCGACAAGCCGCAGAAGATGAAGCAGCTGTTCATGGGCGGCGGCCAGCGCTTCGACGTGCTCGTCACAGGGCCGCCGAGCGGCGTGATCAAGCTCCGTACGGTCGGCTTCACGCCCGACAACGGCATCGTCGCTCCGACGCGCGTGCTGGCTAACGTGGTCAGCTCGGGCAAGAGGATGAGGACGCCGCCGATGCCGAAGGTGGGCATCGGCAAGCGCGCCGGCCGGTTCATCCCGCTCGACGACGCGCCGATCGCGGCCCGGCGGACGTTCACGTTCGGGCGCAACGGCTTCCACGCCGACACCGGCTTCCCGAAGTTCACGATCGACGGCGAGATCTTCGAGGAGGACCGCGTCGACGTGCGCGCGAAGCTCGGCACTGTCGAGGAGTGGACGCTCGTCAACGAGACGGGCGTGCACCCGTTCCACATGCACCAGAACGCCTTCCAGGTCATGAGCATCAACGGCAAGCCCTACAAGGCGCACAGCCGGGTGGACACGTTCGTGCTCCCGCGACGACCGAACGGCGCTCCGCCGACGACGATGGTCGTGCGCATCCCCTTCGAGGATTTCAGCGGGAAGTTCGTCTTCCACTGTCACATCCTCGGCCACGAGGATCTGGGGATGATGAAGTCGATCCTCGTCAAACGCTGATGGCTCGTGCCTGCGACCGACTTCGGGCGGTCGTCGAGGCTTTCGGATAGCGATCGCAAGGATTTCTCCCCAGGATCGATCCGAGGCCTCAGCCGAGGTCTTCCGCGCCCCGCAAAGGATCGCAAGGCGATATCGCAGTCACGCATGCGCCCGGCTCACCCCGAGTCGGATGAACACCGCGACCTCCCCCCGGGGACCGGGAATGCCAGTCGCAAGCGCTACCTCAGCGGCGGCCGAAGCTGTAGGCCATGCTGCGGTCGTAGGCACCGGCGTCGGCGATGAGCACGCGGCTGCCCGATCGCACGTCGTCGGGCACGGCGATGCCCGTGCGCAGCACGTCGTCCTCCATGCACAAGCGGCCGAGCACGCGGTCGGGCCCGCGCCCCCAGCGCAGCCACTCACCTTCGCGCTGGGTGAGGATGCGGTGCGGGTACACGGGGGCTCGCGGAACCTCGGCGAGCGACGCGTCGATGACGATCTCCCGCGCGCCGCGGGCTTCGCGCACCTCGAGCACGGTCGTCTCGACGACCGACAGCGGCTGCACGAGCGCCCTGCCGGGCTCGAGCACGAGCACGTCGAGCTCATCGAGCTCGGCGTGGCAGCGGGCGACGAGCTCGGGCAGCCGGGGCAGGAACACGGCGTCGAAGTCGTCGGGTTGCCAGCCGCCGCCGAGATCCAGGCAGCTGATCGCGCGTCCGGTATTCGCTTGCAGCAGCCGGGCCCATCGGAGGAGCGCCTCGACGGTGTCAAACCACGTCTCATGGCCGGCCTCGCTGCTGGCCCAGTGAAAGTGCAGCCCGACGCGCTGGCTCGCGGGCAGCGCGGCCAGCGCGATCACGAGCCTGCGGGAGGCGTCGTCCTCGCCCAGCGGGATGCCAAATCGCGACGCGACGGACGCTGGTCGCACGCGCGGCCCGAGGTAGCGCGCGGAGAGCTCGCCGGACCCCGCCAGCAGCGCGAGCGCCGCGAGCTCGCCGAGGCTGTCGGCGAACGCCGCGTACGCCCGCACGGGGGCCGCCGGCGGCGGCCAGCGCTTGCCTGGCCCGTTGAGCACGATCGCATCGCCCGCGAAGCCGGCGTCCTGCGCGCGCTGCATCTCCGCTGCCGTGATCGCCTCTGCCAGGAAGCCCCGCGCGCGGGCGGCGCGCAGCAGTGCTACATCCGGGTCGGTCTTGATGCTGTAGGCGAGCTCCACCCGGCGCCCCGGGGCGGCGTCACGCACAGCGTTCGCAAGGCGCTCCCAGCGCGGGCCCGGGTCGATCGCGTGGGCGTGCGGCGTGTCCCCGGCCGTGGGCAGCCCGGCGACGATCGCCGCCAGTGCCTCGTCCGGGCGCGCCGCGTCCTCGCGCGGGTGCGGTCCGGCTGCGGCGGTCGCGCCCGGGTCGGGCATGCCGCCGAGGTAGCCGCCGGCGCGCACGACCGTGCTCGCGGTCGCGGCGGGCTTTGGCACGGCCAGGCCCGGACGCGCCGGGATCTCGACGACGACGCGGACGAACTGCGTGGCCCGGCGTGCGGTTGGCGCGAGGTCGCTGCCGGTGGCCGCGCCGACCAGCGCCGCTGGCAGGTTCGCGCCCGCCAGCGTGGCGCCGTGAACCCATGACGCGAAGTGCGGGCGCCGCGCGACGAGCCAGGGCACAGCGTCGACGGGCCGGACGAGCTCGAGCTCGCCGCCGCCCGTCCATGCACCGGCGGACAGCTCGCGTGCGAGCGCGGCCGCGACGTCCGGGAGTGTCTCGGCCAGATCTGCGACATGCCCGCCCCACGTCGCGCCCTGCGCGGGCTCGAGCGCCGCTCGCATGTGCCACGCCCCGAGCATCGCGCCGCGCCGGCCGGCGAACACGATCGCCTCGCGGGCACCTTCGACCTGCGCCTGCAGCGCCATGCCGTCGAAGGACCATGCCGCCGCGAGACGCGCGCGCGTGCGCTCGAGCGTGCGCCAGCCGTCGATGTGCGCCGGTTCCCGGTCGGGACCCGTGAGCCACAGGCGCCAGCCGTGCTCGCGCCCGAACGCGCTCAGCCGCCAGTCGTCCTCACGCGGCGAGATCTCCGGCGGGCAGCGGACCCCGAGCCGGCGCGCCAGATCGCCGGTCGGCGCATCGAAGCCCGAGAGCGCGTCGGTCGACGGGCTCAGCAACCGGTCGTGGCCGCCCGCGGCGCGCGCGAGCCTTCGCGCTTCGAGCTCGGACCCGCAGATCCACCACGCGCCGCCGGCGAGCCGCTCGAGAATCGCGGCGGTGTGCGTAGCCTCGTCGTGCGCGGCCTCCCGGATCCATACCTCGTCGAAGGCCGGATCGTGCAGGCTGGCCGAGTGCGGCGTGTCGGCGACGCCGACGATGCGGAGGTCCGCGAAGGCCTCGCGCAGCGAGCGTGCCACCCCCAGGCCCGGCGACAGCACGCAACCGCCCGCGATACCGCTGCAGTAGAGCGTCGTCACCGTTGCCCGGCGGGGCTCGTCGCGCGAAAGCCCGAGACGGTGACGACGCCTTCGTAGCCGGTGACCGCCGCCGGCTGGCGGCCTGCCGCGGTCCGGATCGTCGCGTCGTCGAGGCTGATTCCCCCGGCTCGCAGGAAGCTCTCGATCATGCCGTCGTGCACCTGCAGCGACGGCACGGCGACCCCGTCGCAGTCCCACGCGTCGGCGCGCTGGAGAAACGACAGCAACACGACGGCCTCCCTGCCGGCGAGCGGCGCGTAGTTGCGCACGAACGTCAGGGCTTCGGCCTCGTCGGGCGTCGCGGATTCGACGAAGAAATGCGACGACACGACGTCGAACGCGCCGAGCCATGGCGCCGGCGGCGGGTCGTGCCAGTCCACCTGGCGAAGCTCCCAGCGCACCCCGCGCAGGTCACGGGCCGCGCGCTCGGGATCGGCGTTCGCCCGCGTCTCGAACCACGCGTAGAGATGGGCATAGTCGAACGCGCCGGGGCGCTCGTGCAGCCAGTCGTCCACCTCTTGGAGGTTCGCCTCGGCGATGTCCGTGAAGACGATCTGCTCAGGTGGCGCCTCGAGCGCCGCCGTGAGCGCCAGCAGCGAGAACACCGTCGGGCCGCCGGCGACCTCGATCGCGCGCGCGGGCCGCAGGTCGCGGCCGCGGACGTAGTCGATGATCGCGGTCATCATCGTCTCGGTCTCCGAGCTCATGTGCCCGTAGTGCTGATCGAGGTACGCGCGAGCAGGAAACAGCGACCAGTCGTCCAACGGTGCCCCCTTCTGGCGTTTGACGGGTGCAACCGCGACAATATGCCAGGGTGACCCCGCACCCCGTGCTCGACATCACGCTCTACACCGACCCCGCGTGCCCGTTCGCCTTCTCGGCGGAGCCCACGCGGATGCTGCTGCGCTGGCACTTCGGCGACCAGCTGCGCTGGCGCCTGCGGATGATCGTCCTGACGCTGGAGCCGGGCGAGGCCGAGAAGCTCGCACGCGGCGCGCCGTCCCTGCAGCGCCGCTACGGCATGCCGATCGATCCGGCGCCGCGCGAGCGCCCGGCCTCGTCCGAGCCCGCGTGCCTGGCGGTCGTCGCCGCGCGGCTGCACGCTCCCGAGGCCGAGGAGCCGCTGCTGCGCCGGCTGCGCATCCGGGCGATGGGCGGCGGCCTGCTCGACGACCCGCAGCTCATCGCCGGCGCGGCGCGCGCTGCCGGCCTGGACCCGGCGCGCGTGCGTGAGTGGTGTGCGGTGGCCGACGTGCGGGAAGCGCTGGACGCCGATGCCGAGGCCGCCCGATCGCCGCCGCCGGCGGCACGCGCGCTCGACGATCGCCTCGGCGGGCCGCGCGAGCAACGGCGCTACACGGCGCCGAGCTACGAGTTCCGACGCGTCAACGGTGGCGCGGCCTTCGCCCTGCCCGGCTTCAACCCGATCGAGGCTTATGATGCGGTGATCGCGAACCTCGCGCCCGAGCTCGAACGCCGTCCCGATCCCGAGGCCGTCGAGGACGTTCTCGCATGGGCGGGTAAGCCGCTCGCCACGGCCGAGATCGCCGCGCTCATGCGGCTCGACGCGACGGACACCCACGCCGCGCTGACCCGCGCCGACGCCCGGGCCGAGCCCGTCGGGGCGGACACCTACTGGACCATCGAGGCAAGCCCGTGACACAGCAGGAGAAGGCCGCGACGCTGCTTGCGCTGCACGAGGATCCAGAGTTGCTGGTGCTCGTCAACGCGTGGGACGTCGCCAGCGCGCGCAAGGTCGCCGCGCAGCCGCGCTGTCGCGCGATCGCAACGGCCAGCGCGGCGATCGCCGCGATGTACGGCTACGAGGACGGCGAGCACATCCCGGTCGAGCTCATGCTCGACATGACCGCCCGCATCGCCGCCGCCGTCGAGCTGCCCGTATCGGCCGACTTGGAAGCCGGCTACGGCGACGTCGCCGACACGGTTCGCCGGGCGATCGCGGCTGGCGCCGTCGGCGGCAACCTCGAGGACGAGATGCGCCCGCTCGACGAGGCCGTTGCTTCGGTGCGGATCGCCTGCGAAACGGCCGCCGGCGAGGGCATCGACTTCGTGCTCAACGCGCGCACCGATGCGTTCCTGAGGGCGGGCGAGCGCGGTCCCGAGGAGGTTCTCGAGGACGCGATCGCGCGCGGCCAAGCGTTCCTCGCGGCGGGCGCAGCCTGCGTCTTCACACCGGGATGGCAGGACGCGGACACGATCGCCAAGCTCGTCGACGGCCTTGGCCAGCGCAAGCTCAGCCTGCTCGGGTTCCCCGGCACGCCCCCCCGTCCGAGCTCGCCGAGCTGGGCGTGGCGCGCGTCTCCTACGGGCCGCTTCCCCAGCTGGCGGTGCTCGACGGCCTTGGTGACCTGGCGAGCCGCCTGTTGTCCGGCGACCCGCTTCCGGGCGGCGAGAGCTAGCTCCGCAGGACTCGCTGGATCAGCGACGGGACCGGCAAGCGCGAGGGCGACACGAGCACGCGGTCACGTCGTAGAGCAGGCCCGGGCGCCCTGAGCCAGTTCAAGACATCGACGCCAGGATCCTGTCGCCGCGCTGCGCGAGATAGGTCGGGAGGTCGTCGTAGCGCTCGCGCAGCACGCGCTTGAGCACCTTGCCCGTGACGCCCACCGGGTACTCGGCGTCCGTCCGCGCCACCTCGACCAGCGTCAGCTCGGGGTGGCCGACGGCCCGCAACGCGTCGTTGGCCGCCTCCAGGACGCGATCCAGGTCGACGTTCGCGGAGGGCGTGCGTATGAGCGCCACGGCGACCGTCTCGTCGTCCCAGCGGCCGGCGACGACGCCGCAGTCGCAGATCTCGGGGACGTTGCCAAGCAGGACCTCCTCCATCAGGACGGAGTAGCCGGTCCCCGACGCGGTCTCGATCGCATCGACGGCCCGGTCGACCTGGTAGAAGACGCCGCCCTCGTCATGGCAGGCCACGTCGCCGGACACCCAGTACCCCGCCAGCCTGCTGCGGTAGGTCGTGTCGGCGTCGTTCCAGTAGCCCGGCGTGATCGTCGGGCCCTTGGCGGCGAGCAGCCCGAACTCACCGGCGGAGGCCTTCGTCCCGTCCTTGCGCAGCACGGCGACCTCGGCCGCCCCCGTCGGCCTGCCGATACAGCGTCCCTTGGGACCCGAATGGACCGTGGTCGTGTGCAGCAGCAGCGCCCAGCCGAGCTCGGTCGAGCCCAGACGGTCGAGGAACGCCGACGGTCCGAGGCCCGCGCTGCGGTGCTCGAGGAGCCTGCGGATATGCGGCTCGTGCACGGCGTCGCCGACCGAGATCCAGCGCTCGACGGAGTCCAGCTCGCCCGCGGGAACGTCGAAGGCCGCGAGCTCGGTGTGGATGTGCGAGAACCCCATGACCGCGGTCGGGCGGTATTCGCGGATGGCGTCGAGCAGCTGCGGCGAGACCGGGTCGTAGAGCGCGATGACCGGCGTGCCGCAGAGCATCGCGTACGAGGAGAAGGAGATCGCGCCGATGTGCGACTGTGGCAGCGCGGTCAGGACCCGCTCGCCGGGAGCGACGATGTCGCTTGCCATCCGGAAGCGTGGCCCGGCGATGCTCGACTGGTGCGTCTGGATCACGGGCTTCGGGCGTCCGGTCGTGCCCGACGAGTGCAGGATCGACACCGGATCCTCGTCGGCGTGGCGAAAGCGCTTGTCGTCCGGCAGGACCCCGGCGGGCGGTGCCGGGAGGTCGTCCGCGGACTGCGTCCAGCGCATCTCGCGCAGCGGGCTGGACTCCTCCCCCCACAGACGGCAGAGGCGCGTGTCGTCGCTGTAGATCGCGATCGGCGTCGTCTGCCGGCAGAGCGAGCACGCCGAGCTCGTCGGCGCCCAGCTGTTGATCATCACGCCGATTGCGCCGATCCGCGACAGCGCGTAGTAGTGCACCGAGTAGGCGAACGAGTCCTCGATCCAGACCGCGACGCGGTCGCGCGGCCCGACGCCCTGCGCGCTGTACCACGCCGCCCAGCTCTCGGCCAGCTCGTCGAGCTCGAGCAGGCTCAACGTGTGCAACGGCTGGCCGTCGCTGGCGATGAGTGGACGCGCCAACGTGATCAACGCGAGCTCGGGGTGCGGGTTCGAGTCGATGGCGGCCTGCAGGAGGTTGCCGCCACCCCAGCTCGCATCCGACGCGACGACGGCGCGCTGCTCGGCCGAAAGCGCCGTGGGGGCAAGGGTCGTGGTCATGCGGTTGAGCCTTTCTGGTCCGGGTTCGCGCTCGCCGCGAGTGTCAGGTCGTACGGGGCGCCGACTGGCGAACGCGCTGTCTGGAAGAGGTCCGCGGCCAGCTCGCCGTAGCGGTCGGCGTCGGGCCCGAGGCGGGCGCCCAGGCGAGCGAGAAGCGCGCCGAAGTCGGCTTCGGCGCCGCTGTCGATGACGTCCGCGAGGCGGCGCACGCCATCTGCCAGGGCGGCGCGGGCGTTTGCCGCGTGCGGGTTCGCGATCTGCACGTCCCTGTAGGTCTCGGGCTGACCCGACGCGATCCGCGCGAGCATCGCCAGCAGCGTGAGATGCGGCGGCGGAGCCAGCTCGCCAAGCGTGCGAACGTCAACGTCGAGCTGCTCGAGCGCGAGACCGAACGCCAGCACCGCGGCATGCGTCAGCGCCTGCGTGATGGCGGCCAGCTCGTCGTGCTCGGGTGCGCTCACCTCGACGACGCGTGCGCCGCGCGAGCGCAACAGCTCCAGCAGCTCGCCCGTGCGCGGCCCGTCGTGGACGATCACCGCCGCGACCGCACCGCCGTCGATCCCGAGCGAGGGTGCGAACATCGGGTTGAGGCTCAGCGCCTCCAGGCGCGTAGCCTGGACCTCCAGCGCC
This sequence comes from uncultured Actinomycetes bacterium, assembly GCA_963729125.1. Taxonomy (GTDB): domain Bacteria; phylum Actinomycetota; class Thermoleophilia; order Solirubrobacterales; family Solirubrobacteraceae; genus CADCVQ01. The sequence continues at coordinate 272,973 of CAVSML010000007.1, forward strand.
GCCACGATGGCAGTCTTGACCGACAGCGTGTCCGCTAGCAGCGCGCCCGGCTCGAGCGCTCGCGCGATCGGGCCAACCGCCGCGATCGCGACGTCCTCGGGGACCGCCAGCAGCACGAGATCGCAGCGGCGCAGCTCGGCCTCGAGACGCGGTCCCATCGCCGTGATGTCGGCGCACTCGAAGGTGCAGCGCCAAGCGTCCTGCCGCGGGGGCGAGGCGTCGACGACGCAGACGTCCGCGCCGGCATCGAGCAGCAGCTCGACGAACATGCCGCCGACCGCCCCCGCGCCGCCGACCACGGCACACCGCCGTCCCGCGAGCTCGCCGCTCGCGGTCACCGGCTGACCCCCGCCGGTTGCGGCCTGGCGAGGTCCTGTTCGGCGGCCAGCGTCGCCGTGACCATCGCGCGCGACTTGACGACCGTTTCCTCGTACTCCTCCCCGGCATCCGAAAGCGCCACGATCGCGCCGCCGACGCCGAAGCTCAGCTCGCCGTCCGTCGCGGTCAGGGTGCGGATGACGATGTTGAGGTCGGCGGCTCCGCTGAGCCCGAACCACCCGAGCGCGCCCGAGTAGAACCCTCGCGGACCAGCCTCGAGCCGGTCGATGATCTGCATCGTGCGGATCTTGGGAGCGCCCGTCATCGACCCGCCGGGGAACGTCGAACGCACGCATCTGACCGCGGAGACGCCCGGGCGCAGCTTGCCGCGAACGGTCGACACGAGCTGGTGCACCGGCGCGTAGGTCTCGACGTCGAAGAGCTTGGGAACGTGCACCGAGCCGATCTCGCAGACCATGTTGAGGTCGTTGCGGATGAGATCGACGATCATGAGATTCTCGGCGCGGTCCTTCTCGTGGCTGGCGAGGTCGCGGCGCAACGCCTCGTCCTCGGCCCGGTTGGTGCCGCGCGGTCGCGTTCCCTTGATGGGCCTGGACTCCACGACGCCGTCTCGACCGACCGACAGGAAGCGCTCCGGCGACGCGCAGAGGACCGCGACCTCTCCGAGCTCCAGCAGCGCGCCGTACGGCACCGGGCTGATGCGGCGCAGCCACAAGTACGTCTCCAGCGGATCGATGTCTGCCCGCGTGGTGATCGTGTTCGTGAGGCAGATCTCGTATGACTCGCCCTCGTAGATCTCCTCGACGCACTCGGCGATGCGCTCGAGGTACGCCGCCTCGTCGTGGCGGGGATGCATGAGCCGCCGCGCGATCGGGTCGGTCATGCCGACGAGCGGCGGCGTGACGCGTGACCTTCGCTGCGCTGCCGCCCCCGCGACCGGCAGCGCCCGCAGCAGCCTGCTCGCATCGTCCAGCCACGCGGTCGCATCCGACTCGTCGCCGCTGCTGAGCGCCAGCAGGTAGCTCGTCCCCTCGCGATGGTCGATGGCCAGCATGCGGTCGGCGAACAGGAGCGCCGCATCGGGAGTCTCGGCACGGTGAGCCGCTTGGCCGGACGTCTGCGCCTTGAGCTCGTAGCCCAGGCAGCCGACGTAGCCGAGGTTGAAGTCGAACGGCAGGCCCGGGGGCGTGGGCACGGCACGGGCGCGCAGCTGCTCGTCGAGGTAGTCGAAGAACGGCCGCTCGACGTGCAGCTGCTTGCCGTCGCGCTCGACTGTGACGACGCTCGCCGCGACGTCGTAGGTCACGTACTCCGCGAGCGGTCCGGCGCCGTCGCCCATGAAGGAAAAGCGCGACAGACCGTCGACGACCGCGCTCGAGTCCAGCCAGAAGCGATGCTCGTGCGCGTCGAAGAGCTCGCGATGCGCGATCTCGGCATCGGGCGCCACGGCGATCGCTCGGACGTGCACGCGGTAGGCGCGGCCTGGGGCCGGTCGCGCGTGCGACGGCGCACCGCCGCCGCGATGCGCGAGCGCGAGCTCGCGGAAGTTCGCGAGCAGCTCGCGGCCGTACTGCGTGCAGATCGACTCGGGGTGAAACTGCACGCCCCACAGCGGCCTGCTGCGGTGGCGCAGGCCCATCACGACGTCGTCCTGCGACCAGGCGACGATCTCGAGTTCGTCGGGCACTTCTGCGACCGCGAGCGAGTGGTAGCGGACGGCGGCAAACGGCGAGGGCAGACCTTCGAACAGGCCGAGCCCCGTGTGCTGGACGGCCGAGATGCGCCCATGCATGGGCTGCGGCGCATGCTCCACCGCACCGCCAAGGGCATGGCAGATCCCCTGATGTCCGAGGCACACCCCGAGCAGGGGAAGGCCGCTTTCGCGGATCGCGCGATCGGCGATGCCGAAGTCCAGCGGCCGATCGGGCCGGCCGGGGCCCGGAGAGATCACGATCGCGTCGAAGCGCTCAACCGCGATCGACGCCCAGTCCACGTCGTTGCGGACCACGACCGGAGGCCTCCCATTGACCTCGCCGAGCAGCTGGTACAGGTTGTAGGTGAACGAGTCGTAGTTGTCGATGAGGAGGGTTCGCATCGCGCGCGCCCCGCCGGGCTACCGATTCCAGATGCGCGGCAGCGGGGTCATGCCATCCGCTCGGGATCGGCCATCGCGAGATCCTCGACACGGCAGGTCTCGGCGATGATGAGGTCGTAGAGGCGGCGCAGGAAGTCGCCATCGATCCCGTGCTCCGCACCGTACTTCGCGGCACGCTCCTGCACGACCGCGATGCGCTGGGGCTGCATCATCGCCACGCCGTGCAGCCGCTTGTGGTCTGCGATCTCCAGACAGCAGTTGATGCGATCGCGCAGCTGCTCGAGCAGCCGCTCGTCGATGCAGTCGAGCTTCGCCCGCAGATCCTCGAGGCCGCTGTCCGGGGTCGCGCCGACGCGAGACGCGTTGGTTGAAAGCACGGTGCTCCTCCCAATCGGTGATGACGGTCAAGGGCACACCAGATCGCCACGCGCGCCCGTCTGGGTGGATCCACCGAATCCGGTCGCGTCGAGATCGCCCCCTACGAAGACGCATTCAACCACCCCTGAGCACGCTCGTGCAAATGAAAGTTCTCGGGCGGACGGCGGGGCGCGGCGGGAGCGTGCGCCAGCCCGACAAAAAGAGCGCCGCAGGCCCGGCCGAGCATGTAGCGTTCCCTGGGGAGCATGGTGTCTCGCAGCCTTGCCGTGATTCTCGAGGTGGGAGTTGTGATTGGCGTGCGCCACATCGGCGACTTGGGGAGGTTGTGATGAAGCGCGCGTTGCGGATCGGTGGCCGGAGCACAACGCGCTCGCCGAAGCTCGCGGCGCTGGCACTCACGTTTGTGTCAGTCGCCATGCTGAGCGCCGCGCCGCGCGTCCAGGCACAGGACGCCGACCTGCCGGCGCAGCTGGTCGTCACGGTGGTGCCGCCCAACGGCCACGCCCCGCGGCCGACGGGCGACATCATCGTGTCGATCAACGGTCGTCGCCTGCTGACGGTGCCGCTCCTGCCCGGCCTCGATCCGCTGACGGCGATCACCCCGCTGGTGAACACCACCCTGGCGGCGCTCGGCAACCGCGTCACCATCGGGTACTCGGGCGACAACAACTACGAGGCGAGCGACGGGCTCGTCATCAGCGTCCCGACGCGCAGGGAGCTGCTGACCATCACCCCGCGGCCAAGGGACTCTGCCGCTCCGGAGATCGAGATCGTCTCGCCCGGCGACGGCGTGCAGTATGAGTCGGGAGAGTCCGTGGTCGCGATCTACTCGTGTAGGGACCCCGGAGATCGCTCTCCCGTCACGCGCTGCGAAGGACCCGTGCCGTCGGGCTCCGCGATCGACACCGGCTCGTCCGGAACCTTCACGTTCACCGTGAACGCCAGCGACGACCTCGGCAACGCGACGCCGAAGACCGCGACGTACAGCGTCGGGAAGGGCGGCGGCTCGCCCACCCCCACGCCGGCCACCAAGGGCAGTACTCCTCCGGTTGCGGTGCCCCCGCCACCGGCCTCCGGGGCACCAGCCACGCTGGGCGCCCCCGTCATCGCCGCGGCGTCGGTCCCGGAGGCGGCGATCGAAGCACCAGCGACCGACGACCAGTCGGAGGCCAAGCCCGAGCGCTCGGCTCCGGCGCCGGCCGAAGATCAGGCGCCGGCAGAGCCGCGCGCCGCCAAGCCCGAGGACGAAGCCGGGCCGGTCCGCCAACAACTCACCGCATATGACCCGCGATCCGAACCGGAGAAGACATTCGGCATCCTTGCCGCGGGCTTCACCCTCCTGGCGCTGGCGGTCGGCGGTGGCGGCATCGCCCGCGGCGGCGGCGTCTCGAAGCCGAGCTCCGGCGGCGGGGGTACGGGCGGGGGGTCTTCGCGCCCCGGCTTCAGCGGGTTGAGCAGCTACCAGGGGGTGGAGGTCCGGCACCTCGCCGCCGGCTTCGGCGCGGTCGCCCTCGGTGACCGATCGCGGACATGGAAGTGGCCCGCGACCGACAGGGTCGACTACCTGGCGGCCGCAATTCCCGTGGCGGTGGCGCGCCGCTCCCCGCTCCTCGGACGCGTGCTCGCCGACAGCGCGTACCTGCGCGCGATCCTCGGCTCGGCATCGCTGCTGTTCCCGCTCGCCGGCCTGGCACTCGGCATCGCGGCCCTCAGCAGCACCGGCGGCGAGGCGCTTCCGCCCTCGACGACGCTTGTGATCGCGATCGCCGTGATCGGGGTGCTCGACGCGTCGGCGGGCTTCGTCGCGCTCACCACGTTCTTCTTCGGCGTGCTGGCGCTCGGCGGCTTCGACACGGGAGACGACCTGCGGTTCATGCTCGGTATCGGCGCGCTGTGGGCCGTCGTTCCGGTGCTGGCGGGCGTCACGCGGCCCCTGCGGCGGCCCCCGTCGCGCGGCCTCGTCGGCGCCTGGGACCGCGGCGCAGACTTCCTCGTCGTCTCGCTCATCGGCGCGTGGACCGTGCAGCGGATCGTGCTCGCGCTCCCGGGCCTGGCCGGAGTGGAGCTCGAGATCGCCGAGCACGCCGACCAGATCGCGCTGTTCGTCCTCGCTGGCCTGATCGTCCGGGTCGCGCTCGAGACGCTTGCGTCGCACCTCTACCCGCTGCGCCTCGACAGCACGTCGGCGTCGGCGTTCCCGGACCCGTCCAAGCTCACCCTGATCGGCTCTGCGCTCGGACGGACGGCGATCTACGCGTTCCTCCTGTACGTCCTCGTCGGCGACGTCTGGCAGCTCTGGGCGTCGTCCGGGCTGTTCTTGCTCACCCAGCTCATCTGGGTCTATCCGGAGAAGGCGCCGAACTCGGCGACGCTCTATCGCCTCATCCCGAAGGGCATCACGCAGTTCACGGTGTTCCTCTTCGGCTACACGCTCGCGTGGCTGCTCATGAACGAGGTGCTGGACCCGGAATCGGAGTCGTTCTTCCCGAACGTCATGGTGGGCTTCGGGCTCGTCGGCCTCCTGCTGCCGATGCCGCTGCTGTTCGGCCGCTCGGGCGAGCCGCGCAAGATCGGCTGGGGCAAGCGGTTGCTCGGCCTGGCGGTACTCGTGATCGCCGTGCTGCAGGTGCGGGGCCATCTGATCACCTGACGCCACGCGCCGTGAGACCCCAGACCCCGCGGCGCGCTCGCCCTTGCTGCCGGTGTTGCGGTTCAGGGACATGCGTTCGAACAGCCCGCGCCGATCACCGGTCAGCGCTGCATCCTCGGATCGTGCGTGGGGTCGGCGTACACGGGCGGGCAGCCGCGATCGATGGCGTCGGGGCGCAGTTCGAAGTGCCAGGGTTCGTTGCCGTAGGACCGGCACAGCCCGTACGAGGCGCCGTGCTCGGACAGCCACGCCGCGGCATCGGAAGGCCCGATGTCGACCGCGTCCCCGGACACGTGAGCAGACGTGTCGGGGGTCGCCACCCATCGGGCGGCTTTCGCTTGTGAGCCGTACTTCGAGACCGCCTCGCGGAGCAGTCGCTCCTGGTAGGCCGGTGAACGCCAGCCGCTATCGACGAAGAACCGGACCCCGTCGCCGGCGCCGTCAGTTGCGACCTGGCGCAGGGCACCGAGGAGCGCTGGATCAAGGTTGGCCACACCGGGAATCTCGTCATCGAAGACCGTCGTGGCATCGGGGACGGCACCGTCAGCCTCGCCAAGCGCACCGCGGTGCTCACGGCGAAGACCGCGCAACTCGCTGCGAAGGACGTCGATCGGCGATGCGGCCGTAGGGGACGAGGACGCCAGCGACTGGTGGCCGAGCGCTGCGGCGATCGCCGTGATCGCGACGAGCAGGCCGGCGACACGGATCCTGCGAATCCGAATCCGACGGGTCGTTCTTCGTGCTGGTTCGCTGTAGGTCACGCCTCCAGTCAAGACAGCGTGCTGTTGCCGGCACGTATGTGGTTTTCGATACGCCGGCGATATGCGCCAGCTCTAGCATCGGATCATGCGTGTGTTGCTCGTCGAGGACGAGCCCTACATGGCGGAAGCCATCCGCGATGGCCTCCGCCTGGAAGCGATCGCCGCCGACATCGCCGGCGACGGCGACGCCGCTCTGAAGCTGCTGAGCGTCAACGCCTACGACATCGCCGTCCTCGACCGAGACATTCCCGGACCCAACGGTGACGAGATCGCCAAACGCATCGTCGCCTCCGGCAGCGGCATGCCGATCCTCATGCTCACCGCTGCCGACCGTCTCGACGACAAGGCGACCGGGTTCGGGCTCGGCGCCGACGACTACCTCACGAAGCCGTTCGAACTTCGAGAGCTCGTGCTGCGTCTCAGAGCACTCGCCCGCAGGCGTGCACACAACAGGCCACCCGTGCGAGAGATCGCAGGTCTGCGGCTGGATCCGTTCCGCCGCGAGGTCTTCCGCGACGGCCGCTACGTCGCGCTGACGCGCAAGCAGTTCGCAGTGCTCGACGTTCTCGTCGCTGCCGAAGGCGGTGTCGTCAGCGCCGAAGAGCTGCTGCAACGGGCGTGGGATGAGAACGCAGACCCGTTCACCAACGCCGTGCGCATCACGGTCTCGGGACTGCGCAGACGGCTCGGCGAACCCCGCATCATCGCCACCGTGCCCGGCGCCGGGTACCGCATCGACACCCGACCAGACAGCGGGCGCGAGGGAGGAGACCGTGGATAGAGCCCCGGGCTTGAGCGTTCGCCTCAAGCTCACCCTCAGCTACGCCGCCTTCATCATGCTCGCAGGTGCCTTGCTGCTCGCCGTCGTTTGGGTGTTCCTGCTGCGCTACGTACCCGACCGTGCGGTCCTCGTAGGACCCGGCCCCTTCGTTCCCACCCGCTCTGACCTGCTGCGCGCCTTTGCTCCGAAGGCGGCCATCATGTCGGCGTTCCTGCTCGTGTTCGGTCTGCTGGGAGGGTGGCTTCTCGCCGGCCGAATGCTCGCCCCGCTGACTCGCATCACCCATGCCACACGCATCGCCGCGACCGGATCGCTCGCCCACCGAATCCGGCTACCGGGCCGCAGGGACGAGTTTCGCGAACTCGCCGACGCCTTCGACACGATGCTCGCGCAGCTCGAAGCACACGTCGCCGAACAGCAGAGATTCGCAGCCAATGCCTCCCACGAGCTGCGCACCCCGCTGGCGATCACCCAGACACTTCTCGACGTCGCCCGCAATGATCCCAATCGCGACAACGGCGAACTTGTCGACCGCCTGCACGTCGTCAACGCTCGAGCGATCGACCTGACCGAAGCGTTGCTCCTGCTCAGTCGCGCCGACCAGCGGTCCTTCTCCCGAGAGCACGTCGACCTGTCGCTCATAGCCGAGGAAGCCACTGAAACGCTCCTCCCCCTCGCAGAACGACGCGGCCTCACGATCGAGACGTCCGGCGACATGACCCCCACCATCGGCTCACACGCGCTCCTGCTGCAGTTGGGGACCAACCTCGTGCACAACGCGATCGTCCACAACCTGCCTGAACAGGGCAGCGTGTGGGTCACGACCAGCCTTCACTCCAACGGTGTGCTGCTCACCGTCGAGAACACCGGCGAGATGCTCACCCCACAGTTGGTTTCCACGCTTGTCGAGCCGTTTCGTCGCGGCAATGAACGCATACGCACCGAGCACGCCGGCGTCGGCCTCGGCCTGGCGATCGTCAAGAGCATCACCCAAGCACACGACGGCACCATCACCCTCACCCCCCGCGCCGCTGGCGGGCTCCGCGTCACGGTGAAACTACGCGCCGCGCCACCGCCGGCGGATGACGATCAGGAGCATCGCCGCACGCTCCGGGAGTAATAGTCAACGGCCGTCGATGATCGCGCCTGCGTGCCCGCCCAGCACGATGACGAGCACGTCGAGGTCGGCGTTGACGTGCTCGGACACCTCGTGATCGGATCGCCATGCCAACGGCGTGGCGATCATCGCGAATCACGGGCTGCGGTCGGGCGGCTCGACCGGAGACGCCGGGTAGAGCGACGATCTGCCTCGCGCTCGCTCCGTCAACGGCTCGTGCCGCCAGCGAGAACGCTCCGGAGCGCGAGCGGATCGGCGATGCTTGCGCTCGTGTGGAGTCCGAACCCAGCGCCATGATCCTTGACACGCTCGAGATTCCGATCGTTCTCGCGCCGCTGGCCGGTGGCCCGGCGACGATCGATCTCGCGGTTGCGGTCAGCGAGGCGGGCGGGCTCGGCTTTCTGGCCGCGGGCTACCGCACGTCCGCCGACCTGCGCGAGCAGGTGCTCGCGTTTCGCGCTCGCAGCGAGCGGCCCTTCGGCGTCAATCTCTTCACGCCGCCGGCGACGCCCACGCAGCCCTCGGCGTACGCCAGCTACGTCGAGCGCTTGCAGCGCGAGGCGACACAGGCGGGAGTGCCGCTCGGCGAGCCGCGCTTTGACGACGACGACTGGGAGCCCAAGCTCGCGGCGTTGTCCGAGCTCGCGGTGCCCGCGGTGTCGTTCGTCTTCGGCTGCCCGCCGGCGGACGTCATCGCCGCGCTGCGCGCGCGCGGCGCCTCGGTGTGGGTGACGGTCACAAGTCCGGCGGAGGCTCGGCGAGCCGAGGATGCCGGCGCCGACGCGCTCGTCGTCCAGGGCTATGAGGCGGGGGGACACCGCGGCTCCTCCTCCAATGCCGACGAGTCGTCCTACGGGTTGCTGGCGTTGTTGCAGCTCGTCGGCGAGTGCGCCGACGTGCCGCTGATCGCGGCGGGGGGACTTGCCACGGGTCGCGGTGTCGCGGCCGCGCTCGCCGCGGGCGCTCGCGCGGCTCAGGTCGGCACGGCGTTTCTGCGCTGTCCCGAAGCGGGCACGTCGGCTGCGCACCGCACAGCGCTTGCATCGGGCGCGCCGACGGCGCTCACGCGCGCGTTCACCGGCAAGCCCGCACGCGGAATCGTCAACCGCTTCATGCGCGACCACAGCGCCGCGGCGCCTTCGGCGTTTCCAGAACTGCACCATGTCACGGCGCCGCTGCGACGGGCGGCGCGGGAGAGCGGCGACCCCGAGGTCATGAACCTCTGGGCCGGACAGACCTACGAGCTCGGCAGCGATGCGCCGGCAGCCGCCGTCGCGCGCCGGCTGGCCGATGACGCCCGGGTCGCCCTCCGAAGAGCGACCGGCCTGCTGGAGTAGCGCACGCGTCCCACGGCCTCCGCTCGCCGACGAGCCCGGGTTGAAGCCGGCCCGGGCGGATCGCCGTTGGATCGACGGACCCAGCGCTACGGCGACAGGAGGAACGCCTCGGTCTCGGCCAGCGCCTCGGGGCTGCCGATCTCGTGGAAGCGCTCCGTCGCGACATAGCCGGCGAGCCTGCCCTCGGCGGCGAGCGCTCCGTAGACGTCGGCGAGGTCGCCGGAGTCCGGGGCGCGCTGCAGCGCGGCCGGCGTCAGCACGCCGAGGCCGTAGTCGATCCACTCCATGGCGGCGTCGGGCGCGTGCTTGTCGTGGCGCGTGACGATGGCGTCGGCGTAGTCGACGTTGCTCTCGCCCCAGCGCCCGGCGTTGTGCAGCACGGTCATCAGCGCCGGCATCCCCGACGCGTGGTGGGCGGCCAGCACCGCGCGGTAGTCGATGCGCAGGTACGTGTCGCCGTACATGACGAGGAACTCGTCGCCGAGGTGCTCGAGCGCCCCGCGCACGGAGCCCGCCGTGCCGGTGAAGCCCGGCGAGTCGAAGACGTAGCTCAGCTCGAGGCCGAACTGCGAGCCGTCGCCGAGCATCTCCTCGAACTGCTCGCCGAGATGGTCGACGAGCAGCACGGCGCGGCGCGCCCCGTAGGAGCGCAGCAGCCGCAGCGGGTGGACGAGAAACGGCTCGCCGGCGACCTCGACGAGCGGCTTCGGGCGATCGCGCGCGCCCAGGCGCGTGCCCTTGCCGCCGACGAGGATCGCCACCGGGGCCAGCTCGTCGGTCAAGGTCGGTCCAGGCCCCAATCGAGGCCGCGGTCGGCGGGCACGATCCGGCGCAGCGTGTAGACGTCGGTCTCGAGATCGGCGCGGTGCTCGGGCAGCTCGGCCCACGGGTCCCAGATCGCGCTGAGGTGCTTGCCCGTGATCCCGTCGCTCACCGACGAGGCCAGAAAGCACGCCAGCTCGGCGCCGCGGGCGGGGTCGGCGCCGCCGGAGTCGCGCTGGGCGACCGCGCGGTCGTAGTAGTGCCGGCCGACGCCCTCGGGGCCCGCCTCGAGCACCTCGTCGAGCATGCGCGTGTTCAGCGCGCCGGGGCCGATCGCGTTGACGTCGACGCCAAACGGGCGAAGCTCGCCGGCGAGCGTCTCGGCGAAGCGCACGATCGCCGCCTTCGAGGCCGCGTAGGCGCTGATGCGGGGCATCGGCGCCGACGCCCCGCCGCCCGCGAGCTGGACGATCTTGCCGTAGCCGCGGCGCTTGAAGTGCGGCGCGAGCGCGCGCGCCGTCAGCACGGAGCCCATGAGGTTGATCTGGATCGCCTGCACCCAGGCGTCCCAGTCGACCTCCTCGATCGTGCCCATCGGCCCGTACACGCCCGCGTTGTTGACCAGCACGGTCAGCTCGGGGAAGCGCTCGAGCGCCCGCTCGGCGAGCGCCCGCACGTCGCCGGCGCTCGCGACGTCGGCCTGCACCGCGAGCACGCGGCGCTCGTCGCCGGCGAGCTCGGCGAGCTCGAGGCGCGCCTGCTCGAGGTCCGCCGCGGTGCGCGCGCAGATGCAGACGTCCGCGCCTGCGACGACGAACGCACGCGCGATCTGGAGGCCGAGCCCGTGGCTTGCACCCGTCACGAGCGCGCTGCGCCCGCCGAGGTCGTAGCCGGGCGATGTCACGATGCGCTGCCCACGGGCCGAAGCGTAGACGTCACGAGGGCGCGGTCGCCGACGGGAATGCGGCGAGCTGGAAGCGCCGTTCGAGCGCGCGGGCGAGCGCGCGCCGCGGCACGCGGTCGGTGAGCACGCTGCGCCGGCGCACGCGCACGTTCTTCAGCAGCTTGAACCAGTAGATGTCGTCCCAGCCGTCGATCGCCGGCGCGGCCGGGATCAGGCCGGCGGCGCGCAGCAGGCGGTCCATCGTGCGCGGCTCGTAGAACGAGACGTGCAGCTCGGGCACGACGTAGGACCACGTCGACAGGCGCGCGGCGAACGGCGCCGCGTTGCCGGTCGTGTAGAAGAACACGCCGCCGGGGGCCAGCAGGCCGGCGATCCGGGCGAGCGCGGCGCGTGGATCGGGGAGGTGCTCGAGCACCTCGATCGCCGTGATGACGTCGTACGGGCCCGCTCGCTCGAGCTCGCCGTCCTCGAGGATCGGGATCCCGCGGCTGCGCGCCTCGTCGACGATCGCTCCCTCGTCCCAGCCGACGATCGAGCAGCCCGCGTGACGCGCGACGTGTCGCACCAGCCCTCCGTTGCCGCAACCGAAGTCCAGCCAGCGCGTCGACTCCTCCAGCGGCCGGCGCGCTGCGATCGCGCGCTGGATGCCGCGCCATTCGTATGTCCGGACCGTGCGCTCGGGGTGATCGAGCTCGTAGAAGTAGTCGACGAGCGGATCGGCCCCGCGGCCGCGGTAGTAGTCCAGCGAGTAGATCGACGCGAGGTCGGATACCGGATCGCGGACGAACGCGTAGCCGCAATCGGGACAGCGGCCGAGATGAAACGTGCGCCGCTGCGTCCTGCCCTCCACGGTGCCCGCGGGAAGCGTCGCCGAGGCGCAGACCGCGCACGCCGCGAGCCCCATCGCCGATCAGCGGCCGGCGGCCGCGTACGCGGCCTCGACGCTGGCCCACGCGTAGCGCGCCGACTCGAGGTCGCCCGACAGCGGGCGCCCGTCGGCGGCGTTCAGCGCGTCGCGCAGGTGGCGCCACTCCCCGAGCCACGAGACGTCCTCGGCGGGGTAGGAGACCTCCTCGGCGTCGGGCGGGCCGAGCTCGGGCCGCATCGTGAAGATCCGCAGGACCTGAGGGCCGTAGGAGCCGGCCAGCCCGTCGACGGTCAGCTTGCCCGTGCGGCAGGTGACCTCGAGCGAGAAGAGGTTCTTCCACTCCGTCCAGCTGACATGGAAGGTCGCCCACGGCGCGGCGCGCTCGGCCGGCTCGCCGAGCACGACGACGGCGTTGTCCTCGACGTCGGCGTCCCAGAACTGCGTGCGCAGCAGCGCCGAGGCCACCGGCAGCGGGCCGAGCAGCGCGTGGTAGAGGTCGAGCAGGTGCATGCCCTGGTCGATCAGCTCGCCGCCGCCGGACACCGCGCGGTCCATCCGCCACTCGCGGTCATAGCCGATCCGCCCGCCGTGCCCGTAGCGCGCGCGGGCGAACATCACGTCGCCGAAGCGCCCCGAGGCGACCTCGGCGAGCAGCCGCCGCAGCGCCGGGTGGAAGCGGTGGTTGAAGCCGACCTTCACGCGCCGCCCCGACGAGCGCTCTGCCGCCGCGATCCGGGCGACGTCGGAGGTCCCGATCCCCGCCGGCTTCTCGACGAGCACGTGCGCGCCGCCCTCCAGGGCGCGCACCGCGAGCCCCGCGAGGCGGTCGTGGGGCACCGCGACGACGACGACGTCGGGCTCCAGCTCGAGCAGCGCGTCGATGTCGGCCACCGCGACGCCGCCGTGCTCGCCCGCCAGCGCGCGCGCCGCCTCGCCGTCGACGTCGCAGCAGGCCACCAGCTCGTCCCCGTCGAGCGCGGCCGCCCGCTTGCGGCCGATCAGGCCGCAGCCGACGATGCCGACCCGCAGGGGCGTCACCGGAACTCTTGGCCCACGCAGCCGAGGAAGTCGAACTCGAAGCTCAGCTCGGGCGCGCTCGCGGCGGCCATCGCCTGGCGGGTGTCGTCGGGCCGCGGGGCGTAGACGAGCAGGAAGCCGCCGCCGCCGGCGCCGACGAGCTTGCCGCCGAGCGCGCCGGAGCGGCGCGCGAGCGTGTAGAGCTTGTCGATGCGCTCGTTGGCCATCCCCGGCGAGCGCTTGCGCTTGTTCTCCCAGTGCTCGTGCATGAGCTCGGCGTAGCGCTCGAGGTCGCCGGCCTCCAGCAGCGCCAGCGACTCGTGGCCGATCTCCTTCGTGCGATGCAGGTTGGCGACCATCGCCTTGTCGCCGCTGGCGGTCTTGGCGACCTGGTCGGCGAGGATCGACCCGGCCGAGCGGGTGTCGCCGGTGTAGAAGAGCAGGAAGTTGCGATCCATCCTGCGCAGCGTCTCCTCGGCCAGCGGCAGCGGACGGACCTCGACGCTGTCGTCGGGATTGAAGGTGTAGGCGCAGATGCCGCCGTGGGCGGACGACGTACTGGTCCTGCTTGCCGACGGGCTCCTTCAGGATGTCGATCTCGATCTCGCAGGCGCGCTCGGCGAGATCGGCGGGCGTCGTCGCGAGGCTGCGCGCGAGCGCGAGCGCCTTGAGCAGGCAGACCGTGTAGGCGCCCGACGAGCCCAGCCCCGTGCCCGCGGGGACATCGGCCACCGACGAGATCTCCAGCGGGTCGCCGACCCAGTGGTGGGTGAGCGCCTCGCGCAGCAGCGGGTGGCGGATCTGCGACGGATCGTCGACCTCCTCGAACTGCGAGTACTTCAGCCGGTAGCGGCGCTGGAAGACCGTGTGGGTCAGCATGTAGATGTGCTTGTTGATCGCGCCCGCGACCAGGAAGCCGCCGTGCTCGCGGTAGTAGGACGGCAGGTCGGTCCCGCCACCGCCCAGGGAGATGCGCAGCGGCGCGCGCGTGAAGATCGCGCTCATGCGACAGCCTCCTCGGCGAAGACGAACGGATTGGCCTCGAGCCATGCAACGGTCCGCCTGACCGCCTCGGCGATCGTCAGCGACGGCTCCCAGCCGAGCGCGCGGATGCGCGCGGTTGCGAGGTGGATGAGCGGGGCGTCGCCGGCCCAGCCGCGCGTGCCGCCGGCGTGCTCGATCTGCGGGCTCACGCCCAGCGCGTCGCAGATCGTCGCGACGGAGTCGTCGACGACGACGCGTCTCGTCGGTGCCGAGGTTGAAGACCGAGAAGGCGCCGGGCCGCGCGGCCTCGAGGCCCGCGAGGATCGCCTCGACGCAGTCGCCGACGTACAGGTAGCTCTTCTCCTGGCGGCCGTCGCCGAGCACGCGCAGGTGCGCGGGATCGCGGCGCAGGGCCGCGACGAAGTCGTAGACGTGGCCGTGCGTGTAGCGCTCGCCGAGGATCGACACGAAGCGATGGACCACGCCGGTGAAGCCGTAGCCGTGGCAGTAGGCGGCGACGAGGCCCTCGCCGGCCAGCTTCGAGGCTCCGTAGAGCGACGTCTGGACCGGAAACGGGCAGTCCTCGGGCGTCGGGAAGACATCGGGCTCGCCGTAGACCGACCCCGACGAGGCGAACACGATCCGCGACACGCCCGCCGCCCGCATCGCCTCGAGCACGTTCGAGGTGGCGATCGTGTTCTGCTCGAGGTCGCGGCGCGGATGCTCGAGGCCGTAGCGCAGGTCGGCGTTGGCGGCCAGGTGAAAGACCGTGTCGCAGCCGCCCATCGCCTCGGTGAGCGCGTCGGCGTCGAGCACGTCGCCCTCGACGACGCGCGCGTCGAGGCCGTCGCACGAACTCGCGCCGGCCGGTCGAGAAGTTGTCGTAGACGGTCACCTCGACGCCGTCCGCCGCGAGGCGGTCGGCCAGGTTGCTGCCGATGAAGCCGGCGCCGCCGGTGATCAGGACCTTGCGCATGTACCGGCGGATTACAGCGTGAAACCGGCCGTGACGGCGTCTCGCCGGAACATCTGGACGGTATCCAGCGAGAAGCGGTCGAGGTCGGTTCCCAGCAGATGCAGCTTGGCGATCAGCTCGTTGGTCATCGTGATGATGTGACAGCCGATCGAGTCGGCCTGCACGAGGTTGAGCACCTCGCGCGGGCTGGCCCAGATGAGCTCCGCGCGCGGCGCGGTCGCGGCCAGGATCTCGACGGAGCGGGCCATGATCGGCAGCGGGTCGACGCCGGCGTCGGCGATGCGCCCGGCGAACACCGACACGTAGCTCGGCGCGCCGTCGGCCAGCGCTGTCGCGACGACCTCCACCTGCCCGGTCGTCATCAGCGCCGTGACGTTGACCTGCACGCCGTCCTCCGACAGCTCGCGCACGAGCGGTGCGAGCGACTCGCCCTCGGTCGTCGTGACGGGGACCTTGACGTAGACGTTGTCGCCCCAGCCGGCGATCATCGTCGCCTGGCGGCGGATCTCCGCCTCGTCGTCGGCGAAGACCTCGAAGGAGATCGGGTGCGTGGTGATGCGCTCGAGCAGCCGCTGGGCGAAGTCGGCGTAGTCGGTCAGGCCGGCCTTCCACATCAGCGTCGGGTTCGTCGTGAAGCCGCGGATGCGCGGGTCGGAGGCGAGCTTGAGGATCTCGTCGAGATCCGCGCCGTCGGCGAAGATCTTCGTGGTGATCGCATCAAGCATGTCTGCCCTGCCTCCCTGGGTCCGCGAACCGGTGATCCTAGCGGCGGCCCTCGACGGGTAACAACGTTGCGGCCTCCAGGAGGTTGCGCGCGACGGCGTCAGGCGTCGCGCCGGGCGACCGGCGGTGCGCGGACGCAGGGTGCTCGACGAGCAGCGTTCGGGCGCCGGCCGCGCGGCCGGCGAGGACGTCGGCGTCGCCGTCGCCGATCATCCAGCTCGCAGCGAGATCGACGTCGTGCGCGCGAGCGGCGTCCAGCAGCATCCCGGGCGCCGGCTTGCGGCAGTCGCAGGTCCCCATCAGCTCCGCGACGGGTCCGTCGGGGTGATGGAAGCAGTAGCGCCAGTCGTCGAGCGCGAGCCCCTCCCGCGCCAGCAGCGCCACGACGCGCTCGTGCACGGCGCGCAAGCCGTCGAGCGTCACCTTGCCCTTGGCCGCCGACGGCTGGTTGGAGATCGCGATCAGCAGCCAACCCCGGTCGCGCAGCGCGCGCAGGCCGTCGACCGCGCCCTCGGCGAGCACGACGTCCTCGGGACGGTGCGGCGACTCCGGCCGGCCGTCGACGGGATCGAGGACGGGATCGTTGATGACGCCGTCGCGGTCGAGGAACGCGGCGGGCCTCACGCCGGGTCGTCGACCTGCGAATGGAGCGCAGGCGCGGGCAGGATCTGCAGCAGCAGCGTGAAGCAGAACGTCTGCAAGCCGAGCACCATCAGCAGCAGGCCGTAGATGCTCAGGTAGGAGAGGCCGGTCAGCGCGAAGCCGTTGGCCACCCACTCGATGACGAGCGGCAGCGTGCATGCGAGGCCGGCGAGGATCAGCAGGCCGGCCACGAGCGTGCCGCGGTTCCACGTCAGCCATGCCGCGACCCGGCGCGCGGCGGAGCGCTCGACGTGGTGGCGCAGCTCCGCGATCACCCCCAGCTGCGCCGCCGAGTAGCCGACGGTCGCAAGCGTCTGTCCGAGCAGCATCCAGTGGAGGTCCAGCGGGCCGATCGGGCCGCCGGCCCCCACCACCGTGGCGAGGGTCAGCCCGATGACGACGAGCGTCATCCCCGGACGCGTGAGGAACGCGTGCGGCGCGTACATCATCATCGCCTTGACGTTGACCCAGCCGGCGAGCCACGGCGAGATCCAGCCCATCCGGCGGTGGTGGCTCTCGCGCCCCTCGCGGTCCTTGTAGAAGCGCACCGGGACCTCCTCGGTGCGCAGCCCGAGCGTCGCCGCCTTGATGACCATCTCCGAGGCGTACTCCCAGCCCTGGGACTGCAGGTCGATGCGGCGCAGCGCGTCCAGGCGCATCGCGCGCATGCCGCAGTGGATGTCCGAGTAGCGCGTGCCGTAGATGCGGTTGAGAAACCACGTCGTGATGGGCGTGCCGAAGTGCTGGTGCAGGCGCGGCATCGCTTCGGGCTCGATGTATCCGCGAAAGCGGCTGCCCATGACGAACTCCGCGCCGTCCGTCGAGCTTCTCGACGAACGGCGTCAGCTCGCGGAAGTCGTAGGTCAGGTCGCAGTCGCCCATGACGACCCACTCCCCGCGGATGTGCGGGATCGCGTCGATGTAGGCGCGGCCGAGCCCGCGCCTGGGCAGGCGCAGGACGCGCGCGCCGTGCGCCTCGGCGATCTCCGGCGAGCGGTCCGTCGAGCTGTCGACGATGACGATCTCCCCCGGCACCCCGGTCTTTGCCAGGCCCTCGTGGCACCAGTCGACGAACTCGCCGATCGTCAGCTCCTCGTCGAGACACGGGACGACGATCGACAGGAGCACCGGCGTTCCGCGGTCCTCCTGGTCGAGGCGATCGGCAGCTAGCGTCGTCACCACGGCGCGATCTTAGGGCCTGCGCGCGCTCGGACACCGAGCGCGGGGCACGAGCCGGCCGCCGCTATGGTCCGGGCGATGGGATACGCGCGCTACTTCGCCAGCCTCGCTCGCGGCGCCGGCTACTCGATCGCGAAGGGGCTGGCGCTGCCGGCGGTGCGCCGCGAGGCGGTGCAGAGCGGCGCGCACGGCATGGTCTATCCGGTCTCCACGTACTCGCCATGGCTGACCGACGCGGCGTTTCAGCGCGTCTATCGGGCCGTGCGGCGCAACACGCTGGTCGACCAGTGGCGCTGCTATGAGCTGTGGACGCTGCTCGGCGAGCTGCGCGAGATCCCCGGCGCGGTCATCGAGGTCGGCGTGTGGCGCGGCGGCAGCGGCGCGCTGATAGCCGCGCGCTGCGCGGAGCTTCACATCACCGAGCCGACGTTCCTCTGCGACACGTGGACCGGGATCGTCAAGACCGGCGAGGTCGACACCTACTACCACGACGGCAAGCACGACGACACGTCCAAGCAGGTCGTCGAGCAGCTCGTGCGGCGGATGGATCTCGCCGACCGCGTCCGGCTGCTGCAGGGCGTCTTTCCCGACGACACCGGCGCCGCCGCCGAGGATCGGACCTTCCGCCTCGTGCACATCGACGTCGACGTCTACCAGTCGGCCTCCGACGTCCTGGCGTGGGCATGGCCGCGGCTGTCGGCCGGCGGCGTCGCCGTCTTCGACGACTACGGCTGCCCCGCGACGCCGGGCGTCGCGCGGCTCGTCGACGAGCAGCGCGGGCTGACGGACCGCCTCGTGGTCCACAACCTCAACGGCCACGCGCTGATCGTCAAGCGGTAGTCGCCGCTCGTCGAGGCTTGCGCGCGAAGGCCGCCACCGTGCAGCCCAGCGTGCCGTAGCGCAGCGTGAGGTGCATCGGCCGGAAGCCGGAACGGACCATCAGCGGCCACAGGTCGGACTTCGCGTAGTACATCCGGTGATCGTCGATCGACGCGGTGCTCGAGCCGAAGCGGAACGCCAGGACCTCGAGCACGGGCTTGCCGAGCCACGTCGGGACGTGCACGAGCGCCGTGCCGCCGGGGGCCAGGACGCGGTGCATCGCTTCGAGCGCCTGCTGGGGCTCGGGCAGGTGCTCGAGGACCGAGATCATCGTCACGAGATCCTGCGAGCCCGCTGGGATGGAGTCGATGGCCTGTTCGATCGGCGCCTCGATGAACGTCGCCGGGCTCAGGGCCCGTACCCGCGGGGAGATCTCGAGGTCGACGCCGGTGACCTGCGGGACCTTGCCCGCGAACGCCTGGACGACCTCCGCCTCGTAGCCGCAGCCGAGATCCAGCATCCGCTGCGGGCGCTGCTCGCGGACCAGCTTGCGCAGCGCGCGCGTGCGCAGCTGAAACCCGGCCCGCTCGAGACGCGTCAGCCCCTCGCTGCCGTAGGCGCCGGGGTGCTCGGCACGGTGGTCGCGCGGAACCGTGCCCTGCAGGGGGGTCTCCGTCACCCGCCCGAGCCTAGAGCAGCACGGCCCACCACCGCGCCGCGGACCGCGACCAGCCTCGCATCCGCCTGCGCCGCGCCCGGGTTCTGCACCCTCAGGACGATCCGGTTGAGCCCACGGCGCAGCGTCAGCGCGATCGTCGCCGGCCCGCCCGCGGGGACGACGGACGCGCGGCGGTCGGAGTCGGGCTGTTCGACCACGAGCCGGTGGCGCGCGCCCGCCACGACACGGTCGACGCTGGAAGCGATCAGCCGCGCCCGCCGCGTGGTCCCCGACGCCACGTACAGCGTGACCGGCCCGACGCCGACGTCGAAGCCGATCGGCCCGTCGTAGCCCGGGCCGCTGTCGCCGTCCTCGATCAGCGCGAGCGGGCTCTCGACGTCGACGACGAGCGGGTGGCCGATGAGTCGGGATGCGACCGTCGGGACGAGCGCCGTGGCCGACCGCAGGTTGCGAAAGGACTCCGGCTTGGCGGTCTTCGGCCGCTCGTAGTAGCCCGTGAAGGAGATGGCGACGCCGAACAGGGCGCCCCACGCGATCGCCGCGCCACCCGCCACCGCCACCGCCCGACGGCGCCACCCTTCCCAGCGGCGCAGCAGCACGAGCCAGACCGCGAGCGCGGGCAGCAGGAAGAAGGTGGCGAAGTCGACGACGTAGCGCATCGTCGCGCCCGGGATCGTGAACGTCACCAGCAGCAGCACGCCGGCCCCGATGAGCAGCGCGGCCGCCAGGGCCGCCCGCAGCACGCGGCGGTCGGGGTGCCCGCGCAGGGCCAGCGGCGCAGCGAGCAGCGCAAGCACGATCGGGAGGTTGATCAGGCCGCCGACCTCCTCGAGGCCCTCCCATTGCCGCGGCAGGCCGAACGGGTAGCTCGCGGGCGGCGGCGGAAGGAAGAAGAACGGAAAGCCGGCTGTCAGATGGGCCCGCGAGAAGAGGTAGTACCAGAGCCCGGGCGGCACGTACTCCGGGCGGGAGAACTCCTTCGTCGCCGGGTCGTAGCCCGCGAGCATGTACGTCGCCCCGAACTCCGCCGGCGAGCCGAAGCGCAGCTGGTTGTAGAGCAGATGCGCCAATCCGGCAACCACGATCGGCGCCAGCAGGGCGACGGGCTCGCGCGCCCGCGACCGCAGCGGCGCCTCCCGCCCCGCCGCGGCGCGCAGCATGCGCCAGGCGATCCATGTGGCGAGCAGCCCTGCGATCAGCACCGTCACGCGCGACAGCACGCCGACGCCGAGCGTCGTCCCGGCCAGCAGGAGCAGCAGCGTGCGCTGCCCCTGCGGCCGCTCGAGGGCCTTGAGCAGCAGCCACAGCCCGATCCAGGTCGCCGCGAAGGCGGCCGCGATCGACGCCTCGTAGACCGCGACTCTCGCGAGCATGAACGGGGCGGCGTTGCCGGTCGCGAGCGCGACGGCTGCGAGGGCGACCGCCCAGCGCGGGGCGCCGGGCGCGAAGCGCCGCACGAGCGCCCGCAGGACGCCCCACGAGCCGGCCACGCCGAGCGTCGCGAGCAGCGCGACGATCAGGGTCAGCGGCGCGTCGGCGCCGAACAGGACGCCGAAGGGCACGAAGATCAGCAGCGCCGGCGCGGGGCCCCAGTAGAGGTAGTAGCGACCCTCGTGGAGCGAGGCGTCGTGCAGCCTCAGCGCCGCGTTGGCGACGGGGTCGAAGGGGTTGGGCAGCGCCAGCAGCTCCGCACGAGGCCGGACGAGCAGGTCCAGCTGCCCGGCGCGAAACGCGTCCGCCAGGAGGTTGTAGTAGTCGCCCTGCTGGCCGCCGATGGCGAGCGGATCGCCGGACGAGCGGGCCGTCCAGAGATAGAACAGCGCGACGAGCGCCAGGCCGGCGAGCCAGGCCCAGCGCTCGGCCGCCCAGCGGCCGGCGGCGCGGGCCCGTCGCGCCGCCGTCACGTCACGGGCCGGTGGTAGCTGAGGCCGATGCAGACGTTCACGTCGACGCTCGGGATCCTCAGCGGCCAGAACCGGCGACGGCCGCGTTCGAAGCGCGCGTCGAGCTCGTGGACGATCTCTCGCGGCACGTTGAAGTGCTCGGACTCGATGCACCAGCCGTACGGGACCCCGTAGCGCTTCTCGAAGGCGCGCTGGGCGGTGACCTTGCGCCCGAGCGTGTACGCCAGGCCGCCCTCGCACGGGATCACGACCTCGAACACGCCGGCGGGCTTGAGCACGCGCCGGACCTCGTCCAGCGCGACGGGCAGGTTCGGCAGGTGCTCGAGCACGTGGATGGCGATCACGCGGTCGAAGCTCGCGTCGGGGAAGGCCAGCCCCTGCTCGACGTCGCCGACGCAGGTCTGCGCCTCCGGGTGCTTGGCGGCGATGACGTCCGCCATCTCCTGGCGCAGCTCGAGCGCGACGAACTGCTGCTGCGTGGCGTCCTCGAAGTCGAGGTGCTCGCCGAGGCCCGCGCCGATCTCGAGCGTCCGGATGCCCGGCCGCACGCTGGGCAGCGGGTAGGCGTGATTGAACCGCGAGAGCGCGCCGTAGGTGTTCGAGATCGCCTCGTGGAAGCGCTTCATGTGGTCGTCGCGGATGCGCAGCTGCTCGTCCGTGAGCTGCGGCGTCGGCTTCGGCCAGGTGGTCGGCGTGCGGCGCGGCGTCATGCAGGGTCAGGTGCCATGGGCTGCTTCCTCGATGTTGGAGCGGATCGAGTCCACGAGCGCCTCGCGGGTCGAGAGGCGGTTGGTCCAGCCGCGCGCCCGGATGCGCTCGGAGCTGAAGCGCACGACCGGCACGTCGCCCTTCCAGCCGCGATCGCCGCCCGTGAAGTCATACGTGACGTCGGCTTCGTCCATCGTCTCGGCGACGAGGTCGGCGATCTCCGTGACGGTGATGTACTCGTCGGTCCCGACGTTGAAGACCTCGAAGCCCGCTCGCTCCTGGCCGCCGATCAGGAGCATCGCGTCGACGACGTCCTCGACGTGGATGTAGGACTTGCTCTGCGATCCGTCGCCGAGGATCGTCAGCCGCGACGGGTCCCGGCGCAGCTTGCGCACGAAGTCGTACGTGACGCCGTGCGTCTGGCGCGGGCCGACGACGTTCGCGAAGCGAAAGGCCGACGCGGCGATCCCGAACATGTGGCAGTACGCGGAGATCAGCGCCTCGCAGCCCAGCTTGCTCGCGCCGTAGGTCGAGATCGGGTGCATCGGCCCGTGGTCCTCGCTCGCGTCGACCTCGCCGATCTCCCCGTACACGCCGCTGCCCGAGGCGTAGATCAGGCGCGCCACGCCCTGGCGCCGCGCGGCCTCGAGGACGTTGCTGGCGAGGTAGGTGCCCTCCCAGAAGTCGATGTCGGGCCGCGTGACCGCGGCGGCGATGTCGGGGTTGGCGGCGAAGTGAAAGAGGCGGTCGATGCCCGCCGCGGCCTCGTGCAGCGCGTCGAGGTCCTTGACGTCGCCGACGACGAGCTCGAAGCGCGCGTCGTCGGCGAGCTGGGCGAGGTGCTCGCGGCTGCCGGAGGTGAGGTTGTCGTAGACGCGCACGCGCACGTCCGCATCGGGATCGGCCAGCAGCCGCGCCGCGACGTGCGAGCCGATGAAGCCGGCGCCGCCGACGATCAGGTGGTGCGTTGCCACGGCGCGGAGGCTAACGCCCGGCCGGGCTCATGCCGATGCCGTCTGCTCCACCGACTCCCACTTGCCCGCCTGCGCGGCGAGCGCGGGGTGCGACACGAGCAGGTGCCAGACGACCGCCTGGAAGGCCTCGACGTGCGGCGTGCGCCGCTGCGGCCGGGCACGGGACGACGACGCACGCGTCGGCGAGCTCGGCGGTCGTGCCGTCGGACTTGCCGACGATGCCGTAGATCGCCGCGCCGACCTCCTTGGCCAGCTCGATGGCGTGGACGAGGTTCATCGAGACGTTGTGCTCGCGCGAGCCGCCGCCGACGGAGAACACGAGGATCGCGTCGAGCTCGTTGAGGCGCGACGTTCGCAGCCACGCGACGTACGTCGTCTCCCAGCCCTCGTCGTTCGTGCGCGCGGTCAGCTCGGAGACGTTGTCGGCAGGCGTGTAGCTCTCGAGGTGGCAGATCTTGCGGAAGTCGTTGACCGCGTGCGAGGCATGGCCCGCGCCGCCGCCGACGCCGAGGATGAACAGCCGCCCTCCGCGCTCGCGGACGGCCGCGAGGCCCGTGGCCATCGCCTCGATCTCGTCGCCCGGAAGCTCGCCGGCGATCGCGGCGGTCTCGGCGAGGAACGTCTGCGTATAGGAAGCTGGGGCCATCGCCGCAGAGTAGAGCGTCGCCACGGCGAGGGCCGCCGGATCGCGGCGGGTGGCCCGTTACGCTGTGGCCACGATGCCAGACAGCACCAGCCTCGCGCTCGCTCCGCCGCGGGGCGCAACGACGGTGCCGCCGTTCGACGCAGGTTGGCTGGTTCCCGGCGGCGGGCGCGAGCCGTTCATCGCCTACGTCGAAGGCGATCCGTCGGTCAACTGGTCCGACGAGCTCGAGCGCCTCCACGAGGAGAGCACGCGCACGCACTTCCTCGACCAGTGGACGCGCGGCGCGATCCTCGCGCGCATCGGGCCGCTGCCGGCGGCGCCGGTGATCGCCGACATCGGCTGCTCGACCGGGCATCTGCTCGAGGACCTCGAGCGCGCGCAGCCGGCCGCGACGCTCGTCGGCATCGACCTCGTCGCCTCCGGGCTGCGCAAGGCCCATCGCGCGACGCCGCGCGCGCGCCTGCTGCGCGCCGACGCATGCTCGCTGCCGGTCGACGACGCGAGCGTCGACGCCATCGTCAGCGCCAACCTGCTCGAGCACGTGCCCGACGACCGCGGCGCCCTGGGCGAGATGGCCCGCGTCCTGCGACCGGGCGGGCGTGCGGTCGTCGTCGTGCCGGCGGGACCGAGCACCTACGACTACTACGACCGCTTCCTCGGCCACGAGCGCCGCTACGCACGCGGCGAGCTGGCCGCGAAGGCGCGCGCGGCGGGGCTGGAGGTCCTCGAGGAGGTTCCGATCGGCGGGCTGCTGTACGTGCCGTTCTGGCTGGTCAAGCGGCGCAACCGCCTGCTGTACCGCCGGCTGC
This sequence comes from uncultured Actinomycetes bacterium, assembly GCA_963729125.1. Taxonomy (GTDB): domain Bacteria; phylum Actinomycetota; class Thermoleophilia; order Solirubrobacterales; family Solirubrobacteraceae; genus CADCVQ01. The sequence continues at coordinate 297,025 of CAVSML010000007.1, forward strand.
AGGGCCCGGCGCTCGAGCAGCGGGTGGCGCGCGACATCGCCGCCACGAAGGACTCGCGCGTGGGCCGCGCGCTGTGGAGCGCCGAGGACGTGCTGCGCCGCCGCGGGGTCGGGATGCCGTTCGGCATCCGCTGGCTCGTCGTCGCGCGGCGCCCGGAGGTCGCGTCATGAGCCAGACGCTGAGCATCGTCATCCCCGCCTACGACGAGGAGGCGAACGTCGAGCGCGTCTACGACCGCCTGCGCGCCGTGCTCGACGCCCTCGACCTCGAGTGGGAGCTGATCTTCAGCGTCGATCCCTGCACCGACCGCACCGAGGAGCTGATCCTCGCGCTGCGCGAACGGGACCCGCGCGTGAAGATGCTGCGCTTCTCGCGGCGCTTCGGCCAGCCGATGGCCACGATCGCCGGCCTCGAGGCATCCGGCGGCGATGCGGTCGTCGTCATCGACTGCGACCTGCAGGATCCACCGGAGGTCATCGCCGACCTCGTCGCCCGCTGGCGCGAGGGCTACGACGTCGTCTACGCCCAGCGCCGCACGCGTGCCGGCGAGACGCTCGTCAAGCGCATCGTCGCCGGCGTCGGCTATCGCGTCATCAACCGCATCGCCGACGTCGAGATCCCCGCCAACACCGGCGACTTTCGCCTCATGACGCGGCGCGTCGTCGACAACGTCGTCGCGCTCAGGGAGGGGCACGGCTTCCTGCGCGGGCTCGTCGGGCTCGTCGGCTTCCGCCAGACGAGCGTGCCCTACGACCGCGACCCGCGCACGGGAGGCAGCGGCAAGTACAACCGCTCGCTGGGCTCGATCGTGATCGGCCTCAACGGCGTCGTCGGCTTCTCGCGCTATCCGCTGCACCTGATCTCGATCGTCGGGATCTTCATGTCGCTCTTCGCGTTCCTCGTCGCGGTCGTCTACCTCGGGCTGAAGCTCGGCGGCGTCCCGTTTCCGATCGGCAACCCGACGATCGTCATGGCCGTCGCGTTCTTCAGCGGCATCCAGCTCTTCTCGATCGGGGTGATGGGCGAGTACGTCGGGCGCATCTACGACGAGGTGCGCCAGCGCCCGAAGTTCATCGTCGAGTCGGCCTACGGCTGGGAGGAGGAGCCCACGACGCCGCACGACCGCTCGCGAGCCGAGGCCCCGGCGTGATGCGCTCGCTCGACCGCGCCGTGCTGGGACAGGGCGTCCGCTACGCGATCACGGGCGTCGCCGTCGCCGGGGTCTACATCCTCACGACGCTGCTGTTGGCGAACGTCGTCGGCCTGCACTTCCAGCTCGCGCTGGTGATCGGCTTCTTCACGGCCCTCACGACGCACTTCGCCGCGCACCGGCTGTTCGTCTGGGGCCACGAGACGTTCGCGCTGTCGGTCTCGCGCCAGGCCGGCCGCTACGTGCCGATCGCCATCGCGCAGTACGCGGTCACGGCGCTGTCGACCTCGCTGCTGCCGACCGCGCTCGGCCTGGCGACCGACGTCGTCTACCTCGTGACCGTCGCGTGCGTGACGCTGCTGACGTTCGTGCTGCTGCGCACCCGCGTCTTTCACCCCGGCGAGCCGTCAACGTGATGCCGGTCACAGCGCGCAGCGACCGCTGACGGCGCGCATCGCCGTCAGCTTGACGGCGTCGGGCGCCGGGACGGGCAGCGACAGCGTCGCGGCGCGGATCGGCGCTCTGCCGGTCGCGCGCACGCAGACGGTCAGGCGGCCGCGAACGGCTCGGGCGCGCACGCCGCGCTGCGCGGGCACCGCGACGGGCACCGTCGTCGCGAACGTCAGGCGCGCCCACGCCGGCCGGCCGGCGCCGCGCCCGACGACGTGGAAGCCGATCGTCGCCGCCGGGCGCACGAACGGCACGCCGGATCCGTCGCCCGGCGCGATCGTCAGCCCGTCGTAGGGCGTCACGTCGAGCGCGCTCGTGCGCCGCATGAGGCTGACCGCGCCGCGGCGCACGATCAGCCGCCGGTCGCCGGCGACGCCCGAGAAGCGCGTCAGCAGGTAGCGGTAGTCGCTGCGAAACTCCGGCCCGGGCGCCCGCGTGGGCCCGAGCGTCAGGTACTGCACGGCGTTGTTGTAGGCCGTGCCGAGGCTGATCGAGACGCGCCCGGGCGCGCGGTCGCCGGCGAGGTGGTAGGCGAGCGGCTGCTCGGCCTGCGCGTGCGGGCCCGCCCAGTAGCCCTCGAGGTGCAGCGGGCGGCCGTCGTCGGGCAGCGACTCGAGCGCGCTGCGACTCGAGCTGTCGAAGAAGAACGACGTGTCGGCGAAGCGGTCGAGCTCGACGCGCGCGCGCTGGCCGAGCGCGAGCACGGCGAGCACGGCGCCGGCGATTGCGGACAGCCTCCAGGCCCGCGACGGCGAGCGCAGCGCGTGCGCCAGCCCGAGCGCCAGCAGCACGGCGAGGATCGGCGCCAGCGCGAGCAGGTAGCGCTGCGCGCAGTACGTGCAGGCGTCGGCGCTCTCGTAGGCGACCCAGGCCAGCAGCGAGAAGACCGCCGCCAGCGCGAGCAGCGCGAGGGCGATGCGGTGGCGGCGCACCGCGACGGCGGCGAACGCGGCGAAGGCGAGCGGGATCAGCACGCCGAGCAGCAGCGTCTTCGGCGTCGCGGCGTCGAAGGGCACGAGAAACCAGAACTCGCGCGTCTGAAACAGCCAGCCCGGCAGCACCTCGGGCGGCAGCCGGAAGCCGACGCGCGGAAACGGAAAGCCCCCGCCGACGACCTTCGCGTAGTAGCCGATCGTGCGCAGGAGCGCGACCGGATCGAAGACGGCCGTCAGCGCGACCACCGCCAGCGCGGGCGCCGCCAGCGAGCGCCCGAGCTCGCGGACGCCGGCGCCCGCCCGGCGTTCGGCCCGCGCGCGCGACAGCAGCGCCACGCCCCCGACGAGCGCCAGCGGCGGCACGAACAGCGGGTACACCGTGATGAAGGTCGCCAGCACGAGCGCGACCAGCACGAGGTTCGCCGCCCGCCGGTCGCGCAGCGCCTCGGCCCCCAGCAGCACGGCCGGCAGCAGCAGCCCGAGCGCGATGAGCCCGGCCTGAAAGCCGTCGAACCACAGCTCGAGGAACAGCGCGCCGCCGAAGCTCGCGCCCGCGAGGGTCGCCGTCCACGTCGGCTCGCCGGCGATCCGGCGCACGGTCGCGAACGCCCCCAGCGCGCCCGCCAGCAGCAGCACGATCAGAAACGGCGCGTAGGTGTCGATCGACGAGCGCCCGAGCAGCTCGTTGACGTTCGCGTGCAGCGGGGTGGCGTCGAGGTTCGAGCCGAACTCCCCGATGAAGGCGAAGATGAACTGCGTCAGGTCCGCGAACGGCTCGCCGGTGCGCTCCATCTCCTCCCACGCGCGGCGCGCCTCGCGCAGCGAGGTCGTGCCCGCAGCCTCCTGCACGGCGACGTAGTTGTCGACGTCGGTGAAGTAGTAGGCGGCCGGTCCGACGGTGTGGCGATCGTGCAGGACGACGGTCAGCGGCCCCGCGACCGCGACGCACACCACGAGCAGCTGGGCGGCGTCGCGCAGAGACGGGCGCCCCCGAGCGGGCGCGCCCAGCCGGCGCCAGGCCGCGAAGGCGGCCGATGCCAGCGCGACCACGACGAGCAGCGGATAGGAGTCCTGCGCGGGGACGAACTCGAGCGTCGTCGTCATGACGCACGTGCCCAGGCAGAAGCCGAGGATCGGCGCGAGCGCGATCCGCGTGGCCGCGTCGAAGCTCGCCGGCAGCAGCGCCGCCGGGCCCGATCCGAGCGCCACGAGCATCGCCAGCAAGGCGGCTTCGCTCGTCGCGAGCTGGGTCCAGATGTTCATCGCCAGGCGCCGGAGCGAGCGGTCCTCGAGGGCGTGCCGAGGGGCATGGGCCGCGTGCTGGGGCACTACAGTACGCGGAACTGCGGTCCATGAACGCCACGACCAATCAGAGCGAGCTCGACGCGCCGGACGCCGAGCTGCAGGCCCTCCGCGACCGTGTCTCGCAGCTCGAGGCCGAGCTCGCCGGCCAGGCCGCGAGCGCCAACGCGCAGATCGCCGAGCTGCAGCGGCGCATGTACTGGCTCGACGAGCTCGCGATCGACCTCAACGCCCTGCTGGCGCGGCGCTGGCTGGCCGCGCTCGTGATGCTTCCGCTGAAGGTCTTGCGCCGGCTGCGCTACGAGCGCGGACGGATCGGGTCCCGCCGGGCCGGATGAGCCCGAGCGTCAGCGCCATCGTCCCCGTCAAGGACGGGCGGCGCTACCTCGACGAGGTGCTCGCGGCCCTGCGCCGCGAGGGCGTCGAACAAGATCCTCGTCGTCGACTCGGGCTCGCGCGACGGCTCGGTCGAGATCGCGCGGGCCGCGGGCGCGCGCGTCGAGCAGATCGCGGCGGCGGACTTCGGTCACGGGCGCACCCGCAACCTCGCGGCCGAGCTGGCGACGGGCGACGTGCTCGCGTTCCTGACCCAGGACGCGACGCCTGCGCCGGGCTGGCTCGCCGCCCATCTGGAGGCGCTGGAGCTCGATCCGCGCGTCGGCGCGTCCTTCGGGCCGCACCTGCCGCGGCATCGGACGAGCCCGATGATCGCGCGCGAGCTGACGGAGTTCTTTCAGTCCTTTGCGAAGGACGGCGAGCCGGTCCTGCAGCGCGCCGGCGACGAGCCGTTTCTGTCCAACGTCAACAGCGCCTACCGGCGCGCCTGCTGGGCGCAGCTGCGCTTCCGCGACGTCGCCTACGCCGAGGACCAGGCGTTCGGCCGCGACCTGCTCGCGGCCGGCTGGCTGAAGGCCTACCACCCCGGCGCCGCTGTCCTGCACGCGCACGACTACTCGACCGCCGAGTTCATGCGCCGCTACTTCGACGAGTACCGCGGGCTGCGCGAGAGCGCCGGCCACGTCGAGCCGTTCTCGCCGCGCAAAGCCGCGCGCGCGACCGCCGGCGCCGTTCGCGCCGATCTCGCATGGCTGCGCGAGCAGGGCGCGACGGCCCCCGCCGCCGCCGCGCTGGCGCCGCGCTCGCTGGCCCATCACGGCGGCCGGCGCGTCTTCTCGGCGCTCGGCTCGCGGGCGGCGTCGCTGCCGCCGCCGCTTCAGCGGGCGCTGTCGCTGGAACGCCGCGACGGACGCACGGCCGCGATAGCCGTCGAGGCGCCCTCGACGAGGCGCGTCGAGCCGGTCGCCGGCCGCGAGCACCCGCTGCAGACGGTGATCGAGCTGCGCCGCGACGGGCCGGCGGCGCTGCTGCATCCCGTCCCCGGGATGTCCGTCCGCCCGCGGCTGCGCATCGCGATCGTCATTCCGCCGTTCACCAAGGGCTCGGGCGGGCACCGCACGATCTGCACGCTCGTGCGCGAGCTCGAGGGCATGGGACACACCTGCTCGCTGTGGCTCGAGGACCCCGGCGCCGCTCACCGCGGACAGGGCGATGCGCTGCTGCGCCGCCACGTCAACGACTGGTTCGGGCCGATCGCCGCGCCCGTGCACGGCGGCTTCGGAGCCTGGCGCGGCGCCGACGTCGTCGTCGCTACCGGCTGGCAGACGGTCGATCGCACGCTGCTGCTGGGCGACGTGCGCGCGCGCGCCTACCTCGTGCAGGATCACGAGCCCGAGTTCTACGCGACGTCGGTCGAGCGCGCGCTCGCCGAGCGGACCTACACGCGGGGCCTGTTCGTCATCGCCGCGAGCTCGTGGCTCGCGGAGCTCGTGCGCAGCCGCTACGGCGCGCTCGCGACCTCGTTCGACCTCGGCGTCAACGGCGCGACCTACCACCCCGTCGCCGGCATCGACCGCGAGCCCGAGACCGTGCTGTTCTACTCGCGCCCGGCCACCCCGCGGCGCGCGACGAGCCTCGGCTGGCTCGCGCTCGCCGAGCTGCGCAGCCGCCGCCCGCAGCTGCGGGTCGTCGGCTTCGGCGACGCCAAGCCCAGCCACGAGGCGACGTTCGCCTACGACCACGCCGGGATCGTCGAGCCGCGCCAGCTCGCGGCGCTGTACTCGCAGGGCACCGTCGGCCTCGTGCTGTCGCTGACGAACTACTCGCTGATCCCGCAGGAGATGCTCGCCAGCGGCATGCCGTGCGTCGACCTGCTCGGCGGCTGCAGCGAGGCCGTCTTCGGCGGCGACGGGCCGGTCGCGCTGACGGCGCTGGACCCGCTCGCCGTCGCGGACGTGATCGAGGACCTGCTGACCGACGGCGAGCAGTGGCGGCGGCGATCGCGGGCGGGCCTGGAGTGGACGCGCGAGCGCACGTGGGCCGGCGCGGCGGCGGCCTTCGAGCGCGGCCTGCGGGCCGCGCTGGCAGATCGCGAGGCCCAGCGAAGCTAGCCGCCCCTGCGGACCGCCTCGACCCAGTCGACGTCGTCGCGCGAGCAGATCGAGCGCCAGCTGGCCGGATCGACGTCGACGGTCTGCGCCTCGCCCCGCGGCTGGAGCACGATCCGCACGAGCCGCGAGGGGGCGTTGTCGCCGGGCCGCAACGTGCCCCCGCCGCGGCTGACCGTGAAGCGGTGCGTGCCGGCGGTCAGCTCGAGCGCCAGCGGCGTCGCGTAGTTGCCGTTGCCGCCGCTCTCGTAGGCGACCTCGCCGATCCGGCGCCCGTCGACGTGGAGCTGCGTCGCGCGCGAGAAGTCGCCGCGCAGCCACGCCTCGTAGCGTCCCGCGCGCGGCACGCGCGTGCGCACGTCGATCTCGCCGATCGACTGCATCCCGACCGCCTCGGGCGAGATCGAGAAGTTCGGCGAGACCTCGCCCTTGCGCGGGTCGACGACCGTGACCGGGGTCCGGCGCACGTAGCGCAGGACGCCGCCGGCGCTCGTGGCCCGCGCCGCGGCCCGCCGCACGCGCGAGCAGCGCGGGCTGCCCGTCGCGGACGGCGGGCTGCCGCCGGCGACGTGCGCGAGCACCGTGTCGATCGCGCGCTCGCGGCGCCAGACCTCGTAGAAGCGCCCGGCGAAGACGCGGCGGTAGCCGCTCGGCGGCCGGCTCTGCTCGGGGCTGCGGCGCAGCACGAGCAGCCGGTAGCCGCGCACGCTCTTCAGCGGCAGCGCGTCGAGGTCATAGGACTGCCCGTAGCCGGTCTGCGCGCCGTCGACCTGCAGCGAGAGCCCCGCCGGCTTGTAGGCCAGGCCCGGCTCGCTGGGATCCAGCCGGCGCCCGAGGTACAGCGCGTACTCGTCGAAGTCGGGCAGCAGCGCGGGACCCTGCCCGGCGAAGCGCGCGTCGATGCGCGACAGCTCGGCGAAGCGGTCGGTCGGCGCGAGGTTCGTGTCGTGGTAGATCAGCGCGGCGGACCACAGCCCGCCGACGCACAGCGTCGCGGCGAGCAGCACGCCCTCGACGCGCCGTCGCATGGCCAGCAGCGCGCCCGCGCCGGCGAAGGCGAGCAGCACGATCAGCGGCGAGACGAGCACGAGCAGCTTGGCGTCGGTCCAGATCGTGCCGCGCCGCGTCAGCATCCACCAGATCAGCGCGGTGCCGGCGAGCAGCGCGAGCAGCATCCAAGCCCGCCCGCGCACGAGGCCCATGATGCCGAGCACGATCGCGGCGAGCGCGATGCCGATCAGCGCATACGTCTCGTCGGAGAGCGTCGGCGGATCGAGGCGGTGGTCGCCGTGCAGCCAGACGCCGATCGACTGCAGGACGTGCAGCGGTTGCAGGAGGTTGCCGGGGTCGGCGACGGCCAGCGCGTTGCCCTGCGACAGGCTCTTGGCGATCGCCGCCGAGGCGGCGAGGTCGAGGATCGTCGGCAGCGCGGCGATCGCGAGCATCGCGGCGATCGCGGCGACCTGGATCGCCAGCGCGCGCGGGGCGAGGCGCCGCTCGCGCACGGCATCCAAGGCGATCGCGATCCCGATCGCGCCGGCCAGCAGCAGCCACGGCGTGAACGCGAGGCCGATCGTCGCCAGTCCCGCGCCGGAGACGAGGACGACCGGCAGGTGGCCCCGCACGCTGCGCGCCAGCCAGGCGCGGTGCTCGGCGAGCAGCGCGAGCAGGCACAGCAGCATGGGCAGCAGCGTGATCTCCTTGATCGCGCCCATCTGCGCGTAGGCGTAGACGAGCGCCGGGCTCGCCGCGATCGCCGCGGCGACCGGCGCGAGCACGCGAGACATCCCCGCCCGGCGCGCCAGCACGTGCAGCGAGGGCACGCAGCAGGCGAGCATCGTGGCGAGAAACGGGCCGTAGAGCCAGACCAGCTCCGTGCCGGCCAGGCGCCCGGATCCGCCCAGCAGCGTGTGCGCGCCCGACGGGTAGCTCGCGCCGAAGTAGCGCTCCAGGTGCAGCCGGTAGCCCGACGGCGCGAGCTCGCCGAAGTTCAGCCCGTGGCCGACCAGGAAGTCGGCGCCGAGCATCTGGATGCCGGCCGTCGTGTCGAGCAGGTACGCCGCCTGCGTCGCGCGGCCGGCCAGCAGGATCGGCGCGCAGACGAGCGCGTAGACGGCCAGCGCGGCGAACGCCGGCCACGGGTCGGCGCGCAGCGCACCGGCGAGCGCGCGCAGGCGGCGCGGCCCGGCGACGAGGAACCCCGCCGCGGCGCACACGACGAGCGCCGCGGGCGTCAGCGGCGCGATCGCCGGCTCGAGCGTCGCCAGCTGCGCGACGACGATCAGCGCCGCCAGGCCGAGCGGGATCAGCAGCGCCCCGCCGAGCGTCCAGCCCGCCAGGCGGCCGACGAGCAGCCCCGCGCCGAGCGCGAGCACCGCCAGCAGCGCCGGGTAGGCGAGGACGGCGACGAGGAACGTCAACGGCGGAGCACGGTGACTACTCGGCCCGCTCCGGATCGCGGCGGCGCAGACCGAGGATCGACAGCAGGAACGAGGCGAAGAAGATCTGCAGGCCGACGATCACGAGCGTCGCCGCGCCGACCGCCAGGCGCTCCTCCGACAGCTGCCCGAAGCCGCGCTGGATCCAGATGACGACGATCGCGGCAGCGATCGCGACGCCGCCGAAGGCGATCGCGCCGCCCAGCAGCAGCCCGTGCTCGAGCCGGTAGCGCGCCCGCGCGCGGTCGAACCACGGGTCGCGCTCGCCCATGAAGTACGTCCCGTAGGCGTGCGCGCAGAGCCCGAGCGAGACGATCTGGATGCCGACGATCGACATGAGCGCGCCGGCGATCATCGAGTGCAGCTGCCACTCGCGGCCGAAGAGGTCGATCTGCGTCAGCGAGACGAGCGCGATCAGGAAGCCGGCCGCCAGCATCGCGCCGCCGGGCACGACGAACAGGTGCGTCGGCGAGTGCACGAGCAGGAACCGCAGGTGCCGCCAGCCGTCGCGCCAGCGCGACAGCTTCGTCTGGCCGCCGCGCGGCGCGTAGGAGATCGGCAGCTCGCGGATGTCGAGCTTCTCCTTCGACGCGCGGATCACCATCTCGGAGGCGAACTCCATGCCGGTCGTGCGCAGGTCGAGCGTCGGCAGGATGTCGCGGCGAAAGCCGCGCATGCCGCAGTGGGCGTCGCGGATGCCGGTGCGGAAGAAGAGGTTGAGCGTGCCGCTGAGGATCGGGTTGCCGATGTAGCGGTTGACCCAGTGCATCGCGCCCGGCTGGATGTTGTCCATGCGGTCGCCCATCACGAGCTGCGCGCCGTCGCGCAGCTGCTCGACGAAGTGCCCGATCTCCTCGAACGGATAGGTCAGGTCGGCGTCGAGCATCACGACGTAGGTACCGCGCGCGGCGGCGAAGCCGGCGAGGTAGGCCGAGCCGTACCCGCGGCGCGGCTCGTGCACGACGCGCGCGCCGGCCGCCGCGGCGAGCTCGGGGCTGCCGTCGTCGGAGGCGTTGTCGGCGACGACGACCTCGCCGTGCAGGCCGGCATCCTCGAGCGCCTGCAGCGAGCTGCGCACGCACTCCTCGATGTTCTCGGCCTCGTTGAGGCACGGGATCACGACCGAGACCTCGACCGGCCGCGCGAGATCGGTCGCCGCTGGGCTCTGAGCCGGGGTTTGCTGGGTCGAGGCCATCACGAGGGGTGGACGCGCCCGCCCACAAGCAGCTCAAACGCGCGACGTGCAGCAGGGTTGCGCGGGAGGGCTAGCCTAGCGCGGCGTGCGGATCCTGCTCGTCTACGACTGCCTGTTCCCGTACACGGTCGGCGGCGCCGAGCGCTGGCTGCGCGGCGTGGCCGAGCGTCTGGCCGCCGAGGGCCACGAGGTCGAGTACCTGACGCTGCGCCAGTGGGATCGCGGCGCGCGCGCCGACGTCCCGGGCGTGCGCGTGATCGCGGCCGGCCCGCGCCTGGGCCTCTACGTCGCCGGCGGCCGCCGCCGCGTGCTGCCGCCGCTGGTCTTCGGGGCCGGGGTGCTGTGGCACCTGCTGCGCCACGGCGGCCGCTACGACGTCGTGCACACGTCCTCGTTTCCCTTCTTCTCGCTGCTCGCCGCGGCGCTGACGCGGCGCCTGCATCGCTTCAGGCTCGTCGTCGACTGGTACGAGGTCTGGACGCTCGACTACTGGACGGGCTACCTCGGCCGCCGCGGCGGCCGCGTCGGGCACGCGGTGCAGCGGCGCTGCGCCCGCCTGTCCCAGCACGCGATCTGCTTCTCGCGCCTGCACGCCGAGCGCCTGCGCGAGGAGGGGCTGCGCGGCGAGGTGACGGTCCTCGAGGGGATGTTCTCGCCGCCGAGCGGGCCGGCGGCGCCGCTGCCGGCCGCCGGCGAGGTCGTCTTCGCGGGGCGCCACATTCCCGAGAAGCGCGCGCCCGCGCTCGTGCCGGCGCTGATCGCCGCGCGCGAGCGGCTGCCGGGCCTGCGCGCCACGATCTTCGGCGACGGGCCCCAGCGCCCTGAGGTGCTGCGGCTGATCGCCGAGCACGGCGCCGGCGACTGGCTGCGCGCGCCGGGCTTCGTCTCCGCGCAGGAGGTCGACGCCGCTCTGCGCCGGGCGCTGTGCATGGTGCTGCCCTCCAGCCGCGAGGGCTACGGGATGATCGTCGCCGAGGCCAGCGCCTGCGGCGTGCCGAGCGTCGTCGTCGCCGGCGCCGACAACGCCGCCGTCGAGCTCGTCGAGGACGGCGTCAACGGGATCGTCGCCGCGTCGGCGTCGGCGGGCGACCTCGCCGGCGCGATCGTGCGCGTCGCGCAGGCCGGCGAGGCGATGCGCGCGTCGACGGCCGCCTGGTATGCGCGCAACGAGACGCGCCTGTCGGCCGCCGAGTCGCTGCGCACGCTCATGAAGACCTACTCGACCGTCCTGCCGAGCACGCGCGCGTAGGTCTGCAGGCAGCCGCGCGCGGTCGCCGCCCACGAGTAGCGCGCGGCCTGCGCTCGGCCGCGCGCCACCAGCCGCCCGGCGAGCGCGGGGTCGCCGAGGATCTCGCGCACGGCGGCGGCGATCGCTGCGGGATCCCCGGCGTCGAACAGCAGCGCGCCGTCGCGGGCGACCTCCGCCAGCGCGCCGCTCGCCGAGCACGCGACGGGCACGCCGCGCTGCATCGCCTCGAGCACGGGCAGGCCGAAGCCCTCGCACAGCGACGGGAACACGAACGCCGCGGCGGCCGCGTACAGGCCCTCCATGTCGGCGTCCGAGACCCAGCCGAGGAAGCGCACGTCGCCGGCGATGCCCAGCTCCCGGGCGCGGTCGCGCAGCTCGGCCTCGTGGTCGGTCCGATAGCCGGGCAGCACGAGCAGCGGGCGCTCGCCGTCGAGCAGCGCGTGCGCCTCGAGCAGGCGCACGAGGTTCTTGTGGCGGCGCTTGGCGGACGCCGTCAGCAGCAGCGCGCGCTCGCCGAGGCCGTGGCGGCGGCGCAGATCGGCCTGCGGCGCCGGCGCGACGCGCGGGGCCGCGGCCGCCAGGGGCACGACGTCGATCTTCGCCGGCGCGATCCGCAGCAGCTCGACGAGGTCCGAGCGGGTCGCCTCGGAGTCGGCGATGATGCGCTGCGAGCTGCGCGCCGCCAGCGGGACGAGCGCGCGCATGCCCAGCGCCTTGACCCCGCCGTGCGCCTCGGGAAATCGGCGGTAGATGAGGTCGTGGATCGTCACGACGCGGCGAAAGCGCCCGCGCACGGGGGCCGTGCTGCCGAGCGAGTGGACGAGATCGCAGCCGGCGCGGGCGGCTGCGCCGGGCAGCAGCGCCTGCTCGCCGCGCACCCATTGCACGCGGTTGCTCGCGTTCACCGGCACGACGACCGATTCGATCCCTTCCCCCCACTGCTCGCCGGCCGCCTCGCGGTTGACGAACGCGGTGAAGCGCGTGCCCGGCGCGACCGCCGCGAGCTCGCGCAGCGTGGCGCGGGCGGCGACCTCCATGCCGCCCGTCGCCCCTGGCACGAGGAACAGCAGGTTCAGCCCGATGTGCACGGCGGCGAGTCTTCCAGGAGACTCGGCGCCGTGACGGCGACCTTCGGCATCGACGCCCGCGCGGCGGCCGAGGTCCCCGCCGGCCGCGGGCGCGTCGTGCGCGAGCTTCTGAGCGCGCTCGCGCGCCTCGGCGGCGACGAGCGCTGGCTGCTGTACTGCCGCGAGCCCGCCGACCTGCGCCTCGACGAGCGCTTCGCGTGGCGCGCCGTCGCACGGCCGGATCCGCTCTGGCACCTCGACGTGGCGCGGCGCGCGTCGCGCGAGTGCGACGCCTTGCTATCGACGAACTCCTACCTGACCGCGTGGTTCACGCGGATCCCGTGCGCGGTCGTCGTCTACGACCTCGTGCCGTTCGTCGCCGGCGCGCTGGCGCAGCGGCGCGCGGCGTGGATCGAGCGCGCGACGATCGACGTCGGCGTGCGCCGCGCGCGGGCGCTCGTCTGCATCTCCGAGGCGACGCGGCGCGACCTCGTGGCGCGCGTCCCGTCGTCGGCGCCGCGGTCGGTCGTCGTCGCACTCGCCGCCGGCGAGCGCTTCGACGCGCCCGCCCGCGCTCCGGCGCCGGCCTCACGGCCCTACGTGCTGGCCGCCGGCACGCTCGAGCCGCGCAAGAACCTCGAGCGCCTGCTCGACGCCTGGGCCGGGCTGCCGGCGTCGCTGCGCGACGAGCACGAGCTCGTGCTCGTCGGTCCGACCGGCTGGCAGGCCGGCGAGATCCTGCGCCGCGCCGGCGCCGGCGGGGTGCGGCTGACCGGCCATGTCCCCGACGACGAGCTTGCGGTGCTCTACGGCGGCGCCACGGTGTTCTGCTACCCGTCGCTGTACGAGGGCTTCGGCCTGCCGGTGCTCGAGGCGATGCGCGCGGGCGCCCCGGTCATCACGTCGAACGTCTCGAGCCTGCCGGAGGTCGCCGGCGACGCCGCGCTGCTCGTCGACCCGCTGTCGGTGGCGGCGATCTCCGGCGCGCTCGCGCACCTGCTCGCCGACCCGAGCGAGCGCGCGCGGCTGCGCGCGGCCGGCCTCGCGCGCGCCGCGCTGTTCTCGTGGGAGCGCACGGCGAGCGAGCTGCGCGACGTGCTGCGGCGCATCGGCGCGCGCTAGCGTGGCGGCGAGCATGGACCGCGGCATCGACGTCAACCTGCGCTCGGCGCCGCAGATGCTCGAGTACGCGGCGATCGTCGAGCGGATCGTGCTCGACGACCCCGGCCCGGTGCTCGATTGGGGCTGCGGCCTGGGACAGGTCTCGGCGCTGCTGCTGCGCGCCGGAGCCGACGTCACGTCGTTCGACTACCGCGGCGAGGACGCGCCCGACGACGAGCGCTCGCTGCCCGACTTCCCCGAGGTCAGCGCCCACCTGTCCAGCGACCCGCGCCGGCTGCCCTACGCCGACGCCTCGTTCGGCGCGGTGCTGAGCTGCGGCGTGCTCGAGCACGTGCTCGACCCCGATGCGAGCCTCGACGAGATCGCTCGCGTGCTGCGCCCCGGCGGGACGCTGTACGTCTACAAGCTGCCCAACCGCTTCTCCTACCTCGAATGGGTGGCCCGCGCCGCCGGGTTGTACTACCACGGCGCCGAGCCCGACGACCTCGTCTACACGCCGGCGGGCGCGCGCGCCCTGCTCGAGCGCCACAACTTCGACGTCCGCGAGCTGCGCCTGGCGAACATGCTGCCGCTGACGCTCGACATGGCGCTCGCCCAGCGCCCCCGCGCGGCGCGCGCGATCTGGAGCGCCAACCGCGCGCTCGCCGGCGTGCCGGCGCTGCGACGGCTGGCGACGAACGTCGAGCTCGTCGCGGCGGCGAGCGTGCCGGCGGACGTCTTCGCCGCCCGCGCGCCCGCGCCCCCGGCCGCCTGGAAGGTCGCGCTCGTGCGGACGCTGGCGCGCCTGCCGCCCTACCGCTTCGCGGCGGTCCGCCGCCGGCTGCTGCGCAAGCGCCGCGCCCGCGGGCGCGCGCGCCGCCGCGCGGCCGAGGCGCGCGGCGATCGCTCGCTGTCGTCGCCGTCGCTGTACGCCATGGCCGACAGCCTCGATCGCCACCTGCCCGGCGACGGCGGCTTCTTCGTCGAAGCGGGGGCCAACGACGGCTTCGACCAGTCCAACACCTACCACCTCGAGCGCTTCCGCGGCTGGCGCGGGCTGCTCGTCGAGCCCGTCCCCGAGCTGCATCGCGAGGCCGTGCTCGAGCGGCCCGGGGCGCACGTCGTCAACTGCGCGCTCGTCCCCGCCGGCCACGACGGCTCGCCGGTCACGATGCGCTACGGCGGCCTGATGTCGATCGTTGCGGGCAGCCACGGCAGCGAGCGCGACGACAGCGCGTACGTCTCGCCGGCGTTCGCGCTCGGACTCGAGCAGGAGTACACGTTCACGGCGCCGGCGCGGACGCTGAGCTCGCTGCTCGACGAGATCGGCGCGCCGGAGGTCGACCTGCTGTCGCTCGACGTCGAGGGCTTCGAGGCGCAGGCGCTGGCCGGCCTGGACCTCGACCGCCACGCCCCGCGCTTCATCCTCGTCGAGATCCACGACATCGCCACCGGCCGCGTGCCGATCGAGGCGGTCCTCGGAGACCGCTACGTCGCCGTCGAGCAGCTGTCGCCGCTGGACCTGCTGTACGCGCGCGCCGACCAGCCCGCCGCGCGCGCCGCGGCGGACAGCTAGAGCAGGCGGTCGTAGGCGGCGGCGAGCCGGGCCGCGGCGGCCTGCGTCGAGTAGTGCTCCAGGCGGCGCTGGTCGTGCTGCACGCGGGCGCCGGGCGAGCGTGACAGCGGCCCGGCCGCGAGCTCGCGGGCGAGGCCCATCCAGTCGCCCTCGGCCAGCAGGCGGGCGCCGTCGCCGACGACCTCGGGGATCGCGCCGCTCGTCGAGGCGATGATCGCCAGGCCCGACGCCATCGCCTCGGCCAGCACGAGCCCGAACTGCTCCTCCCAGAACGCGCGCGGGATGTCGAACAGGTGCAGCATCGCCTGCGCCGTGGCGAGCGACATCAGCACCATGCACGACGCCGACGCGAACACCGACGGCATCTCGTCGTAGGGCACCGAGCGAAACTCGACCGCGTCGCCGATGCCGAGCTCGCGGGCGTGCTCGGACAAGCGCGCCTGCTCGGGGCCCGAGCCGACGATCAGCAGGCGCGGTCGCATGACCGGCAGGCCGCCGAGCCCGCGGTGCAGCGCCGCGACCGCACGCAGGACGTCCTGGTGTCCCTTCTCCCACACCAGGCGCCCGGGCGAGAGGATCGTGTGCCCGGCCGGCGCCCTCGCCGGCGCGGGCGCGTCGCGAAAGCGCGCCAGGTCGATGCCGGGCGAGCAGACCTCGATGCGCTCCTCGGGCACGCCCTCGAGCAGCAGCGCGTCGCGGGCGCGCCGCGTGGCGGGCAGGAAGAGGTCCGTGCGCGCCAGCACCTGCGCGCGGTAGGAGCGCGCGTGGCGGTTGCGGTAGGCGTCGAGGAAGGGGATCGTCTCCCACACGGTCTGGACGAGCTTGAACGACCCGCGGGCACGCGCCGCGCTCGCGCTGAACCAGAACGAGAGCTCCTCGGCGTGGACGATGTCGGCGCCGGCGAGGGCCTCGTCGAGGCGCAGGTAGCGGTCGCCCGCGACGCCCGCCGCGACGTCGCCGAGGCGGCCCCTGGGCAGCCGCGCGCGCAGCGTGCGCACCGGCAGCGCGCGCAGGCGCAGGTCTTCGACGTCATAGCTGTTGGCCCGCGAGCTGAGGTAGGAGACGTCGAAGCGCTCGGGCAGGTCGACCCACTGGCGCAGCTCCCACGGCGTCGCGAGGTGGCCGCGGACGATCACGACGTTGGTGCGCTCAGCCACTGGCCGCTGACCCTAGCGCCCGCTCGTAGCAGTCGAGCGTCAGCCGCGCCGTGCGCTCCCACGTGTGCAGGCGCACGCGCTCGCGACCGCGCCGCACGAGCCCGGCGGCGCGCGCGTCGTCGGTCAGCAGCGTACGCAGCGCCGCCGTCACGGCCGCCTGCTCGTCGGGATCGAACAGCAGCGCGGCGTCGCCGGCGACCTCGGGCAGCGCTCCGCGATCCGAGCAGGCGACCGGCACGTCGCGCTGCATCGCCTCGAGCACCGGCAGGCCGAAGCCCTCGTCGCGCGATGGCAGCGCGAAGCAGCGCGCCAGCGCGTACAGCCCCTCGAGCTCCGCGTCGCCGACGTACGGCGGGAAGCGCACGCGATCGCCGACCCCGAGCCGCTGTGCGAGCGCGCGCAGCTCGTCCTCGTGGGCGGTCGGCGCCCCGGGCAGCACGAGCATCGCCGGCGCCAGCTCGGGCAGCGCGCGGATCAGCGACGCGAGGTTCTTGTACGGGCGCTTCTGGGCGACGCAGAGGATCACCGGCGCCGCGCCGAGCTCGTAGCGCGCGCGCAGCGTCGCGGCATCCTCGCCGGCGTGCGCCGCGGCACGGACGCCGTGCGGCGCGACGTCGATCTTGCCCGCGTCCAGCCCGGCGGCCGCCGCGAGGTCGCGCGCGGCGTGGTGTGAGACGGCGAGGATCCTGTCGGCGCCGCGCCCGCTGCGCAGCGCCAGCCGGCGCACGGCTCGCACGGCGCGCGCGTCGCCCCAGTCGGCGCCCTCGTGCAGCCAGATGAGGTCGTGCAGCGTGACGACCGTGCGCACGCCGGGGATGTGCACCGGCACGACGTTTGCGAGGCCGTGGACGAGCTGCGCGCGGCGCCCGAGCGCCAGCGCCGGCAGCATCGCGAACTGCGCCGCGAGGTGCGTCGGCGGCCCGCTCAGGCGCACGGGCATGACCTCCCAGCGCACCTCCTGAGCCCATGGCTCGGCGCGCAGGTCCGCCGGCGCGTCGCGGCAGACGACGCAGTGCAGGCGCAGGTCGGCCCGCACGGCGAGCATCGCCCCGATGAGCTCGCGGGCGTAGCGCCCGATGCCGCCGGCCCCGTCGCTGAACCAGATCATGTTCAGCGCGACCCTCATCGCCGTCGCAGCGCCTCGAGGATCTCCGCCGGGACCGCGCGCAGGAGCACGAGCCCGGCGACGTAGGCCGCGCCCGCGAGCGTCGCGCCGAGCAGCGGCGAGTCCTGCACGAGCAGCGCGACCGCGACGCCGGCGGCGGCGGCGACCAGCACGCGCGGCATGAGCTCGAGCGAGATGCGCGCGCCGTCCTGACCGCGGCGCAGCGCGAGGAAGTAGCCGGCGACGAGCACGCCCTCGCCGGCGAGGTTGGCGTAGGCGGTCCCGATCGCCCCGTGACCGGGAGCCAGCGCGAGCGTCAGCGTCGCGGCGGTCACGAGCGCGAGGCCGTTTGCGATCAGCAGCGCGCGGTGGCGGCGCAGCGACAGCAGCGCGTAGCCGCCGAGCGCGACGAGGAAGCTCGCCAGCAGCGCTATGCCCTGCAGGCGCAGGACCGCCACCGATCCCTCGTACTTCGGGCCGGCGATGACGTCGATGATCGTCGGGGCGCCGGCGACCGTGACGAGCGCCCCGCCGATGCCGAGGATCACGCAGACCTCGAACAGGCGCTGGACGGCATAGCCGAGGCGCTCGACGATCGTCGCGCGCGGCCCGCGCCAGCAGCGGGAACGCGGTCATGACGAGCAGCCCCGGGATCGTCGCGATGACCGCGAAGACGCGGAACGCGGCGCTGAAGATGCCCGTCTCGAACTCGGTCGAGACGAGCGACATCAGCACGATCGTCACGTAGGCGTAGATCACGCCGACGGCGGTCGCGACCGCGAACGGCAGCGTCAGCGCGAGCATCCAGCGCCACGTCGCGCGGTCGAAGGCGGGCGCCGGCGTCAGCTGACCGCGCACGAGCCAGGCGGTGATCGCGACGAGCACGATCGCCACCGGCAGCGGCGCCGCCAGCAGCAGCGCGAGCCCGCCGCCGCCGACGACGACCGCCACGAGCGCCAGCGCCGTGCCGCCCTGGCGCAGCAGGTCGAGCGCCGTCACCCAGCCCAGGCGCAGCTTGGACTGCAGCGGCACGCCGATCGTCCCCTGCACGACCTGCAGCACGAGCGCGACGCCCGCGAGCCCCACCCCCACAAGCATCGCGGAGGTGTAGCCGGCGGCCAGGCCGAAGCCGACCGCGATCGCGACGCCGGCCGTCGTCAGCACGAGGCGCAGCCCGAGCAGGTTGCGCATCAGCACGTCGGCGTCGGCGCGTTCGCGCACGGAGTACTCGCGCACGCCGATGCTCGTCATGCCGGCCTCGGTCAGGCCGGCGATGATCGTCACGAGCGCGATGACCTGCGTGTAGCGGCCGAAGTCGGCGACCGACAGGTAGCGCAGCAGCACGACGGCCGAGCCGACGCTGACGACGAGGCCGAGCCCGAAGCCGATCACCCGCAGCAGCCCGCCGCGGATGATCGTCGGGCCCGCGGTCGGCAGATCGAGGATGTCCTCGCCGGCGATCGCCCCGCGCTGCGGTGCGCCCGGGCTCACGTCAGGTCGCTGAGCGCCAGGCAGGCGACGGCGCGTGCTGCCGCGGCGCCGTCGGCGACGGTGTCGCGCGCGTCGTCGCGAAAGCGCGCCTGCGACGCCGCCTCGAGATCGCTCGTCGCCCAGCCCTCGGCGCCGTAGGCGAAGACGGCGACGCGCGTGTCGGCCGCGCCGGCGAGGCGCACGATCGTCTCGATCCCCGCACGGTCGAACTGGCGCATCCAGCCATGGTCCTCGCGCGCGCCGTAGGGCACGGTCAGCAGCATCCGCCCGCCGGGTGAGAGCACGCGCCGAAACTCCGCCAGCGCCCGGCCCAGCTCTGCGTCCGGGTCGGGCGCACGCGCGACCGCGACGCCGTAGCGCTCGTTGTCCATGCCGACGTGCTCGAGCGTCGAGCTCGAGATCACGGTGTCGAAGAGGTCGTCGCGGTAGGGCAGCGTGCGCAGGTCGCAGTAGGCGTAGGAGACGCGCCGCTGCGGAAACGAGCGCAGCTCGGGCTCGAGCGTCGCGACGTGCAGCGCGTCGAGGCCCGGCAGGAAGGCGTCGAGCACGTGCGCGTGGTTGAGCGTCGAGCCGGCGTCGAGCACGGTCCCCGACGGCGCCATCGACAGCAGCCAGGGGAACTCCACGACGCGCTCGTCGAGCTCGATGGCGTAGCCCGCGGGCAGCGCGCCGCCGTCGCGCACGGCGGCCAGCATCGCCGGATCGGCGAGCGCGGCCTTGACGGTGCGCACGTGGCGGCCGATGTAGCGGCGCGTGCGGAACTCGAGCGGGATGCGCGACGGCGGCGGAAGCCTCATGGCGATGCCCACAGCATGCCGTGGCCGTCGGCGCGCGCGAAGATCGTGTCGATGCGCCGCCCCGCGCGGGCGAAGACGTCCGCCACCGCGGCGCGCGGGTCGGGATGCGGGCACAGGTGGGGGTGGTACTCGAGCACCGTCACGGCCGGCGCCGCGGCTGCGAAGCGGGGGTCCTCGAGGATCGCCCACTCGCCGCCCTCGATGTCCATCTTCAGCAGGTCGACATCCTGCAACCACCCCAGCACGTCGATCGCCGCGACGGTCGAGCCGGCGCCGGGCGCGATCCGCGACAGCGACTCGCCGCCGGCCTCGAACGAGACGCTGCCGTCGTGGGCGGCGGCGGCGCCCTCGACGACCCGCCACGCCCGGCCGCGGCCGCAGCGCTCTGCGCAGCGGCGCAGCACGGCCAGGTTCGCCGGGTCGGGCTCGACGGCCGTCACCGACGCCTGCGGCCAGCGCCCGGCCGCGAAGACGCCGAACAGCCCGACGTTGGCGCCGAGGTCGAGGATCCGCAGCCGCGGGCCGAGCTCGTCCAACACGGCCGCGACGTGTGGCGGCGGCTCGTAGTCGGGGCGGTGAAAGACCTCTCCGAGCGTCACGACGTCGGCCGAGCGGTGGCGGATCAGCAGCGGCAGGCCGCTCGAGCGGGCGTGGTACTCGCCGACCGTGTGCGAGCGCAGCAGCTCGCGCGCGGCGAAGCGGGCGCTCTCGCGCACGCAGCGCGCGCGCAGCGCAAGCGCGACGGCCGGCTCCAGGCGCGGCGAGGCGCCCGCCCGCTGCAGCGCGCGCCTCATGCGCGGCGGCTCGCCCAGGCGCGCTCGAAGCTGTCGAGCGTGGCGGCCGCCGAGCGCTCCCACGTGAAGGCGGCCTGGTGCTCGCGCCCGGCGGCGACGAGCCGCTGCGCGAGCGCGCGATCGGTCAGGACGTCGGCGACCGCGCGGGCGATGTCGGCCTCCTGATGGGGATCGAAGTAGTGCGCGCCGGGGCCGGCGGCTTCGGGCAGCGCGGAGGCGTTCGAGCAGGCGACCGGCACGCCGCGGCGCTGGGCGTCGAGGATCGGCAGGCCGAAGCCCTCGTTGACCGACGCGATGACGAAGCAGCTCGCCGCCGCGTACAGGCTCTCGAGGTCGGCGCGGTCGACGTAGCCGGGGAAGCGCACGGCGTCGCCGAGGCCGAGCGCCACCGCGCGCGCACGCAGCTGCGCTTCGTGCTCGGTGCGGTTGCCCGGCAGCACGAGCACCGCGCCCGGCGCGCGCTCGCGCACGGCCACCATCGCCGCGACGAGCCGCAGCAGGTTCTTGTGCGGGCGCATCTGCGAGACGCTCGAGCACGAGCGGGCCGTCGCCGAGGCCCAGGCGCTCGCGCAGCTCGCCGGGCGGCCCCGGCGCGCTCAGCGCGTCGAGGCCGTGGCCGGGATGGACGACGTCGATGCGCTCGCGCGGGACGCGCAGGTGCTCGGAGATCGCGCTCGCGCCGTCCTGGGACATCGCGATCACGCGATCGGCG
This sequence comes from uncultured Actinomycetes bacterium, assembly GCA_963729125.1. GTDB lineage: Bacteria > Actinomycetota > Thermoleophilia > Solirubrobacterales > Solirubrobacteraceae > CADCVQ01. The sequence continues at coordinate 317,988 of CAVSML010000007.1, forward strand.
CGCCGCGCGACGGGCGGCACGACCGTGCGCCACAGGCGCATCGTCGCGCCGACGTCGGGGTCCGGCGCGACGATCCAGGTGACGTCGGCGAGCGAGACGACGTTGACCGCGCGCGTGCGCAGCGGCGCGGTCAGCGCGAGGCTGAAGAGCGTGTCGACGCCGCGGCGCGTCGCGATCGGGCCGAGGATCGTGAGCTCGGACGCCGCGCGCAGCCCGCGGCGGCCGAGCAGCGGATGGGTGACGAGCTCGGCCTCGCTCGCCCAGGCCTCGCGCGCCAGCAGCTCGCGGCCGCCCCGATTGACGAAGACGCTGAAGCGCACCCCGGGAGCGAGGCGCATGAGCTCGGGCACGAGCGCCCGCGTCTGGGTCTCCAATCCGCCCATGCGCGGCTGCAGGAAGACGGCGTTGATGCCGACGTGGCGAAAGCTCCAGGACATCGCCGCGCGACTCTATGCGGGCTGATCGCCGAGCACCTCGAGCTCCGCGCGGATGTTCATCGCCGGGAAGCGGAACGCCAGGTAGGCCTCGTAGGGCATCGGAAAGCGGTTGGCGAGCCGGCCGATCCCCAGGGCGCGAAACGGAAACCAGAGGTCGAGGGTGATCCGCACGACGCGCAGGCGAACGCTCGTGTAGTGCGCGAAGCGCGGCTCGGCTAGCGTGCGGATCGCGTCGGCCGAGAAGTAGTGGCGGTGCGTCGGGTCGCTGTAGGCCAGCACCGAGGAGAAGTGCGGCGTGCGCAGCTGGATCCGCGCTCCCGGGCGGCAGATGCGGGCCAGCTCGTCGACGACCTTGATCGGCTCGCGGACGTGCTCGAGGACGTCCTGCAGCAGCACCTGGTCGAAGCAGTCGTCGTCGAAGGGGTAGGGAAAGACGTCGAGGTCGTGGACGACGTCGGCGTCGGTGTCGGGCGAGATGTCCAATCCGACGGCGCCCGGGTACTTCGCCGAGCCGCATCCGACGTCGAGCACGCGCCCGGGTCCGCTGGGGCGCAGGTCGAAGCGCTCGGGGGCCGTGAGGCGGCGGATCAGGCTCTCGCGAAGCGCCGGGTCGAGCAGGCGCGCGATCGGGGTCGTCACAGCGCGCAGGGTAGTCTGGCCGCCGGAATGGCCCGCTCAGCGCTGATCACCGGGATCACCGGCCAGGACGGCTCCTACCTCGCCGAGCTGCTGCTCGAGCACGGCTACGAGGTCCACGGCATGGTGCGCCGCGCCTCGACGGAGAAGTTCGACCGCATCGAGCACCTGCGCGACCGCATCACCCTGCACCAGGGCGATCTGCTCGACCAGCGCTCGCTCGTCGACACGCTGCGCGCCGCCGAGCCCGCCGAGATCTACAACCTCGCCGCGATGAGCTTCGTCGCCGTCTCGTGGATCCAGCCGACGCTGACCGCCGAGTTCACCGGCGTCGGCGTGACGCGGATGCTCGAGGCCATGCGCGAGGCGGCGCCCGAGGCGCGCTTCTACCAGGCCTCGAGCTCGGAGATGTTCGGCAAGGTGCTCGAGGTCCCGCAGACCGAGACGACGCCGTTCTACCCGCGCTCGCCCTACGGCGTGGCGAAGGCCTACGGGCACTTCATCACGGTCAACTACCGCGAGTCCTACGACCTCTTCGCCTGCTGCGGGATCCTCTTCAACCACGAGTCCGAGCGCCGCGGACTCGAGTTCGTCACGCGCAAGATCACCTGGCACGCCGCGGCGATCAAGCACGGCCTGCGCGACGAGCTGGCGCTCGGCAACCTCGACGCCCAGCGCGACTGGGGCTACGCGAAGGACTACGTCGAGGCGATGTACCTCATGCTCCAGCAGGACGAGCCCGACGACTACGTGATCGCGACGAACAGGACGAACACCGTGCGCGACTGCGTCGAGATCGCCTTCGACGAGGCGGGCATCGGCGCCTGGGAGCCGCTACGTCAGGCTCGACCCGAGGTTCCTGCGCCCGGCCGAGGTCGACCAGCTGATCGGCGACCCGGGCAAGGCCGAAGGCGAAGCTCGGCTGGGAGCCGCAGACGAACTTCGAGGAGCTGATCCGCCTGATGACGCGGGCGGACCTCGAGCTGCTCGGGCGCTGAGCGCCGCGTCGTGATCGGACTGTTCGACACCGTCGGGCCGCTGCTCCCGCTGCGAGCGCGGATCGACGCCGCGATCGCGCGCGTCGTCGACTCGGGGCGCTTCATCCTCGGCCCCGAGGTCGAGGCCTTCGAGCAGGAGCTCGCGAGCTGGTGCGGCACGCGCCATGCGATCGGCGTCGCCAACGGCACCGACGCGCTGACGATCGCGCTGCGGGCGATCGGTGCCGGCCCCGGCGACGACGTGATCGTGCCCTCGTTCACGTTCTACGCCAGCGCCGAGGCGATCCCTCCGACGGGCGCGCGGCCGGTCTTCTGCGACGTCGACCCGCTGACGGGCTGCGTCACCGCCGACACCGTCGAGGCGGCGCTGACGCCGCGGACGAAGGCCGTGATCGCGGTGCACCTGTTCGGCAACGTCGCGCCCGTCGCCGACATCGAGGCGCTCGGGGTGCCGGTGCTCGAGGACGCCGCCCAGGCCGCCGGCTCGATCGCCCCGGCGGCCGTCCGGGCGCGCTCGGGCGCGCCGCGACGTTCAGCTTCTTTCCGTCCAAGAACCTCGCCTGCTTCGGCGACGGCGGCGCGATCACGACGAACGACGACGCGATCGCCGAGCTCGCGCGGACGCTGCGCTTCCACGGCTCCGCCGACGGCCTGCGCTACGACCTCGTCGGCTACAACTCGCGCCTGGACGAGCTGCAGGCCGCGATCCTGCGCGTGGCGCTGCCGCACGTCGACGCGTGGGCGGACGGCCGCCGCGCGGCCGCGGCGCACTACGAGGCCGCCGGCCTCGGCGAGGTCGTCGCGCTGCCGGTCGCGGCGCCCGGCTCGCGGCCGGCCTGGCACCTCTACGTCGTGCGCAGCGAGCGCGCCGACGAGCTCGCGGCGGGCCTCGAGGCCGCCGGCATCGGGGCGCGCGCCTACTACCGCACGCCCGTGCACCGCCAGCCGGCGATGGCCGCCCACGCCGCCGGAGCGCACCTGCCCGCGACCGACGAGCTCGCCCGAACGCACCTCGCCATCCCGATGAGCCCCCTGCTGAGCGCCGAGCAGGCGCAACAGGTCGTGGCGGCGGCGCGCACGACGCTGGGATGACGCCGCACAACGATGGTCACCGCGCCCCGCGCGCCGGAGTAGGCTCGTGCCGCGCGCAACGACACCGTCTAGCGCTGCAGTTCCGCGAGGTCGGCGCGCACCATCTCCTCGATCAGCTCCTCGAAGCTCGTCTCGGGCTGCCAGCCCAGGCGCTCGCGCGCGAGCGTCGTGTCGCCGACGGGCGCAGTGGCCTCCGGCGGGCGCACGAGCGCGGGATCGACGCGGACATGCTCGGCGGCATCGAGGCCGACGACCGCGAACGCCGCCTCGACGAGCTCGCCGACGGTGCGCCCGACGCCGCCGGCGAGGATGACGTCGCCCGGCTCGTCCTGCTGGAGCATCAGCCAGTAGCCGCGCACGACGTCGCGCGCGTGGCACCAGTCGCGCACGGCGCGCAGGTCGCCGAGCACGAGCGTGTCGATCAGGCCGAGCTTGATCGCCGCCGCCGCCGCGCGAGACCTTGCGCGGCAGAAATCGCTCCGGGCGCCGCGGCGACTCGTGGTTGTAGGCGATCGCGCTGCTGGCGTGCAGATCCGAGCCTGTCGCGCAGGGTGTCGACGAGGCCGTAGGCGGCGAGCTTGGCGACCCCGTAGGGGGAGCGCGGGCGCATCGGCGTGCGCTCGTTCTGCGGCGACTCGCGGTCGCCGCGCCGAAGATCTCGCCGGAGCTCGCGACGAGCACGCGCATGCCGTTGGCGGCCTCGTGCGCGGCGCTGCAGCAGCGTCCCCGTCGCGCCCGCGACGAGCGCCAGCGTCCCGGCGGGGTCCTCCCACGACGCCGGCACGAACGTCGGCGCGGCGAGGTGGTAGAGCTCGTCGGGCGCGGTCTGCAGCACGGCCGCGCGCAGCGAGGCGGGGTCGGCGAGATCGCCGCGGATCGTCTGCACGCGGTCGATGCGCACGTCGCCCGAGCGGACCATGCCGACGACCTCGTAGCCTCGGTCGAGCAGCAGCGCCGCCAGGTACGAGCCGTCCTGGCCGGTGATGCCGGTGATGAGCGCGCGGGGAATCCGCTGCAGCGTAGTGGTCGGCGCCCGGCGTTTCGGTGCATGTGACCCGGGTAGCCGCCTGTATACGGGCGCTTTTGCAAGATCGCAACCTTTGCTCGCTCTGCGCGTTCTGACTCGTAACGTAGACCTAAAGACGCGTCCTTCGCAGCATGACCCTCTCCCGCCCCCTTCCCAGCGGGTTGCACCGGATCTCCCCACCGGCACAGCCCGCCCCCGTCGCACCCTCCGCGGTCAGCGTGCTCGGCGTGCCGCTTTCGCTGACCGACTACGACGACACGATGGACTGGATCGACGCCTCGATCGCCCATCGCGCAGAAGGGCTACATCTGCGTCGCCGCCACCCACACCATCATGGTCTGCGACGAGGACCCGGAGCTGCGCGAGGCCGTGCTGAACGCGTCGCTGACCGTGCCCGACGGCCAGCCGCTCGTGTGGGCGATGAACGCGCTCGGCGGCGAGCTCGAGCAGCGCGTCTACGGGCCGGAGCTGATGGCGCGCTACTGCGAGCGCGCGGCCAAGAACGGCGCGCGCATGTACCTCTACGGCGGGCGCAACCAGGGCGCGCTCGTCCAGCTCGCGCTCAACCTGCGCCATCGCTACCCCGGCGTGCGGATCGTCGGCGGCTACTCGCCGCCCTTCCGCGACCTCTCCGAGGAGGAGGAGGACGCGATCGTCGCCGAGATGAACAACTCGCGCGCGGACATCGTCTGGGTCGGCGTCGGCGCGCCCAAGCAGGAGAAGTGGATGGCCGCGATGCGCGAGCGCCTCGACGCGCCGGTGCTCGTCGGCGTCGGCGCCGCGTTCGACTTCCACGCCGGCCTCGTGCCGCAGGCGCCGACGTGGATGCAGTCCGCGGGCCTGGAGTGGGCGTTCCGCCTGGCGCACGAGCCGCGGCGCCTGTGGCGGCGCTACGCGCGCTACAACCCGCGCTTCGTGACCGGCTTCGCCCGCCAGTACCTGCGCCACCGCATGCTCGCGGCGCCCGCAGACCGATAGATTCACGCCGCATGTCCGCCGAGGTTGCCGTCATCGGGCTGGGCCGGATCGGCCTCCCGCTGGCGATCTCGTTCGCCGACCGCGGGCTGCGCGTGCTGGGGGTCGACAAGGACGCCGATCGCCTGCAGGCCGTCCGCGACGGCCGCATGCCCTTCGAGGAGCCCGAGGCGCAGGAGGCGCTCGAGCGCGTCCACGCCGCCGGCACGCTCGAGGTCTCCGACCGCGTCGCCGACGCCGCGCTCGCCGACAACATCGTCATCACGCTCGGCACGCCGTCCTTCTCGCACGTCGAGATCGACATCTCGCGACATCCGCTCGGCGCTGGACGACCTGCTCGGCCACCTGCGCCCCGGCCACACGATCGTGCTGCGCTCGACGATCGCGCCGGGCACGACGGAGTTCGTCGCCGGCTACCTCGCCAAGCACCGCGGCCTCGCCATCGGCGAGGACGTCTTCGTCGCCCACGCCCCCGAGCGCATCGCGGCCGGGCGCTTCTTCGAGGAGATCGACACGCTGCCGTGCATCATCGGCGGCGTCGGCGAGGGCTCCGGCGAGCGCGTCGCCGCGCTGTTCAGCGTCTTCGGCGCGCCGATCGTGCAGACGACGCCGGTGCAGGCCGAGCTGGCGAAGATCTGGACGAACATCCTGCGCTACGCGAACTTCGCGCTGCCCAACCTGCTGATGATGGACTGCGAGCAGCACGGCGCGAACGTCTTCGACGTCATCGACCTGATCAACCGCGACTATCCGCGCGGCGGCATCGCCAGCCCCGGGCTGACGGCCGGCACGTGCCTGCGCAAGGACTTCGCCTTCAGCGAGGAGCGCTCCAACGCCCCCGGCATGCTGCTCGCCGTCTCGCGCGTCAACGAGTCCGTGCCGCTGTTTCTCGTCGAGGGCATGAAGCGCCGGCTGGGATCGCTCAACGGCCGCAAGATCGCGGTCCTCGGGCTCGCCTTCAAGGGCAACACCGACGACGAGCGCGACTCGCTCGCGCACAAGCTCGTGCGCCTGCTCGAGCGCGAGCTGGCCGACGTGGCGGTGCACGACCCGCGCGTCGCGACGCCGACGCCGCCGTTCGAGGAGGCGGTCGTGGCGGCCGACGCGGTCGTCGTCGCCGCCAACCACGACGAGTTCCGCGGGCCCGAGCCGCTGCACCAGATCGCCTCACTGGCGGGCGGCGACGCGCTGGTCGTCGATCCCTGGAACTGCTTCGGGGCCGCGCAGGTCTTCGCCTACGTCTCCGAGCTCAGCGCGCTGACGAACGGCCGCGTCCCGCTGCCGTGAGCCGCGTGCTCGTCACGGGCGGCGCCGGCACGATCGGCGCGGCGGTCGTGCGCCGACTGCTCGGCGACCCGGCGTTCGACGTGCGCGTCTCCGACCAGCGCGCCGCCCCGCAGTGGATGCGCGAGAGCTGCGAGGTGCACACCGGCGACCTGCGCTCACACGAAGAAGCGAGCACGGCGACGGCTGGCTGCACGCACGTCATCCACCTCGCCGCGATCGTCGGCGGGATCGCGAACTTCCACAAGCTCCCGCACACGCTGACGGCGGTCAACTCGGCGCTCTACGACGCCGTCATCCAGGCGGCGCTGGACCACGACGTCGAGCGCTTCACGTACGTCTCGAGCTCGATGGTCTTCGAGCGCGCGACCGAGTACCCGACGACCGAGGAGCACGTGTGGCAGACGCCGATGCCGCGTTCGGCGTACGGCTTCTCGAAGATGGCCGGCGAGGTCTGGTGCCGCGCCGCGCACGACGAGCACGGCCTGCCCTACACGATCTGCCGCCCGTTCAACGCCTACGGGCCGGGCGAGATGCCCGACGACGAGCCGGGCATCGCGCACGCCGTACCCGACCTGATCCGCAAGGTCCTGTCGGGCCAGCACCCGCTGCAGATCTTCGGCTCCGGCGAGCAGACGCGCACGCTGACGCACATCGACGACATCGCCGACGGCGTCGTCACCGCGATGGGCTCGCCGGCCGGCCTGCACGAGGACTTCAACATCTCGGCGTCCGACGAGCTGACCGTGACCGAGATCGCGCGGATCATCTGGGAGGCCTGCGGGCGCGACCCGCAGGACTTCGAGCTCGAGCACCTGCCGACCTTCGCGGTCGACGTCGTGCGTCGCTGGCCGAGCGTCGAGAAGGCCCGCACGATGCTCGGCTGGGAGGCGAGGATCGGAGTGCGCGACGGGATCGCGCAGACCGCCGACTGGCTGCGCGGGGTCCTGGCAAGGCCGTAGCCTCGTTTGGCGCCCCATCCCCCGGGTAGGCGTTGAGACTCGCCCCAACGATCTCGAGGAGCACCGATGATGCTGCGCAAACGACGCAAGGGCAGGACCGCCCAGGCGCTGGACGCGCTGGTGGGCGTCACCAAGGTCTGGTCGGAGCTGAAGATCGGCAAGAAGGCCGGACAGGGCGTGGCGAAGGTCAAGAAGGCCAGGCTGCCGTGGCTGAAGATCGCCGGCGGCGCGGCCGTCGCGGGCGCCGTCGGGGCCGCCGTGGCACGCAAGCTGAAGGGCGATTCCGCGCCGGTCTACACCGGCCCCGCGCCATCGGAGGCCGTCGAGGCCGCGAAGTCCGCGCCCGATCCCCCGCCGCCGCTGGCGGTCGCGCCCGATCCCGAGCCCGACGCGGGGATTCCGGCCGCTGGGTCGTCCGCGCTGCGCGACGGCGGTGACGGCGACGCGCCATCCGACGCCGAGCCCGCAGCCGGAGCGGAGGGGCTGCGCGAGGAGCCCGCCGAGCCGGCCGGCGCCGACGAGCCCGCCGCCGCCGAGGAGCAGCCGGTCGTGGCCGACGAGCCCGAGACCGAGGCTGCGGAGCCGGCCGCCGACGAGGAGTCCGACAAGCCCTGACGCGACCGCGCGCGCCTCACGGTCGCACGGAGATGACCTGGGTCATCGTGATCGGGTGCAGGTAGCAGAAGAGCTTGTAGGTGCCGGGCGTGTTCAGCGCGCGGGAGTAGTGCGCGCCGCGACCGACGTTGGCCGACGCGACGTGACGCGGTCCGGCGGCGAGCGTGACGTTGTGGCGGGCGCGGTCGAGGAAGTTCCACGTCACCGACGTCCCGCGGGCGACGGACAGGTTGGCGGGCACGAAGCGCTCGCCGGTCAGCCGGACCTGCACCTCGGGCGACTCGTCGACGACCTCCTTCCCGGGGGGCCGGTCGATCTCGTGCACCATGCCGTCCGAGCCGAGGCCGTGGATCGGCAGCTTCATCTCGGGCGCCTTCTCGCGGCCGTCGGTGCGCGTCCAGAGGATGTGGGCATCCTTCGGACGCGGGACGCAGGCGCGCGGCGCTTCGCGATCCAGCGCGACGTACACGTGCGCGATCGCCATCACGCGCGGGTGCGGGCGCGTGCCGTCGTAGAGCCCGGTCACGCGCAGCATCTCGCCCTTGCGCACGGGCAGCCCGGTCTGCGACAGGAAGTGCCCGGTGGCGATCGGGCCGGGCTCGTGCAGCACCGGCTTGGCCCGGTAGACGATGTCGTCGGGATGGCCGTAGAGCGGCCGGTTGTCGACGAGCGTGCGCTCGCCGCAGCGCGGCTGCTTGATCGTCATCCCGAAGGCGCTGCCGTGAAGATGCGCGCTCGTCGCGACGATCCGCCCGTCGTGGGGCATCCGCCAGAGGTGCTCGCGCTGGTGGACGCCGCCCGGCGGCATGTCGCCCTCGATGTCGTAGCTGGGGTGCGTCGTGCAGCCGTTGGCGCGCAGCCACAGCGGCTTGACCCGCCGCATCTGGGCGCCGAGCACCATCCGCACGCGGAAGACGACGCGCACGACGTGGGCGCGCAGCGAGTGGCTCATGAGCATCGCCTGCATCGACCACCGGTCGCGCCCGGCCACCTGGTAGCCGTAGCCGCGCGGCAGGATCAGCGGCTGCTTCTCCTCGCCCGTGCCCCAGAACGGCTCGCCGCCACGGCCCGGGCACGAGCTGTGCTTCGACCGCCCGCCGGGCCGGCCGTTGTTGATGAACACGATGTGGTGCAGCATCACGTCGCGGATCGTCACGCGGCGTCCGCGACCGTCGACGAGCCAGGCGTCCATGCGCGTGATGTAGCCCGAGCGCCTCGGCGTCGGCACGCCGACCTTCGGGAAGGTCGTCTGAAAGCCCGACAGCGTGAACGGCTTGGACTTCAGCGTGAACGTCTCGCTGCGCGCCTGCGCGGACGCGGGGGCGAGCACGGCCAGCATCGCCACCGCGCACGACGTCCCTATCGCCCCTCTCCCACGCATCGAGCGCATGCTATGGCTCATCACGGACCGCTGCGCCGCCCGTCGTAGACGGCGCTGAGCGCCGCGGCGACCACCTGCGGGGCTGCGACATCGAGCACGCGACGGCGCCCCCGCTCGCCGGCCGCGCCATCGCCGAAGCGCGCGCGCACGGCCAGCGCGAGCGCGGCGGCGTCGCCCGGCGCGACGAGGCCCTCCGCGCCGCAGAGCTCCGGCAGGGCGCCGACCGCGCTGCCCGCGACCGGCAGCCCGGCCGCCATCGCCTCGGCCGCGGCGAGCCCGAACGTCTCGGCCGAGCGCGACGGCACGACGGCGAGCCCCGCCGTCGCCCGCAGGGATGCGAGCTCGCCGTCGCCGACCCGGCCCGCGAAGCGCGTATCGGTGCCCTGCGCGCCGGCGCGAAGCTGCGCCAGCAGCGGACCGTCGCCGGCGATCACGAGCGCGACGCCGGCCGCGGCGCAGGCGGCGATCGCCACGTCGACGCCCTTCTCGGGCGCCAGCCGCGAGGCGACCAGCGCGTGGCTGCCGCCGGCCGCCGTCGAACGCGCCACGACGTCTCGCACGACGTGGCCGACGACGTGCAGGCGGGCAGGGTCGATCGGTGCGCCCAGCGCACACAACCGCTGCCCTGCGAACACGCTGGGCACGACGACCGCGTCGGCGTGCGCCAGCAGCCGCCGCTGCCACAGCGCCAGCGAGGCGGCGTAGACCGCCGCCTCGGCCCCCGTCCCGCGGCAGTTCAGGCGCACCCCCGGACGCGTGTCGCGGCCGTGGCAGCGCGTGCAGTCCGCGCCGCGCGTGAAGCACGTGCCGACGGCGCAGACGAGACGGTAGTTGTGCAGGTGCAGCACGGTTCGCGCCCCCGCCGCCTGCGCGGCGGCCAGCGCGCGCCAGCCCAGCGACGGGTTGAGGTTGTGGGCGTGGACGACGCGCGCGCCGCTGCGGCGCACCGCCTCGCCGACCCGCGCGGGATCGAGGCCGCCGCGCAGCAGGCCCGCCGCGGCGCGCCCACGCCCGATCGCCGCGCTGTCTCGCCCGAGCAGCTGCGCGTCCTCGCCGAGCTGCTCGCGCACGAGCCACAGCAGGTCGTCGACGACGCGCTCCTCGCCCCCCGTCGTGCGGTAGCGGTTGTGCAGGAAGAGGATCACGGGAGGGGCGCGCGGACGGCGGATCGGCCGTGCGGGTGTGCCAAACCTAGACTCTCGACGCAATGGGCCCGACGGCGAGCATCATCATCCCCACCCGCGCGCGGGCGGGGTACCTCGACGTGGCGCTCGCCTCGATCGCCCCGCAGGCCGCGGCGGCCGGCGCGGAGATGCTCGTCGTCGACGACGGCCCCGACGACGCGACTCGCGAGGTCGCCGCCCGCCACCGGGCGCGCTATCAGCCCAACCCCTGCTCGCGCGGCCTGAACTCCGCGCGCAACGCCGGCATCGCCGCGGCCCGCGCCGACCTGCTGGTGTTCGTCGACGACGACGTCGCCGTGCGCCCCGGCTGGCTGGCGGCCCTGCTGGAGGCCGACGCGCGCGCCGAGCCCGACGTCGGCGTGCTGACCGGGCCGATCCACGCGCGCTTCGAGGACCACCCGCTGCGCTCGTGCGGCCGCGAGTCGCCGCCGATCACGACCCAGGAGCTCGGCCCCGACGATCGCGACGTCGAGCATGCCTGGGGCGCGAACATGACGCTGCGCCGCGGCGCGCTCGAGCGCGCCGGAGCCTTCGACGAGTCGCCGCAGATCGACGGCGCGGGCGACGAGCAGGAGTGGCAGGAGCGCCTGCTGGCTCGCGGCGGGCGCATCCGCTACGTGGCTGCCGCGGGCCTCGACCACCGCCGCGCGGGCGACGACGCGCGCCTGCGCTCGCTCGCACGGGTCGCCTACGACCGCGGCCGCAAGAGCCGCCGCTACGACGTGCACCGCGCAAGCGCGCCGTCTCGGATGCGCGAGCTGCGCGTGCTCGCGGGCTGCCTGGCGCACGTCGTGCGCTTTGGCTGTCCGAACGGGATCGTGCTCGCCGCCCACGCGCTCGGCCGCCTGCGCGCGCTGCCCGGCGCCCGGGAAGGCGGCGATCCGGACCCCGACTGGTCGTCGGGGGAGAGCGGCACCGTCCGTGGGCTGCGCCGGCCACTGCTGCGCGCCGCCGACGCGCTGCTCGACCTCGAGGCCGCCGGTCGCGTGCGCCGGCTCGATCGCGCCGCGCGCAGCAGCCCGCCGCGGCGGCGCGTGCTCGTGCTCGGCATCGAGCGCCCGGGCCGGCTCATGACGGCCGCGCGCATCGAGCTGCATCGCACGCGCCACGAGATCGCGATGCGGACGGTCGCGATGGGCACCGGCGGCAAGTTCGAGCATCTCAACGAGCTGCTCGCCGCAGATCCCCCCGGCGGCCACGACTGGGTGCTCGTCGTCGACGACGACGTCGTCCTGCCGCGCGGCTTCCTCGACCGCTTCCTGCTGTGCGCCGAGGACGCCGGCCTGCTGCTCGCCCAGCCGGCGCACCGGCTGCACTCGCACGCCGCCTGGCGGGTCACGCGCCGCCGGCCCGGCGGCGCGGTGCGCCAGACGCGCTTCGCCGAGATCGGGCCGGTGACGGCGTTCGCCGCTTCGACGTTCGCGGCGCTGCTGCCGTTTGCGCAGCTGCGGATGGGCTGGGGCCTGGACTCGCACTGGTCGGCGCTGGCGCGCGAGCACGGCTGGCCGGTGGGGGTCGTCGACGCGACGCCGATCCTCCATGCGACGCCGGTCGGCGGCGGCTACGCCCGCGAGGAGGCGGTCGCGGAGGCGCGCGCGTTTCTCGCCTCGCGCCCGTACGTGACGCGCGACGAGGCGCGCTGGTCGCGGCGGCTGTCATGAGGGTCGCCGTCGTCGCGGAGTTCTATCCGCGCCGCGCCGACCCGGTGCTCGGGGTCTGGGCCCACCGCCAGGCGATCGCCGCGCGCGACGCCGGCGCCGACGTGCGCGTGCTCGTGCTGCACCGCCCGCTGCCGCCGCGCTCGGCCCTGCGCGGCGGCGCACGCGCCGCCGCCCGCGCCGCGGCGAGCGCGCTCGCACAGCCGCCGCGTGCGACGCTCGACGGCATCGAGGTCGCCTACGTCCCGTTCCTGAGCCCCGTGCGGGGGCGCTCGTATGGCAGCTGGGGGCGCTGGGCGGCGCCGTCGCTGGCGATCGCGCTGCGCGCGCTGCGCCGCGGCTTCGCCTACGACCTCGTCCACGCCCACAACGCGGTGCCGGCCGGCGAGGCCGTGCGGCGCTCGGGCGTGGCGCGGCCGCTTGTCGTCTCGGTCCACGGCGGCGACGTCTTTCATACCGCGCCCGGGTCGGCCGCGGGAGCGCAGGCCGTGCGCGCGGCGCTCGGGCGCGCGCGCCTCGTGCTCGCCAACAGCGCCGGCATCGAGCGCCGCTGCCGCGTGCTCGGCGCGCCCGCGACGCGCGTCGTGCGCCTCGGCAGCGACCTGCCGGCCGCGCCCGCCGAGCCCTACGCCGACCCGACGGTCGTGACGACCGGCCACGTCATCGCGCGCAAGCGCCACGCCGACGTGCTGCGCGCCGTCGCGCTGCTGCGCGATCGCCATCCGGACCTGCGCTATCTCGTGATCGGCGACGGCCCGGAGCTCGGCGCGCTGCGCCGGCTCGCGGCCGAGCTCGAGATGGGCGGGCGCGTCGAGCTCGCCGGCCAGCTGCCCCACGAGCAGGCGCTGGCGCGCACCCGCCGCGCGAGCCTGCTGGCGATGCCCTCGAGCGACGAGGCGTTCGGCGTCGCCTACGTCGAGGCGATGGCCGGCTGGCTGCCGGCGATCGGCGCCCGCGGCGAGCCCGGCCCGCAGGAGATCCGCAGCGCCGGCGGCGGCCTCGAGGTCGTCGCGGCCGGCGACGTGCCCGCGCTTGCCGGGGCGATCGACGCCCTGCTGCGCGACCGCCGCGCCGCCGGCGAGCGTGCCCGGGAGACCGTCGAGCGAGCGTTCTCGTGGCAGGCCTGCGGCGCGGCCACGCTCGCCGCCTACGAGGAGGCGCTCAGGCCCGCGCGATGAAGCCCGTCCTGTTCGTCACCAACCACGTGCCGCCCGAGCGCGCCGGCGCCTTGCAGGCGCTGCACCGCCGCGTGCCGATCGAGCTTGCGATCTTCGGCGGGCGCTCGTGGCACGCGACCGGCGCCGTCGCCGATCCGGGCGTCCCGCACCGCTTCGTCGAGCAGCGCGAGATCCGCGCGATCGCCGCCTCTCGCGCCTACGGCGCCGTCGTCTGCGGCACGGCCGGCCGCAGAGCGCTGCCGGCGGCGTGGGCGGGGGCGCGCACGGCGCGCGTGCCGTTCGTGCTGTGGACGGCGCTGTGGGCGCATCCGCGCACCCCGGCGCACCTCGCCGCGGGCGCGCCGCTGCTCGCCGCGCTGTACCGCGACGCCGACGCGATCGTCACCTACGGGCCGCACGTCGCGGCCTTCGTGCGCGCTCGCGGGGCGCGCAACGTGCACGTCGCGCCGCAGGCCGTGGACAACGCGTTCTGGGGCGAGCGCGTGGACGCCGACAAGCCGGCTCGGTTCAACGCGGCGTTTCTCGGGCGACCGAGCGGGGGAAAAGGCGCCGTGGTGCTCCTGGACGCTTGGCGTTCGACACAGTTTGGAGCAACCGCCGCGCTCGTCCTCGTCGGCGCGGGCTCCGGGCCCCCCCGGAGCCCCGCCGGCGGCGCGGTCGCCTTCGTCGGCCATCAGCCGCCCGAGCAGGTGCGCAACTTCCTGGCGGCCGCCGACGTCTTGGTCATACCGTCGCTGCGAACGCGTAGCTTCCGCGAGCCCTGGGGGCTCGTCGCCAACGAGGCCATGAACCAGTCCACTCCCATCATCGCCTCAGACGAGGTCGGCGCCGTCGCGGGCGGCCTGGTTCGCCACGAGCGCAACGGCCTCGTCGTGCCGGCCGGCGATCGCGCGGCGTTGTCGGCGGCGCTGCGGCGCATGCACGACGACGACGGGCTGCGCGCGAGGCTCGGCGCGAACGCCCGCCGCGACGTCTCCATCTACACCTTCGATGCGTGGGCGGCCGGGTTCTGCGGCGCGCTCGGCTCGCTACGGTGACGATCATGCGAAAGCTCCTCACCACCGCCCTCGCCCTGCTCGCGCTGCTGTCGTGGGCCCCGGCGGCGCTGGGCTCGGGCAGGACCGTGATCGACGACTGCTCCGACGACGAGGTGCTGTCGAAGACCTACACGCAGAAGGAGTACCGCGACGCGCTCGCGCAGCTGCCCGCCGACGCCGACCAGTACGGCAACTGCCGCGACATCATCGCCCGCGCCCAGGAGGCCGCCGCGACGAAGGGCGGCTCGAAGGGCGGCGCCACGGGCGGTGGCACGACCGGCGGCGGCAGCACGGGCGGCCAGGGCCCGTCGACGGCGCCCGCCGCAGACCAGCTCGCCGCGGCCTCGGCCGAGGATCGCGCCGCGGCCGCCGAGGCGACCCGCACGCTGTCTGGCGCGAGCGCCGGCGCCGAACCCGTGGTGATCGCGGCCGACGTCGGCCGCGCGCCCGGCGCGGGCGCCGACGCCGGCCTGCCGACGCCGCTGATCGTCCTGCTCGCGCTGCTGCTCGCCGGAGCGCTCGCGCTCGCGGCCTCTCGCATCCAGAGCCTTGTCAACGCCCGCCGCGCTTGACGACGGCCCACGCGTCGGCACGCTGAGCGTTCCGGGCCTCGCGGCCCAGCCGCTGCTGACCACGGGCCTCGCGGCGATCCTCTGCGCGGTCGCCTTCAGCGCCGACGGCGGGCTGCAGCTCGGTCGCGCCACGCCGTCGGTGATGGCGCTGATCCTCGGCGGGGGGCTGGCGGTCGCCGGCTCGCTGCTGCTGGCACCGCGGCGGACGCGGCTGTGGGGCGCGTGGCCGGTCGCCCTGCTGCTCGCGCTGTCGGTGCTGACGGCGCTGTCGCCGACGTGGGCCGCCAACCCCTCCGACGCCTGGCTGGAGGCCAACCGCACGTTCGCCTACGCCGCGGTCTTCGCCGCCGCCGCCGCGCTCGCCCACGTCGTGCCGGGGCGCTGGGGCGCGGTGCTCGGGGCGATCACGCTGTCGGCGGTCGTCATCAGCGCGTATGCCGTGCTGACGAAGCTCGCCCCCGGTCCGCTGAACCCCGACGAGCTCTACGCGCGCCTCTCAGAGCCCTTCGGCTACTGGAACAGCGTCGGGCTGATGGCGGCGCTCGGGGTCCCGGGACTGCTGTGGCTGGGCAGCCGGCGCACGGGCCACCAGACGCTCAACGCGCTCGCCTACCCCGCGCTCGGGCTGCTCGGGCTGACGATCCTGCTGTCCTACTCGCGCGGCGCGCTGCTCGCTGCCGCGGCCGGCGCCGGCTTCTGGCTCTTGACGGTCAAGCCGCTGCGCCTGCGCGGCGCCGCAGTGCTGCTCGTCGGCGGAACGGGTGCCGGCCTCGCCGCGGCGTGGGCGTTCTCGCAGAACGCGCTCAGCGACGACCGCGTCCCGCTTGACCTGCGCGAGCAGGCCGGCGTGCAGCTGACCGTGCTCGTGGTCGTGCTGCTCGCGGTGCTGACGATCGCCGGCCTCGCCGTCGGCTTCGTCGCCGCCGCGAAGCCGCCGAGCCCGCGCGCCCGCGAGCGCATCGGCGTCGCGCTGCTCGCCTGCCTCGCGCTCGTGCCCGTCGGCGTGGCGGGGAAGATGGCGCTGTCGGACAAGGGCCTCGGGGACTCGATCTCCAGCAGCTGGCACTCGCTGACCGATCCCCACGCGGCGCTGCCGATCAACGACCCCAGCCGGCTGACGTCCGCGGGCAGCGTGCGCGCGCGCTATTGGGACGAGGCGCTGCAGATCTTCGCCGACAACGCGCTGGTCGGCGTCGGCGCCGGCGGCTACGCGACGGTGCGCAAGCGCTACCGCACGGCCGCCCCGGCGGTCCGCCAGGCCCATGGCTACGTCGTGCAGACGCTCGCCGACCTCGGGCTCGTGGGCCTGGCGCTGAGCCTCGCGCTGACGGCCGCCTGGCTTGCCTGCGCGGCGGCGGCGACCGGGCTGCGCGGGCGGGCCGCCGCGCGCGACTTCTCGCCCGAGCGCATCGGCCTGCTGACGCTCGTCGCGATCGTGCTCGTCTTCGGCGTGCACTCCACGATCGACTGGACGTGGTTCGTGCCGGCCAACGCGGCCGCCGCGCTGCTGGCGGCGGGCTGGGTGTGCGGGCGCGGGCCGCTCGGCGCGCCCGAGGCGCGGCGCGCGCACGGCGGGTTGCGCGAGCGCCTGCGCGCCGGGTTGCACGAGCGCTCGCGCGCCATCGCGGCCGTTGCGGTGGCACTGCTCGCGCTCGTCGCGGCGTGGACGGCGTGGCAGCCGCTGCGCTCCGACGAGGTCGCTCAACGCTCGCTGCAGACGCTCGAGGCCGGCGACGTCAACGGCGCCCGCGCACAGGCGCGGCAGGCGATCGACCGCAACCCACTGGCCGTCGATCCGCTGTTCAAGCTCGCTCGGATCGAGCAGCAGGCAGGCGACCGCCAGATTCAGGCGCGGGCCGCGTTGGAGCAGGCGGTGCGCCTGCAACCCGACAATCCGGAGCCCTGGATCCAGCTCGCAACGTTCGAGTTGTCGGACGGCCGGCTGCAGGCCGCGGTGACGGCAAGTCGCCGCGCGGTCTATCTTGATCCCCGCTCTTCGCGCCCGCTGGGCGTGTTCCTGGATGCACGCAAGCGGATCGCCGCCTCCCGCGCCAAGACCAAGTGAAACGACTACTTCCCCTTCTCGCCGCCGCGCTCCTGCTGGCGGGCCTCCCCTCTGCGGCCTCGGCCTCGGTGACCCAGGAGTCGACCTTCCAGGACGACATCCTGCTCGTCTACGGGGCCCCCGACAAGATGGAGAACACGCTCGACCAGCTGCGCTCCTTCGGCGTCGACCGCATCCGCGTGTCGGTCTTCTGGGACGTCGTCGCGCCCGCGAACGACCAGCTGCAGAAGCCGCAGTTCGACGCGACCGACCCGGCCCAGTACCCGGCGGCCAACTGGGAGCGCTACGACCGTCTCATCCGCGCGGCGCTCAATCGCGGCATCCTCGTGAACCTCAATCTCACCTCGCCGGTGCCGCGCTGGGCCGCCGCCACGTCGCCGCGCGAGGACCTGCAGAAGAACTTCGGACCGAACCCGGCCGAGTTCGAGCAGTTCGTCGCCGCCGTCGGCAAGCGCTACAGCGGCAGCTACGAGGGCCTGCCGCGCGTCGACTACTGGTCGATCTGGAACGAGCCCAACCAGGCAGGCTGGCTGACCCCGCAATGGGCGCCAGACCCGCGCAACCCACGCCGCTTCGTCGAGGCGGCGCCCGGGACCTACCGCGCGCTCGTCGCGGGGGCGTGGCGGGCGCTGGCCGCCACCGGCCACGGCACCGACACGATCCTCGTCGGCGAGACCGCGCCGCAGGGCACCGAGCGCGACAAGGGCATCAGCCGCTCGCTCGACGCGCTGCGCTTCCTGCGCCGCCTGTACTGCCTCGACGACAACCTCAACCTGCTCAAGGGCACCTCGGCCGAGGTGCGCTCGTGCCCGCAGAACAACCCGGCCCAGTTCGTCGCCGACAACCCGGCGCTGTTTCGCGCGACCGGCTACGCCCATCATCCCTACGACCTGCTGGCGCCGCCGGACGCGAGGCCCAAGCCGCGCGACTGGGTGACGATGGGAAACCTCGGCGACCTCAGCCGCGAGCTGCGGCGCGTCTACCAGCGCTACGGGCAGCGCACGCAGACCTCGCGCGGCGTGCCCCTGTACCTCACCGAGTACGGCTACCAGACCCGGCCGGACCCCTACGCCCCGAGCTTCTCGCTGCAGGCGGCGTGGATCAACCAGGCCGAGTACATCGCCGCGCGCAACGTGAACGTCCGCACGCTGAGCCAGTTCCTGCTCGTCGACGACGCGCCGGTCGCGGGCGTCAGCACGAAGACCAACCCGCAGCTGGCGTGGCGGACCTTCCAGAGCGGGCTGACGCTGCTCAGCGGCAAGCGCAAGCCGTCCTACAAGGCGTACATCACGCCGTTGTTCTTGAAGAACCCGCGCGTGCGCCGCGCCACGCCGGTGCGGCTCTTCGGCATGCTGCGCGCCGCCGACGCGACGACGCGCCCGGTCGTCTCGATCCAGTGGCGCTCCAGGGGCGGCAAGCGCTGGCGCTCTCGCAAGCGCGTGACGGTCGCCGGCCCGCGCCACTACTTCAACACGAGCGTGCGCGTGCCCGGCTCGGGCTACGTGCGCCTACGCTGGACCAACGGCTCGCGGGCGCTCGCCAGCCGCGCCGCGGCCGTCTCCGTCACGCGCTGAGCCGCCGTCGACGAGCTCGACCGGCAGGCCGCCGGGGCCGCCCATCTCGCGCACGCTGACGAGCAGCTGCTCGTACTCGTCGGTGACGGCGTCCCACGAGTAGCGCTGCGCGCGCACGCGCGCCCGGCCGCGGTAGTGCTCGACGAGCTCGGGCTCGTCGAACAGGCGCTCGAGCTGCGCCGTCAGCGACGGCACGCCCTCCTTGCCCGAGAACATCAGTCCCGCGTCGCCGACGGTCTCGACGTTCGGCGCGTGGTCGTTGACGAGCACGCAGTTGCCGGCCGCGAGCGCCTCGAGGATCACCGGGTGCGTGCCGCCGACCTCGGTCGGCGCGCAGAAGACGTAGGCGTGGTGCTGCAGCTCCCAGTAGCCGCGGCCGAAGACGTAGCCCGGGAAGACGACGCGCGGATCGCCGGCGCGCTGCACCTGCTTGATGTAGTCGTGCGCGTAGGGCGCCCCGCCGACGACGACGAGCTTCATGTCGCGCGCGCGCTCGCCGGAGATCCGCGAGAACGCCTCGACGAGCACGTGCGGGTTGTTCTCGGGCTCCAGGCGCCCGACGAACAGCACGTACTTGCCCGGTTGCAGGCCGAGGCGCTCGAGCGTGTCAGTGCCGGTGTGGCCCGGATCCTCGACGCCGTAGGGCACGACGCCGATGCGCTGGCCGTAGCGCTGCTCGAAGATCTCCGCGACGGCGTGCGAGTCGGTGATCGCCGTGTCCGACCACTTCGGCGCGTTGCGCTCGGCGAAGCGCAGGTAGGCCTTGGCGACCGCCGGCCACTTCGAGCGGTCGGAGTCCAGGCCGTCGACGTTGATGACCGTCGGGATGCCGGCCCCGCGCGTCAGCAGGCACATCGGGCTGTTGCCCGCGATGAAGAACAGCGCGACGTCCGGGCG
Organism: uncultured Actinomycetes bacterium; assembly: GCA_963729125.1. Lineage (GTDB taxonomy): Bacteria > Actinomycetota > Thermoleophilia > Solirubrobacterales > Solirubrobacteraceae > CADCVQ01. Next base: position 337,560 of record CAVSML010000007.1, read on the forward strand.
CACGCGGCGCGCGCAGTGCAGCGAGGACAAGAACGTGTGGCTGAAGGTGTCGAGGTACTTGTTGCGGATCGCCGGGACGTGCACCAGGCGCGCGCCCTTGTGCTCCTTGAGGCGGCGGTCGACGACGTGCGGGCGGCAGTAGACGATGACCTCGTGGCCGCGCTGCGTCAGCCGGCTGGCGAGCTGCTCGGCGGCCGTCTCGAAGCCGCTGTAGGACGCGGGGATGCCGCGCGTGCCGAGGATCGCAACCTTCATCGTTCGAGAGCGAGCGTATAGGCCTCGATGTGGGCGCGCGCCGAGGCCTGCCAGGAGAAGCCCGCGGCGCGCTGCTTGCCGCGGCGGGCGAGATCGGCGCGCAGGCCGGGCTCGGTGGCGACGCGCCGCAGCGCGACGCCAAGCGCCTGCGCGTCGTAGGGGTCGACGAGCAGCGCCGCCTCGCCGACGGTCTCCGCGAGGCCGGGCGAGCGCGCGGCGATCACGGGCACGCCGGCGCTCATCGCCTCCAGCGCGGTCAGGCCGAAGCCCTCGTGCAGCGCCGGGTGCACGAGCGCGGCGGCGCCGTTGAGCAGCTTGGCCAGGTTCGGCTCGGGCTCGCAGCGCACGCCCGGTCGCTCGGCGCGCGCGCGGCCGGCCAGCACGAGCGGCAGCGCGATCGGCCCCGCTTCCGCGCGGTAGCGCGCGTGCGCGTCGAGCAGCAGGCCGAGGTTCTTGCGCGGCTCGTCGTCGCCGACGTAGAGGAAGTGCTCGGCGCGCACGGCGGCGACGAGCCGCGGCTGCTGGCCCGGGCCGTGCGGCGCGACGACGATCGCCCGCGGGTCCACTCCCCAGCGCGCGAGCGCGTCGCGGCGCGTGGTCTGCGAGACGCACACGACCGCGTCGGCGCCGCGCGCGGCGCGGCGGTGCGTCAGCGACGACCAGCGCCGGTAGGCCGGGGCGAAGCAGTCGGGCAGGCGCTCGAAGGCGAGGTCGTGGATCGTCACGACCTGCGCGACGCCGGCACGCGCGGCGAGCGCGGGCAGCGGGTGGTGCAGCACGTCCGCGCGCGCGCCGCGGGCGCGGCGCGGCAGCTCGACCTGCGTCCACCACGCGTCGTGCGCGAGGTTGCGCGCGCTCGCGAGGCCGCCGCCGGCGGGTTCGGGGCGGCGCTCGTTTGCGGCCTCGACGACCTCGACGCCCTCGTCGCGCAGCGCCTTCGTGAGTCGCTCGAGGTAGACGCCGGTGCCGCTCGGGCCGCGCAGCGCGTAGGTCGTGTCGAGCAGGACGCGCATCAGGTCCGCGCCGCGCGCGCGAGGATCGTCGAGCGGCGCGCGCGCAGCTCCCGCACGTCGAAGCCGAGGTCGTCCAGCAGCGCGCGCAGCGTGCGCGGCGAGTAGAAGCGCACGTGATCGGCGCGCGGCTCGAAGTGCTCGGCGAAGCGGCGCGGGCTGAGCGCGAGCCCGATCATCCTCGCGGGCCCGTGGTGGGGCGTGGTCAGCAGCAGCGTGCCGCGCGGCCGCAACGCGCGGCGCAGCTCGGAGAGCCAGGGCGCGACGTCGACGACGTGCTCGATCACCTCGCCCGCCCAGACGGCGTCGACCGCGTTGTCGTCGACCGGCAGCGGCTCGCCGGGGTGCCAGAGGCGCGTCTCGAGGCCCGGCACGCGGTCGGTCGCACGCCGCAGCGCTTCGCGCGCGACGTCGACGGCGACCGGCCGCGCACCCGCTTCGAGCAGCGCGGCGCTGAACTCGCCGGCGCCGCAGCCGACGTCGAGCACGTCCTCCCCGGCGTGCACGTGCGCGAGCAGGAACTCGCGACGCCGTACGAAGCGCTCCGGCCGCGCGTCGTGCGGCACGGTCGCCCAGACGGCATCGTGGAGGCCGGTCCGCGGAGGCACCGGGTTCACGCTACCGACCGATCGCATCCGGGTATCCGCGCCTCGGATGGGCGCCGACGACGAGCTGATCGAGTTGGAGCGCAGCGGCTGGCAGGCGCTGTCGGCCGGAGGCGGCGCCGCGCGAGCGTTCTACGAGGAGGTCCTCGACGACGAGATCGCGATGCTGCTGCCCGGTGGCATGCTGCTGACCGACCGCGAGCAGATCCTCGACTCGATGAGCGGCGCTCCCTGGTCCTCGTTCGAGCTCGAGGCGCCCCGGGTCCTGCATCCGGCGGCCGGCGCCGCGGTCGTCGTCTACGGCGTGGTCGCCGAGCGCGAGGGCGCGAGCTACTCGGCGCTGATCGCCAGCCTGTATGTCCGCCGGACAGCGGGCTGGCGGCTCGCGCTGCACCAGCAGACACCGCGCTGAGGCAGTGGTGTGGCCACCCGTACCACAACCGGCCTGCTGACCGTATGGCCGAGCGGGAGCCGTGCTGGCAGGCTGACGACATGGCTCAAGAGCTCACAACAGATCAGATTCAAGAGATCATCCGTCTGCGCCGGCGCCATCCGCGCGCCGAGGTGCGCGTCCATCCCAAGCCGTGGGGCATCATCGTCGAGGCCCGCCATGCGGGCCGCGCGCTCGAGCTCGAGCGCTTCGACTGGACCGGCGCGATGACGCCGGACCGGCCGATCGCCCACGCCGCCTAGCAGCGCGGCGTCGTTCTCAGCCGCGGTGCGGCGCTGAGCTTGCGCTCAGACGAGACCGACACATCCGCTGCGGCCCGCCTCCTGCGACGATCCCGGCGTGCGGATCCTCGCCGTGTGTGCCGTCGCCCACCCCGGCGGCGCCGAGATCGGGCTGCTGCGCCTCGCGCGGCGCCTGCTCGCGCGCGGTCACGAGCTGACGCTCACGACCCCGGCGCCCGGCCCGCTGGACGACGCCGGGCTGCCGGTGCGGCGGCTGGATCTCGGTGGGCTGGGCCGCGGCGCGGGCGCGCGCGCCGTCGCGAGCTGGCCGCGGGCGCGCAGGCTGTCGCGCGACGCCGACCTCGTCTACCTCAACGCCACCGTCTGCGGTCGCCTGCTGCCCGCGCTCGCCGGCCGGCGCACGGTGCTGCACGTGCACGACATCGTCGACCGCGTGCCGCGCATCTGGTCGCTGGCGAACGCCGTGCTCGCCGACTCGGGCGCCGTCGCCGAGCGCCTGCGCCCGCGCCTGGACGCCCACGTCGTCTACTGCCCCGTCGAGCTCGACGTGCCCGACGTCCCAGCGCCCTGGCCGGCTGATGCCGGCAGCGCCCGCCCTGGCCCGGTCGTCGGCTTCGTCGGGCGGATCGAGCCGCGCAAGGGCCCGCTCGACCTCGCGCGCGCGGCCGCGGCGATCCACGCCGGCGCTCCGGGGGCGCGGATCGTGCTCGTCGGCGACGACCCCTACGACTCGGCGCCCGAGTACGCCGCTCGGGTCAAGGCCGCCGAGGGCGTAGAGCACGTGCCGTGGGTGGCCGACGGCGCGGCCGTCATGCGCCACTTCGACGTGCTCGTCGCGCCCTCGCGCCAGGAGCCCTTCGGCACCGTGCTGGCCGAGGCGATGGCGGCCGGCACGCCGGTCGTCGCGACGCGCGTCGGCGGCCTCGCGGAGGTGGTCGCCGACGGCGAGACCGGACGGCTCGTCGCGCCCGGGCGCCCGGACGAGCTTGCCGCCGCGGTGCTCGAGGTGCTCGGCCGGCGCGCCGAGATGGGCGCCTGCGCGCGCGCGAGCGCGCAGCGCTTCGGCGCCGACGCCTACGCCGACCGCGTCGAGGCGATCCTGCTCGAGGCGGCCGGGCGATGAGGGCCGCCTTCGACGCGCGCCCGGCGCCGGACCCGCGCGGGATCGGGCGCTACACGAGCGCGCTGCTCGCGGCGCTGCGCGAGACGGCCGGCGAGCACGAGCTGACCGAGACGCACCGCCCGCGGCGCGTCGACGTCTTCCACTCGCCGTGGATCGACGGCGCGCTGCTGCGCCCGCCCTGCCCGCAGGTCGTCACGCTGCACGACGTCGTCCCGCTCAAGCGTCGCAGCGAGTACCTGCGCACGGGCATCCGCTTTCGCATGCGCTACCTCGCCGTGGAGCGCTCGGCGCGCGTGATCGTGCCGACCGCGATCGTCGCCGAGGAGGTCATGGAGCATCTCGGGCTCGAGCTCTCGCACCTGACGGTCATCCACGAGGCGCCTGCGCCCGGCCTGCGCGAGCGCACGACGCAGGAGGTCGCGGCGGCCCGCAAGCGCTACGAGCTTCCCGACGACTACCTGCTGTGGGTCGGCGGGCTGCAGACGCCCGACCCGCGCAAGCGGATCGCCGCGCTCGCCCGGACGCCGCGCGCGCTGCCGCTCGTGCTCGTCGGCGCGACGCGGCCGTGGGCGCACGAGCTGCCCGACGTCACGCTCACCGGCCACGTGCCCGACGAGGACCTCGCCGCGATCTACTCCGGCGCCCGCGCGCTCGTGTTTCCCTCCGACGACGAGGGGTTCGGCCTGCCGACGGTCGAGGCGCTGGCGTGCGGGACGCCGGTCGTCGCGTCCGACCTGCCGGTGCTGCGCGAGGTCCTCGGCGACCGTGCGACGTTCGTCGAGCAGGGCGACCTCGAGGGCCTGCTGGCGGCCGGCGTCGCGGCGCGCCGCCCGGCGCCGGCGCCGCCGCCGTGGACGTGGCTGGACGCCGCACGCGCGACCTGGCAGGTCTACGAGGAGGTGGCGCGCTGACCATGCCGCTGCCGGCCGCCGACCGCAGGTCGGCGTCGTGGATCGGCGGCAGCGTGGCGCTGTTCCTGCTGCTCGTCGGGCAGGCCTACGTCACCAACGACGACGGCGGCTCGATGCTCGAGGTCGCGCGCTCGCTCGTCCACGACGGCAGTTTGGCCGTCCCGCAGCACTTCGGCGTGCTCGGCAGCGACGGCGAGTACTACTCGAAGTACGGACTGCTGCTTCCGCTGCTGTCGCTGATCCCCGTCGGCCTCGCGCAGCCGCTGGGTGAGCTGACCGGCCACGTCCGCACGCTCGAGTCCGGCGGTGCGGCGTCGCTGATGCCGCTCGTCGGCGGCGCGCTCGCAGCGGCGCTGTACGTGCTCGGCCGCCGCCTCGGCGCGCCGCGCGCGGCCGCGGCGCTCGTCGCGGCCGGCACCGTGCTGGGCACCTACCTGCTGCCCTACGGGCGCGACTTCTTCTCCGAGCCGCTCGTCGCGCTCGGCGTCGTCGTGATGGTCGAGCGCGTGCTCGCCGGACATCGGCTGCAGGCCGGGACCGCGCTCGCGCTGGCCGTGCTCGCGCGCCCGCAGTCGGCGGCGCTCGCGCCGCTGCTCGGCGTGTTCGTGCTCGCCCGCGGCGGCGGCCCGCGCGGCGTCCTGCGCGCGATGGCGCCGCTGGCGATCGCCGCCGCGATCACCGTCGCCTACAACCTCGCGCGCTTCGGCGAGGCGCTCGAGTTCGGCTATCGCGAGCCGGTCGACCCGGGCTTCACGACGCCGCTGTGGGAGGGGGCGGGCGGGCTGCTGCTGTCGCCCGAGAAGTCGGTCCTGCTGTTCGCGCCGGCGATCCTGCTCGTGCCGGTCGCGGCGCTCTCCGCCTGGCGGAAGCGGGAGCGCTCGACGGTCGCGATGGCGCTCGCGCTGTTCGCCGTCGTGTTCGTGCTCGGCGCGACGTGGCATTCCTGGGAGGGCGGCTGGGCCTGGGGCCCGCGGCTGCTGATCCCGGGCGTCGCCGTCGTGCTCGTGCTGCTCGCGCCGTGGATCGGCGAGAGCGTGCGGCGCATGCGCGCCGCGGGCGCGCTGTTCGCGATCGGCTTCGCGCTGTCGTTCTGCGCGGTGCTGGCGCCGCTGGGGACGCAGCTGCTCGGCCCGCAGGACGCGCTGCGAAAGCGCGCGGGCACCGACGGGCCGCAGATCGTGCGCCAGTACGCCGAGGTGCCGGCGCTCGCGCGCAGGACGATCGCCGCGACCGGCGCCCCCGGAATCCCCGCCGACGCCAACCGCCGCCACATCAACCTCTGGCAGGCGCTCGTCTACCTCGAGTTCGGCCGCGCGGGGATCGTCGCGGCGGCGGCGGGCACGCTTGCGCTGCTGATCGCGCTGCTGTGCAGCGCGCGCAGCGCGGTTCGCTCGATGCGCGCCTGACGGCGACCGACAGCATCTATCATCGACCCATGCCCACGCTGGCTCCGCACGCTCACGAGGACGACGTCGCAGAGCTGCTGCGCGGTCCCTCCCCCGCCGAGGCGCGCGACTCGCTGGTCTACTGGCGCGGGCGCCTGGACGCGCTTCCGCGCCGCCGGCGCAAGGCGCGCCGCGAGGCGCAGGCGATGGTGCTGGCATGGGAAGGACGCGTTCGCGGCGCGGAGGTCGAGCGCTGGGGCGGCGGCATGCTCGGCCGCGCGGCCGGCACCGTCGCCGTGCTGCGCACCGTGCGTCCCGCCGCGCTGGCCCGCCGCGCGATCGGGCTCGTGCCGCGCCCGCTCGTCGTCGGCGTGCTGACCGTCGTGCTCGGCTCGATGCTCGTGATCGGCGCCGTCATCGGCGCGATCCTGTCGGCGCTGCTGTAGGCGCGCTCAGGCGAGCGGCCCGGCGCGACGGCGCTCAGCCGCCCAGCAGCGCGCGCGCCGCGTCGCCGCCGAGGCGCACGGAGTAGTTCGTGCCGCGGTCCTCGGGATAGATCTGCGTCGTGTTGGCCAGCACGAGGCCGGGCACGCCGGTCTGCAGCGGGGGGATGCGCTCGTGGTAGCCGACGGTCACGATCGGCTGCGCGGCGGCCTCGCGGTGCAGCCAGCGCGCGCGGATCCAGTCCCTCGAGAAGTCCGGCCGCACCGCCCGCAGGCCCGGCATGTAGGCCTCCAGCAGCTCCTCCTCGCTCAGCGCCAGCAGCGGATCGCCGGGAGCCAGGTAGTTGGCGACGTAGAGGAAGCGCCGGCCCGCATAGCGCGCGCGATCGATGAAGTTCGTGTGCTCGATCAGCCCGACGAACGGGATCTGCGTATCGGCGATGTTCGTCCAGTAGAACGGGGAGAAGCGACGGTCGAGCTCGAGCAGCAGGCACAGCGCCGTGTGGTACTCCGTCGCGCGCAGGCGTTCGAGGTACGGCGCGCCGATCGCGCCGGCGAGATCCTCGTCGAGCAGCTCATCGAAGACGTCGCTCGGGACCGTCGCGACGACCGCGTCGTAGCGCTCGCCGGGCAGGCGCTCGAACGAGCGCGGGTCGTGGCCGGCGCGAAACGACCCGGGTGCGCCGGGCTCGACGACGAAGCCCACGCCGCCGGGCCCGCGGCGCAGGCGCGCGGCCGGGCGGTCGATCAGCACGCGCCCGCCGCCGGCCTGGATCGAGTCGCGCAGCGCGGCGAACAGCAGCTCCCACGAGTGCTTCGGATAGCCGAGCTTCTCCTCGCGCGCCTCGTCGCCCTCGAGCCGGCGGCGCAGCGTGAGCTTGCTCCACAGCCACGCCATCGAGATGTCCTCGGCGCGCTCGCCGAACTTGCCGCGCAGCAGCGGTCCCCAGATCTTGCGCCACGGCGCGCGCCCCATGCGCGACTCGATCCACGCATGTGCGGTCAGCGATTCGAAGGGCCCCACCTCCTTGGCACGCTTTTGCAAGAGCAGCACGGCGAGCCCCATCCGCACGCGCGCGACGAGCGCCAGCGGGCGAAAGCGCAGCAGATCGAGTGCGCCGTTGAACGCCCACTGGCGCCCGTCGACGAAGAACGCCATCGTCGACACGCGCCACTCGAGCTCGTCGCCCAACCCGAGCTCGTCGTAGAGCGCGACGATGTGGCGATCGCTCGTGAAGAGGTGGTGGTAGTAGCGCTCCAGCAGCTGGCCGCCGCCGACGTCGAGCGTCGCCGCCTGGCCGCCGAGCCCCGGCCAGCGCTCGTAGACGTCGCAGACGTGGCCCTCCCGCGTCAGCCGGTGCGCGCACGCGAGGCCCGCGACCCCCGCGCCGAGGACCGCGACCCTCATTCCGTGCGGACCGCCGCGCGCATGCGCGCGATGCCGCCGTAGCGGGCCGCCAGCGCGACGAGCCCCAGCAGCGTGATCGGGACGGCGATCACGAAGCGCAGCAGCAGCAGGTACGACAGCGTCGCCGAGCCCCCGTGCCCGAGCGCGTGCAGCCCGAAGATCAGTGCCGCGTCGAACGTCCCGACGTAGCCCGGGCCGCTGGGCACGAGCACGAAGACCGTCGCAAGGCCCATCAGGTAGCCGACGTCGAGCACGCCGAGCTGCAGGCCGATGGCCTCGGCCGTCAGCAGCCACGCCCCCCACTCAAGGCCCCAGACCGCCAGCGACCACGCCAGCAGCGCCGCGCCATGGCGCCCGCGCATGCGCAGCGTGGCGGCGGCCATCGGCGCGAGGAAGGCCAGCGCGCGGCGCAGGTGCCCGCGGCGGTGCGCGACCCAGGCGGCCGCCGCCAGCAGCACGAGCAGCCCCGCGACGGTCAAGGCCGCGAACAGCAGCCGCCCGGCCGACGGCACGTCGATGCCGCCGAGAACCCCGTAGGCGAGCACGACGAACAGGCCGACGAGCAGCACGACGTCGAGCACGCGCTCGGCGACGATCGTGCCGATCACCGTGCGCGCGTCGGTCCGCGCGCGCGGCACGAGGAAGACGACGCGCAGCGCGTCGCCGGCGCGCGCGGGGAGGACGTTGTTGCCGAGATAGCCGACCGCCACGAGCCCGTAGGCGTCCGCGCGCGCGGGCCGCACGCCGTTATGGTGCAGCAGCACCAGCCAGCGTTCGGCGCGCGCCGCGCAGCCGCCGAGGTAGACGACGATCGCGGCCGCCAGCGCGGCGAAGCGCGAGCTCGAGTCAGGCCAGGTCGGCGCGTCCTGGTGCAGCGCCCAGAGCACGACCCCGGCGAGGGCCGCGAGCGAGATCACGGTTCCGAGCACCGTCAGCGCGCGCTGCCGGCTCATGGCTCGGTCGGCGGTGGTCACGTCGCCGGCGTGCGCTCGCGCTCGTCCTCGGCGGCGGCGACGTTGGCGCGGTCGCGGACGATGTACAGCGGCCGGCGCTTGACCTCGTCGTAGATCCGCCCGACGTACTCGCCGATCAGCCCGATCGCGATCAGCTGGATGCCGCCGAGCAGCAGCACCGCGACGACGGTCGAGGTGATCCCGGGAAGGAACTGGCCGAAGATCCGGAAGCCGATCGCGATCGGGATCGCGAGGAACGCGAGGAACGCGCAGACGAAGCCCGCGAGCGTCGCGAGCTGCAATGGGACGTTGGAGAAGGAGGCGATCGCGTCGAGCGCGAAGTGGGCCATCTTGCGGATCGGGTACTTCGTCTCGCCGGCGTGGCGCGCCTCGCGCGTGTAGGGCAGCGCGGTCTGCGTGAAGCCGACCCACGACGTCATCCCGCGGATGTAGCGGTTGCGCTCGCGCATCGTCAGGAAGGCGTCGAGCGCGACGCGGTCGAGCAGCCGGAAGTCGCCCGCGTTGGCCACCAGCGGCACGGCGGAGATCCTGCCCATGATCCCGTAGAACCAACGCGCGGTCGTGAGCTTGAAGCGCGACTCGCCGGCGCGGTCGGTGCGCGTCGTGTAGACGACGTCCGAGCCCGCGCGCCAGTGCTCGATCATCGTGGGGATCAGCTCGGGCGGGTCCTGCAGGTCGGCGTCGATCATCACGACGGCGTCGCCGGCCGCGTGGTCGAGGCCGGCCGTGATCGCGGTCTGATGGCCGAAGTTGCGCGACAGCGTCAGCACCTTGACGCGCTCGTCCCGGCTTGCGAGGTCGGCCAGGATGACCGGCGTGTCGTCCGTCGAGCCGTCATCGACGAGCACGAGCTCCCAGGGCAGCCCGTCCAGCGCCGCGCGCACGCGCTCGCAGAAGATCCGCGCGGTGCCCTCCTCGTTGAGCATCGGCGCGACGACGCTCACCAGGGCCAGCTGCCGTTCGGCCACAGGGTGATCGTAGTCGGCGCGGAAGTCGTAGGCTGCGGCGCGTGACGCGCTGCGCAGCCTGCGGTGCCTCCGGGCTCGTGCCGCACCTCAAGGTGGCAGGCGACATGGGCCCGGACGGCCTGATCCCGACGACCGACCGCTTCGGCACCGCGCTCGCCGATCTCGTGCGCTGCTCGAGCTGCGGACACCGCCAGACCGAGCCGATGCCGGCCGACGCGGTGCTCGAGAGCGCCTACGCCGGCGCGGCGTCCGACGACTACGTCGAGGAGGAGTCCGGCCAGCGCGAGACCGCGCGCCGCGCGCTGACGCGCATCGAGCGCCACCTCGTCGCCGACCCGAGCAACGGCGGCCCGCGCAAGCGCCGCCTGCTGGACCTCGGCTGCTGGGTCGGCTTCCTGCTGGCGGAGGCCGGCGAGCGCGGCTGGGAGGCCGTCGGCGTCGAGCCGTCGGAGTTCGCCTCCGCCTACGCCCGCGACCGCCTCGGCCTCGACGTGCGCACCGGCGAGCTGCTGAGCTCGCCGCTGCCGCTCGGCCATTACGACGCGATCGTCATGGGCGACGTCATCGAGCACCTGCCGCGCCCCGACGAGGCGCTCGTCCGCCTGGCCGCGCTGCTGCGCCCCGGCGGGGTGGCGTGGATGGCGCTGCCCGACGCCGGCAGCCTCGTCGCGCGCGGGCTCGGCAAGCGCTGGTGGTCGGTCATCCCGACGCACGTGCAGTTCTTCACGCGCGGGTCGATCCGCACGCTGCTCGAGCGCCAGGGCTGGACGGTGCTCGAGATCGCCACCGCGCCGAAGTCCTTCAGCGTCCGCTACTACCTCGAGCGCCTGGGCGGCTACTCGCCGCCGGTCGCGCGGCTGCTCGTGCGCGGCGCGCGTGCCGCCGGCGTCGCCGAACGGATGTGGGCGCCGGACTTCCGCGACCGCATGGCCGTCATCGCGCGCGCGCCGTCGTAGTGTCCGACCACGCCCGGGCTAAGGCCACGGCCGGCGCTCGTCGAAGCGCGGCAGCCCGTCGTCGGGGATCGGCTCCCACGACGCGGCATAGGCGACGAACTGGCGGTAGGAGGGGCGTAGGCCGGGGTCGCTGTCGAACGCCGCCATGCGGACGTTGAGCTGTGAGCGGTCGTCGGGGTTGCGGCTGAAGAGGTGCGCGCCGCAACCGCTGCAGAAGCCCTTCTCGAAGCCGCCGTCCGGATGGCGCCACCACGCCAGCAGCTGCTCGCCGCAGCGCAGCTCGAAGGCCGCGCCGTCGACGCGCGCCTGCGCCGAGGCGGCGACGCCGGTGCGCCGCTGACAGCGCGTGCAGTGGCAGTAGCCCGCCTCGGCCGGCGGCGCGCCGAGCTCGAAGCGCACCCCGCCGCACAGGCAGCCTCCGCTGATCGACGTGGTCATCGCCCCACAGTCTCGCGCACGGGAAGGCATGCTGTGGCGATGCCAGCGTCCGATCGGCCCGCCCCTCGGACGACGCCCGGGTCGCTTGAGATCCGCGGCGCGGCGACCGGGCTGCTCGACGATCCGTTCGCGCTGCGCGTGCGCGGCGCGGGCCCCGACGCCGAGATCACCTGGCGCGGGCGCTACCGCGACGACGACGGCCGCGTCTGGCGCGCGGTCGCCTGGCGACCGCAGGACCTGTCGACACGCTGGCTGCCGGCCAAGGACGGCACGGGCGACGTCGCGGCGCTGCGCTCGCTGCGCCCGCTGAGCATCGACGTGCGCGCCGAGGCCGGGGACGGCCGCGCCGCGGCGCGCACGTTCGTGCGCGCGATCGTCTCCGACGGGGTGCGCACGCGGCGCTGGCGCGACGACCTCGCCGCGACGCTGCACGTGCCCGCCGAGCGGCCCTACCGCGCGACCGCGATCCTCGACGCCGCCGGCAGCGAGGCACAGGCCGCCGCCGCGCTGCTCGCCGCGCCGCTGCTCGCCTCGCGTGGCGTGCTCGCGCTCGTCCTCGCACCCGCAAAGCGTCGTGCGAGCTCCGCCGACCCGCTCGAGCTCGCCCGCGAGCGCCTGGGCGCGGTCCCGGGTGCCAGTCGGCCGATCGTGCTGGCGGCGCTCGACCCGCTCGCCGAGGCGGGCAACGGCGCGCCCGTGGAGGGGGTCGTCCTGCCCCCGAACGTCGGCGTGCGCGAGATCCGCGACGGCGCCGCCGCGGACCGCGCCGCGGCATGGGACGCGCTGCTGGAACGCCTCGGGGCCGCGCCGCGGTCGTGACGGTCTACGTCAACGTGCCCATCTGGGAGCGCCACGGTCGGCTGTGGTGTCACCTGCTCGGCGACGACGAGCAAGAGCTGCACGCCTTCGCGGCGGCGATCGGCTGCCCCCGGGGGCGCTATCAGCAGCGGCCCGCGCGACCGTGGGTCGATCACTACGACATCGACGAGCAGCGCCGCCGCCTGGCGCTCCGGCACGGGGCGATCGAGCTGACGCGACGCGAGGTCTGCGAGCTGATCGCGCGCAAGCGCTACACGAGCTCGACCGCGTCGCCGAGCGCGACCGTGCCCGGCTCGAGCACCTCGCCGTAGACGCCGAAGGACAGCGGTTCGGTCGTGTCGAGGCCGCCGCGGTAGGAGCGCAGCAGGTCGAGCGTCGGCAGGTCGACGACGCCGCTGTCGGGATCGCGGCTGGTGGTCAGGCAGCGCCCGACGTGGCCGCCCATGCGCACGAGCACGGCGCCGATGCGCACGCGCTCGCCGAGCCACTCGTCCTCCTCGTGCGCGCCGACACCGTCGATCTCGACGAGCATGCGAAAGCGCCGCGCGTCGACACGTTCGGTTGCGGCGACCTGCGCGAGGCCCTCGAGCGACGCGCTCGAGATCAGGCTGACCGCGCCCGCGCGGCCGCGATCGACGCCTGCGCGCCCGACGCCCTCGACGATCCGCAGCGGCGATCCGAGCTGCTCGGACAGCGCCGCCGCCCACGGGCCGAGCAGCGGGCGGGCGCGGGCGGGGCGCGAGAAGAAGCGCGTGTCGATCTCCGCGCCGAGCTCGACCGTGCCGTCGACGACCTCGCCGCCGGGGAACGTCAGCGACAGCGCCCGCTCGCCGGGCTCGTAGTCCGCGCGGACCGTCTGGAGCTCGCCGATGCGCTTGCCGTTGACCATCCAGCCGCGCTCGTCGACGAGGTAGAAGCGACGATCGCCGGCCGCGCCCGCCGGGCCGATCTCGACGCTCGCCGCGGCGACGACGCGCAGCCCCTTGACGGGCGTCGTCGCCAGCGCGCTGACGGTCGCCACCACGGCGAGCTAGGCGTCCGCCGGGCCTTCGAGCTCGAGCACGTCGAAGGACCAGATCTCGCTGCTCGTGCCGACCGGCCCGCCCGCGCGGTGCTGCGCGTGCCCGGCCCTGAAGTCCGGGCCGGCGACCCAGGCGCGGAAGTCCTCCTCCGAGCGCCAGCGCGTGAGCACGAGGCAGACCTCGCGGTCGTCGTTGGGCCGCAGCAGCTCGAAGGCCTCGAAGCCCTCGGCGCTGGAGACGCGGCCGGCGCGCGAGGCGAAGCGCTGCTCGAAGTCGTCGAAGCGGTCCCGCGGAACCGTGATGGCGTTGATCTTGACGATGCTCATGGCGCGGATCCTCTTAGGCGCCGTCAGCAGCCGTCCGGACCGCAGCTCGCGCCCTCGGCCGTCGCCTGCCGCGCCGTCGCCTGGCGCAGCAGGTCGAGCAGCACGGCCGGCGGCTGAGCGCCCGACGCGCCGATCGCGCGGTCGACGACGAAGAACGGCACGGCGCGGATGCCCAGCTGCGCGGCGACGCGCTCGTCCTCGCGCACCGCGTCCGCGTAGCGCTCGCCTGCCAGCACGTCGCGGACCTCCTCGCGCGGCAGGCCGACCTCGCCTGCCAGGCGCTCGAGCACGGCGTGGTCGGAGATCAGCTCGCCCTCGGTCAGGTAGGCGCGCATGATGCGCTCCTTCATCGCGTCCTGCATGCCGTGCTCGGCGGCCAGGTGCAGCACGCGGTGACCGTCGAACGTGTTGCCGCCGCGCGTGCGGTCGAAGCGGAAGTCCAACCCCTCGGCGGCGGCGGTCTCGGTCACGCGGGCGTGCATCGCCAGCGCCTCGTCGCGGCTGACCCCGTACTTGCCGGCGAGGTGCCGGGCTGAGTCGACGCCGCGGTCGGGGGGCGCGCCGGGATCGAGCTCGAACGAGCGCCACGTGACCCGCACCTGGTCGGGTGCCTCGAAGCCCGCCAGCGCGGCCTCGAAGCGGCGCTTGCCGACGTAGCACCAGGGACAGGCGATGTCCGACCAGATCTCGACGTGCATCGGGGGCTCCTCTCGGCTTGGGCCGTTGCGCGAGCAACTACCTCAGCCTAGCGATGCGCAGCGAGCGCCGGGCGCGCAGCAGGATGCTCGTCTCGCGCGACTCGCCGCTGAGCGGGCCGCGCGCGCCGCGATCGCCGGGCAGCGGCGCGAGCAGGTTGTCGGCGCGGCCCGACGGCAGCGGCTCGTCGAGCAGCTGGGACTCATATCCGAAGCACGCGAGGTAGCGGTCCAGCAGCGCCGGCGCCAGCCGGTTGGCGAGCACGACGCCGAGGGCGCTGCTGCCGACGCGGACGACGCGCGGGCGGTGGTCGGCGGCCCACAGGACGCCTTCGGCCGCGACCTCGGGCTCATACAGGGGCGCGAAGCCGCGCGGCCGGCGCGCCATCCGCGTGCGCATGACGTCGTACAGCGGCGTGTTGATCCCCGCCAGCTCGACGATGCTGACGCGCACCGCGCTGCGATCGTGCAGCAGCTCGACGCGCAGCGACTCGCTGAAGCCCTGCACCGCGTGCTTGGCGGCGCAGTAGCTCGACAGCAGCGGGATCCCGCGGTGGGCGAGGGCCGAGTTGACCTGGACGATCGTGCCGCGGTCGCGCGGTCGCATCCGGCGAAGCGCGGAGAGCGTGCCGTGCACGAAGCCCAGGTACGTCGTCTGCGTGACGCGGGCGATCTCCTCGGCGCTCGTCTCGGCGACCGGTCCGTGGACGATCGCGACAGCGGAGTTGACCCACACGTCGATCGGCCCGAGCGCGCGCTCGACGGCGTCGGCCGCCTGCTCGACGGCCTGCGCGTCGCCGACGTCGAGGGGGTGCACGTAGGCGGTGCCGCCGGCTTCGCGCACCTCGCGCGCCGCGGCCTCGAGACCGTCGATTCCGCGCGCCAGCAGCGCGACGCGGGCGCCGCGCGCGCCGAACGCCCGGGCGCTCGCGCGGCCGACGCCGCTGGAGGCGCCCGCGACGACGACGACAGGCGGCGGCTGCGGCATCGGCGTGCGCATACCCCGACGCGCATGCCGGCGATCGTCGGCATGTGGCGCCGTTCATCGCGAATGAACACCGTTCGCTCGGCTTTCACGCCTGAGCAGCGACGACAGGCTAGGGACAGCCGCCCGGTCTAAGAGAGAGGACGCCTCTTCCCCGTGGCGTCCTCTCTTTGTTTGGCGGGCCGCTGCTTCAGGCCGCCGCAAAGACGCCGACCGGGTCGGCTACGTTCTTGAAGCTGCGCGCGCCGCGATCGGCGATCGTCATCGGGCCGCGGGCGTCGATCAGGTCGCGCGTCGTGAGGCTGATCGAGCACCTCGCCGGGGTCCGCGGCGTCCGCCAGGCGGGCCGCGACGTTGACGGTCGAGCCGTACCAGTCGCCGCCGCGGCGCACCGCGCTTCCGGAGTGCACGCCCATGCGCAGCTCCGGGCACCAGCCCTCCTCGCGCAGCTCGCGCGCGATTCGCAGCGCGAGCGCGACGACGCAGGCGGCGTCCTCGCCGCGCACCATCACGGCGTCGCCGAGGCTCTTGACGAGCTCGCAGCCGAAGTCCGCCGCCAGATGCGCGGCGGCCGTCTGGAAGGCCACCGCGACGTCGGCGGCGGCCTCGTCGCCGACGCGCTCGGTGTAGGCCGTGAAGCCGACGAGGTCGGCGAAGAGGAAGGTGTGCTGCGCGGCGGCCATGTCGACCAGGCGTGACGATGGACTGAACGCCGTACATCCGCGATGACCGAGAAGGCGGTGCGATCAGCCGCTGTCGACCTTCCAGCGCCGCGGCCGGTGCGGATCGGGCTCGTAGATGCAGAACGTTCCGGTGCGAATCGCGCTCTCGAGCTCGCGCCCGAGGCGCGCGTCGTAGCCTGCGATGCGCTTCAGCGTCGTGCGGATCGCGCGCGTGACGTTCACCCGGGCGCGCTCGGCGTGCGAGCCGGCCTCGCTGCGGTCGCGACCGCCGAGGCCGACCGCCAGCTCGAGCTCGCGGCGGACGAACTCGAGCTCGGCGCGCGCGCGGCCGGCATGGTTTTCGTCGCCGCGCGCCTGTGCCTCGGCGATCTGCTCGCTGAGCACGTCGATGCGCGCGCGGTAGGCCCGCTTGGCCTTGTCGTCCAGGCGCGGCCCGGCGCCGCCCTGGACGCCGGCGCGCCCGCGCTGCTCGACGCCCGGCTGCACGAAGCGCGGCGCCGGCGCGACCCCGTCGACGATCGCGACGAGGTCGAGGCAGTGGATCTCCACGCCGGGACGCTCGAGCAGCAGCGCGAGCAGCCGCACGCCGCGGCCGTCGTTGAGGTAGAGCTCCTCGCGACCGTCGTTCATCGTCCAGACGTCGCCGACGCGCCGCAGCATGGCGGCGCCGGGCGCGCCCGCCGGCGGCCGGGGCGCGGGCGACGCAGGCTCGGGCACGGGCGCCGCCGCGGCGGGCGGCGGCGCATCGCCGCCGGCGCGCGTGCGCAGGCGCGCGATCTGCTCGAGCATCGACGTGAAGCCCATGTCCTCGCAGGCGGCGACGGCCGGCGCCAGCAGCGTCTCGGCGAGCGCGCGCTCGTCCTCGCCACCGACGTCGATCAGCACCTCGGCCTGCTCGACGTCGATCCTCACGAGGCTCATGCGGTCGCCGTTTCTCCGTGCCGACGTGCGCGCGCGCTCGAGGTGCGCGGTCGCCTGGCCGGGACGGCCCCCGACGCGCGCGAGGACCCCGAGCCACATCTCGACCGGCCCGAGGAAGGCCGCCGTCGGCGTCACGACGTTGCGCCCGGCGTACGGCGCGAGCTTGGCGTACAGCTCGAGCGCGCGCTCGCGCAGGCCAAGCGCCGCCGTGATCTCCGCCAGCGCGGCCATCGACGCGAGCCACAGGCTGTCGCGCGGCAGCGCCGCGAAGTCGTCGGCGACGAGGCGGTCGAACTCGAGCTGCGCCTCGGCGCTGCGGCCGGTCGCCGCCAGCGAGGCAGCCAGCGCCGCGCGCCAGACCGGCATCGCCGGCACGCTGTCGGCGTAGCCGCGCACGGCCTCGCCGATCTTCCCCGCGCCGTGCTGCATCCAGTCGAGCACCGCCAGCTGCGAGTCGACGGTCAGCGGGATCGTCGTGTCGGGCATCTCGCCGGCGATCGCGGAGACCTCGCCCAGCAGGCGCCGGGCCTCGTCGAAGCGGCCCTCCATCGTCACCCGGCGCGCGCGCTGCAGCGGCACGAAGGCCATCGCCCGGCGGTCGCGCGCCGCCGTCGCCAGGCGCTGCGCGGTCTCGATCGCGATGTCGACGCCGGCGAGGTCGTCGAGCTCGAGCAGCAGGTCGATGTGGCGGCTGCGCGCGTCCAGCGACATCGTCGACTCGCCCGCGCGGTCGGTCAGCGCGAACAGCGTGCGCAGCCAGGCGAGGCCCTGCTCGCTGCTGTCGGGGCCGCTCGTGGCCAGCTGCGCCGAGGACAGCGCGAAGGCGAGCGTCACGTCGTCGCCGAGGCGGTGCGCCATCTGCAGCGCCTCGCCGGCGAGCGCCTCGCGGCGCGGCGCGCTGTCGGACCAGTACAGCGCCGTCGCCAGCGAGCCCAGCAGCCGCACGCGCAGCGGGTCGTCGCCGGGACCGATGCGCTCCAGCGCCTCGACGAGCAGCGCGACGTGCGCCTCGTCGACGAAGCCCGGCGCGAGCGCGAACGGCGCGGCCCCGAGCGCGGCCCGTGCGAACGTGACGTGATCGCCGATCGCCCGCGCCGTCGCGATCGCCGCGACGAACGTCGCGCGCGCGGCGGGGCGGCCGGCGCGCGACTGCGCCGCGCCGCGGCCCAGCAGCAGCACGGCGCGCCGCGGCAGGTCGATCTGCAGCAGCTCGAGCGCCTCCAGCGCGCGCGCGAAGAGGTCGTCGGCCTGCTCGTAAGCGAGGTTGTCGAGCGCGCGCTGGGCCGCGCGCTGGGCGTAGTCGACGGCCTTGACGAGGTCGCCGCGCGGCGCCGCCGACAGGAAGTGGTGGGCGAGCTCGAGCAGATGCGCGTCGATCGCCCCGCGGTAGACGTCCTCGAGCGCCTCGCCGGCGGCGTTGTGGGCGGCCATCCGCGCCGCGCGGGTCATGTTCGCCAGCAGCGTCTCGTTGATCAGGCCGTGCCCGAAGCGGTACTGGCCGACCGTGCCCGGGACCTCGACCACGATCCCCAGCTCGGCGGCCGCGTCGAGCGCCGCGAGCACGGCCTCGCGCTGCAGTCCCGCTATGCGCTCGAGCGTCGTGAGCGAAAACGTGCGCCCGAGGATCGCCGCCTGCTCGAGCACGGCGATCGCATGCCCGTCCAGCGGCTCGAGGCGCCGGCGGATCGTCTCGCGCACGCCGTGGGGCAGCGGCAGGTCGCCGGGCGGCTGCTCCAGACGTCCCTCGGCGAGCAGCAGCGCGAGGATCTCGCGCGCGAAGAACGCGTTGCCCTCCGTGCGAGCGTGCACCGCACGCGCCAGCGCGGGCGGCGACTCGGCGCCGCTCATCAGCGTGATCAGGCGGCCGACGTCGTCGCTGGTCAGCCCGCCGAGCACCATCCGCCGGCCCGCGCGCACGATGTTCGACAGCGCCGCCTGCGCATCGGGCGTGCGCTCGGGGACGCGCTCGTGCATCGTCACGACGAGCAGCACCGCGACGTCGCGCAGCATCCGCGAGACGAAGTCCAGCGCGACAAGCGAGCCCTCGTCGACGGCCTGCAGGTCGTCGAGCAGCACGACCACGGGGGCCTGCTCGCCGCGCGAGCGCAGCAGGGAGACGAGCGCGTCGAAGAGCATGAAGCGCGCGATCTCCGCGGCCTCCCCGCCGGCGACCTCCTCGCGTGGCGGCGGCCGCGCGTCGGGCAGGCGCTCGGCCAGCTCGGGCGCGAGGCGCAGCAGCTCGTCGGCGCCCACGCCGAGATCGCGGCGCAGCGTCACGCCGTCGACGTCGTGGCAGAGGCTGCGTACGACCTCGACCCACGGCCAGTACGGCGGAGCGGCGCGCCCCCAGCCGCGCGTCCAGACGACGGTCGCGCCGTCGGCCGCGGCGTGCTCGGCCAGCGCCGCGGCGAGACGCGTCTTGCCGACCCCGGGGTCGCCGAGGATCAGGTGCACGCCACCGCGGCCCGCGCGGGCGTCGTCATACGCGTCGCGCAGCTCCTGCAGCTCGCGGACACGACCGACGAGCGGGCCTTCGCCCGATGTTGGGACAGCGGTCAGCTTGTTGCGCGACGACGACACAGAACGTCCTCTCCTGCGCACCTGACCCTAGAGGGTCTGCGCCCGAGACGAGCCCGCCTTCGCTCAGATCCGGACCTCCCAGCGAAGCGGCGCCTCGGGATCGGGGCGGTAGGCGCACGAGGTCCCGGTCCGGATCGTGTTCTGCAGCAGCCGCCCGAGCTCCGGCTCGTGCTCGGCGATCCTGCGCAGCGCCGCGCGCAGCGCTCGCGTGACGTTGACGCGAGCCCGCTCCCCTGGCGCTCCCGTGGCGCCGCCGCCGCGCGCCAGCTCGGCGGCGAGCGCATCGAGCTGCGCGCGGGCGCCCGCGACGCGCTCGGGGTCGTTGAACAGGCGCGCCTCGGCGAGCTCCTCGCGCAGCTCGCCGGCGCGCTCGCGCTGCTCGGACAGGCCGGTCGCGGCGCGCCCCGCAGGGCCCTCGCCGGCGGCGGCGAGCGTGGCCGCCGGGATCGCGCTGCCGGGGTTTGCGAGCAGCGTCGCGAGGTGACGCAGACCCTTGGCGTCCTGCAGGCGCACGCTGCGCCCCTCGTGGTCCAGGCGCCAGATGTCGCGCTCGCGCGACAGCCGCGCGACGGCGCCGCCGGCCGGCGGCGCGGGCACGCGCTCGGCGTTCTCGGCGCTGGCGGCCAGGCGCGCGCGCAGGTCCGCCGCCCGCGCCAGCGCGTCGTCCATCCCCATCCGCTCGGCCTCCGGCGCGACGCTCGCCACCAGCGCTGCGGCGCGGGTCGCGTCGCCGGGGGCCGCGCGACGGGTGAGCACCTCGGCGGCGTCGAGCGCGGCGAGCACGGCGGTCGGGCGAGCGCCCGCGCGCTCGGCGGCCGAGCGCGCGGTCTCGATGTGCCCCAGCGCGCGCTCGTCCTCGCCGATCGTCATCGCGAGCATGCCGAGGTAGCGCGCCAGCGGCCCGAGGTAGGCGGCGCCGGTCGAGACGACGTTTCGCCCCTCGTAGGGCACCAGCAGCTCGTACAGGCGCCGCGCGCGGGGCCGGTCGTCGAGCAGCGTGCACAACTCGGCCAGCAGCGCCATCGTCACGAACCACGACACGTCGCGCGGCAGGTCCTCGAAGTCGTGCGCCGCGAGCTGCTCGAGCTCCTTGCGCGCCTCCTCGACGCGGCCGACCTCGGCCAGCACGAGCGCCAGCGAGCAGCGCCAGCGGCGCATGCCCGGCAGCCGGTCGGCGTTGCGGCGCAGCAACGGCTCGAGGTCGTGGTGGCGCCCCTGCGTGCGCCGCAGCAGGAAGGTCTGCGCGTCGGCGATCAGCGGCGCCATCGACCCGCTGACGTCGCGCGCGCGCTCGATCGCCTCGGCGGTGAGGCGCTCGGCGGCGGCGAACTCGCCGCGCATGTGCGCGCGCATGGCGCGATGCAGCGGGTCGTAGACGAGCGTGCGCGGCTGGCCGAGGCGGCGCGCGGTGACGCCGTAGGCCTCGATCTCGGCATCGGCGCGCAGTGGGTCGTCGAGCTCGAGCAGCAGGCTGATGCGCCACAGGCGCACCTGCATCGCCAGCTCCGCGTCGTTCGTGCGCTCACACAGCTCCAGCGCCTCGACGGAGATCGGCAGCCCGCGCTCGACCGTGTCGGGCCCCCACACCGCCAGGAAGCCCTGCGCGAGCGCGAAGGCCAGCGTGCGGTCGGCGAGCGTGCGCTGCGCCGGCGAGCTCTGCGCCGCCTCGCTGCTGTAGAGCTCGCGCGCCAGCGCAAGCGCCTGCTCGACGAGGCCCTCGCGGCGCTCGCGCTGCGGCGACCAGTACAGCGCCAGCGCGAGCTGCACGCGCAGGCGGCAGCGCAGCGCGTCGGCGGCCGCCCCGGGCGCGCGATCGTCGCCGTCGAGGCGCTCGAGCGCCTCCTCGAGAACGGCGACGCGCTCGGCCTCCACCCCTCCGGGGGAGAAGTTGGGCAGCGTGCCGGCGAGCGCGGTCTGCGCGAGGTGCTGGGGGTCCTCGAGGCGCCGCGCGTGCACGGCCGCCTCGCGCAGCACGCGCTGCGAGCCGTCCATGTCGCCGGCGCGCACGAGCGCCTCGCCGAGCCCCTGGTGCAGCTCCCACGAACGCAGCTCGTCGGGGGCCAGGTGCGCCGAGACCTCGATCGCGCGATCGTAGAGGCGCACCGCCTCCGCGTAGGCGAACTGGCCGATCGCGCGCTGCGCCGCCCGTTCGGCGTAGTCGACCGCGCGCCGTGCGCCGCCCTCGCTGACGGCCTGCAGGAAGTGGTGGGCGATCTCGGCGAGGTGCGCGTCCGCGTCGTCGGCGTGCAGCTCTTCGATCGCCTCCGCGGCGAGCAGGTGCAGCCGCGCGCGCTGGTCCGTGGCGATCGAGCCGAGCAGCGTGTCGCGTACG
Source organism: uncultured Actinomycetes bacterium (assembly GCA_963729125.1). Taxonomy (GTDB): domain Bacteria; phylum Actinomycetota; class Thermoleophilia; order Solirubrobacterales; family Solirubrobacteraceae; genus CADCVQ01. The sequence continues at coordinate 359,092 of CAVSML010000007.1, forward strand.
AGCGCGTGGACGAACCCATAGCGGCCGGGACCATCCCGCGCGCTCACCAGACCCGCGCGCAGCGCTGCGTCGAGCCCTTCGAGGACCTCGCTCGGCGACGCGCCGAGCACGCGCGCGAGCGCCGCCAGGCGAAACCGCGAGCCGACGACGGCAGCCGCGCGCAGCGTGCGCAGCGTCGGCTCGCCAAGCGGCGCCAGGCGCCTGGCGATCGTGTCCCGCACGCCATCGGGCAGCGGCAGCGGCGTCTCCGTGGCGTCCTCGTGCAGGCGGCCCTGCGAATCCAGCAGCTGCACCAGCTCGTCGACGAAGAAGGGGTTGCCGGCGCTGGCGTGGTGCACGGCGGCGACGAGCCCCGGCGCGATCGCGGGCTGCTCGCCGTCGCGCGGGGCGGGCGCGCGCCGCGCCGCCAGGCGGCCGACGTCGTCGCGGCTGAGGCCTTCGAGCGCGAGCCTCGTCGCCGCGCGCGCGAGGCCGCCCAGCGCCGGTGCGAGCTCGGCGCGGGCGTGCGCCTCGCTGTGGCGGTAGGCGGCGATCGCGAGGATCGGCTGGTCGGGCAGCATGCGCCCGACGAACTCCAGCGCCTGCAGCGACGACGGATCCGCCCAGTGCAGGTCGTCGAGCACGATCACCAGCGGGCGGCGCGCGGCGACCGCGACGAGCAGGCTGGCGAGCGCGTCGAAGAGGCGAAAGCGCGCCTGGTCGGCGTTGAGCTCCGACGCCGGAGCGGCCGGGCCGAGCGTCGCGGCGAGCTCGGGCAGCAGGCCGGCGATCCACGGCGCGCCCGCGCCGAGGCCGGCGCGCAGCGTCGCGGCGTCCTCGTGGCGCGTCAGCGCGCGTGCGATCTGCACCCACGGCCAGTAGGCGGGCGCGCCGCCGCCATCCCAGCACGTGCCCCACGCCGAGGATGCGCCGCGCGTCGCGGCGCGCTCGGCGAAGGCGGACGCGAGCGCCGTCTTGCCGATCCCGGGCTCGCCCGTGACGAGCACGACCCTGCCGCGGCCGGCGATCGCCTCGCCGAGCGCCTCGTCGAGGCGGGCGAGCTCGCGCTCGCGACCGACCAGGCGCCGCGTCTCGGCGCTCGAGGCTGCGGTCACGGACCCGTGCTCACCAGCGCAAGGATCCCGGCCCGCCCTTGAACGGGCCGACGAGGTCGTCGGTGATCCAGCCGCCGTAGAAGTCGCCCTCCTGCGAGAGCACGGGCTCGTCGTCCAGCCAGCAGGCGTCCATCCGCCCGGGATAGACGGCGACGTGGTCGCGCAGCGCGGCGTAGCGCGTCACCGGGTCGCGATAGGTCCAGCCCGCGGCCGGCTCGCGGCGCTCGCCCGCGACCACGTCCAGATACGTCGCGCTTCCCTTCCACTCGCAGAACGAGCGCCCGGGAGCGGGCTGGAAGCAGTCGAGCTCGATGTCGACCGGCGGCAGGTAGATCGTCGGCGGGTGGCTCGTCTCGAGGATCCGCAGGGCGGCCGTCGAGTCGGCGATCACGCGCCCGCCGAGCTCGATGCGCACGCGACGCCGGCACGCCTGGAGGGCGGGCGGGCGAGGGTAGTCCCAGACGGACTCCGTCATCGATCATGGAACCTACTGCGCCCGATCTGCCAGCGCGTCCATGCCGCGGTGACGCCGCGAATGCGAAACTGATCGCTTGTCCACGAACAGCTTCGATGCCCGCAGCACGCTCACCGTCGGAGATCGCAGCGTCGAGATCTATCGCCTGGACGCCCTGCAGGCCGCCTACGACGTCGCGCGCCTGCCGTTCTCGCTGAAGATCCTGCTCGAGAACCTGCTGCGCACGGAGGGCAACGGGGCGGTCGACGCGGCCGACATCGAGGCGCTCGCGACGTGGGACGCGAAGGCGACGCCGTCGAAGGAGATCGCCTTCTCGCCGGCGCGCGTCGTGATGCAGGACTTCACGGGCGTGCCGGCCGTCGTCGACCTCGCGGCGATGCGCGACGCGATGGCCGCGATGGGCGGCGACCCGGCGATGATCAACCCGCTCGTGCCCGCCGAGCTGGTCATCGATCATTCCGTCCAGGTCGACGCCGCCGGCACGCGCGACGCCTTTGCGTCCAACGCCGAGCGCGAGTTCGAGCGAAATCAGGAGCGCTACGCGTTCCTGCGCTGGGGCCAGGACGCGTTGGACAACTTCGCCGTCGTGCCGCCGGACACCGGGATCGTGCACCAGGTCAACCTCGAGTACCTGGCGCGCGTGGTGTTCGTGGAAGCGTCTCCCGGAGGGCACACCGCGTATCCCGACACCCTCGTCGGGACCGACTCGCACACGACGATGATCAACGGCCTCGGCGTGCTCGGCTGGGGCGTCGGCGGGATCGAGGCCGAGGCGGCGATGCTCGGCCAGCCGATGTCGATGCTGATCCCGCAGGTGCTCGGCTTCAAGCTGCACGGCGAGCTGCCCGAGGGCGCGACGGCGACCGACCTCGTGCTGACGGTCACCGAGATGCTCCGGGAGCGCGGCGTCGTCGGCATGTTCGTCGAGTTCTACGGTCACGGCCTCGCCAACCTGCCGCTCGCCGACCGCGCCACGATCGGCAACATGAGCCCGGAGTTCGGGTCGACCTGCGCGATCTTCCCGATCGACGCCGAGACGCTGCGCTACCTCGAGTTCTCCGGGCGCCCGGCGGAGCTGATCGCGCTCGTCGAGGCGTACGCCCGCGAGCAGGGGCTGTGGCACGACGAGCACTCCATCCAGGCGGTCTACTCCGACACGATCGAGCTCGACCTCGGCGACGTCGTGCCGTCGCTGGCGGGTCCCAAGCGCCCGCAGGACCGCGTCGCGCTGAGCCAGGCGCAGACGGAGTTCCGGATCGCCGTCGAGGACTACCTGCCCAACGACGACGACGACGACCGCCAGGCGACGATCGAGTTCGCGGCGCTGTCGTTCCCGGCCTCCGACCCGCCGGCCTCCAACGAGCCGCCGCGCCGCCCGCCCGTACACCACGACGCCGAGCAGCAGGCGGCCGCCGTGGGGCTGCGCTCCGCGTCGCGCGTCAGCGTGAAGCTCGCCGACGGCAGCGAGGTCGAGCTCGACCACGGCCACGTCGTGATCGCCGCGATCACGAGCTGCACGAACACCTCCAACCCGACGGTGATGGTCGCGGCGGGGTTGCTGGCGCGCAACGCGGTTGCGCGCGGCCTGCGCTCCAAGCCGTGGGTCAAGACGTCGCTGGCGCCGGGCTCCAAGGTCGTCACGGAGTACCTCGACCGCGCCGGGCTGACGGACGACCTCGAGGCGCTCGGCTTTCATCTCGTCGGCTACGGATGCACGACGTGCATCGGCAACTCCGGCCCGCTTGCGCGCGAGATCTCACGCGCGATCCAGGCGCACGACATCGCCGCCGTGTCGGTGCTGTCGGGCAACCGCAACTTCGAGGGGCGCATCAACCCCGACGTGAAGATGAACTACCTCGCCTCGCCGCCGCTGGTCGTGGCCTACGCGCTCGCGGGGTCGATGGACGTCGACGTCGTCCGTGAGCCGCTCGGCCAGGATGCAAGCGGCGCCGACGTCTACCTGCGCGACGTGTGGCCGTCCAGTCGCGAGGTCGCCGAGACCGTCGAGCGGGCGGTGCGCTCGGACATGTTCCGCTCGTCCTACGCGGGCGTGTTCGACGGCGACGAGCGCTGGAACGGGCTCGTCGTGCCGACCGGCGATCGCTTCGCCTGGGACGAGGACTCGACCTACGTGCACCTGCCGCCGTACTTCGAGGGCATGCCGGCCGACCCGCCGGCGGTGCGGGACATCGCGGGCGCGCGCGTGCTGGCGATGCTCGGCGACTCGGTCACGACCGACCACATCTCGCCCGCCGGCTCGATCCAGCGCGACGGCCCGGCCGGCCTGTACCTGCAGGAGCACGGGGTGCAGCCGCGCGACTTCAACTCCTACGGCGCGCGGCGCGGCAACCACGAGGTGATGGTTCGTGGCACGTTCGCGAACATCCGCCTGCGCAACCAGCTCGTGGGCGGGCGCGGACCGGGTCCGCAGGGCGGCGTCACGCGCAAGCTGCCCGAGGACGAGCAGATGTCGATCTACGAGGCGTCGCTGGCCTACCTCGAGCAGGGCACGCCGCTGATCGTGCTCGCCGGCACCGAGTACGGCTCGGGCTCGTCACGCGACTGGGCGGCGAAGGGCACCCGCCTGCTCGGCGTGCGCGCCGTGCTCGCGCAGAGCTTCGAGCGCATCCATCGCTCGAACCTCATCGGCATGGGCGTGCTGCCGCTGCAGCTGCCCGCGAGCGCCGCCGACCTCGGCCTGAGCGGCGAGGAGGTCTTCTCGATCAGCGGCCTCGCGGACCCGATGAACGACGGCGAGCCGGTCCCGGAGACGGTCCTCGTGCGCGCCGACGAGATCGAGTTCAGCGCGCGCGTGCGGATCGACACGCCCAAGGAGGCCGACTACTTCCGCCACGGCGGGATCCTGCAGTACGTGCTGCGCTCGCTGCGCGACCGCTGATTCGTCGCAGACGCGTGCTGTTCTGACACACGTCGTCGGCCAGTCTCCGTCGCATGGATGGGGCGGGGCCGAAAACGACGGCGTATCCGACGCAATCGGCCCCGCCCTCGCTTGATCGGGCGATCGGGGACCGCGCGACGCTGCAGCACGGGGTGATCGCGCTCGCGCAGCTGGTCGATCTCGGCCTCAGGCCGAGCAGCATCCGCGACCGCGTCGCGAGCGGGCGGCTGCGCCGGATCCACCGCGGCGTGTACGCGGTGGGCCACACGGCGCTGCCACCGCTCGGCCGCGTGATGGCGGCGGTGCTCGCCTGCGGCCCCGAAGCGGCGGCCTCGCACCGCACCGCCGCGGCGCTGCTCGGCCTTCGCCGCAGCTCGCGCACGGCGATCGACGTGACCGCGCCCCGCGGGCGCGGCCGATCGATCGACGGGATCGATGCGCACCGCTCGAAGTCCCTCCGGCCCTGCGACGTCGTCGTCGTCGACGGCATCCCCTGCACGAGCGTCGCCCGGACGCTGCTCGACCTCGCCGCCGTCGTCGACCGGCGCGGCCTGGAGCGGGCGTGCGACCAGGCAGAGATCCTCCAGCTCTTCGACCTGCGCACGATCGAGGACGTGCTGGCGCGCGCACACGGTCATCCCGGTGCGGGGCCGCTGCGCGCCGTGCTGCGAGGGCACGCGATCGGCACGACGCCGACGCGCAACGAGCTCGAGGAGCGCTTCCTCGCGGTGTGCGACCGCCATCCAATCGCGCGGCCGGCGGTCAACGCGCACGTCGCCGTGCCCGGCACCGACGGCTTCACCCCCGACTTCGTCTGGCACGAGGCGAGGCTGGTCGTCGAGACCGACGGCCGCGAGACGCACGCCACGCGGCGCGCGTTCGAAGAGGACCGCCGCCGCGACGCGCTGCTGGCGCTGGCGGGCTGGCGCGTCGTGCGCTTCACCTGGCAGCAGGTGCTCGACGACCCGGACCACGTCGCCCGCGTCGTGCGCGGGCTGCTCGCGCGGCGCGCGATCGGATAGCCTCGGCCGCGGTGTGCCGGGAAGACTGGTCGGCGAGGACCAGCCCTGCCCGCAGCGAGGAGTCCAGCCCGGTGCTCACCCCATTCGCCGCCTCATCCGGCGTCGCCGACCTGCTGACCGACCTGTTCGTCGTGCTGCTGGCGGCCAAGCTCGGCGACGAGCTCTTCCGGCGCCTGCGCCAGCCGACGATCGTCGGCGAGATCCTCGCCGGCGTGCTCGTCGGGCCGGCCGTGTTCGGGCTCGTCGAGCCCGGCGACGTGCTGCAGGTCTTCGCCGAGCTCGGCGTCGTGTTCCTGCTCTTCTGGGTCGGCCTCGAGACGCGGCTGTCGGACCTGCGCGAGGTCGGCAGCGCGGCGCTGTCGGTCGGCGTGCTGGGCGTCGTGCTGCCGTTCGCGGGCGGCGTCGCACTCGGGCTCGCGCTCGGGCAGAGCACGGCGACGGCGCTGTTCCTCGGCGCCGCGCTCGTCGCCACGAGCGTCGGCATCACCTCGGCCGTGCTGATCGAGCTCGACGTCCTCGAGCGACCGGCGAGCCGCACGATCCTGGGGGCGGCGATCATCGACGACATCCTCGCGCTGCTGCTGGTCGCCGTCGCCGCGGGCGTCGCCGCGGCCGGCGGCGTCGACCTCGGGTCGATCGCGGTCACGGCTGCGATCGCGGTCGCCTTCATCGGCTTCGTCGCGCTGGGCGGGACACGGCTGCTGCGCGCGCGGCCGGCGCTGCTGCACGCCCCGAGCTTCTCGGAGTCGCCCCTGCTGCCGGCGGTGATCATCTGCCTCGGCCTCGCCGCGTTCGCGTCGCAGATCGGCCTGGCGGCGATCATCGGCGCGTTCCTCGCGGGCATGGTCGTGGCCGAGACGCGCGACGTGTCCCCGATCCGCGCCGAGGTCGAGCCGCTGTACGCCTTCTTTCCGCCGTTCTTCTTCGCCTTCATCGGCCTGCAGCTGTCGCTGTCGGCGCTCGCCGACAGCGGCGCGCTGGCGCTGCTGGCGGCCGTCACCGCGCTCGCGGTGCTGACGAAGTTCGCCGGCGCCTACCTCGGAGCGATCCGCATGGGCCGCCGCGACGCGGCGTTCGTCGGGGTCGGCATGGTGCCGCGCGGCGAGGTCGGGATCATCGTCGCGGGGATCGGCGCCAGCACCGGGACGATCGACGCGGAGCTGTTCGCCGTGCTGGTGGCGATGTCGGTGCTGACCACGCTGATCACGCCGCCCGTGCTGCGGCGGCTGGTCTGAGGCTGGCTCGATCCGCGCAGTCGCGACAGAGCCCGTGCACGACGGCCTCGACGCGCTGCTGCTCGAAGCCGTGGCGGCGCGCCGCCCGCTCGAGCGCCTCCGTGTCGAGCTCGGAGCCGACATCCTGAACCGAGCCGCAGCGCGCGCAGACGAGGTGGTGGTGGGCATCGGTGCGCGGATCGAACAGCGCGGTGCCGGCGCGCTGGACGCGACGCACCATGCCGAGCTCCTCGAGCAGCTCGAGCGTCGCGTAGATCGTCGGCAGCGAGACGTTGGGCAGGCGTTCGGTGACGGCGTCGAGCAGCTCGTCGGCGGTCACGTGGCGGTCGAGCTCGCGCAGCGCGCGGTGCACCACGATGCGCTGCGGGGTAACCCTCATGCCACGTTGGCGCAGTGCCGCCGTCAACTCGTCGCTCATGCCCCTATCTTAGGGCATCCTTATTACAAGTCAATGGGTATAGTCATTGACTATGAACGCTACGGCCGCCTCCTTCCGCCAGCGCTGGAACCTCGCCGACGAGCGCCAGCGTCTGCTGCAGGTCATCCAGCCTGCGCTGATCGGCCTGATCGACGGCACGATCTCGACGCTCGCGCCGATCTTCGCCACCGCCTACATCGCCGGCTCGCGCGCCGCGCTGCTCGTCGGCCTCGCCGCCGCTCTAGGCGCCGCGATCAGCATGGGCATGTCCGAGGGACTGTCCGACGACGGCGAGATCACGGGCCGCGGGGCCGGGCTGACGCGCGGCATGATCACCGGCCTCGCCACGTTCGTCGGCGGCACGGCGCACGCGTTGCCGTTTCTGATCTCCGACATCGGCACGGCACTGACCGTCGCCTACGTCGTCGTCTCGATCGAGCTCGTCCTGATCGCATGGGTGCGCAAGCGCTTCCTCGGCGTTCCGCTGCGCACCTCGCTGATCCAGGTCACGCTCGGCGGCGTGATCGTCGCGACGGTCGGCGTGCTCGTCGGCCACGCCTGACGGCGCCGCTCAGTTGGTCACGCGATCGCTCAGTTGGTCACGCGATAGGTGAAGTTGCCCTTGTCGTTGGTCTGGCGAGCGACGACGGTCAGCGTGTCCCTGCCGTCGCGCAGCTCGCAGTTGAAGGTGCGGCCCCTGGCGACCACGACGATCTGCGGGCAGCTGACGGTCACGCCGCGCGTGGTGCGCGAGCGGTTTCGCAACTGCGTCTGCATGACCTGGGCGGCCTCGCGCGTGTGCAGGAACGGCGCGTAGAACGTCAGGTTGCCCTTGTCGTCCTTCTGCGTGAGCTCGGCGTCGCCCTTCGTATTGTCGCTGCCGGTCACGACGCAGGTGAACATGTCCCTTGCCTTGACCTTGACGGAGTCCGGGCAGTTGACGGACTTCACCTGCGCGCCGACCTGCTTGGTGACCGCGGAGTCGATGAACTTCGACGCCTCGTCAACGTCGATCTCCGACTCCCCGCAGGCGCCGATCGCGAGCGCCGCGAGCAGCGCGGCGGAGACCATCGCCGGGGCAGGGGAGCGCGAGCGCATCGGCGCACTGTAAACAGCGCCGCGGCGAGCATGCGAAAACCTCGATGGACGTTCACTACCCTTGCCCGCGTGCCGCTTCCAGACGTCCTTGCAAAGCTCCTCACCGCCGCCGGCCCATCGGGCTACGAGACCGCTCCCGCCGCCGTCTTCATGGAGGCCGGGCGCGCGTTCACCGACGACGTCTCGATCGACGTCATGGGCTCCGCCGTCGCCCGTGTCGCCGGCACGGCGGACCCGGCCGGCTCGGCGCCGTTTCTGGCGATCGTCGGCCACATCGACGAGATCGGCCTGATCGTCACGCACATCGACTCCGACGGCTTCCTGCGCTTCATCGGCGTCGGCGGCTGGGATCCGCAGATCCTCATCGGCCAGCGCGTCGAGCTGATCACCCGCAACGGCCCGGTCGCCGGGGTCTGCGGTCGCAAGGCGATCCACATGTTGCGCGAGGAGGAGCGAAAGAAGGTCGTCGAGCTGCGCGACATGCACATCGACATCGGCGCGAAGGACGGCGACGAGGCGCGCGAGCTCGTGCGCATCGGCGACGTCGCGGTCATCGCCGGCGAGCCGCTGGAGCTGCGCAACGACCGCGTCGTCTCGCGCTCGATGGACAACCGCCTGGGCGCCTTCATCGCGCTCGAGGCGGCGCGCCTGGTGGCGCAGGACGGCGGCGCGCCCGGTGACGTGGCTGCCTGCGGCGTCGTGCAGGAGGAGATCACCTTCGGCGGCTCGCGCACGTCGGCCTTCGGCCTGCGGCCCGACGTCGCCATCGTCGTCAACGTCTCGCACGAGACCGGCTCGCCGGGCGTCAACGTCAACGAGCTCGGCAAGCACGAGTTCGGCAACGGACCGATCATCGAGCGTGGCTCCGTGCTCAACCCGGCGGTCTTCGAGCTGCTGCACGACGCGGCCAAGCGCGAGGACATCCCGTTCACCGTGCAGGCCTCGGCGCGCTCGACGGGCACCGACGCCGATGCGATCCACCTCGCGCGCGCCGGCATCCCGACGGGCGGCGTGTCGATCGCGCTGCGCTACATGCACTCCCCGGTCGAGATGGTGCAGCTCGGCGACATCGACGCCTGCGTGCGGCTGATCGCCGCCTTCGCGCGCTCGCTGACCGCCGAGACCTCCTTCGCCCGCTCCTGACATTGCGCCCGTGCTGCTGTTGTTCGACATCGACGGCACGCTGCTGATCGGCGCGGCCGACGCGCACCGCGATGCGATCCTCGAGGCGCTGCGCGTCGTGCACGGCGTGACGGATCCCGAACCCGGCGGGCTGCAGGTCGCGGGTCGCACGGACACCGACATCGCACGCCTGCTGCTGACGCGTGCCGGCATCTCCGCCGAGCACATCGACGAGCGCGCCGACGACCTGCGGATCGCCGCCTGCGAGGCCTACGGGCGCCTGTGCCCCGGCGACCTGTCCGCGACCGTCGCCCCGGGCATGAGCGAGCTGCTCGAGCAGCTCGCGGCGCGCGAGGACGCGCGGCTGAGCCTCGTGACCGGCAACTACGAGCCGATCGCGCGCATGAAGCTCGCCGCCGCCGGCATCGGCAGCCGGTTCGAACGCGGGCAGGGCGGCTTCGGCTCCGACCACGAGTCGCGCGCCGAGCTGCCGGCGATCGCGCGCCGGCGCGCGGGCGGCGCCGAGCCGTGGCCGCGCGAGCGCTCGCTGCTGATCGGCGACACCCCACGTGACATCGCCTGCGCGCGCGCCGACGGCGTGCGCGTCCTCGCGATCGCGACCGGCCCCTATCGCGCCGACGAGCTGCGCGACGCGGACGCCGTGGCGCGCGACGCACACGACCTCGGGGCGTTGCTCGAGCCGCTGCTGAGCGGCCCCCGTCCGGGCGCCGGCGACTACCCTTGACAGCTTGAGCAGCTCCGCGCGCATCCTCGCCGTCGTCGCGACGCTCGCGATCCTCGTCGTGGCGTTCGTCGTCCTGTCACCGGGCGATGGCGACGACGGCAAGACGCCTTCGCGCACACAGGCGACGGCGCCTCCCGCGACGACCGCGACGACCGCGACGGCCCCCGCGCCGCGTCCGCGCGCCGAGCCACAGCCCCGGCCGCGCTACGAGGCGATCCGCGTGCGCGCCGGCAAGCCCGTCGGCGGCGTGAAGCGCATCAGGCTGGCCAAGGGCGACCGCGCCCGCATCGAGGTCAGCTCGCCCGACACGTCCGACGAGATCCACGTGCACGGCTACGACCTCACGCGCGACCTGAAGGCCGGCGGGCGCGTGCGGTTCGCGTTCGACGCCGACGCCGAGGGGATCTTCGAGATCGAGCTCCACCACTCCGGCGCACAGGTCGCAGAGCTCGTCGTCGAACCGCGCTGAAGGCTCATTCCAGACAGGGGCCGGCGGCGCCGGCGGCCGTCGCCTGACGTCGAGCCGGGGCGGGCGAACGGGACGGACGGCTATTCGGCTTCGTCCATGAAGATCTCGAGACGCACGTGACGTTCGGTCGCCTCGATGACGTACAACGCGTCGGGCGCGCGGGCCTGCAGTTCGGCGATCAGCGTCGTCGGCTGGCTGGCGTAGAGCTCGAAGTGCGCCTGCCGACGCTCGAACGTGCGGATGTAGACCTCCTGCACGCCGGGAACCGAAGCGAGCGCATCCTCGAACTCGCTGAGCTGCACGACGCTGGTGAACGGGCCGACCTCGACCATCACCGCCCCGGCGTAGGTCTGGAGCTCCGGGCGCGCCGGCCGCGTCGCCGGCGTTCTCGACAGCCAGCGCAACGGTGGCGCCATCCTGCCGCGATCTGCGGGTGCCGGCAGCGCGGCCTCGAGCAGGGCGCGCGCGCGGGCGCGGATGTCGTCGATGCGGCGGCCGGCCTCCGCTAGGGCCTCGCCGGCCTCGTGCTCGGCCTGCGCGAGGATCACCTGGATGACCTCGGCCCCGGCAGCCTGCTCCGTGGGATCGACGCCGGCCGGGGACCGACGGGCCGGTGGCGGCGCCTGCTCGCCGCGCCCGGGCTCCGGCGCGGGCGCCACGGCGTGCAGCGCGCGTGGTGGCGCGGGCGCGGGCGGCGGCGGCGATGCGGGCTCGGCGCCGCGCCGTATGGCGTCGAGCTCCTGGTGCAGCTGTTGAACCCGTCCGGCCAGCTCTGCGAGCATCGCCGCGCTTCCAGCCTGTCCCCCGACCGCACCCGCGGCCGCACTGCGTTCCCCCTCCACGTGCACCGCTTCTCCGGAGCGCCTGGCGCTCCGCGACCATGACCGATGACGACCGCCCAGGCGGGCGGCTCCGGCCGTCCGCACGACTCGCAGCCGCCATCCCCGCGCCCTGGCACGCCAATGTGCCCAAGTTGTGAGTGCCATTGGCCAATACTGCCTGCTGGCGTGGCGGCGCTCGGCCCGACCGCTCGGCGGACGGCGCGATCAGCCCGGCTCCTAGGCTGCCGGGGCGCCCGGAGGCGCACCGCCGGCGAGGGACTGCGAGACATCGATGGCGGTCAACCCGTCCTGGATCGCCTCCCTCAGACCGGGAAGGGGTCCGCGCACAGGTGCAAGGAGACGCAAAGCCAGCATTGTGACCCCCTTCCGACGTACCGATCCGCTCGGACCGTCCGGAGGGTGAGGCCACCGCCTACGGTCCACGTGCCGGCGACCACAGGCCGTCGAAGCCGACGTGGCGCTCGGTGGCGACGCGCCCAAGCTGCTCGCGCGCCTCGTCGTGGGCGATGTCGCACACGACCGCGACCTCGCGCGTGGCCAGCGGCTCGCCCGCCCACTCGAGCACCTCGAGCACCGAGGACGGCGCCGCGCGGCGCTCGGATCCCGGCACGAGGTTGGCGAGCACGACGTCGTAGACGGCGAACGGCTGAAACCCGGGCACCGCGATCCGCGCGTCGTCGCCGCGGCGGGCGATCTCATACGAGGGGCAGGTGTAGCGCTGTCCGCCCGACCAGTCCGCGAGCTTGTCGTCGAGCACGCGGGCGGCGCGACTCGGCGCGCGCGCGGCGGCGCGGTCCTCGGCGATCGCGCGGTCGACGCCGTCCGTGCGCATCCAGGCGCGCAGCCCGATCGGATCGATGCCCGCGTCGGCGGCGGCGCCATCGAGCATCGCCGGATCGTCGAGCAGCTCGCCGGAGAAGTTGCGCACGCGCAGGGCGCGCAGCAGCGCGTCCTCGGCCGCGGGTGCGTGCAGGCGCGCGGCGACGACGGCCCGGCAGGCCGGCTCGCTCGCGGCCAGCCGCTCGCCGACCGCCGTGTCCATCGGCATGCCGTGCTCGCGCGACATCTCCGCGAACGCCTTGGCCATCTTCTCCGGCGTGAAGCCCTTCGCCTCGTATTCGTCGGGGTGGTCGGACAGCACGACCATCCGCCGCCGCCACTCCAGCGCGTCGCCGTAGAGCCACTGCAGGCGGCGCCGGAACGGCTCGGCCGACCATGCCCACGGACAGGCGGGGTCGGTGAATTCGGTGATGCTGACGTCGGCCATGGTCGTGAGGTTCTATCGCACCGCAGCGTTCGTCTCGCGCGGCGGGCGGGCGACGACCACCGGGCCCGGGCCGCTCCGGGGGTGCTGCGCGGCGATCATCGCACCGCGACGGTGCCAGCCTCACCATCGACGATCTCGCCGACGATCGGGCTCGGAAGGGACGGCGCCGCCGCGGGTGAGACGGCGATGAGCAGCCCGCCCGACGTGGTCGCATCGCAGACCGGGCTTCGCCGCGCCTGCCTGACGTCGGCGAACGTCGTGAACGTCTGCGCGCAGTCGCGGTTGCGGCTGCTGTCGCCCGAGATGCCTTCACCGGTCTCGAGCAGCTCCATGATGCCGTCGATCGCCGGCATGGCCAACGCGTCGACCACGGCCGCGACCCCGCTCGCGCGCCCCATCGAGTGCAGATGGCCGAGCAGCCCGAAGGTGACGTCGATCCTGGCGGCGGCTGCGACATCCGCGCCGCCGCGCAGGATCTCGTCGCCGAGTTGCTCGAGCGGGGAAGGCGACGATCTTCATCGCCGCGACGTCAGCGCGACCGGTGCCGTGGCAGGCGCCTCGCTGACGGGCGCAACCCTGTCGCGAGCCTTGCTCCCCGGCACGGCAGCGAAGATGATGGGCCGCATGGCGATAGACGCTACGGGAGATGACGCGCTCTCCCGGGACGCGGTCGCCCAGCGGCGGCTGCGTCACGACATCCGAGAGCAGGCGACGGCGATCTCCTGGGCTGCCGCTCAGCTGCTCGAGGACGGCGAGTGGTCGCCGCGACACGTCGCGCTGCTGAATGGCGTCGCGGATGCGGCCGCTGAGCTCGTGCGCTTGGCGGATCGACGGATCACCTGATGGTGCCGACGACCGTGCTGGTGGCCGACGACCACCCCCTGTTCCGGGAGGGGCTCTCGCGAGCGGTGCTGACACACCCCTACCTGGAGCTCGTCGCGGCGGTCGATGACGGGCGCAAGGCGCTCGCGGCGATCCGCCGTCTTGAGCCTCGCGTAGCCGTGCTCGACATCGAGATGCCGTTGCTCTCCGGGCTGCGCATCCTGCAGTGCGTCGTGGCCGACGGGTTGCCGGTCGCGGTGCTGCTCGTCTCGTCGCGACTCGATGGCGCCACGGTGCACGACGCGATGGCTGCGGGGGCCGCCGGCTTCGTGGCCAAGGACGTCGGCGCGAAGGAGATCGGTGAGGCGGTCGCCGCCGTCGGCCGCGGCGAGGTGGTGCTCTCGTCGACGGCGGCAGCGAGTCTTGCTCGCGAGGTGCGCGACGGCGCACCGACACGCCAGGAGCTGTCGCTCAGCGAGCGTGAGTTCGACGTTCTGGGCATGCTCGCCGACGGCCGATCGGCACCGGAGATCGCCGGCGAGCTCGGGCTGGCCGCCGCGACGGTCAAGGCCCATCTGCGATCGCTGTACGCGAAGCTCGGGGTCTCTGACCGCGCGGCGGCGGTGGCGGTGTCCATGCGACGTGGGCTGTTGAGGTAAGTGGCGATCGGGCGCCGCGGCGGTCCGCACCTGCCGCCACCCCCGGGAGGCCGCTACCGGCTGGCGCTCACGGTGGCGCTCCTGGCGGCGACCGGACTCGCCGCCTGGCAGGTGGCCTCCGTCGTCGCCGATCGCAACCGGTCGCGCTTCGACAGCGAGGTGCGGCGCATCGACACGGCGATCGAGGAGCGCATGCGCGCGTACGTACAGGTGCTGCGCGGCAACGTCGGGCTCTTCCGCGCCTCCGACGAGGTCACCCGCCGCGACTGGCAGCGCTACGTGGAGACGCTTCGGCTCCACGAGGGCTACCCCGGCTTCAAGACGCTGAGCTTCGCCCCGGAGGTGCCTCGCGAGCATCTCCCGGCGTTCGTGCGCCGCGTCCGCGCCGAGCCGCCATTCGCAGGTTTCGACGACCCGACGGTCTTGCGGCGCTACAGCGTGCGATCTCCCGCCGCGGCGCTCGGTCTCGACGGCTCCAGCGGACAGCCGAGGCTGGCGTCGCCGATCCTCTGGGTGGAGCCGAAGTCGAAGATCAATGCGCGGGTCCTCGGCCTGGACATGATCAGGGAGCCGCTGCGCCGCGAAGCGATGCTGCGCGCGCGCGCGACCGGCGGCGCCGTCCTCAGCACGCGCTTGCGGCTGAACGGCGACGCGGGCGCCGAGTCGGGCTTCATCGTCTACGTTCCGCTGCGTAAGGGCGGACGGCCCATAGGCTGGGTGTCCGCGGCGATGCAGACCGAGCGGTTCATGCACGGGCTGCTGGGGGAGGCGGGCACGGACCTCGTCTTCAGCGTGTCGGACGGGACCCGACGCGGGGCCGCGGCGCTGCTGTGGTCGAGCGCGGGCGTCGCTGCCGACTTGGGTCCCAAGCCCCTGCGCATACCGGCAGGCGTCGCGTTCGAGCGCAGCACGCGCGTCAAGCTGCCCGGCCGCAGCTGGGAGGTGCGCTATGTCGCCGGTCCCACCCACGGTGCCGGGAGGCTCACGCCCTGGCTGGTCATCGCAGGCGGTTTGCTCTTGACCGGGCTGATCGTGCTCGGGGCGCGCGGCGCGGCGCGCTGGCGCCAGCAGGCCGCGCTGCTCGAGAGTCAAGCCGTGACGCTGCGCGACGCGCGCGATGCCGCGGAGGCTGCGTCGCGCGCGAAGGCCGCCTTCCTGGCAACGATGTCGCATGAGATTCGAACGCCGATGAACGCGGTGATCGGGATGTCGAGCATGCTGCTGCGGGCGCCGCTGCGACGCGAGCAGCGAGAGCGCGCCGAGGTGATCCGCTCCAGCGGCGAGCACCTGCTGCACGTCATCAACGAGATCCTCGACTTCTCCAAGCTCGAGTCCGGGGGGGTGGAGCTCGAGCGCGCGCCGTTCGATCTGCCGGCGTGCCTCGCATCGGCCGTGGACCTCGTCCGTGCGGGTGCGGGCACGCGCGACGTCGAGGTGCGGATCGAGATCGAGCCGGGAGTCCCACAGTGGGTCAGCGGCGACGTCAGCCGCCTGCGCCAGATCCTGCTCAACCTGCTCGCAAACGCGGTGCGTCATGCCCGCGAGCGCGTGACGCTCGCCTGCGCCGCGAGCACGCATGCCGACGGCTGGGAGCTCACGGTCCGCGTCGCCGACGACGGTCCCGGCATCGACAGCGGCGAGCAGGAGCGGCTGTTCGAGTCGTTCACGCAGGGCCGCGAGGCGAAGGCGGGCGGCACCGGCCTCGGCCTGTCGATCGCCAAGCGCCTGGTCGAGGCGATGGGTGGTGCGATCGGCGTCTCCAGCATGCCCGGCAACGGCGCCACCTTCCACTTCACCGCGCTGGTCGGCGCCGCCGTCGCCGAGGCCCGACCCGATGCGCCGGCCGAGCCGCCGGCCGGCGTCGACACGATCCGCGTGCTCGTCGCCGAGGATCACCCGATCAACCAGCTGATGGCACGCGACGCGTTCTCCGCGCTCGGTTGCGTGCCGGACGTCGTCGCCGACGGCGTGGAGGTCTTGGCCGCCCTCGAGCGCCAGTCCTACGACGTCGTCTTCCTCGACCTCCACATGCCGGTGCTCGACGGGCTGGCGACGGCCCGCGAGCTGCGCCACCGCCTCGGCGACGAGTGCCCGTGGCTGGTCGCGATGACCGCCGACGTGCTGGAGGAGGCGCGTGCCGAGGCGCGCGACGCGGGCATGGACGACTTCGTCGCCAAGCCCGCGACATCCGAGGATCTCGCGCGTGCGCTGCGCCGATGCGCCGGGCGCGAGCGGGCCGAGCCCTCCGCCGATGCGGTCGTGTGAGGTCGCGCGCCGAACGGCGTGGTCCGGCAGCGCGCGGCCGCGACCGCTACGTGCGGGTGAGCTTCTTGTAGGTGATGCGGTGCGGGCGGTCGGCCTCGTCGCCCAGCAGCGCGCGGCGGTGCTCCTCGTAGGCCTCGAAGTTGCCCTCGAACCACGTCACGACGGAGTCGCCCTCGAATGCCAGCACGTGCGTCGCGACGCGATCGAGGAACCAGCGATCGTGGGAGATGACCACCGCGCAGCCGCCGAACGCCAGCAGCGCCTCTTCGAGCGCGCGCAGCGTGTCGACGTCGAGGTCGTTCGTCGGCTCGTCGAGCAGCAGCACGTTGCCGCCTGAGCGCAGCAGCTTGGCGAGGTGCAGGCGGTTGCGCTCGCCGCCCGACAGCTTGCCGACCTTCTTCTGCTGGTCGGAGCCCTTGAAGTTCCACGACGAGCAGTAGGCGCGCGAGTTCATCGTGCGGTCGCCGACCTTGATCGTGTCCATCCCGTCGGAGATCTCCTCCCAGACGTTGCGGTCGTCGTCGAGCGCGTCGCGCGACTGGTCGACGTAGGCGAGCTGCACGGTGTCGCCGACGCGCAGGACGCCCGCATCGGGCTGCTCGGAGCCGGTGATCATCCGAAACAGCGTCGTCTTGCCGGCGCCGTTGGGACCGATCACGCCGACGATCCCGCCGCGCGGCAGCTTGAAGTTGAGGTCCTCGATCAGCAGGCGGTCGCCGAAGCCCTTGCGCAACCCCTCGGCCTCGACGACGAGGTCGCCCAGGCGCGGGCCGGCGGGGATGTGGATCTGGACCTGGTCGAGTGACACGTTGCGATCCTCGGCGAGCAGCGCCTCGTAGTTGTTCAGGCGCGCCTTGGCCTTCTTGCGCCGCCCCTTGGCGTTCTGGCGCACCCACTCCAGCTCGGAGTCGATCGTCTTCTGGCGCGCCCTGTCGGTCTTCTCCTCCAGCGACATGCGCTTCTGCTTCTGCTCCAGCCACGACGAGTAGTTGCCCTCGTACGGGATCCCGCGCGCGCGGTCGATCTCGAGGATCCAGCCGGCGACGTTGTCGAGGAAGTAGCGATCGTGGGTGACCGCGACGATCGTGCCCTTGTACTCGGCGAGGTGACGCTCGAGCCAGTCGACGGACTCCGCGTCGAGGTGGTTGGTCGGCTCGTCGAGCAGCAGCAGGTCGGGCGCGCTCAGCAGCAGCCGGCACAGCGCGACGCGGCGGCGCTCGCCGCCGGACAGCAGCGTCACGTCGGCGTCGGCGGGCGGCAGGCGCAGCGCGTCCATCGCGTACTCCAGGCGGGTGTCGAGGTTCCAGGCATCGGCGGCGTCGATCTGGTCCTGCAGGCGCGCGAACTCGTCGGCGGTCTCCTCGCTGTAGTTCGCGGCGAGCAGGTTGAAGCGGTCGAGCAGCGCCTTCGTCTCGTGGACGCCGTCCTCGACGTTGCCCTTGACGTCCTTGGTCGGATCGAGCTGGGGCTCTTGGGAGAGCATGCCGACGGTCGCGTTCGGCGCGAGCATCGCGTCACCGCGGAAATCGGTCTCGATGCCGGCCATGATCCGCAGGACCGTCGACTTGCCGGCGCCGTTGTAGCCGAGCACCCCGATCTTGGCCCCAGGGAGGAAGGCGAGCGTGAGCTCCTTCAGCACGGTCTTGTCCGGCGGGTAGGACTTCGACAGCTTGTGCATCGTGTAGACGTACTGGGCGGACATCGCGGTGCAGGGTAGCCGTCGCGCGCATGCGCACCCGGTTCGCGCCGTTGTCCGATCGTGCGGGGTCGTGTCGCGATCGGATTAGTCCGATCGGACGAGGCGCCGCGCTGGGGACCCAGGATGGGTCGTGCGCCGTCCGCGATTGGGGGCCGCGTTCCATCTCTCACCCAGGGGGTCGTCATGAAGCCGGTTCGTCGTCTCTTGCTCTGTTGCGCGCTGTCCTCGTTGATCGTGCCGGCGACCGCGCAGGCCGCGGGCCCCCCGGTCGCAACCAAGGTTCCCGGGATCAGCGGGACGCCGAACGCCGGCCAGACGCTTCGTGCGATCACCGGGACGTGGAGCAACGCCCCGACGACGTACGCCTACCGCTGGTCGGCGTGTGACGCCGCCGGCGCCAACTGCGCGACGGTCGGCACCAACAGCGCGACGCTCGTGCTCACCACAGCTCATCGCGGTCGCCGCATCCGCGTCGCGGTCACCGCGAGCAACGCGTACGGCAGCGCGACCAGCACGTCAGGCGCGACGTTGGCGGTCAACGCCCCGATCGCCAGCGTGGCCCCGGTGATCAGCGGAAACCCGGCGGGCGGCTACCGGCTGCACGCCACCACCGGCACGTTCAGCAACGCCCCGACCAGCTACGCCTATCGCTGGCAGTCCTGTGACAGCGCGGTCGCCAACTGCGCGACGGTCGGTGCCAACGACGCCGACTTCGTGGTCACCAGCGCCCAGGTCGCACGGCGCATCCGGGTGACCGTCACCGCTGCGAACGCCTACGGCAGCTACGCCAGCGTCTCGGTCGCCACCGCCGCGGCCAACAGCCCGATGCCCGCCCCACCCAAGACCAACGAGGTGCTGTCGACCGGCGGTGACCACACCTGTGCCGTCAAGGCCGACGGCACCCCCGTCTGCTGGGGATCCAACATGTATGGCCAGACGAACGTTCCCACGTGGATCGGGCGCGTCACGCAGATCTCGGCCGGTCATGATGTCACGTGCGCGGTCAAGGACAGCGGCAACGCCACGTTCGGCACCCCCGTCTGCTGGGGCCCCTGGGAGTATGGGCAGACCACGATTCCCGCCGCGGTTGGGACGGTCAGGCAGGTCTCCGTCGGCGACCGCCATGCGTGCGCGGTGAAGACCAACGGCATGGCCATCTGCTGGGGCGATGACAGCTGGCACCAGGTCACGGTTCCCGCCTCGGTCGGACCCGTCACGCAGGTTTCCGCCGGCGGGGTCCATTCGTGTGCAACGAGGATCAACGGCACCGTGGCCTGCTGGGGCGACGCCCGCAGCGGGGGGTCGGTGGCTGACCTCGGAGGAGTCACGCAGGTGACGTCCGGCCCTAACCACTCGTGCGCGATCAAGACCAACGGTGCCCCCATCTGTTGGGGATACAACGATTACGGGCAGGCGTCAGTCCCCGCCGGGATCGGAACCATCACGCAGATCTCCGCCGGCGATCTCCACACGTGTGCGGTCAAGACCAACGGCACAGTCGCCTGCTGGGGAGCCAACAGCCAGGTTCCCGCCACACTCGGGACGGTCAAGCAGATCTCGGCCGGCTACGCAGTTGACACGTGCGCGGTCAAGATCAACGGCACCGCCGCCTGTTGGGGATCCGGCACCTTCGGGCAGACAACGGTTCCCGCCGGGCTCGGGACCTTGGCTGCGACGACCGTCACCCCCGCGGGCCCGGTCATCATCGGCACCCTGTCGTCCGGACAGGTTCTGCGTACGAGCCCCGGGGTGTGGATCAACTATCCCAGCTACGCGTATCAGTGGATGTCCTGTGACAGCGCCGTCGCCAACTGCAAGGTGATCGGCACCAACAGCCAGAGCCTCACGCTCACCACCGCCGAGCGCGGGCGCCGCATCCGCGTCACCGTCATCGCGACGAACGCGTTCGGCAGCGCGAGCCGCAACTCGGCTGCGACCGCGGTCATCGCCCAGTAGCGCGTGCGCACCGCCTGCCCCTGCCGGTCAGGGGCAGGCGGTGCCCGCCGGGCACGCCGATGAGTTCGAGTCCGCCCGGCGGTCGTAACTGGCATGACTAGCCTTGCGCGTATGCCCGACCTCGCCATACGCATGCGTTCCGTCGTCAAGCACTACGGCGACATCCACGCCGTCGACGGCCTCGACCTCGACGTGCCCGAGGGCACGTGCGTCGGCCTGCTCGGGCCCAACGGCGCCGGCAAGTCGACGACGATGAAGATGCTGACCGCGCAGGCGATCGCCGACGAGGGCACGCTCGAGGTGCTCGGCTACACGCTGCCGCGCGAGTCCAAGCAGTCGCGCGCGGAGATGGGCGTCACGCCGCAGCTCGACAACCTCGACACGTCGCTGACCGTCGAGCAGAACCTGCTCGTCTTCACCTACCTCTACCGCGTGCCGCGCTCCGAGCGCAAGGCGGCGATCGAGCGCGCGCTGCAGGTCGCCAACCTGACCGAGCGGCGCGCCGCGAAGGTCGACGAGCTGTCGGGAGGCATGCGCCGTCGGCTGCTGATCGCGCGCGCGCTCGTGCACCGCCCGCGGCTGCTGCTGCTCGACGAGCCGACGGTGGGTCTCGACCCGCAGGTGCGCCAGGAGCTGTGGGCGCTGATCGACGCGCTGCGCAGCGAAGGCACGTCGATCCTGATGTCGACGCACTACATCGAGGAGGCCGAGCGACTCGCCGACACCGTCACGATCATGTCGCACGGCAAGGCCGTCGCGCAGGGCATTCCGAGCGAGCTCGTCGTGAAGTACGCAGGGCGCGAGGTGCTCGAGGTCTACGGTCCGCCGGCGCGCCTGGCCGAGGTCGAAGCGAGCGCCGTCTCCGACGGGCTGCGCACGCGGCGCACCGGCACGAGCGTCGCGCTGCTGGGCGTCGAGGGGCGAAACGGCGACCTGCCCGCGGGCGAGCGGCGCGCGACGACGCTCGAGGACGTCTTCGTGCTGCTGACCGGGGAGGAGGTCCGATGACCGCGCTCGGGCGCATTCGCCGGCCGCGCGTCGGGCGGCTGGACTGGGCGGCGCTGCAGGGCGTGCTGGTCCGCGAGGCCGTCAACTTCAGCTCGTACTGGCGCGGCACGACGTTCTCGTCGACGATGGAGCCGACGGTCTACCTGCTGGCGTTCGGCTTCGGCTTCGGCTCGCTCGTGTCGCGCGTCGGGGGCCACGACTACGTCGACTTCGTCGGAACGGGCGCCGTCGCGACGGCGGTTCTCTTCTCGGCGGCGTTCTCGTCGATGTTCGGGACGTTCGTCAAGGCGACCTTCCAGCACACCTACGACGCGATCCTCGCGGCGCCCGTCGACACCGAGGAGATCGTCACCGCCGAGGCCCTGTGGATGGCGACGCGCGCAGGCACGTACGGCTGCGTGCCGATGGTCGTCGCGATCGCCTTCGGGCTGGATCCGCGGATCGACATGCTCGTCGTGCCCTTCGTCGCGTTTCTCGCCGGCTTCGGCTGGTCGTGCTTCGGGATCATGATCGCCGGCCTGATGAAGGGCATCGAGAACTTCAGCTACGTGACCAGCGGCATCCTGACGCCGATGATGCTGACCGCCGGCACGTTCTTTCCGCTCAGCGGCCTGCCCGAGTGGGCGCAGGTGCTGGGCAACTTCAACCCGCTGCACCACTGCGTCGAGCTCGTGCGCCACGCCTCCTTCGGCTGGGAACCCGGCACCGACGTGCTGCACCTCGGCGCGCTGGCGCTGTTCGGCCTCGTGACGTGGCGGATCGCCGCCTGGGCGCTGGAGCGCAAGCTCGTCACGTAGCCGGCTCAACCCTCCTGCGTGGCCGTCTCGCAGGCATGTCCGGCGATAAGCTGACCGGTTCATGCCGAACGTGCTCGACCTCGAACAGGCGCTACTGCTGCTGGAGATCTCGCCCCCCTTCGACAAGCGCCAGGTGCAGATGGCCCGGCGCCGGATGGCGAAGGTCTGGCATCCCGACATCGCCCCGCCGGGCAGGCAGTTCGAGCACGAGCGCCACCTCAAGGCGATCAACGAGGCGGCCGACCAGCTCGAGCGCCTGGCCGAAGGATCGCGCGGCGGCAAGGTCTCGCGCAACGCCGTCAAGGTCAACGCCGCCGCGGCGCGCGAGGCGCGCGCGGAGGAGGGCCGGCGCGCCTACGAGGCGGCCGAGCGCGAGCGTGCGCATGCGGCCGATCGCCAGACCAACGACCCCTTCGGAAGCCAGGTGCCCGATCACTCCGTCGTGCACCGCTACGCGCGCTGCGTGACCTATCCGGAGTGGGGCGTGGGCAGCGTCACGGGGATCTACTTCACCGGCGGCGGCGACGACGTCCAGCAATGGGCGCGGGTGAAGTTCGCGCCGGGGGTGCGCACCGTGCCGGCGGGCTCGCTGCAGTTCGTCGACTTCTCCAAGCCCGACCCGGGCGCCGACCGCGTGCAGCGCTTCCTGACGGCCGCCCAACACGCGATCGCCGAGGGCAACCATGCGCTCGCGGCGCAGCGGCTGATCTACGCGCGCGACGCCGAGCCCGACAACAACGCCGTCCTGCGGCTGATGACGCTCGCCTTCTGGCAGGACGGCAACCTGCCCGCCGCCGGGCGCGCCGTGCGCGACTGGGCGCGCATCGACGGCGATCGCCCGACCCCGCACCGCTTCGCCGCGCGCATCTACGAGGACATGGGCGCGATCGACCTCGCCGCCGAGGCCGCGCAGCGCGCCGCCGACCGCGGCCCCGAGGACGTCGAGGCGTGGGAGCGACTCGGCCGGCTGCGCCTGCGCCTGATGGATCGCCAGGCGGCGATCGACGCGCTCGAGCGCGCGCGCCGGCTGGGGCCGTCGGTCGACGCGCTGCTGGACCTCGCACTCGCCTACCACCTCGCCGGCGACCTCGGCGCCGAGCTCACGGCCATCGAGCAGGCGACGCGGCTGGATCCGCGCAACGCCGAGGCGTGGTCGCGCCTGGCGCATGCGCTCGCGCGCACCGACCGCGTCAGCGACGCTATCGGCGCCTGCGACCGCGCGCTGCGCCTCGGCGCCGATGCCGAGGTCGCCGAGCTGTTGCGCCGGCTGCAGGAGCTGCTGCCGCGGGTCCTGCCCGCGGCCTGACCTTCAGGCGGCGAACGCCTCGTAGGCAGCCATGCGGTGATGCTCGCGCAGGCCCTCGAGCTGCTTCTGGGCGCTCTCCACGAGACCCTGCAACTGTGCTCCGTCGAGGCGCTCGTCGTGGTCTGAGACCTCGGCGAGCGAGTTCCACAGGGCGTGCTTGCCCTCGACGCCGGAGCGCAGCATCTCGAGCTCGAGCACGCGGCTGAGCGGCGAGTAGCCCGACAGCTGCTCGTTGGGCTTCAGCCGGCCGAGCTTCTCGCTGATCGCGGCGCCGGCGGTCTTCATCGTGCTCTTGCCGACCCCGAAGCCGTCCATGATCGAATCGAGCGTCTGGACGTCCAGGGAGATCTGCTGCGCCAGCAGCGTCAGGAAGTCCTCGTACGGGGTGCCGACGTTCTCGTCGCGCAGGCGCTCGGCGAGGTTGACGCCCATCTCCGCGCCGGCCCGGTGATCCTGCAGGTACGTGCTCAGGTACTCGGTCTGCGTGGGCATCGTTCGTCTCCTCGATCTGAAGGGCGCAGGTGCGCCGCCGTCGTGGGACCTACCCGCTGGCCGCGGAACGACACGCGCGGCGCGGTCCGTCGGTGCCCCGGGATAGCCTGCGACGATGCGCCTGATCGTCGCCCGCTGCGAGGTTCGATACACCGGCCGGCTGACCGCCGTGCTGCCCGAGGCGCTGCGCCTGCTGATGCTCAAGTCCGACGGCTCGTTCATGGTCCACGCCGACAGCGGCGGCTACAAGCCCTCGAACTGGATGACGGCGCCGACGGTGATCGAGGAGGCGCCCGATCGGATCGTCGTTCGCAAGCGCGCCGGCGCGACGGAGGACCGCCTCGAGATCCTCGTCTCCGAGGTCCTCTCCGACGTCACCCACGATTTCGGCCCGCCCACCCCGGAGGCGGCGCTCGCGAAGGACGGCGTCGAGCGCGACCTGCAGGAGGCGCTGGCGGCGTCGCCTGCGCACTGCGGCGAGGGCTTTCGCCTCGTGCGCCGCGAGTGGCCGACGGACATCGGCCCCGTCGACCTCATGTGCCGCGACGGCGAGGACGCCTGGATCGCCGTCGAGATCAAGCGCGTCGCGACGATCGACGCCGTCGAGCAGCTGACGCGCTACCTCGATCGCATCCGCCTGGACCCCGCGATGGCCGGCTGTCGCGGCGTGCTCGCCGCGCAGGCGATCAAGCCGCAGGCGCGCGTGCTCGCCGAGGCGCGCGGGCTGGCCTGCGTCGAGGTCGACCTCGGCGTCCTGCGCGGCGATCGCGAGCCGGACCTGACGCTGTTCGTCGCCTGAGCGCCGACCTCCAGATGACGATTTGGGGCGATCATCGCCCGATCTGCACGTCGTTCAGGTCATTCGCCGTTCAGCGTGACCAGCAGCGACCGCGGGCCGCCGCGGTCGCGGTGCTCGCAGAGGTAGATCCCCTGCCACGTGCCGAGCGCCAGCCGGCCGCCCGCGACCGGCAGCGTCAGCGACGGGCCCATCAGCGACGCCTTGACGTGGGCGGGCATGTCGTCCGGGCCCTCGAGCGTGTGCGTCCAGGCGAAGTCCTCGGGCACGGCGGCGTTGAACCACGTCTCGAAGTCGCGGCGCACGTCGGGCGAGGCGTTCTCGTTGAGCGTCAGCGAAGCCGACGTGTGGCGGATGAAGATGTGCGCGAGCCCGACGCGCAGGTCGCGCAGCTCGGGGACCTGCTCGTCGATCTCGCGCGTGACCAGGTGCACGCCGCGTGGCCGGGCCTTCAGCGTGACCTCGTGCTGGCTCCAGGGCATGTCCCGTGAAGCCTAGGGAGAAGGCTTCGTCTGGCGCTTCACGGGTAGGGTCACAGCTATGTCAATTCCTGAAGGCACGCACAAGATCGGGCCGAGCAACGGCTCGCTGAAGGTCAAGACCGGCAAGGAGGGCGCTGCCGCGAAGATGGGGCATGACCTCGTGCTCGTCGTCAACAGCTGGGAGGCGACCGTCGAGGGCGGCGACAGCCCCTCGATCTCGCTGACCGCCGACCCCGGCTCGGTCGAGGTGGAGTCGGGCTCGGGCGGCGCCAAGCCGCTGGGCGACAAGGACAAGGCCGACATCAAGAAGAGCATCGGCGGCAAGGTGCTCGGAAGCTCGGAGATCACCTTCACGTCGAGCTCCGTCGACGACGGCGCCGCACAGGGCGACCTCTCGATCGCCGGCAAGAGCAACTCGGTGAGCGTCCCGCTGCAGGTCAGCGGGGACAAGATCTCGGGGAACATCACGCTGAGCCAGAAGGACTACGGCATCAAGCAGTTCTCGGCGATGATGGGCGCGCTGAAGGTCAAGGACTCCGTCACCGTCGAATTCGAAGGGTCGCTCTAGGCAGACGGTTCGCAGGGCAGCTCGGCGCGCGGGAGCATCCGCGCCGAGCAGGCCGGTCCCGGGACCGACCGCGATCCCGGGACCGCGGTCGGTCGGCGCCGGGTCGCCACCTGACAGCATCCGGTGATCGCCGGCACACCGCGACTGCTGTGGAAGCCGAGCGCGGCGTTCGCGCAGCGCACGCGGATGCGCGCGTACATGCGCTGGCTCGAGGCCGAGCGCGGGGTGGCGACCGAGAGCTACGACGAGCTGTGGCGCTGGTCGGTCGGCGATCTCGATGCGTTCTGGGCGTCGATCGCCGACTACTTCGACGTGCGCTTCGGCGAGCCGCCGCGCGCCGTGCTGGGCCGTCGCGAGATGCCCGGCGCACAGTGGTTTGCGGGCTCGACGCTGTCCTATCCCGAGCACGTCTTCCGCGGCGCCGACGAGGGCAGGGTCGCGATGCGCCACGCCTCCGAGCTGCGCGCGCAGGAGCAGCTGACGTGGGGCGAGCTGCGCACGCTGACGGCGCGCATCCAGGCCGGCCTGCGCGAGCTCGGCGTCGGACCCGGCGACCGCGTCGCCGCCTACGTGCCGAACATCCCCGAGGCGATCGCGGCGTTTCTCGCCGCCGCGGGCCTGGGCGCGGTGTGGTCGAGCTGCTCGCCGGACTTCGGCGCGCGCTCGGTCGTCGATCGCTTCGCGCAGATCGAGCCGAAGGTCCTGCTTGCCGTCGACGGCTATCGCTACGGCGGACGCGACCACGACCGCCGCGCGATCGTCGAGCAGATCCACGCGCAGGTCGGCGGGACGCTCGTGCGCCTCGGATACCTCGACGGGGGCGGCTGGCAGGAGGGCTTTTTGGGGGCGCCCGATGCGGAGCTCGAGCTGAGGCGCGTGCCCTTCGACCATCCGCTGTGGGTCCTGTACTCCAGCGGCACGACGGGCCTGCCGAAGGCGATCGTGCACGGCCACGGCGGCATCCTGCTCGAGCAGCTGAAGAAGCTCAACCTGCATCTCGACGCCCACGAGGAGGACCGCGTCTTCTGGTTCACGACGACCGGCTGGATGATGTGGAACTTCCTTGTCGGCGTGCTGCTGACGCCGGCGTCGGTCGTGCTCTACGACGGCAGTCCGGCGGCGCCCACGCTCGACCGCCTGTGGGACCTCGCGGCGGAGGCCGGCGTGACGTGCTTCGGCACGAGCGCGGCGTACGTCGCGGGTTGCATGAAGGCCGGCGTGACGCCCGCGCGCGGCCGCGACCTCGGCGCGCTGCGCAGCGTCGGAGCGACCGGATCGCCGCTGTCGCCGGAGGGCTTTCGCTGGGTCCATGAAGAGCTCGGCCCGCGGACGTGGCTGTTCTCGACGAGCGGCGGGACCGATGTCTGCACGGCGTTCGTCGGCGGCGTGCCGCTCGAGCCGGTCTACGAGGGCGAGCTGCAGGGCCGCTCGCTGGGCTGCGACGTGCAGGCCTTCGACGACGATGGTCGAGCGCTGGTGGGCGAGGTCGGCGAGCTCGTCATCACGCAGCCGATGCCCTCGATGCCGCTGCGCTTCTGGAAGGACCCCGGCGGCGAGCGCTTGCGCGAGGCGTACTTCGACATGTATCCCGGCGTCTGGCGCCACGGCGACTGGATCGAGATCACCGCCCGCGGCACGGCGATCATCTACGGGCGCTCGGACTCGACGATCAACCGCGGCGGCGTGCGCATGGGCACGAGCGAGATCTACCGCGCCGTGCTCGCGCTCGAGCAGATCGTCGACGCGCTCGTCGTCGACGTCCCGCGTCCGGGCGAGGAGAGCTGGATGGCGCTGTTCGTCGTGCTGCGCGAAGGCGTGGCGCTCGACGACGAGCTGACGCGCGCGATCGCGCGGCGCGTGCGCGAGGACTGCTCGCCGCGCCACGTGCCCGACGACGTGCTGGCGGTCGCCGAGGTTCCGCGCACGCTGTCGGGCAAGATCCTCGAGGTGCCGGTCAAGCGGATCCTCGCCGGCACCCCGCCCGAGCAGGCCGCCAGCCGCGACTCGCTCGCCAACCCGGCCGCGCTGGACGCGTTCGTGGCGCTGGCGCGCGAGCGGCGCGCGGCGGGGGGTGCGTCGTGAGCGCGAGCCGCGCGAAGAAGAAGCAGCGCCGGCGGGCGCGCGCCATGGCGCCGGCCGCGCCCGCGGCGGCGGCGCCGCCCGAGCCCTCGCCCGCGGTGGATGGACGTGCGACGTCGCGCTTTGACGTGCGCGACGGCGTCGCGCGCCCGCACGCGATCTGGGCGCCGTTTCCGCTGACGGAGATCGGCATCGTCGCCGGCATCGCGATCCTCACCGCGGGCTATCTCAGCGACGGGCGCCGCGCCGCCTGGCTGCTGGCAATCGGCGCGCTCGTGCTCGCCGTCGTCATCGCCGAGCTGTCGCTGCGCGAGCACTTCGGCGGCTTTCGCTCGCACACCCTGCTGCTCGCGCTGCTGCCGGTCGTGGCGCTGCATGCGACGATCGTGCTCGCGGTCACCGCCGACTACGGCGGACAGCTCGGGCTCGCCGTCGACATCGTGCTGGCAGGCGCGCTTGGATGGTGGCTGCACCGGCGATTTCAGATGGCGCACGAGCGCGCCGCCGCGCCGCCGTAGGTGCGGCGCGCCGACGCGGGGGGCGACTACAGGCGGCGTCCGCGGCGGCTGTAGCCGAAGCCGCCGAAGAGCAGCAGCAGGACGAGGACGATCAAGATGATCGTGAGCATGGTCACCTCCTCCGCGAGCGTTCATGGTGGCCGGGCATGCCACGACCATGCCCGCCGGATCTCGAAAGCATGTGACGGTGGACGGAATGCGTACGGGCGGCGCCGCGTGGCGCCTACAGGACGGTCTCGCAGTTGCGCGCGCGGTCGCGCGAGTCCTTCTCGACGCGGTCGGTGCCCGGTCCGCAGTCGATGACGTCGGCGCCGCCGCCGAAGGAGCGGATCGTGTCTGCGCCCGGGCCGCCGAAGAGGCGGTCGCGGCCGAAGCCGCCGTTGACCTGGTCGCGCCCGGTGCCGCCGCGCAGGACGTCGTCGCCGCGTCCGCCCTCGAGCTCGTCGTCGCCGTCGCCGCCGGCGAGGCGGTCGTTGCCGGTGCGCCCGAACAGCGAGTCGCCGCCGGCGTCGCCGTAGAGCGAGTCCGAGCCGCCGTCGCCCTCGAGGAAGTCGACGCCGCCACCGCCCTTGATGACGTCGGCGCGCGCCGTGCCACGGATGCTCTGCGCCCGGTCGCCGGGCAGGCAGCGCCCGCGCGCGAGGCTGCACCTCGAGATGTTCTCGTAGCCGAGCGCCTTGAGCACGGTCTCGGCGTCGATCGGTACGTTGAGCGCGGTCCACCGCGGCAGCGCGCCGAGGAACGTCGGCGCCTGCGTTAGGTCCGCTCCGGGGGTCTCGATCCGCTCGCAGGCGAGGAACTGCGTCTTCGAGCCGCGGGCCTTGATCGTCGCGTCGGCGTAGCCCGACAGGATCACGCGATCGTTGCCCGGGCCGCAGTCGACGACCAGCGCCGAGGCCCCGACGATCAGCGTGTCGTCGTCGTTGCCGCCGAACATGCGCGTGCTGAGAGCGTCGCTGTCGGCCCACAGCGTGTCGCGCCCGTCCCCGCCGTCGATGTCGCCCGAGGCGCTGTCGACGATCACGTCGTCGCCCGCGCCGCCGAGCGCCCGCCGCCCGTTGGCCTGGCCGGAGCCGGGCAGCAGGACGTCGTTGCCGGCGCCGCCGTCGAGGCCGTCGTTGCCCGGGCCGCCGGACAGCAGGTCGTCGCCGTCGCCGCCGACGATGAGCGCGTCGGTGCCGGCGTTGCCGATCAGCACGTCGTCGCCGGGGCCGCCGTCGAGCAGCCGGTCGTCGCCGAAGCGCGACTCGCCGAGGAAGTCGTTGCCCTCGCCACCGCTCAGCGTGTCGTCGCCGTCGAAGCCGTCGAGGCGGTCGTTGCCGGGCCCGCCGTCGAGGCGGTCGTTGCCGGTGAAGCCGTACAGCAGGTCGTTGCCGTCCTCGCCGGCGAGCGTGTCGTTGCCCGAGCCGCCGTCGAGGTAGTCCTCGCCCGGCCCGCCGAACAGCGTGTCCGCCGAGGTGCCGCCGCTGAGCAGGTCGTTGCCGCCGAGGCCGCGCAGCGTGTCGCGCGAGCCGACGCCGCGGATGCGGTCCTTGTCCTCCGTGCCGCTGATCCTGTTGGCGAAGCGGTCGCCGTTGCGCACCGCGGCGAGCGCCGCCGGGACGCTCGCGGCGAGCAGCGCCGCCAGCGCGAGCGCGGCAAGCATGCGGCGTCCCGGAGCCCTGGTCACGCCTGCACCTGGGTGCGGGCGAAGTGCAGGCCGCGCCGCAGCCAGGCGTCCAGCTCCGAGTCGGTCTGCAAACCGCCGGCGCCGACGAGGACCCAGTCCTCCATCGCGCGGCCGGACATGACGCACGGGCGCGCGTGCGGCTGGGCCAGCGCCTCGCTGCGGTTCTCGGGTCCCGCGCGCACCATCAGCTCGCCGCCGGACACGCCGGCCGCCAGCCGCCCGCCGGTCATGAACATGCGCCGCCCGAACATCGCCTTCTCGACGATGTGGCGCTCCTCGTGCAGCAGCGCGCGGATGCGCGCGGCGAGCTGCTGGTCATAGGCCATCGCTAGCGCTCGCCCGGCGTCTTGGTCGGGTACAGCGTCACCGGCACGGAGAGATCCAGCGCGGCGCGGATGATGCGCGACTGCTCGGCGACGTGCGCGGCCGGATAGCCCTCGCCGGTGCTGGCGCGCTCGGGTCGCCCGACGTAGCCGAACTTCAGCTTCTCGGGAAGGATCTGCATGAGGCGCGGGAACATGTGCGCGCGGGCGCCCATGTTGCGCGGCTCCTCCTGCACCCAGACGACCTCGCGCAGGTTCGGATAGCTCTCGATCAGCTCGAGCACCTGCCCCTCGGGGAAGGGGTAGAGCAGCTCGACGCGGCCGATCGCGACGCCCTCGTTGTCGCGGCGGCTCGGATGGCCGACGAGGTCGTAGTAGATCTTGCCGGTGCACAGCGCCAGCCGCGTGACCTTCTCGACGGGCACGCGCGGCTCGCCGAGGACGGGGAAGAAGGCCGACTCGACTGAGGTGCTCGAGGCGGTTGGTCGCCTGCGGCAGGCGCAGCAGCGACTTCGGCGTCATGAGGATCAGCGGGCGCTGCTTGGCGATGCGCGCCTGGCGGCGCAGCAGGTGGAAGTACTGCGCGGGCGTCGTGACGTTCGCGACGCGCATATTGCCCTCCGACGCCATCTGCAGGAAGCGCTCCAGGCGCCCGGAGGAGTGCTCGGGGCCCGAGCCCTCGTAGCCGTGGGGCAGCAGCAGCACGAGGCGCGAGGTCTGCCCCCACTTCGCCAGGCCCGAGGAGATGAACTGGTCGATGATCACCTGCGCGGCGTTGACGAAGTCGCCGAACTGCGCCTCCCACAGCACGAGCGTCTCGGGCGCCTCGGCGCTGTAGCCGTACTCGAAGCCCAGGCAGGCGACCTCCGACAGCGGCGAGTTGTGCAGCTCGAACGGAGCCAGCGCGCCGGGCAGGCTCTGGATCGGGCAGATCGTCTGGCCCGTGCGCGCGTCGTGCAGCACCATGTGGCGCTGGGAGAACGTGCCGCGCTCGACGTCCTGGCCGGTCAGGCGGATCGGCGTGCCCTCCGTCAGCAGCGAGGAGAACGCCAGCGACTCGGCGTGCGCCCAGTCGATCCCGCCGGCCGTCGCCGAGCGCGTCGCGGCGGCGCTCGAGCTGCTTGACGAGCTTGGGATGGACCGTGAAGCCATCGGGCACGCGCAGCAGCTCGTCGTTGAGGATCTGCAGGCGCACGGCGCTGACGGCGGTCTTGACCTCCGGTGAGGGCGTGCGGTCGAGCTGGTACTCGCCCGTGGGCTGCTCGACGGTGCCGGCCTCGGCGGCGTCCTTGATCTGCTGGCGCAGGCGCTGGTGCAGCGTCGTGAGCTCGTTCCAGACCTCGTCCTTCTGCGCCGCGACGTCGCGCGCCGTGACCACGCCCTGCGCGACGAGCTGGTCGGCCCAGATGTCCGCGACGCGCTTGTGGTGCTTGATGCGCTCGTACATCGCCGGCTGCGTGTAGGCGGGCTCGTCGGCCTCGTTGTGGCCGAAGCGGCGGTAGCCGATCAGGTCGATCATCACGTCGTGGCCGAACTCGCGGCGGAAGGCGAAGGCCAAGCGCACGGCCGAGATGCAGGCGCTGACGTCGTCGGCGTTGACGTGCACGATCGGCACGTCGAAGCCCTTGGCGATGTCCGACGCCCAGCGCGTCGAGCGCGCGTCGTCGGGGTCGGTCGTGAAGCCGACCTGGTTGTTCTGCACGAGGTGCAGCGTGCCGCCGACGTTGTAGCCGTCCAGCGCCTGCAGGTTGAGCGTCTCGGGCACCACGCCCTGGGCCGGCAGCGCCGCGTCGCCGTGCAGCACGATCGGCACGGCGGAGTCGGTGTCGCGGTGCGCATGCGGGCCCTGGCGCGTGGTCTGCGCCGCGCGCGAGGCGCCGACGACGACCGGGCCGACGAACTCCAGGTGCGAGGGGTTGGACTCGAGGTTGACGAGGATCGAGGAGCCGTCGGGCAGCTGGTAGGAGCCCTGCGCGCCGTGGTGGTACTTGACGTCGCCGGTGCCGCCCTGCGGGATCGTCGTGACGGCCTCGAGCGTCGAGGCGCCCTCGAACTCGGCGAAGATCGTGTCGTAGGGGCGCCCGAGGTTGTGCGCGAGCACGTTGAGGCGGCCGCGGTGCGCCATGCCGAGCACGACCTCGCGCCCGCCCTGCATCGCCGCCAGCTGGATCGCCTCGTCGAGCATCGGCACCGTCATGTCGAGGCCCTCGATCGAGAACTGCTTCTGACCGAGATAGGCCTTGTGCATGAAGCGCTCGAGCGCGTCGACCTCGATCAGGCGCTTGAGCAGCGCCTTCTGCTCGTCGGGGCTCAGCGGCTGGCGGAAGTAGCCGGATTCGATCTTCTCGCGCAGCCACGTTCGCTGGCGGTGTGAGGCGATGTGCTCGATCTCGTAGGCGATCGTGCCGCAGTAGGTCTCGTGCAGGTGCGGCAGCGCATCGGCGAGCGTCGCGCCCGGGACGTGCATGCGCAGGACCCGCGCCGGGATGCGGGCCATGATCTCCGGCGTCAGGTGCAGCGGCTCGGGATCGAGCGCCGGATCGCCCTCGGGCTCGGTGCCCAGCGGGTCGAGCTTGGCCGCGAGGTGGCCGAAGGTGCGGTGCGCCTTGACGAGCGACGAGGCGGCCTGCACGGCCTGCAGCAGCTCCTCGGAGGGCTCCGATCCGGGTGCTGCGGCGGGCGCCTGCGCGATGTCGCGAGCGGCGGCGGCCGCGGCGGCGGGGGCGGGCGGCGCCGGCGGCGGGCCGAGCTCCACGCCGAGCTCGCCGAAGACGCGCTCGTAGAAGACGTGCTCGCCCTGCAGGTGCGCCTCGACGACGGCGAGGAAGCGCCCGGACTCCGCGCCCTGGATGACGCGGTGGTCGTAGGTCGAGGTCATCGTCATGACCTTCTCGGCGCCGATCATCTCGCCGACGGCGCCAAGGCCGGGCGGGTAGCCGATCGCGCCGGTCGCGACGATCGTGCCCTGGCCGGCCATCAGGCGCGGCACGGAGGCGATCGTGCCGATCGCGCCGGGGTTGGTCAGCGAGATGTTCGCGCCCGTGAGCTCGTCGGCGGTCAGCGTGTTGTCGCGCGCGCCGGCGATCAGCGCGCCGAAGGCGGCGAGGAAGTCGGGGAAGCTCAGGCGGCCGGCGTCGCGGATCACCGGCACCATCAGCGTGTGCGAGCCGTCGCGCTTCTCGACGTCGACGGCGATGCCGAGGTTGACGGCGCCGTCGTCGATGCGGTGCGGCGTCCCGCCGATGTCGGCGAAGTGGCGTGTCATGACCGCCATCTCGTCGGTCGCGGCGCGCGCGATCGCGCACGCGATCAGATGGGTGAAGGAGATCTTGTGCCCCGCCGCCTTGAGGTCGCGCCGGCGCGCGTCCATGACCGAGACGGTCATCGTGCGCAGGGAGGTGGCCGTCGGGACCGAGCGCGACTCGTCCATGTAGCGCGCGAGCATCGCGGCGCCGCCGCGCAGCGGCGTGGCGCCGGGCGGCGTGGTCGCGGGCGGGGAGGGCATCGCAGGCGCTGGGGCCGGGGCCGGGGCCGCCTTGGCGGACAGGACGTCGGCCTTCGTGATGCGCCCCGCCGGGCCGCTGCCGCGAACGGCGGCGAGGTCGACGCCCTCGGCCTCGGCGACGCGCCGCGCGACCGGCGAGATCGCGGTCGCGCCGTGGCCGTTGCCGCCGAGCTGCGGCGCGGTGACGGGCGGCGGCGCGGAGGCGCCGTCGCCGCCGGGCGCGCCGGCCCACATGCGCGCGATCACCTGGCCGACGGTCACCGTCTCGCCGGGCTCGGCGAGGATCTCGGTGATCGTGCCCGAGGCGGGCGCCGGCAGCTCCATGTCGACCTTGTCGGTCGACAGCTCGACGATCGTCTGGCCGTCGGCGACCTCGTCGCCGGGGTGGACGGCCCACTCGAGGATCGTGCCCTCGCTGACCGACTCGCCGCCCGCCGGCGCGACGATGTCGACGATCTCGCCGGCGTCGGCGCCGGCGTCGCCATCGTCCATCGGGGCGGGTGCGACCTTCGACGAGGACCCGCCGTTGGCGATCTCCGCCAGCAGCTCGCCGACGGCGACCGTCTCGCCTGCCAGCGCGCAGATGCGCGACAGCGTTCCGGAGGCCGGCGCCGGGATCTCGGCGTCGACCTTGTCGGTCGACACCTCGACGAGCGTCTCACCCTCCTCGACGGCGTCGCCCTCGTGCTTGAGCCATTCGAGGATCGTGCCCTCGCGGACCGATTCGCCCATCGCGGGGAGCGTCAGCTGCGTCGTGGTGGTCACGGCCATCCAGCAATCCACTCTAGCCCACGCAATCGTGCTGCCAAGCGGGTGCAGACGGGTACGCAGGGATGCATGAAAGCGCCCATGCCGATCGCGATCGTGGTCGACGAGCACGCCGGCGAGCAGGAGCTGCTGCGCGAGGCGTCGCGGCTGGAGCTGTCGGTGCGCGTGGTCGGCGCGCAGGAGCTCGAGGCGGGCGACCCGGGCGTCGTCGTGGCCGCCGACCGCGTCGTGCGCGCCCGCGCCGCGCAGCGCGGGTGGACGCCCGTCCCCCATCTTGCGCTCGCGGCGGCCGCCGCGAGCGGCGAAGTGCTCGTGTTCGCCCGCCTTTCGGGCTCGCTCGAGGCGATCGGCGAGCTTCCCGGCCTCGTTCCGTACTGGGTCGAGCACCGCGAGGACGGCTCGGCGTGGGCGCTGGCCGCGCTGACGCCGGGGGCCGTCGCGCACGCGGTCGACGCCCGCCTCGGGCTGCAGGTCCTGCCGCTGGACGTCGCGCTGCAGGATCCGCTGTTCGTCCAGCTCGACGAGGGCGCGCGGGCGGGCGAGGCGCTGGCGGGCCACGCGCTGCTGTGGGCCGACGCCACGCGCGTGCTGCTCGCGCTCGGCGCCGACCAGGTCAACGACGCGATCCCGGCGCACGGCGCGCACGGGCACTTTCGCTTTCTCACGCCGAGCCCGGAGCTGCTGCGCCCGGCGCGCCTGCTCGCGCTGACGGCGGGCGGCGCGCAGGCCAGCCTGCAGGCCGCGGCCGAGCCGGCACCGGTGACGCCGGCGTCCTTCCTTGCCGACGTCGCGCGCTACGCGGGACTCGCGCCGCTCGACGAGGCGGGCGCGCTGCGCTCGCGACACAGCTCGCACCCCGACAACGTGCGCGCGGTCGATGCGCTGATGACCGACCTGCGCGAGCTCGGCTACGTGCCCGCGACGCACAACTTCGCCTTCGGCGGGCGCGTCCTGCGCAACGTGATCGCCGACCTGCCCGGCACGGGCGAGCTGGGCGTCGATGCAGGGCTGGTCGTCGTCGGCTGCCACCTCGACTCGACCGCCGCGCGCGATCCCGGCTACGTGGCGGCCTCGGGACCGGCGCGCGGCGCCGACGACGACGGCTCGGGGATGGCGGCGCTGCTGGCGATCGCGCGCCACCTGAGGGCGGGGCCGGCGCCGCACAACACCGTCCGCTTCGGCTTCTTCAACGCCGAGGAGTCGGGCCTGGTCGGAAGCCGCGCCTACGCGGCGTCGCTGAAGGCCGCCGGCGCGCCGGTGACGGCTGTCGTGTGCGCCGACATGATCGGCTACAACAGCGACGCGCGGCGCACGTGGGAGGTTCACGCCGGGCACACCAACCCGCGCGTGCGCGACCTCAGCGTCCCGCTCGCGCGGATCGTCGCGGGCGCCGCCGAGACGCTCGGCGAGCTGCCGCCGGCCCAGCTGTACACGGGCACGACGCCGACCGGCGGCACGGATCCGGCCCGCTTCGACGGCGCGATCAACCGCTCCGATCACGCCGCCTTCCACGAGCAGGGCTATCCGGCGGTGCTCGTCAGCGAGGACTTCTTTCCCAACCGCCCCGGCGACCCCGACCCCGAGGGCGACCCGAACCCGAACTACCACTCGAACTCCGACATCGAGATCGACGGCCGCTACGCCGCCGAGATCACGCGCGCGATCAGCCTCGCGGTGGCCGAGCTGGCGGCGCGGCCGGTGACGGTCCTGCTCTAGCCGCCCACCGCTGCGCGTCATCGCGGCGATCCGACGCGACGCTCACGTTCGATCCGACCGGCGCTTGGGGGAAGGCGTGGTGGCACGCGACGTGTCACCGTCCACGCACCGCGGGCTCGCGTGAACGGTCAGGCGGGCGCGGGGGCGTTCGCCGGCGCGCCGGCCGACCTGCGCCTGCGCTCCTGGCGAACGAACTCGTAGGAGCCGATGAACGGGCCGACGCCGCCGAGCACGGCGACCGCGACCGCCAGGCGCAGGTCGATCACGCGCAGGCGCAGCGCCGCGATGCAGGCCAGCGACATCGCGATCCAGCCGAGGCCGTGCGCCATGCCGAAGACCGCCTCGAGTCCTGACAGGCCGGGCACGAGCCAGACGACGAGCAGCACGGTGTAGATCGCCGAGTGCGTGAACGACGCCCACTTCAGGCGCTGGAAGGTCAGCATCCGCAGGACAGCAGCGTCGCCATCCGCCGCAGCGGCTCGTCGGCC
This sequence comes from uncultured Actinomycetes bacterium, assembly GCA_963729125.1. Classification (GTDB taxonomy): domain Bacteria; phylum Actinomycetota; class Thermoleophilia; order Solirubrobacterales; family Solirubrobacteraceae; genus CADCVQ01. Next base: position 395,694 of record CAVSML010000007.1, read on the forward strand.
TCGTCGGGCCAGTCGGCGACGTCGGCCGGCCACCAGGCGAACGCGTCGTGCTCGTCGTCCATCGAGATCTGGCCCCGTCGGGCAGCCACGCCAGGCCGACGACCATCACGAGCCCGTGAGGCAGGCGCACGAGCGCCTCGACGGTCAGGCGCTCGGGCGCGACCGACCACTCCTCGTGCAGCTCGCGCGTGAGCGTCTCGGCCGGGCTCTCGCCGATGTCGACGGCGCCGCCGGCGCCCAGCGCCCAGCGCCCGGGCCACGACGACAGCCACGCCGAGCGGCGGCCGGCGAGCCAGCGCCCGTCGGCGGCGCGCGTGACGGCGAGCGCGGCCATCGAGTGCGAAGCGTCGCCCTCGACGAGGCGCAGCGCCCAGCGCACGGGCTGCAGCTCGAGCACGAGCCGGTCGCCCTCCTCGGCGTGCGCGACCAGACGCGCCGACAGCCCGTCGTGGCTCGGCGACCCGCGCTCGCGCAGCGCCGCGATCGCCGCGTCGGCCGCCGCGGCGTGGCGGCCGGACGGCTCGTAGTGCTCGCTCGTGCCAGCGCGCCTGCACGCGCTCGGCGGGCCAGTGGCCGCGGGCGAGGATGGCGGGGGCCGTCATGCGATCAACGATAGTTCGCCGCAGCGCTAGCCTCGCCGGGATGCGCCGGCGCAAGCACTGGGGCTGGGGCTACGAGGCCGACGCGTGGTCCGCGCAGCAGCTGCGCGCGGCCGCTCCGGGCCTCGAGGCGCAGCTGCGGATCGCCGGCGACGGCGAGGTGCGCAGCCGGTCGCGCTCGAGGACGTCGTGCTCGCGCCCGCGCGCGTGGAGCCGCCCGCCCGCGCTGGCCGCGATCTGCAGGAGCGATCCGCACGCGCGCGCGTCGCACGCCTGGGGCGCCTCGTACGCCGACGTCGTGCGCGGCTTTCATGGACGCTTCGACTTCCCGCCGGATGTCGTCGCGCGCCCGCGCGGGGAGCGCGACGTCGAGGCGGTGCTCGAGTGGGCGGCGAGCGCGAACCTCGCGGTCGTGCCCTACGGCGGCGGCACGAGCGTCAGCGGCGGCGTGCAGTGCGAGGTGCCCGCGCGCTTCGACGGCGCCGTCTCGCTGGACCTCGGCGCGATGAGCCGCGTGCTGCAGATCGACGACGTCTCGCGCGCGGCGCTGATCCAGGCCGGCGCGACCGGTCCGGCGCTCGAGCGCCAGCTGCGCGCGCTCGACCTGACGCTGCGCTTCTACCCGCAGTCCTTCGAGCTGTCGACGCTCGGCGGCTGGATCGCGACGCGCGCCGGGGGGCACTTCGCGACCGTCGAGACGCACATCGACGACCTCGTCGAGTCGGTGCGCGCGATCACGCCCTCAGCGGCGCGTGGGAGTCGCGCCGGCTGCCCGGCTCGGGCGCCGGGCCGTCGCCGGACCGCATGCTGCTGGGCTCCGAGGGGATCCTCGGCGTGATCACCGAGGCGTGGGTGCGCGTGCGCCCGCGCCCGCAGGCGCACTCGCTGGCGGCGGTGCGCTTCGGCGACTTCGCGCGCGGGATCGACGCCGCTGCGCGCGATCGCCCAATCCGGGCTGCGGCCCTCGAACTGCCGCCTGATCGACGCCGAGGAGGCGCGCATGACCGGCGCCGGCGACGGCACCGCCGCGCTGCTCGTGCTCGGCTTCGAGGCCGCCGACGAGGCGCTGCTGCCCGTCGGCGAGCTGCTCGACCGCGCGCTGGCGCTGTGCGCTGGCCAGGACGGCGAATGGGACGAGGGGGCGGTGCGCCGGCCGCGACCCGGCCAGGCGGCCGGCGGCAGCGACGCCGTCGGCGCCTGGCGTACGGCGTTCTTCCGCGCGCCGTACCTGCGCGACGCGTTCGTCTCGATGGGCATCCTGTCGGAGACCTTCGAGAGCGCGATCACGTGGGAGCGCTTCCACGGCCTGCACGCCGCGGTCACGGCGGGCGCCGAGCGAGGCGGCCGGGCCGCACGGGCGGGTCACGTGCCGGATCTCGCACGTCTATCCCGACGGCCTCGCGCCGTACTTCACCGTGATCGCCCCCGCGCGCCGCGGCGACGAGGTGGCGCAGTGGGCGCAGATCAAGCGCGCGGTGTCGGAGGCGCTGCTGGGCGCCGGCGCGACGATCACCCACCACCACGCGATCGGCCGCGAGCACCGGCCCTGGTATGACCGCCAGCGCCCGGAGCCGTTCGCGTCGGCGCTGCGCGCGGCCAAGGCCGCCGTCGATCCCACCGGGATGCTCAATCCGGGCGTGCTGCTCGACCCCTGAGCGGCGTACCGCTACCGTGGGCACCGATGCCCGTCGACCCGTCGATCATCGGCAAGAACCTGCGCGCCTTTGCGATCGCGGTCAACGTCCACGACCGCGAGAACCCGACGCACACGGCCTACGGCATCGGGTTGGCCCCGTTCGACCTCGACCGGATGGGCTTCGACGAGGGCGAGACGGTGCTGCCGGGGATCACGATCCACGCCGACGGCGGCGTGACGGGCAACTTCCGCGTGCTCTGCGACGGCGACCACTTCGCGCAGTCCGAGGCCGAGCAGGCCGAGGTCGTCGAACGCGGTCTCGACGCAGCAGGCGAGCATCCCGGCCGGAGCTCCGGCCGAGGACCGGCGTCAGGACTGAAAATCCCCCTGCGGGGGCGCGCGTAGCAGGGTTCGGGGCAGCGCACCCCCGATCGGGGGTGCCGTGGACGCCCGCGCGCGATAGATTGCGCGCCGAGCGGCTGCAGCCGCTGACTCAACGATTCAAGGGGGATGGAGTTTCACATGGTCAAGCCCGCGTACTTGTTCTTCGCAGTTCTGACGTTCGTGATCTTTCTCGCGATCCTGATCGCCTTCGTGGCGCTACCGGACAACGGCACGCCGTTCGACCGCGGCGACAGCCCGTCGCTCGTGACCCCGGGCTCGCCCGGCGTGGAGGATCCGGACTGATCTGCGGGCGCCGCAGCCGGCGAAGTCGTCGCCGGCGCGGTGACCAGTAGGGTCGATGCCGTGAGCGAGTACGGGAGGCTGGGCATCGACTACGACGTGCTCGACGCGTCCAAGCGCGACGCGATCGGCTTCGCGCAATCCACCTCGCACCTGCTCGAGGCCCACGGGGCGCGCGCGGTCGAGGCCTCGCGCGGCGCGTCGGCGTTCGTGCTCGAGCTCGCCGGCCAGCACCTCGCCTTCGTCGTCGAGGGGCTGGGAACGAAGTCGATCATCTCGCGGCGCTGGATGGAGGTCTCCGGCGAGGACCGCTTCGCCGACGTCGGCGTCAACGCCGTCGGCGCGATCGTCAACGACGTCTGCAGCGTCGGCGCGCTGCCGATCGTCATCAACGCGTACTTCGCGACCGGCCGCTCGGACTGGCACGCCGACTCGACCGCGCTGGGGTCGCTGCTCGCCGGCTGGAAGCGCGCCTGCGAGCTGTCGGAGGCCGCGTGGGGCGGCGGCGAGTCGCCCGCGCTGCCGGGCCTCGTGTCGGCGGACGACATCGAGCTCGCGGGCTCGGCGATCGGGCTCGTGCCGGCCGAGTGGGGGCCGATCCTCGGCGACGAGCTGCGCGACGGCGACGAGATCGTGCTCGTCGACAGCGCCGGCCTGCATGCCAACGGCGCCTCGCTCGCGCGCTCCGTCGCCGACAAGCTGCCCGAGGGACTGCTCACGCCGATGCCAAGCGGCCGGCGCTTCGGCGACGCGCTGCTGGATGCGAGCGTCATCTACGTGCCGCTCGTCGCCGAGCTGCGCAGGCGCGCGATCCGCCCGAGCTACCTGTCGCACATCACCGGCCACGGGGTGCGCAAGCTCATGCGCGCGCCGGCCGAGCTGACCTACGTCATCGACGACCTGCCACCCGTCCCGGAGGTGCTGTCGTTTCTGTCCGACGAGGCGGGCATCGACGCGCGCGAGGCCTACGGCACGTTCAACATGGGCGCCGGCTTCGCGGTCTACGTGCCCGCCGGCGAGGGACAGAGCGTCGTCGACGCCGCTTGCGCGCGCGGCATGCGGGCGATGATCGGCGGCCACGTCGAGACGGGGCCGCGCAGCGTCGAGCTGACGGGCCCCGGCTTCACGTACGCCGGCGACGAGCTCGAGCTCAGCTGAGCTCGACGGTGATGCCGTCGGCCGCGATGCAGACGTGGCCGGCGATCTTCATCGCCTCGGCGATCGGCAGCTCGTAGCTCCAGGCCGCGTCGGGGAACCGCTCGCCGCCGGCCTGGACGTGCCAGTGGGTCGCCTCGCCCTTGTAGGGGCAGGAGCTCGTCGTCGGGCTCTGGGCCATGTGGCCCGAGACGATGTCGCGGCGCGGGACGTAGGCGCGCACGGGCATGCTCGTCTCGAAGACGAGTACCGGACGCGCGCACTGCGCGATCACGTCGTCGCCGACGCGGACGGTCACCGGCCGCGAGCTCTGGTGGACGTCAACGCGGTGATAGGGATCGCGCAGCCTGCCGGCGAGCGGCTCGTCCTCGACCTTCCAGGCATCGGCGCGGTCGAAGCGCAGCGCCGCGAAGCCGCGCAGCCACGAGGCCTGCTCGAGCGGCTGCTCGTATTCCCAGACGGCGTCCTCGCGCAGATCCTCGCCGACGCGCAGCGACCAGTACGAGGCGTCGCCCTTGAAGGGGCAGTGCGTCGACGTGCCGGTGCGCTCGAGCAGATCTGCGTCGAAGTCCTCCAGCGGCACGTAGGCGACCGGCGCCATTCCGGTCTCGTGCAGCAGGTGCGCGCGCGTCGTGTCGAGCACGACCCTGTCGCCGACGTACGCGCGCAGGCGCCGGCCGTCGGGCTCGAAGAGGATCTTGTGGGCAGGCGACTCGAACCTGTAGTTCGAGTCGCCCGGCCGGCCGCCGAGCGGTCCGCTGCCGAGGGTCAGGCTCATGACGTCTCCACCTTCAGTCGCTTGTCGAACGCGCGGTCGAAGAGGTCGACCTCGCGCTGTGCGGCCCAGCGCTCGACGCTCGCGCCGCCGTCGGCAACGAGCTCGAGGCGGATCGTGCCGTTGTCGGAATGCACGTGCGCGGCGCGCACGCTCTGGTCGCGGCTGCGCTCGAGGTCCTCGGCGAGGCGCAGCAGGATCGCCATCCGGTCCAGGCGCTCTGCGTCGCCGTCCGCGGTCAGCGACTCGAGCTCGGCGAAGTCCGGCATGCCCTTGCGGTGATAGCGCGCCGCCTGCGCGATCAGCGCGACCTCGCGCGGCGCGAAGCCCGGCAGGCCGGCGTTGAGGATCAGGTAGCGCGAGTGCTTGTGGTGGTCGTCGTAGTCGACCGACATGCCGATGTCGTGCAGCACGCAGGCGCACCACAGCAGCTCGCGCTCCCAGCGATCGCCGGGGTGCAGGCCGGCGTCTGCGAGCTCGTCGAAGAGCCCGAGCGCGAGCCGGCAGACGTGCTCGGTGTGGGCGGGATCGACGGCGTAGCGCGCCGCGAGGTTGAGCACGGTCGAGCGGCGCACGTCGTCGAACAGCGGCGGATCGCCCTCGAGGTGCGAATGGAAGAAGACGCCCTCGCGCAGCCCGGCCTCGGTGACCTCGATCGCGTCGAAGCCTCCGGCCTCGAGCACCGCGCGCACGACGATCGCGCCGGCGAGGATGAGGTCTGCGCGGGCGTACTTGATCCCCTTGATCGACGCGCGCTTGGATGCGGGCAGGTCGGCGAGCTCCTCGATCAGCTCGTCGAGCTTGGTGCGACCGATCTCGAAGCCCTGCACGCCGTTCGACGGCAGCCCCTCCTCGGCCTGCACCGCGGCGGCGAGGTTTCGCATCGTGCCGCCGAGGCCGACCAGCCGGCGCCCCGTGCGCGACAGCCACGGCGCGTCCTCGGCGAGCGTCTGCTCGACGTGCGCGCGCAGCGCCTTGCGCGCCTTCTTCGGCGCCTCGTCGGGGTCGGGCAGGTAGTGCTCGGTCATCCGCACCGCGCCCAGCGGCCACGAGCCCAGGCGCCCGGGGTGGCGGCTGTTGACCTCGACCAGCTGCAGCGAGCCGCCGCCGAGGTCGAGCACGACGCCGTCGGCGAGCGTCGTCGAGTTGACCGCGGCGAGATAGCCGTAGTAGGCCTCCTCCTCCTTGGCGAGGACGCACACCTCGAGGCCGGTCTCGCGCTCGACGCGCTCGAGGAACGTCGCCTGGTTCGAGGCATCGCGGATCGCGCTGGTCGCGACCGGGACGATGTCCTCGGGGCCGATCTGCATCGCGCGGCAGAAGTGCGCGAACACCTCGGCGGCCTCCAGCGCGCGCGCCATCGGATCCTCGCCGAGCTTGCCCGATCCCTCCAGGCCCTCGCCGACGCGCACGGCGAGGTAGATCTCGTCGGTGCGCTTCCACCACCCGTCGGCGGCCGTGAAGACGACGAGGCGAAAGGAGTTCGACCCGAGGTCGATGACGGCCGTGCGGCGCGCGGCCACGGTGCGGCGTCAGCTCCCGGCCGCGTCGTTCACGCCCGGGAGCTTAGACGCCGCCATCCGTGGCGTCCGTAGCACGAGCATGGGGGCCGGTCGGGGAGAAGCGACCGCCGCCATGAATCTGCGCTTCCCTCGAGTTGCCCGCCGCCGTCGCACGCACAACGCGTTTACGAGACGGCCCGCGCGGTGAAAGAACCCCATCGAGCTCACCTACCAGCAACCACGGGCGTTCGGGGCGGCCGCAGCGCTCTCACGCGTCAACATCGACTGACAGGAGCGTCAACCCGCCGTGACGACGACCGTTTCCCGCAAGTCCCGCGGCCCGCAGGACGAGGCGGTGCGCCTGGCGCGGCGGGCCGCCACGCCGGGAGAGCCGATCGATTCGCTGCGCGCGATCGCCGACCTGCGCCGGCGCCTGGACGCGCTCGAGGCCGACCGCGTCGACGCGGCGCTTCAGACCGGCGCGTCGTGGCGCGTCATCGCAGACGCGATCGGCGTCTCGCGGCAGGCGGCGCACCGCAAGCACGCGGCACGCGTGGCGGCGGCGAGCAGGCAGGAGTCGGTCTCCGGCAGCCGGCTCGTGATCGTGGGACCGGTGCGCGTGGCAGTCGTACTGGCGCGCCAGGAGGCGACGATCGCCCAGAGCAGACGCGTCGGCACCGAGCACCTGCTGACCGGTCTCGTGCGCGAGCGCGACGGGATCGCTGCCGAGGCGCTGACGACGCTCGGCTTGACGCTCGACAAGGTGCGCCACTGCGCGCAGTCGAGCACCGACCGCGCGCACGGCGAGCCCGAGACCGAGGACCTCAGCCCGCCGGCCTGGGCTCCCCCCTCGCGGCTGCCGTTCTCGCGCCGCGGCCGCGAGGCGCTGGAGCAATCGCTGCGTGAGGCGGTCAGCCTCGGCGACGAGCAACTCGGCGTCGAGCACCTGCTGCTCGCGCTGCTGCGCGACGGCGGCTCTCGCGCCGTGCAGTGCCTCGAGCGCCTGCGCGTGACGCCGGAGATGGTCGAGGACGAGATCGCGCGGATGCGCCTCGCTGCTGCGACCCGGGACGACTAGCGCCGCTCAGCTCTTCTCGATGATCTCGATGCGGTAGCCGTCGGGGTCGCGCACGAAGCACAGCAGCGAGCCGCCCTCGCGCACGGAGTAGGGCGGCTTCTCGGGCTCGATGCCCTGCTCGGCGAGCCCGGACAGCGCGGCGTCCATGTCCTCCACGGTGATCGCGATGTGGTTGTAGCCCGTGCCGAGCTCGTACTCCGAGACGCCGTGGTTGTAGGTCAGCTCGAGGCGCGGCCCGTCTCCGGGCAGACCCATGAAGACGTTGATCGCCTCGTCTTTGATCGGCTTGCGGCTGAGCTCCTCGAAGCCGAGCGCCTCGTAGAAGGCGACCGAGCGATCGATGTCGCCGATGCGGTAGCACGTGTGGATCAGGGCGGGGGCGGCCATCTTTCACACAGTACCCTGGCGTTCATGCTCATCGAACGCTCGATGTCGGATGGATATCTGACGAACACCTATCTCGCGGCATCGACGACGGGCGGTCCCGGGTTCCTGGTCGACGCCGGCGGCCCGATGAACCCGCTGTTCGACTTCGCGGTGCGCGAGTCGATCGACGTCACGCATCTGCTGCTCACCCATCACCACCACGACCACGTCTGCGCGATCGACGAGGTCAGGGGACGCTTCCCGAAGATCGTCGTGCTCGCCCACCCCGACGAGCCCGTCGAGGCGAAGGCGTTCCGGCCGTTGCGCATCGGCGACGTGCTCGTCGACGCGATCCACACGCCGGGCCACACCGCTGGGATGCTGAACTTCACCGTCGACGGCCACGTCTTCACCGGCGACACGCTGTTCAAGAACTCGATCGGCGGCGTGCGCGCGCCCGGCAGCACCTCCTTCGAGGACATCAAGACCTCGATCATGGAGGAGCTGATGATCCTCGACTTCGACACCGAGGTCCATCCCGGCCACACCGACCCGACGACGATCGGCGACGAGTGGGAGAACAACCCCTTCATCCGCGCCTGGCGCGGCCTCGACCCCGAGGGCGAGGACCAGGTCACCGTCGGCGGCGAGCCCGCCACGCTGATCGTCTGGGGCGACGACTACGACGGCGGCCACAAGGCCTGGGTTCGCTGGCCCGACGGGCGCGACGACATCGTCCCGGGCTCGCAGGTCGAGCGCGCGAGCTGAGTGGTGGCCGAGAAGGGCGCGATCCCGACCTCGCGTCTGAGCCGTTCGACGAAGGTTGGGCGCCTGGCCGCCACCACGGCCGCCAAGCAGATGGGCACGCGCGCGACGAACGTCGCGCGCACCGACGAGGGCAAGCAGCGCGCGCTGGCCAAGCGCCAGCTCGAGACCGCGGAGGAGATCGTCGCCGCGCTGGGGACGATGAAGGGCGCCGCGATGAAGCTCGGCCAGGTGATGAGCTTCCTCGATGTCGGCCTCGTCCCCGAGGAGTACCGCGAGGAGTTCCAGGCCAAGCTCGCCGAGCTGCGCGACGCCGCCCCGAAGGTCTCCTTCAAGGACATGCGCAAGGTCATCGAGGCCGAGTACGGCGACCGCGTCGAGGACGTCTTCCAGACCTTCGACCCCGTCCCGATCGCGGCGGCGTCGATCGGCCAGGTCTACAAGGCCAAGCTCGAGGACGGCCGCGACGTCGCGGTCAAGGTGCAGTACCCGGGCGTCGCCCAGGCCGTGCGCTCGGACATGCGCAACCTCGGCATGATCCTGCGGCTGATGAAGCGTGTCGCGCCCGGCCTCGATCCCAAGGCGATGGGCGACGAGATCCGCTCGCGCATCGACGAGGAGCTCGACTACGAGCTCGAGGCCCAGAACCAGCGCACGCTCGCGCGGATCTATCGCGGCCACCCCTTCATCGTCGTGCCGGAGGTCGTCACCTCGCTGTCGCACGAGCGCGTGATCGTCACCGAGTTCGTCGCGGGCCGAGGCTTCGAGGAGATCAAGCAGCTGCCCCAGTCCGAGCGCGACCGCCTCGGCGAGATCGTCTTTCGCTTCTACTTCGGCTGCATGTACCGCCACCACCAGTTCTCCGGCGACCCGCACCCCGGAAACTCGCTGCTGCTCGACGACGGGCGCATGGCGTTCATCGACTTCGGGCTGTTCAAGCGCATCCCGCCGGCGGTGGCGGAGCTCGAGCTCGAGATCGCGCGCCTGGGGTTCGCCGGCGACGGGGCGTCGCTGATCGAGCACCTGCACGACGGCGGCTTCATCCACAAGCCCGAGTACTACACGCCCGAGGGCATCCTCGAGCAGGTGCACGACATGACGTGGTGGTACGGCGTCGACCAGGAGGTCGCGCTGACGCCGGAGATCGCGACCGAGATCATGATCGAGATGTCCGACCCGCGCTCGTCGCACTTCGCCAAGATGCGCCACGAGACGCTGCCGCCCGACCACCTCTTCGGGCGGCGCCTGGAGATGCTGACGCTGGCCGTCATGGGCCAGCTGCGCGCGAGCGGCAACTGGCACCGGATCGCCCGCGAGTGGATCTACGGCGACTCGCCCGTGACCGAGCTCGGCCGCCAGGAGGCCGCGTTCTACGCCGAGCACCCGCCGGCCGCCGTGCTGCGCGGCGCCGCCTGAGCAGCGGCCGCCGTGCCGCGTGGCCCCCTCGCCCGCGTCGCCGTCTTCGCGCTCGTCCTGGCGGGCGTCTTCGTCGCCGTGCTCGTGCTCGTCGCGCGCTCGCCCGAGGAGATCGGCCGCGCCGCCGACGGCGCCGGCGCCTGGGCGCCGATCGCGTTCGTCGCGCTGTGCGTCGCGCTGACGCTCGCGTTCTTTCCGTTTCCGCTCGTCGCGGCGGCGGGCGGCGTGCTGTTCGGCACGCTCGAGGGCACGTTGCTGTCGATCCTCGGCGGCAGCATCGGCGCCGTGCTCGCCTTCCTGATCGCGCGCCACGCGGCGAGCGCGTCGGTGCAGGCGCTCGTCGGAGACCGCCTCGCCGGCCTGCAGGACGCGATCGAGCGGCGCGGCTTCGTCGCGGTCCTCTACGCGCGGATCATCCCGGGCGTCCCGCGCGACCTGGCCAACTACGCCTTCGGCCTGACGCGCGTCGGGATCGGCGCCTTCGCGGCGGCGACGGTCATCGGGATCGCACCGCGCGCCTTCGCCTACACCGCGCTCGGCGGCTCGCTTGGCGACCTCGACTCGACCGAGTCGGTGGTGGCGATCGCCACGCTCGTCGCGATCGGCCTGCTCGGGCTCGCGCTGCTGCGCCTGGACCGGCGCGCGCGGCGGGTTTAGACCTCCTGGATCTGCAGCAGCGAGGTGCTGCCCGGGCGCCCGCTGGGCAGCCCGGCGGTGACCCCGATGCGCTGCCCGCGCGCCAGCCAGCCGAGCTCGACGACCCGCCGCGCGCAGTCGTTGATGAGCTCCTCGGTGACCCCGTGGCGGCGGATCGAGGCGGCGCGCACGCCCCACATCAGCCCGCAGCGGCGGACGGTCTCGCGGCCGGGCGACAGCGCGTAGATCGGCACCGTCGGGCGATGGGCGGAGACCAGCCGCGCAGAGCGCCCCGACAGCGTCGGGACGACGAGCGCGTCGAGGTCGAGCTCGCGCGCGGCGAGACACGCCGCGTAGGCGACCGTGTAGGAGGGATCGCGCGCGTCGCGGTGCACGCGATGCTCGTTCCAGTGCGAGTAGACCGCGGCCGGCTCGGTCGCCGCGGCGATCGCGGCCATCATCGCGACCGACTCGACGGGATAGTGGCCGACCGCCGTCTCCTGGGAGAGCATCACGGCGTCGGTGCCGTCGAGGATCGCGTTGGCGACATCGGCGACCTCGGCGCGCGTCGGGCGCGATGAGGCGACCATCGAGTCGAGCATCTGCGTCGCGGTGATCGACGGTCGCGCGAGGGTCCCGGCCAGCGACAGGAGGTTCTTCTGCACCAGCGGCACGCGCTCGATCGCAAGCTCGATGCCGAGGTCGCCGCGCGCGACCATCACGCAGTCCGCCGCGCGGATGATCGCCTCGGCGTTGTCGACGGCCTGCGGCTTCTCGATCTTCGCGATCAGCGGCAGGCGCGTGTGCTCGCGCACGAGCTCGATGTCCTCCGGGCTGCGCACGAACGACAGCGCGACGAGGTCGACGCCGATCTTCTCGCCGGCCGCGAGATGCTTGAGGTCCTCCTCGGGCACCGACGCGATCTGCTCGAGCGGGCCCGGGACGTTGAGACCCTGGCGGGAGGCGACGGTGCCGCCGACCTCGACCTCGGCGTCGATCTCGCGGTCGCCGGCGCGGATCGCCTTGACGCGTAGCCGGATGGCGCCGTCGGCGAGGTACATGACGTTGCCGATCTCCATCGCCGTACACAGCTCGGGGCGCCCGACGGACATGCGCTGCGACGTGCCCTCGCCGTCCTCGCCGCAGAGGAACGTGACGTGGTCGTGGGGCTTGAGCTCGGCGATGCCGCCGGCCAGCGGGCCGATCCGCATCTTCGGCCCGGGCAGGTCCTGCAGGATCGCTACGGCGCGGCCCGCGCGGCCGGCGGCCTCGCGCACGCGCCGGGCCGTCTCGGCGTGCTGTTCGGCGTCGCCGTGCGAGAAGTTCAGCCGAGCGACGTCCATGCCGGCATCGACCATCCGGACGAGGGTCTCGGGGTCGCGCGAGGCGGGGCCGATTGTGGCGACGATCTTCGTGCGACGGGTCAAGGCGCACCACGGTACTCGGCGCCCTCCCCCGCGCCCTGTTTCGGGAACGTGAAATTCCGTGGCGAGAGGCCTGCATACTGCGCCGGTGACGATCGACGACGACACGATCATCGAGCGCATCCGCTCGATCCCGCCGGGCCGCGTGAGCACCTACGGCGACGTGTGCCCCGGCGCCCCGCGCCGCGCCGGCGCGGCGCTGTCGGCGTGCGCGGACCCGACCGTGCCGTGGCAGCGCATCGTGCGCGCCGACGGCTCGCTGGCCAAGGGCGAGCGCCAGCGGAGGCTGCTGGAGGCCGAAGGCGTCGCGTTCAAGGGCGCGCGGGTGGACATGCGCGCGGCGTGGACGGAGCCGATGTCCGCGCGCTGACATCCCGCGAGCACATCCGTCCGCGCGGCTGGCGCGACCCCGCGCCGGGTACTCCCGCTCCGGATCATGGACGGCGAAGCGCACCACTTCGGCGAAGGCATGCCCTTCACGCTCGGCCTCGAGGAGGAGCTGTTCCTCGTCGATCCCGACACCGGCAAGCTGCTGAACACCGGCGCCAAGGTCCTCGAGCAGCTCGGCGAGCTCAGGCAGGGCGAGGTCAAGAGCGAGCTTCATCGCAGCCAGATCGAGCTCATCACCGGCATCTGCGAGACGGTCGAGGAGGCCGTCGCCCAGCTCGGCGAGCTGCGCGGCGCGGTGCTCGCGACCGGTGCCGGCCTGATCGCCTGCGGCACGCATCCGACGGCCGTCGAGGGCGACTCGCAGTTCACCGACAAGGAGCGCTACCAGGCCATTCGCAAGTGGCTCGGCGACGCCGGGGCGACGCCCGTCTGCGCGCTGCACATCCACGTCGGGATGCCCGACCCCGAGACCGCGATCCGCGTCTTCAACGGCATGCGCCGGCACCTGCCGCTGCTCGAGGCGATCGGCGCCAACTCCCCCTTTCGCCACGGCCGCGACACCGGCCTGGCCTCCGCGCGCGAGCTGACGCTGCGCTCCTGGCCGCGGGCCGGCGTACCGCGGGCATTTGACGACTTCGAGGACTTCGAGCGTTCGACCGAGCGGCTGACGCGCGTCGCCGAGGTGCCCGACTACACGTTTCATTGGTGGAAGGTGCGCCCGCACCCGCGCAACGGCACCGTCGAGATCCGCGCGATCGACACGCAGCTCTCGCCGCAGCACACGGCAGCCATGGTCGCCGCGGTGCACGCGCTCGCGCGCTACGAGGCCGCGGTCGAGCCCCGCCCGGAGCCGCCCCCGGAGATCCTCGACGAGGCCTCGTTCCGCGCCGCGCGCGAGGGCGTGCGGGCGGCGCTGCCCGACGAGCGCGACCGCCTGCGGCCGGCCGCCGAGCTGCTGCACGAGGCCGTCGAGCGGCTGCGCCCGGCTGCGCACGAGGTCGGCTGCGCGGCGCAGCTCGACAGCCTCGTCGGACTGCTCGACGACGGTGGCGGCGCCGGCGTGCAGCGCGCCGCGCACCGCGACGGCGGCATGCCGGGCCTGCTCGAGCTGCTCGTCGCGCGCGCCTGCGACGCGGCAGCGTCCTAGCGGCGCTTGAGGCGCTGGAACTCGAGCCGGTAGGACGCGTTCAGCGGCGTGCCGGCGCGCGTCGAGACGTCGATGACGACGTACGCCGTGGCGGCGCGCGCGCTGCGGTTGGTGAAGCGCACGCTGTCGGTCGCGCGCGCGCTGCGCCGCGAGCGCGCGATGATCCGCTCGGTCTGCTCGAGCGAGCGGGCGCTGCCGCGGTAGACGGCGAGGTTCGGGTTGCCCGAGCGCGGTCGCAGGCGGATGCGCAGCTGCGCACGCGCGGGCAGGCGGATGCGCAGCACGTCGACGGGATCCTCGACGCGGTCGACGCTGCCGTTCAGCGTGCGCCGCCCGGCGCCCCTCCAGACGTACGGGTCGCTGCGCCCGAACACCGAGCCGTCGACGAACGGGATGCCGTCGTTGGGCTCGAAGACGTCGACTGCCGGCGTCGGCTCGGCCAGCGCCGAGGCGAGGTGCACGAGGCCGAAGCCCGTGCTCGCGTCGTAGCCCGGCGAGCCGGCGTCGCGCGCCGAGCGGCGCAGGATGTCGGCGATCTGGCCGTTGCGCAGCGCCGGGCGCACGGTCGCAAGCCACGCCGCCGCACCAGACACGATCGGCGCGGAGAAGCTCGTCCCCGAGGCCACCGTGACGCCGTCGACGGCGCCGTCCGTGTCGAAGGCGAGCGGGACCGCCACCGGCACGTTGACCCCCGGAGCCGCGACGTCGACGGCCGCATTCGCGCTCGAGAACTCCGTCGGCTGCAGCGAGGGGTCGAGCGCCGCCACCGACAGCACGTGCGCGAACGCCGCGGGATAGATCACGGGGTTGCCGTCGGCGAACTCGTTGCCGGTCGCCGCGACGACGAGGGCGCCGAAGGCGTACGCGCGCTGCACGGCGACGAACAGCGTCGCGCAGGGAACGGTCGTGCCGAAGCTCAGGTTGATCACGCGCGCGCCCGTCCTCGCCGCGGTGATGATGGCGGCCGAAGCGTCCGAGCAGTTGATCTGCGGCGGCAGGCCGATCGACAGCAGTCGTACGCCGGGAAATGCGCCGAAGACGCCGCTGCCGTTGAAGATCGCGCCGGCCGCGGAGGCGACCATCGTGCCATGGGGGCCGAGCACGGGTCCCGTGTCGTTGACCTGGATCGCGTTGGCGCTCAGGTCGGCCAGCGACACGTCGACGAGATCGTCGACGATCGCGATCGCGCCGCTCGGCCTCGTGCCGTCCGGGATCGGCGCGGGTGGCACGAGCCCGGGGTCGATCACCGCCGATCGCGGTCCCGCCCCCGGCGTCACGTCGAAGGCGCTGGAGCGGCGCAGCTCGACGTCGGGCTCGGCGTATGTCAGCCGACCGCCGCGGCGCAGCTGCGCAGCCAGCTCGCGCGCACGCGGCGTGGCGACGCGGTAGGCGCTCGCCCCGGTGATCCGGCGCGCGCCCAAGCGCCGGGCGATCCGCTCGGACGCGGCACCGGGCCTCGCGCCGACGATCCAGCGGTCCGGCTGCGTCGAGGCGGCCGCGACGCCGGACGCCGGCGGCGGAAGCGTCATCGGGCGCTCGTCGAAGGCGTGCGCCGGCGCCGCCGCGATCAGCAGGAGCAGGGCGAGCAGGACGGCGATCGGCAGGCGCGAGGTCACGAGCCCAGCGGCTCTACCCCGGCGCTCACAGCGTGAAGCGCCCGTCCTGGATGATCGTGTCGCCGTCGGCGCGTAGACGCCCACCGGTTCGCAGGTCGCAGATCAGGTCCCAGTGCAGCGCCGACTCGTTGCGGCCGCCGGTCTCGGGGTACGAGCGGCCGAGCGCGAGGTGGACGGTGCCGCCGATCTTCTCGTCGAACAGCGTCGCGCCGATCGCGCGGTCGATGCCGAAGTTCGTGCCGATGCCGATCTCCCCGAGGCGGCGCGCGCCGTCGTCGGTCTGCAGCGCGCGCTGCAGGTACTGCTCGCCGCGCTCGGCGCTGGCGCCGACGACGAGCCCGTCCTCGAACTGCAGCTCGACGCCCGCGACGTCCACGCCCGCAGGCGAGGACGGCACGTCGAAGCGCACGATCCCGCTGGCGCTGGCCTCGTGCGGGCCGGTGAAGACCTCGCCGCTGGGCATGTTGCGCTTGCCGTCGGAGTTGACCCATTCGCGGCCCTTGACGTTCAGCGTCACGTCGGTGCCCGAGCTCTCCAGGCGCAGCTCGCGCGCGTTGCGCAGGCGATCGATCAGCGTCGCCTGAAAGGCTCGCAGCTCGCCCCACGAGCGCTCCGGGTCGGGCTGGTCGAGAAACAGCGCCCGCTCCACGAAGGCCTCGAAGTCGTCGAGGCTCATGCCCGCCTGCTGGGCGCCGGCCTGCGTCGGCCACAACGTCGAGCACCAGCGCTTCTTCATCGTCTGCTCGCGCAGCGCCTTGCGCCCGCGCGTGGCGCGTGCGAGGCGCTCGGGGTCGATCCCCGCGAGCGCGCGCGTGTTCTCGGGGGCCTGGATGCCAAGCTGCGCGTGCGAGCGCTTGGCCTCCGCCCACGCGACCTCGGGAAAGCCGTCGAGGTGGCGATCCAGCGCGTTGCGGTGAAACGCCGCCGTCGAGCCCGGCAGCTCGACGCGCAGCAGCGGCCACGCGTCGCGGCCGAGGATCGCCCGCTGGACCTCGAGCAGCAGCGGCTCGGCGAGCGTCGTCGAGCGCACGAGCACCTCCTGGCCGGGCTGGACGTCGAGGCAGTAGCCCGTCAGCAGGTCTGCGAAGGCCGCCGCGTCGATCAAGCGCGCCAGCCCTCGGCGAGCGCGGCAAGCGGCTCGTCGGGGTGCGCGCCGAGCAGCGCGCAGAGCGCGTGGACGAGCGCCTCCTGCGGCTCGCGCCGCGCGCCCGCGCCCATCACGCCGATGCGCCACAGCCTGCCGGCCAGCGGGCCGAGCCCGCCGGAGATCTCGATGCCATGGTCGAGCAGCAGCGCGCTGCGGACCGCAGCCTCGTCGCAGTCCTGCGGCGGGGCGACCGCCAGCAGCGGGTGCAGCTGCTCGCCGTCGGGCGCCAGGCGCTCGCAGCCCAGCACCGAAAGCGCGTCCTTGAGCGCGTGGTGCGCGCGGCGATGGCGCTCCCAGGCGCTGGGCAGCCACTCGTCGCCGACGGCGATCCGCAGCGCCTCGCGCAGGGCGTAGATCAGGTTGACCGGCGCGGTGTGGTGGTAGGCGCGCGCGCCCCCGGACCCCTGGTCCGGGGTCCAGTAGCCGAGCACGAGCGACAGGTCGAAGTACCACGACCGGCCGGGCTGCGCGCGCCGCTCGAGCTTGGCGATCGCGCGCTCGCCGGCGGTGAACGGCGCCAGGCCGGGCGGGCAGTTGAGGCACTTCTGCGTGCCGGCGAAGGCGGCGTCGACGCCGGACTCGTCGATGCGCAGCGGGTGGCCGCCGATCGACGTCACGCAGTCGATCAACAGCAGCGCGTCCTTGTCGCGGCAGGCGTCGGAGAGGCCCTCGAGCGGCTGCGCGACGCCGGTCGACGTCTCGCCGTGGACGACGACCATCGCGTCGAGGCCGTCCGCGGCGGCGGCGATCAGGCGCTCCTGGTCGATCGCGCGGCCCCACTCGGCCTCGACGCGCACGACGTCGGCGCCGGCGCGCGTCAGCTCGTCGGCCATCCGCTCGCCGAACAGGCCGTGCACGCCGCAGACGACGCGGTCGCCGGGATCGACGAAGTTCGCGACGAGCGCCTCCATGCCGGCGCTGCCGGTGCCCGAGATCGGCAGCGTGGCGCGGTTGGAGGTCTGGAAGGCCTCGCGCAGCAGGTCGATCGTCTCGCCCATGATCGCCGCGAAGGCGGGGTCCATGTGGCCGATCGTCGGCAGGGCGAGCGCCGCCAGCACGCGCTCGGGGACGATGCTCGGGCCGGAGCCCAGCAGCAGGCGCGTCGGGACGTCGGTCTGGGTCTCTGACGGCGGGGTCGTGCTCACGGTGCCTCGATCTCGGGGAAGTGGTCGGCCAGATGGCGGCGCAGCACGTCGCGGATCCAGCGGCGCTCCTCGCTCGTGGCGATGCGGTAGCGCATGAGCAGCTCCTTCTGGCCCTCGGTCGGAACGTCGTAGATCGTCCAGCGCTCCACGAGGCGCTCGAACAAGAACTCGACCGCGCGATGCCAGGAGTCGTCGGTGCTGACGCGCTGGTCGTGCAGGATCGAGGCGTACTTGCGTCTTGTCAGCGCCGACATCGACCCGCGCAGCGTCAGGACGTTGCCGTCGGCGTCGGGGTAGTCGGTCGTCTGGGCCGAGATCCGGCCGGCTGCGCGGTTGCGCTTGCCCATCGTCATGGCCAATCTAGCGGGCGGCCCAACGATGGGCCTCACGCTGCATCGGCACATGGTCCGGCGCAATGCCCGAGTCCACCCGCCCTCGTGAGCTCGTCGGCCCACCGGTGTGCAGCACACGGCACGATCGCGTCCTGCCCCGGTGTCGCACTGCGACCCGACGGCAGGATCCGATCGGTGGCCGCGCCGGCGCCGAGCGCGATGGTCACGGATCTGGCGCGGCCTCGATCTCCAGCCCCTCGATCAGCGCGGGGCGCCCGGCGCGCTCGTAGCTGACGTCGACGGAGTCGTTCTGGCGGTAGGTACCGACGCCCCAGGCGCCGAGAAACCAGCGCCAGAAGCCGAGCTTGCCCTCCTTCTTGAGCTCGCGCTCGAAGACCAGCGCGCGATCGGAGATCTCGTAGTCGACGCCGGCCTGTTGGCGCACGCCGTTGACGTACACCTCGAACGGTGCGCGAACGTCTGGCGGGAGTGGAACGATCGAGCGCACGGGGACGTTCGCCATTATGGCCCTCGCCCACCGCTTCGCCGATGACCGACGACCTCCCCTATCGCGTCCGCCGCTCCGATCGCGCCCGCCGCGTGCGCGTGCTCGTCGACGCGCACAGCGGCGTCGAGGTCGTGCTGCCCCGACGCAGCCCGGCGGGTGCGGCGGCGGCGGCGGTCGCCGAGCTGCGCCCATGGATCGAGGCTCGCCTGGCCGCCGGGCAGGCCGCGCGCGACAGCGTCGCCGCGCGCGGGGCGAGCGTCCCCTACCTCGGACGCGACCTCGCGCTGCGCCCGCAGCCCGGCCGCACGCGCGCGCACCGCCGCGGCGACGAGCTGCTCGTGCCCGCCGACCCCGCGCTCGCCGCGGCGGCGATCGAGCGCTGGTACCGGCGCGTCGCACGCGACGAGATCGCCGTGCGCCTGGACCGCGCGGTCGCCGCGCTGGGTTGCAGCTACGAGGCGCTGACGATCCGCAACCAGCGCACGCGCTGGGGCTCGTGCTCGTCGAGCGGCTCGATGAGCTTCAACTGGCGCCTGCTGCTGGCGCCCGAGGCGGTGCTCGACTACGTCGTCTGGCACGAGGCCTGCCACCTGCGCGTGATGGACCACTCGCCGCGCTTCTGGGCGCTCGTGCGCCGGCACTGCCCCGACTGCGAGGAACACCGGCGCTGGTTGAGGGTCAAGGGGTCTACATTGGTCCTCTAGTGCCATGGATGGGGAGAGGCCGGACCCTGGGAGGGGCCGTAGCGATCGTCGTGGTCGTCGTGATCGCGCTCGTCGTCGTGCTGCTGAGCGCGGGCAGCGGCTACAGCGTGAAGGCGCGCTTCGTCTCTGCCAGCCAGATCGTCAAGGGCAACCAGGTCAAGGTCGCCGGCGAGCCCGTCGGCGAGGTGCAGGACGTCGCGCTCGCCGAGGACGGCCGCGCCGAGATCACGCTGTCGATCGACTCGGACGGCTTCTTCCCGCTGCGCCGCGGCACGCGCGCGATCGTCCGCCAGTCGTCGCTGTCGGGTGTCGCCAACCGCTACGTCGACCTGCAGCTCGGCGGCGCCGACCGCGACGACATCCCCGACGGCGGGCGCCTGAACACCGACAGCACCGAGGCCGCCGTCGACCTCGACCAGATCTTCAACACGTTCGACCCCAGGACGAGCAAGTCCGTCTCGAAGTCCGTCCAGTTCCTGCGCGACTTCCAGGCCGGCCAGGAGGACGAGGCGAACGAGGCGCTGCGCTACCTCAACCCGATGCTGTCCTCGACGAGCCGCCTCTTCGCAGAGCTCAACCGCGACACGTCGGACTTCCAGCGCTTCGTCGACGAGACGGCCAAGCTCGTGACCGACGTCTCCGCGCGCGACGACGCGCTGTCGGGCCTCGTGCGCAACCTCGCGACGACGACCTCGGCGCTGACCTCCAACGGCGAGAGCCTCGGCGAGGCCGTCGGGCTGCTGCCCGACGTGCTGCGCAAGGCGAACACGACGTTCGTCGACCTGCGCGCCTCGCTGGATGACCTCGAGCCGCTCGTCGACGACGCCAAGCCGGTCGTCGAGGACAAGCTGATCCCGCTGCTCGACGAGCTGCGCCCGTTCGCGCGCGACGCCCGGCCGGCGGTGCGCGACCTGTCGGCCACCGTGCGCCGCAAGGGCGCCGACAACGACCTCGTCGAGCTGCTGCGCCGCCAGCCGGCGGTCGACGAGATCGCCAACCAATCCGCACGACGCAACGGGAAGGAGCGGCCCGGCGCGCTGCCGGCGACGATCAAGGCGCTCGACGGCCTGACGCCGCAGCTCGGGTACCTGCGTCCCTATACGCCCGAGCTGGTCGGCTGGTTCGACGACTTCTCGACGACCGGCGCCTACGACGCGCTGGGCAACTTCTCGCGCGCCGGCCTGGCGCTCAACGGCTTCGCGCTCGACCCGCTGCTGGGCCTGCTGCCGATCCCGGCCGAGCTGCGCGAGCTGCTGCTGGGGATCGGCCTCCAGACGGGTCGTAACAACCGCTGCCCGGGCGCGCTGGAGCGGTCCGCGCCCGACGGCTCGAACCCGTTCGTCCAGTCGCAGGACTTCGACTGCGATCGCACGCAGACGCCGAAGGGGCCGTGATGCGCCGCCTCTTGATCATCGGTCTGCTCGCTGCCGTGGCGGCCGTCGCGGCGGCCGTCGCGGCCTCCGTCGCCGGGGCCGGCGACGAGCAGCGCTACACGGTCGTGCTCGACAACGCCTTCGGGCTGACCGAGGGCTCGGACCTGCGCGCCGCGGGGGTCTCGGTGGGCAGCGTCGAGCGCCTCGACGTGCAGCGCTCGACCGCGCGCGCGCTGGCGACGATCGTCATCTCGCGTCCCGACTTCGCCGGCCTGCGCAAGGACGTGCGCTGCGAGGTCAAGCCCCAGTCGCTGATCGGCGAGTACTACCTGGACTGCGAGCCCGGCAGGGCGGCGCAGGCGGCGCCGAAGACGATCCCCGTCGAGCAGACCGCCGGGACGATCTCGCCCGACGTCGTGCTCGACATCCTGCGCCGCCCGGCGCGCGAGCGCTTCGGGCTGGTCCTGTCCGAGCTCGGGATGGGCCTCGCCGCGCGCGGCGACGACCTGCAGACGACGATCCGCCGCGGCGTGCCCGCGCTGCGCGAGACCGACCGCGTGCTCGAGATCCTCGCCGACAACCGCCGCACGCTGCAGGATCTCACGCGCGACGCCGACCGCGTGCTCGCCGGCCTGGCGGACAACCGCCGCGACGTCGCGCGCTTCGTCGAGGAAGCGGGCGACACGACCACGGCGTCCGCGCAGCGCAAGAACGAGCTGGCGGCGACCGTCGAGCGCCTGCCGGGCTTCCTGCGCGAGCTGCGCCCGACGCTGCGCGAGCTCGGCACCGCCGCGACGCAGCAGACGCCGGCGCTCGCCGAGCTGCGCGCCGCGGCCCCGGACCTGACGACGACGCTGCGGCGCCTGGGCCCGTTCGCGGACTCCGCGCGGCCGGCGGTGCGCGGCCTCGGCGAGGCGTCACGGACCGGCAGCGCGGCCGTCCGCGAGGCCCGCTCGACCGTCACGCGCCTGCGCGACCTCGGCACGGTCAGCACCGAGCCGACGCGCAACCTGCGCTTCGTCGCCGAGGACGTCAACGACCGCGAGCGCGCCGTCGAGCCCAACCGCCTGAGCCCGGCCGGAAAGGGCTTCACGGGCCTCGAGGCGCTGCTGCAGTACTTCTTCACGCAGTCGCAGGCGCTGAACATCTACGACTCCAAGAGCTACATCCTCAAGCTCGGGCTGCTCGTCAACGAGTGCTCGCAGTACACGAACGCCGAGCACGCGCGCAACGACCCCGAGCGCACGAAGGACTGCCGGCAGTGGCTGGGTCCCAACCAGCCCGGCGTCACGACCGCGGTCCAGGCGCGCAGCGAGCCGCCCGTCAAGCGCGAAGCGCCCAAGCGCGAGACCGGCGAAGGCGGGGCCGCGCCGCTCACGCCGGACGCGGCGCGGCCCGCCGACGGCGAGACGGCGCCCACCACGCCGCCTCCCCCGCCGCCGGAGCTGCTGCCCGGTGCGCGCGAGCTGCTCGACGACCTGCTGCCGGGCGTGACCGACAAGCTGCCCGGCCTGGGCAACGGCGGCAGCGACGGCCGTTCAGGCGACGGCGAGCAGAGCCTCCTCGACTACCTCCTGGGGCCATGAGAGGCCGCCGCTCACGCTCGGTCGCGACGGCCCCCGTCTTCATCGGGGCGCTCGCCGTGCTCGTCGTCTTCGCCGCGGTGCTGATCGCCTATCGCGCCAACCGCGGGCTGCCGTTCGTGCCGGTCACCCAGCTTCAGGTCGACGTGCCCAACGCCGCGCGCCTGGTCGTCGGCAACGAGGTCCGCGAGGGCGGCTTCCGGATCGGGCAGGTCACGAAGATCGCGCCGGTGCCCGGCAGCCGGTCTGGCGCGCAGCTGACGCTGTCGCTCGACAGCTCGGCAGCGCCCGTGCCCGACGACTCGACGATCAGGATCCGGCCGCGATCGGCGCTCGGGCTGAAGTACGTCGAGCTCGTGCGCGGCCGCTCGGACCGCGAGCTCGACGACGGCGCGACGATCACGGCCGGCGCCGGCGCGGTCGGCCCCGAGCTCGACGACTTCTTCTCGACCTTCGACGAGCCGACGCGCAAGAACATCGAGCGCAACCTCGACTACCTCGGCAGCGGGCTCGCGGGCCGCGGCGACGACATCAACCGCACGCTGGAGGCGCTGCCCGAGCTGTTCGGCGACCTGCCGCCGGTCATGCGCGTGCTGTCGGATCCCGACAGCAGGCTCGCGCGCCTGGTCGCGGAGACGGGCGACGCGGCGCGCGTGATCGCGCCGCACTCCGACGACTTCGCGCGCGGCTTCACGGGCATGGCCGACACGTTCGAAGGAGCGTCTCGTGACCCGGACGCGCTCAAGGACACGATCGCGCTGTCGCCCGCCACGCTCGACGAAGGGATCCGCTCGCTGCCCGACACGCGGCCGTTCCTGAGCCGCCTCGCGGGCCTGTCGGACGAGGTCCAGGGCAGCGCGCGCGAGCTGCGCCGCAGCCTGCCGTCGTTCAACCGCGCGCTCGCCGCAGGCACGCCGGTGCTGCGCCGCACGCCGCAGTTCACGGGCCGCCTGCAGGGCACGCTGCGCGCGCTGCGCGACCTCGCCGAGTCGCCGACGACCGACCAGTCGCTCGCCGGGCTGAGCTCGACGATGAAGACGCTGAACCCGACGCTGCGCTACATCGGGCCGCACGTCACGGTCTGCAACTACTTCACGTACATGTGGACGTTCCTCGCCGACCACCTGTCCGACGAGGAGGCGACCGGCACCGTCGAGCGCATCCAGACGAAGCTCGCGCCGCTGCTGCAGGCCAACTCGCAGGGGATCATGGGCGCGACGAAGCCGTCGGCCACCCATGAGGCCGGCCTGCACCAGTCCGACTACCCGCGCTCGGTCAACGAGCGCGGCGAGGCCGACTGCGAGGCCGGCCAGCGCGGCTACCCCGGCGGCGACGTCTTCGCCGACCACCGCACGCCGGGCGACCAGGGGCCGACGTTCAAGGGGCGCCCGCGCGTGCCCGAGGGCCAGTCCTACTCCGCCGAGCCGACCGGCATCGCGCCCTCGGTGCTGCCATGACCCGCCGCCGCGGCCCCAGCAACCTCGTCATCGGCGCGATCCTGCTCGGCGTCGCCGTGCTCGTCGCGTACTTCTCGTTCGCCAAGGACATCCCGCTCGTCAACGAGCCCTACGAGATCAGGGCCGCCTTCCGCGACACGGCCGGCATCGGCGCGCACTCGCCGGTGCGGATCGCCGGCGTCGAGGTCGGCGAGGTGACGAAGATCGAGCACACCCGGCCCGGCGCCCAGTCGGCGATGGTCACGCTGGCGCTGCGCGACAAGGCCCTTCCGGTGCACGACGACGCGCGCGCGCGGATCAGGCCGCGGATCTTCCTCGAGGGCAACTTCTTCGTCGACCTCTCGCCGGGCACGCCGGCATCCGGCGAGATGGACGAGGGCGACACGATCCCGGCCGCGCGCACGGCCACCCCCGTGCAGTTCGATCAGGTGCTGCGGGCGCTCAACAGCGACACGCGCAACGACCTGCGCCACGTCTTCGACGAGGTCGCCGACGCGCAGGCCGCCGGCGGCGCGAAGGCCTTCAACGACTCGCTGCGCTACCAGCCCGCGGCCTACAAGTTCACGGCGATCGTCACCGAGGCGCTGCTCGGCAAGCGCCCGCGCGACCTCGGCGACTGGATCCGCGACCAGGGCGTCGTGTCGGGCGCGCTGGACGCCGACCCCGCCCGCCTGCGCGCGCTCGTCGCGGACTTCAACACGACGGCGGGCGCGCTCGCCGACCGCGAGGACGCGCTCACGACGGCCGTCGGCGAGCTGCCGCGCACGCTGCGCGCCGCGCCACCGACGCTCGACGCGCTGAACGCCGCCTTCCCCGACGTGCGCCGCTTCGCGCGCGGCGCGCGGCCGGGCATCCGCTCGCTCGGGCCGACCGTCGACGCGACGCTGCCGCTCGTCAAGCAGCTGCGCGGCCTCGTGCGGGAGGACGAGCTGCGCGGCCTCGCGCGCAACCTGCGCTCGGCGACGCCGCCGCTGACGCGCGTCGCGAAGGAGAGCGTCGGCGTGCTGACGCAGCTGCGCGCGCTGTCGAGCTGCGCGAACGAGGTGCTCGTGCCCTACGGCAACGACACGCTCGCCGACAAGGCGTTTCCCGCCAACGGGCCGGTCCATCAGGAGCTCGCGCAGTCGTTCTCGGGGCTGGCCGGCGAGAGCCGCTCGCACGATGCCAACGGCCCATGGTTCAAGGTCCAGGGCAGCGGCGGCGCCGAGACGCTGAACCTCGGCAACGGGGTCTTCGGCTCGTCGGTCGAGCCGATCGTCGGCAACAACCCGCCGCCCGTGCGCACGCGCCCGCCGCTGCGCCCGGAGGTGCCCTGCGAGACCCAGGAGCAGCCCGACCTGCGCTCGATTCCGCGCGGCCCGCCGGCGGCGACGACGAGCCGCTCGACGCAGCGCGAGGCCAAGGCGCAGAAGTCGGCCTCGGCGATCCTGCGCCGCCAGCTCAAGGCCCAGGGCTCGGACACGAAGGTCGCCGAGCGGACCGGGACGCTCGCCGACCTGCGCCGGCTCGCCGGGCGCGCCGGCCTGACCAAGAAGCTCGAGCTCGTCCTGCGCCGGAGCGCGAGGCCATGACCCGCGTCGTGCGCAAGAACCTCGGCCCGTTCAGCGCGATCCTCGTGCTCGTCACGCTGGCCGTGCTCGTCGGCGCCTACATCCTCGACGAGCAGCGCCAGCGCTTCCCGTTCTTCGACGCGCAGCCGTTTCGCATCAACGTCGAGCTCGACAACGCGCAGGCCGTCACGCCGGGCCAGGGGCAGACGGCGCAGGTCGCCGGCGTGCGCATCGGCGACATCGCCGACGTCACGCTGCGCGACGGGCGGGCGATCGTCGCGCTCGACGTCGAGCCGCGCTTCGCCGACCTGATCCACCGCGACGCGCGCGCCCAGCTGCGCCCGCGCACGGGGCTGAAGGACATGTACGTGCAGATCTTCCCCGGCAAGGACGGCCCGCCGGTGGACGAGGGCTTCACGATCCCCGTGTCGGCGTCGCTGACCGACGTCGACCTCGACGAGATCCTGTCCGAGCTCGACCAGCGCACGCGCGACTACGTCAAGCTGCTGGCCAACGGCGCCGGCGAGGGCCTGCGCGACCGCGGCGACGACCTCGCGCGGGTCTTCGAGCGCTTCGAGCCGACGATCCGCGACCTCTCGCGCGTCAACCATGCGGTCGCAAGGGAGCGCGTCGCGCTGCGCAGGCTGGTGACCTCGCTCGCGCAGGTCAACAGCACGCTCGCGCGCAAGCCCGAGGACCTGACGCGGCTCGTGCGCACCGGCTCGACGACGCTGCGCGCGTTCGCCTCCGGGGACGCCAACCTGCGCGACGCCGCCGGCGAGCTCGCGCCGACGCTGCAGCAGGCGACGTCGACGCTGCGCGCCGTGCAGCCGTTCGCCGAGCAGCTCGGGCCGACGACGCGCGCGCTGCTGCCGGCGGTGCGGGAGTTGGAGGACGTGAATGCGGCCGTCAGCCCGTTCGCGCGCGAGGCGACGCCGATCGTGCGCGACGAGATCCGCCCGTTCACGCGCCGCGCGCTGCCGCTGGCGCGCGACCTCGCGCCCGCCGCGCGCGGCCTGGCGCGCACGTTCCCCGAGCTGCGGCGAACCGGCAAGGTCCTCAACGACACCGTCAACATGCTCGCCTACAACAAGGACGGCCGCGAGGACCCGAGCAAGGCCGGGCGCGAGGAGGGCTACCTCTTCTGGCTGGCCTGGGTCAGCCACCAGGGGGGGAACCTGCAGAGCATCGAGGACGCCAACGGGCCGATGCGCCCGATCTTCCTGACGGGCACCTGCACGACGTTCACGAGCCTCGTCAACGACGTCCCGCAGGCGGAGTTCCTGCTCGGCCTCTCGCCGCTGCTGGAGGACGTCTGCCACAACCCGACGACGACCTCGCTGAGCGTCACGAAGTCGCTGAAGGCGATCGGCGTCAAGGCCAAGGGGGGCACGGGATGAACACCACCGCCCCGACGCGCGGTCGCATCTTCGTCATCGCGGCCTTCGCGCTGTCGTGCTTCGCGCTGCTGCTGTTCTTCTGGCTGGCGTTCGGCGGCCCGATTCCGCTCAAGCCGAAGGGCTACCGCGTGCAGGTCGCCTTCACCGACGCCTCGACGCTCGCCGACCTCGCCGACGTGCGCACCGCGGGCGTGACGATCGGCAAGGTCGTCGACAAGCAGATCGCCGCGGGAGGCAACCGCACGCTGACGACGATCGAGCTGCAGGAGCAGTACGCGCCGCTGCGCTCGGACGCGCGCGCGATCCTGCGCCAGAAGACGCTGCTTGGCGAGACGTACGTCGAGCTGTCGACCGGCAGCCGCTCGGCGGAGCCGCTGAAGGAGGGCGCGACGCTCGACGAGGGCCAGGTCGCGCGGGCGGTCGAGTTCGACGAGCTGCTGCGGATCTTCGACAAGCCGACGCGCAAGGCCTTCCAGGAGTGGCAGGCGAGCCTCGCGCGGGCCGGCCGCGGCCGCGGGCGCGATCTCAGCGACGCGCTCGGCAACCTGCCGGGCTTCGCCGAGAACGCCCAGGACGTCGTCGACGTGCTCGGCACGCGCCGCGCCGCGCTGCGCGACCTCGTCGCACAACGCCGGGCGCACGTTCGAGCAGATCACGCGCGACGAGGCCGCGCTGGCGACGCTCGTGCAGTCAAACGCCGAGCTGTTCGGCGAGCTCGGCGAGCGCCGCGACGAGCTCGCCGAATCGATCCAGATCCTGCCGACGTTCCTCGACGAGTCCAGGAAGACGCTCGCGCGCCTGCGGACGTTCTCGCTGGACACCGAGCCGCTGCTGCGCGACCTCGACCCGGTGCTCGACGACCTGCAGCCGACGCTCGCCTCGCTGGGCGCCCTGTCGCCGGACCTCACGAACCTCTTCGAGAACATCGACCCGCTGATCGACGCCGGCGAGGACGGCCTCCCGGCGCTGTCGCGCACGCTGCGCGGCCTCGACCCGACGCTGAAGTCGGCCGGGCCGTTCTTGCGCCAGCTCAACCCGATCCTGCGCTTCCTGGAGCTCAACCAGGTCAAGGTCGCGGACTTCATGGCCGTCCCGCCGTCGGTGCTGGGCGGCATCCGCTCGACCGTTCCCGGCTCCAAGAGCAACGGGCACGTGCTGCCGCAGATCATCATCGCCGGCGAGCAGACGCTGCCCGCGCCTCTCGCGCACGCCCGACAACCGCGGCAACGCCTACCCGCGCCCCGACGCCCGCCCCGACGCGTTCTCGCAGGCGCTGCCGAGCTTCGACTGCAAGCGCACGGGCGAGAAGCCGCCGAACAGCACGCCGGGCTGCAAGGTCTCCGAACCGATCCCGTTCGGCGGCGTCACACAGCGCTACCCGAACGTGCGCGAGGCCGGGCCCGGCGGCGTCCTGCCCTGATGACGCGCGTCGGAGTCGTCGGGCACGTCGAGCTCGTCGAGTTCGCGCGCGTGGCGCGCGTCCCGCTGCCGGGCGAGATCGTCCACGCCGGCGCGTTCTTCACCGAGCCCGCGGGCGGCGGCGCGGTCGCCGCGGTGCAGCTGCGCCGCCTGGCCGGCGAGGCGCTTTTCCTGACCGCGGTCGGGACCGGCGTCGACGGCGACCGCACGGCGGCCGAGCTGCGCGAGCGCCACGGCGTGACGGTCCACGCCGCGCGCCGCCCCGGGCCGCAGCGGCGGACGTTCACGTTCCTCGACGACGCCGGCGAGCGCACGATCACGGTCCTCGGAGAGCGCACCGTGCCTCATCGCGACGACCCGCTGCCGTGGGAGGCGCTCGGCGACCTGGATGCGGTCTACCTCACCGGCGGCGACGCCGCGGCGGTGCGGGCCGCCCGCGCGGCGCGCGTGCTCGTCGCGACGCCGCGTGCGATGCGGGCGCTCGAAGGCTCGGGCGTGCGCCTGGACGTGCTTGTCGGCAGCGCCGACGACAGCGGCGAGGCGTACGTCACCGGGTCGCTGCAGCCGCGGCCGCGCGTCGTCGTGCGCACGCGCGGCGCGCTCGGCGGCTCGTGGGAGCTCGACGAGCCCGGCGCCGAGCTCGAGCCCGTTGCGTGGCTGCCCGCGGGCGAGCGCGCGGGATCGTGGCGCGCGACGGCGCTGCCCGGTCCGGCGGTCGACGCCTACGGCTGCGGCGACTCGTTCGCAGCAGCACTCGCCTACGGCCTCGGCGCGGGCATGGTGCTCGACGCCGCGATCGAGCTGGCCGCGCGCTGCGGGGCGGCATGCTTGACCGGGCGCGGGCCCTACGAGGCGCAGCTCTCACGGTAGGTCAGCGCCGGCGGCGCGCGCGCGGGCGAGAGCGCTCGCCGGCATGGTCTGCCGCCGGCGCGGCGGGCGGCTGCTCGTCGTCGGCCGGTGCCGGACGCGCGGCCAGCTCGCGCTCGCGATCCTCGCCGCGGCCGATCATGTAGAAGACCGCCGAGATCGCCAGCACGAAGCCGACCCCGATCGCCGCGATCGCGATGCCCGTGCCCGCCGACGCCGCCGCCAGGATCATGCGCTGACGCTACCCCTTCGCGGCCGAGCCAAAGCGATCGCGCCCGCGCGCCGACGAAGGATCCACGGACCAGGTCAGAAATCTGGAGCACTACCGGATCGCGGTCTTCGAGGAGCGCGACCAGCCCGCCCGCCTGCGCGACCGGCTGGTTCAGGCTTTCAGCACCCGGCGCAGGGCGTCGAACGCCGACTCGCCCCGCTTCTGCTCGATGACCTGGCGCTGCAGCTTGCCGCGATAGGCCTCGAACGAGCCGTCGCCGCGAACGTCGGCGCCCGCCTGCACCTTCGGACGCAGCCGTCCCGGCCCGCGCAGCTCGCCGCGTGCGGCGACCTGTGCGACGGGGGCGATCTCGCGCACGAACGCCTTCGCCGGCGCGCGCCGCGCCGCCGGCCCGAGCGCGCGCAGCTCGATCTCGAGCAGGTCGATCGCGTCGGCGAGCGTGGGCACGCGGCGGCGCGTGACCTTCGAGGCGACGCGGATCGTGACGGCGTAGTCGCTCAGCGCTGGTCGATCGGCACGTAGTCGCGCGAGCGCTCGCCGGTGTAGATCTGGCGCGGCCGCGAGATCTTCTGCTCGGCGTCCTCGACCATCTCGCGCCACTGCGCGATCCAGCCGCTCGTGCGCCCGATCGCGAACATCACCGGGAACATCGCGACCGGCAGCCCGAGCGCCTGGTAGATCAGGCCCGAGTAGAAGTCGACGTTCGGATACAGCTTGCGCTCGATGAAGTACTCGTCCTCGAGCGCGATCTGCTCGAGCTCGATCGCGATGTCCAGCAGCGGGTTGCGCCCGACGACCTCGAAGACGTCCTCGGCGGCCTTCTTGATGATCCGCGCGCGCGGGTCGTAGTTCTTGTAGACGCGGTGGCCGAAGCCCATCAGCCGCTGGTCGCCGTTCTTGACGCCCTTGACGAAGTCGGGGATGTTGTCGCGCGAGCCGATCTTCTCGAGCATCCGCAGGACGGCCTCGTTGGCGCCTCCGTGCAGCGGGCCGTAGAGCGCGCCGATCCCTCCGGCGACGGCGGAGTACGGGTCGGGCTTGGCCGACCCGATCGAGCGCACCGCGCTCGTCGAGCAGTTCTGCTCGTGGTCGGCGTGCAGGATGAAGAGGATGTCCAGCGCGCGCTCGATGCGAGGATCGGGCTGGTACTTCAGCTCGGTCATCTTGTACATCATGTTCAGGAAGTTGCCCGAGTAGGCGAGGTCGTTGTCCGGATAGACGTAGGGCTGGCCCTGGGCGTGGCGGTAGGCGAACGCCGCGAGCGTCGGCATCTTGGCGATCAGGCGGATCGTCTGGATGTCGCGGTTCTCGGGATCGCCGATGTCGTTGGCGTCCGGATAGAACGTCGACAGCGCGGCGGTGGCGCCGAGCAGCATGCCCATCGGATGGGCGTTGTGACGAAAGCCCCCGAAGAACCCCTTGATGTTCTCGTGGACGAACGTGTGCGTGGTGATCTCGAACTGCCAGGACTCGAGCTGGGCGGCCGTCGGCAGCTCGCCGTAGACCAGCAGGTAGGCGACCTCGAGGTAGGTGGAGTGCTCGGCGAGCTGCTCGATCGGATAGCCGCGGTACTCGAGCACGCCGTTGGTGCCGTCGAGGTACGTGATCGACGACCGGCAGGCGGCCGTGTTCATGAACGCCGGGTCGTAGGTCATGAGCCCGAAATCGTCCTCGGCGACCCTGATCGCGCGGAAGTCCAAGGCGCGCACGGTGCCGTCGGTGATCGGGATCTCATAGGAGCGTCCGGTGCGGTTGTCGGTGACGCTCAGCGTCTCCCTGCCGCCCGGCGCGCCGGCGCCGTTGGCCTCCGGTGCGCTGTCGCTGCTGGCCTGCTCGATGTCACTGGGTGTGCTCACGTCCACCGATTATGCCCGGCGCGGCTCGGTTCATGGTTTCGGGCGTGAGAAGTTTCCGGCGGAGGCGCGGCTACTCGCGCTTCCAGCCGCCTCCGAAGAAGCGGCTCAGGCGCCCGCCGCGGGCGTTCGCGCGGAACGTCGGGGCGCCCGCCGAGTCGCGCTCGGGCAGCCGCGCGGCGGCCTCGACGTCGAGTGTCAGCGTCACGCGGCGCTCGGCGATGCGGGCGATCTCGGGCGCGTCGACGAAGCGCTCGCCGGCCGGCGTGTCGATCACGAGCCCGTCGAAGATGTGCTCGGCGACGTTCTCGAGCACCTCGCGCACCGTGCCGACCTCGCTGCCGTCGCATGCCGCGACCGGGGTGCCGCGCTCGAGCACCTTGTAGGAGATCGCGTGGCCGTCGTCACCAGGCGACATACACGGCGCTGGCGACAGCCCCGATCATCAGCGCCACGCTGACGCTCATGACGCCGCGCGCTGCGGAGCCGTCGGCCGGGAAGTCGGGCCGCTTGAAGCCGAAGACGCTGATCGCGATCGCGAACGTCGCGAACAGGCCGCCCATCAAGAAGAACGGCAGCTCGGACTTGTGCTCCTCCTCGGCTGCGTGCTCGGCGACCTCCGCGGCGGCGAGGATGAAGGTGAGATCCATGGCGGGCGCGACCCTATCGCACCGGCGAGCGGCCGGGGCCGCCCTCGTAGCGGCTCTCCGTCGCCTCGACCTGGCTCTGGTAATGGCTGCCCAGCTCGGGATGGCCGTAGGGCCGCAGCGCGGGCGCGTCGAGCGTCATGAACGACAGCTGCGCGATAGGCTTCGTCGCCCACAGCTTGATCGGCACGCGCGTGAGGTTCGTGATCTCGAGCGTCAGGGTGCCCTTCCAGCCCGGGTCGACGAAGCCGGCCGTCGCGTGGACGATCAGCCCCAGCCGGCCGAGGCTCGACTTGCCCTCGATGCGCGCGACGACGTCGTCGGGCAGCTCGACCCACTCCAGCGTGCGTCCCAGGACGAACTCGCCGGGGTGGATGACGAACGGCTCGGCGTCGGTGATCGCGATCTGCTCGGTGAGGTTCGTCGGCGGCTTGGCGAGGTCGATCGCGGCCGTGCGATGGTTGTGAAAGACGCGGAACGTGTTGCCGAGCCGCAGGTCGATGCTCGCCGGCTGGACCATGTCCGGATCCCAGGGATCGACCTTGATGCGCCCCTCGCGCACGAGGCGCAGGATCGTGCCGTCGGAGAGGACGGATGCGGGCGCGCTCATGCGCCGCGGAGGTTAGTGCTCGACGCGGCGCGCGCGGGCGACGACGGTGCGCACGCGCGGCGGCGGCGGGACGGCCGGGGCGCCGTGGGGGCCGCGCCGCGGGTTGCGCGGCAGCGCCGGGCGCGGGTGCGGGTGACGCGGACGCGGCTGCAGCGGCTTCTTCGTGCCGCCGTCCTCGTCGGGGATCGCCTCAGGCTCGGGGACCGCGCGTATGGCCCACCACACGATGTAGAGCAGGCCGAAGATCGGAAGCTTGAGGACGACCATCAGGAAGATGAAGGTCGCGCTCATTCGCACAAGACCATACCCCCTGGACACCGCTCGCGCACGGCACCATGACCGCCGCTGCGCCAGCCGGTGATCCGCGGCCCGCTGCGTGGCGCTAGTGCAGGCGTGAACAGGCGCTTTGCCCTCATCACCGTCACGGTCGCGATCGCAGCGCTGGGCGGGCAGATCGCCGCCTCCGGCGCGGCGAGCAGGACCGTGACGCTGAAGGACATCGCGTTCTCGCCGAAGAAGCTCTCGATCGCGAAGGGCTCCACGGTGACCTTCGCGTTTCGCGACGAAGACACCGAGCACAACGTCATCAGCTCGGGCGCGAAGCGCTTCAAGTCGCTCGGCAGCCGCACGTCCGGCTCGCAGGCCAGAAGCTTCTCGCGGGCCGGCACCTATCGCTACTCGTGCACGCTCCACCCGGGCATGTCCGGGCGGATCGTCGTTCGCTGACCTCCCAACCACCAGGAGTCTCCCTTGTCACATCTGCTCAACGTTGATCTGCTCGACGCCGACGGCGCCATCCGCGAGTCCGCCGAGGCCGCCGGGCTGGACCGCAGCGACTTCCTCAAGAAGGGCGTCCTCGCCGGCGGCGGCCTGATCGCCGGCAGCGCGTTCTTCTCGCAGCTCGGCATCGCCGAGGCGGCGATCTCGACGACGAGGAAGTCCAAGGCGAACGACGTCAGGATCCTCAACTACGCGCTGACGCTCGAGTTCCTCGAGGCCGCGTTCTACAGGCAGGCCGTCGCCAACAAGGCGTACGCCGACAACGCCAACCTGAAGCGCTTCGCGGAGGTCGTCGCCGTCCACGAGGCCAAGCACGTGAGCTTCCTCAGGAAGGCGCTCGGCTCGTCGGCGATCAAGTCGCCGTCGTTCGACTTCGGCAACGCCGTCACCGACAAGGGCACGTTCGCGGCCACCGCTCAGGTGCTCGAGGACACCGGCGTGATGGCCTACCTCGGTCAGGTCGCCAACATCTCCCAGGGCGCCATCCTGGCCGCGGCCGGCACGATCGCGACCGTCGAGGCGCGCCACGCATCGTGGATCCGCTTCATCAACGGCGGCGCCATCCCGTCGACCGCGACCAAGAACCTCCCGGCTCCCGCGACGTTCGACTCGCGCAAGTCCGAGGCCGCGATCCTCAAGGCCGTCGGCGCGACGGGCTTCATCAAGTAGCAGCGTCCGAACAGGATGCGGTTGAGACGGGGCCCTGCGGGGCCCCGTCGTCGTTCGGTGCCCACTCAGCGCAGCTCGACGGCCTTCGCCTCGAAGGCCGTGATGCGCCGCAGCTCCTCGACGCGCGCGACGATCTCCTCACCCGTCAGGCGGGCGACGCGCTCGGTGCCGAACTCCTCGACGTTGAACGAGGCGATCGCCGTGCCGTAGGCCATCGCGAGGCGCAGGACCTCGGGGGTCGGCCGGCCGTCGTGCGCGGCGACGCAGCCGACGAAGCCGCCCGCGAACGAGTCGCCGGCGCCGGTCGGGTCGGTGACGAAGTCGACGGGAAAGGCGGGGATCCAGAACGAGTCGTCGGCCGTGACGAGCGCGGCGCCGTACTTGCCGAGCTTGACGACCATCGCCGAGGGACCGTGCTCCATGATCCTGCGCGCCCCCGCGACGACCTCGCGCTCGCCGGTGAAGAGCTCGACCTCGGAGTCGTTGAGGATCACGCAGTCGACCTCGGAGATCGCGGCGACGAGCGCCTCGCGGGCGATGTTGATCCACAGGTCCATCGAGTCCAGCGCGACCCAGCGCGCCTGCGTGCACTGCCTGCGCACGTTGAGCTGCAGCTCGGGCAGGATGTTCGCGAGAAACAGGACGTCTGCCTGCTGGGAGGCGGGCGACAGCTTGGGGTCGAACGTCTCGAAGACGTTGAGGTCGGTCTCGAGCGTCTCGCGCGAGTTCATGTTCTCGCCGTAGACCCCGCTCCAGAAGAACGTCTTGCCGCCCGCGACGTGCTCGACGTCCTCGGTGTCGACGTTGCGCCCGTGCAGCACGGCGTACTCGTCGTCGCCGAAGTCGTCGCCGACGGGGCCGACGACGCGGACCTCGGCGAAGAACGACGCGGCGAGGGCGAAGTGGACCGCGGCGCCGCCGAGCATGCGCTCGCGCCCGCCGTGCGGGGTCTGGACGGCGTCATAGGCGATCGATCCGACGACAGTGAGGCTCATGCGCCGCGACCTTATGGGACGACGGGCGGCGGCGGCGGGACGACCGGCGGCGGGACCTCGTCGAGCGGGTCCTCCGTCGGGAACTCGCTGGCGCCGATCGCGCACTCGGGATCGAGGTCGTCGATCGAGCCGTCGCCGTCGTTGTCGAAGTCGTCGCCGCACTCGGCGTCTGGGCTCGACGGTTCCGGCGCCGCCGCCGTGTCCGAGGCGAACAGCGCGATCAGCGACAGCGAGCGGTCCATCCTCACCGTGCAGGCGCGCTGGCTCGAGCAGGACCCCGTCCAGCCGACGAACGTCGAGTCGTCGGCTGGACGCGCCGCCAGCGAGGCGTCCTCGCCCTGGTCGAAGCTCAGCCGACACTCCTCGTCGCTGCAGTCGCGCAGCTCGCCGCCGATGCGGATCCTGCCGCGGCCGTCGCCGGCGGTGCTGACGGTCAGCGTGACGCGCACCGCCGGGGCTTCGGGCGCCGCCGCCGGCTCGGGCCTCGCGGTGGTCGTCGTCGCCGTCGCCACCGGGCGGGCTCCGGAGCTGCCGTCCTTCATGATCGCGACGACCGCGCCGATAAATGCGAGCGCGAGCACGAACGCTGTCAGCAGGGGCAGCGTGCTGTCGTGCGGGAAGCCTGCTCCCGGGCGGTTCACGCGCGCTGAGAGGACGCGAGGGAGCGCTGCTGGTCGGCCACGCCGCGAGGGTATCCTGGCGCCGTCATGCGCGCCATCCAGATGTCGGAGTACGGCGGGCCGGAGGTGCTGGCGCTCGTCGAGCTGCCCGTTCCGCAGCCGGGCGAGGACGAGGTGCTCATCCGCGTCACGCGCGCCGGGCTGAACTTCGCCGACACGCACCGGCGCACGAACTCCTACATCGCCAAGGACGTGCTGCCGCTCGTGCCCGGATCCGAGGTCGCGGGCGTGCGCGCGGACAGCGGCGAGCGTGTCGTCGCGCTCGTCGGCGACGGGGGCTACGCCGAATACGCGATCGCGCCGGCGGCATCGACCTTCGCGATCCCCGACGGCGTCGACGACGCCACGGCGCTCGCGCTGCTGATGCAGGGGCTGACGGCATGGCATCTCTACCGGACGTGCGCGCGCGTCGCCGCCGGCGAGAGCGTCGTCGTGCATGCGGCCGCCGGCGGCGTCGGCTCGCTCGCCGTCCAGCTCGGCCGCCCGATGGGCGCCGGCCGCGTGATCGCGACCGCGTCGACGCCGGACAAGCGCGCGCTCGCGCTCGAGCTCGGCGCCGATGCCGCCGTCGACGGCGCGGCGGAGGGGCTCGCGCGAGCGCCTCGCCGAGGCGAACCTCGGGCGGCCCGTCGACGTCGTCTTCGAGATGGCCGGCGGCGCCATCTTCGACGCCTCGCTGGCGGCGCTCGCGCCGTTCGGGCGCCTGGTCACCTACGGGATCGCGTCGGGCGATGCCAACAGCGTGCGCAGCGGCTCGCTGATGCGCAGCTCGCGGTCGGTCGTCGGCTTCTGGCTCATGCACTGCCTCGGGCGCCCGGCGATGATCGACGAGGCGCTCGCCGACCTCTTCGAGCGCGTGTGCGCGGGCGAGCTGCGCGTCGTCGCCGGGCCCGCCTACCCGCTCGCCGACGCGGCGCGCGCGCAGGCCGATCTGGCGCAGCGCCGCACGACCGGCAAGGTCACGCTGGACCCGACGGTCTAGCGCGAACCTGCCCATCCGAGCCAGAAACCTACCCATGGCGGGCCTGCGTCGTCCGGAAATCCTGCCGGGTACTGGGGTCCAGACCCCATTGACGCGATACAGGGGACATGTCCTCCTTCCTCAGCCGACCGCGAGCCACCAAGCCGGCCGGCGAGACGACGCGGAGGTGGATGGAGTCCGACGACGCGATGGCGCTGTGGCAGGAGTACGACCGCAGCCGCGACGAGCGCTTGCGCGACCGGCTCGTGCTGACGTACGCGCCGCTTGTCAAGTTCATCGTCTATCGCAAGATCGGCGAGCTGCCCGCAAGCTGCGAGATGGACGATCTCGTCTCCGCGGGCCTCGAGGCGCTGATCAAGGCGATCGACCGCTACGACCCCGAGAAGGGGGCGACGCTCGAGCAGTTCGCCTGGACGCGCGTCCACGGGGCGGTCATCGACGAGCTTCGCCGGGGCGATTGGGCGCCGCGCTCCCTGCGCCGCTGGGAGCGCGACATGCGCCGCGTGCAGACCGAGTTCCACGCGCTCAACGGCCGCACACCCTCCGAGGAGGAGCTCGCCGACTCGCTGCGCATGACGGTCGCCGAGCTCGACGGTCGCCGTCGCGACCTCGTCAGCTCCGAGGTGGGGTCGCTGAACTCGCTCGTGCTCGCCCACGACGGCACGAAGGTCGAGCGCCTCGACGTGCTGGCATCCAACGACGATGCCAACCCCTTTCGCGAGACCGCCAAGCACGAGGCCAAGGCGCACTTCCGCCAGGCCTTCGCAGCGCTCGGGCGCCGCGAGCGCGAGGTCGCGGTGCTGCTGTACGTCAAGAACCTCACGCTGCGTGAGATCGGCGAGGTGCTCGGCGTCTCCGAGAGCCGCGTCTGCCAGATCCACGGCGAGCTCAAGCGCACGCTGCGCGGCGCGCTCGAGCAGCACGCCGACCTGATCCAGCACGTCGCCTGAGCGCTGCCGCGCTCCTTCGCAGACCTAATCGGTGTCGGCCGCGGCCGCGCGTGAGCGCGAACGCGCGTAGGCGACGATCTGACCCGCGTCGCCGCCGCGCCTGGCGAGCGGGCCGGGCAGGGCTTCGAGCGCGCCACGCAGCGCGCGGTCGCGCGCGACGAGCTGCTCGCGCAGCGGGCTGTTGGGGTTCGACAGCGTCGAGCCGACGGCATCCAGCCACGCGGCCTCGCGGCGCAGCGCGCGGCGCAGGCGCGAGGCGTCGTCGCCGGTCGCATGGCGCATCTCGATCGCCAGCGAGCGCGTCGTCACGATCGCGTCGCGGGTGCGGTCCAGTGCGCGGGCGGTCCCGCGCGCCGCCAGCAGCGGAAGCTGGACGCGCACGCGCTGATCGGCGGTGGCGAGCTGCCGGGCGATGAAGCTCGCGTCGTCACGCGCCAGCGGATGGTCGGGCGCGCGTCCCGCGACGACGATCGCGACGGCCACGACGAGCGTCGTGATCGCGCCCAGGCCCAGCAGCCTGCGCGTGATGCTCGCGCGGCCGCTCTGAGGCACCTTGGCGTCCTTGGCGGCGGCCGCCGCGGTGATCGCCTCGGCCGCGGCGATCAGCTCGGCGCGCCGCATCGCCGGCGTCATGTGGCGGTCGCGGCGGGGCTGCTTGGGCCGGCGGGTGCGCTGGCGCCGGCCGCGGCGCTCCTTCGGCGGCGAGTCGGGGGCGGAGACGGGCAGCTCGACGACGACCGCCTCGGCGGCGGGCTCGGTGGCGGCCGCCGGGGCGGCCTCGCCGGCTCGAGCGGCCGGCTTGCTCGCCGGCGGCTTGTGCGCCTTGGACTTGGACTTGGGCTTGGGCTTGGCGGTCGCCTTGGACTTCGCGGT
Source organism: uncultured Actinomycetes bacterium (assembly GCA_963729125.1). Lineage (GTDB taxonomy): Bacteria > Actinomycetota > Thermoleophilia > Solirubrobacterales > Solirubrobacteraceae > CADCVQ01. The sequence continues at coordinate 433,639 of CAVSML010000007.1, forward strand.
GGCCTGGGACTTGCGCTTGGGCTTCGGCTTGGGCTTGGGCTTGGATCGCTGCCTTGCCTGCGGGTTGGGCTTGGGCTCGGGCTCGGCCGGCGGTTGCGGCTGCGCCCGGGCCTGCGGCTGGCGCGCCGGCTCGGGCTGGGGCTCCGCCTTGGGTGCGATGAGCGGCTCGGGCTGCGGCGCGACCCGTGGCTGGTGCTCCTGCGCGGCCTGCGGCTTGTGCTTGGGCATGGCCTCGGCGTGCGCCTGAGGCTGCGGCGTCGAGGCCGGCTCGGACTTGACGCGCGCCTTCGGCTTTGGCTTGGACTTGGCCGCCGTCTTCGCCTGCTGCTTCGGCTTCGGCTTCGGCTTGGGCTTGGTCTGCCGCTTCGGCGCCGTCGACTTCGCCGTGCCCTTCGGCTTGGCCCCCGGCGGCTTCGGCTTCGGCTTTGCGTGTGGGGCAGGCTGCGGGGTCGCGACCTCGGCCTTCGCCGCAAGCTCCTCGACCGGCGCCTGCGCCGGGCGTGGGGCGCGCTTCGGCGCGCCCCACGGCTGCGCGTCCGGCTTGGCCTGGGCGCGTGCTGCCGGCTTCTTCTTCGGCGCCCCCGCAGGGGGGCCCGCGACGGGGGGCTTCGCCGGCTTGGGCACGGGCTTGGGCGCCGGCACGGATGTCGCGGCGCCGTTGGAGGAGGGGAGCTTCTCGACCGGCGGCCCGACGGGCGCCACGGGCTTGACGGCGGCGGCCGGGGCCGGGGCCGGCAGCGGCTTCGCGACGGCCGGCGCGGAGGGCGCGGCGACGTCTCCCTGCACGGGCCCGTCGTCGGAGCCGCGGCCGTTTCCGGTCTCCGGCTCCTGCGCTGTGAGGTCGCTGCTGCTCATCGGCCCTTCCCTGGCTTCCAGCGTGTGCACCGCATCCTGACCCTCGGCGCGCTCGAGCGCCACCCCAGCCGGCCTATGTGCCCACCCCGCTCGCCTCCAGCGCACGGCGTACCCGCTTCGTGGAGATCTGACCCCGCACGCCGAGCCCCTGCGCGAACTGGCTGACGCGCAGCTCCTGCAGCATCCACGCGACGTCGCGCAGCGCCGCCGAGCATGGACCGGCGGCCTCCCGGCGGCGGCGCAGGTCGCGCTCGAGCTCGTGCAGCACGGCCATGCGATCGCGATCGGCGGCAGGGGCATCGGGCAGCCGCTCCAGGCGCCGCTGCGCGCCGCGCAGGTAGCGCGTCACGTCCGCCAGCCGGTCGGCGCCCGTCGCCGCCAGGAACCCGGGGTAGACGAGTCCGCCGATTTGCGCCGCGACGTCCAGGCGCGCGGGCCGCAGCGCCTCGTCTGCGGGCAGCGCCTCGAGGCGCAGGCGCACGTCGCGTGCGGCATCGAGGATCTCGACGGCGAGCCCGACGATGCGCGCCGTCTGCTCGGGCAGGTCGGCGGCGACGCGCGCGCGCAGCGCACGCCAGCCCGCCTCGTCCCAGGCCGGCCCGCCGGCGGCGGCGATCGCCGCGTCGAGCGCCGCCACGACGGCGTCGTGCAGCAGCGCGCCGGCGCCGCCGTGCGGCGCGCCGGCGAGCGTCAGCGCGGCACCGCGATCGAGGTCTCGCCGTGCGGCGCGTATCGGCGAGGGCACGGTCAGCGCCAGCAGCCTGCGCGTGCCGGCGAGCATCGCCCGCGCTTGAGCCTCGGGCGTCTCGAGCGCGCGCACGCCCACGGTCTCGCCCTCGTCGACGAGCGCCGGGTACGCCCGTGCGCCGCCCGTCTGAAGCTCGATCGTTCGCGGCAGCTCCGCGATCGTCCAGTCGCGCAGGCCCGAGCGCTCGACGCCGGCGGTCGCTGCTGCGAGCTGCGCGCGCAGCCGCGGGCGAACGGCGGCGCGCAGCGCCTCGAGGTCCTCGCCGCGCGCGAGCACCTGGCCGTCCTCGTCCTCGACGCAGAACGACATCCGCAGATGCGCCGGCAGGCGAGCGAGGTCGAAGTCCTGCGCCGCGACGCGCACGCCGCGCAGGCGCTCGATCTCGCGCGCGACGGCGTCGACGAGCCGGCCCTTGCGCGGGCGCAGCCCTTGCACGACCTGCCCGGCGACGTCGGGGATCGGCACGAGCGGGCGGCGCAGCTCCTTTGGCAGCGAGCGGATCAACGCCGTCACGAGCTCGCCGCGCAGGCCCGCCACGAGCCAGTCGAAGCCGTCGGCGCGCAGCTGCGAGAGCGCGTCCAGCGGGACGTGAACGGTGATGCCGTCGTGCTCGTCGCCAGGCTCGAAGCGGTAGCTCAGCGCCAGCGTCAGCTCGCCCTGGCGCCAGCTCTCCGGACGCGAGCGCGGGTCCAGCAGGTCGGCCGCGTCGTCGGAGACGAGCAGGTCGCGCGGAAAGCTCAGCAGCTCGGGATCCGAGCCCCGAGCGCGCTCCCACCAGCGGTCGAAGTGCGCGACAGACACCACGTCGGCCGGAATCCGCTGGTCATAGAAGGCGAAGATCGCCTCGTCGCCGGCGAGGATGTCGCGCCGCCGGGCGCGGTGCTCGAGCTGCTCGAGCTCTGAGAGCACGCGCGCGTTGGCTTCGACGAACGCGTGCTCGCCGTGCCAGTCGCCCTCGACGAGCGCGTTGCGGATGAGCAGCTCGCGCGACAGCTCTGGGTCGACCGATCCGTACGCGACCTTTCGCCCGGGGATCACCGGCAGCCCGTAGAGCGTCGCGCGCTGCGTCGCGACGACCGAGCCGCGCCCTCGCTCCCAGTGCGGCGCGTCGTAGGAGTACTCGAGCAGGTGCCCGGCCAGCGGCTCGATCCACGATGGCTGGATCTGCGCCGCGGTGCGCCCCCACAGCCGCGTCGTCTCCATCAGCTCGGCCACCATGACCCACGCCGGTTGCCTGCGCGCGAGCACGGAGCCGGGCTGGATCTGAAAGCGCGCGCCGCGCGCGCCGAGGTACTCGCGCCGGCCGGCGTCGCGCAGCCCGACGTGCGACAGCAGCCCCGACAGCAGCGCGACGTGAACGGCCTCGGGCTCGGCCCGCTGCCCGTTGATCGTCACGCCGACGCCGCGCGCGGCCTGACGCAGCTGCGACGACAGGTCCTGCCACTCGCGGATGCGCAGGTAGTGCAGGTACTCGGCCTTGCAGCGCTTTCGGAACTGGCTTGCCGACAGCTCGCGCTGCTGCTCGCGCAGGTGGCGCCAGAGGTTGAGCAGCGCGATGAAGTCGCTGCGCTCGTCCTTGAAGCGCGCGTGCTGCTGGTCGGCCTGCGCGCGCTCCTCGAGCGGACGCACGCGCGGATCCTGGATCGACAGCGCGGCGGCGATCACGATGACCTCGTCCGCGCAGCCGAGCCGGTCGGCCTCGAGCACCATCCGCCCGAGCCGCGGGTCGACGGGCAGCTGCGCCAGGCGCCGACCGAGCGCCGTCAGGCGCTTGCTGCGATCGGTGGCCCGCGGGTCCAGCGCGCCGAGCTCGTGCAGCAGCGCGATCCCGTCGCGCACCTGGCGGCGGTCGGGCGGATCGAGGAACGGGAAGTCCTCGACCTCGCCGAGGCCGAGCGCCTCCATCTGCAGGATCACCGCGGCGAGGCTCGTGCGCAGGATCTCCGGGTCGGTGAACGCCGGCCGCTCGGCGAAGTCCTGCTCGGAGTACAGGCGGATGCAGATGCCGTCGGACTGGCGGCCGCAGCGGCCCTTGCGCTGGTCGGCCGAGGCCTGCGAGACGGGCTCGATCGGCAGCCGCTGGACCTTCAACCGCGCGCTGTAGCGGCTGATGCGCGCGCTGCCGGGATCGACGACCGAGCCGATGCCGGGCACCGTCAGCGATGTCTCGGCGACGTTCGTCGCCAGCACGACGCGGCGCGCGTCGTGCGGCCTGAAGACACGCCGCTGCTCGGCGGGCGACAGGCGCGCGTACAACGGCAGCACCTCGATCCGCGACCCCAGGCGGCCGCCCAGCGCCTCGGCCGTGTCGCGGATCTCGCGCTCGCCGCTGAGGAACACGAGCACGTCGCCCGAACCGTCGCGCAGCAGCTCCTCGACGGCGTCGCCGATCGCGTCGACCGGATCGTCTGCCTCCTCCTCCAGCGGCCGGTAGCGCACCTCGACCGGGAACGTGCGCCCCGACACCTCGACCACCGGCGCATCGGAGAAGTGGCGGCTGAAGCGGCCGGGGTCGATCGTCGCGCTCGTGATGATGAGCTTGAGGTCGGGACGCCGCGGCAGCAGGCGGTGCAGGTAGCCGAGCAGGAAGTCGATGTTCAGGCTGCGCTCGTGCGCCTCGTCGACGATGACGGTGTCGTAGCGGCGCAGCATCGGGTCCTGGCGGATCTCCGCCAGCAGCAGCCCGTCGGTCACCAGGCGCACGAGCGTGTCGCTGCTCGAGCGGTCCGAGAAGCGGATCGCGTAGCCGACGGCCTCGCCGAGGCCGACGCCGAGCTCCTCGGCGATGCGCTCGGCGACCGTGCGCGCGGCGAGCCGCCGCGGCTGCGTGTGGGCGATCGCGCCGCGCACGCCGCGCCCCAGCTCGAGACAGACCTTCGGCAGCTGCGTCGTCTTGCCCGAGCCGGTCTCGCCGGCGACGATCACGACCTGGTTGTCGCCGATCGCCGCGAGCAGGTCGGCGCGGCGCGCGCTGACCGGAAGCTGCGGCGGGTAGCTGACGGCGGGCACCGCCGCGCGGCGACGCTCGATCGCCGCCTCGGCGCGCGCGAGCTCGGCCAGCAGCGCGCCGAGCTCACCCTCGTGGTGGCCGCGGCGCACGCGATCCAGCCGCCGGCGCAGGCGGTGCTCGTCGCGCAGCGTCAGCGCACCCAGGCGCTCGCGCAGCTCGTCGAGCGCAACCTGCTCGGACGTCGACCCGGCCATCCCCCGAGGATAGGTGGGCTAGGAACGCCCGCGGCGCGCGCCGGGCGTGGCGTCGAAGCGGCGGCGGTCGCGCTTGGTCGGACGGGCGCCGAGGTCGGCTCCGGGCTGCGCGGCCAGGCGCCGCTGCGCCGCCAGCCGCTCGCGCTCGGCGCGGCTGTCGGCGGTCTCCTCGTAGAGCAGCTGCGCCTCCTTGGCCGGGCCGCGGCGCGGCGCCACGCCGCGCACGACCAGCGTGCGCCGGGTCTGGCCGAGCGTGATCTCGAGGCGATCGCCGGGCCCGACCTCGCGGCTGGGCTTTGCGCGCGCGCCGTTGACCTGCACGCGGCCGCCCTTGACGGCCTCGGCGGCCAGCGAGCGCGTCTTGTACTGGCGCGCCGCCCACAGCCACCTGTCGATGCGCAGCCGCTCGCCGAGGCCGTCCATCGCACGATGATCGCGGGCCGGCGCCCGCACCGGCGCCGGCCCGTCGACCGCCCTAGGCGCTACGCGCCCGGAAGAGCGCCGTCAGCAGGACGCCGAGGCCGAAGATCGTCGCGAGCAGGCCGATCAGGCCGCCGGCGATCGGGATCAACGCGAGCAGGCGCAGGATGAGCAGCCCGACGATGAATGCCGGGATCCGCGAGCCCTTGATGATCAGCCGCCCGATCGCAAAGGCCGCGGTCACGTAGCCGATCGCATACAGCGGGACGAGCAGGAGCAGCAAGATGATCCCGAGCGGCAGGCCGAGAATCGAGAAGCAGGCCAGCAGGGCGATGATCGGCAGCAGGATGAAGCCGACGATGCCGACGCCGATCGCGACCCCCTTCGGCGCGCGAGCGGCCGCGTCGGCGGCGCGCGGGGAGAGCAGCAGCAGCAGCAGGCCGAGCACGAGCATCGACAGCGTCACCGCCAGCCAGAAGCCGATCGCCAGGCCGCCGCCGACGCCGGCGATCTCGCCGCCGTCGTACTTCTTGGTGTCGCCTTCGATGCGCGCGCCCTTCGTGACCTCCGGCTTCTTGTCGAAGTAGACGAGGTCGCCGCCGATGCGCGCGCGGCGCCCGAGCATCGCCGTGCCGGCGAGCGTGACGACGTCGCCGCGCACGTTGCCGCGGATCGTGACGTCCCCGTCGGCGACGAGGATGTCGCCGCGCACGGTGCCGCGGATCGTGACGTCCCCGTCGACAACGGCGACGTCCTGCACGGTCTCGTCGCGATCGACGAGCACCGATCCACTGAGCACGATTCGGTCCTCGGGATCGGCCGCCTGCGCGGAGGCGACGGGAAGCAGCGTGCACAGCACCAGCAGCGCGAGCAGTAGGCGTCTCATTGGCGGGAGCCTAGTCCCGGCGCGCCGGTGCCAGGGGATTTTGTTTGCGTCGTGCGACGAGCGTCAGGGCAGCGGCTCGCCGGCGGCGATCCGCAGCGCCCGCGCCGCCGTCAGGCGCGACAGCACGGCACCGTCGCCATCGCACAGCGTCACGGCCACGCGCTCGCGCGTCGGCACGATCGCGAAGCGCACGTGACGGCCCGCCGCGAACAGCTCCTCGGCCACCCCGGCGGCGATGGCGGACGCCAGCAGCGCGTCGTCATCGGGCTCGCCGGCGGTCCTGATCAGCCGGGGTGCAAAACGGTGCATCGTGACCGGGTGATCGGCTGCCCGCCTGCCACCTTGAGGCGCTCGGCCGCCGCCCGATCAGCCCGCGTCGGCGAGCTGGCGCTGGTCGAGAAAGGCGAACAGCCGCCGCGTCGCGACGATCTCCTCGCGCGGGCAGGAGCGGCGCACGAGCGCTCGCGTGACGGTCTCGGCGAAGCGCTCGAGCGCCAGGTGGCGCTCCAGCAGCGACGTCCCGGCGCGCTCGGCGGCGCGCATCAGCGCGCTCGTGGCCTCGTGCAGCATCTCGTAGTTGCCCGTCGCGGCCGCCGATGCCAGCGCGCCGACCCAGCCCGCGACGGCGGCCTCGCCCTCGGGATCGACGAAGAACCCGACGCGAAGCTCGCCGTACAGGCCGCGCCAGCTGGCCTCCGCCAGCCCGGCGCCGTGCTCGTCGACGACATCGGCCAGGGCCGGCAGCGCGCGCCGCGGCGGATCCGTCGCGGCCACGGGCGGGTGGCCGCGCTCGGCCAGCAGGCGACGGATCTCCGAGGGGGCGAAGCGACGGTGGCCGCCCGCCGTCCTCGTCGCGCCGAGGCGCCCGTCGTCGGCCCAGCGGCGCGCGGTCGTCGTCGAGATGCGCAGCGCCTGTGCCGCCTGGCCGAGGCTCAGCAGCGCCCCCTGCGGCGAGCCGTGGCCCGCCGCCGCGTCGGCGCCCGCCGCTCGCGGCTTTGCCTGCGCGGGCCTCGTGTCCTCCAGCAGGCTCGCCCACACGCGCCCCGAGCGCACCACCTCGAGCGCCGCGTCGGCCGACAGCGCCGGCGCGAACAGCTCGCCCTGCACGCGGTCGAGGCCCAGCGAGCGCAGCAGGCGAAGCTGCTGCTCGGTCTCCACCTTCGCGACGGTCATCGGCAGGCCCAGCGAGCGGCCGATGCCGATCATCGCCTCGAACAGCCGTGCGTCGCGCGTGCCGGCCGGCACCGGCGATCCGTCCTGCACGCCGGCAGGCGTGTCGCCGAGCTCGGTCAGAAACGAGGAGTCGACCTTCAGCGCGTCGAACGGCAGCCGGCGGATCGCCGCAAGCGACGAGTAGCCGGTGCCGAACTGATCCAGCGCGATGCGCACGCCGACGGCGCGCAGGTCGTCGAGCTGGGCCATGACCATCTGGTCCTCGCCCGTGAACATCGTCTCGGCGATCTCGAGCACGAGCCGGTCGGGCGTCAGGCCGCTCTGCGACAGCGCGCGCGAGACGCTGGCGGCGAGGTCGGGCGCCGCGAAGTGGCGGGCGGAGATGTTGACGTGCACCGCCGGCACGCAGACCTCGGGATCGTCGCGCAGGATGCGCTCCCAGCGCGCGAGCTCACAGCAGGCGATCGACAGGATCTCGGCCCCGAGCGGCACCGCGAGGCCGCTGGCATCGGCGGCGACGAGGAACTGCGCGGGCGCCAGCAGGCCGTGCTCGGGGTGCTGCCAGCGCACGAACGCCTCGACCGCGACGACGGCGCCCGTCGAGATCTCGAGGATCGGCTGGTAGTGCAGTCGCAGCTCGCCGTCGGTCAGCGCGCGGCGCAGCCCCTGCTCGATCTCGGCCGCGTGCAGCAGCCGGCGGCGCATGCCCTGCGTCGCGAGCTCCGCCCGCGAGCCGCCGCGCTCGCGCGCGCGGGTCGACGCGACGGTCGCCGTGCGCAGCACCTCGCTGACCGAGGCCGTCCCGCGCTCGGTCAGCACGGCGCCGATGCTGGCCGTCACCGACAGCTCGCGCCCGCCGGCGAGCATCGGCTCGCGCAGCGCGGCGCCGATGCGCTCGGCGATCTTCAGGGCCTCGGCGTCGGTGGCCACGCCGGGCACCAGCACGCCGAAGTCGTCGCCGGCCAGGCGCCCGACGGTCGCCTCCGCGGGCAGCACGCCGACCAGGCGCGCGCCGACCCCGACGAGCACGTCGTCGCCGGTGCGGTAGCCGAAGCCGTCGTTCAGCCGCGCGAAGCCGTCGAGGTCGACGAACAGCACGGCCGCGTCGCCCTGCTCGCGGCGCGCGCGGTCGAGCGCCTGCTCGACGCGGTTCTCGAACAGCGGGCGGTTGGCGAGGCCGGTCAGCGGGTCGCGCAGCGCCAGCCGCGCGATCTCGGCGTCGGCGCGCCAGCGCGCGATCCCGGTGCCGACGACGTTGGCGACCGCCTGCGCGAAGCCCTCGTCCTCGGCGCCGAGCGCCAGCGGGTCGGCGGCGGCGACGGCGATCATGCCGGTCGTCCCGCCGCGCTCGCCCTCGAGCACGACCGACAGCACGCAGCCCATGCCCGTGCTCAGCAGTGGGTCGTCGGCGTCCTCGAGCCCGGGCGTGCCGGTCAGCAGCAGCGTGCCGCCGGCCGCGATCGTGCGCCGCAGCATCGCGGCCTGATGCTCGCCGGCCGGCTCGCCGTGGCCCGCCAGCGGACCCAGCCCGATCGCCGACTCGCGGCGCAGGCGTCCGGCGTCCTCGACGACGAGCGCGACGCCACGGTCGGCGCCGAGGCCCTCGACGAGCGACATGAGCCCCGACGCGCACAGGTCCGCCGGATCGAGCCCTGCGAGCGCGCTCTGGCCGGGCGCCACGACGAGCGCCTGGCGCGCGATCCGCTCGGCGCGCTCCTGCTCGACGAGCTTGTGGTCGGTGATGTCGCGCACGAAGCCGGTGTAGGTCGCGTCGGAGCCGCTCATCCGCGTGATCGCGATCTCGATCGGAAACTTGGCGCCATCGGCGCGCTGGGCCTCGAGCTCGACGCGCCGGTCGAGGATGCGCCCGCTGCCGCCGGCGAGCATGTGGCGCAGGCCGCGGCGGTGGGCCTCGCGCATCGCCTCCGGCACGATCAGGTCGGCCATGTCGGCGCCCAGCACGTCGGCACGCTCGTAGCCGAACATCCGCTCTGCGGCGGGGTTGAACTCGAGCACGCGGCCGTGGGCGTCGATCGAGATGATCCCATCCAGGGAGGCGCGCAGGACCGCGGCGTCGACCTGCGCCGAGGGGATCGTTGCGAGGGCCATGTCCACCACGTCTTGTCGGCGCCGTCGGCGCCGGGCTTGAGTCCGTGGCACGATCGCAGTCGTGCCGAGCACCGTGCCGACCCTCGCCGATGCCGCCGACCCGCTCGGCAAGCTGCAGCGCGGGCTGGGCTCGGGCTATCTGTGGGCGCTCGATGCCGACCGCGCCATCGCCCACGCGCTGCTCGTGCACTGCATCTTCAACGACCCGCGCTGGGACCGCCAGCTCGACGACCGCGGCGACTACCACGCGACGCTCGCGCTCGACATCGGCCTCGACCTGGCGCCGCTGGAGGCGTGGCTGCACGCCGCGTCCTCGGAGGATCGCGAGACGACGCACGACGTGCTCGCCGTGCTCGGCCGGATGGCGATCCGCGGCCATCGCGACGCGCAGCGGCTGCTGCGCGAGTACGTCGCCTACGGGGCGTCGTGGCAGCGCGCCGTCGAGGCGCTCGTCGGCGAGACCCCGGCGAGCTCGGGGCCGCCGTGGCCGGAGGTCGTGGCCGGCCTCGACGCGATCCTGCTGGAGCGCTTCGCGACGCAGGACGCGCTCGCCGAGGCGCTCGCGGGGATCGACCCGCGCGAGCGGCCGTGGACGCTGTGGTCGGTCGAGAGCCCGCGCATCGCCCAGGCGCTGGCGCTCGAGGACCACGGCCACAGCGCGCCGGTCAGCCGCGCCTGGCGCCCGCGCGAGCGCCAGCCCAAGGCCCACGAGCTGACGACGGTCGAGCTGCTGGGCATCGAGGAGGGCTCACGCTGGGCGCAGATCGCCGAGGAGCTCGTCTCGCGCACGAGCTATGAGGACGTCCGGCTGCTGCTCGCCGCCGCCAACGCCCCCGACCTGCCGATGCGCCGCGCGGCGATCGTCGCGCTCGGCCACCAGGGCCGCCGCGAGGTGCTGGCGATCGCCGAGGCCAACACCCACCAGGCCGAGCGCGGCTCGCTGCAGGGTGCGATCGCGCTCGCGCTGGAGGCGATGCCGCTGTCGCAGACGCGCCACCTCGCACACGGCTGGCTGGGCGCCGAGGACTGGACGCGGCGGCGCAAGGCCGCGGGGATGCTCGCCGCATGGGCCGAGGAGGAGGACCTCACGGTCTCGCGCCGGGCGCTGACCAGCGAGCTCGACCGCGGCCTCGACGCCGACGTCTACGTCGTCTGCTCGCTCGCCGAGGCGCTCGGGCGGATGGCCGTGCACGGGCCGTTCGAGGAGCTGACCCGCGCCTACGAGGAGATCCCGTACTCCTACGGGCGGCGCTACGTCGTCGCCGCGCTGGCGGCCGCCGACCCGACGTTCGCCGGGGACGTCGCCGTCGAGTGCCTGTGGGACTGCGAGCAGGAGACCCGCCTGCTGGCCGCCGAGCACGTAGACCGGCGCATCCGCCTCGCCCGCCAGCGCCTGGGCGAGCTCGCCGAGGACGACGCGCAGGCCGCGTCGGTGCGCGTGGCGAGCGCCGATCGCTGAGCGCGTACGCCCGGACGACGGCCCCCGACCTCCTAAGCTGGTGATGACATGACAGCTTTCGCCGACCTCGGCCTCTCAGACAGCACGCTCCAAGCCCTCCAGGACGTTGGCTACGAACAGCCCAGCCCGATTCAGGAGCAGGCGATCCCGCCGATGCTCGAGGGCCGCGACGTCATCGGCCAGGCCCAGACGGGATCGGGCAAGACGGCCGCATTCGGCCTGCCGATCATCGAGTACGTCGACCCCACCGAGCCCGAGGTGCAGGCGCTCGTCCTCACGCCCACGCGCGAGCTGTGCATCCAGGTCACGCAGGCGATCCGCGCCTACGCCAGCCGCAAGGGCGCCGACGTCGTCGCCGTCTTCGGTGGCGCGCCGATCCGCACCCAGCAGGCGCAGCTGAAGGCCGGCGGGCACATCGTCGTCGGCACCGTCGGGCGGGTGCTCGACCTCATCAACCGCCGCTCGCTGATGCTCGAGAGCTGCCGCTTCGTCGTGCTCGACGAAGCCGACGAGATGCTCGACCTCGGCTTCCTGGAGGACGTCGAGAAGATCCTGCGACTGACGCCCAACAGCCGCCAGACGGCGCTCTTCTGGGCGACGATGCCGCCGCCGATCGCCAAGCTCGCCGACAACTACCTCTACGACCCGGTGCTCGTGAAAGTCCAGTCGGCGACGCTGACCGTCGACTCCGTCGAGCAGTTCCAGGTCGACGTCAAGACCGCCGACAAGGCCGACAAGCTCGTCGAGGTGCTCGAGGCCGAGAAGCCCGACCAGGCGATCGTCTTCGCGCGCACGAAGATCCGCACCGACCAGCTCTACAAGAAGATGAAGGACCGCGGCTTCAACGTTAAGGCGCTGCACGGCGACATGACCCAGGGCGCGCGCGACGGCGTGATGCTCGGCTTCAAGGGCGGCCGCGTGCCGATCCTCGTCGCCACCGACGTCGCCGCCCGCGGGCTGGACATCTCGACCGTGACGCACGTCGTCAACTACGACGTGCCGCGCTCGCCCGACGTCTACGTGCATCGCATCGGGCGCACGGGTCGCGTCGGCCGCGCGGGCCGCGCGATCACGTTCGTCGAGCCCAAGCAGGAGAAGGAGCTCCTGGCGATCGAGAAGCACGTCGGGACCGCGATCTCGCCGTGGACGCCGGGCGCGCAGGTCGCGCCGCCGAAGATCGTCGAGAAGCCCAAGCGTCACACCAAGCCGCAGCTCAAGCACAACGGCGACGAGCCGTACGCCAAGCTGATCGTCAGCGGCGGTCGCTCGGCGGGCATCGAGGTCGCGCGACCTCGTCGGCGCGGTCACGCGCGTGGCGTCCGTCGACGGCGAGGCCGTGCGCAACGTCAAGGTGCTCGAGCACTTCGCGTTCCTCTCCGTCCCGGCCGCCGACGCCGAGCGCATCGCCTCTGCGGTCGACGGCGAGCGCGTGCGCGGCCGGCGCATCCGCGCCGAGCCGGCGAAGGTCTAGGCGCAACTCGAGGCGCCAGGGCGCGTTACCCTTCAAACCGTGGCATCGCTGCTCAAAGATCGGACCACGCCCTCCGGCGCCGCTCCCCAGCCAGCCGACGGCGGCGCGCCGGTCACGACCGTCAACCATGCCTGCGAGGCCTGCGGCGCGGCCATGCAGCGCGGCCAGGACTGGTGCCTGGAATGCGGTACCGCCGCCCCCGGCCGGCTCGGCTCGCGTCCCGGGTGGCGCGCCGCCTTCACCGTCGTCAGCGTCACGCTGCTGCTCGTCGTCGGCGCCGTCCTGGCGAGCTACGCGGCGCTGACCAGCGACGCCGAGCGCACCGCCGCCGCCCCGCCGATCGGCAGCGGCCAGCCGATCCCCGCCGCCGGCACCCCCGCGACGCTCCCACCGGCCGCGCTGAACCCCGGCGCGACCGGCCCCAACACCACGCAGCCGCTCGTGCCGCCGCCACCTGTCGCCGGCAACGGCAAGACGATCATCCCGGTGACGCCGCCCGCCGCCGGCGCCAACCAGCAGGTCGCGCCGCCCGCGACGATCAACCCGCCACCGCCACCGCCACCGCCGGCCGCCGCGAATACGACGAAGGCGCCCAAGGCGACGACCGGCTCGCAGAACGCGACCACGGCCGCCGTGCCCAAGCCCGAGATCGTCAAGTTCAGGCTCGACGCGGCGAAGACCTATGACCCGGCCAAGCGCGCGGGCGCCGAGTTCGGCCCCGCCATGAACGCCGTCGACAAGAGCAAGCTGACCGTCTGGGACGTCGTCGTGCCCGCCGACGGCAAGCCGATCGCCGCCGGGCTGATGGTCGACCTCGGCAAGCCGTACGCGCTGCGCTCGCTGCAGATCGCGACCTCGACGCCGGGCTTCGGCGTCGAGATCTACGCCGCGAGGTCCGCCAAGCAGACCCCCGTCGACATCCTCGACAAGCGCTGGGAGCACCTGACGGACATCAAGTCCGTCGGCCACGACAAGACCGTCTCGCTGCTGAACAAGTCCAAGGACAAGCACCAGCTGCTGCTGGTGTACGTCACGCTGCCCGCCGACCAGGCCGACCCGCGCGTCGCCATCGGCAAGCTGACGGTCTCCGGCACCCCGTAAGCTTCGCCCCATGTCCGTTGCCGCCATGAGAACCACCGAGGGCGTGATCGTCTTCGAGCTGTTCGACGAGGACGCGCCGAAGACCGTCGCGAACTTCCGCAAGCTCGCCGAGCGAGGGCTTCTACGACGGCCTCACCTTCCATCGCATCATCAAGGACTTCATGGCGCAGGGCGGCTGCCCGCAGGGCACCGGCACCGGCGGCCCGGGGTATCAGTTCGAGGACGAGTTCAACGACCACAAGGTCGTCAAGCGGCGCGCTGGCGATGGCCAACTCGGGCCCGAACACCAACGGCTCGCAGTTCTTCATCGTGACGGCCGACGAGGCGCCGTGGCTGGACGGCAAGCACACCGTCTTCGGCGAGGTCGCCGAGGGCGAGGACGTGGTCGAGCGCCTCAACAACGTGCCCACCGGCGGAGCCGACCGCCCGAAGACGCCGGTCTACATCTCCTCGATCGAACTCGGCGACTAGCGGCGAGCGCCGCTGGTCCGCGGCGCTCGCGCTTCTCAGCCCGCCGCACGTGGACCTCCTCCAGGCAATCGTCCTGGGCATCGTGCAGGGCCTGACCGAGTTCCTGCCGATCTCGAGCAGCGGCCACCTGCGCATCGTGCCCGCCTTCATGGGCTGGGAGGACCCGGGCGCCGCCTTCACGGCGGTCATCCAGCTCGGGACGATGGCGGCGGTCGTCCTGTACTTCCGCGCCGACCTGTGGCGGATCACGACGACGTGGCTGGCGTCGCTGCGCGATCGGTCCCGGCGCTCAGAGCTCGACGCGCGGATCGGCTGGTACCTGATCTTCGGCACGATCCCGATCTGCATCTTCGGCCTCGCCTTCTCGCACCAGATCGAGACCGGCGCCCGCAGCCTCTACCTGATCGGCACGACGCTGATCGTGCTCGGCGTCGTGCTGCTGATCGCCGAGAAGGTCTCCACCCGCGAGCGCGACCTGACATCGCTGACCCGCCGCGACGCGGTCGTGATCGGCTTCGCGCAGGCGCTGGCACTCGTGCCGGGCGTCTCGCGCTCGGGCGCGACGATCACGGCCGGGCTGTTTCTCGGCTTCGACCGCGTCGCGGCGGCGCGCTTCTCGTTCCTGCTGTCGGTCCCGGCGGTCGTGCTGAGCGGGCTGTTCGAGATGCGCGGCGTGCTCGACGGCAGCGCCGAGGGCTCGGCCGGGCTCGGTGCTACGGCGGTCGCGACGGTGCTGGCGTTCGTCTCGGGCTATGCCTCGATCGCGTTCCTGCTGAAGTTCCTCACGACGCACACGACCGGCGTCTTCGTCGCCTACCGGATCGTGCTCGGAGCCGCCGTGCTCGTGCTCGCCGGGACCGGCGCGATCGCCTAGTGCTGCACCAGCGCCCGTCAACCGGGGTCCGGCTGCAGCGCCTCGTGCTCGGGGAACGTGAACGCGCGCGAGTCGGTGAACGCCAGCATCGAGTCGCCGTCGTAGAGCTCGAAGCGCACGAACACCTTGCCGAAGTCGGAGCTGTAGGGGACCCACACGGGCGTGACCCAGAGATCGTTGGGCGTGTCGGCTTGGAAGTAGCTGGCCGGCGCGCGTTTCTCAGGGTCGAGGCCCGGGGCGTCGTCCGAAGTCCCTCACGCGGGTTCGCGACGCGTCGTCGTAGACGCGGTAGAAGAGCTCGAAGTCCTCGTGCTTGCGTCCCTGGATGTTGACATCCACGTAGACGACCGCCCCCGGCGTTGGCTGGTCGCCGGCCGAGCCCTCGCCGATGTCGCTCAGGTACTCCCGCAGCGTGACGTCGCGATCGATGGTCGTGGCACGCAGCTTCGCGGACACGCGATCGCCCGGATCGGGCTGGAGGCCCGGCCACAGCTGAAAGACGAGCCCGACGGAGGCCGGCCCTGCGGCGAGGATGGCCAGGAACGTCGCCCAGGCGCGCTTGGGAACCGCCTGCGCCCGGCGCCACCCCCGCAGGCGCCCGCCGTCCGGGCCGGTCGCATCGGGCGTCTCGGGCTCCGCGGCGGTCGTCATTTCACCTTCCGCAAGCCTTCTTGGCCAGGGCCCGGTACCGCTTCAGCGTCTTCGGCCACAGCCTCAGGTCCATCTTGTGGCGAGCGCTCCCCTTGCTCGCCCACTTACGGGCGTCGTTGCGCGCCTTGACTCGCTCGCTGTAGTCCTGCCGGGCGCCTGCGCACTTCGCGCGCCGCGTGTTGGTGTTGGTCGCCATGCGGGGAGAGCCGACCACGTAGGTGACGCCGGCGCAGTCCGGCTGGCCCGCGGCATCGATCGCGATGAAGTATCTCCCGGGCTTGTACGACGGCAGGTCCAGCTCGGCGCGCCGGCCTGGAGCGGCGACCGCCCAGCGAATCGGGCGACCCTCGGGGTTCAGCACGGTCATGCGCAGCGCATCCGGCACGCACGAGCCGCCCGTTCGCGCGCGTACACCGTGTTGTCGGAGCTCTCGCGGCCCAGCGTCACGACGTACCAGTCTCGGTCGCCCGGACGGTCGATCGCGCCGGAGTTGAGGCCGCCGAACCGAGCGGCAGCGCCGCTGTGGTCGTCCTGCGGCTCCGCCGCCCCGGCGCCCGCCGCGAACGCCGACGACGCGACAAGCGTGGCCGCGGCGCACGCGAGCGGCGACCGGATCCCGCGTCCCAACCCATCACACGATCGCATCGTTCTCCCCTCGTCGGGTGCGCCACGCGATACCCCGCAGTCCGCAACGGGCGCCCGGCTAAGGTGTTCGCTGACGTCGACCCGAGGAGATGACGAGATGGCCAGCGTCGATACGACGGCCGCGCAGAGCACGAACGGCCTCGGTGCCGGGGCCGAGATCCCCGTCGAGAACCCCGCCACCGGCGAGGTCGTCGCGACCGTCCCCGACCTGTCCGCCGACGCCGTCGCCGAGCTCGCGCGCCGCGCCCGCGCCGCCCAGCCGGGCTGGCAGGCGCTCGGCTTCGACGGCCGCGCGACGGTCGTGCTGCGGATGCGCAAGTGGCTGATGGACAACGCCGAGCGCGTCGTCGCGACGATCGTCTCGGAGACCGGCAAGACCTACGAGGACGCCTTCATGGTCGAGCTCAGCTACACCGGCGGCGCCCTGGGCTACTGGGCCAAGCACGGCAAGGCCTTCCTCGACGACGAGTCGGTCGCGGTCTCGACGCTCGCCGTCACCGGCAAGAAGCTCGTCACGCGCTACGAGCCGCTCGGCCTCGTCGGCGTCATCGGCCCGTGGAACTACCCGATGGTCAACACCTTCGGCGATGCGATCCCGGCGCTGCTGGCCGGCAACAGCGTGATCCTCAAGCCGTCGGAGATCACGCCGCTGACGTCGCTGCTGCTGGCCGAGGGCCTCGAGCACAGCGGATTGCCGCACGACGTCCTGCAGGTCGCCACCGGCCGCGGCGCGACCGGCTCTGCGCTCGTCGACGAGGCCGACATGATCATGTTCACCGGCTCGACGGAGACCGGCAAGCGCGTCCTGGCGCGCGCCGCGCGGACGCTGACGCCGGTGTCGCTGGAGCTCGGGGGCAAGGACCCGATGATCGTGCTCGCCGACGCCGACCTCGAGCGCGCGGCCAACGCCGCCGTCTACTACTCGATGCTCAACGGCGGCCAGACGTGCGTCTCGGTCGAGCGCGTCTACGTCGAGGCGCCCGTCTACGAGGACTTCCTCGACCGCGTCGTCGAGAAGGTCACGGCGATCCGGCAAGGCGCCTCGACCGGTCCAGCGACGGCGGAGATCGGCTCGATGACGACCGCGGCGCAGCTGGGCATCGTCGAGGCCCACGTCGCCGACGCGGTCGCCAAGGGCGCGCGGGCGCTGACCGGCGGGCATCGCAGGCCCGGCAAGGGCCACTTCTACGAGCCGACCGTGCTCGTCGACGTCGACCACACCATGCGGGCGATGACCGAGGAGACCTTCGGCCCGACGCTGCCGATCATGCGCGTCGCCGACGCCGAGGAGGCGGTACGCCTGGCCAACGACTCGCCCTACGGCCTCGCGGCGTCGATCTACACGCGCGACGGCGCGCGCGGTCAGCAGCTCGCGCGACGCCTGGAGGCGGGCGCGGTGTGCGTCAACGACGCGCTGATGAACTACCTCGCAGTCGAGCTGCCGATGGGCGGCTGGAAGGCCTCGGGGCTCGGCACCCGCCACGGCGCCGGCGGCATCCGCAAGTACACCAAGCAGCAGTCTTTGCTGATCAGCCGCCTGCACCTCAAGCGCGAGCTGTGGATGTTCCCCTACAAGGCGAGAACCTCGAAGCTGCTGTTCCGCGGCCTGCGGCTGGTCTACGGCCGCGGCAAGCGCGGCTGACGCCGGCCGCCCGGCCGGCGCCCGCTCCAGAACCGACAACCGATGGCGGCGATCGCGCTTGCGCTGGGCTCGTCGCTGCTGTGGGGGATCGCCGACTTCATGGGCGGCCTCAAGAGCCGCACGTTCCCGGCGACGATCGTGCTCGGCGTGACGTACCTGACGTCGCTGGCGGCGATGGCGATCTTCGTCGCCGCGCGCGGGGAGGGCCCGCCGGGCTCGGAGGCGATCGTGGCCGGCCTCGGCGCGGGCCTGTTCGGGATCGTCGCGCTGACGGCCTTCTACCGCGCCCTGGCGATCGGGACGATGAGCATCGTCGCGCCGATCGCCTCGACCGGCGTCGCGCTGCCGGTGCTCGTCGGCCTGGCGACCGGCGACGAGCCGGGCCTGGTGCGCTCGGTCGGACTCGTCGCCGCGGTCGCGGGCGTCGTGCTGGCGTCGCGCCAGAAGAGCGACGGCGAGACGAACCTGCGCCTGCAGCGCCAGAGCGTCGCGCTGGCGGTCGTCGCGGGGCTGGGCTTCGGCATGTACTTCACGCTCGCCGAGGTCTCCTCGCAGGGCGATGTCGGCTGGGCGCTGCTGCTCTCGCGGATCGCCGCGACGCCCTTCATCGCGGCCTTCGCAGTGCTCGCGCTGCGTCGCGGCGCGCGCCGGCCGGGTGCCCGCGACCTGCTCGTGCTGGCCGCGATCGGCATGATCGACCTCGGCGCCAACGCCCTCTACAACGTCTCCTCGACGATCGGCGAGCTGTCGACGGTCGCCGTCGCAAGCTCGCTGTATCCGGTGGCGACCGTCCTGCTGGCGGCGGCGCTGCTGGGCGAGCGCGTGCGCGGGCTGCAGCGCGCGGGCGTCGTCATAGCGCTGTGCGGGGTCGTGCTGATCGCGGCCGGGGCGTAGCTCTCGAGATAGGTTTCCAAGCTGGAAAGCACATGAAGCTGCTGGACGCCGGCTACGTGACGGTCTCAAAGCGCGGGCGCGGACGCGGCGCCAGCACGTGGTACCGCGTCACGCCCGCGGGCCGCGAGGCGTTCGACGCCCATCTCGCCTACCTGCAGTCGCTCGTCGCCGGCGCGCCGGTCTCGCTCGGCGACCCGGACGCGGGCGGCTGACGGCGACGCGCCGGTTCGCGCGTGCAGACGCCGCCCTGCGGGAAGGAGGCGGCGCATGTCAACCATCACCTCATCTCCCAAGCTCGCCCTCGTCACCGGCGCCTCGAGCGGCATCGGCCGCGAGCTCGCCATCCTGCTCGCGCAGGACGGCTTCGATCTGATCGTCACCGCCGAGGACGTCGCCATCCATGACGTGGCCCACGAGCTCGAGCGCCTCGGCGTGTGGGTTCAACCCGTGCAGGTCGACCTCGCCCGCGACGGCGGCGTCGACGAGCTGTGGTCGCGCGTGCAGGCGACCGGGCGTCCTCTCGACGCCGCCGCGCTGAACGCGGGGCGCGGCCAGGGTCATGCGTTCGCCGACCAGGACCTCGCTGACGTGCTGGAGATCGTCGACCTCAACGTGCGCTCGACCGTGCACCTCGCCAAGCACGTCGTGCGCGAGATGGCGGGCCGCGACGCGGGCAGGATCCTCTTCACCTCCTCGATCGCGGCGGCGATGCCCGGCGCCTACCAGGCCGTCTACAACGCGTCGAAGTCCTTCGTGCAGTCCTTCGCGCTGGCCCTGCGCGAGGAGCTCGAGGACACCGGCGTGACCGTCACGTCGCTGATGCCGGGCCCGACGGAGACCGAGTTCTTCGAGCGCGCCGAGATGCTCGACACGAAGGTCGGCGCCGGCGACAAGGACGACCCCGCCGACGTCGCCCGGGACGGCTTCGAGGCGCTGATGGCCGGCAAGGAGCGCGTCGTGTCGGCCTCGCTTCAGACCAAGCTCCAGGGGCGCGGCAGCCGGCTGATGCCCGACGCCGTCAAGGCGAAGCTGCATCGCGGGATGGCCGAGCCCGGCAGCGGTGAAGCGGAGTAGCTGCCTAGGTGCGGCGTACGGCGGCGCCCGCCGCGGCTGCGGCGGCCGCGATCGCTGCGGCGCCCGCGATGCGCCCGCGCCGCTTGGTGATCGTCCAGACGAGCGAGCGCGCCTTCGCCTCGTCGTCGAAGCGCCCGTGGGCGCCGCGGTCGCCGGCAAGCGGCGCGTACAGGTAGTCCGGGCGAGCGGGGTCGATCTCGATGTCGGTCTGCTGGTCGGCGACGCTCGTGCGCGCGAGGTAGCGGTCGGCGATCCGCGGGGCGAGGCGGTTGCCGACGATCGCCGCGACCGTCGACCCGCCGACGAAGAACTCGCGGCGCGGATGATCGGCCGCCCACAGCACCGCGTCGGCGGCGATCTCGGGCTGGAAGATCGGCGGCACCGGCATCGGCTGGCGGCGCAGCGTCGTGCGCACCCAGCCGAACTGCGGCGTGTTGAGGCCGGGCAGGTGCACGGACGTCACGCGCACAGCGCTGCGTTCGTGCAAGAGCTCGCAGCGCAGCGCGTCGGCGAAGCCCCGCACGGCGTGCTTGGCCGCGCAGTAGCCGGCCTGCAGCGGGATCGCGCGGTAGGCCAGCGCCGAGCCGACCATGACGATCACTCCGCGGTCGCGGGCGCGCATGCGCGACAGCACGGCGAGCGTCCCGTGCACGTAGCCGAGGTAGGTGACCTCGGTGACGCGGCGCACGTCCGCCGCGCTCGTCTCGTGCACGAACGCGAGCACCGCCGACATCGCGCAGTTGACCCAGACGTCGATCGGCCCCAGCTCGCGCTCGATCCGCGCCGCGGCGGCCTCGACCGCGGCGGCGTCGGCGACGTCGAGCGGACAGGCGATGACGCGCGCGCCGTCCCGCTCGAGCTCGGCGCGGGTCGCCGCCAGACGGTCCTCGCCGCGTGCCAGCAGCGCGACGGCGTCACCGCGCGCGGCGAACGCGCGCGCCGTCGCGCGGCCGACGCCCGCCGTCGCGCCCGTCACGACGACGACGCGGCTCAAACCTGGTCGCCGGCGGCCTTGTAGGCGATCTGCAGGACGTCGGAGATCGTGTCGGCGACGAAGATGCCGGCGAGCAGGCGCGTGTGGCGCGGCGCGGCGACGAGCCCGATCGCGAAGCCCGACCCGACCCACTGGCCGAGGCAGTACGGGCAGACGAGCAGCTCGCCGATGGCGTAGCGCAGGCCGTGGCCGCGCGGTTCCTCGTCGAGCTCGCCATGCCCGGCGTGCTCCTGATAGCACGTGAACGGCGAGCGGATGAAGCTCGTGACCTTGTCCTTGGCGATCAGGCGCGTGACCTTGTGCGTGGCGACGCCGGTCAGCAGGATGTCGGCGGCGCTGATGCGCTCGGGCAGCTCGCGGCCGCTCCGATGCAGCGCGACGAGCGCGCCTCCGAAGGCGACCGCGTAGGTCGCCGCCAGCCCGGCGTAGGCCTTCAGCGGCCGCCCCTCGTCAGGGTCGGCGTAGCCCTCCAAGGCCTGCTTGAGCGGGTGGGTCGTGGTGCTCATGCGATCAGCAGGTACCCGCGGTCAGGACGCCGAACACGCGCGATGGCGCGCGGCCGTCCGGCCTGGACAGACGACCTGTCAGCCTTCCTCGCGGATGCCTCAGATCGCCGCCGCAGTGCAGGTCGACCCGCTGCAGATCGCGCCCGCGATCGCCTTCGGAGCGATGTACTTCGTCCGTGCCCGCGGGCTCGCCGCGCGCGGCGGCGGGGTCCCGGCGTGGCGGCAGTGGTGCTGGTACGGCGGGCTGGCGATCGTCGTGCTCGCGCTCGCCTCGCCACTGGGGTCGCTGGCCGACGAGCTGTTTCTCGCGCACATGGCCGAGCACCTGCTGATCGCCGACGTCGGCGCGCTGCTGCTCGTGCTCGGGCTGACCGGGCCGCTGCTGGCGCCGCTGCTGCGCGCGCCGCTGCTGGGCTGGATGCGCGTCCTCGCCCACCCCGCGCCGGCCTTCTCGCTGTGGGCCGCCGACCTGCTGTTCTGGCACCTCGCCGGACCGCACGAGGCGGCCGTTCGCAACGACGCCGTGCACGCGATCCAGCACATGCTGTTCATCGGCCTGGGCATCAACATGTGGATGGCGCTGCTCGGCCCGCTGCCCAAGCCGGCCTGGTTCGGCAACGCGGCGAAGCTCGGCTACATCGTCGCCGTGCGCCTGCACGAGCACCGCGCTGGCGAACGTCTTCGTGTGGTCGGACGCGGCGTTCTACGACGTCTACGGCTCCGGCGAGCGCGCGCACGACATCGCGCCGCAGTCCGACCAGGTCGTCGCGGGCTCGATCATGATGGTCGAGGGGTCGATCCTCACGCTGTGTTTGTTCTGCTGGCTGTTCCTGCGCAGCGCGCGCGAGGGCCAGGAACGCCAGGAGCTGCTCGAGCTGGCGGCCGCCGGCGGCGTGGCGCTCGACGAGCGCCGCGCCGCGCGCGCGGTCGCCGCCGGCCGCGGCGCAGAGCTGCGAGCCCGGATCGAGAAAGGTCCGAGTGGGTAACGTCTGAGCCATGTCCACCCTCATGAAGAAGCTCACCGAGCTCGCCAACTCCCCCCAGGGAAAGAAGCTCACCGACAAGGCGCAGCAGTTCGCCAACGACCCGAAGACCAAGGCACAGGTCGAGAAGGCGAAGCTCAAGCTCGCCGAGATGCGCAGCGGCGGGAGCACCGGCGGAGCCGGCGCCGGCGCCGCGCCGAAGACCGACACGCCAGACGGCCCGACGGCCGCCTGAGCCCCTTTCGCCTGGTGCGCCCGCGGCTCGCGGGCGCACCTCGCCTCGCGGGTGCGGCCGGCGTGCCCGCCGCAACATTGCGCCCGCAGGGGCGTTGCAACCCCCGTGCTCCGACTCCTCCCCCTGAGCTTCCTGCTCTGCCTGCTGCTGTGCGCCCCCGCGAGCGCGTCGAAGTCCCAACCGCTGACCTTCGAGGCGCCGCGCGACCTGATGAACCCGGCGACGCGGCCGGCGGCGCTCGACGAGATGCAGTCGCTCGGCGTGCGGTCGCTGCGCGTGATCCTGCTGTGGTCGAGCGTCGCGCCCGGATCAGACCAGGCGGCGCAGCCGCGGTTCGAGCCGACGAACCCCGCGGGATACGACTGGGGTCAGTACGACGCGCTGATGGCGGCCGCCAAGGCGCGCGACTGGCCGGTCCTGATGACGATCTCGGGGCCCGCGCCGAAGTGGGCGACGAAGTCCAGGCTCGACAACAAGACGCGGCCGACCCCGTCGGCCTTCGCCGCCTTCACGACCGCCGTCGGGCGCCGCTACGGCGACCAGGTCCGTACGTGGGCGATCTGGAACGAGCCCAACCAGCCGCAGTTCCTGCTGCCGCAGTTCGCATCCGGCGGCAAGCCCGCCTCGCCGGCGATCTACCGCGAGCTCTATCGCGCCGGCGTGCGCGGCCTGACGAAGGCCGGCCAGGGCGCCGATCGGTTTTTGATCGGCGAGACCTCGCCGCGCGGGACCGGGCGCGTCGTCGCGCCGCTGACCTTCCTGCGCGAGATGCTGTGCCTGAACGCGAAGTACCGGCGCGTCGGCAGGTGCGCCCCGCTGAGCGCCGACGGCTACGCGCACCACGCCTACACGACCAAGCAGGGCCCGTCCTTCAAGCCGCCGCCCAACGACGTCACGATCGGCGTCCTCAGCCGGCTGACCAGCGCGCTCGACCGCGCCAGGCGCGCCGGAGCTCTGACGAAGCGGCTGCCGATCCACCTGACGGAGTTCGGCATCCAGTCGACGCCCGACACGACCAGCGGCGTGTCGCTGGCCAAGCAGGTCGAGTACCGCGCGATCTCCGAGCGCATCGCCTACGACAACCCGCGCGTCGCGTCGTTCTCGCAGTACCTGCTGACCGACTCGGACGCCAGCCCGACCGGCGTCTTCAGCGGCTTCGAGTCCGGGCTGCGCTTCGCCGACGGCAGGCCCAAGCCGTCGCTCGCCGCCTTCCGCCTGCCGCTCGCCGTGCGCCGCAGCGGGGGCAAGGTGTCGATCTGGGGCCTCGTGCGCCCGGCGACCGGCATGACGTCGGCGACGATCACCTACGCCGACCGCGGCTCGTCGTCGTTCGAGCGGCTGCGCACCGTGCGGACCGACGCGCGCGGCTACTTCCAGGTCTCGTCGGCCTGGCGATCCGGGCGCCGCTGGAATCTCAGCTGGCAGGGTCAGACCGGCTCGCCGGTCGGCTCCTACACGCGCTGACGGCGCGCGATCAGCATGAACGTATGCCCGGCCCAGCGCAGGCCGGGCGCCGAGCCGTGGCGATCGAGGCGCCCGACGACCCGCTGCGCGGAGACCGGTAGCCGGCGCCAGGCGTAGCTGACGGCGTGCAGCTCGGGGCTCAGGCCGGCCGCTCGCGCCGCGGCCATCAGGCGCCGCGGCGACAGCGGGATGTCGTCGGGCGTGCCGTGCACGCGGACGCCGAGGCCGGCGCGGTTGGCCACCGCCAGCGCCAGGCCGACTGGGTGATACAGGTTGGGCTCGATCGCGACGAGCGCGCCGCCGGGGCGCAGCAGCCGGCGGGCCTCGGCGAGGCACGGCTCGAGCGGGCCCTGATAGGCGACGTGGTGCAGCACGAGCCGGTGCAGGACGACGTCGAACGAGCCGTCGGGCAGGCCCAGCGCGCCGGCCGCGCCCTGCAGCCCTGCGTCGGCCTCGCCGCGCTCGACGGCCGAGCGCGGGCGCGCGGGGTCGAGGTCGGCGGCGACCAGGCGCCACGCCGGCGCCGGCAGCAGGTGACGGCCCGGATGCCAGCCGCAGCCGATCGAGATCGCGTCGCCGCCGCGCAGGCCCAGATGGCGATCGAGCAGCTCGCGCTCGCGCCGCTTGCCGCGCTCGTACTGCGCCGCGAGCGTGGCCGGATCGCTGAGCCGGTCGAGCAGGTTCTCCTTGTCGTAGATCTCGCTCATCGACTCGCGAGGCAGGCTACTCGCGCCCAGACCCGCGCACGGTCGGGCGGGACGCCGCCGGCGCAGCCGGCGTGACGCGGGCGTCACATAGGCTGGCGGCGTGCCGCGATGGGCCCCCGACGACGTCTATGCGACGGCCAAGCCGGGGCTGCGCGCGCGGGCGGCGTCGGTCGCCTCGGGCCGCGCCCGCACGCGCCGTCATGAGCGCCTGTTCGCGCTGACCGGCGCCGGCCCGGGCACGCGGATCGTCGACATCGGCTGCGGCCGCCTCGGCCTGCGCCGCCACGAGCCCGACCTCGACATCACCGGCGTCGACGCCGGCGCGCGGCCCGAGTACCCGGGCCCGTTCGTGCTCGCCGACGTGCTCGACGGGCTGCCGTTCGACGACGGCGAGTTCGACCTCGCCTACTGCTCGAGCGTCATCGAGCACGTCGAGCCGTCCGACCGCGAGGCGTTCGCGCGCGAGCTGCGGCGCGTCGCGCGCGGCTGGTACGTGCAGACGCCGGCGTTCTCGTTTCCGATCGAGCCCCACGCGCTGCTGCCGGCCGCGCACTGGTTGCCGGCGCGGCTGCGCCGGCCCTACTGGCGCCTCGGCGTGGCGGGCGACTGGGAGGACATCGCGCTGCTTCGCCGCGCCGAGATGACCGCGCTGTTCGGCGAGCCGGTCGCCGAGCGCGTCGGGCCGCTGGTCAAGAGCTGGGTCAGCGTGCGACCCGCGAACCACTAGATTTCGCCGCCATGGCCCAGCAGCTGTGGTTCTTGCGACATGGGGAGGCCGAGCCGCACGACGCGCGCTCCGACGAGCTGCGCCGCCTGACCGAGCGCGGCGAGGAGCAGTCGCGCGCGGCGGGCCGCGCGATGGCGGTGCTCGAGCTGACCTTCCAGCTCGTCGTGACGAGCCCGAAGGTGCGCGCCCTGGACACCGCGCGGCTTGCCTGCGAGGAGCTGCGCCTGGGCGAGCCCGTCGAGCACGAGGCGCTCAGCTCGGGCTTCGGCCTCGACGACGCGCGCGAGCTCCTGCACGCCGCGGGCCCCGACAAGCGGCTGCTGCTCGTCGGACACAACCCCGACTTCGACCAGGTCGTCCACGACCTGACCGGCGCGCGCGCGGACATCAAGAAGGGCGGCATCGCCGCCGTGCGGATGGACGGCTCGCGGCGCGGGACGCTGATCACGCTGATGCGCCCGCGCGAGATCGCGCGGATCGCACCGTAGCTACAGGAGCTTCGCCGTCGCGCGCGCGGCGATCAGCAGCGGGTCGTAGACGGCGCTGAACGGCGGCGCGTAGGAGAGGTCGAGCAGCGCGAGCTCGTCGACGTGCAGCTGCGTCCAGACCGCCGTCGCCAGGACGTCGATGCGCTTCGCCGCGCCCTCGACGCCGACGATCTGCCCGCCGAGCAGCCTCCCGGTGGCGGCCTCCGCGACGAGCTTGACCCAGATCGGCCCGGCGCCCGGGTAGTAGCCGGCGCGCGTGCGGTCCTTGATCGTGGCGCTGACGACCTCGATGCCCGCCTCGTGCGCCTCGCGCTCGCTGAGGCCCGTGCGCCCGACCTCGTGGCGGCAGATCTTCGACACCGCGGTGCCGATGACGCCGGGAAAGCGCACGTCGCCGCCGGTCGCGTTCGTGCCGGCGATCCGCCCCTGCTTGTTGGCGTGCGTGCCGAGCTGGATGTTGACCGCCCGATCGAGCAGCCGGTGATGGCTCTCGGCGCAGTCGCCGGCCGCGTAGATCCCGTCGTGACCGGGGCAGCGCTGGTGGTCGTCGACGCGCAGCGCGCCGCTGTCTCCGAGCTGCAGGCCGGCATCCTCGGCGAGCGCGACGGCGGGCCGCGCGCCGGTGCCGATCACGACGTGGTCGGCGGGATAGGTCGCGCCGGCCGTGCGCACCTCGACCGGCGCGCCGTCGTCGCCGGTGACGATCTCCTCGACGCCGCTGGCGAGCACGACGCGGATGCCAAGGCGCTCGGCCGCCGCCTGCACGTGAGCGGCCATGTCGGCGTCGAGCGTGCCCATGACCTGCGGCGCCTGGTCGATCATCGTCACCTTCAGCCCGCGCGAGACGAACGCCTCGGCCATCTCGAGGCCGATGTAGCCCGCGCCGACGACGACCGCGCAGCGCCCGCCGCGCGCGAGCGCGGCGCTCAGGCGCTCGGCGGCGTCGACCGTGCGCGCCGGCCCGATCGCCTCGGCGCCGGGGACCGGCGGCGGCGCGGCCTCGGCGCCCGTCGCGACGACGAGCTGGTCGAAGCCCTCGACGGTCTCCTCGTCGCCGGCGCGCACGGTCAGCCTGCGCGCCGCGAGATCGATCGCGACGACCTCGCTCCGAGTCCGCACGTCGATGCCGTCGGCGCGGTGCTTGGCGGGGCTGCGGTTGATCAGCCGCCCGGCGTCCTCGAACAGCCCGGCGACGAAGTACGGGATGCCGCAGGCGGAGTAGGACGTCAGCTCGCCGCGCTCGTAGGCGACGATCTCGAGATCCGGATCGCGGCGCCGGGCGATGCTCGCCGCGCTCATCCCGCCCGCGTCGCCGCCGATGATCGCCAGCCGTTGCGCCACGGGTGCAGCGTACGGCGCGTAGCCTGCATCGTGCATGCCCGAGCTGCCCGAGGTCGAGATCACCGCGCGGCGCCTGGACGCTGCGCTGGCCGGCGCGACGATCGAGTCGGCGACGGCGCCCGGCATCAACGCGCTGAAGACCTTCGACCCGCCGCTGTCGGTGCTCGAAGGACGCCAGATCACGCGCGTCGGACGCCGCGGCAAGCACCTCCTGGTGCAGATCGGCGACCTGCTGCTGCTCGTGCACCTCATGAGCGCCGGGCGCCTGCAGCTCTTCGACAAGCGCGCCGGGCCACGCGACCGCACCTCGCGGCTGCTCGTGCGCATCTCCGATCCCGACCATCCCCGCGAGCTGCGCCTGCGCGAGTTCGGCACCAAGCAGGCGGCGTGGGTGAAGCTGCTGCACGCCGAAGCGCTCGAGGCCGAGGACGTCATCGCTTCGCTGGGGCCCGAGGCCTGGCCCGACCCGCCCGCCGACCTGCGCGCGCTGCTGAAGGCGGCGCGCCCGCTGCACACGCTGCTGCGCGACCAGCGCGTGATCGCGGGCATCGGGCGCTCGTGGGTCGACGAGATCCTGTGGACCGCGCGGCTGTCGCCGTTCAAGCGCGGCAACGACCTGGACGCCGAAGAGGCGGCGATCCTGCGCGAGGCGATCGTCTGCACGCTGCACGGAGCGCTCGAGCACTACGAACAGGTCGTCAAGCTGCCGATCCCCGACAAGCTGCCGCTGCCGCTGCAGGTCCATCGCAAGGCCGGCGAGCCCTGCCCGCGCTGCGGCGCCACGATCGAGGCCGTGCACTACGAGGACTACGTCATGTGCTACTGCCCCGACGAGCAGACCGCCGGCAAGGTGCTCAAGGACCGCCGCCTGTCGCGGCTGCTGAAGTAGCCGGCGATCCGCGGGCGACCATCCGCTCCGACTCGGTCTCAGCGCCGTTCTATCGTCAGGGACATGATCACCCCCGGCTCCCAGGCCCCCGACTTCACGCTGCCCGACCAGCAGGGCGACCCCGTCACGCTGTCCTCCCTGCGCGGCACGACCGTCGTCGTCTACTTCTACCCGAAGGCCGACACGCCCGGCTGCACGACGCAGGCCTGCTCGATCCGCGATCGCGGCGACGAGTACGCGGCCGCCGGCGCGACCGTGCTGGGCATCTCGCCGGACCCCGTCGAGAAGGTCGCGAAGTTCCACACGAAGCAGTCGCTGAACTTCACGCTGCTCGCCGACGAGGACCGCGCCGTCTGCGAGGCCTACGGCGTGTGGGTCGAGAAGTCGATGTACGGCAAGACCTACATGGGCGCGCAGCGGGCGACGTTTATCGTCGATCCCGACGGCGTCGTCGCGCACGTGATCCCCAAGGCCTCGCCCAAGACCCACGACGACGAGGTGCTGAAGATCCTGGGCGAGCTGTCGGCCGCCTGACGCTCAGTGCTCTCCGGGCCCCGGGGGAGGCGGCGCGTAGCGGTTGTGGAACATCAGCGAATTGCCGTCGGGATCGGAGAAGTGGGCCATGTGGCAGACGCCGCTGTCCATCGTGTCCGCATGAAACGCGATCCCCTGCTGCTCGAGCTCCCCGCGCGCGGCCTCGACGTCCTCGACGTGCAGCGCGATCGGGGCCGTGTGGCGGTGAAACTCGATGCCGAAGGCGTCGCACTGCATGACGGCGATCGTCAGGTTGCCGGTCTCGAACTCGGCCGCCGGCATGTTGCCCCACGTCTTCGACAGCGCCAGCCCGAGCACGCCGCCGTAGAACTCGCGCGCCTTCTCGTAGTCCTGCGTCGGCACGCAGATGAAGTCGGTCCCGGTCACGTTCATGGCTTGCTCCTCGGTCGTCGGTCTGTGGGGGATGCTCTCAGGGCGGCGGGTCGAAGCGCACGGTTCGGCGGGCGGCGCCCGGCGACAGGAACGCCAGCAACCCCTCGCCCTCGGCGCGGATCGCCTCCAACAACAGGTCCTTGCGCTCGCCGGGCAGGCGCGTGAAGCGGTCGATCGTGAGCGTCGCCTCGGCACCGTCCTCGACGACCTGCCAGAACGCGCGGTAGAAGCCGTCTGCGAGCAGCGTGCCACACGCTCGCCCGCCTTGGGGAAACGGCAACCCCGGCCCGTGGCCGGACAGCACGCGCGAGCGGTCGGCGTGCGCGAGCAGCACGTTGTCGTACTCGGGCAGAAAGCGCGGCGGCGCGGGCGTGCCGGGATCGGGGAGGGGTCCGTCCGGGACATCGACGAGCTCCCGCCCGCGCTCGTCATGAAACGAGCGCAGCCGCGGGCGCAGGCGCGCGACGACCTCGCGCAACCCCGTCAGCGCCGACCACGTGCGGATGTCGGCGACCGTGGCAGGCCCGAAGGCGGCGAGGTAGCGCAGCACCAGTCCATCGGCGCTCGCGTCCTCCCGGGGCGAGGCGCCGAGCCACGCGTCCGCCGGCGCCCACGTCGCCTGCCCGTGCCCGCCCCACAGGCCGCGCGGGGGCACCTGCACGAGAAGGCCGTGGAACGTCACGGCGTGCGCGAGGGCGGCCGGATCGGCGTCCGGCCAGCGCGGCGCCAGCAGCGCCGCCAGCTCGGTGCGCGTGCGCGGCCGCTCGGCGAGCAGCTCGAGGCCGGCCGAGACGACGGCCCGCATGTCGGCGCCGGCGAGCTTCGCGGCCCACGGGCTCTTGAACGTGCGCACGAGGACCGGCAGCGTGACCGGCGCGAACAGCAGCATGTCCTGCGCGGTGACGAGGTGGATCGTCGCGCGCATGAGCTGCGCACGCACGGCCTCGCGGCCGGCGATCAGCCCGCTGAGCTCGTGCGCGTCGAAGTCGCGCAGCCGCGACCACAGCGCGACGTAGGGGTTCTCGGGCACCTGCGCCTGCATCCCGGCGAGCCGCTCGATCATCGCCGCGGCCGGGATCTCGGCGCGCTCGAGCAATCCCTGGCGGGCGAGCAGCGCGCGGTTCAGCGCGCGCGGGCCGAGGATCTCAGCGGACACGGGTCGCCGGCAGCTCGAGGCCGAGCCGGCTGCTCGGGCACATCCGTGCCAGCGCGCAGTCCGGGCAGGCGGGGCGCTGCGCGTGGCACGTGCGCCGGCCGTGGCGCAGCAGGTTGATGTGCAGCTCGAGCTCTGCGCCCGGCGGCGTCAATGCGAGCATCGCGTCGTGCAGCTCCTCGAAGGGCGCCTTCGGGCGCAGCAGGCCGAGCCGTGTGCCGACGCGCGAGACATGCGTGTCGACGGGCACGTCGCGCAGGCCGAAGGCGAACAGCAGCACGCAGGCGGCCGTCTTGCGCCCGACGCCCGGCAGCGCGCAGAGGTAGGCCTGCGAGTGGGCCACGGGCGCGTCGCGCATCCAGCCGAGGTCCAGCGGATCGCCGATCGCGCGCAGGATCGCCTGGATGCGCGCCGACTTGACCTTCGAGATGCCGCCGGGGCGGATCGCCTGCTCGGCCTCCTCGAGCGGCGCATCGCGGACGGCCTTCCACGAGGCGAAGCGCTCGCGCAGGCGCAGGTACGCGACGTCGCGGTTGCGGTCGTTGGTCGACTGCGACAGGACCGTCAGCACGAGCTCGGCGAGGCCGTCGCCGTGGGGCGTCTGGACCGGCACGCCGTAGAGCTCGGCCAGCCGGGCGCGCAGGCGGGCGACGCGCGCACGCGATGGCGCCCGCCAGGCGGCGCGGGCCGCGCGGCCCGCGGCGGCGCTCACTCCAGCGCGCCCCAGCGCCGGCAGGCCAGCGCGGCCTCCTCGACGGCATCGGGCATCGCGGCGGCGAGCGCCGACGGATAGAAGTCGGTCGTTCCGAGGCGCGCGAGCACGACGCCCATGAAGACGTCGCCCGCGCCGACCGTGCTGACGACCCGCGCCGGGAAGCCGTCGACGTCGCGTCGTAGGCCGCCGCCGCGCAGGATCGCGCCGCTCGGGCCGAGCGTGACGATCACGTGCTGCGCGCCCGCCGCCAGCAGCGACGCCGCCGCGGCGTCGGGTGAGTCCTCGCCGGTCATCATGCGCGCCTCGAGCCCGTTGCACTTGACGAGGAAGGCGCCCGGAACGCACTCGCCGCACGCCGCGCCGGCGCGTGCGGCGTTGCCTTCCCAGCGCCCGAGGCGCACGTTGGGTTCGAAGACGACGGGGTGGCCGAGCTCCAGCGCGCGCTCGCGGGCGCTCATCGCGAGCGCCGCCTCGGCCTTGCCGGCGAGCATGTTCGAGCCGAAGAAGAGCGCGTCGGTCGCCTGCACGGCCTCGAGCAGCGGGCGCTTGAGCACGCTGACCGTCGCCGCCGGGCCGTCGCCGCACAGCTCGTAGGAGGGCTCGCCGTACTCGTCGACGGTCACGAACGCGACGCCCGTGCTGTGCCCGCCGACGAGCCTGAACCACTCGAGGTCGACGTTCTCGGCGCCGATGCGCTCGTGCAGCCACGCGCCCCAGCCGTCGTCGCCGACGCCTCCGGCGAGCGACACCTTGGCCCCGGCGCGCGCCGCGGTGATGGCGACGTTCGTGCTCACGCCGCCGACGTGCGGCGCGAACGAGTCCGCCGCGGCGAGCGTGGCGACATGGGCTCGGCATATGAGATCGACGATCGCCTCGCCGATGCAGAGGGTCCGCACTCACCGAAGGCTATCTTCCGCGGCCGTGACGTCCGTGACCGAGGAGACGATCGAGCTCGACGGCCAGCCCGTGCTGCTGCGCAGCGCCGGCGAGGACGCCGTGCCGATCCTCTACCTGCACGGCCTGCCGACGAGTTCGCGCGACTGGATCGGCCTGCTCGAGCTCGGCGGCGGCATCGCCGTCGACCTGCCCGGGTTCGGGCGCAGCGGCAAGCGCGGCGACCTCGACTACTCGCTCGCCGGGCACGTCGCGTTCCTCGACCGGCTGCTCGACGAGCTCGCCATCGATCGCGTGCGCCTGTGCGTGCACGACTGGGGCGCGGCGGTCGGGCTGACGTGGGCGATGGCCGACCCCGAGCGCGTGCAGCGGCTCGTCGTGATCAACGGCGTGCCGCTGCTGCACGGCTTTCGCTGGCGCGGCTGGGCGAGGCTGATCCGCACGCCGGTCGCGGGGCCGATCGCCGTCGGCTCGGCCTACAAGCCCGTCGTCAAGGCGCTGTCGCGGCGCGCGTCGGCCGGGCGCGGGGCGATGGCCAAGGACTTTCGCGAGGGCGTCGTCGCCGACTTCGACCTCGGCACCGAGCGCGCGCTGCTCGCGCTGCTGCGCAGCGCTTCCCCCGAGCTCCTGGCTGCCAGCGGAACCGGCCTCGGCAGCGTCACGGCCCCGGCGCTCGTGCTGTGGGGCGCGCAGGATCCCTGGATCCCGGCGCGCTTCGGCGCGGGCTACGCGGCCACGCTCGGCGACGCGATCCTCGAGACGGTCGAGGACGCCGGTCACTGGCCGTGGCTTGACCGGCCCGAGCTCTGCGAGCGCATCATCGGCCACCTGGCGGGCGATCCGCCGCCGTGAGCCCTGTGCGGTGGGCGTGCGTCGCCGCGGCGCTCGGCGCGGCCGCCTGCCTGCTGCTCGAGCCGGCGAGCGCCGATCTCGCGGCGCAGGAGTACCGCGCAGGCCTCGTGCGCGAAGCGGGCCTCGGCATCTGGGACAACGGCTGGTTCGCCGGCCATCACACGCCCGGCT
This sequence comes from uncultured Actinomycetes bacterium, assembly GCA_963729125.1. GTDB lineage: Bacteria > Actinomycetota > Thermoleophilia > Solirubrobacterales > Solirubrobacteraceae > CADCVQ01. The sequence goes on from CAVSML010000007.1 coordinate 466,362, forward strand.
ACAGCCTGCTGTTCCCGCCGCTCGGCGCGCTGCTGGGGGTGCGCCTCGCCGGCGCGCTCGCCGCGATCGCGGCGAGCGCGCTGTTCGCCGCCATCGCCCGGCAGCGATGGGGCGACCGAGCCGGGACGGCGGCCGGACTGTGGTTCTCGCTGGGGGCGACCGGGACGCTCGTCAGCGGCCGCCTGACGTTCCTGCTGGGCGTCGCGTTCGCGCTCGCAGCGGCGCTGGCGCTGCAGCGCCGGCGCCCGGCCGCCGCCGCGGCGCTCGCCGTCGCGACGGCGCTGGCGAGCCCTGTCGCGGCGCTGTTCCTCGCGCTCGGCGCGATCGCGTGGGGGCTGGCCTCGCGCGAGCGGCGCGCGGCGGCGGCGGTCGTCACGGTCGCCGCGCTGGCGCCGGTCGCCGCGCTCGCCGGGCTGTTTCCCGAGGGCGGCACGGAGCCGTTCGTGGCGTCGGCGTTCTGGCCGGCGCTCGCCGGCATCGCGCTCGTCGCGGCGCTGCTGCCGGCGCGCGAGCGCGCGCTGCGCATCGGCGCGGGGCTCTACGGCGCGGCGTGCGTCGCCGCGTTTGTCGTCGCCACGCCGCTGGGGGGCAACGTCACGCGCCTGGGGGGGCTGCTGGCAGGACCGGTGGTGCTCGGCGCGCTGCTGGCCGGCGGCCGGCGCAGGCCGGCGACGCTCGTCGCGGTCGTGCTGGCGCTGGGCTACTGGCAGGCCTTTCCCGCCGTGCGCGACGTCCTGCGCTCGAGCGGCGACCCGTCGACCGCCGCCGCCTACTACGGCCCGCTGCTGCGCTACCTGCAGCGCGAGGGGCCGGCGAGCGCCTTTCGCGTCGAGATCCCGTTCACGGAGAACCACTGGGAGGGCGCGCACGTCGCGCCGTCGATCGCGCTGGCTCGCGGCTGGGAGCGCCAGCTCGACCGCCGCTACGGCGCGCTCTTCTACGACGGCTCGCTGAGCGCCGCGAGCTACCGGGCGTGGCTCGACGAGCATGCGGTCGCCTACGTGGCGGTCCCCGACGTGCCGCTCGACGGCGCTGGGCGCGACGAGGCTCGGCTGATCGCAGGCGGCCTGGCCTACCTGCGCCCCGTCTGGCGCGACGCGCACTGGCGCGTGTTCGCCGTGCGCCGCCCCGCCGCGATGGTGCGCGGCGCCGCCGGCACGATCTCGCTGCAGCCCGACGGCTTCGAGATCCGCGCGCGGCGCGCCGGGGACGCGCTCGTGCGAGTGCGCCACACGCGCTGGTGGTCGGTCACGGGCGGGCGCGCCTGCGTCGGGCGGGCGTCCGGCGGGATGACCCGCGTACGCGTCCTGAGGCCGGGGATCGTGCGCGTGCGCGCGCAGCTGCTGCGCTCCGCCTGCCGGCGGTGACAGCGCGGCAACATGGTGGCCGCGCCGCGGCTCTACGGTCGCCGCGATGTCCGGTCTGCGCATCGCGCCCTGGTCGATCGCGGCGGCGCTCGCCCTGCTGTGGCTGGCGTTCGCTCCGGCCACGCCCGACCTCGCGGCGCAGGTCTACCGCGTCGGGCTCTTCGAGCGCGAGGGCTGGACGGTCTTCGACCTGTCGTGGTACGGCGGGCACCACATGCCGGGCTACTCGATCCTCTTTCCCCCGCTCGGCGCGCTGCTCGGAGTGCGCGTCGTGGGGGTGCTGGCGGCCGTCGTCTCGACCGTGCTGTTCGAGCGCGTCGCGCGCAGGCAGTTCGGCGACGGTGCCCGCTGGGGCGCGATGTGGTTCGCGGTCGGCTCCGTCGCCGACCTGCTGATCGGCCGCCTGACCTTCGCCCTCGGCGTCGCGTTCGCGCTCGGCGCGATCCTCGCGCTGCAGCACGGCCGGCGCCGGCTGGGGCTCGCGCTCGGCGTCGGCTGCACGCTGGCCAGTCCCGTCGCGGGGCTGTTTCTCGCGATGGCCGGGATCGCGCACTGGCTGGCGGTGCGCCGGCGCGGGGGCGAGCGCGCGGGCCTGTGGCTCGCCGCGGCGGCGTTCACGCCCGCCGCCATGCTCGCGCTGCTGTTTCCGGAGGGCGGCAGCCAGCCGTTCTCGGCCGAGGCGCTGGCGGCGGTCGTGCTCTGCTGTGCGCTGCTGTTGTGGCTGCTGCCGGCGGGCGAGCGCGCGCTGCGGGCCGGCGCGCTCGTGTACCTCGCCGCGGCCGTGCTCGCGTTCGTCGTGGCCTCGCCGATGGGCGGCAACGCCAGCCGGCTGGGGGTCGCGTTCGCCGGGCCGCTGCTGCTGTGCGCCGTGCTCGCGACCGCGACGGCGCCGCGTCACCGCCGGCTCGTGCTCGCGGCCGCGATCCCGCTGCTGGTCTGGCAGTGGTGGGCGCCGGTCCGCGAGACCGTCAAGGGCGCGGTCGACCCATCCGCGCAGGTCGCGTACTTCGCGCCGCTGCTGACGTTCCTCGAGGATCGCGCCGACGCCTCTCCGGTTCGCGTCGAGGTGCCGTTCACGCGCCTGCACTGGGAGGCCGTGCACGTCGCGCGGGTGACGTCGCTCGCGCGCGGCTGGGAGACCCAGCTCGACGTGAAGTACAACGCCCTGTTTCGCGCCGGGGCGGCGCCGAGGCTGACCGCGGCGCGCTACGACGCATGGCTGCGGCGCGAGGGCGTGCACTACGTGGCGCTCCCCGACGTGCCGCTCGACCCGACCGGTCGCGCCGAGGCCCGGCTGATCCGGGCCGGCCTGCCGTTCCTGCGCCCGGTCTTCCACGATCGCCACTGGTCGGTCTACGAGGTGGCTCACACGCCAGGCCTCACCAACGGCGCCGGGCGACTCACGCGGATCGGCCCGCAGTCCTTCACGCTGCGCGCGCGGCGCCCGGGTTTCACGTTCGTGCGCGTGCGCCACACGCCCTACTGGCGGATCGCGCTCGGCAGCGGCTGCGTGTCGCGGGCGATCGGCGGCTGGACGCTCGTGCGCTCGACTCGCCCCGGCACGATCACGGTCGACGCCGCGTTCGATCCGCGGCGGGTCCTGCAGCGCGACATGAGCTGTTCGGACGACGCCAGGCCCGCGCTGTGATGTTTCGCCGCATCGATGCCCTGAGTAGGATGACGGTCGCCCCATGCACGCCCGTCTCAGCACGCTCCAGGCGCGGCTCCTGCCTCACGGCCCGCTCGACGTCGTGCGCCAGGTGCTGTTGTTCGCGGGAGCGCTCCAGCTGTACTCGCTCACGCGCGGGTTCGTCAACCATCCCGAAGCGGCGGCGACCGCATTCTCCAACGCGCGGGACCTGATCGGCATCGAGCGGACGCTGAACATCTTCGTCGAGCCGTCCGTGCAGGCCTTCACCTCCGGCCAGCAATGGCTGCTCGACGGGGCGTCGTGGATGTACATCAACGCGCAGACCTCGGTCACGCTCGGCGCGCTGGCGTGGCTGTACTTCTTTCGCAACCGGAGCTTCTACTTCGTGCGCAACATGTTCCTCGTCGCATTCGGGGTCGCGCTGATCGGCTACAGCATCTTCCCGACCGCCCCGCCGCGCTTCTTCCCGGAGTGGGGCTTCTTCGACGCCGTCTCGGACTTCACCGGCGTCCCCCAGGACAGCGTCACGATCAACCACCTCTTCAACCCGTACGCCGCCGTGCCGTCGATGCACGTGGCGTTCGCGCTGATGATCGGCGTGCCGCTGGCGCGGCTGACGCGCTGGCGCGCGGCGAAGATCTTCTGGGCGACCTACCCGCTGCTCGTCCTGTTCGTGATCGTCGCGACCGCCAATCACTTCATCGCCGACGCCGTCCTGGGCGCCGTCGCCGCAGGGATCGGCGCCCTCGCAGCCCGCGCGCTGGCCCGCACGCGGCCGCGTGTGTGGGCGTTCAGACCCGTTTCGGCGGTCGTGCCGGCCAACGCTTCCGCAGCGCCCTGATGGAGGCCGGCACGCAGTCAGCACCGTCGACCGATCCCGGACCGCGCCCCCGCCAGACGGGACCGGGGTCCGAGCGCCGCGAGCTGTATCGCAACCGCCTGATCGAGTCGCGGCTGACGCCCAACGCGATCTCGCTGACGGGCTTCGCGCTCAACGTCCTGGCGGCGGTGCTGATCTGGCAGACGGAGTTCTTCTGGGGCGGCGTCGCGTTCATCGTCGGCTCGGTCATGGACACGCTCGACGGCGCCTACTCGCGGATGTCCGACAAGGGCACGGCGTTCGGCGCGTTCCTGGATTCGACGCTCGATCGCATCGAGGAGGGCATCGTGCTGACGGGCGTCGCGGTCTACTTCGCCAGGGAGCAGAACGAGGCGGCGGTCGCGGCGGTCGTGATCGCCGTGCTCGCCTCGCTCGTCGTCTCCTACACCCGCGCGCGGGCCGAGGCGCTGGGCGTCGAGTGCAAGGTCGGGCTCGCCACGCGCGCGGTCCGCGTCGTGATCCTGTCGGCCGGGCTGGTGCTTGCGTCGTTCGGCTTGCTCGAGCCCGCCGTCTACGTCCTCGCGGGCCTGTCGAGCCTCACGGTCCTGCAACGCATCTTCCACGTCCGCCGGCAGCTCACGCAGGCCGAGCGCCCGGCGGCCGTGTAACGCGCTCCACCTGCCGGGGTGTTAGCCCCGGAACGTTCACCGAAGGGAAACCACTGCACATGAGCCCCACCAACGGCAACGGCGCCGCCCACTCGAACGGCGCCGCGCGCTATCAGTCCGACAAGGTCCGCGTCGCGATCGTCGGCGTCGGCAACTGCGCGAATGCCTTCGTCCAGGGCGTCCACTACTACCGCGAAGCCGATCGCACGGTCGACGTCCCCGGCCTCATGCACGTCGACCTCGGCGGCTACCACATCTCCGACATCGAGTTCACGGCCGCCTTCGACATCGACTCCGAGAAGGTCGGCAAGGACCTCGGAACGGCGATCTGGTCGGGCCAGAACGACACGATCGAGTTCGCCGACGTGCCCAAGACGCTCGGCGTCGCGGTGCACCGCGGCATGACCCACGACGGGCTTGGCAAGTACCTCAAGGAGAAGATCACCAAGGCGCCCGGCGAGACGGCCGACATCGTGCAGATCCTCCAGGACACGCACACCGACGTCGTCGTCTCCTACCTGCCCGTCGGCTCCGAGCAGGCGACGAAGTGGTACGTCGAGCAGGTGCTCGAGGCCGGCTGCGCCTTCGTCAACTGCATCCCCGTCTTCATCGCCCGCGAGGACTACTGGGACAAGCGCTTCAAGAAGGCCGGGCTGCCGATCGTCGGCGACGACATCAAGTCGCAGGTCGGCGCGACGATCGTGCACCGCAACCTCGCGCGGCTGTTCCACGACCGCGGCGTGAAGCTCATGCGCACCTCGCAGCTGAACGTCGGCGGCAACATGGACTTCTACAACATGCTCGAGCGCGAGCGCCTGGAGTCCAAGAAGATCTCCAAGACCAACGCCGTGACGTCGATCATGGGCCACGAGCTGCCCGCCGGCGATGTCCACGTCGGCCCGTCGGACTACGTGCCGTGGCTGACCGACCGCAAGTGGGCGCACATCCGCCTCGAGGGCCAGGCCTTCGGCGACGTGCCGCTGACCGCCGAGCTCAAGCTCGAGGTATGGGACTCGCCCAACAGCGCCGGGATCGTCATCGACGCCGTGCGCTGCTGCAAGCTCGCGCTCAACCACGGCCTCTCGGGCCAGCTCGACGGGCCCAGCTCCTACCTCATGAAGTCGCCGATGAACCAGCGCCCCGACGAGGAGGCGCACACCGCTACCGAGGACTTCATCGCCAAGTACCAGCGCGCGGCGGCGACCGAGCCGCAGGCGGCGGCCAAGCCGGCCGCGGCGACGACCGAGGGCTGATCGGCCGCCGATCCGTCGTTCGCGCAGCTCGCGCGGCGTAGGATCCCGGCCATGAGCGAGGACGACGGCCACACCACGACGGCGGAGCCGGCGCAGCCGGCCGGGGCACCGGCGCGCACGATGGCGTCGCTGATCCTCGATGCCGCGCGGACCTACACCTGCACGGCGCTGAAGTACCCCGAAGGCGACGGCTGGCGCGAGCTGTCCTACGACGACCTGGGCGTCGCCGTGCGCGAGATCGCCAAGGGCCTGATCGCGGTCGGGGTCAAGCCGGGCGAGCGCGTCGCGATCCTGTCCAACACGCGCATGGAGTGGACGCTCGCCGACCTCGGCGCGATCTGCGCCGGCGCGGTCGTCGTGCCGGTCTACCAGACCAACTCCCCCGACGAGTGCCTGTACGTGCTCGAGCACTCGGGCTCGACGATGATCTTCTGCGAGGACTCCGGCCAGATCGCCAAGCTCGTCGAGATCCGCGACCAGCTGCCGGGCCTGCGCAGGGTGATCCGCTTCGAGGGCGAGAGCGAGGGCGCGATGACGCTCGCCGATCTGCGCAAGCGGGGCTCCACCGTCAGCGACGAGCAGCTCGACGAGCGCCTCGCCGCGATCGAGGCCGACGACACGTTCACGATCGTCTACACGTCGGGCACGACCGGGCCGCCGAAGGGCTGCATGCTCTCGCACGCCAACATGCGCGCGGCGATCGACGGGGCGCGGGCGCGCGTCGAGTTCGTCCCCGACGACGAGGTCGTCTACATCTTCCTGCCGCTGGCGCACGTGCTGACGCGGCTCGTGCAGCTGACGTGCCTGGACGCGGGCGCACAGCTCGCCTACTGGCATCGCGATCCCAAGCGGATCGTGGCCGACGTCGGGGAGATCGCGCCGACGATCCTGCCCTCCGTGCCGCGCGTGTTCGAGAAGATCTATGCGGCGGCGACGGGCAAGGTCGAAGCCGCCGGCGGCCCCAAGGCCAAGCTCTTCTGGTGGGCGGTCGGCGTCGGGCGCACGGTGCGCGCGCGCGAGCAGAAGGGCGGCCACAACGGGCTCGTGCTCGACGCCCAGCACAAGCTCGCCGACAAGCTCGTCCTGCACAAGGTGCGCGACCTCTTCGGCGGCCGGATCAAGCTCGCGCTGACGGGCGCCGCGCCGATCGACGTCGACATCCTGTCCTTCTTCCACGCCTGCGGCGTGTGGGTGCTCGAGGGCTACGGCATGTCCGAGACGTCGTCGCTGTCGACGCTCAACACGATCACCGAGCACAAGCTGGGCACCGTCGGGCGCCCGGTCCCCGCCTGCGAGGTGCGCATCGGCGAGGACGGCGAGCTGCTGCTGCGCGGGCCGATGAACTTCCTCGGCTACTACCGCGACGAGGACGCGACGGCCGAGACCGTCAAGGACGGCTGGCTGCACTCGGGCGACCTCGGCGAGGTCGACGACGACGGCTACGTCTCGATCACCGGCCGCAAGAAGGACCTCATCATCACCTCGAGCGGCAAGAACGTCTCGCCGTCGAACATCGAGAACTCGCTGAAGCTCAGCCGCTGGGTCTCGCAGGCGGTCGTCTACGGCGACCGCAGGCCGTACCTCACGGCGCTCGTGACGCTCGATCCAGACGAGCTCGAGGCGCTCGCCGAGAAGGTCGGCGCCGATGGCGCCGATGCCGCCAAGCTGGCCAAGGACGAGGGCGTGCGCAAGGAGATCCAGGCGTGCGTCGACGAGACCAACGGCAAGCTGGCACGGATCGCCCAGGTCAAGAGGTTCGCGATCCTCGAGCGCGACCTGACGCAGGACGAGGGCGAGCTGACCCCGTCGCTGAAGGTCAAGCGCAACGTCGTCTACGAGCGCTACGAGAAGAACTTCAAGGCGCTGTACGACAAGAAGAGCTGACCTCAGCCGCTCGGCCGTGGCGCTCCGTGGCCGCCGCCGCGAGCGCGGCCGGGCGCTCCGAGTGGTCGTCGATGCGGGTGATGCGTCGGCCGGCGATCGCGAAGACGTCGTACATCACCGCTCGACATGCCCGGCACGCCGCCCCGGCGCGACGTACACGCCGTGGGCCGCCGGGTTCTTCGGCGGCGGCCTGCTCCCGGGCCTGTTCGTCGGCTCGGTCCTCGCCGCGGCTTCGGGATGCAGGTGCTCGGCGGTGGCCCTCTGGTGCGGCGGTAAAGGCGGCGTGAACGATCACGGCGGCGACCGGGTCTTCCAGGCCGGCCGCCCTATCCTCGACGGCGTGCCCTCCGAGCGCCTCGCGATCGCGCACGTCACCCCGTATCCGTGGGGCGGCGAGACGCAGGACATCACGACGTACGTCGAGCGGGTGACGGCCGAGCTGGCCGTTCGCGGCCATCGCGTCGTGATCATCGCGCCGTCGCGCTCGCACGACGCCGTCCGCGAGACGCGCCAGGCGCTGCGAGCCGCGGCCGACGATCCCGCCGCGCTGATGCCCGAGCCCGGCGCGCCGCCGCGCGTGCTCGCCGTCGGCGACGCGCTGCCCGACCTGCCGGGCTCCAGTCGCCGTGCGCCGGCGCTGCCCGTCGACGTCTCGCGCACGATCGAGGACCTGCTGACGATCCTGCCGCTGGACATCTGCCACGTCCACGAGCCGTTCGCCCCCTCGACCTCGAGCGCCGCGCTGCGCCACTCGCGCGCGCTGAACGTCGGCACGTTTCACACCCCTACCGAGCGGCTGCTGTCGACCCAGGTCGCGCGCAAGGTCGTCCAGCTCGTGCTCGGGCGCCTCGACGCCCGGTCGGCCAGCTACGGCGCCACGCGCGAGCTCATGCAGCGCTACTTCCCATCCGACTACCGCGTGCTGCTGCCGGGCTCGGACGAGCCCGCCGCCCCCGAGCCGCGCGACGACGACGGGCCGGTGCGGATCCTGTTCGTCGACGACGAGGAGCGCGCCGCCCTGCGGCTGTTCCTGCGCGCGCTGCGCCGCCTGGACGCCGGCGGCCCGTGGGAGGCGACGGTCGTCTCGGCGCGCGGGCCGTCGAGCAGCACGCCGCTGCGCGCCGACCTGCAGGCCCGCGTGCGCTACCTGAGCCCCGACGAGGTCGGCGAGCCGGACGCGCTCGCGCGCGCCGACGTGCTCGTCACCGCCTCCGACGGCGCCTCGCCGGCGCCCGGGCTCGTGCTGCGCGCGCTGCACGCCCGGGTCGTGCCGCTGGCCTCGCGCCTGCCGGTCTACGAGGAGCTGCTCGGCGAGGGCGCCCACGGCCTGCTGTTCGAGCCGCGCGACATCGACACGCTCGCCGCGCAGCTGTGCAAGCTCGTCGACGAGCCCGCGCTGCGCGCCCGCCTCGTCGCGTCCGCCGCAGAGCTGCGCGGGCGTCTGACGTGGCCGCGCGCCGTCGACGAGCTCGAAGAGGTCTACGCCGGGCTCGTCGCGCGCCGCCACCCCGTCGGCGGCAACCCGCAGATCGCGCGGCGCCTGCGCTCACGGCCGCGCATCGACGTCGACCTGCACATGCACACCGACCACTCGCCCGACTGCGCGACGCCGGTCGAGGTGCTGCTGGCGACGGCCCGCGAGCAGGGCCTCGGAGCGATCGCCGTGACCGACCACAACGTCGTCACCGGCGCGTTCGAGGCGCGCGACAAGGCTGGCGAGTTCGGCGTCAAGATCATCGTCGCCGAGGAGGTCAAGACGGCCGACCAGGGCGAGGTCATCGGCCTCTTCATCGAGGAGCACATCCCGCGCGGGATGACGCTCGCCGAGACCGTCGCGGAGATCAAGCGCCAGGGCGGCCTCGTCTACGTCCCGCACCCATTCGACCGCATGCACGCGGTGCCCGACTACGAGCACCTGCTCGGGATCGTCGGCGACATCGACGCGATCGAGGTCTACAACCCGCGCGTGGCGATCGGCTCCTTCAACGAGGAGGCCGAGCGCTTCGCCGCCAAGTACCGCATCCTCGCGGGCGCGGGATCGGATTCGCATGTCGCGCCCGGGCTGGGCTCGGTGCGCGTGCGGATGGCCGACTTCGACGGCCCGGAGGAGTTCCTCGAGGCGCTGCGCGACGCCGAGATCACGACCAAGCCGTCGTCGCTGCTGTACGTGCAGGCGCTGAAGTTCCTCGAGACCAAGGCGACGCCACCGGGCGCCCGCGCGGCGCGGCGCGAGCGGCGGGTGCGACGGGCCACGCGCAAGTCGTGATGCACGCGGAGGGGCCTCAGTCCGAGCCGTCGAAACCAGCGGCGAGCATGCCCGCCACCGATGACGAGATCCGCGAGAAATACCTCGAGCGGGCGATCCGAGAGCTGAACACCCTGACGCGCGAGCTTCAGGCCTGCCCGCACTGCCCGCGCGGTCACCTGATGCCCGTGCTCGGCTCGGGCCATCCGCAGGCGGACATCGTGCTGCTCAAGCACGCGCCGATGCCGCCGGAGATCGAGGAGGGCGTCGCCTTCTACGGGCGCGCCGGGACCGCGCTGATGAAGGCCTTCAAGCGCCTGGCGATCGACCCGCTGGCCGTCTACGGGACGCTGTGCGTGAAGTGCCCGGTCAGCGACACGTCGCTCGCCGACCCTGGCTGCGTCGCGCGCGTCGCCGAGGAGATCGCGATCGTGCAGCCGAAGATCGTCGTCGTCATGGGCGAGGACGCGCTGGCGATCCTCAACGACCTCGACCTGCCGCTGTCGGACACCGTGCAGGCCTCGCCGGGCGAGATCCAGCGCCTGACGCCGTCGATCGAGGCGCTGTACGTGCCGAACATCGACGAGGCGCTCGACGAGGAGTCCGCCAAGCGCGCCTTCTGGTCGGCGTTCAGGGTGCTCGGCGAGTGGTACGCCGACCTGCCTCCGTACTGAGCGCGGGACCCGGGCTCGGCCTCCTCGGGCTCGCGTTCGTCTACTTCCTGGCGGCGCCCGCGCTGCCGGCGCTGCCGGACGGAGACATCGCGGTGCTCGTCGCCGGCGGGCTCGGGCTGTTGCTCGTCGCGGCGACGACGCTGGCGCTGGCGCCCGCGTACGACGCGCCGTTCGGCCTGGTGCTGGTCCTGCTCGGCGCCGGGCTGCTGACCGGGGCGCTGAACTCCGCCGCTGTGGGCGCCGGCGCGAACGTCGTCGAGGCGCTGCTGGCGGCGGCGGTCGGGCTGCTGTTCGCGCGTGCGCTGAGCGCGCCCGCGATCGCGCTGGGGGTGCCGGTGTTCGTCGCGGCCGTCGATGCGTGGTCGGTGGCGATGGGCCAGTCCGAGCGGCTGCTGGCGGGCGGCACCGACGCGAGCGACCCGCTGTCCTTCGACCTGCCGGCGTGGGGCGACGCCGGCAGCGCCGGCCACGTCGGCGTCACCGACGCCGTCTTCCTGGCGATGTTCGCGGCGTGGGCCTGGCGCCACGACCTGCGCCGCGGCGCCACGATCTGCGGGCTCGTGCTGGGGCTGCTCGCCGCGCTCGTGCTCGGCGTCGTGCTCGACCGCGCGATTCCCGCGCTGCCGCTGATCGCGGCGGGCTATCTGGTGCCGAACGCCGGCCGGATCGCGCGGCTGCTGCGCCCGACATGACGGAGGACGAGCTCGCTGGCGCGGCGCTCGCGGCGGGCGACCGGCACGGTTCGTCGCCGCGCACACCGGGCGGCGCGAGTGCGCCGATCGTCGGCCACCGTGCGCCCACGTCCAGCCCGAAGGCGTCCTACGCGCCGTAGCCGTGGCCGTCGTCGGAGATCGTCACGGCGACGTTGCGCTCGAGCTCGGCCCGCTCACGTACGCGAGAGCCACGGCGGGGAGCCGGAGCCGCCGACTCGCCCATGCCCGGCATGTTGCTGCGCCGCGGCGGGGTCGGCCAGGCCGCCGGATCGGCGTCCTGGCGACGCATCGGCCGACTGCCCGGCGTCGACCGGCGCTCATCCGGCCGCCGGTCAGCCGCTGCGCTCGTCGAGGCGCTGCAGCAGGTCGTGCGCGGCGAGCTCGACGGCCTTGTGGCGCCACTCCGCGGCGCGGTAGACGCAGGCGATCAGCGCCGCGCGGTGCACGCGGCGAAAGTCGCCGCAGACGAACGCGTAGCGCGCCTTGGTCTCGTCCGAGGCGCCGTCGCGAAGCGCGAGATGCCAGTCGGCGTACTCCTCCCAGGAGTGCTTCTCGAGGTAGGCGTTCTCGTCCTCGGCCTTCGGCTGGACGTCGCCCCAATCGCTGTCGAGCACGTACTGGCGGCCGTCGATCAGGCGCCGCGCGCGTGCGACGGCGCGTTCGTTGACCGAATAGGAGGCCATGGTGCGGATGATGCCTGCAGACGTCCGGCGTCAAACGGTCAGGCGCGATACTGCCGGCATGCCGCGGCTCGGCCAGACGATCCCCGCGCTGCCAGTGTGCTCGGTTGCGGACGCCGTCGTGTTCTACCGCGAGCGCATGGGCTTCGCCGTCGTGCACGAGGACGGCGGGTTCGCGATCGTCGCTCGCGACAGCGCCGAGATCCATCTGTGGGGTGCCTCGGACGAGGGCTGGCGCACGCGCGGCGACTTCGTGACGCGGCCGGTCCGCTCGGGCGCCGAGTCCTTCATCGCCGGCACCGCGAGCTGCCGCGTCGCGGTCGAGGGCGTCGACGAGCTGTACGCCGAGCTGCGCGCGGCCGGCGTCCTGCACTCGCCCTCGACGGTCGTCGAGGACACCGGCTACGGGACGCGCGAGTTCCCGGCGCTCGACGACGACGGCAACCTGCTCAGCTTCTACACCCGCGTCAGCCCGCGGGCGCCCTGAGAGCTACGGCTCGAGCAGGATCTTGCCGAGCTTGCCGCCGGCGGCGAAGCGCTCGTAGGCGGCCGCGACGTCGTCGAGCGCGTACGTCTCGGCGACCGGCACGCGCAGCTCGCCCTGCCTGAATCCCGGCAGCACCTCGCGCTCCATCGCACGAGCGGTCGTCGCCTTCTCCTCAAGCGGGCGCGCGCGCAGCGTCGAGGCCATGATGCGCGCGCGCTTGCCCATCAGCGCGAGCAGGTTGAGCTCGGCCTTGGCTCCCGCGCCGACGCCGATCACGACGATCCGCCCGTTCGTCGCGAGCGCCTTGAGGTCGCCGCCCAGGTTCGGCGCGCCGACGAGCTCGAGCACGACGTCGAACGGGCCATGCTCTTCGAAGCCCTCCGGTTCGATGACCTCGTGCGCGCCGAGGCCGGCGACCGCGTCGCGCGCGTCGGGGTTGCGCACGCTCGCGGTGACGTGCGCCCCCGCCGCGCGCGCGAGCTGGATCGCCGCGGTGCCGACGCCGCCGGCGGCGCCCTGCACGAGCAGCCGCTCGCCGGGCCTCAGGCCGGCTTGGGTGAAGAGCGCGTCGTGAGCGGTGGTGAACACCTCGGGCAGGCCGCCCGCGTCGGGCAGGGGGACGTCGTCGGGCACGAGCATCAGCTGGCGCTCGTGGACGACCGCGAGCTCGGCCTGCCCGCCGCCGCCGACGATCGCCATCACGCGATCGCCGTGGGCGAAGCGCTCGGCGCCCGGGCCGAGCGCCTCGACGAGGCCCGCGAGCTCGAGGCCGGGGATGTCCGCCGAACTGCCGGCCGGGGCCGGATAGCGCCCGGCGAGCTGCATCATGTCGGCGCCGTTGAGGCCGGCGCCGCCGACGCGGACGAGCACCTGGCCGATGCCGGGCTCGGGGTCGGGGTGCTCGTCGACGAGGACCTCGCCGTCTCTGATGGTGGCTGCTCGCATCGCGGCGCAGTGTAGACCCGGCCCCAGGGGTTGCGGCAGGCACTACGCTGCGCTGGTGGCACTACCCGCCGAGGCGTACCGGCTGACGAGCATCTCGTCGAAGGCCTACGAGCACCCCGCCGACCGCGCCGCGACCGCCGCGCTCGGCTCGATCCCGATGCTCGACCTCGTCGTGCGCAAGCTCATCGAGATGGGCTACGAGCGCGCGCTGCGCCAGACCTACCTCGGCTCGTCGGTGCGCCTCGGACCCGACCAGCTGCCGCGCATCTGGAACGCCTACCAGCGCGCGCTTGCGGCGCTGGACATGCCCGAGGAGTACGACCTCTACGTCACCCAGCAGCCGCTCGCCAACGCGGCGACGATCGGCGCCGGCAGGCCGATCATCATCCTCAACTCGGCGACGGTCGAGCTGCTCGACGACCGCGGCATCGAGGCCGTCATCGGCCACGAGCTCGGTCACATCCTGTCCGATCACGTGCTCTACCGCACCGTGCTGATGGTCCTGATCCGGCTCGGCAACAGCGTGCGCCTGCCGATCCCCGGCGGCCACCTGCCGCTGCTGGCGGTGCGCTACGCGCTGCTGGAGTGGTCGCGCGCCGCCGAGTTGTCGTGCGACCGCGCGGCGGCGCTGACGACGCGCGACCCGCGCGTGGTCTGCTCGATGCTGATGGCGATGTCCGGCGGCGCGGCCGCCGACGAGCTCAACCTCGACGCCTTCGAGCGCCAGGCGATGGAGTACACCGAGGGCGGCGCCGGCCTCGACCGCCTGCAGCGCATGTTCTCCGACCTCAACCTCGACCACGGGATGCCGGTCAAGCGCGTGCACGAGCTGATGGCGTGGGTGCGAAGCGGCGACTTCGACCGCATCTCAGGCGGCGAGTACCCGCGCCGCGACGAGGCGCCCAAGCCGCCCGCCGCCGAGGCCGCCGACGCGGCCGCGCACTACTCCGACGTCTTTCGCACGATCTTCAAGGAGGCGGGCGAGCACGTCTCGAGCGCCGGCAACCAGCTCAGCGACTGGCTGCGCACCAAGCAGGCGGGCAGGGCAGACGCCGACGCGCCGCCGGACTCAGCTCCCGAGAAGTAGCCTCCCGGCCGTGGACCTCACGGCCGCAGAGATCCGCGTGCTGGGCTGCCTGATCGAGAAGCAGCGCACGACGCCGGACACGTACCCGCTGACGCTCAACGGCCTGCGCACGGCGTGCAACCAGTCGACGGCGCGCGACCCCGTCGTGCGCTACGACGACGCGATCGTGCGCGACGCGATGAACCGCCTCAGCCGGCGGCGCTGGGCGCGCCTGGCGGGCAGCGGCCGCGCGCCGAAGTTCCGCCACCTGCTCGACGACGCGCTGACGCGCGCGCCCGACGAGCTGGCGATGCTGTGCGTGCTGATGCTGCGCGGCCCGCAGACGCCCGGCGAGCTCAAGCAGCGCACCGAGCGCCTGCACCCGTTCGCCGACCTCGCCGCGATCCACGAGACGCTGCGCCGCCTGATCGACCGCGAGCTCGTCATGCAGCTCGAGCGCCGCCCGGGGCAGAAGGAGGAGCGCTACGCGCAGCGCCTCGGCGAGGACGCCGACGAAGGGCGGGAAGCGCCCCACACCGCTGCGCCGGCCCCGCCAGCGCCCGCGCCGCGGGCGTTCGCGCCGCCGCCACCGCCCCCGCCCGCCGCGGATCCGGGACTCGAGCAGCGCGTCGCCGGCCTCGAGACACAGGTCGCCGAGTTGCGCGCGGAGTTGCGCGCGCTGACAGACTTGCTGTGAACGGGATGGCACGGATCAAGCTCCTCACCCTCGGCACGGTCGCCGCCGTGATGCTCGCCGCGCCCGCCGGCGCCGCGACGACGACGCTGCCGGCCGTCGCGAAGACGCTCACGGCGCAGAAGCAGGGCTCGTGCGCGTCGGCGACCTACCGCGCGCCGCTGACCGGCTTTCTCGACGTCCGCCTGAGCGGTCGCGGCGACTGGGACCTCGACGTGCGCAACGCCGCCGGCACGACGCTCGCCGCCTCGCACGCCTTCGGCGGCCGCGAGGTCGCGCAGGCATGGGTGCGCGGTGGCCAGCGGATCACGGCGCGCGCCTGTCGCGGCGACGGCGCCGGGCGCAGCGCACGCACCACCTTCCGCCTGTCCTCGGTCACGCTGCCCAAGCTGCAGCTCGGAGCCGCGCAGCTGCTGCGCGTGCGCGGCAGCGACAAGCAGCTCGAGAGGCTGGAGGCCGCGGGCTTGGACGTCACGCACGCGGTCGGCGCGGGCTACGCCGACGTGATCGTCGCCGACGCGACCGGGCTGGCGCGGATCGTCGCCGCCGGCCTGAGCTACTCCGTGCGGATCGCCGACCTGTCGAAGTCCTACCGCGCCGCGCGTGCCGCCGACCGGCGCTACGCCGCGCGAGCGGGCGCCGCCGGCTCGGCGCTTCCGACCGGCCGCACGACCTATCGCACCTACGACGAGGTGCAGTCCGAGCTCAAGGGCCTCGTCGACGCCAACCCGGGGCTGGTGCGCAAGGTCGTCTTCGGGACCTCGTACCAGGGCCGCGAGATCTCCGGCGTCGAGATCTCCCGCAACGTCGGCGCCGCCGACGGGCGCCCCGTGTTCTTCCTGATGGCGCTGCACCACGCACGCGAGTGGCCGTCGATGGAGGCCGCGATGGAGTTCGCCCACATGCTCGTCGCCGGGCAGGCCGACACGCGGATCGCCGATCTGCTCGCCCGCGAGCGCATCGTGATCCTGCCGCTGGTCAACCCCGACGGCTTCGTCTCCTCGCGCGGCGCCTTCGACCCCGGCGACGCGCTCACCGGCCAGGACCCGAACGTCACGCTCGTCGAGGCGATCGCGCCGCCCGGCGGCCTGTTCGCCTACCGGCGCAAGAACTGCGACGGCGAGCTGTCGCCGAAGCTGCCGTGCGAGCTCGCGTGGGGCGTCGATCCGAACCGCAACTACGGCGCCGGCTGGGGCGGCCCGGGCAGCTCGTCGGACGTCACCTCACAGAGCTACCACGGCCCCGCGCCGCGCTCGGAGCCCGAGGTCCAGGCGGTCTGGAACTACGTCCGCACACACCACGTCACGACGCTGGTGACCGTCCACAACGTCGCCGCGCTCGTGCTGCGACCGCCCGGAACCGGCGCCGCGGGGCTGTCGCCCGACGAGGGGCGGATGAAGGCGATCGGCGACGAGATGGGCGCGGCCGCCGGCTACACGTCGCAGTACGGCTTCGAGCTCTACGACACCAGCGGCACGACCGAGGACGACTCCTACGCGGCGACCGGCGGCTACGGCTACACGATCGAGATGGGTCCGCCGGCGGGCAACTTCCACATGCCCTACGAGACCGGCGTCGTCGCCGAGTGGACCGGACAGAACCCGCACGCGCAGAACCGCGGCGGGTTGCGCGAGGCGCTGCTCGTCGCGGCCCGCGCGGCCGCCGAGAAGGGCGACCACGCGATCCTCCAGGGCAGCGCGCCGGCCGGCAGGGTGCTGCGACTGCACAGGGACTTCCGGACGCTGACGAGCCCGTTCTGCGCCAAGGGCATCGAGCTGCCGCTCAACATCGGCGTGCCTGCGATCTGCCTGACCGGTCAGAAGCCGCCGCTCGCGCTCGACGACGAGCTCGACGCGACGACGACCGTCCCCGCGAGCGGCGACTACGACTGGCACGTCGGCCAGTCGACACGCCCGTTCGTCGGGGCGGCCGGCCGCAAGGAGGCCTACACCCTGACCTGCGAAGGCCCCGACGGCGCCGTCCTCGAGCGCTTCTCCTTCGTCATCGATCGCGGCCAGTCGGCGGGCCTGAACATCGGCTGCGGCAGCGGGCCGTCGACGTTCGCCGACGGCGCCACGGTCGGCGGCGACCCGAACGCGCCCGCCGGCGCGACGGCGCCGACGATCAACGGCCTCGCCGTACCTCCGGGCACCGCCGGCAGGGCAGCGTCGGCCGCGGCGCTGCGCGCGCGCCGCCTGGCGGCGTGCAACCGCAAGGCCGCGAAGGTCAAGAGCTCCAAGCGCCGCAAGGCCGCCAAGAGCTCGTGCGCCAAGCGCTTCGCCAAGAAGCCGGCCGCCAAGAAGAAGAAGAAGAAGAAGTCGACGTAGCGCTCGCCGGGCACGTGGCCGTCGGATGCGGCCTGATCGACGGGCTGCTGGACCTGGCCAGCCCATGGGCGTACCTGCTGATCGCGCTGCTCGCGGCGCTCGAAGGCGCGCTGCTCGTCGGCCTGTTGCTGCCGGGCGAGGCCGCGATGCTGCTCGGCGGCGTGCTCGCCGCCGACGGCAGCGCGGACCTCGGCGTGATGATGGCCGCCGCCGGCGCCGGAGCGCTGATCGGCGACTCGCTCGGCTATCTCGCCGGGCGGCGCTTCGGCGGGCCGATCCGGCGCAGCCGCCTCGGGCGACGCATCGGCGAGGAGCGCTGGCAGCGCGCCGAGGAGCATGTCCGCCGCCGCGGCGGGCGGGCGGTGTTCGCCGCGCGCTTCGTCGGGATCCTGCGCGCGATCGTGCCGGCGATCGCCGGCACGACGCGGATGCCCTACCGGACCTTCGTCGCCTACAACGCGCCCGCCGGCATCCTCTGGACGAGCGGCTTCGTCCTGGCGGGCTACCTCGCGGGCAACTCCTACGCGCAGGTGGCGAACGTCGCGGGCCGCGCCGGGCTGCTGCTGCTGGTCGTGCTCGTCGTCGCGGCCGCGGTCGCGCTCGCCGGGCGCTTCGCAGCGCGTCACCGCGAGCTCGTGACCGCGCCGCTGCTGCGCCTGTGGCGCACGCCGCGTGCGCAGGGCCTGGCGCGCCGAGCGACGCGCCTGGCCGTGCGCTGGAGCCCGGGCTCGGTGCTCGGGCTGCTGCTGCTCGCACAGCTCGCGCTGCTGGCGACGCTCGGCGCCGCGTTCGGCGCGGTGCTCGAGGACGTGCTCTCCGACGACGAGCTCGTGTCGATCGACGCGCCGGTGGCGACGTTCGTCGTCGAGCACCGCGAGCCGTGGATGACGGACGCCTTCGAGGTGCTGACGTGGGGCGGCAGCGCGGCGCTGCTCGTCCCGCTCGTGCTCGTGTGCGGCCTGGCGCTGTGGCGCGTCACCCGCAGCCCGCGTCCGCTCCTGTTTCTCGCCGCGTGCCTCGCGGGCGCCGGCGCGCTGAGCAATCTCGTCAAGCTCGCCGTCGCGCGGCCGCGGCCCGACGACGCGCTGATCGACGCGATCGGCTACGCCTTTCCCTCGGGTCACGCGACGAACGCCGCGGCCTGCTGGCTGGGCCTCGCGCTCGCGCTCGGCGGCCTGACCTCGAGCTGGTCGCGCCGCGTCGCGCTCGTCACCGTCGCGCTGCTGATCGCCGGGATCGTGGGGCTGTCGCGCGCCTACCTGCGCGTCCACGAGGCCACCGACGTGCTCGGCGGCTGGGCGCTCGGTGGGCTGTGGGTCGTGGCGGTGGTCGTCACGAGCGCCGTGCTCGGCCGGCGCCGCGCTTGATACCGGATGCTGTATACACGACGTTGTGTCCGTCCTCGGCGATCACCTCCGCGCCGCGCGCCTGCGCCACGGCGTCTCGCAGCGCTCGCTCGCGATCCGCGCCGCCACGACGCAGGCCGCGATCAGTCGCATCGAGTCCGGCCTCGAGTCGCCGAGCTACGAGCGCTTCACGCAGCTGCTGCTGTGTCTGGGAGAGCGGCCGCTGCTGAAGGTCGCGCCGCTGGAGCTCGATGTCGACCCGGCCGACCTCGCGCACGGGCGCAGCCTGACGCCAGAGCAGCGCCTGGCCGAGTCGGCCTCGTGGAACCTCGTCGCCACGACGCTCGAGACCGAGGGCGCCAGGGCCCGCTCCCGGCAGCGCTCATGACCGAGCGGCTGCCGACGACCCCACTCGACCTGCGCGAGCTGCTCGCGACGCTGCAGCGCCACGACGTCGAAACACGGTCATCGGCGGCGTGGCCGTGCAGGTCCACGGGCACCGCCGGACGACGAAGGATCTCGACGTCATCCCCGGACCCGACCGCCCGAACCTCGAGCGGCTGGCGAGCGCTCTCGCCGAGCTCCATGCACGCCCGCGGGACATGCCGGGCGACGCGCCGACGGCCGAGCGCCTCGCCTCCGCCCCGGTCGTGCCGCCGCTCACGACCGATCACGGCGAGCTGCACATCCTGCGCGACGTCCCCGGGGCGCCGCCGTACGAGCAGCTGCGCGCGCGGGCCGTCGTGATCGAGTTGGGCGGCATCGCGCTCGCGATCGCCGGCCTCGACGACCTGATCCCGATGAAGCGCGCCAGCGGCAGGCCGGGCGACGCGCGCGACGTCGCGGCGCTGACGGCGCTGCCCGAACCCTAGGCGGGAGCGTCCACGACGAGGCCGAGCGCCCTGGCTGCGCTTGCGAGGCGGCGGTCATACGTCACCAAGCATTCGAGGTCCTCTCCGAGCTCCCGCGCTGCGGCGACGTGGATCGCGTCCAGGCTGCGCAGATCGGCGCCGGCGAGACGTCCGGCGGCGTCCAGCAGGGCGTCGTCGAGTCCGACGAGATCCAGCGTGGCGACGACGCGCCGCGACCGTCGAACGGCTGCCGAGCCCCGCACAGCGACGGCTCGCGGGACCTCCGCGCGGGCCAGCCCGCATGAGGCACGCTCCGCACGGCTGCGCAGAAAGGTCCGCAGCGCACGCGTCTCTGCCTCGTGAACGACGAGCTTCACGATCGCCGAGGAATCCAGGTAGACCACGCTCAGCGCTCATCCTCTCGAAGCTCGCCCAGAACCTCGGACGGCAGCGGTAGCCCCGGCAGCGGCTTCAGGGGTTCGCCCAGCTCGAGCAGATCACCCGTGCCCGGCACCATCCGCCCGCTCGCGATCAGGCGCTCGGCGGTGCCGGCCCTCGGGACCGGCACCAGCAGCGCAACCGGACGCCCGCGGTCCGTGACCTCGATCGTCTCACCGGCTTCGACATCGCGAAGGTGCCTGCTGGCCTGCTGGCGGAGTTCCCGGATCCCAATCGATCGCATGAGCTACTTGTAGCACATGCATGCTGAGTCACCCGAGACCTTATCGGTGGGCCGCCGGACGGCTCCACGCGACGGGCTTGATCACGCACGCCGCTCGAGCACCGCCACGCACTCGATGTGGGGCGTCTGCGGGAACATGTCGACGGGGCTGACGCGGCGCAGGGCGTAACCCGCCTCGACGAGCTGGGCGGCGTTCGGCGCGAGCGTCGTGGGGTTGCAGGAGATGTAGACGATGCGCCGCGGAGAGGCCTCGATGATGCGCCGCACGATCTTCTGCGACAGGCCGGCGCGCGGCGGGTCGACCATGCAGACGTCGGGACGGCTGGCCTCGTCGACGAGCTCGCGCAGCGCCAGGCGGACGTCGCCGGCGAAGAACTTCGCGTTGGAGATCTCGTTGCGCTTGGCGTTCGAGATCGCGTCGGCGACCGCCGGCTCGACGATCTCCAGACCCCAGACCTCGCCCGCGCGGGCCGCGACGCTCAGCCCGACCGTGCCGATCCCGCAGTACAGGTCGAAGACGCGCTCCCAGCCCTTCAGGTCGGCGCGATCGGACGCGATCTCGTAGAGCTTCTCGGCCATCTCGGTGTTCGTCTGAAAGAACGCCAGCGGCGAGATCGTCAGCCGCAGCCCGCAGAGCTCTTCCTGCAGCTTGCGCGCGCCCCCGATGACCTGGGTCTCGCCGCCCTGCGTCGACTCGGCGAGCGCGTCGGTCCGCGTCCACATGAGCCCCTCGCAGTCGATCGCGGCGGCAAGAGCGACGGTGTCGAGCTCGCCGGGGCCGGTGACGAGCCGGACCTGGATCTCGCCGGTGCGACGGCCCTCGCGCACGACGAGGTTGCGCAAGAGGCCCGCGTGCGTGCGGCGGTCCATCGCTTGCAGGCCCTGCTCGCGACACCACGCCAGCACCTGGTCGCGCACGGCATTCGATCGCTCGGAGGCCAGCAGGCAATCATGGACGGGCACGATCTCGTGCCACGAGCCCGGCGCGTGAAAGCCGCACACGAGGGTTCCGTCAGCGGCGGTTCCGAAGGAGTACTCGAGCTTGTTGCGATAGCGCCACTGCTCGACGGCCGGCACGATCTCGTCGAGCGCAAAGCCCTCGAGGCGGCCGATCCGCGTCAGCGCGTCGTGAACCTGCTCCTGCTTGACGGCGAGCTGGCGCGCGTAGGGCAGCACCTGCCACGGCGCGCCCGGATGGTCGGCCAGCGGCGCGATCCGCTCGGGGCTCGGCTCGAGCACCTCGAGCGTGCGCGCCTCGGCGTAGCCGCGCTTGCGCTTCGTGACGACCGCGCGCACGCGATCGCCTGGGATCGCTCCGGAGACGAAGACGACGTAGCCGCCGCGGCCATCGCTGGGCGCCTCGAGGCGGGCGATGCCGTTGCCGCCGTAGGCGAGCGACTCGACGCGCAGCTCGAGCTCGGCACCGCGGTCGGGGCGCGTGAAGGTGGAGGCTTCCATCGCTGTGAGGATAGGAGCGCGCTCAGCGCAGGCGCTTGGCGACGCTCGCGCGGGCGTCCCTGACCTGCCGGCTGGCGATCTGCAGGAAGACCGCGGCGAGCTGCTCGGCGTCCTCGCGCGTCATGCGCGCGATATGGCACGCCTGACCGGCGATCGTGCTGAGGCGCTGGCTGGAGAACACGACGCGACTCACGATATCCGCAGCCGGTCGCCAGGCGTCTGAGGGGTGGGAGACTCGCCCGATGGCGACAGCACACCGGCCACTCCCTCGTGCGCCCGGGCGCCGAGGACGTGCCGGCCGGACGCACGCTCACCGCCTCGGCGAGCACGCGTCCGACGACGAAGGCCGACGACGCGAAGACGTGGTACGAGCTGGCGCGATGTGTCCGAACGGCGGCAGGCGCGTCAGCGCAGCAGCAGCTCCAGCAGCGCCTTCTGCGCGTGGCGGCGGTTCTCGGCCTGCTCCCAGATGCGCTGGCGCGGGCCGTAGAGCAGCTCGGCGGTGATCTCCTCCCCCGGGTGGGCGGGCAGGCAGTGCAGCGCGATCGCACCCGGGCCGGCGCGATCGAGCAGCGCGTCGTCGAGGCGGTAGGGGCCAAGCGCCGCGCGGCGCTCGTCTGCCGTGTCCTCATCGCCCATGCTCACCCAGACGTCGGCGTAGATCGCGTCGGCGCCCGCGACGGCCTCGGCCGGGTCGTCGGTCAGCAACGCGCCCGGCGCGCCGCTGAGCGCGTAGCCCGCGGGCGAGGCGACGCTGACCTCGACGCCGACGAGCGCCGCGACGAGCGCGAGCGAGCGCGCGACGTTGTTGCCGTCGCCGACGTAGGCGACCTTGAGGCCGTCGAGGCGGCCGAACTCCTCGCGCAGCGTCATCAGGTCGGCAAGCGCCTGGCAGGGGTGGTGGCCGGAGGTGAGCATGTTGAAGACCGGCACGGTCGCCGCTTCGGCAAGCTCCTCGAGCAGCGCGTCGGGGCCCGTGCGCACGCCGATCGCGGCCATGTGGCGCGACAGGATGCGCGCCGTGTCGCCGACCGACTCGCCGCGCGAGAGCTGCAGCTCGCCGGAGCGCAGCACGACCGGCTGGCCGCCGAGCTCGAAGACGCCGGCCTCGAAGGACAGCCGCGTGCGCGTCGAGGGCCGCTCGAAGATCAGCGCGATGCTGCGGCCCTCGAGCGCCCGCGAGGACAGCGGCGCGATCTTCAGCGCGTCGGCGCGGTCGAGCAGGGCGAGCACCTCGTCGCCGCCGAGTTCGGTCCCGGTGAGCAGGTGGCGCGTCAAGTCGGGCAGTGTACGCCGCGATGCGCGTCATCACCTGGAACCTCTTCCACGGCCGAGCGGTGCCGGGCGCGGGGCGCGACCTGCGACACGACTTCTCGCGCGCGCTGGCATCGTGGGAGTGGGACGTCGCGCTGCTGCAGGAGGTCCCGCCGTGGTGGCCGCCCTCGCTCGCGCGCGCCTGCGAGGCCGAGGCTCGCAGCGCCCTCACGTCGCGCAACCTCGGCCTGGCGCTGCGCCGGCTGGTGGCGGAGCGCTGGCCCGACGCGATCAAGTCAAACGGCGGCGGCGCGAACGCGATCCTCGTGCGCGCCGCGGCGGGGCCGATCGCCGATCACCGCAGCGTGCTGCTGCGACGCCGGCCCGAGCGTCGCGTCTGCCACGCCGTCGCGCTCGCCGACGGCACGTGGTGCGCGAACCTCCACGCCCAGGTCCACCCGGCCGCTCGCGCGCGGGCGGACATCGAGCGCGCGGCGGCGGCGACGCTGGGCTGGGCCGGCGGCGAGCCGGCGCTGCTCGGCGGGGACTTCAACGTGCGCGACCCGCAGGCGTCGGGCTTCGATGCGCTCGGCGGCCGGGGCGTGGACCACGTGCTCGGCCGCGGGCTGATCGCCGGCGGGCCGCCGGAGCTCCCCGAGCACGGCGAGCTGTCCGATCACGCGCCGGTGATCGTCACCGTTCTGGCGCGCGCGGGCACCGCGGGCGGATAGGGTCGGCGGACCCCACGCCCTTCGTACGATCCCCCAGGAGAACGATATGCCCCGCCTGCCCGTCACCGCCCTCGCCTGCCTCGCGCTCGCCGCCGGCGGCGTCCTCGCCGGCTGTGGCGACGACGAGAAGGACACCGCCAGCACGCCCGCCGCGCCGCCGGCGGCCGCCGAGCCGAGCGCCTCCGGCGAGGTGAAGGTCACGATGAAGGACATCCAGTACGTGCCCGCCGCGATCACGGCCAAGGTCGACCAGAAGATCGTCTGGGAGAACACCGACGGAAAGATCCCGCACACGGTCACCGCGACCGACGGCGCGGAATTCGACTCGGGCAACATGGACGCCGGCGACACCTTCGACTACACGCCGACGACGGCCGGCATGATCGCCTACGTCTGCACGATCCACCCCAACCAGAAGGGCTCGATCACCGTCACGAAGTAGCGCGCAACCCGAACCCGCGCAGCATCAGCAGCGCGCGGGCGCTTGCCGTGCCGGGCTTGGGCAGCACGCCGAGCTGGATCGCGGCGTCGTAGAGGTCGAAGAACGCCCGCACGCGCCACAGCCGCGTGCGGGACTCGTCGAGCTCGCAGTAGAGGATCGTCTGCACGACGATCGCGCGTTTCGACGGCGGGAACTCGCCGAGCGCGCCGGTGTGCGTCGCCAGCAGCCGCGCCGGCGCGGCGACGAAGCGCCCATCGGTCAGGCGCGGCGCGGTGCCCTCGAGGCGCGCGTCCGGCGCGCCGGTGCGCAGCCGCCCGACGTGGCCGGCGAGCGCCGCCGGCCCGATCAGCGGCGAGAACGTCAGCGGGTCCTCGTAATGCAGGTCCGGCGCACAGGTGGCGGCAAGCTCGGCCGCGAAATCGCTCGCCGACCACGCCGCCAGGAAGCGCTCGAGCAGCGCGTCGGAGTCGCTCATTCGGCGAACTCCGGCATGCCCTGAAGCGGAGAGCTCGCGCGGGCGTGCGTGCGCCGTGCGATGCGCCCCGCGCCGCGCGCGAGCAACCCGGCGTGCACGGCGTGGCGGATCGCGTGGGCCATCGCGACGGGATCGGCCGCGCGCGAGATGGCGCTCGCGCACAGCACGCCGTCGCAGCCGAGCTCCATCGCAAGCGCCGCGTCGGAGGCCGTGCCGACGCCCGCGTCGAGGATCACCGGCACGCCGGCCGCCTCGACGATCAGCGCGATGTTCGCGGGGTTCGCGATCCCCATGCCGCTGCCGATCGGCGAGCCGAGCGGCATCACCGCGGCGCAGCCGGCGTCCTCGAGGCGGCGGGCGAGCACGGGGTCGTCGTTGGTGTAGGGCAGCACGACGAAGCCATCGTCGACGAGCTGCTCGGCGGCGGCGAGCAGCTCCGGCGCGTCGGGCAGCAGCGTTCGCTCGTCGCCGATGACCTCGAGCTTGACCCAGTCGGTCTGCAGCGCCTCGCGCGCGAGCCGGGCGGTGAGCACGGCGTCGCGCGCGGTGAAGCAGCCGGCCGTGTTGGGCAGCACGTCGACCCCGCGCGCGCCGATGACCTCCAGCAGCGATCCCTGCGCCGCCGCGTCGATGCGGCGCATCGCGACCGTGACGAGCTCGCACCGGCAGGCGTCGATCGCGTCGCCGAGCGTCTGGAGGCGAGCGAAGCCGCCGCTGCCGAGCAGCAGGCGCGAGCGCAGCTCTCGGCCGGCGATGAGCAGCGGCGCGGTCATCCGCCCTGCGTCGCCGTGACGATCTCCACGCGCGCGCCGTCGCGCAGCGTGAGCGTCGGCCAGACGCCGCGGCGCGCGATCTCGGCGTCGACGGCGACGGCGATCCCGGCGCTGTCGGGATCGATCTCGGCTGCCAGCAGCACGTCGCGGATCGTCGGGTTCTCGCCGCCGTCGGTCGGGCTGCCGTTGACGTAGATCACGCCGCCACCCCGGCGAAGCGGCGCGCGGCGAACGCGGCGGGAACCTCGTCGCCGCCGAGCGCCGCGGCGACGATCTCGCCCGTGACCGGCGACAGCAGGATGCCGTTGCGGTGATGGCCCGTCGCCCACACGAGGCCCTCGAGCTCGTCGCTGCGCCCGAGCACCGGCGCGTTGTCGGGCGTCGCGGGCCGCAGCCCCGCCGACAGCTCCTCGACGACGAGCTCGTGGACGCCCGGCACGACCTCGCCGGCGTCGCGCAGCAGCTCATAGAGGCCGCCGGCGGTGACGCTCGTGTCGAAGCCGCGCTCCTCCATCGTCGCGCCGAGCACGTAGCGCCCGTCGCCGCGTGGCACGAGATAGCCGCCCTCGAAGCGCACGATGCGCTCCAGCATGCCCGCGCCGGCCGGGTCGCGCAGGCGCATGATCTGACCCTTCACGGGGCGCAGCGGTGGGCGCGCGGCGTCGGTCAGGCCACCGACGGCGCTCGTCCACGCGCCCGCGGCCACGACCACCTGGCGGGCGCGGACGAGCTCGCCGCCCGCGAGCTCGAGACCGGTGATCCTGGCGCGCTCGGACGTGATCCGCCGCACCGCGGCGCGGGTATACAAGGCAACCCCCGCGCGGCGGCTCGCCTCAGCGAGGGCGATTACCGTCGCGCGGGGGTCAGCCACGTGGTCGCTCGGCACGGCAAGCGCGAGCCTGAAGGACGGCGTCAGCGACGGCTCGCGCTCGCGGGCCGCGCTCGGCAGCAGCCGCTGCACCTCGAGGCCGAGCTGCAGGCGCAGCGCGAGCTCACGCTCGAGCGCGCGCGCCTCGTCCGCGTCGCGCGCGACGACGAGCGCGCCGCAGCAGCGAAGGCCGGGATCCGACCCCGCGGCCTCGGCCAGCTCGGCGGCGAACGACGGCCACATGCGTGCGCTGCGCAGGCCGAGCTCGAGCAGCGCCAGCTCGCCGGGGTCGGCCTCGGTGACCGGCGCGAGCATGCCGGCCGCGACATGCGAGGCGCCGCCGCCGAGCTCGCCGCGCTCGTACAGGCGCACGCGGTGCCCGCGCTGCGCCGCCCGCCAGGCGACGCTCAGCCCGATCACTCCGCCGCCGATGACGGCGACGTCACACGTTGCGGTTGGCTGCTGCGGCATTGCACCTCGCTTCGCCGGCATGATCCGGATCAGCTGTTGACGGTCGGCGTGACGCCCTCTCAGCCCGCACCCGCGGGCTCCCGTGCGTTCCATGTTAGGGGGTCGGATCACGTTGCTCGGCGGCCCGTTGCGACAATGGCCGCGTGCCCGACCTCAGCGACCGCCGAGCCCGCCTGCAGCGGGCCGTCCTGTACATGATCTGCTCCGCGCGGCCGGGCGGCCGCGCGCTCGAGGACGTGCTCGCGCCGGCGCTCGCGGGCGGCGTCGACATCGTCCAGCTGCGCGACAAGGAGGCCGGGCGCGACGAGCTGCTGGCGGCGGCGGCGACCGCGCGGCGCCTGTGCGACGAGACAGGCGCGCTGATGATCCTCAACGATCGCCCGGACCTCGTGCTCGAGGCCGGCGCCGACGGCTGCCACGTCGGCCAGGACGACATCGACGTGCCGCAGGCGCGCGCGCTGGCGGGCGAGCACGCGCTCGTCGGGCAGTCGACGCACTTCCCCGGCGAGATCGACGCCGCCGGCGCGGCCGACTACATCGGCGTCGGGCCGGTCTACGCCACGCCGACCAAGCCCGGCCGCCCCGCGGTCGGCGTCGAGCTCGTGCGCTTCGCCGCGCGCCACGCGCCGGTGGCGTTCTTCGCGATCGGCGGCATCGACGCCTCGAACGTCGGCGACGTGCTGGCCGCCGGAGCGCGCCGGATCGCGGTCGTGCGCGCGATCGCCGACGCCGAGGACCCGCGCGCCGCCGCCGCCGCGCTGCACGGGGCCGTCGCCGCCGCGGGGGAGCACGCCGATGGGAGCGCGTAGCCGCAAGCGCGCGCGCCCCGCCGCGCCGCCCGCCGCCGAGCCGCCGCCGGAGCCCGCCGGGCTCACGACGGAGCCCGAGGCCGAGGCGCCCCCCAACCGCTACGCCCGCGGACGCGCTCGCGACGAGGCGATCCGCCAGGGCCTCGAGCCGCTGGCGCCCGGCGAGCGCCCGCGCGTCGTCACGATCGCCGCGGTCGTCGCGTTCGCCTTCGCCGTCGCGAACGTCATCGCGACGCTGACCGTCGACGACCTCTCCTCCGACCAGGGCGACCCGACGACGTTCGCGATCCTGACGACGGGGGTGCTCGTGCTCGCCGGCATCGGGATGCTCGCGCGCAAGTACTGGGCGGTGCTCGGCTTCCAGTGCATCCTGGGGCTGCAGATCGTCGTCTTCTCGCTCGCGCTGACGCGCGTGCAGAAGTGGTGGGTGGGCCTCGCGCTGGCGATCGCGATCGGCCTGCTGGGGCTGCTGTTCTGGAAGCTCATCCGCGCGATGGCGCGCCTGCAGATGCCCGATCGCCCCGGCGCCGCCGGACCCACCCGATAGCCTCAGCGCGATGCCAGAGAGCTCCTATGACTGCATCGTCATCGGCTCCGGCCCGGGCGGCTACGTCGCCGCGATCCGAGCCGCCCAGCTTGGCATGAAGACCGCCGTCGTCGAGGCCGACCAGGTCGGCGGGCGCTGCCTGAACTACGCCTGCATCCCCGCGAAGGCCGTGCTGCGCGTCGCCGACGTGCTCGGCGACATCCGCGCCGCCGGCGACTTCGGCATCACGGTGCCCGAGCCGCAGGTCGACTTCGATGCCGTCGGCGCGCGCCGCATGAAGGTCATCAAGACGCTGACCGGCGGCGTCTCGGGGCTCTTCAAGAAGAACGCCATCGAGGTCATCGAGGGCCACGCGTCGGTCACCGACGACGCGAACGTCAAGGTCGGCGGCAACTTCGACGGCACCGAGATCGCCGCGCGCTTCGTCGTCCTCGCGACCGGCTCGGTCAAGAAGGCGCTGCCGGGCACCAGCTTCGGCGGCCGCGTCATCGGCACCGAGGAGGCGTGGGCGCTGAGCGAGCTGCCGGCCTCGATGGCCGTCGTCGGCGCCGGCGCCTCGGGCACCGAGATCGCCTCCGCCTACGCGCGCCTGGGCACGGACGTCACGCTCTACGAGGGCCTGGATCGCGTGCTGCCGACCGAGGATGCCGACATCTCGAAGATCGCCGAGCGCGCCTTCAAGAAGCAGGGCATCATCGTGCGCACCGGCGTCTTCGTCGAGAACGTGCAGACCGGCGACGACGAGGTCACGTTCACCGTCGGCGGCGCGCCGGCGAGCGCCCAGTGGCTCGTGATCGCGGCCGGGCGCGCACCCGACGTCGAGGGCCTCGGCCTCGAGGAAGCGGGCATCGAGCTGACCGACACCGGGCACGTCGCCGTCGACGGGGCGATGCGCACGTCGCTGGCCGGCGTCTACGCGATCGGCGACCTCGTCGCGGGTCCTGCGCTCGCGCACAAGGCCTCCGACGAGGGCGTCGTCGCGGCCGAGGACGCGGCGGGCCTCGAGACGCACGCGATCGACTACGCCGACGTGCCGCGCGCGACCTTCTGCTATCCGAACGTCGGCAGCTTCGGGCTCACCGAGCAGGAGGCGATCGATGCCGGCCACGACGTCGTCGTCGGGCGCTGCAGCTTCGGCGCCGTCGGCGCGGGCACGGTCTACGGCGACCGCGCGGGCCTCGTGAAGGTCGTCGGCGACCGCACGTACGGCGAGCTGCTCGGCGGCCACATCGTCGGCACCCGCGCGACAGAGCTGATCCAGGAGCTCGTCAACGTGCGCGCCCTGGAGGGCGGCTTCGGTGAGGTCGCGCGCATGGTGCACGGCCACCCGACGCTGTCGGAGGCGGTCATGGAGGCCGCCCGCGACGCCGATGGCTGGATCATCCACGGCTGAGTCGGCCGAAGCGGCCGGGCCCGCGTTCTACTTCGACCTCTTCAGCCCGGAGGCCTACCTCGCCGCCGAGCGCGTCATCCAGGAGCTGCCGGTCGGCGCCGAGTGGATCCCGGTCATGGCGACGGGCCTGCCGGGCGCCGACTCGCTCGAGGGCTGGCGCTGTGAGACCGACCGCGAGGCGTACTTCGACCGCATCGCGCGCGTCGCCGAGCGCCGCGGCCTGCAGCCGCTGCGCTGGCCGCAGCCGTTTCCCTTCGACAGCCTGTTCGCGATGCGCGCCGCGACCTACGCCAAGCAGATCGGGCGCACGGTGCCGTTCGCGCTGGCGGCGTTTCGCCAGGCGTTCGCCGGCGGCCGCGACCTGAGCGCGTCCGACAACGTCCTGATCGCCGCCGCGGCGTGCGAGATGCATCCCGCCGCCGTCATCAAGGGCGCGGGGCTGCGTTCGATCGCCGCGCGGCTGGAGGACGCGACCGCGCTGGCGGCCGGGCGCGGCGTGCGCGGCGTGCCGGCGCTGTGGCTGCCGGACGGCGCGGTCTTCCACGGCGACGAGGCGCTCGAACGGGCCGCCGCGGCGCTGCGCGCGTGACGGACGCGTTGCAGTGCATCGCGCTGGGCCGCCGGAGAGCTACGTTGCCGGGCATGAAGGCCAATCGCCACTACCGGCTGCTGTACACGCGCGCCGGTCGCAGGCCCGCGGGACTCGATCCGAAGCGCATCGACCACATCGAGGTCGTCGACATCGCCTCGGGCGAGGTCGTGCTGTTCTGGGACCTCGCCGCGCCGGAGGCGGCGCGGCGCGCGCGGCGCCTGCGCGAGGACCTGTCGGTGCTCGACGTCGAGGACTTCGTCGACCGCTGGTGCGCGGTCGACGCCTGAGCTTGCGTCGTTTCGCGTGGGGGTGTGTCGAGTTGGTGCGGCTCAGCCGCACGAACTCGACACACACCCCTCGCGTCAGTCCTTGCGACCGCTGACGGCGAGCCCCGCGCCAGCATGGTCGCGCGAGCCTACAGCCGCTCCAGCACCTCGCGCGCGGCGCGCTCGCCGGCGCGCACGGCGCCGTCCATGTAGCCGTTCCAGTACGTCGCGGTCTCCGCTCCGGCCCAGTGGATGCGCCCGGCGGGCTCGCGCAGCGCGCGGCCGTAGCCCGTCAGCAGGCCCGGCCCGGCGACGGCGACCGGACCGCCGCGCGACCACTGCTCGCCGGCCCAGTCCATCTCGACGTAGTCGATCGGCGCCAGCGCCCGCGCTCCGAACGCGCGGCCGAGGCTCTCGAGCGCGCGCTGCCGGCGTTCGGCCGCTGGCAGGCGGCGGAAGCCGCGCGCCTCGTCGCCGCCGACGAAGCCCAGCAGGACGCCGGGCCCGCCGTCCTGCGGCGAGCTGTCGAAGGTGATGTTGCATGGACCGAGGTCGGCGATCGAGGCGCCGTTGAGCCCGTCGGCGCGCCAGAACGGCCGCTCGTAGACCGCCTGGACCTTGACGAGGTTGCCCTGCGTCAAGCGCTGCGTCAGGCCGTCGCGCACCGCGGGCAGGCCGGGCTCGTAGCGGATCGCGCCCGCCAGCACCGGCGGCAGCGCAACGATCACCCTGCGCGCGCGGTTGACGTAGCGGTCGGAGATCACGTCGGCGTAGCCGCGGCCGGTGACGATCCGCCGCACCGGCGAGCGGCGCACGACGCGTCGCCCGAGCAGGCGTGCGAGCGCGAGCGCGATCGCCTGCGTGCCGCCCGCGATGCGGTCCTGCTGGGCGCCGTTGCGCGTGCTGAAGTTGCGCTCGAACGTCCCCGGCGTGACCTCGTCACCGGACGCCGCGACGAAGTACAGCGCGTACAGCAGCGACAGCTCGCGCGGCTCGGCGCCGAAGATCGGCCGCAGCGCCGCCGTCGCCATGTTGCGAAACGGCCGCGCGTAGGTCGTGCTGCGCCGCAGCCACGTCTCCAGCGACTGGCCGTCGTACTCGTTCGCGCGCGCCGCCTCCCACGGCGCGGCGACGGGCACGCCCCGCGACAGCCGGTCCAGCGCCGACGTCGCGAACAGCAGGTCGACGAGCGCCGCCGGGTCCGGCGGCGCCATCCCCGTCAGGCCGGTGTCGGCGTACGTCGAGCGCCGGCCGTCGGCGACGTACACGCTCTTGCCCTCGACGTAGCTTCGGAACGTCTCGATGCCGAGCTCGCGGGCGAGCGCCGCGATCCGGTTCTGCGTCGGTCCGATGAACTCCGCGCCGAGGTCGACGACCTCGCCGCCGGCGATCGGCCGGCTCAGCATCCGCCCGCCGACGCGGCCGCGCGCCTCGATCACCGCGACGGAGTGGCCCGCGCGCACGATCTCGCGCGCGGCGATCAACCCCGACAGGCCGGCACCGACGACGACGACGTCCTCGCGCCGGCGCGTCCGGCGACGAGGCCTGCGCCGGGCGGCCTGCGCCTCGGCGCTCGCGCCAGCCGCCGCCCCGCCGACTGCCACCGCGACGGCGCCCTGCACGAATCGCCGCCGAGTGATCGCGCGCTCCGGCACGTCACCAGGGTCGACAGGCGCGGCGGCGCTGTCAAGCGCGCGCAGCCATCTTGCCCGCGATCAGCGTCCCGGCGTCGAAACGGCGCGGCAATGCCCGGCCGCTAGGCTGATCGCAGATGGCAGAGCCCGTAGCCGACCTCGCACGGAACGCCGGCCTTCCCGAGCCGGAGGTCGCGCGCGAGTGGCTGGCGACGATGACGCTCATCCGCCGCTTCGAGGAGCGCGCAGGAGAGATGTACGCCAAGGCGAAGGTCGGCGGCTTCCTGCATCTGGCGATCGGCGAGGAGGCCACGATCGTCGGCTCGACGCGCGCGCTGCGCGACCGGGACTACCTCATCTCGACGTATCGCTCGCACGGGCACACGCTCGCGCGCGGCTCGGATCCCAACCGCGTCATGGCCGAGCTCTTCGGCCGCGTCGACGGGCTGTGTCGCGGGCGCGGCGGCTCGATGCACATGTTCGACATCGACAAGCGCTTCATGGGCGGCTACGGGATCGTCGGCGGAAACCTGCCGATCGCTGCGGGCTTCGCGCTGGCATCCGACTACAAGGGCCTCGACGAGGCGACGCTGTGCCAGTTCGGCGACGGCGCATCCAACCAGGGCACGTTCGGCGAGACGATGAACCTCGCGGCCCTGTGGAAGCTGCCGGTCGTCTTCATGATCACCAACAACCGCTTCGGCATGGGCACGTCGCTGGAGCGCCACTCGGCGGTCACCGACCTGCTGCGCAAGGGCGAGGGCTTCGGCGTGCCCGGCATGCGCTGCGACGGCATGGACGTGCACGACACCTACACCGTCACGACCGAGGCGCTGCGGATCGCGCGCGAGGAGCGCCGGCCGGTGCTCGTCGAGGCGCTGACCTACCGCTTCCGCGGCCACTCGATGGCCGATCCCGAGGAGTACCGCACGAAGGAGCAGGTCGACGAGTGGCGCAAGCGCGATCCGCTGACGATCTTCGGCAACCAGCTCGTCGAGGCGGGTGTCTTGACCGCCGACGAGCGCGAGGCGCTGGACCGCGAGGCGATCGAGCGCGTCGACGCCTCCGTGGCGTTCGCCGACGCCTCGCCGCACCCCTCGCCGAACGAGCTCTACGACGACATCTACGTGCTCGGCGAGCAGGTCCGCGGCTGGTACTCCGTCGACGAGCGCACCTCGACGCCGCACCGCGGCGAGGACGAGCGCGGCATGACCGAGAGCCTGCCCGGCCACGCCGAGTACGAGCGCTCCGTCGGATCCAACGAGACGCCGCCGCCCGATACCGCCAAGCCCGCCGACGACGCGCAGCGAGACGAGGACTAGACGTGGCCGTGATGCGCTACCGCGAGGCGCTCAACGCGGCGCTGCGCGAGGAGATGGCGCGCGACGACAACGTGCTGCTGATGGGCGAGGACATCGGCGTCTTCAACGGCGCCTTCAAGGTGACCGCGGGGCTGCTCGAGGAGTTCGGCGAGAAGCGCGTGCGCGACACGCCGATCTCCGAGAACACGATCGTCGGCATGGGCGTCGGCGCTGCGATGACCGGCCTGCGCCCCGTCGTCGAGCTCATGACGATCAACTTCTCGCTGCTGGCGATGGACCAGATCGTCAACCACGCCGCGTCGATCCGCTACATGTTCGGCGGCCAGGTCAAGGTGCCGCTGGTCGTGCGCATGCCGCAGGGCGCCGGACACCAGCTCGGCCCGACGCACTCGCACTCGTGGGAGGCGCTGTACCTGCACGTCCCCGGCCTGCTCGTCGCCGTGCCGACGACCGCGGCCGACGCCAAGGGCCTGCTGAAGTCCGCGATCCGCGACGACAACCCGGTCGTCTTCATCGAGCACGAGTACCTCTACGGCCAGCGCGGCGAGGTGCCCGACGACGAGGACCACACGGTGCGCTTCGGCGAGGCCGCGATCCGCCGCCAGGGCTCGGACGTGACGATCGTCGGCATCTCGCGGATGGCGCTGACGGCCGCCCGCGCCGCCAAGACGCTGAGCGACAAGCACGGCATCGAGGCAGAGGTCATCGACCCGCGCACGCTGCGCCCGCTGGACCTCGACACGATCCTCGCGTCGGTTCGCAAGACCAACCGCTGCGTGATCGTCGAGGAGGGCTGGCCGCACGGCGGCGTCGGAGCGAACCTCGCGGCGCTGATCGCCGAACAGGCCTTCGACGACCTCGACGCCCCGATCCAGCGCGTCACGGGCGCCGACGTGCCGATGCCCTACTCCAAGCCGCTTGAGCAGCTGGCGTTCCCGCACGAGCCGCAGGTCATCGACGCCGTGCTGGCGACGACGAAGAGGCACTGATGGCTGCCGAGATCGTCATGCCGCGCCTGTCGGACTCGATGGAGGAGGGCACGATCCTCAAGTGGCTGAAGTCCGACGGCGAGCCGGTCGCGCGCGGCGAGCCGCTGGCGGAGATCGAGACCGACAAGGCGACGCTGACGTTCGAGTCCGACGCCGCGGGCGTGCTGTCGATCGTCGTCGCGGCCGGTGAGACGCTGCCGATCGGCGAGGTCATCGCCCGCCTGGACGACGGTGACGGAGGCGGCGCCTCGCCTGGTGCGCCGGCCGATGCCAAGGCGCCACCCGAAGGCGCCTCGGCGGCCCCCCCGGCAAGCCCGCCATCCACGGTGAAGGCGCCGCCCGCGCCGGCGCCGCCCGGACGCCCAAAGGCCTCGCCGCTCGCCCGGCGCATCGCCCGAGAGCAGGGCATCGACCTGCATACCGTGACCGGCAGCGGTCCCGGCGGGCGGATCGTGCGCTCCGACGTCGAAGAGGCCGTGCGCGACCCGGGCGCTCCGGTCGTGGCCGCGCCGGCCGCTCCCCTCCCCGCCGCGCCCGAGCCGCCCGCGCCGCCCCGTGCGCCCGAGCCCGCGGCCGTGGCTCCCGCGCAACGGCCCGCCGAGACCGGCACCGCCAAGGGCGACGTCACGATCCAGGAGCTCACCCGCATCCAGCAGGTGATCGCACGGCGGATGGCCGAGTCCAAGGCCACGGTCCCCGAGTTCACGCTGCGCACGGAGATCGACATGGAGGCCTGCGTACTGCTGCGCACCGAGCTCAAGGACCTCGGCGGCGACGTGCCCTCCTACAACGACATGGTCGTGCGCGCCTGTGCGCTCGCGCTGCGCGAGTTCCCGCGCGCGAACGGCAGCTACCGCGACGGCAAGTTCGAGCTGCACAGCCGCGTCAACGTCGGCGTCGCCGTCGCGGCGACGGACGCGCTCGTCGTGCCGACGATCTTCGACGCCGACCGCAAGTCGCTGCGCGAGATCGCCACCGAGTCGCGCGCGCTGGCCGAGCGCGTGCGCTCCGCCACGGTCACGCCGCCCGAGCTCAGCGGCGGCACGTTCACGGTCTCGAACCTCGGCATGTACGGCGTCACGGACTTCACCGCGGTGATCAACCCGCCGCAGGCCGCGATCCTCGCCGTCGGGGCGCTGGCGCCGCGCGCGGTCGTGCGCGACGGCGAGCTCGTCGCGCGCCACACGATGGGCGTCACGCTCGCCTGCGATCACCGCATCCTCTATGGCGCCGACGCCGCGCGGTTCCTCGCCCGCATCCGCGCGCTGCTCGAGCAGCCGCTCGCGCTGGCGTTCTGAGCGACGGCTACTTGCCGAGCGTCTTGTCCAGCGCGCCGCCGAGCGCGCCGGTCGCCTTCTTCAGCAGGTCGCCGAGCAGGTCGAGCACCTTCTGCACGGCCTGGCTGACGGGCGGCCCGAGCGGCTGTGTCACGGCGCCGGCGGCCTTGCCGGTGTCCTGGACGGTCGCGCTGACGCTGTCGCCGAGGTCGCGGACGCCATCGCCGGGGTTGGAGCCGGCCGAGCCGGAGCCGCTGGACGGGGCGTTCGGGTCGATCGCGGCGACGTTCGGGGTCCCGCCCTTGAGCTGGTTGCGGGGCGACGCCACGGTCCGCCCGGACGACGGGCGCGGTGTGACGGTGCTGGCCACGGCGCGCGGCTTCGGATCGGCCTCGATGACCAGCGGCGCGGTGGCCCGGCGGCGCGCGGCACGCGCGGCGGACGGCGTCGTCGTCGAGCCGTCGAGCAGCAGCGCGGCCTGCGTCGTGGTCGGATCGCTGGGGCCGCCGAGGCCGTCGTAGGCGAAGACGAAGCTCACGACCAGCAGCGACAGCGCGGCCCCCGCCACGAGCGAGATGCTCGCGCCGAGCGAAGCGAGAAGAGCGCGCGTGCCACCCATGCGACATTCATCGGCATCCGGCGCTGCGCGCTTAAGTCGGGCGGGCATGCAAGAAGCCTGCGATTGCACAACCTGAGTCGATGCGTCGGGCTCAGCGTCCCCGGACGAGGCTCGCGTTCGGCTCGCGGCTGCGATCGCGCCTGATCGACGGCGGCGACATCGACGTGTCGACGAACAGGCACAGGTCGCGCTTGGGGTCGCGCGTGGGCACGCACGTGCGGTGGAGATCCCTGTCGATCAGCACGCTGTCGGCGCGCGCGACGTTCGCGCGGGCGAAGGCGTCGCCGTGGTGTGCGACCCACGTCCGCACGGCCTCGGACTGCTCGCCGAAGGCGGCGCGGCGGTCGGTGATCGAGGGCCGGTGCAGCACCCCGGCGACGACGAACGCGACGGCGACGAGCCCCAGCGCCACGGTGCCCGCGTAGTTGTCGGCCACGACCTTCGGCATGTCCGGCCGGCGGTGACGCAGCACGATCCCGCCGATGGTGCCGACCAGCACGACGGCGATGAGGTTCACACAGCCCGCCGCAAGCAGCCCGCCGACCCAGCCGGTGGCGTCGCCCTGCACCGGCAGCCAGTGCAGCAGGGCCATCTCGAGCACCGTCGCGACGACGAAGGTCGGCCACAGCCAGGCGCCTCGCAGGCGCCAGCGCAAACGCTCCGCGCGCGGCGCGAGCGCTCCACGATCTCGATCACTCACGCCGACCAGCGTACGTTCCCGGTACCCTCGGCCGAGGAAGTACCGCATCTCGCGCGGCGATCCCGACGGGATGCGCGACGGCGAGCGGAGATCCCGGCTCGCGGGCACACGGAAAGGCGAACATGGCGACCAGCACCCGTTCGAGCACAGGCAGCACGGAACGTCCCACCGGTCCCACGACCCACGCCGAGCCCCCGCACCTGACGCCCGACGACCGCGTCGGGCTGCTGCGCGCGATGCTCATGATGCGCGCCGTCGAGGCACGCGCCATGAACCTCTACCGCCAGGGCAAGGTCCCGGGCTCGTTCTACGACGGATTCGGCCAGGAGGCCGTGTCGGTCGGCGCGGCATGGGCGATGGCCGCGCAGGACCGCCTCTGCGTCCTGCACCGCGACCTCGGCGCGCACCTCGTGCGCGGCGTCGACGCCGCGACGGTCCTCAGCCAGTACATGGGCCGCGCCGCCGGCGTGACCAACGGCCGCGACGGCAACATCCACTTCGGCGACCGCCGCACCGGCTGCGTCGGGATGACCTCGATGCTGCCGGACATGATGCTCGTCGCGACGGGCATGGCGATGGCGTTCAAGCTGCGCCGCGAGGCGCGCTGCGCGCTGACGTGGTTCGGCGACGGCTCGACGTCGCGCGGGGACTTCCACGAGGCGATGAACTGGGCCGGCGTGCAGCGCCTGCCGGTGATCTTCGTGCTCGAGAACAACCAGTTCGCCTACTCGACGCCGACGCGACTGCAGTTCGCCGTCGACCCCGTCGAGCGCGCGGCCGGCTACGGCTTCCCCGGCTTCAGCGTCGACGGCAACGACGCCGAGGCCATCTTCGAGGCCACGCGCGAGGCGCGCGAGCGCGCGATCGCCGGCGGCGGGCCGACGCTGATCGAGGCGGTCACGATGCGCATGCACGGCCACGGCGCCCACGACGACATGAAGTACGTGCCCAAGGCGCTCGTCGAGGAGTGGCGCAAGAAGGATCCGATCGACCGCCAGAGCGCGCGCGTCGGCGCGCTCGGCCACGACGTCAACGCGCTGCGCGAGGAGGTGCGCGCCGAGGTCGAGCGCGCGGCCGAGGTCGCGCTCGCAGGGCCGATGCCCGATCCGGCGACGGCGACCGAGCGCGTCTTTCATCCGCGCGACGCCGAGGAGATCGTGCTCGAGGACGGCGCCGCGCCGTGGAGCGGGTTTCGGCCATGACCGAGATGACCTACCTGCGCGCGATTTCCGACGGGCTGCGCACGGAGATGCGCCGCGACGAGCGCGTGCTGCTGATGGGCGAGGACATCGGCGTCTTCGGCGGCGCGTTCAAGGTGACGGACGGCTTCTTCGACGAGTTCGGCGCCGACCGCGTGATGGACACGCCGCTGGCGGAGTCGGCGATCATCGGCACCGCGATCGGCGCGGCCGTCGTCGGCATGCGCCCGGTCTGCGAGATGCAGTTCTCCGACTTCATCGCCTGCGGCTTCGACCAGCTCGTCAACACCGCCGCGAAGATGTACTACCGCCAGGACCTGCCGGTGAACATCACCGTGCGCCTGCCAAGCGGCGGCGGCTTCTCCGGCGGCCCGTTCCACTCCCAGAGCCCGGAGGCGTGGTTCATGCACGCGCCCGGCCTGAAGGTCGTCGCGCCGAGCACCGCCGAGGACGCCAAGGGCCTGATCGTCGCCGCCATGCGCGACCCCAATCCGGTCGTCTTCATGGAGCACAAGCACCTCTACCGCCGCATCAAGGGCGAGGTCGCCGAGGGCTCCTACGAGACGCCCTTCCGCGCCCGCGTCGCGCGCGAGGGCGACGACCTCGTCGTCATCACCTACGGCGCGATGGTGCACACCGCGCTCGAGGCGACGGGCGACCTCGAGGGCGCGTCGATCATGGTGCTCGACCTGCGCTCGCTCGTGCCGCTCGACGAGGAGGCGATCCTCGGCGCGGTGCGCCACTGCTCGAAGGTCGTGATCGTCGACGAGGCCAACGCGACGTGTGCGGCCGGCGCACAGGTCGCGGCGCTGATCGCCGAGCACGGCTTCGAGGACCTCGACGGGCCGATCGTGCGCGTCGCCACGCCCGACTGCCCGATCCCGTTCTCACCGCCGCTGGAAGCCGCGGTGCTGCCGTCCGTCGAGCGCGTGAGGGAGGCCTGCCGTCAGCTCCTCGAGTACTGAGCCCGCGACGGTCGTCAACGTCACGATGCCCCAGATGGGGGTGTCCGTCGCCGAGGGCACGGTCGTCGCGTGGCACAAGCAGCCCGGCGACTGGGTGCGGGCCGACGAGCCGGTCGGCGAGGTGTCGACGGACAAGATCGACACCGAGATCCCGTCGCCGGCCAGCGGCCGGCTCGTCGAGATCCTCGTCCAGGTCGGCGTGACCGTCAACGTCGGCGTGACGCTCGCGCGGATCGCCACCGACGCCGATCCCGGCGCGCCCCTCGTGCCCCTGCCGCCGCCCGCAGCGACGCCGAGGCCCGAGGCCCGGCCGGCGGTCACACCGCTGCCCCCGCCGCAGCCCCCGCGCGCCGCCGCCGCCGCGCCGGCGCCGGCGCTGCCGTCCGATGCGCCGCGGGCGCGCGCGGCGCGCCGCTACTCGCCGGTCGTCCAGCGGATCGCCGACGAGCACGACGTCGACCTCGACCAGATCGAAGGCACCGGCCGCGACGGCCGCGTGCGCAAGCAGGACGTGATGGCGTTCGTCCAGGGCCACGGCGGCGCACAGCGCCCCGCGGCGGCCGGCGCCGAGCCCGCCCTGCACTCCGAGAGCCCATACCGGCCCGGCGCCGGCGGCTCGCTGTCGCACGGGCCGTACGTCGCGCCCGAGGGCCGGGCGCTGTCGCGCATGCGCTCGCTGATCGGCGAGCACATGCACCGCTCGCTGCAGACCGCCGCGACCTGCACGACCTGGATCGAGGTCGACATGTCGCGCATCGAGATCGTGCGCAAGCAGCTCGGCATCACCGCGCTGCCGCTGATCTCGCGCTGCGTCATCCACGCGCTCGTCGAGTTCCCCCACGTCAACGCCTGGCTCGAGGGCGAGGTTCACACGATCCACGAGCAGGTCAACCTCGGCATCGCCGTCGACCTCGGCGACGACGGCCTGATCGTGCCGGTCGTGCGCGGCGCGCAGGACCTCAGCCCCGAGGGGCTGTCGCGGCGCATCCGCGACCTCGCGCGGCGCGCGCGGGCACGCCAGCTGACCCCCGACGACGTCCGCGGCGGGACCTTCACGATCACGAACCCGGGGCAGTTCGGCTCGCTCATGGCAACGCCCGTGATCAGCCTGCCGCAGGTCGCGATCCTCGACATCGAGGCGATCGTCAAACGCCCCGTCGTCGTCACCGACCAGTTCGGCGAGGACGCGATCGCGATCCGCCCGATGGTCATCCTCGGGCTGTCCTGGGATCACCGCGCGATCGACGGCGCGCTGGCGGCGCGCTTTCTCGCGAACGTCAAGAAGCGCGTCGAGAGCTACGAGGCCTAGGCCCGCGGGCACGCGATGACCCTCGACGAGCTCTGGGTCTGCCGGCTCGGCCTCGTCGAGTACCGCGCGGCGCTCGCGCTACAGGAGCGCGTGCGCGCCGCGCGCCAGGCCGAGGCGCTGCCCGACACGCTGCTGCTGCTCGAGCACCCGCGCGTCTACACTCGCGGCCGGCGCTCGGTGCCCGGCGAGCTGCCCCTGGGCGAGGACTTCTACCGGGCTCAGGGCATCGACATCGTCAACGTCGACCGTGGCGGCCGCCTGACCTACCACGGCCCCGGCCAGCTCGTCGGCTATCCGATCGTGCGGATCGTCAACGTCATCGCCTACCTGCGCCGGATCGAGGACGCGATCGTCGCGACGCTCGCCGAGACCGGCCTGCGGGCGCGCGGGCGCCCCGAGGACGGGGCGGACTACACGGGCGTGTGGACCGGCGATCGCAAGATCGCCTCGATCGGCGTGCACGTCTCGCGCGGCGTCACGACGCACGGCTTCGCGATCAACGTCGACAACGACCTCGAGCCGTTCGCGTGGGTCGTGGCATGCGGCCTCGACGACGTCTCGATGACGTCGCTGGAGCTCGAGACCGTGGACCCGACGCCAGTCGCGCTCGACACGGTCGCAGAGCGCGTCGCGGTCCATCTCGCCGAGGCCTTCGAACGGCGCGAGATCGCGATCACGATCGCCGACCTCGAGACGGCGCTGGAGGAGTCCGGCGTCGAGCAGCCGCTGTGAGCACGGCGCTACCCTCGAAGGCAGTGGCCACCGACGAACGCCGCCTCTCGACGCGCTCGCGCACCAACCCCGGCGGGATGGACGTGCTGTCGGTCCTCGGCCCCGACGTGCGGCCGATGCGCGAGCGCAAGCCGCCGTGGTTCAAGGTCCCCGCGCCCGGCGGCGAGCGCTACCGCGAGCTGACGAAGCTCATCAAGGACGAGAACCTCCACACCGTCTGCCAGGAGGCGGCCTGCCCGAACGTCGGCGAGTGCTGGGAGCGCGGCACGGCGACGTTCATGATCCTCGGCGACACCTGCACGCGGCGCTGCGGCTTCTGCAACGTGCGCACCGGCAAGCCGACCTGGAACGACCCGCTCGAGCCCGCCCGCGTCGCGCGCTCGATCGCCAAGATGGGCCTGCGCCACGCCGTCATCACGTCCGTCGACCGCGACGACCTGCCCGACCTCGGCGCGAGCGCCTTCGTCGGCGTCATCCGCCAGTGCCGCATCCAGGCGCCGCGCTGCAAGGTCGAGGTCCTGACGCCGGACTTCCGCGGCCAGGAGATGCCGCTGGCGAAGGTCATCGCCGAGCGCCCCGACGTCTTCAATCACAACGTCGAGGTCGTGCCGCGCCTGTATCCCGTCGCGCGCCGCGGCTCGACGTTCGAACGCTCCTGTCGCGTGCTGCGAAACGCCAAGGAGATGGGTGGGGACGAGGTCGTGACGAAGTCCGGCTTGATGGTCGGCCTCGGCGAGACGCACGACGAGATGGTCGACGCGCTCGCCGCCCTGCGCGAGCACGGCGTGCAGGTGCTCACCGTCGGCCAGTACCTGCGCCCGACCGAGCGCCACCTGCCGGTCGTGCGCTACTGGCACCCCGACGAGTTCAAGGCGCTCGAGGCCGCCGCCTACGAGCTGGGCTTCGACCACGTCGCCGCCGGCCCGCTCGTGCGCTCGAGCTACCACGCCGACCAGCACGTCGCGCAGGACGAGCCGGGCTCGGGCCCGCTCGCGCTCAGCGCCTGACCTTGACTTCGCATACCGTCGGTATCAAAGTACCGCCGGTATCTCGTCACCAAGGGGAAGAGGACGCGTTGCCGACCAAGGTCAAGCTGTACATGTTCCCGGGGTCCAACTCGGTCTACACCGGGCGCCTCATGCTCGAGCACAAGGAGCTCGACTACCGCACCATGACGCTCATGCCGGGCGCGCACGCGTTCATCATGCTCGGCCTCGGATTTCCGACGATGGGCGTGCCGGCGCTGAAGATCGACGGGCGCAAGGTGCAGGGCACGCGCGCGATCTCGCGCGTGCTCGACGAGGTCGTGCCCGAGAAGCCGCTGTTTCCCCGCGACCCGGCGCAGCGCAAGGCCGTCGAGCACGCCGAGCGCTGGGGCGAGGAGCTGCAGAACGCGACGCGCCGGATCTTCTACTGCATCGCGCGCCGCGACCGCGGGGCCTTTCGCAGCGTCATGACGCCCGCGCGCAGCGCGCCGATGCGCGCCGCGCTGCGGATGTCGGCGCCGCTGGTCGTCCGCCTCGCGACCGGCGCGCACCGCGCGACCGACGAGGCGGGGCGCGACGACCTCGTCCTGCTGCCCGAGCGCCTGGACCAGGTCGACGCCTGGCTGCAGGAGGGGCTGCTCGGCGGCGAGCAGCTCAACGCCGCCGACTTCCAGATCGCCGTCAACCTCTCGGCGCTGATGATGTCCGATGACCTGCGCCCGTTCGTCGAGCACCGCGCGGCCGCGGCCTACGCGAAGCGCGTCGCGCCCGACTACGCCGGCCACCTGCGGGCGGTGCTGCCGCCCGACTGGCTGGCGCCGCTGCGCGACGCGGCCGCCGGCGCAAGCCGAGCCCCGTTCAGAAGCCGCTCCGGCGGCATGACGACGCCGTGAGCACCGCGATCAGGCTGACCCGTTCGGAGCGCGCCGCGCTCACGCGGCGCGACCTGCTCGCGGTGGCGCAGCGGCGCTTCTATGAGCATGGCTACCACGCCACGACGCTCGACGAGATCGCAGACGACGCCGGCTACACCAAGGGCGCGGTCTACTCGACGTTCAAGAGCAAGGCGGGGCTGTTCCTCGCGCTGTTCGAGGAGGTCGTCGACCGGCAGGTCGAGGACCTGCGCGAGCTGCTCGCCGAGCACGACAGCGACGAGGCCAAGCTTGCGGCGCTCGCGCGCCAGCCGGTCGACGAGCACCGCTCGCAGTTCCTGCTGCTGGGGATCGAGTTCTGGGTGCACGCCGCGCGCGAGCCGGCGCTGCTGGCCGCGTTCTCCGACAGCTACCGGCGGCTGCGCGCGAAGATCGCCGAGCTGGCGCCCCAGGGAGCGGCGTTCGACGATCAGCGCTGGGCGATCCTGACGATGGCGTTCTCCAACGGCCTGGCGCTCGAGCGCCTGATCGATCCCGACGGCGTCCCCGACGACCTGATGGCGGCCGTCCAGCGTCAGGTCTTCCAGCCCGGCCGCCCCGGCGCCGGGTAGCCTGCGCGCGAGATCGCGCGTGTTCCCGCTCAAGGACAACATCCCGACGGATCGCACGGCCTTCGTCACGATCGCGCTGATCGCGATCAACGTGCTCGTCTACTTCCTCCTGCAGCGCGGCGGCATCTTCTCGGGCCCCGACGACGCCGGCGTCGTCGACTGGGGCGCGATCCCGTACGAGTTCTCCCATCCGGGCATGGAGTGCGCGATCGCCGGCCAGCAGATCGTCTGCGAGGGGATGGATGGGGTCACCGGCGACGCGCCGAGTCAGCCCGCGTTCTGGATGACGGCGTTCTCGTCGATGTTCATGCACGGCAGCATCCTGCACCTCGCCGGCAACATGCTGTTCCTGTGGATCTTCGGCAACAACGTCGAGGACTCGATGGGGCACGTGAAGTTCGTGCTCTT
The DNA here is from genome assembly GCA_963729125.1 of uncultured Actinomycetes bacterium. Classification (GTDB taxonomy): domain Bacteria; phylum Actinomycetota; class Thermoleophilia; order Solirubrobacterales; family Solirubrobacteraceae; genus CADCVQ01. The sequence goes on from CAVSML010000007.1 coordinate 510,417, forward strand.
CTACCTGCTCGGCGGGCTCGTCGCGCTCGCCGCGCAGTTCCTCATCGACCTCGACGCCGCGATCCCCACGATCGGCGCCTCGGGCGCCGTCGCGGCCGTGCTCGGCGGCTACATCCTGCTGTATCCGCGGGCACGCGTGGTGACGCTGATCTTCATCATCTTCTTCTTCACGATCCTCGAGCTGCCGGCGCTGCTGATCCTCGGCTTCTGGTTCATCCAGCAGCTCGCGTTCGGCTTCTACGGCGTCGCCAACCCGACGGGCGGCGGCGGCGGCGTGGCGTACTTCGCGCACATCGGCGGCTTCGCGTTCGGGCTGCTGGCGATCAAGCTGTTCGCCAGCCGCTCGAAGGACTACACGGTGCCGCCGAAGTACCCGGTCTACTGACCGTGGCTCGCCCCGTGATCCTCGGCGCGGCGCTCGCGTTCATCGTGCTCCTCGCGGGGCTGACCGTCGCGGCGGTCATCTCCGGCGGCTTCAACGTGCTGACGCTCCTCTCGCTGCTCGTGTTGGCGATGTTCGCCTTCGGGATCGTGGGTGCGCTGCTCGCGCCGCCGCCGGGGGACTGATTCGCCAGCCGCCGGGTCCTAGATGCGATCCGGTCGCCATAAGTGTAGGGTCGCAACAATGCGCATCCGCGCCCTGCTGGCCCTCTCCGCCACCGCCCTGATCGTCGCCGGCTGCGGCGACGACGACGACGCTTCCCGCACCGGCACCGCCCCCGCCGGCAAGGTCCAGCTCAACGTCGCGACCACGGTCGCGCCGATCACGAGCATCGCGGCGAACATCGGCGGCGACCGCGTGAAGATCACCGGGATCGTGCCGGAGGGGACCAACTCGCACACGTTCGAGCCCAAGCCGAGCGTCGCCGAGCTCCTGTCGAAGGTCGACGTGCTGTACGTCAACGGGCTGCAGCTCGAGGAGCCGACGAAGGAGCTCGCCGAGCAGAGCCTCAAGGACGGAGCCGAGATCGTCGAGCTCGGCACGCGCTCGATCCCCAAGCGCGACTACGCCTACGACTTCTCGTTCCCGAAGTCGGGCGGCAAGCCCAACCCGCACCTGTGGACCGACCCGTTCTACGCGCTGAAGTACGCGAGCATCCTGCGCGACGACTTCGCCGAGCGCGACCCCGAGGACACCGCCTACTTCGATCGCAACTTCGAGGCCTTCAAGGCGAAGGTCGACGACTTGTCCGAGGCGATGCGCACCTCGTTCGCGACGATCCCGCGCAAGGAGCGCAAGCTGCTGACCTATCACGACGCCTACGCGTACTTCGCCAAGCACTACGGCTGGAAGGTCATCGGCGCGATCCAGGTGTCGGACTTCGAGGACCCGACGCCCAAGGAGGTCGCGGCCCTGATCGACCAGGTCAAGGCGACGAAGGTGCCCGCGATCTTCGGCTCGGAGGTCTTCCCCAGCCCGGTGCTCGAGCAGATCGGCAAGGAGGCCGGCGTGAAGTACGTCGACGTCCTGCGCGACGACGACCTGCCCGGCGAGCCCGGCGAACCCGAGCACTCGTGGATGGGCCTGATGCACTTCGACTACGTGACGATGACCGAGGCGATGGGCGGAGACGCCGCCGCGCTGAAGGCCTTCGAGCCCGCCGACGTCGTCACCGACCGCGCGGAGTACCCGCAATGAGCCCCGCCCCTCGCGAGGCGCTCGTCACGCTGAGCGGCGTCAGTTGCCGCTACGCAACCGAGGACGTGCTCGCGGACATCGACCTGCGCGTGGCCGAGGGCGAGTTCGTCGGCGTCGTCGGGCCGTCGGGATCGGGCAAGACGACCCTGCTGCGGGCGATCGCCGGCAGCATCGCGCCCGCCTGCGGCAGCGTCACGCGGCGCAGGAACCTGCGCATGGCCTACGTGCCGCAGGTCGAGACGATCAACTGGAGCTTTCCGGTGACCGTCGCGCAGTGCGTGCTGATGGCGCGCGTCACAGGCCGCCGGCTGCCATGGGCGAGCGCGTCCGAGCGCGCCGCCGTGTCGGAGATCCTCGCGCGCCTGGACATCGAGCATCTGCGCGACCGCCACATCCGCGAGCTGTCGGGTGGCCAGCAGCAGCGCGTCTTCGTCGCGCGCGCGATGCTCGGCGAGCCGGAGCTGCTGCTGATGGACGAGCCCACGTCCGGCGTCGACGTGCGCCTGCGCCACGAGATCCTGCACCTGCTCGACGACCTCAACGCGCGCGGCCTGGCGATCGTGCTGTCGACGCACGACCTCAACGGCATCGCCGCCCACTTGCCGCGCGTCGTGTGCCTCAACCGGACGGTGCTGGGCGCCGGCCGGCCGGTCGACGTGCTGACGCCGGACATCCTCGAACGCACCTACGGCGCCAGCATGCAGGTGCTCGAGCACGGCGGGATGCCGGTCGTCGTCGACGGCTTCGAGCACCGCCGCGCGCACGCGCACGGGCAGCAGCACGAGCACGCCGAACGGAGCGTCAGCTGATGGAGGAGCTGCTGCGCCCGTTCGAGTTCGAGTTCTTTCGCAACGGCCTGATCGTCGCGACGATGGCCGGTGCGCTGTGCGGCCTGGTCGGCGTCTACGTCGTGCTCAAGGGCATGAGCTACATCGGCCACGGGCTGTCGCACGCGATCTTCGGCGGCTTCGCCGCGAGCACGCTGCTGGGCATCAACTTCCTGCTCGGCGCGGGCGCGTGGGGGGTCGCATCCGCGCTGATGATCAACGGCGTCACGCGCCGGCGCGTGATCGCCTCAGACGCCGCGATCGGGGTCATCACGACCGCGTCGTTCGCGCTCGGCCTGGCGCTGTTCGCGTTCTTCGACGGCGAGGGCGGGAGCTTCGACGCGGCGCTGTTCGGCAGCATCCTCGGCGTCTCGACGCAGGACGTCATCGCGATCGCCGTCGTCTGCGTGATGGCGGCCGCGCTCGTCTTCCTGCGCTATCGCGCGCTGCTGTTCACGACCTTCGACCCCGAGGTGGCCGAGGTCTCGGGGGTCAACACCGCGCGCATGGACGCGCTGCTGATGCTCGTGCTCGCGGGCTCGATCCTCGCGACGATGAAGATCCTCGGGGTCACGCTGATCGCGGCGGCCCTGGTCATCCCCCCGGCCGTCTCGCGCATGCTGACGAACTCCTTCAGCCGCATGCTGTGGATGTCCTCGGCGATCGGCGCCGTCTGCGGCTTCGCCGGAATGAACCTCAGCTATCACCTCGACGTGCAGTCGGGTCCGACGATCGTGCTCGTCGCCGCGACCCTGTTCGGCCTCGTCTTCATCGCGACCGGCCCGCTCGGCCGCCTGCGCACCGCGCGCGCCACTGCCTGACGCCGCGTTGCCTATCGTCCCCTGTCTCCTCTACGTTTCGAGGAGCTCCAGGGCGTCGACAGGAAGGTGCGCGTGACGGTTTCGCCGGACAGGAAGGCGGTGGTGGTCTCCGACCTCAACGAGGCGATCGACGCCGTTCGCCGCAGCGGCCTGCGCCTGACCTCCGCGCGCCGGCTCGTGCTCGAGGCCCTGCTGGCGGCAAAGGCCCCGATCTCCGCCGAGGAGATCGCCGACGGCCTCGGCGGCAAGATGACGCAGTCGGACATCGCGTCGGTCTACCGCAACCTCGAGACGCTCGGCGAGCTCGGCCTCGTGCGTCACTTCCACGCCGGCCACGGGCCCGGCCGCTACGTGCTCGAGAGCCGCGCCGACCAGGAGTACCTGGCCTGCGAGTCGTGCGGCGTGGTCGAGGCCGTCGACCCGACCGCGCTCGACGACGTGCGATCGTCCGTGCGCGACCTGACGGGATTCGAGGCGCGCTTCTCGCACTTCCCGATCGTCGGCCTGTGCCCGCGCTGTGCGCGCAAGCGCAAGCCCGCCCCTCGGCGCGAGACCGCCGGCCACACCTGAGCGTCGCTTGGTCCGCCGGGCGGCGCTTGACGCTCGCGGATCGCGCGTGCGTCGTTGACATGTGTGGATGTGCATGTAAGCATATAGGCAGATGGGCTTCGAACACGGCGTCCACGCCGGCACCCCGGTCAGCGCAGAGCACGCGCGCCACGTCGCGCGCGTCATGAGCGCGCTCGCGACGACGAGCCGCGTGCGCATCCTCGGGCGCCTTCGCGAGGCGCCGTGCACCGTCGGCGAGCTCGCGCTCGCCGTCGAGATGGAGCAGCCGGCGGTATCCCATCAACTGCGCATCCTGCGCGACCTGGGGCTCGTCCTCGGAAGCCGCAACGGGCGCCACGTGACCTACGGGCTCTACGACTCGCACGTGGCGACGCTGCTCGACGAGGCACTGCGCCACATCGAACACCTGCGCGCCGGACCTGCCGGTGCGCCACCTCACGATCAAGGAGAGAGCATGACCGAGCACAGCCACGACGCACCTCACGCCCACGAGCACGAGCACGACGGCGAGACCCACGTCCACGCCCATACGGGCCACGACCACGAGCACGTCGAGCACGAGCACGACCACGAGCACGACGGCGAGAAGCACGCCCACCCGCACGTTCACGAAGCAGGCGTGGAGGACGTCCACGAGCACGAGCACGCCTGACAGCGTTTCGCATGAGCCCGGGAATGCGCCAAGCGCGTTTCCGGGCCTGGCGATTTGGCCCGGCAGCCGAGTGGGCATACGCTCTAGGTCATGTCCGTGCGCTACTGGTTTCGCTGCGAGATCTGCGGCTGTCTGCCCGACGAGGCGACGCGCAGCAGCATCGGCGCGTTGACGAGGGAGGACCTCTTCGGCGAGCTGATCGACGCGATGCCCGGCAAGTGGCTCGTCTGGCATGCCGGCGGGCTGCTGGGGCCGCGCCGCTACGCCTGTGCGGACCATCGCAAGGCGCTGCTGAAGTCGATCCGCTTCCATCACGCGTACACCGGCGAGCAGTGGGTCTGGAAGCAGCCGCCGTACCCGCAACGCTGGCCCCCGGACGGCCTGGACACCTCGCCCGACGCGCCGCTGACGATCCCGGAGTGGTTCGAGCCCGACTCCGGCTCCGCGGAGCTGCCGACCGACGGCGGCGGGCCGCCTAGCCCGGAGGCTCGCTGAGGCGCTTTCGCGTCTCGGCGACGGTGTCGCGCGGCAGGGTCGGCAGCTTGAACGTCGTGATGCCGGCGACGAGCGCGATCTCGACCTGCGCCGCGCGGTATGCCTGGCTCGCGCGCTCCCAGTCGCTGCCGGCGCCGTTGATCTGCAGCCAGCGGCCGTTGTAGAAGAGCTCCAGGCTCGCCTCGGACTCGACGACGTGCGCGACCGAGATCTCCATCGCCTCGGGCTCGGCGCCGCTTCGCAGCAGCGCCTGCAGCTCATCGAGGCTGTCGAGCGTCGTGTCGTCGTCGTCCCAATCCAGCGTGACCTCGCACACCAGCGGATCCAGCGGGCCCGCGGCTGCGGCAGCGCGCGCCGCCTCGACCATGACGACCAGATCGGTCCAACCGTTCCAGCGTTCGCTGAGTGCGAAGCTGTCCATGGTCAGAGGATACGCTCGGAGCTCAATGTTGCGCGGGGACTTGGCGCGTCGCGCAGCTCGGGCACGAGCAGGTAGATCAGCACGAACGCCCCGCCGCCGAGGACACCACCGGCCACGAATGTCGCCTGCGCTCCGATCGCCTCCACGAGCGGTCCGCTGACCGCGAAGGAGACCGGCATCAGCCCGTTCCAGACGAGGAAGTCGAGGCTCGACACGCGCCCCAGCAGTTCGCCCGGCACGCGCTTGAGCTGCAGCGAGAACCAGATCACCTCGCCGACCTGCTGCACGCCGCGCAGCACCGAGAACAGCGCCGCCGCGAGCACGGACCCGACGAGGCCGTAGCCCGCCACCGCCAGATAGCCGAGACCGAACGTCGCGACCATCGCGGTCACCGGCCGGCGCGGCAGCCCGAGCTGTCCGACGAGCAGGGCGACGAGCAGCGCGCTCGCCCCGGTCACCCCTAGCAGCAGCCCGTAGTCGCCCGCACCACCGCCCCAGTCGTTCTTGATGACGTACGGCAGCGCGACCTTCAGCGGCCCGATGACCCCGAGCATGGCCACCGACGCGGCCAGCATCGGGGCCCACAGCCAGGGCTCGCCGCGGACGTACGCGACGCCCTCGCGGATGTCGGAGGAGATCGTGGCGCGCTCGCGTTCCGGGGTCACCGGCCGGCTGCGAATCAACGCGACGCAGCCGATCGACCCCGCGAACGTCGCCGCGTCGGCGAGGATCGCCGGTCCTGTTCCGACCGTCGCGACGAGCACGCCGCCGATCGCCGGACCGAGGCACATCCAGGCGGCCTGCAGCCCGGATTCCTGCAGCGCGGTCGCAGCGACGACGTCCTCCTCGGGCAGCAGGCCCTTGATCAGCGGCTGCATCGCGGGAACGTGAAACGCCTCGCAGACGCCGATCGTGCCGGCAACCAGCGCGCAGTGCCAGACCTCGATCCCGCCCGCGACCGAGAGGACGCCGAGCGCGGCCGTCGCCAGCAGCGCGACCGCGTCGGTGGCGATCAGGATCCTGCGGCGATCCCAGCGGTCGACGAGCGCGCCGGCCACCGGCAGGCTCGGCACCATGCCGACCGACCACGCCAGCAGCACGAGCGACAGGCTGGTCGCGCTGTTGGACAGCTCCAGCACCTGGAAGGCGATCGCGACGAGGTAGATGCCGTCGCCGACCAGCGACAGCATCCCGCCGCCGAACAGCAGCGCGTAGTCGCGATGGCGCAGGGGTCGCAGCAGGCGCACGCCGAGCTCAGCCGGACGCGAAAGGACGCTCGACGGCCAGCCGCCAACCGGCGGCGTGCTCTCGCTCGGCCCAGAAGCGTGCGTACAGCCCCGGCTGACCGATCAGCTCGTCGTGCGTGCCGCGCTGGACGACCCGGCCGCCGTCGAGCGCGACGATCTGGTCGGCCGCGCGAATCGTCGACAGGCGATGGGCGATGACGAGCAGCGTCTTGTCGGCAGCGAGCGCCCCGAGCGCGCGCCCGATGAGCTTCTCGTTGATCGGGTCGATCGCGGCGGTCGCCTCGTCGAGCAGCACGATCGGCGCGTCTTCGAGGATCGCCCGCGCGATCGAGATCCGCTGGCGCTCGCCGCCCGACAGCGTCCTGCCGCCCTCGCCGACGATCGTGTCGTAGCCGCCGGGCAGCGCATCACGCCGTCCAGTCGCACGGCGCTGTCGCGTGGCTGCGAGATGCGTGCGGGCTCGGCCTGCGCCGGCGTGTCGAGCACGGCGGCGATGCGGTCGAGGCTGGCGTCGGCCAGCCGCAGCCGCTCGCTGGTGTCGTTGACCTGGATGATCGGGTCGTAGACGCGTAGTACGACGACGAGGAAGACGAGCGCGGTCGCGGCGTCGATGCGCCCGCCGAACAGCCAGTACGACGACGCTCCGACGACGAGCGGGACGCCGAGGCCGATTGCGGCCTCGAACGCCGCGAACAGCGGCGACAGCTTGACGGCCAGCTTGACGTTGATCGTCCGGTAGTCGTCCGCACGAACATGTCGATGTGGAACATGTCCTGTGTCAGCGTGGCCGCGTTGTCGCCAGCGGGCTTGCGCCAGTGATAGGACATCGGTAGCCGGCGCAGGTGGTCGAGGATGCGCACGCAGAGCTCGGCGGTCAGCGCCTTCCCGCCGAGCCACGCGTCGTCGTAGGCCAGGCGGCGAAACACGCACTGCGCGGCGAGCGCGACCACGCAGATGGCCGCGCACACCCACGCGAACGTCTCCGTCACGTCGCCCTCGCGCAGCCGGCCGATCACGACGACGATCACGCCGACGGGGATCGCCTGGCAGACGGCCTCGCCGTGGCGAGCGCGAGTGACTGCAGCCTGGCCTCCGTCGCGCTGCCGTCGACGATCGTGTCGACCGCGCGGAGAAGAGGTAGAACAGCGCGACCTGTAGCGCGGTCGCGACGAGCGCGAGCGCGACCGACAGTGCGAGCACCCCGCGCGCAGGCCCGGCGAACTGCCCCAACGCGAGCACCCGGCGAGTCCGGCGCCAGCGGACGATGTCGCTCTTGCGCCGCCGTCCGCCCCGTTGGACTGCTGGCTCGATCGAAGAGCATCTGGTGACGCCCGGTGATCGGGTGGCGAAATGCCACCGCATGGACGCCGAAGACCGTGCTGATGAGCTCGGGGTCGAGCGCCTCCTCGGGCGGGCCGCTCATCAATGAGCGGCAATGTGCATCGGCTAGGTCGCTAGTGCGTAGGACTCGCAATTGGTAGTCTGCGCATTTGCGCAGATGATCTCCTCCGCATCCCAAATGTGATGGCCGCCGAACGATCCGTCGTGCTCGCGCTGGACGAGATCGCCGACTGCGGCGCCTGCGCGTCGCGGCTCGGAGGAGTGCTACGAGCCCACGAAGGAATCGAGACGGTGGATCTCGGCCGCGACGGTGCCGTTCTGATCGTCCGCTACGACCCCGAGCTGTGTTCACCGTCGTGCCTACGTCAGGCGGCCGTGCTCGCCACCCTGCAGTTCGAGCACGACTTCCAGCACGAGCTGCTCGAGATCGGCGGAATGGACTGTGCGGGCTGCGCGCGGACGATCGAGCGCGCGGTCGACCGCATGGCCGGCGTGACGTTCTCGTCGGTGAGCTTCGCCGGCGCGCGCATGCGCGTCGAGTACCGCCCCGACATCGTCGACCCGCTGCGCATCGCGACCGGCGTGCGCGCGCTGGGCTACGAGGTGCGCGGTGCCGGCGCCGGCACCGGCACCGGCACCGGCACCGGCAGCGAGCCTGCGCCCGGGCGCGGGTCGCGGGCGCAGGTCGTCACCGCGGTCTCGGCCGCCCTGCTCGTGCTCGCCGCCTGCGCCGACCTGGCGTTCGGGCGCGGCCTGGTGGCGCAGATCCTCTACGCGGCGGCGGTCGCGATCGGCGGCGCTCCGATCGCGCGCTCGGGCGTCGCGGCGCTGCGCGCCACGCGCCGTGCCGACATCAAGCTGCTGATGACGATCGCCGCGATCGGCGCGATGGCGATCGGCGCGTGGATGGAGGCGGCGCTCGTGGTCGTGCTGTTCTCGATCGGCGAGCTGCTCGAGCGCAGGGCGGCGGACCGCGCCAGGCGCGAGCTCGGAAGCCTCGTCGCGCTGACGCCGGCGACCGCCCGCGTGCGGCGCACCGACGGCGCCGGCGCCACGGACGTGGAGACCGAGGTCCCGGTCTCCGAGCTGCGTGTCGGCGATCGCATCGTCGTACGTCCCGGCGAGCGCCTGCCGGCCGACGGCACCGTGCTCGAGGGCGCCTCCGCGGTCGACGAGGCCGCGATCACGGGCGAGTCGACGCCCGTCGACAAGCTGCCGGGCGATCGCGTCTTCGCCGGCACGATGAACGAGCAGGGCTTGTTCGTCCTGCGCGCCGACGTCGCGCCCGGCGACACGACGCTCGCCAAGATCGCACGCCTCGTCGCCGACGCCCAGGCCCGCAAGGCACCGTCGGAGCGATGGGTCGACGCGTTCGCGCGCGTCTACACCCCGATCGTGATCGTCCTGGCCGCACTCGTCGCGGCCGGCGCGCCGGCGGCGCTCGGGATCTCGTTCGCCGACGCGTTCTATGCGGCGCTCGCGATGCTGATCATCGCTTGCCCCTGTGCGCTCGTGCTGTCGACGCCGGTGTCGATCGTCTCGGCGCTCGGCCGCGCGTCGGCGGCGGGCGTGCTGGTCAAAGGAGGCGCGCATCTCGAGCGCGCGGCGGGCATCGAGACCGTGGCCTTCGACAAGACCGGCACACTGACCCTCGGCCGCGCGCGCGTGACCGACGTGCTGGCGTTCTCGGGCACCGACGACGAGTTGCTGCAGCTGGCCGCCGCTGTCGAGCGGGGATCCGAGCACCCGCTCGCGCGAGCGATCGTCGCCGCCGCGACCGCCCGCGGGTTGGCGCTTCCGGCACTGCAGGACTTCCGCGCGCTGGCGGGGCTCGGCGCGCGCGGCAGCGTCGCGGGTCATGACGTCGCGATCGGAAGCGCGCGCATGCTCGGCGGCGACGATCTGCCGGCGTACGCTCGCGAGGCGCTCGAGCAGCTGGCTGCCGACGGCCGAACCGCTGTGCTCGTGACGCGTGACGGAGAGCCGGTCGGCGCACTCGCGCTCGCGGACGAGCCGCGCCCGCAGGCGGTCGAGGCGATAGCGCTGCTCGGCCGCCTTGGCATCGGGCGCACCGTGCTGCTGACCGGCGACAACCGCACGGTCGCCGAGGCGATCGCACGGCGCGTCGGCATCGGCGAGGTCCGGGCCGACCTGCTGCCGCAGGACAAGGCCGCCGCGCTGCGCGAGCTGGGCTCCGGCACGGCGATGGTCGGCGACGGCGTCAACGACGCCCCCGCGCTGGCCGCCGCCGACCTCGGAATCGCGATGGGCAGCGCCGGCAGCGACACCGCGATCGAGGTCGCCGACATCGCGCTGATGGGCGACGACCCCCGCAAGGTCGCCGAGCTGATCGGGCTGGCACGCTGGACCCGAGCGATCGTGCGCCAGAACATCGCGTTCGCGCTGGCCACGAAGCTGGCGGCGCTCGCGCTGCTCGCGGCGGGCAGCCTTCCGCTGTGGGCCGCGGTCGCCAGCGACGTCGGGGCATCGCTCGTCGTCGTCGCCAATGGCCTGCGGCTGATCGTCGGAAGCCCCCGAGGGCAGCTGAGCCGGATGCCGATCCTGCCGGCTGCGCGGCGCAGCGACCCGCAGCCCGAGCATGCCGCGCACGAACACGACCACGACCACGACCACGACCACGACGACGACGACGACGCCACACCGCCCGGCGGCAGGCGCGGCGAGCGCGCATAGAATCGATCCACGATGACCGCAGCCGCCGCCGATCACGACGACAACGGCGACGGCGCGGTGCCACTCGACCGCTGCCTGACCCGGCTCGTCAACCCGCAGCGCGTGGCATCCGTCCGCGAGCGGCTGCCCGCCCCCGAGATCGCCGACGATCTGGCGGCGACCTTCCGCGTGCTCGCCGAGCCGGCTCGCGTCAAGATCGTCTCGGCGCTGCTCGAGGCCGGCGAGCTGTGCGTCTGCGACCTGGCGGCAAGCGTCGGGCTGTCGGAGACCGCGACGTCGCAGCACCTTCGGATCCTGCGCGCCCACCGCGCCGTGCGCAATCGCCGCGAGGGCCGGATCGTCTACTACGCGCTCGCCGATGCGCACATCCGCCTGCTCATGGACGTTGCCCTGCAGCACGTCTCCCACGGAGACGACGAGCCCTGAGCGACGTTGCCAGGCGCGACCGCGGCTGGACGCGGAGCAGCCCGTCGCCCCACGCAACGGCGATCGCCTAGGACGAGGTACGGCGCCGTCTGCAGGGCCAGCAGCAGGCTGGTCTGCAGGGCCGAGCCGGTCAGCTGGAAGACGAGGATCGGCAGCACGACGCGGGTGATCTGCGAGCCCGCGAAGGACACCGTGTCGGCGAGGAACAGCAGCCGGAACGCCGGTCCCGCCACAGCCCGCTGGCGACCGCCTCGCGCTCGGCCTGCACCTACGGCGGCGCGGCCCGCCGCGACCGGCGCCTGACGAGCGTCGTCAGGGCTGTCGCCTGGGCTCGTGCCGGGGACACCCTCTGGGCCGCCTCGGCAAGCTCGCCACGGCCGTTCAGCTCGCCGATGTCTGCGATATCGCCGCACCAGGCGCCGGCGAGCACGCGGTCGTGGGTGATCAGCAGGACGCCCAGGTCCTGCTCCTCCTGCACCGCGGCGATGACCTCCAGCAGCGCCGCCTGCGTCGACACGTCGAGCATCGACGACAGCTCGTCGCAGATCAGGTAGCGCGGACGGATGACGAGCGCGCGCGCGAGGCATGCGCGCTGCAGTTGCCCCTCGGAGACCTCGTGCGGGAAGCGCTCGAGCAGGTCGGGCGTCAGGCCGACCCGCGCCGCCCACGAATCGAGCAGCGCGGCGCGCTCGCCGGCATGCTCCGGCAGCATGGCGCTCGCCGCCAGCGGCTCGAGGATCGCGTGGCCGACGCGTAGCCGAGGGTCGACCGACATCCGCGGCGACTGAAAGACGAGCTGCACGCGATGGCGCATCTCGCGTGTGCAGCGGATCGCCCAGCTCGCCACGCGATCGCCGTCGATCGTCACCGACCCGCTATCGGGGGCGAGCAGCATCGCCATGACCTGGGCGAGCGTGCTCTTGCCGGAGCCACTGGGCCCCACGAGCCCCAGGCGCGAGCCGGACCGGACCTCGAGCGACACGCGGTCGATCGCGACCACACGCCCGCTCGGCGCGTCGTAGGTCTTCGTGATCGCCTCAGCGCTCAGCATGCAGGAAACACCGCGCGCGGACGCCGTTGGTTGCGGGATAGAGCCCGGGGATCGACTCGATGCAGCGCTCGAAGCGCTCGGGGCAGCGGTCGGCGAACGCGCAGTGGCCGGGCAGGGCGGTGAGCTCCGGCGACAGGCCCGGGATCGACTTGCCCTCGCGCTCGGGCAGTGCGCGCAGCAGCTCGCGACCATAGGGGTGCGAAGGCCCGGCGAAGAACGCCGCCGTCGGGCCCAGCTCGACGATCCGGCTGGCGTACAACAGGGCCAGGCGACCGCCGAGCTTCTGCGCGAGGCGCAGGTCGTGCGTGATGACCAGCAGCGACGCGCCGCGGGCGGAGATCGCGCGCAGCTGCTCGGCCGTCGTCTCGACGAGGTCGGAGTCCAGGCCGGAGGTGGGCTCGTCGGCGATCACGATGTCGGGCTCGCCGACGAGCGCCATCGCGTTGACGATCCGCTGCTGCATGCCGCCCGAGAGCTGGTGGACATAGCGTCCGCTGACGAAGTCGAGGTCCAATCCGAGCTCACCGAGCAGCGCGCTCAGGCGCCGCCGCGCCTCGTGCTCGGTCAGCCCGCGGGCCCGCGCTCCCTCGAGCAGCTGGCCGCCGAGCTTGCGCACCGGGTTCAGAGACGATGCGGGGCTCTGCGGGATGAGCGCCATCCGCCGGCCGCGCACGCGGCGCAGATCGTCGTGCTCGAGGCCGAGCAGATCCTGGTCGCCGAGGCGCACCGAGCCCGAGACGTTGACGTTGCGCGGCAGCAGGCGAAGCAGCGTGTGGGCGAGCACCGTCTTGCCGCTGCCGCTCTCGCCGACGATCAGCAGCAGCTCGCCCGGCTCGATCGTCACGGTCGCCCGCGACAGCGCCTGCACGACACCGCGCGGCGTGCGAAAGCCGACCGACAGGTCCTCGACCTCGAGCAGCGCGCTCATAGCTCGAGCTCCGAGCGCCAGCGCGGATGCAGGTGCTCGCGCCAGTACTCCGCGATCGTGCCGATCGTCATCGCGGCGGCGAGGATCGCGAGGCCGGGGAACAGCGCGATCCACCAGCCGCCCGCGAGCAGCGAGCGCTGCCCGTCGTTGAGGATGTTGCCCAGCGACGCCTGGTGCGCCGGCAGGCCGAGCCCGAGGAACGAGTACGCCGACTCGTGGAAGATCGCGTGCGGAACGGTGAGCACGAAGGCCAGGCCGATGGCCGGCAGCAGATGGGGCAGGTAGTGGCGCCTCACCAGCCGCCAGTGGTTGGCGCCGCCGCCGACCGCCGCGGCGACGAACGGCCGCTCGCGCAGCGACATCAGCTCGCCACGGACGATCCGCGCCAGCGACGGCCAGTGCGTCAACCCGATCGCCAGCATCACGGCGCCGATGCCGCCGAGCGCGGGGCGAAACAGGACGAGCAGCAGGATCCCGAAGAGGAGGTGGTTCTGCGACGCGAACACGTCGGTCACGCGCATGACGACGGCGTCGACCTTGCCGCCCAGCGAGCCCGCGAGCACGCCGACCATCGTGCCGAACACGACGGCGGCGAACGCGGCCAGCGCGGCGATCCCGAGCGAGATGCGAACGCCGTGGACGACGCGGACGAGCAGGTCGCGGCCGACCTCGTCGGTGCCCATCACGTGCGCCGCCGACGGGCCCGCGAGCACGTTGTCGAGGTCGACCGCCGTGTCGTCGAGCGGAGCGAGGAGATCGGCGAACACGGCCACCACGACCATCAGCGCGAGGAAGCCCGTCGCGACGCGCATCGACGCCGGCCAGCGCCGCACCGCCTCGCCGAACCGGTCGCGCCGGCGAACGCCGAGGCGCAGCGCTGCGCCGGACGTGCTCATGCCGCCGCCTCGCGCACGCGCGGGTCCATGACCCGATACAGCACGTCCGCCATCAGGTTGCCGAGCACTACCAGCAGCGATGCGCACAGGGTGATCCCGACGAGCAACGGGATGTCCTCGCCGAGCGCCGCCTTCAGGGTCAGCTGCCCGAGCCCCGGCCAGCCGAAGATCGCCTCCACGAGGATCGTCCCGCCGATCAGCTCGGACAGGTGCGTGCCGATCAGGGTGACGAACGGGATCAGCGCGTTGGGCAGCGCGTGGCGCAACAGCACCGCGACCTCGCCGATCCCCTGAGCGCGCGCGAACTGCACGTGGTCCTCGCGAAGGACCTCGAGCAGCGTGTTGCGCACGAACAGCGTGAACCACGCGTACTGCGTCATCGCGAGGATCACCATCGGCAGGATCAGGTGCTCGAGGTCGACGCCCTGGGCATCGACCGCGCGCGGGTCCGACGTCCCGCCCGCGGGCAGCCAGCCGAGCGCGATCGAGAACACGTACAGCGCCAGCAGCCCGATCCAGAACGACGGCGCGGCGGTGTTGAAGTAGCACATCGTGCGTACGAACCAGTCGAAGAACGTGCCGCGGAAGGCCGCCGCGAGCACGCCGAAGACGAGCCCGCCGACGAGCACGAGCAACAGCGCTCCGCCGACGAGTGCGAACGACGCGCTCCAGCGGGCCGCGATCTCGCCGAGGACCGGCTGGCCGCCGGCGACGATCGAGTTGCCCATGTCGCCCTGGGCCAGGTTCGCGATCCAGCGGCCGAAGCGCTCGGGCAGCGGTTGGTCAAAGCCCCAGGCGTGCGCGATCTCGGCCTTGCGCTCGGGGCTTACCTGGCTCTCGGCGCCGACGTACGCGGTGACCGGATCGAACGGCGAGATCTCGGTCAGCGTGAACGTGACCGCGGCGACGGCCAGCAGGATCAGGGGCAGGACCGCCAGCCGTCGCGCGATGAGCTTGAGCACCTCAGGACCCCGGACTAGCTCTTCGGTTCCAGCGACCAGTCTTCGAGGTTCCACGACGTCCCGCGCGAGAACCCGTGGGCGTGCGGCTCGACCTGCGGATCGACGCCCTTCACGCGCTTGGAGACCACCGAGATGTGGCGCAGGCGCACGAGCCACAACCAGCTCGCATCCTTCGCCAGCTCCTCTTGGAGCTTGGCGAAGTCCTGCTTGCGGTCGTCCTCGCCGAGCTTGGAGCGCTCGGCGTCGAGCGCCGCGTCGATCGCCGCGACGCGCGTGCGCGGGTAGTTCGTGAACGGGTCGGCGTCGGCGCTCGCGAACTTCGAGTGAAACAGGCCATAGAGCTCGATGTCGGGGTCATACGGCGTGCCGTAGCCGAACTCCGTCGCGCCCCGGTCCTGGCGCTTCTCGATGACGTCGAAGGTCAGCCCCTCGAGCTCCACGTTCACGCCGACGTCCTTCATCTGCGATGAGAAGGCCAGCGCGATGTCCTTGCGGACGCTGTCGTTGGAGGGGTACATGAGCGTGAACGAGAGCTTCTTGCCGGCCTTCGTGCGCGTGGCGTTGCTGCTGCGCTTCCAGCCCGCGGCGTCGAGCAGGCTTTCGGCCTCGTCGGGGTCAAACGGCCGCTCGGCGACCGGCGAGTAGGCCCAGTGGTCCTTCATGATCGGGCCGAAGGCCGGCTCGCCGGCGCCCGCCAGCGCGCTGTCGACGATCTTCTGACGGTCGACGGCGTAGGACAGGGCGCGGCGCACGGCGGGATCGCGCAGGACGGGATCGCGGTTGGGCAGCGCGGCGACGCGGGCGTCGGCGGTGCGCACCTCGAAGACGTTGTAGTTGCCGTTGCGGCGCACGCGGTCGGCGAGCTTGGGCACGATGCCGGCGGCGTCGACCGTGCCCTTCTGAAGCAGCGCCACGCGAGCGTTCTCGTCCTCGACCGCGGTCAGCACGATCCGCTTGATCTTCGGCGCCCCGCGGAAGTAGCCCTCGTTGGACTCCATGACGATCCGCCCGCCGGGCTGGAACTCCTTGAGGACGTAGGGGCCGGTGCCGATCGGCTTGCGGTTGAAGGCCGCGGTCTTGATGTCCTCGCCCTCGAGCGCGGCGGCCGGGACGATCCCGACCTGCAGCTTGTCGTAGAAGGCCGGGTCGGCGCGGTTGAGCGTGAACTCGACCGTCGTGCCATCGACCGCCTTGGCGGACTGGAGCGTGTCCAGCGGCGTGGCCATCGGCGAGGCCGAGTCGGGGTCGAGGATCGCGTTGTAGGTGAACGCGACGTCCTTGGCGGTCAGCGGCGTGCCGTCGTGGAACTTGACGTGGTCGCGCAGCTCGACCGTCACCGTCTTGCCGTCTGCGCTGCGCTCGGGCATGGCGCTCGCGAGGTCCGGCTCGGACGTCAGGTCCTTGGCGTAGCGCAGCAGCCCGTTGAAGAACTTGAGATTGCCCTCGTAGACGTTGTCGCTCGCGATCGGATTGAGGTTCTCGGGCTGGCTGGGAAGCGCGATCACGAGCGTGCCGCTCGCCGCGCCCTCGTCAGCGGAGCCGTCGTCACCGCAGCCCGCGATGGCGAGCGCCAGCGACGCACCGACGATCAACGCCCCACCGAAACGAACCCTGGACATGCTCCCCCGCCTCTCGCCCGACCGATCCAGGGCTATGCATCCCCCGGCGAGGCGGGACCGTAACACAGTGCGGCTCGCTATTGCAACCTCACCGCATTTGCAGCGGGATGGGAGGAGTGTTCAGGCCAGCTGCGCGGCCGCGACGGCAACCTGGCCGAACGCGATCTGACCGTCGTTGGGCGGCAGGCGCTCGGGCACGAGCACGCGCAGGCCGGCGGACTCGAGGCCCGCGCAGGTGAGCTCGAGCAGCAGCCGGTTCTGAAAGACGCCGCCCGACAGGACGGCGAGATCGACCCCGGCGCGCTCGGCCGCCAGCGCGCAGGCCTGGACCGTCACCGCCGCGAACCCGGCGTGAAAGCGCGCGGAGATCGCCGGCACCGGCACGCCCGCCTCGAGGTCCGCGAGCACGGCGAGGATCGCCGGCTTGGGATTCAGGACCGCAGGGGGAAGCGGCTGCAGGACGAACGGATAGGGCTCGGCCGCCCCGGGCTCGGCCAGCGCCTCGAACTCGATCGCTGCCTGACCCTCGTAGCTGACCTCGAGGCGCACGCCGCACATCGCGGCGACGGCGTCGAACAGCCGTCCGGCACTCGACGTCGAGGTGCAGCCGACGCCCTTGAGGACCATCCGCGCGACCATGTTCCAGCGCTGCTGGGCGATCGGTTCGAACGCGGCGGGCAGCGGCTGGTTCATCTGCGTCAGCCACGAGCACGCCATCCGCCACGGCTCGCGGATCGCGCCCTCGCCGCCCGGCATCCAGACGCCGGCGATGCGCCCGGCGCGCTCGAACTGCGCGAGCCCGCCGGTGAGGATCTCGCCGCCCCAGATCGTCCCGTCCGCGCCGTAGCCCGTGCCGTCGTAGATCGCGCCGACGGCCGGCCCGCTCTCGCCGTGCTCGGCGAGCGTCGCCGCGAAGTGTGCGTGATGGTGCTGGACGCCGATGAGCTCGACGCCCTCTCGCTCCTGCGCGTAGCGCGTCGAGAGGTAGTCGGGATGCAGGTCGTGCGCGACGACCTCCGGGCTGACCTCGAACAACGCCTCGAAGTGCGCGACGCCGTCGCGCAGCGAGGTCAAGGTCTCGAAGTTCTTGACGTCGCCGATGTGGTGGCTGCACCACGCGCGATCGTCCTTGGCGACGCAGAAGGCGTTCTTCTGCTCGGCTCCCGTGCCCAGCAGATGGCGGGTGGTCGCGAACGGCAGGTCCAGCGACGCCGGCACGTAGCCGCGCGAGCGGCGCATGAGCAGCGGCCGTTCGCCGACCACGCGCACGACCGAGTCGTCGGTGCGCGTCGCGATCGGGCGGTCGTGGACGAGGAAGCGGTCGGCGATCGGCGCGAGCCGGTCGAGTGCGTCGGCATCGTCGAAGGCGATCGGCTCGTCGGAGACGTTGCCGCTGGTCATGACGAGCGGCACGCCGGCATCGTCGGCGAGCAGCTGGTGCAGCGGCGTGTACGGGAGCATGATGCCGAGCTCCGGCGCGCGCGGCGCGACCGCGTCCGCGATCGCAGCGCCGGGCAGCCGGGGCGCGAGCACGATCGGACGCTCGCGAGAGCGCAGCAGCGCCTCCTCGCCGTCGCCGATCTGCGCGAGCGCGCGCGCCGCGGCGACGTCGGCGACGAGCAGCGCGAACGGCCGGTCCTCGCGGTGCTTGCGCGCGCGCAGGCCGGCGACGGCATCCTGCGAGTCGGCGCGGCATGCGAGGTGGTAGCCGCCGAGGCCCTTGATCGCGAGGATCCTGCCGTCGAGCAGGTCCTGGACGGCCGCGCGCAGCGGATCGCCGCTGTCGACCGCCGTCCTGTCGCGGTCGAGCAGGCTGACCTGCGGCCCGCACGCGGGGCAGGCGTTGGGCTGGGCGTGGAAGCGCCGGTCGAGCGGGTCCTCGTACTCGGCTTGGCACGCCTCGCACATGACGAAGCTCGCCATCGTCGTCGCCGGGCGGTCGTAGGGGATGCCCTGGACGATCGTGAAGCGCGGCCCGCAGTTCGTGCAGTTCAGGAAGGGGTAGCGGTAGCGGCGGTCGTCGGGGTCGGCCAGCTCGGCGAGGCAGTCCGCGCAGGTCGCGGAGTCCGGCGTGACGGGCGCGGTCGCCGCCCCGCCGCGCTCGCTGGCGACGATCTGAAAGCCCGACTCGTCGAGCACCGGCACGTCCTCGGTCTCGACGGCGCGCACGTCGGCCAGCGGCGGCGCCTCGGCCCGCAGCCGCGCGACGAACGCCGCGACGCGGTCCGCCGGCCCCTCGGCCTCGACGAGCACGCCGCGCTCGTCGTTGAGCACCCAGCCGGCGATCTGAAGCTCGTCGGCGAGGCGGTACACGAACGGGCGGTAGCCGACCCCCTGCACCGTCCCGTCGACCCGGACGCGAACGCGCCGCGCACTCGGGGAGGACGGCGGCGTGCCTTCCGCCGCAGTGCTCACCGCGCGGGCGCGGGCTCTGCGAGCTCGACGAGCTCGCGCAGCACGTGGTACCCGCTGGCATGCGCTTCCTGGATGCGCGGGATGTTCTCCGAGCGGCTGACGAAGACGTGGTTGGCAAGGTTGTCGGCGGCGACGTTGCCGCCGTCATAGCCGACGAAGGCCATCGTCACCATGCCGCGCTTGCGGCCCTCGCGCAGCGCCTCGAGGATGCTCAGCGAGTTGCCGCTCGTCGACAGCGCGAGCAGCACGTCGCCCGCACGCCCGTAGGCGATCACCTGGCGTAGGAAGATCGCGTCGGTGCCGATGTCGTTGGCGACCGCGGTGATGATGCCCGTGTCCTCCGTGAGGTCCAGCGCGCGCCGCGGCGGCCCGCCGAACATCGGCGTGCGGAAGTCCGCGACGACGTCCATCGCGTCGGTCGCCGAGCCGCCGTTGCCCAGCGCGATCAGCCGGCCGCCGGCGTCGAGGCGCTCGCGCAGCACGGCGGCGGCCGCGACGAGGCCGTCGGCGTACTCCGTCAGCGTCTGCGTGCGCAGCGCCGTGATCTCGTCGGCCTTGAGCAGGATCGACTGCCTGACGTCGGCGAGGATCGCGTCGAGGTCGGTCTCCTGCTGGCCGAGGAACGGATACAGGAAGCTCGACGCGCCGGAGTCGTGCACGGGGCGCGCCGCACGGCCCTCGAGCAGCCCGCGCTGGTCGAGGAAGATGTGCACGTGCTCCCACAGCGTGTGGTAGAGCGTCTCGGCGATCTCCTGGCGGATCAGCGGATCGGCGACCGTGCCGAGGTCGAACTCCCACTCGGCGCCCGAGTCTTTCGAGAAGGCGATCGTCAGGCAGCCGCGCTCGCGCGCCGCCGCCAGCGCGGCGAGGATGTCCGGCTCGTCGCCGAAGGCCATCGCGATGTCCTCGGCCTCGGCTTCGAGCGCCACCTGCGGCGCGATCTGGCCGCCCTCGCCGGCGAGCCCGAGCGCCGGCAGCGCGCGCTTGCCGACGATCACCGGGTGGACGAACTCGACCGCCACATGGCGCGCGTCGGAACGATCGGCCGGCGAGGCGCCGAAGGCCACGAGACGGCCTTCGCGGGCGAAGCGCTCGGCCATCTTGTGGCACAGCTTCGCGAGGCGCTCGGCCTCGGCGGAGAAGAACTGCCCGTTGGCCTCGCTGCGATCCCGCAGCAGGGCCTCGACGCGCTCGGCGCCGCCTACGGTGGTCGGACCACCAGGCGCCTGCTTCACGCCGTGGCGGCCTCGTGGTCGTGATCGTGCCCGTGGTCGTGTCCGTGGGCGTGATCGTGGTCGTCGTCCTCGAAGAAGCGCGCGGGCAGCGCCTTCATCCAGGAGCGGAACTCCTCGACGCCCTCGCCGGTCTTCGCGCTGACGCGCATGACCGTCGCCTGCGGGTTGACCTGCAGGATGTTGGCCTCGAGGCGGTCGACGTCGAAGTCGAGGTACTGCAGCAGGTCGACCTTGTTGATGACGACGAGCTCGCAGGCGCGGAACATCAGCGGGTACTTCAGCGGCTTGTCCTCGCCCTCGGTGACCGAGCAGACCATGATCCGCGCGTCCTCGCCGATGCGGAACTCCGCCGGGCACACGAGGTTGCCGACGTTCTCGACGATCAGCACGTCCATCTCGGGCAGCGGGACGCCCGGCAGCGCCGAGCGAACCATGTTGGCGTCGAGATGGCACTCGCCGCCGAAGCCGTTGTCGGTGTTCAGCTGCACGACGGGGATGTTCAGGACCGCGAGGCGGTCGGCGTCGAAGCTGCCGGCGACGTCGCCCTCCAGCACGCCGACGCGCAGGGCGGGCGGGTTCTCATCGACGAGCCCTGCCAGGCCGGCCTCGAGCAGCGTCGTCTTGCCGGCGCCGGGGGCGCTCATCAGGTTGACGACGACGACGTGCTCGCGGTCGAAGTCACTCCGATTGGCCTGGGCGATCGTGTTGTTGGCGTCGAGGGCGTCCTCGACGACCCTCACCTTGGTGCGGTGCATGCGGCCTTCTCCTCGTCCTCGACCTCGATCGATTCGACCATGAACTCTTCGCCCGTCGCCACCTCGACGCCGCCTGGGCCGCACGTGGGGCAGATGAACGCCGGGATCTCGATCTCCCATTCGTTCTTGCACGTCGTGCAGCGCAGAACCGCGGGCACGTCGATGATCTCCAGCGTAGCGCCCTCGCAGACCGTGTCCTTGCCGACGATCGCGAAGTAGAACTCGAGCGTCTTCAGGACCACCTGGCGCAGGCGGCCGATGCGCAGGGTGACGTGCTGCACCCGGCGACCGGCGGCGTGCTTGTTGACGGTCTGGACGACCGCGCTCGAGAGATCGAACTCGTGCACCGGGCGCCGCTTACCGCTTCTCGTCCAGCGATGCGTAGGCCTCGTCGGTCAGCAGCTCCTTCGCCTGCTCGAGCACGAGCTCGACGGCGCGGCCGACGGCCTCCTCGACGACCGGGCTCAGGCCGACGCCCATCTCCTCGATCGTCAGCGGCTCGCAGGCGATGATGATGACCTTGCCGGGCCAACCGCCGGTCAGCTTGATGAAGCGCAGGACCGTCTCGGGATCCATGCCGTGCGGGTTCAGCGCGTCGCCGTCCTCGATGCCGGAGGTGACCTCGTCCTCGTCGACCTCCATGACGTAGAGCGTGCCCGGGGCGCCGCCCTGGCGGCTGATGTCGATCATCAGCAGCCCGTCGTAGCCGTACATCACCTGATAGGCGAGGTCCAGGCCGCCGGTGCCGAAGTCGATCACCGCGACGCCCTCGGGGAGCTCGCGCCCCTCCAGGCGGCGGGCGACCTCGCTGCCGAAGCCGTCGTCGCGCTGCCAGGTGTTGCCGATGCCCGCGATCAGGACCTGCTTGGGGCGGGTCGAGACGTCGACCTCCTGCGTGACCAGCGGCGCGTCGGGCGCCGGCGGGCGCCAAGTGTCCTTGGGAGGCTCGGTGGTCTCGCGTGCGCGCTCGTCGCTCATGCCAGCACCTCGACCTCTTCGGCGAAGAAGAACAAGAAGCGCCCGCTCTCGCCGAGGATCTCCTGCATCGGGTCGTCGTCGATCGTGACGCCGAGGTGCAGGCGCTCGTCGACGCGCATGAACAGGCGGTGGATCGTCGCCGTGCGGCCGTCGAGCATCTTGTCGTAGACGTCCGCGCTGGCGGGCGGGCGCAGGATGACCTTGTCGCCGCGCTTGTAGGTCACTCCGTCGAACGTCACCACGCGCTCACCGGGCGGGTCCTCCAAGCGCACGCGGCCGTGCAGGTCCATCAGCTGCTGGGGCGTCGTCGCGTCGGCGCGCGCGAGCATCTCGCGCACCTTCGGATCCTGGGCGGAGATCTCCTCGCGCTCCTGATCGGACAGCGCCTGGATGTGCAGCACCAGCGCTTCCTCGATCTCGGTGCCGTCGAAGAAGTCGTTGACGCTCTCCGGCGCGATCTCGGGGTGCTCGGGCAGCATGATCGTCGGCGCGAGGATCGCGTCGTCGTTCGGCGTCGCGAGCACCGGCCAGGTGTTGACCTGACAGCAGCCGGCGACGCCGTCGTCGCCGCGCTCCAGCGGCGAGATGATCGTGCCGCGATCGACGCGCCCCACGAGGTGCGTCGACAGCATGCTCTTCAGCAGCGCGTCCTTGCGGTCGCCGGTCGACTCCTCCTCGGTCAGCGGGGTGTCGTTCTCGACGAGCAGCGTCACGCGGCCGCGGCCGTCGGGCAGCCTGTCGATGAAGATCTCGGCGTGGCCCTCGAGCTCGTCGTAGTCGAAGGAGACCTTGCTCGGCGCGGCACCGAGCTGCACGCGGCGCTCGACCGCGCGGTGCTTCTCGCCCGAGGCCTGCAGGAAGCGCACCTCCGCGGTGACCATCGCGTCGATGTCGGAGACGATGAACTGGATCTGCATGCGGTCGAAGGCATGCGTCTGCGTCTGCGCGTAGTCGTGCGGATAGACGATCCCGAACGGCGTCGGCGTCGCGTTCTTCGTCGCGCCCGGCGTGTAGGGGTACAGCGCGTAGCCCTCGAACAGCAGCGAGTCGACGAGCCGTTCGAGATGTGACTTGGTCGACGTGACGCCGACGTTCGACGGGCTCTCCGGTGTGATGGGATCGACGGAGCTCATCCGATCGCCTCCTCGTCGCTGGTGACCTCTTCGAGCAGATCGACGACGCAGGCATCGAAGCTGTGCAGGCCGCGGTCGCGCTTGTACTTCTTCAGCGCCGTGAGCGTGTCGTTGTGCAGCAGCGCGAAGCCGGACTCGCCGTGGTGATGCTTGATCATCGCCTTGAACGTCGAGACGGGCAGGCGGTACTCCGCCGACGTCGTCCACGGCAGGTGCACGACCTGCACCTGGCGGTTGGGCGCTGAATACAGGATGCGCCCCGTGAAGTGAAACGTCAGCGGCACCTCGCCGTCGGGCAGCGCGGAGACGTAGCGCGCGGCGACGACCTCGAGGTCGGCGGTGCACGGCACCTCCAGCCCGAACGTGATCGCGTCGTTGAACGAGTGCACGAGCGTGCTCGCGTGCGTCCACAGGAAGCTGCGCGTCGTCGACGGCCAGCGCTCGGGCGCGCCGAAGAGCTCGTAGAGGTCGTCGCGCGTCTCGGCGTCGTACTCGCGCCGCGCGGGATCGAAGTTGATCTGCGCGGTCAGCGAGATGGCGTAGATGTCGCGGCCCGAAGGCTCGGACACGCCCATCTCGAAGCGCAGCGTCGGCTGCGCGGCAAACGGTTCGTGCGCGGCGCCCAGGACCTCGAAGGTCACCTCGGGCCCCTTGTCACGCACGACCGGGGCCGCGGGGACCGCGGCGTCGGGCTCGTCAGGTGTCATTCCACTCCTGCCTTGCGGCGAATGTGTTTGAAGAACTTGGGCACCGCATCAGATATAGCGTTACCGCCGGAGATACCCGTCCAGTTGGCCTTGATCAGGCCGACGAGGCGGTAGCACTCGTCGATCGGGACGATCGCGTGCTCGGCCGGCTCGGTCATGCGGTTGACGACGAACGCCTCGCCGTCGGTGTGCAGCTGCTCGAGGATCGGGTTGCGCGCGACGAGCGCGTTCCAGCTCTCCAGGTGCAGCTCGGACTCGGTCGCGCCCGCGGGGCTGGGATACAGCGCCACGACGCTGCCGGTGCCCGAGGAGCTGCAAGAAGAAGGCCAGGCCGATCGGCAGCTGAAACGCCGACCACAGCGCGTCCGGGAAGTCGATGTCGTCGAGCCACAGCGTGCGCGTCCCGACCGCGCAGTAGTTGTCGACGCCCGAGCGCATCGCGATGCAGGGCTCGCAGGCGCACAGGATGCGCCGCTCGCCGAGCTCGAGCAGATGGCGGTGGTCCTCGGAGAGCCTGCTCGAGCAGATCTCGCAGAGCTCGGCCTCCAGAACAGGCTCGGGCCGCGCGAGGCGGCCCAAGCCTGCAACGAGCGTGGAGGGCAGGCGTGCTGTCCCGCTCACTTCCCCACGCCCGAGGGACACTCTGTGTACGGCGAATCTGCCATCGGCAGCGTCTCCGGACCGGCTTGAACCATCGGCAGAGCGAAGCCCAGCTTCGGGCTGCTCCTTGTCCTTGGACTCCAGTCCGACTGCGCCCTCGACCTCGAGTGCGAGCAGATCGGGAGCGGCCTCGTCGATCGCTTCCTTCAGCGCGTGCTCCAGCGTCGACGCGGATGCCGGACAGCCGTTGCAGCTGCCCTGCAGGCGCAGACGGGCGACGCCATCCTCGACGCTGAGGATCTCGACGCCGCCGCCATGCGACGCGAGGAACGGCCTGACGCTCTCCACTGCCTCGGCGATCCGCTCTTCGAGCGGCACCGGGTACAGACCGTGGATCAGCAGCAGGCTTGCGACGATGCCGTCGTCGAGCAGTGCGTTGCGGATGTGGAGCGCGCCCTCCCCGGCGTCAGCGATGACGCCGAGGATGCGCTCCAATCCAGCTCCGTACAGCTCGAGAACCGTGCCGACCAGCTCCTGAACACGCGCTTGCGCGACAGGATCGGCGATTTCGTCGAGCGAGCCCAGGAGATCCTGGACCCGCTCGACCAGCTCTTCCGGAGCTTGGTGCTGAGTTGCCATTTAGGCTCTCAGCACATCCCCGTCGGCGTGTGCTGAACCTTCTTGACGCGGCCCTTGCCGGTGTACATGTGCACACCGCACGGCAGGCACGGGTCGAAGGAGCGCACAGCGCGCATGATGTCGATCCCCTTGAAGTTGTCCGGCCCGTTCTCCTCGAAGATCGGGGTGTTCTGGACAGCGTCCTCGTAGGGGCCGGGGGTCCCGAACTTGTCGCGCGGGTTCCCGTTCCACGGGGTCGGGGGATACGGCTGGTAGTTCGCGACCTTGCCGTTGCGAATGACCATGTGGTGGCTGATGACGCCGCGAGCGGCCTCATGGAACCCGCAGGAGACTGCCTCCTCCGGCACCGTGAAGCTGTTCCACGACTTCGTGCGGCCGGCACGGACCTCGACGAGGGCCTTCTCGAGGTTGTACAGACCGATCAGCGCGGAAATCGGCTGATGGTAGGTACGTGCGCGGTCACGCTCGACGGCGTTGGACCACGGCGGGATCTTCCACTCGAGCTCCATCTCGGGCATGTTCAGCGACTTCGGCAGCACCATCTGGATGCTGTGACCCGTTGCCTTGAGGTAGCCGAGATCGACGAGGCCGGCCTTCGCCGTGCACCAGTTGCGCGCGAACGGGCCGCCACCGGTGTCAGTCGCAACGTAGATGTCGTTGCGCTTGTCGTACATGCGCGGCGCAGCGACCCAGCTGTACTTGTCGTTGAAGTCGCGCTTCTGCGGACGCGGCAGGGTCTGCTTGTTCCACGGGTGGCGCTTGTCCACCGGGTTCCCAAGCGGATCGTGCGTGACGAACGTCTCGGACTGATCCCAGTCGTCGAAGTACGAGTGACCCAGAAGGATCCGCATCGCCAGGTTGATCTCGACCAGGTCGGTCGTGATCAGCTCGCCCTTGAAGACGAGGCCCGGGGTGATGAAGCGCTTGCGGCCCCAGTCCGTCATCGTCTTGTAGTCGTACGTCACGTACTCGGGATCGTCGAACGCGCCCCAGCAGATGATGTCCGTATCGCGGTAGCCGACCCGCTCGTAGCCCGGCATGGCCTCGTAGAAGAAGTCGTAGAGGTCGTCGTGCATCGGCACCGTGCGCTTGATGTAGTCCATGTAGCGCATGAGGCGGACGTAGTAGTCCGTCATCGTCTGGTGCGTGATGTCGGCGCTGCAGCCACCCGGCAGAATCGTCGAGGGGTGCGTGTGCCGGCCGCCGAACAGGCAGTACATCTCACGCGTGTACCGGGCGACGCCAAGCGTCTCCAGGTAGAACGAACCCGTGAACGGGTTCAGCGCGCGCATGATGTCGGCGATCGTCTTGTACCCGTGGATGTCGCAATGCGGGGCCGTGGTGTTCTCGGCCTTCGCAAGGACGGACGGGTTGGTCTCCTTGACCATCTGCTCGCAGAAGTCCACGTTGCACATGCAGTCGTTGAAGATCGCATGGTCGAACATGTAGTCCGCGGTCTCGGCCAGGTTGAACGCGTAGTCGCCGAGCTTCGGCGGCTTCACGCCATACGCCATGTTCTGGTTCAGGCACGAGACCGTGCAGTGGTTGTCACCGCAGATGCCGCAGATGCGGCTCGTGATGAAGTGCGTATCGCGAGGATCGATGCCCTTCATGAAGATGTCGAATCCACGGAAGATCATCGAAGTGCTGTAGCACTTGTTGACCTTACGGTTCGTGAAGTCGATCTCCGTGTGGATGCCGAGCGACCCGACGATACGGGTGATCGGGTCCCACGCCATCTCCTTGACGACGACGCCCTGCGTCGCTGGCGGTGTATATGCAGTTGCCATGTCTCTCCTCTAGCTCCAGTGCGGCGCGTAGCCGGACGTGATCTCGGCACGCGGGTGCCGCCACTCGGGCTCTTTGTCGCCCTTGGTCTTGATCGACTGGTTGCGGAAGTACCTCAGCACAGGGCCGTAGGTGAACTTCGCGAGGGCGGTCGAGCCCTTGGCGTTCTTGTCCTCGTCCATGAACGGCATGAACTTGTCCGGGAAGCCCGGCATCGTGCACGCCATGCAGATGCCGCCGACGTTCGGGCATCCGCCCACGCCGCTCTGCCAGCCGCGGATCGGCACGTTGCACTTGACGACCGGACCCTTGCAGCCAAGCTTCACGAGGCAGCGATGGTCCGAGCCGTACTCGGTCGCGAAGTTGCCGTGCTCGTAGAACGCTGCGCGGTTGCAGCCCTCATGCACAGTGCGGCCGAAGTGCATCGTCAGACGGTGCTGATCGTCGAGCTCCGGAACCGGCGCGATGCCGGCCAGCGCCATGACGAGCACCGTCAGCGACTCCGTGGTGTTGTCCGGCTGCGCCGGGCAACCGGGGATGTTCACGACCGGAAGGCCCGCGGCGGAGGTCCAGCCCCAGCCGAGGTAGTCGCAAACGCCCATGGCACCGGTCGGGTTGTTCTTCATCGCCGGGATGCCGCCATACGTGGCGCACGTTCCCAGAGCGACAACCGCCGCTGCCTTGGGTGCCAGCCGGTCGACCCACTCGTTCGTGGTGATCGGCTGCCCGTTCGAGGGGTTGACTCCCATGCCTGCGAAGTGACCCTCGCCGTTGATCTTCTCGTTCGGCAGCGAGCCCTCGACGATGAGGACGAACGGATCGAGCTTGCCGGCCTCTGCGTCATACCAGGCCTGCATGAACTCGGCGCCGTTCTCGTACGCGAGCACCGGGGTGTGCGCGACCACCTTCGGCATACCCGGGATCGCGCCCGTGATGATGTCCTCGAGGCGACGGGTTGACAGCCGACGTCATGGCAACCGAGTCACCATCGCAGCTGAGGCCCGACGTCATCCAGATGACGTGAGCGGTGATGTTCTCCGTCTCGTGCTGCCTTGGTGCGAACTCGATTGATGCCATGTGAGCTCCTCCCTTTTCGACTAACAGATGCGGGGCAGTGGATCGCCCACGAGCTGATCCATAACCCGCTTGCCACCGAAGGCGGTCGCCATGAGGACCATGCCTTCGGGTTCGGTCTTGCATTCGCCGATCTCCGCGGCTTCTTCGCCGCCCGGCATTGACCGCAATGCGGCCAGCGCCGCGTCCGCCGCCTCTGGGGCAACGATCGCTACGAGCTTCCCCTCGTTCGCCACGTGCATCGGGTCGAGACCCAAGTATCTCCGAGGCGCCTGCCACGGCCGGGTGCACTGGCACCGCGGCCTCGTTGATGACCATGGCTACACGCGATGCTCTCGCGAGTTCGTTGAGGACCGAGGCGACGCCGCCGCGGGTGGCGTCGCGCATGCAGCGCAGCGACGGGCCCACTTCGTCCAGCAGCTTGTCGACCATCGGCCAAAGGCACTGCGTGTCGGACTCGATGTCGGCGTCGAGCTCGAACTCGCCACGGGCGAGCATGATCGCGGTGCCGTGATCGCCGATCCGGCCGGACACGAGGATCTTGTCGCCGGGGCGCAGCGCCGACGGCGACATGTCGGCGCGGTCGTCGAGCAGGCCGATGCCCCGTCGTGCAGATGTACATCTCGTCGCACATGCCGCGCGGCACGACCTTCGTGTCGCCGGCGACGATCGGCACGCCGGCGACTGCGGCGGCGGCGGCGATCGCGGCGACCTGGACGCTTGAGCTCTCGGCCGGCAGGCCCTCCTCGAGGATCAGCGACAGCGTCAGCGCGACGGGCTTGGCGCCGGCCATCGCGAGGTCGTTGACCGTGCCGTTGACGGCGAGGTCGCCGATCGTGCCGCCGGGGAAGACGATCGGGTTGACGACGAAGCTGTCGGTCGTCATCGCGACCTGCCCGCCGAGCACGCGAAACGGTGCCGGCGTCGGCCATCGCCTCGAGCGTGTCGTTGGCGAAGGCGGGAACGAGCAGGCCCTCGATCAGGCCCTGCGTCGCCTTGCCGCCGGCGCCGTGCGCCATCGTGATCTGCGTGTCGCGGAACTTCTGCTTCTTGGCGCGCGCGGTCTCGATGATGCTGAGCACCTTCTGCTCACGCTCTGAGACCTCGGACGGCACTTAGACGACCTCGCGCTCGCGGGCGAAGCGCCCGTAGTTGTAGTAGGCGGCACAGGCGCCCTCGCTGGACACCATGCACGTGCCGATCGGCCGCTCGGGCGTGCAGCCGGAGCCGAAGACCTTGCACTCCCACGGCTTGATGACGCCCTTGAGGACCTCGCCGCACTGGCAGGCCTTGGGGTCGGCGACGCGCACGCCGGGGACGGCGTAGCGGATCTCGGCGTCGAGGTCGGCGTAGGCCTTGGAGAGCTTCAGGCCGCTCTGCGAGATGAAGCCCATGCCGCGCCACTCGAAGTGCGGGCGCAGCTCGAAGACCTCGGACATGACCTTCAGCGCGCGCGGGTTGCCCTCCCACGGGCACGACGCGGGCGTACTGGTTCTCGACCTCGCAGCGACCCTCCTTGAGCTGGGTCAGCAGCATGTGGATCGCGTGCAGCACGTCGAGCGGCTCGAAGCCGGCGACCGAGATCGGCTTGCCGTACTCGGCCGGGATGAACTCGAACGGCCGGATGCCGACGACGGTCGACACGTGGCCCGGGCCGATGAAGCCGTCGAGGCGCAGGTCGGGCGAGTCGAGCAGCGCGCGCAGCGGCGGCACGATCGTCACGTGGTTGCACATGCAGAAGAAGTTCGTCACGCCCTCCGCCTTGGCGCGCTTGAGCGTCAGCGCCGTCGACGGCGCGGTCGTCTCGAAGCCGATCGCCATGAAGATGACGTCGCGGTCGGGGTTGGCCTTGGCGATCCGCAGCGCGTCCAGCGGCGAGTAGACCATGCGGATGTCGGCGCCCTCGGCCTTGGCGTCCAGCAGCGAGCCGTCGGAGCCCGGGACGCGCAGCATGTCCCCGAAGCACGTGAAGATGACGTTGTCCTCGTGCGCGAGGGCGATCGCGTCGTCGACGCGGCCCATCGGGATGACGCACACCGGGCAGCCGGGCCCGTGGACGAGCTCGACGTTGGACGGCAGCAGGTCGTCGATCCCGAACTTGTAGATCGAATGCGTGTGCCCGCCGCAGACCTCCATGAACTTGTAGTGGCGGCCGGGCTCGACGAGACCAAGGATCTCGCCCGCCAGCGCCTGCCCCAGCGCGGGGTCGCGGAACTCGTCTACGTGCTTCATGCGGGGCCCTCCTCGGTGAGCCGTGCGATCGCGGTGCCGGCGTGGACCAGGAGTCTGTCCCCCGGCGCCACCGGGGCGACTAAATCGGTTTCGACGGTTTCCGAATTGCCGTCGTCGTCGGCGCACAGCGCGAGCCCCCGCTCGTCGTCGAGGCGCATGACGTTCATCGGGATGCGCGACGTCGCCGCACGTGATGCAGCTCGTCGTGTGATCGCAGACCGGTGCGGTCGGCGCGAATGCGGACGCCGCGTTGGCGATCAGGCGGCTCATTCGATGATGCTCGCCTTCAGATCCTCGAGCTCCTGCTCGTAGTCGTCGCCCATGCTCTCGAGCATGCGACGGGTTTCGAGGGCCTCGCCCTCGTCGATCTTCGACATGGCGAAGCCGACGTGGATCAGGACCCAGTCGCCGGGTCCGGCACCGACGCCGTCCTCATCGAGCAGGCCGATGTTGACGTTGCGCTGGACGCCGGCCACGTCGACCTTCGCGAGACGGTTCGTCTCGTCGACCACCTCAAGAATCTGACCGGGAATCGCCAGGCACATATTGCGTCTTCAAGCCCCCGTTCTAGGTGCGGCTCGGCCGCACGGATTTGCAACAGGCTGCAGTCGTACCACTCGCGCTCCCCCGGCACTAGATGTTTGGATCACCTTGCGGGACCTCCTGGCGGCGGGGACGGCCCCCTTCCAGTGGCTGCGGCTAGGTGCGTAGCTCACCTTGTCTGCGCGGTCGTCGCCGTGATACCAACGATCTCGTCGGATTTGCTGCTGTGTCAGACCGGGAAGAGGAGGGTTTACCCGCGTGTCTTCAGGACGATCGGTGACGCAGGATCCCATTGAGTCGGCGCTCGAGAAGCTCGGTTCGTATGGAGTGCCCGTGAACGAGATCGGGGAACGTGTCGGTGGCCTCGTCGGCCAGATCGGCACGTTGGACCCCCTGGACCTCATGGAGCAGATCGGTTCCATCGACCCCAGCCAGCTGGACGTCGGCGCGATGCTCGGCGAGGCCAAGGAGAGGTTCGACGAGCTCGATCCCGCTCTTCGGGTCCCGCTGATGATCGCGGCGGGGTTCGTCGGCGCTCGGGTGGTGAGGTGGATTGTTCGCTAGCCCCGCCGGCCGCCGCGGCGCGCGCGGCGCCTCCGTTACCCGCGCGCATGTAAGGGAGGGCAGTGCATGAGCGCCGCCCACAGCGATCGGAAGCAGTCGGCGGCGCTGGGCGAGTCGAGCATCGCCGCCCACGAACCCGCCCAGGATCTGCAACGCCCGACGGAGAGCCGCAGCGTGGTCTCCGCGCGGGAAGCCGGACGCAACCGGACCGCGATAGCGGCCGGTTTCGTCGCAGGCGGCGGTATCGGTGCAACGCTGGGAGTGCCCTTGCGGGCGATCGGCATTGGACCTCGCACACCAGCGTGGAAAGGCAGGCGAATGGGAAACAGGAAGCTCAATGCGCAATTGGCGCCGGCGATGATGTCGCTGGCTGCGACCAACCAGCAGCTGCTGGGTCTCATCGGATCACGTCGCAACATCATGTGGAAGATCGTCCCGCTCGGCATCGCCGCCGCGGGCTTCCGCTACGCGACGGCCGAGCCCGACGAGCGTGAGGCGATGCTCGAGCAGGCTCAGGCGCTGCTCGCCCAGGGGCAGTCCATGCTCGAGAGCTCCGGCGTCCTGGACAAGGTCTTCAAGTAGGAAGACCCGCAGTTCGCCTGCTCCGGGCTCCCGGAGCAGGCCCGTCGCGATCGAGGCGGCTACTTCGCCTCGGCGTGGATGCGCTTGCGGTCCGCGCCCTTCTGGCACAGCCTCCCGCCGTCGCGCCCGTAGCGCACGGCGACGCACTCCGCCATGATCGACAGCGCCGTCTCCTGGGCGCCGGTGGCGCCGAGGTCGAGGCCCACCGGCGCGCTGATGCGCTCGATCTCCTCGTCGCTGATGCCGTGGCCCATGAGGCGCTCGCGGCGTTCCTTCTGCGCGCGCTTGGAGCCCATCGCGCCGATGTAGGGGGCGTCGGACTTCAGCGCCATCAGCAACACCGCATCGTCGAGCTTGGGGTCGTGCGTCAGGACGGTGAGGTACGTGGCGGGATCGATCGCGCCGAGCTTCTCGAACGCCGCGTCGGGCCAGCCGGCAACCACGTCGAGGGCGTCCGGAAAGCGCTCGGGCGTCGCAAAGCGCGCGCGGGGATCGACGACGTAGGCGCGCCAGCCGGCGATCTTCGCGTACGCCGACAGGTGGACGGCGAACTCGACCGCCCCGAAGATGATCAGCCGCGGCGGCGGAGCGCAGATGTCGACGAAGAGGTCCCCGCGCACCTCGGACTTCTCGGTCCAGATGAGATCCTCGACGTGCCCCTTGGCCTCGGCGTCGAGCTCGGGATCGCCGAGCGTGCCCTCGGTCTGGCCGTCGAGGTGGACGAGCATGCGCTCGCCGGCGTGCGGCCCCTCGAGCGCGGTGACGAGCGCGGCGCGCCCGCCCTCGCGTGCGATGCCGGCAAAGTCGCCCTGGATGCTCATGGCTCGAACCGCTCGATCCAGACATCGATCTCTCCGCCGCACGGCAGGCCGACATCGAAGGCCATGTCGTCGGTGATGCCGAAGGTCGTGAGCTGCGGGTCGTCGCCCTTGATGATGGCGTCGGCGATCTCGATCACGGCGCCCTCGACGCAGCCGCCGGAGACCATGCCCGAGATCTCGCCCTTGTCGTTGATCGCCATCTTCGCGCCGGGCGGGCGCGGAGCCGAGCGGCGGACTGCGACCACGGTGGCGAGCGCGACCTTGTCGCCTCGCTCGATCCAGCGGTCGACGTCCTCGATTACGTCCTTCATCGCGTTGCTCCCTTCGGGAAGGATCTGACCCGAGGCAGCGCCGGACGAACCGGCGCGGCCTTCGATCAACACCTTACCCGCGGGGATGGGCCGCTCCCCGGGGGGAGCGGTCAAGCTGGCGCGCGAGCGGTGAGGCTACGCCTTGGCGAGGTTGCCGGCGAAGGACTTGACGAGCTGCGTCAGGACGGCGAGCACGGTGCCTTCGCCCATCGAGGCGGCCTTGCCGCTGACGTTCGCGTTGGCGCTGATGTTCACCTGGCTGCCCGACATCGAGATCGTGACGTCGCCCGCGGCGTTGCTCTGGCCACCGGCCTCCTTGGTGTTGGCCTTGATCTTGGCGGTCTTGCCGGCGTCGTCGGCGGACTCGATCGTGACCGGGCCCGTGAAGACCATGCCCATCGAGCCCATCTTGACCGTGATCTCCGCCTTGGCGCTCTTCGGGCTGTCGGCGGACAGCACCTTGGCCCCCGGGACGCACGGGATCAGCTTGTTGAGGTCGGTGATGACCGCCCAGCTCTGATCGGCGTTCGGGACAGAGAAGGACTCGTTCAGGGTCGGCATGGTGCTGGTCTCCTTGATCGAAACGAAACGTGGCGGCAGCCTCGGCTGGCCACCGTGTCGTGCGCGGCCAAAGAGTGCTTTCGGGGCCGCAGGTGTGCGAAGCCCCCGTGCAGCGCGTGCAGTATGCCAGTTCTCCGATCCCGGCGATGCGCCGCGAAGCAACGCGTTTCTCCATGGGGTCGCGGCCGACGGGGCTGCAACGCTCGATGAGTTCGCGCGCATCCGGGCGCCCTCCTCGCGCGCGCCTCAATCCTCCGGGCGTCGCTGCATACAATCGCCGCCATGGCGATTCAGGCAGGGAACTACAAGCTGGGACCGGACAACGCCACTCTCAGAGTGAAGACCGGCCGCCACGGCGCGGCCGCCAAGGCGGGACACGACCTCGTGATCGAGGTCAAGTCCTGGGAGGCCACGCTGAACGTCGCCGAGGACGCCTCGGGCTCGAGCCTCGAGCTGACCGCCGACCCGACGTCGCTGCACGTCGTCGAGGGCGCCGGCGGCATGCAGCCGCTCGGCGACGACGACAAGGCCGACATCCGCAAGACGATCGACAAGGACGTCCTCCAGAAGAAGACGATCGAGTTCAAGTCCAGTGGAGTATCGGAGTCCGGCGACGACCTCGCCGTGACCGGCGACCTGTCGATGGGCGGCAAGAGCAAGCCCGTCGACTTCGTCGTCAGCGGCGACGGCGCCAACGTCAGCGGCAGTGCGAAGGTCAACCAGAGCGACTGGGGCATCAAGCCCTATTCGGCGCTGTTCGGCGCGCTGAAGGTCAACGACGAGGTCACCGTCGAGGTCGACGGCAGCCTCTCCTGACGACTCCGGAGAGCGCGCGGCCGGGGGCCGCGTTCTTGGCGGGCGTGGAGGCTTCGGAACTGTCATACTGCGCGCGCTGTCCAGCGGCCGGTTCTTGGCCGCGCAGACCCCTGGGAAGGAGCGTGACTGTGCAGGTATCGGCACCATTCGAGTACTGCTCGAGGAGGAACCATGGGCGCGTATAGAGCCGTCTTCCTGCGCGTGCACCCGACGGGCAAGACGGTCCTCAGCCTCAGCTGCGACGCCGGCGGGCAAGAGCGTCAGTTCGCGCAGATCGTGACCAACGAGCTGGGAATCCCCGTCGACGACACGCGT
>CAVSML010000008.1:0-1182239 GCA_963729125.1 uncultured Actinomycetes bacterium
TGCGTCGGGGATCGCCGCGCTGCTTTGCGACCTCGGCTTTCGGATCGTCGCCACCGCCGGCACGGCGCGCGCGATCCGCGGCATGGGCGTCCGCGTCAACGAGGTGCTCGACAAGATCGGCGGCGGCACGCCGAACGTCACCGACCGGATCGAGCCGGCGAGGTCGACCTCATCATCAACACGCCGACCGGCTCGGGCGCGCGCGCCGACGGCTGGGAGATCCGCCGCGCCGCCGTCGCCCGCGGGATCCCCTGCATCACGACGCTGTCGGGCGGCCACGCCGCCGCGCGCGCCATCGCCGCGCGCGCGCGCGGGCGAGCCGAGCGTCGTATCGCTGCAGGAGATCCACCGCCAGCGCTCGAGGGTCGTGGAGTGAGCGTCCAGGCTCCGTTCGGCCGGCGCCTCGTGCCGGTGACCGGCATCGACGACGTCGGCGCCTACCGCGTGCTGCACGCCGCCGACCTCGACGGCCCGCGCCGTGGCCGGGCCAGTTCTACATGCTCGCCGCCGCGCGAGCGCTGGGGCGGGGGCGCGGACGAGCGCCCGTACCTGCCGCGCGCGTTCTCGTTTCTCGGCGCCGCCGACGGTCAGCTGAGCTTCATGCTCGAGGACGTCGGGCCCGGCACGCGCCGCCTGTGCGAGCTGCGCGCCGGCGACGAGCTGTGGCTCGCCGGGCCGCTGGGCAGCGGCTTCGAGCGCGCCGCACGACGGCCGGCGCGCGATCCTCGCCGGCGGCGGCGTCGGCATCCCGCCGCTGGCGGCGTGGTCGGGCGTGCTCGACGCGCGCGGCGTCGCGGCGACCGCGGTGCTCGGCTTCCGCGACGCGCGCCATGCCGAGGGCGCGCGCCCTGCTGCGGGCGCGGGCCGCGGATCGCCACCGACGACGGCTCGGTCGGCCACCACGGCCTGGTCACCGACCTGCTCGCCGCGCGAGCTGGACGCGCGACGACCACGCCGTCGTCTACGCGTGCGGGCCGCCCGCGGATGCTCGAGGCCGTGCGCGCGCTGTGCGCCGCGCGCGGCGTGCCGGCGCAGCTCGCGCTCGAGTCGGGCATGGCGTGCGGCTTCGGCGCCTGCTTCGGCTGCGTCGTGGCGATGCGCGACGGCGGCTACGTCCGCGTCTGCGTCGACGGCCCCGTCCTCGACGCCGACCGGCTCGACCTGGTCCCGGCGCATTGATCGACTTCTGCGGCCTCGAGCTCGCGCATCCGGTCGTCAACGGCTCGGGGACCTTCGACGCGATCGCCGCGCGGCGGGCCTTCGGCGACGCGCTGCTCGAGCGCTTTCCGTTCAGCGCGTTCGTCTCCAAGACGATCACGCTGCGCCGCGCGAGGGCAACCCGCCGCCGCGGCTGTGGGAGGCGCCGGCCGGGCTGATCAACTCGATCGGCCTGCCCAACAGCGGCCTCGCCGGCTACCTCGAGCACGACCTGCCGGAGCTCGCCGAGCTGCGGCGTCCCGCTGATCACGAACGTCATGGGCTCGACCGCCGCCGAGGTGCGCCGGCTCGTCGAGGCGGTCGACGAGCGCGACGAGGTCGCGGCGATCGAGCTCAACGTCTCCTGCCCGAACGTCGCGACGGGCCTGGACATCGGCGCCGACCCGGCGTCGCTGGCCGCGCTCATGCGCGCGGTGCGGCCCCTGACGCGCAAGCCGCTGATCGTCAAGCTCACGCCGAACACCGCCGACGTCGCGGCGGTCGCGCGGCGGCCGAGGCCGAGGGCGCGGACGCGGTCTCGCTGATCAACACGCTGCGCGCGATGCGCTGCACCCGCGCGCGGAGCGCACTGGCTGGGCGGGGGCACGGGCGGGCTGTCCGGTCCGGCGATCCGCACCGTCGCACTTGCCCAGGTTGCCGCCGTGGCTCGCCGGGTAACGCGTTCCGATCGTCGGCATGGGCGGTGTGCGGCAGCGGGCGCGACGCCCGCGATCTGATGGCGGCGGGCGCAACCCTGGTGGCGGTCGGCACGGAGAGCTTCCGCGATCCCGCCGCGGGCACGTCGAATCTGCAGCGGAGCTAAAATCCCTGCAAATTGCGGGATCGAGCTCGACCACCATGAACGAATCTGAAGCTCAGGTCGAGGTCGAGATGAATTCCGCTGATTCGGGGTGATTGAGCTTGCGGCACCGAAGTGAAGATGTAGTATCGCGCCGTCGCATGCCGCCGCCGACCAACACCGCCACGAAGCAGTCGGCGGCCCCTGAGCGCTCCTTGACCCAGCGTCTGGACGCCCTCGAGCGGGCCAACGACATCCGCACGAGGCGCGCCGGAGCTCAAGCGCGACCTCAAGGCCGGGCGCAAGTCGATCCACACGCTGCTGATGGACCCGCCGGACTACGTCGAGACCGCGAAGGTCTTCGACATGCTGCTCGCGGTGCCGAAGTACGGGCGCGTGAAGGTCAACAAGATCCTCACCCAGTGCCGCATCTCGCCGAGCAAGACGATCGGCGGCCTGTCGCAGCGCCAGCGCGCCGAGCTCGTCTCGCTGCTGCGCCGCTAGCCGCCGCTGGCGCGCGCGGTCGTCATCACCGGCCCCTCGGGCGTCGGCAAGGGCACGCTGATCCGCTCGCTGCGCGAGCGCATGCCCGAACTGAGCTGTCGATCTCGGCCACGACGCGGCTGCCCCGCGCGGGCGAGACGCAGGGCGTCGACTACCACTTCATGTCGCCGGAGGAGTTCGAGCGCCACGTGCGCGACGGCGACTTCGTCGAGCACGCCGACTACGCCGGCGCGCGCTACGGGACGCTGCGCTCGGAGCTCGAGACCCGCAGCGCCGCGGGCGCGCCCGTCGTGCTGGAGATCGAGGTCCAGGGCGCGCGCCAGGTGCGCGAGGCGATGCCCGAGGCCGTCCAGGTCTTCATCGCGCCGCCGTCGGTCGACGCGCTGCGCGCGCGCCTGGTCGGCCGCGGCACCGACGCTCCCGAGCAGATCGAGGCGCGCCTGCGCACGGCCGCGCGCGAGCTCGAGGCGCAGGGCGAGTTCGCGCACGTCGTCGTCAACGACCGCCTCGAGGACGCCGTCGACGAGCTGGTGGCGGTCGTCGACGCCGCGACGTCGTAGATCTCGCCCGCGCGCCCGCTACCCTTGAGCGCATGATCTCCCCTCGCATCGACCGTCTCCTCGAGAACGTCGACTCCAACTACGCCTCCGTTCTCGTCGCGGCCAAGCGCGCCCGCCAGATCAACTCGTACTACCACAACCTCGGCGAGGGGACGTTCGACGAGTTCCCGCCGCCGATGGTCGACACCGGCTCCAAGAACTACCTCACGATCGCGCTCGAGGAAGTCGCCGCCGGCAAGATCAAGTACCAGTACCGCTAGCCCGTTCGGATCCGAGTCCACGCCCACCGCCATGGCCCGGATCCTGCTCGGCGTCAGTGGTGGGATCGCCGCCTACAAGGCGCTGGAGCTCGTCCGGCTTGCGACGGCGGCGGGCCATGCCGTGCGCGTCGTCCAGACGCCGGCCAGCACGCGCTTCGTGGGCACCGCCTCGTTCGCCGCCCTGACCGGTGCGCCCGTCCTGACCGAGGAGTTCGAGCGCGACCCGGCCCGCGGCGTCTTTCCCGGCCAGCCTGCGCCCGACCACGACCCGCTCAGCCACCTCGAGCTCGTGCGCAACGCCGACGTCCTCGCGATCGCCCCGGCCTCGGCGAACACGATCGCCAAGCTCGCAGGCGGCCTCGCCGACAACCTGCTGACCAGCGCGGCGCTGGCCGCCCGCTGTCCGATCGCGATCGCCCCGGCGATGAACGACGCGATGTGGGCCAACGCGCGACGCGGGCCAACGTCGCGACGCTGCGCGCCCGCGGCGTCACCGTGCTCGAGCCGGCCTGCGGCCGCCTGGCCTCGCGCGGCGAGGAGGGCCCCGGCCGCCTGCCCGAGCCCGCCGATCTGCTCGCCGCTATCGAGGCGCTCGTGCCGGGCACCGCGGTGACCGAGCCCCATCTCGTCGGCCTGCGCGTGCTCGTCAGCGCCGGTGGCACGCGCGAGCCGATCGACGCCGTGCGCTTCGTCGGCAACCGCTCGTCGGGACGGATGGGCTTCGCGCTCGCCGAGCAGGCGGCCGCGCTCGGCGCGCAGGTGACCGTCGTCGCGGCGAACGTCGCACTGCAGCGCGATCCGCGCGTGCGCTATGTCGACGTCGAGACGGCCGCGCAGCTGCAGGAGGCCTGCGCGGAGGCCTTCGCGCACAGCGACGTCCTGCTGATGGCCGCCGCGGTCGCCGACTTCCGCCCGGCGCGCAGCTTCGCCGGCAAGCTCAAGAAGGCCGCCGACGAGCGCATGCGCGTCGAGCTCGAGCGCACGCCGGACATCCTCGCGGGCCTGGCGAGCACGCGCCGCGCCGACCAGACGCTCGTCGGCTTCGCCGCCGAGCACGGCGAGGGCGCGCTCGCGCACGGGCGCGACAAGCTCGCGCGCAAGCGCGTCGACGCCATCGTCGTCAACGACATCGCGCGCGCCGACATCGGCTTCGACTCGCCCGACAACGAGGTCATGATCCTGACCGCGGCCGGCGAGACGCACGTCGCGCGCGCGTCCAAGGCCGAGGTGGCGCGAGCGGTGCTCGACGCTGTCATCGTCCTGCGCATGCACGTCGAGGCGGAGACGACCGGCCCGGCGGCTTGACGTGGAACCCGCGCAGGCGCAGCGCCTGACCGAGACGGAGATCGAGGCGGCCGGGGCGCTCTCGCGCCGCGTCATCGCGAACGTCGCGCAGGCTGCCGAGGTCCGCGGCGACGTCATCGAGCAGCTCGTGATCGCCGTGCTGGCCGGCGGCCACGTCCTGATCGAGGATCTGCCCGGCGTCGGCAAGACGACGCTCGCGCGCGCCCTCGCGCGCTCGCTGGACCTCGAGTTCGCGCGCATCCAGTGCACGGCCGACCTGTTGCCCGCCGACGTCGTCGGCACGAACATCTTCAACCAGCGCGAGAGCCGCTTCGAGTTCCGGCCCGGGCCGATCTTCGCCAACGTCGTGCTCGTCGACGAGATCAACCGCGCCTCGCCGAAGACGCAGTCGGGCCTGCTGGAGTGCATGCAGGAGCGCCGCGTCACCGTCGACGTGCACACGCACGAGCTGGCGCGGCCGTTTCTCGTGCTCGCGACGCAGAACCCGATCGAGTACGAGGGCACCTACCCGCTGCCCGAGGCGCAGGTCGACCGCTTCATGGTGCGCCTGTCGCTGGGCTATCCCGACGCCGCCGGCGAGGCCGGGATGCTCGCCGCACACGAGGCCGGCGACCGGGTCGCGTCGCTGGAGGCGGTCGTCGACGCGGCCGAGGTGCTCGGCGCGCAGGACGCCTCGACGCGCGTGCGTGCCTCCGAGGCGCTGCGCCACTACATCGTCGCGCTGCTGCACCGCACGCGCGAGGACGCGCGCGTCGAGCTCGGCGCGAGCCCGCGTGCGGGGCTGCTGCTGCTGCGTGCCGCCAAGGCTCACGCGCTGCTCGCCGGCCGCGACCACGCGCTGCCCGACGACGTCCAGCGCATGGGCGGCGCGGTCCTCGCCCATCGCATCGTGCTGGCGCCCGAGGCATTCGAGGCGACCGGCGAGCAGGTCGTCGCCGACGCGGTCGCGGCGACCCCCGCCATGTAGGCGCATGAGGCCCGCGTTCG
Organism: uncultured Actinomycetes bacterium; assembly: GCA_963729125.1. Taxonomy (GTDB): domain Bacteria; phylum Actinomycetota; class Thermoleophilia; order Solirubrobacterales; family Solirubrobacteraceae; genus CADCVQ01. The sequence continues at coordinate 5,613 of CAVSML010000008.1, forward strand.
CCACGGGGCTGCTCGCGCTCGCGCTGACCGCGGCGGCCGCGCTGTTCGACGCCGAGCCGCTGTGGGTGCCGGGGATCGCGCTGGGCCTGATGGCCGCCGGCAGCGCGGCCTGGGTCACGCTCGCCGCGCGCGGCGTGAGCGTGCTTCGCACGCTGGGCGCGCCGCGCGTCGTCGAGGACGAGCCGGTCAGCGTGGTGCTCGAAGTGCGGGCCGGGGCGTGGGCGCTGCCGACCGCGCGCGTGCGCGACGCCCTGCTGACCGGCCCGGCGGCGCTTGCGCCCAACCGCCGCGCCGGACGCGTGCGCATCGAGGTGCGCTTCGCGCGCCGCGGCCGGCGCACGCTCGACCTGCCGAGCGTGCTCGTCTCCGACCCGCTCGGCCTCGCGACGCGCGAGGTGCGCGCGAGCGCCTCGCCGCGCGACGACGAGATCCTCGTGCTGCCGCGCGTCGAGCCGATCGCGACCGCGGCCGCCGGCGGCGACCTGCCGCGGATCGCGCGCCGCGCGCACGGACTGATCGGCGCGGAGGTCGAGATGGACGGCATCCGGCCGCTGCGCGACGGCACGCCCGCCTCGCGCATCTTCTGGCCGGCGGTGGCGCGCGGCGCCGACGCACAGGAGCGCTACCTGCGCGCCGACGCCGACACGCGCCCGCTCGTCGTGCTCGACCCGCGCGGGGCCGAGGGCGAGGAAGGGCTCGACGCGGCGGTGCGCGCGGCCGCGTCGCTCGCGCACGCGCTCGCGCGCGCGGGAGGCTGCGGCGTGCTGCTGCCCGGCGATCGGCGCCCGTTCGAGCTCGGCGACACGCTCGCCGGCTGGCCGCAGGTGCACGCGCGCCTTGCGCTCGTCGGCGCGGCGGGCGCGCCGGCGCTGGCCGCCGTCGCCCAGCGCCGCGGTCCGATCGTCTTCGTCAGCGCCCGCATGCGCAGGCGCCTGCCGCAGGCGCTGGGCGCCGGCCACGGGGCGACGCGCATGCTCGTCGTGCCCGCGCCGATCCCCGAGCGCAGCCCGGCGTTCGTCGTCGCCGGCTGCAGCGGCTACGTGCTCGACTCACGGCGCGCGCGGGTCGTGGCGCGGGGGGCGGCATGAGCGCCGCGAGCTTCTCCGGCCGGCCGCTGGCGAGCAACCGCTCGCGCCCCGGGCCGGCCGAGTCGCGCCTGCCGATCGCCGTCGCGCGGATGCCGGCGTTTCTCGCGCTCGCCGGCTTCGGCGCGTACACCTGGGTGCAGATGGTCGCGCCGGCGGCGCCGGGGGCGATGCTCGCGGCGCTGGTCGCGGGGCTCGCCGGGGGCCTGGCGCTGATCGCGGTCTCGGCGCGGGCGCCGGGCAGGACCGCGCGGATCGCCGCCGTCGCGCTCGTCGCGATCGGGCTGCTGCTCGCGGCGCTCGCCGCCGCAGGCCTTCCCGCGGACCTCGCGCGCCCGCGCTCCTGGGATGACCTCGCCGGCGGCATCGCCCAGGGCCTCGGCGCCGTGCCGAACGTGCGCGTGCCCTATGCGGGCGCTGACGAGTGGACGCGGCTGGTGATCGTCCTGGGCTGCGGGACGCTCGTCGGCCTCGCGACGCTGCTGGCGTTCGCGCCGCGCCGGGACGGCGCGCTCGGCTATCCGGTCGCCGCGGCGATCGTGCTCGCGACGCTGTGCCTCGTGCCCGCGATGCAGCGCGAGGGCCAGCACCCCTATCTCGGCGGCGCCGCGCTCGCGCTGCTGCTGGCGCTCTTTCTCTGGCTCGAGCACATCGAGCGGCGCAACGCACCGGTCGCCGCGACGGTCGTCGTGACGGCCGTTCTCGCCGGACTGGTCGTGGCCCCCGCGGTCGACGGCGAGCGGCCGCTGCTGGACTACGAGCAGCTCGCGCTGTCGCTGGCCGACGCGCCGGTCTCCCAGTACAACTGGAATCACGAGTACGGGCGCCTGGACTGGCCGCGCAACGCAAGCGAGGTGCTGCGCATCCGCGCCGAGGATCGCGCCTATTGGAAGGCCGCCGACCTGTCGAGCTTCGACGGCCTGCGCTGGCTGCAATCCGAGCAGTCGCAGCCCGCCGAGCGCGCGACGGTCGACCGCCGCCGCCGCGACTGGTCTCAGACGCTGCGCGTGACGGTCCGCGCGCTGAGCTCCGAGCAGTTCATCGCGGCCGGCACGGTCATCGACATCCGCGCCTCGCCGCGAGTCCATGTGGAGGACGGGCCCGGCAGCTATGTGACGCGCGACCGGCCCCTGAAGCGCGGCAACGCCTACGAGGCGCTCGTCTACACGCCGCGCCCGAGCGCGCGCGAGCTGCGCGAGGCGGCGGCGCTGGCACTGCCGACGGCCGGGCCGTCGACGTCGCTCCTGCTGCCCGGCGTGGCGGGCAGCACGGGCTTCGCCACCCGCGGCCATCGCGTCATGATCGCGCCGTGGGGTCAGGGCGAGACCGCGCCGCGGGCCGTCGCCATGCTCGAGGACTCGCCCTACGCGCGCGCCAACGCGCTCGCCCGCCGCCTGCGCGCGCAGTCGTCGAGCCCGTACGAGTTCGTGCTCGCCGTCGAGCAGCACCTCGCCCGGGGCTATGCGTACTCGGAGAACCCGCCGCCCAGCGACGTGCCGCTGGACGACTTCCTGTTCGGCTCCAAGCGCGGCTACTGCCAGCAGTTCTCCGGCGCGATGGCGCTGCTCCTGCGCCTGGGCGGCGTGCCCGCCCGCGTCGCGGCCGGCTTCGCGCCCGGCGTCTACGACAGCGAGCGCAAGGAGTTCGTCGTGCGCGACCTCGATGCGCACTCGTGGGTCGAGGTCTTCTTCCCCGGCATCGGCTGGGTCACGCGCGATCCGACGCCGTCGGACTCCCCGGCGCGCGCCCAGGTCGCCGACATCGGCCCGGCAGCGCCCGACAGCCAGTCGGCGATCCCCGACCTCGGGGGCCCAGCCGCGGGCCGGGACGCGCCATCCGGCGACGGCGGCGCGCCGGCGGGGGCCGCGGGCGAGCGCGATCGCTTTCCGGCGATCCTCGGCGGCGCCGCGCTCGCCGCGGCGCTCGCGGCGTCCTGGTGGCTGCTCGCCCTGCGCCGCCGGCGCCGGCGGGCAACGACCGCCGACGACGACGCCGGCGCCGCACAGCTCGCCGAGCTCGTGCGTGCGCTGCGGCGAAGTGGCCGGCCGCCCGCTCCGCAGACGACGCTCGAGACGCTCGCAGCGCGCTTTAGCGGGACCCCCGCCGAGCGCTACGTCCGCGCCCTGACCGCGGCGCGCTACGGCTACGGCGCCCGGCGCCCGACGGCGAGCGACCGCGCCGCGCTGCGTCGCGAGCTCGCATCCGGGCTGGGGCTGCGCGGGCGCCTGCGCGCCTGGTGGGCGCTGCCGCCGCGTGCGGTGGGCGCACGCTCGCGGCGCGGCTCGTGACGGCCCAAGCTCGCCGCCGCGCGGCGTATCCTCGATCGCATGGGTTCGTATGACGTCTATGAGCTCTTCCAGAACGGCATGCGCCTGCTCGAAGAGCGCGACTACCACGCCGCCACCGTGCCGCTCGCCCGAGCGCGCGAGCAGGAGCCCGACAAGACCTCGGTTCGCGAGGCGTTCGGGCGGGCGCTGTTCGGCGCGCAGCGCTACGCCGAGGCGGCGGCCGAGTTCGAGGCCGTCGTCGAACGCGCCCCGGTCAACGACTACGCGCTCTTCTGCCTCGGTCGCTCGCTGCAGCAGCTCGGCCGCCACAGCGAGGCGCGCAAGCCGCTCGCGCTGGCCTGCTGCCTGCGCCCAGAGCGCGCCGACTACCGCCTGTACCGCGATCGCGCGCGCGCCAACGCCGCCTGAAGCGCGGCCGCAGGCCCGCGCCGGGCGCTGAGATGGCGGTCGGGCTTCGCGCGATCGTCCTCGGCGCCGCGCTCTGCGGCCTGGCGCCCGTCGCGCCCGCGCCCGCTGCGCGCGTCGATGCCAGCGCCTCGGGCGTGACCTACCGCGCCGGCGCCGGCGAGGCCAACCGCGTCGCGATCGCCTTCGGCGCCATGGGCATCGACGTCGCCGACGGCGGCGCCGCGGCGCTGGCCGGTTGCGCGCCGCTGGCGCTCGGCGCCGTTCGCTGTCCGCTGCCGACAGGCGACCCGGCCGCCGGCCCGCTCCCCTGCCCGGGCTGTGTCGTGCGCATCGAGACCGGCGACGGCGACGACGTCGCCCGGATCGCGCCAGCACCAGCCGGGCTGCTCGTCCAGCTTCACGGCGGGCCCGGCGACGACCGCCTGCTGACCCCGCCCGCCGCGCCCGGCGGTCGCGTCGAGGTGCGCTGCGGCGCGGGCCTGGACAGCGCGCGAGTCGCGCGTGCAGACCGCGTCTCGCCGGACTGCGAGCACGTCCAGGTCGGCGCGAAGCGCACCCCCCGGCTGCGAATCGAGGGCCCGCGGACGCGCCGCACGCGGCGCGGCGCCCTGCGCCTCGTGGTCGGCGCGCGACGCGGGCCGGCGGGCGCGACGCCGATCGCCGCAAGCGCGGTCCTGCGCGCGGCCCGCGGGCGCCCGCGCGCGCCGCTGGCCCGCGCGCGCCTGCCGCGGCTGACGGTTGGCGGGCGCGCCGCGGTGACGCTGCGCCTGACGCTCCGGGCGCGCCGCGAGCTTGCCCGCCGGGGGGTGATCCGGATGCGCGTCACGATCCATGCGCGCGACGCGCGGGGCGGCGCGAGCATCACCAGGCGGGTCCTGCGCGTGCGCCGCTGAGGACCGCCCAGAGGAGGGGGCATGAGGCACACGGTGCTATCCTCGGCGCACAGCTTTCGAATCGGCGTCGAGCAGGTGGCAGGACCGGAAGTGGGCGCTCGCCCGCTTTTTTTGTTGTCAAGAGGAGATCTCCAGTGAGCACCATCCAGCGCGATATCGAGGCCCGGCTCGCCGCCAGCGAGCCCGATGTCGAGGTGCTGCTCGCGGAGGTCCTCGGCGGTCACACGCTGCGCCTGTTCATCGATCATCCCGACGGCGTCAGCCTCGGCCTCTGCGAGCGCGTGACGCACGAGCTGGCCGACCTGCGCGAGCGCTACGCGCTCGAGGTCTCCTCGCCGGGAACCGAGCGCCCGCTGTCCAAGCCGCAGCACTTCCAACGATTCCTGGGGCGACGTGCCCGCGTGCGCACGCGCGGGGCCCAGGATGGCCACCGATCCTTCACCGGCGAGCTCGTCGGCGCATCGGAAGACGAGGTGACGATCGCCGCCGACGGCGGCGTCGTCGCGATTCCGTACGCCGAGATCCAGCGTTCCAACCTGATCGAGGACTAGGAGCCCGTATGTCCCGCGACATCCTGGATGCGATGACCGTCCTCGCCAAGGAGAAGGGCATCGCGCCCGAGAAGCTGCGCCTCGCGCTCGAGGACGCGCTGCTGTCGGCCTACAAGAAGCAGCCCGATTCGGCGAAGTACGCGCGCGTCGAGCTCGATCCCGAGACGGCCGACTTCCGCGTCATCGAGCTGATCATCCCCGAGCGCCTCGAGGCGCACCTGATCGTCGAGACGATCGACGAGGGCACGACCTACGACCCCGAGACGGGGGAGATGGTCGAGCCGACCGACCCCGAGATCGACCCGGCGAAGTTCGAGGAGTACAAGGACCAGATCGCCGAGCAGGACGTCACGCCCGGCGACTTCGGGCGGATCGCCGCGCAGACGGCCAAGCAGGTCATCCTGCAGCGCATCCGCGAGGCCGAGCGCGACATGATGTTCGAGGAGTACCGCGACCGCGTCGGCGAGCTGATCACCGGCATCGTGCAGCAGTCCGACAGCCGCTACACGCTCGTCCAGCTGCGCGAGCGCGTCGAGGCGCTGCTGCCGAAGTCCGAGCAGGTCGAGGGCGAGCGCTACGACCACTCCCAGCGCGTGAAGGCCGTCATCAAGGAGGTCTCGCCGTCGACGAAGGGCCCCTCGATCATCGTCAGCCGCCGCGACCCCGAGCTGATCAAGAAGCTCTTCGAGCTCGAGGTGCCGGAGATCGCCGACGGGCTCGTCGAGATCGCCAACGTCGCCCGCGAGCCCGGCTACCGCTCGAAGATCGCGGTCGTCTCGCACGCCGACGGCGTCGACCCGGTCGGCGCCTGCGTCGGCCCGCGCGGATCGCGCGTGCGGATGGTCGTCTCGGAGCTGCGCGGCGAGAAGATCGACATCATCCCCTACAACGACGAGCCCGCCCGCTTCGTCGCCAAGGCGCTCAGCCCGGCGCGCGTGCGCGAGGTGCTCGTCGACGACGACGGCAAGCAGGCGACGGTCATCGTGCCCGACGACCAGCTGTCGCTGGCGATCGGCCGCGAGGGCCAGAACGCGCGCCTCGCCGCCCGCCTGACCGGCTGGCGCATCGACATCAAGTCCGAGACCGAGTTCGCCGCCGAGGAGCAGGAGCAGGGCTACGAGGAGGAGGAGACGCAGGGTCGCTGCGCGGCGGTCATGTCGACCGGCCGGCGCTGTCCCAACGCCGCGCTGCCCGGCTCGCGCTACTGCGGCCTGGACTCCCACCAGGCGCTCGCCCACCAGCCGACCGACGAGATCGCGCCCGCCGACGAGGAGCCGCTCGACGAGATCGACGGCGAGCTCGTCCCGGCGCTGACGGCCGAGGCGGGCGCCGAGGGCGTCGTCGCGCCCGTCGAGGTGCCCGTAGAGGACGCGCTCGAGACCGCAGGCGACGAGGAGGGCGTCCTCATAGCCGTCGCGTCGCGGCGCTGCGTGGGCTGCGGCGCGCAGGCGTCGAAGGCCGATCTGCGCCGCGTCGTGCTCGTCGACGGCCGCGTCGAAGCCGACCCCGCGCAGCGGCGGCCGGGCCGCGGCGCGTACGTCTGCGATCGCGCGTGCGCCGAGCAGGCCGTCGCGCGCTCGGGCTTTCAGCGCTCGTTTCGCTCCCACGTCCGTATCGATCCCAACCTCGTAGACTCGTTGTAGATGGCAAAAGTCCGCGTTCACGAGCTCGCCAAGGCCCACGACATGTCCTCCAAGGACGTGCTCGACAAGCTGCGCGCAGCCGGCATGACCGTCAAGGCCCCGGCCTCGGCGGTCGACGTCGATCAGGCCACGGCCGCGATCGAGGGCCGGCCGCTGCCGACCAACGGCGCCGCCACCGAGGCCGTCAAGGCGCCCGAGGCGACCCCGCCCCCGGTGGCGATCCGCCGCGGCCCGCCGCCCCCGCCGGCGATCTCCGACCGCCCGCCCGCATCGGCCCGCCCGCGCGACGGCGCCCGCACCACGCCGCCGCCCGCCGCGCCGCCCGCGCAGGGCGCCGGCGCCTCGTCCGATCCTGCGAACCCCGAGCCCGCGGCCCCCGGCGACCCCGCCGCCGCTGCCGGCGACGGCGCCAAGCAGCGCCCGACGCGCTCCTCGCTGTCGGGTGAGCGCGCGCCCGGCGCGCCCGGCCCCGGCGGCCGCCGCCGCGTCGTCATCGACTCGCAGGCCTCGCGCCGCACGCCCGGCCAGCAGCAGCCAGCCGCCGCGCCGCCAGCGCCGCGGACGGCGCCGCCGCGGCACCTACGACGACACGGTGCGCCCGCTCGACGAGGCAGCCGCGACGCACACCGATCTCGTGCGCATCAACTCGGGCTCGACGGTCAAGGACATCGCCGAGTCGATGGGCGTTCCCGGTCCCGGAGATCATCAAGAAGCTGATGATGCTCGGCCAGATGGCGACGCTCACGCAGACGCTGTCCGACGAGGCCGTCGGCGTCCTCGCCGAGGAGTTCGGCAAGCGAGGTCGAGATCGTCCATGCGGCCGACGAGGTCGACGCCGAGCCCGTCTTCGAGGACGACGACGAGGACCTCGTCGAGCGCCCGCCCGTGATCACGATCATGGGTCACGTCGACCACGGCAAGACGTCGCTGCTGGACGCGATCCGCTCGGCCGAGGTCGTCGCCGGCGAGGCCGGCGGCATCACCCAGCACATCGGCGCCTACCAGGTGCACCACAACGACAAGCTCGTGACGTTCCTCGACACGCCCGGCCACGAGGCCTTCACCGCGATGCGCGCCCGCGGCGCCCGCGTGACCGACATCGCGGTCATCGTCGTGGCGGCCGACGACGGCGTCAAGCCGCAGACCGACGAGGCGATCGACCACGCCAAGGCGGCCGACGTGCCGATCGTCGTCGCGGTCAACAAGATCGACAAGGAGGGCGCGGACCCGACCCGCGTGCGCACCGAGATGACCACGCGCGGCCTGCAGCCCGTCGAGTGGGGCGGCGAGACGGAGTTCGTCGACGTCTCGGCCAAGACGCAGGTCGGCCTGCGAGGAGCTGCTCGACACGCTGCAGGTCGTCGCCGAGCTCGAGGAGCTCAAGGCCAACCCGAGCGCGCCGGCATCCGGCGTCGTCGTCGAGTCCAAGCTCGACCCGGGCCGCGGCCCGGTCGTCACGATCCTCGTCCAGCGCGGCACGCTGCGCGTCGGCGACGCGCTCGTCGCGGGCGCCAACTGGGGCCGCGTGCGCGCGATGCACGACTTCACCGGCAAGCGCGTCAAGGAGGCCCACCCCGGCGATCCCGTCGAGGCGCTGGGCTTCGACGGCGTCCCCGAGGCCGGCGAGTACGTCCGCGCGGTCGAGAACGACCGCCGCGCGCGCCAGCTCGCCCACGAGCGCGAGCAGCGCCTCAAGCAGGAGCAGCACGCGCGCCGCTCCGGGCCGCAAGCGCTCGCTGGAGGACATCTTCAAGGACATCCAGGCGGGCGAGCTCAAGGAGCTCAACCTGCTCGTCAAGGCCGACGTCGCCGGCTCCGCCGAGGCGCTCGAGGACGAGATCGCCAAGCTGCCCCAGGACGAGGTCGCGGTCAACATCATCCGCACCGGCGTCGGCGGCATCAACGAGTCCGACGTCATGCTGGCGGCCGCCTCGGAGGCGATCATCATCGGCTTCAACGTGCGCCCCGTCGGCGATGCGCGCGCCGTCGCCGAGCGCGAGGGCGTCGACATCCGCAACTACTCGGTGATCTACAAGGTGCTCGACGAGCTGCGCGCCGCGATGGAGGGCATGCTCGAGCCCGAGGAGGTCGAGGACTCCGTCGGCACCGTCGAGATCCGCCAGATCTTCCGCGCCTCGAAGATCGGCGTCATCGCCGGCTCCTACGTCACCGACGGCAAGGTCACGCGCGGCGCCAGGACGCGCCTCGTGCGCGACGGCACGATCGTCTACGACGGCGAGATCGCGTCGCTGCGGCGCGTCTCGGACGACGTGCGCGAGGTCGCGGCGGGCTTCGAGTGCGGCATCGTGCTGCGCAACTTCCAGGACGTCAAGGAAGGCGACGTGCTCGAGGTCTACGAGACGCGCAAGGTCGACCGCGCACTGGCGTAGGTGTCGCCGTGGCCGACGCGTACGTCGCGCTGCTGCTCGTCCATCTGCACTTTCCCGGAGGCCGGATCGTTGAAGGCCAAGCGCAAGGATCTCGCGTCGGTCAAGGCCCAGCTGCACGGGCGCATGGGCGTCGCCGTCGCCGAGGTCGACCACCAGGACCTGTGGCAGCGCGCGACGCTGGCGGCCGCGCTGACGGGCGGCTCGATCGCGACGCTGCGAGCGCGCCGACGGACAGCGTCGAGCGCTTCCTCTTGGACCGCTTTCCGGAGACCTGTCGAATCGAGCGCACGCGTCGCGTCCTTCGACGAGGTATGGGCATTAGGATGGCGACGCGACCGCATGCGACGCGTCGACGAGGCCGTGAGGCAGGTGCTCTCCGACGCCGTCGCACAGGACCTGCAGGATCCCAGGATCGGATTCGTCACGATGACGAGCGTCAAGACCAGCCCAGATCTTCGCCATGCCCGTGTCTACGTCAGCGTGCTCGGTGACGACGCGCAGCGTGCCGACACGCTCGCCGGCCTGAGCTCCGCGCACGGCGCTGCTGCAGCGCCGCCTGGCGCGCGAGCTGCGCATGAAGCGCACGCCGACGCTCGAGTTCCTCTACGACGACACGACCGACCGCGCGATGCGCCTGGAGGCGCTGATCGAGCGCGAGGTCGACGAGGCGTGACGATCGCCGGCGTCGAGCGCCACGACGCGCGACGAGGCGCTCGCCGCGCTGCGCGACGGGCGAGCGCTTCGTGCTCGTCACGCACGAGAACCCCGACGGCGACGCGCTCGGCTCGCTCGTCGCGATGCAGGCGGTGCTGCGCGCGCTGGGCAAGGACAGCGCTCATGTTCATGGCGCGCGACGAGTTCCCGCTGCCCTACGAGTACGCGTTCTTCGAGTTCGGCGACGACCTGATCTCCGACGTCCCGCAGGACGTCGCGCAGCGCACGATCGTCTTCTTGGACTGCGGCAACTTCGACCGCAACGCCGTCGAGATCGGCGGCGCGCCGATCGTCAACATCGACCACCACCACGACAACACGCGCTTCGGCACGATCAACCACGTCGTGCCGGAGGCCTCGAGCACTGCGGAGATCGTGTGGGACCTCATGCAGCGGCCTCGACGTCGCGCTGACGCCGCCGATCGCCGAGGCGCTGTACGTCGGCCTCGTCACCGACACCGGGCGCTTCATGTACGAGAACACCGGCCCGCGCTCGCACATGATGGCCGCCGACCTGATCGAGGCCGGCGTCGACGTCCACGAGATCTACCGGCGCCTGTACGAGGGCGTGCCCGAGCCCAAGCTCGCGCTGCTGACGCGCGCGCTGGCGGGCGTGCAGCGCTTCGACGGCGGGCGCCTGACGCTCGCTCGCCTGTCGCGCGAGGACTTCGCCGCGACCGGCGCCGAGGAGTCCTTCACGGAGGGCATCATCGACCACCTGCGCTCCGTCGCAGGGCACGAAGGTCGCGGCGCTGGCGCGCGAGCTGACCGGCGACGATCGCCACGGCTGCTCGAAGGTCTCGCTGCGCGCGACCGACAACGCCGTCGACGTGTCGGTCATCGCGCGCGCGCAGAGCGGCGGCGGGCACCGCCAGGCGGCCGGCTTCGCGACGCAGATGGACCGCGACGAGCTCGTCGTGTTCCTGCGCGAGCAGGTCGCCGCGCAGCTCGACGCCTGACGCCGCGCAACCTTGCCGCGGCGTGGTCGTTGGAGGGGTATGCGCCCGCGATTGCAACATCTGCTGCAAGTGTCGGTGGCTGCCGTGGCGCTCGTCGCGCCCGCGCCCGCCGCCGCCGACGAGCCGCTCGCCGAGCTCGCGCGAGACACGCCGGTCGCCGCCTACGGCGGCGCGCTCGCCTGGTCGGCCTACGATCCCGTGTCCAGGCTCTACCGGCTCGTGATCCGGCAGGACGGGCAGTCGGTGTTCGCCCGCGCGCAGCTCTTGCCGCGCGCCTTCGACGTCAGCCTCGGGCCGGACAGGCGCGGGCGCGTCGTCGCGCTCTACACGCGCTGTCGCACGCCGGCGCGCGGCCGGCGGCCCGAGCGCAACTGCGACGTCCATCGCTACGACCTGCGCACGCGACGCGAGCACAGGCTCGCGGCGGTGTCCTCGCCATCCTTCGACGAGGCCTGGCCCGCGCAGTGGCGCGAGCACGTGACGTTCGCGCGTCGTGCCCGCACGCGCGTCGTCGATGGCTTCGACCACCGGCCGAGCCCGCGCGGTCGACTCGTGCTGGACTGCGACATCCCGTACGTCAAGCGTCTGACCTCGCGCGCGGCGAGCCGGCGCCTGGACCGCTCGCAGTGCGGCGCCACCGCCGGCATGGCGATCCGCGGCGACACGATCATCCACGTGACCGGCATCGACCAGGGCGGAGCGGGATCCGAGAGCCAGGTGCGCCGGCTGCGCACCGGCGGAGGCGCCGCGAGGATCCTCGCCCGCACCGGCGGCGGCGAGGGCGGCTACAGCCCGTTCGTCTCGCCGAACCTCTCTGGGTCGTCGGTCTGGCTGACGCGTGTCGGCCGGCGCGAGCGGGTGAAGCAGGGCTTCCTGCGCATCGACCTGCGATCGCGGCGGCTGACGACCGTGGCGGCGAACGTCAACCTCCACGGCGGCCTGGCGCGCGACGAGCGCGGCCGCTTCTGGTACGTCCAGGGCCCTGCGCCGGACTTCGACGGCGAGTCGCGCTGCGACTTCGCGCTCGAGCCATGCCGGCTCGTGGCCGCGTCGGCGAGCCCGTTCTCGACGACGGCACGCACGCTGCTGCCACGCGTGAGCATCGTGGCTCCTGCGTCGGGGCAGATCTCCGCGTTCGCGACCGATCCGATCGCGCTCGTCGGCGAGCTGAGCCGCCCCGTCGTGCGCCAGGACGCGGTGGTCGGTCGCGAGCCGCTGGCCGGGGTCGCGATCGACCTGCTGCGAGCCGCCGGCCTGGATCGACCCGCGCCGTTCACCGGTACGGGCATCTCGGCGACGACGAACGCGATCGGCATCTGGTCGATCGCGCTGATCGACCCACCGCCGAGCGCGGCGTTCGCGCTCGTCGCGCGCGGCCTGCGCCTCGCAAGCCCCGTCGTCGGCATCGACGTGTCCGCGAGGATCACGCTGAGCGCGAGCGGCGCGTCGCTGACGGGCACCGTCGCGCCCGCCCAGCCGGGTCGCAGCGTCACGATCCAGCGCCTGGCGGTCGACGCGAACGGCCGGCTGCCCGACGGCAGGATGGTCTGCGTGAAGCTGGCGGGCGGAAGGCTGTCCTGCGGCGACGAGGCCTGGGCGACCGTCGCGCCGGCGCCGCTCGGCGCGGCCGGCACCGCGTTCTCGCTGACGGCATCGCAACCCGGCGAATACCGAGCCCTGCTGACCGCGGAGCGCGATGCTCCGAACTACGGCGGCCGCAGCGCCGAGGTGCGCGTCGCAGGCTGATCGCGGGCGCCCGACGCCGTAGCCTGCAGCGCGTGACCGACGGGATCCTGCTCATCGACAAGCCCGCGGGCAAGACCTCGCACGACATCGTCGCGGCGGTGCGCCGCGAGCATCGCGGCCGCCGCGTCGGCCATGCCGGCACGCTCGATCCGTTCGCGACCGGGCTGCTGCTCGTGCTTGATCGGTCGTGCGACGCGCGTGCAGCGCTACCTGATGGCGTTGCCGAAGACCTACGAGACGGTGGCGCGGCTCGGCGCGACCTCGAGCGACCGGCGACACCGAGGGCGAGATCATCGAGACCGGGCGCATACCGCCCGATCCGCCCGAGCTTCCGACCGGCGAGCTCATGCAGGCGCCCGCCCGCCTACAGCGCCGTCAAGGTCGACGGCAGGCGCGCCTACGAGCGCGCGCGGGCGGGGGAGGACGTCGTGCTCGCCGAGCGGCCGGTGACCGTCTCGCGCTTCGATCAGCTGTGGCGCGACGGCGAGCGCGCCGCGTTCGCGATCGAGTGCTCGGCCGGCACCTACGTGCGCACGCTGATCTCCGACCTCGGCGACGCGTACTGCATCGAGCTGCGCCGCACCGCGATCGGCCCGTTCGCGATCGAGGACGCCCACCCGTCGCGGATGATCGCGCTCGCCGAAGCGCTGAGCTTCATGCCGGCGCTGCGTCTGGAGGGCGACGACGCCAAGCGCGCGGCGCACGGCGTCGCGGTCGGCGACGCCGGCGGCGAGCTCGCCGAGGCCGTGCTGCTCGTCGACGCCGACGGCCCGATCGCCGTCGCCGAGCGCCGGGACGGCGCCTGGAAGCCCGTCGTAGGCTTTCGCGCGTGAGGATCACGCGCCTGCCCGACGTCGAGCGTCGTCCGCGGCGCGTCGCCGTCGGGACGTTCGACGGCGTGCACCTCGGCCATCGCGCGGTGATCGCCGGCTCCGACACGGTGCTGACGTTCGAGCCGCACCCGACGGCGGTCGTGCAGCCGGAGGCCGCGCCGCGCCTGCTGACCGACCTGCGCCGCAAGGCGCAGCTGGTCGAGTCGCTCGGCGTGCAGGAGCTCGTGGTGATCCCCTTCGACCGCGAGTTCGCCGCGCGCAGCGCGCAGGAGCTTCGTCGACGACGTGCTCGTCGGCGCGCTCGGCGCGACGCACGTGTCCGTCGGCGAGAACTTCCGCTTCGGCCACAAGGCGCTGGGCGAGGCGGAGCTGCTGAGCGCCGACGAGCGCTTCCAGACGCGCGTCGTCGAGCTGCTGGAGGTCGACGGCGAGGTCGTCTCCTCGAGCCACATCCGCGGGCTCGTGCTGGGCGGCGCGGTGGAGTACGCCGGGCACCTGCTGGGCGATCCGTTCACGCTCGCCGGCGAGGTCGTCCACGGCGACAAGCGCGGCCGCGAGCTCGGCTACCCGACCGCGAACATCGTGCCCGACGCGGCGTTCGTGACGCCCGGTCACGGCGTCTACGCGGCGCACGCGCGCGATCGTGACAGCGGACGGCGATGCGGGGCCGGCATACGCGGCGGCGGTCAGCATCGGCGTGCGCCCGACGTTCGTCACGGGCCGCGGCGAGCTGATCGAGGCCTACCTGCTGGACTTCGACGGCGACATCTACGGCGAGCACCCTGGAGCTCGCGTTTCGCAAGCGCCTGCGGGGCGAGAAGCGCTTCGAATCCGTCGACGCGCTGATCGACCAGATGGCGCTCGACGTCGAGGCCGCCCGGGCCATCTGCGCCTGACGTCGCTACAGTAGCCCGTCGCTATGGCATTGACACAGGAACGCAAGCAGGAGCTCGTCACGCAGTTCGGCGACAACGACCAGGACACCGGGAGCACCCGCGTGCAGGTCGCGTTGCTCACCGAGCGCATCAACCAGCTCACCGAGCATCTGCGCTCGAACTCGAAGGACCACCACTCGCGCCGCGGACTGCTGATGCTCGTCGGACGCCGCCGCAGGCTGCTGAACTACTTCCAGAAGCACGACCTCGAGGGCTACCGCGCGCTGATCAAGGAGCTGGGGCTGCGCCGGTGAGCATCATCGCGCCGGGCGCCGAGGTCCCCGAGTTCGCGCTGAAGACCGAGGACGGCGAGCCGTTCACGCGCGAGGACCTCGCCGGCAAGACGACGGTGTTCGTCTTCTTCCCCGCCGCGTTCAGCTCCGTCTGCACCGATCAGTTTCAGATCTACCAGGAGGTCCTCGAGGACTTCGCGGCGCAGGGCGCGACGCTCTACGGCGTCTCCTGCGACCAGACCGACAGCCAGACGGCGTTTCGCGAGTCGCTCGGCGTGACGATCGCGATGCTGTCGGACTTCGAGCCCAAGGGCGAGACGTCGCGGGCGTTCGGCGCCTACTGGGAGCCCGACGGCAAGTCGACGCGGGCGCTGGTCATCGTCGGGCCCGACCAGACGGTGAAGTGGTCCTGGATCGGCGAGCACCCGGGCATCCTGCCGGGCGCGAACCTGATCTTCGACGGCCTGGCGGAAGCGGCCTAGCCTACCGGCCATCGCTTGTCGAATAGTGACCGTATAGCGAGCACTATTCGACACGCGACGCGTTTCGATCTGCCATCGGGCCGGCCAGCGCACCGCGAGTGCGAGCCCCTCGTTGCCGCTGGCCCGTCGGTTGACATCGTCGAGGAGGCCGAGCGCCTCGCTACAGCAGCTCCGCGATCCGCCGCGCGCGGAAGTCGAAGATCGCCTCGACGTCGCGCCCGACGAACAGCCGTCGCGCGAGCTCTCCGAGCGCGCCGAAGGGCAGCGCGTAGCGCACGACGTCGGTCATCAGCGTGCCGCCGTCGTCGAGCGCCTCGAAGCTGTGGGTGTGATGCCACAGGGCGTACGGCCCGCGCAGCTGCTCGTCGACGAAGCGGTGCGGCGGGTCCCACTCGCGGATCGCCGTCAGCCAGCCGACCGGCATGCCGCGCACGCGCAGGCGGTAGCGGATCAGGGCGCCGGGGCCCATCGCGATCGGGTCGGGCGTCAGCACGCGGAAGCGCAGCAGCGGCGGGGTGATCGCCTCGAGGTTGCGCGCGTCGCCGAAGAACCGAAAGACCTCCTCGGGCGTGCCCGGCAGGCGCTGCTCGCGGCGCAGGGTGTGCACATGGACGCTCATGCAGATGGTTACGCTGCGCAGACGATGGAGGATCTGCGCAGCGCTGCGCCGCCCTCGCTGCGCGACGACGACCATGTCCGCGGCGAGGCCGGCGCAAACCCGATCGTGTTCTACGCGGACTTCACGTGTCCGCGCTGCGCGCTCGCGCACGAGCGCCTGACGGCGGTCGGGGCGCGCGTCGTGTTTCGCCACATGGCGCTGAAGGCCAAGGACGCGCGCGCGCTGCCGACCGCCTGCGCCGCCGAGGCTGCCGCCGCGCAGGGCTGCTTCTGGCCGTTCGCCGACAGCGCTGTACGCCGATCAGGGCCGCCTCGACGACCCGCACCTGTGGGAGCGCGCGCGGGCGCTCGGCCTCGACCTCGAGCGCTTCGACGCCGATCGCCGCGGCCCGCTTGCCGCCGCGCGCGTGCAGCGCGACACGCGCGCCGCGCTTGCCGCGGGGGCGACGACGACGCCGATGCTCTTCGCCGGCGGGATCGTCCTCTCCGGCGTGCCCGACGGCGACTACCTGACACGCCTCGGCTACGATGACGTCGTTCGGATACAGAAGACAAGCTAGAAGCAGGCCGGCCGACCGACGGGCCCGCCCGAGTAAAGGAACAACTTCATATGAGTACTGCCGAGACCCGTGTCTCCGTTGAGATCGCCGGATCCGAGATCTCCTTCGAGACCGGCAAGATGGCCAAACAGGCCTCCGGCGCCGTCGTCGTCCGCCAGGGCGACACCGTTGTCCTGAGCACCGCGACCGCGGGCAACCTCCGTGACGTCGACTTCCTCCCGCTGACGGTGGATGTCGAGGAGCGCATGTACGCCGCGGGCAAGATCCCCGGCTCGTTCTTCAAGCGCGAGGGCCGCAGCGGCGAGAAGGGCACGCTGACCGCGCGCATGATCGATCGCCCCCTGCGCCCGCTGTTCCCCAAGGGCTGGCGTCGTGAGACGCAGCTCGTGTCGCTGACGCTGTCGGTCGACCACGTGCACCCGTACGACATCCTGGCGATGAACGGCGCGTCCGCCGCGCTGATGATCTCCGACATCCCCTTCCCGACGCCGGTCGGCGCGGTGCGCATCGGCAAGGTCGACGGCAACTTCGTCGTCAACCCGATCGAGGAGGACGTCCTCAACAACTCCGACCTCGATCTGATCGTGGCCGGCACCGACGAGGCCATCCTGATGGTCGAGGCGGGCTGCAACGAGATCTCCGAGGCCGAGATCCTCGACGCGCTCGACATCGCTCACGGCGAGATCAAGAAACTCTGCGCGATGCAGTGGGACCTGCGCGAGAAGGCCGGCAAGGACAAGATGGAGATCGAGGTCCCGAAGGTCGACGAGGGGCTGTTCGCCGCGCTGCAGGACTCCCACGGCGCCGCGCTGGACGAGGCGACCCAGATCTTCGACAAGCTCGAGCGCCAGAACGAGTCGCATCGCGTCATGGAGGAGGCCGTCGCGGCCCACTCCGGCGACGCGGAGGACGCCGAGTACCCAGAGCGCAAGGCCGCCGCGCAGATGGCCGTCGACAAGCTCGAGAAGACGATCGTCCGCCAGCGCATCGCCGTCGACAAGAAGCGCCCGGACGGCCGCGCCGTGGACGAGATCCGGCCGATCTCGATCGAGTGCGGCCTGCTGCCGCGCGCCCACGGCTCGGCGCTGTTCACGCGCGGCCAGACGCAGGCGCTGTCGGTCGCGTCGCTGGGCACGCTGAAGGAGGAGATGCGCCTCGACACCCTCGGGCTGGAGACGCGCAAGTTCTACTTCCACCACTACAACTTCCCGCCGTTCTCGGTCGGGGAGGCCGGCTTCATGCGCGGTCCCAAGCGCCGCGACATCGGCCACGGGGCGCTCGCCGAGCGCGCGCTCATCGCGGTCGTGCCGTCGATCGAGGACTTCCCGTACACGATTCGCGTCGTGTCGGACATCCTGGAGTCCAACGGCTCGTCGTCGATGGCGTCGGTCTGCGGATCCTCGCTGTCGCTGATGGACGCGGGCGTGCCGCTGAAGCGGCCGGTCGCGGGCATCGCGATGGGCCTCATCAAGGAGGGCGACGAGTACGTCGTGCTGACCGACATCGCCGGCGTCGAGGATCACCTCGGCGACATGGACTTCAAGGTCGCCGGCACGTCGGACGGCATCACCGCCCTGCAGATGGACATCAAGATCACGGGCGTCACGTTCGACATCCTGCGCGATGCGCTGACGCAGGCGCTGAAGGCACGGACGTTCATCCTCGGTGAGATGGCGAAGGTCATCGCCGAGCCGCGCGCCGAGCTCTCCGAGCACGCCCCGCGCATCCTGACCGTCCAGATCGACACGGACAAGATCGGCCTGCTGATCGGCAAGGGCGGCGAGACGATTCGCGGCCTCGCCGACGAGTTCGAGTCCCAGATCGACGTCAACGACGAGGGCCAGGTGCTGATCTACTCGGCCAACGGCACGCTCGGCGAGGCGCTCGCCGACCGCATCCGGTCGATGACCAAGGAGGTCGAGGTCGGCGACGAGTTCCCCGGCGCGAAGGTCGTCAAGACGACGACGTTCGGCGCCTTCGTGGAGCTCGCCAAGGGCACCGACGGCCTGCTGCACATCTCCAACGTGTCGCCCGGCCAGCGCGTCGACACGGTCGAGGACGTGCTCAACAAGGGCGACGAGATCCACGTCCGCGTGTTCGAGGTCGACCGCGAGCGCGGCCGCATCGGACTGCGCCTGGCGCAGGACCCCGACGTTCTGGGCAAGACCAAGGAGGAGCTCGTGACGGCCGGCGCCAGCAGCGGCGGCGGACGGCCCCCGCGCGGCGGCGGCGGCGAGCGCAACGGCGGCCCGCGTGGCGAGCGCGGCGGCGGTGGCGAGCGCGGACCGCGTCGCGGCTCCGGCCGCCCGCGCCACGGCGACTCCGACCGGGGATAGTCCCCTGACGGACCACAGGTTGACGGTCCTGGACTCGGGAGTCCGGGTCGTGACGGAGGCGATGCCCACCGTCCGATCCGTGACGCTCGGGTTCTGGATCGCAACCGGCTCGGCGGCGGAGACCGTCGCCGAGGCCGGTCTGTCGCACCTGGTCGAGCACATGCTCTTCCGCGGCACCGAGCGCTACGGCTCGCTCGAGATCGACCAGATCTTCGACACGATGGGCGCCGAGCTGAACGCCGGGACGGGCAAGGAGTCCACCTCGGTCTACGCCCGCGTCATCGACGAGCACCTGCCGCAGGCGTTCGACGTCGTCGCGGACATGGTCTGGCACCCGCGCTTCGACGGCGAGGATCTCGCCAACGAGCGCGAGATCGTGCTCGAGGAGATCGCGATGTACGAGGACGACCCGCAGGACCAGGTCTTCGACGTGCTCGGCGAGGCGGTCTTCGGCGATCACCCGCTCGGGCGCCCGGTGATCGGCCGTGCCGAGGTCGTCGCGGACACGCCGGCCGAGGGCCTGGCCGCCTTTCATGCCTCGCACTACCTGCCGCGCGACATCGTCGTCGCGGCGGCCGGCTCGCTGGAGCACGACGCCGTCGTCGAGCTCGCCCGCGCGATGGACGTGCCGGCGCGCATGGCCGAGCGCATGCCGGCGCCGGCGCTGCCGCTGCTCGAGCCGCGCGTGCGCTTCCTGCGCAAGGACACCGAGCAGTACCACCTGACGCTCGGGGCGCCGGGCCTGTCGCGCCACGACGAGCGCCGCTTCGCCCTGCGCGTGCTCGACAACATCCTCGGCGGCACGTCCTCCTCGCGCCTGTTTCAGGAGATCCGCGAGCGCCGCGGGCTGGCCTACAGCGTCTTCTCCTTTCAGTCGCTGTTCGCGGGCACCGGGCAGATCGGCCTGTACCTCGGCACGCGCCCGGACAACGTCGCGCCGGCGCTGGCGGTCGTCGCCGACGAGCTCGCGCTGGTGCGCCGCGACGGCTTCACGCGCGAGGAGCTCGAGCGCTCCAAGGAGAACGTCAAGGGCCGCATGGTGCTGTCGCTGGAGTCCACCGCGGCGCGCATGAACCGCCTCGGCTCGGCGCTGCTCAACGACCTTCCGCTGCTGACGCTCGACGAGGCGGTCGCGCGAATCGAGGCCGTGACGCTCGACGACATGGCCGAGCTGACCGCCGAGCTGCTCGCGCCCGAGCGCCTCAGCGCCGCCGGCGTCGGCGTCGACGAGGACGTCTTTCGCGGCGCCCTGGAGCCGCTCGGCATGGCCGGCACCCGGGTTGTGGCGTGAGCGAGCGCATCCGCGTCGCCGTCGCCGGCGCCGCGGGGCGGATGGGGCAGGCGGTCTGCGCCGCCGTCGAGGGCGCCGACGACCTCGAGCTGACCGGGCGCGCCGATCCCACGCTCGGCACGACGCTCGCCGACGTGCTCGGCGACGCCGACGTCGTCGTCGACTTCACGCGCCCGGACACTGCGCTGGCCAACGCGCTGCAGTGCGTGGAGGCCGGCGTGCACGTCGTCATCGGGACGTCGGGCTTCGACATGGAGCCGCTGTACGGACTGGTCGGAGCGCGCCGGCCAACGTCTTCTTCGCGCCGAACTTCGCGATCGGCGCCGTGCTGATGATGCGCTTCGCCGCCGAGGCCTCCCAGCACATGGCCAAGGCCGAGATCGTCGAGCTGCACCACGACCGAAAGCTCGACAAGCCGTCGGGCACGGCGGCGCGCACGGCGCAGCTCATGCAGGGCGACGTGCCGATTCACTCCGTTCGCCTGCCCGGGCTCGTCGCCCACCAGGAGGTCATCCTCGGCGACCTCGGCCAGACGCTCACGATCCGTCACGACTCGATCGATCGCGCCTCGTTCATGCCCGGCGTGCTGCTGGCCGTGCGGCGGGTCTCCGATCTGCCCGAGTCGCCGCTGGTCGGGCTCGAGCACCTGCTGTTCTGAGCGCCGCGGCGGCGTCGACGTCACGCAGGCGATCGCCGGCCGCGAACCGCTCGTGATCACGCCGTGGGAGGACGAGCGCTTCGGCAAGCCGCGCGTCGACCGCCGCTTCACCGACGCGCTCAAGGAGGACGACCGCGCGCTCGTCGACCCGGGGCGGCGCTGGCGCGAGCGCCGCGACGGGACCGCGTAGCGACGGCGATCGCGCCGGCGCCCGCCAGCGCGGCGGCAGCCAGCCAGCCCGCGTGGTGGCCGGCGGCGAGCGCCGGCTCGCGACCTCCGGCGTGCGCCGCCGTCACCGCAGCGGCCAGCGCGCCGAGCAGCGCGACGCCCGCCGCGGTGCCGAGCTGCGTCGCCGTGTTCAGCAGGCCGGCGACGAGCCCCTGCTTGTCGGCGGCGGCCGACGCCATGCCCGCGGCCGTCGTCGCGACCGACGCCCAGCCGAGGCCGGCGCCGATGATCGCCAGCCCCGCGATCAGCGCCACCCAGCCGCCATTCTCCGAAGCGATCGCGAACACGAGCATCCCGGCGGCGATCGCTCCCAGGCCCGAGGCGATCGTCGAGCTGCGCCCGAGGCGCCCGGCGAACCGCGGCGCGGCCAGCGATGCGGCGGCGACCGCCACGCTGAACGGCACGAATGCGAGGCCAGTGGCGGCCGGCGTGCCTCCCAGCACGTCCTGCATGTGCGCGGTCAGCAGCACGGCGGCGCCGCCCGTGGACGCGGTCAGCACGCAGGCGATGGCGGCCGGCCCGGCGCTCGCGCCGAGCGCACGCCGCAGCCGCAGGCGCCGTTGCCGCGCGCGGCTCTCGGCGAGCAGCCGCGGGGCGAGCGCCGCCGCCGCGAGCGCGACCGGCACGTTGAGCAGGAACACCCAGCGCCAGCCGAGGGCGCCCGTCACGATCCCGCCGACGAAGAATCCGGCCGCGCCGCCGCCCGCGGCGGCCGCCGTCCAGACCGCCAGCGCGCGCGTGCGCTCGGGACCGGCCGGGAACGTGTCGCTCAGCAGCGCGAGCGCCGCGGGCACGACGGCCGCCGCCGCGCCGCCCTGCACCACGCGCGCTGCCACGAGCATCGGCGCCGAGCTCGCCAGTCCGCAGGCCAGCGACGCGGCGGCGAAGGCGAGCAGGCCGCAGGCGAACACGCTGCGGCGACCGAGCAGGTCCGCCAGGCGTCCGCCGGCGAGCAGCAGCCCGCCGAAGCTCAGCGCGTAGGCGCTGATCACCCAGCCGCTCGTCGACGGCCCGGCGTCCAGGTCGCGCGCGATCGACGGCAGTGCGACGATCGCGACGGTGACGCCGAGCACGTCGATGAACTGGGCGACGCACAGCAGGGCGAGCGATGCGCTGGAGCGACGCATGTGGTTGGGGCTACCCATCGGCTTGATCTCACGCCGGGGGTGCAGCACCATCTTCGGCATGCGGTTACGTGCCTTCCTCGCGGCGTGTGCCGCCATGGTCCTGTTCGTAGGCCCGCCGGCCCCGGCCGGCGCCGCCGTCACCCGCTCGTGCGGGCAGATCAGCTTCACGCCCAACAGCGACGACGGGATCTTCTCGATCCGCGCCCGCGGCGTCGGCTGCATCACCGCGCGGCGCGTCGCGCGGGCGGCCCGGCCGCTGAAGATCGTCGGAGGCGGCAGGCGCTATCGCTCGCGCGGGTTCGCCTGCCGCGGACGGTTCGACGACGAAGGCCTGCCGACGGTCCGCTGGCGCTGCACGCGCGGCTCGGCGGTCATCACGTTCAGCCGTTCCTGACCCGGTCTCGTGATCGACCGCCTGCGCGACATCGTCGAGCAGCTCGACATCAGGCCCGACGGCCGGATCCTCGAGATCGGCTGCGGGCACGGCGTCGCGGCGACGCTCGTCTGCGAGCGGCTGACCGGCGACGGCCGGCTGACGGCGATCGACCGGTCGCCGAAGATGATTGCGGCCGCGGCGCGCCGCAACGCCGCGCAGGTCGAGGATGGGCGCGCGGAATTCCTCGTCGCGGAGCTCGAGCGGCTCGACCTCGGCGAGCGGCGCTTCGACACGATCTTCGCCGTGCGCGTCGGCCTCTTTCATCGCGAGCCGCGGCGCGCGCACGAGCTCGTCGAGCCGTACCTGGCGCCGGGCGGCCGGATCGTCGCGGTCTTCGACCCGCCCGCGCCGCGCGAACGTCGATCCACATGAACAACTGACATCTCGCGCCGCCCTTCGGCGCCAGCGGCGCTTCATGCATGATGTGCATGAAGAACCGACATCTGAGCGAGCTCGTCCGCTCCAGATGTCGATTGTGCATGCGAATCGGCGCCTTCTCAGCACGTCCCTTCGACGCCGGCCGTCTCGCTCAGCGCGGCACTGCCCGGCGTCCCGTCGTCGTGATGGAGATGCTCACCGGCCGATCAGAGCAGAGATCGCCGCAGCACGCCACCATGGCACGATGGACGCCGACGACCTCTATGGCCTGCCGCTCGACCGCTTCGTCCCTGAGCGCGGCGCGCTGGCCAAGGCGCTGCGCAAGGACAAGCGGCGCGACGATGCCGACGAGGTCGCCGGCCTTCGCAAGCCGTCGGTTGCCGCGTGGGTGGTCAACCAGCTCGTGCGCACGCAGAAGAAGGCGACGCAGGAGCTCTTCGCCGCGGGGGACGCGCTGCGTGCCGCGCAGGAGGACCTGCTCGCCGGCAGCGGCGACGGTCGCACGCTGCGCGCCGCCAACGAGCGCGAGCGGGCCGCGGTCGACGCGCTTGCCGACGCCGCCCGCGGGCTGCTCAGCGGCGAGGGCCAGGAGCCCAGCGACGCGGTGATCGAGCGCGTCGCCGGCACGCTTCACGCGGCCGCGCTCGACGAGGCCGCGCGCGAGCAGGTCCGCGAAGGGCGGCTCGAGCGCGAGCTGCGCCACGCCGGGCTCGGGCTCGGCGAGGACGTCTTCGCCGCGACGCCGCCGCCGAAAGCGGCGGCCCCGAAGGCGAGAGCCAAGCCGCAGCCGGCGAAGGAGGCCGCCGAGCAGAAGCCCAAGGCCAAGAGCAAGGGCGGCGCGGCGGCGGCGCGCGCGGCAGAGCGCGAGCGCGCCGCGGAGGAGCGTGAGCGGGCTCAGCGCGCCGAGCAGGCGCGCAAGGCCGCCCGCGCCGCGGAGGCGAAGGCGCGCCGCAACGCAGAGCGGGCGGGACGCACGCTCGAGGCGGCGCAGGAGGAGCGCGAGCAGGCCGCCGAGGCGCTGCGCGAGGCCGACGAGGTGCTCGCCGCCGCGCGCCGCGACGCCGACGAGGCGACCGCGGCGCACGAGCGGACGCAGGCCGAGCTCGACGAGCTCTGAGCCAGGTGCATCCTCGCCGGCAGGCCGCGCCGGCGCGACGTGGGAGAGAACCTGGCATCGGCGACGGGCGCCTTCACCAGCCGCGCGCCTCGTGGTCACGCGTGTCGAGGTGGACGAAGTTGCCCGGCAGATGGCAGCGGCAGTCGACGGTGCATGGACCGATGCGGTCGCGCATCGGCTCGAGGAGCTCCTTGCAGAGGTACTCGACAGCGGGCGGATAGGCCCGCGGCACGGGCGTGCGGGCGCTGTCGTGGCGGGCAGACTCGTCGGTGTGGAAATGCGTGCTGAGCTGGGACATGTCGATGCTCCTGGTGGGTTGTCGTATCCGGGCCCGCGGCAGCGCCATGGCCGCCGCGAGCCCGCGCGCATGAGCCTCCGCGAGGCTCGAGGAACGCGTCGTCGCGCAGCAGGCGAGCGTCCTCGGCGCGATCGACGAAGAGGTTCTTGGTGTGCACGGCGGGCATCCGCGTCACGCGCAGGACCGCGAGGCTCTTGCTCTTGTCGCCGCGGTCTCTGACGCCCTTGGTGCTCATGAAGCCCATGACGGCGTCGTGCACCCTGTCGCGGCGCCTCTCGGTCACCGCGGGAGAGCGGGCTGGACGAAGTCCTCATACCCGGGGTGAACGGGCTACCCCCGGGTAGCCGCGCCGGCCACGAGCTCGCGCAGCCGCGTGTGGCGCCGGCGCGCGTCGGTGCGGCGCACGGCCGCCGCCAGGGCGCCCGGCTCGCCGACGACGACGCAGACCTCCTGCGCGCGCGTGACCGCGGTGTAGACGAGGTTGCGCGTCAGCATGATGCGGTGGCCGGCGAAGATCGGCACGACGATCGCGCGCGCCTGCGAGCCCTGCGCCTTGTGCACGCTCGCGGCGTAGGCCAGGCGCAGCGTGTCGAGCGCGTCGACGGGCAGCGACAGGCGCCGGCCGTCCTCGCCGGCGAAGTGCACGCGGTCGCGCTCGGCGTCGTGGTGCACGAGCACGCCGCGCTCGCCGTTGAAGAGGTCGTGCTCGTAGGAGTTGCGCGTCTGCATGACCTTGTCGCCGACGCGCAGCGGCGTGCCCTCGATGCGCGCGCCGTCGGGGTTCAGCCGCGCGCGCAGCTCGTCGTTGAGCGCGTCGATGCCGACCGGCCCCTTGTGCATCGGCGCGAGCACCTGCACGTCGGCGGCCGGGTCGAGGCCGTAGTGCGCGGGCAGCCGCGTCGCGGCCAGCTCGCAGACCTCGTCGAAGATCGCCGCGGCGCCCTCGCGGGCGACGACGAAGAAGTCGCGCACGTCGTCGGGCCGCGGGATCGGGTCCGGCAGCTCGCCCTCGTTGATCGCGTGCGCGGCGCGCACGATCATCGAGCGCGCGGCCTGGCGGAAGACCTCGCTGAGGCGCACCGACGGCACGGCGCCGGCGTCGAGCAGGTCCTCGAGCACGCGCCCGGGGCCGACCGGCGCGAGCTGGTCGACGTCGCCGACGAGCACGACGTGCGTGCGCGGGCCGACCGCGCCGAGCAGCGCCTCGGCGAGGTGCACGGACAGCATCGACGCCTCGTCGACGATCAGCACGTCGCAGCCCTCGATCGGATCGCTCCGGGTCGCGCATGAAGCCCTCTCCCGGACTCCACTCCAGCAGGCGGTGGATCGTCGTCGCCTCGGCGCCGGTCAGCTCGCTCAGGCGCCGCGCGGCCTTGCCCGTCGGCGCGCACAGCCGCGCCGTCGCCGCGCGCCCCTTGACGAGCTCGACGAGCGTGCGCATCGTCGCGCTCTTGCCGGTGCCCGGGCCGCCGGTGAGGATCGACAGGCGGTGCTCGAGCGCCTGCGTGACGCCGCGCCACTGGTCGTCGCGACGGCACGAACGTGCCGGCCTCGGGTCGCGTCACGCGGCGCAGGCGCAGCGCCGGCTCGGAGTCAAGCAGCGCGCGCACGTGCGTCGCGAGGCGCCGCTCGATCGCGTGCAGCCGGGCGTCGGCGACGCGGCCGGCGTCGACGACGATCTTGCCGCGCGCGGCGAGCTCGTCGATCGCGTCGCCGACCTCGCCGCCGCCAAGCAGGCGCGCGGCGCGCTCGGTCAGCTCGGCGCGCGGCAGGTGGCAGTGGCCGTCGGTCTCGGCCTGACGCAGCGCGTGCAGCACGCCCGGCCGCCAGCCGGCCGGGGGCGTCAAGCGGCGTGCCGAGCGCGCGCGCGAGCGCGTCGGCGGTCGCGAAGCCGATGCCGTCGAGCTCGCAGATCGCGTACGGGTCGCGCTGCAGCAGCTCGATCGAGCCGGCGCCGAAGTGACGCGCGATGCGCCGCCGCGGACGCGGCGTCGACGCCGTGCGTGTCGAGGAACAGCCGCAGCTCGCGCAGCTCGCGCTGGTCGCGCCACGAGGCGACGGCGCCGACGAGCCGCCGCGGACCGATGCCCGGCACCGATGCGCAGGACGCGCTCGGGGTCGCGGTCGATCGCCGCCAGCACCTCGTCGGCGCCGAAGCGCTCGACCAGCCGCGCGGCGCCGAGCGGGCCGACGTGCTTGATCGACTCCAGGTAGGCGAGCAGCGGCGTGGTCGCCGACGGGCTCGAGCACGCGCACGCGGTCGGCCTGAAACTGCCAGCCGTGGCGCGCGTGGCGCCGCCAGGCGCCGCCGACGCGCGACCGACTCGCCCTCGTGCACGTGCGCCAGCGGCCCGACGAGCACGACCTCCTCGCCGTCGTCGGTGAGACCGCGTCGAGCACGGCGAAGTCGCCGTCGGGCACGCTCCAGCGCACGGCCGCGACCTCGGCCGTCAGCTCGGCGGCCGCGACGTCGCGCGGGTAGCTCTCATGCTCGAGATCGGGCACGCGGCTGAGTCTGGCACGCGCACTTGACGCCGGGCCGGGCTCGACCGCCGGGCTGCGATACTGGCCCTTCGTGCCGGCTCTCGGAGCCATCCTCACCGCCATCGTCACCCCGTTCGACGGGACGGCGACGTCGACGAGGAGGCGTTCGTCGGCCTCATGCACCACGTCTGCACGCCAACGGCTCGGACGGCTTCGTCGTCTGCGGGCACGACCGGCGAGGCCTCGACGCTGACCGACGAGGAGCACCTCGGCGTCGTCGAGCTCGCCGTCGCCGAGCGCCCCGACGGCGCGACGATCGTCGCCGGCGCCGGCTCCAACGACACGCGCCACGCCGTCCAGCTGACCGAGCGCGCCAGCGCGCTCGGCGTCGACGGCCTGCTGTCGGTCACGCCGTACTACAACCGGCCCAACCGCCGCGGCATCCTCGCCCACTACCGCGAGGTCGCCCGCGCCACCGACCGGCCGATCGTCCTCTACAACATCCCGCAGCGCACGGCGCTCAGACATGCCCAACGACCTGCTCGCCGAGCTGGCGCAGATCGACCACATCGACGGCGTCAAGCAGGCCAACAACGACAACCTCGCGCCGGTCGACGGCCTCGACCTCTACGCCGGCAACGACGACATCCTCGCCCGCGTGCTCGACATGGGCGGCGCCGGCGGCATCCTCGTCGCCAGCCACATCGTCGGCCCGCAGATGCGCCGGATGGTCGACGAGCCCGACCGCCGCGCCGAGATCCACGAGCGGCTGACGCCGGTCTTCGAGGCGCTGAGCGTCGCGCCGGCCGCGATCTCGATCGAAGGCGCGCTGAACCTGCTCGGCCACGACGTCGGCGAGCCTGCGCCTGCCCTACGTCGACGCCGACGAGCACGAGACGGCGACGATCCGCGAGATGCTGCACGCCAGCGGCCTCGTCGGAGCAGCAGCTTGAGCGGCTCCCTGCGCGTCCTCCCCCTCGGCGGCCTGGGGGAGATCGGCAAGAACATGACGGTCGTCGAGTACGAGGACCGGATCGTCCTCGTCGACGTCGGCCTGCGCTTCCCGACCGCCGAGATGATGGGCATCGACCTCGTGCTGCCCGACTTCGCCTACCTGCGCGGGCGCGTCGTCGGACATCGAGGCGATCGTCATCACGCACGGCCACGAGGACCACCTCGGCTGCCTGCCGTTCCTGCTGCGCGAGCTCGGCGTGCATGACGCGCCGCCGGTCTACGGCGGCGCGCTGACGATGGCGATGGCGCGCTCCAAGCTCGACGAGCACAGCTCTCCAAGGACGTCGAGGTCAACGACGTCACGCGACGGCGAGCAGATCGAGGCCGGCCCGTTCGACGTCGAGCTGATCCACATGACGCACTCGATCCCCGACGCCTCCGCCGTCGCGCTGACGACCGACCTCGGCACGTCCTCGTCACCGGCGACTACAAGTTCGACCAGACGCCCGGTCGACGGCGCGCCCCGCCGACGTCACGCGCCTGGCCGAGCTCGGCCGCGAGGGGCTGCTGCTGCTGTGCGGCGACTCGACGAACGCCGACCGGCCCGGCTTCGCGCCGAGCGAGACGGTCGTCGGCCCGAACCTGCGAGCAGGTCTTCAGCCGCTGCAAGGGCCGCATCGTCGTGACGTCGTTCGCCTCGAACATCCACCGCGTCCAGCAGGTCGTCGACGCCGCCGCGGCGCTCGGGCGCAAGGTCTGCCTCGTCGGGCGCTCGATGCGCAAGAACACGAACATCGGCCGCTCGCTCGGCCACATCAAGGTGCCCGAGGGCATGCATCATCGGCCCGCGCGAGATCGCGAACTTCCCCGACCACAAGGTCGTCATGATCTCGACGGGCTCCCAGGGCGAGCCGCTGAGCGCGCTGCGGCGCATGGCGCACAGCGACCACCCGCAGGTCGAGCTGCACGACGGCGACACCGTCGTCTTCAGCGCGACGCCGATCCCCGGCAACGAGCGCGCCGTCAACGAGACGATCGACCGCCTGTACCACATCGGCTGCGACGTCATCACGACCAAGCGACGCGCCGATCCACGCCTCCGGCCACGGCTATCAGGAGGAGATCAAGCTGATGCTCAACCTGACGCGGCCGCGCTACGTGATGCCGTTCCACGGCGACCACAAGCGCATCCACCTGCACGCGCAAGCTGGCCGAGTCGCGTCGGCATCGACGCCCGAGCGGATCTTCAAGGGCGAGAACGGCCTGCCGCTGGAGCTCGACGGCAAGGGCGCGCGCTGGGGCGAGAAGGAGCAGTCGGGGATGATCTTCGTCGACGGCGTCGACATCGGCGACGTCACCGACGTCGCGCTGCGCGACCGGCGGATGCTCTCGGCCGACGGCATCTTCGTCGTCGTCGCGACGATCTCCGAGCAGGACGGCTCGTCGGTCGCCGAGCCCGAGGTCATCTTCCGCGGCGTGCCGTTCGCCGACGAGGCCGACAAGCTGCTCGACCAGCTGCGCGACGACCGTCGAGACGTCGCTGGCGCGCGCCGCCAAGGAGGAGATCCGCGAGATCGACCTGCTCCAGCAGATCCTCCACGACGACCTCGCCGCGTTCGTCTACGAGAAGCTCAGGCGCCGCCCGATGGTGCTGCCGGTCGTCGTCGAGGTCTGAGCGCCCGACCAGGACCGCGTCTCTCCTTGGGGATGCCTCGGATTCGAGCGGCGGCCGCCGCGTCGTGAGCGGGTCGCCGGCGCAGGGCGATGTCTGGTGGTGCGAGCTGCCCGCTCCACACGCCCGCCGGCCGCCGCTACGCCCGCGCCGAGCCGACGGGCTCGTCGAGGCCCGCTGCCGCCGACAGCGGCAGCGTCACCTCGAAGCGCGTGCCGCGCGGGCGGCTGGCGCCGTTGGACGTCGGCGACTGGAGCGTGACGCTGCCGCCGTGCGACTCGGCGACGGCGCGGACGATCGACAGGCCGAGGCCCGACGAGCCGCCGCGGTCGCCGGCGCCGCGCACGAAGCGCTCGAAGACGCGCCCGCGCAGGTCCTCGGGGATGCCGGGCCCGTCGTCCTCGACGATCAGGCGCACGTCGCCGTCGACGCGCTCGACGGCGCGCGCGCACCTGCGTGCCGCGCGGCGTGTGGCGGATCGCGTTCTCCATGAGGTTCAGCGCCAGGCGGTGCAGCTCGTCGCGCGCGCCGTCGACGATCGCGCGGTTGGCCTCGATCGACAGCTCGTGGCCGTCGGCGATCGACGCCGAGCTCGGCGGCGGCCTCGACGAGCACCTGGCCGACGTCGGTCGGCGCGTGCGGCGCCTGGCGCGCGGCGTCGTGCGCGGGCGAGCAGCAGCAGGTCGGCGACCAGGCGGCGCATCCGCCGCGACGAGCGCAGCGCCGAGTGCGCGGCGTCCTGCTGCTCGCCGTCGAGGCTGTCGGCGAGCAGCTCGAGGTTCGCCAGCACGCTCGTCAGCGGCGTGCGCAGCTCGTGCGAGGCGTCGGCGACGAACTCGCGCTGGCGCGTCAGCGCGCCCTCGGTCTCCGCGCGCGAGGCGTCGAGCGCGTGGAGCATGTCGTCGAGCGTGCGCGCGAGCTCGGCGACCTCGTCGTCGGCCTCGATCGCGGGGATCCGCTGCGCGGGGTCGCGCGTGCGCTCGATCTTGCGCGCCGTCGCCGTCAGCGCGGCGATCGGCATCATCGCGCGGCGGGCGACCATCAGGCCGGCCAGCAGCGCCAGGCCCGCGCCGCCGAGCACGCCGATGATGAGGAACAGCCGCAGCCGGTCGACGGTCGCCTCGACGGCTGCGAGCGGCCGCGCGTACTGGACGTAGAAGCGCCCCCAGAACGGCAGGTCGCTCGATGTGCTGGCGCAGCGGCCCGCGTCTCGACGCGGTAGCCGTCGCGCTCGGCTGCGAGCCGATGTGCGGGCGACCGAAGTCGTGCGTCTGGCGCGTCGCGTTGAGCTCGAGGCCATCGCGCGTGACGATCCGGATGATCGCCCCGGTCGCCGGGCGGCGAAGTCGTCGAGGTCGGGACGCAGGCCGGCGAGCTGCACGCGCCCGGTGCGCGCGTCCTGCTCGGGGTTCTGGTAGTCGAGGCTCCGGCCAGCACCCGCGCCGCGCGCTCGACCTCCTGCTCGAAGTCCTGGTGCAGGCGCATCGCCGTGAGGCCGCCGACGGCGCCCGCGAAGCCGCACAGGATCACCAGCGTCAGGAGGGCGGAGCCGCCGGCGAGCCGCCAGCGGATCGGCACCTGCCTAGGCGCGGAGAACGTAGCCTGCGCCGCGGATCGTATGGAGGAGGCGCGGCTCATCGCCGGCTTCCAGCTTGCGTCGGAGGTTGGAGACGAAGACCTCGATCGTGTTCGTCGTGGCGAACGGGTCGTAGCCCCAGACCTCTTCCAGCAGGCGCTGGCGCGGGACGACGATGCGCTCGTTGCGCATGAGGTACTCCAGCAGCTCGAACTCGCGCTGGGTGAGGTCGATCGTGCGCCCGCTCGCGGCGCACCTCGTGGGTGTCGGGGTTCAGCTGCAGGTCGCCGACGACGAGCGAGGCGCTGCCGCGCGGCGGCCGGCGGCGCAGCAGCGCGCGCAGGCGCGCCAGCAGCTCCTGGCGCTCGAACGGCTTGACGAGGTAGTCGTCGGCGCCGGCGTCGAGGCCCTCGACGCGCGAGTCGACCGCGTCGCGCGCGGTCAGCATCAGGATCGGCACGTCGCCGTCCTTGCGCAGCAGGCGCGCGACGTCGATGCCGTCGAGCTTGGGCAGCCCGAGGTCGAGGATGACGAGGTCGGGCGTGAACTCGCGCGCGTCGCCGAGCGCCGCCTCGCCGTCGTAGCTCGCGCGCGCCTCGTAGCCCTCCATGCGCAGCGAGCGCAGCAGCACCTGGGCGATCTCGTCGTCGTCCTCGACGACGAGCACGCGTGGTGGGCGGTCCAGCATGACCCCAACAGGGTAGGGCGGCTGCTCAACACAGGGTTAACCGCGAGGAGCGACGTTCGATGGCCAACCACTACGCCCACACCTGCATCCGCGTGTTCGATCCCGAGGCGTCGCAGAGCTTCTACGAGGCGCTGGGCTTCGAGCCGCGCGGGCGGCTGAACTTCGAGTCCGCCTACAACCTCTACATGGGGCTGCCCGGCGACGGCGACGTGCTCGAGCTGACCGTCAACCTCGACCAGGACGAGCCCTACGAGCTCGGCACGGGCTACAACCACATGGCGGTGACCGTCGAGGACATCGAGTCCGCGCTGGCGTTGCTCGAGCCGCTCGGCGTGAAGCCGGAGAAGCCGCCGTTTCACCCGGGCGGCCGCGAGGACCTACCGCTGATCGCGTTCGTCGCCGATCCGGACGGCTACCGGATCGAGCTGATCGACGGCGGCGTCTTCGAGACGCCGCAGGATCCGGCGCCGCAGTAGCGCGCGGCGGCGCGGCTGCGCGGGCAGGAGCGACCGCGGCGCCGTCGAAGGGAGTTGGCGCCGACCATGGCCGCTGCCCGCAAGCCCGCATCCACCCGCTCCAAGAGCAAGGCGAAGCCCAAGCCGCGTGCCCGCGCGCGGCCGATCGACGCGATGCGCGTGCCGCTGCTCGAGCAGCGCCACCTCGACCTGATCGGCCTCGGCCTCGTCGCGATCGGGATCTTCCTCGCCTTTCCCGTCTACCTCGGCTGGGACGGCGGCGCCGCCGGGCAGGCCGCGACCGACGGCCTCGCCTACCTCGTCGGGCAGGTCGCGCTGGCGCGTGCCGGTCACGATCGTCGCCGCCGGCGCGCTGTTCGTCCTGCGCCCGGTGCTGCCGGCGGTGCGCCCGTTTCGCGCCGGCGCGCTGTGCCTGTTCGCCGCGCTGACGCTCGCGCTCGCCGCCGGCACGTTCGGCATCGGCCCGGAGGGCGACGCGGCCGGGCTACTGGAACGAGCCGTTCTTCGAGCTGCGCGGCGGGATCGTCGGCGACGCGCTGCTGTACGCCGTCGCGACCGCCCTGTCGACGATCGGCGCGCACATCCTCGCCGTCTTCCTGTTCGTCGCCGGCGTGCTGCTGCTGACCGGCGCGTCGGTCGCCGGCGTGCTGCGCGCGACCGGCTCGGGCCTCGCCGACACGACGCGCGCGCTCGGCCGCGTCGTCCCCGCCCGCGCCCCGGCCCCCGAGCGCGAGCGCCGCCAGCTTCGGCGCGTGCCGCGCGGCGCGCCGGCCACGTCCCGCCGACGCCGCCACGCCCGCCGAGCTCGCCGAGGTGCCGGAGTTCGACGCCGCGGCGCTGCAGCCGCCCGACCCGCGGGACGGCGAGGTCGTCATCACCGCCACGCACGTCGAGGCGCCGTCGCTGGACGGCGCGACGCGCTACCCCGACCTCTACGGCGAGCCGCCGCCCACGCACCCGGCGCCGGAAGCCGACGAGCAGCCGCCCCGGCCCGACCTCGGAGGCGCCGGCGCCGACGAGCCGCTGCCGCTCCCGGGCCTCGAAGCCGACGCCGAGGACGTCGTCACGCGCGTGCAGCCGCGCACGCCCGGCGCGGCCGACCTGACGCCGCAGGGGCGCCTGCGCGGCTCGATCACCGACGATCCCGAGTTCCACTGGCAGCTGCCGAGCGTCGCGCTGCTCAAGCGCTCGACCGCCGAGCAGACGCGCCCGGACACCGCCGGCCAGGAGAAGACCGCGGCGCGCCTGATCGAGGCGCTCGGGCACTTCGGCGTCGAGGCGAAGATCGTCGGCACCGTCGCCGGCCCGCACATCACGCGCTTCGAGCTGCGCCTCGCGCCCGGCATCAAGATGAGCAAGGTCGCCCAGCTCAAGGACGACCTCGCCTACGCGCTGGCGGCGACCGACATCCGCATCCTCGCGCCGATCCCCGGCAAGACGGCCGTCGGCGTCGAGGTCCCCAACACGCGCCGGCGGATCGTGCAGCTCGGCGACGTCTTCCAGAACGCGCCGGCCGGCTGGTCGCCGCTGACGATCTGGCTCGGCAAGGACGTCGCCGGCAAGGCGATCGGCGCCGACCTGGCGAAGATGCCGCACCTGCTCGTCGCCGGCACGACCGGCGCCGGCAAGTCGGCGTGCATCAACGCGATGCTGTCGATCGCTGCTGCTGCGCGCGACGCCGCACGAGCTGCGCCTCGTGCTGATCGACCCCAAGCAGGTCGAGCTCAACCACTACGAGTCGATCCCGCACCTGCTGACGCCGGTCATCACGAGCCCGCGGATGGCCGCCAACGCGCTGCAGAACCTCGTCCGCGAGATGGAGCAGCGCTACTCGATCATGTCGCTGGCCAAGACGCGCTCGCTGATCGAGCTCAACCGCTCGCGGTGCAAGCGCGGAGAAGCGGCGCTGCCCTACATCCTGTGCGTCATCGACGAGCTCGCCGACCTGATGATGGTCGCGCCGGCCGACGTCGAGGACTCGATCATCCGCCTCGCCCAGAAGGCGCGCGCGGTCGGCATCCACCTCGTGCTCGCGACGCAGTCGCCGCGCGTGGACGTCATCACCGGCATGATCAAGGCCAACGTCCCGTCGCGGATCGCCTTCAGCGTGTCCTCGCAGACCGACTCGCGCGTGATCCTCGACCAGAACGGCGCCGAGTCGCTGCTGGGCCAGGGCGACATGCTGTTCTCGCCGGTCGGCACGTCGCGCCTGCAGCGCATCCAGGGCGCCTACATCGACGAGCCGCAGATCGAGGCGCTGACGACGTTCTGGCGCCGCCAGGGCGAGCCCGAGCTGCGCGAGGACCTGCTCGAGGAGGTCGAGAGCGAGGCCGTCGACACGGGCGCCGGAGGCGCCGACGACGGCTTCAGCCCCGACGAGGATCCGCTGCTGGAGGACGCGATCCGGCTCGTCGTCGAGATGGGCACGGCCTCGACGTCGATGCTGCAGCGCCGCCTGCGCCTCGGCTACACGCGCGCCGGGCGCCTGATCGACATGCTCGAGCGCCGCAACGTCATCTCCGGCTACGAGGGATCCAAGCCGCGCCAGGTGATCGTCGGCGCCGGCGACGTCGAGCGCTTCATCGCCAACCTGCGCGAGCGCGGCGGCGGCGAGCGCGACCTGAGCGCCGCAGAGGCGCCGTTTCAGCCCGCCGAGGCCGCCGGTCCCGCGCCGGTCCACGAGTAGCCTCTGGACGATGCCGGACATCGGGGCCACGTTGCGCGAGGCGCGCATGCGCGCGAGGATCGACATCTCCGAGATCGAGGCGGAGACGAAGATCCGCGCCAAGTACCTGCGTGCGCTGGAGAACGAGGAATGGGACCTGCTTCCGGGCCCGACGTACGTCAAGAGCTTCCTGCGCACGTACGCCGAGGCGCTGGACCTCGACGCCAAGCTGCTCGTCGACGAGTACAAGCTGCGCCACGAGCACCTCTCAGAGGTCGAGCTGCAGCCGATCAACGCAGCCGCGCCGGGCCGCGAGCGCCGCCGCCAGGGGCCGGTCATCCCGCGCTGGGTCGTCATCGTGCTGATCTTCGCCGCGCTGATCGTCGCGCTCAGCGTGCTCGGTCGCGACGACTCCACGCCGCCGGTCGCGTCGCCGACCACCGACACCCAGACGCAGACGACACCGGTCGTCGCCCCGCCTCCGCCGCCGGCGCGCCCGCGGCGCGTCAGCCTGCGGATCGTCGCGACGGGCGAGGTCAACGTCTGCCTGAAGGCCGGCGAGCGGACGCTGATCAACGGCCAGACGCTGCAGGCAGGCCAGCGCACGCCGGTCTTCCGCTCTCGGCGCCTGCGGCTGACGCTCGGCAACAACTCCGCCCGGCTGGTCATCAACGGCAACTCGCGCAACGTCAGGGCGTCGTCGCAGCCGATCGGCATCCAGATCACGCGCAACGGCCGACAGTCGCTGTCGCGGGCCAAGCGGCCCGTCTGCAGCTCGTGAGCGTCCGCGCGGGGATCGTCGTCACCGGCACCGAGGTGCTGACCGGCCGCGTCGCAGATCGCAACGGGCCGTGGCTGTCGGATCGCCTGCTCGAGCTCGGAGCGGACACCGCGGCGGTCGTCGTCGTCGGCGACCGCCCGCAGGAGATCCTGCGTGCGCTGCGCTTCCTCGCGTCCGAGGATTGCGCGCTGATCGTGACGAGCGGCGGGCTGGGCCCGACGGCCGACGACCTGACAGCGGAGGTCGTCGGGCGCTTTCAGGGCCGCGAGATGGTGCTCGACGCCGATCTGGAGGCGCGGATCGCGGTGATCCTGCGCCCGCTGATGGCGCGCTGGCCGGCGCTCGACCCCGATGCAGTGCTGCTGTCCAATCGCAAGCAGGCGGTGATCCCGGCGGGCGCCGAGGTGCTCGAGCCGGTCGGCACCGCGCCCGGGCTGGTCGTGACGCCCGCCGGCGACTCGTCCGGCCCGACAGTCGTGGTTCTGCCGGGGCCGCCGCGCGAGCTTCAGCCGATGTGGGAGACGGCGACCGGGCGTCCGGCGGTCCGCGCGGCGCTGGCCGGTGCGGTCGACTACCGCCGCGCGATGCTGCGGCTGTACGGGATGCCCGAGTCGGAGATCGCGGCGACGTTGCGCGCCGCGGCGTCCGCGGGGATCTCGCTGGACTCACTCGAGATCACGACGTGCCTGCGCCGCGGCGAGATCGAGGTCGTCACGCGCTACGAGCCCCGGGACGCGCCGGCGTACGAGGAGCTGTTGGCGCTCGTGCGCGAGCGCCATCCCGACACGCTGTTCTCCGACGACGGATCGACGGTCGACGAGCAGGTGCTGGGGCGGCTGTCCGCGGCCGGCGAGACGATCGCGGTGGCGGAATCGTGCACGGGCGGCCTGCTGGCCGGCCGGCTGACCGAGCTGCCGGGATCCTCGACGGTCATGCGCGGCGGCCTCGTCGTGTATTCGAACTCGGCGAAGATGGCGTTGGCGGGCGTCGACGCGTCGCTGATCTCGTCGGTCGGCGCGGTGTCGTCGGAGGTCGCCGTGGCCTTGGCCGACGGCGCGCGCGCGGCGCTGGACGCCGACGTGGGGGTGGGGGTGACCGGCATCGCCGGCCCCGGCGGCGGCAGCGACCAGAAGCCGGTCGGCCTCGTGTGGCTGTCGGTCAGCCACCGCGACGGGCGCCGCTTGACGCGCTCGGTGACGCTGCCCGGCGGGCGCGCCGACGTGCGCGACCGCGCGACGACGGTGGCGATGCACCTCGTGCGGCGGCTGCTGCAGCAGGACGCGGCTGTCGGGCCGGCGGGGTGAGCGAGCGCCTGCGGCTGTTCGTCGCGCTCGAGCTGCCCGACGCCGTACGCGCGGAGCTGGCCGCGTGGTGCGAGCGGGTCGCGCCGGAGGGGGTGCGGCGCGTGCCGGCCGCCAACCTGCACCTGACGCTCGCGTTCCTCGGGTCGCGCAGCGCCGGACGACGCTCGCGCGGCCGCAGCGCTGCTTGGCGAGGTCGTCCGGCCGGTGGGCAGGCTGCGGACCGGGGGCGCGCTGTGGTTGCCACCGCGCCGACCCGGCGTGCTCGCCGTCGCACTGGAGGGTTCGCCGGCGCTGACGGCGTTGCGCGCAGACCTCGATGGTGCGCTCACAGTCGCGATCGGCTACGTGCCCGAGCGTCGTGAGTTTCGCCCTCATGTCACCGTGGCGAGGACGCGTCGTGGAGATCGCGCTGTTCGCAGTCCGCCGGTTTCCGCGTCACCAGTGCTCGAGTTCGAGCCCGGCGCGCTCGTGCTGTACCGCTCGCGACTCGGGCCCGGTGGCTCGCGCTACGAGCCGCTTGCGCGCGCGAGCGCGGTCTGAGCGGCTTGTAGCGACCGGCGATCATCAGGACGATCACCGCGAGGAGCAGGGCGACGAAGGCCAGCGGAACGGCCACCTTGACGAGCGGCCCAAGCGGCGGCTGCGGCCCGGCATCGCTGGCCGGCGGCGTCGTCTCGGGTGGCTGCCTCGGCAGCGTCCGCCCAGCGGGCAGCGACGGCGCCCGGCTCTCGGGCCGCAACGGTTGCGGGCTGCTGCGTCGTGAGTTCTGCTCGATCGCCGGGCTGATGCGGGTCGATGCGGCGGGCAGTGGCTCGGCGGGCTCGAGCGTCAGCGCCGCCATGCGCTGCCAGTGCACGTCAAGCAATCGATCCAGGTGGTCCTCGAGCTCGTCCCATGCGATGGCCGCGGACGGGTACCGATCGGCGGGCTCGGGCTGCAGCATCCGCTCGAGCCACGCTGCCAGCCCCGCGTCGAGCGACGGACGCAGCTCGAGCGGAGGCCGGATCGGCTCGCTCAGCAGGCGATAGAGCTCGTGAGCCTGGTTGGCGGCCGGCGGCCGCGGCCGGTCTCCCACCAGCAGCTCGTAGGCGATCGCGCCGGCCGCGTAGAGGTCGGTCCAGGGCCCGATGCCCTGGCCCTTCGCCTGCTCGGGCGCCATGTAGGCGGGCGTGCCGAGGATCGCGCCGGTTGCGGTCAGCAGCGTGCCCGCCGCCGCCGCGTCGATGGCCCGAGCGATCCCGAAGTCCGCGAGCTTGACCCAGCCATCGTCGCCGACAAGGACGTTGTCGGGCTTGATGTCGCGATGCACCACGCGGCTGGCCGCGTATTCCAAGGCGGCCAGCACGCCCTCCAGCACGCCGCCGGCCTGAGCTATCGTGACCGGGCCGGCGTGCGCGCGCAGCGATCCCCGTGGCAGCAGCTCCATCGCGATGTACGCGCCGCCCTCGTGCTCGAGGTACTCGTGGACCGCGACGATGTTGCGATGCATGAGCGCGCCTCCGATCTGCGCTTCGCGCAGGAATCGCCGCGCGATCTCGCGATCGTTGCGCAGCGACAGCTCCTTGACCGCGACGAGGCGGCCGAGGTCCGTCTGGCATGCGCGGTAGACGGTCCCGGCGGCGCCCTGGCCGAGCACCTCCAGCAGCTCGTACCGGCCGACCCTGCGTGGGAGCTCGGGCATGGTGGCTGAGGATAGGGGCCGCGCCGGCCGCGCCGGCCAAGGATCGGGAACGTGCTGACATGCGGTCTGGAGCGGGTGTCGGGTCTCGTCGGGGTGGGTCGGCGTTTGGACGCGCAGCGTACGATCTGGCACGCATGTGGCAACGTCTAACGAGCCGGCGGCCCTTCAGCCCCGCGGAGGCCGCCGTGATCGCGGCGTTCGTCGTCTTCTGCGCCGTGCTCGTGTGGTTCATCTTGCAACGCCCGGGACCGCCGTCGCGCACGATCTACTCGAGCCTGCCGAAGCACGAGGCCGGCGGGGGGCTCGACAAGCAGAGCGCTGACATGGAGCTGGCGATCCGCCTTGCGCTGAAGGAGGCCGACGGCCGCGCGGGCGACTTCGAAGTGAAGTACGTGCCGCTGAACGCGTCCGACGAGGACGGCGAGATCTTGCCGGAGACGATCCGGCGCAACGCGAATGTCGCGGCCGACGACTCCGAGGCAGCGGTCTACATCGGCGACCGCACGTCGTCGGCCAGCATCGCATCGATCCCGATTCTCAGCGAGGCCCAGCTCCCGCAGATCTCGCCGGCCAGCACGCGCGTGGGACTGACGATCGCCGATCCGACCGCCGACGCGAACGAGCCGGGGAGCCACTACCACAACGGCTATCGCAACTTCGTCCGTGTCATCCCGAACGACAACGTTCAGGCCGCGGCCCTGGTCACGCTCATGCAGCGCGACGGCTGCAAGCGCGTCGCGATGATCTATGACGGCGGCGACTACAGCGCGGGCCTGTCGAGCACGATGTCGCTGTTCCGGAAGCCGACACGCGTGTTCCGCCAAGCCGTACGCCCGAACGCGGCAGCGCCGATCTACGAGCGCTTCGCGCGGACGGCCCGAGCCAGGAGGGCGGACTGCTTTCAGTACTCCGGTGGCAACAACCCGAACACACAGGCGATCTTCAGTACCTTCGCCGCCGAACTCCCTGACGCTCGGCTGTACGCCAGCGACGGCGTCAGCGAGGCGAGCTTCCAGGGTGGTACCACCGGCGCATCGGGCTGCATCGACGTGAGCCTGATGGTGCCGCCGCGCGACCTCACGCGCTCCCAAGAATTCCTCGACGCCTTCAAGGAGGCCTATCCGGCTGTGAAGGCGCCCGATCCGTACGCGATCTACGCGTACGAGGCGATGCGACTGGCTCTCGACGCGATCGAGGGTTCGTCGGACGGCAGCCGAACGAAGATCCTCGATGCGCTGCGCCGCACCTCGAAGAATCGTCCGAGTCCGTTGGGCACGTACTCCCTGGACGACAACGGCGACACGACGCTTGTCGACTACGACGTGTCGCGGATCAGCGGATGCCAGCCGCGCGCCCCCCAGCGGGCAGTCAGCCGGCAGCGGCTCGAGCGCGCGCTGCGCGCGCTACGCAAGCGCTCCGCGATCCTCTGAAACCAGAGTCTGGGGCGAGCGGGAACGAACAGACGTTCTGTCCGACCCGTGACGCAGACTCTGCGCAGCGTTGTGACGAAGCTGCGTGGCGCTGTCACAGGAGCCCAACCTAGCCTGTGCATTCCGTCCGACCCAGCCCGTAGCGTGGCATGTCCTTCCGAGCGCAGAAAGGCTTTTCCGCACATGGCTCTCACCGATACCGAGAAGGCCGCCGACAAGGCCGCCAAGGCCCGAAACGAAGCCCTCCGGGGTGCGCTCACGCAGATCGAGCGCGAGTTCGGCAAGGGCACCGTCATGCGCATGGGCGACCCCGGCGCTCAGGTCAAGGTCAACGCGATCCCGACAGGGGCGCTGTCGCTCGACCTCGCGCTCGGGATCGGCGGCATGCCCCGCGGGCGCATCGTCGAGGTCTTCGGCCCGGAGTCCTCGGGCAAGACGACGCTCGTCTACCACGTCCTCGCCGAGGCCCAGCGGCTCGGCGGCGTGTGCGCGTTCATCGATGCCGAGCACGCGATGGACCCGCTCTACGCGCAGCGCATCGGCCTCGACATCGACGAGCTGCTCGTCTCGCAGCCCGACTACGGCGAGCAGGCGCTGGAGGTCTGCGACATGCTCGTGCGCTCCGGCGCCGTCGACGTCGTCGCGCTGGACTCCGTCGCCGCGCTGACGCCGCGCGCCGAGCTCGAGGGCCAGATGGGCGACCAGACCGTCGGCCTGCAGGCGCGGATGATGAGCCAGGCGATGCGCAAGCTCGCCGGCAACCTCAACCGCACGCAGACGCTGTGCCTGTTCACGAACCAGATCCGCGAGAAGATCGGCGTGATGTTCGGCTCGCCGGAGACGCAGCCGGGTGGTCGCGCGCTGAAGTTCTACGCCTCCCAGCGGCTGGACATCCGCCGCATCGAGACGCTCAAGGACGGCACCGAGGCGGTCGGCAACCGCGTGCGCGTGAAGGTCGTCAAGAACAAGGTCGCGGCGCCGTTTCGCCAGGCCGAGTTCGACATCGAGTTCGGCAAGGGCATCTCGACGTCGGGCTGCCTGCTGGACCTCGGCATCGAGCACAACGTCGTCGGCAAGTCGGGCTCGTTCTTCTCCTACGGCGACGAGCGCCTCGGCCAGGGGCGCAACAACGCCAAGGGCTACCTCGACGAGCACCCGGAGATCGCCCGCGAGATCGAGGCCAAGGTCTACGCGGCGCTCGGCATCGGACCGCTCGTGGCGCCGATCGACCGCGACGAGACCGTCCCGGTGCCCGGCGTCGTCGAGGCCGCGTAGCTCACCGGGACGGCACGCTCTCCTGCACAGGCCATGATCGCCGACGAGACTCCGGCCGGCTCGGGCGGGCAGCCGCTCAGCGCCGAGGCGCGTCTGCAGCGCGCGCTGGAGCTCGGCTACCGCCACCTCGGCAAGCGCGACCGCACGCAGGCCGAGGTGCGCCGCCACCTGATGGGCAAGGAGATCGACAGCCTTTCGATCGACGGCGCGATCGAGGCGCTCGTGCGCCAGGGCTACGTCGACGACGCGCGCTACGCGCGGGTGTTCGCCGAGGACCGCCGCAAGCTCGACGACTGGGGGCCGGAGCGGATCGAGCGCCGCCTGCTGGCGCTCGGCGTCGACCGCGGGCTCGTCGCCGACGCGCTGTCCGACCGCGACCACGCCGACGAGCTCGACGCCGCGGTCGCGCTGCTGCGCCGGCGCTGCGGCGACACGATCCCGGCCGGCGAGCGCGATCGCGAGCGGGCGCTCGGCGTGCTGGCCCGCAAGGGCTATGACCTCGAGCTCGCCTACGACGCGGTGCGCGCGCTCTCGCGCGACGGCTGAACGGGCAATCGCCTGCGTGAGCGCGCCGATCCCGAGCGCGCCGATCCCGAGCGCTCCGAGCCCGAGCGCTCTCTATGAAGGAGGGTGGGTTGTCAAGTTGGGGTGATCGTGGTGCTCCTCCGGCCGGTGCGGTGATGGCGTGCGTGACGCAACTCTCTATCGCCTCCTCGTGGGAGGACCAGGTTCTATGGGTGTCTTGCTGCGGTAGCGCATCTCAGTCAGGGCCGTCTATGCGGCCAGAGCCTTCGTGGCGCCTGCCGGAGCGAAGGGCTGATTGCGGGTGAGCATGTGCCAGATCGCCTCGGCGAGCCGGCGCGCGATGTCGACTTGGGCGACCTTCGCGCCGCGCTGCTTGCCCAAGCGGGCCTTGTTG
Organism: uncultured Actinomycetes bacterium; assembly: GCA_963729125.1. Lineage (GTDB taxonomy): Bacteria > Actinomycetota > Thermoleophilia > Solirubrobacterales > Solirubrobacteraceae > CADCVQ01. The sequence goes on from CAVSML010000008.1 coordinate 47,725, forward strand.
CGCTGGTAGCGGTCGCGGTAGACCGGGTGGCGGCAGGCGTGCATCGCGGCTTCCATCAGTGCCCAGCGCAGGTACTTCGGGCCGGCGTGTGTCAGCGGGCCGCGGCGGTCGGTGCCACCGGATTGGTAGACGCGCGGGCAGAGGCCGGTGTAGCCCGTCAGCTTCTTCGGGCTTGAGAAGCGCTCGATGTCGCCGATCTCGGCAGCGATCGTGTAGCCGAGCACCCACGCGATCCCCGGCACCGTCCTCAGCAGCGGGATGTAGCGGTGATCGCAGCCGAGCGTCTTGAGGTCACGATCGATCTGCGCGACGTCACGATCGAGTTCATCGATCATCGCGACCGACGCCAGCACCCCGCCGCGCCATGGCTCCGGGAAATCCAGGCGCTCGAGCAGCTCGCGGCCCTGACGGCCGAACAGATCACTGACCGGGCACGTGTGCCCGAACGCCAGCAGCTGCGCATGCACACGATGCTTCAGCGAGCTGCGCTTGCGCACCAAGAACAGTCGCCAGCGCGCCCGCTCGCGCTCTTGGCGCTGCTTGAAATCGGGCAGCCAGATCGCCGGCACCAGATCGCGGCGCGAGAGCTCGGCCAGCACCCACGCATCGATGCGGTCGGTCTTGCACGCCAACGGCGCGAGGCCCTTGACCTTCAGCGCGTCGGCGACCTCGACCTCCCAGCCACAGCGCTCCAGCGTGTCATGCACAAACCGCGCGCCGTTCATCGACTCGATCGCCGCATGGACCGCCACGGGCCCATGACGCAACTTGACGCCGCGCGCGAACCCGCGCAGCCCATCGCCATCCGGTGGCGCCGCACCGACCTCGACACGATCGCCCTGCTCATCGAGCAGGCAGTAGTCCAGCCGCTTACGACTGAGATCCAATCCAGCGTGCAACATGAAGACGGGCCTCCTTCGAGCTCGCTCCTTCGGTGACACGCCGGAGCGTGGCACCGAGGGAGGCCTCCTTCATGACATTCAGTCGTCGCTGCCCTTGCCGCTGCTGTCGTCGTCCCCGCCGCGGCCACGCCCGCGGCCGCGCCCGCGGCCCTGGCCGTCGTCGCCGTCGCTTGCGCCGTCACGGGTGACAGCCGGCGGGGGCGGGGGCGGGGGCGAAACGGCCGGCGGCGGAGCCGGAGGCCCCGTCGCGGGCGGCGTGCGACGCGGCGTCGTCTGCGTGCGCGCAGGCGCGGCGGGCGTCGGTGCGGTCCGCGCCGGCACGGCGAGCTCCTGCCCGGCGCTCAGCGGTTCGTCGGAGATGCCGATCGACTGGCTCGACAGGGTGCTCGCGGCCACGGAGATGCCGACCGCGATCGCGAGGCCGAGAAGTGCGAGGGCGGCGATCGACAGCGCACGTTTCATCGTCTCGCTCACGCTACGCCCCGAGTCCGCCGCCGGCGGCGGTCTTTGCCAAGCCTTTGCCCGGGTTTTCCGGGCCGTTCGCGTCCGGCCATCCGCAGCTCGGCGATCGTGCCGCCGCCCGGCCGCGCGCGCAGCGTGACCTCGCGCGTCCCAGCGGCCGCGCGAGCTCGCGCGCGATCGCCAGGCCGAGACCGCTGCCGGCACGCGGCCCGGCGCCCGGCGCTGCCGCGGTGGAAGCGCTCGAACACCGCATCCTCCTCGCCCGGCTCGATGCCCGGCCCGCGGTCGCGCACCTCGATGCCCGACGGCAGCGCGGCGATCTCGACCTCGCTGCCAGCGGGCGAGTAGACGCAGCGCGTTCTCGACGAGCGACGTCGACGATCCGGTCGGCGTCGGCCCGCGCGATCCAGGCATGGGCGCGTCGCGCCGGCGATCGCGCCGTCACGCGCTGGCCGCGCTCGCTCGCCGCGGCCTGCCAGCGCGTCGCGGCACGCGCCGCGACGTCGGACGAGCGGCAGCCGCTCGCCGGCGGCGTCGCGCTCGCCCGCGCGGCTGAGCTCGAGCAGCTCGCCGATCATCTGCGCCAGGCGGTCGAGCTCCTCGAGCGCCGCGCGCACGTCGCTCGGCGGCCTCGGGATCCAGGCGGCCGGCCTGCACGGACTCCATCCGCAGCCGCATCCCCGTCAGCGGCGTGCGCAGCTGGTGCGACGCGTCGGCGACGAACAGCCGCTGCGCGTCGACGAGGCGCTCGAGGCGCTCGGTCATGAGGTTGAACGTGCGCGCCAGCGAGCGCTGCTCGGAGCTGCCCTCGACCTCGACGCGCGCGCCGAGGTCGCCTTCGGCGACGCGCCGCGCGGCGGCGTCCAGGCGCCGCAGCGGCCGCGTGATCCGTCTGGCGATGAGCGACGCCGACGAGCAGCCCGACGCCGAGCACGACGAGGCCGATCAGCGCAAGGCCCAGCCACGCGCGGCGCACGGCGCGGTCGACGGCCTCGACGCTCTGCGTGATCCGCACGGCGCCGACCGGGCGCCCGTCGCCGAGGATCGGCACCGACGTCGCGAGCAGCGCCTGCCCGAGCGACTGCGAGCTGCGCTCGCGCTGGTCGGGCCGGCCGGCGAGCGCCGCGCCGATCTCCGGCCGCGCGCCGAAGTCGGCCCCCGAACGCGAGCCCTCGGAGTCGGCGAGCAGGCGCCCGCGGCGGTCGACGACGATCACGCGGCCGCGGGCGCTCGCGGCCGACGACCTCGACGACGCGCCGCGCGCCGCACGCGATCGGCGCGGCCGTCGCCGAGCAGGTCGGCGACCGTCGCCGCGACGACGTCGGCCTGCGCGCGCGCCTGCGAGCGCACCTCGCCGTCGACGCGGTCGGCGACGCTCGTCGCGAGCGGCACCTCGAGCGCCACGATCGCCAGCACCAGCACGTAGGCCAGCGCCAGCAGCAGCCGGGTGCGAAGGCCTACGGGGCCCCCTCGGTCGCCGCCGCGAAGCGAAAGCCCACGCCGCGCACGGTGTCGATGTAGGTCGCGTCGCCCAGCTTTCGCCGCAGCCAGCCGATGTGCACGTCGAGCGTCTTCGTCGAGCCGAACCAGTTCTCGTCCCAGACGCGGCTCATCAGGTCCTCACGGCGCACGACCTCGCCGGCGTGGAGCACGAGCTCGGCGAGCAGGTCGAACTCCTTGCGGCTGAGCTCGAGCTCGGCGCCCGCCAGCGCGACGCGCCGCGCCGACAGGTCGACCTCGAGCTCGCGGACGCGGATCGGTCCGCCGCCTGGACGCGGCGGCGGACGTGCGGCGCAGCACGGCGCGGATCCGCGCGATCACCTCGGCGGCCGAGAACGGCTTGACGACGTAGTCGTCGGCGCCAAGCTCGAGGCCGACGACGCGGTCGGTCTCGGTGCCGCGTGCGGTCAGCATGATCACCGGTACCTGCGACTCGCCGCGCAGCGTGCGACAGACGTCGCGGCCGTCGCCGTCGGGCAATGCGAGGTCCAGCAGCACGAGGTCCGGGCGCTCGGAGCGCGCGGCCTCGAGGGCGCCGGCGGCGGTCCCCTCGACCGTCGTCTCGAACCCCTCGCGCTCGAGCATCCGAGCGAACGGCACGGCGATCGAGGCCTCGTCCTCGACGATCAGGATGCGCGTCGCCACAGTGCGAGGCTACCCCTCGCTTCGCAGCACGGCGCAGGCTTTGCCAACTCTTGTCCCGCGCTTGCGCGGCGTTTGGCATGGCGCTCGCAACCCTGCGGGGCATGGCTCTCAACCGCACAAGCATCGCCACGGGCGGCACGCTGGCCGCGCTCGGCGTGCTCACCGCCGTCGCTCTCACCGCCGGGGCCGGCGAGCCCAACTCGGCGCAGCCCGCGGCCCAGGCCGCGCAGATCCGCACGGAGACCGTGCGTCGAACGATCACCGTCCGCCGCAAGGGCTCGGCCGCCGCCGGGCGCTCGGCCTCCGCGGGAGCCCCGGCCTCGGCCGGGCGCAGTGCCGCGGCCGCGCCCGCCGCCCCCGCCGCTGCTGGCGCCGTGCGCGCTTCCGCCCGCAGCGGCCCGCCCGGATCCGCCGGCGCCTCGCGCGGCGACGACACGCCGCACAGCGAGGACCATCGCGAGGACGGCCACCACGGGCGTGGCCGCGGCCGGGGCCGCGGCGGCGACGACGATCGCGCCGACGACTCACGCGGCTCGGCGGGACATGAATCGGCCGCCGTCGCCTCCAGAGGCGGCGACGACGGCTCGGGCCACGGCCGTGGGCGCGGCGGCGACGATGACTGACCGCCGACCGCTGCCGGTCGCGGCGATCGCCGGGGCGCTGTTCTGCGTCGTGCTGATCGCGCTCGCGCTGCAGGTCCGCGCGGGCGCCGATCCCGCGATCGGCGCCGGGCAGCAGGCGGCCGCGAAGCCTCCCCGCCCGGTGATCGTGCGCCGCGTGATCCTGCGGCGGGTCGTCGAGCTCGACCCCGCGACCGCGCCGGCCGCCGGGGGCGCCGCGCCGGCCGCCGGCGGCGCAGCGCCGGTCTCCGGCGGTGGCCGCGGCCTGGCCTCCTCCGCCGCGCCGGCGGCCAGCGGCCCTGCGCCGGCCGCCGCGCCGGCTCCCGCGCCCGCGCCCGCCCCCGTCGTGAGCGGCGGATCGTGACCACGCTCGCGGCGACGCCGCGGATCGCGGTCCGCCTGCTCGAGCCGGTCGACGTGACCTTCCGCGCGCTGGGCACCGACGTGCGGCTGATCGCCGCCGGCCGCGGCGCCGGCGCCGCGGTCGCGCGGGCGCGCGCTGAGATCGTCGACTACAACGAGCGGCTGTCGCGCTTTCTGCCCGGCTCCGAGCTGTCGGCGCTGAACGCCGACGCGCGCGCGACCGTCCCGGCCTCTTCGTTGCTGCGCGATGCCGTGCGCGCCGGCCTGTGGGCGGCGCGCCGCAGCCGCGGGCTCGCCGATCCATGCCTGCTCGCCGCGCTCGAGGCGGCGGGCTACGAGCGCTCCTTCGAGCGCGGCGCCCGCGTGGCGCCGCCGTCGGGCCCGCGGCGCCCCGCTCGACCCCGACCCGGGCCGGCGCTGGCTCGACATCGTCCTCGACGACGACGCGGGCACGATCACGCGACCGCCCGGCCTGCGCCTGGATCTCGGCGGCTCGGGCAAGGGCCACGTCGCCGACCTCGTCGCGCGCCATTTCGCAGCCCTGCGCGAGTGGGTCGTCGATTGCGGCGGCGACATCCGCGCCGGCGGCGCACGCGAGATCCAGATCGCGCACCCGCTGCTGCCCTACCCCGCGGCGACGTTGTGCGTGCGCGACGGCGCCGTCGCGAGCTCGAGCGTCGTCGCCCGCGCGTGGCTCAGAAGCGACGGGCGCCGCGCGCACCACCTGCTCGATCCCGCCACGGGAGAGCCCGCATGGAGCGGCCTGTTGAGCGCCACGGCGCTCGCGCCGACGACGCTCGAGGCCGAGACGCTCGCCAAGGTCGCGCTGCTGCGCGGGGCCGCCGGCGCGCGCGACGTGCTGTCACGCCACGGCGGCGTGATCGTCCACGACGGCGGCGACGTCGAGCGGGTCGGAACGCTGTCATGACCGGCCCCGATCCCGCCGAGTTCGGCTGGTGGCTGGCCTCCCGCGCCGCCGGCGTCGTCGCGCTGCTGTGCGTCGCGATCTCCGTCGGCGTCGGCCTCGCGATGGCGGGGCGCCTGAAGCCCGCGTGGGCGCGGACGCTGCTGTCGATGCATCAGCAGACCGCGCTCGTCGGGCTCGTCGCGATCGCCGTGCACGCCATCACGCTGCTCGGCGACCGCTACCTCAAGCCCTCGATCGGCGACATCGCGATCCCGTTCACCAGCGCGCACGAGCCGCTGTGGACCGGCCTCGGCGTCGCGGGCGGTTGGCTGGCCGCGATCCTCGGCCTGAGCTACTGGGTGCGAAACCGGATCGGGCCGGGGCTGTGGCGCCGCCTTCACCGCGCGACGGTGCTCGTCTACGTCATGTCCGTCGCGCACGTGCTCGGGGCCGGCACCGACGCCTCGCAGCCGTGGATGGTCGCGCTGCTGCTGAGCACCGCCGCGCCGATCCTGTTCCTGTTTCTCATGCGGATCCTCACGCCGCGTGCGCGACCGGCCTACCGCCGCTTCCGCGTCGCCGACATGCGTCCCGAGAGCAGCTCGGTGACGTCCTACGAGCTCGTGCCGGCCGACCGCAGGCCGCCCGCGCCCCACGAGCCGGGGCAGTTCGTGGCGCTGCGCGTGAACGCCGGCGGCGAGCGCCTGCTGCGCAGCTACTCGCTGTCGTGCGGCCCGCGCGCCGGGAGCTGTCGCATCAGCGTCAAGCGCCAGCCCGGCGGCAGGGTCTCCGAGCACCTGCACGGCCGCTTGGCGGTCGGCGACGAGCTCGAGCTGGGCGAGCCCGCCGGGCGCTTCGTGCTCGGCGCCGGCAAGGGGCCGATCGCGCTGATCAGCGCCGGCATCGGCGTGACGCCCGTGCTCGCGATGCTCGAGGCACTCGCCGGCGCGCGCAGCGAGCGCGAGGTGTGGTGGCTCCACGGCGCGCGCAACGGCGACGAGCACGCCTTTCGCGCCGAGGCGCGCGGACACGTGGCGGGGCTGGAGCGCGCGGTCGGCCACGTGCGCTACAGCCGGCCGACCTCGCGCGATCGCCTGGGCCGCGACTACGACGCCGCCGGGCGCCTCGACGCCGAGGCGATCCTCGCACTCGGCGTGCCGCGCGACGCCGAGTTTCGGCTGTGCGGGCCGTCGCGCTTCGTCGCCGACCTGACGGCCGGCCTGCTCGACCGCGGGGTCGCCGGCGAGCGCATGCTGAGTGAGAGCTTCGGCGGCGCGCCGGCTGTCGCGCCGCAGCCGCGGGCGCCTGCCGGCACGCCGGACGGTCCGGTGGTTTCGTTCTCGCGCTCGCGCGTGACGACCGCCTGGGACTCGACCTTCGGCTGCCTGCTCGATCTCGCCGAGGCGAACGCGGTGCAGGCCACATCGGGTTGTCGCATGGGGTCCTGTCACGGCTGCAGAGTCGGAGTGCTCGCCGGCACCGTCCGACACGAGCCCGAGCCCCTGCGGCCCCCTGTCGCCGGTAGCGCACTGCTTTGCTGTTCGGTTCCCGTCGGCGACGTCGTGCTCGACGCCTGAGGCCGGGATGCGCCGCCGCGGCGGTTGTGCCGCCACGGTCTCCCTCCTATCATCATCAAGGTCAGACCGGAGCCCGCGAGGGCCATCAAACGCAGCACCCGAACCCGCTTTCACGACATCCAGACAGCTTCCGACGCCGGCCGCAGCCGCAGCCCGACCACCGAACCGACACCCCCGACCTGTTGTGCCGCCGTGCGAAGCACGGCGCTGAGCGCCGCCTGCAGACGACCACCGCAGCCTCCGTTCTGACCTTCTGACATCGACGTTGGGCCGCGCGACCGGACTTGATCCGGACGCCCGGAGAGAGGAACGAGATGGAGCTGATCGTGCCGGCAGCGATCGTGGCGGTGGCGATCCTCGCCACGGCGATCGCGTTCGTGATCGGCGGCCGCCAGCGCCATCCGCGCCCCGACGAGACCGACGCGGGGCCCAGCCGCGAGGATCTCGTGCGCCTCGAGGAGCGCCTGCACGCCCGCTCGGCCGACCTCGACCGGCGGGCCGGCGAGCTCGACGACCAGACGCGCGCGCTCGAGGCCGAGCGCGAGCAGCTCGCGCGGCGCCGGCGCGAGCACGAGGGCGCGCTCGAGCAGATCTCCGGCCTGAGCGCCGGCCAGGCCAAGCAGCGCCTGATGCACGAGATCACCGACCAGGTGCGCCACGAGAGCGCGCGCGAGATCCGCCAGATCGAGGAGCAGACCAAGCGCGACGCCGAGCGGCGCGTGCGCTCGATCCTGTCGGTCGCGATGCAGCGCCTCGCCGCGCGCCACGCCGCCGAGACGACCGTCTGCGTCGTGCAGCTGCCCTCCGACGACATGAAGGGCCGCATCATCGGTCGCGAGGGGCGCAACATCCGCGCGCTCGAGAACCTCACCGGCGTCGACCTGATCATCGACGACACGCCCAGCGCCGTCGTGCTGTCGGCGTTCGACGGCGTGCGCCGCGAGATCGCGCGGATCACGCTCGAGAAGCTGCTCGCCGACGGGCGCATCCATCCCGCGCGCATCGAGGAGACCTACTACCAGGCGAAGTCCGAGCTCGAAGCGCACCTGCAGCAGGCCGGCGAGGACGCCGCCTACGAGTCCGGCGTGCAGGGCCTGGATGCGGAGATCGTCAAGACGCTCGGACGCCTGAAGTTCCGCACGAGCTACGGCCAGAACGTGCTCGCGCACTCCGTCGAGTGCGCGCTGCTGGCGGCGATGATGGCCGACGAGCTCGGTGCCAGCCGCAAGACCGCTGCCCGCGCGGCGCTGCTGCACGACATCGGCAAGGCCGTCTCGCACGAGGTCGAGGGCCCGCACGCGCTCGTCGGCGGCGACATGGCGCGCCGCCACGGCGAGGCCGAGGCGGTCGCGCACGCGATGGAGGCCCATCACAACGAGGTCGAGCCGCAGACCGTCGAGGCCGTCATCGTGCAGGCCGCCGATGCGCTGTCGGGCGCGCGGCCCGGCGCGCGGGGGGAGTCCCTGGAGTCCTACGTCAAGCGCCTGCGCGAGCTCGAGCACATCGCCGCGCGCCACGTCGGCGTCGAGAAGGTCTACGCGATGCAGGCCGGGCGCGAGATCCGCGTGATCGTCGCGCCGATGACGATCACCGACGACGAGGCGATGCTGCTCTCGCGCGAGATCGCCCGCGAGATCGAGCGCGAGCTCGAGTATCCGGGCCAGATCAAGGTGACGGTCATTCGCGAGTCGCGCGCGGTCGAGTTCGCCAAGTAGCGATGCCGCGGCCCGCGCACCGGGCGCTCGCCGCCGCGTGCGCGGCAGGCTCGATCCTCGTCGCGGCCGCGCCGGCCCACGGGGCCGCCACCGACACGTGGCTCAGCCGGCTGGCCCGCGACCTGCGCAGCGATCCCGTGCAGGTCAGCGACTCGGTCACGCGCGCGGTGTCGCCCGCCGAGGCCGCGGGCCTGCGCGCCGCGGTCCGCGCGATGCCGTTTGCGACGCGCGTCGCGATCCTCAGCGGCCCGCCGGGCAGCTTCGGAACCGACGGCCTGAGCGTCTACGAGCTGCCCGGGCTCCTTGCCGGCGCGGTCGACCGGCCGGGGCTGTACGTCGTCGTCGACGCCGGCGACCCCTACGGCTCGCTCGAGGCCGGCGCCATCGGCGTGCGCCCGCGCGTCGCGGCCGACGAGGTCGAGCGCGCCGTCCGAAACGACGTCGAGTCCGCGTCGCGTCCCGCCAGCCGGATCCGCTACGCGCTGGACGTCGCGGCGACCGGTGCGCGGCCCGCGCGCAACAGCGTCAACGTCGACCGCGCCGACGACGGCGAGCCGCTGAGCGCCGAGGACGTCGTCGCGGTGACCTTCGGCGGCGGAGGGCTGCTCGTGGCGTTCGCGCTCCCGACGGTGCGCTGGTGGCGCCGGCGCCCCGTGGACCCGTCGGCCACGCCGCGACGCCTGCCGGTCACGCGTGAGCCCGGCGATGAGGCCGCGCGCCAGGCCAGCCAGGCCGTCGCCCGGCTGGCGGCGGCGATCGCCGCGGCCCCGCAGCCCTCCGACGAGGTCTTCGAGCTGTACTCGGCGTCCTCGAAGGCCGACCGCGAGGCGCGCTCGCCGATCGACCGCGTCGGCGCGCTGCTGCTCGCGGTCGACGGCGAGACGGTGCTCGCCGGCCGGCGCCCGCGCCGGCGCTGCTTCTTCGATCCGGGTCACAAGGGCGTCGTGAGCGACACGCGCTGGCGCCTGGGGGCCGAGGAGACCGAGGTGCCGGCCTGCCGGCGCTGCGTGCGCAGATTGAAGGCCGAGCGCATGCCCGACACGCTCGGCGACCGCGGCGTGCCGTACTACGAGCGCGACAGCGTCTGGGCGCGCACGGGCTTCGGCGCGATCGACGACGAGCTCGCCGCGCGCGTGCTGTCGGGGCGATGAGCGTGCGCGCCCGCTTCGTCACGGCGCTCGTGGGAGTCCTGCTGGCCGCGACGGTCTGCGCCGACAGCACGAGCGCCGCACGGCTCGACGACGCTGGCCGCGCACTGCGCGCGCCGGGCATCTGGGTGCACCCGGATCTCACCTGGCTCGTCGGCGCGCGCGAGGCACGTCGCCTGGCACGCCGGATACGGACCACGGGCGCGCCGGTGCGCATCGCCGTCCTGCCGCAGCTGGCGGTCGACGAGTCGCGCGGTGATCCGCGGGCGATCGCCCTCGGGATCATCCGCCGCGCCCGCGGCGCCGGGCTGTACGTGCTCGTCGACCAGGACGGTCGCCTGGCGCTCGCCGGCGTGCAGCTCGCGCGCGACATCGACGAGTACCGGTTGGAGAACGTGGGCAACGGCCCGGACGGCGGCGTCGCCGGGCGTCTCGGCGAGCTCGTGCGGGTGGTCGATCAGGCCGCGCGTGGCGCGCCGCGCGACTTCGAGCCGTCCGCCGACCCCAAGGGCGTGCCTCGCTCCGGCGACGGGTCTCTCGACGAGCCGCTCCTGGGCGTCGCGTTCGGCAGCGCGATCTTCGGCCTGGTGGCCGGCTTCGCGCTGTACGTGTTGCTGCGCCTGCTCGTCGGCATCGCGCGCGCCATCAAGGGAGCCGTCGGTGTCTAGCCGGCAGGCCCGGGCCCTCGTGCTCGCCCTGCTGCTCGTGCTTGCCGCGCCGAGCGCACGCGCCGAGGCGGTCGGCAGCGTCGCCCCGGCGGCGCGCGGCCTGCAGGACAGCCGTCTGTACGTCGCGCCGGCCGTCGCCGAGACCGTCGGCGCGCGCGAGCGCCGCGCGCTGGTCCGCCGGCTCGCCGGACGCCCCGAGCCGGTGCTCGTCGCGCTGGTCGCGTTTGCGCCCGGCGACGCGTTCGACGGCGACGGGCCCGCCTTTCTCACCGCGCTCGCCGGACGACTGCAGCGGCGCGCGGTGTACGTCACCTACGACGGGCGCGGGATTCTGTGGAGCGACGGCCACCGCATCTCGCGGGAGGCCGAGCGGCGCGCCGATCAGGCGGCGCACACCGTCAACCTCGAGGATGGGTTCGACAGCCCGCCCGGGCCGCGGCTCACGCACTTCCTGCAGGCGCTCGACGACCCAGACCTCGCCGGCCGCGAGCGCCGCGCCACGGCCGCCTTCGAGAAGCGCGTGGGGAGGGGCGCCACGACGACCGCTGCCACCGACACCGGCGACGACGGCGGCGCGATCTCCGGCGGACTGCTGGCAGCGATCCTCGCCGGTGTGGTCGTGCTCGTCGCGATCACGGTCCTGCGCGCTCGCCGCCGCCGGCGAGCGCGCCATGTCGACGACCGCCCACTGCTGCCGCGGCGCGTCTTCGAGCTCGCCCGCGAAGCCTCGCGCGACGAGCTCGCCGAGCGCGCCGACGCGATGCTGATCGCGCTCAGCGGCCTGATCGACGCCGCACCGTCCGACGCCGACACCCAGCGCGCGCTGGACGCCTACGAGGCCGCCGGCCGCGCGCTGCGCGCCGACGAGCGCGACATCCCCGACCTCGTCGGCGCGCTCGTCTGCATCGACCTCGGCCGCGAGGCGCTCAGCGCCGGCGTGGACCCGCCGCCGCCGTGCACCTACGACCCGCGCCACGGCGCCGCGCAGGGAAGGGCGGTCACCATCGGCGAGGCCAAGCTGCGCCTGTGCAAGGCGTGTCGCGCGGATGTCGCCGCCGGGCGCACGGCGGATGTCCTGCGCGACGGCCGCGGGGAGCCGTACCTCGATGCCGACACGCCGTGGGCGCGCACGGGCTACGGCGCGTGGGGCGATCCCGTGCAGGCCGTGCTCGGTGCCCGCTCCCGGGACGCATGACGCGTCAGCGCGCCGGCGGCTTCAACGTGAGAAGGGTGCTGAAGCGGCGTGCGCCGACCGTCGCGCGCACGCGGAAGCGCAGGCTCGAGCGCTTGCGCAGCGCGGCGCGGTTGGCACGCGACAGCGTGAACGTGACCGTCGCCCGGCCGTTCGCGGGGACGGTGAGGCGCTTGGTGCCGAGCGTCATCGTGCGCCGGCGCGAGCCGATCCGCAGCGGCGCGAAGCTGGTCATCGACAACGTCGCGCTGCGCCCCGGGGTCGCCCGGAACGTATACCAAAAGCGCCCGGCGCTTGAGACGCGCAGGCTCTTCGCAGCGCTCGCGAAGCTTGCGGAGTCGGCCGGGGGCGGCGGCGCCACCACGACGTTCGGCCGCGCGAGCGGCGGCGGCGGAGGCGTGACCGCCGCCGGCGGCGGCGGAGGCGGTGGGGTCGCAGGGGTCGCGACCCTGAAGTTCCGCGCTGCCGGCGTCGGATCGCTGTAGAGGGTCGGGTCCGTGGCGGCGACGGCGAAGCTGCGTTCGCCCGGGCCGAGCGCCCCTGTCTCGAACGGCGAGACGCAGCCGAACAGCGGGCCCTCGTCGACCCGGCAGCTGAACGTCGCGCCGGCCGCGCCGCCGGAGAACGCGAACGCCGGCGTCGTGTCGGCGGTCGTTGAGCCATCGGCCGGCCCCGATGAGATCGTCGTCTGCGGCGGCGGGCCGCCGGAGTCGGTCAGCCGCGCGAACGACCCGGTGGCGCGCCGGCCGAAGCCGCTGAAGGCGCCGCCCGCGTACAGCGACGAGCCGGACGCCGCGAGCACGTTGGCAGCGCCTCCGGCCGGCTGCGCGTTGAAACCGGTCCCGTCGCCGGTGGTCGCGTGGTAGGCGCGCAGGCGATGTCTCTCCAGCTCGTCGCTGGGGCTGATCCCGGCCGCGTAGACCGACGATCCCGACACCGCCAGCGCGCCGATCGGGAAGAGCCCGGGCGACAGCAGCCCATCTTCGTGCGCGTCGGCCTGAAACGGCAGGACCGCGCCCGTGAGGGCGCTCACCGCCGCCAGGCCGTAGCGCGGCTGCCCGCCGATCTCCACGAACTCGCCGCCGAGGTACACCGTCGAGCCGAGCACGCTGAGCTGCCGCACGGAGATGGCGAGCGGGCCGGCGCCGGCGCCCGCGTCGGGATCGAACGGCGTGGCGGCGCCGCTCGTCGCGTCGATCGCCGCGACGTTGTCGCGCGGCGCGCCGGCGATCGACGAGAAGCTGCCACCGGCGTACAGCGTGGAGCCCAGCAGGCCGATCGCGTAGACGCCCGGGAAGTTGTCGCTGACGGTGGGGTTCAGCGCGGTGATCTGCCCGCTGGCGAGGTCGTACGAGGCGAGGAAGCGGCGCGACGCGCCGGGGTCGACGTAGCCGATGTCCCCGCCGGCGTAGAGCGTCGAGCCGTCTGTCGCCAGCGTGCGCACGGCCGACGCCCGGTAGGCCGCCGCGAACGGCGTCACGTCCCCGGTCTGCGCGTCGAGCGCGGCCAGGTGGGAGCGATCCTGGCCGTCGACTGCGAAGAACTCCCCGGCGGCATAGACCGCGGAGCCGGTGGCGGCCAGCGCGACGACTCGGTTGCCCGTGTGCAGCGCGGAGAAGCCGTCGCCGACGGACGGGGAGAAGCCGGTGTCGAGCGCCCCGCCGGCGGTGAGCTTGGCGACGCGGCGCGGCATGTGCAGCGCGGGGCCCGCCCCGCCGAAGTTGCCGCCGACGTAGACGTCCGAGCCCGCGGCGGCGATCGCCGTCGCGACCCCGCCGGGCTCAGGGTTCCACGCCGTCAGATCGCCCGTGGCGGTGTCGAAGGCTGCGATGCCGTCGCGGAAGTCCGGGTGGTGGCCGAACTGCCCGCCGGCGTAGAGGGTCGAGCCCGCGACGGCCAGCGCCTGCACCGAGCTCGCCGGGAAGCCGGTGTCGAACTCCCGGCGGAGTGTGCCGGTGTCCGCCTCGAGCGAGACCAGGCCGTTGGATCCGACGAAGACTCCGCCGCCGGACGCCGCCAGGGCCAGCACGGGCCCGTCGACGCGGTCGCTGTCGAAGGAGGTCAGCGCGCCGCTCGTCGCGTCGAGCCCGGCGAGGCCCTTGCGCGCCACCCCGCCGACCTCGCGGAACGTGCCGCCGACGAAGACGGTCGAGCCCGAGATCGTCATCGCGTGGACGTCGTCGTCGGGGCTCGCGGCGAAGGCGGTGGCCGTGCCGGTCGCGGCGTTCAGCGCGGCGACGCTCGAGCGCGGCTGGCCGCCCATGTGCGTGAACGTGCCGCCCGCGTAGATCGTCGTACCGGAGGCCGCCAGGGCCCGCACTGTGCCGGCGTGCTGCATGTTCGGATCGGGTCGCGGGTTGGGATCGAAGTCCGCGACGAAGCCGGTCGTCGCGTCGACGGCTGCGATGCCCGCCCGCGCCCTGCCGTCCATCGAGCGGAAGTTGCCGCCGAGGTACACATGCTCGCCGCTGACCGCGATGGCGAGCACGTCGCCTGCGCCGGGGTGCGGCGCGAACGCGCCGTCGACGCTGCCGTCGGCCTCGATGTGGGCGACGCCGTCGCGCGGCGTGTCGCCGACGGCGCTAAAGTCGCCGGCGACGTACCAGCCGCCCGCGCCGTCGGCGACGACCGTCCTGACCGAGCCCGCGACATGCTCGAACGCCGACGGGTCGGGCGTGCCGGCGCCGCCTGCCGCCACGATCAGCCCGCCGCCGGTCACAGCCTGCGCCTTCGTGAAGCTGCCGCCGACGTACGTGCTGTCGCCGGCATGCGCGATCGCCAGGACCTCGCCGTCGAGCGCGAAGGACCCCGCGGGCAGGTCGGCGCGCGCGGGCGAGGACGCCGCAAGCGTCGCCAGGACGCACCCGACCACCGCCAGCGCGCTGGGGCGCCGACGACGCGGGAGGCCAGAGATCACGAGCCGGCGATGATACTGGTGGGCCGCGCCGCGGACTACCCTTCTGGACGGATGAAGCGCTACCACGTCACGACGTTCGGCTGTCAGATGAACGAGCACGACTCCGAGCGCATGAAGGGGATGCTCGACGCGCTCGGCTACGCCGAGGCGCCGGCGCCCGAAGAGGCCGACGTGATCCTCTTCAACACGTGCTCGATCCGCGAGAAGGCCGACAGCCGCTTCCTCGCGCACCTCGGACATGCCAAGCGCCTCAAGCTCGCGGACCCCGCGCGGATCGTCGGCGTCGGCGGCTGCTGGGCGCAGTCGGTCAAGGACGAGGTCTTCGCGCGCTTTCCGTTCGTCGACGTCGCCTTCGGGCCCGGCCAGGTCCACAAGCTCGCCGAGTTCCTGACGTCGGACTCGATCAGCGCACAGGGCTACTTCGAGTTCGAGGGCTTCACCGGCCACCTCCCCGACAAGCGCGGTCGCGAGTTCCAGGCGTGGGTCCAGATCTCCGTCGGCTGCAACATGGCCTGCTCGTACTGCATCGTGCCCTCGACGCGCGGGCGCGAGGTCTCGCGGCCGCTGGAGGAGCTCGTCGCCGAGGTGCGCCGGCTGGCCGAGGACGGCGTGCGCGAGGTGACGCTGCTGGGCCAGAACGTCAACTCCTACGGCCGCGACCTGCGTCCGGGTGGGCGGGCGCGGGTCTCCTTCGCTGGGCTGCTGGGCGACCTGGATGCGATCGACGGCATCGAGCGCATCCGCTACACGAGCCCGCACCCCAAGGACATGCGCGAGGACGTCATCCGCGCGCACGCCGAGCTCGCATCGGTCTGCGAGCACGTCCACCTGCCGCTGCAGTCCGGCTCGTCTCGGATCCTCAAGGCGATGCGCCGGACGTACACGCGCGAGCGCTATCTCGACCGCGTCGCCCTGATCCGCGAGCACGTGCCCGACATCGCGCTGACGACCGACGTCATCGTCGGGTTCCCGGGCGAGACCGAGGAGGACTTCGAGCAGACGCTGTCGGTCTGCGAGCAGGTCGGCTACGACGGCGCGTTCACGTTCGTCTTCTCGCCGCGCCGCGGCACGGCGGCGGCCGAGATCGGCGAGGGGCTCGTCGCCCGCGAGATCAAGGCGCAGCGCATGCAGCGCCTCGTCGAGGTCGTCCAGCGGCGCGCCGCCGAGCGCGCCCAGCGCTTCGTCGGCCGCGAGCTCGACGTGCTCGTCGAGGGCGCGTCGCGCACGGACGCGTCGCGCCTGCGCGGGCGCTCGCGCCACAACAAGGCCGTGAACTTCTCGGGGCTGGCACGGCCGGGGGAGATCGTGCCGGTGCTGATCACCGGGGCGTCGAGCCAGACGCTGATGGGCGAGCTGTCGCTGCTGGCGAGCGCGTCGCGCGCCTGACTGCTCAGCCGCCGGCGGCCCGGGGCCTGTGCACGAGCTCCAGCTTGATGGCGTCCGGGTCGTAGAAGAAGACCGCGTAGTAGCCGGGCGTGTAGTCGTACTCACGCGGCCCGCTCTCGATCGTCGCGCCCTGATCGCGCAGCCAGGCGGTGCGCTCGTCGACCGCGGCGCGTGAGCTCGCGCTGAAGGCGAGGTGGTGCAGGCCGACGGCGTAGCGGTCGTAGGGCACCTCGTGGGCATCGGACTGCGACTCGCGCAGGCTCACCGAGCCCATGCCGCCGATGCGCCCGAGGTAGACGACGTGCTCGCCGCGCTCGCCGACGATCGCCGACTCGCGCACATAGCCCAGCGGCTCGAGCAGGCCGCGGTAGAACGCCAGGCTGCGCTCCAGCGACGTGACGACGAGGTCGAGGTGGTCGATCGGGGACACGACCGCGCACATGCTCTCAGGTGGTGGATGGGCAGCGCGATGATTCCCGCTGCTCGGTGCGGTCCAAGGGACGACCACCGCCGACCCGAGGAGGCAGGACACATGGGTACGTCTGACGACGCCGCCGCCGGACCCGACGCGAGGCCGGCCGCGTCGGCGTCCTGATCGGCGACTGGACGATCGGCGGCCGGGCCGAGTCCGCGCTAGGTTGGCCGCATCGGGGGAAGGCGACCAGAAAGAGGTGCGGGATGGCGAGCGAGTTTCAGCGGCGCAAGATGGCCGGCGTGTTCGATGCGATGGACGCCGACGCCAACGGCCTTCTGGAGCGAGAGGACTTCGAGGCGCTGACCGAGCGGTGGGTGGGAATCCGCGGCTGGGAGCCGGGCTCGAGCGACTACGAGCACATGCGCGGGATCCTGATGGGGTGGTGGGCCGGCCTCGTCGCGATGGGCGACGTGAACAACGACGGCAAGGTCAGCTTCGACGAGCTGATGCTGCTCGTCGATCGGCTCGGCGCGATGCGCGCCGAGGTCGAGGCGACGGCCGACGCGATGTTCGATGCGATCGACGAGAGCGGCGACGGGCGGATCTCGGTCGAAGAGCACAAGCAGGTCGTCGAGGCGTGGATGGGCACCGGTGAGGGCGCCGAGGAGGCGTTCCCGAGGCTCGACCTCGACGGCGACGGCCACCTGTCGCGCGACGAGTTCCGCGAGCTGTGGTTCGAGTTCTGGGCGGGCGCCGACGAGTCCGCGCCAGGGCAGTGGATGTTCGGGCCGGTGTAGGCGGGCGATCCGGCGAGCGGCGCAGGGCGTCCTGCGCGTATGCGAACATGCGTTCGTGCGCTGGGACAACCTGACGATCGGCGAGGACGAGGCGGCGCGGCTGCCGGGCCACCGCGATCCAGCCACGATCCGGCGCTTCGACGCGCCGGAGGCGCTGGACATGCGCTTCTACGAGATCCATGCCAGGTCGGCGATCAACCGCGTGCCGCAGGCATCGCGGATGCCGTTTCGGTGGACGATCAACCCGTATCGCGGCTGCAGCCATGCTTGCGTCTACTGCTTCGCCCGCCCGACGCACAAGTACCTCGACTTCGACGCCGGCCGCGACTTCGAGCGCGAGATCGTCGTCAAGGTCAACGCGCCGGAGGTCGTGCGAGCCGAGCTGCGGCGACCGTCGTGGAAGGGCGATCACGTCGCGATGGGCACGAACACGGACCCCTACCAGTGGGTCGAGTCGCGCTATGAGCTCATGCCGGGCATCTGGGAGGCGATGCGCGACGCGCGCAACCCGTGCTCGATCCTCACGAAGTCGCCGCTGCTGCTGCGCGACCTCGACCTCATGAAGCAGATCGCGCAGGTCACCGACATCCATGCGAACCTCTCGATCCCGACCCTCGACCCGAAGGCCTGGCGCTCGACCGAGCCGCACACGCCGCATCCGCGCGCGCGGTTGGAGGCGGTCGCCGAGCTCAACCGCAACGGGATCCCGACGGGCATCCTGATCGCGCCGCTGATGCCCGGCGTCAACGACGCGCCCGAGCAGGTCGAGCCGCTGCTGGAGGCCGCCGCCGCTGCGGGGGCGACGGGCATCGGCGGGCTCGCGCTGCACCTGCGCGGCGACGTCAAGAAGCTCTACTTCGACTGGCTGCGCGACCAGCGACCCGACCTCATGCCGCTGTACGAGAAGCTCTACGCGAAGGGCGCCTACGCGCCGCCGCAGGAGCGCCGTCGGCTGGCGGCGCTCGTACGCCGCGAGGGGGTCACATGGCCGGAGCGCTTCGAGCACGCCCGACACGAGCCGCAGCCCGCGGAGAAGCCGGATGCGGTGCAGGACTCGCTGTTCTGACCGGGGTGTGTCGCATTGGTGCGGCTGAGCCGAACGAATCCGACACACACCCGAGCTGCGCCGGCGGCCGGTCCGAAGCGCGCCCGTCAGCGCTTGTCGAGCTGGCCGGCCTGAAACTGCGCCGCCACCTCGTCGCCGCCCGCCTTGCGCGTGACCGTCGCCGACAGCTCGGGCGCGATGCCGCTGATCGTCGCGCCGAGCTTCAGCGCGACGGGCGCCACGTCGATCTCGCCGCGGTTTCGCTCGATCGCGCGCAGCGTCGCCTTGGCGACCTGCTCGGGCGTCTTCGTGCCGGTGCCGCGCGGCAGCGTGACCCCGGCGTCCTCGAACATCCCGGCGTCGCGGATGAAGCCCGGAAAGATCGTCGAAACGCCGACGCCGCTGCCGTGCAGCTCGGCGCGCAGCGCGCCCGCGAACCCGCGCAGGCCGAACTTCGTCGCGCTGTAGACCGAGCTGCCGGCCGCCGGCGCCTTGCCGGCCAGCGACGACATGAAGACGATGTGGCCGTAGCCGCGGCCGACCATCTGCGGCGCCAGCGCGTGCGCCAGCAGCATCGGCGCGCGCAGGTTGACGCGCAGCGCGCGGTCGATCTGCTCCTCGGTGAAGGACTCCAGGAGCCCCGACGCGGGCAGCCCGGCGCTGGCGATCAGGATGGCGGTCTGGCCGTACTCGGCCGCCAGCGCCCGCACGGAGTCGGCATCGGACAGGTCGGCGGGCGCGACCGTCGCGCCGAGCTCCTGCGCCAGCCCTTCGAGCACGTCCGTTCGACGCCCCGACAGCACGAGCTTCGCGCCGGCCTCGGCCAGCGCCCGCGCGATCGCCTGGCCGAGCCCTCCGCTGGCGCCGGTGACGAGCGCGTTCCTGCCCGCGATGTTCATGACGCGAACACTGCCACGGTCGCCGTGAAGCCGTGCAGGAAGCTCTCGCCGCCGACCGGGCCGATCTCGCCGGCCGCGAAGAAGCCCGCCGCCGGGATCGCGCCGAGCTCGGCCGTCAGCGCCGCCGCGTCGTGGTCGCGCACGCCGAACATGCCGCGCCCGCGGCCGTTGCAGGTGAACATCAGCGCGCCCGCCGGCAGATCGGAGCCCAGCGCCTGGCGGCGCAGCCCGAGCGCGTCGTGCAGGTCGCGGTCCGCGGACGCCGCGTCGCGTGCGTGCACGCGCACGACCTGCCCGGCGGAGATCGGGGCTCCGACGGCGATCGTCCCCGTCTCCGGATCGCCACCGAGCACGCTGCGCACGAGGAAGTCGCCGTGCAGGTAGTCCGGGCGGTCGCGCTCGACGACGATCCCCAGCAGCATGCCCTCGGCGAGGATCCGGCGCTCCTCCTCGCCGAGCTCCTCGATCACCGAGCGCAGCGCCGACAGCGCCGGTCGCCCGGCCAGCTCCTGGATGATGCGCCCCTCGCCGGCGGTGATCGTCAGCTCGGGGCCGATCGGCGTCGCGCCCTGCGAGACGCACGGCAGCAGCTCGATGCCGTCGAAGCGCACGCCGATCGCGCCGCCGGCGACGACCTCCTCGCCGAGGAACAGCGCCGCCTCCCCGCGCAGCGTGCGCGCGCTCGACACGCCGCCGAGCACCGGCACGCCGGGAGCGCGCGCGTGCAGCTCGCTGAGCACGGCGTCGGTCGGAAACGAGTAGGGGTCGGGTAGCAGGATCGCGCCGCCGGCGCCGGACAGGTCGGGCACGCCGCTGATCGCGACACCGTCCTCGACCTCCTGCACCTCGGCATGAAACGTCGAGACGGCGCCGTCCTGAAACGACGCGGCCCACACCGTCACGGCCGTGCCGCCCTCGATCTCGCGTCCCGCGCCGACGATGCCGCCCGCTCCGCAGCCGATCAGGACATCGGGCGCCAGCGCGTCGTGGACGCCCTCGATCGTCGCCTCGGGATCGGCGAGGTGGGCGCCGGAGGCGAACACGACGGCCAGATCGATCGGCGATCCCTCGAGCTCCGCGGCGACCGTGGAGGCCGCTTCGAGCGCTCCGGCACGCGGGTCGGAGTCGGTGGACAAGCCGCACGCGATGCGCACCGTCATTGGTCGCGGACGATAGCGAGCGGCCCTGGGGCCGGCGCGCCGTCACGCGGACGCGCGCCGCCGGTTCGAGCGCCGCACGCCCGTGACGACGAGCAGCGCGACCCCGGCGATGCCGAAGATCCCGCCGATCGCGAAGGCGCCGACGAGGCCGCCGACGATCCTGCCCGCGATGCTCTCGCCGATCGCGAGCTGAAAGCCGCTGCCCTCGCCGATGCCCTCGGCGCGCACGCGCACGTCGTAGCGGCCCGCTCGCGGTGGCGTGACGGTCGCGTACGCCGAGCCTGCCGAGTTGAACGAGTAGGTCAGCGACGAGCCGTAGTCGGCCAACGGCACGCGCCGCTGCGTGCGCGCGTCGGTCACGGAGATGTCGACGGGCGGGGCGTTCTCGTCGGCGTTGGGTCCCTCGACGTAGATCACGTACTTGCGCGCCTCGAGCTCGACCGCGGCGCGGCCGGGCAGCGGGACGTGGTGGAAGTCCTCGACGATCGCGATCACGTGGCGTGCGGCCAGAAACGCCCACAGGATCGCGCCGAACACGGCGACCGCCAGCAGCCCGCCGCCGATCCAATAGCCGGCCTTGGAGGTCACCGCGCGATCGTCGAGGACCGCGCGGCTTCAGTCAACCGCCGCATACTTGCCCGATGCCCGCTCGCGTGCTCGCGCTGTTCGGCCCCACCGGCGTCGGCAAGACCGACGTCGCGACCGCGCTCGCCGACCGGCTGCGCGCGCGCGGCGAGCATCCGGTCGCCGTGTCCGCCGACGCGCTGCAGGTCTACGCCGGCCTGGAGATCCTCACCGGCGTGCCCGACGGGGGCCAGCGCGGGCGCCTCGAACACAGACTGATCTCGTTCCTGCCGTTGGATCGGCGCTTCAGCGTGGCCGAGTACGCGCAGCTCGCCCACGCCGAGATCGACGGGCTGCTGGCGGACGGAGCGACGCCGATCGTCGTCGGGGGCACCGGGCTGTACCTGCGCGCGGCGCTCGCCGAGCTCACGCTGCGTCCGCCACCGCCCCAGGGCGCGCGCGAGCGCTGGGAGGCCGAGCTGCGCAGGCAAGGCCCGGAGGCGCTGCACGCGCACCTCGCGCGCGAGGCGCCGTGGGCGGCCGAGACGATCGACCCGCGCGATCGCCACCGCATCGTGCGCTCGCTCGAGCTGCTCGACCAGGGCGCCCTCGAGCCGCCACAGGGCGCCAACCGCCTGTGGACGAGCGACACGCGCCACCCGACCCGCCTCGTCGGCCTCGTGCGCGAGCGCGAGCAGCTCTACGCGCGCATCGACGCCCGCGTCGACGCGATGGTCGCGGCCGGCGCGGTCGACGAAGTGCGCCGCGCGGACGCGGCCGGCGCCTCGGAGACCGCGCGCGTCGCGCTGGGCTTCGATCAGCTGCTGACCGGCGACGTCGAGGCGATGAAGCGGCGCACGCGCAACTTCGCGCGCCGCCAGCTGACCTGGATGCGCAAGCTCCCCGACGTCGAGGTGATCGACATCGCCGGACGCACGCCGGCCGAGGTCGCTGAGGCGATCGACCGCGGCGGAACATGAGCCCGCGCGCTGCTACGGCGCTGCGACGGCCCGCAGGCGGCGCAGCGGGCCGCCGTCGCGCACCCGGGCGACGGGCGTGTTCCCGCCGGTCGACGCGGCGATCAGCGCGTCGCCGACCTTCCCGCCGACCGCCGGCATCGTGACGCGGCGACCGGGGGAGCCGGGAGCACCGGCCCGAGCGCGCGCGACGGTCGCGGTCAAAGCGGCAGGCGAGCGGCGGCCCCGCGAGGTTGCGCGGCGAACGGCGGCCATAGACTCCGCGCCCGCATGACCCCGATCGCATTCGAGAAGTGGCAGGCGCTGGGCAACGACTACCTCATCTTCGAGGAGCGGGCGCTGCCGTTCGAGCTGACCCCGCAGCGCGTCCGGCGCCTCTGCGACCCGCATACGGGCGTCGGGTCGGACGGCATCCTGCTGCTGTCCGCGCCGACTCAGGCGGGCTTCGTCGCGCGCCTGCGGATCTTCAACCCCGACGGATCGGAGTCCGACCTGTCGGGCAACGGCGCGCGCCAGGCCGTCATGTACCTGCGTCGCGCGGGCTGGACGGACTCCGACCGCTTCTCGATCCAGACGGCCGCGGGCGAGATCCGCCCGCACATCACCGGGCCGACGACCTGCACGCTCGACATGGGGCGCGCGCGCACCTCCTCGGAGGACTTTCCGTCGGGATCCGCCGACGGCGCCGGGACGCTCGAGGCCGGCGGGCGCAGATGGCGCTTTCAGCACGTCCACGTCGGCAACCCGCAGTGCACGATGCACATGACCGACCTCGACGAGCTCGATGCGCTCGACCTGAGCGCGGTCGGGCAGGAGATCGTCGACCACGAGCTGTTTCCCAACCGCACGAACACGAGCTGGTTCGCCGAGATCGAGCCCGGCGTGATCCGCGCCCGGATCTACGAGCGCGGCGTGGGGGAGACGATGTCCTCCGGGACGGGCGCCAGCGGCGCCGCGGTCGCCTATGTCCTGCGCGGCGGCGACTCTCCCGTGACCGTCCGCCTCGACGGCGGCGAGCTCGTCGTCGAGGTCGAGGAGGACCTGCACTTCGACCTCAGTGGCTGGGCGGTCCCGGTGTACCGGGGCGAGCTCGCCGACGCCTTCCGCAACGAACTGGAGAGCCTGTGAAGCCCAGCCGCCGCCTCGACCGCATCCCGCCCTACCTGTTCGCCGAGCTCGAGCGCAAGATCGCCGCCAAGAAGGCTCAAGGGGTCGACGTCATCTCGCTGGGCATCGGCGATCCCGACCGGCCGACGCCGGCGCTCGTCGTCGAGGCGATGGCCGAGGCGATCACCGAGCCCGACACGCACCGCTATCCCTCCAACCGCGGCCGCAAGGACTTCCGCCAGGCGGTGTCGGACTTCTACATGCGCCGCTTCGACGTCGAGCTCGATCCCGACACGGAGATCATGCCGGCGATCGGCGCCAAGGAGTGCATCTTCAACCTCAACCTGGCCTTTCTCGATCCCGGCGACGCGGCGCTGAGCGCCGACCCGGGCTACCCCGTCTACACGGGCGGGCCGATCATCGCCGGCGGCGATCCCGTGCTGATGGCGCTGCTGCCCGAGCACGGCTTCACGCCCGACCTCCAGGCGATCTCCGCGGCCGACAGGGCGCGCTCCAAGCTCATGTTCTTCAACTACCCCAACAACCCGACCGGCGCGGTCGTGCGCGACGGGTTCTTCGAGGAGGTCGTCGCGTACTGCGACGGCACCGACATCCTGGCGGTGAGCGACAACGCCTACTCCGAGACGACCTACGACGGCTACCGCGCGCCGTCGTTTCTCGCCACCCCGGGCGCCAAGGACGTCGGCGTCGAGGTCTTCTCGTGGTCCAAGGGCTACAACATGACCGGCTGGCGCTGCGCGGCGATCGTCGGCAACGCCGAGGCGATCGAGCACTACTGGCGCCTGAAGACGAACATCGACTCGGGCCTGTTCGAGGCGGTCCAGCTCGCCGCCATCGCCGCGCTGAGCCCCGATGCCGACGGCGACAAGCGCGAGATGAACGCGCTCTACACGCGCCGCCGCGACCTCGTCGTCGCGGCCCTGCGCGACATCGGCGTCGACGTCAAGCCGCCGCGCGCGACGATCTACGTGTGGGCGCCGATCCCGGCGGGCTTCGACAGCTCGGCGGCCTACTGCGAGCACGTCCTCGAGGAGGCCGGCGTCGTGGTCTCGCCCGGCGGCGCGTACGGGCCCAACGGCGAGGGCTTCTTTCGCATCTCGCTGACGACGCCCGACGAGCGCCTGGTCGAGGCCGTTCAGCGGCTCGGCAAGCTCGCCGCCTGACCGGTCGTGCTCGCGCTCGCCGCCGCCGCGTTGCTCGCCGGCTCGACGGGCGCGCCGGTCGTCGCTCCCAACAACACGATGCCGGGCCGCGTCAGCACGTGCGTGCGACCGCGGCGCCCGCGGATCGCGGCATTCACGTTCGACGGGCGCCGGCTGGCGTTCGCGGCGAGCGCGACGTTCGAGCCGCGCTGCGGGCGCGGCAGGCTGCGGATCCTGCGCATCGCGCCGCTGGACGTCGGCGGGCAGGCGACGTTCGTGCGCCGCGGCGGCTGCGACTACCCCGCGCGCGCCAGTCGCTGCGCGCGCCAGCCGACAGTCCACGTGCGCGCAGCCGACCTCGCGGCGGTGGCGCTCGAGCCGCAGCATGCGAACGCCAACGGCGAGCCGGCCGGCTCGTGCACGCGCGCGGCCTTCAACGATCCCGCGGCGGCCGGCGACGGCCTCGAGCGCATGTTCTACAAGCGCCCGAGCGACCTGCCCGGGCGCTCGGTCTCCGGCGCGCGCTGGTCGAACTACGGCGACCAGCGCCGGCGCTTCGGCGGGCGCGCCTACAACTACCTGCTGTGGAACCTCCCGCGCACGGCGGCCGGGGTGCTGCCCGGCGGCGGCATCGTCCAGGCGGTCCTCGCCCACCGACAGCCGCTGCGCCTGTGCGACGTCCCCGATCTGACGCTCCCGTCCTTCGACGCGCGCGGGCGCCGCAACGGGCACGTGCGATTTGCCTACACGCAGGTCGTCAACGCGCACACGGCGATCCACGGCTGGGTCATGCTCGGCTACCGCTACCGCGACGGCCGGTTTCGCAACATTGTTTCCCGCGCGTAATCAAATCTCGGCAGAATCGCCCTCGTGCGCCGCGCCCTCCTGATCGCGCTCCTCGCTCTCGCCCTCGTCGCGATGCTGCCGGTGGCGGCGATGGCCGTGAACGTCGAGCTGCTGAAGGGCACCGTGCGCGACGGCAACAGCTCGCATCCGGCCGCCGGGCGCGTCGCGGTCGTCAAGACCGATGCCGGATCGCGCCTGTTGACGGTGCGCAACCTCAGCATCCGCCCCGCCGGGGCCGTGCGCGTCTACCTCGTGCCGCGCAAGGTGCGCGGCAGCGCCATCGGCAGGGACTTCAAGGACCTCGGCCGGCTGAAGGGCAACAAGGGCAACCAGAAGTACACGATCCCCCGCAGCGTCGACCTGCGCCGCTACAACACCGTCATCTTCTGGTGCGTGCCGTTCACCCAGACGCTCGGCCGGGCCGACCTCAAGCGCTCATGAGCGTCGTGCCGAAGCTGCTCGCGCCGCCGCTGGTCATCGTCACCCTGCTGGCCGGCACGTGGTTCTGGGGCGCCGTCGTCGCGCCCGGCTACTTCAGCGCGATCGCCCTGGTCGTCCTGTGGTTCGTGCTCTGCAGCGTGCTGTTCGGGCGTATGGGAAAGGCGCGGCCGGATCTGCGCTGGTGGCTGCGCGGGACGTTCCTCGCCTGCTCGGCGATCTCGCTCGTCGCCTTCTACTGGACGTCCGTGCGCGACACGGTCGTCGACGAGACGCTGCCGGTGGCGGTGCCCGCCAGCCGGCTGGCTCCCCCGGCGGCGGATGAGCCCGACCCGCTCGCGCCGCAGCCCGCGGCGGGCGAGGAGCGCAAGCCGGACGCCAAGCGCAAGCCGACCGCCAACGTGATCGCGCGCGCGGGCGACGTCCTGCCCGCCGGGCACAGCGCGTCGGGCACCGCCCGGGTCATCGAGCTCGCCGCCGGCGGGCGCCGGCTGACGCTGAGCGACGGCTTCGAGATCGACCCCGGGCCGCAGGTGCGCGTGTACCTCGCCACGGATGCAAGCGGCGGGACGTTCAAGAACCTCGGCGACCTGAAGGGCAGCCGCGGCGACCAGCAGTACGAGATCCCC
Source organism: uncultured Actinomycetes bacterium (assembly GCA_963729125.1). GTDB lineage: Bacteria > Actinomycetota > Thermoleophilia > Solirubrobacterales > Solirubrobacteraceae > CADCVQ01. The sequence goes on from CAVSML010000008.1 coordinate 73,767, forward strand.
AGCGACGTCGATCTGGACACCTACGACACCGTTGTGTTCTGGTGCGTCCCGTTCACGACGTCGCTCGCCACCGCCGCGCTGCGCCCCGCCTGAGCGCGCGGCCCGGCGGGTTCGAACCCCCGCGCGTCGCGCGCGGCCGACACTAGACTCAGCTGCGTGCAACGAACGCGCCAGGGACGCACCGGCGAAGGCAAGCCGGTCAACGACGCCGACAGCGGACGTCCCAAGCAGCGGGCGTTCTGCATCGCCGCGCTGCCGGCCGGAGACGACCTCTCCGAGCTGCGCGAGCTGCTGCGCACGGCCGGCGTCGCGGTCGTCGGGCAGATCGTCCAGCATCTCGAGCAGCCGCACCCGAACACCTACGTCGGCCCCGGCAAGCTCATCGAGATCAAGCAGGCGGCGGTCGCCGCGGACGCCAACGTCGTCGTCTGCGACGACGAGCTGAGCCCGCGCCAGGAGCGAAACCTCGAGGAGGGCCTGGGCATGCCGGTCGTCGACCGCACGAGCGTGATCCTCGACATCTTCGCCGGACACGCGCACTCGGCCGAGGGCAAGCTGCAGGTCGAGCTCGCCCAGCTGGAGTACAACATGGCCCGCATGCGCGGGCTGTGGACGCACCTCGAGCGCCTCGGCGCGAGCGCGGCGCAGCCGGGCATCGGCGCCCGCGGACCGGGCGAGTCGCAGATCGAGACCGATCGCCGCCTCGCGCGCAACCGCATCACCGCGCTGCGCCGGCGCCTGAAGGGCGTCAGCTCCTCGCGCGCGACGATGCGCGCCGAGCGCGAGCGCGCGCATCTGCCGCAGATCGCGCTGGCCGGCTACACCAACGCCGGCAAGTCGACCCTGCTCAACCGCCTGACGGGCGCCGAGGTCGGCGTCCGCGACCGCCTCTTCCACACCCTCGACCCCACCACGCGCGAGCTGCGCGTGCACGGCCGCCCGTACCTGCTGACCGACACCGTCGGCTTCATCCGCAAGCTGCCCCATCAGGTCGTCGACGCCTTCGCCGCGACGCTGCACGAGACGCGCGAGGCCGACCTGATCCTGCACGTCGTCGACGGCTCGGCGCCCGAGAGCGAGATGGCCGAGATGCTGCGCGCCGTCGACGAGGTGCTCGAGAACGTCGGCGCCGGCGACCGCCCGCGCCTGCTCGTGCTCAACAAGGCCGACGCGCTGGACGCCGACCGCCGCACCGAGCTGTCCTTCACCCATCCCGACGGGATGCTGATCTCCGCGGCGACCGGCGAGGGCATCGAGGCGCTCGGCGACCGCATCGAGGAGGAGTTTCGCCGCACGCTGCGCTCCGTCGACCTGCTGCTGCCCTACGCCGCCGGCGCCGACCTCGCCGAGCTGCACGACGCCGCCGGCGACCTCGAGCGCACGGACACGCCGGAGGGCGTTCGCATCCACGCCCGCCTGCCGGCGACGCTGGCCGAGCGCTACGCGCGCTTCTCGGTCAACGGTTCGCACGCGTGAGCGGCGAGCTGCGCGTCCAGCGGCTCGACCCGGCCGCCCGGCTGCCCGTCCGCGCGCATGGCGACGACGCCGGCTATGACCTGCACGCGCTCCAGGACGCACGTCTGGACCCCGGCGAGCGCGCGATGCTGCGCACCGGGCATCGCGATCGAGCTGTCGGCCGGCCACGCCGGCCTCGTGCTGCCGCGCTAGCGGCCTTGCCGCCCGCCACGGCATCGCGCTCGTCAACGCGCCGGGCCTGATCGACGCCGGCTACCGCGGCGAGCTGAAGGTCCTGCTGCTGAACACCGACCGCGAGGACGCCTTCGAGGTCGCCGCCGGCGACCGCATCGCGCAGCTCGTGATCGTCGCCGTCGCCGCGGCGGACGTCGTCGAAGCCGGCGCCCTCGCCGCGACCGTGCGCGGCGAGGGCGGGTTCGGCTCCAGCGGGACCTAGTGGTCCCGCCGGGGAGTCCTCGCAGGAACCACTAGCTCGTGAAGCCGAACTGCTTGAGGTAGTCGGCTGCCACCTTGTCGCGCTCCTGCTTGTCGAGGTCGACGCGCGCGTTGAGCTCCTGCATGATCTCCGCCGTCATGTACTTCTGGACGTCGGTGATGACCTTCTGGCCCTCTTCGCCGAGCTTGTCGGCCGCCTCGTCGCGGACCGCGAAGCGTGATGTTGTAGGGCGGGAAGACGTTCTTGTCGTCCTCGAGCACGACGTACTTGCCCGACGACAGCGGGCCGTCGGTCGTGAACACGAACGCGACGTCCGTGTCGCCGTTGTCGAGCACCTGGTACTTCTGCTCGCCCGGCAGGAACCTCTTGAACTTGAAGCCGTAGGTCTGCTGCACGCCGAGCAGGCAGTCGATGCGCTGGCGGCAGGCCGGGAAGCCGTTGATCGTCAGCGTGTTCGCCTTGTCGGCGAGGTCTGAGATCTTCGTCGGGTTGCCGAGCTTCTCGGCCGTCGCCTTCGTGATCGCCGAGCCGGTAGGTGTTCTCGAACGGCGTCGGCGCGAGCGCGGTGATGTTGACCTTCGCGTACTCCGCCTTGGCCTGCTCGTAGGCCTGCGCCGGATCCTTCGGGACGTCCTCGACCTTGACCTTGAAGGAGGACGTCAGCGGCGTGCCCGTGTACTCGGGGTAGGCGTCGACCACGCCCTTGGTCAGCGCGGCGTGGGCGACGACGCTCGGGGCCGAGGTCGAGGTCCTTCTTGACCTTGTAGCCGGCGGCCTCCAGCGCCTGGATGTAGATCTCGCCGAGGATGTACTGCTCGGTGAAGTTCTTCGACCCGACCGACAGCGAGACGCTCGAGGCGCCGTCGACCGGCTCGATCTTGTTGGCGGCCTTCTCGTCGGCGGGGATCGTCCCCGCTCTTCGGCGGGCTGCCGTGGTCTGGGCGGCCGGTGTCGACGTGTCGCTGCTGTCGTCGTCGTCGCCGCAGGCGGCGACGAACACGCCGAGCACGAGCACGGCCAGCAGGCTGAGCAGGATGCGGAAGCTTCGGGTCACGGGTGCTGCACTCTCCTTATGGGAATGGGCCAGGTACGGCGGCGACGGTTGTCGCGAGCGGCAACCTTCAGCCCCTTCGGTGTCACGAGTCGTTGCAGGGCGGCGAAGAGGGCATCGGTGCCCAACGTCAGGAAGGCCACGGCGATCGCCGCGGCGAGCACGCCCTCGTCGCCATAGATCTCCTACGAGAAGATCGGCGTGCCGAGCGTGTCGAGGCCCGCGATCGGGCGCGATGATCGCCGTCGCGAGCACGGTCACGACGGAGATGCGGATGCCGCCGAAGATCGTCGGCAGCGCGAGCGGCCACTCGACCTGGCGTACGACCTGAAAGCCCGACTAGGCCCTGCCCGCGGGCGGCATCGACGAGCTCCGGATCGACCTGGCGCATCCCGACGTACGTGTTGGTGAGGATCGGCGGGATCGCCAGCAGCGTCAGCGCGAAGGCGATGTTGTTGAAGCCCGTGCCGAGGAAGGCGACGCAGAAGCCGATGATCGCCAGCGCCGGTACCGCGCGGCCGACGTTGGCCACGCCGACCGCCAGCAGCTCGGCCTTGCCGAGATGGCCGAGCCACAGGCCGATCGGGATCGAGATCGCGATCGAGATCACGATCGCCAGGAACGAGACGGCGAAGTGGTTGCCCGCAAGATGGCCGATCTCCGCCAGCCCGCCGACGTCGACCGTGCCGGCGTCCGAGGGGCGTCGCTCGAAGATGAACTCGACCGCGCCGCCGAACGTGTCGAGGATCGAGGCGATGATCATGCCGCCGCCCGCCGCCACGGGGTCAGCAGCCGCTGGATGCTGAGCACGATGAAGTCCAGCGTGGCCGCCAGCAGCGTCAGGATGATCCCGCAGACGAGGACGTTGCCGCGGAAGTCGATGTCCGAGTCGATGTTGGCCCCGAGGCCGCCGGCCCCCGCGAGATAGGCGAACGCGGCGAGGCCGACGGTCGTCGCCGCCGCGATCCGCAGTCCGGCGACGATCTCGGGCAGCGCCAGCGGCAGCTCGACGCGAAACAACAGCTGGCTGCTGGTCAGACCCATGCCGCGAGCGGCGTCGACGGCTCCCTGGGGGACGCCGGCGAGACCGGTGATGACGTTACGGAAGATGATCACGAGCGTGTAGGCGGTCAGCGCGATGATCGCCGTGTCGTTGCCGCGACCGGTGATCGGCAGCAGCAGCAGAAACGACGAGATGCTCGGGATCGTGTAGATCGCGCTCGTGAAGCCGGTCAACGGCGTGATCAGCCACTTCTGGCGGTGGGCGACGAGCCCCATGCTCAGCGCGATCGCGAAGCCGATCGTCAGCGGGATCACGGTGAGGACGACGTGTTGGAGGAACGGGTCCCAGTAGCGGTCGAGGTGATCGACCATCCAGCCCAGGCAGATGCCGTCGTTGCTCGGGCAGCCGGTGTCGCCCGAGCGATCGCGCAGAAAGCCGCCGCTCTGGGCGATCAGCGCCTGGCTCATGAGTCCTCGGCGGCCTCGGCAGGCTCCGGCTCGGTGTCCGCGCCCACGCGTTCGGCCGCCCCGGGGACCTCGTCGCGCGCGTGGCCGATGGCGTGCGAGATCGCCTGGATCGAGAGCGCGCCGACGCAGTGGCCGTCGGCGTCGACGACCGGCCCGTACATCGACTCGCGGGCGAGCAGGTCCGACAGCGCGTCGCGCAGGATGTCGTCGAGCTCGACGATCGGCTCCGCCGGCGAGCGCAGCTCGGGCCGCACGCGCTCTCCGGTCAGCCCGCGCTCGGACAGCCAGCCGAGCGGCTTCTGCTCGGCGTCGACGAGCAGCGGGATGTTGAGATCGGCCTCGGCGAGGCGCTCGCGCACGGCGGCGATCGGCTCGCCCGCGCGGCACGCGGCGACCGTCCACAGGTCGATGTCGCGCACGCGCTGCAGCGCGAGGCGCTTGAGCGCGCGGTCCGCGCCGACGAAGTCCTCGACGAACGAGCTCGCGGGCGCGGTCAGCAGCTCGGCCGGCGGCGCGTACTGGGCGAGCTTGCCGCCGACCTGCAGGACCGCGATGCGGTCGCCCATCTTGATCGCCTCGTCGATGTCGTGGGTGACGAAGACGATCGTCTTGCGCAGTTCGGCCTGCAGGCGCAGGAACTCGTTCTGCAGGCGCTCGCGGTTGATCGGGTCGATCGCGCCGAACGGCTCGTCCATCAGCATGACCGGCGGGTCGACGGCGAGCGCGCGGGCGACGCCGATGCGCTGGCGCTGGCCGCCGGAGAGCTGCGCGGGATAGCGCTTGAGCATCTCGCGCGGCAGCCCGACGAGCTCGATCAGCTCCTCGGCGCGAGCCGCCATGCGCGCCTTGTTCCAACCCAGCAGCGCCGGGACGGTGGTGATGTTGTCCTCGATCGTGCGGTGCGGGAAGAGCCCGATCTGCTGGATGACGTAGCCGATGTTGCGCCGCAGGTCCTCGGGCTTTCGCTCCTTGACGCTGCGCCCGCCGAGCAGGATGTCGCCGGAGGTGATGTCGATCATGCGGTTGACCATCCGCATGGCGGTCGTCTTGCCGCATCCCGACGGGCCCACGAGCACGCAGATCTCGCCGGCCGGGACCTCCAGCGACAGACCGTCGACAGCGGGTTCGCCGCTACCGGGGTAGCGCTTCGTGACGTCACGAAACTCGATGGTCTCCGCTGACGAACGGGCGGGCTGGTCCGGCACGTGCGCGATCCTACCCCTCTGGCCGGGGGGTCACCATCATGTGAAATTCGCGTTGCGCCGATCGAGGCGCGCAACGGTTGGCCGCCGCCCCCGCGGTCGCTACTGTCGGGCGATCTGGAAGGGACGGACATGAGAGCATCGGCGCGAACAGGACGGAGGGTCCGGCGCGGCGTGGCGGTCTCACTCGCGCTCGTGCCGATCGGCCTGGTGGCCTGCGGCGGCGACGACACGAAGGCGATCGCGCCGACGCCGCTGGCGATCACGATCTCCGACGTGGCGGGCGATCGCTTCAGCACGCAGGCGCCGAAGACGGTCGAGGGCGGGCTCGTGGAGCTGACGTTCACGAACGCCGGCGAGGACGCTCACGAGGCCCAGCTCGCCCGCTTCGACGACGGCCACACCGCAACCGAGGCGCTCGAGGTCGCCCTCAGCGACAAGCCGGGGATCCCGTCGTGGTTTCATGCCGCCGGAGGCGCAGGCAGCACGGATCCCGGACAGACGGCGAAGACGACGATGAACCTTCCCCCGGGCACCTACGTGATCGTCGACAACGACAATCAGGATGGCCCTTCGAACGCCAGACGCGGGGCGTTCGCGCAGTTCGAGGTGACGGCCGGCGAGGAGGGGGCGCTGCCGGCGAGCACGGCCACGATCACCGGCGCGACCGACGAGGGGGCGATGCCGGAGAACCGCTTCGAGATCAGCGGGCTGAAGGTCGGCCAGAACCGGCTGCGCCTGGTCAGCAAGGGCGACGAGGTCCATCACGCGATCATCGCCCCGATCTCGCCGGGCAAGTCGATCGCCGACGTCAAGGAGTTCTTCACCTCCGAGGGGCAGCCCTCCGGACCGCCGCCCGTCGACTTCGACGACGGCGCCGCGACCGCCGCGATCGACGGCGACACCGAGCAGGTCACAGACCTGACGCTGCGCAGGGCGGGCGCCTACGCCGTGCTCTGCTTCTTGACCGATCGCGACGGCAAGGACCCCGAGCCGCACCTCGCCGACGGGATGATCAGAGCGGTCGAGGTGAAGTAGGCCGCCTCAGACCCGAGCGGCGCGGCGCGCCTCGGCGTGCGCGGCGTCCTCGAGCGCGTCGTCGAGCGCCTCGAGCTCGTCGAGCCCCAGCGCCGTGCGGATCAGCCAGTCGGCGAACCAGGCGTTCTTCGGCAGCAGCGGCCCGTGCAGGTACGTGCCGATGACGCTGCCGCGGCGTACGCCCTCGGCGCCCGAGGTGCCGGTGTTGCCGTGGCCCTTGAGCACGCGCCCGAGCGGCTGCTCTGCGGCGCCCAGGAACGTGCGACCGCCGTGGTTCTCGAAGCCCGCCAGCACGCGCGCGCCTCCGGCGCCCGAGTCGATGCGCAGCTCGATCGCGACGTTGCCGATCAGCCGCGAGCCGTCGCGGGAGCGGATCGTCTCGAGGTCGACGAGGCCGAGGCCCGGGACCTCGTCCTCTCCGAGCTCGTAGCGGTGGCCGAGCAGCTGGTAGCCGCCGCAGACGCCGAGCACGATCGCGCCCCGCGCGGCGGCGGCGTGCAGCGCCTCGCGCTTGGTCTCGACGAGGTCCAGCGCGCACAGCCGCTGGTCGCGATCCTGGCCGCCGCCGAGGTAGAAGAGGTCGTGAGCATCGGGGTCGACGCGCTCGCCGAGCCCCGCGGGGGTCACCCGGAAGCCGATCCCGCGCCACGCGCAGCGGCGCTCGAGCATCAGCAGGTTGCCGCGGTCGGCGTAGATGTTCATGAGATCCGGATACAGCGCGCAGACGCGCAGCCGCCTATCCACGCAGCAGCACCACGGTCGTGCCGACGTGCTCCTCGGTCGGCGCGATCACGCGGGCGGCGCGCGGCCACAACCCGATCGCCTGCGCCTCGGCCTCGAGCTGCGCGGGCGTGATCTTGTCGAGGTGGATGACGTCGTCGCTGGCGCTGCGCTGTCCCGACGGCGTGACGACCGTGCGGATGCGCTCGATCGCCATGCGGTCGCCCTTGTCGCGCAGCGCGACGGGCTGGCTGTAGTAGCTGACGCCGTCGACGATCCCGACGTCGGGCAGCGGCAGCAGGACGTGCTCGGCGTCGAAGGCCTCCATCGCGTCGGCGAGCGCGCAGGCGACCAGCCCGGCGGGCTTCAGGTGGTCGCGAGCGGCGCGCAGGAAGCCCGCGCGGCCCGCCGCGCCGAGCAGCTGGATCGTCTGCATCGGCGCGATGATCAACCCGAAGGTCCGCCCGGGCAGCTCGAACGAGCCCGCGTCGCCGACAGCGATCTGCACCGCCAGGCTCCCGGCGCGGGCGCGCAGCACGTCGAGGAAGGCCGGCTCGCGGTCCAGCGCCACGACCTCGTGGCCGCGCCGGGCGAGCTCGAGCGTCACGCGGCCCGTGCCCGCTCCGACGTCGAGCACCGGCCCCTGCTCGGCCTCGGCCAGATCGCGCCACAGCATCATGTCGGCGCCGTAGGAGCCGCACTCGATGTCGTGCCAGATGACCTGGCTCACCGAAACGACCCCTGCGCCGCGCCGCGCGCGACGAGCAGCCCGCGCAGGTCGAGCATCGCCGTGTACGTCGGCAGCGCGACGAGCCGCCCGTCGCCGTCGCCGAGCGCGGCGTCGAGGCCGTCCTCCAGCGAGGGCACGACGTGCAGACGCTCCTCGGGGACGCCCGCGTACTTCAGGCGCAGCGCGAGCTCCGCCGCGCGCGTGCCGCTGCAGGTCACGCGCCGCACGCGATCGGCGACGAGCTCGAAGTCGGCGTCCCACACCCACGAGATGTCGTGGCCGTCGGCGGTGCGGTCGTTGAGGACCGCGAAGACGTCGTGCTCGCCGGGGTCCAGCGCCAGCGTGCGCAGCACCTCGTTGGCGCCGGCAGGGTTCTTGACGAGCAGGATCGCCAGGTCGCGGCCGCCGACGCGCACGGTCTCCGCGCGCCCGAACGCCGCCTTCGTCGCGGCCAGCCCGCGCACGATCTGCTGCAGGCCGGCGCCGAGCACGTGCGTCAGGGCGGCGGCGGCGAGCGCGTTGTAGACGTTGTAGAGCCCGGGCAGGGGCAGCTCGACGCGCGCCCGCTCGTCGCCGACGTGCAGGTCGAAGCTCGCGCTGCGCGTGCCGTCGAGCGAGATCGCGCTCGCCCACACCCCCGGCTGCGGGCGCGGCCCGTCGCCGTTGGGGCAGTGGTAGCGGCCGAGATGGCCCATGTAGACGGCGTCGTAGACGTACGGGGCGCCGCAGCGCCGGCAGTGCTTGGAGTCCGACGCGTGCCCCATGCCGGCCAGCGCGACGCCGTCGTCCTGCACGCCGAAGTACGTCACGCCCGCACGATCGCGCCCGAGGTCGGCGACGAGCGGGTCGTCGGCGTTGAGCACGAGGCTCGTGGCGGGCGCCGCCGCGACCGCGCCGGCCCAGCGGTCGGCGATCGTCTCGAGCTCGCCGTAGCGGTCGAGCTGGTCGCGAAAGAGGTTGCTCAGCAGCAGCGCGCGCGGGCGCAGCTCGGGGACGACCTGGTCGAGCCAGAACTCGTCGACCTCGAACAGCCCGGCGTCGCCGTCGATCCCGCCGCGGCGCGCGGCGCCCAGCAGGGCCGTCGTCACCCCGCCCGCCATGTTCGCCCCGGCGCGGTTGTGCACCAGACGCGTGCCGGCGCCCTCGAGGATCGCCGCGACCATCGCGGCGGTCGTCGTCTTGCCGTTGGTCGCCGAGATGACCGAGCTGCCCTCGCGCAGGCGTGCGGAGAGCCGCGCCATCGCGTGAGGCTCCAGGCGCATCAGCAGCTTGCCCGGCAGGCTCGTGCCGCCGCGCCCGCTGCGCCGCGACAGCGACCCCGCCGCGCGGGCCAGGGCGATCTTCGAGGTGAGGATCATGCGCCGGCCAGGACGAGCGTCGCGAGGCGCTCGGCGATCGCGACCGGGCTGGGCTCTCGAGCCGCCTCGGCCCGTGCGCGGTCCGACGCGCCGGTCAGCACGACCGCGCCGTCGATGCCGGCCGCGTGCGCGGCGCCGAGGTCGGCGTCGACGCGGTCGCCGACCATCAGCGCCCGGCCGGGCCCGAGCCGGTCCAGGGCCGTCAGCACGAGCGTCGGCTCGGGCTTTCCGACGGCGTGCACGGTGCGCCCGGACGCGGTCTCCACCGCCGCGATGATCGAGCCCGACCCCGGCCACAGCCCGTCGGACTGCGGGAACGTCGCGTCGCGGTTCGATCCCAGCAGCGCCGCGCCGCGCAGCGCGGCCTGCGTGGCGTCGCGCAGCTCGTCGTAGTGAAAGTCCGGGTGGAACGCCACGACGACGACGTCGGCGCGGCTCGCGAAGGCCGTGCGGTTGACGACCCGCAGCCCGGCGGCCTCGACGTGGTGATGCAGCGCCGGGGAACCGATCACGACCGCCGAGCAGCCCTGGTGGCGCTCGGCGAGCAGGTACTGCAGCGCGCCGCCGACGGTCACGACCTCCTCGAGCGATGCCTGGAAGCCCAGCCGCCAGAGCTTGCGCACGTACTCCTCGGTCGCCAGCTGCGAGTCGTTGGTGACGAAGGCGACGTTCTTGCCGGCGGCGCGCAGGGCCGCGATCGCGTTGACGGCGCCCTCCGTCGGCTCGTCGCCGACCCAGACGCAGCCGTCGAGGTCGAGCAGGATGTGGTCGTAGCGCGCGACGAGCGAGGTGATCTGCACGCGCTGCAGTTTGACTACGCTCTGCGCCATGCGACGTGCCGCGGTCCTGATCGCGTTCCTGCTGGCGGCGCCGGCGCTCGCCGCGTGCGGCAAGGACGCCCCGATCGCCGGCGAATCCGGGCCGGTCAAGGAGCCCGACAGCACCGTCGCGACGAACACGACGACGATCGCGCCGCGGTCTGCGCGCGACGGCTGCGAGGCCGTGACGGCGCCGACGCCGGCGACGACCGAGCCCACCCAAACGCGCTCGCGCAAGAAGCTGAGCTCCGGGGATCGCCACGTCGCGACGCTGCGCACGAACTGCGGCACGATCCGCATCCTGCTCGACGTCAGGCGCGCGCCGAAGACGACCGCGTCCTTCGCGGGCCTCGCGCGCGGCGGCTTCTACGACGGGCTGACGTTTCATCGCATCGCCAAGCCCGGCGGCAACGACTACGTCATCCAGGGCGGCGACCCGCTGGGCACCGGCAACGGCGGGCCAGGCTATGGCCTCGTCGAGAAGCCGCCGAAGGGCACGCGCTACGTGCGCGGCGTCGTGGCGATGGCGAAGACCCCCTCCGATCCGGCTGGCGCCTCGGGCAGCCAGTTCTTCATCGTCACGGCGCGGGACACGCCGCTGCCGCCCGAGTACGCGCTGATCGGTCGCGTGCTCGGCGATACGACGGCCGTGCGGCGGATCGCGCGCCTGGCCACCGATCCGGTCAGCGAGATGCCGCTCGATCCCGTCGTGATCGAGAGCATCCGCGTCGGTTAGAAGAGGGCGGCCTGCTCGGGCGGGTCGAGACAGTCCGCGGCATCGTGCCGCGCGTCGTTGACCGCGCGGCTGACCGGTCGCGTGAGCAGCGGCGGCCCGGCGCACGCCAGCAGCGCGTGCAGCTCGTCCTCGGGCGTCTGCGGATCGATCCAGCGCGCCTCGTCGGCCGCCGCCAGGATCACCGGCATGCGGTCGTGCAGCGCGCGCACGGCCCCGGCCGCCGCGGTCGTGACGATCGCGCAGCTGCGAAGCGGCTCGACGTCGTCGGCGTCGGGCGGGCGCCACGTGGCCCACAGCCCCGCGAACGCGAACGGCCCGCCGTCCTCGCGCGTGATCCAGTGCGGCGTCCCGGCCGACCACTCATAGAAGCCGTCGGCGACGATCAGGCAGCGCCGGCGCGCGAACGCGTCGCGGTAGGCCGGGCGCCGGCCGATCGTCTCGGCGCGCGCGTTGATCGTCCTGGCCGCCATCTCGCGCGGGTCGCCGGCCCAGTGCGGCACGAGGCCCCAGCGCAGCAGCGTGCCCTGCGCTTCGGCCTGCGGACGCCGGAGCACCGCGAGCACGTCGTCGCCGGGGGCGACGTTGAAGCGCCGGCGGACCTCGAGGCGTTCGTCCAGGCCGAAGCGCGCGCGCAGCTGCGCCGGGTCAAACCCTGCGAACGCGAGCGTGAAGCGCCCGCACATCAGCCGCCGGCGCGCGCCGTTCGCGCCTTGGTCTGCGCGGTCTTCTGCTTTCGCCTGCCGACGATGCTGAGCACGCTCAGCGCGACGATCACGACGAGCACGCCGAGTCCCATCGCGACGAGCGTCGAGCCGCCGCCGAAGGGCAGCAGGATGAGCTCCGCGAGGCCGAAGCCGATCAGCAGCAGCGCGAGCACGATCGCCAGCAGGATCGCGACCCCGCGAACCTTCGTCAGCCTGCTCGCGCCGGGCGCGGGGGAGATCAGGCCCATCAGCCGCAGGATGAACAGCTGGCGGCTGGAGGGGGCCTGCTGGCCGAGCTTCTCGACCGCGGCCTTGAGGTCGTCGGGGCGGCGCTCGGCGAGCGCCAGCGATGCCTCGGCCATGCGCCGCAGCTGCATCCGCTCCTGCGGGCGCGCGGCGGCGATCGCCTTGCGGAAGTGCTCGCGGGCGCGCACGGCGTCATAGCGCTCGGACGCCCGCGCGCCGAGGATCGCCTGCGCCGCGGCGCGGTGCTTGGTCTCGGCCGCGAGCTCCTCGTCGGAGCGCAGTTCGAGCTGCGACATCGCAGCCATGGCGCTCTTCTGCTCGATGCGGACCTGTCGCTGCTTCGCCATAGCCGCAAGCAGTGTAGACCTGGCATGCTCGCGATCGTGAAACGCCTCGCCGCCATCCTCGCCGCGCTGCTGCTGTGCCTCGGGATGCCCGTTGTCGCCGCCGCCCAGCTCGGCCCGCAGAACGTCCCGGCGCCGCTGACGGAGGACCCCGAGGAGGACACGAACACGGTCAACCTCGACGAGGACACGGGCTTCAGCACGCTGCAGCTCGTGCTGACGTTCGGCGGTGCGGCCGCCGTCGTCACGCTGATCGCCTGGTTCATCATGCGCGACGCCCGCAGCAAGGCTCCCGCGGGCCAGCGCGGGCGCACGTCGGCTGCCGGCGGCGGCGGCACGCCGGCCCCGGTCGCCGGGCCGAAGAAGTCCGCCCGCGAACGCGAGCGCGAGCGCGCGCGCAAGCGCAACAAGGCCAAGGCCGCGCGCGACCAGCGCAAGCGCAACCGCCCGCGCTGACGATGCTGATCGCCATCGACGGGCCCGCGGGCGCCGGCAAGTCCACGGTCGCTCGCGCGGTCGCGCAGGCGCTCGGCTTCACCTACCTCGACAGCGGCGCGATGTACCGCGCCGTCGCGCTGGCCGAGCTGCGCGGGGCCGACGACCCGCTGGCCTGCGCGATCGGCCTGGACCCGACCGTGACGCTCGACGGCGAGGACGTCGGCGCCGAGATCCGCACGCCGCAGGTCAGCGCGCGCGCGTCGGAGGTCGCAGCGCGACCGGAGGTGCGCCTGGCGCTCGTAGAGCGCCAGCGCGAGCTGATCGCCGCGGGCGACTACGTCGCCGAGGGGCGCGACATCGGCACGGTCGTCGCGCCCGACGCCGAGCTGAAGATCTACCTCACCGCCTCGCCGCAGGAGCGCGCCCGCCGGCGCGCGGCCGAGACGGGCGACGACGCCGAAGCCGTGCTGGCCGACCAGGTCGCGCGCGACGAGCGCGACTCCACGCGCGAGCACTCGCCGCTGCGCGCCGCCGGCGATGCCATCGAGGTCGACACGACGGGCCTGTCGATCGACGAGGTCGTCGACCGGATCGTCGCGCTGGCGCGCCGCCCGTCCTGAGGACGCGCCGGGCCTCGTCCTAGACTCGACGGGTGAGCGGAACTTCATGAAGGTCGCGGTCGTCGGCTATCCGAACGTCGGCAAGTCCTCGCTCGTCAACCGGCTGACCGGCACGCGTGAGGCCGTCGTGCACGAGCGCGCGGGGATCACGCGCGATCGCAAGGAGATCGCCACGGAGTGGAACGGTCGCCGCTTCACGCTGATCGACACCGGCGGCATGGACTCCGAGGACCCCGATCCCGTCTCGGGCTCGATCCGCGACCAGGCTCGCGCGGCGCTGTCGGACGCGCAGGTCGCGCTGCTGGTCTTCGACGCCAAGGCCGGCGTGCGCCCGGGCGACGAGGAGCTCGCGGACCTGCTGCGACGCTCGAAGATGCCCGTCGTCGTCGCGGCCAACAAGATCGATGCAGCCGTCGACATCCCGCTCGCCGCCGACGCGCACCGCCTCGGCTTCGGCGACCCGATGGCCGTCTCGGCGGCGCAGGGCCTGGGCACCGGCGACCTGCTCGACCGTCTCGTCGAGCTGTTGCCCGAGGACGACGAGGAGGTCGAGGAGGGCATCATCCGCCTGGCGGTGATCGGCCGCCCGAACGTCGGCAAGTCCTCGCTCGTCAACCGCTTCGCCGGCGCGGAGCGCGTGATCGTCTCGGAGGTCGCGGGCACGACGCGCGACGCGATCGACCTGCCGCTCGAGGTCGACGGGCGCACGCTGATCGTCGTCGACACCGCCGGCATGCGCCGCCAGTCGAAGGTCTCGGAGTCCGTCGAGTACTACACCGTGCTGCGCTCGCAGCGCGCCGCCGAGCGCGCCGACGTCGCGCTCGTCGTCTGCGACGCCAACGACGGCGTCACCGCGCAGGACATGCGCGTCGCCGAGCTGGCGATGCAGTCGGGCTGCGCGACCGCGCTCGTGCTGAACAAATGGGACAGCGCGGAGATGGACGAGTCCGACCTCGACCACGAGCGCGCGAAGGTCGCGCGCAAGCTGCGCCTGCGCCCGCGCGTGCTGACCGCCAGCGCGCTGACCGGCCGCAACGTCGAGCGCCTGCTCAAGGAGGTGCTCGCGCTCGGCGACCGCATGCAGGGCCGCATCCCGACGCCCGAGCTCAACCGCTTCATCGGCGAGGCCGTGCAGGCGCGCCAGCCGCCTGCCAAGCAGGGCCACCGCCTCAAGCTGCTCTACGCGGCGCAGATCGGCGAGCGCCCGCCGCGCTTTGCGATCCAGGTCAACTCGCGCCAGCGCGTCACGCGCGACTACGCGTATTTCATCGAGAATCGCCTGCGCGCGCGCTTCGGCATGGACGGCGTGCCGCTGATCATCGACTTCGTCGAGCGCAAGTCCCGTCGCAGCGAGGACCGATAGCCTCCTGCGGATGACTAACTTCGAAGATGACGAGTACCTCTTTACCTCGGAGTCGGTGACCGAGGGCCATCCGGACAAGATGGCCGACCAGATCTCCGACGCGATCCTCGATGCCTGCCTGACCGGCGATCCGCTGTCGCGCGTGGCCTGCGAGACGCTCGTCAACACGGGGCTCGTCGTCGTGTCGGGGGAGATCACGACCGACTCGCAGTTCGACATCCAGGAGGTCGTCCGCGAGACGATCCGCGGCATCGGCTACATCGAGGAGCTGAACCTCGGCTTCGGCGACAAGTCGTGCGCGATCCTGAACACGATCGACAAGCAGTCGGCCGACATCAAGCAGGGCGTCGACGCGTCGCACGAGACGCGCGCCGGCTCGTCTGAAGCCGACGAGGCCGCCCTCGCGGGCGCCGGCGACCAGGGCATGATGTTCGGCTACGCCTCCGACGAGACCGAGTCGCTGATGCCGCTGCCGATCAGCCTCGCCCACCAGCTCGCCAAGCGCCTATCGGAGGTGCGCAAGGACGGCACGCTGGACTACCTGCGGCCCGACGGCAAGACGCAGGTCTCGGTGCGCTATCGCGACGGTAGGCCGGTCGCGATCGAGAAGCTGCTGATCTCCACCCAGCATGCCGAGGGCTGCGAGTCGCAGATCGCCGACGACCTCTGGGAGCACGTCGTGCTGCCGGTGCTGCCCGACGACCTCTTCGACGCCGACGAGCTGCGCCGCGAGTTCCTCGTCAACCCGACGGGCCGCTTCGTCATCGGCGGGCCGGTCGGCGACTGCGGCCTGACCGGTCGCAAGATCATCGTCGACACCTACGGCGGCATGGCCCGCCACGGCGGCGGCGCGTTCAGCGGCAAGGACCCGTCGAAGGTCGACCGCTCGGCCGCCTACGCGGCGCGCTGGGTCGCCAAGAACCTCGTCGCGGCCGGGCTCGCCGAGCGCTGCGAGGTCCAGGTCGCCTACGCGATCGGCGTCTCGCACCCGGTCAGCGTCATGGTCGAGGACTTCGGCACCGGCGCGGTCAGCCGCGGGCGCCTGCAGGAGCTCGTCCATGACCACTTCGACCTGCGTCCCGGCGCGTTTCGCCAGGAGCTCGACCTGCACCGCCCGATCTACCAGCCGACGGCCGCCTATGGCCACTTCGGCCGCGAGGACCCCGAGTTCACGTGGGAGCAGACGACGAAGGCCGACGCCCTGCGCGCCGCCGCGGGCGCGGCAGCCGGATCAAGCGCCCGATAGCGGCGCCGCAGGACGCGCGCCCGCCCGGCGGGGGCGGCGCGCGACCCCTTCTATCCTCGCCTCACATGGCCGAGCACCGCTACGACCCCGCCGAGATCGAGCCGCGCTGGCAGCGGCTGTGGGCCGACGAGGGCACCTGGGAGGTCGCCAACGACTCAGACGATCCGAGGCCGAAGTCCTACGTGCTCGTCATGCTGCCCTACCCCAGCGGCGAGCCGCACATCGGCCACCTCAAGGTCTACTCCGTCGGCGACGCGGTCGCGCACTTCCACCGGCGCAGCGGCCGGCGCGTGCTCAACCCGATGGGCTACGACGCCTTCGGCCTGCCGGCGGAGAACCACGCGATCGCCACCGGCCAGCACCCGCGCGACTCGACGGATGCCGCGATCGAGCAGTTTCGCCGCTCGTTTCACGAGTGGGGGATCTCGATCGACTGGACGCGCGAGTTCGGCACCCACGAGCCGCGCGTCTATCGCTGGACGCAGTGGATCTTCCTCGAGCTGTTCAAGCGCGGCCTGGCCTACCAGAAGCAGGCCGCCGTCAACTGGGACCCCGTCGAGGAGACCGTGCTCGCCAACGAGCAGGTCAAGGACGGGCGCGGCGAGCGCTCGGGCGCGCTCGTCGAGGTGCGCCAGCTGACGCAGTGGTTCTTTCGCATCACCGACTACGCCGACCGCCTCCTGGACGACCTGGCTCGGATCCGCTGGCCCGAGCACGTCAAGACGATGCAGCGCAACTGGATCGGCCGCTCGGAAGGCGCCGAGGTCGTCTTCCGCGCCGAGGAGCTGGGGATGAACTATCCGGTCTTCACGACGCGCCCGGACACGCTGTTCGGCGCGACGTTCTTCGTCATGGCGCCCGAGCACCCCGACGTCCTGCGTCTCGCCGAGGGCACCGGCCAGGAGGAGGCGGTGCGCGAGTACGTCAACCACGCGCTGACCTCCGACACGGGCCTGCGCGGCGACGTCGACAAGCCGAAGACCGGCGTCGCGCTCGGCCGCTCGGTCACGAACCCCGTCAACGGCGAGGCGCTGCCGATGTACGTCGCCGACTACGTGCTGATGGAGTACGGCACCGGTGCGATCATGGCCGTCCCGGCCCACGACGAGCGCGACTTCGCCTTCGCGCAGGCCTACGACCTGCCGGTCCGGCGCGTCATCGCCGGCGGCGAGGAGCTGCCCTACACCGGCGACGGGCCGCTCGTCGACAGCGCGCCCGAGTTCGACGGCATGCACAACCGCGAGGCGATCGGCGCGATCGTCGCGTGGCTCGAGCGCGAGGGCAAGGGCCACTCGTCGGTCAACTACCGCCTGCGCGACTGGCTGATCTCACGCCAGCGCTACTGGGGCACGCCGATCCCGATCATCCACTGCGCCTACTGCGGTGCGGTGGCGGTTCCCGAGGCCGACCTGCCGGTGCTGCTGCCCGACGTCGAGGACTACAAGCCGCGCGGGCGCTCGCCGCTGGCCGCGGCCGAGGACTGGGTCGACGTGCCGTGCCCGTCCTGCGGCGCTGCGGCGAAGCGCGAGACCGACACGATGGACACGTTCGTCGACTCGTCGTGGTACTTCCTGCGCTACTGCGACGCCCACGACGACGAGGCGGCGTGGAGCAAGCAGGCCGTCGAGCAGTGGATGCCCGTCGATCAGTACATCGGCGGCGTCGAGCACGCGATCCTGCACCTGCTCTACGCGCGCTTCTTCACCAAGGCGCTGTCGGACCTCGGGCACCTGCCGGCGGAGATCCAGGAGCCGTTCGAGGCCCTCTTCACGCAGGGCATGATCCTGCGCGACGGCGAGAAGATGTCCAAGTCGAGGGGCAACGTGGTCTCGCCCTCCACGCTCGTCGAGCGCTGGGGCGCGGACACCGCGCGCTGCTACATCCTCTTCATCGGCCCGCCCGACCAGGACGCCGACTGGTCGGACACCGGCGCCGAGGGCATGTACCGCTTCCTCGGGCGGCTGTGGCGCACGTGCGCCGAGGCGGCGGAGCTGGCCGACGACCCGATCCCCGAGATCGATCCCGCCCGCCCCGATGACGAGCGCGTGCTGCGCAAGGCGCACTGGGCGATCGACAAGGTCACGACCGACATGCGCGAGCGCTTCAACTTCAACACCGCGATCGCGGCCGTGATGGAGCTCTTCAACGAGCTCACCCCGGCCAAGCGCGGCGACGCGTCGCCGGGCGCCGTGCGCTTCGCGCTGAAGACCGCCGCCGAGCTGCTGTCGCCGTTCGCGCCGCACGTCTCGGCCGACGCCTACCACCTGCTGACGGGCGAGCGCGTCTGGGAGCAGCCCTGGCCGGTCGCCGACGCGGCGCTGCTCGAGGCGGACACGTTCGAGCTCGTCTGCCAGGTCAACGGCAAGGTCCGCGATCGCGTGCCGGCGCCGGCGGGCGCTTCGCGCGAGCAACTGCTGGAGCTCGCGCGCGCCTCCGCGAAGGTCCAGGCGCACCTCGACGGCCACGCCGTGATCAAGGAGATCGT
Organism: uncultured Actinomycetes bacterium; assembly: GCA_963729125.1. GTDB lineage: Bacteria > Actinomycetota > Thermoleophilia > Solirubrobacterales > Solirubrobacteraceae > CADCVQ01. The sequence continues at coordinate 92,248 of CAVSML010000008.1, forward strand.
CGTGCCCGGCAAGCTCGTCAACGTCGTCGTGCGCTAGTCCTTGTTCGGCTTCTCGGTCGCGACGACGGCGACCTTGACGCGCCCCGAGCGCGACAGCTGGGCCTGCGCGTTGACCGCGCAGAAGGCGATCGTGCGCTTGGGCAGGCGCACGGGGCGCAGGTTCGGCGGGGTGACCGAGTAGGTCCCGCCGGTCGGCCTGCGGTCCTTGCCGGTGTCGGTCCTCGGACACGACATCGCCCACGAGACGTCGACGCGCTGCTTGGGCGCGGCGCTGACGCGGATCGCGATCGACAGCGGGCGCTCGACGATCGCCGCGGCAGTCGCCTTCGCGCGATCGCCGCTCTTGCGGGCGCCGTCAACGGTGACCGACTTGGGCTTGCCGGCGCCCTCGTCGTCGCCGCCGCAGGCGCTCGATGCGAGCGCGGCGGCGAGCAGGGCGGCAAGCAGCCGGGGGGTGTGAAGCGAAGCGGGCACGGCGAGATCGTGGCAGGCGCGGGTTTCGGGCGCGCTACGGCGTGGCCCGCGTGGCACGCTGTCGGTCTGATGCCGACCGTGCCCGCAGCCGCCTACGTCGCCGTCGTCGGAGCCGGCGAGCGCGCGGCGCAGGCGGTTCTCGACGACGCCGAGGCGGTCGGCGCGGCGCTCGCAGAGCGCGGAGCCGTGCTCGTCTGCGGCGGCCTCGGCGGCGTGATGGCGGCAGCCTGCCGCGGCGCGGTGCAGGCAGGCGGGACGACGATCGGGATCCTGCCCGGCGAGGACCGCGCGGCCGCGAACCCGTGGCTGACGGTCGCGCTGGCAAGCGGGCTGGGGGAGCTTCGCAACGGCCTCGTCGTGCGTGCCGCGGACGCCGTGATCGCGATCGGCGGCGAGTACGGGACGCTGTCGGAGATCGCGCTCGCGCTGAAGGCGGGCACGCCGGTGATCGGCCTCGGGACGTGGGAGATCCGCGGCGTGCTCGGCGCGCGCGATCCCGCCGAGGCCGTCGCGCTGGCGCTCGGCTGAGCTGCGCGTCGGGCGTGCAGCCGCGCACCGCTGGGGGCCTCGAGCATGCATAACCGACATCTCGCGAGCGGCGCGGCGCTCGGATGTCACTTGTGCATGCGGCTGCGCACGCGTCCGGCTGCGGCTGCGCACAATCGTTGCGATCCGCGCGTCCGGCGGCACGCGACGCGATCTAGTTTCGGCCCGTGCCCGAGCTCGACGGCCCGCGGCTGGCGCTCTACGTGGCGCTCGGCCTCATCGTCTGCTTTCTCGGCGCGCGCTACCTGCGCGCGCAGGCCGCCACGCCGGACGGCGGCGACGGCGCCGCTGTCGCACGGACCGCGACGACCGCCGCGCCACCCGAGCACGGCGTCACCGGGTCGGTCGGCATCGATCGGGCCGACGGCGGGCGGCTGACCGTCCACGTCGCCGGCGCAGTGCGGCGACCGGGCGTCTACCGCCTGACCGCGGGCGCGCGCGTCAACGACGCGCTGCGCCGGGCTGGCGGGCCGGCTCGCCGTGCGGACCTGACCGCGGTGAACCTCGCAGCCAAGCTCGAGGACGGGCGCCAGGTGGTCGTGCCGGCGCGCGCGCCCGGCGGCGCAGCCGCCGCACCCGCGCCCGCCGGCGGCGCGTCCGGGGCGGACGGCACGGCGGCGCCCGCCGGCGCCCCGATCAACCTCAACACCGCGACGCTCGAGCAGCTCGACACGCTCGACGGCGTCGGGCCGGGCATCGCCCAGCGGATCCTCGACTACCGCGAGCAGCACGGCGGCTTTCGCCGCGTCGAGGAGCTGGCGGAGGTGCCAGGCATCGGCGACAAGCGCCTCGCGGCGCTGACGCCGCTGGTGGCGGTGTGAGCCGGCTGATCGGCGCACGCGAGCTCGCCGCCGACCATCCCCGCCACCTGGTGCTGGCGGGGCTCGTCGCCGGCCTGCTGCTCGGGCCGTCCTCGCCGCCGCCGTACGTCGCCGCCGCCGCGATGGTCGCGATCCTGCTCGCGCGCGACTGGCTGCCGGCGCTCGGCATGCTCGCCGCGCTGCTCGCCGGCGCTGCGATCGCCGACGCCCGTCTCGCCGCGCTCGACGCGACCGCGCTGGGGCCGCTGCTGCACTCCACCGTCGGCGTGCGCGCGACGCTGCTCGAACATCCGCGGGAGCGCGCGTTCGGCGTGCGCGTGGCGGCGGCGCGCCTGCGCTCGGGAGCCGGCAGCGGCGAGCGCGTGCTCGTGCGTGCGGCTGCGCACGTGCGCTGGCCGCGCGGCGCGCAACCGGGCGTCGAGCTGGCGCTGCGCGGCAGGCTCGCCGAGCTTCGGGCCGCCGACGCCCACGAGCGCCGCCGCAACTCCCACGCGCTGCTGCGCGCGGAGTCGATCGCCGCGACCGGACGCCGCCGCGGCGGACTGGCGGGGGCGTTGGACGCGATCCGCGCGCGCACCGAGCGCGCGCTGACGCGCGGCGTCCCACGACCGCAGGGCGCGCTCGCGCGTGGGATGGTGCTCGGCCAGGACGGGGCGCTGACGACGGAGGTGCGCGAGGACTTCCGCGCCACCGGCCTCGCGCACCTCGTCGCGGCGAGCGGCTCGAACGTGCTGTTGCTGGCGACGCTCGTGCTCGCGATCGCGGCGGCGGCCGGTCTCGGCCTCAGCGCGAGGCTGTGGATCGCGATCGCGCTCGTCGCCGCGTACGTGCCGCTGGCCGGCGCGGGACCGTCGATCCAGCGCGCCGGCGTGATGGGCGTGGCCGGGCTCGTCGCCGCGCTCGCCGGGCGACCCGCCTCACGCTGGTACGCGTTGCTGCTGGCGGCGGCCCTGACGCTCGCGTGGAGCCCGCGCGCCGCACAGGACGCAGGCTGGCAGCTGAGCTTCGCCGCGGTGCTCGCGATGCTCGCGCTCGCACGACCGCTGTGCGCGCGACTGCGCCGCGGACGCGTGCCGAGGATGCTCGCCGAGGCACTGGCGGTGACCGTCGCGGCGACGCTCGGCACCGCGCCGCTGATCGCCGTGCACTTCGAGCGCCTGTCGCTCGTGTCGCTGCCGGCGAACGTGCTCGCCGCGCCGGCCGTCGCACCGGTGATGTGGCTCGGCACGATCGCCGGCGCGCTCGCACAGGTCGCACCGTGGCTCGCCCAGCCGTTCGCGATGGTCGCGTCGCTGCCGCTGGCCTACCTGACGTGGCTCGCCGAGCGCGCGGCCGCGCTGCCGTTCGCCGAAGCCGAGGTCACGTCGCCCGGCCCGCTCGGCGCCGCGGCGGCCTACGCGCTCGCGGGCGCCGCGGCGCTCGCCTGGAGGCGTGCCGCGGCGCGCCGCGCCGCCCGCCCGGCGCGCGAACGCAGCCCCGCGCAGCGCGGCCGGCGCCGTGGCGGCGCGGCGCTGCTCGCCGGCGCAGCCGTCGCCGCGGCGCTGCTGGCGACGCGGCCGCCGGCGCCGCCGCGCGACCTGACGATCTCGTTCCTGGACATCGGCCAGGGCGACGCGACGCTGATCCAGCACGGCCGCGCGACGGTGCTCGTCGACACGGGTCCGCCCGGCGGGCCGATCCTCGAGCGCCTGCGCGACGCGGGCGTGCGGCGCCTGGACCTGCTCGTCGCGACGCACGCCGCGCTCGACCACGACGGGGCGGCCGCGGCCGTGCTCGACGAGCTGCCGGTCGGGATGCTGCTCGACGGCGAGGAGGCCGGCGCCCCCGCGGGCCGCGCGGCGGGGCCGTTCGGCGCTCGCGCGGCCGAGCCCGTCGCGCGGCTCGCGGCGCGCCATCGTGTCGCGCACGTGCGCTCGGATGCGGGCCAGGTCCTGCGCGCGGGGCCGCTCGAGCTGCGCGTGCTGTGGCCGCGACGCGAGCCGCCGGCCCCGCCCGGCGCCGAGCCCAACGACCGCGCGACCGTCATCCACCTGCGCGACGGCGCCTTCGACCTGCTGCTGACGGCCGATGCGGAGTCCAACGTCACTGCGGGCCTCGAGCTGCAGGGCGTCGAGGCGCTGAAGGTGGCCCATCACGGCAGCGACGACCCGGGCCTGCCGCAGCTGTTGCGGCGCCTGCGCCCGCACGTCGCCGTGATTCCCGTGGGCGCGGGCAACCTCTACGGCCACCCGACGCCGGCGACCGTCGCCGCGCTGCGCGAGGTCGTGCCGGTCGTGCGGCGCACCGACGAGGGCACCGTGCGCCTGCGCGTGCGCGGGGGGCGCATGAGCGTCGACCGGTAGGTTGCGTCGCGGGGAGGCCGCGGGCGGGAGGCGCAGCGATGGGCGAGGACATCTCCGATCAGACGCAGCCGTCAACGACGCAGATGCGCGCGACGAGCGTCGACCTGTCGGGCCTGCTGAGCATCCTCGGCAGCCACCTCTACTCGACGCCCGCCGTCGTCCTGCGCGAGCTCGTCCAGAACGCGCACGACTCGATCACGCGCCGCCGCCTCGCGGAGGGCGACTGGGACGGCGGCGAGATCCTCGTCACGGCTCGCCCGCAGAGCGGCGAGCTGATCGTCGAGGACGACGGCGCCGGCATGACCCGCGACGAGCTGCACGCGCACCTGGCGACGGTCGGCGCCGGCGCCACCGGCCCGGCGCGCGGCGCGGACTCGAGCGACGCGCTGATCGGCATGTTCGGGATCGGCTTCCTGTCGACCTTCAGCGTCGCACGCGACGTCACCGTCGACACCGCCTCGCTCAGCACGCCGGACGAGTCGTGGCGCTACAGCTCAAGCGGCGGCGAGCGCTACGCGCTCGCGCCCGCCCCGCCGCGCGGAGCGGGAACGACGGTCACCGTCGCGCTCGACGCCGAGCACGCCGAGCTCGCCGACCCCGCGCTCGTGCGCGAGCTGATGACGAGCTACTGCCGGCTGCTCGACGTGCCGCTGCGCCTGGACGGCGACGACGAGCCGGTCAACGCCGTCGCCCCGCCGTGGCGCGACGGGGAGAGCGAGCATCCCGTCCAGGCGCGCCGCCGGCGCCTGGCCTTCGCCGAGGCGTTCGACCGCGGCTTCGCGCCGTTGGTCACCCTCGAGGTCACGGCGCTGGACGACAGCGACGCCGCCGGGCTGCTGTGGATCCACGACGCGCGCTCCTACAGCACCTCCGACAACCGACGGCTGGCCGTCTACGTGCGCGGGATGCTCGTCGACGACGAGGCGCGCGACCTGCTGCCGCGCTGGGCCGGCTTCGTCTCCGGCGTGATCGAATCCGCGAAGCTGTCGCCGACCGCCTCGCGCGAGGACATCCGCCGCGACGAGACCTACGAGGCCGTCGCCGCGGCGCTGCGCGAGGCGCTCGTCGCCGGCCTCTCGCGCCTGCCCAAGGAGCAGCCGGAGGCATGGCGGCGCGTGTTGACGCGCCACAACGAGGCCCTGACGGGGGCGGCGATCGTCGACCAGCGGCTGTTCGAGCTGCTCGCCGACGACCTGCTGATCCCGTCCTCCGACGGCGACCTGCCGGCGCGCGAGATCGCCCGCCGCGGCGACGGCCGGCTGCACGTCGGCCTCGCCCGCGGCGGCTTCGAGGAGATGCTCTTCCGCGCGCTCGGCGTCGCGATCGCCGACGGCACGCGCTATGCCGTGCTGCCGTTCATGCGGCGCTGGTGCGAGCACGCCGGCGTCGCGCTCGTCGAGATCGGCACGCAGGCGGGCGACCGCGCGATCTTCCGCTCGGCGCAGATCGGCGAGCCCGAGCGCGCGCGGCTGGCCGGCGACTTCGGCCGCGACGGCTGGGAGCTGCTGCCGGCGCGCTTCGAGCCCGCCGCGCTGCCGTTCGTGCTCGTGCCCGATCACGAGGCCGAGCTCAAGCGCCGCCTGGAGGCCGATGACGCCGATGCGCGCATCGCCTCGGCCGCGCTGCGCCTCGCGCGCACGCACACCGCCAAGATCGACGGGCGCGTGCGGGCGCGGCTGTACGTCAACCTCGATTCGCCCGCGATCGAGGCGCTGCTCGCGGCGCGAGCCCAAGCGCCCGCCACCCGCCGCGCCGTCGCGGTGCTGCGCTCGCTGCTGGCCGTGCTGGCGGCCGGGTCCGGCGCCGATGGCGCGGCGGGCGAGCTGCCGGCGGCGTTCGAGGAGGCCGGGCAGGTCGTCGTCGAGCTGCTCGAATCGGAGGGGGACTGAGATGGACATCTGGGCCTGGACCCGCGACGTGCAGCGCGAGCTCGACGAGGCCGGCCAGAGCCGGCTGGCGGACCTGATCGAGGAGCTGCCCTCGGTGGTCGTCGACGAGGACCTCGCGCAGGCGGCGGCGATCGTGCCGGAGGCGCTGGCGCTGGCGCGCGAGGCGGGGCTGCCGTGGGTCGAGGTCTTCGTGCGCCACTGGGATCTGCAGATGCGCGACGGAGGCCACCGCGACCTGCCCGACGCCGTGTCGCTGTTCGAGTTCTCCCATCGCGAGGAGAACATCGGCTGCCCGCAGTCGGTCTGCAGCGTGCAGGACCTCACGCTCGCCTACGACGCCGCCGACGGCGTCGGCTACGCCCCGCAGCGGCTGGAGGTCTCGGCCGAGACCCTGCGCCGGATCGATCCGTCGTGGGCATGCTGGTCGTGCATCACGGGCGAGCACGCGAGCGCGCTGGTCGACGCCGGCCGCCCGCAGGAGGCGCTGGACTTCCTCGACGCGCAGCGCGCCGCGGCGAAGTCGCTGGGCCAGAAGCTCTCGACCGAACCGATCGGGGCCGCGGTCGACGCGCGCCTGCGGCTCGGCAGCCCGCAGGACGGCCTCGCCGAGCTGGACCGCGCGGACAAGGCGGACCCCGAGCCGTCGCGCAAGTTCGCCACGACGCGCGCGCTGCTGCGCGCGCGCTGTCACGCCGCCGCCGGCGACCTCGAGGCCGCGCGCGACGTGCTGCCCGACTACGACGCGATCGTCGGACTGCCCGGCCACCACCCCCGCTGGGTGCGAGTCGCCGAGCAGCTCGCCGGCGGCCCGTGGCCCAACGACTGGCGGATCGGCGCGGCGATCGCACCGCTGCTGAAGGCGCAGGTCGAGCAGGGCCGCTCGCGCACGGTCGTCGAGATGGCGGCGACGCAGGCGCGCCTGGCGCTCGCCCGCGGCGCGCACACGACCGCCGCCCGCGCGCTGAGGATCGCGCGCGCCGAGGAGCCGCGGCTGGTCGCCTCGCACGGCGCAGACGAGCTGCTCGGCGGGCTCGAGCGCGAGCTCGCCGAGGCTCCCGGACCAGACGTCGAGATCCCCGACACGCCCGACGAGCTGCTCGACGCGCTCGAGCAGCACGGCGAGGACGGCCCCGATCCCGAGCTCGACGCGGAGGTCCTCGCCGCGGCGTCCGAGCGCTGGCCGGACTTGGAGGCGATCGTCGAGCAGCTCGCCGCGTCACTGGAGGTCATGGGAGCGCCAGACGAGGCCGAGGCGGCGCTGCGCGAGTGGATCGAGCGCCATCCGCAGAACGTCGAGATGCGCCATCGGCTGGCCTTCACGCTGCTGGACGCCGGCCGCGCCGACGACGCCGAGCAGGTCGCGGCGACGCTGGACGAGACCGACGCGGCATGGATCCGAGCCAACATCGCCTTCGAAGCCGAGCGCTGGGACGAGGCGCTCGCGCAGGCGCAGATCGTCTGCGACGCCGATCCGCAAGCCGTCAGCACGCGGCGGCTCGGCGCCCGCGCGGCACTCGAGGTGCACGACTGGCAGACCGCGCTCGCGCGCGTGCGGGAGGCGACCGCGCTGTCGCCCGACGACGCGGAGGAGACGGGCGACGACTGGCTGGCGATGGTCCCCGCGACGGCGCTCGGCGACTGGGAGACGGTGCGCGCGTGCGCCGCGCGCCTCGACATGACGCTCGACAGCGAGACCGGGCCGGTCGACGAGGTGTGGGAGCTCGTCCGCGTGCGTCTCGGCGATGGCCCGCGCGCCCCCCACTACATCGCCGAGCGCACCGGGCCGGTGACCGCTCGCGTTCTCGAGATCGCCCCGCTCGACGGCGAGCAGCACGCGGGCGACGTGGTGCTGCTCGACTTCCGTCCGATCCACATCCCCGACCCCGAGGACGAGCAGGACGCGGGCTGGCCGACCTGGCACGTGCTCGACGTGCTGACGGAGGGCCGCCGCCGCGCCTTCGAGCTCGACGGCACCCATCCGGGCAACGAGCGCTGGAAGGGCTTCGCCGACGCGTTGTACGAGGCCGGCGTGTTCTGCGAGCGCTGCTCGGGCGACGAGTACGAGCTCGCCGATGGCGACGAGACGCGGCCGGGCATCTACGCGCGCATCGCGGTCCCCGAAGCCATGTCCGACGCCGAGACCTGCGCGCTGCTCGCCCGCCTCAGCGCCGAGCACGAGATCTCCGACCTGCTGTGGCCGGCGCTCGCAGAGGCCGCCGGCGACGACGAGCTCGCGGAGCGTCAGCGCGCACGCTACGAGCAGCTCGGCGTCCAGCCGTGACCGGTCGCGCGATCGGCGCCCGGTCCTAGACTCGGGCGCGATGGCGACCTTCAAGCCCGCGTACCTCATCCACGGCGACGATCACGGACGCATCGGCGAGCGCCGCGCGGCGCTGCGGGCGCTCGCCGAGCGCGAGTCGGGCTCGGGCGGCGTCGAGTGCTTCGAGGGCGACGCCGCGACGCCCGCGGCGATCGCCCGTGCGCTCAACGCGATGACGTTCGCGATCGGCCGGCGCTTTCTCGTCGTCGACGGCGCCGAGCGCTGGAAGGACGCCGAGGTCGCCGAGCACCTCACGGCGGCGCTGCAGGCGATCGCCCCCGAGACGACGATCGCGTTCTTCGGGCGCGAGGAGGGGCGTTTCAAGGTCTCGCCGGTGCTCGCCACCGCCGTCGAGAAGGCGGGCGGCACTGTCGCCGCCGAGCGCGTGCTGAAGGCCAAGGACCTGCCGCGCTGGCTGCAGGGCGAGGCCGGCAAGCTCGGCGTGCGAGCTCGACCGCGACGGCGCGCAGGCGCTCGTCGGCCTGGTCGGCGAGCGCCAGCAGCGCCTGCTGCGCGAGCTCGAGAAGCTCGCGATCGAGCTCGGTCCCGGCGCGCGCATCGGCCGCGAGATCGTCGAGGGCGCGGCGGCGCACTCCTCCGAGCGCCAGGTGTGGGGCCTCGTCGACGCGCTCGTGGCCGCCGACGGCCCGGCGGCGACGCAGCGCCTTTCTGACGCTCAGCGAGCAGGGCGAGTCCGTCGGCCGGCTCGTCGGACTGCTCGCGCGCCGGGTGCGCGACGTCCTGGCGATCGCCCAGCGCCTGGAGGCGGGGGAGGCCCCGCCGCAGATCAAGAAGTCGCTGAAGATGAGCCCGTGGGCGGCCGACCGGCGGATCGCCGAGGCGCGCAGCTCGGACACCTATCGCCTCAGCCGCGCGCTCGAGACGCTCGCCGAGCTCGAGCTCGCATCGCACGGCGACAGCGAGCTGTCGGACCGCACCGAGGCGATTCGCGCGATCGCCCGCATCGCCGCCTGAGGGCCGCTCGACGGCGCGAGCCCGTGTTCGCGGGCGTCACCCAAGCGCGCGGCGCAGCACGTCGCGCAGCAGGCGCTGGTCGGCGCTGCTGAGCGCCGCCAGCTGATCGGGCAGCTCGGACATGACCGCCTGCAGCCGGTCGCGCACCTCGGCGCCCTTCGGCGTGACGACGAGCATCCGCACGCGGCGGTCGTGCTCGGCCTCGCGGCGCTCGACGAGGCCCTGCGCCGCGAGCCCGTCGACGAGGCCCGGTGACGTTCGAGCTGTCGCAGTGCAGCGCCGTCGCCAGCGCGCGCATCGGCACCGGCTCGTCGGGATCGAGCGTCTTCAGCGCGAACAGCTGGGGCGGCGTCAGGCCGAACTCGCCGGCGACGCGGATCATCCGCGGGCGCATCTCCCAGAAGAGCTGGCCGATGAGCGCCCAGGCCTCCTCGGGCAGCGCGTCTGCGACGCGGTCGCCGAGTCCATGAGCCAACAGGATAATGGACTCATGGCAATGGTTGACAACCTCAAACGACTCGCCGTATGCTGCGCGCCATGAGCGACGACCGAAGCATCGAGGTGACGGGCCTGGTCCGCGAGTTCAAGGGCGGCGTCATGGCCGTCGACGGCATCGACCTGCACGTCGCGTCGGGCGAGATCTACGGCTTCCTCGGTCCCAACGGGGCCGGCAAGTCGACGATGGTCAAGGTGCTCACGACGCTGCTGCCGCCGACGTCGGGTAGCGCGACCGTCGCCGGCCACGACGTCGCTCAAGGAGGGCGCGCAGCGTGCGCGCCGCGATCGGCGTCGCGCTGCAGGACGTCGCGCTGGACCCGATGCTCACCGGCCGCGAGCACATGCGCCTGCAGGGCGGCCTGCAGGGCATCCCGCGCGCCGATCGCGGGCCGCGCGGCGACGAGCTGCTCGAGCGCGTCGGCCTGATCGACGCCGCCGACCGCAAGTCCTCGACGTACTCCGGTGGCATGAAGCGCCGCCTGGACCTCGCGCTCGCGCTGCTGCACGACCCCAGCATCCTGTTTCTCGACGAGCCGACGACCGGCCTCGACGTGCAGTCGCGCACCGCGCTGTGGGACGAGGTCGCGCGCCTTGCCCGCGAGGAGGGAACGACCGTCTTCCTGACGACGCAGTACCTCGAGGAGGCCGACGTGCTGGCCGACCGCGTCGGCATCATCGACCGCGGCAAGATCGTCGCCGAGGGCACGCCGGCGCAGCTCAAGGCGCAGGTCTCCAAGCCGACCGTCGAGGTCGTGCCGCGCGACGCCGACGCCTGCGGCGCCGCGCGCACGGCGCTGGAGCCGTTCGGCATCGGCCGTCGCCGAGCGCGCCGCCGGCTCGGTCGCCGTGCGCCTGGACTCCGGCGCCGAGCAGCTCGCCGACATCGTGCGCGCGCTGGACGCCGCGGACGTCGCGGTCGCCCATCTCGCGCTGCACGAGCCGACGCTCGACGACGTCTTCCTCGCGAAGACCGGGCGCAGCCTCGAGGGCGCGGGCGAGCCCGGCGCGCCGCGCCCGCCGCCGCCGGCGCCTGAGCGGGCGGCGGCGTGAGCGCCGCGCCGCCGCCAGCGCGCCGAGCCTGTTCGGGCAGGTCGGCCTGCTCGCGGGCCGCTCGGTGCTGCACGCCGTGCGCCGCCGGCGCAGCTCGTCTTTCCGATCGTCTTTCCGCTGGTCCTGCTCGCGGTCAACACCTCCGGCCTGGACGCGGCGACCAAGCTGCCGGGCTTTCCGACCGCGAGCTACCTCGACTTCGCGCTCGCCGTGCCGTTCATGCAGGGCGCGCTGTTCGCGGCGCTCAACGGCGGCCAGGATCTCGCGCGCGACATCGAGAACGGCTTCCTCGACCGCCTCGTCGCTGACGCCGATGTCGGGCGCCGCGCTGCTCGCGGGCCAGCTCGGCGGCGCGCTGTTCACCGGCGTGCTCAGCGCGGTGCTCTACCTGCTGACGGGGCTGCTGTTCGGCGCCGGGATCGCGGCGGGGGTCGGCGGCGCGCTCGTGCTGCTCGTGCTCGCGGTCACGATCTGCATGGCGTTCGCCTGCTTCGGGACGTTCGTCGCGCTGCGCGCGGGATCCGGCGAGGCGGTGCAGGGCTTCTTTCCGCTGTTCTTCGTGCTGCTGTTTCTCAGCTCGGCGTTCTTTCCGCGCGACCTCATCGAGCAGGAGTGGTTTCGCACGATCGCGACCTACAACCCCGTCTCCTACATGGTCGAGGGGGTCCGCAGCCTGGTGATCACCGGCTGGGACGCGGGCGCGCTGGCAGCGTCCTTCGGGATCTCGGCGGCGGCGATCGTGCTGTTCCTCGCGCTCAGCGCGCGCGCCCTGCGAACGAGGCTGACGCGCACATGAGCTCGCTCGCACGCACCCGCTCGGTCGCGCTGTCGGTCGCCTGGCGCGGGATGCACAACGCCTTTCGCAACCCGGCGATCATCGTGCCGAGCGTGCTGTTTCCGCTGTTCTTCTTCATCGCCTTCGCGGGCGGGCTGTCGAACGTGCAGAACGCGCCGAACTTCGAGTACGGCGCCGGCTACACGGCGTTTCAGTTCGGCTTCGTCTGCATCCAGGCGGCGGCCTTCGGCGGCGTCTTCACCGGCTTCTCGATCGCCGCCGACTTCGAGTTCGGCTTCGCGCGGCGGCTGCTGCTGGCGGCGCCCAACCGCGGCGGGATCGTGATCGGCTACATGCTGGCGGCGATGGTCCGCGCGCTGTTCGTGCTGAGCGTCGTGTTCGCCGCCGGCCTGATCAGCGGCATGGACATCCTCGGCTCGCCGGCCGACATGCTCGGGCTGCTGGTGCTGGCGCTCGCAGTCAGCGCCGTCGCGACGCTGTGGGCGGCGGGGATCGCGATGCGCCTGCGCACGATGCAGGCCGGGCCGGTCATGCAGATGCCGATCTTCATCCTGATGTTCCTCGCGCCGGTGTACGTGCCGCTGGGGCTGATCGCCGGCTGGGTGCACACGATCGCCAGCTACAACCCGGTGACCGCGATGCTCGAGGCCTCGCGCGGGTTCATCGCCGGCGAGCCCGAGAAGGTCGCGATCGCGGCCGCCTGCCTGGCGGTCATGTTCGTGCTCGCGGCCCTGTGGGCGCGCGGCGGCCTGCGCTCCGCCGAAGCCGCCGGCTGAGCCGCCGCGCTGCGAGGATGCGCGGCCTGATGGCCGAACCGCGCAACCTCGTGAACCTCAAGGACGTCGACAAGGGCTACGGCAGCCGCTCGGTCCTGCGCGACGTCACGCTCGGCGTCGCGGCCGGCGACCGGATCGGGGTCGTCGGTGCAAACGGCGACGGCAAGTCGACTCTGCTGCGACTGATCACGGGCGCCGAGACCCCCGACGCCGGCGCGATCACGCGCTCGGGCGACCTGCACGTGGCGATGCTCGGCCAGGGCGACGAGCTCGACGACCGCCACACGATCCGCGAGGAGCTCGTCGGCGAGCGCCCCGATCACGAGTGGCAGGCCGACGCGACGTTTCGAGCGGTCCTCGACGGGCTGCTCGGCGGCGTCTCGATGCGCCGCTTCCCGGACGGCATCGACACCCTGATCGCGCCGCTGTCGGGCGGCGAGCGGCGCCGGATCGCGCTCGCCAAGCTGCTGCTCGACTCACCCGAGCTGCTGCTGCTCGACGAGCCCACCAACCACCTCGACGTCGAAGGCGTCGCCTGGCTGGCCGCCCACCTCGCCGCGCGCCGCGGCTCGATGCTCGTCGTGACCCACGATCGCTGGTTCCTGGATGCCGTCTGCACGGCGACGTGGGAGGTCGCCGACGGCGCGATCCACCAGTACGAGGGCGGCTACGCGGCCTACGTCCTCGCGCGCGCCGAGCGCGACCGCCAGGAGACCGCGCGCAACGCCCGTCGCCAGCAGCTCCTGCGCAAGGAGCTCGCCTGGCTGCGGCGCGGCCCGCCGGCGCGCACGGCGAAGCCCAAGTTCCGCATCGAGGCGGCCAACGCGCTGATCGCCGACGAGCCGCCCGCTCGCGACCGCGCCGAGCTGCTGCGCTTCGCGACGTCGCGGCTGGGCGGCAAGGTGCTCGAGGCCGTCGGCGTGTCGGTGGCGTTCGGCGACACGACGGTGCTGCGCGACGTGACCTGGCGGCTTGGGCCGGGCGATCGCGTGGCGCTCGTCGGCGTCAACGGCTCGGGCAAGACGACGCTGCTGGCGCTGCTGGGCGGCGAGCTCGAGCCGAGCACCGGCGAGGTGCAGCGCGGAGCGACGGTCCGTCTCGCGCATCTCTCACAGGACGCGCTCGGAGATCCCCGGTCACCTGCGCGTGCTCGAGTCGCTCGAGGCGGTCAAGGGCCTGGCGACGCTCTCCGACGGCGTGCAGATCACCGCATCGCTGCTGTGCGACCGCTTCGGCTTTCGCGGCGACAAGGCGCGCACGCTCGTGCGCGACCTGTCCGGCGGCGAGCGCCGGCGCGTGCAGCTCATGCGCCTGCTGATGGAGGGGCCCAACGTGCTGCTGCTCGACGAGCCGACCAACGACCTCGACATCGACACGCTGCGCGCGCTGGAGGACCTGCTCGACGCGTGGCCGGGGACGCTCGCGATCGTCAGCCACGATCGCTACTTCGTCGAGCGCGTCTGCGACGACGTCCACGCGCTCACCGACGGCGGCGGGATCCGCCATCTGCCGCGCGGCATCGAGCAGTACCTGGAGGAGCGCCGCGAGGCCGTTGCGCCCGCGCCGCCGGCAACGACGGTCACCAAGGCCGCGACCAAGCGCCCCGGCGGCGGCGCGCTGCGCGACGCGCGCAAGGAGGTGGCGCGCCTGGAGCGGGCGATCGACGGCCTCGCCGGTCGTGAGACCGCGCTCCATGCCGAGATGGCGGCGAGCGCGACCGACCACGCCCGCCTGCACGAGCTGCAGAGCGCGATCGAGGCGCTCGTCAGCGAGCGCGAGGCGCTCGAGGCGACGTGGATGGCGAGCGCGGAAGCGCTGGAGTAGCGGAGTGCTACTCGGCGTAGCCGCGGCGAACGCGGGAGGCGCGGGACTTCTTGCGGGCGCCGGTGTTGCGGTGCAGCGCGCCGCGCTTGACGGCCTTGTCGATCGTGCTGACGAGCGTCTGGTGCTCGCCGTCGGCAAGCTTGTCGTCGCCGGCCGCGACGGCTGCCTCGAGGCGACGGAAGTACGTGCGGATCGCCGACGTGTAGTGGCGGTTCTCGAGGCGCTCGCGCTCGGAGCGCAGGATCCGCTTCTTCTGTGAGTGAATGTTGGCCATGGCGTGAAAGCGCCGCGGGCTCAGGCCGCGGCTGCGTCGTAGAGTAGCGCACCGATGGCGGCCGAGACACGCGGGCGGGGGGGCGGTGTCGGGCGTATCGCCCGCAACACGGCGATCTTCTCGATCCTGACCGGGCTTTCGCGCATCGCCGGGCTGGTGCGCGAGATCGTGGCCTCGAGCTACTTCGGCACGAGCGGCCCGTTCTCGGCCTTCACGTTCGCCTTCCAGGTCCCCAACCTCGTGCGCAACCTGTTCGCCGACGCGGCCCTCAGCGCGGCGTTCGTGCCGGTCTTCACCGAGCTGTTGGAGAAGGGCCGAAAACGCGACGCCTTCCAGCTCGCGTCAACGTTCGTCGTGCTGATCGTCGCGGCGCTGACGACGGTGACGATCTTCTTCGTGCTCATCGCGCCGTACCTCATGCCGGCGCTGACGCCGGGCGACGAGTTCACGCCGGCGCTCGATCAGCTGACCGTCGGCCTGTCGCAGGTGCTGTTTCCGATCGTGCTGCTGCTCGGCCTGAACGGGCTGATCGTCGGGATCCTCAACGCCTACGACCACTTCACGATCCCGGCGCTTGCGCCGCTGGTGTGGAACTTCGTGATCATCGGGCTGCTCGTCTTGCTCAAGCCGCGCTTCGCCGCCGACGAGCAGCTCTACGCCTACGCGATCGCCGTGCTGGCCGCGACGTTCGTGCAGCTCGCGATGGCGGTGCCGGTGCTGCGTAAGCTGGACTTCCGGTTCGAGCGCAAGCTCGACTTCCGCGATCCGCGCATCAAGCAGGTGCTCGCGCTGATGCTGCCGGTGACGCTCAGCCTCGGGCTGATCAACTTCAACATGCTGATCAACTCGTCGCTCGGCGCGGCGGTGTCGGAGTCCGCGCCGCGCGCGATCGACGCCGCCTTTCGCATCTACATGCTGCCGCAGGGGATGTTCAGCGTCGCCGTCGCGACCGTCCTGTTTCCGTCGCTGGCACGGCTGGCTGCTCGCCGCGACTTCGACGGCCTGCGCGCGCTGACTGCGACCGGCACCCGCCAGATCTTCCTGCTGCTGATCCCCGCCGCCGCCTGCACCCTCGTGCTCGCCGAGCCGATCACCCGGCTGGTCTACGAGCGTGGCGAGTTCGGCCCCGATTCCACGCGGATCGTCTCCGAGGCGCTGTTCTGGTTCTCCTTCAGCCTGCCCTTCGCCGGCGCGAACCTGCTGCTCACCCGGACGTTCTTCTCCCTGCAGCGGCCGTGGCTTCCGACCGCGCTGGGCGGCGCGACGCTGGTCGTCAACGCGATCGTCGCGCTGGCGCTCTACAAGCCCTTCGGCATCGGCGGCATCGTATTCGGCACGGCCGTCGCGAGCGCCGCGATGACCGCCGGCCAGGTCTGGTACCTGCGTCGCGCGCTCGGCGGCCAGCTCGAGGGCCGCGCGACCGCGCAGGCGCTGCTGCGGATCGTCGTGGCGTCAGCGCTGCTGGCGCTCGTCTCCTATGCCCTCTACCGGCTGCTCGACGACCTCGCCGGCCGCTCGCTGGCCGGCCAGCTCGTGTCCGTCGGCGGCGCGCTGACCGCGGGCCTCGGCGCCTACGCGGCCGCCGTGCTCGCGCTGCGCGTGCCCGAGGCCCAGCAGATCCGCGACGCGCTCGGCTCGCGCCTGCGCCGCCGGCGCGGCTGATCTCAGCGCGCCGCCGTCCGCTCGACCGCGCCGCGTCGACCTCCACCTCCGCGTCCCAACGACGGTCGCGCCGCGCTCACTGAAGTGAGTCCTCGGCCGTCTGCAGCACCGGGGCGGGGGAGGACTTCACCGCCGGCCCGTCAGGCAGACGGCGCGAGCTGCGCAGCTTGAAGCCGGTCAGCCCGCTCGCGAGCGCCAGCGCGACCAGCCCGAGGAGCACGCCGGCGACGTCGTCGACGACGTAGTGCCAGCCGAGGTAGACGGTGGCCACGGTCGTCAGTGCCAGCAGGATCCACAAGCCGATGCGCAGGCGCCGCGCGAGCCCCAGCAGGTGGGCGGCCAGCGCGGCCGTGAAGATCATCGAGATGTGCACCGACGCGAAGGCCGCGATGCTCTGGGCGATCTCGGCGGAGACCGGGTCGCGCAGGTACTCGGCCCGCTGGTCGAGCAGGACGCCCTGAAGGTAGGTGACCTTCGACTCGGGCAGGTCGGCGAAGGCCGCCGGCGCGGCGTAGATCGGTCCCAGGGCAGGGATCAGGAAGTAGCTCGCGGCGCCCAGCGGCCAGTTGATCGACAGCGCCGTCGCGAAGAAGAGCCCGCCGGGCACGTCGCGCGAGAAGACCAGGGCGAGCGCGAGCGAGAGCGGCAGCAGGACGATGAAGACGACGTAGATGACCGACAGGACCTGCGTCTGCACCCCGGTGCCCAGCAGGGAGTGCAACAGCGCCGCCGGATCGGCGCCGAACAGGCTGCGCTCGAAGTCGGCCAGCTGGCGGTCGAAGAGGTCATCGGGACGAAGCAGGGGCACAACGCCCTTGAGGTTGCGATAGGCCATGTACGACACGTAGAAGCTGATCAGCGCGCTGCCGACCGCCACTGCGCGCTGCCAGCTCCAGCGCTCGCGCCGGACGCTTCGCATCGCCGCGCGCGACGGCGTGAGCGTCACGGTCCGGCGGCCGGCGCGGATCGCGACGTCAAGCCACACGAGCACCAACACCGAGCAGCCCACGAGCACGAAGTACTTCGCGGCGACATGGTCGGGATCGCGCAGCGGAACCCCGGCAGCGCGCGTGGCAAGCAGCGCCGCCACGAGCGTGAACATGGCCACCAGCGGGCCGGCGAGCACGCTGCGCCACGGAGGCGGGTCGGGAGCGGCCGGCTTCGCCGGCGCGCCCGCGGCGCGTTCACGCAACGACCGCACGGAGCGAGATCTTGGCGCGGGCCGCACGAGCCCGCCTACGCGCCGGCCCGAAACGGCCGACTGCTCGGAAGTCGACATCGCACCGGTCTGGCCATCGGCGAGGGCGACCTGCGGGGGACGCCGACGGAAGCCGGTGAGGACGCGCGCGAGCGCGAGCGCCGCCAGCCCGATGAGCACGCCGGCGACGTCGTCGACGACGTAGTGCCAGCCCAGGTAGATCGTGGCCACGATCGTCAGCGCGAGCAGGATCCACAAGCCGATGCGCAGGCGCCGCGCGAGCCCAAGCAGGTGCGCCGCCACCGCAGCGGTGAAGATCATCGAGACGTGCACCGACGCAAATGCCGCGATGCTCTGCGCCGCGCCTGAAGCGACCGGGTCGCGCAGGAAGTCCAGCCGAAGGTCGAGCAGCACGCTCTGCAGCGCGGAGGCCCCCGACGCGGGCAGGTCGGCGAAGTTGCCCGGGGTGGCGTAGACCGGTCCCAACGCCGGCACCAGGAGATAGGTGGCCGCGCCCAGCGGCCAGTTCATCGACAGCGCCGTGACGTAGAAGAGCCCACCGCGCAGGTCGCGCGAGAAGACCATCGCGAGCGCGAGCGAGACCGGCACGAAGAGCAGGTAGAACAGGTAGACGACCGACAGGACGTGGGTCTGCACCCCGATTCCGAGCAGGGAATGCAGCAGGGCCGACGGATCGCCGCCGAACAGGTCGCGCTCGAAGTCCGTCAGCTGGCGGTCGAACAGCTCACCGGGCCGCAGCAGGGGAACAACGCTCTTGAGGTTCCGATACGCCAGGTATGACACGTAGAAGCTGACGAGGGCGCTGCCGACCACGAGCCCTCGGTGCCAGTGCCAGCGCTCGCGCCGGACGCATTCCAGCGCGGCCCGCGACGGCCTGAGGCTCCCCGTCCGGCGGCCGGCGCGGACCACGACGTCGAGCGCCACCAGCACCAACACCAGCAGCACCACCCACAGCAGGCGCCGTCCGGCCACGCCGTCGGGATCGCGCAGCGGCACCCCCGCCGCGCCCGTCGCCAGCAGCGCGGCGACGAGCGTGACGACGGCCACCGCGGGACCGGCCAGCACGCTGCGCCAGGGGGGCCGCTCGGGAGCGCTCCCTTCCGCGAAGGAGACCGGGTCGCGTTCACAGGAATGCAACACCGGCGGGAAGCTTGCCATGCAGCGCGACGGAAACAAGCCCACGGCCCTCGCGCGGCCGGCCCCGCGACGCCGCGCCCTACCCTGTAGCGCGACCGTGGTCGACCAGGCTCACATCCGCAACTTCTCGATCATCGCCCACATCGACCATGGCAAGTCGACGCTGGCCGATCGCATCCTGGAGATGACCAAGACCGTCGATCCTCGATCGATGCGCGCCCAGGTGCTCGACTCGATGGACCTCGAGCGCGAGCGCGGGATCACGATCAAGGCCCAGGCCGTGCGCGTCCTCTATGACGCCCGCGACGGCGAGACCTACCAGCTGCATCTGATCGACACGCCCGGCCACGTCGACTTCACCTACGAGGTCAGCCGCTCGCTGGCCGCGTGCGAGGGCGCGCTGCTGATCGTCGACGCCTCGCAGGGCGTCGAGGCGCAGACGCTCGCCAACACGTACCTCGCGATCGAGGGCGGCCTCGAGCTGATCCCGGTGCTCAACAAGATCGACCTGCCGGGTGCCGAGCCCGAGCGCGTCGCCGAGGAGGTCGCCGAGCTGCTCGGCGAGCCGACCGACGACATCCTGCACATCTCCGGCAAGACCGGTGAGGGCGTGGTCGACGTGCTCGAGCAGCTCGTCGCGCAGGTGCCGCCGCCGTCGGGCGATCCGGACGCCCCGCCGCGCGCGCTGATCTTCGACTCCGAGTTCGACCAGTACCGCGGCGTGATCGCCTACATCCGCGTCGTCGACGGCACGTTCGAGAAGGGCGACGCGATCCGCTCGATGGCCGGCAGCACCGAGGCCGACATCGACGACATCGGCTTCTTCACGCCGGCGATGGTCGTGACCGATCAGCTCGGCCCGGGCGAGGTCGGCTTCATCATCACCGGCATCAAGGAGGTTTCGGCACTGGCCGTCGGCGACACCCTGACGACGAAGCGCAATCCGGCCGTCGAGGCGCTCCCCGGCTACCGCGACGTGCAGCCGGTCGTCTTCTGCGGGCTGTTTCCGATCGACTCCGACGAGTACCCCGACCTGCGCGACGCGCTCGAGAAGCTCGAGCTCAACGACGCCGCGCTGTCGTGGGAGCCCGAGGTGTCCGAGGCGCTCGGGTTCGGCTTCCGCTGCGGCTTTCTGGGCCTGCTGCACATGGACATCGTGCGCGAGCGCCTGGAGCGCGAGTACGACATCGAGCTGATGGCGACGATGCCCTCGGTGCGCTTCGACGTGACGCTGACCGACAACTCCGAGATCGAGGTCCACATCCCGTCGGACTTCCCCGACCCGGGGCGGATCGCCGAGATCCGCGAGCCGATGATCGCCGCCTCGATCCTCACGCCGAAGGAGTACATCGGGCCGATCATGGAGCTCTGCCAGCAGCGGCGCGGGACGACCAAAGGGATGCACTTCCTGACCGCCGACCGCGTGCAGCTGTCCTACGAGCTGCCGCTGGCGGAGATCGTGATCGACTTCTTCGACGCGCTGAAGTCGCGCACGAAGGGCTACGCGTCGCTGGACTACGAGCTCGGCGACATGCAGGCCTCGGACATGGTCAAGCTCGACATCCTGCTCGGCGGCGAGCAGGTCGACGCGCTGTCGATGGTCGTGCACCGCGAGAAGGCCTACGACGTCGGGCGCAACATGGTCGAGAAGCTCAAGGCGAAGATCCCGCGCCAGCAGTACGACGTCCCGATCCAGGCGGCGATCGGCGCGCACATCATCGCTCGCGAGACCGTCAAGGCCTACCGCAAGGACGTCATAGCCGGTTGCTACGGCGGCGACATCTCGCGCAAGCGCAAGCTGCTCGAGAAGCAGAAGGAGGGCAAGAAGCGCATGAAGCAGGTCGGCCGCATCGAGGTCCCCCAGGAGGCGTTTTTGGCGGTGCTCGAGCTCGGCGACTGACCCGTCAGCCGCGTTGCGGGCACGCCGCGACGTTCGCGGCCGCCAGCAGGCTGAGCGCGATCGACGCGCCCCAGAGCCACAGCAGGCCGTCGCCGCGCACGAGCGTGTCGGAGGACAGCACGTGCAGCGAGGCCGCGGCCGCGATCGGCGTCACGGCGAAGGCGGCCACGGGGGTCAGGCGCCCGGAGCGGCCGGAGCGCAGGACCACGACCGCCCCGATCGTCACGAGGATCGCCACCACCTTGACGATCACGACCCCGGCGGACTCGGGCGGCTGCTCGGGGATGGCGTACGTGTTGAGAAGGTTCAGGACGCCCGCCTCGCTGAACTGATTCGTCACGACGGTGTCCTTGACGGCGAACGCCTGCTCCGTCCAGCGCTGCGTCAGCGACGCCACCGCGCAGCCGAGCGCGGCGATCTGTAGCGACCAGCGCAGCGGGCTCATGCGCGCGCCGCCGCGGCCGGGGCCGCGCCCGCGCGCAGGATCCACAGCGCTGGCGCGAAGACCAGCGCGGCGCCGCCGATCGCCAGCGACGCGACGCCGAGCGCCGTCAGCGCCAGCCCGCCGAGCAGCGCCAGCCCGGCGCCGGTCAGGCCGGCGAGCAGGTCGTTGAAGCCCAGCAGCTTGCCGCGCTCGGAGGCCTCGGTGCTGTCCGACAGCACGGCCGTGGCCGCGACGAACGAGAAGTTCCAGCCGAGGCCCAGACCGAACAGCGCGACGCCGACCGCAGGCACGCTCGTGACCCACAGCAGGCTGATCGCCGAGGCCGCCATCAGCAGCAGGCCGCCGGCGAGCGAGATCGTGCGCCCGAAGCGGTCGACGAGGTCGCCGACGAACACGATCAGACCGAACATCCCGATCACGTGCGCGCCGATGATCGGAAAGACGTTGGATGCGCCGTGGTGGTGATGGTCGACGACGATCGCCCCGGTCAGGGTCATGAGGGCGACCATCACCGCGAAGCTCGCCTGCGCGGCGAGCAGCGCCGGGATCACGCCCGGGCGGCGGATCAGCTCGCGCAGCGGCGCCGCGGGGGCCGCCACCTCGTCGGCTTCGCCGGACTCCGGGCGCAGCAGCTCGGCGATCCGCATGGGATCGGGTCGCACGAAGCAGACGATCGCCAGCCCGGCGACCATGAAGCCACTCGCGGCCAGCCACAGCGTGCCGAGCGCCTCGCCGTCGAGCTCGCGCCCGGCGAGCAGCGGGCTGAAGACCGCCGGCCCGAGGATCGCGCCGAAGACCGAGCCGAACAGCACGAGCGCGATCCCGCGCGCGCGGCGATCGGGCGGATACATGTCCCCGGCGGCCGTGCGCGCCAGCAGCGCGCTGGCCTGCGCGGCGCCGACGAGCACGAGGCCCGCGAGCACGACGACCGGCCAGCTCCGCGCGCTGCCAAGCGCCGACAGCAGGCAGCCCGCGATCCCCGCTCCGAAGCCCGCCGCCAATACCGGCACGCGGCCGAAGCGGTCCATCAGCACGCCGACCGGCAGCGCCGCGAGCGCGCCCGACGCGAGCATGATCGCCGGTCCGAGCCCCAGCAGGCCCTCGACGCCCAGCACGCGCACGAGAGTCAGCGACGCCACCGCCGCGCCGAGCTGCAGCGTCGCCGAGTTCATCGCCAGCGAGCCCGACAGCAGCGCCGTGTTGCGTGCGATCGGCAGGCTGGTCACGTGGCGAGACTAGCCGCGCGCTGAGGCGTTGCCAGACGGCCGGACGCCCCGGCCGTCGACCGGGGCGCCCAGGCGATCGTGCCGCTCTGCTCTAGCACCGAGCCCGGGTCGTGAAGGAGAAGATCTCCGAGACGGACCGGCCCGCGGCATTGACCGCGATCAGCCTGCCGGTGTAGCCCGTGTCCCGCTGCAGCCCATCGGCGACGCGCGAGACGTGCTCTCGGTTGTTGACCGGGCCGACGTTGCCGCCCCCGGTCTGCCTCGTGGCGTCCCCGCCGCGCTTCCAGAGCTCGAAGGTGAAGCTGGTCGCGCTGCCATGCGGATTGACCCAACCATGGAGGCGGGCGCTGATGCAGGACACGGCGGAGGCGTCACCGGATCCGACGCCCGGAGCCCGTAGGGCTGGTGTCGGGGGCGGGGGGACGGGCGCCGGCTCGTTGTATCGAGCGTCATCCAACGAGGGCTCGGCATCTGGGGCGTTGTCGTCTTCTGTGTCGGAAGAACGGTCGGGTGAGCTCTGCTCATCGGAGCCGCAAGAGGGCAGCCCTCTTGTGCGTGGGCGCTCGATCAACGCCTTCTGCAGGCCGAAGGTATCTTCCGCGAAGCTGTCGTAGGGGTTCTCCTTCCAGTCCGCCAACTCCGGGCGGGCTCCGTGGATGTACAGTGGGTGGATCAGCGTGTAACGGTGCGTGCGCTGCAGCACCGCCCACCGGGTCGGGAGCTTGCACTGACGCCCGCGAGACATCGCGGCGAACCGACTCGATTGCGAGGGCACCTCGAGCCGCAGCACCGCTCGGCTTCGTTGCGGACCACGGTTGACGGTGTTGACGAAAGCGACATCCGTGGGCGTGAGCACACGATCGATGCCGCCGGCGAGCGCCTGTGCGATGCGCTTCGGGTTGCGGGCAAGCAACCCGAGGTGCCTGGCGTGCGCCCACGCTCCCGTGCGCAGCGTGATGGGTCCGCCGGGCCGCCAGGTCGTGTCGTTCGTGATGACCTTCCACGGCGGGCGATCGGCGCGCCCCGGGTCGCATGCGGTCCCGTCGGCGTACTGACGCGCCTGGATCCTGCGCACCGCGGACCTCAACGATGGCCCGTCGAACTGGCGCACCTCGTCGAGCCACACGAAGCCGTAGAGGCCCTCCGTATCGGCATTCCCGATCTTGCACGCGTGCCAGATCAAGTCGCTGGCGGTGCGCGGCGCCTTCTCGGCTTCGCCACCGATGACGATCCCGAGCTTGATCTTCTTGGCGACCAATGCCTTGAGCCGGCAATACGGTGTCGAATCGTCAGGGCATGTCCGGGGTGCGGGCACGGCCGTCGAGCAGCCCGCCGCCACGCGGCCGGGCACGGGCTCTTGGCCGTTCGCGCAGTCGTTGCGGGCCTTTCCGACTTTCAGGAAGAGGCTCCCGGGGTTGCTCGGCAGGCTGTCGAGCAGCTCCGCCACCGCCTGTGCGGAAGTTGTCTCCTTGGAGCACGCGGCGTTGTTGAGCTGGCGCGGCCCTCCGTTGCAGAACCAGTTGCCGTCCTGCTCGACGAGGAACATGTCGGCCATCGCGATCGGTGGCGAGGGACCGGCGGCCAGGGCCGGAGTGCTCGGAGCCGCGCTGAGCAACGTGCACGCGGCGATCACCACCACGGCCGCGGCCCCCGTAATGGTCGAGCCGCAGCGGCGGACGACAACTGCGCTTTGCCTTCTTGCTGAGCGGATGCGTTGCGACGCCATGTGTCTTCTCTCCTTCGGTCGTGATTGGCCTCCGTTCGCAGTCTGGATGTGGTCAGTGGCAAAATCCTGGTAAGACAATTGCCGATTGTGAGCAGGCAAGACGACGTCCTTGTGTCAGCCGCGGATCTCACTGAGGACCTGCTTGCGGCAGAGCTCCGGCACCTCTTCAAGCATGGGGCATTCGAGGAGCACCGATCCAAGATCTCGAGCCTCCTCGCGCTCCCGCGCGTCGTCGCGCACGCCCCGCCCAATCCGACGATCGATGCGCTTCGCAAGGCGCTGAAGGGTGAACTCGCGGACGTGATCGCCGAACTCTGGAAGGGCGAGGATGAGAGGCGTGCCCTGGTTCACCTGTTCGACATCACGGAGATCGGGCATCGCACGATGGAAGTGCGCCGGAGGAAGGCGGCGGAATCGCTTCCTGTGGGCGAGGAGACCTTGCGAAAGACCCTCGAGAAGCGGTACATCTCAGCCATCGCCACCCGGCTGCTGGAGCGTGTCGCCGAGCTGCCTCAGAACGTTCCACCGCTGACGTATCCATTCTGCGGTCGCGACAAGGACGTGGAGACCCTCGTCGCCGCGGTGTGCGCTCCGAAGCCGAAGCCCGTGCCCCTGCTCGGGCTCCCTGCCATCGGCAAGACCGAGCTGGCGATCGCGTGCGCACACGACCGGCGGGTTGCCACGCGGTTCGGCCTTCGGCGCTATGTGGTGCCCTGCTCCGCGTCGCGCAACGCCGCAGATCTGATCGAGGAGATCGCAAAGGTGCTCGAGGTGCGGCCCGACGCTCGTCGGGTGCTCGCCGAGCTGTCGCCTGCGTCGCAGCGCGGTCGGCCAGCGCTGCTGATCCTCGATGGGGCTGAGACGCCGTTTTCGACGGAGGTCGCTCAGCTGCTCAGGAGCCTGGCGGATGTCACTGGGTTGGTGCTCGTGTGCACGTTGCGCGCCGGCGCGCCGCCGCTCGGAGTCGCGTGGGGCGAACCGCTCGAGCTGACCGGGCTCGATCCCGTATCCGCCGTGGAGCTGTTCAACAGGGTGTCGAACGACTGCGTCGCGGACGATCCGCATCTCGAGTCGCTGGTCGGGCAACTCTGGGGCGTGCCGTGGGCCATCGAGTTGATGGCCCACCGGGCCATCACTCGTCCGAGCGTCGCCCGGCTGAGCGAGGAGTGGAATCGGCGAAAGACCGACATGCTCGAACTCGAGGGCGGGGGGGTCGAAGCCAGCCTCGCGGCCACGTTCGAGATCGCTATCGCAGGGGTCAGCCCCGACGCGCAGCGCCTGCTGAGCTTGATGGCCCCCCTCCCGGCAGGCGTCGAGTGCAATCACGATCTCGAGCTGCTGTTGCCCGATCTGAGCGACGCCGCTTCGCACAGCCTGTGCGCGGCCGCGCTTGCCAAGGAGTGGCCTGACCGCCTGCGATTGCACGAGCTCATTCGTCAGCACGCCGATCGTCGCTGGGCGCCCGCGAGCGATGACCTCCGCAGAGCCGTCGAGCACTACTGCGAACTCGCCAACGTGCACGGGCCCAAGGTCGGGCATCCCGAAGGGACGCAGAGCACACACCGGATGACCGATGAGAGCGCCAACATCGACTGGGCGATACGGACAGCGCTGGAGGAGAAGCTCGGACGGGGGTCAGCGCGACGCTCGCCATGAAGAACTACGCCTGGTTCGTGGGCAAGAGCCTGGCGCCGCTTGCCGAGCTGGCCTTGAAGCTGAAGATGCCCGTCGAGCAACGCGTCGATCTGCTCAACGTCATCGCTCTGAGCGCGTTGGCCCGCTCGGACTGCAACTACGCTCGCAGGTGCTTCACCAAGGCACGGGGTCACTGCCGTGTGCCGGTCGACGACGCTCACCGTGCGACGGCCATCCTGGGGCTAGCCGAGGTCAGCCTCCGTCGGTTCAGGCACGATGCCGCTGGCGCCCGCTTCGAGGACGCCATGGCGATCTATCGACGGCTGCCCGACCAGCAACGTGGGGAGGCCAACTGCCTGCTCGGCCTGGGGCAGATCGCGTTGCGCGACCGGGCGCTCGAGGAGGCGCGGGGCCGCTTCGACGCTGCAGCAAAGCTCTACCTCGGGCGCGATCTCTTGGGCGAGGCCAACTGCATCAAGGGCTTCGGCGACGTCCTATGGCGTCAGGGGAGGCTCGAGGAGGCGAGCCAGACCTTCGATGACGCGCTGCGCCTCTACGTGGAGATCAGCCACGTGCTCGGGCAAGCAAACTGCGGGCGCGATCTCGCGGAAGTCGAAGTCGACCCCGAACTCGCTCGCGTGGGCTTCACATCGGCGCTCGAGCTCTTCGAGCAGATCCGCAATCCGCTGGGACAGGCCAACTGCCTCGCGGGACTGGGCGAGCTCGATCTCCATGCGCCCGGCGCAGATCCCGACAGTGCCCGGGATCGTCTCCGGCGGGCGCACGAGCACTATCGCGCGGTTGGATGCACTGACGGGAAGCGCAACTGCACCTCCCTCCTGAAGGCCCTGGGCGCGGACCCAAGGGGAGCACCCGTAAGCCCACCGGATCGTGCGTGGATTCCGGATGACAATGCCTAGCCCGGCCTGACGTATCGAGCGCGGTCCACGACGTAGTAGCGCAGGTCGGCGTGGGCCGGCCCGGGCGGGCTGTTCGGCGTGAACCCGAGCTTGTCGAGCACGTTTCGCGACCCGGCGTTCGCCTCACGCGCCGTCGCAAAGATGCGCTCGAAGCCCAGGGGCCCGAACGCCTCGTCACGAATCGCCTCGGCGGCCTCGGTCGCGTAGCCGCGACCCCAGCAAGCCTCGGCGAAGGCGTAGCCGATCTCGACATCCGGACCCACATCGTCGAGGGGCTTGAGCCCAGCCTCCCCGACGATCTGTCCGCTGCCGCGCTCCTCGACGGCCCAATACGAGTACCCGAGGCGCTCGTGCAGATCGATGTAGTGGGCGATGATCGCTTGTGTCTCGTCGACGGTCGAGACTCCGCCGGTCAGCTGGCGCACTGCCGGATCGCCGTACAGCACCGCGTGAATCTGCTCGACATCGTCCTCTCGATAGACGCGCAGCCGGAGGCGTTCGGTCGTGATCGGCAGTGGCATGAGCAGCGTCGGCGAAGATACTCTTTCGCCGGTGGCCAGGCTGCATACCGCGCTCGCGACAACCGCGCTGACGGCCGCCGCGGTGTGGGCCGCCGCGCCCGCCGCCGCCGCGCCGCTGCGCAAGACGACGACCTCCTACGCGACGATCGGCGGCGATCCGGGCGCGCCGTACTCGCGCCTGCGGCTCGCGGCGGGCTGGAAGCGCGTCGTGCGCGACGACCTCGCGGCGCCGCGCCTGGGGCGCCTGGCCCGCCGGCGCTCGCTGCTGTACTTCGCGCAGCTGTCGGACTTCCAGCTCGCCGACGAGGAGTCGCCCGCCCGCGCAGAGGCGCTCGACCTCGACGGCTCGGCATTCGAGTCGGCCTGGCGCCCGCAGGAGGCGTTCGAGCCGTTCACCGTCGACGAGGTCGTGCGCCAGGTCAACCGCTT
Organism: uncultured Actinomycetes bacterium; assembly: GCA_963729125.1. Lineage (GTDB taxonomy): Bacteria > Actinomycetota > Thermoleophilia > Solirubrobacterales > Solirubrobacteraceae > CADCVQ01. The sequence continues at coordinate 119,653 of CAVSML010000008.1, forward strand.
CGACGCGAGCCCGATCCGCAATCGCAAGCGCCGCCACGCCCGGCTGGCGCTGTCGATCACCACCGGGGACTCCGCCGACAACCAGCAGATCAACGAGACCTCGTGGGTCGTGCGGCTGCTGGAGGGCGGTCGGCTGGATCCCAACTCCGGCGTCGAGGGAGGCATCTGCGGCGCGCTCGCCGGGCCCGTTGGGCGCACCAGCAGCGAGGCCAACCCATCTGCCAGAGTCGCGCCCAACGGAGAGGCGGCGCGCTACACCGGCGTGCAGGACGATTCCGACGTGCTCGAATCCGGGCGCTTCTATGACCCCAACCGCCCCTCCGGCGCGTTTGCCGCCTGGCCGCGCCACCCCGGGCTGATGGACCGCGCGCAGGTCGCGTTCGAGGCCACCGGGCTGGACCGCCCGAGCTACGTCGCCCTCGGCAACCACGACGGCACCGTGCAGGGCAACATCCACGCGCTGCAGGCGCTCGACGTCGTCGCCCGCGGATGCGTCAAGCCGCTCGCCGCCGCCACCGGCCTGCCGGGCCTGAGCGCGCTGCTGACGAGCCCGGCGCGCTCGATCGTCGTCGCACCCGACGCGCGCCGCGCCTTCGCCGACCGTCCGGCCTACAAGGCGCTGCACGACACCGGCCATCAGACCGACGCCCACGGCTTCGGCCACGTCGATCCAGGCGAGCTCGCGGCGTCGCGCGGGCAGGCCGCCTACTACGCCTTCAGCCCGCGGGCGGGCTTGCGGATGATCTCGATCGACACCGTCGCCGAGGGAGGCCGGATCAACTCCGACGGCAACCTCGACGACCCGCAGTTTCGCTGGCTCGAACGCGAGCTGAAGGCCGCCGAGGACAGGCGCGAGCTCGTTGTCGTCTTCGGTCATCACCCGATCCGCGACCTCACCAGCGGCGCGCCCGACGAGGATGCCGGCGACTGCGCGCTGCGCGCCGTCACCGGCCCGGGCTGCGATCTCGACCCGCGCAGCTCGCGCCCGCTGCGCCTCGGCGGAGATCTGCGCGCGCTGCTGCTCGCGCACCCGCGCGTGATCGCCTACATCGCGGGCCATACGCACGAGCACCGCGTCACGCCGCTGGCGCGCGAGGGCGGCGGCGGATTCTGGGCGATCGAGACGTCGTCGGAGATCGACTGGCCGGTCCAGTCGCGCCTGCTGGAGATCATGGACAACCGCGACGGCACGCTGTCGATCTTCGGCACCCTGATCGACCACGCCGCGACGCTCGCGACGCCGGGCCCCGGCACGCCGGCGGGCGACTTCGCGCCCTCGACGCTGGCGGCGCTGGGGCGAGAGATGGCCTACAACGACCCGCAGGTCGGCGTCGAGGACGGGGCGCAGGGGCAGCCGCGCGATCGCAACGTCGAGCTGCTGCTGCGCGACCCGCGCTGAGTGGCGCTAGGTTCAGCGCTCATGGATCTCGGCCTCGACGGCAGGGCGTGCATCGTCACCGGCGCGACGAGCGGCATCGGGCTGGCGACCGCGCGGCTGCTGTGGGGGGAGGGCGCGCGCGTGCTGCTCGTCGCCCGCGACGAGACCGAGCTCGAGCGCGTCGCGGCGGACGCCGGCGGCCAGTGGCTCGCCGCTGACGTCACCGACCCCGGCGCGGGCGAGCTGATCGTGGCGGCGTGCGCCGAGCGCTTCGGGTCCGTCGACGTGCTGGTCAACAACGCCGGCACGAGCTTCGTCCTGGCGATGGACGAGCTCTCCGACGAGGACTGGCAGGACCAGTGGGAGCTGAACGTCATGGGCCCGATGCGGCTCATGCGCGCCGCCGCGCCGCCGATGGCGCAGGCCGGCTGGGGGCGGATCGTCAACGTCTGCTCGTCGTCGGGCAAGCGCCCGTCGCTGACCAACGTCGCCTACTCGGTGACGAAGGCCGCGCAGCTGTCGCTGTCGCGTCACGTCGCCGACCGATGGGTTGGGGAGGGCGTGCTCGTCAACGCGGTTGCGCCGGGGCCGGTGAGCTCGCCGCTGTGGCTCGACGAGGGCGGCCTCGCCGATCAGGCCGCCGCCGCGCGCGGTGTGACCCGCGAGGAGGCGCTGGACGCCCAGCAGGCGAAGGTGCCGCTCGGCCGCTTCGCCGAGCCCGAGGAGATCGCCGCGGTGATCGTGTTCCTGTGCTCCGAACGCGCGAGCACCGTCGCGGGCGCCTCATGGTCGGCGGATGGCGGCACGGTGCCGAGCTTCATGTAAGTGGCGGCGCGCCCGGTCGTGAACCGTGGCGCCGGTTCTGGCGCAGCAGCCACCAACCGACCTTGGAGGCCCCTGTGCTTCGTCTTCGCCTCGTGGCCGCCAGCGCCGCGCTCGTCCTGCCCTCGGCCCTTGCCTCGACCGCCTCCGCGGAGACCTTCGCGGCCGTCGATTCGAAGAACCGCCTCTACACGTTCAGCGATTCGAAGCCCGGCGACTGGAAGCGCGTCGCGCTGAAGGGCCTGTCCTCCGGCGAGCGCATCGTCGGCCTCGACGTGCGCCCCGCCAACCGCCAGCTCGTCGCGATCACCAACCAGAGCCGCCTGTACACCGTCTCGCGCTCGAAGAGGACCGTGACGGCCATCGGCGGCGGCCCGTTCATGCCGGCGCTGTCGGGCTCGAGCTTCGCCTTCGACTTCAACCCGATGGTCGATCGCATCCGCCTCGCCTCCACCGGCGGTCAGAACCTGCGCCTGCATCCCGATACGGGCGCCGTCGCGATGGCCGACAAGGCGCTCGTCTACAAGGCCGGCGATCCCGCTGCCGGCATGCCGCCGGCCGCGCTGGGCGCGGCCTACACGAACAACGTGCGCGGCGCGACGACGACGACGCTCTACGACATCGACACCGCTCGCGACACGCTCGTCATCCAGGCGCCGCCCAACGACGGCGTGCTGAGCACGGTCGGCCCGCTCGGCGTCGACCTGGCCGGGCCGCTGGGCTTTGACATCTCCGCCCGCGACGGCGCGGCCTACGTCCTGGCGCGCCGCTCCGGGGCGCCGCGCTCGCGGCTGTTCCGGGTCGACCTCATGACCGCCAGGGCGAAGTCGATCGGCGCGGTCGCCAAGGCCCCGTCGCTCGTCGCGCTCGCCGCGCTGTCGGCGCCCAAGACCTAGGGGCTGCTATCACTGGCGGCGTGGCCGTCAACACCGACGTCATCGGCAAGACCTACCCGCCGGCCGACTACGCCGTCGGGCGCGAGAAGGTGCGCGAGTATGCCCGCGCGGTCGGCGAGAGCGACCCGCTGCATCTCGACGTCGAGGCGGCGCGCGCGGCCGGCCACGAGGACGTCGTCGCGCCGCCGATGTTCGCGGTCGTCTACGCGATGCCGGCGATCGCGGCGGGGATGTTCGATCCCGAGGTCGGCATCGACTTCGCGCGCCTCGTGCACGCCGGGCAGGAGTTCGAGTGGGGCCCGCTCGTCGTCGCCGGCGACGAGATCGCCACGACGGTCAGCGTCAAGGACGTCAGCGAGCGGCGGGGCAACGCCTTCTTCGTCTTCGAGTCCGTGTCGCACAACCAGCGCGGCGAGACGGTCTGCACGGGCACGTGGTCGAACATCGTGCGCGGAGGCTGACGATGGCGCTCGATCCCGGCGCCGAGATCGAACCGCTGTCCGTCACGCCCGACCGCTACCTCACCGTGCGCTACGCGGGCGCCTCGGGCGACTTCAACCCGATCCACATCGACGAGGCGTTCGCGCTCGAGGTCGGTCTGCCCGGGCGCATCCTGCACGGCCTCTACACGATGGCGCAGGTCGCGCGGGCGGCGACCGCCGCCGGCGGCGGCCCGGCGTCGCTGCGCCGGCTGTCGCTGCAGTTTCGCGGCATGGGCCTGCCCGGGCACGAGCTCGTCGTGACGGGGACCGTGCGCGAGGTCGCCGCTGCCGAGGCGATCCTCGATCTCACGTGCTCGCAGGATGGCAAGGCGATCGTCCGCGGCGCCGAGGCCACGCTCGCGGTCGACTAGCGGGACGCCTGTGCTCGCAACAAGACGGCCCGCCGGGTGGCGGGCCGTCGCGCTGCGTCTACCTGATTTCGCGGGTCAGCTGACGCCGAGCTTCTCGGCGGCCATGCGGGTGCCCTCGACGCGCGCCTTGATCTTCTGAAAGGCGATCTCGCGGGCGTAGTCGGGCGATCCGTGGTTGGGCTTCTCGTCGATCGAGAACGGCGAGAACCCGCAGTCGTCGGTCGTGCCGAGGCGCTCCTTGGGGATGAAGTCCGCGGCACGCACGATCCGGTCGCAGATCTCCTGGGCGCTCTCGGGACGCGGGTTGCCCGGATTGGTCACGCCGATGTAGCACATCTGGTCGTCGCGGCTGTGCTGTCCGATCGACTCGTAGACCGGGTCCTTCTCGCGCTCGGAGGCGAGCTGGATGAGGAAGTAGCCGGCGTTGATCTTGAACATCTCCGGCAGGAGGTTGTTGTAGGGCACGTCGGCGGAGTGCACCGAGTCACGGTCGCCACCGGGGCAGGTGTGGATGCCGATCTTGGTGCGCTCCTCGTCGGAGAAGTTCGCCAGCACGCGGTTGTTGAGCTCGATGAAGTGCGGCAGCAGGCCAGCACCCGTCCACGGGTTGCGCGGGTCCTCGCGGGTCGCCAGGCGACCCTCGGTGAAGTCGATCGAGACGCGAGCGGCGCCGGCCTCGAACGCCTTGCGGATGTCCGTCACGCACTCCTGGACGATGTCCTCCTCGAACTCCTCGCGCGTGTAGCCCTCGACCGGGTCCTTCAGCGGGTACAGCAGCGCCAGCATCGACGGGGCGATGACGGCCTGCTTCATCGGCTTGTTCGCGTAGGGCAGCGACTTGGCCAGCGTGTCGGCGGCGTAGAAGTTGTACTTCAGCGGACCGCCGGTGAGCTTGGGCAGCTGACGACCGTGGCCGTCGGCGAAGATCGCGAAGAACTGACCGCCCGGGCCGAGGTTGGGAGCGAGCCCCGTGCCGGCGAGCGTGTCGGCGATCGGGTACGTCGCGAAGCTCGACCAGCGCTGCTCGCCATCGGAGATGATCGGCGAGCCGGTCGCCTCGCTGCGCTCGATCGAGTCCTTGCATGCCGCGTCCTGCTGCTTCTCCAGGTCCTCCTTGGAGATGTCGCCCGCGTCGTACTGGGCGTAGGCCTCCTGCAGGCTGCTGGGCCGCGGAAGCGAACCTACGGGCTCCGTCGGAATGCCCGTGTCGGTTCTCGGATCGTAATCAGTCATGCGTTGTCTCCTCGCTGTTGACTCACCGCGTCAGGCGGCAGCCGCCACCGGACCGGTGGCGGCGAGCTGCTCCATCCTCGCTGGACCTGTCGCCGTGACCCTCACCCGTGAGCGTGCGATACAGACCCGTCTTTCTCGCACTCGAACATAGCTGCGGGCAGTCCGCCGCGTCAACCCGACGAAGGCCGCGCCAGCGGCGCTCGTACAATCGTGCCGATGCTGACGCCGCGCCAAGAGCTGATCCTGCGCAAGGTCGTGCTCGCCTACCAGGCGACGGTGCAGCCCGTGGCGTCGCGCACGCTGGCGGCCGATCCCGAGCTCGAGGCTGGCCCGTCGACCGTGCGCCACGAGCTCGCGATGCTCGAGGAGCACGGGCTGCTCGCCCACCCGCACACCTCCGCCGGCCGCGTTCCGACCGACTCCGGCTACCGCTACTTCGTCGACCGCCTGCTGCCCGCGACGCGCCCCGGCGGCCACGCCGTCGAGCTGTCGCTCGTGCGCCGCGAGATCGACGAGGCGATGCGCGTGACGACCGAGACGCTGTCGCAGGTGACGAACCTGCTCGCGGTCGTCTCAGCGCCGCCGCTGGAGACCGCGACGATCCGCCACATCGAGGTACTGCGCCTGCAGCCGCAGATCGTGATGGTCGTGATCATCACCTCGACCGGCGGCGTCTCCAAGCGGATGCTGACGTTCGACTCGCCGGTCGACAACGGCCTCGTCGTATGGGCGTCGGAGTTCCTCAACGAGGAGCTCGCCGGCCTCGGCCTCGGCGCGCGCAAGCTGCGCACGCGCCTCGCCGACCCGTCGATGGGCCCGACCGAGCGGCGCTTCATGGACCGGCTCGTGCCGGTCTTCACCGAGCTCGCCGAGACCGCACAGGACTCGCTCTACGTCGACGGCGCCGCGCGGCTGCTGTCCGAGCACCGCTTCCAGGACCTGTCGCAGATCAACGAGCTCATGCAGATGCTCGAGGGACGCGTCACGCTGCTGGACATGCTGCGCCAGGCGCTCGACGAGCGCGACGTCATCGTGCGCATCGGCGCCGAGAACACCGCGCCCGCGATGCGCTCGCTGGCGATGGTCACGGCCGGCTACGGACTGCCGCGGCGCCCGCTGGGCACGGTCTCGCTGATCGGACCCGTGGCGATGGACTACGCGACGACGATCTGCGTCGTGCGCGACGCGGCGCTGCAGCTCTCGCACTTCGTCGAAGACGTCTACGACTCGTGAAGCGCGATGCCTACGAGGTGCTGGGCGTGGGACGCACGGCCGACGAGGCCGAGGTCAAGAAGGCCTTTCGCAAGCTCGCGCGCGAGCTGCACCCCGACGTCAACAACCACGATCCGCAGGCCGAGGAGAAGTTCAAGGAGTGCGCCGAGGCCTACGAGATCCTGTCCGATCCCGATCGCCGCGCGACGTATGACCGCTACGGCCACGAAGGCCTGCGCCGCGGCGGCCAGAGCCCGAACTTCGACGGCTTCGGCTCGATCAACGACCTCTTCGCGGCGTTCTTCGGCGGCGGCGGGGGGTTCGGCGGCGGCCCGGCGGGGCCGCGCGGCGGCGGCGACGCCGAGGTCGCGATCGAGATCGACCTCGAGCAGGCGGCGACGGGCGCCGCGGTCGACGTCAGCTATCAGGTCGTCGACCGCTGCGAGCGCTGCCGCGGCAACGGCGCGGAGCCCGGAACGCCGATCACGACGTGCGAGCGCTGCGGCGGCAACGGCGTCCTGCAGGCCGTCAGCCGCACGCCCTTCGGGCAGGTCGCACGCACGGTCACCTGCGACGTCTGCGGCGGCGACGGCAAGAAGGCCGAGAAGAACTGCACGCGCTGCGACGGGCGCGGGCGCGAGGTGCTCACGCACGCCGTCAGCATCGACGTGCCGGCCGGCATCGCCGAGGGACAGCGCATCCGCGTCAGCGGCCGCGGCCACGCCGGCGATCCCGGGGGGCACGCCGGCGACCTCTACGTGCACGTCTCGATCAGGCCGCACGAGCACTTCCTGCGCGACGAGCACGACCTCGTCGCGGTGCTCGACGTGCCGGCGCCGGTGGCAGCGCTGGGCGCCAAGCTGGAGGTGCCCACGCTCGAGGGACCCGAGGACGTGCACGTGCGGCCCGGGACGCAGCCGGGGGAGACCATCGAGCTCAAGGGCCGCGGGATGCCGATCCTGCGCCGCCCCGGGCGCCGCGGCGACCTGCGCGTGGTCGTCAACGTCCAGATCCCGCGCAGGCTGACCGACAAGCAGCGCAAGCTCTACGAGCAGCTGTCGGACTCCATGACCGAGTCCAACCTGAAGTCCGATGAGTCGGTGTTCGCGAAGCTCAAGCGCACGCTCGGCGTCTAGTGATCAGATTGGCCGTGCGCGTCGCGCGCGCCGATGCGGAGATCGCGCTCGCCGAGCTGCTGGAGATCGTGCCGGCGGGCGTCGAGGAGGTCGATTGCGGAGACACGATCGAGTACGCCGTCTACGGCGCGCCGGGCGAGCTGCCCGCCCTGCCCGTGCTGCGCGCCGCCGCGGGCCCCGCGCTCGTCGACGTCACGACGACCGAGGTCGCCGACGACTGGGCCGAGCGCTGGCGCAGCTTTCACCGCCCGGTCACGATCGGCGAGCGCCTGCACGTGCGCCCGCCGTGGGCCGGCGCGCCCGCGGGCGTGGACCTGCTGGACGTCGTCATCGATCCCGCGCAGGCCTTTGGCACGGGCGCGCACGACACGACGCGCCTGTGCCTCGAGTCGCTGCTCGAGCTCGACCCGCGCGGCCCGCTCGTCGACCTCGGCTGCGGCTCGGGCGTGCTCGCGATCGCGGCGGCGAAGCTCGGCTGGGGGCCCGTCCTGGGCTTCGATCACGAGCACGCGTCCGTCGCGGCGACGCTCGACAACGCCGCCGCCAACGGCGTCGTCGTGCGGGCCCGCCGGCTCGACCTGCTGCGTGCCGGGGCGGCCCCGTCGGCGCCGACCGTCGTCGCGAACCTCATGCGACCGCTGCTGCTGCACGTCGCCGCGTCGGGCTTTGCCGGCGAGACGCCGCGGACGCTCGTGATCAGCGGCCTGCTCGCCCACGAGGCCGACGAGCTGGCTGTCGCGTTCGCCGTGCTGGGCCTGCACGAGCACGCGCGCCGCCACCGCGGCGAGTGGGCTGCGCTGACACTCGTCCAGTAGGCGCAACTTCGCGGTCAGACTGCCGTTAGCTGCCATATGCGACCGCGTACCGTCATCCCCGCCGTCCTGCTCGTGCTCGCGCTGTGCGCGGGCGCGGCGGCCGCGTCGGCCCCCGAGCAGCAGCCCGATCCGTCGATCACCGATCGCAGCGCCCAGCGCAGCCTCGACCGTGCCCGCGCGCTGTGGAGGGCCGAGGGACCGCGCTCCTACCGCTTCGAGCTGCGCCGGCAGTGCTTCTGCCCGCCGCAGGAGCGCGTCACGGTCGTCGTGCGCGGCGGGCGGATCACGAAGTACCCGGCCGACCTGAAGTCCGTCGCGAGCGTGCCGCGCCTGTTTCGCGCGATCCAGAAGGCGATCGACGACAAGGTCGTGCAGCTCGACGTCGGCTACGGCAAGCGCGGCGTGCCGAGCAAGCTCTACATCGACAGGTCGAAGTACGTCGCCGACGAGGAGACCGGCTACACGATCAAGCGCTTCACCTCGCTGAAACAGCGCGCGAGGTAGCCTCGACGGATCGCCTGGAGCGTCGTCATCGCCGGTGGCGGGTTCGGTGGCTTCTATGCCGCTCGCACGCTCGCGCGCCTGCTGCCGCCGCACAGCGCGCGCATCCGCCTCGTCAACGACGTCAACTTCATGCTCTACACGCCGCTGCTGCCGGGCGCGGCGGCCGGCACGCTCGAGCCCCGACACGTCGTCGTGCCGTTGCGCGAGCAGCTGCACGAGGCCGTCGACCTGCGTCTCGGGCGCATCACGGGCGCGACCCCTGAGCGCAACGCGCTGCAGGTCAGAAACCTCGAGGGCACGATCGAGGACCTCTCCTACGACCGCCTGATCGTCACCGTCGGCTCGGTCAGCCGCACGCTGCCGGTCCCCGGCCTGGCCGAGCACAGCCGCGGCTTCAAGTCGCTGCCCGAGGCGATCGCGCTGCGAAACCACGTCATCCGCACGCTCGAGCACGCCGAGACGCTCGAGGACGGCAGCGCGCGGCGCGAGTACCTGACCTACGTCTTCGTCGGCGCCGGCTACGCGGGGCTCGAGGGCCTCGCCGAGCTGCAGGACTTCGTCGCCGACGTGCTCGAGCTCTACCCGCGCTGCCGTGTCAGCGGCATCCGCTGGATCCTCGTCGAGTCTGGCGAGCGGGTGATGGCGGAGATCCCGCGCAAGCTCGCCGACTTCGCCGAGCGCGAGCTGCGTGGCCGCGGCATCGAGATCCGCACGCACACGACGCTCGAGCAGGTCACCGAGGACACGGCCTACCTGTCCGACGGCGAGGCCGTGCCCTCGCGCACGCTCGTCTGGACGGCGGGCGTCAAGCCGCAGCCCGTCGTCTCCGAGTTCGGCCTGCCGCTGACCGAGCGCGGGCGGATCGTCTCGGATGCCTACATGCAGGTGCCCGGCCACGACAACATCTGGGCGATCGGCGACTGCGCCGCCGTGCCCGATCCCGCGCGCAAGGGCGAGCCGTGCCCGCCGACCGCCCAGCACGCGATCCGCCAGGGCCGCGTCGTCGCGCGCAACGTCGCGGCGTCGCTCGGCGGCGGCAGCAGGCGCCGATTTCGCTACAAGACGAAGGGCGTCTTCGTCGACATGGGCCGCCGCAAGGCGGTCGCGATGACCGGCCAGCTGCGCTGGAGCGGCACCCCGGCGTGGGTGCTCGCCCGCAGCTACCACCTCGCGATGATGCCGGGCGTCGGCCGTCGCGCGCGGCTGCTCGTCGACTGGAACATCGGCCTGATGTTCGGCCGCGACACGGCCGAGCTGGGCGGAGTCGCGGCGGTCGAGCCCGCCTCTGACGGATTCCCCTGAGGCGATCGCTAGCCTGCACTGCAGATGACGCTGGTCGACACGGTCAAGCAGGATCTCGTCGCTGCCATGAAGGCGCGCGAGGCGGATCGCGTCGGCGCGCTGCGGCTCGTGCTCTCAGAGCTGCAGAAGTCCGTCAAGGAGGGCGACGGCGACGAGCTCGCCGTCCTGCGCCGCGAGCGCAAGCGCCGCCTGGAGTCCGCCGCCGCCTTTCGCGAGGGCGGCCGCGACGAGCTCGCCGACGGCGAGGAGTCCGAGGCGCGCATCATCGAGACCTACCTGCCGGCGGAGATGCCCGAGGGCGAGCTGCGCGGGATCGTGCGCGAGGCGATCGCCGAGGTGGGCGCCTCGTCGCCGAAGGATCTCGGGCAGGTCATGAAGGCGACGATGGCGAGGGTCGCCGGGCGCGCCGACGGCAAGCGCGTCTCGGCGCTTGCGCGCGAGGAGCTCGGTGCGTAGCCAGATCGAGCTCTCCAACGAGGTCGCAGCCGAGCTCGCGGGCAGCGGCGACTCCGTGCTGCGCGCGCTCGAGGGCCACGTCGAGTGCGAGCTGTTCCTGCGCGGCAACATCGTCACGCTCGACGGCGAGCCGGAGGCGGTGCAGGCCGCGGCGACGGTCGTGCGCGAGCTCGCCGAGCTGATCGAGCAGGGTCACGACATCGCCCCCGGCACGATCGCCGCGGTGACCGCCGCGCTGGATCAGCACGCCTCGCCGGCGGAGATCCTCGAGGACGTCGTCTGGCGCCACCGCGCGAAGCAGATCGCGCCGAAGACCGTCAACCAGAAGCGCTACGTCGACTCGATCCGCCGCAGCACCGTGACCTTCGGCATCGGCCCGGCCGGCACCGGCAAGACGTTCCTCGCCGTCGCGCTGGCCGCCGCCGCGCTGAGCCGCGGCGACGTCAACCGCATCATCCTCACGCGCCCCGCGGTCGAGGCCGGCGAGCGCCTGGGCTTCCTGCCCGGCGACCTGATGGCGAAGATCGACCCCTACCTGCGCCCGCTGTTCGACGCGCTGCACGACATGCTCGAGGCCGAGAAGGTCGCCTCGTTCCTCGAGCGCGGCCAGATCGAGGTCGCGCCGCTGGCCTTCATGCGCGGTCGGGCGCAGCCCGTGGACCGGCGAGGTCCTGACGCCATCCGGGCCGCGAGCAGATCGGCACGCTGCGCGTCGGCGATCTGGTGACCGGCTCCGACGGCATGCCGACGCCCGTCCTGGGCGTCTTCCCGCAGGGCCGGCGCGATGTCTTCCGGCTGCAGGCACAGGACGGTGCATCGACGCTGTGCTGCGCGGAGCACCTGTGGACGGTGCGCACGCCCGAAGACCGCAGATCGGGGCAAGCGGGCGCACTCTGCGCACCGACGAGATGATCGGTCGGCTGCGTCGCAGCGCACCAGCATCGTTACGAGCTGCCGCTGCGTCAGCGCGCCGGTCGAGCTCGAGCCGCAGGACGTTCCGCTCGATCCTTACGCTCTCGGCCTGCTGCTCGGCGACGGCTGCCTGACCGCGACGACGACGCCGAGCCTTCACGACTGCCGATCCCGAGCTTGCCGTCGCGCTTGGCAGTCGCTGGACGGCATCGAGCTGGAGCGCAAGACGGCGGTCGATTACGTGCTTCGCAACAGCAACGGTCAGCGCGGCGGCGTGATCGTCGCCAACCCGGTGACCGTCGCTCTTCGTGAACTGGAGCTGGCGGGAACGCGCTCCTCGACGAAGTTCATCCCACAACGTTATCTGCAGAACCGCGCGGCCACGCGCATCGCGTTGCTGCAGGGACTGCTGGACAGCGATGGCGGGCCGGTCTCCCAATACGGGCACACGTGCCGAATCCAGTACACGACGTGCTCGCCGCGACTGCGCGACGACGTCATCTGGCTCGTTCGCTCGCTCGGAGGCGTGGCGTACTCCCGGACGAGACGGGCCGAGGGCCGCAGACCCGGGCGCGCGCGTGGGCGAGACGTCTGGCATCGGACCGACGCCCACGTCCTCGATCTTCGGCTTCCTGCCCAGATCGAGCCCTTCCGCCTGCCGAGAAAGCTTGACGCATACCGCTCGCACGGCGGAGGGCGGCCGATGCGCTTCGTCGAGAGCATCGAGCCAGCGGGCGAGGCGGAGACAGTGTGCATTCAGGTCGCGGCGGCGGACTCGCTCTACGTGACCGATGACTTCCTGGTAACACACAACACGCTCAACGACAGCTTCATCATCCTCGACGAGGCGCAGAACACGACGCCCGAGCAGATGAAGATGATCCTCACGCGGCTGGGCTTCAACTCCAAGATGGTCGTCACGGGCGACGTCACGCAGATCGACCTGCCCAAGCAGGACGCGTCGGGCCTGGTCGTCGTGGCGGACATCCTCGAGGGCATCGACGGGATCGAGTTCGTGCGCTTCGGCGGCGAGGACGTCGTGCGCCACCGGCTCGTGCAGCGGATCGTCGAGGCCTACGCCGAGCATGCGGAGAGCCGCACGTCCGAGCTGCGCCCGGCAGATCGCCGCCGCGCTTGAACCTGAATCAACCGCATCTCGCGGCGTCTCGCCGCCGGGAGCCTTCGCCAGCGCGGATCGGCCGCTCTCCGAAGGGCCCAACCCTGAGGATTCGCGACCCATCCACGCTGGCTCGACTCCCAACGCCGATCCATCCACGATCTGCGGTCGATCCAGGTTGAACCCCCCTGAGCCGGAGTCCGCGCTCGAGATCGACGTGCTCGGCGTCAGCCGCGTGCCGCTGGAGGAGATCGAGCGGCTGCTGGAGCTCGCGCTGGCGTCGGCGGGCATCGATGGCGGCCATGTCGCGGTCGAGTTCGTCAGCGCCGAGCGGATCTCCGAGCTCAACGCCGCCCATCGCGGCAAGGCCGGCCCGACCGACGTGCTGTCGTTTCCGATCGACGGCGCCGACCCCTCGCCGGGCCCGCGCGAGCTCGGCGACATCGTCATCTGCCCCGAGCACACCACCGACCTGCGCGAGGCGATCGTGCACGGCGCGCTGCACCTGACCGGGATGGACCACGAGACCGATGACGGCGAGATGCTCGCCGTGCAGCGCGAGATCATGACCTGGGTCACGCCGTGACCGAGCCGGCGCGCAGGGCCGGCTTCGTCGCGCTCGCCGGCCGCCCGAACGTCGGCAAGTCGACGCTCGTCAACGCGATCGTCGGCGAGAAGATCGCGATCGTCTCCGACAAGCCGCAGACGACGCGCCGCGCGATCCGCGGCGTCGCGATGCGCGGCGACGCGCAGCTCGTGCTCGTCGACCTGCCCGGCGTGCAGCGCCCGCGCGACGCGCTGACCCAGCGCATGCAGAGCCGCGTCGAGCGCGAGTTCGGCGACGCCGACGCCGCGCTGCTGATGCTCAACGGCGAGCAGGGCGTCGGGCCCGGCGACCGCTTCATCGCCGCCGCGCTGGCGCAGGCCGGCGTGCCGGTGGCGATCGCCGTCAACAAGGTCGACCGCCTCGACGGGCCGCACACGCTGGCGATGCTGCATGCGGCCGCCGAGCTCGGCGTCTCCGAGGAGATCTTCCCGATCTCCGCGCGCAAGGGATCGGGCGTCGAGGAGCTCGTCGCGCACCTCGTCGGGCTGCTGCCCGCGGGCGAGTTCATGTTCGACACCCAGGACGCGTCCGATCAGCCGGAGTCGGTGATGCTGGCCGAGCTCATCCGCGAGCAGATCCTGCGCCGCACCTTCCAGGAGGTCCCGCACGCCGTCGAGGTCGTCGTCGACGACATCGACGCAAGCCGCGACGACCTGATCCGCGTGACGGCGCTGGCGTGGGTCGAGGCGGAATCCCAGAAGGGGATCCTGATCGGCGCGCAGGGCAGGATGATCAAGGCGATCGGCACGGCTGCGCGGCGCGAGATCGAGCGCCACCTGCAGTCGAAGGTGCACCTCGACCTGTCCGTCCGCGTGCGCCGCCACTGGCGCGGCGACGACGCGCTGCTCGACCGCCTCGGGATCGAGTAGCCGCTACAGCGGGATGGCGAGCGGCGGGTCGATCAGCGCGATGCCGGCCGCGCCCGACGTCAGCGCCGGGACGCTCCGCGAGCCGAGCGCGAAGCCGCTGACCTGGCCGGCGAACGGCCGGTCGACGCGCCCCACCCGGCGCGAGGCGCTGCGCACCGACACGGTCTCGACGATCGAGCTGGCGGGGTACTCGGGAAACCTGAGCGAGCTGACCAGCCAGAAGGCGCGGTAGCGGGCGAGCACGGGGCTGCCGACGGAGCGCGCCGTCAGCCTGCCGCGCATGCCGGCGGCGACGTTGCGCGCGCGGCTGCCGTCGCGGTAGGAGACGCGAATCGTGCCCCCTGCGCCCCTGCCGCGCGCGACCACGCGCGTCGCCGACAGGTCGGTCTGGTCGGACTCCCGGCTCCAGATCCGGCGCACGGACCTGCCGGGGGTGTAGACGTACAGGCCGCCGCCCGATCCGATGCGACCGAACGCGAGCACGCCCTTGAAGTACGACGGCCCGACCTCCGAGCCGCGGGCCGAGGAGACGGCGGCGATCTTGCGCTCGGAGCGCGAGCCCACGTCGTAGCCGTAGACGTCGCATCCGCGCATCGTCGACATCGTCTGACAGCGGCTGTAGACGACCAGCCGCCCGTTGCCCTTCGTCGGGCCGAGATCGGGATCGAACGGCACGCTCGACGGCTCGACGGCGGCATCCGCGACAACGCCCGAGCCATCGCGCACGACGAGCCGGTGGCTGCCGTCGGGCGCGCGCCGCGACCAGGCGGCGGTCGAGGCGTAGGCGGTGACGTTCTGGACCGTCGGATCGGCGACGATGACGGTGTCGGCGGAGGCAGGCGCGGTCGCCAGCAGCGCGCCGGCGACGGCCCCGGCCGCGAGCAGCGCGGCCGACGTGCGGCGCGACGAGCGGCGGGAGGCGTGCATACCGGTTCAAACGCGCGGCGGCGCGCAAGGATGCGCGGGCGGGGTGCATAGAGTGCTGCCCCTATGACCGAACGCACCTACGACGTCCTGCTGATCGGCGGCGGCATCGCCTCGGCGCATGCTGCCGACGAGCTGCGCAAGGGCGGCTTCGGCGGCTCGATCGCGCTCGTGACGCGCGAGATGGACGCGCCCTATCACCGCCCGCCGCTGACCAAGGGCTACCTGCAGGGCCGCGAGGACCGCGAGGCGATCCTGATCCACCCGCAGGCGTGGTACGCCGAGCACGACGTCGAGCTGCTGCTGCGCACGCCGGTGATGGACATCGATCTCGACGCGCGCACCGCCAAGCTCGGCCGCGAGCACGTCGGCTTCGGACAGGCGCTCGTCGCGACCGGCGCGGGCATCCGCAGACTCCAGGCCGAGGGCGGGATGCGCGACGGCATCCACTACCTGCGCGCGCTCGGCAACGCCGACAAGCTGCGCACGGAGATCGAGCGGGCCGAGCGTGTCGCGATCGTCGGCGGCTCGTACATCGCCACCGAGGTCGCCGCGTCGCTGACGCTGCTGGGCAAGCAGTGCACGCTGGTCATGCAGGAGGCGCTGCCGCTCGAGCGCCACTTCGGGCCGACGGCGGGCGCGTTCGTGGGCGACCTGCTCGCGAGCCACGGCATCGAGATCGTCGCGCGGGCCGACGTCAGCGGGTTCGACGGCGAAGGCGATGACGACGCGCCGGCCACCGCCGTCCTGTGCGCCGACGGGCGCCGGATCGAGACCGACCTCGTCGTCGTCGGCGTCGGCGCGACACCCGACGTCATGCTGGCGCGCAAGGCGGGCCTCGACCTCGGCGAGAGCGGGGGAGTGGCTTGCGACCGCCGCCTGCAGACCTCCGTCGAGGGAATCTTCGCGGCCGGCGACATGTGCGAGTACGACAGCGTCCTGCACGGCCGGCGCGTGCGGATCGAGCACGAGGAGGTCGCGGGGGCGCAGGGGCGCCACGCCGCGCGCGCGATGCTCGGCTCGGACGAGGCGTTCGCCGAGGTGCCCTACTTCTGGTCGGACCTCGCCGATTGGGCGACGCTCGAATACGTCGGCCCCCCGGCGCCGCAGTGGGACGAGGAGATCGTCCGTGGCGACACCGCCGGCGGGCAGTTCAGCATCTTCTACGTGCACGAGAACCGCCTCGCCGCCGCGCTGGCCGTCGGGCGCACCGACGACATCGAACGCGCGGCCGCGCTGATCGTCTCCGGCGCAAGCGTCGACGCGCTGCGCTGACGGCGGCGATGAGACGGCGGCTCCTGCTCGCGGCGGCCGCCGTGCTCGCGCTGGTGGGCCATGCGCTGGCGGTCGAGGCGCGCCGCACGCAGGGCACGTCGGGTCGCGACCGCATCGAGGGGCTGCTGGAGTCGGGCTTCGGCAACGACGTCCTGCTCGACGGCGGGCCCGGCGACGACTGGCTGGATGCCAACGCGGCTCGGACAAGCTCGTCAGCGGCGGCGGCTACGACGTGGTCGCCGGCGGACCGGGCGAGGACGTGCTGCATGGCGGTCCCGGCAACGACTGGCTGGACGGCGATCAGGGCGCCGACTCGCTCGACGACGTCCTGCGCGCGGTCGACGGGCGCCGCGACGTCGTCGACTGCGGCGCCGGCCGCGACCGCGCCGAGGTCGATCCGCAGGACCGTGTCAGCGGCTGCGAGGTCGTCGACCGCCACTGAGCGCGCTCAGGTTCAGCGCGCCAGCAGCGCGCCTGTGAGGATCGCGATCCCGGCGGCGATCAGCAGCGGTGGGCCCAGTCCCGCGGTGCTCGTGATCAGCGTCTCCGCGACCACGTCGCCGACCGCGCCGCGGCCGCTGCCCTCGATCTCGACGACGTTCGAGACGTAGTACAGCAGCGCGCCGCCGGCCGCGAGGAGGATCAGCCCGGCCGCGATCAGCAGCCCGCGCGCGACCTGGAGGCCGCCGAGGATCGCAATCACGACGGCGACGCCGGCGATCGCCGGCCAGATCGACGTGTCGGTGCCGGCGACGGTGCGCGAGCCGGCCGAGGCCTGCGCGCCGATCAGCCCGAGGTCGAGCGCGATCGTGGGCCCCTCGATCATGACCCACGGCAGCAGCACCGACACGGCCATGCAGCCGGCACCGGCCAGCAGGAGCACTCGGGACACGAAGCTCACCAAGCGCCAACCGTACAGTGATGAGCGTGATCTTCCGACAGCTCATCCACGACGATCTCGGGTGCGCCTCGTACCTGATCGGCGACGAGCACGCCGGCGTCGCGGCCGTCGTCGACCCGCGCTTCGAGATCGACGAGTACCTCGAGCTGGCGCGCTACATGGACGTGCGCATCGAGCACATCCTCGAGACCCACAACCACGCCGACCACGTCTCGGGCCACGGCCGCCTCGAGGCCGCGACCGGCGCCGCGATCCACATCCACCGCGACGCCGCCCCGCGGTACGCCCACGAGCCCTTCGACGACGGCTGGGAGCTCGAGCTCGGCTGCCTGCGCGTGCGCGCGCTGCACACGCCCGGCCACCGCCCCGAGCACACGTCGTTCGCGCTGATCGACACCCGCCGCTCAGGCGAGCCGTGGGCGGTGCTGACCGGCGACACGCTGTTCGTCGGCGACATCGCGCGGCCCGACCTGGCGATCGAGAAGTCCGAGGGCGCGCGCGGGATCTTCCGCTCGCTGCAGCACACGCTGCTCGCGCTGCCCGACACCTGCGAGGTCTGGCCCGGGCACCTCGGCGGCTCGCTGTGCGGCGGGCCCGGCATGGACATGAAGATCAGCTCGACGATCGGCTATGAGCGCGCGAACAACGCTGCGCTGCGGATCGAGCGCGAGGACGACTTCGTCGCGCACGCGCTCGCCCGGCTCGGGCCGCAGCCACCCAACCTGCAGGCGATCGTCGCGCTCAACACCGGCCCGCTGCTGACCGGCAACGTCGATCTGCTGCCGCTGTCGCCGCGCCAGGTGCGCCAGCACCGCGACGACGGGGCGCTCGTCGTCGACGTGCGCACCGAGATGCAGTTCGACGAGGCGCACATCCCGCAGTCGGTCTGCATCCCGATGCTGCAGGCGGGCTTCGGCTCGAAGCTCGCCTGGGTCGCCGATCGCGGGCGGGACGTCGTGCTCGTCGGGCGCGACGACGAGGACGGCCGGCGCGCCGCTGCGCTCGCCGTCGCGGTCGGGATCCGCCGGCTGGCCGGCTGTCTCGCCGGCGGCATGACGAGCTGGCGCCAGGAGCACCAGGACACCGATCGCACCGAGCGCCTGCCCGCGGCCGAGCTCGCCGAGCGGCTGCTCGCCGGTGACGCGCCGCAGATCCTCGACGTGCGCGAGCGCCTGGAGTGGGAGGCGGGCCGCGTCCCCGGCTCCGTGCTCGAGCCCTGGCACGACATCACACGGCTGCCCGCCGGCCTCGATCCCGAGCGGCCGATCGCCGTCGTCTGCGCCTCTGGCCAGCGCGCGGCGACCGGGGCGAGCATGCTGCGCCGCCACGGCGCTGCGCAGGTGCTGCACGTCGTCGACGGCGGCGTGCCCGCGCTCGAACGCCTCGGCGTGGCGCTCGAGACCGGCGCCAGCGGCTGACGACCGAGCGTGGACGCGGTCCTGCTCGCGATCCCGATCGGGATCGTCATCGGCCTGATCGTCGGCGCCATCGGCGGCGGCGGGGCGATCCTCGCGCTGCCGATGCTCGTCTACGTGCTCGGCGAGGGGGTCGGGCCGGCATCGACCGCGTCGCTGATCGTCGTCGCGATCGCCGCCGGCATCGGCGCCGGGGCGCTCGCGCTGCGCGGCCACGTCTGCTGGCGCTTCGCGCTGACGTTCACCGCGCCGGCCGCCGCGGCATCGCTGGCGGGGACGCTCGCCAACACCGCGGTCGGGGCGCGGACGCTGATCCTCTCCTTCGTGCCGCTGATGCTAGTCGCGGCCGGCGCGACCTGGCAGCGCGCCGCGCGGGTGGAAACCGACGAGATGGGCGGCTGCCCGCACGTCGAGCCCGGGCGGATCCTCGCCGGGGGCGCCGGCGTCGGCTTCCTGACGGGCTTCTTCGGCGTCGGCGGCGGCTTTCTGATCGTGCCGCTGCTGACGCTGTGGCTCGGCTTCGGCTTCCGCCGCGCTGTCGCCACGTCGCTGGTGATCATCACGCTGACCGGCCTGGCGGCGCTCGCGAGCCACCTCGTGATCGGCGCCGCGATCGACGTCGCGGTCACGGTGGCGCTGGCGTCCTGCACGGCGGTCGGCGCGCTGATCGGCACCATCGCCGCCCAGCGCGTGCCGCAGGGCGTGCTCGGGCGGGCGTTCGCCGTCGTCGTCGGCCTCCTGGCGCTCTATCTGCTCGCCGACGTGCTGCTGCTCGGCGGCCCCCCGCAGGGCTGAGCGGCTCGTAGACTCCCCTGCCCATGGAGATCGCCTACGACGAACGCGGCCTCGTTGCCGTCATCGTGCAGGACTGGCACTCGGGCGAGGTGCTGACGCTCGCCTACGCCAACGAGGAGGCGGTGCGCCGCACGCGCGAGAGCGGCGAGCTTCACCTCTACAGCCGCTCGCGTCAGGAGCAGTGGCACAAGGGCGCCACGAGCGGCAACACGCAGGCCGTGCGGGCGCTGCGCCTGGACTGCGACGGCGACGCCCTGCTGGCGCTCGTCGAGCCGGCCGGTCCGGCCTGCCACACGGGCGAGCGCACGTGCTTTCACAACGGCGAGCTCGAGCCGCCGGCGCCGCACGAGGCGCTCGCGATCCTCGATCGCACGATCGTCCGGCGGCACGCCGACCGCAGCGCGGGGTCCTACACCGTGACGCTGCTCGACGACCCCGACCTGGCGGGGGAGAAGGTGCGCGAGGAGGCCGAGGAGGTCACGCGCGCCGTGCGCGAGGAGACCGACGAGCGCGTCGACAACGAGGCCGCCGACGTCCTCTACCACCTCGCCGTGCTGCTGCGCGGCCGCGGGCGCTCGCTCGCAGACGCCGAAGTCGTGCTCAATGGCCGTCGCGGCTGAGGGGAGGAGGGTGGGCACGAGGTCACTGCCGGTCGAGCCGAGCCTCGAACGGGTGCGCGAGCTCGCGTCGGACTACAACCTGATCGCGCTGCGTCACTCGTTCATCGACGACACCGAGACGCCGGTGTCGGCGTTTCTCAAGCTGCGCGGTCACAAGCCGGAGAACCCGTCCTTCCTGCTCGAGTCCGCCGAGCGTGGCCAGCAGGTGGGGCGCTACTCGTTCATCGGCGTGCGCCCGCGCAAGATCGTGCGCTGGTCGCTGGGCGACGAGCCGGCCGATCCGTACGCCCTCGCCGCCGACGAGGTCGGCGTCCACCGCCAGGCGCCGTGGCCGGAGATGCCGCCGTTCGCCGGCGGTGCCGTCGGCTTCTTCGGCTATGACCTCGTACGCACGGTCGAGCCGCTCGGCGAGCCCAACCCCGACCCCGTCGGGCTGCCGGACATGGCGCTGATGCTGTCCGACGTGCTGCTCGTCTTCGATCACCTCAAGCACACGATCAGCGTGCTCGTCAACGTCTACGCCGACGACGCCGAGACCGACCTCGAGGTCGCGTACGCCGACGCGGTCGCCACGATCCAGAAGGCGCGCGACCTGCTCGCCGGGCCGGTGCCCCGCCCCGAGCCGACGCCCGCGCGCCCGCGCCCGAAGTTCTCCTCGAACATGCCGCGCGAGCAGTTCGAGGGCATGGTCGCGCGGATCGTCGAGTACGTCCACGCCGGCGACGCCTTCCAGGTCGTGCCCTCGCAGCGCTTCTCGGCCGACCTCGACATCGACCCGTTCTCGGTCTACCGCGGGCTGCGCGTCGTCAACCCGAGCCCCTACATGTACTTCCTGGACTTCATGGACTTCCAGGTCGCCGGCGCCTCGCCCGAGCCGGTGCTGACGGTCTCCGGGCGCCACGTCGCGACGCGCCCGATCGCCGGAACGCGCCCGCGCGGCGCGACGATCGCCGACGACGCGCGGATCGCCGAGGAGCTGCTGGCCGACGAGAAGGAGCGCGCCGAGCACGTGATGCTCGTCGACCTCGGCCGCAACGACCTCGGGCGCGTGTGCGAGTACGGCTCGGTGACCGTCGACCGCTTCATGGCGGTCGAGACCTACTCGCACGTCATGCACATCGTCTCCAACGTCTCGGGCACGCTGCGCGCCGACGTGTCGGCGATGGACGCGCTGCGCTCGGCCCTGCCCGCCGGCACGCTGTCGGGCGCGCCGAAGGTCCGCGCGATGCAGATCATCGACGAGCTCGAGCCCGTCAAGCGCGGCGGCTACGGCGGCGCGATCGGCTACCTCTCCTACACGGGCGATCTCGACACCGCGATTCACATCCGCACGGTCGTCATCAAGGACGGCCAGGCGCACGTGCAGGCCGGCGGCGGCACGGTCGCCGACGCCGTGCCCGCCTACGAGTTCGCCGAGTCCGAGGCCAAGGCGCGCGCGGTCCTGCGCGCGGTCGAGCTGGCCTCCCAGCAGCCGGACTGGCCATGACCTCGGTTCTCGTGATCGACAACTACGACTCGTTCACCTACAACCTCGTCCAGTTCCTCGGCGAGCTGGGCGCGGACATGGAGGTCGTGCGCAACGACGTCGTGTCGGTCGACGAGCTGCTCGAGCGCCGCCCCGACCGCGTCGTCGTCTCGCCCGGGCCCTGCACGCCCGACGACGCCGGCATCAGCGTCGAGACGATGCGCCGCTTCCCCGAGGCCGGCGTCCGCACGCTCGGCGTGTGCCTCGGTCACCAGTCGCTCGCACAGGCCTTCGGCGGCGTCGTCGTACGCGACCGCCCGGTGCACGGCAAGACGAGCGAGATCGCCCACGACGGGCGCACGATCTTCGCCGGGCTGCCCGAGACGCTGATCGTCGGGCGCTATCACTCGCTCGTCGTCGACCCCGACAGCCTGCCCTCGAGCTTCGAGGTCTCCGCGCGCGGCGGCGGCGTCGTGATGGCGATCCGCCACCGCGAGCTGCCCGCCGAAGGGGTCCAGTTTCACCCCGAGTCCGTGCTGACGGACTCCGGCAAGCTGCTGCTGGCGAACTTCCTCAACGACTGAATGTCATGAAGGAGGCCTCCCTCGGTGCCACGCTCCGGCGTGTCACCGAAGGAGCGAGCTCGAAGGAGGCCCGTCTTCATGTTGCACGCTGGATTGGATCTCAGTCGTAAGCGGCTGGACTACTGCCTGCTCGATGAGCAGGGCGATCGTGTCGAGGTCGGTGCGGCGCCACCGGATGGCGATGGGCTGCGCGGGTTCGCGCGCGGCGTCAAGTTGCGTCATGGGCCCGTGGCGGTCCATGCGGCGATCGAGTCGATGAACGGCGCGCGGTTTGTGCATGACACGCTGGAGCGCTGTGGCTGGGAGGTCGAGGTCGCCGACGCGCTGAAGGTCAAGGGCCTCGCGCCGTTGGCGTGCAAGACCGACCGCATCGATGCGTGGGTGCTGGCCGAGCTCTCGCGCCGCGATCTGGTGCCGGCGATCTGGCTGCCCGATTTCAAGCAGCGCCAAGAGCGCGAGCGGGCGCGCTGGCGACTGTTCTTGGTGCGCAAGCGCAGCTCGCTGAAGCATCGTGTGCATGCGCAGCTGCTGGCGTTCGGGCACACGTGCCCGGTCAGTGATCTGTTCGGCCGTCAGGGCCGCGAGCTGCTCGAGCGCCTGGATTTCCCGGAGCCATGGCGCGGCGGGGTGCTGGCGTCGGTCGCGATGATCGATGAACTCGATCGTGACGTCGCGCAGATCGATCGTGACCTCAAGACGCTCGGCTGCGATCACCGCTACATCCCGCTGCTGAGGACGGTGCCGGGGATCGCGTGGGTGCTCGGCTACACGATCGCTGCCGAGATCGGCGACATCGAGCGCTTCTCAAGCCCGAAGAAGCTGACGGGCTACACCGGCCTCTGCCCGCGCGTCTACCAATCCGGTGGCACCGACCGCCGCGGCCCGCTGACACACGCCGGCCCGAAGTACCTGCGCTGGGCACTGATGGAAGCCGCGATGCACGCCTGCCGCCACCCGGTCTACCGCGACCGCTACCAGCGCAACAAGGCCCGCTTGGGCAAGCAGCGCGGCGCGAAGGTCGCCCAAGTCGACATCGCGCGCCGGCTCGCCGAGGCGATCTGGCACATGCTCACCCGCAATCAGCCCTTCGCTCCGGCAGGCGCCACGAAGGCTCTGGCCGCATAGACGGCCCTGACTGAGATGCGCTACCGCAGCAAGACACCCATAGAACCTGGTCCTCCCACGAGGAGGCGATAGAGAGTTGCGTCACGCACGCCATCACCGCACCGGCCGGAGGAGCACCACGATCACCCCAACTTGACAACCCACCCTCCTTCATAGAGAGCCGTCTCGTCACGAACCGCGCGTGCGCTGTGACGAAGTTCGCGCGACCATCGGATCGTGCGAAACGAAGTGCAGATATTCGGCGCTGAGCGCGCAATTTCGTCATCTCAGCGGCGCGAGCACGAGCTTGCGGAGCTCGCCGGGCGCCAGCACGGTGTGGTCGCGCGGCGCCAGCTGCTCGAGCGCGGCTTCAGCACCGATCAGATCGAGCGAATGCGTCGCGCGCGCCGCCTGCACGACATCCATCGCGGCGTGTACGCCGTCGGCCATCGCGTGCTGACGCGGAAGGCGCGCTGGATGGCGGCGGTGCTCGCGTGCGGGCCCGGCGCGCTGCTGAGCCACCGCTCGGCCGCGGAGCTGCGGCAGCTGCGACGCTCGTCGCCGAGCTACGTCGAGGTGACTGCGCCGTCGCGGCGCGGGCGCATCGAAGGGGTGCGCGCGTACATCGGCCCCCGCGTGCAGCCGCAGGATCGCGACATCGTCGACGGCATTGCCTGCACGTCGCTCGCGCTGACGCTGCTGGGCCTCGCGGCCGTCTCGTCGCGCCGTGCGGTCGAGCGCGCCTGCGACGAGGCCGAGATCCAGGAGCGCTTCGACCTCGTTGCGATCGACGACGTCCTCGAGCGCTCGCGCGGGTGCCGCGGCGCGCCACTGCTGCGCGCCGTGCTCGCCGAGCACGCGATCGGCACGACGCTCACGCGGCCGGGCCTCGAGGAGCGCGCGCTTCAGGTGCTCGACGATGCCGCGATCCCGCGGCCCGAGGTCAACGTCCGGCTGCCGTGCGGCGCGGGCATCGCGCCTGAGGTCGACTTCCTCTGGCGCCGCGAGCGCCTCGTGCTCGAGACGGATGGCCGCCGGTTTCACTCCAGGACGCGTCAGATCGAACGCGACCGGCGCAAGGAGGCCGATCTCGTCGGCGCCGGCTACCGCGTGTTGCGCGCGACCTGGCTGCAAGTCGAACGCGAGCCACGGACGGTCGTGCGGATGGTCGCGGCAGCGCTCGAGCAGGGCGCCGGCGGCGGCGCGTAGCCGTCCACGCGCGGTGGCTGCGAGAATCGCCGCCATGGCTCCGCTCGAGCACATCACCCGCACGTACCGGGTCGCGCTCGGCATCTGCAAACCCGTCGTACGTCTCTGGGGACGCCTGCAGGTCGAGGGTCTCGAGCACGTGCCGGCGAGCGGCCCGCTGATCGTCGCCTCCAACCACGACAGCTACTGGGATCCGCTCGTCGTCGGCATCGCCGCGATCCGCCTGCGCCAGATCCGCGCGCTGTCGAAGTCCTCGCTGTGGAAGGTCAAGGGCCTGAACAAGGTGCTCGACGGGATGGGGCAGATCCCGGTCGTGCGCGGCACGAAGGACACCGACGCGCTCGAGCGCGCGATCACCGAGCTGCGCCGTGGCGCCTGCGTGGGCATCTTTCCCGAGGGCACGAGAAGTCTTGGGCGCACCTTGCGCGCGCGCAGCGGCATCGGCCGCCTCGCCGCCGCGGTCCCCGAGGCGAAGATCGTGCTGGCGTCCGTCGAGGGCACGACCGACATCCCGCGCTTTCCGCGCCGCCGCCCGCGCCTGCGCGTGGTCTTCTCCGAGCCGCGCGGCGGACAGATGAAGGCGGGCGAGGATCCCGCCGACCTCGCGGTGCGGCTGCTCGCCGAGCTGCGCGAGCGCTCGCCGATCGTCGCAGCGGGCCGCCGGACGACGGCGATCGAGCCGCCCGCGGACCCGAGTCCGCCGCCGGCCGAGAAGGCCGAGGCGGATCTCATCCCGCCTCCGAGCTAGTCGCCCCACTAGTCTGCGCACCCGGTGCCCGACCCCGTCCTCACCCGCGCGATCGACACCGTCGCATCGGGTCACGACCTCAGCGCCGACGAGGCCGCCGAGGTTCTCGCGATCATCATGGCCGGCGACGCCTCCGAGGCGCAGATCGCCGGGCTGCTGATCGCGCTGCGCACGAAGGGCGAGAGCGTCGGCGAGCTCGCCGGCCTTGCGCGCACGATGCGCGCGCTCGCCGCCCCGGTCAGCACGAGCCGCTCGAATCTCGTCGACACGGCCGGGACCGGCGGCGGGCGCTCGACCTTCAACGTCTCGACGACCGCGGCGCTGATCGCGGCCGGCGCCGGCTGCGCGGTTGCCAAGCACGGCAACCGCTCGGCCACGAGCCGCTCGGGATCGGCCGACGTGCTCGAAGCGCTCGGCGTGCGCATCGACCTGGAGCCCGAGGCCGTCGGACAGTGCATCGACGACGTCGGCTTCGGCTTCATGTTCGCGCCGCGCCATCACCAGGCGACGCGCTTCGTCGTGCCGGTGCGCAAGGAGCTCGCGGTCCGCACGATCTTCAACTTCCTCGGCCCGCTGACCAATCCGGCGGGCGCGCGGCGGCAGGTGATCGGCGTCTCCGATCCGGGGTATGTGGAGACGATGGCCGGCGCCCTCGCAGTGCTCGGCGTGCAGCGCGCCCTGGTCGTGGCATCCGAGGACGCCCTCGACGAGCTCAGCATCTCGGCGCCGACGACGGTCGTCGAGGTCGATGGAGGCGAGCTGCGCACCTACAGCGTGCGCCCGGAGGACGTCGGCCTGGCCACGTCGAGCGATCCCGACGCGACGGCCGGCGGCTCGCCGCAGGACAACGCCGCAACGACGCGCGCGATCCTCGGCGGAGAACGGGGGCCGCGGCGCGACATCGCGGTCTTCAACGCCGGCGCCGCGATCTACGCCGCCGGGGACGCGGACGACCTCGCCGCCGGCGTCGCCGCGGCGCAGGCCGCGATCGACGACGGCGCGGCGACGCGCACGCTCGACGCGCTCGTGGCCCGCACGCAGGAGCTCGCGGTGCAGGCGTCATGAACGTCCTCGAGCGCATCGTCGCCGGCACGCGCGACGACCTGCGCCGGCGCCGCGAGCAGGTCCCGCTGGCGACGCTCGAGCAGGCGCTCGACGGCCGCGGCGACGATCGCCCGTTCTCCGAGGCCCTGACGCTGCCGGGCGTCTCGGTGATCGCCGAGTACAAGCGCCGCTCGCCGTCGGCGGGCACGATCCGCGACGGCGCGACGGTCGCCGAGGTCGTCGGCGCCTACGAGCGCGGCGGCGCCGCCGCGCTGTCGATCCTCACCGAGGGCCGCCACTTCGGCGGCTCGCTGGACGACCTGCGCGCCGCCCGCGCCGCATCGTCGCTGCCGATCCTGCGCAAGGACTTCATCGTCGACCGCTACCAGCTGTATGAGTCTGCGGCCGCCGGAGCCGACGCGATCCTGCTGATCGTCGCCGCGCTGGAGTCCGACGTGCTCGCCGACCTCTACGCCGAGGCGGCCGAGCTGGATCTCGACGTGCTCGTCGAGGTGCATTCCGAGAGCGAGCTCGAATGCGCGCTCGAGGTCATCGACGCCGACGTCATCGGCATCAACAACCGCGACCTGGGGGACTTCTCGGTCGATGTGCAGCGCACGTTCGAGCTGCTGGCCGACATCCCGGCCGGCAAGACCGTCGTCTCGGAGTCCGGCTTTCACGCGCGCTCGCAGCTCGACGACCTCGAACGCGTCGGCGTCGACGGCGTGCTCGTGGGGGAGTCGCTGATGCGCGCGTCCGACCCCGAGGCGGCGCTGCGCGCGCTGACCGGCGCCGAGTCGGACCTCTGAGGGCCGGAGTCGGGCATGCCCAGGGCCGCCTCCATGTTCCTCGCCGCGCTGCTCGGCGGCATCGTCGTCGCCGTCGTCCTGCTGCTGACCGGCGCCGGCGGCGGTGGCGACACGACGACGGTCGTGCAGTCCGGCGGCGCCGCTCCGGCGAACCCCGAGAAGGGCGCGCTCAGCCCGCGAACGATCTACCGCCGCGACGCGCCGGGCGTCGTCTTCGTCCAGGCCCGGATCTCCGAAGGCGGCGAGACCGGGTTCTCGCGAGGATCGGGCTTCGTCATCGGCCGCGGCGGCTCGATCGTCACCAACGCCCACGTCGTCGGCGCCGCCAAGAAGGTGACGATCAAGTTCTCCGACGCGAAGATCGCGACCGCCAAGGTCGCCGGCGCCGATCCGTCGACCGACATCGCGCTGCTGCTCGTCGACCCCGACGGGCTGGACCTGCACGCGCTCGCGCTCGGCTCCTCCGAGGATGTCGCCGTCGGCGACGCGGCGCTCGCCATCGGCAACCCCTTCGGCCTCGAGCGCACGCTGACGACCGGCGTCATCTCCGCCAAGCAGCGCCAGATCAACTCGCTGCAGGCGGGCTTCAAGATCGGCAACGTCCTGCAGACCGACGCCGCGATCAACCCCGGCAACTCCGGGGGGCCGCTGCTCGACGCGCAGGGGCGCGTCATCGGCGTCAACTCGCAGATCGAGACCAGCGGCGGGGGCGGCAGCGTCGGCATCGGCTTCGCCGTCCCGGTCGACACGCTCAAGGAGGTCATCCCGCGCCTGCGCCGCGAGGGCGCCATCGAGCGCGCGTATCTCGGAGTCGACACGCGCACGGTCGACCCGTCGCTGGAGTCGCTGGACCTGCCGGTCTCCGACGGCGCGCTCGTGCAGTCCGTCACCGCGGGCAGCCCGGCCGCCCGGGCCGGTCTGCGGCCCAGCCGCCGCTCGGCCGTCGTCGGCGGCGAGCGGATCCCGGTCGGCGGCGACATCATCCGCGCGATCGACGGCAAGCGCGTGCGCACGAACGACGACCTCGCCAAGCAGATCGGCGCCAAGCGCCCCGGCGACCGCGTGAAGATCGACTTCGTGCGCGGCGACGCCGAGCGCAGCACGCAGGTCACGCTCGTCAGGCGCCCCTCCGCCGCCGGCTGAGCAGGCTGCCGCGCTCTACGATGAAGCGCATGCCGACGCGCATCAAGCACTGCGGGATCACGAGCCTCGAGGACGCCCACCTGGCCGCGGAGGCGGGCGCATGGGCGCTCGGGATGATCTTCTGGGAGGGCTCGCCGCGCAGCTGCGAGCTCGCCGAGGCGCAGCGCATCGGCGCGGCACTGCGGCGCACCGTCGCGCTGACCGGCGTGTTCGTCAACGCGCCGCTCGAGCAGATCGACGAGACCGTGCTGGCCGCGGGGCTGTCGCTCGTCCAGCTGCACGGCGACGAGGGGCCGGCCTTCTGCAACGAGGTCGCGCGGCGCACCGGCGCCAAGACCATCAAGGCCTCGCGCGTGCGCTCGAAGGCGACGCTGCAGGCGGCGGCCGCCTTCCACACCGACTTCCATCTGCTCGACGCCCACGTCGCGGGGATGCCGGGCGGCACCGGCCAGACCGTCGACTGGGCGCTCGTGCGCCGCCACAACTTCGGCTCGCCGATCATCCTCAGCGGCGGGCTGAGCGCCGACAACGTCGAGGCGGCGATCGCCGCGACGCAGCCGTTCGCCGTCGACGTCGCGAGCGGGACCGAAGCGTCACCCGGCATCAAGGAGCCCGACAGGCTGCTCGCCTTCTACCGCGCCGTGCGCGCCGCGGACGGCCTGCCCGAGCTCGACGAGGAGCAGGCGCCCGAAGCCTGCGCGGCGGATGACGCGCGGAGCGCCACCGTCGCCGCACAGCCCGGCTCGTAGCTCTCAGGCCGCCCCGACCGCCTCGCGGTTGAGGCTGCGCAAGCCGTCGCGCGATGCCACGACGATCATGCAGCCGGGCGCGACGCGCTCTTCGGCGGGCGGCGCGAAGTGCGAGCCGATCGCGAGCACCCGGCACTCGCAGCGCTGCTCGAGCTCGCCGACCGTGCCGGCGGTTGCCGGCGAGCCGGCGGCGATGGGGATCTCCGTCACCGCCAGGACCCGGCGCCCGATGCCGATCACGCCGATCATGTGGCGCTCGAGCAGGGCCGCGACGAACGCCGGTGCGGCGAGCGCCGCCAGGCTGCGCGAGATGTGGATGGCGAACTTGCGCTCCACGCGCTCGGCGAGGTCGGCGTCGAACAGCCGCAGGACGATCCGCAGGTCGGGTCGCAGCGCGCGCGCCGTCAGCGCGGCCTCGAGGTTCGCGACGTCATCGCCCGTGACGGCCAGCAGGCAGCGAGCGTGCTTCAGGCGCAGCCCGGCGAGCGTCTGGGCAGGCTGGCGTCGGCGACGATCACGGGCACCCCGAGCGCGCGGGCGGATGCGATGAAGCGGCTGTCCTCGGCCTGCTCGACGGCGATGCACGGGATCCTGCGCTGGACGAGCCGCTCGACGACGCGGAACCCGATCCTGCCCAGCCCGCAGACGACCATGTGGTCGCGGGACGGCAGCGGCGGATCGCCGAGGGCGCGGGCCAGCCGCACCCCCACGATCGCGTCGGTGACGAGCGCGAACAGGATGGCGACGGTCAGCGCGCCGACCACCGTGATCGCGGCCCCGTAGAGCTTCAGCGCGCCGCTCGCCTTTGCGAGGTCGATGTCCCCGCCGCCCGCAACCGTCGTGATCGTGCCGGAGACGGCGTCGATCCAGCGCAGGTCGTAGTAGTGCTCGAACACCGCCGAGCTGACCGCGACGATCACGAGCAGCGCGGCGAGCAGGAGCGCCAGACGGCGGTCGAACAGCATGGCGACGCCGCCCAGGCGCGCGACGAAGCGCTCGCGCAGGGATGCCATCTGGCGTGCACGACGCCGCCCCGGGTCGTCGTGCTTGCGCCGCACGAGCGCCAGGACGCGCTCGCCCTTCGTCGGAAACAGCATCTCCTCGGCGGACTCCGTCCGGGTCATCAGCGTGACGACGACGCGCGGATCGCTCGCGGCGAGCTCGCGCACCTCGAGCTCGCGCCCGAGGACGCGCACCGACTGACCGGTCTGGCCGTGGATCGCGGCGTCGGCGAACGCCGGCGCCGCGAGCGCGGCGGCGCTGAGGATGCGGCAGTCCTCGAACAGGCCTTCGAGCGTTCGCCCGAGCTCGATGTTGAACATCCGCACGACGAGGTGGACTGCAGGATTGCTCTCCTGCGCCGCGAGCGCCACGCCGATGTTCGCGACGTCGTCCTGCTCGAGCAGCGCGAGCGCCGCGGCCTCGCCGATGCTCGCCCGCCGCAGCGTGACGTCGCGGCGAAAGTCGCCGATCACGACCGCGACGCAGGCCTCGCGCGCGGCCTCGGCGAGGGCGCAGTGCTCGTCGCCGGTCACGACGACGATCTCCTCATCGAGCGCGACGAGCTCCGCGAGCACGCGGATCGCGAGCCCGTCGGATCCGCACAGCACGGTGTGCGATCTACCTGCCATCGACGCACGTTAGCCTGCGGGGGTGACCGTCGTGAGATTTGACTCGTGAGCCTCGTGAAATCCGGCGTCGAGCACCGCTTCGGCCCCTATGGCGGGCAGTACGTGCCCGAGACGCTGATGCCCGCGCTGGCCGAGCTCGAGGCTGCCTGGGTCGCCGCACGCGACGATCCCGGCTACCGCGCCGAGCTCGACGGTCTGCTGCGCGACTTCGCCGGGCGCCCGACGCCGCTGTATCTCGCCGAGCGCCTGTCGCAGCTCGCCGGTCGCGAGATCTGGCTCAAGCGCGAGGATCTCATGCACACCGGCTCGCACAAGATCAACAACGCGCTCGGCCAGGCGCTGCTGGCCAGGCGGATGGGCAAGCGGCGGATCATCGCCGAGACCGGCGCCGGCCAGCACGGCGTCGCGACCGCCACCGCCTGCGCGCTGCTGGACCTCGAGTGCGTCGTCTACATGGGCGCCGAGGACATCCGCCGCCAGGCGCCCAACGTCTCGCGCATGAACCTGCTCGGCGCCGAGGTCGTCAGCGTCGAGGCCGGCGCGCGGACGCTCAAGGAAGCCGTCTCGGAGGCGATCCGCGACTGGGTCACGACCGTCGCGACGTCGCACTACATCATCGGCTCGGCGGTCGGTCCGGCGCCGTATCCGGCGCTCGTTCGAGACCTGCAGCGCGTGATCGGCGACGAAGCGCGCGCCGCGCTGCTCGAGCGCGCCGGCCGCCTGCCCGACCGCGTCATCGCCTGCGTCGGCGGCGGCTCGAACTCGATCGGGATCTTCTCCGCCTTCGTCGACGATGCCGGCGTCGCCCTGATCGGGGTCGAGGCGGCGGGCGAGGGCCTGGACTCCGGGCGCCACGGCGCGCCGCTGACCGCCGGCGGGCGCGCCGGCGTGCTGCACGGCTCGCTGTCGGCGATCATGCAGGACGAGGACGGCCAGGTCACCGAGGCGCATTCGGTCTCCGCCGGCCTCGACTACCCGGGCTCGGGTCCCGAGCACGCGCACCTGCGCGACTGCGGCCGCGCGAGCTACGTCGCCGTCACCGACGAGGACGCGATCGCCGCATTCCGCCAGGTCACGCGCTTGGAGGGAATCATCCCGGCGCTGGAGACCTCGCATGCGTTGCACTACGCGCTGCACGAGGACGGCGGGGACTCGACGCTCGACCTGATCTGCCTGTCGGGCCGCGGCGACAAGGATCTCGCGGAGGTCATCTCACACGACGCGCAGGGCACAGGTGGGTAAGCCGGCGCGCGACCGCGTGCCCGAGGTCAAGGCCACCGGCCACGACCACATCGCGACGGCCTTCGCGACGCGGCCCGGGCGCGCAGCGCTGATGCCCTACCTCATGGGCGGGTTCCCCGACATGAGCACGTCGCGGGACATCGGCTTCGCCTGCGCCGACAACGGCGCCGACCTCGTCGAGCTCGGCATCCCGTACTCCGACCCGCTCGCCGACGGTCCCGTCATCCACGCCGCGGGCACGGCGGCGCTGCGCGCCGGCGCGACGCCCGACGGCGTGCTGGGCGTCGCCGAGGAGCTCTCGCGGCGCCTGCCGGTCGTGGTCATGTGCTACGTCAACCTCGTGCTGGCGCGCACCCCCGACGGCTTCGCCGAGCGCGCCGCGCGGGCCGGGGTCAGCGGGCTGATCGTGCCCGACCTTCCGCTCGAGGAGGCTCCGGAGATCAGCGAGGCCTGCGAGCGCCACGGCATCGCGCTGGTGCCGCTGGTCGCGCCGACGACGCCCGACGAGCGCCTGCGCGAGATCGGCGCCAAGGCGCGCGGCTTCCTCTACACCGTGTCGGTCGTCGGGACGACCGGCGAGCGCAGCAGCGAGGAGGACGCCTACCGCCCGATCCTGTCGCGCGTGAAGCAGTTCGCCGAGGTGCCCGTCGCGATCGGGTTTGGCATCTCCACCCCCGAGCAGGCGGCCGCCGCCGCCCGCGCCGGAGCCGACGGCGTGATCGTCGGGACGCGGCTGGTCCGCGCGGCGGCGGAGTCCGACGATCCCGCCGCCGCCGTCGGCGAGCTCGTGATGGGGCTTGCCGCCGGGCTCATCCGTTAGGCTGCCGCGCTCAATGGGACTCGTCCTTGGCACCACGTTCGCCATGATCATCTGGATCGTCCTGTGGGCGATCGGCGTCAAGTCGTTCGACGGGTTCATCGTCGCGATGGTCATCATCACGCTCGGCGCGACGGGCCGGATCCTCAAGCCGTACCTGCCCGGCCGGGCCTAATCGCAGCGATGGGCCTGCGCGGGCTCCCGGGCTGCGCCGTCGCCGCCGCGATGCTCGCGCTCGCCGGCTGCGGCGACGACAAGGTCGACGACGGCGGCCCGCAGAGCGGCAGCCGCACGGTCACGATCTACTCGAGCCTGCCGCTGTACGGCCCCGACCGCCGCAGCTCGCAGGACATGGTCAACTCGATCAAGCTCGCGCTCGAGCAGGCCGGCGGCAAGGCCGGCGTGCTGAGCGTGACCTACGTCTCGCTGGACTCCTCGACGCGCGAGGACGCCACCTGGACGCGCGACCGCGTGCTCGACAACGCCCGCCAGGCGGTGCGCGACATCAACGCGATCGCCTACATCGGCGATCGCGACTCCGACGCCACGGCGCTCGCGCTCCCCCTGACCAACGAAGGCAACATCCTCCAGGTCAGCCCGACGAGCGGCTACGACGGCCTCACACGCCCCGGCGGCGTGCGCACGGGCGAGCCGGAGCGCTTCTATCCCTCCGGCAAGCGTACGTTCGGGCGCATGGTCGCGCCCGACCACGTCCAGGCGTCGGCGCTCGTCGGCTACATGAAGGCCGAGGGCGTGGACCGCCTCGCGCTGCTCGGAGACCGCGAGCTCGAGGGCGGCGGCATCGCCGACCACGTGACGCGCGCGGCCGAGCGCCAGGGCATCGAGGTCATCGACGAGGGCCGAGTCGACGCCTCCGAGGGCGATCTCGCCGGCCGCGCCGCGGACATCGCCGCGACCGGCGCCGATGCCTTCCTGTTCGCCGGCGACAGCCAGACCGGCGCCCAGCGAATCTTCCGGGCGGTCGCCGCCGCGACGACGCGGATGCTGTTGTTCGCGCCCTCCGGCGTCGTCGACGAGAGCTTCCTGACGGCGCTCGGCACGGCGACCCAGCGGCGCCTGCGGATCACCACGCCGACGCTTCCCGAGCGCTTGCTGCCGGCGTCCGCGCGCGCCTTCTCGGCCCGCTTTCGCACGACGTTCGGGCGCCTGCCCGACCCGGCCGCGCTGCTGTCCTTCGAGGCGACACAGGTCATCATCGACGCGATCCGGCGCGCCGGCGCGAAGGGCAACGAGCGTGCCGCGGTGATCGACGCGTTCTTCGACACCGAGGGCCGACGCTCGGTGCTCGGGACGTACTCGATCGACCGCTTCGGCGACACGAGCCTCAGGCGCTTCGCCGGCAACCGCGTACGCCGGTCGCGCCTCGCGCTCGACAAGGTGCTTCAGGTTCGGCCCTGATCGCGCTGCACGCCCTCGACCAGCCTGCAACTGCGCCATCTGATCGGGTGTAGCATCGCCCGCATCTGACGTTCAGCCCCATCAAGGAGGGAACATCTTGCGTTTGAACCGAGCAATTCCGCTTGGCCTGCTGCTGCCCGCACTGGCCTTCGGCGTGGCAGCGTGCGGCGACGACGACGACGACGGCGGCGGCGGCGGGTCGTCGGTCTCCGGCAAGGCCCTGACGATCTACTCGACGCTTCCACTTCAAGGTGGGTCCGAGCTGCAGACCAAGGCGATCAACAACGGCGCCAAGCTCGCGCTCAAGCAGCGCGGCGGCAAGATCGGCGACTTCACGATCAACTACAAGGCGCTCGACGACTCGCTCGCCTCGACGGGCGCTGCCGACGAGGGCAAGGAGGCGCAGAACGCGCGTACCGCCGTCCGCGACAAGACCACGATCGCCCTGCTCGGCGCCTACAACTCCGGCATGACGAAGGTCTCGCTGCCGATCACCAACAAGGCCGGGATCCTGCAGGTCAGCCCCGCCAACACGTACGTCGGCCTGACGACCGACGAGCCCGGCTCGGAGGCCAACGAGCCCGATAAGTACTACCCCAGCGGCGAGCGCACGTACGCCCGCGTCGTGCCGAAGGACACGATCCAGGCCGCCGCGATGGTCACGACGATGAAGGCCGACGGCTGCAAGTCCTTCGCCAACTACAACTCCAAGACGACCTACAGCGCCGGCCTGGGCCGTAACCTCGTGCTCGAGGCCAAGAAGCAGGGCCTGGAGAACCTCGGCGACAACGGCGTCGACATCAAGGCGCCGAACTACCGCTCGCTGCTGTCGGGCAGCAAGGCCGACTGCATCTCGGTGACGATGGAGATCGAGAACAACGGCATCCAGCTGCTCAAGGACGCGGGCACGGAGCTCCCCAACGCCAAGCTCTACGGCGGCGACGCCATGGCGCTGAACGAGACCGCCGACCCGAAGAAGGGCCTGCCGGCGAAGATCGGCGCGCGCTTCAAGGCGACGATCGCCACGCTCGACCCGGCCAACTTCCCGGCCGAGGGCAAGAAGTTCTTCGAGGACTTCAAGACCGAGTACGGCATCGACCGCCCGAACCCCTACGGCATCTACGGCTACGAGGCGATGGACCTGATCCTCGACTCGATCGAGGCCGTCGGCGACAAGGGCAACGACCGCCAGGCCGTCATCGACCAGGTGCTGAAGAACACCAAGGGCCGCGAGAGCGTCCTGGGCACCTACGACATCGACGCCAACGGCGACACCACGCTGACCGACTACGGTCTGTACAAGATCGAGGACGGCAAGCTGGAGTTCGACAAGGTCATCAAGGCCGCCACGTAGCAGCGGCGACACGGGCTGATCGGGGGGCGTGGCGGATGCCGCGCCCCCCGATCCGTGGTCCGGCCATCCCACGATGAACGCCCCGACGGTTCCCTTCGCGCAGCGCAACGCGGTCGTCGCCCTGCGGACGTTCCTCGGGCGCTACGGCCTGATCCTCGCGCTGCTCGTGCTGCCGGTCGTCTACGGCATCCAGGACCTCAGCCAGGACGGCGACCTCAGCCGGCTGGGCAACAACCTCGTCGCCGGGGTCTCCAACGGCGCGATCTGGGCGCTGATCGCGCTCGGCTACACGCTCGTCTACGGGATCATCGAGCTGATCAACTTCGCCCACGGCGAGGTCTTCATGATCGGCTCGTTCGTCTCCGCGAGCTTCTGGGGCACGCTCGGGCTGACGCTCACGTCGGGGGTCCCCGGTCTCATCGTCGGACTCATCGCGACGCTGCTCGTCGCGATGGTCGCGTGCGCGTCGCTGAACGTCATGATCGAGCGGGTCGCCTACCGACCATTGCGCAACGCTCCCAAGCTGGCGCCGCTGATCACCGCCATCGGCTTCGCCTTCATCCTGCAGAACGTCGGCATCCTGTGGCGCGGAGGCTCGCAGCAGAGCGTCGACAACCTCATCCACCAGGAGCAGAGCGTCGTCGAGCTCCTCGGCGTCGTGATCTCCCGCGGCGACCTGCTGGCGGTCGGCGTCACCGTTCCGCTGGTCTTCGTCGTCACCGCCTTCATCGCCCGCTCGCGCCTGGGCAAGGCGATGCGCGCGACGGCGCAGGATCCCGAGGCCGCGCGCCTGATGGGCATCAACGTCGACCAGACGATCTCGCTGACGTTCCTGCTCGGCGGCATGCTGGCGGGCGCGGCGGGCCTCGTCTACGCCCTGTATCAGACCAATGTCTGGTACTTCCAGGGCTTCACCGCCGGCCTGATCGCCTTCACGGCCGCGGTCATGGGCGGCATCGGCAACCTGCGCGGCGCGGTCCTCGGCGGGCTGATCATCGGCTGCATCCAGCAGATCTCCGACAACCGCATCGGCGGCGAGTGGACCCCGGTCATCGTCTTCGGCTACCTGATCCTGATCATGACCTTCCGCCCGCGCGGCCTGCTCGGCGAGCAGACGAGGGAGGCGGGATGAGCTCCTACGTTCGACGTGCTGAAGTCGCGGCTCGGCCAGCGCGGGCTCGTGGCGCTCGCGCTGGGGCTGGCGATCCTCTTCCCGCTGGCGTTCGACCCGCTGGCGACCCAGATGGACGTCGCGATCTTCGTGCTGGCGTACGTGATGATGGCGCTCGGCCTGAACATCGTCGTCGGCTTCGCGGGCCTGCTGGACCTCGGCTACGTCGCGTTCTATGCGATCGGCGCCTACACGGTCGGCTGGCTGGCCTCCGACCACTTCACCGGCATCGGCGGCGAGAGCGGCATCCACGTGCTCGTATCGGACTTCGTCGGCAACGCCTCGGGGATCCACATCAACTTCTTCCTCGTGATCTTCGCCGCGGTCCTGATCGCCGCCGTGCTCGGCGCGCTGATCGGGCTGCCGACGCTGCGCCTGCGCGGCGACTACATCGCGATCGTGACGCTCGCGTTCGGCGAGATCATCGGCCGGATCGCGCTCAACGGCGACGAGATCACCTTCGGCGAGCACCAGCTGACCAACGGCCAGCAGGCGATCTCGCCGGTCGACCAGCCGTACATCCCGTTCGCCAACTTCGAGTTCGACTCGGCGTTCAACCTGCGCCCCTACTACTGGACGGGCCTCGCGCTGCTGTGCTTCACGCTGTTCGTGAACTTCCGCCTGCGCGACTCGCGCCTCGGGCGCGCCTGGATCGCGCTGCGCGAGGACGAGGTCGCCGCGGCCAGCATGGGCGTCCCGCTCGTGCGCACGAAGCTGCTCGCCTATGCCGCCGGCGCGGCGCTCGGCGGCATCGCGGGGTCGTTCTTGGGCAGCTACAACAACGCGATCAACTCCAACCAGTTCCTCTTCTCCTTCTCGATCTTCGTGCTGGCGATGGTGATCCTCGGCGGCATGGGCTCGATCTGGGGCGTGACCGCGGGCGCGTTCGCGCTGGCGGTGATCGACCGCTACCTGATCCCCGAGGTCTTCGACGACCTGCCGTCGAAGGTCGGCCTGGACTTCCAGCTGACGCAGCTGTCGTTCGGGATCTTCGGCTTCCTGCTCGTGCTGATCATGGTGCTGCGCCCCGAGGGCCTGTTCCCCGAGCGAAGACGAAAGATCGAGCTCACGGAGGGCGTGGGCACCGACGAGTCCGTCTTCGAGGCGCGCGGATGACCCCGCTGCTCGAAGTCAGCGGCGTGTCGAAGATCTTCGGCGGCCTGGTCGCGGTCAACGACGTCTCCTTCGAGATCCCGCGAAAGTCGATCGTGTCGCTGATCGGGCCCAACGGCGCCGGCAAGACGACGTTCTTCAACACGCTGACGGGGCTCTACAAGCCGTCGACGGGGGCGATCGCCTTCGACGGCACCGACATCACGGGGATGCGCCCGGACCTCGTGCTCGCCTCCGGCATGGCGCGCACGTTTCAGAACATCCGCCTGTTCTCGACGATGAGCGCGCGCGAGAACGTCATGGTCGGCCAGCACGCGCGCATGAGCGGCGGGCTGTTCGGATCGATCCTGCGAACGCCGAAGGTCCGCGCCGAGGAGAAGCACGTGCACGAGAAGGCCGCGGAGATGCTCGAGCTCGTCGGCCTGTCCAAGGCGCAGTTCGACCAGACCGCGATCAACCTCTCCTACGGCGACCAGCGCCGCGTCGAGATCGCCCGCGCGCTGGCGTCGGACCCGCAGCTCTTGCTGCTCGACGAGCCGACGGCGGGAATGAACCCCGAGGAGTCCGCGCGGCTGACGCGCTTCATGACGCTCCTGCGCGACGAGCGCGGCCTGACGATCCTGCTGATCGAGCACGACATGCAGGTCGTCATGAACGTCTCCGAGCGCATCACCGTGCTCGACCATGGCGAGAAGATCGCCGAGGGCGATCCCGCCACCGTGCGCGCCGACGAGCGCGTCATCGAGGCCTACCTCGGAAGGAGCGCCGATTAGATGCCGCTGCTGGAGGTCGAGGACATCCACACCTTCTACGGCAACATCGAGGCGCTCAAGGGCGTGTCGCTGACCGTCGAGGAGGGCGAGTGCGTCACGCTGATCGGCTCCAACGGGGCCGGCAAGTCGACGACGCTGCGCTCGATCTCCGGGCTGTCTCCGGCGCGCTCGGGCGCGATCACGTTTCGCGGCCGGCCGATCACCCACACGCCGCCGGCCGACATCGTCAAGCTCGGCATCTCGCAGGCGCCCGAGGGACGCCGCTGCTTCGCGCGCATGACCGTCCGCGAGAACCTCGAGATGGGCGCCTACCTGCGCCGCGACAAGGAGGTCGACGGCGACCTCGAACGCGTCTTCGAGCTCTTCCCGCGGCTGCTCGAGCGCGAGAAGCAGAAGGCCGGCACGATGTCCGGCGGCGAGCAGCAGATGCTCGCGATCGGCCGCGCGCTGATGGCCAAGCCGTCGCTGCTGCTGCTCGACGAGCCGTCGATGGGGATCGCGCCGATCCTCGTCCAGCGCATCTACGAGACGATCGCCGAGATCAACCGCCAGGGCACGACGATCCTGCTGGTCGAGCAGAACGCCAACTATGCGCTGTCGGTCTCCCAGCGCGCCTACGTGCTCGAGACCGGCGTCGTCGCGCTCTCGGACGACTCCGACAAGCTGCGCACCAACCCCGAAGTCCAGAAGGCCTACCTCGGAGCATGACCGTGTTCGCGACCATCGGGGCCAACGCGCTGTTTCTGCTCTACGTCTGGCTGGCATCGGCGATCATCGCCTCCTACCTGTCGAACAAGAAGGGCTACGGCGAGAAGCCCGGGCTGGCGTCCGGCCTGCTGCTGTCGGCGGCCGCGGTCGTCGTCTGGCTGATCGTGCCGGCCAAGCAGAACTCCGACTGGGGCCGGCGCAAGGCCCAGAAGCGTTCGGACGCCGCGCCTGAGGCGGACGCGGCGGACTGACGTCAGCCCGCGTCGAGCGTGTCGCGCAGCGCCTCGTCGAGATCGGGATGGCGAAACTCGTAGCCGAGCTCCTCGGCGCGGCCGGGGACCATCCGCACGCCGCTCAGCACGATCTGCGACATCGCGCCGTACATGCCCTTGATAAGGAAGCCGGGCACGGGCGCGAGGGCCGGGCGGTGCAGCGCCTTGCCCAGCGCCTTGGCGAACGCCTTGTTGGTCACCGGCTCGGGCGCCGAGGCGTTGATCGCGCCGCTGAAGCTCGGCGAGTCGATCGCCGCGAGGTAGATCCCGATGAGGTCGTCGCGGTGGATCCACGGCATGTACTGCTTGCCGCTGCCGATCGGCCCGCCCGCGCCGGCCTTGAACGGCGGCAGCATC
This sequence comes from uncultured Actinomycetes bacterium, assembly GCA_963729125.1. Classification (GTDB taxonomy): domain Bacteria; phylum Actinomycetota; class Thermoleophilia; order Solirubrobacterales; family Solirubrobacteraceae; genus CADCVQ01. Next base: position 159,407 of record CAVSML010000008.1, read on the forward strand.
TTGGCCAGCGCGCCGCCGCCGGCGTCGAGCACGATCCCGGTGCGGACCTTCACGACGCGGGTGCCGAGCTTCGCCGCATCGGTGTGGTGCTCCCAGCGCACGCAGACGGTCGACAGCCAGTCCTCCCCGGGCCCGCAGGTCTCGTCGACGATCTCGTCGCCGTGCGGGCCGTAGTAGCCCGACGCCGACGCGCCGACGAGCACCGGCGGCCGCGGCTCGGCGGCGAAGATGCCGGTCACGAGGTTGCGCGTGCCCTTCTCGCGGCTGGCGAGGATCTCGTTCTTGTTCTGCTCGTTCCAGCGCTGGCCGACGTCCTCGCCGGCGAGGTGGACGATCGCGTCGCGGCCGGCGAGCCCCTCCGACGGCGCGCCGTCGGCCTTCGGTTCCCAGGCGATCGCCTCGACGCCGAGGCGCTCGGCCGCACGCTCGGGGTTGCGCGACAGGACGGTGACCTCGTCGCCGCGGGCCTTCAGCGCCTCGACCAGGTGGATCCCGATGCGCCCCGTGGCGCCGGTGACGGTGACGCGCTTCACGGCCAGGACGGCGCGCGGCAGGCGGTGTGAGCCAAGTGCATGAGAGCGAGGATACGCATGGACGCATGGAGTACAGTCGACCCATGTCCACCCGCACGGGGGATGGCGCCGGGTCCAGCATCGAGAGGTGGCTTTCGGGGCTGGCCGGCCCCGAGCTCGACGAGAGCCCGACCCCGGCCAGCGCGTACGTCAACGGCGAGCAGCCCACGACGGGCATCGACGCCAGCCAGCTCGGCGCCGAGCGCGAACGCTACGACGAGGACTACGAGTACTACTGGGGCAACGTGCGGATCCCGCTGTGGATCGCGCTGATCTGGCAGGTCCCCTGGCGCCAGCGCCTGGACATCTTCGTGATCGGGCTGATCGTCGGCATGGTCGTCTGCGGCCTTGCGCTGTTCTGGGGCTTCGTCCTGTCGCAGTATTGAGCCCGGGCGAGCCAGCGACGCCGCGTAGAGTGGCGCCCCGATGGCGGACCGGCCCGACGAGCTCTTCCTGATCGACGGCAACTCGCTCGTCTACCGGGCGTTCTTCGCGCTGCCCGAGTCGATCGCGACGTCAACGGGCTTTCCGACCAACGCGATCTTCGGCTTTGCCTCGATGCTCGTGAAGATCCTCACCGAGCACGGCACGAAGCCGACCGTCGTCGTCTGGGACGCGGGCTCGAGCGGGCGCAAGGAGGTCTATCCCGAGTACAAGGCGCAACGCAGCTCGCGCCCGAACCTGCTGCGCGAGCAGTGGCCTCACTTCGAGCCGCTCGTCGAGGCCTTCGGCTACACGAACATCCGCCTGGACGGCTTCGAGGCCGACGACGTCATCGCGACGCTCGCCGAGCGCGCGCGCGAGCAGCGCATCCCGGTGGTGATCGTCACCGGCGATCGCGACGCCTTTCAGCTGATCGATCCCGAGGGCATCGTCAAGGTCATGGCGACCTCGCGCGGGATCACCGAGACCAAGCTCTACGACCACCCCGCGGTGATCGACCGCTACGGCATCGCGCCCGAGCTGATCCCCGACTTCTACGGCCTCAAGGGCGACACGAGCGACAACATCCCCGGCATCCCGGGGATCGGCGACAAGACCGCCGCGACGCTGCTGCAGACCTACGGCGACCTCGAGGGCGTGCTCGCGTCCGTCGACAGGATCTCCGGAGCCAAGCGCAAGGAGAACCTCGTCAACCACGCCGAGGATGCGCGCGTCTCGAAGGTGCTGGCGACGATGCGCCGCGACCTGCCCGTCGACCTCGACGTCGCGGTCGAGGCCGGTCGCGCGCCCGATCGCTCGAAGCTGCGCGAGGTCTTTCGCGAGTTCGAGCTGCGCGACCCGCTGCGCCGCCTGGAGGAGTTCCTCGGCAGCGAGGAGGCCGCACCGTCGCCGGTCGCCGAGACGACGCTCACCGCGCCCGTGCGCGTGGGACGCCTGCAGGACGTCGCCGGCCTCGCCGGCGACGAGCTCGTGCTGGCCGTGCGCGCCCCCGAGGTCGCCGAGGGCGAGCTGCTCGCGGTCGACCCGTCGTGGCGCTTCGCCGTCGCCGGCGCCAGGGAGATCGTGACCGGCGCGATCGCCGATCCCGCCGAGCTCGTCGCTGCCGCCGGCGACCGCGCCGTCGTCGCGCACGACGCCAAGGCGCTGGGCGTCGTGGCGCCGAAGCTCGTCCACGACACGCTGCTGGGCGCCTACATCCTCGAGCCGGCGCGGCGCGGCTACCCGCTGCGGGAGTTGTTGGAGGAACGGGGCCTGGCGACGGGCCTGGAGGACGAGGTCGCGGCCGAGGCGCTGCTCGTGCGCGAGCTCGCCGTCTGGCAGCGCGAGCAGATCGCCGAGCGCGACCTGAGCGTCGTGATGAACGAGATCGAGCTGCCGCTCGTGCCGGTCCTGCGCTCGATGGAGGTCGCGGGCGTGCGCCTGAACACCGAGCGCATGCGCGAGATCACGACGCGCGTGCGCGACGAGGTGCACGACCTCGAACGCGAGATCTGGCGCCTCGCGGGCACGGAGTTCGTCATCGGCTCGCCGCAGCAGCTGGGCGAGGTGCTCTTCAACAAGCTCAACCTGTCCAAGAAGCGCCGCGGCAAGACCGGCTTCTCGACCGACGCGCGCGTGCTGCAGGCGATCCGCTCGGAGCACGAGATCATCCCGCTGATCGAGCGCTGGCGCGAGCTCAACCAGCTCGACAAGACGTACTTCTCGGTGCTGCCGCAGCTCGCCTCCGCCGACCCCGAGTCGCGCATCCACACGACCTTCCTGCAGGCAGCCGCGACGACCGGGCGCCTGGCCTCGACGGACCCCAACATGCAGAACGTCCCGATCCGCACCGACCTCGGCCGCGAGGTGCGCGGCTGCTTCGAGTCGGCGCCCGGCAACGTCCTGCTGAGCGCCGACTACTCGCAGATCGAGCTGCGCGTGCTCGCCCACATCGCCGGCGAGCCGGTGCTCAAGGAGATCTTCGTGCGCGGCGAGGACGTCCACACCGCGACCGCATCGAAGGTCTTCGGGACGGCGCCGGCCGACCTCACGCTGGGCCAGCGGTCGAAGGCCAAGATGGTCAACTACGGGATCGTCTACGGCCTGTCGGACTACGGGCTCGCCGACCGCCTCGGCATCCCGCGCGAGGAGGCCAAGGAGATCATCGACACCTACCTCGCGCGCTTTTCGCGCGTTCGCGCCTTCATCGAGGAGACGATCGCGCGCGCGACCACCGACGGCCACGTCACGACGCTGTGGGGCCGCCGTCGCCAGATCCCCGAGCTCAAGGCGCGCAACTGGCAGGTGCGGACGCTCGGCGAGCGTCTCGCCGTGAACACCGTCATCCAGGGCACGGCCGCCGACGTCATGAAGCTCGCGATCGTCAACGTCAACGCCGCGCTGCGCGAGTCGCCGGTGCGGCTGATCCTGACGGTCCACGACGAGCTGCTGTTCGAGGGCCCGGCCGACGAGGTTGCGGCGGCGACCGCGCTGATCCGCCGCGAGATGTGCGCCGTGTGGGAGCACGACCCGCCGCTTGCCGTCGACATCGGCGTGGGACCGACCTGGATGGAGGCGAAGTGAGCGTCGAGCCCGTGCCGACCCCGTGAGCCGGCGCGCGCGAGCCGCCGTTCGCAGGGCATGACGCGGCGCGAGCGCGTCGCCGCGGGCGTGCTCGCGCTCGCGCTCGTGGTGGCGCTCGAAGGTCTGCGCGGCCACGCCGACTGGGGCCCGAGCGAGGGTGTCTACGCGCTGTCGTCGCGCCTGCTGCTGCAGGGCGGCGACCTGTACGGCACGCTCGTCGCATCGCAGCCGCCGTGGGTCTACCTCTTCGGCGCGGGCGCCTTGTGGATCGACGACTCGCTCGACGCGCTGCGCCTCGCCTGCGGCCTGCTGCAGGTCCTGACGGGGCTGCTGGCGGCCGAGGCCGTCTGGCGGCTGACGGCCAACCGGCTGGCGGCCGTCGTGGTGGCGGGGCTCGTCGTCGTGACCCCGTGGGCGACGCACCAGCACGGCCTGCTGCTGCCCGAGCAGCTCGGGGCGCCGCTGCTGCTGGGTGCCGCGCTGCTCGCGGCTCGCCCGGAGGGCGCGCGCTGGGCCGGCATGCTCGCCGGGATCGCGGTCTTCACCAAGCTGCCGTTCGTCCTGCCGGCCGCGCTCGTGATCGCGGCCTCGCCGTGGCGCACCGGCGCCGCGCGCTGGGCCGCCGGGACGATCGCGGCGCAGGCGGTGCTCTTCACCGTGCTCTTCGGCACCGGGTTCTGGAGGCAGATCGTCGTCGCGCAGGCCCAGGCCGGGCAGGGACTCGAGCTGCAGATCGGATCGTGGGTGCAGGCCGCGTGGAACCTGCTGGCGCTGGTCGTCTTCGCGGCGCTGGCGCTGGCGCTGCGCGAGCAGGCGCGCGACCGAGCGCTGCTGATGACGATCGCCGCCGCCGCCGCCGGACTGCTGGCCACGACGATCACGATCGTCAAGCCGGGCACCGGCCTGAACGTCATCGTGCCCAGCGAGCCGCTGCTCGCGACGCTCGCCGTCGCCGGCGTCGTCTTCGCGCTGCGCACGCCGCTGCGCGCCTACGCGACGCCGGCCGCCGCGGCGCTCGGGCTGCTGATGCTCGCCCAATCTGCCTCGCTGCTGGTCGATCCGTCCAACCCGCGGCCGTTTCATCGGCCGGCGTCGTCGTCGCCGGGCTGGAAGGCGGGGAGCACGAGCGCCGAGGTCGATCGCCTCGTCGCGGCGGCGAGGCGCTGCCCGCCGGGCGCCGTCTACCGGGGGCCGCCGCTGGTGGCGTTCATCGCGCGCCGCCGGGTCGCGGCCGGCCAGCCGGACGCGTTCATCGTCAGCCGCGCATCGATGCATTCCGCCGTGCACGAGCGGCTGCTGGCCGACGGCCCGCGCTGTCCCTGACCCCGGCGGGGTCGATGCAGGTCGCAGCGTTCCCGCAGGCCGCCTGCGGTGTGGAAGAATCACCCCGATGGCGACCAGGCTGTACGACGTCTTCTCGGGCGCGCGGGGCGACCTGCGCTACGAGCCGTCGCCCAAGCGGGTGCGCGCTGAGCTCGGCGGGCAGACCGTCGCCGACAGCACCGCCGCGCTGCTGGTGTGGGAGCCGCGGCGGGTGGTGGGCTGCTACGCGGTCCCGCTCGAGGACGTGGACGCCGAGCTGCGCCCGAGCTCGGCGCCGCCCCCCGAGGGCGACGCCGACGCGCCGCTGCTGCACACGGGCTTCGCGTTCGGGGTGCACTCGACCGACGGCGAGGCGCTCGACGTGGTCGTCGGCGGGCGCACGCTCGAGGGCGCGGCGTTCCGCCCGGCCGATCCCGAGCTCGCGGGCCACGTCGTGCTGGACTTCCACGCCTTCGACGCGTGGTATGAGGAGGAGGAGCCGATCATCGCCCACCCGCGCGACCCGTTTCACCGCGTCGACATCCTGGCGAGCTCGCGGCACGTGCGGATCGAGCTCGGCGGCGAGCTGCTGGCTGAGAGCTCGCGCCCGTTTCTCGTCTTCGAGACCGGCCTGCCGACCCGCTACTACATGCCCCCCGAGGACGTCGTCGCCGAGCTGCGCCCGACCGACAAGCGGACCTACTGCGCGTACAAGGGGGAGGCCACCTACCGCGCGCTGACGATCGGCGACGAGGAGCGCGACGACATCGTCTGGGGCTACGAGCAGCCGCTGCGCCAGGCCGCCGAGCTGACCGGACGCGTCGCGTTCTTCGACGAGAAGGTCGACGTCACCATCGACGGCGAGCGCCGCGAGCGCCCGCAGACGGCACTCTCGAAGTCGATCGTCGACGAGGCGGTCTAGAGCCCCATCATCGCCGCCAGGCGAATGCGCTGCATCTCGTTCGTGCCGGAGTAGATCGGCGCGCCGACCGCGTTGCGCACGTCCTTCTCCAGACCCTCGGCGCGCATGTAGCCGCGGCCGCCGAAGATCTGCACCGCCGCCAGCGCCGAGGCGAGGTTGGCCTCGCTCGTGACGAGCTTGGCCATCGAGATCTCGGCCGTCACGCTGCGCCGCCTGGCGAAGCGCCGGGCCGTGTCGTAGAGGTGCTTGCGCGAGTTCTCGACGCCGATCTTCTGGTCGACGATCTTGCCGGCGATGTACTGGTTGGAGCCGATCGGCTCGCCGAACTGCCTGCGCTTCTTGGCGTAGTCGACGCAGCGCTCCATGCGCTGCTGCATGTCGCCGACCATCATCACGAAGATCGCCGAGGATCTCCCAGGTCATGACGTGCTCGAGGATGAAGAACCCCGCGCCGGGCTTGCCGAGGACGTTCGCCCTCGGCACGCGGTAGTCGTGGAACTCGAGCTCACCGATGGGGGAGGTGTTGAGCCCCATCTTCGGGATCGGGTCGCCGACGGTGATGCCGGGCTTGTCGGTCTCGACGACGAACGCGGTGATCTCCGTCGCGCCGCCCTCGGCCTCGGCCTTCGTGTAGACGGTGATGACGTCGGCGACGGGCCCGCTCGTGCAGAACGCCTTCGTGCCGTTGAGCAGGAAGTCGTCTCCGTCGGGCCGGGCGGTCGTCGTCATCGCGGTAGCGTCCGAGCCGGCCTGCGGCTCGGAGATCGCGTGCGCGCCGATGATCTCGCCGGCGATCAGCCGGCGCAGGTAGCGCTCCTTGAGGTCGTCGCTGCCGAAGCGCTGGATCGGCAGCGCGACGCTGACGATCTGCGTCGCGACCCCGAACAGCAGGCCCTGGTCACGGCAGCCGTAGCCGAGGTGCTCGAGCACGTAGACCATCGTCAGGGCGTCGTGCCCCAGGCCGCCGTATGCCGGGTCGAACACCATCCGCAGGACGTCGGTCTCGCGGATCAGCTCCCACTTCTCGCGTGGGAAGACCGCGGCGGCGTCGTCGTCGATGTGGCCGGCGCTCAGCGCATCGAAGTGCTGCTCGAGGCCCTTGCGCAGCGCCTTCTGCTCGTCGCTCCATTCGCTCACGGGAGCAGCTCCTCACTCAGTAGACGGACGGCACGTCGGCTTCGAAGCGGTGGGCCTCGTCTCCCACCAGCGCCGGCGTGAACATGCACACCAGCCGCAGATCCTCGTCGTCGGAGGCCAGCAGCCAGTGCGCGTCGCGCTTGTCGAGGGCGTACATCGTGCCGACCACGATCGGATGCTGGGTGCCGTCCAGCTCGATGACCGAGCCCGACCCCTCGATGCAGTAGCACGCCTCGAGGTGGTTCTTGTACTCGATCAGCGACCTGGTGCCTGCGCGGACGATCGTGTCGGTGAGGGTGTAGCCCATCCCGTCGGCTTCGAGCAGGAAGCGCCGGCTGAGGCCGTTGCCCCACTCGACGCACTTGACCTCATCGAGCTTGCGAATGAGCATTTGCGCGGCTCCTTTGGTGCGGGTTCATGGGCACGGACAGCGTCTGGTCGTCAGGCGGGCGGGTGGGTTCCGGTCGGCTGCGGCGCGGCGCCGAGCTTCACCAGCAGGCCGTGGAAGTCCTCGACGACGTCGCGGCCGTTGGCGAGCGAGTCGGCCACGCATGCGACGCAGCTCGAGCCCACGATCGCGGCGTCCGCGCCGATCTCGCCCAGGCCTTCGATGTGGCTGCGATTCTTGACGCCGAAGCCGACCGCGATCGGGACGTCCGTGCGCTCGCGCAGGGTCTCGAGCACCGGCACGAGCGTGCTGTGGTCCGGTGGGCCGACGTTGCCGCTGCGCCCGTAGTGCGCGACGAGATAGATGTAGGCCGAGCCGTGGTCGGCCGCCTCGTGCAGGACCGGCGGCTCGGAGCTCGCGTAGCAGGTCGTCACGATCGGCTGGCCGGTCTCCCTCGCCGCCGCGTAGTACTGCTCGCGCAGGCGCGGCGGCAGCCCGTGCACGAGCAGCCCGTCGGCTCCGCAGTCCTTCACGAGCTCGAGGAACTCGGGCATCTTCATCGGCTTGATCGAGTGGCTCCAGTCCGCCAGCAGGGCGAGCTTCAGGTGCGAGAGCTGCGGGCGCACGCGGCGCACGAACTCGAGCACGGAGTCGCGGTCGGTGCCGGCGGCGAGCGCGCGCTGCGCCGACTCGCGGATCGTCTCGCCGTCGCTGGCGGAGTTCGGAAACGGCACCGCGAGCTCGAGGCAGTCGACCTTGCACTCGTCGAGATGCACCAGCAGCCGCTCGAGCACGTCGAAGGGCGGGTCGCCGGCATTGAGGAACAGCGCGATTCCGGGACGGTCGGGCGGGACGTCGGTGAAGAAGCTCGACACGGCGCCGTTCACGCGCCCGATCCCGCGGGCCGCGCCGGGACCGCACCGTCCTTGCCCGCGCGCATCCGCTCGATCAGGCGTGCCGGCTCGCCGCGGCTCATCGTCTCGCCGGCCAGCTCGAGCGCCTGCGGCCAGCCGTCGGCGACGCCGCAGTTGATCGCCAGCGCCCCGGCGTTGAGCTTGATGCTCTCGATCGCGGCCCTCGGGCCGTCGCCGCCGATCAGCGCCAGGAAGTGGTCGACGGTCGTGTCGAGGTCCTCGACGGGGCGAAGCTCGTCGAACGTCCCGCCGCTGAGCCCGATCTCGGACGGGCTCAGCGTGAAGTCCTCGTCGCGACCGCTGTCGTAGACCTGCGCGTCGACGATGCTCAGCAGCTCGTCGCAGCCGAGCTCGTTGGAGACGATCCAGAAGCGCCTGCTCGGATCCTCGGCCGCCAGCTCGCGGAACATCGCCAGCACGGAGTGGTCCGACAGGCCGGTGATCTGCGTCGAGACGGGCACGGCGCCCAGAAACGGCCCGATCACGTTGAAGAAGCGGCCCATCTGCTTCATGCCGAACGGGAGGATGGCTCTCGCGAGCAGCCGCAGCTCCTTCGGGTAGACGAACGCGCCGGCGCATGCCATGCCGAACGTCTCGAGGCTCTCCTCGGTCTGCTCGTAGTTCTTGGTCAGCGGGATCCCCAGCCGGTCGAGCAGGTCGATCGAGCCGGTCTTGCTCGCGTAGGCTCGCGACCCCGTCTTGATCACCCGGGCGCCCATCGCCGCGGCGACGAACGCCGACGCGGTCGACAGGTTGAACGTGCTCGGACCGCCGCCGGTGCCGACGATGTTCACCGTCGTGCGGGCCGGCGGGTCGGGCTGCGGGTTGCGCGCGCGCAGGGACCGCAGCAGCGCGCTGACCGACGCGCCGTCCGGCGTGCGCGTGGTCAGCGAGCACGCGAGCGCGAGCGCCTCGCCGTCGCGCAGGTCGCGAGCGCGCAGCCGGTCCCAGAAGTCACCCCACAGCTCCTCGGAGATGGGGTACTTCTGGTTGACGAGCTCCGCCAGGACCTCCGACTGCGGGCTGGTCGGGGGCATCAGGACTGCTCTGCGCGCGCCTTGTCGACGAACTCGCGGATGGCGTCCACCGTCCGGAAGCTCTCCGGGCCCAGCTCCGAGTCGTCGACGCCGACATCGAACTCGGTCTCCAGCCAGGCGACGACCTTCAGCAGGCCGAGGCTGTCGACGACGCCACCGGCGAGGAGGTCGTAGTCCGATTCGAGGTCCTCGACGGGGACGTCGGGCATGAACTCCTCGATGATGAAGTGCTTGATCTTCGGTCGTGTCATCCATGCGGCTGCGGACTCTCTTTCCGGGGGCCGCAACGCTTGCGGTCGATCTTCCCCGTCGGTGTTTTTGGTAGCGGTTCGGTCACGATCTCGATCGACGACGGCATCTCCGTCCGTGCCAACCTGGTGGAGCAGTGGCGCCGTAGCGACAGGCTGTTGAGCTTGGAGTCCGGCTCGCGCCGCACGAGCGCATGCAGGCGGGTGCCCGCGAGCTCGTCCGGGACGCCGACGACCGCGACCTCGATCACGTCGGGATGCTCCTGGATGGCCTGCTCGACGACTTGGGTGCTGACGCGTGCGCCGCGGACCTTGACGTAGAAGTCGCTGCGGCCCTCGAGCGTGAGCGACCCGTCCTCGTGGCGGTTGACGATGTCGCCGGTGCGGAAGTACCGGCGCTCGCCGTCGTCGCCGTAGGGGTAGGTGACGAACTTGCCCTCGTTCAGCGACGCCTTCAGGTAGCCCTGCGTCTGAAACGGCGTCCAGACCAGCAGCTCCCCGACGCCGGCCGCCTCGACGACGGTGCCGTCATCGGTCTGGATCCGGGCCTCGACCCCCGGCAGCGGCTGGCCGATCGGGATGTTCGCCGGGATCTCGCCGTTGGACAGCTCGATCTCCTGCATCAGGCTGTCGTTGGTCTCCGTGCAGCCGTAGACGTTGAAGACGCGCGCGTTCGGGAAGCAGGCCGGGCAGCTCCTGCAGCGTGCTCGCCGGCATCTTGTCGCCGGTTGAGATCGCATGGCGCACGCTCGGGAACGTGCGGCCGTCCTCGCGCGCGACGTCGATCAGCAGGCGATAGAGCATCGGCACGGCCTGCACGACGCCGACCTCGTGGTCGCTGATCAGGCCGGCCAGGTAGCCGGGGCTCGTCGCGAGATCCTGGTCGACGAGCACCACGCGGCCGCCGTGCTTGAGCGTCGTCCAGATGTCCAGCAGGCAGAGGTCGAAGTTCAGCGGCGCGTAGTTCAGGACGGTCGCGCCGGGGCCGATGTCGAACGCCGCGGCCGCCCACTCGGTGAACCTGTCGACGCCGCCGGGCGCAAGCGGGACGATCTTCGGCAGCCCGGTCGAGCCGGAGGTCGTCAGCATGAACGCCACGTCGGTCGAGGGCGGCGGCCATTCGCTCGGCGAGTCCTGCTCGACGTCTTCGTCCTGGACCGCGACCGCGCCGTCCTGCAGCGTGGGCGACAGCACGCGGCTCGCGCCGGCCTGCGCGAAGAGCGCCGCCAGCGTGTCAGGCGCCAGCTCGACCGACGGCAGGAGGAAGGAGCGGCGCGCCTTCAGGCAGGCGAGGATCAGCGCGATCGCCTCCGGCGACTTCTTCGCGCGGATGCCCACGGGACGGTCGAGCGGGAGGTCGAGCCGCGTCGAGCTCGGCATCGGCCTGCGACAGCATCTCGTGCAGCTCGCCGTAGCCGATCGGCGCGTCCTGCCACACGAGCGCCGGCGCCTGCGGGTCGCGGCGGGCGTGCTCGGCGACGTGCTCGGCGATCGTCTGCATCACGTCGCTCCCGGCTCGGCGAGCGACGTCGCCGGCGCCGGCGAGCCGTTGGACGGCTCGGCCGCCGCCCGCAGCGCGGCGCGATGGCGCTCGAAGTCGGCGACCCAGCGTTCGACGTTGCCGCTGAGCAGCAGCCCGGCCCCGATCAGCAGGCCCTTGAAGCCGGCGTGGATCAGCTCGGCGGCGACCTTCGGATCGGTGATCGCGCTGGCGCTGACCGGACACGGGGTGCCCGTCTGGATCGTCGCCTCGAGCAGCGAGCGGCTGAGGTCGAGATCGCCGCCGTCGCGCTCCTGGTGGCGGATGTCCTTGTTGTTGATCGCGACGACGCAGTCCGGGGCATGGATCACGCTGGCGAGCTCGTCGTGGTCGGCGACCTCGACGAAGGGCGTCAGGTCGTGGCGCAGGATGACCTCGATGAGCTTCTGAAACGACGACTTGGGCAGGATCCGCGCGGTCAGCAGGATCGCCGACGCGCCGGCCTGCTTGGCGGCGGCGATCTGGCTCTCGCGCGTGATGAAGTCCTTCTTGAGGATCGGGAGGTCGGTCAGCGCGACGACCTCGTCGAGCATCGCAGGCTCGCCGCCGAACCAGCGGCCCGTGACCACGGAGATGCAGGGCGCGCCGGCGGCGGTGTAGTCCGCGACGACCTCCGGGATCGTGCGGTCGGCCATCAGCTCGACGCCGTTGCCGTCGCGGCGCTTGATCTCCATGATCACCGGCAGCGAGGAGCCCAGCAGGGCGTGCGTGAACGTGCTAGACGGCATGCTCGCGCTCCGCGGGCCGGTCTTTCCACGCCCGGCTGATCGCGCTCACGTTGGCTTCTGACACCTTGCCGTCGGCGCCGCGGGCGTTCGTGTCGACGTCGATGCCGAGAAACAGGGGATGACTCGCGACGGCGCTCAGCGCGTCGCGGTTGTCGGCCGAGATGCCGCCCGCCAGCAAGAACGGTCGCGTCACCTTGTCGGCGAGCGTCGCGACGTATCCGGAGTCCAGCGACTCGCCGGTGCTCCCGACGCGCCCGTCGCCGCTGACCGCGTCGAACAGGAAGACGTCGACGCCGGCCTTCTCGTAGGAGCCGACCAGCGACTCCTCGACGCACTCGTCGCCGCGGACGTGCAGCACCTTGATCACGCGGATCTCCGGGGCGATGCGCTTGACGGCGCGCACGAGGCCCGGCGTCTGGTAGCCGTGCAGCTGGATCCAGCTCACGGGCGAGGACTCGAGCGCCTCGCGCAGGACCGCGACGTCCTTCGAGAACGTGACGAGGACCGCGGCGAGCTGCTCGGCCGCGGTCGCGGTCGCCAGCCGCTGCCAGTCCTGCAGGGGAAGGTCCGCCGGCCCGCCGGGAACGCCGTACCAGAGCCCGACGAAGTCCACCGACTGGGCGGCGAGCACGTCGATCTCGGCCGGCTCGGTGATGCCGCAGACCTTGAGCCGCACGCCGCCATCGACATCCGTCAGGCTGTCGTTGTCAGCAACTCCGGGTCTTGCGCCTGTCACGGATATTCCTTCTCATTCGCGGTATCCGGAGTGCCTGTCTCCCTGATCTGTCGCGAATATACACAGGCCGCAAGGCCGCGCGGGCATTGTTCTCAAGCCCGCGTGTCGCGTGTCACACAGGGCTTCCCAACTCCTCCTCCCGCCGCGCCTGATCGAGGTCGACGGGGCGGCTGAGCGATCGCAGCTTGGGCATCTGGTCGAGGGCGGCGGTGCGCCCCGCGGCGAGGAACAGATCGGCGAGGTGAAAGTCGCGCCAGTCGGCGGGAGCGAAGCGCGGCGTGACGACGACGTCGCCCAGCGCCGCGTGGCGGCTGCTCGTGTCGAGCTGACTGAGGTCCATGACCTCCAGCAGCGTGTCGAGCATCCCGCGCCGGCCGCGGCGAGGCGGCGGCTCCTCGAGCTCGGGCCCCGCCGGCCAGCGGTCGAGCGTCTCGGCGCCCATCAGGTTGACCGACACGACCACGTCGGCGCCGTCCTCGATCACCGATGCCGTCGGAACGGGGACGAGCGCCAGGCCGTCGACGAGACGGTGGCCGTCCTTGTCGAACGGCGGAAAGACGCCGGCCACCGCGAGCGCGGCGAGCAGCGCCTCCCACAGCGGCCCGTCGCGCAGGGGTGCCGGGACGCGGTCGGTGAGGTCGACGGCCATGATGATCAGCGGGATCACCGCGTCGCCGAAGGACTGCTCCTCGGTCGCCTCGCGCAGCATCCGCGTCAGCACCTCGACGCCGGTCGACCCGCCGCCGAACGGGGTCGAGAACAACGACGTGACGGTCTCGGGATCGAAGGCCGCGCGGAAGCGCGCGTCGATCGCCGACGCGTCGTGGCCGAGCGCCAGGTGCGATGCGACGAAGCCGCCGATGCTGCTTCCGCCCGCGTAGTCGACGACGTAGCCGGCCTCCTCGAGCACCTGCAGCACCCCGACGTGGGCGTAGCCCTTCGCGCCGCCTGCGCCGAGCGCGATGCCGAGCTTGGTCCGCGTGAGATGGCGGGCCAGCCACGCGAGGTCGGTGTCGGCGATCGGGTAGCCGGTGTGACGCTCGCAGCTGCGCACGACGGCGATCTTCGCGTCCGCCGGCCAGGAGCGGCTCGCGGCGATCGCCTCGTCGCCGACGAGCACGGCCTCGAGCCGATGGCCCTTGGCGGCGGCGCTGAGCATCCCGATCTGCTCGGCCTCGACGCCGCTGCCGACGAGCGCGACGACGCGATCGACCTCGTCGAGCAGGACGCCGATCGTGCGCGGATCGAGGTCGCCCGGGATCAGCACCGTCGCGTGGCGGGAGGCGAGGTCGTCGGCCGCGGTGAGCGCGCCGGCGAATGACAGCCGCCGGTCGAGGAACGTCACCGGCCGTGCGCTGGCCACGCGCGCGGCCGCGACGAGGCGGCTCACGACCCCGCGCAGGGACGGGCCCGCGACGAGCGCGATCTCCTCGCCGCGCTCGACCTCCGCGCTGCGGGCGTTGGCGCGGAACATCCGCTCGCGCTGCGTGTCGACGAGGTTGATGAGGATCTGCGGGAACAGCTGCGCGAGCTCGATGAAATCGGCACTGTCGAGCTCCAGCGCGGTCGTCGCGATGCCCGCCACGACCGTCGCCGAGCGCGGCTTGTCGGTGATCGCGTCCTGCGCGCCGATGGCGTCGCCCTTGCGCAGGCGCAGCAGCAGCTCGCCGGCGCCTTCGGTCGTCGGGGCGAGCCAGTGCACGAGCCCTCCGGTGATGACCCAGATCCTGTCGCTGTCGGCGCCGGCCTCGCACAGCTGCTCGCCGGCCTCGAAGCTGCGCGGGCGCATGCGATCGCCGAGCGCGTCGAGCTGGGCGTCGTTGAGGCTGGCGAACAGGGGGCTGCGGGCCAGCGCGGGGTGGCGTGCCATCTACTAGCCGGCGGTGGAGGCGAGCGGGACGCGAGAGGCCATCGTGGCGAGCAAACCAGGCCGTGGCGACGGCGTCAAGGCAGCCCTATCGCGCGGCAGACGGGGCCTGTAGCCTGCGCACACGATGAGCTCACCCGAGGCAGGGGCGGTGGGAGCACCCGATCCCGACGCGGCGCGAAACCGGCTCATGCTGTTTTCCGGCCGCGCGAATCCCGAGCTCGCGGCGAAGATGGCCGCCCACCTGGGGATCGAGCTCGGCGCCATCACGCTGAAGAAGTTCTCCGGCGGCGAGGTGTACTGCCGCTACGACGAGTCGATCCGCGGCGCCGACGTGTTCCTCGTCCAGCCGACCTGCGGCAACCCGGAGACGGGGATCAACGCCAACGACGCGCTGATGGAGCTGCTGGTCATGATCGACGCCGCCGTGGGCGCCTCCGCGCACCGCGTCATCGCGGTCATGCCGTGGTTCGCCTACTCGCGTCAGGACAAGAAGACGGCGCTGCGCGAGCCGATCACCGCCCGCCTCGTGGCGCACATGCTCGAGCGCGCGGGCGCCGATCGGGTGCTGACGATGGACCTGCACGCGGGACAGGTGCAGGGGTTCTTCACGAAGCCCGTCGACCACATGACGGCGCTGTTCACGCTGCAGGACTACTTCGTCGGGCTGCAGATCGACGACCTGGTCGTCGTCGCGCCGGACGTCGGCCGCGTCAAGCTCAACCACAAGTTCGCCGAGAACATCGGCGCCGACCTGGCGCTGATGACCAAGCAGCGTCCGGCCCAGCAGGTCGCCGAGATCGGCTACGTGATCGGC
Source organism: uncultured Actinomycetes bacterium (assembly GCA_963729125.1). Lineage (GTDB taxonomy): Bacteria > Actinomycetota > Thermoleophilia > Solirubrobacterales > Solirubrobacteraceae > CADCVQ01. The sequence continues at coordinate 174,621 of CAVSML010000008.1, forward strand.
GACGTGGAGGGCAAGACGGCGCTGATCGTCGACGACATCATCGACACCGCGGGCACGCTGAGCGCCGCGGCGAGGACGGTGATCGAGGCCGGCGCGAAGCGTGTCTACGCCGCCGGCACGCACGCCGTCTTCTCCGGCAAGGCGTTCGAGAACCTCGCCGCCGCCGGCTTCGAGCAGGTCGTCGTCACCGACACGATCCCGCTGGCTCCGAACGCTCCGGACAACATCGTCGTGCTGTCGTGCGCGAACCTGCTGGCCGACACGATCCGGCGGATCGTCACCGACCGCTCCGTCAGCGAGGTCTTCGGCGGGGAGAACCAGCTCTTCTAGGCGTCGCCGCCGGCGTCGACGCCGTCCGCCTCGACGGGATCGCGCGGGGCGCGGCCCGCCCAGCGCCGCGCCTGCGGCAGCTCGAGCCCGAACTGGTCGAGCACGCGCGCGGCGATGTGGGTCACGATGTCGTCGATCGTCGCCGGCCGGTTGTAGAAGGCCGGCATCGGCGGCCGCGATGACGGCGCCCATGCGGGCCAGGCCGAGCATGTTCTCGAGGTGGATCTCCGACAGCGGCAGCTCGCGCGGGACGAGCACGAGCCGGCGGCGCTCCTTCAACGTCACGTCCGCGGCCCGCGCGATGAGATCGTCGCCGTAGCCGTTGCGCACGCCGGCCAGCGTCTTCATCGTGCACGGCGCGATGATCATGCCGTCGGTGTGAAACGAGCCGCTGGAGATCTCCGCGAACTGGTCCTGCCGGCGCGTACACGCGGTCGGCGAGCGCGTGGACGTCGGCTGCCTTGAGGTCGGTCTCGTACTCCAGCGTGGCGCGCCCCCAGCGGCTGATCACGAGATGGGTCTCGACGTCGAACTCGCGCAGCGCACGCAGGATCCGGATCCCGATCACCGTGCCGGTGGCGCCGGTGATGGCGACGACCAGCCGCATCGTCAGCCGGGCGCCGTCGAGCGGAAGCTGCGCGTGACGGCGTGGCGCAGGCTGTAGGGGATCGTCGCGTCGATGAACGTCGGGCCCGCGGCGCCGTCCCTGCCTCGCGCCTTCTTCCACTCAGGTCCCTGCGAGGGGTCCATCGGCAGCGGTCGGAAGCCGAGGAACGTCGTGCTGTCGGTCCCGAGGTTCGAGCGCGTCGTGACCGCCCACAGCACGTCCTCGGTCGACGTGATGTCGACGTCCTCGTCGGTGGCGATGATCAGCTTGACGAAGGGGTGCTGCTCGAAGATCCGCCTGGCGATCGCGGCGAGCCGGCGATCGGCCTCCGCCGAGGCCTTGCGAACCTGCATGAACAGCAGCAGCATGCCGCCGCCCGCCGGCGAGAAGTGCAGGTCGCGGATCATCCGCCAGTCCGCGTCGTCGCCCGACAGCGCGACCGACAGCTCCCCGGCGAGGCCGAGGATGACCGACTGCTCGCGGCCGGGCCCGATGCAGCCCTGGATCATCGCGTCGCGGCGCATCGTCATCGCCGTGACGGTGACCACGGGCAGGCCGGCGCGCGCGTCGCCGTCGTAGCCGAGGAACTCCGGCAGCGAGACGCCGGGCTCGCCGCGGATCGCCTCGTCGGCGACGGCGTCGCCGAGGGACCCCTCCAGCACGATCTCGGACTCTGCCAGCACCGACGTCGGCTGGCTGACGGCCGGCGCGAGCGCGATCGGCGCGTCGGCGAGCGCGCCGGCGGCGTCGAGCTTCGTCACGTGCTCGGGCAGAAAGCGCGTGCCGAGCGCGGAGGCGAGCATCGTGGCCGGCGGCGCGCCGACGTTGATCGAGATCGCAAGCGTGTCGCCGCGCTCGACGGCCGCGGCGTGCATCGCGCCCAGCTGGCGGCCCGGGACCATCCAGATCGTCAGCCGGGTCCTGTCGAGCACGAGCATCCGATGCACCGACAGCGCGACCTCGCCGCTGACCTCGTCACGCGCGTAGACGAGTCCCGTCGTCAGGTATGGCCCGGCGTCGCGCGGAGTGATCTGCAGCGCCAGCCTGCCGATGTCGACGTCCTCCCGCTCGACGCGCTGCTGACAGGGCGGCGCCTTCGTCGCCTCCGGCGCCCGCACCGCCGCCAGCAGTCGCTCGACCGCATCGCGGTTCGTGCGCCGCGCGAGCCCCGGAAGCCAGCCTCGCACCCGGTCGGCGTCGCCGTAGGCGCCCAGCACGAGCGGCATGTCGCACCCCTCGACGTCGGTGTAGACGGCGACGTGCTCGCTGCGCGCCAGCGCGGTGGCGGGGATGCCGGCGAAGCGGGCGGCGAAGTCGCTTGCGACCGCGGCCCGCGTGATCGGCGCGCCGCAGACGTGGTAGCCGTCGGGAGCGTCGCGTTGCACCGCGGCGAGGGCTTCGCGCAGGGACAGGGCGGGGCGCACCGTCATGGGCCTCCTTTGCCTGCCCGATTCGCGGGTGTTGCCTGCAGAGCGAGCGCCAGCCTACCAGCGCTCACGTGCTCGCCCGCGTGCGAACGCCGCTCGATCGGCGACGAGCGGGCAGCCGGGGGAGCGGTCATGATGAGCGCGTGACGAACGCGTGCTGCAGACGATCTGCGTTTCCTGCGAACGCCCGGGCCGGGAGCCCGCGTTGGAAGTCGCGCTGAAGCCCGGCGACAAGGTCGGCGCCTACACGATCGAGGGGACCCTCGGCCGTGGCGGCATGGCGCGCGTCTATCGCGCGCTCGCTCCCGACGGTCAGATGGTCGCGCTGAAGCTGATCCTCGCCAGCCTCGCCGGCGACGAGACGTTCCGCCGCCGCTTCGAGCTCGAGACGAGCATCGCGCGGCGCGTGTCGCACCCGAACGTCGTGCGCGTGCTGGACAGCGGCGTGCACGGCACCAGCCCGTGGCTGACCCAGACGCTCGTGCGGGGCGGCTCGCTCGCCGAGCGCCTGGAGCAGCGCGGCGCGCTGTCGGTGCAGGACGCGCTCGGGGTCGGCGATGCGGTCGCAAGCGGCCTCGACGCCGTCCACGACGCAGGGCTGATCCACCGCGACGTCAAGCCGGCGAACATCCTCCTGCAAGAGGACGGGTCGGCCTGCATCACCGACTTCGGCCTCGCCCGCGACACCTACAACGACATCCCGCTCACGCGCCCCGGGCAGACGCTGGGCACGATGGACTACATGGCCCCGGAGCAGATCCGGGGCACGGCCGTCAGCCCGCGCACCGACGTCTACGGCCTCGGCTGCGTCGTGTTCGAATGCTTCGTCGGCGCGCCGCCGTTCGGCGACCACTACGGCATGAGCGTGCTGATGGCCGCGCTCGAGGACGATCCGCCGCACCCCTCCGAGCGCCGGCCGGAGCTGTCGCGCGAGCTCGGCGACGCGATCCTGCTCGCGCTCGCCAAGTCGCCCGACGACCGGCCGCAGAGCGCCGCGCGCTACGCCGAGCTCGTGCGTGCGGCGGCCGCCGCGGCGGTCTGAGGAGCGCGTCTTCGCGCCGCCGCGAACGCCGCCCGAAACGGGCACGGTTGCTTTCTGGTTCGGCGTCGGGGTAGCGTAGCGCCAGTTTTTGACCAGCCAAGAGGGGGCCCCCGTGGCACACAGTCGACTGATCATCCTCACCGCCATCTGCGCCGCGGCGCTCGTGGCGCCGGCGTCAGCACTCGCCAGCGGGTGGGTGTACACCGAGTCCAACAACCCGCAGAGCGGCAAGAACGCCGTGCTCGCGCTCGATTACGGGGCCAGCGGAGCGACCAACCCCGCGCGCATCCGGGAGTTCAGGACGAGGGGCACAGGCGCTCCTCTGATCCTGCCCGACAAGTCGGTGGGAACGCTCGGCGCGGACCAGCAGATCACGATGAGCGCCGATCGCAGGTGGCTGTTCGCGGTCAACCAGGGCTCGGGCACGGTCGCGGTCTTCCGCGTCAACAAGGCCACAGGCAACCTCACCCACGTTCCGGGCTCGCCGTTTGACTCGGGCGGCAGGAACCCGATCAGCGTCGGCTTCAATGGCAGGTTCCTCGTCGTGACCAACCACGCCGTGATCGCGCCCTTCGTGCCCGGGCCCGGAGCGAACTTCGGGATGCCGAACCACACGTCGTTCCGCGTCTCCAGGACCGGCAAGCTGACGCGGATCTCGACGATCTCGTCAGGCCCCGGCCCGACGCAGTCCCACATCCCGGCGAGCGGGCGCAACGTGTTCAGCACGAACTTCTACGCGTTCAACCCGCCCCCCGGCATCGGGACGATCGAGTCGATCAGGCTCTCGCAGACGGGCAAGCTCACGATGGCGCCGGGCTCGCCGACGCAGTTCCCCGCGAGCATGACGGCAGGGCTCCCGCCGCTGCCGCCGTTCCTGCCGCCCGGCCTCGACCGGCTGGCGTTCGGGATCATCTCGCACCCCACGCGTCCGTACATCTACGTGCTCGGGCCGGCGAACCAGCGCGTGGCGATCTACCGCTACGCGGCCAACGGAGCGCTGACGTTCGTCGGGCAGGTGGACCATCCCGGCTTCGCGGCGTGCTGGCTTGCGATCACCAGCGACGGCAGGTACCTCTACAGCGCCAACTCGGTGACCCAGGACATCTCGCTGTTCCGGGTGTCGCCGAGCGGCTCCGCCCTGAGGTACGTGGAGGTCGTGAAGCTGCCGTCAACGGGCACCGTGAGCAACCTCGCCATCGACGAGGACGACAAGTACCTCTACGCGCTCGGTGCGCATGACGATCCGGACGGACCGCGTCCGCAGGCGGTCGCGCCTGACGGCACGATCGGCTCGGCGCCGGCCGACGGCAACTTCCTCGAGGCCTACCGGATCGGGGGCGACGGGAAGCTGCGCCCGATCTCGACGACCGCGCTGCCGATTCGCCTGAGCCAGTGGCCGTACGGGCTCGCCAGCGTGGAGCGCGATCGCCCGCGGCTGGCGGTGCGCCGCAGAAGCGTCAGTCTCCCCGCCGGCTGAGGCACGCCGGGAGCCGGCACCCGGCCGGTCTCCCGCCAGACCACGACCACGCACCGCCGCCGTCTCTGACGGCGGCGGTCGTGCGTCCGGGACAGGCGCTGTTCGCGCGCCTGCAGGCCGACGCGCCGAGCCGTGCGTGAAGGGGTAGGCCGAGCCTCGATGCGGCGACTGCTCGAGCCCGTCCGCCCCGACCCGCTGGCGCTGGCGCTGCTGGCGTTCGCGGCGGCCGGGGTCCTGATCGCGGGACTGCAGCACGCGCGCCTGTTTCACCGCGGCTACTCGGAGGTCGAGGTCGTCGGGCTGCTGTTCTTCCTCAACGCCATCGGCTCGGGCTTCGTCGTGCTGACGCTGATCGCCGAGCGGGCGTGGGCCTTCGTGCTCGGGACGCTGTCGATCTGCGTGCCGTCGCTGGTCTCGATCGCGATCTCGCACTCGATCGGTTTCCTCGGCTTTCGCGAGGGCGGCTACGACGCCGACTCGCTCCTGATCGTCGGCGCCGAGGTCGCCGCCGTCGTCTTCGCGCTCGCCGGCGCGGCGGTCGCTGCGCGCAGCCGGCCCGCGAAGCGCGGCGTGCCCGGCGCGCTGCGCGCGCCGCTGGCTGCCGTCGTCATGGTGGCGGTCGCCTGCGCGGTGACCGGGATCGGGATGGGCTCGGCGACGGCGGAGGGCGAGCCGGCGCCGTCCCCCGCGTCGGTCGCCGCCGCGCGCGAGCGGATCGCCGCCGGTGGCGCAGGCGTGCGCCGCGGGCGCGAGCTGTTCGCCGACGAGGGCTGCGACCGCTGCCATGCGATCGCGGCGATCGACGCCGGCGGCATGCTCGGGCCGCGTCTGGACGCGATCGACGACGACTTCGACGACAACCTCGAGAGCATCCGTGAGCCGCGCGACGACATCGCCGACGGCTACCCGGAGCGGCTCATGCCCGCCGACTTCGCGCAGCGCCTCGACGACGCCGAGCTGCGCTCGCTCGCCGCCTTCGTCACAGCCGCCTCGGGCGGCGAGCGCGTGCAGGACGAGGGCGGCGATCGCGGACGTGGTCGCGGGCGCGGGCGCTCGGGCGAAGGCTGACGCGCGTGCGTGCGGCACGGTCGCGTACCCTCCGGCGCCGATGAGCGCGCTCGGAGCGTCACGCAGGACGATGGCCAGGCGGATGCTCGAGCTGCTGCGCGTGCTGCTGGTCCGCGGCGCCGCGCCGATGCTCGTACCGTCCCGGTGGCGGCGCGCGCCGGGGCCGGTGCGCCTGCGGCGCGGGCTGGAGACGCTCGGCGGAGGCTGGGCGAAGCTCGGGCAGCTGCTGGCGCTGCGCTTCGACCTGCTGCCGGAGGACTATTGCCTCGAGCTCTTCCACCTGCTCAACCGCGCCACCCCGTTTCCGTTCGCGGAGGTCGAGCGGGTCATCGGCGAGGAGCTCGGACGCGAGATCCCGGAGCTGTTCGCGTCCTTCGAGCCCGAGCCCTTCGGCAGCGCCTCGATCGGGCAGGTGCACGACGCGACGCTGCACGACGGCCGCCGTGTCGCGGTGAAGGTGCAGCGCCCGGGGATCGGCGGGCTGCTGATGTGCGACATCGCGCTGATGCGCCGCGCGGCGATGATCGTCGATCGCTCGCGGCTGCTGGGCGCGACCCGCACGCGTGACATCGTCGCCGAGCTCGCGCGCTGGACGCGCGAGGAGCTCGACTACGGCGTCGAGGCGGCGAACGCGGTCGAGCTGCGCGCGAACATCCGCACGCAGCACACCGAGTACGCGCCGGAGATCCACGCCGGCCATTGCACCCGGCGGGTGCTGACGGCCGAACGCCTCGACGGCACCCCGCTCGTCGACATCATTCGCGAGCTGCGCGATGACCGCGCCGGCTGCGAGCGGCGCCTGCGGGCGGCCGGTCACGACCTCGACGAGGCGGCCGCGAACGTCGTCTGGAACTTCCTCAACCAGGTCTACGCGGTCGGCGTCTTCCACGGCGACCTGCACCCGGCCAACGTCCTGCTGCTCGACGGCAACCGGATCGGCTACGTCGACTTCGGGATCGTCGGCCGCCTGTCCCCGGAGGTGCAGCAGTCGCTCGGCGACTACGCGCGCTCGCTGTTCGGCGGCGACGCAGAGGCCGCCGTCGACCAGCTGCTGCGCTGGCTGCGCCCGTCGCCGCGCACGACGCCGTCGGTCGCGAGGGCGGACATGCTGCGCCTCACCGAGGCCTTCCTCGGCGAGGCCGAGCACGCCGACACCACGCGCCGCCGCGAGCTGCTCGCCTGCTTTCAGGTCGACCTGCTGTCCGCCGCGCGCACGCACCGGCTGTCCGCCGACCCGCTGATCGTCCTCTACATGAAGGTCGTGCTCGCGATGGACGCCGTGACCTCGGAGCTCGCGCCGTCGCTGGACCTGCAGGTGGTGCACGAGCGCTTCTTCTCCGAGCTGATCGTCGAGGGGCTCCAAGACGCCTCATGAGCGCGACCAGCGCGTAGTGTGTGCGAATGGCAAGTGGCGAGCGAAAGCCTCCAGATCGATGATCGGGAACCGAGCCGCGCTGGCGGCGCTCGCGATGTTCGTCGTGGCGGCGTTGGCGCCGTCCGCTGCGGGCCACGCGGCAATATCACGGACGGAGATCTTCTCCCAGGATCCAGCCGGATCCAGATCCAAGCCCTCGGCCCTCTTCTACGGGGGCTATCCGTTCGTCCTTGGCGTGACCTACACCGCCACTGGACTGCGCTGGCAGAGCTGGGGGCGGGCGGTGGCCCGGTCCAACGGCAGGCTCAGGGTCTGCCCGAACATGGGGACGTGTCGCCGCTACTCGATCAAGGTCGCAGCGAGCGGCCTGGTGAAGAACGCGGAGGGGACGGGCAAGCGGCTCTACTCCTACGTCAGCTTCACGCGTCCCGGGCGAAGCCGGCCAATCGTCAAGCTCTGCATCTACGCCGAGGCGTGCCGCCCTGGTCCGTCGGGTGACCGTGCGCCGCGCCGGCGGAGGGCCCGCGCCGACATGAACAACTGACATCCCGCGCGCTGCAAGGCAGCCAGCGGCTCGTTCTGCATGAAATACATGAACAAGCGACACCTCACCGTGGGGCGGCCCGTCGGATGTCACTTGTTCATGCGACCGCGACTGCGCTCGTACGCCGCGATGTGACGCTCGACCGTGGTCTGCGCGATCGCGTCGCCGACCGCGCCCAGCGCAACGTCCTCGATCCGGCGAAAGCGCACGCAGCTCTTGCCCATGTTCAGCTTGCGCCCGGTCGCCTGCCAGGCATCGGCGAAGCGGTCGTGCAGGCCCTCGTCGGCGTAGGCGCAGTTGAGGTACAGCGCCATGTGGTTCTTCTGGCTGGCCAGCGACGCGATCGCCAGCGGCTGGCCGTTGTAGGTGTCCGGGTAGCGCTCGATCGGGACGACCCAGGCGACCATCCCGTAGAGCATCTGCTCCTCGAAGCCCGCCGCGAGGTTGGCGTTGACGACGTCGCGAACCTGCGCGATCGCGTCGCGGCGCTCGGCGGGCAGCGCGGCGAGGTAGTCCTCGACGGTCGTCGCGTCGCTGCGCACGGGGCGCCGGCCTCAGGCGGCGCCGGCGAGCTCGCGCGGCGGCGCGGCGGGCTCCGGCGGGCGGTCGAGCGCGTACTGCGGCGGGCAGATGTCGAGGTAGTGCTTGAAGGCCCAGTCGACGAAGCGCGGCGAGTTCATCATCCGCAGGCCGAGCGGCAGCAGGCGCGTCGGCGTGACGCGGCCGACGAGGTGCTGCACGCGCAGCATCCAGCGATAGGACCACAGGTGGTCCTGGGAGAAGGCGCCGTAGCGCTCGAGCGCCTGCTCGCGCGTCTGGCGCCCGGCGAGCACGTCGCGCAGCTCGCGGCCGGCGGCGATGGCGAAGTAGAACGCGGGGCGGATGCCCTCGGCGGTCGTCGGCAGGCAGTGCCCGGCGCTGTCGCCGACGAAGAAGATGCCGTCCTCGACCGCCGGGCGCAGCTCGTGCGGAATCCAGTTGCCCTGCCAGCGCTCGGCCGGCACGCCGACGTCGGCGGCGAGCTGCAGCGTCGGCTCCTTGACGTGATCGCGCGGGTCGAACGAGCCGACGCCGACGCGCAGCTCGCCGTCGGCCGGGAAGGACCACGAATAGCCACGCTTGACGTACTTCGGGTCGATCCACAGCTCGAGGTCCTCGCTGCTGGAGTGCGGGTGGATCTCCAGGCCGCGCGACAGGCGTGCGTCGGGCGGCTGGACGTTCGCGCCCGCGCCGAGGATCCGCCGCCAGCCGAGGCCGTCGACGATCAGCGGTGCGCTCAGATCACCGCGGTCGGTGTGGACGGTGTAGCCCGTCCGTCCGGAGACCTTGGCGGTCTCGAACTGCGCGTCGCCCTGCTCCTGCAGCAGCCGGCAGATCGTGCGGTAGTCGAAGGTCGAGAACGTCCACGGCAGCGTCCAGCGCAGCGAGCGCCCGGGCACGTGGATCAGCAGGTCGGTGAAGGTCTGCTGGACGGCGCCCATCAGGCCGAGGTGCTCGAGCCACTGCGTCGGCGCCGCGCACGCGCTCGTCTGGCGCTCGCCGACCTCGTAGCGGTCGATCATCAGCACCTTCGCGCCGCTCCCGGCGAGCTCTCGGGCGACCGTCAGGCCGGCGAAGCTCGCGCCGCAGATGAGCACGTCGTAGTCACCGCTCAGCGGAGTGCGCGCGTCGCCGCGCTTCGTGGCTCTGACCGGCATCGCGGAGGCATCTTAACCCCGCTAACCTCCGTCGGCACATGACAACCATCACCGAAGCTGCACCAGAGGCGAAGGTCGTCGAGGGTTCGAACGGCCTGCTGCTCGAGATCGACGGGCAGATCGTCCCCAACTACGACGCGACGTTCAGCCCGTTCGAAGAGGGCGAGGTCGTCACCGGCATCGTCGTCCGGATCGACAACGACGAGGTCCTCGTCGACATCGGCTACAAGAGCGAGGGGGTCATCCCCTCCAACGAGCTTTCGATTCGCAAGGCCGTCGACCCGCACGACGAGGTCGAGATGGGCGAGGAGGTCGACGCCCTCGTCCTCACCAAGGAGGATCAGGACGGCCGCCTGATCATGTCCAAGAAGCGCGCCCGCTTCGAGAAGGCGTGGCGGCGCATCGAGGCGGCCGCCGAGTCCGGCGAGCCCGTCGAGGGCACGGTCATCGAGGTCGTCAAGGGCGGCCTCATCATCGACCTCGGGGTGCGCGGCTTCCTGCCCGCCTCGCTCGTCGACATCCGCCGCGTGCCCAACCTCGACGAGTACCTCGCAACGAAGATCGAGTGCAAGGTCATCGAGCTCAACCGCGCGCGCAACAACGTCGTCCTGTCGCGCCGCGCCGTGCTCGAGGAGGAGCGCAAGGAGCAGCGCCAGGAGATCCTCGACCGCCTGCAGCCGGGCCTGATCGTCGAGGGCCAGATCTCGAACATCGTCGACTTCGGCGCGTTCGTGGACCTCAACGGCATCGACGGCCTGATCCACATCTCCGAGCTGTCGTGGTCGCACGTCAACCACCCGTCGGAGATCCTGTCGATCGGCGACACCGTCGCGGTCAAGGTGCTCGACATAGACCGTGAGCGTCAGCGCATCTCGCTGGGCCTCAAGCAGACCCAGGAGGATCCGTGGCAGCGGGTCGTCGACACCTACAACGTCGGCGACGAGCTCGAGGGCACGGTCACGAAGGTCGTCACGTTCGGCGCCTTCGTCGAGATCCTCGACGGCGTCGAGGGCCTCGTGCACATCTCCGAGCTGGCGCCGCACCACGTCGAGAACCCGCGCGAGATCGTCTCGCCGGGCGACGACGTCAAGGTCAAGATCCTCGAGATCGACTCCGAGCGCCGCCGCCTGTCGCTCAGCGTCAAGCGCGTCGAGGGCCAGGTGCTGACGCCGAAGGTGCTGCCGCCCGACGAGCAGGGCGCCGGCGATCTCGACGACCTGCCCGAGCTGGGCCTCAGCGAGGAGGTCTTCGCGGCCGCCGAGCTGGCGCCCGAGGCGCCGCCGATCGACCTCCCCGAGACGGCCGACGCCGACGTCGCCGAGCCGGAGGCCGAGGTCGCCGTCGAGCCGGTCGTCGAGGAGGCCGTCCCCGACGCGGTGCCCGCCGAGCCGGTCGCCGAGGAGCCGGTCGCCGAGGAGGAGCCCGCCAGCGGCGAGCCCGCCGCGGACGAGACGCCCGACGCCGAGCCGGTCGCCGCCAAGTCCGAGCCGGGCCCCGCAGCCTGACGCGGGCGGGCCGGCGGCGGTGACGCAGGTCCCGTTCGTCGGCCTGACGGGAGGACTCGGAGCGGGCAAGTCGACCGCGCTGGCGGCGCTCGAGCGCCTCGGCGCGGCGACGCTGTCGACCGACGCCGTCGTGCACGAGCTGTACGCGACGGCCGAGGTCCGCGACGCCCTGGTCGCCCGCTGGGGCGAGCAGGTCGCGCCGGCGGGCGTCGTCGATCGCGCCGCGGTCGCGACGCGCGCGTTCGCCACGCCCGACGAGCGCGCGTGGCTCGAGGCGCAGCTGTGGCCGCGCGTGCGCGAGCGCGTCGCCGCATGGCGCGAGCAGATCCAGACGCGTGAGCCGTCGCCGGTCGCCGCGATCGTCGAGACGCCGCTGCTGTTCGAGGCCGGGATGGGGGAGACCTACGACGCCACGATCGCCGTGATCGCCGACGAGCAGGTGCGTGCCGAGCGCGCCGCCGCGCGCGGGCACGTCGCCGCCGGCGAGCGCGTCGCGCGCCAGCTCTCACAGGAGGAGAAGGCGCGCCGCGCGACGTTCACCGTCCACAACGACGCTACGGTGGAGGAGCTCGAGCACCAGCTGTCCTCGGTGCTCGACAGACTGCCCCGATCGTGAGTGCTCGTCCCGCCACGCGGTCCGTCGCTTCCCGGACCGCCCGCCCCGCACCCGTGCGCCGTCGCCGGCGCCGTCGCCGTCGTGCCGTCCTGCTGCTCGCCTTCGCCGTCGGCGTGGCGCTGCTGGCGGCGATCGTCGTGCCGCGCCTGCCCGATGCCGTGCGCGAGCTCACGCTGCCGCTGCGCCACGAGGACATCATCCGCCAGCAGTCCGCCGACAAGGGCCTCGATCCGTCGCTCGTCGCCGCGGTCATCTACGCGGAGTCGAAGTTCCGCGACCAGACCTCACCGGCGGGCGCGCGCGGGTTGATGCAGATCACGCCCGAGACGGCCCGCTACATCGCGCGCCTGTCGGGCGGCACGGCCTTCGAGCAGGGCGACCTCGCGACGCCGCAGATCAACATCTCCTACGGCGTCTACTACCTGCGCTACCTGCTCGGGCGCTACGGCCGAAACGAGGTGCCGGCGCTCGCCGCCTACAACGGCGGCGAGGGCAACGTCGATCGCTGGCTCGCGCGCTCCAACGTCTCCGCGCGATCGTTCGGGCTCGAGCAGATCCCGTTCACCGAGACGCGCGAGTACGTCGGCAGGGTGCTCGACGCACAGGGCGAGTACCGCACGAAGTACCGCCGCGAGCTCGGGCTGTAGGCGCGGGCTCTAGTAGCGCGCGCGGCCGGCTCTGCTGGCCCGGATGTCCTCCTCGGGCCAGAACTCCTCCGGCTCGGGCGGAAGCGCCGCGGGCGGCAGCGCCGGCGGGATGACCGGCTCGGGCGCGGCGCCGTGGGCCATCCGATCGAGGTCCTCGGGCGAGGCGACGTGCGGCCGCGCGCCGGGACCGAGCTGGATGCGCGAGGCGTCCTGGAAGAGGTCGCGGTAGCCGGCGGTGCCGGCCGGCTCGAAGTTCACGTCGAGGTCGGCGTTGCTGGTCATGAACGAGCACGGCGCGAGCTCGCGCAGGTCCATGCGCCGCCAGTCCAGGCCGCGCGGGTCGGGCCGCCCGGCGATGCCGAGCTCGGCGTTCATGGCGTCGAGCGCTCCCATCAGGCGCTCGACGTTGCGGCCGTAGCCGCCGGGGACGATCGCCACGCCGGACACGAAGCCGCCGTGGTCGTAGATCGCGTGGGCGACGTCACCCACGAGGACGAACTCGACGCGATGGGCCTCGAGCGTCCGCAGTGTCGTGAGGAGATCCGGGTCGAGCTGCAGCTCGTTCATGGGCTCGGGATTCGAGGGCGAACGCGCCACTCCTTCCCGATCGGCGCGATCCGGCTCAGGGGCCGCCGGCGACGCCCTGCGCTACCCTTCCGCGAAGCCATGGCCGTCCCCAAGCAAAAGCAGTCGCACAGCCGCACCGCCAAGCGCCGCGCCCAGCACAAGATGGCGGCGCCGGTCTACAACGCCTGCCCGACGTGCCACGAGCCCCGCCGCCCGCACCGTGTCTGCCCCAAGTGCGGCAGCTACAAGGGCGCCGAAGTCGTCGCGCCGCACGCGCACGACCACGACCACGACCACTAGGTCGCACGCGGTCAGTTCGGCGAGTCCGGGCGAACCACTAGTCTGCGCCGGCTGATGCCGGCACGCCTAGACAGAATCCGGGTGTCCCGCTCCACGCCGATTCGGGAGCCCGCCTCGGCACGCCCGCTGCCGGTCATCGCCGTCGACGCCAACGGCGCCGACCTCGGCCCCGCGGAGGTCGCCGCCGGCGCCACGCTCGCCGCCGCACAGGGCGTGCGCGTGCTGCTGTTCGGGCCCGCCGCCGAGATGGGCAACGCCGGGCCGGGGATCGAGGTCATCGACGCGCCGATGTCGATCGCCAAGGCCGCCAACCCGGCGGCCGCCGCGCGCGCGCATCCGGAGTCCTCGATCGTGCGCGCCGCGAGGGCCGTCGCCTGCGGCGACGCCGACGCGCTCGTGTCCGCCGGCGCGACCGGCGCGGCGATCGCGGCCGGCCTGTTCAACGTCAAGCGCGACCGCGGGATCCTGCGCCCCGCGCTCGCGGCGCGGCTGCCGGTGCCGAATGCGCCCGTCACGCTGCTCGACGTCGGCGCCAACACCGAGGTGCGCCCCGAGCACCTCGTCCAGTTCGCCTTCATGGGCGCCGCGCTGGCCACCGTCGTGCACGGCGTCACCGACCCGCGCGTCGCTCTGCTGTCGGTCGGCGAGGAGTCCACGCGCGGCACGCAGCTCGTGCTCGACGTCCACGCGCGCCTGTCGGGCATGGGCGAGCTGAACTTCGTCGGCAACGTCGAGGGCCACGCGCTGACGGAGGGCAGGGCGGACGTCGTCGTCACCGACGGCTTCACCGGCAACGTCGCGCTGAAGGTCATGGAGGGCGTCTCGAGCAAGATGATCGCCGAGCTGCGCGCGACCGCGACATCCTCGCGCCGCGCGCGCGCGGGCGGCGCGCTGATGCGCCCGGCACTGCGCGCCTTCCGCGACGAGATCTCGCCCGAGACGGCCGGCGGCGGGTACCTGCTGGGCCTGCGCAAGATCGGCGTCGTCGGCCACGGGCGCTTCACGAGCCGCGGCTTCGAGCACGCGATCCTGCTCGCCGCGCGCGGCGTCACGGGCGACGTCGTCGGGCGCACGCACGCCGCGCTCGAGCGCGCCGGGGCGCTGCGCAAGCTCGGCCCGGCGATGTCCGAGAGCGGCTCTACCGTGTCTGCGTCATGACTCGAGAAGAGGTCTTCGCGCTGATCCAGGCCCACCTCGTCGACGAGCTCGACATCGATCCCGCGCGGATCGACGAGTCGACGAGCTTTCGCGCCGACCTCGAGGCCGACTCGCTGGACCTCTACACGCTCGTGCAGGAGCTCGAGGACTCCTACGGCGTGAAGATGCCCGACGAGCAGGCCGCGAAGATCGTGACCGTCGGCCAGGCGGTCGACTACGTCCTCGCGCAGGCACGCAGACCACGAGCCGACCGAGTCCTGAAGCTGCTGACCGAACTTCTCGAGGAGCTGCCGGACTCCCTGCACCGGCAGGTCTTCACGCACGCGTCCTGGACCGAGCGGCGCAGCGACTCCTACTCGCGCCTGGCGTTCCTCGGCGACTCCGTGCTCGGCCTCGCGCTGACCGCGCACCTCTACCCGCGCCTGGAGGCCGAGCGCTTCGGCGCCGGGCGGCTGACGAAGATCCGCGCGCAGAGCGTCTCGGGCGTCTCCTGCCGCGCGGTCGCCGAGCGCCTCGGCGTGCCCGACCTGCTGCGCGCGGCGGCGCCGGCGCGGCGTCGGCCAGAGCGTCGAGTCGCTCGTCGAGACCGAGCGCGTGCTGGCGTCGGTGATCGAGGCCGTGATCGGCGCGTGCTACCTGCACGCCGGCTACGAGCGCACCGCCGCCGCCGTCGTCGAGGCCTTCCAGCCGGAGATCAACAACGCGCTGCTGCATCCGGTCGACTTCAAGTCGACGCTGCAGGAGCGCCTCGCGCGCGCGCTCGCAGACCGTCGAGTACACGGTCGACCTCGAGGCCGGACCGCCGCACGACCGCACGTTCGAGGTCGCTCGCGACCGTCGACGGCGCGCCGGTCGGCCGCGGCGCGGGACGCTCGAAGAAGCACGCCGAGCAGGAGGCCGCGCGGATCGCGCTCGAGACGCTGCATCCCGACGCGCCCGTTCCGCTCGACGAGGACGAGCTATGGGAGGACCTGACGAGGCCGTGCACCTGAAGTCGCTGACGCTGAAGGGCTTCAAGTCCTTCCCCGACCGCACGAGGCTCGACTTCGGCCCGGGCGTGTCGGTCGTCGTCGGGCCCAACGGCTCGGGCAAGTCGAACGTCACCGACGCCGTGCTGTGGGCGATGGGCGAGCAGTCGCCGCTGGCCGTGCGCGGCCAGTCGATGCGCGACGTGATCTTCGGCGGCGGCCGCGGCGTGCAGGCGCGCTCGGCGGCCGAGGTCGAGATCGTCATCGACAACTCCGACGGCGCCGTCGACGTGCCGCTGGGCGAGATCTCGATCATGCGCCGCCTGGACCGCTCGGGCGAGGGCGAGTACCGCCTCAACGGCGCGCGCTGCCGTCTCGTCGACGTGCTCGAGGTGCTGTCGGACACGGGCCTGGGCAAGGAGATGCACTCCGTCGTCTCGCAGGGGCGCGTCGAGACGATCGTCACCTCCAAGCCGCGCGAGCGCCGGCTGCTGATCGAGGAGGCCGCGGGCCTCGGCAAGCACCGCAAGCGCCGCCGCCGCGCGCAGCTCAAGCTCGAGCGCACGCAGGACAACCTCGACCGCGCGCTGGACGTCGAGCGCGAGGCGCGCTCGCGCCTGCGCCCGCTCAAGCGCCAGGCCGAGGCCGCCGAGCTGCACGAGCGCCTCGAGCGCCAGAGCACCGAGGCGCGCTGGCAGCTCGTGCGCGACGTCGCCCGCGCGCGCCGCGCCGAGCTCGCCGCCGCCGAGGCCGCCGCGAGCGCCGCGCGCGACCGCGCGCGACGAGGCCCAGGCGCAGCTGGCCGAGGTCGCCGCGCGCCGGCGCGAGGTCGACGAGGCGCTGGCCGCGCGCAGCGAGCAGCGCGAGGCGTTCGCCCGCCGCGTCTACGCGGCGCGCTCGGCGGCCGAGCGCATCGAGCTGCGCCTCGATCGCGTGCGCGCGGTCGCCGGCGACCTGCGGCGAGCGCATCGAGCGCCGCGGCCGCGAGCTCGCCGCGCTGCGGGCGGGCGACGAGCACGACGGCGCACGAGGGAGCGCTCGAGGCGGCCGGGCGCGAGCGGATCGCGGCGCTGGAGGCCGAGCTCGAGCGCCTGGCCGCCGACCACGAGGCCGAGCTCGAGCGCGAGCTCGTCGCGCTCGAGGCGGCGCGCGAGCAGGCGACCGCGCTCGTCGACGAGCAGCGCGCGGTCGCTCGGCGGGCTCGCGCGGACGCTGGCCGCGGCCGAGGCGGCCGCGGAGAGCGCGCGCGGCGCGCCGCCGCGAGGCCGATCGCGACGCTCGAGGCCGCGCGGCGCGAGGCCGCGCGCGTCGGCGCCGAGCTCGCCGCCTGCAACCAGTTCCTGCGCACGCGCGCCGGACGCGCAGCGCGCACGGCCACGGCGCGCGCTCGCTGGCCGACGCGCTGACCGTGCGACCGGGCTACGAGCGCGCCGTCGCGGCGGCGCTCGGCGGGCTGCTGCGCGCCGCGCTCGTCGACGAGGTGCGCGAGGCGACGCGCTGCTCGACGAGGCGGGCGGCGACGGCGGGCGCGTGCTGATCACCGGCGACCTCGCGCGCGGGCCCGCGCGCCCGGCACGCATCCGCCGGCGCCCGGGGCGCGCCACCTGGCCGAGCTTCATCGACGGCGACGAGCAGGAGCTCGCGGTCGCCACGCGACTGCTGTCGGACGCCTGGGTCGTCGAGGACATCGCAGGCGCTGCCGCCGGGCTTCGACGGCATCGCCGACGACGCGCGACGGCCGCGTCTGGCACGGCCGCCAGCGCGAGCTGCGCCAGGCTCCCGAGGGCGGCGAGGAGCGCGTGCTCGAGGAGCGAAACCGCCGCGAGCGGGCTGATCGCCGCAAGCGAGGTCGCCGTGCAGCGGCGAGCACGCCGCGCGCGCGGCGTGCGAGCAGCGCCGAGCAGGACGTGCGCGCCGCCGACGCCGCGCGCGAGGAGGCCGACCGCGCGCGACGCGACGGCGCGCGCGCGCTGTCGGGCGCCGAGGAGGACGCGCGCCGCGCGACGTGGCTGATCGCCAAGCGCCGCGAGGCGCCGCTGCAAGGCGCGCCGGCCGTGCGCCGCGCGCAGATCGACGGCGAGCTCGCGGCCGAGCGGCGCGTCGTCCGAGCGCGCCGAGCGCGAGCGCGCCGAGCGAGCGCGCCGGATCGCCGGGCTGCGCCACCGGATCGCGGCCGATCGCGCGCTGGCGCCGGCAGCGCGAGCGGCTCGCGTACGCGCTGCAGGCGGCCGCCGAGGCGATCGGCGCGCGCGTCGAGGCGCTCGAGGCCGAGCTGCGAGCCGACCGTGCGGCGGGCGCGGGTCTCGCCGCGCGACTGCGTGCCTGCGCGACCGAGGAGGCCGAGATCCAGCGCCGCCTGCGCGAGCGCGGCGAGCGTCGTCACGGCCGCGGAGGTGCGCGCGCAGCAGGTGCGCGACCAGGCGGCCGACGCCGACCACGAGCTGGCGCTGCTGGCCGAGCGCCTCGGCCTGCCCGCCGAGCCGGCCGAGGAGGCGCTCGCGCTCGAGGAGGCCGCCGCGCTGCACGCGCGCATCGAGCGCCTGCGGCGCCGCCGCGAGCAGCTCGGCCCGGTCAACCCGCTGGCCAAGGACGAGTACGACGCGCGCGCTCGAGCACGTCACCGAGCTCGAGACCCAGCGCGAGGACCTCGAGACCGCGCTGCGCGAGCTGCGCACGCTGATCCGCGACACCGACCGCCAGATCAACGAGACCTTCGAGCAGACATTCGACGCCGCCGCGCGCAACTTCGAGGAGCTCGCCGCGCAGATGTTCCCCGGCGGCCGCGGGCGGCTGCGGCTCGTCAGGGAGGAGCAGGGGATCAGCGGCTTCGCGGGCGCGCCCGCGGTCGAGCCGGCCGGCGGCGCCGACCCCGACGAGGCAGCCGAGGCCGACGAGGCGCAGGTGAGCCTGCCGCGCGCCGAGGACGACCTGCTCGGGGTGGAGATCGAGATCACGCCCGCGGGCAAGTCGATGAAGCGCCTGATCGCTGCTGTCGGGCGGCGAGAAGTCGATGACCGCGATCGCCTTCCTGTTCGCCGTCTTCCTCGCCAAGCCGTGCCCGTTCTACATCCTCGACGAGGTCGAGGCCGCGCTCGACGACCCGAACATCACGCGCTTCTTGACGCTGCTGCGCCGCTACTCCGATCGCGCGCAGTTCATCGTCGTCACGCACCAGAAGCGCACGATGGAGGCCGCCGACACGCTGTACGGCGTCTCGATGGGCGACGACGGCGTCTCGAAGGTCGTCTCGCGGCGCCTGCCGCAAGACGCCGAGGCGGCCGTCACCCCCGCCGGCGCGGCCTGAAGCGCGCGCTACAACTGCTTCTCGGCGAAGTAGACCGCGATGTGGTTCGCGTTGTACTTCGCGATCTCGACGTAGCCCGTGCGCTCGAAGAGCGAGACGCTGTGCGTCTGCGCGGGCCCCGCGTCGACGCGCACGCGCTCGTAGCCGAGCTCGCGCGCAGCGTCCTCGAGCGCTTCCAGCAGCGCCCGCCCGGCTCCGCGCGAGCGCGCGTCGGGCACGACGTACATCCGCTTGATCTCGCACACCCGCTCCTGCAGGCGCCGCACGCCGCCGATCGCGACGGGGCGCTCGCCCTCGTAGCCGACGAGGAACACGCCGTGCGGGGCGACCATCTCGTCGGGCGTCGTGACCGAGCCCGGCTTCACCGCACGCCCCGGGTACTGCTCGTCGAGCAGCGCGATCAGCTCAGCCAGCAGCTCGCGGCCGGGCGGCTCGTCGGAGCGGCCGGCGCGGTACTCGAACGCCATGGCGCTATCGTCGCGCATCGCCATGGCCCGAGACTGGAACGACCTCTTCATCACCGACGCCGTGCGCCAGCAGGCCGCCGCCGCCGAGGCCGAGGAGCCCGAGCGCCGGCGCGGCTTCTTTCGCAAGCTGCGAAAGAACCTCTCCAAGACGCG
Source organism: uncultured Actinomycetes bacterium (assembly GCA_963729125.1). Classification (GTDB taxonomy): domain Bacteria; phylum Actinomycetota; class Thermoleophilia; order Solirubrobacterales; family Solirubrobacteraceae; genus CADCVQ01. The sequence goes on from CAVSML010000008.1 coordinate 193,873, forward strand.
CGAGGCGCTCGGCGCCGAGATCCAGGCGACGCTGCTGGAGGGCGACGTCGACGAGGAGACGTGGGAGCGCCTCGAGGAGGCGCTGATCATGGCCGACGTCGGCGCGGCGACGACCGCGCGTGTCGTCGGCGAGCTCGAGTCGCAGGCCGCTGGCGGGGAGCTCGTCGGCGGCGAGGCGCTCAGCCGCCGGCTGGCGGAGATGCTCGCCGACATCGCTCGCACCGGCTCAGACCGCATCGACGTGCGCCCGTCGCCGACCGTCATCATGGCCGTCGGCGTCAACGGCACCGGCAAGACGACGACGATCGGCAAGCTTGCCTGGCACCTGCAGCACGAGCTCGGCTTGAAGGTCGTGCTCGGCGCCGCCGACACCTTTCGCGCGGCCGCCGTCGAGCAGCTCGCCGGCTGGGCCGAGCGCGCGGGCTGTGAGATCGTGCGCGGGCGCGAGGGCGCCGATCCCGGCGCCGTCGCCTTCGAGGCGATCAAGCAGGGCAAGGAGCGCGGCGCCGACGTCGTGATCATCGACACCGCCGGGCGCCTGCACACCCAGGACGACCTCATGGCCGAGCTCGCGAAGGTCCGCCGCGTGATCGCCAAGCAGCTCGAGGGCGCGCCGCACGAGACGCTGCTGACCGTTGACGCGACGACCGGCCAGAACGGGCTGCGCCAGGCCAAGCTCTTCTCCGAGGTCGTGCCGGTCGACGGCATCGTGCTGACGAAGCTCGACGGCACCGCCAAGGGCGGCATCGCGCTGGCGATCGCCGGCGAGCTGGGGATCCCCGTGAAGCTCATCGGCATCGGCGAGGCGGTCGAGGACCTGCGCCCGTTCGACGCCGACGACTATGCGCAGGCGCTGTTGACGTAGGTCGTAGACTGGCCGCGTGCCCCGGCTGCTCGGCGTGCTGGCAGTCCTGTTCGCAAGCGCGCTGGTGCCCGCCGCCGCGAGCGCGCAGACGCCGCTGACGCCCGAGCGCTACGCCGCATTGGACGCCGTCTACGCCGCCGCCGTCGCGCTCGACGCCGACGACGCGTCGACCGTCGACCTCGCCGCCGTCCGGCAGTCCTGCCGCACGCTCGACAGCGCCGACCCGCTGCTCGGGCCGCTGCGCAAGTCGTGCACCGCGAGCTACACGTTCGCGGTCGCGTTCGAGGCCTTCGGCGACTGCGCTTCGCGAGCGAGCTGCCGGCGAACCGCGCGCGCCGCGCGGACCGCCGTGAACGAGGCGATCCGCCTCACGCGCGCCGCCAACGCCGCGATCAGGGCCGCGACGCTCGTCAGCGGCTGCGCCGGCGTCCTGCGCTCCGACAGGGCGGACCTGCGTCTGCTCGAGCGCTTCCGCGCCTTCCTCCGGCTTGCGCAGCGCGCCTTGGACAGCCGTTCGCCGGCGCTTGGCAGGCGGCTGATCCGCGAGGGCAAGGCGATCGACCGCCTCGCCGCGAAGGTGCCCTCGGCCGCGCGCGAGCGCGAGGATTTCCGCGCCGCCTGCGACCCGGCGGCGGCGCCCGCGGCGCCGGCCGCCGCCACGTAGCCAAGCCCCCGGCGGCGCGCCCGCGACCAGCTACAGTCGACCCATGGACCCCTGGATGATCTGGATCGTGCTGGCCCTGGTGCTGGCGGCCGGCGAGGTCGTGTCGCTGAGCTTCTTCCTGGCGCCGTTCGCCGTCGGCGCGCTGCTCGGCGCCGTCGCCGAGCTCGCGGGCCTCGGCAGCAGCGTGGCGCTGATCGTGTTCCTGTTCAGCTCGGCGCTGCTGTTCGGCCTCGTGCGCCCGATCGCGCGCCGGCACATGCGCACCCCGCCGCAGATCCGCACGGGCACCGCGGCGCTCGTCGGCCAGACCGCGGTCGTCACCGAGCGCGTCGACGGCGGCGCCGGCGCGGTCAAGCTCGAGGGGGAGATCTGGACCGCCCGCCCCTACGAGGAGGGCGCCGTCCTCGAGGCCGGTCGTCGCGTGCACGTCGTCGAGATCCGGGGCGCGACCGCGCTCGTCAGCGACATCTGAGGAGGTTGGGATGGAAGCCGGACTTGTCCTGCTCGTCGTCATCGCCGTGTTCGCGCTGCTGCTCGCGGCCAAGACCGTGCGCATCATCCCGCAGGCGCGCGCCGGCGTCGTCGAGCGCCTCGGGCGCTACCAGCGCACGCTGAACCCCGGCCTGGCCATCGTCGTGCCGTTCGTCGACCGCGTCGGGGCGATGATCGACCTGCGCGAGCAGGTCGTGACGTTCAAGCCCGCCGGGGTGATCACCGGCGACAACGTCGGCATCCAGATCGACAGCGTCCTGTACTTCACGATCACCGACGCCAAGTCGGTCTCCTACGAGGTCGCCAACCCGTTGCAGGCGATCGAGCAGCTGACCGTCACCACGCTGCGAAACGTCATCGGCGGGATGACGCTCGAGGAGGCGCTGACGAGCCGCGACACGATCAACTCGCAGCTGCGCACGGTGCTCGACGAGGCGACCGGGCGCTGGGGGATCCGCGTCAACCGCGTCGAGGTCAAGGCGATCGACCCGCCCGCCTCGATCCAGGAGGCGATGGAGAAGCAGATGCGCGCCGAGCGCGACCGCCGAGCGGCGATCCTCACCGCGGAGGGCTCCAAGCAGTCGCAGATCCTCAACGCCGAGGGCGAGAAGCAGGCGGCCGTGCTGCGCGCGGAGGGCCAGCGGACCGCGGCGATCCTGCGTTCGGAGGGTGAGGCGAAGGCGATCGACACGGTCTTCGCCGCGATCCACGCGGGCGATCCCGACCAGGGCCTGCTGTCCTATCAGTACCTGCAGATGCTGCCCAAGCTCGCCCAGGGCGATGCCAACAAGATCTTCATCATCCCGTCGGAGTTCAGCCAGGCGCTGGGCAACATCGGCGGCGCGATCGCGGGCGCGGTGCGCCCCGCGCCGCCACAGGTCCCGCCGGCGCCGTGAGCGCGTACCTGCTGCCCGACGAGATCGAGGACTACGCGGCCGCGCACACGACCCCGCCCGCCGAGCACCTGCGAGCGCTCGCGAGCGAGACGCGCGAGACGCTCGACGCGCCGCAGATGCTCACCGGCGACATCGAGGGGCGGTTCCTGGAGTTCCTCGTCTTCCTCGCGCAACCGCGGCTGGTGCTCGAGATCGGCACGTACTCCGGCTACAGCGCGCTGTCGATGGCGCAGGCGCTGCCCGACGACGGGCGGATCGTCACGTGCGAGATCTCCGACGAGCATGCCGACGTCGCCGAGCGCCACATCGCCGCGGCGGGGATGGCCGAGCGCATCGAGGTGCGCCGCGGGCCGGCGCTCGCGACGATCGCAAACGCTCGACGGGCCGTTCGACCTCGTCTTCGTCGACGCCGACAAGCCCGCCTACCTCGACTACTACGAGGCCGTGCTGCCGAAGCTCGCCGCGCGCGGGCTGATCGTCGTCGACAACGTGCTGTGGAGTGGTCGTGTCGCAGAGGCGCCCTCGCCGCAGGACACCGAGTCGACGAGCGCGTTGCGCGCCTTCAACGACCACGTCACGGCGGACGAGCGCGTGGTCGGCGTGATGCTGTCGGTGCGCGACGGGATCACGCTCATCCGCCGGGCGTGAACGAGCTTGCGCCGGTAGCGTCCAGTCGCTAGAACCCAGTTCAGCAGTTCCAACGGCTACAGGGGGAAACAATGGACGACAACAACAAGCAAGGCCAAAGTCTGCTGGTCTTCGGCGGCATCGGGCTGGCCGTGCTGATGATCCTGATGGCGATCTTCGTCGGCTGACGCGCCGCCGACTCCGCACTCCGGGCTCGCGCGCGCCATCGGTGGCGCCGCGAGCCTGAAGGCACCGCCCGCGCCCGGGCCGACGGGCGCCTAGACTCCCTGAGCCGTGTTCGACACGCTCTCAGAGAAGCTGCAGGCAACGCTCGCCGACGTCCGCTCGCGCGGAACGCTGACCGAGGCCGACGTCAACGCCGCGATGCGCGAGATCCGCCTCGCGCTGCTCGAGGCCGACGTCAATTTCAAGGTCGTCAAGTCGTTCACGACGACCGTCAAGGAGCGCTGCCTGGGCTCCGACGTGCTCGGCCAGCTCAACCCCGGCCAGCAGGTCGTCAAGATCGTCAACGAGGAGCTGACGGCGCTGATGGGCGGATCGAGCGCCGGCGTGGCGTTCTCCTCGCGACCGCCGACCGTGATCCTCATGGCCGGCCTGCAGGGCTCGGGCAAGACGACCGCCACCGCGAAGCTCGCCAGGTACCTCATGAAGGAGAACGGCTCGTCGGTCGCGCTGGCGGCGTGCGACGTCTACCGCCCGGCGGCGGTCGACCAGCTCGTCAAGGTCGGCGGCCAGGTCGGCGCGACGGTCTATCAGCAGGGCACCGACCGCGACCCGGTCGACATCGCCAGGTGGGCGCTCGACGAGGCCAAGCGCGACGGCAAGGACGTGCTGATCGTCGACACGGCCGGGCGCCTGCACATCGACGAGAAGCTCATGAGCGAGCTCGTGGCGATTCGCAAGGCCGTCAAGCCGACGACGGTGCTGCTCGTCGTCGACGCGATGACCGGCCAGGATGCCGTCAACGTCGCCGAGCAGTTCGCCTCGGCCGTCGCCTTCGACGGCGTGCTGATGTCCAAGCTCGACGGCGACGCGCGCGGCGGCGCGGCGCTGTCGGTCAAGGCGGTCACCGGCAAGCCGATCCTGTTCGCCTCGACCGGCGAGAAGCTCGACCAGTTCGAGCGCTTCCATCCCGATCGCATGGCGCAGCGGATCCTCGGCATGGGCGACGTGCTGTCGTTCATCGAGAAGGCCGAGGCACAGATCGACGAGGACGAGGCCAAGGAGCTCGAGCGCAAGCTGCGCCGCAACGAGTTCACCTTCGAGGACTTCCTCTCGCAGCTGAAGATGATGCGCAAGATGGGCCCGCTGCAGTCGCTGCTGGGGATGATCCCGGGCTTTCAGGGCGCTGCGCTGAAGAACGTCAAGATCGACGAGCGCGAGCTCGATCGCCTCGAGGCGATCGTGCTGTCGATGACCCCGCTGGAGCGCCGGCGGCCGGATCTGATCAAGGGATCGCGGCGGCTGCGCATCGCTCGCGGCTCCGGCACGACCGTCCAGCACGTCAACCAGCTCGTCAAGCAGTTCGGCCAGATGCAGAAGATGATGAAGCAGATCGGCAAGGGCAAGATGCCCGACCTGCAGGCCATGATGCGCCAGGGTCGGTAGGCTGATGGCTACATGGCTGTTCGACTGAGACTCACCCGAGTGGGTGGCAAGAAGGATCCGATCTGGCGCATCGTCGTCGCCGATCAGCGTTCTCCGCGCGACGGTCGCGTGATCGAGACGATCGGCCACTACAACGCGCAGACCGAGCCGTCGACGATTCGCGTCGACGAAGAGCGCGCGCGCCACTGGCTGGATCGCGGCGCGCAGCCGTCGGATCAGGTGCGCAAGCTGCTGCGCATCCAGGGCATCGCCTAACGTCCGAGCTCCCGTGCAGGAGCTGCTGGAGTATCTCGCGCGGGCCCTGGTGGACGACCCCGACGCCGTGCGCGTCGAGAAGTTCGACGAGGACGACGGCAGCGTCGTGCTCGAGCTGTCGGTCGGCGAGGACGACTACGGCAAGGTCATCGGCCGCGGCGGGCGCACCGCCAACGCGCTGCGCACGGTGCTCAAGGCCGCCGCGGTCAAGGACGGCTGCCGCGTGTTCGTCGACATCGTGGACTGACGTGCGCCGCCGACGTGCTCAACGCGGGCCGCATCGGGCGCCCGCACGGCCTCGACGGCTCGTTTCACGTCACGCGCCCCCGTGCCGCGCTGCTGCTGCTCGGCGGCGAGGTGCGCATCGGCGCGCTGTGGCACGCGATCGTGCGCCGCTCGGGCACCGACGACCGGCCGATCCTGCGCCTGCATGGCGTCGACGACCGTGTCGGCGCCGAGGCGCTGCGCGGCGAGGAGCTGTTCGTGGCGCGCGCGGCGGCTCCCGAGCTCGGGCCGGGGGAGTACTGGGCCGAGGACCTGCAGGGCTGTCGCATCGTGACGGCCGACGGGCGCGAGCTCGGGGTCGTAGAAGGTCTGCGGGCGCTGCCCTCGTGCGAGGTGCTCGAGGTCGGCGAGCTGCTCGTGCCGATGGTCGGCGACGCGGTTCGCGACGTCGATGTCAGCGCGCGGCGGATCGTCGTCGACGGCGACTTCCTCGGGGTGGGGGAGGCCGGCACGCCCGATCCTCCCCGGAGCTGACCGCTGCGCCTCGACGTCGTCACGCTGTTTCCCGACTGGTTTCAGTGGTTCTCCGCCCAGCGCCACGTCGCCAACGCCCTGCGCGCCGGGCATGAGCTGCGCACGCTCGATCTGCGCGAGCACACGCCGCTCAGCGGCGGCCAGGTCGACGACACGCCGTTCGGCGGCGGCGCGGGCATGCTGCTGCGCGTCGATGTGATGGACGCCGCGCTGCGGGCGTTCTACGGGATGGATCCGGTCGACCTGCGCCGGCGCCGCCGCGTGGTCGCGCTGACGCCGGCCGGCCGCCAGCTCGACGACGCGCTCGTCGACGAGCTTGCCGGCGAGCCGGACGTGACACTGCTGTGCGGACGCTACGAGGGCTTTGACGAGCGCATCGTCGAGCATTTCGCCAGCGACGCCGTATCGATCGGGCCCTACGTGCTGGCCGGCGGGGAGCTCGCGGCGATGGTCGTCTGCGATGCCGTGCTGCGCAAGCTGCCCGGGGCGCTCGGGCACGACGCCTCGGCGCACGAGGAGTCCTTCTCGGTGGCGCTCGAGGGACGCCCGGAGTACCCGCACTACACGCGGCCCGCGACCTATCGCGGGTGGAGCGTTCCCGACGTGCTGCTGTCGGGCCATCACGAGCAGATCCGCAGCTGGCGCGAGGAGCGCTCCCGCGAGCGTGCGCGGGACATGCAGTCCCCGGAGTAAGAGCTCCGCTACCATCTTGCCTCCGGCGCGGCCAGTCCGCCTTCGCCCGCCCCCTTTCTCCATGTCCTCAGTCATCGAAGCACTCGAGCGCGCCCAGTTGCGCCGCGTCCCGTCATTTCAGGCGGGAGATCGCCTGCGCGTCCACTTCCAGGTCGTGGAGGGCACCCGCAAGCGCACCCAGGTCTTCGAGGGCGTCGTCATCAAGCGCCAGGGCCACGGAGCGCGCGAGACCTTCACCGTGCGCAAGCAGTCCTTCGGCGTCGGCGTCGAGCGCACGTTCCCCGTGCACTCCCCGAAGATCGAGAAGATCGAGGTCGCCGCCCGCGGCGACGTGCGCCGCGCCAAGCTCTACTACCTGCGCGACCGCGTCGGCAAGCGCGCCCGCGTCCGCGAGCGTCGCTACACCGGACCGGAGGAGCGCGTGGTGCCCGGGCTGGTGCACGATCCCGCAGAGCAGCTCGAGGCCGAGGCTGCCGCTGAGCCGGAGGCCGTCGACGCCGAGGGCGCCGTGGCCGACGAGACGGTCGCCGAGGCTGCCGCCGCCGCCGGAGGCAAGGCCCCAGAGGCCCCCGCCGGCGAGCAGGCGTGACCCAGCCGGACTCTCCCGAAGGCCCGAAGCGGCCCGCTGGCACAGCACCCGTAGGCGCGTCCGCCGGCGGGCGGCCTGCATCCGCCGCGCCACGGTTCGCGCGCGGTGCCGCGTGGGGGCGCGCGACCGCGGTAGCCGCGGTCTCCGGCGATACCGAGCGCCGCGACGACGCCAAGCCGGGCCGGCAGTCCAAGGCCCGCAAGCGCGCTGCCGGCAAGAAGTCCGACGGCGGGAAGGGCAACTCCCCGTTCGAGATCGTCCTCATCGTCGCCGTCGCGCTCGGCCTCGCGCTCGGGATCCAGGCCTTCCTCGTCAAGCCCTACCGGATCCCGTCGGAGTCGATGGTGCCGACGCTCGTCATCGGCCAGCGCGTGCTCGTCAACCGCATCGGCAACCGCTTCGGCGAGCCGAACATCGGCGACGTGACCGTCTTCCATCCGCCCAGCGGCGCGGAGAACGCCAACGAGTGCGGTGTCGCGCACAAGGACGACCAGCCGTGCCCGGCGCCGACGAAGACCAAGGCCGACGTGAACTTCATCAAGCGCATCGTCGCCGGCCCCGGCGACACCCTGGCGATCGTCGACGGGCACGCGATCCGCAACGGCAAGCGCCAGAAGGAGCCCTTCATCCAGCCCTGCGGCGAGGGCGAGGAGTGCAACTTCCCGACGCCGATCACGATCCCGCCGGGTCACTACTTCATGATGGGCGACAACCGCGGCGCCTCCGACGACAGCCGCTATTGGGGGCCCGTGCCGCGCAAGTGGATCATCGGCAACGCCTTCTCGACGTACTGGCCGCCGAAGCGCATCGGGCTGCTGTAGGGCGGCCGCATCCGCGGCGTCACGCCTCCGAGCCGGCGTTCCGCCCGGCCCCTGCTTCATGATGAGCGGCGAATCGTGAACTCCTCCACGACAGCATCCGCCGAGAGCGGTCCCGCGCCCCCCGCGGTCTCCGACGCCGCCGCCCGGCGCCGCAGGTCGGCTGCGGCTCGCAAGCGCTCCAGCGGACGTCGCCTGTTCGCCTTCGACCGCCGCCTCGGCGTGCGCTGGGTCGCGGGCGCCGACGAGGCCGGCAGGGGTTGCCTCGCCGGGCCGCTGGTCGCGGCCGCGGTGCTGTTCGACACCGCGTCGCTGACCACCCGCGAGCTGCGCGCGCTGAGCCGCCTCAACGACTCCAAGCAGCACTCGATGGAGGTTCGCGAGGAGCTCTTTCCGATCGTGCTGCGCACCGCCTCGAAGGTCTGCGTGGTGTCGCGCTGCGCGCGCGGCATCGACGCTCGCGGCCTGCACAAGACGAACCTCGCCGCGCTGCACGACGCGCTGATGGGCGTCGCGCGTCCGGGCTGCATCTGCCTTTCCGACGGTTTCCCCGTGCGACCCACGGGCCATCAGCAGCGCGCGATCGTCGAGGGCGACGCGACGTCCGCGGCGATCGCGGCCGCGTCGATCGTCGCCAAGGTGACGCGCGACCGCTACATGCGGCGCGCCGACGCGCTGCATCCAGGCTGGGAATTCGGCGCCCACGTCGGCTACTCGACGCCCGAGCACCGCGAGGCGATTCAGCGCATCGGCGTGTCGCCCCTGCACAGGCTGAGCTTTCAGTCGACGGCGTACCAGCAGCTTGCGCTGCACTGAGCGCACCGCTGCCTGCACGAGGTAGGCCGGGCGGCGCACGTCAGAACGCCGCCTCGAGATGGTCGAGGCGCAGCAGCCTGCCGCCGGCGTCGACGGTCACGGCGACGACGTCGAAGCGCAGGTCGATCGAGCGCGGGCGATCGTCGCTCTCGATGAGCCATGCGGCGGCCATGCCGCGAACCTGTCGCTGCTTTCGCGGCGGGACGGACTCGAGCGCCGACCCGGCGCTCGAGTCGACGCGGCGGGCCTTGACCTCGACGAAGACGATCGTCGCGTCATCGCAGACGATCAGGTCGAGCTCGCCGAAGCGGGTGCGGTGGTTGCGGGCCAGGAGGCGGTAGCCGAGCCGCTCGAGGTGCTCGAGCGCGAGGTCTTCCCCGAGGCGGCCGAGGCGCGAGCGGAGGTCGCTGGACATGGGCAACGAAGCTAGACGGTCCCGTGTGTCGAAACAGCGCGTATTTGCAGCGATTCTGCCCGATCTCTGTGCGCTGTCGGCGCACCCGTCCGAGACTGCGCAAAGGCGTTGCAGAACGTCGCGTGATTCGTCGCGATCGGGGTGTTCCGACGGCACAGGCTCGTGCCTAACGTGCCGTTCGTGCTCGCTCGTGCCACGACCTTCGCGATCGACGGATTCGCCTCCCGGCGCGTCGCCGTCGAAGTGGACCTGCGCAGCGGCCTGCCCGCGTTCACGATCGTCGGACGCGGGGATGCGGCGGTGCGAGAGTCACGCGAGCGAGTGCACGCGGCGCTGCTGAACTCGGGTTTCGCGTTTCCGCAGCGTCGCATCACGGTCAACCTCGCGCCGGCGCACCTGCGCAAGGTCGGGCCCGGCTTCGACCTCGCGACGGCCTGCGGAGTGCTGGCGGCATCCGAGCAGGTACCGCCGGCGGAGCTCGAGCGCTGGGCGGTCTTCGGCGAGCTCGGTCTGAGCGGCGAGGTGCGCCGCTGTCGCGGGGTGCTCGCGGTCGCCGAGGGCGCCCGCCGTGCCGGCATGGCGGGGCTCATCGTCCCGCGGGAGTGCGCGCGCGAGGCGGCGCTGATGGAGGGCATCGTCGTCGCCGGCGTCTCGAGCCTGCAGCAGGTCGCCTCGATCCTGCGCGGTGGAGCGGTGCCGGAGCTGCCGTCGCTTGCGCCCATCACTGCCCGGCGCGGGGCAGACGAGCAGCCCGATCTCGCCGACGTGCGCGGACACGCAGGAGCGATTCGCGCGCTGACGATCTCCGCCGCGGGCGCTCACAACCTCCTGCTCTCCGGACCTCCGGGAACCGGCAAGACGATGCTCGCGTCACGGCTGCCGTCCGTCCTGCCGCCGCTGACGCGCGACGAGGCGATCGCGGTGACGCGGATCCACAGCATCGCCGGGCTGTACGTCGGCCAGGAGCTCGTCACGCGGCGCCCGCTGCGCGCTCCGCACCACACGATCTCGGCATCGGGGCTCGTCGGCGGCGGCTCACGGCCCAGCCCGGGCGAGGCCAGCCTCGCCCACCACGGCGTGCTGTTGCTCGACGAGCTGTCGGAGTTCAGCCGCTCCGCGCTCGAGGCGCTGCGCCAGCCGCTGGAGGACGGCGTCGTCGCGATCGTGCGCGGTCAGCGCACGGTGACGTTCCCGACGCGCTTTCAGCTCGTCGCGTCGACCAATCCCTGCCCCTGCGGGCTGGCCGGCAGCCCCCGTTGTACGTGCTCCGCCGGCGAGGTCTCGCGGCATCTGCGCAAGCTCAGCGGTCCGCTGCTCGATCGCCTGGACCTGCTCGTGCACATGGCGCGCCCGCAGGCGGACGAGATCGACGGCGGGTCGGTGACGACGTCGGCGCAGGTGCTGGACGCGGTGCTGGACGCGCGCGAGCGCCAGGCCGCGAGGCTGGCCGACACGGGCCTGCTGACCAACGCCTCGCTCACGCCGCGGCTGCTGCGCAAGCATGTGCGCGCCGACCGCGGTGCGCTCGCGTGGCTGCGAAGCGCTTATGAGAACGGAACCCTCAGCGCGCGCGGACATCATCGCGTGCTGCGCGTGGCGCGGACGATCGCCGACCTCGAGCGCAGCGATCGCGTGCGCGTCGAGCACGCGCGGGAGGCCGTCGGCCTGCGCCAGGAGGACATCGCAGAGGGAGCGCAGGCGGCATGAGTGCCTGCGACGACTGCCTGCGGCGCAGCGCGCTCGTCGCCACGCTCGCGGCACACATCGAGCGGGCCAGGAGAACGCATCGCCACATCTCAGAGCTGCTGGCGCTGGGCGACGACGCGCTGCTCGACGCGCTCGGGGGCGATCGCCACGGCAACGTGAAGCGCATCCACGAGACGTTCGACTCGAGCGCCGTTCGACGGCGGCTCGACGGCGCCGGCCTGTGCGCCGTCTGCCGCCATGACGACTCCTACCCGTCGCGCCTCGCGCGGACCGCGGACGCGCCGGCGGTCCTGCACGTCGCGGGTGACGTCGGGCGCCTCACCGCGCTGGCGCTCGACGACGCTCCGGCCGTCGCGGTGGTCGGGGCGCGGCGCGCGGGGCAGGAGGCCCTCGAGGTCGCCCGCGGCCTCGGACGCGGGCTTGCCGCCGCCGGCGTCACCGTCGTCAGCGGCATGGCGCTCGGCATCGACTCCGCGGCTCATGCCGGCGCCCTGGAGGTCGGCGGACCCACGCTGACGGTGCTGGCGAGCGGCGCGGACGTGCCGTACCCGCCCAGCAAGCGCAGCCTGTACCGCGCGATCGTTCAGACGCAGGCGGCGGTGTCGGAGATGCCGCCGGGCTTTCGACCGTTTCGGTGGTGCTTTCCGGCGCGCAACCGCACGATCGCCGGGCTCGCGTCGCTGACGATCGTCGTCGAGGCCGCCGAGCGGTCGGGGTCGCTGATCACCGCCGAGCTCGCGCAGGACCTCGGCCGCGCCGTCGGCGCCGTGCCGGGATCGGTCGTCGCACCTCGCGCCGCGGGCTCGAACGCGCTGCTGCGCGACGGCGCGCTCGTCATCCGCCACGCGCAGGACGCGCTCGACGAGGCGCTGGGCATCGGGGTCGCGACGGCACTCGAGGGCCGCCGGGCGCAGGAGCTCGACGGCCCGCTGCGCGCGCTTCTGCGGCGCGTCGAGGACGGCTGCGACACGGTCTCCGGCCTCGCGGCCACGCCGGCCGAGGCGCACGCCGCGCTGGCGGGCCTCGCCGAGCTCGAGCAGCTCGGCTTCCTGCGCCGCGCGCCGGGGGGACGCTTTGTGCGGCGCGCGTAGGGCAGGCGCCGGCGCCGGCGACGCGCGCGGCGGACCGTGCGTGAGCGACACGTATCCTCGCCTGCGTGTCTCGACGCCGCGTGCCAGTCGTTCTGTCGATCGCCGGCTCGGACTCGGGCGGGGGAGCGGGGATCCAGGCCGACCTCAAGGCGTTTGCCCGCGCGGGGGTCCACGGGACGACGGCCATCACCGCGATCACGGTGCAGAACACGGTCGGCGTCAGCGCCGTGCAGGCCGTCGACACGCAGATCATCTCCGGACAGGTGCGGGCCGTCGCGCAGGACCTCGGCGTGGACGCGGTGAAGATCGGCATGCTCGGCGACGTCGCGACGATCGCGACCGTCGCGTCGGCGCTCGACGCGCTCGCATCCGCGACGCCGATCGTGCACGACCCGGTGATGGTCGCCGAGTCAGGGGCGCGGCTGCTGGCGATCGACGCCGTCGATGCCCTGCGGAAGCTGATCCTGCCGCGCGCCAGCGTGATCACCCCGAACCTGGCCGAGGCGCGAGCGCTCGCGGGGGACGACACGCTCGACGGGATCGAGCTCGCACGGGCCCTGTACGCGCTCGGGCCGGCCTGCGTCGTCATAACCGGCGGACATCGCGACACCGCGACCGACCTCTTCTTCGACGGCACCACGCTCACCGAGCTGCCCGGCGAGCGCCATCCGGACGGCGCGGCGCACGGCTCGGGCTGCACCCATTCCTCGACGCTCGCAGCGCGGCTGGCGCTCGGCGACGATCCGCTGCGGGCCGCACGGCACGCGCGGGCGGTCGCGGCGGATGCGGTCGCCAACGGCTTGCGCGAGCTGGGACGGGGGCCCGGCCCGGTCGACGTCTTCGATCTCGCGCGGTTCGGCTGACGGTCTGTGCGCCCGGCACGGTCGTGCCTCTTGTCGCCTTTGTCATAATCGCTCGCGCGATGAGGTTCCTGCGCATGAAGCCCGGTCACGGAGAGATCCTCATCGCCGAGGGCGACGTCGAGGTGCCCGAGGAGCACGAGGCGCTCGTCGACGCGTTTCGCACGCAGCTCGACGAGGGCATGTGGGCGGCCGTCCCGCGCGCGCCCGTCGGCGGGCGGCGCGAGGCGCAGATGGTGACGAGCTTCGATGACATCCCGGCCGATGCCGACCGCGTGATCTTCTTTCCGCGCGCCGCGGGCGGTCGCTGACCATGGGCTCGCCGATCCGCCGTCACGAGACCGACCTCTAGGACGCGGACCGTGCTGCTCGCCATCAGCGCCAGCGTCATCGTCGTCCTCGTGCTGCTGTGGGAGGTCGCATGGCCCGTCGCCGCGGAGCGCATCGATCGCTGGCGCGCGAGCCGCAGGCGGATCGACACCGACGGCTATGACCCCGGCCGCGAGCGCCGCGCCGAGCAGCGCGCTCGCACGCTGCTTCGCTCGTGCGTCAACGAGGAGGAGTGGGCGATGTACCGCGACCTCGGCTTCATCCGCGTGTGGGGCGGGCTGGCCGAGGGACCGCTGGCCGACCGCGACGGCGGCGGGGCGCCGTACGCCTACCTGATCTACCCCCACAAGCCGCTCGTCGCCTACCTGCCCCAGACGCGCCGGCTGCTGAGCGAGTACTGCATCACCTTCCTCGACGAGACGCGCCCGTTCGGCTCGGCGCTGCTGCCCGACTCCGACGACGTGCTGGCAAAGTGGATGGCGCTGACCGGCGACGAGCGGCGGATCATCAACAGCGCGAACATGCACCTGCCCGGCCGGCAGGTGGACCCCAAGCAGGTGCGCCGCGACCTGTGGCGCCTGGGCCAGTGGGAGCAGGCGCGACTGCGCGAGCAGCGGCGCGGCGCGGGTAGTGTTCCCGCCCCGTGACGCCTCCGGCGCCCGCTACCAAGTTCGATCCCAAGCACCGCAGCCGCGCCCTCACGGAGGGCCCCGAGCGCGCCGCCGCGCGCGCCTACCTCTACGGCATCGGCTTCAACGAGGAAGCGCTGAAGAAGCCGATCATCGGCGTCGCGTCGACGTGGATCGAGACGATGCCCTGCAACTTCCACCTGCGCGCGCTCGCGGCGAAGGTCAAGGAAGGCATCCGCGCCGCCGGCGGCACGCCGATGGAGCTCAACACGATCGCGATCTCCGACGGCATCACGATGGGCACCAGCGGCATGAAGACGAGCCTCGTCAGCCGCGAGGTCATCGCCGACTCGATCGAGCTCGTCGCCCTCGGCCATCTCTTCGACGGCGTCGTCGCGATCAGCGGCTGCGACAAGACGATCCCCGGCACCGTGATGGCGCTCGCGCGCCTGAACGTCCCCGGCGTGATGCTCTACGGCGGCTCGATCGCGCCCGGGCGCTACAAGGGCGCCGACGTCACGATCCAGGACGTCTTCGAGGCGATCGGCAAGCACGCCGCCGGCACGATGACCGACGAGGAGCTCGACGAGCTCGAGCACGTCGCCAGCCCCGGCGCCGGCGCCTGCGGCGGCCAGTTCACCGCCAACACGATGGCGATGGCCTTCGAGGTGCTCGGCATCAGCCCGATGGGCTCGGCGATGGTCCCCGCGGTGCACGCCAACAAGGCGGCCGTCGCCGTCGAGGCCGGCAGGCTCGTGATGGACATCCTCGAGCGCGGCCTGCGCCCGCGCGACATCATCACCAAGGACTCGCTCGAGAACGCGATCGCCGCGATCGCCACCAGCGGCGGCTCGACCAACGGCGTCCTGCACCTGCTCGCGATCGCTCGCGAGGCCGGCATCGAGCTCGACATGGACGACTTCGACCGCATCTCCGAGGCCACGCCGCTGCTGTGCGACCTCAAGCCCGGCGGCCGCTACGTCGCCAACGATCTCTACGCGGCCGGCGGCGTCCCGCTGGTCGCCCGGCGGCTGCTCGAGGCCGGCCTGCTGCACGAGGACGCGATCACCGTCACCGGGCGCACCGTCGGCGAGCACGCCGGCGAGGCGGTCGAGACGCCGGGCCAGCAGGTCGTCCGCCCGCTCGACGACCCGATCAAGGCGACCGGCGGCCTGGCGATCCTGCGCGGCAACCTCGCGCCCGAGGGCTGCGTCGTCAAGCTCTCCGGCCACGAGCGTCGTCTCCACAAGGGCCCCGCGCGCGTCTTCGAGTGCGAAGAGGACGCGATGGCCGCCGTCGTCGGCGAGCGGATCGAGCGTGGCGACGTGATCGTGATCCGCAACGAGGGGCCGGCCGGCGGCCCGGGCATGCGCGAGATGCTGTCGGTCACCGCCGCGCTAAACGGCACCGGCATGGGCGAGCACGTCGCGCTGCTCACCGACGGGCGCTTCAGCGGCGCCACGCACGGCTTCATGGCCGGCCACGTCGCGCCGGAGTCCGTCCGCGGCGGGCCGATCGCCGCCGTCGCCGACGGCGACGCGATCACGATCGACGTCGACAGCCGGCGCCTGGACGTCGACCTCGACGACGCGACGATCGCCGAGCGCGTCGCCGCCTACGACGGCCCCGACCACACCGCGCTGACCGGCGTGCTGGGCAAGTACGCCAAGCTCGTCTCCAGCGCCTCCGAGGGCGCCGTCACCTGACCGGCGCGCCGGCCACGCCGGCCTCGGTGGCCACCATCCGCCGCAGCGACAGCGCGTTGCGCGGCGCGAAGACCTCCCAGTCGTTGTTGAAGTACGCGTAGACGTCGATCGAGCGCCCCCAGTCGGCGACCTGGCGCGCCCACTCGCGCAGCTCGGCCTGGGAGTAGTTGCCGCGCCGGCCGCGGTGGCCGTGGTGGAAGCGCACATACGTGAAGTCCGCCGTGATCTCGCGCGACTGAAAATCCGCCACCTCCGGGCGGTCGCCGATCGTCAGCGCGACGCCGTGCCAGCGCAGCAGCTCGTAGACCTCGTCGCAGAACCACGACGGATGGCGAAACTCGAACGTGTGGCGCCCCGCCGGCAGACGCTCGAGCGCCGCGGCCAGACGCGCGTCGTCGCGGCGGAAGTTCGGCGGCAGCTGCCACAGCATCGGCCCGAAGCGCCCGGCCTCGGCCAGCGGCTCGAGCGGCTCGTAGAGGCGCTGCACGCCGCGGTCGAGATCGGTCAGGCGCTTCATGTGCGTCAGGTAGCGCGAGGACTTGATCGCACAGCAGAACCCCGGCGGCGTCTGCTGCGCCCAGCGCGCCACCGCGTCGCGTCGCGCCAGCCGGTAGAAGGTCGTGTTGACCTCGACGGTGTCGAAGACCGAGGCGTAGTGCTCCAGCCAGCGCGACGCCGCCAGGCCCTTGGGATAGAAGCTCTCGCGCCACGAAGCGTAGTTCCAGCCGCTGCAGCCGATGCGGATCACGAGCACCGGTTACCCATTCGTCGAGGACCGGCATTGGCGCTCTCGGGCGCTGTTCTACGCTGTGGCCGGCTGCCCATGCGCATCGCGATCGACATCGACTCCACGCTGCATCACTACTGGGACCGGCTGTCCGACGCGGCCCGGCGGCGCTTCGGCGTCGACCTGCCCTACGAGGAGCAGCTGGACTGGGGCATCACGCGCCTGCGCCCGACCAGCTGAACCTCTGCATCCAGGAGACGCACTGCGATGCGGCGATCCTCGCCGGCGAGCCCTACCCCGGCGCCGTGGACACCGTCAGCGCGCTGGCACGAGGACGGGCACTTCATCCACGTCACGAGCCATCGCGACCCGCACACCAACGACGCGACGGCGCGCTGGCTGGCGCAGATCGGTCTGCCCTACGACGACCTGCACTGCTCGCACGACAAGGTCGGACGCTGCCTCGAGCTCGGCATCGAGCTGCTGATCGACGACAGCCCGGAGAACATCGCGCGGGCGATCGAGCACGGCATCGTCGTCGCCACGATCAGCCACCCGTGGAATCGCGACGTCTGCGAGGAGGAGGACGTCATCTGCGCCGACGACTGGCGCGGCCTGGCCGGCAAGCTCGATCCGCTGCTGCGACGTCGAGCCGGCGTCTGACGATAGTCCGGCACGGGGGTACGTGCACCATTCACGCGCACCTGGACGTGATCCGCCCGCACGCGCATCTCGAATCGTCAAGGAAGGCATGCCCCGCACGACCATCCTCATCGCCGCTGCCGCGGGTCTCGCTGCTGCTCGTCCGGCGCGGGCGGCGTCTACGCCTACGACAGCAGCCGCAGCGACACGATCGCCGCGGGCGTCCACGTCGGCGGCGTCGACGTCGGCGGGCTGAGCGCGCCCGCCGCCCGCGCGAAGCTGCGACGCCCGCCTGCTGGCACCGCTGCGCCGGCCGCTCGTCGTCGTCGCGGGCGAGACGGAGTTCCCGCTGTCGGCGCGCGAGGCGCAGCTCGAAGGCCGACGTCGAGGCGATGGTCGCCGACGCCGTCGGCGCAGCCGCGACGGGCTCGATCCTCGCCCGCACGTGGCGCGGCTTGACCGGCGCAAGCCTCGACGCGGCGTCGCGCCCGCGGTCGCCTACTCGCGCGCGGCCGTCCAGCGGCTCGTCGACAAGGTGCGCGTGAAGATGTCGCGCAGGCCGGTCAACGCCGACATCACGCTTGCCGGCGAGCGCGTCGCGGTGCGCCGCTCGCTGCGCGGACCTGGCCGTCGACCCGAAGAAGCTGCGCGCGAAGGTGCAGCGCGCGCTGGTCGCCGACACCGACACGCGACCGCAGCGTGCGCGCCGACCTGCGCAAGATCGCGCCGAAGGTCACGACCGCGACGCCTGGCCCGGCGAAGTACGCGATCGTGCTCGACCGTCGACCGCTCGCGCTTCCGCGTGACGCTGTTCAAGCGCCTCAAGCGCGTGCGAAGCTACCCGATCGCCGTCGGGCAGGCCGGCCTGGAGACCCCCGCCGGCCGCTACACGATCCAGAACAAGGCGATCAACCCCGCCTGGAGCGTTCCGAACTCGCCGTGGGCGGGCTCGCTGGCCGGCTCGGTGATCCCGGGCGGCGCGCCGAACAACCCGCTCAAGTCGCGCTGGCTGGGCGTCTACGACGGCGTCGGACTGCACGGCACGTCCGACCGCGGCTCGATCGGCACGAACGCCTCGCACGGCTGCATCCGCATGCTCGTCGAGGACATCGAGAAGCTCTACGACCAGGTGCCGGTCGGCACCCCGATCTTCATCAACTAGCGGCCGCTACAGACCGGGGCCGGGGGCGACGACGCCGGTCGCGCCGTCCAGCCCGATCCGCTCAGGCGCGATCTCCTCCCAGCCGCCTCGCAGCAGGCAGCTCGTGATGGTCGCCGTGGCGCATGACCAGCGTGCCGATGAAGATCCCGCGCCTGCGGGTGCGCATGACCGCGTGCCACAGCGTCGTCGCGTCGCCGGAGCCCTGGATGCGCAGCCACGGCCGCGGCGGCAGGTCGCCCGGCGTCCATGACGCTCGCGGTCGAGCAGCTGGCGCTGGGTCGCGACCGTGCCGTGCTCGGTGTCGATGAAGAAGAGGGCCATGAGAAGCGAGGCTAGCGCCCCGCGCGTGCAGGGCAGCGCGCGTGCGGCGTCGAAGCACGTCAGGCCGATGAAAGCGCCCGACACTCCTCCCGACGAGCCCCGCCTGGCGCTCGGCGCTCGTGCGCTTCGACGAGGACCTGCGCCGTCACGGCTCGGCCGCCAAGACGCGCGACGCCTACGCCGGCGACCTGCGCCAGTTCGCGCGCTGGGCGACCGCGCAGCACGCCGAGCCCGTCGACGTCACCCATCGCCTGCTGCGCCGCTACGCCGTCGGCGCTGTCGGAGCGCCGGATCGCGCCGGCGAGCGTCGCACGCAAGCTCGCCGCGCTGCGCTCGTTCTTCGGGATGCTGCGCGAGCACGGCGACATCGAGGCCAACCCCGCCGACCTGCTGGCGGCGCCCAAGCTCGCCTCCGAGCTTCCCGGCGTGCTGCACCGAGGAGCAGATCAGCCGCCTGCTGGACCGCATCCCGGCGTCGACGCCGCTCGAGCTGCGCGATCGCGCGCTGTTCGAGATCGCCTACGCCTGCGGGCTGCGCGCCGAGGAGCTCGTGCGCCTGGACATCACCTCGATCGACTTCGACGCCGAGCAGCTGCGCGTCGAGGGCAAGGGGGCCAAGACGCGCATGGTGCCGGCCGGCGAGCCGGCGCTGGCGCGCGCTCGCGCGCTACCTCGGCGCGCGCCCGCTCGGCGCTCAGCCGGCGGCGTCGACGAGCCGGCGCTGTTCTCTGAGCAAGTCGGGGCGCCGGCTGTCGACGTCGGACGTCCGCCGGCGACTGAGCGTGTGGTCGCGCCACGCGGCGATGCAGGGCGCGGTGCACCCGCACGTGCTGCGCCACTCCTTCGCGACGCACCTGCTGGAGGGCGGGGCGGACCTGCGCACGATCCAGGAGTTGCTCGGACACGCATCGGTGTCCACGACGCAGACCTACACTCGGGTAGAGTCGGCGCGCCTGAAGGTCGCCTACGCCCGCGCGCATCCAAGGGCCTGAGCGCCATGGAAACCAACGTCAAGTCAATCGAGCTCAAGGATCTGTGGCGCCGCTACAAGCGCGACGGAGACGAGCGCGCGCGCGAGCGGCTGGTCGATCGCCTACTCGCCGCTGGTCAAGTACGTCTCCGGCCGGATGGCCTCGGGCCTGCCCGCGCACGTCGAGGAGGCCGACCTCATCTCCTACGGCCTCGGCGGCCTGATCTCGGCGATCGAGCGCTTCGACCTCGAGCGCGAGATCAAGTTCGAGACCTACGCGATCACCCGCATCAAGGGCGCGATCATCGACGAGCTGCGCTCGCTGGACTGGGTGCCGCGCTCGGTGCGCGCCCGCGCCCGCGCGATCGAGCGCGCGAACACGAAGCTCGAGCACAAGCTGCAGCGCGCGCCGACCGACGAGGAGATGGCGCACGAGCTCGAGATGACCGTCGGCGACTTCCAGGACGCGCTGCTGCAGATCTCCAACTCGACGGTCGCCGCGCTCGACGAGCTGTGGACGGTGTCCGACGCCTCCGGCGACCAGGTCTCGCTGCTGGACACGCTGCAGGACCCGGCGCGCCGAGGACCCCGCGGCGGTCATGGACGCGACCGACCTCAAGGACCGCATCGCCGACGCGATCGCGCGCCTGCCCGAGCGCGAGAAGCTCGTCGTCGCGCTCTACTACTACGAGAACCTGACCCTGCGCGAGATCGGCGAGGTCCTCGGCGTCACCGAGTCGCGCGTCTCGCAGCTGCACACGAAGGCCGTGCTGCGCCTGCGCGGGCGCATGTCCGACGAGAACCTCGGCGGCGCGTCCTAGCGCCCACGGGCTTGCGGGTGGACCGTCGCGAGACGGGCGACTAGCATCGCGGCTCCCCGAGGAGAGGAGCCGCGGCCATGCACAAGTCTGCCGACCGCATTCGCAACGTAGCCCTGATCGGCCATCGCGGCAGCGGCAAGACCTCGCTGCACGAGGCGCTGCTGTTCGAGGCGCGGGCGACCAACCGCCTCGGGTCGGTGCTCGACGGCACGACGGTGTCGGACTCCGAGCCCGACGAGCAGGCGCGCAAGATGTCGATCTCCGCCGCGCTGAGCTCCTTCGAGTGGGCCGATCGCAAGATCAACCTGCTCGACACGCCGGGCGAGCCGAGCTTCGTCGCCGACGCGCTCGGCGCGATGCGCGTCTGCGAGTCGGCGATCTTCGTCGTCAACGGCGTCATGGGCGTCGAGGTCTCGACGCGCCGCCTGTGGGCGCGCGCGCGAGGAGCTCGACCTCGCGCGGATGCTGTTCGTGAACATGCTCGACCGCGAGCGCGCGGACTTCTTCCGCGCGCTGGAGTCGCTCAAGGAGGCCTTCGGCGCGCACGTCGTCGCGACCGAGATCCCGATCGGCTCCGAGCACGAGATCTCCGGGGTCATCGACCTCGTCGACATGAAGGCCTACAGCTACGAGGGCGCCGAGCGTCGACAACGCGACCGAGATCCCGATCCCCGACGACATGCAGGCGATCGCCGAGGAGTACCGCGAGAAGCTCATGGACGAGATCTGCGAGGTGCACGACTCGCTGATGGAGCGCTATCTCGAGGGCGAGGAGATCGACCACGACGAGATCGTCACCGCGCTCAAGGACGGGCACGAACCACGGCTCGCTGTTTCCGGTCACCTGCGGCGTCGCGACGCGCAACCTCGCCACCGACCGGCTGCTGCGACGCGATCGTCGAGGACCTGCCGTCGCCGGTCAAGCACGGCTGGCTTCAGCTGCCCGAGATCACGCTCGAGGCCGACGACGACGCGCCGCTGTACGCCTACGTCTTCAAGACCCGCGCCGACCCGTTCGCCGGCCGCATCAACCTGTTTCGCGTCTACCAGGGCGTCATGCGCCACGACACGCACGTGATGAACACGACGACGCACCACAAGGAGCGCGTCGGCCAGCTGCTGGTCTTCAGCGGCAAGGAGTCCGGGCACGCCGACGAGTTCGGCCCCGGCGACATCGGCGCCGTCGCCAAGCTCAAGGAGACGCGCGCCGGCGACTGGCTGGCCGAGCGCGACGAGCCGATCTCGATGCCGAAGATCGAGCTGCCGGCACCGGTCATGGCGTTCGCGATGGAGGCCAAGGGCGACGAGGACAAGGTCTACACCTCGCTGCGCCGCCTGCAGGAGGAGGACCCGACGATCGACCTGCACCGCGACCCGCAGACGGGCGACCAGATCATCGCCGGGCTGTCGCAGATGCACGTCGAGGTGATCGTCGATCGCCTCAAGGAGCGCTTCGGCGCGGAGGTCGCGCTGCACCCGCCGCGCGTCCCCTACCAGGAGACGATCCGCAAGCCCGCCAAGGCGCACGGTCGTCACAAGAAGCAGTCCGGCGGGCGCGGCCAGTTCGGCGACTGCCACATCTCGATCGAGCCGCGCGAGCCCGGCGCCGGCTTTGAGTTCATCAACCACATCAAGGGCGGCGTGATCCCGACATCGTTCATCCCGGCCGTCGAGAAGGGCGTCGTCGAGGCGATGCAGGCCGGCCCGATCGCGGGCTGTCCGGTCAAGGACGTGGCGGTCACCGTCTTCGACGGCAGCTACCACACGGTCGACTCGTCGGAGATGGCCTTCAAGCTCGCCGGCTCGATCGCGATGCGCGAGGCGATGGCCAACGCCGCGCCCGTGCTGCTCGAGCCGATCATGCTCGTGACGCTGTCGATCCCCGAGGACTCCGTCGGCGACGTCATCGGCGACCTCAACTCGCGCCGCGGGCGCCCGCAGGGCATGGAGGGCGTCGGCGGCGGGCTGACCGAGGTCAAGGCCGAGGTCCCGATGGCCGAGATGCTCACCTACGCTCCCGACCTGCGCTCGCTGACCGGCGGCCAGGGCGACTACACGATGGACTTCGACCACTACGAGGAGGTCCCCGCGCACCTGCAGCAGAAGGTCGTCGCGCAGACGGGCGAGCAGGAGGCCGTCAGCGCGTAGGCTGCGGCCGATGTGGCCGCCCGAGGCGCTCGAGTTCCTGCGCGAGCTCGAAGACAACAACGACCGCGCGTGGTTCAAGGCCAACCGCGCCCGCTATGACGCGCACCTCGTCGAGCCCGCACGAGCGCTGGCGGACGGCCTCGCGCACCTCGGCCCGGCGCGCCTGTTTCGCCCCTACAACGACGCGCGCTTCTCCGACCGCCCGCCGATCAAGGAGCAGCTCGGCCTGTCGATCGCCCGCGGGCCCGCGGGCGGCTACTACGTCGAGCTGTCGCTCGACGGCCTGCTCGTCGGCTCCGGGCTGCACCACCCGGCGGCCGACCAGCTCGAGCGCTTTCGCCTGGCGATCGACGACGAGCGCCGCGCAAGCGGCTTCGAGCGCGCCGTGCGCAGCGCCGAGAAGGCCGGTCTGCGGCTGATCGAGCCGGTGCTCAAGCGCGCGCCGCGCGGCTATCGCGTCGATCATCCGCGGATCGAGCACCTGCGCCGCAAGCACGTGACGGTCTTCTGCCGTCACGGACTCGAGCCGTGGCTGCACGAGCCCGAGTGCGTCGAGCGCATCCGCGCGCAGCTCGACGCCACGCGGCCGCTGGTGACATGGCTGTCCGAGCAGGTCGGCCCGTCGCAGCTCGCGCCCCGCGGGCGCTGAGCCTCAGTCCGGGCGCTCGACGGCCTTCCAGACGCCGGTGTCCGTCGGGCCGGGGCCGCCGCCGGTCAGCAGGCGGTTGAGCAGCCACAGCACGGCGCCAAGCGCCAGCAGGCCGCCCGCTCGCAGGAAGACCTCGGGATCCTTCGTCGTCATCAGCGCGAGCGAGACGACGGCGCCGATCACCGGCACGGCCGTGGGCGCACGGAAGTGCCCGTGTTCGACCGGGTCGCGGCGCAGCACGAGGACGGCGATGTTCACGCCCGTGAAGACCAGCAGCAGCAGCAGGACCGTCATGTCGGCGAGCGTCGCCAGGTCGCCGGTCGAGATCAGCAGGACCGCGATCAGCGAGGTGAAGACGATCGCCACCCACGGCGTGCGGCGCGCGCTGTGCACGCGGCCCAGCAGCCGCGGCACGATGCCCTGGCGCGACATGCCGTAGACCAGGCGCGAGGCCATGATCATGTTGATCAGCGCCGTGTTGGCGACCGCCACGAGCGCGATCGCCGCGAAGACCTTCGTGTTCATCGCCAGCGGTCCCTGGTCGGCGACCTCGAGCAGCGGGCCGCTGGACTCGGCGAGCTTGGCGGTCGGCACGACCATCGAGGCGACCATGCTGACCGCGATGTAGATCAGCCCCGCGATCACCAGGCCGCCGAACAGCGCGCGCGGGTAGTTGCGCTCGGGATCCTGGGTCTCCTCGGCGACGTTGACGGAGTCCTCGAAGCCGATCAGCGCGAAGAACGCGAGGCCCGCGCCGCCGAGGATCGCCAGCGGCACCGACTCGTCGCCGGTGAACTCGAAGGCGCGCGACGGATCGCCGATGCCGTCGGCCAGCGCCGCGATCCCGATCACGATGATCAGCAGCAGGCCGACGACCTCGATCAGCGTGAAGACGATGTTGATCTTCACGCTCTCGCCGATGCCGCGGAAGTTGATCAGCGCGACGACCGCGATGAACGCGATGCCGACCAGGACCGTCGGCAGCGACACGAAGACCTCGAGGTAGTCGCCGCCGAAGGCGCGCGCGAGCGTGCTCGCCGACGTGATGCCCGACAGCATCACCGCGAAGGCGACCATGAACGTCACGAACGACAGGTGGAAGGCCTTGTTGACGTACAGCGCCGCGCCCGCCGCCTGCGGATACTTCGTCACGAGCTCGGCGTAGGCGAAGGCCGTGAACAGCGCGAGCGCCATCGCGAAGGCGAAGCTCATCCAGATCGCCCCGCCGACGCGGCCGCCGACCTCGCCGACGAGCGCGTAGATGCCCGCGCCGAGCATGTCGCCGATCACGAACAGCAGCAGCATGTTGCGCGTGATCGCGCGCGTCAGGGGCGCGTCGTCGCGGCCCGGGGTGTCGATCGTGGCCGCCACGCGACCCGACCTACCCCGTCGGCGCCCGAAGCAGGCGAAGGAGCATCCTCGCCGGTACGCTGAACGGCGATGACGCGCAAGTCGATCACGACCACCCGCGCCGCGGTCGCCTGCGACGTCTGCGGCCGCACGCTGCTGCGCGGCGAGCACGCCGACCCGTTCATCGCCAGCGGGGCGCGGCGGATGGTCTGCGAGCTGTGCACCGCGCGCGCCGCCAACGAGGGCTGGATCCGCGAGGGCGCCGACAACGCGCTCGGCGTGCGCCGCAACGGCCCGCGCGGCGGGCGCTCGCTGCTCGGGCGCCTGCGCCCGCAGAAGCTGCCCGGCCGCCGTGCGCCGGCCGACGAGGCCGTGCCCGTCAGCCGCCGCGGCTATTCGAACGTCGATCGCATCGAGACCGCCGAGCGCGTCGCCGACGCCGCCGAGGCGACGACCGTCGCCGACGAGCAGGACGCCTACGACGCCGCGCCCGCGCCCGTCGCCGAGCAGGCGGCCGCGGCGCGCGAGCCGCGCCACGTGCGCGCCGTGCCGACGAACGCCGACCTCAAGATGGCCCGCGCGCTGGACGTCTTCAACACGACCGCCCACCCGCGGCGCATCTCCGGCGTCGCCCGCTCGCTCGGCCAGCCGGCCGTCACCGTGCTGCCGTCGGCGACGGAGGGCTCGATCGTCTCGATCGTCGTCGGCTGGGAGCTGTGCTGGTATCGCTACGAGGTCGACCTCGCCGACGAGGCCGCAGGCGTGCGCGTCACCGGCCAGGGCGCCGAGCTGTCCGAGCTCAGCGCCGAGGAGCTGGAGCCCAACGCCGCGGCCGACGAGCGCGGACTGCTCGTTCTTGCCGGATGAACGACGCGAGCACTAGGGTGGCGCGATGATCTACTGCGTCGTGCCGGAGGCCCTCGAGGAGGAGCTCTTCGAGAAGCTCACGGCGTACTACGCCGAGGACGACAACGTCACCGTGATAGTCGACCGGCGCAAATCCGATCGGCGCAACCGGCGCGGCGAGGACGGCAGCGACCCGCCGAAGCCCGATCCCGAGGTCGTCAAGCAGCGCGAGGTGCGCGACCGCCGCCGCGCTCGCGTGCCGGGCGACTTCCCCGCCGTCGAGCGCGACTGATACCGCCAGCGTGCGCCGTCGCGGGACGGGCCACCCGTGAAGGTCGTCGTGCATGTCGATGGCGGCGCGCGCGGGAACCCGGGCCCGGCCGCGGCGGGCTCCGTCGTCTCGACGCCCGCCGGCGACGTGCTCGACGAGGCGTCGGAGGCGATCGGCGTGGCGACGAACAACGTCGCCGAGTACCGCGGCCTGCTGCTCGGCCTGCTGCGCGCCCGCGAGCTCGGCGCCACCGAGGTCGAGGTCGTCAACGACTCCGAGCTCGTCGCCAAGCAGGTCAACGGCGAGTACAAGGTCAAGCACGCCGACATGAAGCCGCTGCACGCCGCCGCCAAGCAGGCGCTGGCGGGCTTCGAGCGCTGGTCGATGCGTTCGGTGCCGCGCGCGCACAACGCGCACGCCGACGCCCTCGTCAACCAGGCGCTCGACGCCGGCTGACGCGTACGGCGCCGACCCCGCCCGCGGAGCGCCGCCGCTGCCGGCGTCGCGGTCGCCGTCGCCGTCGTCGTCGTCGCCGCGCGGCGCGCCGCAGACCGTGTTGCAACTCGCGCGCCGCCGGGTAACGGGGGCCTGCGCGCCCGGATGAGCGGCGATGATCGTTGCCGTTTAGCTGAGCGTACGGTCCAGTGGAAACACTCTTGAAACACAGCGCCGCCAACGGGAAGGGCGGGCGCGTCGTCAACTGAAGGAGACCGCGTGGCAACCACCGTCCCTCTGCAGATGTCCGTCAACGGCCAGCCGGTCGAGTCCGAGGTCGAGCCGCGTCTGCTGCTCGTCCACTACCTGCGCGACGAGCTCGGCCTGACCGGAACCCACGTCGGCTGCGACACCTCCAACTGCGGAGCGTGCACGTGCCTGATCGACGGCGAGTCCGTCAAGAGCTGCACCGTGCTGGCCGTCCAGGCCGCCGGCGCGGAGGTCAAGACGATCGAAGGGATGATCGGCGCCGACGGCGAGCTGCATCCGCTGCAGGAGGGCTTCTGGGCCCAGCACGGACTGCAGTGCGGGTACTGCACGCCGGGAATGATCATGGCCGCCGCGGACCTGCTGGCGCGCCACAGGGACGGGCCGATCGCCGAGGAGGACGTGCGCAAGGGCCTCGAGGGCAACCTCTGCCGCTGCACGGGATATCAGAACATCGTCAAGGCCGTCCAGGCCGCCGCCGAGGCGATGGCGAAGGTGCCGGCATGAGCACGATCGAGGAGACCCCCAAGCACGTCGGCCAGTCGATCCGCCGCAAGGAGGACCCGCGCCTGATCACCGGCCGCGCGAAGTACGTCGACGACCTCGTGCTGCCGCAGATGCTGCACATGGCGGTCGTCCGCTCGCCCGAGGCGCACGCCAACATCGTCTCGATCGACGCCTCGGCGGCGCTGGCGATGCCGGGCGTCAAGGCCGTCTACACGGGCGAGGACATGTCCGACCTGCTCGCGCCGCTGCCGATGGCCTGGGGCCCGCCCGGCGTCGAGATGAAGACGCCCGAGCGCTGGCCGCTGGCGCGCGGCAAGGTCTGCCACGTCGGCGACGCGGTCGCGATGGTCATCGGCGAGGACAAGTACTCCGTCGTCGACGCTGCCCAGAAGGTCGACGTCGAGTACGAGTCGCTGCCGGTCATCGTCAACGTCGAGGAGGCGCTGAAGGACGAGATCCTCGTCCACGAGTCGCTCGGCACGAACAAGACGCACGAGTGGTCGATGGGCGGCGGCGACGTCGACCAGGCGATCGCCGAGGCCGACGTCGTGATCGAGCGGCGGATCGTCAACCACCGCACCGCCGGCGCCGCGATCGAGCCGCGCGGCGTGATCGCCGAGTACCGCTACGACCAGCTGACGGTCTGGTCCTCGACGCAGGTGCCGCACCTCGTGCGGCTGTTCTTCGCCGTGCAGATGGGCATCTCGGAGGACAAGGTGCGGATCGTCGCGCCGGAGGTCGGCGGCGGCTTCGGCAGCAAGCTGCAGGTCTGCGCCGAGGAGACGCTGTGCGCGTGGGCCTCCAAGCAGCTCGGCCGCCCCGTCAAGTGGATCGAGACGCGCTCCGAGAACATGGCCGTCTCACACCACGGCCGCGACCAGGTCGACTACGTGCGCATGGCGGCGACGTCGGAGGGCAAGATCACCGCCTTCCACGCGAACATCATCCAGGACTGCGGCGCCTACTTCGGGCTGCTGACGCCGATGATCCCCGAGCTCGGGGCGTTCGTGATGACCGGCTGCTACGAGATCCCGAACGTCAAGACCGACATCACCGGCGTGCTGACGAACAAGTTCTTCACCGACGCGATCCGCGGTGCGGGTCGCCCGGAGATGACGCACATGCTCGAGGTCTGCATCGACCAGCTCGCCGAGGAGCTCGGCATGGACCCGGTCGAGCTGCGGCGCAAGAACTTCATCGCCAAGGAGTCCTTCCC
Source organism: uncultured Actinomycetes bacterium (assembly GCA_963729125.1). Taxonomy (GTDB): domain Bacteria; phylum Actinomycetota; class Thermoleophilia; order Solirubrobacterales; family Solirubrobacteraceae; genus CADCVQ01. The sequence continues at coordinate 222,046 of CAVSML010000008.1, forward strand.
GTACGAGACGCCCTACGGCATCACGTATGACTCGGGCGACTACGCAGCGACGCTCGACCGTGCGCTGGAGATGCTCGACATGGACGCCTTCCGCTCCGAGCAGCGCAGCCTGCGAGACGATCCCACCCGTTCCACCCTGCGCGGCGTCGGCATCTCGACGTACACCGAGATCTGCGGCCTCGCGCCGTCGCGGGCGGTCGGGCCGAAGGGCTTCGGCCTCGGCATCGGCCTCTACGAGTCGGCGCTCGTGCGCGTGCACCCGACCGGCTCGGTCACGGTCTTCACCGGCGCCTCGCCGCACGGCCAGGGCCACGAGACCGGCTTCGCGCAGATCGTCGCCGACCGACTGGGCACCGATCCGTCGGTCGTCGAGATCATTCACGGCGACACGGCGACCGGCCCGATGGGCCTGGGCACCTACGGCTCGCGCTCGCTTGGCGATCGGCGGCGTCGCGGCGCGCGCAGGCGGCGGAGAAGCTCGCCGACAAGTGCAAGGCGATCGTCGCGCACAACCTCGAGGCGTCCGTCGAGGACATCGAGGTCGGCAGCGGCAGGTTCTCGCTGCGCGGCGATCCCGACCAGGGCATGACGCTGGCCGAGGTCGCGGGCTGCGCCTACATCGACGCGACCGCGATGCCCGACGACATGGAGCTCGGACTCGAGCAGACGCTGATCTACGACCCGACGAACTTCGTGTTCCCGTTCGGCGACGCACATCTGCGTCGTCGACGTCGACGCGCAGACCGGCAAGGTCGACATCGTGCGCTGGATCGCGGTCGACGACTGCGGCCCGGCGATCAACCCGATGCTGATCGACGGGTCAGGTGCACGGCGGCGTCGCGCACGGCATCGGCCAGGCGCTCTACGAGCAGGTCGTCTACGACGACCGCGGCCAGCTCGATCACCGGCACGTTCATGGACTACGCGCTGCCGACGGCGGAGGAGATCCCGAGCTTCGAGACTCGACCGCACCGAGACGAAGTCGCCATCGAACTCGCTCGGCGTCAAGGGCATCGGCGAGGCCGGCACGATCGCCTCGACGCCCGGCGTCGTCAACGCGGTCGTCGACGCGCTGCGCCACGAGGGCGATCTCCTACCTCGACATGCCGCTGACGCCGATGCGCGTGTGGCAGGCGCTGGAGGAGGCGCGCGGCCAGCGGCGGCGGGCCGCGCGACAGCGAGCAGGGCGCCGACGTGCCGCCGCAGGGCGAGGGCTCTGCCGGCTCCGGACCGACGATCCCCGAAGGAGGTGCGGCATGATCCCCGCAGCGTTCGACTACGCGGTGGCAGAGTCCGTCGACGACGCGATCCGGCTGCTCGGCGAGGGTGGGGAGGACGCGAAGGTCCTCGCCGGCGGGCACTCGCTGCTGCCGCTGATGAAGCTGCGCTTCACCGCGCCGTCGCTGCTCGTCGACATCGGCAGGATCGAGAGCCTGCGCGGCGTCGACACCGGCGGCGACTCGTTTCGGATCGGCGCGATGACGCGCCACGCCGACCTGCAGACGCGCGAGGACATGGGCCTGATCGCCGCGGCGGCCAAGCAGATCGCCGACCAGCAGGTCAGAAACCGCGGCACGATCGGCGGCTCGCTGGCCAACGGCGACGCGGCCGCCGACCTGCCGGCGGTGCTGCTCGCGCTGGGCGGCTCGGTGCTCGTCCGCGGTGCCCGCGGCGGCGAGCGCGAGATCGCTGCCGAGGACCTGTTCGAGGGCTACCTGACGACCTCGATCGCGCCGGGCGAGATCATCACGCAGGTGCGAGTCCCCGCGCTGGCAGGCTACGGCTACGGCTATGAGAAGTTCAACCGCCGCGCCGAGGACTGGGCGATGGTCGGGGTCTGCGCGCTCGTCAAGACGTGCGCCGGACGGCACCTGCGAGGACGTTCGCATCGGGCTGGCGCACATGGCCTCGACGCCGCTGCGCGCCAGCGCCGCCGAGGACGCCCTGCGCGGCCAGCCGCTGGACGCCGAGCACATCTCCGCGGCCGCCGAGCACGCGGCGGACGGCACCGACCCGCAGGGCGACCTCAACGCGACGCCCGACTACAAGCGCCACCTCGCACGCGTCCTGTGCGAGCGCGCGCTGACGACGGCGGCCAACGGCGGGTGATCGCCGCCGTCGTGCTCGCTGCCGGCGGGGCGTCAAGGTTCGGCTCGGCCAAGCAACTGGCCGAGCTGGACGGCCGCCCGCTGCTCGAGCACGCGATCCGCGCGGTCGAGGCCGTGCCGGCGATCGAGCGGATCGTCGTCGTGCTCGGCGCGCGCGCCGCAGGAGATCCGCGCGGGCGTCGACTTCGGCTCCGCCGAGGTCGTCGTCTGCGAGGACTGGCAGACCGGCCAGGCGGCGTCGCTGCGCTGCGGCGTCGCCGCGGTCGCGATGACGCCGACGCCGTCGTGCTGACGCTCGGCGACATGCCGAGGATCACGTCGCAGGTGATCGCGCGCTTCGCCGATCTGGCCGCCGAGCACGGTGCGCACACGCGTGCGCGCGGCGTCTTCGACGGCGAGCCGGGCCATCCCGTCGCCCTGGGCAGCGCCTACTTCGACGACGTGATGGCGCTTGAGGGCGACGTCGGGGCGCGCGACGTGCTCAAGCGCATCGGCGCCTATCCGATCGAGTGCGGCCACCTGTGCTCGGGGATCGACATCGACACGCCCGAGGCGCTGAACGATCTCCGCTCGTGACGGAGCGAGTCCGAGGCGCACGACGAGCGCGGGGGCGCCCGGCGTAGACTCCGACATCGCTTGAAGGCAAACACAACCACAGCGAGGATGCCCGCATGACCCTGGTCGAGGAGCCGGCCGGGCGCAGTGCGCGCGGTGCCCGAGCTGCCCAAGCGTCTCGAGCCGCTGGCGATCGCCGCCGTGCGAAACGCCGCCATGGCAGCATCCGCGTGGGCGGGCCGCGGCGACGGCAAGGCCGCCGACGGCGCCGCAACCGAGGCGATGCGCGAGGCCCTCGGCGACGCCCACGTGGTCGGCAAGGTGGTCATCGGCGAGGGCGAGAAGGACAACGCCCCGATGCTCTACAACGGCGAGGAGGTCGGCGAGGGCGACGAGGTCAGCTTCGACATCGCGGTCGATCCCGTCGAGGGCACCGACCTGTGCGCGGCCGGCCAGGCCGGAGCGCTGACGACGATCGCGTTCGCCGGCGTCGGCGGGCTGTGGTCGCCGGGCCCCGCCCACTACATGGACAAGCTCGTCGTCGAGGCCGCCGCGCGCGACGCGATCGACATGCGCGACGAGCCCGAGCGCGTGCTCGAGCGCGTCGCTGCCGCCCTCGGCAAGCGCCCTCGCGACATCGTCGTCGTCGTGCTCGACAAGCCGCGCCACGTCGAGCTCATCTCCCGCCTGCGGGCGTGCGGCGCTCGCGTGCAGACGCCGACGGCCGGAGACGTGGCCGGCGCGCTGCTCGCCGCGCTGCCCGGAACGGGCGTCGACCTGCTGATGGGCTGCGGCGGAACGCCGGAGGGCGTGATGGCGGCCTGCGCGGTCAAGTGCGTCGGAGGCGGCATGCAGACCCGCCTCGCCCCCCAGCGCGAGCCCGAGGCCGAGGCGATCGCCGCGGCCGGGCTCTCGACCACCGAGATCCTCGAGATCGACGACCTCGTCAAGGGCAACGCGATGTTTGCCGCAACGGCCATCACCGGCGGTACCCTCGGCCTGGACGCCCCGAGGTGCTCGGGTGGCTGGAACATCACGCATTCGCTGATCGTGCGCCCCGGATCGGTGCGCCGGATCGTCGAGAGCAGACCCGCAACCGACCAGGAGTGACCAGATGCCGCTAGTGACCATGCGCCAGCTGCTCGACGAGGCCGCCGCCGGCGGCTACGGCGTCGCAGCCTTCAACGTCAACAACCTGGAGCAGATCCAGGGGATCATGGAGGCGGCGCAGGAGACGCAGTCGCCCGTGATCATCCAGGCCTCGCGCGGCGCGCGCAAGTACGCCGGCGACAGCTTCCTCTACCACATGATGCTGGCGGCGGCCGAGACCTACCCCGACATCCCGGTGGCGCTGCACCAGGATCACGGCAACTCGCCGGAGACGTGCATCTCGCGCGATCGAGCTCGGCTTCACGAGCGTCATGATGGACGGCTCGCTGGGCGAGGACGCCAAGACGCCGCTGAACTTCGAGGACAACGTCGCCGTCACGAAGACGGTCGTCGACTACGCCCATCCGCGCGGCGTGACCGTCGAGGGCGAGCTCGGCACGCTCGGCGGCATGGAGGACGGCGTCGGCTCGGGCGAGATCTGCCTGACCGATCCCGCGCAGGCCGAGGAGTTCGTCGAGCGCACCGGCGTCGACGCGCTGGCCGTCGCGATCGGCACGAGCCACGGCGCATACAAGTTCTCGCGCGCTCCCGACGGCGACATCCTCGCGATGGAGATCATCGAGGACATCCACCGCCGCCTGCCCGACACGCACATCGTCATGCACGGCTCCTCGAGCGTCCCCGCCGAGCTCGTCGAGCGCCTGAAGGCCGCCGGCGGCGAGGTCGACGCCGGCTTCGGCGTGCCGATCTCGGCGATCCAGCGCGGCATCGAGCACGGCGTGCGCAAGGTCAACATCGACACCGACGGGCGCCTCGCGATCACCGCGTTCGTGCGCGAGCACTTCCGCGAGGAGCCCGGCGACTGGGATCCGCGCGGCGCCGGCAAGGCGGCGCGCGCCGGCCAGAAGTACATCTGCCTGCAGCGCATGCAGGAGCTCGGCATGGCAGGGCACGCAGGCGACTACGAGCCGATGACGCTCGACCAGATGGCAGAGCGCTACGCCGCGGGCGTGCGCTCGACCGTCTAGCGCCTTGCGCTCGGCCAACCGATGATCGACGTCGCATTCGTCGGGGCGCAGGCGCGCCCCGCGGCGACGGCCGTCGTCATCGACGTCCTGCGCGCGACCTCGACGATCACGCTCGCGCTCGCCTCCGGCTACGAGCGGGTGCTCGTGGCCGGCACGCTCGAGCGCGCGCTCGAGCTCGGCGGCGAGGGGCGGGTGCTGGCCGGCGAGCACGAGTGCCAGAAGGCGCCCGGCTTCGAGCTCGGCAACTCCCCCGAGGAGACGCTGACGCCGCGCGGCGCCGAACTCGTGCTCGCGACGACCAACGGCGCCCCGGCGATCGTCGCCGCGGCTGCCGCGTCGGACGACGTCATCGTCGCCTGCCTGCTGAACCTCGACGCGGTCGTCGCGGCGCTGGCGGCCTCGCCGGGCGACATCCTGCTCGTCTGCGCCGGCACGAACGGCAAGATCACGCTCGAGGACGCCTACGTCGCGGGGCGCGTCAGCGCGGCGCTCGAGGGGGAGCGCACCGACGCCGCCCGCATCGCCGAGGCGCTGGCCGGCTCGTATGAGCGCTCGATCGACGCGCTCGAGGCCAGCTCGGGCGCCGTCGGCATCCACGCGGCGGGGCTCTCGGCGGACATCGACTTCTGCTCGCGGGAGTCGATCACGACGGTCGTGCCGCGGCTGGACCGCATGCTCGACGACATCGCCGTGTTGGAATCTGGCGAGCAGGCAGGCGAAACGAAACGGGGGCCGCCCGCGCAAGCGAGCTCGACTCCGCAGGCTGGGCATCCATAGCTCAATAGCTATGTAAACGCGACGATCTTTGGCTTTTTATCGTTGGATGGCCGAGCTACTGTGCTGGGTGCGTAGATCACGAGAGAGGACGGAATGAGCGCAACCGAAGAGAAGAACGCAAAGAAGGGCCGCTGGGAGTCGGGTGTCACCCCGTACGCCGAGATGGGCTACTGGAACGCGGACTACGATCCCAAGGACACCGACGTGCTATGCGCGTTCCGGATCACGCCCCAGGAGGGCGTCGATCCGATCGAGGCCGCGGCGGCGGTCGCCGGCGAGTCGTCGACGGCCACGTGGACGGTCGTCTGGACCGACCGGCTGACGCCCCACGAGCACTACCAGGCAAAGGCGTACAGCGTCGACGAGGTGCCCGGCACCCCTGGCCAGTACATCGCCAGGATCGCGTACGACATCGACCTCTTCGAAGAGGGCTCGATCCCGAACCTGACCTCGTCGATCATCGGCAACGTCTTCGGCTTCAAGGCGCTCAAGGCGCTGCGGCTGGAGGACATGCGCATCCCGTACGCGTACCTGAAGAGCTTCCCGGGCCCGCCGCACGGCATCGTCCAGGAGCGCGAGTACCTCGACAAGTTCGGCCGCCCGCTGCTCGGCGCGACGACGAAGCCGAAGCTCGGCCTGTCGGCGAAGAACTACGGCCGCGTCGTCTACGAGGCGCTGCGCGGCGGCCTGGACTTCACCAAGGACGACGAGAACATCAACTCGCAGCCGTTCATGCGCTGGCGCGACCGCTACGTCCACGCGATGGAGGCCGTCCATCGTGCCTCCGCCGCGACGGGCGAGGTCAAGGGTCACTACCTCAACGTGACCGCCGCCACGGTGGAGGACATGTACGAGCGCGCGCAGTTCGCGAAGGAGCTCGGCTCGGTCATCATCATGCAGGACCTCACGGTCGGCTACACGGCGATGAGCTCGATGTCGAAGTGGGCGCGGGCGAACGGCATGATCCTGCACCTGCACCGGGCCGGCCACGGGACGTACACGCGCCAGAAGACGCACGGCGTCAGCTTTCGCGTGATCGCCAAGTGGTGCCGGATGCTCGGCGTCGACCACATCCACGCCGGCACGGTCGTCGGCAAGCTCGAGGGCGATCCCGGCATGATCAAGGGCTACTACGACGTTTGCCGCGAGCGCTTCAACAAGGTCGACCCGGCGACCGGCATCTACTTCGACCAGGACTGGGCCTCGCTGGCCGGCGTCATGCCGGTCGCCTCGGGCGGCATCCACGCCGGCCAGATGCACCAGCTGCTGCAGTACCTCGGCGAGGACGTCGTGCTGCAGTTCGGCGGCGGCACGATCGGCCACCCCATGGGCGTCGCCGCGGGCGCCACGGCCAACCGCGTCGCGGTCGAGGCGATGATCAAGGCGCGCAACGAGGGCGTCGACTACGTCGAGGAGGGGCCCGACATCCTCCGTGAAGCCGCCAAGGGCTGCAAGGAGCTGAACGCCGCGCTCGAGGTCTGGAAGGACATCACGTTCAACTTCGAGTCGACCGACACCGCCGATGTCGAAGTGACCCCCACCGCCAGCCGCTAGCCAGCGGCGAACAGGAGAAGTTCAATGAGAGTCACACAAGGCACGTTCTCGTACCTGCCGGAGTTGACCGACGAGGAGATCGAGGCGCAGATCCGCTACGCGCTCGACAACGGCTGGGCGATCATGTTCGAGTACACGGACGACCCGCATCCGCGCAACTCCTTCTGGGACATGTGGAGGCAGCCGAACTTCGACCTCGAGCCCGAGGACGCCGGAGAGGCGCTGAAGGATCTGCAGACCTGCCGGGAGACGTACCCGAACCACTACATCAAGGTGGTCGCGTACGACAGCTCGCTCGGACGCCAGACATCCGCGCTGTCGTTCATCGTCAACCGGCCCGACCACGAGCCCGGCTTCCGGCTCGAGCGCACGGAGACGCACGACCGGACGATCAACTACACGCTCACTGCGTACGCGCTGGACGATCCGCCGGGCCGGCGCTACGGCAACGAGGGCAGCCTCAGCGTCGGTCGCCACATCGGGACCGTGCAGGAGGGCGTGCCGGGGCCCGACTCACCGAAGTTCGCGCAGAGCGGCGACGGTGACGGCGACCTCGAGGCCGCCAGCGACGAAGGCGCCGGCGAGTCCTGATGGCTGAGCTCCAGGGCCGCGACACGACCGGCGCATGGCTTGATCCGGAATCGGACGGGGCCAGGCAGGACCGGGCGGCCCGGGAGTTCGACGACAAGTTCGGCGGCAGGGTCACCAAGGCCTCGGATGACGAGGACGGGGGCGCTGCCGTCGAGTCCGTCGATTTCGCAGAGGCCGTGTCAGACGGCAAGGCCGACGTGCAGAAGGTCGTCAAGGACTCGCGCGTGCACGAGGTCATCGATGAGATGGACCGCAACCTCGTCGGTCTGCAGGCCGTCAAGCAGCGCATCCGCGAGATGGCGGCGCTGCTGGTCATCGACAAGCTGCGCAACGAGATGGGCCTGATGTCGGAGCGGCCGACGCTGCACATGGCCTTCACCGGGAATCCCGGCACGGGCAAGACGACCGTGGCGCTGCGGATCGCCTCGATCCTGCACCGGCTCGGGTACATCGAGAAGAACCAGCTGGTGACCGTCACGCGCGACGACCTGGTCGGCCAGTACGTGGGGCACACGGCGCCCAAGACGAAGGAGGTCGTCAAGAAGGCCCTCGGTGGGGTGCTGTTCATCGACGAGGCGTACTACCTGCACCGGCCGGAGAACGAGCGCGACTACGGCCAGGAGGCGATCGAGGTGCTGCTGCAGGTGATGGAGTCCGAGCGCCACAACCTCGTCGTCGTCATGGCCGGCTACGAGAAGCCCATGAACGAGTTCTTCCTCGCCAATCCGGGGATGGGCTCGCGCATCGCCCACCACATCCACTTCCCCGACTACAAGCCCGACGAGCTCATGCAGATCGCATCGATGATGATCGAGAAGCAGGGCTATGAATTCAGCGAGGACGCCGAGGAGGCGATGCGCGACTACATCGTGCGGCGCGTCGACCAGCCCCGCTTCGCGCACGGGCGCAGCATCCGCAACGCGATCGAGCGCGGTCGCATGCGCCAGGCGATGCGCCTCTTCGAAGCCGACCGGCCGCTCGGCCGTGACGAGCTGATCAGGATCGAGGCCGAGGACATCCGCCGCAGCAGCGTCTTCGACGACCAGCCGATCTCCAAGTACGACGTGGATGCCGACCCCGACGACGACGACGCCGCCGAGCCCGAGAAGGCAGAGGCGGCGAGCTGAGCCGCCTGTGCCGTCGCAGCGGCACGCCCACCGATGAGCTAGGAGCAGCGCGCATGCCTCGACCGATCATTCTCGGCGTGGTCGGAGATTCCGCGACCGGCAAGACGACGTTGTCGCGCGGACTCGTCCGCATGCTGGGCGACAACAACGTCACGCACGTCGCCGCCGACGACTACCACCGCTACGACCGCCGCCAGCGCGCCGAGCACGGCATCACGCCGCTGCATCCGGACTGCAACTACATCGACATCATGGAGCGCCACTTCGGCGAGCTACGCGCCGGCAACCCGATCCTCAAGCCCGTCTACCGGCACAAGGACGGCGCCTTCGGGCCGCCCGTCTACACGAGCCCGAAGCAGTTCACGCTGATCGAGGGGCTGCTCGGCTACCACACCGAGGCGCTGCGCAGCTGCTACGACGTGCGCGTGTTCCTGGCGCCGCCGGAGCAGTTGCGGCGCAAGTGGAAGGTGCAGCGCGACTGCTCGCGGCGCGGCTACACGACCGACCAGGTGCTCGAGGAGCTCGATCGCCGCGAGCCCGACTCCGAGCTGTACATCCGCCCGCAGCAGCGCTGGTCGGACATCGTCGTCTCCTTCAAGCCCGGCAAGCGCGGCGATCAGGAGCATCTCGACGCCGAGATCGTGCTGCGCAAGGGCCTCGTGCATCCCGACCTGTCGGAGTTCTCGGCAGACGACGGGAGCAGCCTCCGTTGCGAGCAGACCGACACCGAGCAGACGCTCTACGTGCCGGGCGACATCGATCCCGCACGCGGTTCGGAGATCGAGGAGTCCGTCTGGTCGCGGATGCACTTCGCCAGTCATCTGCGCTCCGAGCGCCTCGGCGAGTTCACGGTCGGCACCGAGCTTCACCGCTCCGAGTCGCTGGCGGTCGTGCAGGTCATCGTGCTCTACCACCTCGTCACCGCGCGCGCCAGGGTGGCGCTCGGCGGCGACGGCACCCGGGCCGACCAAGCCGTGGTCAAGCCACCGGCCACGGCGGCGGCGCAGCACTGAACCGACCGCTCGATGCGCCGCTCGCGGTTTCGCGAGCGCAGCGCTCGAGCCTGCGTGGCGCTGCCGCGCTACTCCAAGCGGAGATCCGCGATCGCCGCCCGCTGCTTGTCGACCTCGCGGGCGAGGCGCAGCGTCGCAGCCTTGTGGGACGCGAGCAACGGGAGGACGACCTGCTCGATGATCATCCCGAGACCTTCGAGCCCGCCTCCCTCGGCCTTGATCTGCTCGATGATGGGCTCGACGTCGAGCGTCATCGCGTCTGTCAGCTCTTGTTCGAGTGAGGTCATGGTGTCGGCACCACTGTTCCCCACGCGCGCCCTGTTTACACAGGCGTCGGCCGCGATCGGCGACGTCCGCCGGCGTCACGCCACCGGCGGAACGAGCAACTCCTCCCAGTCGGGCTCGACCTCGTCGAGCGCCCGGGCGACGCGCGGATAGTCCGCGGGCAGCATGATGCTCCCGTTCGTGACCTGCGGCGTCTTCACGCCGAGCCGCTGGGCGAGGCGCGCGAGCAGGTCGCCGACCTCGTCCTCGTCGGCTCCGGGTGCGACGGTCCAGACGGCCGGCGGGGCGTTCATGTCGGCATCCTATCGCGGGACCGGCCTGCCACGGCCGCCGCCTCGAGCGCCCGCGCTTCGCCGACGGCGCAGCATCCGCAACGCGATCGACCGTGCGCGCATGCTCCAGGCCGCCCGCCCGTACGCCGATCGCGACGACCCGAGCAGGGAAGTCCTCATGACGATCGATGCTGAGGATATCCTTGCGACTCGCTGTTCGGCGACGACGAGGGCGAGTCGCCGAACGACGAGGACACGGGTCCACCCACTGCGCGATGTCGACGTCGAAGAACGCCCGCGGCAACGAGAGCTAGCTCAGGAGCGACATAGATGGCCCGACCGATCATCCTCGGCGTCGTTGGCGATTCCGCGACCGGCAAGACCACGCTGTCGCGCGGCCTCGTCCGCATGCTCGGGGAGAGCAATGTCACCCACGTCGCGGCTGACGACTACCACCGCTACGACCGTAAGCAGCGCGCCGAGCACGCGATCACGCCGCTGCATCCGGACTGCAACTACATCGACATCATGGAGCGCCACTTCGCCGAGCTGCGCGAGGGCCGCGCGATCCTCAAACCCGTCTACCAGCACAAGGACGGCACGTTCGGGCCGCCGGTCTACACGAGCCCGAACCAGTTCACGCTGATCGAGGGGCTGCTCGGTTACCACACGGCCACCCTGCGCGACTGCTACGACGTCCGCGTCTTCCTCGCCCCGCCGGAGGAGCTGCGGCGCAGGTGGAAGGTGCAGCGCGACTGCTCGCGGCGCGGCTACACGACCGATCAGGTGCTCGAGGAGCTCGATCGCCGCGAGCCCGACTCGGAGCTGTACATCCGCCCCCAGCGGCGCTACGCCGACATCGTCGTGTCGTTCATGTCCGGCGGGCGCGGCGACCAGGAGCACCTCGACGCGGAGATCATCCTCGGCAAGGGGCTGCTGCACCCCGACCTGTCGGAGTTCGTCGACGGCGAGCAGGACGGGCTGACGCTCGACGCCAGCGACGAGGGCCACAAGCTCTTCATCCCGGGCGACATCGACCCGGCGCTCGGCTCGCAGATCGAGGAATCCGTCTGGGAGCGCATGCACTTCGCGAGCCACCTGCGCTCCGAGCGCCTGGGCGAGTTCACGGTCGGCACGGAGCTGCACCGCTCCGAGTCGCTGGCCGTCGTGCAGGTCCTCGTGCTGTACCACCTCGCCACCGCCCGCGCCGCCGTGGCGCTCGGCAGCGACGGCACGCGCGCGGACCGCGAGAGCCGCCCCGCCGCCTCCTCCGCGACCTGAGGTCCTACTTGATCGCGGGCGAGGTCCTCGCCGCCGCCCCCGGGATTCCCGAGGACTCGCTCAGCGTCTCCAGCGCGACCGGAGAGACGACGAAGTTCATGAAACGCTCGACGGCGGCCCGCCGGGGGCCGACGGTCGAGCACATCGCATACCAGCGGCGCGCCGCGGGCCGGTGGCGCACCGGCAGCGCGGCGAGCAGGCCGGCCTCGAGCTCGAGCGCGACCGCGGCGCGGGAGATGAAGGCGACGCCGATGCCCGCGCGCGCGGCCTGCTTGATCGCGCCGTTGGAGCCGAGCGTCAGCGTCTGGGGCTCCAGGCCGGCCGCGGCGAGGAACTCCTCGTTGACGACGCGCGTGCCGGAGCCGGGCTCGCGCAGCAGCCAGACGCGCCGCTCGAGCTCGGCCGCGTCGATCGTGCCGCCGCCGACGTGCGGGTCGTCGGGCGCGGTGATCAGCACGAACTCGTTCTGCAGGATCGCCGTCGCCTGGATGCGCGGGTCGCGGGGCGGGCGTCCGCCGATCGCGACGTCGGCGCGGTGGTCGAGGACGAGGTCGAGGACCTGCTCGCGGTTGCCGACCGCGAGCGTCAGGCCGATGCCGTCGTTGCCCTGGCCGAAGACGCGCATCAGCGGAGGGACGAAGGACTCGGCCGCGGTCGTCACGGCGGCCAGGCGCAGGCGCCGGTCGGCGAGATGCGCGGCCTCGCGCGCGGCACGGCGACCTTCCTCCAGCAGCCCGATGACGTCAGCGGCGAACGGGGCGAAGGCGTTGCCGGCGGCGGTCGGGCGGATGCCGCGGCCCTCGCGCTCGGTGACGGGCGTGCCCAGCTCGCGCGACAATGCGGCAACGGCTGCCGAGACCGACGGCTGCGTGACGACGAGCTCGTCGGCGGCGGCGGTGACCGAGCCCCCGCGCATGACCGCGAGGAAGCTTCGAAGCTGCGTCAGAGTTATAGACACAAGTCACACCTTACCGGCTGATCGAGAGCGAACACGCGATACAGACCGGTCTGCTTGCCCACGCCGCATCGGCGGGACGCAGATCACGCCAGGTCGTCGACGGTCTGCCGGCGACCGACCGGCAGATCGTCGTGCAGCGCGCCCGGGACCACGCCGTCGGGCCGGGGGTGTGGTGTCGCGCGCTCGCGGACGGGGGCCGCGCGCGGCCGGCCGGCGTCGTCGTGGCCGTACGCGGAGCCCGACAGCGGCGCGACCGCGCGACCGCGGCGCTCGTAGGCGTGCAACGGCAGCAGGAAGTCCAGCAGCACCACGAGGTTCAGGACGACGAAGACCACGCAACCGATGGCCAGCGGCCGGCTGGGCTCCGAGTCGCCGACGATCACCTCGACGTCGCGGATCAGTGCGGCGACCCCCAGCACGAGCAGGCCCCACAGCGCGAGCTTCACGAACGTACGCTCGTCGTGGCGCGCGTTCTTGCGCGCTGGCCTGAAGCGCTCGTGCGGCAGGAAGGTTCCCAGCAGCCCCGCGACGTTCGAGAAGCCCATGGCGAGCAGGTTGGCCTCCGTATGGACGATGTGAAACGTTCCGCGAGCATGCAGCGTCACCGCGATCCACGTCAGCGCGATGAACGCCCCGGTGACCGCGATGAACGCGCCCGGCCCGATGAAGAACGGCGCCGTCAGCGTCAGCGAGCAGGCGATCGGCAACAGCTGAAAGCACAGCCGCAGCGTGCCCTGCTGGTGGCCGACCATGCTGACGATGTAGTTGACGCGCTGAGACATCGTCAGACCGCTGACGCGCAGGGGAGAGTCGGGCGAGCGCAGGAGCAGTCCCATCGAGCCGGCGGCCCAGCGGCGGCGCTGCTGGTAGAGCTCGCGCAGGCTCTCGACCTCCAAGCCGGACGCCAGCACCTCCGAGACGAAGATCGACTTCCAGCCGCGCGCGTGCATTCGCACGGCGGTGTGGATGTCCTCGGTCGCCGTCGCCGTCGCGAAGCCGCCGACGTCATCGATCGCGCTGCGGCGCAGAACCGCGCTCGTGCCGACGAAGAACGCGGCGTTCGAGCGGTTCTTGGCCGGCTGGATGCAGCGGTAGAACATGTCCTGCTCACTCCACGGCCCGCGACGCGTGCGGCGGTGCAGAAACGAGTCGTTGTGGTAGGTCTGCGGCGTCTGGACGACAGCCAGCGACCGGTCGTCGAGGTAGCCGAGGGTGCGCTCGAGGAACTCCGGCTTGGGCACGTGGTCTGCGTCGAGGATCAGCAGGAACGCGGCGTCGGTGAACTCGAGGCCGAAGTTCAGGTTGCCCGCCTTGGCATGCAGGCGCGAGCCCCGGGCGTGGTAGACCGCGCCGAGGCGCGCGGTGAGCATCTCCAGCTCGATGCGCGCGCCGTCGTCGAGGACGTGCACGGCGCCGATGCCACGCACCGCCAGCGCGCCTCTGATCGTCTGCTCGACGATCGCGAGCGGCTCGTTGCTCGTGGTGATCAGCGCATCGACGCTGCGATCGAGGTTCGTCGCTCGCGGCACGGGATCGTCGATCCTGCGCGTGATCCACAGAAACAGCGTCGTGGTGACGACGTTGAAGAGCATCACGGCGTACAGCAGCGGCCCCAGCAGGCCGCTCCAGTCGATGCTTCCCGCCAGCCACAACATGTAGGCGAGCGCCGCCGGGGCGTAGACGAAGAGCACCGCGCGCAGACCTCGCCGGTCGGGCCGCCGCATGAACTGCACGTGGTAGGCATCGGATTCGGAGGAGCCCTGCCGTGTGCCGCGCGCATGCGCAACCCTCGTAGAGCCGTGCCTCCCTGCGGTCCCCATTCGGTGGCGCAGTCTACGCCACGGTCCGACGAGGCCCCCGACCACCGGGGCGACGCCGTCCTACAAGCGGATGAAGGGACTCGAACCCTCGACCTTCTGCATGGCAAGCAGACGCTCTAGCCAACTGAGCTACATCCGCGAGGGCGGCCGATTATAGCCTCGTCGCCCGCGGGACATGCCGTGCGGGCTGAGGGCTCGCCGGCCCGCGTAGGCTCGCGGCGATGGGGCGAGCGACTCGGAGGGGATGCAGCGCGGGCGGCGTCGGCGTGACGCTCGGCGACCGGCGCGTGCTCGACGGCGTCAGCCTCACGCGTGCCGTGCGCGCAGGTCACCGCACTGCTGGCTGCTCGGGTGCGGGCAAGAGCACGCTGCTGCGCGCGCTCGTGCGCCTCGTCGAATCCGACGCCGGCTCGATCACGTTGGACGGCGAGGACATCCGCACGCTCGACGCGTGCGTGCTGCGCCGGCGCGTCGGCTTCGTCGCGCAGACGCCCGCGATGCTGCCGGGCACGGTCGCCGAAAACCTGCGCTACGGCGTCGAGGGCCTGACCGAGGAGCAGCTGCGCGACGCGCTGAGCGCCGCGAGCCTCGACGACGCCTTCGCCGATCGCGTCGCCGCGCGAGCTGTCGGGCGGCGAGCGCGCGCGTGTGGCGCTCGCCCGCGCGCTGACGCGCGATCCCGAGCTGCTGCTGCTCGACGAGCCGACCGCCGCGCTCGACGAGGCGGCCGCCGAGCACATCGGCGAGACGCTGCGCGGCCTGCGCGATCGCGGGCTGGGGATCTGCCTGGCGACGCACGACGAGCGCTTCGCGCGGACGTGGGCCGACCGCGAGGAGCGTTTGGCGTGAGCGCGATGGTCGCCAAGGTCGTCGCCGCGGCGGGCTTCGCCACGATCGCGGCGATCCTGTCGCTGCGCTTTCGCATCGGCCTGGCGCGCGAGATCGGCGTCGCGGCGCTGCGCGCGGGCGTTCAGCTCGCCGTCGTCGGCGCCGCGATCGCGCTCGTCTTTCGCTATCCGGCGCTGTCGCTGCGTTCGTCGCGGTGATGCTGCTGACCGCGGGGGTGACCGCGGGCGGGCGCCTGCGCGGTCTGCCGCGGCGCGCGGCTGCGAGCGCTCGTCGTCGATCGCCGTTCCCGCGCTCGGCGCGACCGGCGCGCTGCTGCTCGTCGGGGCGTTCGAGCTCACGCCGCGCTCGGGCGTGCCGACGGCCGGGATCCTGATCGGCGGCGCGCTGACGGCGACGACGCTGACCGGCCGGCAGGCTGCTCGAGTCGATGATGGGGGAGGCGCAACGAGATCGAGGCGCGCCTGTGCCTCGGCGACGACGCGCGCACGGCGCTCGCGCCGGCCGTGCGGCGCGCGGTCACGACCGGCCTGATCCCGGTCGTCGACCAGACGCGCAGCGTCGGCCTCGTGACGCTGCCGGGGACGTTCGTCGGGCTGATCCTCGGCGGCGCCTCGCCGGCGGAGGCGGCCGCCACGCAGCTCGTCGTGCTGCTGGCCCTGCTCGCCGTCGAGCTCGCCGCGGGGCTGCTGCTGGCCGAGCTCACGCAGCGCGCGCTGATCCTGCCGGGCGAGCGCATCGCGCCGCTGCAACCTGACGGCTGAGCGCACGCTTGCCGGCGCGGCCGCCGGCGACCAGAGGCCGCCGGCGGGACCGGTCGTGCGAAGGCGTCCGTCCCTGTATCCCCGCACTCACGCGTCGAGCCATGGGGCGACGGCCCGTCACGTGCCCTACCTCAGCCGGCGCCAATGGTGTCGTCCGACCGACCGCAAAGACTACGGATCGCAGCGCGACCTGACCATCCCTGCGCCCCGACGGGCTAGGAGGAGGCCGGCACCTGCTCGGCGTCGAGCTCGGCGAGGATCTCGTCGGTGTGCTCGCCGAGCTCGGGTGAGCGCACCGCGGGCAGGCGGCCGTGAACGCCGAACTCCAGCGGGGAGGCGGGGGTGAGGTACGTGCCGACAGGATGCTCGACCTCGGTGAACATCGGGTTCTGCGTCGAGCAGCGCGGGATCCTCGGCGACGAGCTGCTTGAACGTCTGATAGGGGCCCCAGGAGACGCCGGTGCCCGCAAACGCGGCGCGGATCTCCTCGAGCGTGCGCTCGGCGAACCACGGCGTCAGCAGCTCGCGAATCAGGTCGCGGCCCTCGTAGCGGCCGGCCTCGCCGCGGAAGTCGTGGCCCGTCGCCTGCTCGACGGTCGCGAACAGCTCCTCGGTGCCGGTGACCTCCTTGAGCGCCTTCCACTGGCGCGAGGTCAGCGCGACGACCATCACGCGGCGCTCATCCGCCGTCGGGAAGTCGCCGCCGAAGGCGCCGTAGAGGTAGTTGCCGTCGCGTGGCTGGTCGCGGCCCTCGAGCTGGACCTCGGCGATCCGGCCGAGGTTGCCGACGGTCGCCAGCGCCACGTCCGACAGCGCGATCTTCACGAGCTGCCCCTCGCCGGTGCGATCGCGATGGCGCAGCGCGGCGAGCAACCCGACGACCGCGAGGCCGCCCATCGCCGTGTCCCACGCCGGCATCAGGCTGTTGCATGGCACGGCGGAGTCGCGCGGGCCCATCGCCTCGGGGAAGCCGACCGAGGGGTTGACCGTGTAGTCGACCTCGGACGAGCCGTCGTGGTTGCCGCTCATGACGACCATGATCAGGTCCGGGCGCCGCGCGCTCAGCGCCTCGTAGCTCATCCAGCCTCGTGCAGGGAAGTTCGTCAGGAAGATGCCGTTGCCCTCGCCCGGCTGGGTGATCAGGCGCGTCAGGGTCTCGCGACCCTCGTCGGAGCGCAGGTCGACGGTGAACGAGCGCTTGCCCTTGTTCAGGCCCGACCAGAAGAGGCTGTCGCCGTCGCTGGTCAGCGGCCAGCGCTTGAAGTCCAGCCCGCCGCGCGGGTCGTCGAAGCGGATGACGTCGGCGCCGAGCTGGGCGAGCGTCATGCCCGCCGTCGGCGCGGCGACGAACGCCGAGCCCTCGATCACGCGCACGCCGTTGAGAATCCCGTCGCTCATGCCATCGCTCCTACCAGTCGCCAGTCCAGTACCGCGTCCAGGGCGCCGTCGGCGCGCTGCGCCGCGACCTCGATGCGCAGGGTCACGAGGCCGCCGCCGCCGGGCAGCGCCTCGGTGCCCTCGAGGTGCACCGTGCTGCGCAGCACGTCGCCCTCGAAGACCGGGGCGAGGTGGTTGCAGTGATGCCAGCCGATGATCGTCACGAGGTTGGGCAGCACCTTCGTCAGCTGCGCCGCGGCGATGCCGATCGTGTGGCCGCCGTAGACCAGGCGCTTGCCGGAGGAATGCGAGCCGGGGTCGGTGTGGGCCTTGGCGATGTTCAGCGACAGGCGCGCGAGCTCGGTCGCGCCGGTGACACTGTCGCCGCCGTCGACGATCCACGTCGTGGGGGTCTCGAGCTCGGCGAAGTGCGCTCCCCGGACGGCGGCGCGGTAGGCGTCGAGGTCGAGACCGTCGAGCGTCGCGTGCAGCGCGTCGGCGGGCAGGTCGGCGGGGAACTCGTCGAGGTCGTCGGCATGCGGCTGGGAGGCGTCGAGGTCTGCGATCGGCAGCATCGCGCAGCGCCAGTAGTCGAGGATCGCGCGGTCCTCCTGATCGGTCGTGACGATGTGCAGCACCGCCAGACCGGTCGGCTTGCGCCCTTCCTTGACGGTGTTGCGCTTCAGCGCGACGATCTCCGTCGTCGTCCTCAGCGTGTCGCCGATCGCCGGCAGGCGGCGCAGCATCAGGCGGCGGTAGAAGAGGTTGCCGATGACGCGTTGCGTCGGCAGCGTCGACTGCCCGATCGAGACGTCGCAGACGAGCATCGGATGGGCCAGCCGGCGGCCGGCGACGGTCTGCGACAGCGTCGCGTCGAGCGCCAGGCGCAGGCGGTCGCCGACGATCGACTGATGCAGCGCCGCGTGGCCCTCGGTCAGGGTCATCGCCGGGAACTCGACGTAGCGGTCGCCGACGGACAGCTGCTCCCAGTAGGGGCCGCCGACATGCACGGCGTCGCTTGCGATCGTGGGCTGTGCACTCATGCTGGAACCTCGTTGTGGACGGTGCGCAGCGCGCGATGACCGAGGCCGGAACGTAGCACGCAGATGGCGTTCAAGGCCTGCCCGCAGAGCGGTCGGCGATCGTGCGGAAGCTTACGGCGTCGCCCTCGGCGAGGGGCTCCTGCGGGTCGCCGCGCGGACCGTGGCCGTCGAGGGTCGCGGTCAGCTGCGATCCCGGCTCGTGGCCCACCGCCGCGGCCGCGGCGGCGAGCGTTGCGGCTCGGACGGCGCGCGATCCAGGCTCTCCGGCGACGCGCACGGCGATGTTCGGCGCCGGCCGCGCGCGCGCGGCTCGATAGTCGTCGGGAGCATTGAGGTTCAGCAGCGAGTCCAGCTGCGGGTCGGCCGCGGCGAGGCCGGCGTCGGCCAGCAGCGCCGCCGCGTCGAGCTCGCGCACGCGTGCGACATCGAGCAGCGAGCGCGTGGCGAGGCGCTCCCGCGCGAGCAGCTCGCGCAGGCGTGGGGCGACCGACGTGCGATAGGCGGCGGCGAGCGGCTGGGCGAAGCCGCCGACCCGGGGGATCGCGATCTCGTCCTCGTCGCGCAGCATGGCCAGCACGCGGCGCACGAAGGCGGGATGCAGCAGCGGCGCGTCGACGCCGCCGACGTAGACGACGCCGGCACGCTCGCCGACCTGCGCCAGGCCCGCGGCGATGCCCTGCAGCGGCCCGCGTCCCTCGCGGGCATCTTCGGCGATCTCGATGCCGTCGGGCAGTTCCGGCAGCTGCTGGCTCACCGCGCGCACGACCACGACGGGGCCGTCGACGGCGCGTGCGACGAGCCCCACCGCGCGCCGCAGCAGCGTCGAGCCGTGCCACTCGAGGTCCGCCTTCGATGTCCCCATCCGTTGGGATCGACCGCCCGCGAGCACGATGCCCGCGGTGCGCTCAGCCACCGAGGGCGTCCTCGAAGGCGTCGTGGACGCGCCGGTCGAAGAGCCAGAAGCGCGCCTCCGCGACGCCCGGGTGCTCGGCGAGCGCTGCCCGCGTCGCCTCGATCGCGATCCTCGCCGCCTCGTCGAGCGGATAGCCGTAGGCGCCGGCGGAGATCGCCGGGAACGCGACGCGCTCGCAGCCCTGCCTGGCGGCGAGCTCGATCGCGCGGCGATAGCAGGAGGCGAGCAGCTCGGGCTCGCCATCGGCACCTCCGCGCCAGACGGGGCCGACCGCGTGGATGACGTGGCTGGCCGCGAGGTCTCCGCCGGAGGTGATCTTCGCGTCGCCGGTGTGGCAGCCGCCGAGCACGCGGCACTCGGCGAGCAGCTGCGGCCCGGCCGCGCGGTGGATCGCCCCGTCGACCCCGCTGCCGCCGAGCAGCTCCTCGTTGGCGGCGTTGACGATCGCGTCGGCTTCGGGATCCGTCGTGATGTCTCCGAGATGCAGGGTGATCCGCGCCATCGAAGCCCATTCAAGCGCACCGGGTCGCGCGGCCGGGTGGATCGAATCGAATCTTGTGGGCGTTGACCGCCCACAATCGTCGACTCGATGGAACCGGAGCCCGCACAGCCCCTCGCGGGGGAGAGGCGCCGTCCGGATTCGAACCGGAGTAAACGGCTTTGCAGGCCGCTGCGTAGCCACTCCGCCACGGCGCCGGAAGGGACGCGGCAAGGGTACCGACGCGCGGTGTGCAGCTACTCGCCGGCGGCGCCGATGTGCAATGCGAATCGCGCGACCTTGCCGCCCTGCGCGATCGCCCTCACGATCGGGAAACGCTCATCGGCCTCGATGTCCCCGAGCACCACGGGAGTCGTGGCGAGCCACCAGCTGCCAAGGCGAAAGCGAGCGCCGCTGTGCAGCGACTTCAGCCGTGCCGTGCTGTCGCCGACGCGCAGGCCCCGCTGAGTGCGAAAGCCGCGGCCGCGGATCGTCGCCGCCCCCAACAGGCCGACGCTCGGGGTGCAGATCGTCGTCCCGGGGCGGGCGCCGCCGAGGTTCCCGAACGTCGCGCGCAGCCCGAGCCGCGCCCAGTTCACCTCGCACGAGATCGTGGAGGTGATCCGGCGCGAGGAGGGGCGCCCGAAGGCGGCGATCGCGCGCGCCAGCGTCGGCGGGCGCGTGCGCGATGACGACGTGCGCAGGCTGCCGACGTGCGTGACCTGTTCGCCGGCCCAGCGGATCGTCCTCGGTGACGGCTCGCCACTTGCGGCGCTCGCCGACGCGCTCGGCAGCCACGCCGCGCAGCAGGCGAGAGCAAGGCCGACGACCGCCCTCACGCGTCGCCGCCCTCCTCGGCGAGGCGGTTGGCCTCGCGCGCGAGCAGGCCGAGGCGCGCCTCGCGCACGAGCGGCACCTCGCGCCGGCGCTTGCGGACCATCGCCAGGTCGATCTCCGTGGTCGTCACCTGCTCCTCGTTCTCGGGCAACGCGCAGACGATCTTCCCCCACGGGTCGACGATGTGCGAGCCGCCCCAGAAGCGCAGGTTCTCGCCCTCGTCGCCGACGCGGTTGCAGTACACGACGTAGCACTGGAACATCTGCGCGTAGAAGACCGTGATGTTGCGCCAGTAGGTCTTGGAGTCGTACTGCTCGGGAAAGCGACTCTGCGCGGAGCACGTCGGGACGAACAGCACGCGCGCGCCGTCCTGGATGGCGAGGAAGACGAGGTGCGGCTGCCACGCGTCGTTGCAGATCAGCGTCGCCACGCGGCCCTGGCGCGTGTCGAACGCGCGCATCCCCTGGCCGGGGGAGAAGTGCTTGCGCTCCTCGAAGATGTCATAGGTCGGCAGGTAGAGCTTGCGGTGCGTGTGGACGATCGCGCCGCCGTCGTAGTAGACGGCGGCGTTGTAGTTGTGCACGCCGAGGCCGTCCTCGTAGAAGCCCATCAGCACGTCGGTCTCCGGCGCGACCTCGCTGAGCGCCATCAGGCGCGGATCGAGGCCGGACATCGACACGTCGCGGTCGACCTGCCCGAGCGCGTAGCCCGTCAGAAACAGCTCCGGGAAGACGACGACGTCGCTGCTCTCACGGCCGGCCTGGGCGATGATGTCCCGAGCGCGCTCGAGGTTGGCGTCGACGTCGCCGAGCTCGCTGGAGACCTGTGCGAGGGTGATCCGCATCAACGCGCTGGAGGGGTCGCTGCCATCGTGGCCGCGAGCGTAGCTGCCGCGGCGTCGCGAGGCGACGAAGCTGTCCGGCGTTGCTATTCTGACGGACTCCCAGGGCGATTAGCTCAGCTGGGAGAGCGCCGCCTCGACAAGGCGGAGGTCACTGGTTCGAGCCCAGTATCGCCCACTGCGTTCTGCGCTGATGCCAGGCTGACTCAGCCGCGCAGGCGCTGCTCGAGCTCGCGCTCGACCGCCGCGAACAGCTCCTCGGCCCGCTCGGCGAGGTCACCGAGGTCGCCCTCGCCCGCCTTGGCGGCTGCCTCGGCGTGGCGCAGGTGCTCAGACAGCCGTGGCACGCCGACGACCAGCGTCGCGCTCAGGAAGCGGTGGGCGGCCTGCGCGAACGCGGCGCCGTCGCCGCGAGCGGCGGCGGCGGCGATCACGGTCAGGTTCTCGCGCGCTTCGCCGACAAACAGCGCGGCGAGCTCCGCGATCTGGCCTTCGTCATAGCCATCGAGAAGCTCGAGGTCGACGGGCGTGACGGCCTCCTCGGTCGGCGCCGCACTCGCCTCTATGGGCGCGTGCGAGCCGACGCCCAGCGGGCGCACCGAGCGCAGGATCTCGACGAGCCGCTCGACCATCAGCGGCTTGGACAGGCAAGCCATCATCCCGGCCTCGCGCGCTGTGCGGCGATGGGCTTCGCCGACGTCCGCGCTGATGCTCACGATCGCCGGCCGGCGCTCGGGCGCCAGGCGAGCAAGGATCTCGCGGGCGGCCGTGATCCCGTCGACGTCGGGCATGTGGGAGTCCATCAGGACGAGATCGTAGGGCTGTCGCAGCGCCGCCTCGATCGCCTCCGCGCCATCTGCGACGAGGTCCGGGTGATAGCCCAAGCACTCGAGCTGCGCGCGCAGCAGGACCTGGATCACAGGTGAGTCCTCGGCGACCAGGATCCGCAGCGGGTGCTCGCCTGCGAGCTCCCGATCGAAGACGGGCGCCGCAGTCTCCTCTGACCGTCGTGTCACGACCGGGGTCCCTCCCTCTGCCGGATGACTCGCGTGGTTGATCGTATGGGGCGCCGCCGAAACTCGGCAAGCGACGACGGCGTCGAACCGAAAGTCCCCGCGCCGCGGGGTCCGTTGCTAGCTTCTCTGGCGATGCAGGAAGGAGCCGTCAAGCTGCGCGTGCTGATCGCTGACGACAGTGCCGTCACGCTCTTCGGGATCCGGACGACGCTCGAGCGCGCCGGCTTCGAGGTGTGCGCCACGGCGGCAGACAGCGCCAGCGCGGTCGAGCTGGCCGTCGAGGAGCGTCCCGACGTCTGCGTGCTCGACGTGATGATGCCCAAGGGCGGTGGCATCCGCGCCGCGCGCGAGATCTCGCAGCGCCTGCCAGGGACGGCGATCCTCATGCTGAGCTCGTCGGCGGCGGGCGAGGACGTGTTGAGCGCGCTGCGCGAGGGGGCATGGGGCTACATCCTCAAGGACGCCAGACTGGATGCCCTGGCCGACGCGGTGCGTTCGGCCGCCGAAGGCGAGCGGCCGTTCTCCAAGCGCGCCGTCCGCGAGCTCATGAAGGAGGAGGTCGTGCACGCGAAGCGTGCGGGCGCCGCGGAGGGTCGTGGGGCTTCGCTGATCGATGGTGAGTGGGAGGTGCTCGACCTGCTCGCGCGCAAGCTGTCGACCAGGAGCGTGGCGCTGCGGCTCGGGATCGGCGAGGCCGAGGTGCGCAGCCACGCCGCGACGGCCATGCGCAAGCTCGGCGTCGCAGATCGCGAAGCGGCGTTCGAGCTCGTGCGCCGCATGCGATCGCTGTAGGCGCGAGCCGCGATGACCGCGTGGCTGAACACCGTCTCTCGCGCCCGCCTGCGAGTCGTGTTCGCCGTCCTGACGTTGGGGCCGCTGGCGCTGCTTGCCTACTTCTCGCTGAGCATCTCCACCGACGTCATCCGCGATCGCGAGAAGGCCAGCCTGCAGGCGGAGGCCGGCCTCAGCGCCGCCTACATCGAACGTGAGATGGCGGGGCTGCGGGAGATCGTCGAGTCCTATGCGCAACGTCCGACGCTCGTCGACAGCCTCACCGGCAACCGGCGTGCCACGGACACGGCGAGCATCCGCCTTCACCTCAGCGAGCTGTGGCGGGTGCGCCGAGGAATCGGAACGACCTTCATCGCGCGGACCGACGGCCGCCTGATCGACATCGTGCCCTCCACACCGGCGATCGTGGGCCGCAGCTTTCGCTTTCGCGACTGGTACCGGGGGGTGCGGGCGACCGGAAGGGCGTACGTCTCCGAGGCCTATCGATCGCAGGCGACCGGCAACCCGAACGTCGTGGCCGTGGCAACGCCCGTTCGCCGCGTGGGAGGCTCGGGCGCAGCGGGCGACACGAAGGCGATCCTCGTGGCCGCATATCGCGTCGCCCGGATCCAAGCCTTCGCCGAGGGCTTCGCGAAGGACTGGGGCGTGGACCTGACGGTCACCGACCAGCGCGGCGTCGCGCTCGCGGCCGAAGGGGCACGCACCTCCGGACTTGCTTCCCGTAGCGCGGATCCGCGGGTCGCCGCGGCGCTTCGCGGCCGCGCGGGCGTCTCCGAGATCACGCGCGAGGGGGAGGGGATCCTGTCGGCGTACACGCCCGTCAAGGGCCTCGGCTGGACGGTCATCGCCGAGACCCCGACCAAGAAGGCGTTCGCCGGCGTCGCCAAGCTGCGCTCAGCCGTGTTGCCGATCAGCGCGGGCCTTGCGCTCATCCTGCTGTGTGGGATCTGGCTGCTCGACGTCGCGCTGCGCCAGCGCCAGCGAGCCCGCGACGAGGCGCTGCGCGCGTCGCAGATGAAGTCCGACTTCCTGGCCAACATGAGCCATGAGATCCGCACGCCGATGAACGGCGTGATCGGGATGACCGAGCTGCTGCTCGACACCCGCCTGGACGACCGCCAGCGCGCGTACGCCGAGACCGTGCGCTCGTCGGCCGAGGGCCTGCTGACGATCATCAACGACATCCTCGACTTCTCGAAGATCGAGGCGGGCAAGCTCGAGCTCGACGAATCCGACTTCAACCTGCACGCCGTGATGGAGGACGTCGCCGAGCTGCTCGGGGCTCGTGCGCAGAGCAAGGGCCTGGAGCTCGCGGTGCTGATCGAGCCCGACGTACCCGAGCTCGCCCACGGCGACCAGGTGCGCCTGCGCCAGGTGCTGACGAACCTGGTGGCAAACGCGATCAAGTTCACCGAGCAGGGCGAGGTGCTCGTTCGCGTCGCGTGCATCGAGAAGACCGGCAGGTCGGCCCTGCTGCGCTTCGAGGTCAGGGACACGGGCATCGGGATCGCGCCCTCCGAGATCGACCGGCTGTTCGAGTCCTTCGCCCAGGCCGACGCGTCGACGACTCGAACCCATGGCGGGACCGGCCTCGGGCTGACCATCTCGCGCCAGCTCGTCGAGCTGATGCACGGCGAGATCGGCGCACAGAGCACGCCGGGGGAGGGCAGCACGTTCTCGTTCTCCATCCGCCTCGGGGCGGGCGCCTCGGGGCCGGCCGAGCCGCCGCGGCGCCCGTCCGTCGCGGGCCTGCGGGTGCTCGTCGTGGACGACAACGCCACCAACCGCGAGATCCTGGAGAGCTACCTGCGCGCCTGGGGGATGGAGCCCCAGAGCGCCGTCAGCGCGGCCGACGCCCTCGAGCTGCTGCGCTCGCAGCCCACCTGTCCCGACCTCGCGATCCTCGACTTCCAGATGCCCGAGATGGACGGCATCGAGTTGGCGCGCACGATCAGGTCCGACCCCGCGCTGGCATCGATGCGGCTGCTGCTGCTCTCCTCGGTCGGCATGGATCGCGCGCCGGACGAGGCGGCGGGGATCGCCGCCTCGCTGACCAAGCCCGTGCGCCGTTCGCATCTGCTCGACAGCATCGCCACGGTCATGGGGCCGGACCGCATGCAAGCTCGCAGCATCGACAGCAGCGACGCCACCTCGCCCGCAGGCGCGCAGCAAGACGGGCGCATGAGCATCCTCGTGGCCGAGGACAACGCCGTCAATCAGGCCGTCGCCGTGCACAACCTCGAGAAGCGCGGCTACCGCGCACACGTCGCCGCCAACGGCCATGAGGCCGTCGAACTGCTCGCCCGGACGCCCTGCGCGGCCGTGCTGATGGACTGCCAGATGCCCACGATGGACGGGTACGAGGCGACGGCCGAGATCCGCCGCCGCGAGGGCGCGCGACGACACACGCCGATCATCGCGATGACGGCCCACGCGATGAAGGCCGATCGCGAGAAGTGCCTGGCCGCGGGCATGGACGACTACCTCAGCAAGCCGCTGCGCGGCGAGGCTCTCGACGCCATCCTCGCCCGCTGGGCGCCGACCGGCCACGAGGGGGATGGCGAAGACCCGGTTTCGGGCGAGGACGAGCCGCAGCCGCACGTCCTCCTGGACGGGGCGATGATCGCGGAGCTGCGAGCGGTCATGCCCGCGTCGTCGCTTGGCGCGGTGCTCGACGCGTTCGACGCCGAAGCCTCCGAGCGCGCGACGCAGATCCGCGCCGCGGCGAGCCAGGGGGACGCGCAGGCGCTCTTGACCGCGGCGCACGCGCTCAAGGGTGCCGCGGCGAATCTCGGCGCGACGCACACGGCGAGGCTCGCGGACCGGCTGGAGGAGCTGGCGCGTTCGGACGCCATCGACGGTGCCTCCGCGCTCGCCGGCGAGCTCGCTCTGTCGCTGCGCGACACGTCGGCGGCGCTGCGGGCCGAGCTGCGCGCGTGAACCTCGGCAGCTGGCCCAGGCTGCGAGACTCAGGTGCACTCGCAGCGGGCAGGAAGAGGCGATGTCCTCCTCGCGCCGCCTGCTCTGCGCCCTGCTGGCGCTCGTCGCCCTGTCGGCCGGCGCTTGTGGGGGCGAGGACGTCAGCATCGAGGTCGAGCGGGCCCGCGATCGCATCGAGCAGCGCGTGGCGGACGCCAAGGAGCGCTTCGATGAGCGCCGCGAGCGCTACGGCCGGCGCATCCGCGAGGTGCTCGAGGAGCTCGAGCGCGTCGTCCCGCGCGCGCAGACCACGAGCCCGACCGTGCGCTCGCGGGGCGACAACGAGCCGACGACGATCGACACGTTCATGACGCGCGTGCTGACCGACATCGACCGCTATTGGTCGCGCACGTTCAAGGCCGCCGACCTCCCGGAGCCGCAGGTCTCCTTCGCGGCGGTGGCGCCCGGCCGCGGGGGACGGACCGCGTGCGGCACGCTGGCCGACGACGAGGCCGCGTTCTACTGCCCGGGTGACGACACGATCTACGTCGGCCAGCAGTTCGCGGCGGACCTCTACCGCGGGGTGCTGCGCGGCCTGCCCGGCGAGCGCGCGGGCTACGGCCGCGCGGCTGGCGACTTCGCCGTCGCCTACGTCCTTGCGCACGAGTACGCGCACAACCTGCAGCAGGAGCTCGGCGTCTTCGACAACGCCATCGGGCGCTCGGCCAAGCCCTTCGAGCTGCAGGCCGACTGCATGGCGGGCACGTGGGCGCACTCGGTCTTCGAGGCCGGGCTGCTCGAGCCCGGCGACATCGAGGAGGCGACGAACGCGGCGCTCGCCGTCGGCGACTTCGACGTCGGCAACAAGCAGCACCACGGCATGCCCGAGGAGCGCCGCGCCGCGCTGCTGACCGGCTATGAGTCCGGCGAGCCGGGCCAGTGCAACCAGTTCGTGGCGGCGGCCTGAGCCCGTTGGCCGTGCTCGGCCGCGCCGCGAGCCGACGACGCTCGGCCTGCCGCGCGCCAGCGAGGAGCTGACCGAGTTGCGCCTGTACGTCGACAGGCCGCAGGCGTTCGTCGCGGCCGCCCGCGAGCGCATCGCCGGCCGGCCGGGCGTGGAGCGCTAGCCACCGCGCGCGGCCCGGCACGCCGCCACGGCCAGCTCGTCGCAGCGCTCGTTGAGCTCGACGCCGGCGTGACCGCGGACCTTCTTCCACGCCACGACGTGCGGCTCGAGCGCCGCCAGCAGCTCCTCCCACAGCTCGCGGTTCTTGACCGGCTGCTTGGCTGACGTCTTCCAGCCGCGCGCCTGCCAGCCGGCGTACCAGCGCTTGACGATCGCGTCCATGACGTAGCTCGAGTCGATGTGGACGGTCACCTCGGATGGGCGCTGCAGCGCGCGCAGCCCTTCGATCACCGCCTGCAGCTCCATGCGGTTGTTCGTCGTCGCCGGGTCGCCGCCGGAGCGCTCGACCTGCTTGGCGATCGTGCCGCCAGGCTCGCGCGCGACGAGGATCGCCGCCCAGCCGCCAGGCCCGGGGTTGCCCGAGCACGCCCCGTCGGTCCACAGCTCGAGGTGCATGCGCGCGTACGGTAGGCGCTCTGCCCGACGGCACCGTTTGGCGCGTCTGCGGCCGGGGAACGAGCACGACGATGCGCCGGGAGCCGAGCCGCTGGTGGTACGCGCTGCTGTCACTGCCGCTGCTCGGCCTGCTCTACCCGCCGCTGTATGCGACCCGTGACCCGGAGCTGGCCGGGATCCCGTTCTTCTACTGGTACCAGTTCGCCTGGGTGCTCGTGGCGGTGGTGCTGGCCGCGATCGTCTACCTCGCGACCAGGCGGCGATGACGCTCGCGCTGACCACCGTGCCGCACGACACGAACACGACGGCGCTCGTCGTCTTCGTCGCGCTGTTCACGCTCGTCACCGTGCTCGGCTTCGTCGCCGCGCGCTGGCGGCGCGCCCAGCTCGACCATCTCGACGAGTGGGGCCTGGGCGGTCGCCAGTTCGGCACGGTGATCACGTGGTTTCTGCTCGGCGGCGACCTGTACACCGCCTACACGTTCATCGCCGTCCCGGCGCTCGTCTTCGGCGCCGGCGCGATCGGCTTCTTCGCGCTGCCCTACACGATCATGGTCTATCCGCTGATCTTCGTCGTGATGCCGCGGCTGTGGAGCGTCTGTCGCGCCAACGGCTACGTCACGCCGGCGGACTTCGTGCGCGGGCGCTACGGCTCACGGCCGCTCGCGCTGCTGATCGCGCTCACCGGGATCCTCGCGACGATGCCCTACATCGCGCTGCAGCTCGTCGGCATGCAGATCGTGCTGGCGGCGCTCGGCGTCGACGGCGACCTGCCGATCATCCTCGCGTTCTTGATCCTCGCCGCCTACACCTACCAGTCGGGGCTGCGCGCGCCGGCCCTGATCGCGGTCGTCAAGGACACGCTGATCTACGTCACGATCCTCGTCGCGGTGATCTACATCCCGTCGAAGATCGGCGGCTTCGGCGCGATGTTCGACGCCGCCGACCAGGCGCTGCCCGAGCGCGACAAGCCGGGCTCGCTGATCCCCGAGGGCGCCGACGCGCAGGTCGCCTACGCGACGCTCGCGTTCGGCTCGGCGCTTGCGCTGTTTCTCTACCCGCACGCCGTCACCGCCGTGCTCGCCGCCAAGAGCGCGCAGACCGTGCGCCGCAACACGGCGCTGCTGCCCGCCTACACGTTCCTGCTTGGGCTGATCGCGCTGCTGGGCTACATGGCGATCGCGCGCGGTATCGACCCGAGCGACCCGAACTTCGCCGTGCCCGACCTGTTTCTCGACGTCTTCCCGGCGTGGTTCGTCGGCTTCGCGTTCGCGGCGATCGCGATCGGCGCGCTCGTGCCCGCGGCCGTCATGTCGATCGCCGCCGCGAACCTCTTCACGCGCAGCGTCTACAAGGAGTACCTGCGCCCGGACGCCTCGCACGCCGACGAGGCGCGCACCGCGAAGATCGTCTCGTTGCTCGTGAAGATCGGAGCGCTGATCATCATCGTGACGCTGCCGACGAAGTACGCGATCGAGCTGCAGCTGCTCGGCGGCGTGTGGATCCTGCAGACGCTGCCGGCGATCATCGTCGGGCTCTACAGCCGCTGGCTGCACCGCTGGGCGCTCGTCGCCGGCTGGGCCGTGGGAATGGTGCTCGGCACGCTGATGGCGTCCTCTCAGGACTTCGCGCCGACCTATCCGCTCCAGGTCCTCGGCACGAAGGTCAACGCCTACACCGGCGTCTTCGCGCTGGCCGCGAACCTCGTGGTGACGATCGTGCTGACGCTCATCCTGCGCCACGGCGCCAGGGCGCGCGACGACGCCGACGAGACGAAGCCCGAGGACTTCGACGAGCTCGCCGAGGACGCCGTCCATCCCGGCCGCGAGGCACCGGCGCCCGCCGTGTAGCGCGGCGTCTACGCTCGGCAGCATGCGCATACGCCTGCTGCCGATGCTGCTCGCCCTGCTGCTGTCGGCACCGGCCGGCGCGCAGGCGCTGAGCCTGCAGCCGGTCGGCACGTTCAGCGCGCCGATCTACGCGACCGCGCCGCCGGGCGACGCGTCGCGGCTGTTCGTCGTCGAGCGCGGGGGGACGATCCGCGTCGTCAAGGACGGCGTCACGCTGAGCACGCCGTTCCTGCAGATCCCGCCGGCGGAGATCACGACCGACGGCGAGCGCGGGCTGCTCGCGATGACCTTCGCCGCCGACTACGCCGACTCGGGGCGCGTGTACACCTACTCGACGGACGCCGGCGGCGACATCCGCGTCGACCTCTGGCATCGCTCGGCGAACCCCGACGTCGCGCAGCCGGCTCGGTCGCTCGTCCTGCGCATCGAGCACAGCCTGCGCTCCAACCACAACGGCGGCGACCTGCACGTCGCCCCCGACGGGCTGCTGTACGTCTCGACCGGCGACGGCGGCGGCGGAGACGACCCCGACAACAACGGCCAGACGCTGATCCGCGGCGGCAGCGCCGATGAGCAGAGCACGGCACTCCTGGGCAAGCTGCTGCGGATCGCGCCGGGCTCCGACGGCGGGTACGCGATCCCGCCCGACAACCCGTTCGCCGGGCGCGTCGACGCCCGCGGCGAGATCTATGCCTACGGGCTGCGCAACCCGTTTCGCTTCTCCTTCGACCGCCAGACCGGCGACCTGCTGCTCGGCGACGTCGGCCAGGACGACGCCGAGGAGGTCAACTTCTCCGCGACGCGCGGGCGCGGGGCGAACTTCGGCTGGAAGTGCTTCGAGGGCGCGCTGCCCAACGACGGAACGATCCCGCCGTGCACGCCGCCCGGCCACGTGCCGCCGGTCTTCGAGTACGACCAGGCGGGCTGCCAGTCGATCACCGGCGGCTACGTCGTGCGCGACCCGGGGCTGCCGACGCTGGTCGGGCGCTACCTGTACGCCGACTTCTGCGTGGGCGAGCTGGGCTCGATCGTGCCGAGCACCGGCGCCGGCGACGTCTCGACGGGGATCGACGTGCAGGACTTCACGGTCGTGGCGTTCGGCGAGGACGCGTGCGGGCGCATCTACGTCGTGCAGCTCTCCGGCCAGGTCTCGCGCCTGATCGACGGCGTCGCAAGCCCATGCCCGGCGCCCGTCGCGCCGATCGGCGGTGCGCCGCCGCCGCCGCCGGCGCCCGCGCCCGACGGCGATGGCGACGGCGACGGCGTGGCCGGGGCGGCCGACCGCTGCCCGGCCGTCGCGAACGCCACGAGCGACGGCTGCCCGGCATTCGTCCGCCTGCGCATGACCTCGCCCCAGCGGATCGCGGTCAGCAGGCGCCTGAGCGTGCGCGAGGTCCTGACGAACCTGACCGGCAAGCTCACGCTGCGCGGGCAGCTGCGCCGAGGAGGGCGCACGCTCGGCGTGCGCCTGCGCTCGGCGACGCTGACGGTCACCGGCGGGCGCGCGGCGAAGGCGTCGCTGGGAACGAGCCTGTCGACGCGACGGGCGGTGCGCCGGCTGTTGGCGCGCGGGCGCTTGGACGCCGACGTCACGGCTCAGATCGCCGCGACGCGGGCGACGGCGCGCGTGCGCATCCGGGCGCGCTGACGAGCTCGCGCCCGCTACCGTCCGGGCCATGGGGCTGCGCTTCGACGTTCCCGCCGGCGAGGCAGCGGTGACGCTGTCTGAGACCAGCGGCGCGCTGACGGCGCTGTTCGCGCTCGACGCGCACATGCAGCGCCATCTCGACTGGCTCGCCCACGCCGCCGCGGCGTTCGGCAAGGGGCCCGACCTCGACGACGAGTCGACGAAGGATGCGCGGGCCGTCGCCAACGCGCAGGCCGAGCGCATGCGCGCGCTGCGCGGCGAGCTCGCCGAGCTCGCCGCCGACGCCGACGCGCGGCTGCCCGATGGGGAGGCTCCCGTCGTGACGATCGTCGAGCAGCACGAGCTGGTGCTGCTGCCCGACACGCTCGGCCCGCGCGAGCTCGTGCTCGTCGAGCGAAGCTTCTCAGCCGGGATGGCGCGCTACGTGCACGAGGCGACGATGGCGCTGCGTCCGCTGCGAAGCCGCCTGCGCACGTTCGGCGACGAGCCCAGCAGCCGGCTCGCCGACAACGTCGAGGCGTTCCTCGCCGCCGTCCACGGCTGAGCCTCGGGCTCAGGCGAGATCGGGCGGCAGGATCGGCTGCCACGTGACGACGAGGCGCGCGCCACCGACGAGGCGGAACGTCAAGCCGTTCTCGCGCTCGGCGACCGACTCCACCGGCGCGTCGGAGAGATCGAAGCGCGTGTCGCCGAGCGAGTAGTGCCCGTAGAGGTCGAAGTGCGGGGTGGTCGCGGTCGGCGCCTCGTCGGTGACCTCCAAGTGCCAGTTCTCGAGATGGCCGCTGGTGATCAGGAGCGGCACCTCGTGCGACACCTCGACCCATGCGGTGACCTCGTGGCCAAGGCGGTCGTTGAGCAGCAGCAGCGCCTCGTCGAGCGTCATGGCCGCACCGTACCGTTTAGCCTGGCGGGCAGGATGGCCGCCGCTCCCCCGTCACCTTCGAGGTCAACGTCACGGTGCCCGGCGAGATGCGCTGGTGCATGCGCGCGAAGAGCGCCTTCGACGACTGGATCATCCGCGAGGCCGAGTCCGCCGAGCCGCGGCCGATCGCCGAGCTGCCGGCCGCCGACCTCGCGCTGCAGACCGACGTCTGCGAGCTGAAGCTGTCGTGGATCGAGCTGCCCGCCGGCAATGCCTGGCAGGCGATGCAGCGCGCGTCGGAGGTCATCGAGGCGGTGCTGCCCGAGCTGCTGCGCACGCGCAACCTGCGCGTCGACGCGCGCATGCAAACGACCGACGCGGACCTGCGCCGCCCGCTGGACACCTGAGCCGCTACAGCTCGGCGACGAGGCGCAGCAGGTCGAGCGGGCTGAAGGGCTTGGTCAGGAAGAAGTCGGCCCCGGCCTGCTCGGCGCGCACGCGCGCGGAGTCCGCTGCGGTCGCGGTCAGCATCACGATCTTGGCGCCGCTCATCGACGGCTCGGCGCGCATCTGCCGGCACGCCTCGATGCCGTCCAGGCGCGGCATGTCGATGTCCAGGAAGACCAGCCGCGGCGACTCCCGGCGCGCGATCTGCACCGCCTCCTCGCCGTCGCGAGCCTCGTGCAGCTCGAACTGCGAGACGCCCTCGAGCGTCGTCATGATGAGCTTGCGGATGAACGGATCGTCGTCGACGATCAACACGACGCGGGTGCTCATCCGATGCGCGTCCTGATCTGCTCGATCGCGTCGTCGGAGAGCCCGCGGAACGCCACGATGACGTCGGGATCGAAGTGCGAGCCGCTGCTCTCCTCGACCATCTCGCGAGCGGCGGCGATCGTCGAGGCGTGGCGGTACGGGCGGTCGGTCGTCAGCGCGTCGAACGTGTCGGCGACGGCGAAGATGCGGGCCGACACGGGGATCGCCTGGCCGGCCAGCCCGTCGGGATAGCCCGAGCCGTCCCAGCGCTCGTGGTGTGAGCGGATGACGTCGCGTGCGGCGCCGAGGAAGTCGATCTCGCGAACGATCTCCGAGCCGGTGACCGGGTGCTGTTGCATGACCAGGCGCTCGGCCGCCGTCAGCGGACCGGGCTTGAACAGGATCGCATCGGGCACCGCGACCTTGCCGACGTCGTGCAGCAGGAAGCCGAACTCGATCTGCGGCTCGTCTGAGATCGGCATCCCGTAGACCGCGCCGATCGCCAGCCCGTAGGCGGCGACGCGCTCGGCGTGGCGCCCGGTGTAGGCGTCGCGCGCCTCGACGGCGCTGGCCAGCGCGCGCACGGTCAGCATGTAGGAGCGATGCAGCTCCTCCGAGCGGCTGCGCTCCTGCTTGAACGTCTCGCGCAGGTCGGCGGCGTAGCGCTGCAGCTGCTGCTCCTTCTCGACGTCCTCGGCGGAGCGTCGCGCGAGCTCGGCCTCGAGCTCCTCGATGCGGCTGCGCAGCTGCTGCTCGGTGCCCACGGTGCTCATCTTGGCGAAGCTGCGCTCGTACCGCTGCCGAGCGTCGAGCGCAGCGCCTCGACGGCCTGATCGAGCGGGAACACCGGCATGCCGACGCCGCTGCCCGCGGCCGCGCCGCCGGTCGCGAACATGATCACCGAGCGCCCGCCGCGCCGGCCACGCAGCGCGGCGGTCTCGAGGAGCGTCAGCGACTCGCTCATGCTCGCGTGCACGAGCGCGACCTCGAAGAGCTCCTCGGCGCCGGCGCGGGCCGCGCCCTGCGCGGTGCTCTCCCAGCGATGCTCGATTCCCAGGCCCGCCAGCGACGGCGCGAGCTCGACGCGCACGGAATCCGGCGCGACGACGAGCACGCGCGCGCGCTTGCCCTGGATCGCGGCGTGCAGCACGTCGCTCAGGCGGCGGCGGTCGATCGGCTTGGGCACCGCCCACTCGCCGCCGAGCTTGGACAGCGTCGAGGAGACCGACACGAAGATCACCGGTAGGTCGCGCAGGGCGCGATCCGCGCGCATGGCCTCGACGACCTCGAAGCCGCTCATCCCGGGCATCAGCACGTCGAGCGTCATCGCATCGAAGTGCTCGCGGCGCAGCCGCGCGAGCGCCTCGGCACCGGAGTGCACCTGCACGCTCTGCACCCCCAGCGGCTCGAGCTGCTCGGCGATCAGCGTGGCCAGCGCGGGCTCGTCGTCGACGATCAGCACCCGCCGCGAGGCCAGCGGCTCCGTGACCGGCGCAGGGGAGAAGGTCGCCGCTCCGGGCGCGTTGGGCAGCGAGACCTGAAACTGCGTCCCCGAGCCGAGCTGCGAGCGCACGTCGATCGTGCCGCCGTGCAGGTCGACGAGCGACTTGACGATCGGCAGCCCCAGGCCCGTGCCCGGGCTGCGGCGCTCGTCGGCCGCACCGCGGTAGAAGCGGTCGAACACGCGGCGCACGTCCTCGGGGGACATGCCGCGGCCGCTGTCGGCGACGGTGATCCGCGTCGCGCGCGCGTCGCCGTCCAGGCGCAGCGTGATCGTGCCGTGCTCGCCCGTGTACAGGTGGGCGTTGGTCAGCAGGTTCGTGACGATCTGGCGCACCCGCGCGGGGTCGGCGAGCGCCGGCGGGCGCGGCTCGGCGATCTGCACGTCGAGGCGCTGTCCCTTGTCGGCGCAGCGCGGCTGCATGAGCGCCGCGACCTCCTCGATCGTCGATCGCAGGTCGCAGCTGCGCGGCTGGATCTCGAACTGGCCCGATTCGATCCGCGCGACGTCGAGCAGGTCGTTGACGAGGTCGACGAGGCGGTCCGTCGACTGCAGCGCGATCTGGATGAACTCCATCTGGCGCGCCGTGAGGTTGTCGTTGTCGGTCGACCCCAGCAGCTCGATGAAGCCCTTGATCGACGTCAGCGGGCTGCGCAGCTCGTGCGAGGCGGTCGCGACGAAGTCGCTCTTGGCCTGCTCCAGGCGCGCGCGCTCGGTGATGTCGCGCAGCGTCCACACCGCGCCGCCCTCGGGACCGCCCAGCCGCGCGGCGGTCACGGCGAGCGTGACGCCGCCGTGCTCGATCGTCACCTCGCCGGCGACCGCGGCGCCGAGGTCGGGCAGCGGGCTGTGGGGCCCGTGCGCGCGCGCGCCGACGCGCAGCTGCGAGACGAGCTCGGTGGCGCGCGGGTTCATCGTCGCGACGACGTCGGCGGCATCGCAGATGACGAGGCCGTCGCCGAGGCTCTCCACCGTCGTCGCCAGGCGCTGGCGCTGGGATTCCACGCGCGCGCCCGCGGCGGCGAGGTCGCTGCTCATGACGTTGAAGGACTCGCCCAGCGCGGCCAGCTCGCTGGGCCCCTCCGCCTCGACGCGGACCGACAGATCGCCGGAGGCCATCCGCCGCGTCGCGCCGACGAGGTCGTCCAGCGGGCGGCGCATCGTGCGGATCAGCAGCGTCAGGAAGGCGAGCACGGCGACGAGCGCGAGCCCGGCTCCGAGGCCGATCGCGACGATCGCCCAGCGCGAGCGGCGCGTGACCTCCGCGCGGCTGTCCTCGCGGCGCGCGCTCTGGCGCGCGGCGATCGCGCCGACGGCGCGACGCACGGCGGGCAGGGCGCGGGAGGCGCGCATGCGCGTCGGCGCCGGCGTCGGGCGGCGGGCGAGCGCGGCGGCGGCGTCCGCGGCGGGGACGATGCGCGCCGCCAGCGCCCGGCTGCGCGCGTCCTCGCCGGCGAGCGCGCGCACGCGCGCGGCGTTGCGGCTGAGGTCGCCGGCGGCGCGCGCGACGTACCGTGCGGCGGTGCGCGAGCGCGGGCGCTGGAGGTTCGCCTCGAGCGCGACCGTCGCCGACAGCAGGTTCGCCGCCGCGACCTCGAGCGCGGACGTCGTCGAGAGGCTGTCCTCGTATCGCTGGCGGGCGTCGTAGAGCGCGGCGATCCCGATCGCGCCGATGACGGCGAGCACGACCGTCAGCCCGAGCAGCGCGACGCGCAGCGTCCGCGCGATCGACCGCCCGCGCGTGCTCACGTCGGCCGCACCAACCGGCCAGTCATAGGGCCCCGGCCACCTATGATCGAGCGCATGGACCTCGTCGGCGCGTGGTTGCGCCAGTTGCTCGGGGCCGGAACCGCGGCGGCGCTCGTCCCGCTGGCGATCGTCGCGGCGCTGATCGTCGTCGTGGCGGGCGCGGGCGGCCTCGGCGGGCTCGGCTCGCTCGGGCAGGTCATCTCCGGCCCAGAGGTCTCGCCGGCGCGCGAGGCGGCCGACCGCCGCGCCGCGGCCGAGCCGGACGACATCGCGCTCGTCGCCCCGCCTGCCGCCGCGCGCCCGAGCCGCGACGGCGCCCCGTCGCGCGCGCTGGCCACGGCGCCCGCCGCCCCGCCGCGCACCGGTCCGGCGCCGGCCCCGGCTCCAGTCGTGACGCCGCGCAGGCCGGTCCCGCGCCGGCCCGCTCCGCCGCCGGCGGCCGCCGCGCCCGCGCCGCCGCCCGCCGCGCCCGCACCGGTCGCCGAGGCTCCCAAGACGCTCGTCGGCGAGCTCGCCGCGACGGTCGACCGCGTGGTCGTGCTGCTCGGAGACGTGGTCGACAACCTGGGCAAGACCGTGGACGAGATCCTCAACGGCCCGCCGGGGCGCTGAGCCTGAGACGCGGTCACGAACCGCGATCTGCCGACGCTACTGGAGCGCGTCTTCGGGCACGACGTAGTACGGCTTGGGCGCCTCGCGCGGCTTGAGCGTCGGCCCGCGGCCACGGCGCGTGCTGACCGCGAAGGACTTGTCCGGATAGCCGCCGTGCTCGCGAACCCACTCCAGGACCTCGTCGGGATCGCCTCCGGCCTCGACGACCTTGGACTCCATGATCACGACGGTGCCCGACGGATTGCCCATGAACAGCGCGGGCGTGATGCCGGCCAGCAGCTTGCGAATCGGGTCTGCCTTCTTGTTGGCCACGGCGCGAGGATAGCTGAGGCTGAGCCCGCGGCAGCCGCGTTCATACTGAGGACCGATGCGCCTCGACCTCGACGACCACCACGAGCTGCTGCGCCGGACGGTGCGCGAGTTCGCCGAGGGCGAGATCGCACCCGTCGCCGCGCGCTTCGATCGCGAGCACGCGATCCCCTACGAGATCATCGCCAAGCTCGGCGCGCTGAACCTCATGGGCATCCCGTTTCCGCAGCGCTACGGGGGCGCCGGCGGGGACACGCTCGCCTATGCGCTGACCGTCGAGGAGCTCACGCGCGTCGACTCCTCGGTCGCGATCACGCTGTGCGCGCACACGTCGCTGGGAACCCAGCCCGTGTATCTCTACGGCAGCGAGGAGCAGCGCGCGGAGTGGATGCCGCGGCTGTGCGCGGGCGAGATCCTCGGCGCCTTCGGCCTGACCGAGCCCGAGGCCGGCTCGGACGCGTCGAACACCAGGACGCGGGCGGTGCTCGACGGCGACGAGTGGGTCGTCGACGGCGCCAAGCAGTTCATCACCAACGCCGGCACCGACATCTCCGGGCTCGTGACGATCACGGCGCTGACCGGCGAGAACGAGATCTCGAACCTCCTGATCGCCAACGGCACGCCCGGCTACGAGCAGGGCGAGCCCTACCGCAAGATGGGCTGGCACGCATCGGATACGCGCCCGCTGGCGTTCACCGGCTGCCGCGTCCCGCGGGAGAACCTGCTCGGCGCCGCCGGCCGCGGCCTCGCGCAGTTCCTGCACGTGCTCGAGATCGGACGCATCGGCGTCGCGGCGATGGGCCTCGGGCTCGCGCAGGGCGCCTTCGACCAGGCGCTGGCATACGCCACGCAGCGCCGCGCGTTCGGCCAGGCCATCTCGAAGTTCCAGACGATCGCGGCCAAGCTCGCCGACATGTCGACGGAGATCGAGGCCGCGCGGCTGCTCGTCTACCGCGCCGCGCTGCTGAAGGACGCGGGGCGGTCGTTCGGTCTCGCGGCCGCGCAGGCGAAGCTCAAGACGGGCCGGCTGGCGGTGCGCTGCGCCGACGAGGCCGTCCAGATCCACGGCGGCTACGGCTACATCGAGGAGTACCCGGTCTGCCGCATGTACCGCGACGCGAAGGTCCTGACGATCGGCGAGGGCACCGACGAGATCCAGCAGATGGTGATCGCGCGCGGGCTGGGGGCGTAGTGCTCCCGAGGGCCGTCAGGATCCGCGAGGTCGGGCCGCGCGACGGGCTGCAGAACGAGCCCGAGGTCGTCGCGACCGCCGACAAGGTCGCGTGGATCGACCGCCTCGCGCGCACGGGTCTGCGGCGCATCGAGGTCACGAGCTTCGTGCGCGCCGACGTCATCGCGCAGCTGTCGGACGCACGCGAGGTGCTGGCGGGGATCGACGTGCCGGCCGGCGTCGCGCGCAGCGTGCTCGTGCCCAACTCGCGCGGGCTGGACCACGCGCTCGAGCTGCTCGGGCACTTCGAGGAGATCGGCGTCTTCCTGTCGGCGTCCGAGACGCACAACCTCAAGAACGTCAACCGCTCGGTGGCCTCGTCGCTCGACAGCCTCGGTCGCGTCATCGCGCGTGCGCGCGCGGCCGGGCTGCGCGTCGAGGCGGTCATCGCGACGAGCTTCGGCTGCCCCTACGAGGGCGTCGTCGAGCGCTCGCGCGTGCTCGACGTCGCCGCCGGCCTGGCCGCCGCCGGCGCGCAGGAGATCGCCTTCGGCGACACGACCGGGATGGCCAACCCGCTGCAGGTCGGCGCCCACTTCGAGGCCGCGCGCGCGGCGCTCGGCGACGAGCTCGAGCTGACCGCGCACTTCCACAACACGCGCGGCCAGGGCCTGGCGAACGTGCTCGCCGCGCTGCAGGCCGGCTGTGACTCGTTCGAATCCAGCGCCGGCGAGCTCGGCGGCTGCCCGGTTCCGCCGGGCGCGACCGGCAACATCGCGACCGAGGATCTCGTGAGCATGCTGCACGAGATGGGGATCGAGACCGGCATCGACCTCGACGCGCTGCTCGGCGCCGCGCGCGAGATCCGTGGCGTGCTCGGGCGCGAGCTGAGCTCGCACACCATCGTCGCCGGGCCGGTCGACTGGAGCCCGCGGTGAGCGTCGTGCTGGGCACGAAGGCGCGCCCGAACGGCAAGACGTTCGCCGCCAACGCCGCCGCCAACCGCGCGCTGATCGAGGATCTCGAGGCGCAGCTCGCGCAGGCCCGCGCCGGCGGCGGGCCGGTCGCCGCCGAGCGCCACGTCGCGCGCGGCAAGCTGCTGGCGCGCGAGCGCGTCCAGGCGCTGCTGGATCCCGGCTCGCCGCTGCTCGAGCTCTCGCCGATGGCCGCCCACGGCCTCTACGACGGCGCCGCGCCGGGCGCAGGCATCGTCACCGCGATCGGCCTTGTTCACGGGTGCGAGGTCGTCGTGGTCGCCAACGACGCGACGGTCAAGGGAGGCGCATACTTCCCCCTGACCGTCAAGAAGCACCTGCGCGCGCAGGAGATCGCGCTGCGCAACCGCCTGCCGTGCATCTACCTCGTCGACTCCGGCGGCGCGTACCTGCCGATGCAGGACGAGGTCTTCCCCGACCGCGAGCACTTCGGGCGCATCTTCTTCAACCAGGCGACGATGTCCGCCGCGGGCATCGCGCAGATCGCCGCGGTGATGGGCTCGTGCACCGCCGGCGGCGCCTACGTCCCGGCGATGAGCGACGAGACCGTGATCGTGCGCGGGCAGGGGACGATCTTCCTCGCCGGCCCGCCGCTCGTGAAGGCGGCGACCGGGGAGGAGGTCTCAGCCGAGGAGCTCGGCGGCGGCGACCTGCACGGCCGCCGCTCGGGGGTCGTCGACCACGTCGCCGCCGACGACGCCGAGGCGCTCGAGATCGTGCGCTCGATCGTCGCGACGCTGGGCCCGCGTGCGCGGACGCCTTGGGAGCGCGTCGCGGCCGTCGACCCGGTCGTCGACCCGGACGAGCTGCTGGGCGTCGTGCCGGCCGGCGCGCGGACGGGCTATGACCCGCGCGAGATCGTCGCGCGGATCGTCGACGGCTCGCGCTGGCATGAGTTCAAGTCGCTCTACGCGACGACGATCGTCTGCGGCTTCGCCCATGTCCATGGCCACCCGGTCGGCATCCTCGCCAACCAGGGCGTGCTGTTCGGCGAGAGCGCGCGCAAGGCCGCGCACTTCGTCGGGCTGTGCGACCAGCGCGGCGTGCCGCTGCTGTTCCTGCAGAACATCACCGGCTTCATGGTCGGGCGCGAGGCGGAGGCGGGCGGGATCGCGCGCGACGGCGCGAAGATGGTCGCGGCGGTCGCGTGCGCGCGCGTGCCGAAGCTGACGGTCATCGTCGGCGGCTCCTACGGCGCCGGCAACTACGGCATGTGCGGGCGCGCCTACGACCCGCGCTTTCTGTGGATGTGGCCGAACGCCCGCATCTCGGTCATGGGCGGCGATCAGGCGGCGACCGTGCTCGGCGCCGTGCGCTCCGATCGCGACCCGGCGCAGCTGGAGGCCCAGCGCGCGCAGATCCGCGCGCGCTACGAGGCCCAGTCGCACCCCTACCACGCGACGGCGCGCCTGTGGGACGACGGCATCATCGATCCGCGCGCCACGCGCGAGACGATCGGCTTCGCGTTGTCGGTCTGCGCGAACGCCCCGCTCGGCGAGCCGCAGCGGCCCGTGCTGCGGATGTGAACGGCGTGCACGCTCCCGTGCGTAGCAGGTGGCAGCGCAACGCCGACATCGCGCTCGCGCTGCTCGTCGGCCTGTTTCTCATGCTCGTCGTGCTCGACCGGCCGCCGCCGGAGGGCGACTCGCCGGAGAAGCTCCTGCTGATCCTGGCCGCGATCGCGCAGGCCGTCGCGCTGCTGTGGCGCTGGTCGCATCCGGAGCGCGTGATGGCGATCGCCTGCGTCGGCGCGCTGCCGCTGCAGCTCTACGCCCCGGACACGCTGTTTCCCGCCGCCGCGCTCGTCGCGCTGTACTCGCTGGCGGCGCTGCGCCGTCCGTGGGTCTCGCTGCCCGCGCTCGCCGTGGTCCTCGGCCTGACCGCGCTGAGCTACGCCGAGCTGTCGCCCGGCGACGTCGGCTTCGGCATGGCGATCGCGGCCGGAGTGTGGGCGCTCGGCGAAGCGGCGCGCAACCGCCACAAGGCGATCGAGGAGGGCACGCGGCGCGCGGTCGGCGAGGAGCAGGCGCGGATCGCGCGCGAGCTGCACGACGTGATCGCCCACAGCGTGTCGGTGATCGTCGTGCAGGCGGCCGCGGCCGACGACGTCTTCGACGAGCGTCCCGACCAGGCGCGCGCCGCGCTGCGCTCGATCGAGTCCGCCGGCCGCGACGCGCTCGCGGAGCTGCGCCGGCTGCTCGCGCCGGTCGGCGGCGGACCGTCGGACGACGAGCCGGCGCAACCCCAGCCGGGCCTGCACCGCCTCGACGAGCTGATCGCGCCGCTGCGCGCCGCCGGGCTGGACGTCGCGGTCACGCGCGAGGGCGCGGACGGCGCGTCGCTGCCGGCCGGCGTCGACCTGTCCGCCTACCGGATCGTGCAGGAGGCGCTGACGAACACGCTGCGTCACGCCGGCGCATCCAGCGCCGAGGTCGCCGTGCGCCGGCTGCCCGGCTGCCTCGAGCTCGAGATCGTCGACGACGGCCGCGCGACGGCGGGGCCCTCGCCGGGCTCGGGCCGGGGCATCGCCGGCATGCGCGAGCGCGCCGCGATGCTCGGCGGAACGCTGGAGGCCGGGCCGCGCGACGGCGGCGGCTTCGGCGTCCGCGCGCGCCTGCCGCTGGAGGCGCCGCGGTGAGCATCTCGATCGTGCTGGTCGACGACCAGGCGCTCGTGCGCGGCGGCTTTCGCATGATCCTCGACGCCAAGGCCGACCTCGAGGTGCTCGGCGAGGCGGAGAACGGGCGCGAGGCGGTCGAGCTCGTCGAGCGTCTCGCGCCCGACGTCGTGCTGATGGACGTGCGCATGGCGGAGATGGACGGCCTCGAAGCGACGCGCCGGATCGTCGCGTCTGGCAGCCCGAGCCGGATCATCGTCCTGACGACCTACGACGCCGACGAGTACGTCTTCGCCGCCCTGCGCGCGGGCGCGAGCGGCTTCATGCTCAAGGACGTGCGCCCGGCCGAGCTGGGCGAGGCGATCCGCGTCGTCGCGCGCGGCGACGCGCTGCTCGCGCCGTCGGTCACCCGCCGGCTGCTGGAGCACTTCGCGGGGGCGCTGCCCGGCGCGGGCGATGCCGTCCCCGCGGACCTCGACGAGCTGACCGAGCGCGAGCTCGAGGTGCTGCGCCTCGTCGCGCTCGCGCTGTCGAACGCCGAGATCGCCAAGCGGCTCGTGCTGACCGAGGCGACGGTCAAGACGCACGTCTCGTCGGTGCTGCGAAAGCTCGGCCTGCGCGACCGCGTGCAGGCCGTCGTGCTCGCCTACGACCTCGGCCTCGTGCGCCCGCGCTCATCCTGAAGTAGCACGCGGAGTCCATACTCGCGCCCGATGTGCCGCGCGGCGGGCGCGTCGATGATCGTGGCATGAGCGACGACCAGGACCGAGCAGGCACGTCGAACACCGTCAA
Organism: uncultured Actinomycetes bacterium; assembly: GCA_963729125.1. Taxonomy (GTDB): domain Bacteria; phylum Actinomycetota; class Thermoleophilia; order Solirubrobacterales; family Solirubrobacteraceae; genus CADCVQ01. Next base: position 264,794 of record CAVSML010000008.1, read on the forward strand.
GGGCATCGCGCTGTTCGTCGCGATCGCGATCATCCTCAACGTGCTGCCGCGCGTCGTCGGGCTGCCGAGCTTCGATCTGCCGTCGATCTCGTTCCCCGACCTGCCGTCCTGGCTCGAGACGGTCCTGCACGTCAAGAACTGGATCCTCGGCGGCCTGCTGCTGGTCGTCGTCGCCTGCGTCTGCCTCGACCAGCTCGACAAGCAGCGCAACCCCGAACGCGTCGAGCGCGACGAGCCGGCATGACGACGATCGAGGCCCGCGGCCTGACCAAGCACTACGGCGACGCCGTCGCGGTCGACGGGCTGACGTTCGACATCCGGCCCGGCGTCGTGACCGGCTTCCTCGGCCCCAACGGATCGGGCAAGTCGACGACGATGCGGATGATCGTCGGGCTCGACCATCCGACCGCCGGCAGCGTCCTGCTCGGCGGCCGGCACTACCGTGAGCTCGAGCAGCCGATGCGCGAGGTCGGCGCGCTGCTGGATGCGCGCGCGACGCAGGGCAAGCGCACGGCGCGCCAGCACCTGCGCTGGCTCGCCGAGGCGGGCGGGCTGCCGCGCGGTCGCGTCGGTGAGGTGCTCGAACAGGTCGGCCTGACCGAGGTCGCTGGCCGCCGCGTCGGCGGCTTCTCGCTGGGCATGTCACAGCGCCTCGGGATCGCGACGGCGCTGCTCGGCGACCCCGCCACGCTGCTGCTCGACGAGCCGATGAACGGGCTCGATCCCGAGGGCATCCGCTGGATCCGCACGCTGCTGCAGGGCTTCGCCGCCGAGGGGCGCACGGTCGTCGTCTCCAGCCACCTCATGCACGAGATGGAGGAGACCGCCGATCACGTGCTCGTCATCGGCCGCGGGCAGCTGATCGCCGACACCAGCATCGCCGACTTCACCCAAGCCGCGACGGGCAGCCACGTCCACGTGCGCTCGCCCGACGCGGGCCGGCTGCGCGCGCTGCTCGAGCGCGCGGGGGCGGCGGTGCTCCCCGGCGCCGACGGCGCGCTCGTCGTGACGGGCCTGCTCGCGCCCGCCGTCGGCGACCTCGCCGCACAGCACGGGCTGCGCGTGCACGAGCTCACGCCCCGGCGGGCGAGCCTCGAGGCGGCGTTCATGGAGCTCACGCGCGACAGCGTCGACTACCGGCCGCGGGTGGCGGCATGACCCCGTTCGCGGCAACGCTGCGCTCGGAGTGGTGCAAGATCGTGTCGCTGCGCTCGACGAAGGTGCTGCTCGCGCTCGCCGTGCTGCTCGGCGTCGGGCTCACGGCGCTTGTCGCCTGGGTCCTCGGCGCCACGTTCGACCAGTGGGATCGCGCCGGGCGCAGCGCGTTCGAGCCGATCGGCACCGCGATGGTCGGCGCCATCCTGAGCGCGATCCTGCTGCTCGTGCTCCGCATCAAGGCGGCCACGTCGGAGTACGCCTCGGGCATGATCCGCCTGACGCTGACCGCGACGCCGAGGCGCCGGCGCGTGATCGCCGCCAAGGCGGCGGTCGTGGCGCTGCTGACGCTCGTCGCCGGCGTCCTGCTGACGGTGGCGATGTTCCTCGTCGCGCAGGCGATCTTCGCGTCCTACGGAATGCCGTCGGCGAGCCTCGCCGACGGCGACGCGCTGCGCGCGGTGCTCGGCAACGGCATCCTGGCGGCGCAGTTTCCGGTCATGGCGATGGCCCTCGGGATCGTGCTGCGCAGCACGTCGGGCGCGGTGCTCGGCGTCTTCGCGATGATCTTCGGGCCTCCGTCTCTCGGCGGCCTGCTGCCCGCGTGGTACGGCGAGCACGTCGTGCAGTACCTGCCCGGCGCGGCCTCCGACGCGATCTCGATGGGCCACCTCGAGGGCGTGGCCGACGGGCTGCCCCCGGGTCTCGCCACGCTCGTCGTCGCCGCCTGGCTGGCGATCTTCCTCGCCGGCGCGTGGGTCGCGCTCGAGCGCCGCGACGCCTAGCTCGGTCGATCTGCACGCCGCAGCCGCCGGGCGCCTTGGGCGATCCCAGCGGCGACGACTTTCCGCCGCACCACCTTCAGCGTCTCCCGGGACGGAGCGCACGGCGCCAAGAGCCTCACGCAGACGACGCTCGTGGTCAACCCGTCGGGCGGTCTCGGCCCGCGCGTCGCGGGCGTCTCGCCGTGACGCAGACGATCACCGGCAAGGCGACTTCGGCACGACCGGGCTCGTGCAGAACACCTGGCGCGAGCTCCCGCCGGACTGACGCCGCGCACCGCGCCTTTTCGCCGCGACAGGGGTTCCATGTCTGCTGCCGCGATCGCCCCGCCGCGCGGCACGCTGTAATGACGGACCACGACGGTGACCCGACCGGACGCCAACCCGCCGAAAGAGAGCCGCATGCCGTCCTACATCAGACCGCTCCGCATTCCGACGCTCGCCGTCCTGAGCTGCCTCGCTCTGGCGGCGCTCGCCGTCGGCCAGAGCGCGGCCACCGCGAACGTCGTCCCGCGGGCGACGCGCTCCTGCAACCCGCCCAGCTACCCCGGCGCCAAGGGCGGCTACTTCAACGAGATCCGCGCCACGAGCATCACCTGCACGTACGCGAAGAAGTTCGTCGTCACCTACTGGCGCTGTCGCACGCGCTCGGGCGACTCGCCGTCGGGTCGCTGCACGAGGCGCGTGAACAACTTCAGCTGCAGGGAGGGCACGCGCAAGTACGCGGGCGCCGGCAACAGCAAGGCGATCTTCTACGCGACGGTCACCTGCCGGCGCGGCGGCACGCAGCGCATCGTGCACACCTACCAGGAGGGCGACATCTAGCGCTTGTCCGGCCGCGCTACGCGCGGCCGTCGAGCGCGCGGAGCTTGCGCACGAGAAAGCGCCCGAGCGTCGAGGCGAAGATGTCGGTCAGGTGCGTGACGTCCTTGTAGACGAGCGCGCCGCCGACGACGGGGTAGCAGCGCCGCGGGCCGCAGAAGAACGACGTCATGTCGATCGTCTTGACGCGGTTGGAGTGCAGCCTGTTCGCCGCGGCGACCGCGGCGTCGCGCTTCAGGGCGCGCGTGCGCGAGCGCGCGCAATCGCTCGCGGGGCTGCGGTGGCGGCGAATCGCACGCCGCACGCACGACAGCGTCCCGCGCCCGGCCTTCGGCGTGTCGCGGATCACGACGATGCGCTTGACCGAGGGTGGCAGCGAGCGCCAAGCCTGCGAGAAGCCCGACATCTTCGCCTCGAACTCGCTGCGCCCGCGGCGCACGACGACGCGCGCGTCGAAGTGCGCGACGACGAAGACCGTGTGCACCTCGGGGTGCGCGCGCAGCCACGCCTGTACCTCGTTGTTCCAGCGCACGCACTGCGAGCGGCGGCTCGGCGGATCCAGCCGTGCCACCGCCTTGCTCAGCGGACACCCCGCGCGTGTGATCGACACCCCGCGCCACTTGAACTCCTGGGCGGCGTCCTCGAGCGCCGCGCGCCAGTGCGCGGCATGGCTGTCGCCGAGCAGGGCGATCGTGTTGCGCGCGCCGGCCGCCGGCACGCCGAACTCGCACGGCACGACGAGCCCGATCTGCTTCAGCGGCCTGCACGGGAGGTTGGGCGACGTCACGGCCTCGTCGGGCGACGGCACTGCCTTGCGCGCGAGCTTCGGATTGCGGCAGATGAAGCGGCTGTCGCGCGAGGCAGCGCCGAAGCAGCGTGCGTTGAGCTCCGGGGCGACCGACAGGGTGATGGTCATGTCGACCTCGCCGCTGTTGGGCAGGTAGTCCTCGCAGCCCACCGGCGCGGGACAGCGGGTCGCGTCGACGGTCTGGCTGCGCGCGCGCCAGTGATAGAGGCCGGGCTTCAGGCGCAGCAGCGCGGGCGCAAAGCTGACGCGGACCGTCGTGCGGTTCGGGCGCACGACGACCGGGTCGAGGTCGCGGATGCCGAGCTGGTTGCCGGCCTGATCGATCGGCGTGTAGCGCAGGCCGAGCTTGGAGTCGGCGGTCGAGCTGGGGTAGATGCACAGCCGACCGGCCGGGTTGGCCTGCTCGTCGCTGCGCAGCAGGATGCACAGCGTGCGATGGGCGACCGGGCTGATGACGGAGGGGTCCCAGGTCTGGTGCGTGCGGATCAGCAGCGTCAGGTCGGTGCTCGCCGTCTGGCCGAAGCGCACGCCGAAGAGATCCAGCGGCGTGTTGCCCTCCGCCGGGTCGAAGTAGGCCTTGAGCTCGTCCTTCGCCGCGCCGCCGGAGAGGGAGGGCAGCGCGAGCAACGCGAGGCACGTGGCCGCGAGGAGGCTCCATCGCAGGATTGGTGAGTGGCTTGTCATCGTCGGTTCGGCCGGGCATGGGCGGCAGCCGGACGGGCCGCGGCGGGATCTGCCGCCAGCATGATCGCCAATCTCGCGGATGGATGAGGCACCGGCCGCGCCCTGGCGCGCGGCCTGACGCGTTGGCGGTCTATGGGGAGGGCCCCGCACACCCGCCCCAGACCTAAAACTGCACAAACTTGATCAGGTATGTAGTACTTTCTCGGCGCATGAATGCGACCAAGCCCCTGACCGCCCTCGCCATGCTCCTGACCGCCACCGTGCTGGTCGCCTGCGGCGGCTCCTCCGAGTCGGCGAGCGGCGGCTCGAAGCTGTCGCTCGTCGCCTACTCGACGCCCAAGGAGGCCTACGAGGAGATCATCCCGGCGTTCGCGAAGACGCCCGCCGGCGACGGCGCCGAGTTCTCGCAGTCCTACGGCAACTCCGGCGACCAGGCGCGAGCGGTCATCGCCGGCCTGCCGACCGACATCGCGGCACTGTCGCTCGAGCCGGACATCACGAAGCTCGTCGAGGAGAAGCTCGTCGTCGCCGACTGGAACGCGACGCCGACGAAGGGGATCGTCACCAACTCCGTCGTCGCGCTGGCCGTGCGCCCGGGCAACCCCAGGAACATCAAGGGCTGGGCGGACCTCGTCCGGCCCGGCATCGAGGTGCTGACGCCGAACCCCTTCACCTCCGGCGGCGCGCGCTGGAACGTCATGGCGGCCTACGGGGCGCAGATCGAGCAGGGCAAGTCCGAGCAGCAGGCAGAGGACTACCTGCAGAAGCTCTTCAGGAACGTCGTCGTCCAGGACAAGTCGGCACGCGAGTCGCTGCAGAACTTCACCGGCGGCAAGGGCGACGTCCTGATCTCCTATGAGAACGAGGCGATCACCGCCCAGCAGAAGGGCGAGAAGCTCGACTACGTCCTGCCCGACGAGACGATCCTGATCGAGAACCCGATCGCGGCGCTGACCAAGGCCGGCCCGAAGGCGACGGCCTTCATCGAGTTCGCGACGTCCGAGCCCGCGCAGCAGATCTTCGCGTCCAAGGGGTACCGCTCGGTGATCCCCGCGCTCGTCAACGCGAAGACCTATCCCAAGCCGCCGAAGCTGTTCGACATCACGAGGTTCGGCGGCTGGACACCGGTGGTGAGGAGGTTCTTCGACCCCAAGGACTCGGTCATGCAGCGCATCGAGAAGGGTCTCGGTGTCAGTACCGGCTGACAGCGCGGCGCTGCCGCCGCCGCATGTCTGGGACAGGCGCCGCCGCCTCGCCACCCCGGCGATCGGCGGCGCGCTCGCCACGGCCTACCTCAGCCTCGTCGTCCTGATCCCGCTGGCCGCCGTCGTCGCCGAGTCCACGACCGGCGGCGCGGGCGCGTTCTGGGAGGCGGTCACGAGCGCGCAGGCGTTCGCGGCGATGCGCTTCACGGTGCTCGTGTCGATCATCGTCGTGGCGATCAACGTCGTCACCGGCACGCTGATCGCGTGGGTGCTCGTGCGCGACGAGTTCGCAGGCAAGCGCTTCGTCAACGCGCTGATCGACCTGCCGTTCGCGCTGCCGACGATCGTCGCCGGGCTCGTCCTGCTCGCGCTCTACGGACCCAAGGGCCCGGCGCCGTTCGACATCGGCTTCACGCGCGTCGCGGTCGCGCTCGCGCTCCTGTTCGTCACGCTGCCGTTCGTCGTGCGCTCCGTGCAGCCGGTGCTGATGGAGCTCGACCGCGAGATGGAGGAGGCGGCGACGTCGCTCGGCGCGCGCCCGCGGACGGTCTTCAGGCGGATCGTGCTGCCCAACCTCGTGCCCGCGATCGCGGCCGGCGCCGGCCTGGCGTTCGCCCGCGCGCTCGGCGAGTTCGGCTCGGTCGTGCTGATCAGCGGCAACATCCCGTTTCAGACCGAGGTCGCCTCGGTCTTCCTGTTCGGCCAGATCGAGTCCGACAACACCGCCGGCGCGGCGGCCGTCAGCGTCGTGCTGCTCGTGCTGTCCTTCTTGTTGCTGCTGCTCGTCAGCTGGCTCTCGACGCGCGGGGCGGATCGTGTCCGCTGAGCCGCGTGCCTCGCGGCTGACGCTGCGCTTGCTCGCGCTCGGCTACCTCGCCGCGCTGCTGGCGATCCCGGTCGCGATGGTCTTCTATCGCACGTTCGAGGGCGGCATCGGACCGGCGCTCGAGGCGGTCACGACGCCGTCGGCGCAGCACGCGTTCTGGCTGACGTGCCTGATGGTCGGCATCGCCGTGCCGCTGAACACGATCTTCGGCATCGGGCTCGCGCTCGCGCTCGTGCGCGGGCGCTGGCGCGGCAAGACGCTCGTCTCGGCGATCGTCGACCTGCCGTTCGCCGTCTCGCCGGTCGTCGTCGGCCTTGCGCTGATCCTCGTCTACGGCAACTCGGGCTGGATCGGCACGTGGCTCGCCGAGAACGGCATCCGCGTGATCTTCTCGACGCCGGGGATGGTGCTCGCGACGATCTTCGTCTCGCTGCCGTTCGTCGTGCGCGAGGTCGTGCCGGTGCTGCGCGAGATCGGCGTCGAGCAGGAGGACGCGGCGCGCACGCTCGGCGCCTCGCCGGCGCAGACCTTCCGCCGGATCACGCTGCCGGCGATCCGCTGGGGCGTCGCCTACGGCGTGATCCTGACGACCGCCCGCGCGCTCGGCGAGTTCGGGGCGGTCGCCGTCGTCTCGGGCAAGATCGAGGGCCAGACCGAGACCATGACGCTGTTCGTCGAGCAGCGCTTCCAGGCCTTCGACCTCACCGGCGCCTACGCCGCCTCCGTCGTGCTGGCGCTGCTGGCGCTCGCCGTCATCAGCACCATGACCCTGCTCGACCGACGCAAGGAGAGCTAGCGCGATGGCGATCGACGTGCGCAACGTCAGCAAGTCCTTCAACGGCTTTCAGGCGCTCGAGGACGTCTCGCTGAGCGTGCCCGACGGCTCGCTGACGGCGCTGCTGGGCCCGTCGGGCGGCGGCAAGTCGACGCTGCTGCGCGTCATCGCGGGGCTCGAGGTGGCCGACGCGGGGGAGGTGCTGTTCTCCGGCGAGGCGGTCACGAACATGCCCGCCCAGGAGCGTGGGGTGGGCTTCGTCTTCCAGCACTACGCGGCGTTCAAGCACATGACCGTCAGGGAGAACATCGCCTTCGGCTTGAGGATCCGCAAGCGGCCCAAGAGCGAGGTCCGCGACCGCGTCGACGAGCTGCTCGCGCTCGTGCACCTCGGCGGCTGGGCCGAGCGCTATCCGGCCCAGCTTTCCGGCGGCCAGCGCCAGCGCATGGCCTTGGCTCGGGCGCTCGCGGTGCAGCCGCGCGTGCTGCTGCTCGACGAGCCCTTCGGCGCGCTCGACGCGACCGTGCGCAAGGAGCTTCGCGACTGGCTGCGAAAGCTCCACGACGAGGTCCACGTGACGACGATCTTCGTCACCCACGACCAAGAGGAGGCGCTCGAGGTCGCCCAGCAGGTCGCGGTCATCAACGCGGGGCGCATCGAGCAGACCGGCACCCCCGACGACCTCTACGAGCGGCCCTCCAACCCCTTCGTCATGGGCTTCGTCGGGCCGGTCTCACGGCTCGGTGAGACGTGGGTGCGCCCGCACGACATCGAGATCCTCGAGGACGCCGAGGAGGACGCCCAGCAGGCGCTCGTGGAGCGGGTGGCACGGGTCGGCTTCGAGGTCCGCGTCGAGGCCGTGCTCGGCGACGGGACGCCGGTGCCGATCCTCGTCACGCGCCAGCAGGCCGACGAGCTCGAGCTGTGCGCCGGGCAGATCGTCTGGCTGCGAGTGCACCGCGCGCGCGAGTTCGCGCCATCATGAGGGCGTGCGCGTCTCCGCCAAGGTCGACTACGCCGTCCGTGCCGCCGTCGAGCTCGCGGCCGCGCAGGCGTCAGGCGAGCCGCTTCGCCCGGTGAAGGCCGACGCGATCGCGCGTGCCCAGGAGATCCCCGTGAAGTTCCTGGAGAACATCCTCCAGGGACTGCGCCAGGCGGGCCTGATCGAAAGCCGCCGCGGCCCCGATGGCGGCCACCTGCTCGCGCGCCCGGCCGCTGAGATCGCGATCGCCGACGTCATCCGCGCGATCGACGGGCCGCTGGCAGGCGTCGGCGGCCGCCCGCCGCACGAGCTGCACTACGGCGGCAGCGCCGAGCCGATGCGAGAGATCTGGATCGCCGTGCGCGCGAGCCTGCGCCGCGTGCTGGACGAGGTCACGCTGGCGGACGTCGCAGCCGGCGAGCTTCCGGCCGGCGTCACCGAGCTGACCGAGGATCCCGGCGCGTGGACCAAGCGCTGACGGCGTAGGACCGCGTCAGGGTCCCTCGACCGGCGCGCCAGCGAAACCCCGAGCTCGTTGCCGTCAGGGTCCCGGTCGACCCCCTTGCGAACGCCGTTGGAGTACGCGAGCCGTTCGCCTGGGTCCAGACCGCGTGCGGCGATCCCGGCCACCCGGGCGTCCACCGCTCGTACCATTTCAGGGCTTCGCGAACTCCCGGACCCGCAGGCCCGCGAAGACTCCAAGCGACATCGCCCGAGCCTAGTTCAAGCCGGTGTTACCCCCGGACGCAGGGGTCCAGAGAACGCGCAGCTCGGGCGGTCTGCGAAACACCAGCCCGCGCGGCGCGCTCGGACGGGCCGGGTCCAGGCGCAGATCGGGCATCCGCCGCAGCAGGCGCTCGAGAGCGGTGTGGGCCTCCAGGCGCGCGAGGTGCATCGCGATGCACGCGTGCGGCCCGTGCGCGAACGCGAGGTGCCGGCGCGCATTGGCGCGCGTCACGTCGTAGCGGTCGGGGTCCGCGAACACCTCGGGGTCGCGGTTGGCGCCGGCGATCGAGACACGCACCAGCTCGCCGCATCGGATCGGGGCGCCGGCGAGCTCGATGTCGGCGGTCGCATAGCGATCGACGATCGCCGCGGCCGGCTCGAGGCGCAGCGACTCCTCGACCGCGTTTGCCAGCAGAGCGGGGCTCGCCAGAACGCGGGCGAGCTGGTCGGGATGGGAGAGCACGTGCCAGACGCCGTTGGCGATCATGCCCTCGGTCGTCTCGATGCCGCCGAACAGCAGCACGGCCGCGTTGGAGATGACGTGCTCGCGCCGCAGACCGCCCGCTTGGCCGGCGGCGGCGGCCAGCAGCGAGCTGGCAGGGTCGCGCTCGAGCGCCGGGGCGATCGCTGCCGACAGCGCGGCGTAGGCGTCGCGGCCCTCCGTGCTCACCGGCCGCTCGGCCGTCAGGTCGGTCACCGCCGCCACGATCCGCTCGTACACGTCGAGCAGCGCTGCTGGGTCGGCGTCCTCGATCCCGAGCGCGTGCGTCACGACGGCGACCGCCAGCGGCGCCGCCAGACTTCCCCGCAGGTCGGCGCCGCCGGCCGGCTGGATCTCGTCGATCAGCCGCTCGACCTCGTCTTCCACCAACCGCGTGAAGCGCGCGACCACCGCACCACGGCGAAACGCGGCGGCGAACGGCTCGCGGTGGCTGCGGTGCTCCTCGCCGTCGCGCGTGAGCATGCTCGGCCCGACGACCTGCCCGGTCGAGAAGCGCGGGTCGTCGACGGTGAACGCCCGCGGGTCGCGCATCACCCGCATCGCGAGGTCGTGCCGCGTGACCAGCCAGCCCCCCAACGCGGGTACCAAGGACACCGGCTCGCGCTCGCGCAGCCGCGCGAGCAGCCGGTGCGGGTCTCCCTCGAGCTCCTCGAGCGTCGCCCCGGCGCCAATCGGCGACGGCGCGATCCTGCACCCTCGCGCATCCATCGCAAGACCATAGGGCCCGCCGCGCCGCACGCACGCCGACGATGGAGATCCGGGTCGACCTGCCGCTGCTTTCCTGGGAGCATTCAGGCATGAGAACGCTCCTGTCGGGGATCGTCGAGTTCCATCGGACGCGAATGACACGGCTGACGCTGGCTGCGCTGCTGGCCTCGCTGGGTATCGGCGCCACCGCTCCGGCGGCGATCGGCGCGGGGACCACGATCACCGTGCGCGGGTCGGAGTTCGGGACGATGTTGTGGGGACCCAAGCGCCAGGCGATCTACGTCTTCCAGCGCGACCGGCGCAACGTCTCGAACTGCTATGGCAGCTGCGCGACCGCGTGGCCGCCGGTCTACACGACGGGCACGCCCCGCGCGGGTCGCGGGACGAAGAGGTCCCTGCTCGGGACCATCCGCCGGCGCGACGGCAAGCGCCAGGTGACCTACGCCGGTAGGCCGCTGTACTACTACGTCAACGAGGGTCCCGGCAAGGTGCTCTGCCACAACGTCAACCTCAACGGCGGGCTGTGGTGGGTCGTCGGTCCGAGCGGCAAGCGCCGCCCCTAGCGCCTAACGGCGCCGCCCACCGGCGCGCCGCGCCATCAGCCACCCGAGCGCAGCCACCACGACGATGGGAACGCCGGCGAGGACGGCGATGCCGAGGACGTCCGCGCCGCGCGCGAGGGCCGAGACCCCCACCAGCACCATGATGACGATCAACAACGGCAAGAAGGCAAGCAGCCTCAGCACGAGAAATCCCTTGAAGATCTCTCGCATGAACCGAGCGTAGCCCGAGAGCGAGAAACCGGGAGCGGGCCGAGGCGAGGCCAACGACGCGATTGGTTGGGGCGCCTGACGGCCGGCAGCGTCGTCAGGGCGCCCGGCGCATCGAGCGGGCGACCGCGATGAGCGTCTCGAGCGCGCGTTCCTGCGTGATCGCGCCTGGATTGCCGTCCGGTCGCTCAGCGGAGGCGGCGGCGTGGCCCGTGACGACATAGCCGGCGCCGCTCGCGTTCCAGACGATGCTGATGTGTCCGCCGTGAATGCCGCCGGCCGGGTATGGCGGATTGCGCACCACCAGCGCCGGGTTCGGGCCGATGCGGGCGCGGCGCAGCACGCGCAGCCGCACGCGCCGGCGGTCGGCCTCGGTCTGCCCGGGCGTGAGGCTCGTGGTTCCGATCAGCCGCAGGTCGTCGCCCGCTCGGGCGCCATCGAGGCCGGCAGGCCAGCGGCCATCTCGCGTGTCCAGCGACCAGGGTTCGCAGGTCCCCCCGAAGAGCAGGTGAAACACCTCTCCCGCGCGCTCGAGCATCCCGCGCGGCTCGAGATCGATCAGATACGTGCAGGGCGCGTCGCCGTAGCTGCGCGGCGACTCAAAGCCACCGGCCGGCAGACGCGTCGGGCAGAGCACGCCAACGGAGACCGAGCCTGCGTCCTTCGCGCACGCATGCGCAAACCGGGCACTCGCCACGCGCGTGTCGGTCGCAGATCCGCCACGCGGTTGCGGCTCGGCGGCGCCACAACCCGCGAGCATCAGCACCGCCGCGAGGACGACCGCACGCACGCACCGAGCTTATGACCCGCCCCCCTGCAGCGCGCCGAGCAGGCGCTGCAGGTCCGACTCGTCGTTCCACGCGCCGACCGAGGCGCGCAGCAGGCCGGTTCCGGGCAGGTCGCGGATCACGACGCCGGCCGCTGCGAGGCGGTCCTTCGTCGCGGGCGGATCGTCGTCGTGCCACGAGACGAGCGTCGTGCGATCGCGCGGCGAGACGCGCAGGCCGCGCTCGGCGAGCGCGTCGGCGAGCGTCTGGGCGAGCGTCGCCGCACGCTCGTACACGTCCTCCCAGCCCGTCGATGCGAGCAGGACGAACGCCGTCGCGGCCGCGACGGCCGCCTCGAGACTCTGCGCCGAGGCGTCGTGGCGCGCGGCGCCGGCGACGGGGACCGCGTCCAGGCCGGCGCTCACATCCTCGAGGTTGAGGTAGGTCGGGCCGCGTGCCAGCAGCCGCTCGCTCCACTCCGGCGAGACCCACAGCAGCCCGGTGCCGACCGGGCCGCAGAGCCACTTCTGACCGGAGGCGGCGTAGAAGTCGCAGCCGAGCGTCGTGACGTCGATCGGCACGGCGCCGGCGCCCTGGGCGCCGTCGAGCAGGACCGGAACGCCGAGGCCGCCGAGGTGCGGCGCCAGGCGGCCGTCGATCCAGCTGACGTGCGAGCAGGCGATCAGGCGCGTGGCGGGGGAGACCTCCTCGGCGAGGCGTTCGAACGCCACCGCGCGAACCTCGATGCCGCGCTGGGCGCGCGCGGCCGACAGCGGGCCGAGCAGGCCCGGATGCTCCTCGGTCGACGTCAGCACCTCATCGCCGGGCTCGAGCTCGAGCCCCGCCAGCACGCGCGCGATGCCCTCGCTCGTCAACGTCGTCAGCGCGACGTCCTCGGCCTGCGCGCTGAGCAGCGCGGCGTAGGCGGCGCGGCGCTGGGTCGCCAGCGCGAGCATCTGCTGGAAGTACATCGTCGAGCGGCCAGACCGCGTGGACTCCTCGAGGACCTTCGTCGCGACGGTGACGGCCGGCTGCGGCAGCGGCCCGCAGGTGCCGGCGTTGAGGTAGGCGACCCGCTCGAGGACGGGGAACTGGGCGCGAAAGGCGACGGGGTCCACGCGCCGAGGCTAGCGAGCGCCGGACGCGCGATGCTCGCGACGGGCCTCGCGTGCGCTCCGAGGCCAAGCCGGGCCGGAGCGGGCGCCGACCGACGGCGCCGCTCCGTCCCGCGCCGCTCAGGCGGCGCTTGGGTCGGGCACGACCCGCATGTAGGGCAGCGGGGTCTCCCAGCCGTCGGGGTACTTCTCCTTGGCCTCGTCGTTTGAGACCGAGCCGGCGATGATCACGTCGTCGCCCTTCTGCCACTGGGCGGGGGTCGCGACCTTCTCGTTTGCCGTCAGCTGCAGCGAGTCGACCACGCGCAGGACCTCGTCGAAGTTGCGGCCCGTCGTCATCGGATAGACGAGGATCAGCTTGATCTTCTTGTCGGGACCGACGACGAAGACGTTGCGCACCGTCTGGTTGTCGGCCGGCGTGCGCGAGCCCGGATCGCCCTCGACGTCGGCGGGCAGCATGCCGTAGAGCTTGGAGACCGCGAAGTCCGCGTCGCTGATCACCGGATAGTTCGGCGCGGTGCCCTGCGAGCTCTCGATGTCCGCGGCCCAGCCCTCGTTCTTGTCGACCGGGTCGACGGAGATCGCGGCGATCTTCACGCCGCGCTTGGCGAACTCGGGCTCGATCGAGGCCATGTAGCCGAGCTCGGTCGTGCACACCGGCGTGAAGGCCTTCGGGTGCGAGAACAGCACGCCCCACGAGTCGCCGAGCCAGTCGTGGAAGGAGATCGGACCCTCGGTCGTGTCTGCCTGGAAGTCGGGAGCGGTTTCGCCCAGCTGCATGTGATTCCTCCTGCGAGTTGTGCGTCCCGGGCGCAGCCCGGGGACGGCCATGCGAAGCACGGCGTTACGGGACCCGCTGCCGATCATAGGGACCCGCGAGGCCCGGCTCCGTCTAGCGCGGGCCGGGCCGCCACGCGCGCATCGGGAGCTGGGTCTGCTCGGGTGCCAGCGGCTCGTGCCCGAGCTCGTCGGGCTCGTCGCGCCGCGTGCGCAGCCCGTCGGTGACGATCGCCAGAAGGCGCCGCCAGCCCTCCGGCGGCGGCCTGCTGCTGGCCGCGTTCGGCCTGATGGCGCTGACGAGCATCGGACCGACACGGCGTACGCGACACACGTGCTGCCCGGCATCCTGATCGTCGGCGCCGGGATGGGGCTCGTCTTCAGCTCCGCGATGGCGACCGCGACGTTCGGCGTGGCGCCCGGCGACGCCGGCGTCGCGTCGGCGATGGTCAACACGATGCAGCAGGTCGGCGGCTCGATCGGCGCCGCGCTGCTGAGCACGCTGGCCGCGTCGGCCGTCACGAGCCAGCTGGCGACGTCGGCCGGGCGGCCGTCACCGGCGCTCGTCGCCGATGCCGCCGTTCACGGCTACGCGACGGCCTTCTGGGGGGCCGCGGCGATCTTCGCCGTCGGCGGGGTCGTCTGCGCGGCGCTGCTGACCAGCCGCAACCGGATGGCGGGCATCGCGGCCGCAGAGCCCGCGCTGGCGCAGGGTTAGAGCGCGACCGCGGTCGCCGGGCGAGCGCCCGGCGACCGCGTCAGGTGTCGGACAGCTCGCCTCGCGACGGGCCGTCGTAGCCGTGTGGGTGCAGCATGAACATCTCGCACGCGATATCGGACACCGTGTCGATGCCGCTGATGAAGGCGCGGACCTTGCGCCCGGTCAGCCGCTCGACCGGCTCGCAGAAGCGCGTGGTCTCCGCATACTGAAACAGCAGGCGCAGGTCACGCAGGCGCTCGTGCTCGCCCATCCGGCGCAGGCTGCGTTCGGCGGGCGTGAAGGTGTCCTCGAGCGTGACGATGACGATGTCCGTGCCGGCCCAGCGCGTGCGAGTCTTCGTCGGCCCGCGGCCGAACTGGTTTTTGTAGATGCGCACCATCTCGTTGGAGATGGCGCTGAGGACGCCCTGACCGGCGCCGTCCTCGTGCGTGGCGGGAGGATCTATCGTGTCCATCGGAGTCCTTCGATCACGGTACGAGACCAGGAGCCGGTCCAACCGAGACCGCATGGCGGCCCTCGAGCTGTTCCCGAGCGACAGACAAACCAGCACGACCCCGCTCGCGACGCGACGTTGCCGTGACGATTACCGCAACGGTACCCGGCCCGCCCGCGTCCGACACCGTTCGCGGCTGCTCAGCAATTCGCGGACGGCCGGTGCGCCGTCCGGCCACCCTGCTGGGATGCCCGAGCGCCCGCCGACGGCGCGATACCGACGACCTCGCGCTCGCTCCTACGAAGCTCCGCAGCTGTCAGCGGCGACGCGAACAGCGGGGAGGCCACCGCCGCGCGAGCCAGGCAGCGCGGACAGTTGGTCATGATCAGGTACCGCGCCTGGCACCTGATCGCGAGCCGGCAACGGGGGCAGTGCAGATACGTCATGGACACGGTCGTGCGTCGGCCATCGGATCCTCCGCCAAGCTGTTCGATGCTCCTGCTGTCGCCCGCGCTCGCGTGACGCCGGCCGCTTGACAGGGTCTTCGGGACGGCGCACGCAGCCACGTGCATCGCGTGAATACAGCGTTCCCGCTGAAGCGCGATTCATGCGCCGGTCGGCGCCGCGGCGCCCGTCACGCGCGAGAGCTCATCCCCAGCGAAAGCCCGACGCCGGCGGCGCGGGCTCGAGTGGGCTGTCGGGCAGTCCCGGCACCGGATCGGGCTCGTGAAAGCCCGGCGGCGAGGTGTCGTTCGGCGCGTCGGGGTGAAACAGCGAGGCGAGGTACTGCGCCTGTCCGCGGCCCGGACCGAGCTCGAACATCCCCCCGCCGTAGGCGCCGATCCCGCGCTCGGCGACGTAGTCGTAGGCGTCCAGCAGCAGCTCGACGCTGCCGATCCGCGACGCCTTGAAGTTCACCATCCGCGGCGCGAAGGGCAGCGCCTCGAGGTCGGCGACGGAGTGGAAGTTCGCGTCCCACGTGATGCGTTCGCGGTAGGGGGTCAGTAGTTCGTCGATCTCGGGCGTGAGCTTCGGGTCCTCGAGCCACGCGTCTGGGAACGCGGCGAGGACGCGGCGATAGAGCTCGAGATCGGGCGGCTGCTCGACGACCGAGCCCTCGTAGTGGCCCTTGAAGTCGAGCAGCTCGACCGCACCGCAGCGCGCGACCGCGTCGATCAACCGCTCGTCCCAGTCAGACGTCGGATCGAGCTTGAGGCGCAGGTTCGGGTACCGCTCGAGCCGGCAGGACAGCGGATCGAGCGACGGCGGCTCGCCGAGGCGCACGGAGGCGACGAAGCGCAGCGGCTGCGGCTCGCGCTGGAGCATCGTGTGCAGCGCGATGCCCTCCTGGCGCAGCGCGAGATCCAGTGCCGCGGACTCGTAGGCCCAGGTGCGATAGCGCCGCGCGACCTCCTCGCGGGGCGCCTGCGGATAGAGATCGAGGCCGGCGAGGTGCTCGCCGAACGAGCGCAGCGTCCAGTCGCCGGCCAGGTCCATGCGCGGCCCGGCCTGCAGCGCGCGCTGCTGGTCGACCGAGTCCCATGCGACGTCCTCGCCGTGCCCATGCTCGCCGTTGCCGCGCAGGTGGACGACGGTGGTACGGCGCGTGAAGTCGCTCGACACGTGCTGCTCGAGGCCCTCGAGGGCGTACTCGTCGATCCGCACCGGGAGGTCGGCGATGAGGTCGTACGTGCGCATGCGGCGCCGAGTTACCCACGCGAGGCATGCGCTAGCCACGGCGCGGATCGGGCCGACGACGATCGTCGCCGCCAGCACGGCGGCGCCGCCCAGCACCTGCCAGACGCCAAGCGGCTCGCCGAGGATGAGCGTGGCCAGCCCGACGGCGAAGACCGCCTCGAGCGTCATGACGACCGAGGTGTGGCGCGCGCCGTTGCGCGCCAGCGCGGCGAACATCAGCCGCGCAGCAGCCCGCGCCCCTCGTGCCAGCGCTCGGAGATGGCCGCGCGAAACAGCTGCGCGTCGGGCGTCGGCGGGTCGGATCCCCGCGAGCGGAAGATCCGCAGCCGCTCGTCGGCGTCGAGGATCTCCTCGGCGCGCCCGGCGAGCTTCGCGTCGGCCGACCCGATCTTCCCCCAGCTCGACATGGGCAAATCGTAGACTCGCCCGATGCGCCCGCGCATGGCCTGGACGTTGCGAGGCGACGGCGAGATCGACATCCGCCGCGACGATGGCGGCGTGCCGCGCGTGCGCGCGAGCACCGAGGGCGACGTGCTGCGCGGCCTCGGGCACTGCCACGGGACCGATCGCGCGCTGCAGCTCGTGTTCACGCGCATCATCGGGCAGGGCCGCGCCGCCGAGATCCTCGACGGCGGCGACGAGACGGTCGAGATCGACCGCTTCTTTCGCCGCGTTGACCTCGCCGGCGGCACGCAGGCCCAGATCGACACGCTGTCAGCGCGCCACCGCGAGCTGCTCGACGCCTACGCCGATGGCGTCAACCGCGCGCTGCAGCGCCTCGCGGCCTTGGGAGCTGCGCCTGCTGCGCCACAAGCCCGCGCCGTGGACGGCCGCCGACTGCGTGCTGATGGGGCGCATGATCGGCTACGTCGGACTCGCGCAGACGCAGGGCGAGGCCGAGCGCTGGATCGCGCAGATGCTGTGCAGCGGCGTGTCGATGGAGGTGCTCGACGAGCTGTTCGGCGGGCGCCTTCAGGGCTTCGACGCGTCGCTCGTCGACGGGCTGCGGATCGAGGAGTCGCTCGTTCCCGACAGCATCCGCTGGCATCCCGCGGCACCGGCCGCGGCCGCCTCGAACAACTGGGCGCTTGCGCCGTCGCGCACGGCGAGCGGGTCGGCGATCTTCGCCAACGACCCGCATCTCGAGGTCAACCGCCTGCCGTCGGTGTGGTACGAGGCACAGCTCGAGGGGCCGCACGGCTGGATGGCGGGCGCGTCGATGCCCGGCGTCCCGGCGATCCTCACCGGGCGCAACGACCACGTTGCCTGGGGCGTGACGTACGCCTACGCCGATGTCATCGACTCGTGGGTGGAGGACTGCCGCGACGGCTCCTTTCGACGCGAGGACTCAGGCGGCGAGCGCTGGGAGCCGTTTCGGGTTCGCGAGGAGGTCATCGAGCGCAAGGGCGGCGAGCCGCTGCGCATGCGCCTGCACGAGAACCTCCACGGCACGCTGGGCGGCGATCCCGCCGTGCCCGGTCGCTACCTCGCGACGCGCTGGGCCGGGCGCGACGGCGGCGCCGCGTCGCTGGCCGCGGCGCTCGAGTTGCCCGGCGCGCGCAGCGCCGGCGAGGCCGGCGAGCTGCTGAGCCGCCTGGAGTGGGCGTTCAACTGGGTCATGGCCGACGCCGGCGGCTCGATCGAGTACCGCATGTCCGGCCGCGTCCCGCGCCGGCGCGCCGGGGCGAACGGCCTGCTGCCGCTCACGGGCTGGCGCGCGGAGGACGACTGGCAGGGATTTCACGAGCCCGGCGACCTGCCGCGCCGCGGCGATCCCGCGGAGGGCTTTCTCGCGACGGCCAACGAGGACCTCAACGAGTTCGGCATCGCCAAGCCGATCAACCTGCCCGGCCCGCCCTACCGCGCCGAGCGGATCGCGGAGCTGCTCGGCGCGCGCAGCGACTGGTCCGTCGAGCTCGTGCGCCACGTGCAGATGGACGCGCTGTCGCTGCAGGCGCGCCGCTTCCTCGCCGTGCTGCGGCCGCTGCTGGACGGCGACGAGCGCTTCGCCGAGATCGTTCGCTGGGACGGCTCCTACGAGCACGCGCGCCACGTCGCCTGGTTCGAGACCTTCTACGGCGCGGCCGTCGAAGCCGTCCTGACGTGGGTCGGCGGCGCGGACACCGCGCGCTACGTCGTCACCGAGACCGACCTCGTCGCGAACTTCTTCTGGCTGATCGACGACGTGCTGCTCGGCGAGCGCGCGACGTGGGCGGGCGAGGAGGGCCGCGACGGGGCGCTGCGGCGAATGGCCGTCGCGGCGCTCGGCGCCAGGCCCGTGGCGCGCACGATGACGATGCGCCACCTGATGCTCGGCGGGCGTCTGCCGAGATGGCTGGGCTTCGATCACGGCCCGGTGGCGCTGCGCGGCGGGCGCGCGACCGTGCACCAGACCCAGCTCGTGCGCATCGGCGGTCGCGAGGTCGCCGTCGGCCCGTCGATCCGGCTTGTCACGCAGATGTCCGACAGGATCGTCTGGACGGCGCTGGCGGGCGGCCCGTCGGATCGCCGCTTCTCGCGCTGGTACACCAGCGACGTCGCGGGCTGGCGCGCCGGGCGGCTGAAGCGCGTGGGCTCCTGATGTCGGCCGACCGGCTGGGTGCGGTGCGTGAGGCGTTCGGCGAGCCGCTGCCGGACGGCCTCGACGCGCTCACCGACGTCGAGCTGAGGGATCTCGTGGCCGCGCTGGCGGAGGCGCACGTCGAGCAGACGCGCGCGCTCGACGCCGCGATCGACCGCACGCTGCGCTACCTGCCGTGGCCGCTTTCGGGGCTCGTGCGCCGCGTGCTGATCGGATGACCCTCGAGGGCCACGCCGAGGTGCTCAAGCTGGAGCGCCTGCTCGACGCGGCGCCGGGACGCCTGACCTACCTCGAGCGCCTCGACGCGGCCGACGTGCGGCTGCTGCGCGAGCGCGCGACCGTCTCGCTCTACGACGAGGACCGCCGCTTCGCGCGCGTCGCGCTGGCCAGCCGGATCCCGCCGGCGCAGGCGACGGCGTGGATCGCCCAGCACCTGTTCGGCGCGCTGCTGTGCGCGCGCATCACCGGCCTGCTCGAGACGCGCCGCGCGGTCGATCTCGCCGAGCGCATGCCGGCCGAGTTCCTCGCCGACCTCGCCGGCCGACTGGACCCCCGCCGCGCGCGCGACATCATCCTCGCGCTGCCGCCGTGGTTGATCGGCGAGGTCGCCGCCGTGCTCTGCCGCCGCGAGGAGTACATCGCGATGGGCCGCTTCGTCGGGACACATGACCGACGCGGCGCTGCTGGCCGCGTTTCGCGTCATCGACGACGCGTCGCTGCTGCGGATCTCCTACTTCGTCGAGGAGAAGGACCAGCTCGACCACGTCGTCGGGCTGCTGAGCACGGCGCGCGTGCGCGGCTCGATCCGCGCGGCGACCGACGCCGGCCTGTGGCCGCAGGCGTTCGACCTGCTGACGCGCGTCAGCGACGAGCGCCGCGGCGAGCTGGCCGACCTCACCGCGCAGGAGGACGACCACGTGCTCGAGGGGCTCGTCCGCGCCGCCCAGGCCGAGGGCCTGTGGGAGGTGGTGCTGCCGGTCGCGCGGCACATGGGCGAGGAGGGCCGGCGGCGCTTCGCGCGCCTGCCGGCGATGCACGAGCCGGCGGTGCTCGTCGCGCTCGTCGACGCGGCCGTCGCCTGCGACCTGCTCGGCGACCTGCTGCCGCTGGCGTCGCTGCTGCCGCCCTCCGCGCGCAAGGTCATCGCCGACCACGCGCCGCACGCGCTGCGGCGGTCAGCCCCCTGACAGCGACTTCTCGGCGAAGTACGTCGCCATCGGGTTGGCGTTGAAGTTCTCGATCGGGCGGTAGCCTGCGCGCTCGTACAGGCGCTGCGCGTGCGGCTGCTTCGGACCCGTGTCGAGGCGCACGATCGCGTAGCCGTGCTCGCGCGCGAGCCGCTCGAGCTCGACCAGCAGCTCACGCCCGACGCCGCGCCCGCGCGCCTGCGCCTCGACGTACATCCGCTTGATCTCGCAGGCGCCGGCGGAGATGCGCTTGAAGCCGCCGCAGCAGACCGCGACGCCGTCCTCGTGGCCGACGACGAACGTCCCGCCCGGCGCGGCGAGCTCGCCCGGGCCGGCCTTTGGCATGTCCGGGCCATCGAGCTCGAGGCCGTCGTAGAGCGCCGCGATCTCGTCGCGCATCGCCTGCACGAGCGCGGCGGCCGGCGCTTCGTCGACGGGGCAGGGGCCGAACGCGATCACGGACCTGGCACGGTACGCAGATCGCCGGCGATCGCATCCCCTGGACGCGCGACGCGCGCCCGCGCCACCCCGCGTCGGGAGCGTGGCTGGCGCATGCGCCCGGCGCCGCCGCCCACGGCCCCGGCCCGTTGGCGGGGCTGCGCGTCTGCGTCAAGGACGTCATCGACGTGCGCGGGCTGGCGACGACGGCCGGCAGCGGCGGCTGGTCGCGCGCCCCGTCCGCCGACGCGCCGCGGTCGCGGCGCTGCGCGCGGCCGGCGCGCGGATCCTCGGCAAGGGGCACACGGACGAGTTCGCCTACGGCATCGATGGACGCAACCCGCACCTGGCGCACTGCACGAACCCGTGGGACCCGGCGCGGCTGTGCGGCGGGTCCTCGTCCGGGTCCGGCCGCCGCCGTCTCGGCCGGCGAGGCGGACGTCGGCCTGGGCACCGACACGTCTGGCTCGCTGCGCGTGCCGGCCGCGTTCTGCGGGCTCTACGCGCTGCGCCCGACGCTCGGGCTCGTCTCGACCGCGGGCGTCGTCCCGCTCGCGCCGTCGCTGGACGTCTGCGGAACGCTCGCCCGCGACCCCGAGACGCTGGCGCTCGCGATGACGGCGCTCGCCGGCTGGGATCGCGTGCCAGCGATGGGCGACCCGCCGGCGCGCGTCGGCCTGTTCGACGGCGGCGGCGCCGAGGCGCTCGTCGCGGCGCACCTCGAGGCGCTCGGCAGCGAGGTCGTCGCGGTCGCGCTGCCCGACTTCGCGCAGGCGCGCGAGGTCCATCGCGTGATCCAGGCGGTCGAGGCGGCCGACGTCCACGACCGCGAGCTGGCGGATGCGGCCCGGTACCTCAGCGACGAGGTTCGCGAGCGGCTGGCGGCCGGCCGTGCGGTGACGGCGGCGCAGCTGGCGGCGGCGCGGACGGCCGCGGCGGCCTACCGCAGCGCCGTGCTCGGGGCGCTCGACGACGTCGACGTGATCGTCGCGCCGGTGACGGCGTTCGGCGCGCCGCTTCGCGAGGCGACCGAGGTCGGCGGCCTTGCGCTGCGCGAGGCGCTGATGCGCCACGTCGGGCCGTTCAGCCTGCTCGGCGCGCCCGTCCTCGCGGTCCCGGCCGCGCTGCGCGATGGCCTGCCGCTGGGCGTGCAGGTTCTCGGGCGCCCGGGCACCGATCGCGAGCTGATCGCGCTCGCGCTGCGCCTCTGATCGCACCCACCGATGAGTTTCGCCGCTGCGGGCGGTTAGACCAGCAGAACGTCAACGCGAAGGGGGCACGGCGATGGGCAAGGTCTACACCGGTGCGAGCATATCGCTCGACGGCTACATCGCGAGCCCGGCCGACCCGGGCTTCGAGCACCTCTTCGGGTGGCGCTCGCCCGGCGACGTCGCCGTGCCGACGGCCGATCCGCAGATGACGATGCCGGTCGTCGTCCTCGCGCACAGCGTGCCCGACGGCTGGCCTCGCGACGACGCCCCGTTTCACGTCGTCCACGACGGGATCGAGGCCGCGGTCGAGATCGCCCGGCAGCTCGCGGGCCCGATCGCCGCGACGCCGGACTCAGACGTCACGCACCTGCGCTGCCGCGTGCGCACATGACTTCAACCAAGGGAGCAGGCATGTTCACCGACACCAAGGCATTCAGCGGCTTCGCCGTTGACGACGTCGAGGCGGCGCGCGCGTTCTACGCCGACACGCTCGGGCTGAAGACGTCCGAGGAGTACGGCCTGATGTGGCTGCACCTGGCAGGCGATCGCGACACGCTGATCTATCCCAAGGACGATCACACGCCGGCCGACTTCACGATCCTGAACTTTCCCGTCGACGACATCGAGGCGGCAGTCGATGCGCTCGCCGAGCGGGGCGTGTCGTTCGAGCGCTACGAAGGCGTGCCGCTGGACGAGCGCGGCATCATGCGCGAGGGCGGGCCGTTCATCGCGTGGTTTCGCGACCCGGCCGGCAACGTGCTGTCGGTGCTGCAGGAGCGATAGGAGGCGACGATCCAGGGCTCGATCATCATCCGCGGCGCGCGCGAGAACAACCTGCGCGACGTCTCGCTGGACATCCCCAAGGGCGCGATCACCGTCTTCACGGGCGTATCGGGCTCGGGCAAGTCGTCGATCGTCTTCGACACGGTCGCGGCGGAGTCCCAGCGCCTGCTCAACGACACGATGCCGGCGTTCGTGCAGAACTTCCTGCCGCACTACGGCCAGCCCGACGCCGACGTGCTCGACGAGCTGTCGCCGGCGATCATCGTCGACCAGCAGCGCATCGGCGGCAACGCGCGCTCGACGGTCGGCACGTACACCGATGCCTACACGATGCTGCGCGTGCTCTACTCGCGCCTCGGCGAGCCGAGCGCCGGCCCGTCGAGTCGCTACTCGTTCAACGACCCGGCGGGCATGTGCCCCGAATGCGACGGCCTCGGCCGGGTCGCGGCGGTCGACGAGGACGCGCTCGTGGACCCCGACAAGTCGCTCGCCGAGGGCGCGATCGACTTCCCGAACTTCCAGGTCGACTCGTGGTACTGGGCGATCTACGCGGAGTGCGGCTTCTTCGACGTCGACATGAAGATCCGCGACTACACGCCCGAGCAGCGCCACCAGCTGCTGCACCTGCCCGAGGGCAAGAAGGTCCAGGTCGGTGGGGGAGGGGCGAAGACGCTGAACCTCAAGTACGAGGGGCTGATCCCGAAGCTCACGCGCCTGCACCTGTCCAAGGAGCTCGACGGCCTGCAGTCGCACATCCGCGCCGCGGTGCAGCGGATCTCGACCCAGCGGCCGTGCGCGGCGTGCGGGGGCGCGCGCCTCAACGAGGCGGCGCGCGCGACGCGCGTGCGGGGGACGGGGATCGCCGAGTGCTCGGCGATGGAGGTGCGCGAGCTGGCGCGCTTCGTCGCCGAGATCGACGACGAGTCCGTCGCGCCGGTCGCCGCCGCGCTCGCGCGCCGCCTCGGACACCTCGACCACATCGGCCTGGGCTACCTGAGCCTCGACCGCCCCAGCGCGACGCTGTCGGGCGGTGAGTCGCAGCGCGTCAAGCTCGTGCGCCACCTCGGCTCGAGCCTGACCGGGATGACCTACATCTTCGACGAGCCGAGCATCGGCCTGCACCCGCACGACGTGCATCGCCTCAACGAGCTGCTCGTGCAGATCCGCGACAAGGGCAACACGGTGCTCGTCGTCGAGCACGAGCCCGACGTGATCGCGGTCGCCGA
This sequence comes from uncultured Actinomycetes bacterium, assembly GCA_963729125.1. Classification (GTDB taxonomy): domain Bacteria; phylum Actinomycetota; class Thermoleophilia; order Solirubrobacterales; family Solirubrobacteraceae; genus CADCVQ01. The sequence continues at coordinate 288,476 of CAVSML010000008.1, forward strand.
CCACGTCGTCGACATGGGACCCGGCGCCGGGCGCGACGGCGGGACGGTCGTCTACGAGGGCGACGTCGACGGGCTGCGGGCGTCGGGCACGCTGACCGGCGAGCACCTCGACCGCCGGCGCCCCTTGAAGGAGACGGTGCGCGAGCCGCGCGGCGAGCTGCGCATCGAACACGCCACGCGCCACAACCTCGACGACGTCAGCGACGATCCCGCGCGGCGTGCTGACTGCCGTCACCGGGGTCGCCGGGTCGGGCAAGAGCTCGCTGATCCATGGCCACCTGCAGGCCGTCGAGCCGGCAGCGGTCGTCGTCGACCAGGGCCTCAACCGCGGCTCGCGGCGCTCGAACCCCGCGACCTACACGGGCATGCTCGACCCGATCCGCAAGGCGTTCGCGGCCGCCAACGGCGTCAGCCCGGCGCTGTTCAGCGCCAACTCCAAGGGCGCGTGCCCGGACTGCAACGGGCTCGGCGTGATCTACACCGACCTCGCGCACCTCGATCCCGTGGCGAGCCCGTGCGAGTCCTGCGAAGGGCGGCGCTTCACGAGCGAGGTGCTCCAGCACACGCTGCGCGGCGCGAGCATCGCCGACGTCTTCGACATGCCCGCCGAGACGGCGCTCGAGTTCTTCACCGAGAAGCCGGTGCGCGTGCGCCTGGAGGCGATGCGCGACGTCGGCCTGGGCTACGTGACGCTCGGCCAGCCGCTGAGCACGTTCTCCGGCGGCGAGCGCCAGCGCCTGAAGCTCGCCAACGAGCTCGACGCCTCGGCGAAGGTGTTCGTGCTCGACGAGCCGACGACCGGTCTGCACATGCACGACGTCGAGCGGTTGATCGGCCTGCTCGACCGGCTCGTCGACGGCGGCGCGACGGTCGTCGTCATAGAGCACGACCTCGAGGTGATCGCACGGGCCCGATTGGGTCATCGACCTCGGGCCGGGCGCGGGACGCGACGGCGGGCGGATCGTGTTCGCGGGCACGCCCGCGCAGCTCGTCGAGCACCCGACATCGGTGACCGGAAGGCATCTGGCGATGCGCCAGGCGGCCGTTGCTTGAAGCGTGACTTCATCGAAACTCGCCCGTGCGGTCTCAGCGTGACACCGTCACCCTGCGGACCTCGTGGCGAGGGCGATGCGAAGACGGCGGCAGACTGGCGGGCGCGCTCGCGTCGCTGTTCGCGGCCGCCATGCTCGCGCCGGGCACGCTGGCTCGAAGCGGTGATCTCGAGCTCGTGTCGACCGGTCCCACGGTCGGCACAGGCCCCTGCTTCGAGAACGGTCCCACGGCCGGCTACAGCGGCGCGTCGGCCGACGGATCGCGCGTCTTGGGGTGCCGTCAAGGAACGTGGCACACGGGGTGTGAGACGTTGCGGGTGAAGCGTCGCAGGATCGGTCGACGCGGTCCCGACGCGGATCGCGGTCGCGTACTTGACGAGTTGGTCGTAGTTCTGCTCGATGCTGTCCCAGCGGATCGGGCGCGTCATCGCTGACTTCAAGCCGGGGTAGGCGTCGGGTTGGCCGCGGTCGGGCCCGTAGAGCTTGGCCTGTTGATCTGCTTGATCCGCGGCAGCAGATCGAAGTCCAGCAGCCGCGTGATTGCGAACCCGATCTCCGACCGGCCGTGCGAGTCGACGTAGTTGCCTTCCAACTGCATCGAGGTGCCGTGGCGGATAGCGCCCTCGACCCCGCCCCCATTGCTCCGATACACGCTCGCTGTGCGTACCTTGCACGGGCCCGATCTGAGCGCTCCCGCCTTCTCTCACAAACGATCGTGATCCGGATGTACTTCGCTGATCACGCGCCGCCGCACTTTCATGCCGTCTACGCGGGCGAAGAGGCGGTGATCGCGATTGCGACGGGCGAGATCTGCGCGGTGGCCTGCCGGATCGCGCGTTGCGTATGGTGCGAGAATGGGCGTCGATGCATCGCGATGAGCTGACAGCCAACTGGGAGCGCACGCAGGTGCCCGAGCAGCCAGCGCCGATCGCGCCGCTGCCATGAGTTCATCGCGTACCTCCGTCACCCACGTTAAGCCGCTCGCCGGGCACTGGCTTCGCCTGGCCTTTGGTGACGGCGCGGTACACGAGGTCGATCTCGATGGGCTGCTGCAGGCCGGCGGCGTATTCGCATCGATCCGCGACGACCGCGATGTCTTCGAGGCCGTCAGCGTCGACCGCGAGTTCGGAACCATCGTCTGGCCCGGGGACATCGATCTTTGATCCCGACGTGCTCCGCGGCGACCAGCCGCCGGCTTCAGGACGTGTGCTGCCGCGACGAGTCGTCCAGCCCGCCTGACCCGCCTGCACGATCCGGCTCTTCTCGGGGTCCCACAGCCGCTCCTCCTCCGGGTCCCGCAACTGAACCTTCAGCGGGACGGGTCCGAGCGCGAGCGGCGGCGAGGATCATGAAGCGAGGCTCAGCGCGGCGACCGACCCAGGTCCATCGACCGAACATCGAGCGGCGGATGCTGGGGCAATCACTCGCTGTTCCATTCGACAACGATCTCTTGGCAGGGCAGCTCATCGACAACAGACAGGCTCGGCACGTCGTACTCGCGGGCGACGTCGCACATGATGTCGAACGCGAAATCGCAGACGATCTCGCGAGCCCAAGCCTGCAACGCAAGCATGGCGTCGGGCTCAGGGGGCATCTCGCGTACGCCGCCCGGACCGAGCCAGCGCTCGACATGGCCTTCAGGGAACCGAAGATCAAGGAACGCGTGCGCAACGACTTGCACGTCTTCATCTCCTGGGCGGCCCGCCACCCTGACCAAGACGCCTCTGCGCAAGGCTTCGGGTGCGACCGGCTTCATCGCGATCGAGCGTAACGCCTAAGCTCACATACGAACGACTACCGGGTCGGGTTCGGACGGCAATGCCGCGTGACGTCCGGCATCTCCCGACTACGCGGACCGACCTCTGCTCGGATGCGTACCGCGTGTGCTTAGGCGCCGGGTCGCTTGAACATCAGTTGCCTGACGTGGGTTTCGGCTCCCTCCACCCGGTTTGGCTCGCGGTATCGAAACCGGACTTCTCCCACGGTTCCCAGCCCTCGGAGCCAAGTTGGGCGATCTTGGCCTTTGCGTCGGATACGGCGCTTGCGCTTTGCATCTGACCTAGCCAGAGGTCAACGTATGCGAACTCCCACCGGATCATTGCGCAACCGTACCGGCCAAGGTTGGGCCCCCTCGGGCGCCACCGAAGCAAGTCGGCGCGGTACCGGCGCGGCGCCGGTCGTGCGGGCGGCATGCGTCACCGAGACGGTTGCGGTACTCGGTCCGAAGTTACTTCGCGGACAGGCTCGCCCGATCTGCGACACACGGTGCGACGATCATGGGCGGACTGGGTGTGGCAGCGGCCGCGTCGTGGGTCCCCCGTAGCCTTCGGGAGCGCCATGGCGTTCGTTGATCTCTATCCGGCAGCCGTCGACCACGAAGGCTCGCCCAACGATGCGAGGAAGGCGGACGGACTCGTCTACCGGCCGGCGTTCCGACGCATGGTCGTCTCGGGTCTGCCCGGGTCGGTCACCGTCGGGGCGGCCGTAGCGCACTTCATCCGAGGGCCGTTGCGAACCCAGGTCACAAGTCTGCGTCAGCGCGCCGGATGGCCAGCAGTCTTCGATAAGCACATGCAGCGCAGCGTCGAGGTTGTGTAGACGACCTGTTAACGGTCTTCGAGCTGCCGGCGCCGGCGCCGGCCCTCGACAGCGACCTGGCCGAAGCCATCGAGGGGATGCCCGCCCGCACACTCAACGCCGTCGGCGTGCTGTGCGGCACGCTCGACGAGCGGATCGCGCTCGAGCAGGTCGCGGAGGACGTGATCCTGTTGCAGGGCGGCGTCGCGTTCGCGGCTGCTGATCTGCACAGCCGGGTCCGGACGTTCATGCCCTTCGACGTCACTGACGACGATCGCGTGGTGCTTTCATCGCTCTCCGATTTCAACCTGGACTGTCGCGAGGCGGCCGCCGCGAGCCTCCTGGCCGCGGGATCGTCCTACGGCCCGTCGCCGAGTGGCTTCTTGCTGCTGTGGCTGGCGATCGACGCGGTGGTCGCGACGCGCAAGACGCAGAAGGCCGCAGTCGCGCAAGCGCTGGCTGAAGCGGGGGCCGACCTCTCGTGGCTAAGCCTTCCCCTGGGGAAGCTCGTAGGGCTACGCGGCCAGCTGGCCCATGGCCGTGCAGTGGACCCCCACCTCCTGCGAAGTGGCTACAACGACAGCGAGGCAATCGCTCGCGTGCTCGTTCGCAAGGCGTTAGGCATTGCGGGCGGCTGGCCCGCGGCGCCCGACCCCACCGCCTTCCCGCTGCCCATGGGGCGTCACATCGCGATGGAGTCGGGCGCCTGGGCCGAGGAATGGCACCGCGACGGCCTTCCCGCCCCGACGCCGAGCCCGCTCCGTGCGAGCTGCCGCGGCTCGACGCCGTGATGGGCGGCCAGAGCCAGTGGTTGGGCGTCGTGGGGCGTGACCGATACCGACGTGGAACAGCGGATCCGGTTCTGGGCGATGGCCGCCGTCAACGCCGCCGACGTGGAAGTCGAACCGTTCGAGATCCGCGTCGAGCCGCTCCCCGACGGACACCAGTGGTCGGTCAACCGAGAGCAGATCACGATGGCGCCGGAGGTGGTCGCCGGCGCCGACGACGAGCGAGAGCCGCGGATGGCCTGGCAGCTCTGTCGGCTCGTTGCCGAGATGCAGGTCATGCGCGCCGGGGTCGAGAGCGTCGATTTCGGGGCGTTCCTTATCGACTTCGGCGGCGCGTGGGTCGTGTACAGCGAGTGGGTCATCGACAACGACATGCCCTCCGACCTGCTCACGCGCGTGGATCTGAATACTGCTTCGGTGCAGGACATCGGCGCTACGGCCGGGGTCGCCGCGGCGGGGGACGCCGACGCCCTCCATGCAATCGAGACGTGGATCGCGTCGGGACCGCGTCGCAGGCACAGCTTCGGGGCGCCGTCGAGATGCTGATGCAGGGGCTCCGAGGGCTCGAGCACTTCGCGACCTACCTGGAGTTCACCGCTGCGGCAGTCGAGGCGGAGAAGACGGTACCGCCCAGCACCGGGCTGACCGCGCAGGTGAAGGGGGTGCTGGTGGGATCGCATCGCCGGCGGGGACCAAGCGCCTTGGGCGGTACGCCTCCCCATACGGGGCGGGCGCGACGCCGCAAGTTCGCTCAACAAAGCGTCCGCAAAACGAACCTCTATCGGGCCAGAGGCTCGCGTCGGCCGTCCGGCGTAGAGGCTGTTGATCACGGGGCGGGTCCGCAGACTGCCGCGCGGCTCAACACGGTCCGCCGCGCATCGCTGCGTGGCGATACACCCAGCCGGCCTGACTCCCGGCCAATCGCCAAGACGCGAGTCGAGCCAGTGCCGACGAGCACGGGCCGCCCACCGCGAATTGCAGCGCTGTACGCCGAGCAAGATGACGAGCTATGCGCGGCGCCCCTGGGTGGGGGAGCGGCCCGGCGGCTCTCACCGAATGGCGAGAGCCGCGGGTGCTGTCAGGCGCTCGTCACGCGGTGCAGTTGGGCACCGCAGGGGAGCTGCCGACGCAGTTGTTCGGGGTGTTGGCGCTGATCGGGGAGTTGGTGGTCGTCATTGTGCCGCCGAGGCGCAAGACGCCGCCGGCGCCGAGGGTGGCGCTGTTTACGCTGATCGGCGTGGTGGTGAGGGATGTCGTTGACATGTTGGCGGCGATGCCACCGCCCCGCGCCAGCAGGCTCCTGTTCAGCGTGACGACGCTACTGGTCATCGTCAGCGCATCTCTGGTGCCGTTGTAGATGCCGCCGCCGCGATCGCTGGCGGTGTTGCCCGAGACCGTGGCGCCGGTGAACGTCGCCGCGGGCGCGGTCCCGAGGGGAGTATCGGCGTTGGAGAGGCCGCCGCCGGTGCCCAACGCCGTGTTGTTGGTCAGGCCGCTGCCGGCGCTGGTGAAAGTCACCGCGCCACGGTTCAGGACGCCGCCGCCGGAGCCCAACGTGGCGCCGCGGTCCAATGTGACCCTCGTGAGGGTGAGGTTGCCGGTGCTGCTGACCTCAGTGATCCTGAACGGCAGAAGACTGGAGCGGGTGATGATGTTCGGTGTGCCCACCAGCGCGATCGTGCTGGTGATGACGGGCAGCCCGACCGGACCGTTCCCCGCGTTTCCATGGCTGCTGGTCAGCCTGTAGGTACAGCCTGCCGCCAGATTGAGGGTGTCGGAGCCGGGGTTCGCATTGGCGGTGTTGATCGCCAAGACAAGGGCGGTTTCGCTGCAGGGCACGCTGACTGCGGCCGCCTGCGCCGCGACGGGCATGGCGGCGATGATGCCTGCAGCTACGACGGTGGCTCCGGTCAGCGTCCGCAGCGTGCTGGTGCGTGGGTTCGAAGCGTGGGACATGACATCTCCTCTGATGCTCTGCTGGCCATTGAATGTCCGTCCCCGGCAGAGCGACGGGTCCGGTCAAGGCACCACTCGATCGCTCGAAGGAGTGGATTCGGCAGCTTGTGGCCGTCGCAGTCAGCGCCGGCATGGCGGGGCCATCACGGGAACCCTGCGTTCTCGCGGGTCGACGCGTGCGTCGCCCATATGGCTCTGCCGACGGGATTCGAAGGCTCCCGAGTTGCTTCGCGTTTCACCATAGCATGAAATATGAGTCTTGTATTGGTATTCTCGATTTCAATGGTCGATGACAGCGCCCCCGCGTGGACATTTCTGACGAACCACGCCCAGGTGCTGGTCTGCATCGCCAACGATTCCGGCATCCGCCTGCGAGATATCGGCGACCGCGTCGCGATCACCGAACGCGCCGCGCACCGCATCGTCACCGAATTGGCCGCAGCCGGCTACATCACACGCACACGCAACGGTCGCCGCAACAGCTACACAATCAACGCCGCTGCCCCGCTGCCCGATCCAGTCGCACGCGAACAGAACGTCGGCCAGTTGCTCACGCTGCTCGCCCATAAGCCGCACTAATCCGGTCGAGATCGGCTTGTGTTGACCCGGGGCTGGGCGCCGCCTTGAGCGCGCGTCCACCGAGCCCAGATTGCATGAGCTCAGCGCGGCACGAGCCTTCGTGCGACAAAGCTCCAAGGACACTTCACACACGGAGACGGACAATCACGCATCGTTCGCCGTCTCATCAGCCGGTCCCCTCGCGGAACGGATTCGACGGCGCGGAACGACGTGCAAGTTGTGCCCAGCCGGACCCTGCCTCCTCCGTGCGAGCGGCTCCGCGCGGTTCCTTGGGGCCACCTTACGGCGGGTAGGGTGGCGCCATGGCCGATGACTTTGGGGTTCCTACGCCGGCCGCTGATCTGGCGCGTTGTGTTCCTCGGCCGCTCATCGTTGGAAGGGGTGCCTTTGCAGCGTGAGTCGTCAGACGAAGCCCATGCGCGATCTGAGTTCGCCGTCACGTGTCTCGCTCGGCTCGCGGCTCGAGCGTTACGAGATCGACCTGTTCTCCAAGCGAGCGGTCCTCCTCGCCGGCGTCGTGGTCTGCGCGCTGTTGCTCGCGAGGCGGCTCCCGCTCGTGCCCGCACTGGTGGTCTGCGTCGTCGCTGCGCTGCCCTACACCGTGTCTTTCTGGTTCGGACTTGTGATTTCGGACAGGCCGGTCAGGACGCGCAGTCTCGTCTGGATCGTTCTCGCTTGGGCTGTAGCACTCTGCTGGTGGACTGTGTTCGCGAACATCCTTTGGAATCACGACCTCCTTGAGTTCAATGACGACGATCCTGCGATGGGCACCACGGCGCTGTTCTTCCTCTGGCACCTAGTGGACCTGATTCCGCTCCTTGACATCGACGACACGCTGCGTTGGGACGAGCCGCTCGAGTACGACAGCGGGTGGGAAGGATCGTGCGTACTCGTCTACCAGCTAGGGGTCGTGCTCCCTGTCATCGCTCTAGTTCGCCGCGCCCTAAGAGCCGCTCCTGTTCGCTAGACCGATCGACGCGGCAATGCCCCGAACGGGCCCGGGAGGGTGGGCGGGCTACCGCCGCCGGCTCGTCCCACCGCCGAACGGCTATCGGGACTGCCGTGAGCAGATTTCCGGCGTTCGCGCGGACGCCGCGCGCGGCGGACCATCATGCGCAGCAGGATCCTGCCACGAGCGCTGCGGGTCGCCCGCCGGCTGCCAGGCGCTGAAGCTCAAGCGCAGCGGGACCCACGGCTCGTGGTGCGCGGCGAGGGGGACGCCACCGGAAGCTTCGATCTGCGCCTCTACGGCGTGGCCAACGACGACGAGCGCGAGCGCGCGGTCGGCGGTCCGCCCGTGATCCTCGATCTCGGGGGCGGGCAGCTCGCGAACGTGACGTTCAAGTCCGCTGCCGCGCGGATCGTGCTGCGCATCACCGAACATCGAGCTCGACGCGGGCTACGTCAGCGTCGCCGGTCCCGACGATCGGACGGTGCTCGACGAGACGGGCTTCGACGATTCGAAGGGCACACGCGCGTTCCCCGTGACGCTCCCACGGGCGGGTTCCTACACGGTCTACGTGCGCGGAAACGACCTCTCGAGCGGCCCCCTGACGGTCACGCTCCAGCCCCGCTGAAGCGTCGCGCGCTCAGGATCTGTCGGTCAGGTCGCTGCGGCAGGCGTAGCGGTAGCTCGTGCCGCGCATCGGCCCGGTCGTCAAGAGCTGGCGGATGTCCTTCTTGCGCTCGATGAGCCGGAACTGCACCTCGAACTTCGCGCTCTTGGGGTATCCCAGCCAGATCGGGACGAACGACGTCTGGTGGTCGTCCTCCACGCGCACGCGAATGTCTGGGTCGCTCACCGTCAGGCCTTGCCCCCGGACGGAAGGTTCGCTCGTGTTCAGGAGCGCCCCGCGGACAGCGGGATCGAGGCTGTACGTGCCCCATCGAATCGCTAGCGGCCGCCCGCGATAGCCGGTGAGCTTGAGCTCGAGCAGGACCACGTTGCCCACCTCGAGCCGGTCGACCAGCGGCTTCTTCTTCCACTTGTCGTCGCCGATCCTGCGGTCGAAGTGGCTGCGGGTAATGCGCGGTATCACGTCACGAACGGTGATCGTGGCCTCTCGTGCGGGCCGTTCCTTGATGAAGTGGTCGCCGATCGCGACGAGCGTCCCGAGCACGGCGACCAGCGCGCTGACGGTCTCCACGGCGCCCTTGCCGCTCGCCGGCGAGCGGCCCTTGCGCTTGCCCCGGCGGCGATTGACGAACGCGGCAGCGCCGATGGCGGCAAAGCACGCGGCGACGAACAGGGCCACGGCCGTCCACGGGGAGTCGTCGTCGGTCGGGAAGTTGCCGCCGATCGAGAGCATCTCGTTGACCGGCGGGCGCGCCCGCTGCCTGCAGTCCTGGCGCGCCTCGGCCATCTTGTCCTTCCTCGTCTGGGCCCTTGCGTTCCCGGCCCCGGGATCGACGCGCAGCATCTGCGGCGCGAGCGGTGGCGGGACGGCCGGCGGCGGCGGCGGGGGCGGGGGCGCGACGGGAGGCGGCGGGGGCGGGGGTGCGACGGGAGGCGGAACCACGGGCGGCGGGATCGGCGGGGGCGGCGGCTGCGGCGCAACGGTCTCGGTCATCGTCGGCGTCGTCGCTGTCTGCGGCTCGGTGTCGGTTCCCGGCGACAACGTCTCCGTGCCGCTCTCGGCCGACCCCGATGACGGCACGAGCGCGGTGAGCGCACCGGCACACAGAAGCAGCGCGACGATCGCTGCGACCGACCACGCCGAGCGGCCCGCGATTAGCCGATGCATGCGTTCGCCCGGGCGGTGCCGTCAGCCAACTCGACCGGGCACAGCTGCATGCACGCGGGACGCCACGCTGACAGCGTAGTCGGCGGACGGGGCTCGTGCCCGCCTGCTCAGTGGGTAGCATCGCCACCAACGCTCGGGCGAGCGACGCAGTTGCGCCGGGCTCGGGACCTCGGCGGCGCGAGACGGCGTCGCTTCCGCTTTGCCTTGGACGGGGAGTCTCGCCGACGTCAACGCGTTGCAACCCGGTCCGAAACCGAACCTTCAGCGGGGCGAGTGGCGCCAGGTTGGCGTGGTTGGCTATCCTGGCGCTATGAGCGTCGATCCCACCGAGTTGTCGGTCAGCCAGGCACGAGATCGATTCTCTGACGCGGTCAATCGCGCCGCGTTCGGCGGCGAGATCACGTATGTCACGCGTGGTCGTGGCCAGCAGCGTGCGGCCGCGATCGTGCCGGCCGACCTCGTCGAGCGCTACGAGGAGCTCGTCGATCGCGAGGACGGCCGCATCGCCTCCGAGCGCCTCGCGGATCTCGACGCGGGCCGCGCGACCGCGCTGTCGGCCGATGAGGTCACGAGGGCGCTTGAGCGGTGAACGATGACGGGCCGTACGTCGTCCAGTACGACCCGCGAGCGATGAAGGAGCTGACCAAGCTCGACCGGCCTATCGCCCGTCGGATCGTCAAAGCCGTCGACGGTCCTGGTGTACAGCCGCGACCTCAGAGCGCCCGCTCGCTGGTCGGATACCCAGGTCTGTGGCGCATCCAGATCGGCGACTATCGCGTCGTGTACGCGATCAAAGACGCCGAGCTCGTCGTCATCGCGCTGCGCGTCGCTCACCGCATAAGCGGTCTCGAGGCGAACTTCGGTTCAATGGCCACATGGCGAAGCCCAATGAGCGTGATCCGGACTATCTGCTGGCCCCAGAGAACGATCGAACGCTCAATGAGATCTTCTACCGTGCTCGTCCGTACGCCTACTTCAATCAGCGTCTAGAGTCGCTGCTTCTCGTGGCAGGTAAGTCCGAGCAGCTCGCCCAGCTGCTCGCAGAAGGCGTTTACAGTCGGAAAGCTCACAGCCGGAGGCGCGCCTGTCCGCTCGGGTCTTACCGACGAAGAGCGCGAGACGGTCGAGCAGGACCGCCAGCGCTTCCTAGTTGCCGAAGCCGAAGTGCTCTTGCATCACGCCGCCGAGACGCTGCTTCGGCTGTACGTCGCACACCGGGAACTGCCGTCGTGTCCGTGGGCTGAGACTCGCGAGCGAGCGGAGCTTCGCGGACTTCAAGAGGAAGGTCGCAAAGCTGTCGGACGAGCTTGGTCGCGCGGAGGAAAGGCAACACGTGGCAGCTGTCTTCTTTGGCGCGCGCGACCGTACGAGTCTCCGCCCCAGCCCGGCGGAAAGCGACTGGAACGCGGGGCGGCTGAACGTCGCGACGTGGTTGGCTTGGTACGGGGCCCATTTTCTCGACTCCGGCGTTTACAACGCCGCAAAGCATGGGCTCGCCGTACAGGCGGGGAACGCTTCCTTCCAGCTTGGCGACGACAATCTGATCTCGCGCTCCGGGGAGGCTCTCGAGTACGTCGAGAACTACGTCGATGACGAGGGACGTCGACGATGGCGGCGGACGACTCAGTGGCTCGACTTGGATCGCTGGATTGCTTACATCTTCATGGCGACGCGTCTAATGATCATGTCGGTTGGCCGTGCGCGCTACACGGGAGCGCCTTTGAACCACCTGGATCTCTTCGTGACGCCTCGGTTCGAGGAGACGACGCCCGGCGACGGCATCGAGTTCACCAAGCTGTCATTCGACCTCTTGTACTACGCCGAGCCGACGTCCACCGACAGCGGATCAAGCCCGAAGGGACCCACATAGCCCGCGGTGGGATTGCGATCGCCAGGCGATCTTCTCGAACACGCGCTGTGATCTTGAATCCGCTCACCGCGAGCGTGTTCGTCGACGTCCGCCGCTGCCGCGCAACTGATCCGGCGGCCAGCGGGACTTCTGCCTCACTTGCCGGCTACAGATCGCTCGGCAGCCCGCTCTCGCACAGCTCGAGGATGTCGCTCGCTGCGCGGACGCTGGTGATCACCACGTCGCATGGCTCGACGAAGACCTGGGGGTAGTCCTGCTCGCCGAGCTCGGCGCGCACCGGCCAGGCCAGACGCTCGTTCTCGACGGAGAACTGCGCGTCGATGCCGGGCCTGTTCCCTCGCGGATCCTGACGGTGCCAGGCACCTTGCAGATGCACCGCGACCAGGCCGTGCAGCACCGGACGCTCGCCATCATCGGTGAGCCGCTGATAGCACAGCCCGGCCGGGATGCCCTCGCAGCGCAAGAGCGCGGTCAGTAGGTGCGACTTGGCGAAGCAGAGATCCATCGCGGAGTACCTCGGAGGCCGACAGCGTCACGCGCCGGTCTTGGACGTCGCAGGAGTGGTGGATCTCGTCCCGCACATACTCGAAAGCCGCGTGCGCGAACTCGCGATCGTTGGTGCGCGCCGGCCGCAACCGAGAGGCCAGCGCCGAAACCGAGTGGTCGTCGAAATCGATGATGTCGCCGAAGGCCAAGTACTCCGACGGGTCGTGCGCAATCAGCTCCACTACTTCGATCCTAACGCCGTGAACATGACGACTGCATCCATTGACGTCGTCGCAAGCCGGTCCTCCTGCGGGACAGCGGCCTGAACCACGAATGGGGGCGGATGCTGCTCGGGTGTCACCCCGCCGGAGGCTCGGTTTCGAGCGGCCGTCTTGCACGGTACGCGATCTTCCGAAAGGCCTGCGATTGCGGCCACGGCGGGCCGTCCACCGAGGAGGAGGAATCCATGTCCGCGTTGCTGGTCGGTTATGCCCGTGTCTCAACTCACGATCAGGACCTCACGGCGCAACGAGATGTGCTGGCATCGCTCGGTGTGAGCGCCGAGCGTACGTACGTCGATCACGGCCTGACCGGCACGAATCGCGAGCGTCCCGGTCTGCGAGAAGCGCTCGCGGCGTGCCGCGGCGGCGACACGTTGGTCGTCACGAAGCTTGAGCGTCTGGCGCGGTCGCTGCCGGATGCCCGCGAGATTCTCGACGACCTCACCAGGCGCGAGGTCAAGCTCAGCATCGGCGGATCGGTGCATGACCCGACCGATCCCGTTGGACGACTGCTGTTCAACGTGCTGGCGATGGTCGCCGAGTTCGAGTCCGACCTCATCCGTTTGCGAACGAAGGAGGGGATGCGCATTGCCAAGGCCAAGGGACGCCTGCGCGGCCGCCAACCCAAGCTCAACGAGCGCCAGGAAGTGCACCTCGTCGCGCTGCACCACGCGGGCGAGCACAGCACGGCCGAACTGCCTGTTCGGCGTCGGACGCTCGACCGTCTACCGAGCCATTGAGCGCGACACTCGTCGCCGCGAGCAGCAGGCCGCCGTTACGGCCAGCGTCGCTGGCCGGTAGTCACGTCGTCGATCGGGCGGTACCGTTGACGGGATGAGCGAGGCGTTGACGCTGACCGCGGTCTTGACTCCCGATCAGGACGGCTGGACCATGGCCCAGCTGGCTGAATGGCCGGCAGTCGTCACATGCGGACGCACGGTGGACGAGGCCCGCGCGATGCTGCTCGATGCAGCGCGCGAGATGCTGGCTTCCTACCGCGACGAGGGCCGCGAGCCGCCGATCGGTGCGGGGCACATCGAGCAGATCACGATCGACGACGCCGCGGCTTGAAGCGACGCGAACTCGAGCGCCACTCACCGCTCACGGCTGCGCGGTGCTGCGCGAAGGCACCAACCACACCATCTGGCACAACCCGCCCTCGGACCTGCGCACGCCCATGTCCCGGCACCGCGAAATCCCGACCGGCACTGCCCGCGCGATCTGCCGACAACTCGCGATCCCTCCGCCATCGGGAGCACGATGAAGCCGAATGCCGCGCCGATCCGGCTCCGCAGGGTATTTCTAAGGGGACGGTCGTCGTCGCGCGGCGGAATCGAAGGCGGAAATGAGCTCGGAGTAGATCACGGCGGCTATTCGGCCACTGGTCCAACCGTGGCACGCTTGGTACCCGCGAGCACCAGGTCTGCCAACTCGTCGGCCATCTCGGCGGAGTCGCCGAAGCCAAACGCCTCCAGCGGCTCGCCCATCACGCCCGTGGCGGCGACATACTCCGCCCAGAAAGCTGCGACAGCCTCAGGCATGGCCGGCGTCATCTGCATCCGGGCAGTCCATCACAGACGCATCCTCGTGTCTGGCCCGGTGAGATCGGCTGGGTCGCTGCTCAGCCGCAGCCTCACGAGTTGCTGCGCGCAACGGATCGTCTGCCGCGGAGGTACCGGGTGAACAACGCCGATGGCGCCGGCGGAGCCCTGTTCGATCGGTGAGCTCGGCGGAGCCCGCAAACCGGTCGTCAACCGGACAACGACCTCCCGGCGCCAGGACCGGCGCTGGCTGGTCCGCGTATGTCCCGATACGCTCGTGTCGATCGTCCGGACGGCGGCAACGGAGCGCAGGGGCGTGGTTCGATGGTGCATCGGCGGACGGCTCGCGCGTGTGGTTCGGCACCGGCGAGCGATTGGTCGCCGGAGACACGGACTCGCTTGCGGACGTCTACGAGCGGGCCGAGCAGCTGGTGGCGGCCGACACCGACAAGGCAGACGACATCTACGAACGCGCGGGCGGCGTCACGACCTTGATCTCGACGGGACCCTTGGGTGGCAACGGTCCGCTCGGGGCGTATTTCGCGGCGACGACTGCCTCTACGGAGGAGCCGGCAACGACAGGTTGACGGGCGGCTCCGGCCGCGACCGCTTCTACGCCGGTCCCGGCAACGACCAGGTGAATGCGCGCGACGGCCGGCGCGAGACCGTGTACTGCGGCACGGGCAGCAACGACCGTGTCACCGCCGACCGCGACGATCGGCTCGTCAGCTGCGAGCGGGCACGGCGCCGCTGGGCACCGCCGCCGGCGCAAGCCCGTGCGCCTCGGCCATCAGGCCGCCGACGATCATCGCCGCGGCGGTCGAGCCCGCGGCGACCGCATTGGCGACGGACGGCATGTGAGCGCAGACGTCGCCCACCGCGCAGAGGCCGGGGACGGTTGTGTGGAACATCGAGTCGACCTCGACGGCGTCGAAGGCGATGTGCCCTGGTGCGCTCGTGGCCGCGCCGAGCTGCTCTGCGAGAGCGCTGCGCTGATGCAGGGTCGCCGGCACGAGCAGCCCGCCGCACGGCCGCTCGCCGCCGTCGGCGAACGCGATCGCCGTCAGCGTGCTGCCCGGACCGAGCAGGCCTGAGACCGGGCGCTCGTCGAGCGTGACGCCGGCTGCCGCCAGCCGGTCGCGATCCTCCGCGTCGAGCTCGGCCGGGCCGTCGGTCAGCAGCGTCACGTCCTGGCTCCACATGCGCAGCAGGAGCGCTCGTTGCGGGCCCGAAGCACCAGGGTCCAGGACGCCGAGCGACCGGTCGCGGACCTCCCAGCCATGGCAGAACGGGCAGTGGAAGACCGAGCGGCCGAAGCGCTCCTCGATCCCCGGCAGCGGGGGAAAGCGGTAGTCCATCCCCGTGGCGAGCAGCACGCGCCGCGTCACCTCGCGAGAGCCGTCGGCCAGCTCGAGCTCGAAGCGCGCATCGCGGCGCTCACCGCCGACGACCTCGCCGGTGCGCAACGTGACGGTCGGGTAGACCGCGAGCTCCTCGCGGCCGGCGGCGTAGAAGTCGGCCGGCGGGCGGCCGTCGTGGCCGAGCAGGCCGCCGATCGCGTGCGCGACGGCGTTGCTCGGACGAGCCGCGTTGAACGACGAGCGTCCGCTGGCGAGCGCGCCCGAGCACGAGCGCGGCACTCAGGCCTGCGGCGCCCGCGCCGATGACGATGCAGTCCCACGTGGTGTCATCCATGTCGACGAGCGTGACACGGATCGCGCTACCTGCCAAGCTTCTTTGCCATGACGGCAAACGCACTCGAGGAGACCGTCGATGTCCGCGTCCGGCGCCGGCTGCGCGAGCTGCGCACGCAGCGCGGCCTGACGCTTGCGCAGGTGGCCGAGCGCGCGAGCATCGACATCTCGACGCTCAGCCGCCTGGAGGCGGGCAAGCGCCGCTTGGCACTCGACCACATCCCGGCGCTCGCCACCGCGCTCGGCGTCAGCGCCGACGAGCTGCTCGGCTCGCGGCCGGCGCAGGACCCGCGCGTGCGTAGCCCGCCCGCGCACGTTCGACGGCCTGACCATGTGGCCGCTGACCAATCGCGGGCCGGCCGGTGGCCTGCACGCCTTCAAGATCCGCGTCAGCGCAAAGCGCCGCACGCCGCCCGACCCGCTGCCGGTGCACGAGGGACACGACTGGCTGTACGTCCTCGACGGTCGCCTGCGGCTGCTGCTCGGCGAGGAGGACCTGACGATCGAGGCGGGTGAGGCCGTCGAGTTCACGACCTGGACTCCGCACTGGTTCGGCGCGCTGGACGGCCCCGTGCAGCTGATCGCGATCCTCGGGCCACAGGGGGAGCGGCTGCACCTGCACGCCTGAGCGGCGGTTCGTCAGTCCGTCCCGGCCCGGCGTCGCCGCAGCTAGGCGACGCGAGCGGGCGCCGCCCGTCCCGTGGCGACGGCCATGTCCTGCTCCGCCTGCGTCTCGTACACCGGGGCCGCGGCGGGGACCTCGGGCCCATGTCCGGTGGCGACGAGCATGTCGTCGCGCGCCTGCGTGTCGGCGTCGGTCGCCGGCAACACGCTCTCGCGCTCGACGAGGACGTCGCCGGCGCAAGGGGCGTCATAGGACAGGCCGTAGTGGCGATACAGCTCGACGACCTGCTCGTCGCGCAGATCCTCCTCGGGATCGACCTTGGGCGCGTCTTCGACCTCGCCCTTGTCGTACGGGGTCATGACGGCCTCGTCGCCGATCATCGCCCCGGCCACCGGGACGAAGCCGTGGCGGTGGCCGAGCAGTCCGGTCTTGACGGTCATCCACTGCGCGCGCCCGGTCTGCTCGTCGTAGTAGATGGCGTCGATCGTGCCCAGCTTGCGTTCGTCTTTGTCGATCAGCGTGCCGCCGATCCACGACTCGCAGTCCGTTGTGAAGTTGCTCATGCTGGGGAGTCCTCTCTGTGCCAGGTGTTGGCTTTGATGCCCTGGCAGTGCTCGCTGCGCGGCCTGCGCATGCGCGCATGGACGGATGGTTGGCCACCCGCACCCCGGGCGAGAACACGCACGTCATGCTCGCCAAGGAGGAGCGCGCCGTGTCCACGTTGTCGTTGGCGGGTAACCGCGAGGCAGCGAGCACCGAGGAGGACGACCATGGCCAAGGATCACGGTTCGAGCGTCAAGGACGACAAGCAGTACGAGGGCCTGCGGAAGAAGGGAATGAGCAAGTCACGCGCGGCGCGGATCGCGAACGACCCTGACTCGTCGAGCAAGGGTGGCAAGGCGTCGGGCGGTGGCAAGAAGCGGGACACCAAGAGCCAGGGCGGCTCGCGAGCGCAGAAGGCCTCTGCGGGGCGCAAGGGCGGTAAGAAGAGCAGCTGAGAGGGAGAACGTCGCGGCGGCGAAGTGCGGGGGCCTGAGCGCGTCCGGCTTGCGACCGAGAATCGAGCAGACCGCTGTCCGAACACCGGCATTCCTGCGCCGCCGTGGCGGATGATGTGTCAGCGGCCGGTCTTGCTGCAGCGTGCGTGGATCGTGCTGCCGTGGATGCGGAGCATGTGTTGGCCGGCGTGGAGTGGTTGCCCGCAGAGGATGCACAGCCTGACGCGGCCGAGCGAGTTGCTTGCGCTGAGCGGCGGCGCGGTGACGCTGGCGAGTTCGTATTGGGGCTGCGCTGCCGGCGTGTCGCGAGGGGGTTGGTCGCTCGGGCCGGTAGTCGGGCTGGTGGGCGTTGACATGGCTGTTTCTCCCAGGTTCGAAAGGCAACCTGCTGTCGTGTTCGCCGCCCAGGACGTCCACCGCGTGACAGGTGATGCTCACTACGAAGCGCGGCGTCGGCACGCGCTTCACTGCGTCCTGGCTTTCCCGAGAAGGCGATGCGGCATGCGCGCTGATCGATCGCGGTCAGTCGGCGAAGGCAGGACATCGAGGATGCCGCAGAGCTCAAAGACGCGTCGCACGGCAGCCGGCCCACACAGCAAGGCCAGGCGCTGCAAATCGGCGCGTGGCCGCGCGTTCCCGATCTCGTGCCCAGTACATCCCGCGCAGCGCGTGCAGTCAGGCGGCGTGGGTGACCGCGGTTGGCGCGCAGGGTTCCTGCCGGGCGGCTGATATGGGGCGGTCGTTGTCAAGTGGGCAGCGGTGATCGTGGCGCGTAGCCGTTGTCGTTGTCGGTGATGTGGTTCGGGGTGCGGGTGGCGGCCGGGCGGCGAGGGCGCTTCAGGCTGATATGCGAGGGCTGGCTACCTCATGGCGGTTGTGCGCTGCGCCGGGGCCGCGGTCTAGGATCGAGCGCGCCAGCGGTGGCTGGTGCTCATAGCCGCATCGCGGGTCCCGTTTGGCGCTGCGCCGGCCGCCACCCCCACCTCGAACGTGATTTCACAGAGGGTCAGTCGGGTTGTTGAGCGATCTCCCAGACAAAGCACGCCAGCTCGCGTGCGACGGCAACCGCGACAGTTGTGCGCTTCTTCGAGCGCGCCGCGTCGAGGTGCGCCCAGCGGCGATGCAGCCTGATCTGCGCGCGCCACGCCGCTTCGATCGTCGCCGGCGGCTGCTCGGCCTGGCGGCGCTTGAGCGTCACCGACACCCGTGGCGGGCGGCGGTAATGCCACGCGGCCTCGACGAGCAGTCGGCGGGCGTGGCTGCTGCCAGCCTTGGTAATCGAGCCTTGGCGGCGCGTGGTTCCCGAGGACTGCTCAGACGGCACCAGGCCCAGGTAGCTGGCCAGTTGCTTGGGATGCTTGAATGCGGTGACGTCACCGATCTCGGCGATCAGCCCGACCGCGGTGAGCGTGTCGACGCCGCGCAGGCAGCGCAACCGCGCGACGGTCGGTGCCCACGGTCCCTGCACGGACTGCTCGACGATCAACCGGTCGAGGCGGTCGCGGCGCGCGAGCAGCACCTCGTGATGGGCGAGATACTCACCGAAGACAACCTCCACGAGCGGCTGCTCGAAGCGGACCTTGCTGAGCCACTGCAGGTGGCGTACTGACCATGTCGCGCCGGGACCGTCGAACATCAGACCCCGCCTGAGCAGCAGCTTGCTGATGCGATGGCGCGCGCCCATCAGATCGCCGCGCAGATCCTCTCGCGCACGAACGAGATCGCGCAGCGCCTCAAGCTCGGGGGCCGGAACGACGACCGGCCGCAGCTGCCCCGCCGCGAGCAACCGCGCGAGCTTCAACGCGTCACGCGTATCGGTCTTGATGCGATCGCCAGGCTGACGCGGGATCGCCCCCGGAGAGCACACCATCACTTCGACGCCCTCCGCCCTGGCCTGACGCGCGAGCCCGAACCCGGTCGGCCCGGCCTCATAGACCGCCCTGACTGACCCCGGCAGCGACACCAGCCACTCGATCACCACGCTCGGCGACCCCGACAACTGCGCCTTGAACACCTCGCCCGAGCCCAGCTGCACCGCCGCCGCCGCCGTTTTACGAGCATGCACATCCAGGCCCGCGAAGCAGATACCGTCAGTCATGTCGACGCTCCTCATCCATCGATGCGGTAACCAGCCCGCGCCATACGATGCGCGGGAGCGTCGACCTTCAACGACCAGCCGGACGCCAGCCCATACCGTCTAGCGTGATGGTCGACGATCTGATCTTCGAAGGCGGGAACTCGGACATGACCAAGCAGCAAGACGCGATCGCGATCCTCGAGCCGCTGCTCGCCGACCACCGGCGAACCCTCGGCGACGATCATCCGGACACGCTGGCGAGCCGCTACAACCTCGCCAACGCGTATCTCGAGGCGGGGCGCACCCTCGACGCGATCACGATCCTCGAGCCGCTGCTCACCGACCTCAAGCGCGTCATCGGCCCGCGCCACCGAAACACGCTGCGCACGCGCAACAACCTCGCCAACGCCTACGGGGCGAGCGGGCGCACGCAGGACGCGATCGCGACGCTCGAGCCGCTGCTCGCCGACCGCAAGCGGCTCCTCGGCGCAAAGCACCCCGACACGCTCGCCAGCCGCGGGACGCTCGCCAACGCCTACATGGCGACCGGGCGCACGCAGGACGCGATCGAGATCTTCGAGCCGCTGCTCGCCGACCTCGAGCAGGTGCTCGGCGCCGAGCACCCGAACACGCTCGGCACGCGCGGCAACCTTGCCAACGCCTACGGCTCGGCGGGGCGCACGAAGGACGCGATCGCGATCCTCGAGCCGCTGCTGGCCGACCTCGAGCGCCTGCTCGGCGCCGAGCACCCCAACACGCTTCGCACGCGCAACAACCTCGCCGGCGCCTACCAGGCAGCCGGGCGCACGGCGCAGGACGCGATCGAGATCTACGAGCCGCTGCTCGCCGACCGCGACCGGATCCTCGGCGCGGAGCACCCCAGCACGCTCAACACGCGCGGCAACCTCGCCAGCGCCTACCAGGCCGCCGGTCGCACCCAGGACGCGATCGCGATCCTCGAGCCGCTGCTCGACGACCTCCAACGGATCCTGGGGGAGGGGCACCCCGACACGCTCGCCAGCCGCGGCAATCTCGCCAACGCCTACCAGGCGGCGGGACGCCCGCAGGACGCGATCGAGATCCTCGAGCCGCTGCGCGACGACCTCGAGCGGATCCTCGGCGTCGAACACCCCGACACCCTCGCCAGTCGCGGAAACCTCGCCAACGCCTACCAGACCGGCGGGCGCGCGAAGGACGCGATCGAGATCCTCGAGCCGCTGCGCGACGACCTCGAGCGGATCCTCGGGGAGGAGCACCCCGACACGCTCGCCAGCCGCGGCAACCTCGCCAACGCCTACCAGGCGGCGAAGCGCCCGCAAGAGGCGATCGAGATCTTCGAGCCGCTGCTCGCCGACCGCGAGCGGATCCTGGGATGCGAGCACCCCGACACGCTCGTCAGCCGCGCCAACCTCGCCAACGCCTACAACGCCGCCAAGCGCATCGACGACGCGATCGCGATCTACGAGCCGCTGCTCGACGGTCAGCGGCGGGCACTCGGAGACGAGCATCCGAGCACGCTCAGCACGCGCGCCAACCTCGCCGACGCCTATCAGGATGTCGGGCGCACCGGCGACGCGATCTCGCTCCTCGAGCCGCTGCTCGGCGATCAGCGCCAAGCGCACGGCGCCGAGCACGCGATCACCCTCAACACGCGCAACAACCTCGCCAATCTCTACCAGGACGCCGGCCGCGCGCATGACGCGATCGCGATCCTCGAGCCGCTGCTCGCCGACCGCGAGCGGATCCTCGGCGCCGACCACGCGAACACGCTGCGCACGCGCAACAACCTCGCGCTCGTCTACCAGGACGCCGGGCGCGACGAGGACGCGATCGCGATCCTCGAGCCGCTGCTCTGCGACCTGGAGCGGACCCTCGGTGCCGAGCACCCCGACACCGTCGGCAGCCGCAACAACCTCGCCAACGCCCTCGATGCGGCGGGGCGGGGCGAGGATGCCCGGCGCATCCGCGGAGAGGACACCCTGGCCGACTGGGACTCCGACACGACGAGCGCCCAGAAGTCGGGTCCGTCGGTGTTCGAGGTCTAGGTCGGGCTGTAGCCGTGCATCTGGTCGCCCTGCGTGCCGTGGATGCTGGCGTTGAAGGAGATGATGATCCGCTCCTCGTCGCCGTCGTAGGGGAGCGCCTGATGCGCGAGCCATGACGGAAACAGCAGCAGCTGCCCGGCCACCGGCTCGATATCCAGGCTCGGCGGCTGCAGGTAGGCGTTGCCGACGTCGACGAAGGCGCCGCCGAGGGCGCTGAAGTGCGGGCCGTAGAGCCGGGTGATGCCGTTCGCCGCGCCGTAGACGGGATGCGTCACGCGCTGCTCGGGCTCATCGATCTGCACGATGTACACGGCCGACCACGAGCAGTTGCCGTGCGTGTGCACGTCGTGAAACGCGCCGTCGCGGCTGGTCTGAAACCACATCCCCTCGATGCCGACCTTGAGCTCCAGGTCCTGGCGTCCCCAGGCCTCGAAGTTGGCGTTCTTGGCGGTCTCGCCGAGGCTGGAGACGAGGAAGCGGACGAAGTCCTGCCATTCGGGCACCTTCACGCGGTGCAGCAGGTCGTCGTCGCTGGCGAAGAACGACTTCGGCTCCTCGCCGCGCTTCTGGCGCTGCGCGTCGCGCCCCGCCTCGAACGCGCGCACCAGCAGCGGGTTGAGATCGGCGGCATCGGCGTAGCGGTGCAGGCCGATCGGGGTCGGCCAGAGCAAGTGAAATCCGGCATCGATCGCCATGCCTGCGCCTCCTCCTCGTCGTCGTCGCGTGGGCGGCGATCGTAGCGAGGCTACTCGGCTGCCTTGGACCCGGCGCGCTCGGCCTTCTTCTGACGAGCCGCCTTCTTGCGGGCCTTGCGGGCCTTCTTCCACGCCTTGCGCGCTCGCTTCTTCAGCTTCTTGGCGCGCTTCTCGAGCTTCTCGATCCGCTCGGCGGCCTGATCGGCGATGCTGGGCTTCGGGCCGTCGTCGGGCATGCGAAAGAGGATAGGCCGGACCGCCCCGAGCGCCAACCCCGCCCGTCGTCAGTCGTAGCGCTTGATGATCCGCACGGTGAGCGCGATCATCAGCGCCCCCAGCACCGCGACGACGCCGAACCCGGGCAGGACCGTCTCCCACGAGAGGCCGTCGTCGAGGATCAGCGACCGCATCGCCTCCATCAGGTAGGTGACCGGGTTGAACGTCGCCGCGACCTCCATCGGCTCGGTCAGCATGTCGCGCGGGACGAAGTTCGGCGTCAGGAACAGCAGCGGGAAGAAGATCAGCCCGCCCGAGTTCGTCGCAGCCGCGCTGCGCGTCTTCAGCGCGATGATCTGCATGAAGCCGGCGTACACCATCCCCCACAGCGCGGTCAGGGCGATGAGCACCAGGAAGCCGATGAACCCACTCGCGATCGTGATCCCGAACGGCAGGGCGATCAGCACGATGACGGACGCGATGACGACGCACTTCGTGCCCTCCGCGACGAGCCGGCCGAGCACGAGCGCGTAGCGGGGGATCGGGATCGCGCGCAGCTTGTCGAAGTAGCCGCCCTCGATCTCCTCGACGAGAAACAGCGCGGCCATGCCGAACGACGCCGCCAGCAGCAGCGTGATCGGCAATTGGAACGCGCCGTATCCCTGGCCGTTGAGGAAGTCGGTCGACGCCGACGGGAAGAGCTCCGCGGCCTGACCGGTGTTGACGATCAAGAAGAAGATCGGGATGAAGAACGTCATGAACAGCGCGTCGGGCTGGCGAATCGCCTCGCGCATCGCGCGCATTCCGAGCACGATCGTGGCGTTCATGCCGTCACCTCCTGGACCTCGCCGGCCGCGCGGCCGCGAGTTCTGCCGGTGGCATCGAGGAACACGTCGTCGAGCGTCGGCTGCTCGTCGCCGCCGCGACGCGCGCGCAGGTCGGCCTTCAGCGCGGCCGGTGTGCCCTCGCGCACGATCAGGCCGCCGTCGATGATCGCGATGCGGTCACAGAGCTGGTCGGCCTCCTCGAGGTACTGCGTCGTGAGGAAGACCGTCGTGCCGTGGGCGTTGATGCGCCGCAGCTCCTCCCAGACGGTCAGCCGGCTCGCCGGATCGAGGCCGGTCGTCGGCTCGTCGAGGAACAGCACCTCGGGCTCGTGCACGAGCGCCGCCGCGAGGTCCAGGCGGCGCTGCATGCCGCCCGAATAGCCCTTGATCACGCGGTCCGCGGCGTCCTCGATCTCGACGAGCGCGAGCAGCTCTCGAGCCCGCTCCTTGGCTGCGGACGCACTCAGGCCGAACAGCTGCCCGTGCAGTACCAGCAGCTCGCGGCCGGTCTGGCGCGGATCCAGGCCGGCCTCCTGCAGCGCGACCCCGATCTTGCGCCGGGCGTCGTCCGGATCGCGCGCGATGTCGACGCCGGCGACCTCCGCACGGCCCGAGGTGATCGTCAGCAGCGTCGTGAGCATGCGCACCGTCGTCGACTTGCCGGCCCCGTTGGGACCCAGAAAGCCGAAGACCTCACCGGCGGAGACCTCGAGGTCCACGCCGCAGACGGCCTCGACGGTGCCCTCGCGGCCGGTGTAGTGCTTCACGAGCCCTTCGGCCAGGACGGCCGGGCCTGCTGTCTGGTTCATCTCGGCTCCCGTTCGGCTCCGCGTGGTGGCGTCCTTCAGACCGCACAACCATGCACAACTCATCGGAGCCGCGAGAGAATTCGTTGCTAGCCGGAGTCGCGGCGTTCGTCGAGCGCGTCGAGGATGAGGTCGAGGCCGTACTCGAAGGCGGCCGCGAAGTCGTAGCCGACCTTGGCGACGTGCCCGGCGACGACCTCGGCGAGATAGGGGAACTCGTTCGCGAGATCGGCGAACTGCCGCTGCTCCGCGAGCTCGGCGAACTCTCGGACCTGCTCCTCCACGACCGCTGTGCTCTCCTCGGCCGTCGCGAACGGCAGGCTCTTCTCCTGCAGGGCGAAGCCGTAGATGTACGCGTCCTGAACGGAGTTGGCCTGGATGGCGGTCTCGATCGAGAAGCCGCCTTCGCGCAGGCAGCCGAGGGTGGCGTCGTGGTGTCGGAGGCTGGCCAGACCCGGCGTCGCGCGCGACTCCATCAGGCCGACGGCCCAGCGGTGACGGTTGAGCGCCTCGCGCGTCGAGTTGGCTCGCCGGCGCATCGCCGTCTTCCAGTGGAGGTCCAGCGACGGCAGCTCGATCTCTTCGAAGACGATGTCGACCATCCCGTCGAGCAGCTCGTCCTTGTTGGGCACGTAGTGATAGAGCGTCATCGCGCCCGCGCCGAGCTCGTCGGCGAGCTTGCGCATCGTCAGCGACTCGATCCCGTCGCGCGCGGCGAGCTCGACCGCGGCTCGAAGCACGCGATCCCTGGACAGCGGCGCTCGCCGCGCGGTGGCTGGGTCCCGTCTGCCCATTGGACGAAGTTGGATGCCCCTCGGATGGAAGTGGGGTTAACCCCCTATCGGACCGTACATTGTACGACTAGAGTCCGCTCGTACAGCGTACGAACCCCCGAAGGAGACGTCATGACCGCCCTCACCCGTTTCGTCCTCCACCACAAGCGGCTCGTTCTTGGTTTCTGGGTGGTCGTCACGATCGCCGCCTTTGCAGCGATCGGGCCGGCGAACGACGCGCTGTCGCCGCAGTTCAGCGCCCCTGGGCTCGAGAGCTTCGAGACCAACGAGAAGCTCGCAGCGATCTACGGCAAC
Organism: uncultured Actinomycetes bacterium; assembly: GCA_963729125.1. Classification (GTDB taxonomy): domain Bacteria; phylum Actinomycetota; class Thermoleophilia; order Solirubrobacterales; family Solirubrobacteraceae; genus CADCVQ01. Next base: position 313,421 of record CAVSML010000008.1, read on the forward strand.
GGCGGCGACGTCGCACCGATCGTGCCCGTCGTCAAGCTCGCGAAGGGCAAGACGGTCGACTCGCCGGGCATCGCGAAGCAGCTCGACGGGGCGCTCGCGAAGGTGAAGACGGCGCTGCCGAAGTCCAGGAGTGCCTCCTATGCCTCGACCGGCGACCGCGCGTTCGTCTCCGACGACGGTCGCACGACCTTCGCCCTCGTCTACATCCCGGCAGCGGGTGGCGTCGATCCCGGCCAGGTCGAGGCGCGCCAGGCGCAGACGGCGCTGGCGGGCGTCACGGTCGGCGGCTCTGCCGTCGAGGTGACGGGGCTCGACGCGCTGCGAGCCGGCGCCGGCGAGAGCGAGGCCGGGACGGTCGGCGTCCTGGTGGGCACCCTGGTCGGAGCGCTGGGCGCGCTCCTGGTCCTCGTCTTCGTCTTCCGTTCGTTCATGGCGTTCGTGCCGCTGCTGATGGCATTCGTCGCGATCCCGGCGACCTTCCTGCTGATCCTGCCGCTCGCGAGCCTCACCGACGTGTCGGTGATCGTCCAGTACCTCGTCGCGCTGATCGGGCTCGGCATCGCGATCGACTACGCGCTGCTCGTGGTGGTCCGCTGGCGCGAGGAACGCCAGCGGCCGAACGCGACCAACGAGGCGGCGGTGCAGAACGCGATGCAGCGCGCCGGCTCCTCCGTCGTCTTCAGCGGCACGACCGTGGCGATCTCGCTGCTGTCGCTGCTCGCCCTGCCGGTGCCGTTCCTGCGCAGCATCGGCATCGCGGGCCTGCTGATCGCGATCGTCAGCGTCGCCGTGGCCGTCACGCTCCTGCCGGTCATCCTGGCGACGATCGGGCCGAGGCTCGACTGGCCGCGCAACCGGCGCGACGCCCGCGCCAGCAACGGCTGGACGGCGTGGGCCCGCTTCATCGTGCGTCATCGCTGGCCCGCGGCCGTGGCATCCACGTCCGTCCTGGTTGCCCTGCTGGTCGCCGCCTCCTCGATCCAGCTGGGCAACCCGACCGCCGACTCGCTCGCCTACGCCGGGCCCGCACGCGGCGGCCTCGAGAAGCTGCAGGATTCGGGCATCGGCACGGGTCCGCTCTCGCCGTTCGACGCGCTCGTGAGCTCAGGCGACGCCGGCGCCGTCGCGAAGGCGCTGGCGCAGGTCGACGGTGTACGCGACGCGGCAGCACCCGCGGACTGGCGCCGCGGTGAGACCGCGCTCGTGACGGTCATCCCGACCCAGGACGGAAACTCCGCGGCCGGCCGAGCGACGCTCGACCGGATCCATGCCACGACGCTCCCCGGCGACGTGTCGATCGGCGGCGAGGCGGCGGTCGGCGCCGACTTCCTCGATGCCGTCTACGGCAAGTTCCCGCTGCTGCTCGCGCTCGTCTCCATCCTGACCTTCCTCCTCCTGGCGCGCGCGTTCCGCTCGCTGATCCTGCCGCTCAAGGCCGTTCTGCTGAACCTGCTCTCCGTCGGTGCCGCCTGGGGCCTGATCGTGATCGTCTTTCAGAACGGGTTCGGATCGGAGGCCATCTGGGGCATCGAGGCGACCCGGGCGATCAACGTCGAGCTGCCGATCGTCATCTTCGCGTTCCTGTTCGGCATCTCGATGGACTACCAGGTCTTCATCATCAGCCGGATGCGGGAGGCATACGACCGCACCCGCTCGACGGAGGCAGCAGTCGTCGAGGGCATCGGCCGCACGGGACGCCTCGTCACGAGCGCCGCGCTGATCCTGGGCCTCGCATTCGTCGCCTTCAGCGCCACCCCCGGCACGGAGGCGAAGATCTTCGCGCTCGCGCTCGGCGGCGGCATCCTGATCGACGCGACGATCATCCGCGGCATCCTCGCGCCCGCCATGGTCGCCATCCTCGGCCGTTGGAACTGGTGGCTGCCGGACTGGGCCGCGCGCACCCTGCGCGTCGAACCCACGCACCTGCCGGAGGCGGATTCCGAGCGCAGCCTCCAGCCCGCGTAGGTCGATCTCACGGAGGAGGTTCGAGAGGGGGGACCGCATGGTTCCCCCTCTTCGGGTCGTTATCGTCGTGCCATCGCGCGGAAGACTCACGCGCGGCAGCACCGCTGCCGCCTTCGGCACGACCCCCGCCGGGCGTTGGTCGCGGCGGGGGTTCTCGCCGCCCTGCTCGCCGGCGCTGCGGGCGCGGTCGGTCCGATGCCCGCCGCGGCCGCTCAGACGTGCTTCGGCGCGGCAGAGCGAGACCCGGCGCATCCGTGCACGAACGACTCGCTGTCGTTCGTCCCGCCGCTGGAAAGCCGCCGCGCGCTGACCGCTTCCGGGTGCCGAAGGACCGGCGAGCCCGCGCTGACCTGCGCATTCGGCACGCCGGGTGCGAATCCTCGCCGCACGATCGCCCTGATCGGCGACAGCCACGCCCTGCAGTGGCGCGGGCCGCTCGCGGTCGTCGCCCGCGCCCAGCGCTGGCGCGCCTTCTCGTTGTGGGCGCCCTGGTGTCTGCTGTCGACGGCGGCCAAGTACCAGGACAGGGCGGTGCGCGGGCGCTGCATGCGGTGGAACCGCGACGTGCGGGCGTGGTTGGCGCGTCATCCCGAGGTCAGCACGGTGTTCATCTCGCAGGCTGTGCTGATCCCGATCACCGCGCCGCCCGGCAAGACGATCCCCACGACCAAGGCCGCCGGCTTTCGCGAGGCGTGGTCACGGCTGCCGAAGTCCGTCAAGCGCATCGTCGTCATCCGCGACGCACCCGGTACCACGGACGCGACGTTCGCCTGCGTCGCGCGCGTCGCCGCCTCCGGCCAGGAGCGCCCGGGGATGGCATGCCGCGAGGAACGCCAAGCCGTGTTGCCAGCCGATCCAGCTCTCGCGGCGGTCACGCGAGCGCCCGCCGAGCGCGTCCGGTCGATCGACATGACCGACTACTTCTGCGATCGGCTGTCCTGCTTTCCGGTCATCGGCGGGGTGCTCGTCCACCGCGACCTCAACCACATGACCATCGCCTACGCCCGGACCCTCGGCAGGTATCTGCTGCGGGCGGTCCGACGCCTCTCGCTGTGATGCGTCGGGCAGGCCGGAGGCTCGTCGTCGCGCTGCTCCTGCTCGAAACGGCGAGCGCAACCGCGCTCGAACGGAAGCGAACCGTCCGGGGAACATGATGGCTGCTACGACGCTCACTGTGTTCCGCCTCCGCACCTGCGTCAAGTGCCCGAAGGACGCGCTGAGTGACGCGACGACGTGCGACTCGACCACGTTGACGAACGGGCTCGACGGCACGCTGTTCGTTCGGACGAAGGACCCGAAACCTCCGCCGTGGGTCGATTTCTTCAAGGGCGCGCTCCACGACCCTGCTGTCCTGGCCGACGTCAAGACGTCGTCTCCGGCCGCAGTGCTGGTGCTCTGGGCTTCGAGTCGATACTGGGCGTTCACCTTCGGCAGCGGCCGGGCGCTCCTGGACATGGACAAGGTCGTCGAGCGCTTCGGCCTCAAGTACGCGCTCGGAGCCGTGGACACGGAAGCGCTGCGCGGCGTCAACGTGAAGGACCTCGGACGCACCGTCATGCGAACGCTGCGGCAGTCGTCGAAGGCGTCGAACGAAACCGCCTTCCCGATCGATGGGTTCCGCGACGTGGTGACGGGGCTGACGGGCCGCGCGACGCTCGTCGGCCTCGACCGGCGGGTGGTTGGCACGGACGCGCTGTCACTGGGGACCGCACCTGACGTCGCCGACCTCCCCAAGCTCTGCAAGGAGCTCTCGAAGCCGCCGCTCAGCGACTTCACGTCGCGTTGGCACGAGCGCATCAAGGCGATCCCCCGGGACGGTGCGCTGCATGCGCAGCTGGACAAGCGGCTCGTCGCCGCGCTCAACAAGGGCGCGCCCGTCTACTCGTTTCACCTTGCGCCGCCGCAGCTCCTGGACATGTCCGGGGTGCAGGGCTACCGCTTCAGCGGATCGGCGGCGATCTCCGAGGAGCTCTCGCTCGACGACTACGTCTCGCAGGCAAGCCTGCCGCTCGATGCCGACACCTTGCGTAAGGATCGCATCGAGCTGGTCGAGGCAAACGGAGACGTGCGCAAGCGCTGGTCGGTGTACCGCTGCCTGGTGGGCGGCACCGGGCACAAGGGCGACGACGCGCTGCTCGGCGAAGGACGGTGGACTACCGTTCCCGGCAGCTTCGGTGAGCGGCTCGACGACGAGCTGGCCGCGCTGCCGGCGACCGCGCCACTGCCGCCGGCGGGGCAACAGGGGCAGAACGAGGACGCCTACATCAAGGCGGTCGCCAAGCTGCCGGGCGCGGTCGCGCTGCACCAGAAGGACCCGAACAAGATCGAACCGTGTGACCTGGTCATCGGTGACCGGCTGATCCACGTCAAGCTCGCAAGTGCCTCGGTGCGCGTACTGTGCAACCAGGCCGTCCGTTCCGGCGAGGCGCTGGTGCTCTCCGCGGATTACCGCAAGAAGGTGTCAGAGCACTTGAAGGCGAACAAGCTGGCACCGCTGGCTCTTCCCTTCGTCCCGTCGTCGTGGGAGGTCGCCCTGGTCGTGGTCACGCAGCAGACGACACCCAAGAAGCTGGGGTTCGGTCAGAAGCTCGATCTCGTCCAGGCCGCACACCGGCTGCGCGCCCTGGGCTACCGGGTGACCTACACGACGGTCTGAATATCAGCGTGAGTCGACGCTCAGCGCAGCTCGTTGATGCGGACGTGGTTGCCCGCGGGATCGCGGAAGGCGCAGTCGCGAACGCCGTACGGCTGGTCGATCGGCTCCTGGATGACCTCGGCGTCGCTGGCCTGCAGGCGCGCGAAGACGCCGTCGAGGTCGGCGGTGGCCAGGACGATCGTGGCGTAGGTTCCCTTGGCCATCATCTCGGCGATGGTGCGGCGCTCGTCGTCGGTGATGCCGGGGTCGGCCGCCGGCGGGTGCAGGACGATCGACGTGTCGGGCTGGCCGGCGGGGCCGACGGTGATCCAGCGCATCCCGTCGTATCCGACGTCCATGCGGACCTCGAAGCCGAGGATGTCGCGATAGAAGGCCACGGCTGCGTCCGGGTCGTCCTGCGGGAGGAAGCTCGAGTGAATCGTGATGTCCATGGCGGTCACTCTAGGTGCGGCTGGGTGACGGCGCTTCTCGATTCCTGATCGGTCGGGTCACGCGTTTGGCGACGCACGACGGCATCCCCGCCGTCGTGCGCGCCGCGCGGTCGCGGTAGGTGCTGGGCGGCACGCCGACCAGCTCGGTGAAGCGCGTGCTGAACGTGCCCAGCGACGAGCAGCCGACCGCAAAGCAGACCTCGGTGACGCTGAGGTCGCCACGACGCAGCAACGCCATCGCGCGCTCGATGCGCCGCGTCATCAGATAGCTGTACGGCGACTCGCCGTAGGCGAGCCGGAACTGGCGGCTGAAGTGCCCGGCCGACATGTGCGCGTCGCGGGCGAGCGCCACGACGTCCAGCGGCTGCGCGTACTCCCGGTCGATCCGGTCACGCACGCGCCGCAGCAGCGCGAGGTCGCGCAGGTGCTGCGCCGCGGCGGGTCCGCTGGTCACCTGCCGGATCCTGACACACACGCGAGGGCCTCGGTCAGGTGGCGACGTAGGCCGCGAGGTGCTCGCCGGTGAGGGATCGAAGTCCCGCCCGCCCGGCGACGAGGTCGGCGGGTGTGCCCTCGAAGACGACCCGGCCGCCGTCGTGGCCGGCGCCGGGACCGAGGTCGATGATCCAGTCGGCGTGCGCCATGACCGCCTGGTGGTGCGTGATGACGATGACCGACTTGCCGGAGTCGACGAGCCGGTCGAGCAGGCCGAGCAACTGCTCGGCGTCGGCCAGGTGCAGGCCCGTGGTCGGTTCGTCCAGGAGGTAGACCTCGCCCTTCTCGGCCATGTGGATGGCGAGCTTGAGCCGCTGGCGTTCGCCGCCGGACAGCGTCGTCAGCGGCTGGCCGATGCCGAGGTAGCCGAGGCCGACGTTGACGAGCCGGGTGAGGATCCTGTGCGCTGCCGGCGTCTTCGCCTCGCCGGCGGCGAAGAACGCCTCGGCCTCGGCGACCGGCATCGCGAGCACCTCGCTGATGTCCTTTCCGCCGAACTCGTACTCGAGGACCTCGGCCTGGAAGCGCTTGCCCTGGCACTCCTCGCAGGTGGTGGCGACGCCGGCCATCATCCCCAGGTCGGTGTAGATGACCCCGGCGCCGTTGCAGTTGGGGCAGGCGCCCTCGGAGTTGGCGCTGAACAGCGCCGGCTTCACCCCGTTGGCCTTCGCGAACGCCTTGCGGATCGGGTCGAGCAGTCCGGTGTACGTCGCCGGGTTGCTGCGCCGCGAGCCCTTGATCGCTGCCTGGTCGACCGACACGACTCCAGGGCGGGCCGCGATCGAGCCGTGGACCAGCGAGCTCTTTCCCGACCCGGCCACACCGGTCACGACCACCAGCACGCCGAGCGGCACGTCGACATCGACGTCTCGCAGGTTGTGGGTGCTGGCGCCGCGGACCTCCAGCACGTCCGACGGCGTCCGCACCGACGCCTTCAAGGAGGCCCGGTCGTCGAGGTGGCGCCCGGTGACCGTGTCGCTGGAGCGCAGCCCCTCGACGGTCCCCTCGAACACCACCTCGCCACCCGCAGGTCCGGCACCGGGGCCCAGATCGACGGCGTGGTCGGCGATCTGGATCGTCTCCGGCTTGTGCTCCACGACCAGGACGGTGTTGCCCTTGTCGCGCAGCTGCAGCAGCAGGTCGTTCATCCGCTCGATGTCGTGGGGGTGCAACCCGATCGTCGGCTCGTCGAAGACGTAGGTGACGTCGGTGAGGCTGGAGCCGAGGTGACGGATCATCTTGGTGCGCTGCGCCTCACCGCCCGACAGCGAGCCCGAGCGGCGGTCGAGCGAGAGGTAGCCGAGACCGATCTGCACGAACGAGTCGAGGGTGTGGCGCAGGGTGTCCAACAGCGGCGCGACGGACGGCTCGTCGAGGCCGCCGACCCAATCGGCCAGGTCGCTGATCTGCATCGCGCACGCATCGGCGATGTTGATGCCGTCGATCTTGGACGAGCGGGCAGCCTCGCTGAGCCGGGTGCCCCCGCAATCGGGGCACGTGGTGAAGGTGACCGCCCGCTCGACGAACGCCCGGATGTGCGGCTGCATCGCGTCGACGTCCTTGGACAGAAACGACTTCTGGATCTGCGGGATCAGACCCGCGTACGTGAGGTTGATGTCGTCGACCTTGATCTTGGTCGGCTCCTTGTGGAGCAGGTCGTGCAGTTCTCGCTTGGTGAACGTCTTGATCGCCTTGTCCGGGTCGAAGAAGCCGCAGCCCCTGAAGATGCGGCCGTACCAGCCCTCCATGCTGTAGCCGGGGATGGTGAGCGCACCCTCGTTGAGCGACTTGCTGTCGTCGTAGAGCGCCGTGAGGTCGATGTCGTTGACGGCGCCGCGGCCCTCGCAGCGCGGGCACATGCCGCCGGTGATGCTGAAGCTCCGCCGCTCCTTGGTGGTGGTGCCGCCGCGCTCGATGGTGACCGCCCCCGCGCCCGAGATGGAGGCGACGTTGAACGAGTACGCCTGCGGCGAGCCGATGTGCGGCTTGCCGAGACGGCTGAAGAGGATGCGCAGCACCGCGTTGGCGTCGGTGGCGGTGCCGACCGTGGAGCGGGGGTCCGAGCCCATCCGCTCCTGGTCGACGATGATCGCGGTCGTGAGCCCGTCCAGGACGTCAACGTCGGGGCGCGCCAGCGTCGGCATGAAGCCCTGGACGAAGGAGCTGTAGGTCTCGTTGATCATCCGCTGCGACTCGGCGGCGATCGTGCCGAACACCAGCGAGCTCTTGCCCGAGCCCGAGACGCCGGTGAACACCGTCAGCCGGCGCTTGGGGATCTCGATGCTGACGTCCTTGAGGTTGTTCACGCGCGCGCCGTGCACGCGGATCAGGTCGTGGCTGTCGGCAGCGTGCAGCGCAGGCGACTGCGTGTCGGTCCTCGTGGCGATGCTCATCGCGTCTTCATCGTAGGCGGGGCTCATGCGTCCTGAAGCAGCCCGAGGACATTGCCAGCAGTCGCCAGGCCGGACCCGGAATGCAGCACGGTCTTGATCGCCTGGGTGGTAGATCCGGTCATGGTCACTCCTGAAGTCGAGGTGGCGGTCACGCTAGCTGCGGCTCGTTGACCGCGCTTCTCGATTCCTGATCAGTCGCCGGATGCAGGCTGAGCGGCACTTCACACGTCCCACAGTGAACCGTGCGATCGGCAAGATTCCGGCCATCCGCGACGACGTGACGGCGTGCTCGCCAGCGTCCTGATCGCCTGCAAGCAGACAAGTCTGCGCGTCTTGCACCGACGCCGAGGTGAGTATCTTCTCGGCGTGCCCGCCGGGGGTCAGCGTCTCGATCTCCACCGTGGCGAGCCCTCGCCGACGGACGACCTCGGAGCGGTGCGTTGCGCATGCCGGGTACCGCGACAGGCAGTTCTTTGACGTGTTGGTCGCCGCGCTGACCGTCGCGGCAAGTCTGGTGGCGCTGCTCGCGCTGTCGCGCGGCGCGCTGCTGTGCGCCGTCGCCGGCTGCCACGCTCGCACGACGCGTCCGCTGTCTGTCGAGCCGACGCCACCGGTGTCGGTGGTCGTGCCGGCCTTCAACGAGTCAGCGGTGATCGAGGAGACAGTGCGCTCGCTGGCGGCCAGCGACTACCGGTCACTGGAGATCATCGTCGTCGACGACGGATCGACCGACCAGACCGCCGCGGTCGTCGAAAGGCTCGGGCTGGCATGCGTCCGCGTCGTGCGCCAGGCCAACACGGGCAAGGCGGGCGCGCTGAACACCGCGATCGCGCACGCAAGCCACGACGTCATCGTCAGTGTCGACGCCGACACCGTCTTCGAGGCCGCCACCGTCTCACGGCTCGTCGACGCCCTCGCGGCGCCGGGCGTCGGTGCGGTCGCCGGCAACACCAAGGTCGCCAACCGCGATCGCCGCCTGGGACGCTGGCAGCACGTCGAGTACGTCATCGGCTTCAACCTGGATCGCCGCCTGTACGACGTGCTCAACTGCATGCCGACCGTGCCCGGCGCCGTCGGAGCGTTTCGTCGCGAGGCCCTCGAGGACGTCGGCCTGTTCTCGAGCGACACGCTCGCCGAAGACACCGACGTCACGATCGCACTCGGCCGCGCCGGCTGGCGCATCGTCTACGACGCACACGCCATCGCCCATACCGAGGCGCCCGCGACGCTGCGCGGCCTGTGGCGCCAGCGCGTGCGCTGGACGCACGGGACGCTGCAGTCGGTGTCCAAGCACCGAGCTGCGCTGCGAGGCGACAGTCGCGGGCACATCGGCCGCCGCGGCCTGCCGTACCTTCTCGCCCATCAGGTCCTCGCGACGCTGCTGGCACCGAGCATCGATCTGCTGGCCATATATGGACTCACCACCGTCGGCGTGCTGGCGACAGCAGGCTGGCTGATCGCCTACAACGCGCTCGCGGTCGCGGCCGCCGCCTACGCCTTTCGCCTCGACGGCGAGTCGCTGCGGGCGCTATGGGACCTGCCCGCCCAACAATTCGCCCATCGGCAGCTGGCCTGCTTGGTCGTTGCCCGGTCGGTGCTCCGCGCGCTGCTCGGGACCCGAGCGGAGTGGCAGCGCAGCGTCCGTGCAGCCGAGACCGCCGACGAGTAGCTCGCCGGCGGGCCGGACTCATGCCTCGTCACCCATGCTTCGAGCCAGTTATGCGGGGGCGCCGTCCAGTGGACGCCAGCCGATCGGGTTGCTGAGGTCGTGTACGCGCCCGCCATTGTCCGACACGCCGTATAGCGCGACGTAGCCGCCCGACTGCAGCGGCGCGCTCAGCGCGCGGGCTATCAGGGCGCGGCAGTCACGATGGCTCAGCCAGACGGCGCGTTCAGACGCTGCCTCGGGGATGCGGTCGGTGCTGTTGACGCCGCCGAAGCGGATGCACACGACCTCGGTGCCGAGGTCCGCGGCGTGGCGGCCGAGAGCCTCGACGAAGACTTTGCTGGCGCCATACGGGCTGTCGGGGATCGGCAAGTCGTCGATTCGGCGCAGAGATCCGCGCGGCGGCCAGAAGCGATCGGCGTGCACCGAGCTCGCGGCGACAACGCGGGGGACCCCCGCTGCGCGCGCGGCGGCGTAGACGTTGTGCGCCATCAGGTGGTTGTCGGGCTCAAGGCTGCCTGAAAGGAAGTTCTCCCCGGTATCCCATGCGAGATGAATCACTGCCTGTGCCCCGCCGAGCACCGCCAGCACCTGGTCGTAGTCGCGCATGTCGCACTCCGGCAGATCCGAGCCGCGAGTCTCCCAGCCCGACAGCCCTCCTGGGATCACCCGCCCGATCACCCCCTTCACGCCGGTGACGACGACCGTACGCACGCGCCATACGCTAACAATGCGCCAAGCCCGATCGTCACGCCCGCCGGCGCCACGATCAGCTCAGCCGTCCAGGTCTCCGAGCAGCCAACCCCCGGGGCCGTCGGGGTTCTCGTCGAAGTAGTAGCCGCGGATCGCCTCGAGCAGTTCAGAGGTCGCGATGTAGCCGTCGCCGTCCCGGTCGACGCCGGCAAACGCGGCCCGGGCTTCGGCCTCGGAGAGGCGCATCAGCGACCCCGTCCAGCGAATCTCCTCGTCGACATCGATCCGGCCATCGCCGTCGCCATCGACAAGCGCGAGCAGCGCCTCGAGGAACGGCACATACGCGGCGTCAAAGGACGCCTCGGTCTCGAGCATCCCCCGACGAAACGCGTCCTTGTACTCCTCCTCGCTGATCCGCCCATCGCGATCGCCGTCGGCAACCTCCACCAGGTGCTCCCACAACCCGACGCACAGCGCGTCAAAGCGCTGCCACGCATCGGACTCGGGCCCATGGCCGAACTCGGCACCCAGTCGCCGCGACGCGGCCGCGAAGTCCTCGCGATCGACGAACCCGTCACCATCGTCGTCATACGTCCGAAAGCGCTTTGACAGCTTACGGCTGAGAAACTCGGATACCTCCATGGACGCCACCCTCGTCGTGGGAATCGCGGACACGCGCGCACGACCAACATCCGCAGCGTCCCGCCAAGCATTGCAGCACCCCGTGGACGACATCAATCTTCATGCCCGATGCGCTCCCCGCAGCGCGAAGCTACCGAGGCGCCGATCGCCGCCGCGTCAGAGCGCTGCTCCCTCATTCGGGTTGCGTTTACGCGTGGTGCCGGGCTGGGTTTCGCGCAGACCGTGATCTGACCCGGTTTCGGTGGAGTCGGGTCACTCGAGTCAGGCGGTTGTCTACGGTTCCGCGCGTGGAGTTGCAGCAGCGCATCGCCGATCGGAGGGGTGAGTTCTTGGTCTTCGCGGTGACGCCACCGAGGCTGACGACCGGACCGGAGCAGACCAGGCAGATCGCTGAGGTCACACTCGCGCGACTCCGGCCAGTGGGGATAGACGGGCTGGTTCTCTACGACATCGATGACGAGAGCGACCGCAATCCGAGCGAACGCCCGTTCCCGTTCCTGCCCACCATGGACCCGGCCGAGTACCTCGCTCGTGACCTCGTGGGCTTGGACGTGCCTGCCATCGTCTACCGCGCGGTCAGCAAGCGCGCCGAGGACGGCCTCCGTCTATGGCTCCGCGACCAAGATCCGGCCCGAGCGCTGTCGGTCTTCGTCGGGGCCTCGTCCCGCGAGAAGGCGGTCGCAACCTCGCTGTCGCGGGCATACGAGCTCCGGACCGAAGTCCGGCCGGACCTGCCGCTCGGCGGAGTCGCGATCCCCGAGCGGCACACGCGCGAGGGCAACGAGCACCTGCGGCTGATCGCAAAACAGGCGGCGGGCTGCTCCTTCTTTGTCACCCAGGTCGTCTACGACATCAACGCTGCGAAGGACCTGGTCTCTGATTATCGCTACGAGTGCGCTGCCCAGAACCTTGAGCCGGTGCCGATCGTCTTCACATTCTCGGTCTGCGGCTCAATGAAGACATTGGAGTTCCTGAAGTGGCTCGGTGTCGACGTGCCGCGTTGGATCGCGAACGATCTGCGCCATGCCGACGACACCCTCGACGCGTCCTACGATCAAGCGGTCGCGACGGCGACCGAACTGATCGCCTATTGCCGGCGCGTCGGCGTTCCCTTCGGGCTGAACATCGAGAGCGTCTCGATACGCAGAGTCGAGATCGAGGCGTCCGTGCGGCTCGCTGCCCGGCTCAGGGCCGAGCTCCGCCGCTAAGGGGGCGGACGTCGCGAAGCACGACGACCTCGTGGCGGCTGCGTGCGAGCAGCGCGTCAATGCTCGATAACGTGCGTTATGTCAACCAGTCGGGAGTCAGCAGTCGAGTGTGGCGCCGGCCGCGCGACAGATCTCGTGCTGTCGGGGGCCGAGCGACCCGAGCCGCCGTACAAGCATCGCCCTTCGGGAACGGCCGAAGGTTGTCGAAGGACGCGACCGACGCCACAGGCAATCCCTCGGAGGCGCCCAGTGCGAGTTCGCTGGGCATTCCGCGCACGCGCCGCGTGACGGGAGCGACGAGAACCCTTCGCATGACGTCGTTGGCGGCGTCCCGACTCACGATCAAGAACGGACGACCCTTCTCGTCGGGCGTCTCGCCCACCAGACCTCGCCGCGGGCTACCACCAGCGCTCCCATGGCTCCTCTTGGATCGAGCTGACTGCCAGGGCCGTTGCCTCGTCGATGTCCTCAGTGGTTTCCGGAAGCCGTGCTGCGCCATCGAGGAATCGCTGATCGATCTCCTGGCGATGCTGTCGGGCGACCATCGCTTCGATGCCGGTGCGTATGGCCTGCGAGCGACTGGCGAATGTTCCCCGCTCGACGAGCCGATCGAGCTCGTCAACGAGGCGATCCGGGAGCTTGACCGCAATCTGCTTCGTGATGCCCGCAGCATCTCCGATCGTCATACGTCGCGCAAGGCCGCCGAACTTGCGCGGTCATGACGACCGCCGCGTCGGCTCATCTGACGGCAGGCGGGCGGCTCAGGAGGATCCGGATCGCCGGGCCCGCGCGGGAGCAGCGTGGCGGGACCGAAGACTGGATCCTTGCAGTCCGAAGAACCGGATCGCGCCCGCGCGGCGGGCCATCGGCGGGCGCCGTCGTTCGTCCGCGGCCCTCCGGCATGCCGCGCGGGAGTGCACCCCCAGGTGCATCCAAGTTGGTGCCGAGGATGCATGGTCGTGCACGCCGCGTGCGTGGAGACTCGTCTGACCCGTGAAGGCCCCCCGAAAGGGCGACGTGGAGAAGATCGGAGTTCTGCTGGTGCAAGGTCAGATCGGCATCCTCAGCGACATCGTCCGCGACGTCCTCGAGGCCCACCCCTCGGTCTCCGTCGTGGCGACGATCGACGACAGCGCCAACATCTCCGACGCCGTCACGCGCAGCGGCTGCGATGCCGTCGTCTGGATGCTCGACGCGTCCGAACCGACCAAGCTTCCCGAGGATCTGCTGCGTCGACACCCGTCGCTGCGGATCGTCGCGGTCGATGGCTCGGGTGAGCGCGGATCCCTGTGGCTCATGCGCCCGCACCGGACTCCGCTCGGCATGCTGTCGCCGGAGCGGATCGTCGCCGAGCTTCGTGGCCCCTCGTGAGCGGCGCCGAGGAGCCGCGCATCGACGAGATCCTCGGTGTGCTCGAGCGCTTGGATCGCATCCTCGCGCGCGCCGTGGATCGACTCGTGCAATCCGTCGGAGACCGGGCCGCCTCCGATCCGTTTCGCGGCCTGTACATCAGCATCGACGACGCGACGCGCACCGCACAGCAGGCGCGCTGGTCGCCGCTGCTCGGCGTCGCGGCCGATGAGCAGCCGCTGTCGGCGGTGCTCGACCCGGCGTCGTTGCTGGCGGCCCTGGCGGCCGAGCACGGCTTGTCGAGCTTCGATGCCGACGTCCTGACGATCGCGCTCGCGCCCGAGGTCGACCTCGGCTACGGGCGCCTGTACGCCTTTCTGCAGGACGACGTGTCGCGCCGGCACGCCTCGGTCGACCTCGCGCTGAACCTCCTGTGTCCGACGATCCAGGCGAAGATGGCGCGGCGCACGCACTTCTCCGCCGATGCGCCGCTGGTCGCGGGCGGGCTCATCGAGCTGGTCGGCGACACCAACGGCCCCTTCGCGCCGGTGCTCGCACGCGTGCTGAAGGTCGACGACGCCGTCGTGCGTCACCTGCTCGGCGTCGGCGGCCCCGACCCGGCGCTCCGCCACGACTGCACGCTCGTGGAGCCGGCGCACGATGGCGGGCCCGCACCGAGCGCCGACGTGGCCCGGCTCGCGTCGCTGGTCAGCGAGGCGCATCTCGACGCCACGTCGCTGCGCCTGTACTTCTCGGGCCCTGCCGCCGGCGACAAGCGGCGCGCGGCCGTATGGCTCGCCGGGGAGGCCGGCGCCCCGCTGCTCGTGCTCGGCGCCTCCGGGCTGGCGGAGACGACCGGCGACATCCGAGCGGTCGCGCGGGGGCTGATGCGCGATGCGCGGATGCAGCGTGCCATCGTGCTGGTGCAGGATCTCGACGGGCTCGACGAGCGCAGCGCCCGCGGCCTGTCCGAGGCGCTTGCCGGACATCGCGGCGTCGCGATCCTCGCGGGCTCCGGCGAGCGTCCGCCGAGCGCGCTCCGCCTCGGGGGCGAGGTGCGCGCCGCCTTCACGATCCCGGGTCATGACGAGCGCAGCTCCTGCTGGCAGTCGGCGCTGCGCTCCTGCGCGTCGGAGATCGACGATCGCGAGATCGAGGCGCTCGCGGGGCGCTTCCGGCTGACGGCCGACGAGATCGCGGAGGCCGCGGAAGCCGCGCGCCACACCGCGCGACTGCGCGGCCCGGGCGCGGACCCGCGCATGGAGGAGCTCTTCGCCGCCGCGCGAGACCGGTCCGACGCGGCGCTGGCCGGCGTGGCGCGCAAGCTGCGGCCCACGACGCGATGGGGCCAGCTGGCGCTTCCGGACGACACGGTCGCGCTGCTGCGCGCGATGTGCGGCCAGATCGCCGAGCGCCATCAGGTGCTCGACGTCTGGGGCTTCGGCGATCGGCTGTCTCTGGGAAAGGGCGTCAGCGCGCTGTTTGCCGGACCCTCGGGAACCGGCAAGACGACGGCGGCGGAGATCATCGCCACCGAGCTCGGCCTCGATCTCTACAAGATCGATCTCGCGGCGCTCGTCAGCAAGTACATCGGCGAGACCGAGAAGAACCTCGAGCGGATCTTCACCGCAGCCGAGAACGCGAACGCGATCCTGTTCTTCGACGAGGCCGATGCGCTGTTCGGCAAGCGCTCGGAGGTACGCGACTCGCACGACCGCTACGCCAACATCGAGATCTCCTACCTGCTGCAGCGCATGGAGCAGTACGAGGGCGTCGCGATCCTGGCCACGAACCTGCGTCAGAACATGGACGAGGCGTTCGTCCGGCGCCTGCAGTTCGTCGTCGAGTTCCCGTTCCCCGACGAGGAGCAGCGGGCGCGGATCTGGCCGCTGCTGTTCCCCGAGGCAGCGGAGCGCGAGGCAGCCATCGACTTCGAGCTGCTCGCGCGCCAGTTCCGGATCACCGGCGGCGCGATCAAGAACATCGTCCTCGGTGCGGCCTACCTCGCGGCCGGGGAGCGCGAGGCCATCGGGACGCGGCATCTCCTCCGCGCGCTGCGGCGCGAGTACCAGAAGACGGGCAAGGTGCTCGCGCCGGCGGAGCTCGAGCCGTTCCGGGAGCTGATCGCGCAGTGATCCTCGAGCTCGCTACGGAGGTGGCGATGCCAACGCATGTGGAGCTGCTGCTCGCCGACCTGCTCGATCGGGAGTGGGCTGACCAGAGCGGACGGGCGGCGGCGCTGCAACGCACGCCCGCGGTGCAGGAGCTGCTCGAGCTCGTGCTGTCCGAGACGGGATGGGGCATCCATCTCGCGGCGGCGATCGACTGGACCGCTGCCACGCCCGACGAGCTCGTCGCCGAGCTGCGCGACGTGCTGCCGGCGCAGCTCTCGCCGTGGCGCACGCGCATGGCACGCCGCTCGGCGGCGCTGCGCGGATCGCAACCGCTGCTCGAGCCCGCCGAGCCGCAGCCGCAGCTGCCGCCGGGCTCGCAGCCCGGCGAGCTGCCCGAGCCGCCGGCCGCGGCCCTGCCAGAAGCCGTTGCCGAGCGCCCGCCCGTCACGCTGCACCGGCCGCCGGCCGGCCCCGTGGCAGCCGCGCCCGCCCGCGGACGGGCGCCGGCAGCGCGCGCGACCGTCACGCCGGCCCCGCCGGCCGCGACCGAACCGGCCCCCCGCCCCGCGCCCGAGGCGGCCCCCCGCCCCGCGCCCGAAGCGGCCCCCCGCCCCGCGCCCGAAGCGGCCCCCCGCCCCGCGGCCGAGCCGGCCGCCGGTCCTGCGCGCCGCTGGCAGGCGCCGCGGCTGCGGATCCTCGTGCTCGCGGTCGGCTGCGTCCTGGCCGGCGCGGCGATCGGCGCGGAGCTCGGCGACGGCTTGCAGGCCACCGACTTCGTGCTCGGCACGGTCGCCGGATTCCTGGCGGCCACCCTTGCCGCGCTGAGTGCGGACCGCTCATGACGGCGACCTCCGATCTGCGCCGGCGGACGGGCACGGCCTGATGTTCGACGACCTCGACGCCAGCCTCACCCAGCTGCTCAACGATGCGCCGGCGGGCGAGCTGCCCGAGCTGCGCAACGCGGACGTCACGTTCGTGACGCCGGAGAGCTCCTTCGCGCCGGCGCAGCCGACCGTCGACCTCTTCCTGTACGCGGTGCGCGAGAACCGCGAGCTGCGCGACTCGCGACCGATCGTCGAGCGTGACGGCTCGCGCTTCACGAGCCGGCCGGCGCCGCTGCGCGCGGACTGCTCCTACGTCGTGACGACCTGGGCGGCGGGACCGCCCGGTCCGGCCCGCGTGGCCGCCGAGCACCGGCTGCTCGGCCAGGCGTTGACATGGCTGAGCCGGTTCGGAACCGTGCCCGACCGCTACCTCCAGGGGCTGCTCGGCCTGCCCGAGCGCCTGTATCCGCCGCCGACGCTCGTCGCGCGGATGGATCCCAGCCAGAACGCCGGCGACTTCTGGGTCGCGATGGGGATCGCGCCGAGGCCGGCCTTCGAGCTGACGGTCACCGTCGAGCTCGACCTCGGCGACCCCGTGGGGGGCGATCTCGTGACGACGAGGTTCACGCGCTTTCAGGCCTTCGGCGAGCCCGACCAGCCCTGGGTGCAGCTCGGCGGCCGGGTCGTCGACGGCGTCGCAGGCGACGGGGTCAGCGATGCGATCGTCGATCTCACCGACCTGCGCCTGCGCACCCGTTCGGGCGACGAGGGTCGCTACTCGTTTCCCCGCGTGCCGCCCGGCACGCACACGATCCGCGTCGTCGGACCCGGCTTCGCCCCCCAGACCCAGCCGATGGTCGTGCCAGCGCGACCTGAGGACTACGTCGTCGAGCTCATCCCGTTGCCCTAGGACCACAGGAAGGAAGCGCCGCCATGCCCGCGTTCTCGGTCATCAACAAGGCCCCCGGGGTCTACATCCAGGAGGTGACGACGCTCGGCCCGATCGCCGGCGTGGCCACGAGCACCGCCGCGTTCGTCGGACCCGCACGCCGCGGCGTGATCGGCGTTCCGGTCAGGCTCGCCAACTGGAACGAGTTCATCGAGCGCTTCGGGATCGACGACGACCTGGGCCCGTACCTGTCGCAGCCGAGCGTGCAGGTGACGTCCGCCGTCGCCGGCTTCTTCGCCAACGGCGGCTCGGACTGCTACTTCGTCCGCGTCGGGTCGGCGCGCCGCGCGTCGCTCACGCTGCTCGATCGCAGCGCGGCGCCGATCGCGACGCTCGTCGTCGAGAGCACGGCGGAGGGCGTGGCGGGCGACGCGATCACCGTGTCGACGCAGGCGGTGTCGATCGCCTCGACGGTGGCGACCCGCGCGGCAACGACGCTCGGGGCGCCCGCCGCCGCACAGACCAGCACGGTGGATCTGCCGGCGCCTGCCGACGCAGCGCTCTTCCGGGTCGACGACTGGGTCTTCATCGATGACGGCGCCAACGACGATCGCGTCCGGATCACCGCCATCAGCGGCACCACCCTGACGTTCGCCGCCCCGCTCCAGAGCCCGTACGCCGCCGCGACGCCGATCCGGATCGCCGACCTCGCGGTGGGCCAGCTGTCGATCCGCGTCGACGACGTCAACGGCATCGAGCCGGGCTCGGGCATCGCCCTGACCCAGGGCGCGAACACCGAGCTCAACGTCGTATCGGCCGTCGATGCCGCCGGCAGGCACCTGACGCTCGAGCGCGGGCTCGCGAACGCCTACGACCTCGCGGCGGCGGCCGCCAACCCGGTGGACGTCGACACGCAGGAGTTCACGCTCGTCGTCGGCGGCACGCAGACGTACGCGAACCTGTCGCTCGATCCGCGTCACAGCCGCTACATCACGTCGGTCGTGGATTCGACGACCGTCGAGGTGCGCTTCGCCGACGACCCGCCGAACAGCTCGCGCCCGCCGGAGAACCTGCCGGCGGACGTCGGTCCCGTCCCGCTCGCGGGCGGCGCCGAGGACGACCCCAACGCGGTGACCGCGAACGACTTCAAGGCGGGGATCGACGCGCTGCGCAACATCGACGAGGTCAACATGCTGTGCGTCCCGGACCGCCAGGACCAGGACGTCCAGGTGCACATGATCGACCATTGCGAGGAGCTCGGCGACCGCTTCGCGATCCTCGATCCGCTGCCACGTGCCGACAGCGCGGCGATCCGCCAGCAGCGCGAGCTGCTGGGCAGCGACGGCGGCTTCGCCGCGCTCTACTACCCGCGGATCGTGATCTCCGACCCACGCGCGCCCGGCCGGATCACGATCTCGCCGTCGGGCCACGTGGCCGGGCTCTACGCGCGCGTCGACGAGCAGCGCGGGGTCTTCAAGGCGCCCGCCAACGAGGCGCTCGACGGCGTGCTCGATCTCGAGCGCGCGCTCGTCGACGAGACGCAGGGCCCGCTGAACGAGCGCGGCGTCAACGTCATCCGGCGCTTCCCCGGCCGCGGGGTCGTCGTGTGGGGCGCGCGGACGATCTCGACGGCGACCCCGTGGAGGTACGTCAACGTGCGCCGACTCCTGCTGTTCCTCGAGGAGTCGATCCAGGAGGGCACGCAGTTCGTCGTCTTCGAGCCCAACACGCCCGCGCTCTGGGAGCAGGTCAAGCGACAGGTCTCGGAGTTCCTCACGCGGCAGTGGGTCGCGGGGGCGCTCGTGGGCCTGACCGCGGAGGACGCGTTTCAGGTGATCTGCGACGCGTCGCTGAACCCGCCCGCGTCGATGGCGCTCGGACAGCTCGTGGTGGAAGTCCGGCTGTACCCCGCGCCGCCGGCGGAGTTCGTCGTGTTCCGCATCATCCAGCGGCCCGGTGGGCCGGAGATCCAGGAGTAGAGGAGGCACACCATGGCCGACGACAGGGTCGATCCCCTGCGCAACTACAACTTCAAGGTCGAGATCGACGGCATCGTGGCAGCCGGCTTCTCCGAGGTGACGATCGGCGGGTCGATGAACACCCCGCTCGAGTACCGCGAGGGGACCGACCTCCCGACCGTTCGCAAGCTGCCGGGAATGATCAAGTACGACAACATCGTCCTGAAGTGGGGGCTCACGACCTCGCCCGAGCTCTACAACTGGTACAGCGACGTCGCCAAGGGCATGGTGACCCGCAAGAACGGCAGCATCGTCCTGAACGACCTCGACGGCTCCGAGAGGGTCCGCTGGAACTTCGTCCGCGGGTGGCCGACGAGCTGGAAGGCGCCCGAGCTCAACGCGACGGGGGATGGAGCGGCGGTCGCCAGCATGGAGATCGCGCACGAGGGGATGGAGCTCGCATGAGCGTCCTGCAGACCGAGTTCGAGTTCGAGCTGCCCTTCGGCTACGAGGATGCCGACGGCACGCTGCACCGCGAAGGCGTCATGCGCCTGGCGCGCGCGTCCGACGAGATCGAGCCGCTGCGCGATCACCGCGTGCAGTCCAACGAGGCCTACCTCGTCGTGATCCTGCTGTCGCGCGTGATCACGCGGCTGGGCACCGTCACGCACCTCACCCCGAAGGTCATCGAGAACCTCTACGCGATGGACCTCGCGTTCCTGCAGGAGTTCTACAACGAGGTCAACCGCACCGGCGCTCCCCGCATCCCGGCGTCGTGCCCGCACTGCGAGCGCGACTTCGAGCTGGAGCTCACCGGCTTGGGGGGGTCCTAGGCCATCGCCTCGAGACGCTCTTCGAGGAGGTGGCCTTCGTCGCCTACCACTTCCATTGGCCCATGACCGACATCCTCGAGCTCGAACACGGCGACCGCCGGCGCTGGGTGGAGGAGATCTCCGCCATCAACCGCCGCGTCTCCGAGGAGGCCGCGGCATGAGGTCGGTGCGCGCGTGGGTGCGAGCACTCGCCGGCGGCCGCCGGCGCGTCGTCGGGCGCTGGCCCGGCGCGTCGATGGTGCTCGCGATCAGGCCCGCCGTCCGGCAGGCGCCGCCCCCCCACGCCGTCGTGCACCGCCACGACCACCACCACCGCCACGAGCATCGCCATCGCCACGTGCGGCACCACCACCTCGCGTCCGCCCGCGCCGAAGGCCCGGCTCCGGCACCCGAGAGACGCGCGCCGGGCGCGATGGCGGTCGACGGACACGTGGCGCGCGCCCCCGCGCGCGCCGGCACCGTCGTCGTCGCAGACGTCCGGCGTCGTCCGGCGATGAGCCTCGCCGCCCCAAGGCGGCCGGCCCCGGCGACCGCCCACGCGGTCGGGGCCCGGCGGCTGGCCGAGGCGGTCGGCGCCGCTCACCGGCGAATCGAGACGGTCGCCCCGGCGCGGCTGCGCGCCACCGCGGTCACGCCCGCCGACGCCGTGCCCGCGCCCGCGCCGCCGCCGCCCGCAGCGAGGGAGATCGCCCACGGGCCGGCGCCGGCGTTCGCCCGCCGCCCCGCGATGGTCGTCCGCCCGCTCGCGCCGGCGCCGCAGCCGGCGCCGGCCGAGGTCCCCGGCCGCGCGCTGCCCGCGCCGCGCGGTCGCGCGAGCGGCCCCCCCGAGCTCGACATCGAGCAGCTGACCGAGCGCGTCGTCCGCCAGATCGACCACCGCATCGTCGCCCACCGCGAACGCCTGGGACAGATCTGATGCCGCTCGACAAGCTCGAGATCGAGGTGGAGGACAGCGGCACGGTCCTGACCGTCGCCTACATGCCCGAGGAGTACACGCTCAACAACGAGAACACCTTCGCGGTGCAGAACGTGCCCGGGCTCGGCTCGCCGATCGTGCAGTTCGTCAACGGCGCGCAGCGCAGCCTCGACGTCGAGCTGTTCTTCGACACCTACGACACGCCCGACCTCCCCAAGCAGGACGTGCGCGAGCAGACGGGCCCCGTGCTCGCCCTCATGGAGATCGACGGCGAGCAGCACGCGCCGCCGATCCTGCGCGTCTCGATGGCGTCGCTCGACGTCCGCTGCGTGCTCTCGCGCGTGACGGAGAAGTTCGTGATGTTCATGCCCGACGGCGTGCCGGTCCGGGCGCGGCTGACGTGCACGTTCATCGAGGTCGTCGACCCGGAGCTCGGGGCCAAGGCCGCGAACCTGCAGACCGCGCACTTCAGCAAGGTGCACGTCGTCGCGCGCGGGGACACGCTCAGCGCGATCGCTGCCGTGCGCTACGAGGACCCGGCCCGCTGGCGACCGATCGCGCTCGCCAACGAGCTTGCGGATGCGCGCGACATCGAGGTCGGCCAGAGCCTGCGCATCCCTCCCCTGCCCTACCTCGATCCCCGTACGGGCGAGGCGGTGGCGTGAGATGACGGCCCCCGCCTCCTACGCCCCGAACTTCACCGTGCGCGTCGCCGGCGACGAGCTCCCGACGGCGATGCGGGCGAGCATCACGTCGATCCGTCACCAGGACGGCATGCAGGGCGCAGACCGCGTCGAGCTCACGCTCGCCAACGATCGCCTGCAGTGGCTCGACCATTCGCTGCTGCAGGTCGACGCCCCGCTCGAGCTGTACCTCGGATACGCGCCCGATCCGCTGGAGCGGGTGTTCGTCGGTGAGGTCACCGGCGTGGAGGCGTCGTTCCCGTCGGGCGCGATGCCGACCGTGCGCGTGGTGGCGCACGACTTCCTGCAGCGCATGACGACCGGCAGCAAGGACCGGGCGTTCGCGCTCAGCATCCCGTGCATCGGCAAGTTCCCGCTGCCGGACCCGTACGTCGCGATGCTCGTCAGCGGGACGAACCTGCTGATCCCGGCCGTCGATCCCGCGGGGGCCGCGCTGTCCTTTCTCACCCTGCTGCTCGCCTACGCGATCGACCCGTTGGAGGCCAAGCGGTCGATTCGCATCCAGCAGGGCCAGAGCGACTTCGACTTCCTCTCCGCGCTGGCGAAGGAGAACGGCTGGGAGATGTACATCGACCACACGCTGGCGCCGCAGGGGTACGTCCTGCGCTTCCAGTTCCTCGTGCAGGACTACTCGGCGGACGCGCGGCTGCGGTGGGGGCAGTCGCTGATCGACTTCACGCCGCGGATCACGACGGTCGGCCAGGTCGGGGCCGTGGCGACACGGATCTGGATCTCGGCGATCAAGACGGAGTTCGTCATCGTGCTCGGCTGGGACTACGACCGCGCGGCGTTCGACCTGCAGATCTATCCCGGAATCGGCGACCTCGACGCGCTGCTCGGATCGCAGAAGTCACGCGGCGTGCTGCGCATCGACGCGATCGGCCCGGCGACGGCGCCGAAGAAGATCCTCGGCGAGCTGCTCCCGCGCCTCAACAACCGGTTGACCGGCAGCGGCACGACGATCGGCGACCTGCGAATCAAGGCCGGCCGCGTCATCGCGCTCGAGGGGCTCGGCGACCAGTTCGGAGGCCTCTACCGGGTGACGTCGGCGACGCACTCGATCGACGGCGGCGGCTTTCGCACCGCGTTCGAAGCGCGCAAGGAGGTCTGGTTCGGCTCGATCCCGCTACCCAAGGGTGCCGCCGGGCTTGTTCGCGTCCAAGGCAAGACCATCGGTCAGAGAGGGGCATGATGCCGTACAAGCTCTACGAGTCGGGCACCGGCGAGAAGCGCGAGACGAAGGCCGCGGAGGGCGGGTCGACCGTCGTCACCGGCACGGTCGTCAACAACTGCGACCTCATCCACCAGGGCAAGGTGCTCGTGCGGATCCCCTCGCTCGGCCTCGAGGTGTGGGCGCGGCTGTCGACGATCGGCGGCGGCTCCGGCGCCGGCTTCCTGTATGTGCCGCGCATCGAGGACGAGGTGATCGTCGCGTGCAGCCAGGCCGACCCGACCGACGCCTTCGTGCTCGGCGGGCTCTGGGCGACGTCCGCCGGACCTCCCACCGACACGCCGCTCGAGACCACGACCAAGCGCGTCATCAAGACGGGACTGACGAAGGGGATCGGGCACGCCCTCGAGTTCGACGACCTCAAGCAGTCGATCACGCTGCTCAGCACGACCAAGCAGCAGGTGACGATCGACCCGCTGAAGATCGAGCTGACCAACACCGCCGGAACGCTCGTCATCACGCTGGACAACAAGACCCAGACGGTGACGATCAAGGGCGTCAACGTGAAGCTCGAGGCCGCCGCCGCGCTCGAGCTGAAGGGTCGCGTCGTCTCCATCACCTCCAACCCGGGCCCGCTGAGCATCAGCGGCAAGTCGGTGACGATGATCACCGGCAAGCTCGTGAAGATCAACTAGGCGCAGCGCCGATGCCGCCCGCCGCCCGCGTAGGAGACCTCACCGCCCACGGCACGCCGTTGACGCCTGCGACGCCGCCCGGCGGCAGCCTGAACGTCATGATCGGCAACAAGCCCGCCTGGCGGGCGACGGTCGACGCGCACGTCTGCCCGCTCGTGACCGGGACCGTGCCGCACACCGGCGGCGTCGTCCTGGTCGGGAGCCTGAGCGTCCTGATCAACGGCATGGCCGCCGCGCGCATGAACGACAAGATCGTCGAGACCGGCCCGCCCAACACGATCGCGGCCGGCTGCACGTCGGTCATGATCGGAGGCTGACGCGTGCTCGCCGATCCAGCACGGGCGTTTCTCGGGGTGGGATGGGCGTTTCCGCCGCGCATCGACGCCGCCGGCGCGGTCGTCGAGGCCGTCTACGAGGACGACGTGCGCCAGGCGATCCGCATCGTCCTGGGCACGAACCCGGGCGAGCGCGTGATGCGCCCGGACTTCGGCGCGGGCCTCGATCGCTTCGTCTTCGAGCCCGTCAACCCGACGACGATCGCGCGGCTGCGCCGCCAGGTGCGCGAGGCGCTGATCCTCTGGGAGCCGCGCATCGACGTCGAGGACGTCGCCGTCTCGCCGCAGGGTTCGCCGCCGGTCGTGCTGCTCGTCGAGCTCACCTATCGCGTGCGCGCGACGAACGCCCTCGAGAACCTCGTCTACCCCTTCTACCTGCAGGAAGGACCGGCATGAACGTCGTCGAGCCGCGCGACGCGCGGGGCTTCGCCGCGCTGATCGCCGCGCTCGCGCGCGGCTACGTGCCGCAATGGAAGCCCGGCGAGCGCGGCAGCGGAGCCGCGCTCGTTCAGGCCGCCGCCCACGACCTGCAGGCCGTGGCCCGGCGGCTCGAGCAGGCGCCCGGCAAGAACGAGCTCGCCTTCCTCGAGACCGTCGGCGTGCGGCTCGTGCCGGCCCAGCCGGCACGCGCGCCGATCGTCGTCGAGCTCGCCGACGACGCCGCCGATGTCCGGATGCCGGCCGGCACGCGGATCGCGGCCCCCCCGCCCGCCGGCGCCACCGCGCAGATCACCTACGAGACGGAGCGGGCGCTCGGCGTGGCGGTCGCCAAGCTCGCCGAGGTGCGCACGCTCTGGCCGGGCCGCGACGAGTTCTGCGACCACAGCGCCGCGCTCGCGGCCGCCGCGCCGTTCACGCTCTTCGACCCGCTGACGCGCGAGCCGACGCCGCACGCGCTGTACATCGCGCACGACACGCTGCTGGCGCTCGCCGGATCCGCCGCCGTGACCGTGAGCTTCGAGCTCGTGACCGGCGGCAGCGAGTACCTCGACCTGCGCTGGGAGTACTTCGACGGCACGACCTGGCGTCCGTTTCGCGACATGCGACCGGCGTGCAGCAACGACGAGGCCGCCGTCCTGGACAGCACCGACGGGCTGCGCTTCAGCGGCTCCTACCGGCTGGAGTCCGACTGCGCGCAGTCCGTGCCGACGACGCTCGCCGGGATCTCGGGGCACTGGGTCCGCGCGCGGCTGGAGGAGACGCTGCCGCCGAACCCCGCGCGCGTCCTGCCCGAGGTCGGCGCGATCCGGCTGAGCACCGAGGTCACGCACGCCTACGCGGACATCTGGCACGTGCGCGACAGCGCCGCGACGGACCAGACGCTCGGCATCGCCCGCGATCCCGAGGACCTGCGCGTGCAGGTGCTCGACGCGAGCGGCGTCCCGCTGCAGGACATCCGCGTCAGCGTCGACGAGGCCGGCAGCGGCGAAGACAGGACCGACGCGCAGGGCGTCGCGGTCGTCCAGGTCCAACCCGGCCGGCAGGCGACGATCGTCGTCGACGTCGACGGGTTCGATCAGCAGATCGCGGTCACGACGCCCGAGGACACCCCGGTCGACCTGACGCTGACGCTCGACATGGCGGCCATGGACCTCGCGATCGCCGAGGACGCGCCGGTCGACCTGAGCAAGCCGTTCTTCCCGTTCGGCGTCCAGCCGCAGCCCGGCGCGGCGTTCTACTTCTCGCACGCCGAGGCCTTCGCCAAGCCGGGCGCGCGGCTGCGGATCTACGTGCAGCCGGCGCAGACGCCGCAGGACGGGCTCGCCACCAGCGGCACGTCGCAGTCGCACACGCTGAGCTGGGAGTACTTCGACGGCACGCGCTGGGCCTCGCTGCAGAGCGTCACCGAGAGCGGCTCCACGTCGCCCGGGGACCTGCGTGCCCGCGGGATCGTGGAGCTCGTGCTGCCGCCCGACCTGCGGCCCACCATCGTCGCCGAGCAGGAGGCGCTGTGGCTGCGCGTGCGACTCGTGCAGGGCGGCTACGGCGTGCATCAGAGCATGACGGTCGGCACGGGCTCGAGCCAGACGACGCTGAGCTTCTTCGTGCCCCAGCCACCCGCGCTCGCGGACCTGCGGCTCGGCTACTCCTGGCAGCACGGGCCGCTGCCGGCGGAGCACGTGCTCTCCCACAACGACTTCCGGTACACCGATCGCACGGCGGCGGCGACCTGGCCGGGAGCGCCGTGGCTGCCGCTCGAGCCCGTCAGCGACTCCACGCCCGCGCTGTACCTGGGCTTCGACCGCGCGCTGCCGGTCGACGAGCTCGGCCTGTGGTTCGACGTCGAGCAGCGGCGCGGCGAACCCGACGGCCCGACGCTCGTCTGGGAGTACTCCGATGGCCTCGGCTGGCAGCGCCTGACCGTCCGCGACGAGACGCACGACCTGCGCGTGCCGGGGATCCTCGGGCTGCTCGGGCCGCAGGACATGGGCGCGCTGCCGCGCTTCGGCGAGCCGCGCTTCTGGCTGCGCGGCCGGCTGAACGAGGACGGGCCGCCCGGCGCGCCCGTCGTGCGCGCGCTGATTCCCAACGCGGCGTGGGTCACGCAGCGCCAGACCGTCGTCGACGAGCCACTCGGCGCCGGCACCGGCGAGCTGGGCCAGGTGCTGGCCTTCCGCCAGGTGCCGGTGCTGCCCGGCCAGCGCATCGAGGTCCTCGAGCTCGAGGGCCGGCGCGCCAACGTCGAGTGGCGCATCCTCGCGGCCGAGCTGCTCGACGATCCGGCCACGGCGATCGCGCAGCTCGAGGCCGAGCTCGCCGCCGAGGGGGACGTCACGGAGCTGCAACGCGAGCCGCTGCGCCTCGTGCGCGACCGCCTCAAGCACGTCATCGAGGTGTGGGTGCGCTGGGACGAGCGTCCCGCGCTGGGGGCATCGGGTCGTGAGGACCGCCACTACGCGCTCGACCGCGCGCGCGGCAGGGTGCACTTCGGCCAGCGCGTGCCGCCGCGCGGGGCCGCCGTGACGGCGCGGCTGTACCAGACCGGGGGCGGGCGCTCGGGCAACGTGCCGGCGCGCGCGATCACCCAGCTGATGGGACCGGTCGGCGGCGTGGAGCACGTGTTCAACCCCGCGCCGGCCGAGGGCGGCGCCGACACCGAGACCGCCGAGCAGGTGCTCGTTCGCGGGCCGCGGAGCGTCCGCGCCCGGGGCCGGGCCGTGACCGCAGCCGACTTCGAGACGCTCGCGCTCGAAGCCTCGCCGTCGGTCGCCGTCGCCCGCGCCGTGCCGGCGCGCGACGCGAGCGGGCGGACGGCGCCCGGCTGGGTGACGCTCGTCATCACGCCTCACAGCGCCGAGCCGCGGCCCTATCCGACGTTCGGCCTGCGCGAGCACGTGCGCCGCTTCGTCGTCGCGCGCGCGGCCGGCGACCTGCCGGCCGGCCGCGTGATCGTGATCGGACCCGACTACCAGCCGATCGACGTGTCGGCGACGCTCGTGCCCCTCGACGCGTCCGAGGCCGGTGCCGTCGAGCGCAGCGTCCACGCCGCGCTGATGACGTTCCTGCACCCGCTGCGCGGCGGGCCGAGCGGCCGCGGCTGGCGCCCCGGCCAGGGCGTCTTCGCGTCGGACATCGCCGCCGTCATCGAGCATGTCCCGGGCGTCGACGCCGCGACCGAGCTCGCGCTGCTGCGCGACGGCGCAGCGGTGGGCGAGCGCATCGAGCTGGCCGCCGACCGCATCCCGGTCGCCGGTGACCTGCGCCTGCGGCTGGCGGGAGGCTGAGCGGCCGTGTTCCTGCCGGCACCCCCGCTCGACGACGCGCGCTGGGAGGATCTCGTCGACGAGAGCCGCGCGCTCGTCCCGTTCTACGCGCCCGCGTGGACCGACCACAACGCCTCGGATCCCGGCATCACGTTCGTCGAGCTGCTCGCGTGGGTCGCCGAGATGCAGATCTTCCAGCTCGACCAGGTGCCGGCGCGCCACCGGCGGGCGTTCCTCGCCCTCGTCGGCGTGCAGCCGCGCCCGCCGATGCCGGCGCGCACGCTGCTGCGCCTCGAGCTGCCCGACGGCGCCGCGCCGGCCGAGCTGGCCGCGGGGCTGGAGTGCCGGGGCGCCGGCGCGTCGGGCGAGATCGGGTTTCGCACCCTCCATGCGCTGCACGCGGCGCCGGGTCGCGTGGCCGCGCTCGCCGCCGTCGATGCGTCGGGAGCGACGGACCTCACGCCCCGCTGGCAAGGGGGCGATCCGGTCGCCCCCTTCGGCAGCGACCCGCGACCGGGCACGTCGCTCGTGCTGGCGCTGACGGCCGCGCCGCCGGAGGACCTCCCCCTGACGATCGCGATCGCCACCGTCAGCGGCCGCGACGACGCCGGACCCGCTCGCCACCACGACGCCGAGGTCGCATGGGAGGCGCGCACGCAGACGGGCCGCTGGCGGCCCGTCACGGTCCTCGACGACGGCACGCGCGCGCTGACGCGCGACGGCCGCGTCGTGCTCATGGTCGCGGAAGCGCTGCTCGAGCACGCGACGCCCGACGGCCCGCGCTGGCTGCTGCGCGCGCGGCATGCGCATGGCGCCTACGACGACGTGCCGTGGCTGCGCGAGGTCGCGCTCAACGGCGCGGACGCCGAGCAGACCGTCGCGCTGCGCGAGAGCTGGGAGATCGCCGCGGGCGCCGCGGTCGCGGGGACGCCCGTGCCGGGCGAAGACGGGCACCTCGGCGTCGAGCTCGACGGGCGCGGCGCGATCGTCCGGCTCGACCTGGACGCGGAGAACGCGCCGCCCGTCACGGTGCTGGCCTACACGGCGCCGTCGCCCGCAGCGCCCGGCGAGCTGGTCGTCGCGGCGCGGCGACTGGGCCGCAGCACGGGCGACCCCGAGCAGCGCTTCGAGATCGCGCCTGCACCCGTTGACGCCGCGAGCCTGCGCCTGTACGCCGGGCACGGCGACGCGTGGCGGCGCTTCGACGTGCGCGGCGACCTTGGCGCATCGGGCGCGGCCGACGCGCACGTGACCTTCGACGCGACGACCGGGCGGTTCACGTTCGGCGACGGCCGGCACGGCGTCGTGCCGCCCGCCGGCGACCTCGTCGTCGCGGTCGCGCGGACGACGCTCGCGCAGCGCGGAAACGCGCCCGCGGGCACCGTCGATCGGGTGGCGGACGAAGCGGTCGCCGGGCTGTCGGTCGCACAGCCGCTGGCCGCCGCGGGCGGCGCGGCCGGCGAGACGCTCGGCGAGGCCGAGGTGCGCGCCGCCGCCCTCGTCGACGCGCCGACGCGCGCGGTCACGCTCGCCGACGTCGAAGCGCTCGCGCGCGCCACGCCGGGCACGCGGATCGCGCGCGTGGCCGCGCTCGGCAGCCGCCATCCGGCGTTCGCGTGCGTCACGGCAGCCGGCATCGACACCGTCATCGTCGTGCCGCACCTGCCGGCCGACCGGCCGCAGCCCTCGCGCGGGCTGCTGCGCGCGGTCGCGGCGCACCTCGCGCCGCGCCGGCTCGTGGGCTCGCGCATCGAGGTGACCGGCCCGGAGTACGTGTCCGTGACGATCCGCGCCACGGTCGTCGCCCACCGGCTGGCCGTCGCCGCGCAGGTGCGCGGGCGCGTCGTGGCAGCGCTCGACCTGTTTCTGCACCCCCTGCACGGCGGCCCCGCGGGGACGGGCTGGCCGTTCGGTCGCGACGTCATGCGAACCGAGCTGCTGCAGGTGATCGACGACGTACCCGGCGTCGATCACGTGCTCGCGCTCGAGCTGCTCGGGGCGGACGGCGCAAGCTGCGGGAACCTCTGCCTCGGTCCGCTCGGGCTCGTCGACGCCGGCGAGCACGCGATCACGGTGCTGGACGCATGAGCTCCTCGCGCCCGACCGTCGTCCAGCGCGTGCGCCACGTCCCGGGCGAGCTGCTGCGAAGCCGCGACCTGCGCGACGGCGTCGCGAGCGAGGCCGAGCTGCTGTGGTGGCATCAGCGGGCGGTGCACGACGCGACCGGTGTGGTCAGCGGGCTCGTCGCCACGCACCCGGACGCCCAGGGGCCCGTTCATGTCTCGCCGGGCGTCGCCTACGACCCCCGCGGGCGCGAGCTCGTCCTCGTGCACGAGGCGACGATCGACGCTCCCGCCGAAGGCGCTGCCGTGCTCGTCCTGTGCGGCTGCGCGGACCACGCGCCCGGCCTCGGATGGGCGCGGCCCGATCGCGTCGGGCGCTGCGACTGCATCGCGCTCGCGAGCTGGCAGCCGGAGTCCGAGACGCCCCTGCTCGCCGCCGCGGGTCGCGCGCGTGCGACCTCGCGGCCGCGGATCGCCTCGGGCGAGACCCTCCCGGGAGCGACGGCCTGGGAGCCGTGGCTCGCGGCGCGCCGAACGGGATTCGGGCGCGGGCTGGAGGTGCGCATCGACACGCGCGCGGCCGGCTTCACGGCGGCGCCGTGCTATTTCGCGTGGCTTCGGTGGCCCCGCGCGGCGGCGGCGGACTCCAGGACCGTGGCCCACGGGTTCGGGCTGCAGCACGTCGCCGACGAGACGGCCCATGGCTTCACGTTCCGCGTCCTCCTGCGGGCGCCTTCGAACGCCCAGGTGCCCGTGGTCGGGCTACTCGCCGCGGTGATCGAGCCATCGTTCACGACCTTCGCCCGGACGCAGCGGCTGTCGGTCGCATGGCTGGCACTCGAGGGCGACCACGACAGCGAAGGGGGAGCATGAGCATCTTCGACGACACGCGCTCGGTGGAGCGCCCCGCGTTCTTTCACGGCCAGCAGCTGTACGCCGCCGACCTCGAGGACCTCGCCGGATTTCACCGCGCGATGCGCTGGCTGCACAACAGCAGCCTGCACCAGCCCGGCGTCGGCAACGGCTTCGCGGTCTCCGGCCGCCGCGGCGACCGCGAGGTGAGCATCGGCCCGGGCTACGCGCTCGACGCGCAGGGACGCGAGATCGTCCTGCTCGAGCCGTATGTCGAGCCGCTGCCGCCGGTCGCCGTCGACACCGATGGCGGTCCGGTCGCCTACGACCTCACGGTCGCCTACCCGGCCGACGAGGACCTCGAGGTGGCGGAGACGCGCGCGGGTGTCTGCCTGCCGCGCGGCGTCGTGCGAATGCGCGAGGAGCCGGTCTTCTGCTGGGTGCGCCTTGCCCGCGACGTGGCGGGGCAGTTGCGGCCGGTCGACCCCCGCCACGCGATCGACCTGCAGGAGGCGCGCAAGGTCATCCTCGCGCGCGTGTTCGTGCGCAACTGCATGCTCGACGCCGACGTGTCGATCGCCGAACGCCGCAATGCGCGCCCGGAGCCGTGCCCGCACATCGCCTGCGGTCACGAGGACCCCGCGAGCTGGGAGATCTGGGAGGTCGAGATCTCAGCGGCGTTCGAAGGCGGCCCGCAGTTCCTCACGCTGGGGCTCAGGACATCCGTGAGCACGCGCGCGGCCGGCTTCCGCCTCGTGCCGACCTATCAGGCACGCGTCTCCGGCCCGCGCCCGCTCGGCGTGGAGGACGACGGCGAGCTGATCGCCGCGCTGCTCGACGTGCCGGCGTTCACGACGTCCGCCACCCGCGAGAGGTTCGACTGCTTCGTCCCGCTCATCGCGATCGGTGCCGACATCAGCGAGCTGCCGGCCGGCGTCATCCTCGAGACAGCGCAGGACGCCGGCTGGGGAGTCACCTGGATGGGCATCGAGCCATGACCGCGCCCGGCGACCCCCAGCACTACCGCTACCTCAATCGCAACGGCCGCTGGGAGGACTTCGAGCGCACGGGGTTCGACCTGCACGGCGACGGCGCCCTGACGCTGCAGGCGCTGCCGCGACTGCAAGGTCAGCCCCCGGCCGAGCTCGCGCAGCGCCCCGCGCCCGAGGGCCTCGCCGGCGTGGTGGCGCTGGCCGGCGGGCTCGTCCTCTTCACGGATCCCGGCGAGCACCGGCTGCTCATCGTCGACTCGTGCGACGGCCGGCGGCGTCCGGCTCCCTGCCTGAGCGGACCCGGCGACGGCATCGAGCAGCTGCGCGCGCCGCGCGGGCTCGCCTGGCATCGCGGGCGCGACGTCGTCCTCGTCGCCGACAGCGCCAACGACAGGGTCGTGCTGCTCGGCCGCCGCGAGCTGCGCAGCGTCGAGATCTGGCGCGGGCTGAGCGCAGCGTGCTCGGTCGCCTGCGACGAGCACGGCGACAGCTACGTCGTCGCGCGCGGCGAGGGCGCGCTCGTCAAGCTCGATGCGCTGGGGCGCGCGGACGCGGCCTTCGCGGCGCGTGTGGCCGGCGGCGGTGCGCTGGACCCGGTCGAGGTCGCGGCCTGCGATGGACTCGTCGTGGTCCTCGACGCCGGCGGGACGGTCCATCTGCTCGACGCTGACGGAGATCGCGCGGGCGCGTGGGACAGCGGGCTCGCGGCTCCGATCGGCCTTGCCGTCGCCCCGGGCGGGACCGTCCTGCTCGGAGACAACGACGAGCGCCGGCTCGTCGCCTTCGACCTCGACGGAGCGCGCCGCGGCGAGGCCTACGGCTACGCCGGTCCGGTCGCCGCGGTCGCACTCGACGGCCACGGCGGCGTGCTCGTGCACCCGGGCGGCGCCGGCGGGCCGCTGCGGCTGACGCTGACGGGCGCGTACGGGACGCGCGGCGTGCTGTGGGGCGGGCCGTTCGCGAGCCCCGACGACACGAGCGCGCCGCGCCACCTCCTGCGCGCCGCGGTCGACGCGGCGCCGTCCGCCCACGTCCAGCTCGCGGTGTGCGAGCAGGCCGCCGGCGACCCCGCGCCGCCGGTCGACGCGGCGGCCGCGGACCCGTTCGCCGATCCGCGCTGGCGGCGCATCGCGCTGCTCGCGGACGCGGTCGAGACGCTGTTCGCGGGCGCGCCGCTGGACGAGGTGTGGGTCGGGCTGACCTTCACGGGCGAGGGCCTGACGAGCCCGGCGCTGCACCAGATCCGGATCGACTTCGCGCACACGACCTACCTCCAGCACCTGCCGGCCCTGTACTCGAGCGACCGCGCGGCGGCCGACGAGCTCGCGAGCTGGCTCACGACGTTCGAGAGCTCCTCCGACCACGTGCAGGCCGGGATCGACGGGCTCGCGGAGCTGTTCGATCCCGCGGCCGCGCCGCCGGACTGGCTGCCGTGGCTCGCGGGCTGGCTCGCGCTCGAGCTGCCCGATGACTGGGACGTCGCGCGGCGGCGCACCGCCGTCGCCGACGCGTTCGCCGCCACCGCCTGGCGCGGCACCCCCGCGGGGCTGCGCCGTGCGCTGCGCGAGCGCGCCCGGGTCGAGGCCGTCGTCGAGGAGCCGATCATCCAGACCGGCTGGTGGGCGCTCGCCGCGCAGGACGCGTCGCCGGCCGAAGCCGCGCTGTCGGTGCTCGGCTCGGGCACGGTGCTCGCACGCGCCGAGGCCCAGGGCGCCGTGCTCGGCACGAGCGCCGTGCTCGACGGCTCGTTCCTGACCCCGCAGGAGGACTACGCCGCGCACCTGTTCGAGGACGTCGCGCACCAGTTCACCGTTCGGCTGTACCGCGGAGCGACCCACAGCGAGGACGCGGTCGCGCTCGCTCGCGCGGTCCTGGACTCCGAGCGCCCCGCGCACACGGCCTATCACCTCTGCATCGTCGAACCGCGTCTGCGCGTCGGCGTGCAGGCGCGGCTGGGGGTCGACGCGATCGTCGCGAGTTCCCCGGAGCCGACGCTGTTGGACGACGTTGGGGCCGCCGGTCTGGTCCTCGACGGACCACCCGCCGGCAGGCTCGGCGAGGGCACGCGAATCGGTCACACCCATCTCACTGACGGCTGAAGGCGGTGAAAGCCATGTACGACGACCATCACGGCGCACGCGGATCCGGGCTCCGGACACCCGTGCGCAACTCCTACTTCTACGGGCAGTTGCTCGGCGTCGCCAACCTCGAGCTCGAGGCGGACTACGGCATCGGGCATCGCCGCATGCTCAACAGGATGGTCCTGGGCTGGGGGGTGATCTGCGGGCTCGGGGTCGAGGCGCACCACGACGGCGAGCGGATCCGCGTCCTGCCCGGGTATGCGATCGACGGCTGGGGACGCGAGCTGGTGGTCCCGGAGCCGACGCCCTGGATGCTCGTGCCAGCAGAGCTGCTCGAGGCGTCGGTGCGCCACGGCAGGGACTGCAACGAGGACCCCTGCGTGCAGGTGCTCATCTGCTACCACGAGTGCCGCGGCGATCCGCAGCCGGTCTACGCCGGCGACTGCGACAGCGCCGACCCATGCGCGCCCAGCACGTTGCACGAGCGCTACCGGATCGAGCTGCGCGAGCGCTGCGCGAAGCGGCGCCGGAGCAACTGCCGGATCCCGGACCTGCTCGACCGCGACGGGATCGACCACGACCAGCTCGCCGAGTGGGTCACCGAGGAGCGCGAGTGCGTGCGCCTGCCGCGCGACCCGTGCGTGCCGCTGGCCAACGTGAGCGTGACCGATCACGACTCGCCGCGCTGCGACCACCGCGAGATCGACATCGGCGTCCGGCCGGTGCTGGCCTCGAACGTCGTGCTGATGGAGCTGATCCTGGCGCTGCTCGAGCGCGAGCGCGGCCGCCGCGAGCAGGATTACTAGGAGGCAGAGTGATGCACACCACGACGACAACCGCCACATGCTGCTCGGGCTGCCAGTCGACCGGCGACTGCTGCTGCGAGGGAGCGCTCGAGCGCCCGCGCTTCTTTGCCCGTCAACTCGTGACGCCGGCCGAGCTCAACCTGGCGTCCGCCTACGTCCTCGAACGGCTGCGCCGCCACAACCGGCTGCTGCACGGGTGGGGCGTGGTCTGCGGCGCGCAGGTCTGCCGCGTACCCGGCGCCGACGGCAGCGCCCAGCCGTGGAAGGTCAAGATCCGCGCGGGCCATCTCATCGACGGCTGCGGCGACGACGTGACGATCGACTGCGATCGCACCGTCGACCTGCGATCCGCGGGCACGGTCGTCGCGTGCGGCGACCCGCCTGGCGAGATCCGCGATCCCTGGTGCAGCGACGTGTGGACCGAGAAGGACGGCGGCCGGATCTGGGTCGCCGTCTGCTACAAGCAGATCGCGGCGCGACCGGTGCGCACGCAGCCCACCGGCTGCGGCTGCGACGACACCTCGTGCGAGTACTCGCGCTGGGTGGACGGCTATGAGGTGCGCCTGCTCGACGCCTGCCCGCCGTCGCACAAGGGGCCGCCGCCGAGCCTCGAGGACGTGCGCTCGAGCTTCATGGGCCCGCTGCCCGACTGCCCGCCGTGCCCCGACGATCCGTGTGTCGTGCTCGCCGCCGTGGACGTCGACGCCGACGGCGCGATCACGGCGATCGACAACTGCTCGTGCCGGCGCATGGTCGCCTCGACGGCCGCGTTCTGGTGGCGCTGCGGCGGGGTCGTGGCGATCGACGCGGCGAGCGTCACGCCGGACGGCTCGTTCGAGCCCGGCGCGGCGGGCGAGCTGCGGGTGGAGGGCAGCAACCTCAGCGACGACGTCGTCGTCGATCTCGGAACCGGCGTCGAGGTCAGCGAGTCCACGCTCGCGGCCGATGGCGCCCTGCTCGTCCGGTTCACGGTCGCCGACGACGCCGAACCCGGCGACCGCACGCTGTCGATCAGCACGAAGGACTGCTCGACCGCGACGGAGCCCGACGTGTTCGAGGTCAGCGAGCCCGCCGCCAAGCGTGCGAGGGCGAGGCGAGGAGGCGACGCGCAGCGTGCGTCGTCTGCGGCGAGCGCGCCGGCAGCGAGGGCGGCGACGGCCGCGGCTGCGAAGCCCCCGCGGGCGGCGAGATCCGGCCGGGCCGCGAAGGCGGCGCCGGCCGAGAAGCCCGAGCCCGACAAGCCCGAGGCCGCCGACAGGCCCTCCGGGGCGACGCGGCCACGGCGACGTCCACGGTCCTAGTGGCCCTCCTGCAAGTCCTCGCACGCTTGGATCGCCCGCTGATCACCACCTGGCGGTGTCCTCGCTCGGTCATGGCCCAGAGCGCGCGCTACGGATGCCGTCGCGCAACGGGGTCGCGAGCTCACGCCGGCTCGGCT
Source organism: uncultured Actinomycetes bacterium (assembly GCA_963729125.1). Classification (GTDB taxonomy): domain Bacteria; phylum Actinomycetota; class Thermoleophilia; order Solirubrobacterales; family Solirubrobacteraceae; genus CADCVQ01. The sequence continues at coordinate 349,295 of CAVSML010000008.1, forward strand.
CGCGCTCCTGCTTGCATGCTGCGGGCGAGCGCCGGCGTCCCCGTGCAGCTCCTGAGCCGGCGGGGAGCGACGTGACCGGCGGCATGTGATGGGCCGACAGACATCGAGCGTCTCCGCCCCGGCCGTCGCGTCCAAGCCGGCGGCCACCAGGGCGATCCAGGCGTGCTGCGCCACTTCGTCGTGCAGCTGTGGCACGGCGTACGAGCCACAGGCGGTGCAGAGACTCGCGGGCAACCTGGCGATGGGCGCGGCCTTGGGCTCGGGCGACGGCGGACGCGCGGACGGTCTCCCCGCCAGCGTGTCCGCGGCACTCGACCAGCCGGGCGAGCCGCTCGAGCCCGACACGCTCGGCACGATGGAGGACGCCCTCGGCCGGGACCTGAGCGCCGTGCGAGTTCACCGCGGCGCCACGGCGGCGCTCGCCGCCCGGGACCTTGGGGCGATGGCGTTCACGGCCGGCAGGAGCATCGTGTTCGGCGCCGGCCACTACCGTCCGCGCGAGAGCGCCGGCCGGAGGCTCCTCGGGCACGAGCTCGTTCACGTCGCCCAGCAGGCCGACGGCCGGACGAGCATGCTCGACGGCGTCGGCGGCGATCGGAGCATGCGTGCGTCGCTGGAGCGCGAGGCATCGGATCTGCGCGTCGCCGAACCCCGCGATGCGGCGCGCGCTGCTGCGCGGCCGTCCGCCGGCCGTGGCTTGTCGGGATCCGGTGCTGCACGCGCCACAGGAGGGGGCGCTGCCGTCGCCCAGCTCGCCCGCGCCGCGGGATCGGTTCGAGGGGCCATCCAGCTCACGCCGATCCCGGGCGGCTGCATGGCGATGATGGCCGACCCCTCGAGCGACATGGCGACCGGCACGGCGGTGCACAGCGCGATCCGTCGTTCGTTCAGGCGCCAGCGCGGGACATCGCTGAACGTCCAGATCCCAGACGCGTCCGCCGATCCGTTTCGCACGGAGGGGCGGCGGCGGACGATCAAGCCGCAACGCGGTGGCGGGAAGGGTCAGGGCACGGGAAATCCAGATCTTGCGATCCGCAGCAGCACGGGGGCGGCGATGCTCGTCGCGGAGATCAAAGCCGCCAACCTCGGCGAGCTCATCATGGGAGAGATCCAGCTCGCCAACTACATCGACAAGGGCAACTCCCCCGACAACGCCGACCTGCGGGCGCGATATGGCGTGAAGGTGTTCGCACCGATGCTGCCGTCGATGTATCGACCGCCGCGCGTGCTGCGGATCGGCCGGCGTCGCTTCCAGGTGGCGTGGTGCGGCCCGGGGATCCTCGTCTACAAGGAGATCAAGAAGAAGAAGAAAGAGAAGGACGACAAGAAGAAGCGCCGCAAGAACAACCGCCGCAAGGCGACCAAGACGAACCAGGGCACGGCGAAGACGCCAAAGTCCACGAAGCCGCCAACGCCCAAGCCACCAAAGCCCAAGCCACCAAAGCCCAAGGCGCCAAAGCCCAAGGCACCAAAACCCAAGGCACCAAAGCCCAAGGCACCGAAGCCCAAGGCACCGAAACCCACGGCGCCGAAGGCGGGCGCCAAGGCCGGCGCCTTCAACTTCGGGCTCGGCATCTCCATCGGCGGCAGCGGAGGCGGCGCCGGAAACGTCGGTGTCGGCATATCCATCAACTCCTCAGGTGTCGCGGTCGGAACCGTCAGCGCCGGGATCGCGTACAACTCCGAAGGAGCTGCGATCGGGGCTGTGGGCGCGGGGATCTCGAGCTCGACCTCGGCTGCGGGCGCACTCACGGCTGGAGCCGGGGTGATCGAGGACTCGACCGTGGCAGGCGCGCTGGTGGCCGGATCCGGGAGCAGCTCGGGCGCAAGCGGCACGGCGGTACTCGAGGCTCGTTCGGGAGACACGGAGGGAGGGACCGAGGCAAAGGACGGAGCCGTGCAGGGCGAGCCCGGCGCCGCGCCCGGAGGAGCCGAGGGCGGCACGGAGCCTGCCGGTCAGGACGCCGGAACCGGAACTCAACCTGGCACCAAATCGGATGCCGGGACTGGATCACAAGCGGGAGCCGGAGGCCGCGGCACCGGCGAGAGCGGCTCGGCCGGAGCCGGTGAGGGCGACGCGGGCACCGCACCGCAAGGCGGTCGCACGGCGTCTGGCGGCGAAGGAGCCGGGCCCGATGCGGGCGCTGGGCACGAGGAGGATCCCCACGGTGGCGAGTCCGCCGGACCCGGCGCGGACGCAGGGACGACGGGAACCGGTACGGCTCCCGGAAGCGCGACCGAGGCTACGCCCGGTACGAGCGCCGGCGGCGCGCCGGATCAAGGCACCGGACCCGCCGCGCCGAGCGACGCGAAGCTTGCCGAGATCCTCGCGGGCCTTGGCTTGCCGCGCGGCACCCCCGGCAGCGCGGAAGCGGAGCGCGCGCTCGTCGACGCCATCCGCCTCGATCAGCTGGTCACAGCGGCCACGCCCGCGCAGAAGATCCTGTTGCGCATTCTCGCGGCCGATTCCGAAGGCGGCACGTACCTGCTGCCGCAGGCCGCTTGGGCGGAGATGATGCTGTCCGCGACCGCCGGCTTGACGGAAGAGGACTTCGAGTATCTCGCGACCCTCGATTGGCGTCCCGGCCGCACGTCCCTCGCCGAACTGCGAGCACAGATCCAGCGAGCGCTCGCGCAGCGGGGTAGCCGGTCGAAGGATGGTCCGCCGGCAGAGCCCGAAGCTCCGACCGGTGGGTCTCCTGGGACCGGCAGCGCAAGCGCTGCGAAGGGCCACGTCGGGCAGGCCAAGAAGGGCACGAAGGCCACGAAGGCCGAGCCCGGCTCGCAGGATGCAGCGAGGTCCGCCCCGCCCGGATCCGGCGGGGGCAAGGGCAAGGATCGCGACTCCGCCGGCGGCAAGAAGAAGACTGCCGGCGCGGCCCTCAAGGTCGTCAAGGTGAAGGTGAAGTCCGGAGGCGAGCAGCTCGAGACGCCGAAGTATTCGAGCTCTGACATGAAGGCCCTCGCCCTCGTGTCCGGTCTCTCGGTCAAGGACGAGATCCCGGAGGGCGGCGAGCTCGTGCGCACCGTCAAGGTCCAGATGCTTGTCGATACGTCGATCTTCGTGATCTCGGTGGAGGCGAAGTTCACAGGTCGCGTGGTCAGCGAGCACTCCGTGGACTTCACCGGGACGCTGACCGAGCGCTATGACCTCTTCGAGCCCAAGGCGCCCGATTCGGACGCGCCGCTGATCACCCTGCCGCGCGACGCGCCGATCAGCTTCTCCCTACCGACGCCGAAGTCGAAGGAATGACGTCAGGGCGGACAGGGCGGCTACGGCTGCGACGCCTGCGGTGCCAGCGTGAACGCTCCGCCGGCGCCGCGGACGTAGCGCAGCGGCGCCTGACCGGGGAGGTAGAACTCGACCGACTGCACGTGCGGGGATGCCGCGAGCTGCGGTGCGAGCCGGGTCATCGCCTGCGCGGCGGATGCGGCCCCCTGTGCGCCGGCGCGCGGCAGGTGCACCGCGAGCGTCCCGCCGGCAGGCACGCCGGCCAGGGGCGCGTCGAGCTGACTGGGTCGCCCCGGCGTCGACTGCGCCTTGCGCCGGACCGCGCCGACGATGTTGTCGACGGTCGTCGCGCGATCCCCGCCGGCGCCGCGGTCCTGGTAGCCGCGCCCGGCACCGGTGACGGTCGTGATCTCGACGCGGCTGCGCACGATCGAGCCGTCCGGCTGGCGGAGGTCGACGATCATGTCGGGCGTGCGTCCCTGCGAGCTCGACGGCACGAGCTCGATCCGCACGACGTCAGGACGTCTCGACAGCTCGACGATCGTCTTCAGCTCGGGCGCCGCGCCGCGAGTCAGCACCGGCACGAACTCGCCAGGGCGAGGCGATGTCGCGGCTGCGCCGCTGGATGTGCGCGCGAACAGCTCGCTCAGCGCGGCGGTGGAGCTGGGCGAGGCGTCGACCTTCGGAAAGCGCGACTGAAAGGCGGCTACGGGTGTGGCGGCGGCGGGCGGTGCGCTGCCCGCGCCGGCCGTGGCACCCGCTGGCGCAACGGGGGCGGTGGCAGGAGCAGCCGCGGTGGCCGACGGGGTCGCCGGCGCCACCGGTGCCGGCGCTGCCGCGGCCGGCGGAGCGGTGACGATCGGCTTTGCCGCAGCCGCAGCCGCAGCCGCGGGTGCGGGCGCCAGCGCCGCGGGAGCCGTGGCGGGCGGCGGGCTCGGGGCGGGGGCCCGAATGGGCGCCGGCGCCTGGGCAGGGGCGGGCGCCGGGCGCGCCGGCGGTGCCGACCGGACCTCGGCGGCGACCGGCCGCGACGGCGTGGCAGACGCGACGTTCGCGTTCGCCGAGCGGCCACGGGCGACGCCCGCGGCGGCGCCCGCCAAGCCACCCAGGGCAGCCCCGACGTCCGAGCCGCGGTCACCACCTATGCCATAGCCGATCGCGCCGCCGAGGCCGCTTCTGATGTTGTCGAGCGTGCGCAGCGCGCGCGCAGCGTGCTGTTGCTGGGCGGCCGCGCGGAATTGCCGGCGCGTGTCGACGTAGCCCGTGCCATCCGGCAGCGCGGAGAGGTACACCTGATTGTCCTCCTCCACCGGAGGGATCGTCCGTACGCGGTCGAAGTTCCCCGCCTGCGCCCAGCGCGCCACCGCCTGGTCGAAGTCCTCCAGCCAGGCCTCGGGCTTCACCCACGACCCGCGGAAGCCGTAGCGCGAGAGCAGCGCGTAGACCGGGGCTTCGTTCTTGGTGAACGACTTGACGAATCCGCGCTCGTCGGACCGCCGGTGTGCGACGAGCGCGGAGATGAGATCGTCATACGTCGGCTGCGCGGCCGGGCGCGCGCTGTCGTCGCGGCTGGCGCTCGCGACGGGGCCCGCCGGCTGCGGGCCCGCCGTGCGCGGCCCCGCCGACGACGCATCACGTGCCACGGCCGTCGCGTGACGCTCGAGCGGATCGCCGCGGCGCGACCATCCGCTGCGGACCGAGCGCGCGGTCTTCCACTGCGCGACGTGGGCGAGCTCGTGCGCGAGCAGCTCGCGCGAGGACGGGTCGTTCGTCTCGCCGCGGCCGAGGACGACGTCGCGCCCGCTCGTGACCGCCCGCGCGCCCGCCAGCTCGGCGGCCGCAGCGGCCGCTGGCCCGCTGTGCACGCGCGCGTCGCTGAGGTCGACACCGAGCTCGGCCTCGACGGCGGCGCGCACCGAGGCCTCCGCGCTGCGACCCGGCGAGGAGACCGCGTTCGCGATGGCGAGGTTGCCCGCAAGCTCCGCGAGGTCGCCGCCATGGTGGGGCGAGCGGCGAGACGGCAGCGCCGCGGACTCGCGGCCGAAGGCGCCGCCCAGGCGTGCCGTCGGTGACCGTACCCGCGCATACATCCTGCCATCTTGGCACAGTCACATTGTTACGTGCAGAAACCTGGGCGCAGGCGGACCACGACGTAGCCAACCAATCCGTTTAGGTGAGAGTGGCTCAGCGCCCGGCAGATCGCACCCTATTCTGGACTATCAAGCCGTTTTGCGCAGCAACCGCTTGTGTGTCCCATGTCACAACAGCACGAAGCCCCGCATGTTGATCGGCCTCCATCCTACCTGTACGCTCATCCGAGGTGGGACATATCGAGCGGGATCCGTCAGCATCGACGCCGGCATCGAGGCGCTCGTGACCACCGCTGTTACTGAAACTCGCGTCGTCGTCGTCGCCGACATCTGCCTCTATCGCGAGGGCTTGGCCGTAGCGTTCGGCCGCATGCCGGAGCTCCACGTGGTGGCGGCGGTCGCCCATGCGCGCGACGCCGTCCGCGCGCTTGTGGCGGAGCCCGCCGAGATCGTCCTGCTGGGCCTGGGCGCCCCCGCCATCGCGCAGGCGGTCGAGACGATCGCCGCCGCGTGCCCGCAGACGCTGTTCGTCGCCCTCGCGGTTGACGACCGGCCCGAGGCTGTCGTCCCGCTCGCCGAAGCCGGGATCGCCGGATACCTCCCGCGCGACGCGACGCTCGAGCATCTCGTGGCGACGGTCCAGGGCGTCGCGCGCGGCGAGCTTCACTGCTCGCCGAGGGTCGCGGGCGGGCTCGCTCGGCGGCTCGCGACGCTCGCCGCCGGCGCGCAGAGCTTCGCGTCGCCGGATCGGCTGACGCCGCGCGAGCAGCAGGTGCTCGACCTGATCGGCGACGGGCTGTCCAACAAGGAGATCGGCCAGCGGTTGTGCATCGAGGTCCCGACCGTGAAGAACCACGTCCATCACGTGCTCGACAAGCTGCACGTGCGTCGCAGGGCGGAGGCGGTGGCGGTCGCCCGCCGCCGAACGTGGGCGTGACCTACCACCTGGCCGCGCGGCCTCGGCGCGGGTGCGCGAGGATGGGGTTTCGACACAAGTCTGCGGGATCGACCGGAACTTGTTGGTCGCCGTTCCACTCAGAAGCCGCTCACGGGGTCGAGGGAGCGTTGCCTCACCCTGGCGCACGAGGTTCGTCAAGCACGTGTGGCGCAGAACATGCGCCGACAGCGCATGATCGGCGTCGCGCGCGACGCGGCGCACGGAGGCGTCCGCCGCGCGCGCCGACAGCCGCCTACCGGCACGGCTGACAAACAGGTCGTGTTCGCCGGGCTGCGCGAGCTTCTGACGCTGAGCCGTCCAGTCGCGAGATTCGCAAGTTCTCGATAATCAGCGCGACGGCCTCACCACTCCGCGTCGCCGTGAACACCATCGGCACCCCGGCGCGGCGAATCAACGGCTCTAGCCGTCGTGACGCGTCAGCCTGGCGATCGCGGCGACGTCTTAGCCCCCGACTCCGGCAACGACCAGCCGGCAGCCCGGCGTGACGGCGAGCGCTGGGTCCAGCGCGTTGAGGACGTAGCGCAACGCGATCGAGTCATATGGCGTGGTCAGGTGGTCTGCGAGATCGAGGATGCAGTTGTCTTGTAGCGTGATGTTCGTGACGTTTGGGCCGCTGAGGAAGGCCGAGGTGTACGGGGTCACGACCTCGTCGTATCGGGTCTGGATGACCGTGTAGCTGACGCCTGGCAGTGTGTCGCCGCCGGCGTTGAGCTGCTGCATGAACGGGCCACCCGCCACCTGTTGACGAAACGCCTCGCCCAGGCCGAGCGCGAGGATCGCGGGTGTCCCCGGGATCAGTGTGAGGCCGTTGAGCGTGCTGCCGTGGTTGGACGGCGACAGCGCGATGAGGTGTGCGACCTTGGCGGCGCCGCCCTCGAACTTCATGTACCAGCGGGGCATCATCCCGCCCTGGGAATGACCGACGATGTCGACCTTGCTCGCGCCGGTCGCAGCGAGAACCTGATCGACGAAGGACGCGAGCTCGAGCGCGGACTGCGTGATGTCGCCGCTGCCGCCGGGGTGGCTTGATCCGGGAGCGCCGATCAGGCGCGTGTCCTCCTGGCCGTAGTTCAGCGCGAAGACGCAGTAGCCGGCGTTCTTGAGCAGCGGCGAGGCGGTGTACCAGTTGAACGCCATGTTCTCCAGCGAGCCGTGGACCAACACGACGGGGCGCGGATGCGTGGCCGTCGGCTGGCAGGACCAGTCGTTGGCGCCCGGCGGCGCGTGGTCGACGTGGGTGAATGCGTATGCGCCGGCGCCCGGCAGTGAGTAGGACACCGGAAGGGCGGCGGACGCCGTGGCCGGCGCGAGCACGATGATCGCCGCTACCAGAAGCATGGTGAGCGGCACGAGTACGCGGCGCATCAAGACCCTCTCCGTCGTCGACCAGTACGCACATCCGTGCGTGCGCGGGCAGCGTAACCAGGGGCCCGATCGCCTGCAAGTTCACAAAGCCGGGCGTCTTGCAGCCGACTCCGCCGCGAGTATTTCTCGGCGTGCCCGCACGGGGTCATCGTCTCGATCTCACCGTGGTGAACATCGCCGACGGACTGCCTCGCCCGGGGGTTTGCGAACGCCACATACGCCAAAGGACGCGCTTGGTCGGGGGATGTTCGAGACCGAGGCGTCCTTTGATGCCGCGTATGTGCCGATTCTCGCTCGCCAGCGCAGGCCGGGTGACTGCGATCGCGCTGAACACGAATCGTGACGCCCGCCGGCGCCACGGTCTCGGATGTCTCCATGAACGCCACCCTCGTCATCGGGAATCGCGTGCACCGCCGCGAACGACCAACATCCGCAGCGTCCCGCCAAGCATCGCAGCACCGCTCGGTCGACATCAACCGTCTCGACTGTCAACTCCCCGATCGGCTTTCCCCGCACCGCGAAGCTACCGAGGCGCCGATCGCCGCATCAGAGCGCTTGCTCCCTCGGTCGGGTTGCGTTCACGCGTCGACCCTGGAATGCTCGCGCCGAAAAGAGCTGTGTCTGACCGGTCAAGGATCCGCGGCCAACTTCTCTGGGGGAGTGGAGTGTCGATGCTACGTTTCTGTCCAATCGGACCCTGCGGCGCGTTGGTGAGCTCGCCGCGTGTGAGGCCAGTGACACGTCTGGAGCGGTGTGGACATGCCGATCACGGTTGAGATCCCGGACTACGAGGTGCACAAGCGCGTCGCGCTTGACCCGGTGAGCACCGCGCTCGTGATCATCGACATGCAAAACGACTTCGTTCGCGACGAGGGCACGCTGCAGGTCGCCTCCGCCTCGGACACGGTGCCCGCGATCAGCCGGCTGCTGGAGCTCGCTCGCGACAGCGGCATGCGCGTTGTTTTCAGCCAGGACACCCACGATCCGGGAGATCCCGAGTTCGAGATCTGGCCCGAGCACGCGCTGCGCGGGACGTGGGGCTGGGAGATGATCGAGGAGCTCGCCCCGCGCGAGGGTGAGCTCGTCGTGCGGAAGGTGCGCTACGACGCGTTCTACGGCACCGAGCTGGATCACATGCTCAGGTTGTGGAACGTCAAGACGATCCTGCTGTGCGGCACCGTCGCGAACATCTGCGTGCACTACACCGCCGCCAGCGCCGCGCTGCGCTGGTATGACGTCGTGATCGCGAAGGACGCCGTGTCCGCTGTCGAGCCTTGCGACCTCGAGTTCTCGCTGCGCCAGACGGCGTGGTTGTTTCAGGGCAGGATCACGACGAGCAACGGCCTCACCGTCGGCAAGCGCCGCCGGGCGCGCGCCGCGACCAAGGCATGAGGGGATCGGGGATGGGTCGGATGCGCGGTGTGGCACATGCCATCGCGGCCGGCGCGGCGGCGATGTCGCTGGGCCCGCTGTCGGTGGCTTCGGCGCGAGTCGATCCAGGCACGCGTGGCGAGCGCGGGGCGAGCGGGAGCCCGGCTGTCTCGGCGAGCGGCCGGTACGTTGCGTTTACCTCTTCGGCCGACGACCTCGTGGCGGGCGACACCAATCGCTCGCTCGACGTCTTCGTGCGCGATCGTGGGACCGGGCGCACCGAGCGGGTCTCCGTTCGGACCGACGGCGGGCAGGCGCGGCGCTCGGGGGCGGGGTCCGGTCAGGCCGCCATCTCCGGTGATGGGCGCTTCGTCGCGTTCGCGTCGGCCGCCTCCAACCTCGTCGCCGGCGATACGAACCACGCGACCGACGTGTTCCTCCGCGACCGGGTCGCCGGGAACACCGTGCGGGTGTCGGTCGGAAGCGGCGGCGCGCAGTCGCGCGGCCCCTCCGGCCTGCCCGCGATCTCCGTTGACGGGCGCGTGGTCGCGTTCGTCTCCGCGGCGCGCAACCTCGTCGCCCGGGACACCAACCGTGCGCCCGACGTCTTCGTTCGCGATCTCGCGAAGCACACGACGGAGCGTGTGTCGGTGAGCGCTTTGGGCGCGCAGGTTCGCAAGCCGGTGCGCCTGGCGGCCGCCTTCGGGCCGGCAGCTGTCGGCGGACGGCGCGATCGTCGCGTTCGCGTCGCCGTCGTCCGAGCTCGTGGCCGGCGACCGCAACCGCGCAGACGACGTCTTCGTCCGCGACCGGGCGGCGGGGACGACGAGCCTCGTGTCGGTGGACTCCGCCGGTGCGCAGCGGCGTCAGGCCGACAGTCGCGCGCCGTCGCTGTCTGCGGACGGCAACGTCGTCGCGTTCGACTCGGTCGCCGGCTTCGACGCCGCCGACACCAATCGCGCCGCGGACGTCTATGTCCGTGACCGCCGGAGCGGGTCGACGAGTTGGGCGTCGCCCGGCACCGACCGCGGCGGCAGCGGCGCGCCGTCGCTGTCGGGCGATGGCCGCTACGTGCTGTTCGCGTCGCGGTCGCGCGCTGGTGGCGAGCGACACGGACGCCTTCGCCGACGTCTACCGCTTCGACCGCACGACCGCGACGACGACGCTCGCGTCGATCGACTCGTGGTACGGACGCGCCGGCGGCGGCCCGGCGGCGCAGCCATCGAGCTCGGCCAGCGGCTTCGTCGTCGCGTTCACGTCCGCCGGTGGCCTTGTTCCCGACGACGAGGACCCCGGAGCCGACGTGCTCGAGCAGGTGCTCGACGCGACGCGCTTGAGCGTGTCCTTCCTCGGACTCGTCTCGCTGCCGACGCTCGAGGCGCCGCCGTCGCCGCCGATCTCCGATGTCCCGGCGGCGGGCCAGGTCGTCTACCGCGTTTGGGGTGGCGGCACGCGCCAGTTCGGTGCGTCGTGGACGCCGGTGCCGCCGAGCGGCCTCGGCCCCGATCGCTACCGGTATTCCACGGGGCTACCGGATCGCCTGAACGCCGGCGTGAATGTCACCGTCGGCACGCTCGACGCGGCGAGCAGCGTCGTGCTCATACGCCCCGCATTGCCGCTGAATCCCACCGACACCTTCGGCATCCCCGAATACGCGACCTCCGGGGTGACGTATCGCAGCTACACCGGCGGCGTGATCGAATACATCATCCCCGGCGCCGACATCCACGTGCTCAACCCGCAGACCCAGGTCGCCGACCCGGCCTACGGGGGCGTTCCGCCCGGCTGCGTGCCGGCAGCGCGCGGCTGCGTCGGCGACCAGGCGGCTGGCGGTCAATGACGGTGTTCAGCGAATGATGTCCGTGGTAAGTCTCGTGGTCGGCGTGCCGGCAAGAATCGTGTCACCAGCCGCCATTTCGCCAGCGGATTCCTGAGCGACTTCGCGCTGGCGCTTCAGGCGCCCGCGCTCGCGCGCTGGACAGCGGGGCGCGTACCCTTGCTGCTCTGCACGAGATGCGTCAAGGCCGGGGGCCCGTCGAGCTGCTGTTGAGCTGCTCGGCTGCGATGGACGTCGGTGCGACGCTGGCGTTCCTGGGCAGGCGGGCCGTCGCCGGCGTCGAGGAGTATGAGGCGGGCCGCTACACGCGCGCCGTCCGCGCGCCCGGTGGCGCAGCTCGTATCAGCCTCTCTCCTGCCCAGGAGGGCGTCGCCTGCCGCGTCGAGCTCACCGACCGCGCCGATCTGACGACCGTGGTCTCGCGCGCGCGAGCCCTGCTCGACCTCGACGCCGACCAGCCCGCGATCGACGCTCAGCTCGGAGCCGACCCACAGCTGGGAGCGCTGGTGGCCGCGCGCCCCGGGCTTGGTTCGCCGGGCGCCGTCGACGGCTTCGAGATGGCCATCCGAGCGGTCGTCGGACAGCAGATCTCCGTCAGCGGCGCGCGAACGATCCTCGGCCGGATCGCCGCCGAGCACGGAACGCAGGCGTTGGAGGGACAGGCCGGCCGGCTGTTGCCTGGGCCCGCGGAGCTCGCCGGCATCGACCCGGGATCGCTGCCGATGCCGCGCTCGCGAGCCAGGACGCTGCTGGCGATCGCCGAGGCATGCGCGTCCGGCGAGCTCACCCTCGATCCGGACGGCGATCGCCAACGCGAGCATGCCGCGCTGCTCGCGCTGCCCGGCATCGGACCCTGGACGGCGGACTACATCCGGATGCGCGCGCTGGGCGATCGCGACGTCCTGCTCACGACGGACCTCGGCGTGCGCAGATCCGCGGACAAGCTCGGCATCGACCTCGCGGGCGGCCGGCCGGAATGGGCGCCGTGGCGCTCCTACGCGACCCATCATCTGTGGGCGGCAGGTCACTGAGCGGCCCGTCGCGCACTAGCCATCGGTAGTTTGCCGCGGCGTCGTCGCCGGTGGCTACGGATGGCGAGCCGCTGCGCCGCTGGCAGGCTGAGGCCATGCATTCAGCGATCAGCACGACCATGCCCCCTCCCGGCTCTGACGCGGCGCTCGACGAGGAGCAGCTCGACGGACTGCTGGCGTACTGGAACGCGGCCAACTACCTGACGGTCGCGCAGATCTACCTGAGCGCCAACCCGCTGCTGCGCGAGCCGCTGCGCGCCGAGCACATCAAGCCGCGGCTGCTCGGCCACTGGGGCACCTCCCCCGGCCTGAACCTCGTCTACGCGCAGCTCAACCGCCTGATCCGCCGCACCGGCCAGGAGGTCCTGTACGTCGCGGGGCCCGGTCACGGTGGCCCCGCGGTCGTGGCGAACGTCTATCTCGAGGGCACCTACTCGGAGGTCTACCCCGACGTGTCCGAGGACGAGGCGGGCCTGCTCGCGCTCGTGCGCCAGTTCTCGACGCCCGGCGGCATCCCCAGCCATGTCGGCGTGCCGACGCCCGGCTCGATCCACGAGGGCGGCGAGCTCGGCTACGCGCTCGTGCATGCCTTCGGCGCCGCGTTCGACAACCCCGACCTGCTCGTCGCCTGCGTCATCGGCGACGGCGAGGCGGAGACCGCGCCGCTGGAGGGCTCGTGGAAGGGCATCCGCTTCCTCGACCCGGCTCGCGACGGCGCCGTGCTGCCGATCCTGCACCTCAACGAGCACAAGATCGCCGGCCCGACGGTGCTCGGACGCGCGCCGCAGGAGGACGTGCTCACGCTGCTGCGCGGTCACGGCTATGCCCCTCGCGTGGTCGCGGGCGACGACCCGCGCCAGGTGCACCGCGACTTCGCCACCGCCCTGGACGCCGCGCACGCCGAGATCCGCGCGATCCAGCGGGCCGCCCGCGACGGCGACGAGCACGCGTCCGGAACCCCGCCCTGGCCGGCGATCGTGCTGCGCACGCCGAAGGGCTGGACCGGCCCGCACGAGGTCGACGGGGTCCGAGTCGAGGGCACCTACCGCGCCCACCAGGTGCCGCTCGCGGGCGTGCGCGAGAACGCCGCCCATCTCGAGCAGCTCGAGCACTGGCTGCGCAGCTATCGCCCGGAGGAGCTCTTCGACGACGACGGGACGCTCGTCTGCGAGCTCGCCGCGCTCGCCCCCGACGGCTACCTGCGGATGGGCTCGCTGCCACAGGCAAACGGCGGACGCGTGCTCGAGGCGCTCGACGTGCCAGACCCGGCGGCCTACGCGCTGCCCGTCACGCGGCCCGCCGCGACGCGCGCGGAGTCCACGCGCCAGCTCGGCGAGCTGCTGCGCGATGTCTACGCGCGCAGTGCCGAGTCGCGCAACTTCCGCCTCTTCTGTCCCGACGAGACGAACTCCAACCGCCTGGGGTCGGTCTTCGAGGCCGAGGACCGCATGCTGCGCGACGCGCTGGCCGACGACGAGCACGTCTCGCCGCACGGCCGCGTCATGGAGGTGCTGTCCGAGCACAACTGCCAGGGCTGGCTGGAGGGCTACCTGCTGACCGGCCGCCACGGCATGTTCGCCACCTACGAGGCGTTCGCGATGGTGTCGGCGTCGATGGCCATCCAGCACGCCAAGTGGTTGCAGCACGGGCGCGAACTGGCCTGGCGCGCGCCGGTCGCGTCGCTGAACACGCTGCTGACCTCGACCTGCTGGCGCAACGACAACAACGGCTTCAGCCACCAGGGCCCGGGCCTCATCGACACGATGATCTCGATGAACGGCGGCGTCGTGCGCGTCTACCTGCCGCCGGACGCCAACTGCCTGCTGTGGACCGCCGACCACTGCCTGCGCAGCCACGACTACGTCAACCTGATCGTGATCGACAAGCAGCCCGAGCTGCAGTACCTCGACATCGAGGCGGCGCGCGAGCACTGCGCCCACGGCGCTGGCGAGTGGGACTGGGCCGGCAACGCCGCGGGCGCGGAGGATCCCGATGTCGTGCTGGCCTGCATCGGCGATGTGCCGACGCAGGAAACCGTCGCCGCCGCCGCGCTGCTGCGAGAGCACGTTCCCGAGCTGCGCTTCCGCGTCGTCAACGTCGTCGACCTGATGGCGGTCGCGCCCGCCGACGTCCACCCGCACGGCATGTCCGGCGACCGCTTCAAGGCGCTGTTCGGCGACACGACAGACGTCGTATGTGCGTTTCACGGCTACGGACGGGCGCTGCATCAGCTGCTGCACGGGCGCCCGAACGCCGGACGCTTCCACGTCCACGGCTACAGCGAGCAGGGCACGACCACGACGCCCTTCGACATGGTCGTGCTCAACGAGATGAGTCGCTACCACCTCGTGCTCGACGCCCTGCGCCGCGCACGCCGTATAGCGCCGGGCGCACACGCGCTCGAGCGCCACTGCGAGGCGATGCTCGCCCGCCATCCCGCCTACATCCGCGAGCACCTCGAGGACATGCCCGAGGTGCGTGACTGGACCTGGCCCGCGACGCCGCGTTAGCCGTCGCGTGCGCGTCCTGACCATCAACGCGGGGTCGAGCAGCCTGCGCCATGCGCTCGTCGACGCCGGCGGCGACACGATCCTCGCCCGCGGCGAGCAGCAGTGGGATCCCGACGCCGGCGCGGGCTGCCACGCGGCGGCGCTCGGTGCGGCGCTCGCCGATGCCGGCGATCGCGCCGAGGCGGTCGGTCACCGCGTCGTGCACGGCGGCGAGCGCTTCGGCGGGCCGGCGCTCGTCGACGCCGCCGCGCGCGCGGCGATCGCCGGGCTCGCACCGCTTGCGCCGCTGCACACGCGCGCCGCGCTCGAGGGCATCGACGCCGCCCGTGCGGCGCTGCCCGGGCTGGCGCAGGTCGCCTGCTTCGACACCGCCTTTCACCGAGCGCTCCCGCCGGAGGCCACGACCTACGCGCTGCCACGCGAGTGGAGCGAGCGCTTCGGGCTGCGCCGCTACGGCTTTCACGGCCTCAACGTCTCATGGTGCAGCGAGCAGGCGGTCCGGATCCTCGGCGCCGAGCGCTGCCGTCGGCTCGTCGTGTGCCACCTTGGCAGCGGCTGCTCGGTCAGCGCCGTGCTCGCGGGCCGCTCGGTGGACACGACGATGGGCTTCACCCCGCTCGACGGCGTGCCGATGGCGACTCGCCCGGGATCGATCGACCCCGGGCTGCTGCTGCACCTCCTCGCGTCGGGCGTCGGGGCGTCCGAGCTCGTGGAGGCGCTCAACCGCCGCTCGGGGATGCTCGGCATCTGCGGACAGCCCGGCGTGCGCGAGGTCCTGCGAGCCGCCGGTGAGGGCGACGAGGCGGCCCAGCTCGCCTTCGACGTCTTCGTGCGTGGCGTCAGCGGCGCCGTCGCCGCGATGACGACGAGCCTGCGCGGGCTCGACGCGGTCGTCTTCAGCGGCGGGGCGGGCGAGCGATCGGCGGTGCTGCGCGGCGCGATCTGCGCGCGCCTGGAGCAGCTCGGCGTCCAGCTCGACGACGATGCCAACGCCCGGCACGGCGAGCGCATCGGCGCGGCCGGCGCGGCCGTCGCGGTGCTCGTCGTGCCGGCCGGCGAGGAGATCGTCATCGCGAGGCAGACCGCGGGCGTGCTCGCAGGCAGCCTCGCGGCGGCGTGAACCCTCGCTCCCCGCGACGTCGAGCTCGTCGCAAGACGACGCCCCCGGTCACGAAGTTCGCGCGCCGCGCCGATGGCGCCGGGCAATAGGAGTAGCGTGATGGTCGAGCTGGCCCCGAGAGCAGGACGTCTTGTCGGGTCTGCCCGCACTTCGCTCGGGTTCTCGTTCGCTCTCTCCCCCGCGCGGCTGTCCAGCTACTGAGCGCGGACGACCGGAACCGATGTCGACCTCAGCCGAGCAGCAGGAAGCCGATGACGCAGCTGAGAATGCTCGCGAGCGCGCGAGCATTCGGCGCGATCAGAGTCCGCAGGCGCGTCTGCGGGCCGCCGATCAGCGTGACGTGATCGCGCACAGCCGGGACCTCGCGGCGCTCAGCCGGGATGAGACCTCCGACGCGCGCAACCGCGAGCTCGCGCAACGCGACGCGGCCCGCGAGCACGCCTACGGCGCACGCGCGATCACAGGCTCAGAGGTCATCGTGCTCGCAGCAGGCAAGCGCAAGCGTGCCGCGCGCCAGCGCGCCCAGGCCGCCGAACAGGACGCGCGCGCCGCCGACGACCGCCACTTCGCTGCACAGGACCGCGAACAGGCGGCGCTCGAGCGCGTGCACGCGCTCGTCGACCGCGAGTTGCTCGCAACGGCCCTCGTAGCCACCGCGATCGACCCCTTGACGGGCGCGCGTGCGCGGGCGTCGGGCCTGGCCGAGCTCGACCGCGAGGTCGATCGCTGCCGACGCACCAGCGGCGAGCTCGTCGTCGCCTACGTCAACGTCATCGGCCTGAAAGCCCTCAACGACCGCGAGGGACACGGCGCCGGCGACGTGCTGCTCAAACGCGTCGTGACGCTCATCCGAGCGCGTCTGCGCAGCTACGATCTGATCATCCGCGTCGGCGGCGATGAGTTCGTCTGCGCGATGTCGAACATCACCCTGCTCGACGCGCGGCGGCGCTTTCACGACGTCGCAGCGACGCTGACCGCCTCGCCCGAAGCCGGCGCGATCCGCTGCGGCCTGGCTCAGCTCACGACGCACGAGACCGCCGCGGAGCTGATCGCGCGCGCCGACAGCGAGCTCATCGACAGCCCGCACGCCAACCACTGACTCGCGACCCGCGGCTACCGGCGGCGCTTCATCCGGTGAGGTCGCGACGCTGGTGCAGCACGGCGCCCAGGGTCGCGAGCAGCGCGGCCGACACGACGAGCACGCCGAGGCCCGCGATGTCGGGACCGCTCGTGAGCGGGGTGCCGAGGTAGCGAAACGCCGACAGCCAGCGCAGCTGCTCGGCCGCGGGCGCGAGCTTGCCGAGCACGTCGAGCAGGTACATCGCGGCGAGCAGGCCTGCCCCGATCCCGAGGACGCCCGCACCGCGCTGCAGCGCTCCCGCGGCCAGCGTGGCGCACCCCGCGAAGAACAGCGCCAGGCCCCAGACGCCCAGCAGCGCCGCGGCGAGGCGATCGGTCGCGATCGGCTCGCCGATCGCGACCGCGCTCGCTGCCGTCAGCCCCCCGACGACCAGCAGCGTCGTCGCGACGAGCATCGCGGTCGTCAGAAACGCGCCGGCCACGAACACCGGGCGCGCGACGGGCATCGCGAGGAGGGTGTCCAGACGGCCCTGCTCCTCGGCTCCGGCGATCGACGCCGCCACGCGGCGGATCGCAAGGTACGAGATCGCGAGCGGCAGCAGGAGGCTGAACATCTCGGCGTTGAGAAACGCCTCGAGCGTCGCGAGGTCGTCGATCCCCATGGCGGTCTTCAGGCCCGCCGGGTAGCTCTCCGCAAGCTGCGTCAGCGATCCGCGAATCGACGGGTACAGCGCGACGACGAGGGCGCACATCACGCCGAGCGATCCGCCCCACACGAGCGGCGCGCGGCGGTTGTCGAGCAGCCCGCGGCGGATCAGCGCCCGCAGCGCGCTGGCGCCCGGCGGCGCGGCGACGACGGTCGCCGGCGGTGCGATCGGTGCTACGGCGACGCTCATGCCCGCTCCTCGGCTGGCTCGTAGTAGGTCAGGAAGATCTCCTCGAGGCTCGGATGCGAGAGCTCGAGGTCGACGACCCGATGGCGCGCGATCGTCTTGACGACGGCGTCCAGCGCGCCGGGCTCGGCGCCGAAGCACGCCCGGCAGCCATCGACCTCGAGATCTCGGACGCCGGCCAGCGCGCCGAGCTCCCGGGCATCGGCGGGCCGCGCGAACTCGACGGTCACGTGGCGGTAGCGGCGCTGCGTCAGCTCGGCCACGTGCTCGACGGTGACCAGGCGCCCGTCGCGGATGATCGCGACGCGGTCGCACAACAGCTCGACCTCGTCGAGGTCGTGCGATGACAGCAGGACCGTCGCGCCGCGCTCGTGCTCCTCGGCGACGACCTTGTGGAACTCCTCCTGCATGAGCGGGTCCAGCCCGCCGGTCGGCTCGTCGAGGATCAGCAGCTCGGGCGCGTGAAAGAGCGCCTGGATGAGCCCGATCTTCTGGCGGTTGCCGCGCGAGAGGTGCCCGATCGGCCGGTCGAGGTCGGCGGAGAAGCGCTTGGCCAGCTCGGCCGCGCGCCCGAGGCCGGGCATTCCGCGCAGCGCGGCGTAGAACGTGACGATCTCGCGCCCTGTGAGGCGCGGGTCGCTGGCGAACTCGCTCGGCAGGTTCCCGAGCCGCGCGCGGATCGCGACGCTGTCCGTCGTGCTGTCCAGACCGAACAGCCGGGCGCTGCCGCTCGTCGGGTGCAGGAGGTCGAGCAGCGTGCGGATCGTCGTCGTCTTGCCGGCGCCGTTGGGGCCGAGGAACCCGAACACCTCCCCGCGCAGGACCGTCAGCGAGATGCCCTCGATCCCCCGCGCGTCGCAATAGCGCTTGGTCAGGCGGTCGGTCTCGATGACCGCCGCCAGCTCCGTCGGCTTGGAGGAGCCGACGGCCGGCTGCGGCGGCTCGACGGGCGATGGGGTGAGCGTGGTGGTGATCAGGTGCTCCTGTGACGCGCCATCCGGGCGCCGTCAGGCCCCGACGGCGTGCGGGTGACCCAGGGCGAGGTAGGGCCCGAGGTGGCGGGCGACGATCTTCCCCGGCGTGTCCCACGGGCAGACGTCGCTGACGCTCGAGTGCAGCACGCCCGCGCCGACGAGGTGCGCCTCGAGGAAGCGCGGCGCTCCGCCGGTCATCAGCATCGCGCGCAGCACCGGGCGCAGCGGCTGGCGCTCGACCGCGAGGCCGAGCTGTGCGGCGATCGATGCCGCGACGACATCGGCCTGCTGCGCGGCGATGGCGCCGTGCTTGACGGGATACGTCGTCGCGTCGCCGGCCGCATAGACCCCGGGCAGGTCGCGGACCTCGCCGAACGCGTTGACGCAGATGAAGCCGTCGGCGTCGGCCGGAAGCCCTGCGATCCGCGGTCCTTCGATCAGCGGCAGCGAGACGACGCGGCCGGGGCGCAGCCCCAGCCCGCCGGGGCTCAGCGTCAGCTCGCCGTGCTCGAGCGTGGCCTGCCTGCCGCCGTGGAACGCGATGCCGGCCTCGCGCAACAGGCGGGCCAGCTCAGCGCTGATCGCCGAGCCGAACCGCGTCAGCGGTGCGCGCTCGGGGCTGACGACCGACAGCTCGACGGTGGCGTTCATGTCGTATGCGCGCTGCGCCATCAGCAGCGCAAGCTCGTACAGCGGCAGCGGCCATGCCGGCTGCTGCGCGACGACGAACGCGATCTCGTGCGCGTAGCCCTCCTCGACGTCCTGCACCAGGCCGCGCAGCGTCTCGCCGAGGTTGCGGTCGTCGATCGTCAGCGCGCCCTCGAGCGACGGGCTCGTGTGCGTGCCGCAGGCGATCACGAGCGCGTCGTAGGCGATCCGCTCGCCGTCGTCCGTGACGATCTCGCGATCGGCCGGCACGACGCGATCGAGCGAGCCGGTCACGACGTCCGCGTCGAAGTCGGCGGCGATGTCCGCCAGCGGGAGGTGTGCGGCGTGGCCGACGGCGAACGGCTCCGCGACGGCCATCGGGCGGTAGTGGAAGTCGGCGCCGGGCGCGAGCAGGGTGATGCGCACGCGCTCGGCGGCAAGCGCGCGCAGCGCCATCATGGCCTCCAGCGCGGCGACGCCGCCGCCGGCGATCAGGACGTGTAGTGGCTGCGACTGCGGTTGGGTGGTCATGGCATCGAAGGTAGATCCCGCGGGCGCCGCGAACATCGGCGCAAAGCCGCGGGCGATCGCGGGAAAACCCGGATGGCCGGCGGGGCCCGTCGCTCTATCGTCAGGCCGGTGATGAAGGCCACGGACACGCCCACTGCCACGATCAGGATCGTCCTCGCCGACGACCACGCCGTCGTGCGCCGCGGCCTGCAGCTGCTGCTCGAGGCCGAGCAGGGCCTCGAGGTCGTCGCCTCCGTCGGCGACGTCGACGCGGCGATCCGCACGACGCGCGGCCACAAGCCCGACGTGCTCGTGCTGGACCTCAACATGCCCGGCGGCTCGAGCCTCGACGCGATCCCGACGATCCTGCAGGCCTCGCCCACCACCCGCATCGCGGTGCTGACGATGCAAAACGAGCCGGCGTTCGCGCGCCAGGCGCTCGGCGCGGGCGCGATGGCCTACGTGCTCAAGGAGGCCGCCGACGACGAGCTCGTCGAGGCGGTGCGGCGCGCCGCGGCGGGCCAGACCTACCTCAACCCGCAGCTCGGCGCGCGGATGGCCGCCGAGCCGCTCGAGGCTCCCGGCCCGCCCGACGATCTCTCCGAGCGCGAGGTCGAGGTGCTCCGCATGATCGCGCTCGGCCACACGA
Organism: uncultured Actinomycetes bacterium; assembly: GCA_963729125.1. GTDB lineage: Bacteria > Actinomycetota > Thermoleophilia > Solirubrobacterales > Solirubrobacteraceae > CADCVQ01. The sequence continues at coordinate 369,563 of CAVSML010000008.1, forward strand.
ACTCCGAGATCGCCGCCCGGCTGTACCTCTCGATCCGCACCGTCGAGAGCCACCGCGCGCACATCCAGCAGAAGCTTCGCCGCTCCTCACGCGCCGATCTGGTGCGCTACGCCCTCGACCACGGGCTCGTCGAGGTCTGACAGCGCAATCACCGCGCGGACCGTCGTTCCCGTCGCCGACGGGGTGACCGTGAGCTCGCCCCCGGCGAGCTGGACGCGCTCGCGCATGCCCGCCAGCCCGAAGCCGCCAGTCGCCGCGCCCGCGTCGAAGCCGCCGCCGTCGTCGGCGACCTCGACCTCGAGCTGGCCGCCGGCCGCGCGGACCGTGACGCTGACGTGCTCGGCCGCGGCGTGCTTCGCGACGTTCGTCAGCGCCTCCTGCACGAGCCGGTAGACGGTCGTCTCGAGCTCCTGACCCAGCCGCCCGCCGGCGCTCGGAAGCTCGATCGAGCCCTTGATCGACAGGCCCTCGACGGTGCTCACCCGGCTGACCAGCGCCTCGATCGCGGGTCGCAGGCCGAGCTCGTCAAGCGCGGCGGGACGCAGCTCGGTGATGATCGCGCGCAGGTTCTCGATCTCGCGCTCGACATGCCCGACGCTCTCGCGCAGCATCTCCGCGACGTCGCCCTGCTCGACGCGCCGCAACGCCGAGGCGAGCACGAGCCGCAGGCCGCCGAGGCCCTGGAGCGTCTCGTCGTGCAGCTCGCGCGCCCAGCGCCGGCGCTCGGCCTCCGCCGCCTGCAGCGAATGGCGCAGGCGCTCGTGCTGGACGGTCTGCGCCAGCGCGACGGCGGTCGCGCCGCTGGCGGCGAACGCGCGCAGCGTCATCTCGTCGTCCTCGGAGAACCCGTCGGCCTGCGCCCCGCGGTCGAATGCCGCGAGCACGCCGAGGCCGCGGCCGCGGTAGACGAGCGGGGCCAGCAGGCCGGTCCGCGCGTCGGCGACCCCCAGCTCGGTGGCGGAGATGCGCAGGTGCGCGCCGACGTCGGCGATCCGCCGCACCGTGCCCGACTCGAGCACCTGGCCGGTGGTCGAGCCGCGGACCGGCACGCGCGCGCCGAGCTTTCGCTCGGTGACGCCCGCGCTGGCGGCGACGACGAGGTCGTCGCCCTCGCGCAGCAGGATCACGAGGCTGCGCGCCTCGACGAGCGCCCGGCCGCGCTTGGCGATCAGCTCGAGCACCTTCTCGAGCTCCATCTCGGCGCCGACCGCGACGGCGATCGTCTGCGCCGCCTCGAGGCGGCGAGTCGCCAATTCGAGCTCGTCGCGGCGCGCGGCGACGGCGTCGAACAGCCGCGCGTTCTCGATCGCGATCGCAGCCCACGCCGCCAGGATCCCGACGGACTCCTCGTCGACGGCCGTGAACGGCCCTCCCCCGGTCTTCTCGGTGAGGTAGAGGTTGCCCCACGCCTGTCCGCGGACGAGCACCGGCACGCCGAGAAAGCTCGACATCGGCGGATGGCCGGGCGGGAAGCCGTAGGACTGCGGGTGCGCGCCGACGTCGGGGATGCGCAGCGCCCGCGGGCTGTCGATCAGGACGCCGAGGATGCCGCGCCCGCGCGGCAGGTCGCCGATCGCCGCGTGAGCCTCGGCATCGATCCCGCGGGTGATGAAGCGCTCGAGCTCGCGCCGCTCGGCGTCGAGGATCCCGAGCGCGGCGTAGCGCGCTCCGGTGATCTCGCGCGCGGTCTCGAGCACCTGATCGAGCACGGCCTCGGGATCGGCGAGATGCGACAGCAGCCCGCGCCCGACCTCGATCAGCCTGCGCAGCCGCCGCTCGTCGAGGTGGACGTCGTCTATGGATGGGTCGTGGGCAGCCGGGACGCATCCAGTCTGGCAGCTGCGGAAACCCCCGGGTGTCGATGCGGGTCTGCGCCGATGGCGGCGGCACGGAAGCCTCATAGGTTGCCGGGGTGATGCTCGCTGTCGCCGGAGGTTCGCTGCTGGACGGCCCGCGCTCGCCCGCGGGGATCGCGGCGCAGCTCGCGATGCTGGCCATGCTCGTGGTCCTGTTGCGCGTCGACTGGGCGGCGGTCCCGGCGCGCCGCCGTCGCCGCCCGGCGCCGCCGGCCCGGGCCACACCGTGAACGACACGATCCTGCTGATCGCGATCGCTACCGGCACCGCGCTCGCGACCGGCCTCGGCGCGCTGCCCGTGATCGCGCTCGGCGAGGGACGCGCCCGCGCGGCGCAGGGCGTTCTCAGCGGCTTCGCCGCCGGCGTCATGGCGGTGGCGGCGATCGTCGGGCTGCTGCTGCCCGCCGCGGAGCGGGGCAGTGCGCCGGCCGTCGTCGCCGCCACCGGCGCAGGGGCGCTCGCGCTGGTGCTGCTGCGTCGCAGACTCGGGCGCCATGCGCGCGACCACGGTCGCAGCGAGGCCGGCACGCGGTCGCTGCTGGTCGTCGGCGTGCTGTTCGCCCACAGCCTGCCCGAGGGCCTTGCGATCGGAGCGGCGTTCGCCTCCGGCGAGGCCGGCATCGGCGTGTTCGTGATCGCGGCGATCGCGATCCAGAACGTCCCCGAGGGCACCGCGACCGCCGCCGCGATGCAGCCCGCCGGCTACGGCCCCGCCAAGCAGTTCTGGGGGGCGGTGCTGACGAGCGTGCCGCAGGTCCCGGGCGCGCTCATCGCCTGGCTCGCGGTCGAGCAGATCGAGGGCCTGCTGCCCGTGTCGTTCGCCCTGGCCGGCGGCGCGATGCTCGCGCTCGTCGTCGTCGACCTGCTGCCGGACGCCTGGAGGCACGGAGCGCACCCGCGGGTCGTGTCGGGCACCGCGCTCGGCGCTGGGCTGATGCTCGCGATGGGAGCGGCGCTGGGAGTGTGACTTGGCGCGGTTCGGTAGAAACCACGCTCGCGCAATCGGGCTGCGTGCCCCATAGTCAGTGACATGTCCGTGCGCTTCATCTTCCGCTGCCAGTTCTGCGACGCCACGCCCGACCCGATGACGCAGCTCAGCCTCGAGCAGGCGATGCGGGAGCGAACCTGGGGCGCCTACCAGAACGCGCTGCCCGAGCGCTGGCTCGTCTTTCACGCCTGCGGCCTCTACGGCTCGCCGCGCTACGCCTGCCCCGAGCATCGCGCCGACCTCATCGCCTACCTGCGCGAGCACTTCGGAACGATCGGCTTTCATGTCTGGAAGCGCCCGCCGTACCCCTCGAGCCTCGCGCACTCCAACACCGACGAAGCCTGGTTCAAGGCCACCCGCCGGCAGGGCGGCTGGGGCTCCTAGACGCTGACGGGGCGGAGCGCGGCAAGCTCGGCGAGCTCGCGCCCGAAGCGCTCGACCGCGGGCCAGTCGGTGTAGTCGTAGTCCTGCGAGGCGTCGGTCGGATGTCCCATGCGCTTCATCAGCAGGCGCATCAGCTGGCGCGTGAATGGGTCGTACTCGCGGTACTGCAGGCAGCCCGCGATGCGCTCGGTGCGCGTCGGCGTCCAGCCGGTCTGCTCGCAGAACTGCTCGACGCAGGCCTGCGTCGCGGCGCGCGAGCCGTCGCTGTCGTCGGCCGCCGACAGCGAGACGGAGAAGAACCCCGAGGGACGGCGATCGAGCACCTCGTGCCGGGCGGCGACCCACTCGACGAGCGCCTTCTGGTGGTGCTCCTTGTGCAGCGAGCCGCCGACGACGACGAGGTCGTAGTCGCCGGGCTGGACGCCCGCTGCGCCCGCGACGTCGCGCAACTCGGTCTCGATGCCCTGCTTGCGCATGGCCTGCGCGATGCGCGTCGCGATCATGGCGGTGTGCCCGTGCGTGCTGGCGTAGACGACGAGCGCGTGTCCGGCGGAGTGTTCGGTCATGCACGCAGCCAATCAGCGGGCTCGCCGAGCGTCATCCGCTGCTCCCGCGGATCGCGCTGCGGGCTTTCACGGACTGCGGGAGCGTGGTCGGCGCGGATGGCCATGGCGCCGCGGAGCGCTCAAATGGTGGACAGAGACCGCAGCCGCTCACGGTCGCCGTCCACCCTCCCAGGAGAAACCATGAACCCGGTCACCAAGTACGGCGGCATCGTCGCCAGCATCGTCCTCATCGCGTTCGGCGTCGGGTCGGTCGTGACGGGCCTCGGGGCCCGCTCCGACGTCCGCGACGCGCTCGAGCAGGAGCAGATCGTCGGCACGCCGGACATGGACGCGTCGATCGCCGGCAAGCCGGTCGACACGGGCCCCAAGGCGAAGCTCTTCGCCGAGGGCATGCGCCGCCACACGCTGAAGTCGACCGACGGCGAGGTCTACTCGCAGATGAGCCGCTTCCTGACCCCCGCCGGCAAGCCGACCGACAGCGAGCAGGCCGCCGCGATCGATCCAAAGAGCGGCAAGCCCGCCGAGAACGCCGCGCGCAACATCTGGGTCACCGAGACGGCGCTCGCGACCGCGCTGAACAACTCCTACTTCGCCGAGGGCGTCGCGAAGTTCGCGATCGTCATGGGCGCGGCGCTGCTGCTCGTCGGCATCGGCTTCCTCGTGCTGATCATGCGCGGCTGGGAGACGGCGAGCGCCGCCGAGACCCGCCGCCAGAGGCTCGCCAGGCCGACCGTCGCCGCCGCCTGACTGCGAAGCGGCGCGTCAGACGACGCGCGGCCCCACCGCAACGTCGGTCATGTCGTCTCATCGGTGGTCGGTCGGGGGGCGTCGCCACCGGCAGGAGCGGACCGGTTCAGATCCGCTCCTGCCACGTGACGGCTGCCTGCGCGACGCGCCGCAGGGCGTCCTGCATGCGCGTCGGATTGCTCGACCGGCGTGCCGCGGCGAGGGCCTTCAGCGCCTCCGCCATGACGGCGGGGCCAGCCGGGCCGTTCGTGCGCAGATCGGCGAGCTCGGCGGCGGTGAGCTTGCGCGCCTCGCCGCCGATCGCTGCCACGGTCTCGCGCAGCTCGCGCTCCGCATGCGCGGCACGCAGCTCGGCCTCGGCCGCCGCGCGACGATCGCGTGCCGCCTCGGCCCGCGCGGCGCGCAGCTCGGCCGCGTCCGGCACCTGCTCGCGCACGGTCACGACCTCGGGCCCCCGCTCGGCCTCGTTGCGAGCCCGCTCGAGCAGCCGCTCGGCGGCCACGAGCCGGTCGGCCAGTCGATCCTGGCCGGCCTTCAGCTCGCGGCGTTCGCCGCGCAGCGTCCCGATCGTCGCTTCGGAGCGTTCGAGACTTCGCCGCCAGCCGCTTGGCCACCGTCCGCGCCTCGGCCACGTCCATCCGCGCCTCGGCGATCTGGTCGCGCATCGCACGGGCGGTCGCGTCGGCCTTCGCCTCGGCAGCGGCCGCCCGCCGCTGGGCGCGGGCAACCGCCGCGTCGTCAACGACGCGCTCACGAACGACCCTCGGCTTGACGGACGCCGGCGCCGTACGCCGGCGCTTGGCCTCGAGCACCGCGATGCGCCGCTCTGCCTCACGGGCCTGCGCGAGCGCCGCCGCGAGCATCGCGCGACCCTCCGGGCTCATCTGCGTCCGGTGCGCCTGCGCGGGGTCGACGTCCTTGCGCCGCGTGGGCCCGGGCTTGGCCGGCTCGTGGCCCGCCGCCCGGATCGCCGCGTTGAGCGACCCCTCGAACGGGCGCTTGGCCGAGTTCAGCGCGGGCCACGGCGACCCGTCGGCACGGCCGGCGCGGTAGCGCTCGACGCGCCACAGCTGCCCGGACCACTTCGCCGAGGACGGGTTCCAGTCGGCCGCACGGGGCGGCTCGCCGTATGTGGCCACCCATTCCTGGATGGCGATGATGATGGAGTCGCGGTCCCACCTCGCCTCGCGGCCCGACCGGGCACGAAGCGCAGCTCCCGCGATCGTCGCGGGAGCCATGTGGATGACCTCCCGCTAGACGCCGCTGAGCGTGTCGGTGGTGGGGCGCGCCGTGAACGGCTTGCGCTCGCGGCATGCCGCGACCCACGCGCCGATCGGGGCGCCGTAGTTCGACGTGGGCATGCTGCGGAGGGCCAGGAACATGGCTCGATCGACGGTAGAGCACGCGCGCCCAGCTCGCAAGCCCTTCGCGGCCGATCGTTTCGGCGACGTTCGCGTGGGTTCGAGTCCTGTGGCCGGGCCACATCCGTCGGGGGTGATCCGCAGGGGCTGCACGCCCGCGTTCCCCGGCCAGGCGGGCTTCGACGGCGCGACGATGGGCGAGCCGTCGGTGATCCTGCGCGGGACCGGCGTGCACTTCGGCTCGCGCGGGTTCGGGCGCACGATGAGCAAGCGCCGCGGCCGCGTCGAGACGGGCGAGATCGACTTCGAGGACGTTCGGCGCACGCTGATCGGCGCTGGCATTGAGCTGCGCGGCGGGGCTGCCGACGAGGCGCCCGCCGCCTACAAGCGCCTCGACGCGGTGCTCGCCGCCCATGGCGACACGATCGAGATTCTGCACCGGCTGACGCCGATCGGCGTCGCGATGGCGGCGCCCGCCACGTTCGATCCCTACAAGGACCAGCTCACGTAGCGCTGCATCGCGCGCAGCGCCGAGGATCCGTAGCCGCCGCCGAACAACGCCGCATGCGTGAGCAGCGGGAAGACCTGCCACAGCTCGACGCGCTCCTCGTGGCCCGCCGCGAGCGGGGCGACCTCCTCGTAGGCGGCGAAAAACTCCGGGCCGGGTCCGCCGAACAGGCGCAGCATCGCGAGGTCGATCTCGCGATGCCCGCCGTAGGCGGCGGGGTCGATCAGCCACGGCTGCCCGTCGGCTCCGGTCATGACGTTGCCGCTCCACAGGTCGCCGTGCAGCCGCGCGGGCGGCTCTCCTGGACCGCAGAGGTCGTCGAGCCGGCCGGTCAACCGCTCGAGCGCGCCGGACGCGCCCGCCGGCAACGCACCGCGATCGGCGGCGAGCCGCGCGACCGGCTCGAGGCGGCGCGTCGCGTAGAACTCGGGCCACCGGTCAAGCGGCGCGTTGGGCAGCGTCAGCGGGCCGATGACGAGGTCGTGCTCGCCTCCGAAGTCCCGCGCGCCGGCGGCATGCAGCGCGGCAAGCCCGCGTCCGAGCTGCTCGTCGCTCGCGGCGCCCCCGCCCCCGCGCTCGATCCACTCCAGGGCCAGGAAGCGCGGACCGGGGGGCACGTCGGACACGGCGAGCACCTTCGGGACCGCCAGCGCATGCGGCTCGGCCAGCCAGCGCAGGCCCTCGGCCTCGCGGGCGAACGCGCCCCGCGCGGCATCGGCCGCGGTCTTGACGAACACGCGGTCGCCGTCCTGAAGCTCGGCGGCGTAGGCGTCGTTCAGATCGCCGCCGGCGATCGCCCGCAGGTCGGCGACCGGGCGCCCGAGCGCCTGCGACAGCGCGTCACGCAGCGCCGACACGACCGCGCAGCTCGTCGAGCAACCCGCGGCAGGCGGCGTCGACGAGGTCGAGCACGTGGCCGAAGCCGTCGTCCTCGCCGTAGTACGGGTCCGGCACGTCGGCCAGGCCGTCGCCGGGAGGGCCGAACGAGCGCAGGAGCCGCACCTTCGCCGCGGCCTCGGCGCCGGGCGCCTGGCGACGCAGGTCGCGGGCGTTGGCCTCGTCAAGCGCGACGAGCAGGTCGAAGTCCTCGAAGTCCGACGGGCGCACCTGGCGCGCCGCGCCGTCGAGGCGGACGCCGCGCGCGGCGGCGGCCGCGACGGCACGCGCGTCCGGCGGGGCGCCGACATGCCAGCCGCCGGTGCCGGCGCTGTCGAGCTCGATGCGGTCGCTCAGCCCCGCGTCCTCGACGAGTCCGCGCATCACCCCCTCGGCCGTCGGCGAGCGGCAGATGTTGCCCATGCAGACGAAGAGGACGCGCGCGATCGGCATCGGGCGCAGCGTAGCGGCGGCGGATCGCGGCGCGATCTCCTGCACAACTGAAATCCGGGCGCCCGACAGCGTTCGTCCGATGAATTTCGTGGCCGCCACCCGTCCCGTGCTGTAGAGATGCACCACGACCGATTCCCACATCGGAGGAGCAGATGCCAGCGGACACCACTCTCGCGATCCAGGCCACGGGTCTCGTCAAGACGTTCGGCGAAACGCGCGCGGTCGACGGCGTGGATCTCCGCGTCCGGCGCGGCGCGGTCTACGGCGTGCTCGGGCCAAACGGCGCCGGCAAGACCACGACGATCCGGATGCTGGCGACGCTGATCCGCCCCGACGCCGGCAGCGCCCAGGTTCTCGGGCACGACATCGCCGCCGACGCCGACGGCGTGCGCGGCGCCGTCAGCCTGACCGGGCAGCTCGCGTCGGTCGACGAGGACCTGACCGGCCGCGAGAACCTGATCCTGATCGGTCGCCTGCTCGGCCTGCGCCGCCAGGCCGCCAAGGACCGTGCCGCCGAGCTGCTCGCCGCCTTCGGGCTGACGGAGGCCTCCGGCAAGCTCGTCAAGCACTACTCGGGCGGCATGCGCCGCCGGCTGGACATCGCCGCGAGCATCGTCGTCACCCCGGAGCTGATGTTCCTCGACGAGCCGACGACGGGCCTCGATCCGCGCTCGCGCAACCAGGTCTGGGGCATCATCCGCGCGCTCGTCGCGGAGGGCACGACGATCCTGCTGTGCACGCAGTACCTCGAGGAGGCCGACCAGCTCTGCGAGCGGATCGCCGTCATCGACCGCGGCACGGTGATCGCCGAGGGCACGCCGAGCGAGCTCAAGGCGTCGGTCGGATCGGGCGCGCTGCACGTGCGCCTGATCGATCCCGCGCAGCGCACCGCAGCCGCGCAGGTGCTCGAGCGCGAGCTCGGGGCGGTCGACCTCGAGACCGACCCGACCGCGCTGTCGGCCAGCTGCTCGGACGCCGACCGCGCCGCCGAGGCGGTCGCCGAGCTGACACGCGCGGGCGTGCGGATCGCCGGCTTCTCGCTCGGCCAGCCGAGCCTCGACGAGGTCTTCCTGGCCCTCACCGGCCACACCGCGCAGGACGCAGAGGACGAGTCCACGAGCACCGAGGAGCAGGCAGCATGAGCACCACCACGGCCCCACCCCAGCCCGCCACGTCGGAGGCCGACGAGGCCGCGGTCCGCAAGGCGATCTCGTCGATCTCGCGCCCGCCGCGCCCGAGCGCGGCCTCCGCCGCGCTGACGTTCGGGTGGCGCGGGATGCTGAAGGTCAAGCACGTGCCCGAGCAGCTGCTCGACGTGACGATCACCCCGGTGATGTTCGTCCTGATGTTCACCTACCTCTTCGGCGGCGCGATCGCCGGCTCGACCGGCCGAGTACCTGCACTACCTGCTGCCGGGGATCCTCGTCATGGGCGTGCTGTTCACGACCGTCTACTCCGGCGTCGCGCTGAACACCGACCTGACCAAGGGCGTCGTCGACCGCTTCCGCTCGCTGCCGATCTGGAGCCCCGCGCCGCTCGTCGGCTCGCTGCTCGGCGACAGCGTGCGCTACGTGCTCGGCGGCACGGTGATCATCGTGCTCGGCGTGATCCTCGGCTTCCGGCCGGACGCCGGCTTCGGGGGCGTGCTCGCCGCACTCGGGCTCGTGGTCGTGTTCTCGTTCGGGCTGTCATGGGTCTTCACGACGCTCGGGCTGCTGCTGCGCTCGCCAAGCGCGGTCATGAACGCGGGCTTCATGGGGATCTTCCCGCTGACGTTCCTGTCGAACGTCTTCGTCGAGCCCGACACGCTGCCCAGGGGATTGGAGGCGTTCGTCGACGTCAACCCGATCTCGATCCTGGCGACCGCGTCGCGCGGCCTGATGCACGGCAACGCGCATACCGGCGACATCGTGATCGTGCTCGCCGTGGCGGCTGCGCTGACGCTCGTCTTCGCTCCGCTGACGACGCGGCTGTACCGCAGGGGCTGACCGCGTCCGGCCTCGTGGCGGGTGGGGTAAGGTCGCCCTCTCATGGAAGCCTTCTTGGTTCTGCTGTTCATCGCGCTGATCGTCGGCGGCGTCTTCGTCTTCCTGCGCGGTCGCAAGCAGGCGAACGCCGGCCCGTCGGCGCCCGCCGGCCTGCCGGAGGCGCCGGCGCCCGAGCCGATCGGCGGCGCCGACGTGCGCGCCCTGAAGGTCGGCGACGTCGTCAACTACGAGAACCGCGACTGGATCGTCGAGGGCACGCTGCGCTTCGACCAGGGCGGCTTTCGCTGGGACGAGCACCGGCTCGTCGACGGCCCCGACTCGCTGTGGCTGTCGGTCGAGGACGACGAGGGCCTGGAGATCGTCATCTGGGAGCGCCTGCGCGGCGCCGCCCTGGAGCCGGGCGCGGGCACGCTCGAGCACGTCGGCGTGACCTACGAGCTCGACGAGCGCGGGCGCGCGAACTTCACATCGGAAGGCACGACCGGCGCTCCCGGCGGCGGCAAGGCCGAGTTCGCCGACTACGCCAACGGCGACAGGCGGCTGGCCTTCGAGCGCTACGGCGACGACGGCGGCTGGGAGATCAGCGCGGCGAGCGTGATCTCCGAGCACGTGCTCGACATCTATCCGAGCCGCGGAGCGGGCGGATGAGCGACGCGCTGGCCGACGCCGAGGCGACCGAGATCGCGCTGCGCGAGCAGATCTCCGAGCTCGTCCACGCCCGCGCGCGGGCGGACTCCGAGGCCGCCCGCCTCGCCGACCGCGCGACGCTTCAGGGCGCACACGACGAGCTGTCGGAGATCGCCGGGCGCTACGAGCGCCAGAGCCAGACGCTCGCCGCCGAGATCGAGACGCTGCGCTCGAGCCTGCGCGCGGCCGAGGCCGAGCTCGAGCGCCTGCGCGCGCCCGGCGACTGAGGCGCCGCTCATGCTGATCGAGGTCAGCCGCCCATACGTCGACATCAGCGCCGGCGACCTGTCGCTGACGCTCGGCGGGACGCCGCGCCGCGGCGATCGAGATCCTGCGCGTCAGCGCCGGGCGGCTTTCGCGATCGAGCTGCGGCTGCTCGGCTGCTCACACCAGGCGCTCGTCGAGGACGGCGACGTGCTGTCGGAGACCGTCGCCTGCGTGCCCGGCGTGCGCGGATCGCTGCCCGAGCGAGCGCATCGACGGGCGCTACAGCTTCCGTGCGCGCGTCGAGCGCCTCTCCCGCGCCGGCTACGCCGCGCGCGCCGTCGCGGTGCTGGCGTCGGTCGCCGGCGACCCGCGCGCGCTGGTCGGCGTGTTCGCGCCGTCGCCGGGCGCCGCGGACGGCCCTCTGCGGCCGGCGCCGGCGTTCACCGCGCTCGCGGCATCGCCGTCGCGATCGGGCGACGGGATCGCCTGGACGACGTGGCACGGCTATCCGCAGAACGGCGAGCTCGTCGTGACGTCGTCGAGCCTGGAGCGCGCCGCGTGAAGCGCTACGCGATCATCGCGATCGCGATGGCGAGCGCCGGCGTGCTCGGCCTCGTCTTCACGCTCGCGACGCACGGCTCGGTGCGCGAGCACATCGACAAGACCTACCGCAAGGTCGGCACGGAGGCGCCGCCCGGAAAGCAGGGCGAGGGACGCAAGCCGACGCAGATCTACTCCTCGCACAGGTCGGTCTCGAAGACCGCCAAGGACATCAGCGACAAGCACAAGCCGGCCGACCGGCGCGCCGCCGAGTCCGGCGTCTTCCTGCGCTACAGCGACGACGTCGTCGCGGTCGTGCCTCCACCGGGCGGCTCGGGGAACGCGCAGGGCTCGCGCATCCTCGTCGACGACGAGGAGGGCGGCTATCACCGCAACTTCTTCTTCGTCGGCGGCTTCTGGGGCACGTACTCCGGGCCCGCCGGATCCTTCCGCGGCGGCGGGCCGGGAGCGGGCAAGTGATGCGCGCGCTCGTGGCTCGCCTTCGCGCTCGCGCTGCTGCGCGGCGGCGCCCGCGCAGGCGGGCATCCTGCGCAGCCGAGGACGCCGCCGAGCTCGCCCAGTCGCTCGCCGAGGCGCAGGAGGAGCAGGACGTCTGCTACGGCTGGAGCGTCAGCAACAACTTCGACGCGAATGCCCGACAACGGCTCCTCGACGGGCGGGCCCGGGCGCCGTGCCCAGCAGCGACGAGACGTCCTGCACGAAGGGCTACGTCGTGCTCGACGGGTCGATCAGCTACGCCTGCGAAAGCTGCGAGTCCGAGGACAGCGCCCGGGTCTCGATCGCTTCGAACCTGCCCAACCCGCCGACCGTCGGCGACCTCGAGGACCTCGGCCTGAAGGCCGGCGACCTGACCGGCGACAACGACGACACGACGCTCGTGAACATGGTCAACGCGCTGCCGCTGCTGGTCGCCGACCGCGGCAACGCGCCGTACATCGAGTACGAGCAGGCGGCCCCTGCCGACGTGCCGCCCGCCGACCGTGCGACCGGCAAGCCCGGATCCGACGTCCTGCGCGACTCGTGGTTCCTGCTCGTGCTGTGCGGCGGCCTGATCCTCGCCGGGCCGGGCTTCTATCTCTACAAGCGCAGCCAGACGCCCGTCAGCCACAAGCCCGATCCCGAGCAGACCCCGCCCCCCTCCCCCGCGACCTAAGGACAGCGCCATGGACTACTGGGAAGACCTCGCGACGGAGCTGGCCTCGGGGACGCTGTACGGGCTCGTCGGGATCGTGCTGCTGGCGCTCGGCTACCTGATGATCGACCTGCTGACGCCCGGGCAACCTCGGCCGCCAGCTGTGCGTGGACCGCAACCGCAACCTGGGCGTGATCGTGTCCTCGGCGATGCTCGCGGTCGGCATCATCGTGACCTCGGCGATCATCGCCTCCGACGGCGATCTGGCGGAGGGCCTCGGGCAGTCCGCCGGCTTCGGCCTCGTCGGGATCCTGCTGCTGGGCGTCGCGTTCGTCGTCATCGACCTGATCACCCCCGGCAAGCTCGGCGACATCGTGATGGGCGAGGACGGGCACGAGCCGATGGTCTTCGTCACGAGCGCGGCCCTGCTGTCGATCGGCGGCATCGTCGCCGCCGCGATCTCCTGAGCACGCGGGCCGCCGACCTCGCCGCGCCATGGCGCCCGCAGCGGCGCCCTCCGCTCGGGCCGCCGCGCGCGCCCGATCCTGCTCGGCACCGTCCTGCTCGTCGCCGACTGCGGGTTCGTCTACGAGCTCGTGATCATCGCGCTCGGGACCTACCTGTTCGGCAACTCGCGTCTTTCAGGTCTCGATCGTGCTGGCCGCGTTCGTCTCGTCGATGGGCCTCGGCTCGCTGGCCGCCAAGCCGCTGCTGCGCCGCCCGGCGCAGGCGTTCGTCGCCGTCGAGGCGGCGGTCGCGCTGATCGGCGGGCTGTCGGCGATGGCGCTCTACGCGGCGTTCGCCTAGCTCGACCTCTACGAGCCGGCGATGATCGCTGGCCGCGGCGGCGATCGGCCTGCTCGTCGGCTGCGAGATCCCGCTGCTGCTCGCGCTGCTGCAGCGCGCGCGGCCGCAGACCGCCGGGCGCGTCGGTCGCCGACCTGCTGGCCGCCGACTACCTCGGCGCCGTCGTCGCCGGCGTGAGCTTCCCGTTCCTGCTGCTGCCGCTGCTCGGGCAGATCGAGGCCGCGCTGGCGGTCGGCGCGCTGAACGCCGTCGCCGGCATCGCCGTCTGCCTGCTCGACGCGGCTGCCGCGCGCGCTGGCTGCTGGCGCCGGCTCGGCGTGCTCGTCGCGCTGGCGCTCGCGGCGGCCTGCGCGCCGGCGCTTCGAGGTCACCGCGCGCCAGAGCCTGTTCGACGACCGGATCGTCTTCGTCGAGCGCACGAAGCTACCAGGAGATCGTGCTGACGCAGGGCGACGGCCGACGACCTGCGGCTGTTTCTCAACGGCGACCTGCAGTTCTCCTCGCGCGACGAGTACCGCTACCACGAGGCGCTCGTGCACCCGGCGATGGCGGGCGCGCACGCGCGCGTGCTCGTGCTCGGCGGCGGCGACGGCCTGGCGATCCGCGAGGTGCTGCGCTACGCGCGGCGTGCGGCGCGTCGTCAACGTCGAGCTCGACGCCGCGCATGACGCGAGCTCGCGCGCGAGGACGAGCGGCTGCGCGCGCTCAACCGCGACGCGCTGCGCGATCCGCGCGTGCAGGTCGTCGACGCCGACGCGTTCGGCTGGCTGCGCGACGCCGGCGAGCGCTTCGACGTCGTCATCGCCGACTTCCCCGATCCCGACGACGCGGCGATCGCCAAGCTCTACTCGCAGGAGTTCTACGACGGCCTGCGCCGCCGCGCGCTCGCGCCGGGCGGGCGGCTCGTCGTGCAGGCCGGCTCGCCGTACTTCGCGCGCGAGTCCTTCTGGGGCATCGAGTCGACGATGCGCGCGGCCGGCTGGCGCACGACGCCCTACCACGTCGACGTCCCGAGCTTCGGCGACTGGGGCTTCGTGCTCGCCGCGTCGGCGGCGCGTACGCCGGCGCTGCGCGTGGCGCCGCCGCCGGGCGCGTCCGCTGCGCTTCCTCGACGCCGCGACGCTGCGCGGCCGCGGCGAGCTTCCCGCCCGACCGCGGCCGCGATCGCGCTGCGGCCCTCGACGCTCAACCGGCCGCGGCTGCTGGAGTACCAGCGGCGCGGATACCGCGGGTACTGAGCCGCTACTCGCTCCTGGGCATCGGCGTCAGGTCGGCGATCGGATAGGAGAGCTCCTCGCCGCCGGCGAACTTCACCACCACCTGGTAGTCGTCGATCACGCCGATCACGGTCGCGGGGATGATCTGGATGTCGCCGGTCAGCCCGTGCATCCGCAGCACCGCGACGCGGTCGCCCTCCTCGTAGGTCGGATAGTCGGACACCGTGGGCGCAACCTACTCTCGTCTAGCGATATCCCGTCGCGTCCGCTGGCAGGCCGGCGTCCTGGACCTCGACCATGTAGCGCCAGCAGTCCGGCCGCGAGCCGTCGACGTCGGTGAAGCCATACGCCCGTGCCAGGCCTCCCGAGGAGAACGAGCCGCCGCTGCGGTGCACGACGTCGGGATCGGCGGCCAGTGCGGCGACCGCGCGGCCGACGAAGCGCGGCGATTCGGAGATCGCCTTGAAGTGCGGGTTGCCGCCCGGCGCGTCGCGCCACGTCTGCTCGGTGACGCCGTAGATGTCGAGCATCATCTCCGAGCGCATCCAGCCCGGCGTCAGCGCCACCGCGCTGCAGCCGTGCGGCTCGAGCTCGCGCGCCTGCGCGAACGCGAGCCGGATGACCGCCGTCTTGGCGAGGTCGTAGAACGTCGACAGGCGGTAGTTCGCGGCGTTGTAGTCCAGCGTGCCGTCGGTCATCTCGACGACGAGGCCGCCCCGCCGGCGGATCAGCAGCCCGAGCGCGAAGTGGCTGGTGATGAGGTGCGTGTCGATCGCCAGGCGCAGGATCCGCAGGCCGCGATCGAGGTCGTGCTCCCACACCGGCACGTTCCACTCGGTCAGGTTCTCGCCACCCCAGATGTCGTTGACGAGCACGTCCAGGCGGCCCTGCTCGGCCTCGATGCGCGCGATCAGAGCCTGCACCTGGTCGGGCTTTAGGTGGTCGACCTCGACCGCGATCCCCGTGCCGCCCGCGTCGGCGACGAGCTCGGCGGTCTCCTCGATCGTCTCGGGGCGGTCGTACTCCGAGCGCCGCTCGCGCGTCGAGCGGCCGGTGCAGTAGACCGTCGCGCCCGCCTCCCCCAGCGCGACCGCCGTGCCGCGCCCGGCGCCGCGCGTCGCACCCGCCACCAGCGCAACCGTTTCGGACAGCGGCAGTGACATTCCTCGCATCCTAGGCGCGGCGCGCGGTTGCGAGGCGCCGCAGGAGCGTCTTGAGCGGGGAGACCAGCTCCGCGGTCGCGGCGTCGCCTTCGGGCAAGCGCTTGGTGCCCAGCGATTGCCCCTTGACCATCTCGCGGTAGCGCTCGTCGCTGGCGATCAGGTCCTCGTGACGACCCGTGGCGTGGACGCGGCCGTCGACCAGCACCACGATCCGCGCGGCGTCGCGGACCGTCGAGAGCCGGTGGGCGACGACGACGACCGCGCGCGTCGCCGACATCTCGCCCACGAGGTCGCGCAGCAGACGCTCGTTGGCGCTGTCGAGATGCGCGGTGGGCTCGTCGAGCAGGACGATCGGTGCGGGACGCAACAGCATGCGGGCCAGCGCGAGCCGCTGTCGCTGGCCCCCGGAGAGGTCCGCTGTGCGCCCGATCGGCGTGTCGAGGCCTTCCGGCATGGCGTTGACGGCTTCCTCGAGTCCGACCTGGCGCAGCGCGGTGAGCAGCAGCTGGTCATCGAGCGGCGTTTCCAGGCCGAGCTGGAGGTTCTCGCGGATCGTCGCGTCGAGCAGCGTGTGCTGCTGATCGACGTAGGCGATCGCGCCGCGCAGCTCGCCGAGCGACCAATCACGAACGTCGAGCCCGAGCACGTGCACGGCGCCGGAGGCAGGGTCTGCGAAGCGCTCGATCAGCGACAGGCACGTGCTCTTTCCGCTGCCCGAAGGACCGACGATCGCGGTCACCCCGCGGACCGGCGCGGAGAACGTCACGCCGCGCAGCGCCTCCTCGTCGCCGTAGGAGAAGTGGACGTCGTCGAAGGTGATGGCGTCGGATGGATCGCCGGCGGGACGTGCTCCCCGCCCTGCGGGCTCGCGCTCCAGCGAGAGCACCTCCTCCAGGCGCTCGCGCGCGGCCAGGCCCACCTGCAGCCGGCTGATCCCGAGCGAGATCATCGTGATGGGCCCGATCAGCCCCAGCAGGTACAGCAGGAATGCGGCCGTATCGGCGACGGAGATCGCTCCCGAGGTGAGACGCAGGCCGCTGGCGACGATGACCCCGACGAGCGCGATCTGCTGCGAGGTCTGCATCAACGGCGTGACGAGCGACTGCATACGGGCGCCGCGCAGACCCGCGCGCGCCGCATCGGAGGCCGTGTCCCGGAGCGTCGAGGCCACCCGCGCCTCGGCGCGATTGGCCTTGATCGTCGGCAGCACCTGCAGCGTCGCCGTCAGCCGCTGAGCGAGCTCGCCGAGGTGATGCTGCTGCTCGGCGGAGCTGCGCCGGATCCCCAGCGTCACGACCGCGATCGCGGCCCCGCCGAGCGCGAAGCCCCCGAGCGTGATCAGCAGCAGGACCCAGTCCAGCAGTCCCATGAACAAGAGCGTCAGCACGGCGGTGATGGTTGCCACCGGGATCTGCAGCGTGCCGATGTCCACGACGAGGCGCAGCTGCGCGGCGTCCGCGGTCGCACGCGCCGTCAGGTTGCCGATCCCGATCCTGCGCGCCTGCGCGACGGGCAGGCCCAGCAGATGCTCCGCCAGCCGCTGGCGGATGCCGAGGACCATGAGCTCGCCTGCACGCGAGAGCAGATAGGTCGAGACCGTCTGCAGAGCCGCGGATCCCAGGGCCAGGACTGCCATCAGCACGATCGGCCCGGTGGTCGACTCGTCCTCCTGCACGGCGGTGATCAGCTCGCGAACGACGAGCGGCACGGCAACCTGCGCCAGGGCGGCCGCAAGTCCCGCGACGAACGCCGCGCCCACAAGCCGCCTGCGCCCCGACAGCAGCTCGTGCCAGAGCGACAGGCGCGTGCCGTCGGGCTCGGCCCTCACCTGGGGTCAGCCGGCAGGCCTGCGCGGCGCCGGGCTGCCGCGCGCGCCTCGCGCCCAGCCGCAAGTGCGTCCTCGTGCATCGGAGGCGGCGGGTCGCCGTCGCGGAGCACGGCGACCTCCGTCGGGCTGCCCACCACCTCGCCGGCTGGGCGCACCACCACCGGGTGCGGGCTCTCGGCGAGCGCGGCAACCAGCTGGTCGGCGCGTAGCGAGGGCGAGCGCCGGGCGGCGAGCAGCACGTTGCCTCCACCGCGGCCCGCGAGGACCTCCTCGAAGCCGATGGCCAGACTTGCACCGAAGACGGCCTCGACGGTGGCGATGATCGGCGCGATCACGGCGAACGGTGGCCGGTCGACGAGGTTGAGCAGGTACGTGCCGTCGGGGCGCAGGACGCGCGCCACCTCGGCGACGTACTCCTGGGTGAGCAGGTGCACGGGCGCCGAGGCGCCCGCGTAGGCGTCACCGATCACCGCTGTCGCGGTCGCACTCTCGAGCTCGGCCAGCGCTGCCCTGCCGTCTCCGGCGACGAGCCGCATCCGGTCTGACGCAACGAGCCCGAGCTCCGCCTGGGCGGCGTTCAGGACGACGCCGGCAAGCTCGACGACGACCTGTCGCAACTGCGGCTCGCGGCAGGCGAGAAAGCGGGCGATCGTGCCGCCTCCACCCCCGACGTGGACGACCAGGCCATCCGTGCCGTGGGGCTTCAGCCCCACGGCGAGCAGCGCGAGATGCAGGTGATAGTCGAACAGGACGCGCTCGGGATCGTCCAGGTCGGCCTGTGAGCTCGGCAGGCCGTCGATCAGCATCACGCGTCCGGACGCATGACCCGCCTCGGCGATGACCTCGACGACGACGTCGTCGCCGACGGCGCGCAGGTGAACCACGGGACCGGGCCCGGGTGCCGCTTCGGCGCCCTCGGCCACTGCTAGCAGCCGACCGCGATCGTGGTGGCGACCGACAGCGAGATGACGGCCGACAGCGCGAGGCCGCTCTTGCCCTCCCACAGGCCGTCTGCGAAGTGGATGCCCATCTCCTCGGACAGCAGGCGGGGGTCGGCGAACGTGCACACGGACTCGGCGAGAGTCGGCTGCACGACCTTGTCAGGTGTGATCGGCATATCGCGCTCCTGGGGTGTCGTGGGCTGGGGTTTCGGACACTATCCACCGACGGCGACGGTCGGCATCACGCGGCGTGGCGCACTCACCGCATGACGCGCGTGCCACGCGTCCGCGATGCGCCGCAGGGTCAGCATGGCGGCGGCGGGGCCGCGGGTCGCGCCCGCGCCCAGCGCATTGAGCACGACCTCGTCGACCCCCGCATCGCCGAACCGCGTCAGCGAGTCGACGACCTCGTCCGGCGTGCCGTACACGAAGCCGCCCGTCTCGACGAGCTGGCGTGCGGTCGCGGCGGGGTCCTCGGGGTCGACGTCGAGGCCTGCCCGGCGGAGCATGTCGACGTAGTGCGGGCGCCGCACGTGGGCCTGGACGGCACGCTCGGCCATGCTCGTCGCGCGCTCGGCCTCGCCGGTCAGCGCGACGTGGACGACCGCGGCCACGTGGGGGCAGGGCCGGCCCGCGCGATCGGCCGCCTGTTCGAGCTCGGGGCGCACCACGCGCTGGATGTAGGGCCGCGGGCAGAGCCACGTCACGGCCGCGTCTGCGAGCGTCCCCGCGGCTCGCGCCATCGCCGGTCGCAGCACGCCGAGGCACAGGCGAACGTCGCCGGGCAGCCCGCCGCTCCCGAGCCCCTGGTGGCAGGTGAAGTGCTTGCCGTCGAGGTCGGCCTGCCCGTCTTGCAGGATCTGGCGCATGATCGTGAGGAACTCGCGCGCGTAGGTGGCAGGCCCCTCGATCGGCGTTCCGCGGATGTTCGCGACGGTCGCCGGCTCGCTCGTGCCAAACCCGGAGATGTACGCGACGCCGCTGAGCTGGGCGAGATTCGACGCGGTGACGGCCGCGGTGATCGGGTGCCACAGGGGCATCAGGGCGACCGAGCTGCCCAGTCGCAGGCCCGGCCGCGCGGACGCCGCGATGGCAAGCGCCTGATGGGTCTCCACGCCGAGCGACTGGCCGACCCACAGCCGGTGAAACCCGGCGAGGTCCGCGAACTCGGCGAACTCGGCGATCTGCCGCGGCGCGTCGATCTGCGTGGCGTGGACGACCGAGAGCTGAGGGATCATGGCAGCGCAACCTCGCTGGACAGGACACCGGCGGCAGCGGCGCAGAGCCGGACGATGTCGTCGTGCCACGCTACGTAGGCGGCGTAGTCGTGGGCATGGACGAGCAGGCGCGTGGCGACGAGCTCCCGCGCGAGCTGCGCTTCGCGCTCGCCGAGCCGGCAGGAGCACAGGAAGGTGGCCTCGAGCGCGGACAGGACGTCCGCGTCGAGCGTCTTGCTGCCCGGGGCGTGGACGACGCGGAACTCGTGCAGCTCGCCGAGCACCCAGGCGACGTCGCAGGCCGCGGGGCCGCGGCAGATGCCGTCGGCCCCGACGACCGTCAGGCCGCTGCCCTGCGCGTCGAAGAACGCGTTGCCCAGGGAGAGCTCCCCGTGGACGAGCACGTCGTCCTGCCGCCCTCCGGCGAGGACGTCGAGCTGGTCGTCGAGCGCCGCTTCGCCCGCGGGCCCAAGGGCTGAGCGCGCCGCCTCGGCGAAGGCCGCGACGTCGCCCGACGCATCGCGAGAGCGAAGCGCCCTGGCCATCGTCGCCACCCGCGGCGGCGGCCCGGCGGGCAGCGCCGAGACGAGGTCCGGGCGCGCCCGCGAGCGCTCGCGCTGGGCGGCGAGCACGCCGCCGAGGGATTCCAGCAGCGTCGACGCCAGCTCGGGCGCCCGCGTGACGGCTGCCGTCATCGCCAGCAGCCCGGGGACGCGGTAGATACGCGCGTCCTCGTCGGAGCGCTCGGGCAGGGCCAGCGGCGAGCCGGCCAGCAGCGTGCGGGCAGCGTCGAGCCCGGCGCTTTCGAGGATCGACGGCCACGGCGCGAGCCAGCGATGCTCGACGACCGCGCCGTCGCGGTCCTGCAGCAGGCGGGTGGTCCGCAGGCGCGTGCCGAGCTCGGCGATCGTCCGCGGCCGCTCAGTCATCGTCCGATGTCCGTTTGCCGCTGCGGGCGAGAAGGTCGAGGACGGTGGGCATCGGCGCGCAGACCCCGCGCGAGGGCTCGCGCGTCGCCGCGCTGAAGCCGCGGGAGAACGGCGCCACGCTGAACCGCGGCCACGAGGCGATCGTCGCGAGGTGCTGGGAGAGCACGGTGTCGCCGACGGCCTTGTCTGGCACCGCGGGGGCGACGCAGACGACCGCGTCTGTCGCGTGCAGCGCGAGCAGCACGGGCGAGTCGGTGAGGCCGAGGGCGAGGCGCGAGACGAAGTGAAATGTCGCCGGTGCGACCGCGATCGCGTCCGGCCAGTCGGCGATCTCGATGTGCGGCGTGTCGCCGGAGGGGTGCGCCGACCAATCGTCGACGAAGACCGGGGCTCCGCTCAGCACCGCCAGGGCCGAGACCGAGACGAACGACAGGGCGCTCGGCGTCGCGGCGATCCGCAGCTCGACCTCTGGGTGCGTCGTGCGCAGCCAGATCACCCAGTAGGGCATCGCCGAGGCGTTGATCGATCCGCTGCCCACGTAGAGCAACCGCTTGAACGGAAGTTGCGGCGTGTGGGCCGTCTCGGTGCTCACGATGGCGTCTGCTCCTCCGAAGCGAGCGTGATCGCGGAACCGCGCGGGCGGCCGCGCATGCGCAGAGCCAGCAGGCCGAGCCCGAGAAACACGACGCCGAGACCGATCAGCCATCCGGCGCAGGCGGTCAGCGCCCAGGTACCGCCGGGCTCGGCAGCCGCGAAGGACTCGGGCAGGACGGCCGAGCGCACCGCCCGGCCAAGGTATGTGATCGGGTTGACGTCGCTGAGCGCCGCCATCACAGCGTTGCCGCGGTCCGTCGGCCCGAACGCGCTGCCGGTGAGCATGAGGACCGCCATCGCGACCGTGTAGACGACCGAGTTTCCGCCCTTCATCGGCTCGTCGAGGACCGAGCCGAGCAGGAGCCCGATCGCGTTGACGGTCAGGATGCCCAGCGGCAGGGCCCAGGCGAGCGTCAGCCAGTCCTCGCCGGTGTCCGGGACCTCCGCCAGCCCCGTCGCCACCGCGGTGACCAGCATCGCCAGGGCGGCCAGGCCGCCGAGCACCAGGCCCATGAGGGTGCGGGCCAGCAGGTACGCGATCAGCCCGCGCGGCCACGCGCGTACGCGGTCCACCGTGCCGTCCTGGCGCTGGCGCGAGACCGTCTGCGGGAGCATCACGAGCCCGCTGACCAGGGCGGCGAGCGCCGGCAGCCCGCCGATCTGGAAGGCGTTGCTGTCGAGGTCGGTGCCGGGCAGCGGCTCGGAGGGCAGCAGCGACTGCCCGACGACGAGCACGATGAAGAAGCCGAGCACGATTCGCACCTGGCTGTCGGCCAACGCCATCCGCAGCTCGGCGCCGAAGCGGATCAGGGCAGGGCGCAAGACCGTCATGCGGCGGAGTGCTCCTCGCCGCGGTCGCCCGCCCGCTGCGCCGCCACGATGTCGAGATAGATGTCCTCGAGGTTGGGCCGGCGGACCTCGAGCGCCTCGACGGTCCCCAGCCGCTCGACGAGCCCGGCGACGGTGCGGCCCGGGTCGTCGGTGTGCTCCGTGCGCGTGCGGCCACCGTCCTGCCAGCTCACGACCGCGCGCGACCCCGACGCCCTGCCGAGCTCCTCGACGGTGCCCTCGGTGTGAATCCGACCGCCGCTGAGGACGCCGATGCGGTCGGCGAGATGCTGCGCCTCGTCGAGGTAGTGCGTCGTCAGCAAGACGGTCGTGCCCGTGGCCGCGACGTCCTCGACGAGATTCCAGAACCGGCGGCGGACCTCCGGGTCGAATCCCGTCGTCGGCTCGTCGAGGAACAGCAGCTCGGGGCGTCCGACCAGCCCGAGAGCGACGTCGAGGCGCCGGCGCTGGCCGCCGGAGAGATCGTCGATCTTCTGGCGCGCCTGCTCGACGAGGTCGACGCGTTCGAGCAGGTCGTCCGCCGGCCATGGATCGTCGAAGTGCGCCGCGGCATAGCGCAGGAGCGACCGCACGTTCCACTGCTCGTGATCGGTGGCGCGCTGCAGAACGATGCCGATGCGGTTGCGCCAGGCGTCGTCGCCGTGCTCGGGGTCGCGCCCGAGCACCATGACCTCGCCCGCCGACCGGCGGCGGTAGCCCTCCATGATCTCGACGGCGGTCGTCTTGCCCGCGCCGTTGGGACCGAGCAGGGCGTAGACCTCCCCGCGCCTGATGCGCAGGTCCAGGCCGCGTAGCACCTGTGCGTCCCCGTAGGCCATCTGCAGTCCGCTGACATCGATCACGCAGGCAGCGTCGTCGTTGTCCTCGAGCGCCGAACCGGCCGGCGTCGGGGCGGGGCGCGTGCTGTGCATGGTCTCCCTCGGGGCAGCGCTCGGCTGCGTTGTCGGGGTAGGTGCGGGCTCGGCCGCGGCCGCGTCGACCGGCGAGCCCGTCGGGCGCTTGGTGCGCGCCTGCAGCACCCGCGGAACGACGAGCGCGAGAACGGCGGCCCACACGGCCAACACGAGCAGCGCGGCCAGCGGGTGCCAGTCGTCGAGCGGCTCGAGTCCGACGGCGTCGGGAACGAGGGCATAGCGCACGGCGTGCGCCAGCCACGTCGTCGGCAGGATCAGCCCGGCGATCTGGACGCTCTCGGGCATCACCGACAGCGGGATCAGCAGCCCGGTGAGCGTGGCGCCCGCCATCGCGCCGAGGCTGACGAGCGTCGCCCCGGCGCTCGCGGCGTCGGCCATGCGCAGCATGGCGCCGGTGAGCACGCCGAGCAGACCGTGGACGACGATGCCGAGCGCGAAGGCGACGAGCAGCACGAGCGACGAGCCGACGTCGGGGGCGAGCGTCCACAGCCCGCCGGCGATCGCGGCCAGCGCGATGAGCGACGCCGTCAGCAGCTGCAGCTCCGAGAACGCCAGCGCCCGGCCGGCGATGTAGCCGCGAACGCCCTGAGGCAGCGCGCGCAGCCGCAGCAGGGTGCCGTCCGAGCGCTCGGCGGAGACGCTCTGGGCGAGTGCGACGACGCCGACGGTCAGCATCGCGGCGGCGGGCAGCCCGGCGACGAGCCATGGCAGGTACGGGCCGTCCTCGTCGAATGGCGTGCTGGGCTCGAAGACGGCAAGCGCGACGGCCACCACGCCGAACACCACGATGGTGAGCGCGGTCGCGGGATTCGCGAGCGTGGCTCGCACCTCCTGGCCCGCGCGCAGCGAGGCCAGCGCTCCGGTCGGTCCGAGCTCAGTCATCGAAGATCTGCGGGCTGGCGAGGTTGCGCCAGGGGCGCTCGGGATCGATGCTCGCGGCGCGCAGGCTGGCGTCGAGCACTTGCGCAGACGGCGCCGTGGCATCCGGATCGGCGGCGAGCGTCGCGCTCACGGCCCGGGCGACCGCGCGGGCGCGGTGCTGTCCGAACGACAGGCGCTGCGCCACCAGGTCTCCGCCGGACGGCTCGAAGGCGACCGCCACGCCGCGCGCGACCGGCAAGGTGAACGGCGATGCGCCCGATCGCAGCGGCACGCCGTCGAGCGCATCGACGAGCGACTCCAGCACCCGGCGGGCAGCGTCGGCGGCGAGGTAGACGACGATCGCGTCATGGCGTGGAAAGGACGACTGAGCGGCAAGGGCCTTGGCGCGGTAGGCGATACCGTCGGCCTCGAGGGCCCCGATCGCCGCCTGCCAGGCCGTACCGGCGTGCTCGGCGTCCGCGGCGAGGTACACGCGCACGAGATCGGCCCCGCCGCCCGAGCCCGCGGATCCATCGATCATCCAGAACCCCGGAGAACGGCGGGCAGCCTCGCCGGCAGCGCGACGGTCCACGGCTCCTCGCCATCCTGGACGTCGGCGGGATCCACCAGCACCCGCACGCCGCCGCGGCTGACGACGTGGCGCCCGTCGTCCTCGGTCCGGACGCGACGCCATCCTCGGGACATCGTCAGCTCGTGCGGCGTGCCGCGCTCGTAGCGCGCGACGAAATCGTCGTCGAGGCTGGCTCGGGGCGGTCGGCGCGAGCGCTCGCGGCGCCCGAGATGCCAGGCCACGTAGAGCTCCATCGCCAGCAGGTGCTCGAGGATCGCGGAATCCTCGCCGACGTCGACGCGCACCGCATCGCCGTCGGTGACCTGGCCTTCGCGCATCTCGAGCGCGGGAAGCAGGGACGTGTCGCGATCGCGGACGATCACGCCGGACTCCCGAGTCCCAGCAGGTCGACATGGTCCTCCGGCGAGACGAGCAGCCGTTTTGCGATGCCCAGCGCCGCACGACCGCGCTGGCTCAGCGAGTTCTCGAAGAAGGCGTTGGCGAGTACGCGATCGACGAGCTGATAGCCGGTGCGACGCACGACCGTCACGGGATCGAACGTGCCGCCCCGTGCCGCGTAGGCATCGAGAAACGCGCCGATGAGCCTGCTGGCGTGGCCGAACTGCTCCTCCGTCGCCGCGACGACGAGTGCGACCGTCTCCTGCTCGTCGCGCGCCGCGCTCGAGCGAATCCGCGCCTTGCCCAGGGCGTGATAGAGCACGTCTCCGGCGAGGCCTCCGAGGTCGACCTCGACGGGCCCGAGGCGAAATTCCTCCCAGTCGATCAGGACGACGGCGTCGTCGTCGCACAGCACCTGGTCAAGGCGCAGGTCGCCGTGGATCGGGACCGCGCGGGCTTGGTCTCGCCCGGCCGCGTGCGCCTCGCGGATGGCGGCTGGCAGGTCCGGGTCGTGCTGGAGCAGGCCGTAGAGCTCGACGACCGCGCCGGAGATGGCGGTGAACTGCTGGGGAGTCAGGCCGATGAGACCCGATTCGATGATGACCTCGACGGCGCCGAGCTCGGCGCCCTGCTCGCGCGGGACGTCGGGTCCTTGCGCATGCAGCCGGGCCAGCACGCCGGCGAGGCGCCGGAGGATGCGCTCGTCGAGCACCTCGTCGCGCTGCATGAGGACGTTGGCGGGGTCCGCCTCGAGCAGGCCCTCGAGGACGAGGATCGTTCCGTCGGGGCTCTCGGCCAGGCGGCGCGGTCCGCCGCCGCCGTGCGGCGCGTCGAACCAGCCCCACTGCTCGGCGCACCGCAGAAAGGATGCTTCGCGCTCGGCGCGCGGCGTCGTGGCCTGCCCGCCGACGCGCTTGACGAACACCGGCACGCCGAGCGTCGTGAGGCCGAGCCAGTTCTCGTTTCGGCCGCTGCGCGACACGGCGCTTGCCCCCATGAGGCGGCCGAGCCCGTGCGCGGTCAGGGCGTCCTGAAGGCCGGGTACGAGGTCGGGGTCGTCGGCGTCGAAGGTCCCTTCCGCGGCGCGCAGCGCTGGATCCTCAGCGAGATCCCAGTCCTGCTCGGGGCCATGACGGCCTGCGTCCGGCTCGGCCGGGCGCAGTTCGCGCTTTGAAGGCTGTGCGGTGCGCATGGTGGGCGGAGGTCGGCTGACGACGCTAGTGTGCCCGAACACGCTCTGGCGAGCTCGGCCCGGAAGGACCGCGAGCCCGCCATCGATCGGGATCGAGACGGGCCGCGGTGTCACGAGTCGGCGCTGACGCTGCTCAGCAGCCGTGATCGAACGTGTTGTCGACCGACGCGGAGACCGAAGCGGAGATGACAGCCGAGCAGACCGGCGAGGACACGAAGCCCTCCTCGCGATGAGCGTCGGCCGCGCTGATCTCCTGCGCGAGCGCGTCGGCGTTGGCGAACTCGGTGATGCCTTGGGCGATGCTGGTGGCCATGTGGAATGGCTCCCTTCATGTCGCTTGCGGGGGTGCTGCGGTGATGCGGTTTCGCCCGGCCCCGGCGCGCCTCTGATCGAACGAGGGCGGCGCCGCGGACCGGAAGGCTCAGGGGCCTTGCTCAGCAGCCGTGATCGAACGTGTTGTCGACCGACGCGGAGACCGACGCGGAGATGACAGCCGAGCAGACCGGCGAGGACACGAAGCCCTCCTCGCGATGAGCGTCGGCCGCGCTGATCTCCTGCGCGAGCGCGTCGGCGTTGGCGAACTCGGTGATGCCTTGGGCGATGCTGGCGGCCATGTGGAATGGCTCCCTTCATGTCGCTTGCGGGGGTGGTGCGGTGATGCGGGGTGTTGCGGCGATGCGGGGTTTTCGTCCGTCGAAGTAGAGGCTTCCCGACGCTCACGTCGCTATGCATAAACATCGAGTAAGTCGTTGATGCGGAGATATCGTGGGCTGGCGCAAACATGCAAACACGTGATTTTGCAGGGTGTTTGCATACGAACTCGAGTCCCACGCTCATGTGAAGCTGCTGTTACTGCCTCTTAATATGGAACTCCCCGTCAGGAGAACTCGCGAGGCTCGTGCGGTCCGACACATGCCACTGCGGGCCCGGGGACGAGCGCCCGCGCCGCCACCGCGACGGACTCCTGGCTGACCGCGTCGAGGACGGCGACCCAGCCCTCGTGATCTGCGTGCTCGTCGAAGACGATGGCCTGCTTGGCTCCGTGCCTCGCGACCGCCCCCGAGGTCTCGAAGCCGATGACGAACTGGCCCGCCACGTAGGAGCGAGCCCGGTCGACCTCGTCGGCGCTCGGACCGTTGGCGGCCAGGTCCTCGACGATCGCGCGCATCCGCTTGAAGGTCTCGGCACATCGCAGGGGCTGCAGGCCGGCGTCCAGCTGCAACGTCGCGCCGTCGGCGAAGATGTTCGCGAACGCGGACACGACGTACGCCAGGCCGCGGCGTTCTCGGATCTCGCTGAACAGCCGCGACCCCATCGAGCCGCCGAGCAGCATCGCGAGCACCGACAGCGCCGCGCGCTGCGCGGGGTCGCCGATGTCGATGTGAGCGCGGTAGGCGAGTCGCAGCTGCGACTGGCTGGAGGCATGCGGATCCACGAGGACGTCCGACAGGGGCTCCGGGATCGGCTCGGGCTCCTCGGGCGCCGACGTCGCGGGAAAGCGCCCGAACAGCTCCGCAAGTCGATCGTCGCCGGGCAGGCTCTCGACGTCACCGACGACGAACGCCGCCCTACGGCGTGCGGCCCACCGCCGATCGCGGAACTCCATGATCGCGTCGCGGTCCAGGCTGCGCAGGCCATCAGGGGTTCCGAGCACCTCCCGGCCGAGGGGGTGCTCGCCGAACGCGGCCCGGTCGATGAGGTGGTCGGCCAGCCGGGACGGATCGTCCTGCGTGCGGGCGATCTCCTGCGCGACGACATCGAGCTCGCGGTCGATGTCGGCGGCATCGAGCTTCGGCCGCGCGACGAAATCGGTCAGCAGGTCGATCGCCTGCTCCGCGCCGGTGCTCCGTACGGTCACGTGAAAGGCGACCAGGTGGTGCGACGTGTAGGCGTTCAACGACGCGCCGAGCCGCTCGGCGGCGTTCGTGATCGCGCCGGGATCGGGGTACGCCCGCCCGCCCTTGAACACGAGGTGCTCGAGCAGGTGAGCGGCGCCATGCTCCGCCGGACGCTCGGTTCGCGAGCCGGCGTCGAAGGCCACGACCACGGTGACCGCGCGGGTGCCCTCGAGGCCGATGCGGTGCAGCGGCAGGCCGTTGGGCAGGATCTCGACCGGGCGCGTGGCCGCGCTGCGGTGCGCCCGCTCAGCCGCCGTCGCCGCCGCCTCCCCCGTCGAAGCCGGCGCTCACCGCGACGGCCGTTCCGACGTAGATGACCATCATGTCCTCCGACAGCACCGAGCGCACCGCGCCGCCGAGCGCACCGGCGTCCTCGGCGATGTGTTTCGCGCGGTTCTCGGCCGCCTTGCGCTGATCCTTGGGGACGAGCTTGGGGATCAGCTGATGGGCTCGCAGCAGCGGCACGAGCAGGGCGGTGCGCACCGAGACGTCCCGCTCGCCGGTGAGCTCGGCGCGCAGCCGCCGGCGCAGGGCGCGTTCGGGCTCGGGATCGGCCTCGACGAGCCGCTCGACGGGAACGAGCCCGAGAACCTTGCGCCGCTGCTCGGACAGCACGCCCCGTTCTATGAGGCGCTGCGCGACCCGGCTCCTGATCGGCTTGAGCTTGGTGGGCAGCTTGCGCACCCAGTCCTTCGGACCGCGCGTCTTGGCCTCGGCCTCGATCGTGGCGAGCGCCTCGGCCAGAACGCCCGCGGGCGCCGCGGCGTCCGGCGGGCGAGGGGCGGGTACGAGCTTGCCTTCGACGACCTGGACCAGCTCGGCGGCGGCCAGGTCGAGCAGCAGCGCTCCGGCCAGGCCCATGTCGGCGCCGTAGGCGGTGTTGTGTCCCTGCTCGTCGTCGAGCACGAGGAGCAGCAGGCTCTCGGCGAGCAGCAGGTCGGTGGAGCCCTCGATGTTCGCCATCCCGCGGTGGCTGCCCGGCCTCGCGGGCAGTGAAACGACGACCTGCCGGAGGTTCTCCCCTCGCGGCTACGCCGTCGCGAAGCGCCCGAGCGTCATCTCGGGCCGCACGCCGGGCAGGTGCTCGGCGAAGATGCGGTGGTAGGCGAACTCCTCGCGCGTGCGCAGCGGCGGGTCGGTGGCATCGCGGTCGCGCTCGAAGTCGCCGCTGCTGACGCCGTCCTCGATCGTGTGCTTGAGCACGTCCTTGGCGCCGCTGCCGTCGCCGAACTCGGCCTTCTCGCGCCACAGGATCTCCTCGGGCAGCCAGCCGCTGAACGCGCGGCGCAGCAACCGCTTCTCGGGCTCGCCGGGCGCTGCCTGCTTCCACGCCATCGGCAGTCCGAACGCGAAGGCGATGACCTGGCGGTCGAGGAACGGCACGCGCGCCTCGAGGCCGTGGGCCATCGTGACGCGGTCGCAGCGCTGCAGGTTGAGGTTGTGCAGGCCGTGGACGGTGCGCATGAGCTCGCCCTGCAGCTCGATCGGGTCGTCGAAGCCGCGCAGGTACTCATAGCCGGCGAACAGCTCGTCCGCGCCCTCGCCCGTCAGCACGACCTTGACGTGCTCGGCGGTCATCTCGGCGAGCAGGAAGTTCGGCACGGCGCTGCGCACGAGCGACGGGTCGAAGTGCTCGATCGCGCGCACGACGTCGGGCAGCGCGCGCACGGCCTCGGCCGAGTCATAGACGCGCTCGTGGTGCTCGGTGTCCAGGTGGCGTGCGACGACGCGCGCCGCCAGCAGGTCGGCGCTGCCCTCCGTGCCGACGGCGAACGTCTTCAGCCGCTCGCCGTCGCGCTCGAGGTGGCGCGCGGCGATCGCCGCGACGATCGCCGAGTCCAGGCCGCCCGACAGGAACACGCCGACGGGCACGTCGCCCATCATCTGGCGCTTCACCGAGCCCGACAGGATCCGCACCGTCTCCGCCAGCGCCTCGTCGGGCGGCTCGGGTGCCGGCGTCCAGACGGCGCGCGCGGAGGGCGCGCCCTCTCCGTGCTGCGGCACGGCGCTGGCGAAGCGCTCGAGGCCGCCCTCGGGCGTCCAGTGACAGCCGGGCGGGAACGCCTCGACGTGGGGCATCCAGTCGGGCGCGAACGCCGCGATCTCCGACGCGAAGCGCACGCCGCCGTCGCGCTGGGCCCAGTACAGCGGCTTGATGCCGACCGGGTCGCGGGCGGCGATGAAGCGCCCGTCCTCGCCCGCGACGAGGAACGCGAACATGCCCTCGAGCTCGTCCAGCGCCGCCGGGCCGCGCTCGTCGAGCAGGTGCAGCGCGACCTCGTTGTCCGAGCGCGTGGCGAAGGGCGTCGGCGCGAGCGTCGCGCGCACCTCCTCGTGGTTGTAGACCTCGCCGTTGCCGACGAGCCAGACATCGCCGGTCGCGTTGGCGAACGGCTGGTGGCCGCCGTCGACGTCGACGATCGACAGCCGCCGGTGGCCGAGCCACGCGCCGTCGACCTGCACCTCGCCCTCGTCGTCGGGTCCGCGATGGACGAGGCGGTCGAGCATCTGCCCGGCGTCGTCCCGCGGATGGGGCCCGTACACCGCGGCGATTCCGCACATTCAGGCAGTCATCCTTGGGCCTCGGGGGCTTCGACATAGGCAATGGGACGGCGGTCGTCGAGGTAGGACAGGCGCTGGCGCGCCGCGGCGACGACGCCGGGGCGTCGACGCGCGCCAGCGCGACGCCCGCCCGCGCGCCGGTCTTGGCCAGCACGCGGCCGCGCGGGTCGACGACCTTCGACTGGCCCGGGAAGCGCAGCCGGCCGAAGCGCCCGACCTGGTTGGAGGAGACCCACACGACCTGGTTCTCGAGCGCGCGCGCCTGGTCGAGCAGGTTGAAGTGGCGCACCTGCAGGTCGCGGCGCATCCACGTGCGCGGGGTCGACGCGGCACACCGCCCACGCCGACAGCGACGCGATCAGGCCGGCGCCGTCGAGCGCGAGCTGCGCGCGCGGCCTCGGGGAAGGTCTTGTCGTAGCAGACGAGCATCCCGATCCGGCCGATCGGGGTGTCGAAGGCGGCGAAGCCCGAGCCGGCGTTGAGAACGCCGCGCTCGCCCGGCGGCAGGTGCACCTTGCGGTGGTGGCCGAGGATGCCGTCGCCGCTGACGCAGACCGCGCTCGAGTACGGCCCGCCGGGCGCGTCCTCGGTGTAGCCGACGCAGACGACGACGTCGCCCGCGATGCGCGCGATGCGGGCGATCTCCTCGCCGTCGCGGCGCAGCGCGGGCGGCGGCGCGCACGGTGCCGGCGCGCCCGCGACGTGCGGCTCGTAGAGGTAGCCGCCGAGCGCCGCCTCGGGCAGCACGACGAGCGCGGCGCCGCGCTCGCGCGCGTCGGCGACGCTGCGCTCGACCTGCGCGATGCAGGCCTCCAGGTCGCGGCCGAAGCGCGCGCTGACGGCCATCACGGCGGGGGATCTGGTGCGCCGAGCGCTCACAAGCTGCAGCGTGCCCAGAGCGGTGTGCCGGCCGTATGGACGCGCGTCCAAGGATTCGGGCTGCAAATTCGACAAGTCCCTGACTTACCCAAGGCGACCTGCGGGGAACCACGGCTACGATCGCCCGGTGTCCGCGCAGACCTTCTACGACGCGATCGGCGGCGAGGCGACGATCCGTCGGGATCGTCGCGCGCTTCTTCGGCAGCGTCGCCGCCGACGAGATCCTGATGGCGCCAGTACCCCGCGGACGACCTCGCCGGCGCCGAGGAGCGCCTGGCGCTGTTTCTCATCCAGCGCTGGGGCGGGCCGGCGACGTACTCCGAGCGGCGCGGGCACCCGCGCCTGCGGATGCGCCACGTGCCGTTCGCGATCGGCCCGCCGAGCGCGACGCGTGGCTGCGCGCGATGCGCGGCGCCGCTCGACGAGGCGCGCCCTCGCCGAGCCCTACCGCGACGAGCTGTGGGGCTACCTCGAGACGACGGCGCACAGCATGCAGAACCGCCGCGGGCTGAGCGACGCCACGGATCACCGCGGCCGCGGGCCGCGGAACCGTATGCTTCGGCGCATGGCGACCGTACGGCTGCGCGGACAGTTGGAGAAGCTCGCGGGAGGCGGCTCGGAGCACGAGATCGGCGGCGACACCGTGACCGAGCTGCTCGCAGACGCTGGAGGGCACGTTCGGCGCGCTCGAGGGCTGGATCCTCGACGAGCGCGGCGTCCTGCGCCGCCACATCAACGTCTTCGTCAACGGCGAGCTGGCCGAGCCCGACTCGCCGTTGCCGACGGCGACAAGGTCGAGATCCTGCCCGCCATCTCCGGCGGCTGAACGCCCGCATGACCGAGCTGCTGGTCGGGACCCGCAAGGGCCTCTTCGTCCTCGACGGCGACGCCGGCGGGCCGTTCGCGATCACGACGCGCGCGTTCGTCGGCGACCCCGTCGACTACGCGATGCGCGAGCCGCACACCGGGCGGCTGTTCGTCGCCGTCACGTCGCCGTTCTGGGGTCCGCGGATCTGGTTCACCGACGACCTCGACAGCGGCGACTGGCAGGCGGCGAAGGGCGTCAGCCTGCCGCGCGGCGGCGACGCCGCGCTCAAGCGCATCTGGGCGATCGTCGCCTCCGACGACGGCTCGCGGCTGTGGGCCGGCGGCGACCCGGGCGTCCTGTTCGAGAGCCGCGACGGCGGCGAGACCTGGGAGCTCAACCGCGCGCTGTTCGAGCACCCGACGCGCCCGCGCTGGAAGCCCGACTCGGGCGGGCTGTCGGTGCACTCGATCGCGCCGTGGCCGGGCGAGCCCGACCGCCTCGCGCTCGCGATCTCCGCCGCCGGCATCTGGCTGACCGACGACGGCGGCGCGACCTGGCGCCACGGCAACGAGGGGATCGTCGCCGACTACCTGCCCGAGCAGGCGCGCGCGACCGCGATCGACCTCTGCGTGCACCACCTCGAGCGCGCGCCGCGCCCGCCCCGAGCGCCTGTTCATGCAGTTTCACGGCGGCGTCTACCGCTCCGACGACGCCGGGCGAGTCGTGGATCGACATCGCCGCCGGGCTGCCGTCGGACTTCGGCTTCCCGGTCGCGCTGGACCCGGCCGATCCCGACAGCGCGTACGTCATCCCCGTCGCGACCGAGGACCGCGTCACGCCCGGCGGGCAGGGTGCTCGTCTGGGAGACGCGCGACGCCGGCGCGACCTGGACGCCGCACGGCGACGGGCTGCCCGAGCGCGACGCCTACCTGCAGATCCTGCGCCAGTCCTTCGACCGCGCCGGCGAGGGCGCCGAGCTCGAGCTGTACTTCGGCGCGACGTCGGGCGAGATCTTCGGCTCGCGCGACGCCGGGCGCAGTGGTTCGGCGTCGCGAGCCGGCTGCCGGCGATCGCCTCGGTGCGCGTCTCGACCTAGCGGTGGGTGGCGCTCGGCGACGGCTGTGAGATCCGTCACCGATGCGACCGAAAACCGCCAAGATCGTCGCAGGAGCGGGTAGCGTCCGCCTATGCGCGGGCGACCGAAGGCAAGGGAGAGGCCCGTCGGCCAATCCGGCCTCGTGTCTGCCGCGTCGACGCTACCTGATCTACCAGGACCGCGGGCTCGGCGACTCCCAGCCGCAGAACATGCCCGGCACGGAGTGGAAGTCGACGAACCTCAACAGCTTCCTGTGGGGCCTGATCCGCCAGGACCTGCCCGTCATCAACTGCCGCCTCGCCAACGGCCAGCGGCTGGGCATCGAGGAGATCGGGTCGGACGAGACGCCCGCCAGGTGCTCGCCACCGTCCTGACGCTCGGCATCTGGGCGCCGGCGCGGGTCAGCTGGCGCTGCTGCCGCCCGCCGTCGCAGACCGGAACGCTGGACTGAGGACGGGGTCGCGATGATCCACTCGGACGATCGCGGCCCGCAGTCATGGAGCGGCGCCCATGTCACGCACACGACGACGGTCGCCGAGCTCATCGACGTCGACAACGTCGGTCCCGAGGGCACCCTGCTCGCCGGCTTCGACATGTTCCGCTTCGCCGGCGAGAGCCTCGACGAGGTGATCCGCAAGGCCCGCGACGGCCGGCAAGCGGATCCTCCCGATCGGCGCGGGCTGGGCGCTGTCGGACATCAACATCACCGACGGCTGGCTGGTGAACACCAAGCTGCTGAACGGCTGCTACGACGTCGGCGAGCGCTATTTCGAGCGCCGCCTATCGCGGCCGCGGATCGCCCGAACGTCGTCATCGCCCAGGGCGGCATGCAGATCGCCGAGCTCAACGCCTATCTCGAGCTGGCGCCGCGGGACGACGCCTAGCAGACGGGCGCTGCAAGGCGGCCGGGATCGGCAACGGCCAGACCGTCGCCGGCGCGGTCTCCGGGAACACGCACGGCGCGCAGATCAACTTCGGGGCGATGCCCGACTTCGTCGTCGGCCTGCACATCGCCACCGGCAGCGGCAGGACGCTGTGGATCGAGAAGGCGACCAAGCCCGTGCTCAACCGCGACTTCGCCGCGAAGATCGGCGCCGACCTGATCCGCGACGACGACGATCTTCAACGCGGCCGTGGTCAGCTTCGGCACGTTCGGGATCATCGCGGCGGTGGCGGTGGAGACGACGCCGATCTACCAGCTCGCCTTTCCGGCGATCGCCGACATCGACCACGACGACCTGAAGGCGAAGCTCAGCGGCGTTCGGCGACGCCGATCCGCCGGACCTCTACCACTACGAGTTCATCTTCGATCCCCACAGTCGCAAGCAGATGGCGATGGAGGCGGGCGCGCCGCGGGTGCCCTACGAGGCCGGGCTCCCGACGCCGCAGCCGCGCTGGATCGTCCGCGACAAGAACGGCTACGCGCCCGGCATCAACATCCTGCGCCTCGGCGGGCGTGCTGCGCCTCCTGCCGCCGCGCATCACCACGGGCCTGCAGTTCAAGCAATATCGCAAGCTCGCCCTGCTGAACGGCGTGCGCGGCACCCCCGGCCAGCTCTACACCTCGTCGATCTACTACCTCGAGGGCTACACCGAGAGCGCGTTCGGCGTGTCCGTCGAGCGATGCGCCGGAGACGATCGACATCTGCTCGAACGTGGCGCGCGAGCTGCGGCTGCCGTCGATCAGCCAGGTCCGGCTCGTCCACCGCTCACAAGCGACGTTGGGCTTCACCCAGCACGAGCCGAAGACGGCGGTCTTCGAGTTCGGCCTGATCAAGGACGACGACTTCCCCGAGTTCGAACGACGGATGGACGCGGCGCTGCGCGAAGGCCGGGATTCGCTACACGATGCACTGGTCGAAGAACTCGGGGATCGACCCGCGACAAGCTCGACTACATGTACGGCGCCGCAGAAGATCGCGAGCTGGAAGGCGGCGCGGCGGGCCGTCTTCGGCGGTGACGCGGACGCTGATGAAGATGTTCGAGACCGACGCGATGGTGCGCGCGGGCCTGGCCTGAGGTCGCGGCAGGCACTCGCGCGCCGCAGCGCGAAAGCATCACCCGGTGAGCGAACGCAGATCGAGCAGGGTCGTGCGGCGGCGTGCCTTCGCCGTCGCGGCGATCGTGCCTGCTCTGCTGCTGGCCCTCGCGCTGGGCGTCCGCGCGACCCACGGCGAGGTGCTGCCGGGCGTGCGCGTCGAGGGCGTCGAGCTCGGCGGCGCGACGCGCGCCGAGGTCCGCGAGCGGCTGGCGCCGGTCGTCGACGCGAGCCGCGGCGACGCCGCTGACGCTCGTCGCCGAGGACCGGCGCGAGACGATCGCGCCCGCGCGACGCGGGCTACTTCGCCGATCTCGACGCGACCGCCGACCGCGCGCTCGCGTCCGGCCGCGGCGGGCCGCTCGGCGGGCTGGTGGTCGACGGTCGCCGGGCTGCTGTCGTCGCGCGCGACGTGCCGCTCGCCGAGACCGTCGACCGCCGCCAGCTCGAGCGCGCGGTCGCGTCGGTCGCCGGGCCGCCTCGGCCGCGACGCCTTCCCCGGCGAGCTCGTCATCGAGCCCGGCACGCTCGCGATCACGCACGAAGGCGCCGCGCTCCGGGCGCGAGGTCGACCGGCCCGCGCTCGCCGCAGCGGCTGCGCGCAGGCGCTCGATGCGCCGCCCGCGCGGGACGCGTGCAGGTGCCGCTGCGCGCGCAGCGCGTCGCGACGCCGCGCCGCCGTCGACGCCGTCGGGCGCGCGGCGCGCGCGCTACCTCGACGCAGCCGCTGCGGCTCACCGGCGCCGGCGAGCCGCTCGACGATCTCGCCCGGCCGGCTCGCGGGCGTGCTCGCGCTCGAGTCGCGCGACGGCGGCGCGCAGCGTGCGGCTCGGCGCGGGCGACGCGCGGCTCGCGGCGCTCGTCGACGAGATCGCGGCCAAGCGCGACCGGCCCGCGCGCAGCGCGCAGATCAGCGCGCCCGACTCGGGCGCCAAGCTCGACGCGAAGGGCGACGCGTCGTGGCGCCCGCGCGCGGTCGACGGTCACGCGTCACCGCGCCCGCGCGCGCCGGGCGCACGGTCAAGCGCGACGCAGCTCGCCGCGCGCGATCGAGGCGGCGATCCGCGCAGGCCGCCACGACGTGCAGGCGTGCCGACGCAGCGCGCCGAGCCGGCGATGTCCGCGCGACGACGCGCGCGACGTGCGCGCGCTCATCGGGACGTTCACGACGTACTACGTCGCCGGCCAGCCGCGCGTGACGAACATCCAGCAGATCGCGGCGCGACGTCGACGGGACCGTCGTCGCGCCCGGCGCGCGCTTCTCGCTCAACGAGACCGCCGGCGAGCGGACCGAGGACAAGGGCTACGTCGAGGCGCCGTTCATCGCCGACGGCAAGATCGAGCCGTCGATCGGCGGCGGCGTGTCGCAGTTCTCGACGACGCTCTACAACGCCGCGTACTTCGCGGGCCTGCAGATCGACGGCCACCGCCCGCACAGCTTCTTCATCGATCGCTATCCGGCGGGCCGCGAGGCGACGCTGAACTTCCCCGACATCGACCTGACGTGGACGAACGACACCGACGCGCCGGTCCTCATCCGCACGAAGACCGACGAGCGGCGCGGTCACGGTCCGCCTCTACGGCGACAACGGCGGGCGCCGCGTGCGCGCCGAGTCCGGCGAGCGCGAGCCGCTGCCCGACGGCGACTTCGCGATCACGGTCACGCGCGTCGTGCGCTACGCCGACGGCAGCGAGAAGCGCCAGCCGTTCACGACGCGCTACGACAAGCCGCCCGCGGACGAGTGAAGGAGCTGCTGAAACCGCGCGAGCGGGCACAAGGCTGTCACGTGCGTACGGTGCGAGATCGGGCGTGTTCTTCAAGCCGTGACCTGAACGGAGGCTCCACGATGTCGCAAGCGATGCTTGCCTATCTCGATGCCGGCACGGGCAGCATCATCCTGCAGGCCGTCCTCGGCGGAACGGCCGCGGTGGCGGTCGCGGTCAAGCTGTGGTGGCGCAAGGTGCTCCACGTGCTGCACATCCGCCGCCAGCCCGAGGAGCGGCCGGCGCCCGACGGCCGCCCGGGCCGCGCTGAGCGCTGGGCAACGGCGCACGGAGCCAGTCATGCGCGCCGTCGCCGGGTCGTTTCGCGATCCCGACAGCCGGGTCTTCGAGCGCGACGGCGAGATCTTCCGCGCGCTCAGCGCGCGCGGGCTGGAGGACTGGCACGCGCTGAGCTCGTCGGTCGCGTTCGCCGAGCTGACCGAGCGCGGCAGCGTCATCGAGACGCGAGGTCGTCGACGAGCGCCCGGCCGCGCTGAGCGGCGACTGGGCGGGCCTCCTGCGCCACGCGCCGGTCCCGTTCGTCTCCTACCCCTACGAGTGGACGTTCGGGATGCTGCGCGACGCCGCCCTGCTGCAGCTCGACGTGCTCGAGCGCTGCCTGACCGAGTCGCTGATGGTCAAGGACAGCTCGCCCTACAACGTCCAGTGGCGCGGCGTCGCACCGGTCTTCATCGACGTCGGCTCCTTCGAGCGCCTGCGCGAGGGCGAGCCGTGGGTCGCCTACCGGCAGTTCTGCATGCTGTTCCTCTATCCGCTGATGCTCCAGGCGTACAAGGGCATGCCGTTTCAGCCCTGGCTGCGCGGGCGCCGATCGACGGGATCACGCCGGCGCAGGCGCGCGCGGTGATGTCGCCGCGCGACCGGCTGCGCCGCGGCGTGCTCACGAACGTCCACCTGCACAGCCGCCTGGAGCGCCGCTACGCCGACGTCGACGGGCGCGCCGCCAAGGCGAGCGTCAAGCGCGCCGGCTTCAACACCGAGCTCATCCTCGCCAACGTGCGCCGGCTGCGAAAGCTCGTCGCGCGGCTGCGCTGGGAGCCGGGCACGTCGGCCTGGACGGACTACCGCGACGCCAGCGCGCACCTGCGACGCCGACGCCGAGGACAAGGCCGCGTTCGTCGCCGCCGCCGCCGGCCGGCGCCGCCGCCGCCTCGCCTGGGACCTCGGGGCCAACGACGGCGCGTACGCCCGCATCGCCGCGCGCTCGTCGGACTACGTGCTCGCGATGGACGTCGATCACCCGACCGTCGAGCGCCTGTACCGAACGCTGCGCGAGGAGGGCGAGACGCAGCATCCTGCCGCTGGTCGATGGACGTCTGCGACCCCTCCCCCGCGCTCGGCTGGCGCGGGCGCGAGCGCGGCACGCTCGCCGACCGCGGCGGCCGGACCTGACGCTCTGCCTGGCGCTCGTGCACCACATGGCGATCACCCGCAACGTGCCGCTGCGCGAGATCGTCGACTGGCTGGCGAGCCTCGGCGGGCGGTCGTGGTCGAGTTCCCGCAGCGCACGGACCCGATGGTGCAGCGGCTCCTGGCGGGCAAGCGCGAGGACGCGCACGGCGACTACAGCGGCGCGCACTTCGAGCGCTGCCTCGGCGAGGCATTCGTCGTCGAGCGCCGGCAGGAGCTGCCGTCCGGCGAGCGGGTGCTCTACGAGGCGCGACCGCTGAGCGTGTGACGCGGCGAACGGCGTCCGAGCTGGGCATCGCCTGGCTGCACCTCGTCGTCCTGTGGTCGTTCGCGATCGCCCAGCCGCTGTTCGCCGACCTCGGGCGCAACGCCGAGTTCTTCGTCGCGCGCGACAACACGGGCGCCGACATCGTGCTGCTGGCCGTCGGGCTCGTGCTCGTGGCCCCGACCGCGTATGCTGCTGGTCGAGCTCGCCGCGGCGTTCTTCCGGCCGGGGCTGGCCCGCGGGATCCACCTGGCGTTCGTCGCGCTGCTTGCCGCGGCCACGGCGATCGGCGTGCTCAAGCGGGTGCTGCCGGACACGAGCGCGGTCCTGATCCCGGTGGCGGTCCTCGTCGCGGTCGCGTTCGCGGTCGCCTACGCCCGCGTGTCGGCCCTGCGCAGCGTGCTGACGGTGCTGACCGCGGCGCCGGTCGTGTTTCTCGTCTCGTTTCTCGCTCTTCTCGCCGGTCTCCGAGCTCGTCGGCGGCGGCGAGGGTCGCGCGCTCGCGTCGGCGGCGTCGACTCGCGCACGCCGGTCGTGCTGCTGATCTTCGACGAGCTGCCGACGATCTCGCTGATGGACGCCGGCCGGCGGATCGACGCCCGGCGCCTGCCGAGCTTCGGCGAGCTCGCCGCGACGTCGACGTGGTATCGCAACGGGACGACCGTCTCCGACGGCACGTACGTCGCGGTGCCCGCGATCCTCACCGGCCGGCGCCCGGCGAAGCGGCTGCCGACGGCAGGCGCATATCCGAACAGCGTCTTCACGCTGCTCGGCCGGCGCCGCGACATCCACGCGCTCGAACCGGTCACGCACGTCTGCCCGGTGAAGCTGTGCGGCCAGCGCCGGCGCGACACGCCCAGGGCGCGCCTGGGCTCGCTCGCGTCGGATTTGTCCGTCGTCGCCGGGCATCTCGTGCTGCCGGGGGACATCGCCGACACGCTGCCGCCGATCGACCGCGACTACGAGGACTTCGCAGGCGAGGGCGAGGGCATCACGGCGACCGCGCGACGCAAGGGCAAGCGCGCCGCCGGCAGGACGGTCGCAGGCAGCGACGAGTTCTCCAACCTGCTGCGCGACATGGAGCGCTTCGTCGGCGGCGTGAGGAAGCCCGGATCGCGACCGCCGCTGATCGTCGGGCACTTCGAGGTCCCGCACGTGCCGTGGCGGATCCTGCCCTCGGGCCGTCAGTACCCCGTGCACGGCACGACGCTGCCGGGCCTGCACGACCAGAGGTGGAGCCGGGACCGCTTCATCGTCGCGCAGGCGGCGCAGCGTCACATGCTCCAGGTCGGCTACGCCGACCGGCTGCTCGGCCGGATGATTCGCCGCCTGCGGGCCGCCGGGCTGTGGGACGACGCGCTCGTCGTCATCACCGCCGACCACGGGGTCGGGCTGCGGCCCGGCGGCCAGCGGCGGGCGGTGACGCGCGCCGACTTCCCCGCGATCGCCGGCGTGCCGCTGTTCGTCAAGCTGCCCCGCCAGCGCCGGGCGAAGGTCGACGGCGCGGCCGCGCGCACCGTCGACATCCTGCCGACGATCGCCGACGTCGTCGGCGCACGCCAGCCCGAGCGGATCGACGGCAGGACGTTGACCAAGCCCCTGCCGAAGGTCGCGCCGAGCGTGCGCAGCGGCCGCCGCGGACGCTTCGTGTCGATGGGCCTCGGCGACTTCGTCCGCGCCCGCGACGCGGAGCTCGCGCGCCAGCGCCGGCTGCTGCCGAGCGCGCTCGACCTGTTTCGCACGAGCCTCGACGAGGCGCCGATCGGGCGCAGGGTCAGGTCGCTGCCGGTCGCCGGCGCAGGCGGCGTCACGGCGAAGATCGAGGGCGCCCGCGAGTTTCGCCGCGTCACACCGCGCTCCGGCGTGCTGCCCGCCTACCTGACCGGCCACTTCACGAGCAACGGGGCGCCGGGCCTGAGCCTCGCGTTCGCCGTCAACGGGCGCGTCGTCGCCGGGGGGCGCAGCTACTGGGTCGGTGACACGCTGCGCTTCTCGGGCATGCTGCCGCCGTCGAGCCTGCGCACCGGCGCCAACGATGTGGGCGTCTACGTCGTCCGCGGCGGGACGCTCGCGCACATCGCGCAGACCGCAGGCTGACGGCGCGGCCCGCGCTCAGTGGCAGACCCCGAAGCCGGAGTCGCTCAGGCGCGACCCGGCCACCCCCCTGAAGCGCCAGCTGTAGGCGCCCTGGCGCAGCGTCAGCAGCAGCACGCCGGAGGATGCGGCGTCGCGGACCTCGCTGTTGGGCTCGACGTCGCGGAAGGGATAGGTGTTCTTGCCGCCGGTGCCGACGACGAACGAGCGGATCCCGCGCGCGTCGTCGCGCACGGCGTCGGGCGTCTGCGGCGCGAAGCGCTCGTAGTCGTGTGAGTGGCCGGCCAGGACGAGCTCGGCGCCCGCCTCGTAGAGCAGGCGCCAGAAGGCGTCGGTGCGCACGTTGGAGCCCGGGTTGCCGCTGGAGAAGCGCGGGTGATGCCAGTAGGCGAGCGTGCACTGCGACGGATGCGCCGCGAGGTCGGCGCGCAGCCACTCGAGCTGGCGTGAGCCGGGGCCGCAGCCGCCGACCTCGTCGCAGATCGAGTTCAGCGCGACGAGGTGCCAGCTCGCCGACGTCGAAGCTGTACCAGCCCTCGCCGCGGCGCCCCGCGCGGCCCGCACCCGACCGGGGCCGTTGAAGTAGTCGAAGTAGCCCGCGGCGCCCGGCGTCAGGTACTCGTGGTTGCCGACGACCGGGCGCGTGATCGCCTTCACGCGGCCCCATGTGCGGTCATAGGTCGAGCGAAAGGCCGACAGCTCGCCGCGCTCGTACTGGGTGTCGCCGAGCGCGAGCACGGCCTCGAGCTCGCGGCTGACGAGCAGGTCCGAGGTCTCGCGATCCAGGCACGTCCCGCGGACCTTCCTGCGGCGGTTGGGCGAGTCGGGAGCGCAGGCGATGTCGCCGGCCGCCGCGACGACCGGCGGGCGCGCGGGCTCCTCGCCGAGCACGAGCCGCGGCGCCGTCCGCCGGCCGCTCTCGCGGCTGAGGACATGCAGCCTGCCGGGCCCGCGGGACACGAGCGCGATGTCGATCGTGCGCCTCGCGCCGATCGCGCGCGAGATGTCGATCGACACATAGCGTGCTCCGCGCACCGCGCCCTGGCGGGCGAGGACCGGTCCGAGGGGCGGCGCCGACGCGGCCGTCAGCGTGCCCTCGCGCCAGCGCCCGCCGCCGCGCACGAGGTGGACGGCGAGGCCGGAGCGCGCGCCGATCGTCGCGAACAGCCGCAGGCGGGCGGGCGCGCCGGGCTGCAGCGGCCGCGGCAGCCTGAAGCGCAGGTAGCTGCGCGTCATCGAGGGGCCGCCGATGCGCAGCGTCGGCACGCGACCGAAGTTGCGCTCCGGGCTGCGGGCGCTGACGAACGCGTCGGCGGCGGCGACGTGGCTCTCCGGCTGGGCGACGGGGGCGACGGCCGGCGCCGGGGCGGCGGCGCGGCTCGAGCCGGCGAGCAGCGCGCCGAGCAGCGCCAGCCCCGCGCACAGGCCGACGGACAGCGGGCGCCGGCGCGCTCGCGGCCCATCGCGTTTGTGTCCCGGCAGAACGACCCCCTTTCAGAAGCGCAAGCTGCCCTTTGTAGCGTGTAGGCATGCCCACGACCTCCGCCACGCCCACCCAAGACGAGCGAGGCGGTCAGCGACCCGTACGTTCGGACATCCGAAACGTGGCGATCATCGCCCACGTCGACCACGGCAAGACGACGCTCGTCGACGCCATGCTGCGCCAGTCCGGCGTCTTCGCGGCCCACGAGGCGGTCACCGATCGCGTCATGGACTCGATGGACCAGGAGCGCGAGCGCGGCATCACGATCCTCGCCAAGAACGCCGCCGTGCGCTACACGCCCGAGGGCGGCGAGGAGGTCAAGCTCAACCTCGTCGACACCCCCGGGCACGCGGACTTCGGCGGCGAGGTCGAGCGCGGGCTGACGATGGTCGACGGCGTCGTGCTGCTCGTCGACGCCTCCGAGGGCCCGCTGCCCCAGACGCGCTTCGTCCTGCGCAAGGCGCTCGAGGCGAAGCTGCCGGTGATCCTCGTGATCAACAAGGTCGACCGCCCCGACGCCCGCATCGAAGAGGTCGTCGACGAGGTCTACCAGCTGTTCATCGACCTCGACGCGACCGACGAGCAGATCGAGTTTCCGATCGTCTACACGAACGCGCGCGCCGGCCAGGCGTCGCTGCGCCAGGGCGTCGACGGCATCGACCTGCGCCCGCTGCTGGACCTGCTGGTGTCCGCCGTCCCGGCCCCGACCTACACCGAGGGCCACGGCCTGCAGGCGCTCGTGACCAACCTCGACGCCTCCGCCTACGTCGGCCGCCTGGCGCTGTGTCGCGTGCACAACGGCACGATCCGCAAGGGCGAGACCGTCGCCTGGTTTCGCCACGAGCAGGAGGACTTCAGCCAGGCGAAGGTGACCGAGCTGTACATCACCGAGGGCATGACCCGCCTGCCCGCCGACGAGGCGGGCCCGGGCGAGATCATCGCGATCGCCGGCATCCCGGAGATCACGATCGGCGACACGCTCGCCGACCCCGAGGATCCCAAGGCGCTGCCGCCGGTGATGATCGACGAGCCGGCGCTGGGCATGACGATCGGCATCAACACCTCTCCGCTGGCCGGCCAGGTCGGCAAGAAGCTGACCGCGCGCCAGGTGAGCGACCGCCTGCAGGCCGAGCTCGTCGGCAACGTCTCGATCCGCGTGCTCGAGACCGAGCGTCCGGACACGTGGGAGGTCCAGGGCCGCGGCGAGCTGCAGCTCGGCGTGCTCGTCGAGGCGATGCGCCGCGAGGGCTTCGAGCTGACCGTCGGCAAGCCGAAGGTCGTCACGCGGACGGTCAACGGCAAGCTGCAGGAGCCGATCGAGCGCCTCGCGATCGACATCCCCGAGGACTACCTCGGCACCGTCACGCAGCTGATGGCGCTGCGCAAGGGGCGCATGGAGCAGATGGTCAACCACGGCACCGGCTGGGTGCGCCTGGAGTACCTGATCCCGGCCCGCGGGCTGATCGGCTTTCGCACCGAGTTCATGACCGAGACGCGCGGCTCGGGGATCATGCACTCGGTCTTCGAGCGCTACGAGAACTGGCAGGGCGAGATCAAGACGCGCGCCTCGGGCTCGCTGATCGCCGACCGCCGCGGCAGGACGGCGTCGTTCGCGCTGATGCGCATGCAGGAGCGCGGCCAGCTCTTCGTCGGCCCCGGCGAGGAGGTCTACGAGGGCATGATCTGCGGCGCCAACGCGCGCGCCGACGACCTCGACGTCAACGCGATCCGCGAGAAGA
Source organism: uncultured Actinomycetes bacterium (assembly GCA_963729125.1). GTDB lineage: Bacteria > Actinomycetota > Thermoleophilia > Solirubrobacterales > Solirubrobacteraceae > CADCVQ01. The sequence continues at coordinate 413,416 of CAVSML010000008.1, forward strand.
AGCAGACGAACATCCGCTCGGCCAACGCCGACGAGATGGTCAACCTCGTCCCACCCGCGCGGATGTCGCTCGACCAGGCGCTGGAGTTCATCCGCGAGGACGAGTGCGTCGAGGTCACGCCGGACTCCGTGCGCCTGCGCAAGGTGCTGCTGACGGCGACCGACCGGGTGAAGCAGGCGCGCACCGCGCGAAAGGACTGACATGTTCTAGGCGTGCACCCGCGGTTTGGGGATACTCGTCGGCCATGGGGTTCTCACGATCTGACAAGCCGTGGAAAGCCGGACTTGCCGCGGCGCTTGCACTGACGTCGGGTAGCACGACGGCGGTGCTGGCCGCGCAGTCGCGCACGCATCAGGTCGACGTGTCCGCGGGCGCGCCGGTGGCCGTCAACGGCTCGTTCGTCAGCCCGCTCGTCGAGCGGTTCGGGACCGTTCGGGTCGGTCGTGGCGTGTTCGTCGCCGGCAACACGGTGCTGCGTGCCGACCCTGGCAGGCGCGTGTGTCTCGGCGACGACACCAACGTGCAGGACAACGTGCTCGTGCTGGCGTTGCGCGACCGTGTAGGCGTGCGCAGCAGCTGCGGGCGTCGCTCGACGCAGGCGGGCGAGCGCACGAGCCTCGCGCATCAGGCCGAGGTCGTGAACTCGCGCATCGGGGACTTCGCGTTCATCGGCTTCCACGCGCGCCTGCTCCACGCCGTCATCGGCGACGGCGCGTTCATCCTGCACGGCGCGGTGGTTCGCGACGTCCGCATTCCCAAGAACCGAATCGTCGGCATCGGCCAGCGCGTCACCACGCAGGCCGCGGCGAACGCTCTGCCGCTCAAGCAGGAGGCGCAGGCGGACTTCCAGCGCGAGGTTCTGGAGGTCAACGAGGAGTTCGCCTCAGGCTACGCCCGCCTGTACCGGCGGGGCGGCTACGACGCCGTCGTCGGCATCTCGCGTTCCCCACGCACGCCGTTCAACCCCGGCCTGCGTCCGACGATCGCCGCCGGCCTGTCGCGCGAGCCGTTCGCTCGGATCGCCGGCGACGTGCGCCTCGGGCGCAACGCCACGGTCGGGCGTCGAACATCGATTCGGGCCGACGAAGGGGCGCCGATCATCATCGGCGACGACGCCGGCATCGAGGACCGCGTGACGTTCCATGCGCTGAGCGGAACTTCCATCAGCATCGGCGCCCGGCTCAACACCGACGACAACGTCGTCTTCCACGGTCCGCTGCAGGTCGGAGACGACCTGACGATCGCCGACGACGCAATCCTGTTTCGCGCGAACGTCGGCAATCGCGTGACGATCGGCGACCAGGCGATCGTCGCGGGTCCGGCCGAGGACCCGATCGAGCTGCCTGATGGCGCGACGGTCCCACCGCACGCCGTCATCACCACGCAGGCCCAGGCCGACGCCCTCGGGTAGACGCCTGCGCCCGCCGCCGGACGGCCGCGTCAAGCTGGCGCGGCAGGCGCGTAAGGGTTAGCCTCACCACCAACGGGGCGGCGCCGGACCTGGTGGGTGAATCGCACATGAAGTTCGCGCAGGCGGCGACACGAGCGCTGCTGCTCGCAGTGACCGGGCTCGTCTTCACCTGCGCCGCCGCTCCCGCCGCGACCGTGACCGAGTTCTTCGCGGACATCGGCAGCCGCCCGGCGTCGATCGCCGCCGGCCCCGACGGCGCCCTGTGGTTCACCGAGCCCGGCCTGGACCAGATCGGCAGGATCAGCACCTCGGGCGAGGTGACGGAGTTCTCCGAGGGCATCGACGAGGACAGCGGGCTCTCCGGGATCGCCCTCGGTCCCGACGGGAACCTGTGGTTCACCGAGTTCAACGCGCGACAGATCGGACGCATCACTCCGGTCGGCGTCGTCACCGAGTTCTCGGCCGGCATCTCGGCGAACGCCAGCCCCAACGAGATCGTCGCCGGCCCCCCCGGTGACAACCACCTCTGGTACACCGACCTCAACGGTCGGCGGATCGGACGCGTCAACGCCGCCACGGGTACCACAACCGAGTTCGACATCAACGCGGGGTTCGGCGGCGGACCCGAGGACATCGCCGTCGGGCCGGACAACGCCCTGTGGTTCACGGAATACGCAACGAACGGCATCGGGCGGATCACGACGACCGGCACGTTCGTGCGGCCCGCCGGCATCTTCGGCTCGCTCGGCATCACGGCTGGACCCGACAGCACCCTGTGGACGACCGACTACTTCGGTCCGATCAGGCGGATCGCCGCGCTGGCGATCCCGCCGTTCGTGGCGGGAGCCTTCCCGCTGCAACCCGAGATCTCGGCGACCAGGATCACGAGCGGACCCGACGGCAACCTGTGGTTCGCAGACAGCGGCTTCGATTCGATCGGGCGCATCACGCCCGCCGGCGCGATCGCGATCGTCACCGGGGGAGTCAGCGTCGACAGCGACCCGCGCGACATCACCACCGGGCCCGACGGCAACCTCTGGTTCACCGAGCCGGGCCTCGACCAGATCGGGCGCATCACGCCGACGATCGACGCGCCGGCGGTCACTGCCGGCGCCGCGAGCGCGATCACGCAGAGAACGGCGACGGTGGCCGGGACCGCCGATGCCGACAGCGTGTTCACCGCCGTGACCTTCGAGTACGGCACGACGACCGCCTACGGCACCCAGACGCCCTTGCAGTTCGTCGACTCGCAGTCGGCGACGCCGGTCGGCGCCAACCTGACGAACCTCCTGCCGGCGACGACCTACCACTACCGGCTGACCGCGACCAACGGCGCGGGCATCGCGGGAAGCCCCGACCGCACGTTCGCGACGGCCGCGCTCGCACCTCCGCCGCGCCCGGCATGCTCCAACGGCCGCGACGACGACCGCGACGGCTTCGCCGACGCCCGCGACCCGAGCTGCCACGCGGACGGCAACCCGCGCGTCGCCACCAGCTACCGCCCGCAGATCGCCGGCGAGGCGCCCGTCAACGATCCGGTGCTCGCATGCAGCTCCGGCGGGCTGGCGCTCGTCTCGGCCGAGCTCGTGAGCGCCCGCACGCGCGTGCGCCTGCGCGGGATCGCCGAGCGCTCGCAGGGCAGGACCGTCGCGATCCACGTCGCCGGCCGTCGCGTGGCGAGCGCGCGCGTGCGCTCCGACGGGTCGTTTCAGGTGACGCTCGCGGCCCGTGGCAACCCGCTCAGCGTGCGCTATCAGGCGCGCCTGGGCACGCGGCGCTCGCGGGCGGTCCTCGCGCAGCGGCGCCTGGCGGGCGTTCGCATGTCGGTCGGCGCCGGAAGGGTCGTGCTCAGCGGCCGCACGACCGGTCGCCGTCCGCGCAGCGTCGAGCTGCTCGGCCGCGCCGGCGGCTGCGGCGCGCTCAAGCGCATGGCGACGGCTCGCGTGCGCGCGGGCGGGACCTTCAGGCTGACGGTCGCGCCGCCGAGGGCGGTCGACATCGCGACCTACCGCGTGCGCATCGCCTCGGCCGGCGCGGCCGGCGCGCGCGAGGCCACCGCTCCGCGCGCGCTCGAGCTGCGCTGATAGCGCGAACGCGCCAGGTTTTCGCAGGGTAACGTCCCGGCCTTTTGGTGCAAGCCATCGCAGGTGTATGACGACACCCCCCACCCCACTCGCCGACGCGAGCGAAAGGAGGCCGGCATGACCCGGTGCATCTCCAGGCAAGCCCCGCGCAGGAACACGTCACTCACCGTCCTGTTGGGACTGCTGCTCTCGCTGAGCTGCGCGCTGCTGATGGCGCCCGCGGGCGCGTCGGCGGCGCAGGCCGGTTCGCTGTCGATGACCAGCGAGGAAGGTGACTACATCGGAGGCGGCCAGACGTACTCCTATGACACGAGCGCCGGCGACGCGTTCGGATCCTCCACCCCGCAGCAGGCCGTCACCGTGAACGTCCAGGCGGCAAACGGCGACTGGTGGTTTCTGAGCTTCGCCGCCGCGCAGGGAGAGGCGCTCACGGTGGGAACCTACGACGGGGCCGCGCGCTACCCGTTCCAAGCCCCCGACGAGCCCGGCCTCGAGGTGTTCGGCAACGGGCGCGGCTGCAACACGCTCACGGGCACGTTCACGGTCACGGAGATCACCTACGGGATCGACGAGGAGGGGGAAGTGCAGCTGCAGAGCTTCGATGCGGACTTCGAGCAGCACTGCGAGGGCGCCGCGCCGGCGTTGCGCGGTCATGTGAACATCGGCAGCGGGCCGCCGGCGCCCCCGCTGACGATCGCGCTCGCGCTGAGCGCGCGCGGGGTCGTCGATCGTGCCGGCGCCATCGCAACCGTCGGCGGGACCGTCACGTGCAACCGGCCCACGACGGTCTTCTTGTCGGGGACGCTGGCCCAGGGCGCCGGGAGGCCGGCCGCCAGGGGGCGCTTCGATCGCCAGATCGCCTGTTCGGGCGTTACGCCGTGGGAGGCCACCGTGCGCTCCGACAGCCGCGTGGCGTTCAAGCCCGGCGCGGCGCGGCTGAGCGCTGACGCGTCCGCCTACGACCCGGAGCACGAACGGACGGTCACCGACACGCGGACGGCGACCGTGAGGCTCAAGCGCTGAGCAGGCGGCACCTAAGAGCTCCAGAAGGACTCATCGCCGAGCTTGCGGGTCGACAGCCGCGCGCCGCGGCGCATCGCGGTCTTGGCGGCGCGGCTCCAGGCATCGGTGATCGCCTTCGGCGGCAGCTCGTCGTAGGTCAGCTCGATCACGACGGGACGGTCCTTGAGCACCGGGTACTTGGCGACCATCTGGCCCTCGAGCGCGAAGCGCAGGTAGTTCTTGACCTTCAGCTCGAGGCCCCGGACGACGTAGCGGCCCTTCGGCCACGGGCCGGTCTGGACGATCGACAGCAGCGCTCGGCCGTCCTCGTCCTGTGCGATCAGGTCGATCTCGTCGGGGTTCTCGAGGCCGGGCACGTGCTCAGCCTACGTAGGCCGCGGCATGCTCGCGCACGAGTTGCGCGATGCGCGCGGGCTGACGGCCGTCGTCAGCGCCTGCACCACGTCGCCGCTGGTCGCCTTGGATTGCGTGCCCGCCGACATGCCGGCGAGCGTCAGCGTGCGCAGCCGCCGCGGGGCGGCGAGCGCGAGCTCCTGGGCGACCATCCCGCCCATCGAGAAGCCGAAGACGTGGGCGCATCCGACCTCGAGGACGTCGAGCAGCGCGAGCGGGCGGGCGGACGTGTGGCCGCCGAGACCCTGCACGAGCAGCAGCGGATCGCCCTCCCCGCGGCGCTCGACGTGTAGCTCGCTGTCGGCCACGGGCACCCTCGGAACCGACGACACGCCAGCGAGCGTGATGCACTACGCCGCACACGACTCGAGGAGCACCACATGACCGACACGATCGACGTGCTCGACCGCGGGCAGCTGCACGCATTCTCGTTCGAGGACATGCTCAAGTACCACGGCCCCGGCTCGCCCGGCGGCGTCGCGCAAGCGTTCAAGATCCTCGAGCGCGGGCTGGCGCTGCTGGAGGTCGAAGGGCCCTGCGAGCGCCGCGAGATCGCAGTCCGCACGGCGTTCGGCGGGCCCGGCGCACGCGACGCCTTCGAGCTCGTCACCCGTGCGGTGACCGGCGATCGCTACGTCGTCGACCAAGCGCTGGCACGGCCCGAGCGCGGGCGCACGATGGAGCGCTTCGTCTTTGAGCTGAGCTACCGCGAGCGGACGGCGACGCTGATCGTGCGCGAGGGCATCGTGCCCGACGAGTTCATCGAGCTGGCGCGCAAGGATGGCAAGACCGACGACGAGAAGGCCCGGCTGGATCAGCTCAAGCTCGAGATGGTCGAGCGCGTGATGGGGCTGCCGGCGGACGAGGTCTACGACGTGCTCTACGAGGGCTGAAGGCGATCGGGCGCATCGCCTGCGCGCGAGGGGACTTCCCCGTCGCCCCGGCTTGCCCACGACCTGCGGATCGCGCCCGATGTCGTGTCCGAGGCGGCGCTCGGCGAGACCGGCCACGCCGTCGCGGCACGCCTGTCGGGCGCCGCCGAGATCGTCGACGCGCTCGATCGCGGCGCGTCGCGGGCGCGCGGCCGACGCCGAGCACATCAACCGCGGATCTGCGGGCATAATGCGCACGGGTCCCCGGCGGGCAAAGGAGAGCACGATGAAGACGAGATCGATCGCAGCGTTCGTGTCCATGCTGTGCGCGACGGGGATGCTGGCCGCGCCTGCCGGCGCCGCCACCGAGCGCATCGGTGGCTTCGTCGTCACGTGGCCGTCGGCCGCCGCGCTGAGCACGGTCCAGCCGGGCGACCGCGTGCGCGTGTCGCTGGCGCCCTCGCAGCGGGCGCGCGCCGAGGGCCGTACCGCAAGCGTCTCGTTGTCGCGCGTCACCGGCTCGGGCAGGCTGCTCGTGATCTCCCGGCGGCGGCTGGGCAGCGGAAGCTTCTCGGCGACGCTGCCGCGCGACGGCCTCTACCGGCTGCGCGTCACGATCGCGCGGCGCTTCGTCGAGCGCACGTTCAAGGTGCTCACCGTCGAAGCCACCTCCCCTCCGTGCGCCGGCGACGAGGGCTACGAGGCCGAGTTCGAGCTCGACCGCGACGTGGCGCAACCGGGCGACCCGCTGACCACCACCGTGACGAACACGGGTTCCACCTGCGTCGGCGTGAGCTACGGCCTGTCGTGGCAGCGGCTCGTGAACGGCCGCTACACCGAGGTCTCGTTCGGCGTCATCTTCCCGGCGACGATCCTCAACCTCGCGCCGGGCGAGAAGCAGGTGCAGCAGGTCGCGGTTCCGCGCAACACGCCGCCGGGCGAGTACCGCGTGGTGAAGAGCTTCGTCGACGGCGACGGGCTCACGGCCGAGCTGACGGTGACGCCTTGACGGGTGTTCACCGATGACCGAGCTGCTGGTCTGCACGCGCAAGGGGCTGTTCGTGCTCGAGGGCTCGTGCGCGGCCGGCTTCGACGTGACCGCGCGCGCGTTTGCGGGCGAGCCGGTCGAGTACGCGCTGCGCGACCCGCGCAGCGGCCGCCTGCTGGCGTCGGTGACGTCGGCCTTCCACGGACCGAAGATCTTCCTCGCCGACGATCCCGCGGGTGACTGGCAGCAGGCCAAGGGGGTCGCGCTGCCCCCGGGCGGCGAGGCGGCGCTCGCGCGCGTGTGGCTGATCGTCGCCGGCGAGCAGGATGGATGGCTGTACGCCGGCGGCGACCCCGGCGTGCTGTTCGAGAGCCACGACGGCGGCGACAGCTGGGAGATCAATGCGGGGCTCTGGGATCACCCCACGCGCCCGTCCTGGCAGGCCGGCGGCGGCGGGCTGTGCGTGCACTCGATCGTGCCATGGCCCGGCGACCCCGACCGCCTCGCCGTCGCCATCTCGGCAGCCGGTGTCTGGCTGACCGACGACCGCGGCCGCAGCTGGCGGCGCGGCAACAAGGGGCTCGTCGCGCGCTACGTCCCCGAAGAGGTCCGCGAGGAGACCAACGACCTCTGCGTGCACCACCTCGAGCGCGCGCCCGGGCGCCCCGAGCGGCTGTTCATGCAGTTCCATGGCGGCGTCTACCGCTCCGACGACGGCGGTCAGACGTGGAACGACATCGCCGCGGGCCTGCCGTCGGACTTCGCCTTTCCGCTCGCCGTCGATCCCGCCGATCCCGACAGCGCCTACGTCATCCCGCTGACCGCCGAGACCGATCGCGTCACGGCGGGCGGCCACGTGCGCGTCTACGAGACGCGCGACGCGGGCGCGAGCTGGACCGCGCGCAGCGAGGGGCTGCCGCAGGATGCCTACCTGACCGTCCTGCGCCTGGCGCTGTCCACCCGTTCGGAGGGCAGCGCGCTCGAGCTGTACTTCGGCGCGACGTCCGGCGACGTCTTCGGCTCCGGCGACGCGGGCGCGAGCTGGTCGCAGATCGCCGATCACCTACCGCCGGTGAACTCGCTCAGCGCGAGCGCATGAATGCGCATCTCGGTCGCCGCCGACGAGCGCACGGGCGTCGCCGACCGGTCGTCGAGCAGCTGCGCGCCCGCGGTCACGAGACGCTGCTGCACGGCGCGCTGAGCGACGCGGAGCGCGACGACTGGGCGTGGTGCTCGGAGGCCGCCGCGCGCGACGTCGCGGAGGGGCGCGCCGAGCAGGCGGTCGTGTGCTGCTGGACGGGCACGGGCGCGTCGATCGCCGCGAACAAGGTCGCCGGCGTGCGCGCGGCGCTGTGCGCCGACGCGCAGACCGCCGCCGGGGCGCGGCGCTGGAACGACGCCAACGTGCTCGCGCTCAGCCTGCGCACGACCTCCGAGGCGCAGCTCGAGGAGATCCTCGACGCCTGGTTCGCGGGCGCGCCGAGCGACGAGGACGACGACCGCGCGAACATCGCGCACGTCGGCGAGATCGCCTGAAGCTAGCGCCGCGGGCGCGTGAGGCGCAGCGTCACGGTCCGCGTCGCCCTCGCCCGCGACCCGCCCGCCGCCGGCGTGAGGGTCGCGGTGACGGTCGCGCGCAGGCGCCCCGTGCGCCTGAGCAGCCGGCGCCCGAGCGCCGTCAGGCGCAGCGTCGACGCGTGCGGTGCCGGCCGGGCGATTGCGGGCGCTGGCGCGGGCCACGACGAGCGGTCCGCCCGCGCGGCGCGCGACGATGGCTGACCGAGCCGCGCCGCGGAAGGCGCAGCGTCACGCGCGCGCCGCCGGTCAGCGCGGACGGCGTGATCGACCGGATCGCGAACGGCAGGGACGAGGACGGCGGTGGCGGCGGGACGGCCGGCGGTGGCGCCGCGGGCGGAGCACCGCGGCGGGCGGCGGCGTGACCGGCGGTGGCGGTGGCGGCGGCGGTGGCGGCGGTGGCGGCGGCGGCGGCGGCGGCTCGCCGGCATCGGTGATCGTCGCGGTGAACTGCGCACGGCGAGCAGACATGGGCGAACGGCGCCGGGGTCCTGCAGGTCGACGCGGAACGTCTCGGGGCCCTCGGCCGAGTCGGCGTCGTGGGTCAGCGGCACGGAGATCGGGCCGCCGATGCCCGGCCGCTGCCGAACGTCAGCGTCCCGGCGTGGCGGTGTAGTCGCTGCCCGCGAGCGCCGTCAGCGGGGTCGTCGCGTAAGCCGACCGTCGCGCGCGGCGCGTGCCGGTGCGCGTCACGGCGATCACCGCGTTGCCGGCCGCCTCGCTGAAGGTCCCGCGTCGTCGGCGCCGAAGCTGACCGCGCTCGCGACGTCGACGGTCTCGACGCTCGCGTGCGTGACCGGCTGGCGGCCGGCGGCCGTCAGCGAGCCGGGCGCGGTCGTCACCGCGAGGCAGCCGGGGTCGAAGCGCAGCGTGTCCGCGCCCGGCCCGCCCGTTGCTCGGCGCTCGGCGACCGTCGTCGACGGCACGACCGTCATGACGTGTCGTTGCCGTTGCCGCCGTGGAAGGCGAGCTCGGTCGAGGACGCGACGCCCGCGAGGTCGGTCGACGTCAGCGCGTCGCGCGTCGTCGTTCGCCGCCACGGCGAGCTTCTCGGTCGTGCCGATGTCGAGGCTGAACGGGCCGGGGCTCGTGCGCGCGAACGCGACCCGCGCGCCGCTCGCGCCGACGGTGAACACGTCGCCGGTGCCGCCGCGCGCGCCGTTGACCTGCACGCGGTCGGTGTCGGCGTCGCCGTCGAGCGTGTCGCTGCCGTCGCCGTTGTTCCACGCGATGAGGTCGTCGCCGGCGCCGCCGCCGGCGACGTCGGCGCCGCGCGCCGGCACGATCGTGTCGGCGCCGCCGCCGCCGCGCAGCGCGTTCGCGACGCTCGAGCCGACGAGGCTGTCGCGCCGCCGGCGCCGCCCGTGACGTTCTCGACGCCGGCGAGCGCGCCGAAGCCCGTCGCGCCGCCGGCGCGACGACGGCCGGCGCGGCCGGCAGCAGCTGCCCGCGGATCGCGCCGCCCGGGAACGCCGCGGTGTGGACGTTGACGTACGTCGCGCCGCCGAGCAGCGCGGCCTCCTGCAGCGCCGGGAGCAGCGAGGTCGGTCGCGGTGTAGCCGAGAAGCCCGTCGCCCGGCGGGAAGCCGCCCGGCGCGGGAAGAGGTCGACGATGATCGGGCCGTTGACGCCGATCGCCGCGCCGTGGATGTGAAAGCCGGTGATCGTCGCGCGTGTCGAGGTCGTCGACGTCGACGTCGAGGTCGAACCGGCCGGTCGCGCGCGTGGTAGGTCGAGCGTCGCCGTGCCGGTCGCCGGCGAGGCCGTCGGCGGCACCTCCTGGTCGGCGCCGAGCGTCGCCGTCAGCGTCGGCACGCTCGACGCCGAGGTTCGCGCGCACGCCGGTGCGTGTAGGCCGCAGTAGTCGAGCGTGTCGGTGCCGCTGCCCGTGTCGAGCGTCCCGCCGAGCCCGGCGCCGTCGGCGAGCGCGACGCTGTCGTCGCCGGCGGCTCGTCGTGAGGCTCTCGGTCGTGTCGAAGCTCGCGGCGCCGGCAGCGAGCCCGCGTCGCTGCCCGGCCCGACCTGCCAGGCGCCGCTCGGCCCGGCCAGCGTGTCGGCGCCCTGGCCCCCGCGCATCTGCGCGGTGATCGCCGCGGGCAGCGCCGGCGCGCTCAGCACGTCGGCGCCGTCGAAGCCGTGCAGCTCGACGCTTCGTGAGGTCCGCGACGCCGGTGAGGCTGCCGACGTCGAGCATGTCGTCGTCCGCCGCGCCCGACGACCGAGACGCGTCTCCGTGCTGCCGATGTCGAGCGAGAACGCGCTCGGCGTGCGTGCGGTCGAGGTCGACCCGCGTGCCGTTCGCCGCGACCGCGAACGCGTCGCCGACGCCGCCGTCGGCGCCGTTGACCTGCACGCGATCGGCCCCGGCGTCGCCGTCGATGACGTCGGTGCCGTCGCCGTCGCTCCACGTCACGAGGTCGTCGTCGCCGCCGGCCGCTGACGGTGTCGTTGCCGCGCGCGGGCACGATCGTGTCGGCGCCGCCGCCGCCGGCGAGGTCGTTGGCGACGTTGCTGCCGACGATGCTGTCGCCGGCCGAGCCGCCCGTCACGTTCTCGACGTTCGGGATGCCGCCCGTGCCGGTCGCGGTGCCGAGCGTGTCGACGAAGCTGCCCGGGCAGCAGCTGGCCGCGGATCGCGCCGCTCGGGAACGCGGCCGTGTGGACGTTGAGGTAGGCGCCGCCGCCGAGCAGCGCGGCCTCGAACGGCCGGCGGCAGCGCGACGTTCGACGCGGCTGAAGGTGAAGCCGCCGCTGCCGTCGGGCGTCAGCGGGCCCGGCCGAGAAGTCGACGCGCACCGGGCCGTTGACGCCGACGGGCGCGGTGTGGATGTGAAAGCCGGTCACGTCGCGCCGGCGGGAGGTTCGGACACGCTGACGTTGACGTCGAACGTCCTCGGTCGCCGTTGTTGTAGATGAGCGTCGCGAAGCCGGTCGCGGTGCTCGACGTCGCGGGCGACTCCTGCTCGGCGCCGGAGGTTGGCGCGCGAGGCCGGCGTTCGCGCCGAGGTTCACCGACGACCGGCGTCGTGTACGCGGCGTAGGAGATGCGATCGGTGCCGCCGGCGCCGTCGAAGTGCCCGCCGTTGAGCGTCTCGCCGTCGGCGAACGCGAGGGCGTTCGCGCCGCTGCCGCCGTTGACGGCGATCGGCACGCCGACCGAGTCGTCGGTGACCGTGCAGGCTCTCGGCCGCGTCGTCGCCGAGGTTGATCGTGAGGCTGTTCGTCGGATGCGTGAAGGCCGTGGTCTCGAACGTGCCGGCGCCGCTGCGCAGCTGCGACATCGTGGGCTGGTTGCCGGCGTCGTTCTCGAGCACGCGTCTGGTTGTCGCCGTCGCCCTGCGGGACGTCGACGACGAGGTCGGTCGCCGGTGCCCTCCCAGGACGAGCGGCTCGAGGTCGCGAAACGCGATCCGCGTGCCGTCGAGCACGATCGGCGCCGTCGTGCCCGTGCCCCGGGCCGGTCGCGGCGTGAACGTCACGCGACGCGCGGTCGAAGCGCCCGCCGGCGATCTCGAGCCCGTCGCCCGCGCCGCCCGCCTCGCGCGCCGCCGTCGAAGACGAGGCCGTCCGGCGCGGGGTTGCCGCCGGTGAAGTCGATGCGCAGCGTGTCGTTGCCGGCCGTGCCGGCGATCGACGAGCGGCCCGCCGCGCGCGCGCCGCCGGGCGCTGCGACGACGCGCCCGCGCTCGAGCAGCCGCACCTCGCCCCCGCTCGCGGCGCAGCGTCAGGACGCGTTCGCCGATGTCGCCGGCGCCAGGGGCGAGCCGCAATGCCGAGGCCGAACGGCTGCGCGCCTGCGCGGATGATGCCGAGACGCACGCGGCAAGCGCCACCGCGCCGAGCACGGCTACTCGGATACCCAACCTCACACGGCCGCACACGCTAGCCGCGTCGTGCCGCCGCAGCCACAAGCCGACAACCGTCGAGCCCTACGCCGCCGCCGTGCCGGCGCGGGCGAGCACGCGCAGCGCGGCGACGCGCACGGCCTCGTCGAGCATCTGCCCGTCGAGCGCGACGGCGCCCGCGCCGCCCGCGCGCTCGGCCTCCTCGAGCGCGTCGATGACCGCGCGCGCGTGCGCGACCTCCTCGGCGGTCGGCGTGAAGAGCGCGTTGAGCGCGCCGACCTGCGCCGGGTGGATCGCCCACTTGCCGTCGAAGCCCATGTCGCGCGCGCGCTCGGCGGCGGCGGTGAAGCCCTCGTCGACGGCGATGCCGAGGTACGGCCCGTCGATCGCGGCGAGGTCGTTCGCGCGCGCGGCGAGCAGGATCTGGTCCTGGATCGCGAGCCACGAGTCCAGCTCGGCGCCGGCGCCCGCGGCGCGGCCGATCGAGGCCGACAGGTCGGCGTAGCCGAGGATCAGCGCGTCCAGGCGCGGCGAGGCGGCCGCGATCTCCTGCACGTGCGAGACGCCCGGCGGCGGTCTCGATCAGCGCCTGGACGCGCAGCGGCGCGCGTGCTGCCCGGCCGCCGCCTCGACGCCGTCGAGCAGCCGCTCGACGAACGCGAGGTCGCCCGCGCTCTCGACCTTCGGCACGACGATCGACGCCGGCCCGCTCGGCAGCGACGCGAGCGCGACGATGTCGGCGTGACACCACGGCGTGCGCGGCGCGTTGACGCGCACGCTGCAGTGCACGCCCTGCCACTGCGGCTCGCCAGCGCCGCGAGCACGGTCGCGCGCGCCTCGTCCTTGGCCGACGTCGCGACGGCGTCCTCGAGGTCGATGACGATCTCGTCGGCGCCGCGCGTCGGCGCCTTGGCGAGCATCTTCGCCGACGACCCGGGCACGGACATGCACGAGCGGCGCGGCGCGGGTGCGGTGTGCATGCGCGCCAGACGTACGCGGCCTGGGCCGGCGAAGTACCGTCGCCACGGCATGGCCGACCTCGAGCTGACGCGCACGCCCGGCGACCGGCGCCTGTACGCGCTGGCCGGCGTCGGGACGCTGCGCCTGGAGGGCCTGGCTGTCGCGCTCGGCCGACCGCCGAGGCCGGCCCGCGGCGCTGGCAGCTCAACCGCCGCGGCCTGTTCACGGCCGTCGATCGAGGCGACCGACGCCGCCGGGGCCGTCGCGGCGCGTTCACGGACGCGCGCTGCGCAGCGGCGGCACGCTGCGCTGGGGCGAGCGCGAGCTCGAGCTGCGCTCGAGCAGCTTCTGGCGCGAGCGCTACGCGCTCTCCGACGGCGAGCACGAGCTTGCGACGATCGAGGGCAAGAGCTGGGGCAAGCGCCCGGTCAAGCGTCACGATCGAGGACGCGGCGACGCTCGACCCCGGCCTGCTGCTGTTCGCCGTCTTCGTCGTGCGCGGCGCTGGCCGAGGACGCCGGCCGTCCGCGAGCGGCTAGCGACCGCACGCCCCGCCGCTCGATCGCGCGCAGCACGCCCTCGCCGATGCGCCGCGGGCGCGCGCCGATGCCGAGTGACCTTCGAGACGTCGCCGCGCGGGTCGACCTCGACGACCTTCGCGCCCGCCGGCACCTCCACGCCGTCGTGCGTGAGGCCGCGCAGGATGCCGTCCAGCGGCGCGCGCAGCTCGCTCGTCGCCGATCGTCGCGACGACCTCGCCCGCCCGCACGCGCTGCGCGATCTGACGCCGACGTGCGCAGCACGCCGGCGACCGGCGCGTAGACGAAGCGATCGCGGCCGTGGCCGTCGAAGCTGCGCGGCTCGCCGCCGAGCGCGCGCGTGGCGCCGGCCTCGAGCACGGCGCCGAGCTCCTCGCCCCACTGCGTCTCGATCGCGAGGTGCGTCGTCTCCCCCGCGACGACGTTCGGGCCGAGGCCGATCGTCAGCGGCGCGAGCTGCAGCTGCGACTCGGGCGTCGCGCGCTTGCGCATCCGCGCGTCGACGAGGACCGCCGGCGCCAGCGCCGCGAGCACCTCGTCGAGCGCCGCGGTCGTGACCGCGATCTCCCGGCCCTCCCGCACCGCCCTGCCCAGCTCGACCGACGTCGTCGAAGCGCCGGGCTGCGACGCCGTCGAGCGAGCACGTCCCGTCGAAGACGGCGTCGGCGAACGCCATGCCGCGCCGGGGCGCCGCACGGGGCCGCGATCTCATGGATCGCGACCCCGTAGCCGGCGCGATGCAGGACGACGGCGACCGCCGACCCCACGTCGCCGCTGCCGCGCACGAGCACCACCGTTCGGCTCATGCGAGGCACTATGGCAACTCGCCTCAGGCGTTGGACGGCTCCGGGACCGGCTCGTGGCGCAGCGCCGGCAGCCAGCGCAGGCCGCTGGGCAGGTACCAGTTCCAGTCGCCGAGCAGCTTCATCGTGGCCGGCAGCAGGACCGCCCGCACGATCGTCGCGTCGATCAGGATCGCGACCGCCAGGCCGACGCCCATCTGCTTGAACTCCAGCGAGCTCAGCGTCGCGAAGATCGAGAACACCGCGACCATCACGACCGCCGCGCTCGTCACGACGCCGGCCGTCTGCTTGATGCCGTGGGCGACGGCGCGCTCGTTGCTCATGCCGCCGGTCACGGCCTCGCGGATGCGGCTGAGGATGAACACGTGGTAGTCCATCGACAGCCCGAACAGGATCACGAACAGAAACAGCGGCAGCCACGACGTGATCCCGCCGATCGACTGAAAGCCGAGCAGCGACTCGCCGTGGCCGTCCTGGAAGACGAGCTTCAGGACGCCGTAGGAGGCGCCGACCGACAGCAGGTTCAGCACGATCGCCTTCATCGGGATGACGAGCGAGCGGAACGTCACCAGCAGCAGCAGGAACGTCAGCCCGAGCACGAAGCCGAAGACGAGCGGCAGGTGCGACTTCATCGTGTCGTTGAAGTCCTTCGAGCCGGCGGTCATGCCGGTGACGTTGGCCTGCACGCCGTCGACGCGACCGATCGTCGCGGGGATGACGTCGCCGCGCAGGCGCGCCAGCGCGGCCTCCGAGGTCTTGTCGGTGCCGTCGCCCGCGAGCGGGATCTCGACGACCGCGACCGTGTTGCGCGGGTTGTTGGTGACGGTGATCGGCTGGCCGATGCCCTCGGTCTTCGCCGCGGTGCGCTCGAGCTCGGCGATCGCCTGCCGGACGGCGGGAGCGTTGACGTCGGCGGCCTCGACCGCCACGACGGCCGGCTCGGCACCGCCGGGGAAGGCTGCCTGCAGGCGGTCGTAGGTCTGGATGATCGGCAGGCTGCGCGACAGGCCCGCGACGCCGGGGTTGACCGTGTGCAGCCCGAGCGCGGGGATCGCCAGCGCGATCATCAGGCCCCCGGCCAGCACGAGCGACAGCACCGGGCGCCGCAGGACGCGATCGATGATCGCCCCCCAGACGCGCGACTCGCCCTTCGTGCGGTGGCGCAGCTTGGCGACGTAGGGCACGCGACCCTTCTCCGTCCAGCCCTTCTGGCCGAGCAACGAGAGCATCGCGGGCAGCACCGTCAGCGAGCCGACGATCGCGACGGCGACGACGAGGATCGTGCCGACGGCGAAGGACTCGAAGACGGCGTTGCCGGCGAAGAACATGCCGGCCATCGCGACCATCACCGTGAAGCCGGAGATCAGCACCGCGCGGCCGGAGGTCGCGGCGGCGGCGGCGAGCGCGGCACCGGCGGAACGCCCGGCGTCGCGCTCCTCCATCTCGCGGCGCAGGTAGAACATGCAGTAGTCGACGCCGACCGCGAGGCCGACGAGCAGCACGACCGAGGAGATCGACTCGTCGACGGGCAGCACCTGGCTGACGGGCCCCAGCAGCCCGAGCGTGCCGGCGACCGCGGTCAGCGCGAGCACGAGCGGCAGGCCGGCGGCGACGAGCGCCCCGAACGCGAGGAGCAGGATCAGCAGCGTGATCGGGATCGACAGCAACTCGGCGCGCTTGAAGTCGTCCTCGAAGGACTTCGAGATCGCCTTGTCGGCGCTGGCGCCGCCGAACTGCTCGATGCGCACCTCCGGATGCGCGCGCTGCGCCGCCGCGACGGCGGCCAGCGACGAGTCGACGCGGTCGGCGGCGGCCTCGTCGTCGCCGGGGATCTTGAAGGTCACGAACGCCGAGCGGCCGTCCTTGGAGATCTGACCCTCGTTGCCGTCGATCAGCGGCGAGCGCACGTCGCTGACGTGGCGCGTGCCCCGCAGGCGGCGCGCGACGTCTGAGACGGCGGCCGCGAAGGCCGGGTCGGTCGCCTTGACGGCGCCCTTGCCCTGGACGAGAACCTGCTCGCCCGCGTCCTCGGGGAAGCCTGCATCCTCGATCGCGCGCTCGGCGACGGCGGACTGGCCGTTTGACGTGTCGGAGTCCGACAGCTGGCGCTGGCCGACGGCGCCGCCGATGACCGTTGCAAGGACCACGAAGACGATCCAGCCCAGGATCGCCTTCTTGCGGTGCTGGGCGCTCCAGGCGCCGGCTCGGGCGGCGAGGTTCGAGTGCATCTCAAGGCTCCTTCGGGGCGGGGGTGCGGGGCATGCGCCCAGGCTGACGATGAACGCCGGCGTTCTCTATGAGGCAGCCCGGTGTCTGCGGGGTGCGGCTATCCCCCGATCGGGTGCGCTGTCAGCCGCAGCGCAAGACAGGCGCTAGCCCGTGACGAGGCGGGCGTTGAGCCCGCTCAGCACCGGCGCGATCGGCGTGAAGCACATCGCGGCGCTGTCGCCGACGACCAGCGTCGTGATCCCGATCGCGTAGACCGTGCCGTCGGCGCGCGGGCGCGTGTAGACCGGGCCGCCGCTGTCGCCCTCGCGCGCAGGGATCGTCGTGCAGCGGACGACCACGCCGGCGAACACGCTCAGCAGCAGCTCCGCGCGGCGCACGCTGCGGCCCTGGATGCGCCCGCACTGGTCGACGCCGCTCGTGCGACCGGTGTAACAGACCTCACGCCCGGCCGTCGGCCTGCCGACGCCGGCCACCCGCCACGGGGGGCGGGTGATCCCGCGGTTGACGACCGGCTGGCGGCTGCGGGTGACGCCCGACGGCACGGGCAGCAGCAGCGCGTCCAGCGGCCGGCTGCGAGTCAGGATCCGCCGCACGCGGCCGAGGATGATCCCCGACTGCGGCGGGCGGCGCAGCGCGGCGAAATGGCGCTGAACGGTGCCGTCGCGGCGCAGCCCGCCGCAGTGCGCGGCGGTCAGCCCGCCGAAGCGGCCGTTGGCGAGGCGCACGAGCCACGACGACGTGCACAGCACCGCGCCCCTGGGGACCGGCCTGCCGCCGACGAGGCGCCTGCGGGCGAGGATCAGCTCGCGGCCGGCCTCCCAGCCGTCGAGGTCGGGCGCCGCGCCGGGACGGCGGATGCGCAGCGCCGCCGCGCCGCGCGTGGCGACGAGATCGTGCACGTTGCGGTCGTCGGTCGACTGCGCACGCAGCGCCGTCCAGCCGGCGGCGAGCAGGACGGCGCGCTCGCTGGCGATCGGCGCGAGGACGACCGCTCCGGCAACAGCCTCGGCATCGCCGCAGGAGGCGCCGACGACCTCGACGACGCTCGCCTCCCCGACCGCGGCGCAGGGGACGTAGGCATAGGAGCTGACGGCGTCCTGCGCCTGCGCCGCCGGCGCGGCGGCGAGGACGAGCACGGCGAGGATCGGCATCAGGGCGCGCATCGGATCGAGATGATGGCGAACGCCTGTCGTGCGAGCGCCGGTCTGCGGCCGCCGGCGCGCCAGGCTCTGGGCCGCGCGAGCCCCGCGAGCGTCAGGGAAGGGGCACGTCCGGCAGCTGCGACGTGACGCCGCCGGCGGGCGAGCCGGGACCGAGCACGTCCGGCACCGTGACCGGCGGCGTCGCCGGGGTGCTCGGCAGCGAGAGCGATGGAAGGGCCGGCGCGGCTGCCGCGCCGGGGTCCCTGATGACGTCGTCGACGACGCCCGTGTGCGGCTTCAGGGCCTGTTGGGCGGACTCGCCGGGCGCCCCGCCCGCTGCCGGCCGATCGCCCCCGGCTGCTCCGGGCGCGTCGCCGGCGAGGTCGCCGATCGCTCCGGTCAACCCCCCGCCGCCCGAGCCGGCTGCCTCGCCGGGCGATCCGTTCGCACCATCGCCGTCGGCGGACTGCGACGTGGCCTCCGGCGCCCCGGCGGCGGGCGCCGCCTTGTCGGCCTGCGAGCCGCCGGCGCGCGCGGGCGTGCCCGATGTCGCGTCAACGGCGGCGCCGTTGCCGGCGCCCTGACCGGCGCGCGATCCGCCGGCGGAGGGATCGGCCCGCTGCGACCCGGCAGGCGACGGCTTCGAGGAGCCGATCTCACGCTCGATGGCGACGCTGCCGCCGGCGATCGTCGCAGCGGCGCCGAGCGCGGCAACCGACTTCGTCACGATTCCGGCGCTGCTCACGGCCTTGGCCGCCAGCGCGGCGATGCCGGCGGTGTTCGCGACGGGCGCGCCGCCTCCGACGGCCGTGACGCCGACCCCGGCCGCGGTCAGCGTTCCCGCGGCCCCACCGGCCGAGCCGCCGCCGAGAAGGCCGCTGAGGATCGATGCCGCCAGCGGTGCCGACAGCGGCGGAGCCGCTGCCGCGAGACCGGCGCGGCGCTGGCCGATCGCCGCGTGGAAGCCCTCGCACGCCGCGCAGGAACGCAGGTGCGAGCGCACCTTGCGACCGCGCATCAGCCGCCCGTCGCGGGCGCTGATCAGCTCGCGGATGTCGGCGCACGGGATGGCGCGCCCGGCTTCGAGTTCGTCGAGCATCGTGCGAGCCTCATGCACCGCTTGACGAGCGGCGCCCTCGGCGACGCCGAAGACCGCGGCGATCTCGGAGTACTCCAGGTCGTTGAGCTCGCGCATGACCAGCGCGCCGCGCTGACGCTCGGGCAACGCCGCGACGTCGGCGACCATCTGACGCAGCTGCTCGGACTGCAGCACCTCGGCCTCGACGCTGGAGCGCGGGCACGGCTGTGTCTCGTCGAGCTCGCTCTGCGGCCGGCGGCGGCGCAGGATGCTGAGCGCCTCGTTGTGGGCGATGCGAAACAGCCACGGCTTCAACGCGATGGCGCGCGTCTCTCCGTCCAGCCCGCGCAGCACCGCGGCCATCGTGCCCTGCAGCGCGTCGGCGGCATCCTCGCCGTTTCCGAGGATCGAGCGGCAGTAGCGATAGACGGCCTGGTGATGGCGCTCGAAGATCTCTGCGAACGCGCGCTCGTCCCCGAGCGCGGCACGCTGCGCGAGCTGTGCGTCGCTGCACAGCTTCGCCGGGCGCCGGGCGAGGGGCGCGGCCAGGGGAAGAGCGGCTTCGGGCATCCACTAAGTATCGATAACGCGGCGGCATTGCGCCAGTCAGCGCCTACCGAGCAATCGACGACGCCGCTTCGTACCCGTCTTGGCGCGTCGCGATCCTCCGCGATAGCGGCTGACAGCGGGCCGAGGCGCGCGTTGTCGAGATCAGGAGCAGTCCGATCCAGCCACGGAGGGAGAGCGCTCGATGCGCATGCCCAGCCTCGATGCAGCAGCCTCAGCCGACGGGCGCGCCGTCCGCGCGTCCGATCGCAGCTTCGCGACATGAGCGCTGAGCCCGCCCCCACCCGCATGCCCGCGAAGGCCCGCGCCAAGCGCCATCCCTACCACGAGTGGTCGCCGGACGCGCGCGCCCTCGACCTCGTCGGCGACAAGTGGACGCTGCTGATCGTGCGCGATCTGTCCTCGGGCCCGCGCCGCTTCGTCGCGCTGCAGCGCGTGCTGCCCGGCATCTCGACCGAGCAGCTGCGCTCGCGCCTCAGCCGGATGGTCGCCGACGGCCTGCTGATCCGCCGGCCCTACCGCGAGATCCCGCCACGCGTGGACTATGAGCTGACGCCGGCCGGCAAGGCGCTGCTGCCCGTGCTCGGCGCGTTCGCGCGCTGGGGCTATGACTGGGCATGGGGGGCGCCGCGCGACGCCGAAGCGGTCGACATCGGCGCGATCCTGCGCCTCGCGCCGGGGCTGATCCAGCCGCCGAGGCACGACAGCGGGATCGCGGTCCTGACGGTGGCCGAGGACGCCGAGCACGCGATGGACTACACGCTGACCGTCGCCGACGGCGCCGTCTCGATCGCCGAGCGCGACGACCCGCGGGCGGATGTGCGCATCCGGGGCAGCGCGGAGGGCTGGGTCGACGCGCTCGGGCCGGAAGCCGAGCGCGGCGGCCTGCGAATCGAGGGCGACCAGCAGCTCGCCGAGCTGCTGCTCGACGGCATCTGCCAGACGGCTGACAGCGGCGGCGAGCGCTCGCTGGCGGTCTGAGCGCGGCGGGCGCCGAGCGCGCGCTCGACCGCCGCGTCGGCGAGGATGCCGTCATGACGCGGCTGGCGATCATCAGCGACACGCACATGCCGCGCGGCGCACGGGCGATCCCCGACGCGTGCCTGCGGCGCTGCCGCGAAGCGGACGCGATCCTGCACGCGGGCGACCTCGTCGACGTGGCGGTGCTCGAGCTGCTGCGCGGGCTGGGCCCGCCGGTCCACGCGATCCACGGCAACGTCGACGGCGCCGCCGTGCGAGCGCTGCTGCCCGCGCGCCTGGAGCTCGAGCTCGGCGGCGTGCGCGTCGGCATGATCCACGCCCCTGGACCGGCGGCCGGCCGCCTGCGCGCGCTGCGCGCCGCCTTTCCGCGCGCCGACGCGGTCGTCTTCGGCCACACCCACCTGCCCGAGCATGCCGAGCGCGACGGCTTTCAGATCTTCAACCCCGGCTCGCCGACCGAGCGCCGCCGCGCGCCGGCGCACACGATGGGCGTCGCCACGATCGCCGACGGCGCGATCGAGTTCGAGCTGCACGTCGTGCGGTAGCGTCGCGGCGGTGGAGGACGCCCCGGCCGAACCGCAGATCCGCGTGCGCGGCGGCTCCGGGCCGCTGCAGACGCTCGTCGAGCTCGCCTGCCTGCGCGCGCTGCGAGGCCTGGACTACGTCATGGCGCTGCGCGTGTCGATCAAGCGCGACCCCTCGCAGCCGGAGAACGCGGGCGCGGTGATGGGCGCCGACGGCAGCCTGTGGGTCGACACCGGTCTGGCCAAGCACGGCGAGCCGCTGCTGGGCTGGGTGCTATCCGAGGAGATCGCCCACGCGTACTTCGCCGCCGAGCACGGCGTTCGCGCCAGCGGCGAGTTCGTCGAGGTGCTGCTGCACGAGCTGTTCGCCACCTGGTTCCAGATCCGCGAGAACATCCTCAGCGGCCGGATGTCCTTCGACGAGCTGATCACCGCGCCCGTGCCGGTCGGCCCGCCGACCGCCGAGCTCGGCGAGCACCTCGGCAAGCAGATCGCCGGCGCGGCGAGCGGCAGCGCCGCCAACGCCGAGCACCTCGAGGTGTGGTTCGCGGACCCCGGCGTCGACGAGCTCACGACCCAGTTCGCGCGCGTGCTGCTCGACGCGGTCCCCTACGGCGAGCGGCCGCGCGTCGTCGCCGCGACGCTGCGCGAGATCTACGACGAGATCCTGACGGGCGCGCAGGCCTGACGCGACTCCCGCGCGCGGGTGCCGGGTAGCCACGCCGCGTGGCGACGAACGAGCGATTCATGCCGGTGCCGGCCCGCGCGGTGTGGGAGGCGCTGGCCGATCCCGGCGGCTACGGCTACTGGGTCGTCGGCTCGAAGGCGATCGGCGACGCCGACGCGGGCTGGCCCGAGCCGGGCACGCGCTTTCACCACACGATCGGCGTCGGGCCGCTGCGCGTCGCCGACCACACCGAGTCGCTGCAGGCCGAGCCCGCGCGGCTGTTGCGGATGCGCGCCAAGGGCCGGCCGCTGGGCACCGCGCAGGTCACGATGGAGCTGACGCCGCGCGACGGCGGCACGCTCGTGCGCATGACCGAGGACCCCGACGGCCTCAGCGCGCTGCTGGCGCTCAACCCGCTCGTGCACCTGCTCACCAAGATGCGCAACGCCGAGTCGCTGATGCGCCTCGAGGAGCTCGCGCTGCGGCGCGCGCCATGAGCGCCACGACGCCACGCAGCGCCTCCCTGTGGATCGCCACGGGACCCGAGCAGCCGGCGTTCGCGGCGCTCGACGGCCACGAGCGCGCGGACGTCGTGGTGATCGGCGGCGGGATCGTCGGGATCACGACGGCCCTCCTGCTCGCCGAGGCCGGCGCTCAGGTCGTGCTGCTGGAGGCCGGGCGCCTCGGCCACGGCGTCAGCGGCCACACGACGGCGAAGGTCTCCTCGCCGCCCGGCATGATCTACGCGACGCTGCGCTCGCGCTTCGGCGCCGACACCGCGCGCGCCTACGCGGCCGCCAACGAGGCGGCGCTCGCATGGATCGTCGAGCGCGTGGCGCGCGACGCGATCGACTGCGACCTTCGCCGCCGCGCGTCCTATGCGTACGTCACGTCGCCCTCCGAGCGCAGCCGCGCCGAGGACGAGGCGAACGCCGCGATCGAGGCGGGGCTTGCGGCGCAGCTCGTCGAAGGGACGCCCTTGCCCTACCGCGTCGCGGCGGCGGTGCGCTTCGACGACCAGGCGGAGTTCCACGTCTCGAAGTACCTGGCGGCGCTGACCGCCGCGCTGTCGGACGCTGGCTGTCGCATCCACGAAGGCTCGCGCGCGGTCGAGGTCGACTCCGGCGACCCGTGCGTCGTCAAGACGCCCGGCGGGCGCGTGAGCGCCGATCGCGTGATCGTCGCGACGCACTACCCCTTCCTCGACCGCTCGCTGGCGTTCGCGCGCGTGCACCCCGAGCGCTCCTATGCGCTGGCCTGCCGGATCGCCGGCGAGCCGCCGGAGGGCATGTTCATCAGCGCGGACTCCCCCACGCGCTCGATCCGCGCGGTCGCGGTGGATGGCGAGGAGCTGCTGCTCGTCGGCGGCGAGGGCCACCGCACGGGCACCGGCGGCGACACCGAGGAGCGCTACCGGCGCCTGGAGCGCTTCGCGCGCGAGCACTGGGACGTGCGCGACGTCGCCTATCGCTGGTCGGCGCAGGACAACGCGACGCTCGACGGCCTGCCCTACGTCGGGCGCATGACGCCCGGCTACGTGCGCGTGCTGATGGCGACAGGCTTCGCGAAGTGGGGCATGACCGGCGGCACGGCCGCCGCGCGCCTGCTGGCGGACCTCGCGCTTGGCCGCGACAGCCCGTGGGAGGGCCTGCTGGACCCCAACCGGCTGACGCTGAGGGCCTCGGCACCGCGGCTGATCAAGGAGAACGCCGTCGCCGGCATGCGCTTCGTCGGCGACCGCGTCGCCAGGCGGCCCGCCTCGATCGAGCACCTTCAGCCGGGCGAGGCGGACATCGTGCGCGCCGGCGGCGACGTCGTGGCGGCGTTTCGCGACGACGACGGGATGCTGACGGCGGTCTCGCCGACGTGCACCCACCTCGGCTGCCGCGTGAGCTGGAATCGCGCCGAGCGCAGCTGGGACTGCCCGTGCCACGGGTCGCGCTTCAGCCCGCAGGGCGAGGTGCTGCAGGGCCCGGCGGTCCACCGCCTCGAGCGCAAGCCGATCGCCTGATGGGCGCCTACGGCGACTGCGTCAGCGCGGAGATCGACGCCTCGCCGCAGGCCTGCTTCGACGCGTTGATCGATTACGAGAGCCTGCCCGCGTGGCAGGGCGCGGTGCGCAGCGCCGAGGTGCTCGAGCGCGACGAGCAGGGTCGCGGCAAGATCGTCGAGTACGAGGTCGACGCGCGCCTGAAGACCGTGCGCTATCGCCTGCGCCAGATCTACGACGAGCCGAGCCGGGTGGGCAGCGAGTACCTCGGCGGAGACTTTCGCGACTTCGCCGGCGAGTGGCGCTTCCAGGCGCTTGACGGCGGGCGCACGCGCGCCGAGCTCGATCTGCGCATCGACCCGGGTCGCTTCGTGCCGCGGGTCGTGCGCTCGGCGATCGCCGATGCGGTGATGCGCCGCGCGGTGCGCGACCTCAAGGACCACGTCGAGCGACCGCACGCCGGATGAGCGCGCCCGGCAGCGCGGAGAAGGCCGCACCCGAGCCCGACGAGATCTTCGCGCGCACGCGCGAGGAGGGCCGCCGGCGCCTGGGACGCTCGCGCCTGGAGCTGTCCTCGACGGCGCTCGTCGCCGGCTTCGACGTCGTCTTCGGGATCATCGCGCTCGTCACGATCACGACCGCGCTGACGCCGCGCCTCGGCGAGGAGGCGGCCCACGCCGTCGGCGCGCTGGGCTTCGGCATCGCCTTCATCTTCATCGTCGTCGGGCGCTCGGAGCTCTTCACGGAGAACTTCCTCGTCCCGGTCCTCGGCCTGAGCCGCGGCTGGATCACGAAGGTCAAGCTCGCCGAGCTGTGGATCCTGTCGCCGATCCTCAACCTGGTCGGCGGCACCGCGCTCGTGCTGATCCTCAGCGTCGATGGCGTGCTGCCGCAGGGCAGCGACAAGACGATCTCCCAGATCGCCGAGCACTTCGCCGGCAACGGCCCGCTGACCGCTTTCTGCAGCGCGATCGTCGGCGGCGCGCTGATTACGGTCATGACGTGGCTGATCGAGGCCGTCGGCTCGATCGGCGGGCGCATCCTGTGCGCGTGGATCGGCGGCGTGCTGCTGACGCTCGGCTCGTTCAACCACGTCGTCGTCGTGACGCTCGAGATGATCTTCGGGATGCGCATGGGCGCCGACGTGGGCGGCCTGGACGTCGCGCAGAACTTCGCGATCGCGGTCGCGGGCAACATGGTCGGCGGGCTGCTGTTCGTGACGCTGACGCGCACCGGCCAGGCGATGGGCGCCACCGACGAGGGCGACGGCGCCGAGGTCCCGACCGAGGACGAGGAGGACTAGGAGGCCGAGGCCGGGGGCGGCTCGGCGCCGGCGACCTGCTCGTCCTCGGGCGGCAGGTCGGCCTCGATGACCGTGATCCCCTCCGGCGGCGCGCCGAAGGGCAGGCACAGCTGGCCGTTGGCCCACCACCAGCTCTGGACCTCGACGACGGCGGCGTCGGGCACGTCGACCTCGAAGATGACGTAGCCGTCCGAGCCGCGCGAGAGCCCGCGGTGGTGGGCGTACTCCGTCGCGAGCTCGCGCGTGCGCGCCACATAGGAGTTCGGGCGCAGCCCTTCGCTGAGGATGGCGTCCTTGTGCTCGGCGGTTGTTCCGTGATAGACGATCACCGCCGCGCAGTTTGCCAGGCCATACCCTCTGGCGCGCGTGAGCTCCATCGACGTCAGCGAGCGCTCGTTCGAGCCGCTGGTCCTGCACCGCTCCTCGGTGATGCCGGTCGTCGTCGTCCTGGCGAAGGTCGACATCGACCTCTGCCCGGCGCTGTGGCGCCGCTACGAGGTCCGAACCGTGCCGGCCGTCAAGGCGTTTCGCGACGGCGAGGTCGTCGCGGAGCTCACCGGCATCCGCTCCCCGCAGACGGTCGAGCGCTTCTTCGACGAGCTTGTCGCAGCGCACGCACGCGCTTGACAGTCGGGCCCGCCGCCGCCACGATCAGCGCGTGCCCATCTATGACTACTCCTGCGTCGCGTGCGAAGAGCGCTTCGACGACCTGTTGCGCTTCGACGCGCCGCCGCCCCCGTGCCCGTCCTGCGGCTCCCCGGAGACCACGCGCCTGCTGTCCACCTTTCTCGTGCCCAACTCGGCCGCCGGCCAGCGCCGCTTTCAGGTGGACGCCGGCAGCGCCCTGGCCGCGCAGGGCTGCTGCGGCGGCGGCGGCTGCGGTACGCACGCCGGCTGACACGGGCTCGTGAGCACCCAGCTCGAGCCGCACACCGACGTGCAGCTCGCGCGTGAGCATCATGCCGCGCTGCTGCGCGAGCACGGCGAGCTGCACCCGGAGACGATCGACGCCGCCGCCGCGCTGGCGCTCGCGCAGCTCGCCGCTGGCGAGACGACGGAGGGGCTGGACCTCCTGCGCGGCCTGTCCGAGCGCGCGACCGAGACGCTCGGCGACGAGAGCGAGATCACCGGCATCGCGCTGGCGCGCTACGCCGACGCCCTGCGCCAGGCCGGCAAGCCCGAAGCCGAGCAGCTGTCGGCGCTGACCGACGCGATCAAGGCCTTCTCGGCCTCCGTCGGACCGTCGGACCCGCACACGACGAGCGCCTTCGCACAGCTCGCCCACGTCGCGCTCAACGCGCAGGCCGTCGAGGTCGCCGTGACCGCCGGCATGCAGGCGCTCGGCGGCCTGGCCACGCGCGGCGAGGACGACGGCCCCGAGGCCGGCGAGATCTACGCGACGCTTGCGATGGCGGCCGCCGCACGCCAGTCGCCGGCGGCGCTCGGCGCCGCGGAGCGCGCGCACGCGCTGACCGCCTCGCTGCCGGCAGGCGATCCGGCGCGCAAGCGCGCGCGCACGGCGTGGAGCGCGCTCGGCTCCCCGCGCCGCCTGCCGATCGACGACGACCTCGCGCTGATCGCCTTCGGCGCGCCGCCGTCGCTCGTCGTCGAGTACGCGCACGTCGCCGACGACGGCGCCGCCGACCAGCACAACCACGGCATGCGCGCCGAGGCCGCGCGCATGTTCAAGGACGCGATCGCGACCGCGCCGTTCGCATGGCGCGCGTCCGCCGGCGGCTTCGAGACCGCCAGCCGCTCCGGCGGCGGCGCCGTGCTGCGCTTCCTCGCCACGGCCGAGGGCGCCGAGGACGTCGAGCACGCGCTCGACGCGGCCGGCCTGGATGCGCTGCGCGCAGCGCTCGCCGACGCGCTCGGCGGCATCGTCGCGGTCGAGGAGCCGGGGCGCAACGACCCCTGCCCGTGCGGCTCGGGCTCGAAGTACAAGCGCTGCTGCGGGCGCTGACGCACCGGCGAGGCCGAGCATCGCGATCAGGAGCTGGGCTCGGCCTCGACGGACGGGTACAGCTGGGCTGGATCGCGGGCAGATGGGTTGACGGCGCCGAAGCTACGGGCGGCTACGTCGGCTCGCCGTCGAGCAAGTCCGCAGCAGGCCTGAGCAGGACGTCGTCATGGCAGGATGGTGGGCGTGATCGACGTCACCCACTTCACCGACCCGGGCTGCCCGTGGGCCTACTCGGCATCGCCGGCGCTGGCCACGCTGCGCTGGCGCTACGGCGACGCCCTGCGTTGGACGCTCGTCACGATCGGCCTCGCCGAGGACGCCGCGCTGTACGCCGAGCGCGGCTACACCCCCGTGCGCTCGGCGATCGGCTACATGACCTTCCGCCGCTTCGGGATGCCCTTGCGGGTCGCCCCGAAGGCGAGCCTCAGCGCCACGTCGCCCGCCTGCCGGGCGATCGTCGCGACGCGCCTCGCCGCGCCCGAGCTCGAGTACGCCGCCTTTCGCGCGCTGCAGTTCGCGCAGTTCACGACCGCTGGCCTGTTCGACGAGCCCCCGATGCTGCGCTCGGCTCTGCGCGGCGTGCCGGGGCTCGACGCCGAGGCGATCGTCGACGCGATCGACACGCCCGTCGTGTGGGCGGCCTACGAGGCCGACCGCGCCCGCGCGCGCACCGCCGCCGGCACCCCGACGGAGTTCCAGGGGCGCTCGACCGACAGCGACGGCGCCGTGCGCTACACCGCCCCGTCGCTGATCTTCCAGACGCCCGACGGCCGGCGCCTGGAGGCCGGCGGCTTTCAGCCGGTCGAGGCCTACGACATGGTCGTCGCCAACCTCGACACCGGCCTGGAGCGCCGGCCGCCCGCGGAGGATCCCGTCAACGTCCTCGGCGCCTTCGGCTACCCGCTCGCGACCGCCGAGGTCGCCGCCGTGATGGCCGAGCACCTGTCCGAGCCCGACCTCGAGGCCACCGAGCGCGCGCTCGTCACCGCCGCCGCCGAGGGCAGAGCGGTGCACCGCGCTGCCGGCGACGGCGCGCTGTGGTCGCCGGCGTGAGCGCCAGACCGTCGAAGAGGACCCCATGAACGCTGCAACCGTCGGCCTCGTCGCGCGCGTCGAGGCGCCCGCCTAGACGGTATGGGCTGGCGTCCGGCCGGGGTTTGAGAGTCGACGCTCCCGCGCTTCGTATGGCGCGGGCTGGTTACCGCATCGAAGGGTGAGGAGCGTCGACATGAGTGACGGTATCTGCTTCGCGGGGCTGGATGTGCATGCCCGCAAGACGGCGGCCGCGGCGGTGCAGCTGGGGTCCGGTGAGGTGTTCAAGGCGCAGTTGCCGGGATCGCCGAGGGCGGTCATCGAGTGGCTGGTGGGGCTCCCGGGACCAGTCAGGGCGGTCTATGAGGCCGGGCCGACGGGCTTCGGGCTTGCGCGTCAGGCCCGCGCCGAAGGGCTGGAGGTGATGGTCTGCTCGCCCGGCGCGATCCCGCGTCAGCCCGGCGACCGGATCAAGACCGATACCAGGGACGCGCTGAAGCTCGCGCGCCTTCACGCGGCGGGGCAGCTGCGGCCGGTGCTTGTCCCGACGCTCGAGCTCGAAGCGCTGCGCGACCTGGTTGGTGCTCGTGAGGATCTGCGCGGCGATCTGATGGCCGCGCGTCACCGGATCGGCAAGCTGTTGCTGCGCCGCGGACTGATCTTCCCTGGCCCCGGTGACCCCTGGGCGTCTCAACGGCACCTGGCGTGGCTGGGCTCGATCTGCCTTGACGATCTGCTCGCGCAGATCGTGCTCGGCGAGTACCTGGCCTGCCACGAGGCGCTGCTGGCGCGCCGCGATCGCCTCGACGCGCTGATCGCCGAGCAAGCACGGACCGAGCGCTGGGCCGCGGTCGTGGGCAGGTTGCGGTGTATGCGCGGGATCGACACGCTCACCGCGGTCGGACTGGTCGCCGAGATCGGGGACTTCAGCGCGTTCGCGCATCCCAGCCGGCTGACGAGCTTCGTCGGCCTGGTCCCCTCGGAGCGCTCCTCGGGCGACAAGCGCCGCCAGGGCTCGATCACGAAGGCCGGCTCAAGCCACGCCCGGAGGCTGCTCATCGAAGCGGCGTGGCACTACCGCCGACAGCCCGCAGTCTCGCTGACGCTCAGACGACGCCAGGATGGCCAGCCCCCGGCCGCGATCCAGGCCGCATGGCGCGCCCAGCTACGACTCTCGCAGCGCTGGGCACATCTGGACGGCCGCCGCGCCAAGCGCCGCACGACGGTCGCGGTCGCCGTCGCCCGCGAACTGACGTGCTTTGTCTGGGAGATCGCCCGCCAACCCGACTGACCCCAACACCACCCCGTTCCGGGGTGGGGGTGGCGGCCGGCGCGCGCCACACGGGACCCGCGATCGGGTTATGAGCACCAGCCTGCACGCTGGCGCGCTCGATCCTAGGTAGCGGCCCAGGCGCGACGAAAAGCCCGTCTTGAGGTAGCCAGCCCTCGCATATCAGCCTGAAGCGCCCTCGCCGCTCCGGCCGCCACCCGCACCCCGAACCACATCACCGACGACCACAACGGCTACGCGCCACGATCACCGCTGCCTCCTTGACAAACGCCCGCCCATATCAACCCGCCGGCGCCCGCGCCGCCGTCCCCGGCAGCGCGCGATCGGACAGCGGGCGCAGGATCAGCAGGCCCAGCAGCGCGCAGGCCGCCAGCACGACGACGGCGATCCGGCTGGCGTCGAACTTCGACAGCCCGAGCAGCTCGTGCGCGACGAGGATCGTGCCGCCCCACAGCACGAGCGGCCCGAAGCCCGTCGAGAGCTTGCCGACGAGCGCGTAGAGCCCGAAGTCCTCGCCGCGGCGCTCGGGCGGCACGAGTCGCAGCAGAAAGACGCGGTCGACGGCCGACAGCGCGCCGAGCACGATGCCCAGCAGCGGTCCGATGACCCACAGCAGCTCGCCCGAGCCGGTCGCCGCCTCGGTGAGCATCGCGCCGACGGTCAACGAGAGCACGCCGATGATCACGCGCTTGGGTCCGACCCGCTCGGCGAGCATCCCGCCGCCGATCGCGCCGGCGATCCCCGCGACCGCCGAGATCGCCAGCACCATGTCGATCGAGTCGCCGTCGAAGTCGCCCGTGCGGCGGGCGTAGACCGTCAGGTAGGCGAGCACGGTCGCGATCGCATCGACGTAGAAGAAGCGCGCCAGCAGCAGCCGGCCGTGCGGCGCCCCCCGCGCGCGCCGCACGGTCGCAGCGAGCTGGGCGAACGGCTGCGCCGGCGCTCGCGCGTCCGGCCCGGGCTTCGGCTTGGGTCGCTCTGAAACGAGCAGGAAGCACGGCAGCGCGAACAGCCCGAACATCACCGCCGCCGGCAGAAAGGCGTGCTGCGCCTGGCCGTCCTCGACCATCGAGCCGATGATGAACAGCGCGGTCAGGCTGCCGACATAGCCGACGGCGACGCCGATGCCCGACACCCGCCCGCGCCGGTCCTCGGGTGCGACGACGCTCAGCAGCGGGTGGTACTGCGCGTCGGCGCTGTTGAAGGCGAACGTCGCGACGAAGCCGACGATCAGCGCCAGCAGGATCGAGTCGACGACGCCGAGCAGCCCGGTCGCGAACACGCTCAGCAGCGTGAACGCGATCAGGATCGGCTTGTGGCGACCGAGGCGGTCGGCGAGCGCACCGAGCAGTGGCAGCGCGAGGATCAGCGCGACCGAGACCGCCGCGACCATCAGCCCGACATAGATGTCCGGCTGCCCGCGCTCCTCGATGATCCAATCGTTGAAGTAGCGCGTGACGACGACGAACGAGAAGATCGTGTTCGCGAAGTCGTAGACGATCCACCCGATGACCGGCGGGCTCAGCAGGCGCCAGCGCCGGTCGTCGTGCACGGCTGCAGGCTATGTCCTCGCCGCCGCGGGGGCTTCCAAGCGCGTGCGGCCTCTGCTTGACTTGCGCGCGTGCGTCACGAGTTCGCCAGCGAGGACGCGGTCGCGATCAAGCCCGGCGCGCCCGCGGTCACGTGCTCGTCGATCGCCGTCAACGGGCTCGGCGACGGGCGCGTCGCGCGCGTCGCGGTTCATGTCGACCTCGAGCACGAGTGGCACGGGGACCTGACGCTGAGCGTCCTCAGCCCGGACGCCACGCGCGTCGTGCTCGCGCGCCGGCGCGGCGGGCGCGCCGATCACTTCCGCGGCACGGTCTTCGACGCCGACGCGTCCCTCTCGATCGCCGACGCGCCCGCCCCATTCCACGACCGCGTCCGCCCGCAGGGCGACTTCGCCGACCTGCGCGGCTGCCGCGCCGAGGGCAGCTGGACGCTCGAGGTCGACGACGGCGCCTTCCACGACGCGGGCGCGATCCGCGGCTGGCGCCTGGAGCTCGAGACGGCCGTCCTGCAGGAGCCCGCCTTCGTCATCGACGTGCGCTTTCGGGGCGGTCTCACGAGCGCTCAGCAGGCGGCGTTCGAGACGGCGTCGCGGCGCTGGTCGCAGGTGATCGTCGCCGACCTGCCGGCTGTCGTCGTCGGCGGCGAGACGATCGACGACCTCGTGATCGACGCCGACGGCCTGGCGATCGACGGGCGCGGCGGGATCCTCGGCCAGGCCGGCCCGACGCAGCTGCGTCCCGGAAGCTTCCTGCCGGCCGCCGGCGTGATGTCCTTCGACTCCGCCGACCTCGCGACGATGGAGGCCGACGGCAGCCTCGTGAGCGTGATCGTCCACGAGATGGGCCACGTCCTGGGCTTCGGCGCGATCTGGGACCAGCTCGGCCTGCGCCAGGGCGCGGGCACCGCCAACCCGACGTTCACGGGCGCCGCCGCGATGCGCGAGTTCGCCGCGCTCGGCGGCGCCGCGTCGACGCGGGCCGTACCGCTGGCGAACGTCGGCGGGCCGGGCACGCGCGACGCGCACTGGCGCGAGTCGGTCTTCGGCTCCGAGCTCATGACCGGCTTTCTCAACGAGGGCCGCAACCCGCTCAGCCGGCTGACGATCGCCGCCCTCGAGGACATGGGCTACGAGGTCGACCTCGCCGCCGCCGACGCCTTCGAACTGCCCGGCGCGCTCGAGATCACGCTGCTGGGCGCCGGGACCGAGCTGGGCGACCACGGCGGCCGCGGCATCATGCTGATCCCGCCGCAGACCGTCCTGCCGGCGGACGCCATCGTCTGAGCGCCGTCAGCGCTTGACGACGAGCTTCACCTGCCGCGCGCTCGTCTTCGCGGCGGCGCCGTCCTGGCGCGTCGTGATCGTCGCCGTGGCGCTCAGCGAGCGGCGCGCGCGCAACGCGCGGCGGGCGGCGACGCGCAGCTGGAGCGTGATCTTCTTCGTGCCGGCCGCGAGCACGTAGCTCCTGCGCGCGACGGTCGACGCGCGCCGCGCGCCGGGCAGCCGCGACCTCAGCGTCGCCGTGCCGCGACAGCGCCCCGCGGCGCTCGCCGTGCAGCGCACCGACAGGAGCACCCGGCCGTCGCTGCCGATGGCGACCTTCGTCGACCGCACGCTCGCGGCGGGGTCGACCACCGTGACCGCCGGCGGCGGAGGAGGCGGAGGAGGAGGCGCAGCAGCGACCGGCGCAGCGCAGTACTGCGCCTGCTTGCCGATCGCTCGGTACGGGCAGTCGGCGATCTCCAGCAGCCGCAGCACCGCCTCGCGGTTGCGCGACGTCTGCGGGCCGATCGCCTCGTCTGGCGGGTAGAAGCCCGGGCTCGTCGTCGTCGGATAGAGCTCGAAGGTGTACCCGAAGATCGCCTCGCTTCCCCACAGCCAGTCGTCGATCGCGCCGTCCGTGAGGTACAGGTCGGACGCCTGCTGGGGCGTGTAGCCGTTGGCCTGCGCCATCGACGTGCCGAGCGTCGCGAACGTGTCGCGCTGATCGGGCGTCATGCCTGGTGCGATGTCGTCGTGGGTGTAGCCGAACGGCCACAGGATCAGCTCCCCGTAGCTGTGGAAGTCGATCCCCGCCTTGATCTGCTGAGCACCGCCCACCCGCCGCGACAGCACGAAGTCGCGCACGGCCTGCGTCTCGGGGGCCGAGAACGGCGCGGGACCGCGAAAGGTCTCAGACGGCGGATCGGGGCTCGATCCGCCGCAGCAGCCCCACTGCCAGTCCCAGTTGCGATTGAGGTCGGTGCCGACCGCGCTCGAGCCCGCGTTGGGCTGGCGGTTCTTGCGCCACAGCGCGTAGGAGCCGGTCGCGACGTCGAACTCGGCGCCGTCGGGGTTGACGCTCGGAACGATCCAGATCTCCCGCGCGTCGACCATCGCGCGGATCCGCGCGTCGGTGCCATAGCCGCTCGTCAGCTCGCCGAGCAGATACAGCGCCATCTCGACCGTCAGGTGCTCGCGCGCGTGCTGGTTGTGCGTGAACAGCACCTCCGGCTCGGCCTCGTCGACGCCGACGTTGTCAGACACCTTCAGCGCCCAGATCGGTCGGCCCTCGTAGCTCGTGCCGATGCTCTGGCGGCTGACGAGGCCCGGATGCGCGTTTGCGACCGCAAGCGTCGCGGCGGACAACTCGGCATACGTGTGGTAGGCGCTGTCGCTGAGCGGGAAGTCGCGCGCGCGCCCCGCGGCGTCGGGTCGCGCCCGAGGCCGGGCGTGCGCGCTCACCGGGTAGGGCAGCGCGCGCAGCGCGCGCAGGTCCGACGGCGAGGCGGTGACGACGACCGACGCGTGATCGACCTCGATGATCGCCGCGCCGCTGGCGGCGACGGCGGAGCGGTCCAGCGACGTGCGCACGTTCGCGACGTCGTAGGTCCCGACGGCCGGGGTCTGCGCCGGCGCGGCCGCGGGGCTGATCGGCGCCGCGAGCGCGATCGCGGCGATCGCCATCCGAATGGCGGCGCGCGCGCCGGTCACAGATCTGGTCACGCGCGACATCATCCTCACCTTGGCACCTTCGCACAGCGAGCCCGCGGAGCACTTCACAGACGTTTCATCTCGCCTTACCGGGAGTTGATCTGGCCGACCGACAATGCCTCACAAGTTCCCGCGGCCCGGCCGGACATCCCTCCCCCATCCGCCCGGCCATGCGATCTGCGGCGACATGCCGCAGGTCCACACCGGGAGCCTCGGATCGCGCTCCTCATACCCCCGAGCGCGACCGCTGTCCGCGAGGGCCGCGGGGCGGCGGCACGACGCCGCCGCCCCGCGCCCTGCGCACCGCGTCCGCGTCCGCCTCTAGCGGATGCCTGCTGCGCAGGCGCTCGACGTCGAGCGTCCAGCCGCCGACGAGCACGACGAGCGCGACGGCGATCGTCAGCCACCCTGCGCCGCGGTAGGTGGTCCGCAATGTCGGCACCGCCGGGCTCGTGGGGTCCTATCGGCTCGCGCGGTGCCAGGCAACAGACCTGCGCGCGAGCCCTGCGGGAGGCACGCGCCCGCGCGGGGTATAGGTGCCGCGTGCACCTGCCCTTCCCCGAGAGGAGACCAGATGGGCTTTGACCAGTACCACGAGCCGCCGGATGAGCTGAGCGCCGAGGCACGGACGTTCGCCCGCATGGTCGTCTCGCTGCAGGAGGAGGCCGAGGCGATCAGCTGGTACGACCAGCGGATCGCGGTCGAGACCGACGCGCAGGCGCGCGCGATCATGCAGAACGCCCAGCAGGAGGAGTTCAAGCACTTCGCGATGGACCTCGAGTTCCTGCTGCGCCGCACGCCGAAGTGGAAGGCGGCGATGGAGAAGGTGCTGTTCACCGAAGGCGACATCGTCGAGCTCGGCGAGGAGGCCGAGGAGGCGGCCGACGAGGCGCCGGAGGACTGAGCTGTGGCGCGGTGGCGCTCAAGCTCGCCCGAGGAGCGGTCGATAGCGCATGTATGAACGGCCGCCGCGGTCTCGTGGCTCTGGGGTTGGTGCTCTTCGCGGCGCTCGCCGCCGTCGGCTTTCAGCTGCACTCGGCGCAGCGCGACCGTGTCCGTGACGCCGAGCGGCGCTTCGAGCAGCGCGCCCGGATCTCCGCCGCGCTGACGCAGTCGGTCTTCGGCGCGCTGGGCAGCCTCGGAAAGGCCGAGATGAAGCGCCGCTTCAGCGGCTCGCCGGCGGAGCTCCGCCGGCACCTGGCGGACATGAACAAGCGCGACACGTTCGCCTACGTCGCGATCCTCGACGCGCGCGGCAAGGTCCTCGCCAGCCGCGGTCCGCTCACGCCTCCCACCCTGCGCCGAACGCCGGGCCTGCTGGCGGACGCGCGCTCGTCGTCGCTCGGTCCGCTGATCGAGTACTCCGTGCCGATCGCCGCGCCGGGCGGGCGCCGCGTGCTGGTCGAGGGCCTGCCGCTGGCGCTCGTGCGCACCTTCCTCGAGACCTACCTGCGGCGCCTGCCCAATCCCGACGGCGCCACGCTGACGATCGGCGACCGCGGCGGCGCCGTGCTCGCGCGAGTCCTGCCGAAGGGCCCCGTGCGGGCCACCAACCACCCGCTGACCGTTGCGTCGAAGATCGAGGGCACGACCTGGCGCCTGCGCCTGCGCGCCGAGCGCGCCAGCGTGCTCGCCGGAGCGCGCGGCGGTGCATGGCTGGGCTGGTCGCTGCTCGCCGGCCTTGCGCTCGCGCTCGTCGCCGGCCTGTGGCTGGGCGTGGGCGTGCTGCGATCCAACCGCGCGCTGCGCGAGAGCGAGGGCAAGCTGCGCGGCCTCGTCGGAGCGCTCGAGGAAGCGGTCTTCCTGCAGCACGCCGACGGGCGCATCGAGCTGCTCAACGCGTCGGCGAAGGCGATGGCCGGCACCGACGAGGACGTCGTCGTTCGCGCCTTCGAGGACGACTGGCAGGCCGTCAGCGACGACGGCCTGCCGATCGACGCCGCGCAGACGCCCGTCGGGCGCTCGTTCGCCGACGGCACGCCGCAGCGCGACGTCATCGGCCTCGACCACGCCGGCCACGAGCGCCGCTGGGTCGACATCAGCACGCGGCCGCTGACGCGCCCGGGCGAAACCACCCCCTACGCCGTCGTCTGCTCGTGCACCGACGTCACCGAGCGCCAGACCTTCGAGGCGCACCTGCTCGATCTCGCCGACCGCGACCCGCTGACCGGCCTGTGGAACCGCCGCCGCTTCGAGCAGGACCTCGAGCAGCAGATCAGCCGCTGCCAGCGCTACGGCGAGCGTGCGGCGCTCGTCGTCATGGACATCGACGGCTTCAAGCAGATCAACGACGAGCTCGGCCACCTCTCCGGCGACGAGCTGCTGTGCGAGCTCGCCGCCGCGCTGAGCTCGCGCCTGCGCTCGACGGACCGTGCCGCGCGCCTCGGCGGCGACGAGTTCGCCGTGCTGCTGCTGTGCGTCGACGAGCACGCCACCGAGCAGATCACCGCCGAGCTCGCGATGCGCCTGCGCGACGCCGCCGAGGAGCGCATCCCCCTGTCGATCAGCATCGGCGTCTCGCTGCTCGATCGCGACAGCGCCAGCGTCAACGACGCCCTGCAGGCCGCCGACCGCGCGATGTACGTCGAGAAGCAGCGCCGCGTGACGCAGCGCTCGCTGCACGGCGCGCTGCGTCCGCAGGCCGGCGCCACCGGCGAGATGGCCAGCCTGCGCGCGCTGCTGGCCGCCGTCAACGCGCGCGACAGCTACACCGCCTCGCACTCGCGCGAGGTCGTCAGGCTGGCGCGCAGCGTCTCGCGCAGCCTCGGCCTCGAGGAGTCCCAGACGGCCGAGGTCGAGCACGTCGCGCTGCTGCACGACGTCGGCAAGATCGCGATCCCCGACGCGATCCTGCGCAAGCCGCGCTCGCTGACCGACCACGAGCAGATGCTGATGCGCCAGCACCCGGTCGTCGGCGCCGAGATCCTCGCCTCGACGCCCGAGCTCGCGCACCTCGCGCCGGCGGTGCGCGCCGAGCACGAGCGCTGGGACGGCTGCGGCTACCCCGACGGCCTGGCCGGCGACGCGATCCCGATCGCCAGCAGGATCGTCTTCGTCTGCGACGCCTTCCACGCGATGACCTCCGATCGCCCCTACCGCCGCGCGATGTCCGTCGAGCAGGCGCGCCGGGAGATCGCCCGCTCGGCCGGCTCGCAGTTCTGCCCGACCGCGGCGGCGGCGCTGCTCGACGTGCTGACGCCGTCAGAGGCGCCGGTCTGAGCGCGAGCGGCGCGCGGCGTCAGGCCGCGTCGAAGCGCACGACGAGGCCCGATGGAAAGGGGCCTTCGAAGCGCAGGCTGCCGGCGTCGCCGCGCACGCGCTTCAGCGGCGGCCCTTCGAGCAGCGCCATCGCCAGCGACGGCAGCTGGTGGCGCACGATCTGCTGGCCGTAGCACGTGTGCAGGCCGTGGCCGAAGAGCATGTAGTCGCTCCACGGGCGGTCGACGCGAAACTCCTGCGGCTCGTCGATGGCGCGCTCGTCGTGCATCGCCGACAGCGTCGCGGCGTAGACCGTCGAGCCGGCCTTGACCTTCGTCTCGCGGTCGGTGCCGGCGGCGATCGTCGTGTCCTGCGCGACGAGCCGTAGCAGGGCGAAGTTCTGCGGGCTGAAGCGCAGGGCCTCCCAGACGTACTGCCCGACGAGCTCGCGGTCGCCCGCCCGGGCCGCCGCCTGCGCGCCCTCGAGCTCGTCCTCGCGCTCGAGCAGCACGTTGACCGCGCGCGCGAGCGAGTTGGAGACCGTCGGGATCCAGCCGACGGTGTTGCCGAGGATGTTGTGGCGGATCGCGATGTCGTGAAACTTCGGCTCGCCCTCGCCCTGATGGCGCAGCAGCCGCGTGAGCACGTCGTCGGGGACGTCCTCGCCAGCCTTCAGCGCGGCCTTGCGCGCATCGATGAGGCCGTCGAGGTGCACGCGCCACTGCGCGGCGTCCTCGAGCGCGCGCTCGCGCGTCTCGACGAGGTTGTTGACGTTGATGAACAGCTCCCAGAAGATGTTGCGCGCCCAGCGCGCGAGCGTCGCGGCGTCCGGCCCGGGCGTGCCGAAGTACGCCGCGATCGAGCGAATCAGCGCCGGGTCCGCGAGCTCGGTCACGACGTTGATCTCGTCGTCGGCGACGGCGACCAGCTCGCGCGCGTAGCCGAGCATCGCGTCGCCCAGTGGCGCCATGTCCTCCCTGCGCACCGCGCGGTCCATCGCCGCGTGGTCGTGGTGATAGAGCGGCGTGTCGTCGACGCCGAGGATGAACGGGCCGGTGACGGCCTGCATCTTCGGCCCGTAGAGGCCGGCCGTGAAGCGCGCCGGGTCGCCCAGCACCTCCTTGACGTCCTCGGCCAGCGCGACGATCGTGACGGCGTCCGTCGAGACGATCGGCTTGTGCTTTCGCATGAAGCGAAACACGGGCGGCGCCGCCTTGTCGGCGACGACCCCGAAGAGGCTCGCGACCTCCTCGGCGAGCTTGTCGGTGCGGTCCTTGAACTTCTCGCGGATCTCGTCGTCGATGCCCATCTTGCCGTCAGCCGGTCGTCCCGTCGGCGATCGCGGCGAGCGCCGTGATGCCCGGGACGTAGAGGTACTCGCCGCCGCGCGTCTTGACGAAGACCTCCTGGGGAGCGAGGAAGAACGGCGGATCGCCCTGGATCGTCATCTTCCCCTTGCCCTCGGGATCGCCGAGCAGGAAGTCCTTGTCGTGGCCGAGGCCGAAGATGTTGCCGTCGTTGAGCCACTGCATCTGGACGGCCTCGAACTGGCGCGAGATGCTCGCCTGGAAGCTCACGAAGACGAGGCCGCGATCGGTTCGGTCGTCCTTCGTCACGTCCTCGGGCAGCGGGTCGCCGTAGGGCATGCCGCGGCGGATCATGCGGTGGCGGAAGGTCAGCGCGCCCTCGAAGCCGAGCGCGTCGCGCGGGTTGGAGCGGCGGATGTGCGCGCCGACCGGACAGCGCCGGCCGTCGAGGTCGCCCGCGTAGCGAA
Organism: uncultured Actinomycetes bacterium; assembly: GCA_963729125.1. Taxonomy (GTDB): domain Bacteria; phylum Actinomycetota; class Thermoleophilia; order Solirubrobacterales; family Solirubrobacteraceae; genus CADCVQ01. The sequence goes on from CAVSML010000008.1 coordinate 452,170, forward strand.
AGTCGTTTGCGCCGCGCGAGGCCGGGTTGAAGTTCGGATCGGGCGCCTTCGGGTGGGTGACCAGCGGCGTGCCGTCGGTCCAGCGCCCGACGACCTTCGCGGCGAGCATCTGCTCGTCTCCGCCGTGGTAGAGCTTGGCGGCGTCTGCCAGCACCCGGCGCCACAGCGCGACGTCCTGGTAGAGCTTGCGCCAGACCATGTACGTGCCGCTCCTGCCCAGCGGGTCGGCCGGCGCGTTGGGCAGGCGGCGCTTGGGGTCGTCGCGCGTGTCCTCGTCGGGGTAGCCGAGAACGAACTCTCCCGGCGCGAGCGCGCGCCAGCGGCCCTCCGCCTCGGGAACCCCGCCGCCCGGCGCCTTCACGTCGCTCGCTCCCTCGATCGCGGGCTGTGCGAAGCCGTCGGCGTAGCCGAAGTGCTCGCGAGCGCCGCCGAGCAGCGCGGTGTCCTGCTGGTAGACGATCCGCAGGCCGCCCGCGTCGTCCATCGCCGCGCGCATCTTGTCCAGCGCGCGACGGTGATCGTCGGCCGCCTGCGCGTTGATCGTCAGCAGGACGTGGGCCTCGCCGGTGCCCAGCCCCTTGTCCCAGCAGCCCGGTGCGCTGACCCCGGTGTCTCCCAGGCGCGCAGCGCGCTCGGCCATGCCGGCGCGAAACTCCTCTGAGAAGGTGTCCACGACGTCCTTCGAGACCCCCAGCGCCGCGAGGCCGGGCGCCGTGACCGCGACGTTGAGCGTCGTCAGCGGCTTGCCCTGCTTCCACGGCTCGCCCGTCGTGACGTGGTCCAGCAGCCCGGAGAACCAGGCGCGGGCCTGCTCGGGCGGGCATTCGATCCGCACGAAGGCGTAGGAGGTGTGGTCGTAGTCGTTGCCGTAGGCGCGCAGGATGTCGCCCTGCAGGTCGCGCAGGTCGATCTGGACGTGCGCCGGCGTCACGTGAACTCCGCCTGGAACGCCTGCTGCAGCTCGGCCGGCTCCATGCCCTGCGCGCGCGTGGCGAAGTCCATCATGCGATCGCGCTGATCGAGGCTCGCCTTGACCTTCTCGACGGTCGCCTCGCCGTAGGCGGCGTAGAAGAAGCCGCAGTCGATCTGGTTGTGCTTGAGATAGGCCTTCAGCGCCTGGCCCGCGCAGATCGCCGGCGAGCCGACGCAGCGCCCCCAGATCTCCTGCGCCTCGGGCTGGAAGGTCTCGCACAGGCGGTCGAGGTAGGCGTCGATCGGGCCGTCGAGGTTGCTCGAGAAGGCCAGCGACGCGCAGGCGATGGTCTCATTCCGGCGCTGCCTGTAGGACGGCTTGCAGTTGAACTTCTCGATGATCACGAAGCGCGCCATGTGCGTGCCGGGGACCTTCTCCAGCGGGCGCTCGCCGCGATCGCGAAAGCCCTCGAGGTAGGCGCGCAGGTGGTCCACCTCCCCCGGCTTGATCGCGGTCATCGACAAGAACCCCGACGCCTGGCCGGACTCGTTGATCGATCGCGAGTGCTTCTTGGAGCGCGTTCTCATAGGTAGCGCTGGGCGTCGGTGAGCATCTTCGTGTAGGCGGCCTGGAAGCCCTCGGGGCTCATCGCCTTGGCGCCGCGCTTGAGCGGGGCGAGGTGCTCGTCGAGCTCGAGCGCCGCCTTGACCATCGTGATCGTCGCCTCCGGATAGGCCGAGTAGTAGTGGCTGGCGGCGGTCTCGTTCTCGGTGATGTACTCCTTGAACGGCCCCACCGGCAGGGCCTTGGGAAAGCCGAACGAGCTGCCCCAGAACGCCGCCATCCCGCTCGTCAGGATGTGCGAGAAGGCGTCGATGTACTCCTCCCAGCCGCCGTTGAAGTTGCTCTCGAAGTACATGTGCGTGTAGTGCAGCTTCTGCTCGGGCTGCGGCTCGCCGTTGTAGGGGATCTGCTTGACCAGCGACCAGCGCGCGAAGTGGATGAACGACAGCTTCACGAGCGTCTTCGTGAGGTTCGGAAAGCGCGGCGTGACGAAGAACAGCACCGGCAGAAACAGCTTGCCCCACCACTTGACCGTGCTGAACACCGTGATCGAGATCGCCTGACCGTCGATGTTGCGCGACGCGGTCCCGGTGGCGGTGATCGGGCCTGCCGAGGTCGCGGTGCTCACGCGAGCCAACGTAACGCGCTCGATCCGAGCCAGTCAAGTGTGCATCCGGCCAGCCTTTCGGGCGATGAACGTCAGCGTTCGTCCAGCTCGATGCGCATGGCGCGCGCGAGCGTGAGGCCGAGCACGTGCTCGGCCTCCCCGAAGCGCGCCGTGACCGGCCCGTCGAAGGGCTGGCGGGCGGTCACGACGCAGCGCTCGCCGATCGCGATCCCCTGCTCGGCGAGGAAGCGCAGCATCCGCGAGTCGGAGTCCGACACGCGCACGAAGCGCCCGCCGGCGCCGATCGCGACGCTGCTCAGGGCCTCGGTCTCGCCCTCGTCGATGACGAGGTCGCGGTCGGGGATCGGGTCGCCGTGCGGGTCGTGCGTCGGGTGGCCGAGCTTGGCGGCGATGCGCGCCTCGAGGTCCTCCGACAGCACGTGCTCGAGCGCCTCGGCCTCCTCGTGGACGCGATCCCAGGGAACGTCGAGGTGCTCGGCGAGGTACAGCTCGAGCAGGCGGTGGTGACGCAGCATCTCCAGCGCCAGGCGCTCGCCGGCGGGGGTCAGGCGCACGCCGTGGTAGGGCTCGTGCAGCGCGAGGTCGATCTCGGCGAGCTTCTTGACCATCGCCGAGGCCGACGCCGGCGTCACGCCGCAGCGCTCGGCGAGCTTGTTCGTGCTCACCGGCTCGCCGCCCGCCTGGCGCTGCAGGGAGTAGATCGCCTTGGCGTAGTCCTCGATCGCACTGCTGCGACCGGTCGAGTGGTCGATGGCCATCAGCGGGGCCCCACTACACGCTCACCAGCAGGCCGGTGGCGAACATCAGGGCGAGGCCGGCGAGCAGGCCGCCGACCGCGCGCGGGTGCAGCGTGCGGCCATGGTCGTCTCGCAGCGTGGGAGCGAGCTGCACGATGACCTGCGCGATCGCGCCGGCGCCGGCGCCGAACAGCAGCGCCGCGACCGACGTGTTGAACGCCGCCGCACCGATCCAGGCGCCGAGCACGGCGGGGGCGCCGGCGATCAGGCCGAGCGCGGCCAGGCGCCCGAGCGACGGCTTGGCGCGCGCGATCGGCGCGACGATCGCCAGGCCCTCGGTCGTGTTGTGCAGGGCGAAGCCGACGACGAGGAAGGCTCCGAGCGCCAGCGCACCCGTCGTGTAGGCGGTGCCGATCGCCAGGCCCTCGCCGAGGTTGTGCAGGCCGATCCCGATCGCGATCAGCATCGCCATCGATGCGGGCGTCGCGCCGGCGGCCTCGCTCGCGCGGCGGCGGTCGCGCAGCCAGGCGCTGACCCCCGTCAGCGCGAGGAAGGCGACGGCGGCGCCGATGAAGACCAGCGCCGCGCCGCCGAAGGCCTGCGAGCCCTGGCCGCCGAGCTCCAGGCCCTCGAGCGTGGCGTCGATCGCCAGAAAGCCCAGCAGCCCGACGGTCAGCGCCATGACGAAGCGCATCCACGCCGGCGGGATGCGCCGGATCCATGGCAGCCACAGCATCCCCAGCGCGATCGGGATCACGCCGACGTAGATGCCCAGCAGGGCCATCAGGCCGAAGAAGCCCGCGTCCGCCGAGGGAGTCTGGACCGCGGCGTCGATCGCATGCGTGATCGTGCCGCCCGTCGAGGTCAGCAGCGCGACCTCGTACGCCTCGCCCTCGATCCACGGCTGCGCGATCGCGATCGTCTCGCTGTCCAGGCGCCCGATCGGCCGCCGCGCTCCCTCGAAGGACACGAACGCGTCGTTGACGACGACCTGCGCGATCGAGATCGCGTCCGGGCCGTCGTTTCTGACGGTCAGCTCGATGCTGCCCGGCACGAGCTTCGTGCGTTCGATCGCGAGCTCCTCGACCGGCACGCCGCGGCGCTCGCCCAGTCCCGGGCCGCCGAGCGCGGCGAACGACCCGACCGCGGCGAGGATCAGCAGCAGCGGCACGAGGCCCAGCACCCAGCCGGGAACGCGACGCGTCGCGCCCGACTCGACGTCGGCGGTGGCGCCGGCGGCCTCCATCAGCGGGCCATCAGTCCACGACCTCGAAGAAGCCCATCCAGCCGAGCTCGGTGAACTCCGACTGGTGGGCGTGGAACATGAACTTGCCGGCGTACGGGAAGCGCATCTCGAGGATCCCGCGCTGACCCTGGCACATCATCACGGTGTCGGTGAACTCGACCGGCTTCTTCGACGTGCCCGTCGGGAAGTAGTCGAAGAAGTTGCCGTGCAGGTGAAACGAGTTGATCAGGTCGTACTCGAGCACGTTGACGAGGTACAGCCGCACGAGCTCGCCGCGCTTGACGCGTACCGGCCGGTCGACGTAGGCGAAGCCGATCGTGTTGGCCGCGTAGATCTCGTTCGCGCGGTCGAAGTTCGTGTCGAAGCCGTTCATGACCATCACGAGCTCGTCGGCCGTGGGGCGCTCGTCCTTCGGATCGATGACGATCGCGCCGTACAGCCCCTTGGCGATGTGCTCGGCCAGCGGGCGCACGTGGCAGTGATAGAGATGCAGCCCGAACGGCAGCGCGTCGAACTCGTAGACCGTCGAGCCGCCCGGGGCGATCTCGCCGGCGCCGAGGCCCATGACGCCGTCGGCGGGCGCGGTGTGGATGCCGTGGAAGTGGATCGTGTGCGGGTGGCGGCCGCCGTTGATGAAGCGGATGCGCAGCCGCTCGCCCTCCTTGGCGCGCAGCGTCGGCCCCGGGATGCGGCCGTTGTAGGTCCACGCCGCGAACTTCACCCCCGGCGCGACCTCGATCTCCTGTTCGCCGGCGGCGAGCGTCCACTCGCGCAGGATCCGCCCGCCGGGCAGCCTCGTCGTCTTGCCCCAGTCGAAGTCGCGAACGAGCGTGTGCGGGTCGAAGCCGTTGGCGCGGTGATCGACCGCCCCGCCGCGAAAGCCGGCGTGGTCGCCGTGTCCGGCCATGCGCGGCTCGGCCCCGCCGCCGTTGGCGTGCGCGTCGTGCTCGGCGCCGGCCGCGGCCGCGGTGCCGTGCGAGTGCGGGACGGTCGCGTGCAGCGCGGCCGCGCCGAGCCCCAGCGCCCCCGATGCTCCAAGCAGCTTTCGTCGTGTGAGCGGTGCCACGAGAAGGATTATGGCATGACTAAACCTTCGCCCACCGAGGTCGGGACGAATTGGGCGCGACGGGATCCACTGGCAGCCGTCGAGGCGGGGAAGTTGCGCGGTTGGGCCGTAGCACTTCGGCAACCTGTGGCGCCTACTGTCAGGTCATGTCACGTCTCGCACTGGCCTCGCGCCGCCCGCAGGACGATCATGGGCTGATGGCCGACTCACCCCGCGGGCGCGTCCTCGTCGTTCACGACGAGCCGACGATCGCCGAGATCGTCTCGCGCTACCTCGAGCGCGCCGGCTACGCGACGCGCATCGCCGCCGACGGCCACGCCGCGCTCGCGCACGCCTCGACATGGCATCCGGACCTCGTCGTGCTGGATCTCATGCTGCCGGGGCTGGACGGCCTCGAGGTCATGCGCCTGCTGCGAGACGGCGCCGGCCCGCGCGTGGCGATCATCCTGCTGACGGCCAAGGGCGAGCAGGCCGACCGCATCGACGGGCTGCGCCTGGGCGCCGACGACTACGTCGTCAAGCCCTTCTCCCCCGCCGAGCTCGTCGCGCGCGTCGAGGCGGTGCTGCGCCGCAACGATCCCGCCGACGACGGGCCCGAGGCGTCACTGCTGTTCGGCGAGCTCGAGATCGATCCCGGCGGCCGGCGCGTGCTCGTCGGCGGCGAGGAGGTCGTGCTGACCCAGCGCGAGTTCGACCTGCTGGCGTTCCTCGCCCGCCACCCCGGGCAGGTCTTCACGCGCGACCAGCTGATGGAGCAGGTGTGGCGCTTCTCGTTCTACTCGGACACCTCGACGGTCACCGTCCACATCCGCCGGCTGCGGGCGAAGATCGAGCGCGAGCCGGCTCAGCCGCGCTACGTCGAGACGGTCTGGGGCGTCGGCTACCGGTTTCGCGCATGACCCGCGCGACGCTCGCCCGCGGCTTCGTGCTCGCGATCGGCTGTGCGCTGCTCGTGGCGCTCGCCGTGCTGGCGGTCTACGACCTCGACGACGCGCTCGTGACGTTCACGCTGCTGGCCGCGCTGGGCATCGCGACGGTCGCCGCGACGCGCGCGCTGCTCGAGCGCCGCGGGCGCCTCGGCGGCCTGCGCCGGCAGGCGCTCGTGATCGCGGCGATGGCCTACGGCCCGCTCGTCGTCGGGCTGGCGCTGTTCGTGCAGCTGATGTTCGTCTCCGCCCACGACGCGCTGCTGACGGCGTCGGTCGGCGCCTACAGCGCGCTGCTGGGGCTGTGGGCGGGCCGGCTGCTGTCACATCGCGTGATGGACGACGTCAACGTGCTGCGCGCGGGCCTCGCCGCGATCGGCGCGGGCGAGCGCTCGCCCGCGCTGCGCGTCGGCGGCGACGACGAGCTCGCGCAGGTCGCGCGCGAGGTCGAGGCGATGGTCGCGCGCCTGGCGGCCGCCGAGCAGCGTCGCGAGGAGGCCGACGCCGCGCGGCGCTCTCTGATCGCCGCCGTCTCACACGACCTGCGCACGCCGGTGACCGCCCTGCGGCTGCTGGCCGACGCCGTCAACGACGAGGTCGGCGATCCGGAGATGCGGCGCGAGTACGTGCGCCGACTCGGCTTGCACGTGCGGGCGCTGGGCGCCCTGATCGACGACCTCTTCGAGCTGACGCGGATCGAGGCCGGCGAGGTCGCGTGGACGATGCGCCAGGTGCAGATCGACGAGCTCGTCGAGGAGACGGTGGCGGCGATGGCGCCCGCCGCGCGGGCCGGCGGCGTCGCCGTGCGCGCGGAGATCGATCCGGCGCTCGTGGCGGCGCACGTCAACCCCGAGCGCATCCAGCGCGTGCTGTTCAACCTGATCCAGAACGCGATCCGCCACACGCCCGCGGACGGCAGCGTCACCGTGCGTGCGGCGAGCGCCGGCACGAACGTCGAGATCGAGGTCGCCGACAGCGGCGAGGGCATCGCGCCGGGCGATCGCGAGCGCGTCTTCGAGCCCTTCGCCCAGGGCTCGGACCGCTCCTCGCGCACCGATGGCAGCGCGGGCCTCGGGCTTGCGATCTCCCGCGCCATCGTCGAGGCCCATGGCGGCCGGATCTGGATCGTCGAGGACGGCGCGGAGGACGACGGCGGCGGCGCGCGCGTGCGCTTCAGCCTGCCGGGCTCGGCGCCCGAGCCGCTCGCCGCCTGACGCGCGCAAGCGCTCGTTGCGGGCTTCGCCGGAGCCCTAAACCCCCGTAACGCCGGGCCAACCGCTAGCGTAGGCCGATCTGTACCCGACTCGGGAGTACGCAATGACCAAGCAGGAGCTCGCACAGAAGGTGGCCTCGGACACCGGCCTCAGCGGTTCTGACGCCAAGAGCGCCGTCGACGCCACCTTCGACGCGATCGCCGCCGAGCTCGCTGGAGGCGGCGAATGCGCCGTGGCAGGCTTCGGCAAGTTCAGCGTGAGCGATCGTTCGGCTCGCGAGGGCCGCAACCCGGCCACCGGTGAGACGATTCAGATCTCCGCCAGCAAGGCCGCCAAGTTCTCGGCCGCTTCGGCACTGAAGAAGCAGCTCAACGGCTAGCGCGGGTGCGCCGGGCGCCTCAGGTCGCGCCGACGCCCACCCACGCTGAGATCTTCAGAAGCGACGTTCGACCCCGGAAGCCGCGCGCGGCCGGGGTGTTCGTCGCGTTCTCACTCCTCCTCGGCGCCCCACGAGCGCCGCTCGGCGCGCCCTGCGATGCCGGCGCCCACGAGCAGCAGCAGCGCGATGATGTAGAGGCCCAGCAGCATGACCGCCAGCAGCAGAAACAGCTGGAAGGCCGCGAAGCCCGCGGCCGCCGAGACGTACAACCCGACGATCGCGGGAACCGTCTGGATCGCCAGGCCGCCCGGGATGCCGCCGAGCAGCGCCGAGCGCCAGCTCACCTTCGTCAGCGGGGCATAGCGGTAGATCGTCGCGAACACGAGCATCGATCCGATCGCGTTGAAGACGAGGATCATCGGCCCCGGGAACCCTTCGCCGGGCCGCAGCTCGTAGGACAGGTTCGTCACCACGGAGATGCTCAGCGACGCGAGGATCACGGCGACGGCGACGAGCGCGCCGAGGCCGAGGTTGCGGATCCGTCCGATGACCATGTTGTGGCGCGGGACGTCGAGGATCCGCGACAGGCAACGCTCGATCACGCCGATCCCGCCCGACGTCGTCCACAGCATCGCGAACAGCGCGAGCGCCAGCAGCAGCGGCGAGTTGCTGCGCGTCCCCAGGACGAGCCCGCGGATGTCGTCGTGCAGCGCCTCGGGCAGGAAGCGGTTGAGCTGGTCGGCGACCGTGACCGCCGACAGCACGTCCTTGAGCAGCAGTGCCTCGAGCGCCGCCAGCCCGAGCGCGAACGGCGCCAGCGACAGCACGAGGTAGTACGCCAGCGCCGGCACGTCGTCGGCGATCCCCTCGCCCCAGTAGAAGTCGAACAGCCGCCGCGGGCCGCTCCACAGCACGCGCGCGATCGTGTGACGGCGGCGCCGTCGGCGTTTCGGCAACGCGGCCTCGGGGACGTCGCTCGCGCTCGCAGGAAGCGGAGCGCCCGGATCGGCGACGGCCTCGCCGCTGGGTCGCGCCACGCTCACGTGCGCAGCTCGCGACGGATGACGAGCTTCAGGCCCGACCACGTGTCGTCGATCGCGCAGACCTTGACGTCAACGAGGCCGCGCGGGAGCGCCACGTCGCGCACCACGTCCTCGGTCATGTCTGTGGGCACGTTGGATGCACGCTTCGGCCAGGCTACCCACAGCATGCCGTCCTGCCTGAGCTTGGCGTGCAGCCCGCCCAGGCGTCGCACGAGCTCTGAGCGCGAGCGCACGAACACCAGCACGAGGTCCAGCTCGGGCGCCGGGCGCGCCAGCACGCGCACGCCGTCGGGCAGCTCGCCGAGCAGATCGGCGAAGCCTTCGGGCGCTGCCGCGTAGTGCACCCGCATCGCCGGCTTGAAACCGAGCTTGCGCACGAGCGGCGTGCCGGAGTAGCCCGCGCCGGCGCTCACCACGCCTCCGCGGCGAGGCCGGCGATGACCTTCGACAGCCGGCCGCCCTGCCATGCCAGCGGGGAGCTGCCCTCGTCCTCGACGACGAGCCTGCCGTGCGGCAGCAACTCGGCGTAGTCCTCTCCGAGCGCGAGCGGGTGCCCGGGGTCGGCCTCGTCGCGGCTGGCGACGACGACCGCGGGGCACGCGATCGCCTCGAGCGCGTGCAGATCTGCGAAGGGCCGCGAGCGCGGCACGGCGCGCAGCGCGTCAGCGACCGCGTCGAGGTGCTCGTGGCGCGCGAGGCTCTGGCGCAGGAAGGTCGTCGCCGACTCGCGCCACGCCGGCGGCAGCCGGGCGACGTCGTAGGCCGCGACGTAGCCGTCGATGCCGCCCGCGCGCAGCCCCCCGGCCAGCGCGTCGTAGCGGCGCAGGCGCCGGACCCCGTCCGCGCGCGAGACGGGGTCGAAGGCGGGCGTGATCACGACGAGCCCGGCGACGCGCTCGGGGGCGTCGAGCGCCAGGCGCAGGATCGTGTGGGCTCCCATCGACACGCCGGCCAGCACGGCGCGCTCCAGCCCGAGCTCGTCGAGCAGCGCCAGCAGGTCGGCGCTCAGCTCGTCATAGCCGTACGCGCCCGCTGACGGCGCGGGCGCCGAGGAGCCGTGCCCGCGCGCGTCGTAGGCGATGGCGCGGTGCCCTGAGCGCGCGAGCGCGCGGGAGCCCATGACGACGTAGCGCCGCGAGGCGGTCAAGCCGTGCAGCAGCACGACCGGGATGCCGTCGCCGTCGTCGGAGGCGGCCAGCGTCACGCCGGCGCCGGGGATCGCTCGCTCGATCATGCGGCGAAAGCCTCGCAGCCATGCGGGCCGGCCCGCGGCGCGGGCGCGCGGAGGGCCTTCCCTAACCTGTCCATCATGACCGTCATCGACGTGAACGAGGCCGACTTCGAGGCCGAGGTGCTCGACCGATCCAGCGAGGTCCCGGTCGTCGTGGACTTCTGGGCGCCGTGGTGCGGGCCCTGCAAGCAGCTCGGCCCGGCGCTCGAGAAGGCCGCCGGCAGCCGCCACGGCAAGGTCGTGCTGGCGAAGATCGACACCGACGAGAACCCCGGCATGTCCGAGCGCTTCGGCATCCAGGGCATCCCCGCCGTCAAGGCCTTTCGCGACGGCGAGGTCGTCGCGGAGTTCGTCGGCGCGCTGCCCGCCGCGCAGGTCGAGCAGTTCTTCGACGGCCTGGTGCCGTCCGAGACCCAGCTGCTGCTCGAGGCCGGCGACGAGGCGTCGCTGCGCAAGGCCGTCGAGCTCGACTCCAAGAACGTCAACGCGGCGTTCGCGCTGGCCCAGCTGCTCTACCGCCAGGGCGATCCGGACGGCGCCCTGGAGCTCGTCAAGAACGCGCCGGGCAACTTCCGCTCCGATGGCCTGGCCGCGCGCATCGATCTCGAGCGCAACGCCTCCCCCGAGCTGCGCGAGGCCTTCAAGATGCTCGACGAGGGCGAGCTCGAGGACGGCCTCGACCGCCTGATCGAGCTGCTGTCGGCCAAGACCGCCGACGCCGAGCGCATCCGCCGCGTGATCGTCGCGATCCTCGACGAGCTCGGCGTCGAGCACCCGCTGTCGCGCGAGACGCGCCGGCGGATGGCGGCCGCGCTTTACTGAAACACGCTCGCTCACGCGAGCAAGGTTTCTCCACAAATGCGGCGCCGCGCTGCATACTGCGCCGATGCGGCTCTGGCTCGTCTGCGCAGTCCTCGCCGCGATGCTCGTCGCAGCGACGCCGGCCGGCGCCTACGTCTACTGGAGCAACGGCGACCTGCCCGCGTCGGGTACGGACACCGACTCGATCGGCCGCGCGGACCTCGACGGAAGCGGCGTGCGCCAGTCCTACGTCGCGGGTGCCAACTCCCCGCGCGCCGTCGCGGTCGACGCGGGCCACCTGTACTGGGGCAACTGGCCCGACCTCGATCCCGCGGCGATCGGACGCGCCGCGATCGACGGCACCGGCGTCGATCAGAGCTTCATCACGGCGATCGCCTCGGGGATCGACGTGAACGCCACGCACATCTACTGGGCGGGCCTCGGCACGAACGCGATCGGCCGCGCGAACCTCGACGGCAGCTCGCCGGACGCTGACTTCATCGACGCGCCGAACATCGTCAACGTGGCGGTCGATGCGACCCACGTCTACTGGACGACGGGCGGGGCGATCGGCCGCGCCAACCTCGACGGCGGCGACCCCGACCCCGACATCATCACGATCTCCGGCGGGGGCTCCGGCGCGACGAGCATCGCCGTGAACGCCACGCACATCTACTGGGGCAACGCCGACGGCACGATCGGCCGCGCCGACCTCGACGGCAGCGACCCGAACCCGAGCCTCGTCAGCGGCATCGACAACCCGTCCGGGGTGGCGGTGGACAGCACGCACCTGTACTGGAGCTCGAGCGGCAGCGGCGGCGACTTCACCGGCTCGATCGGCCGCTCGGGCCTGGACGGCTCGAACCCGAATCTCAGCCTGGCGCCGGCGTTCCGGCCGACCGGGGTCGCCGTCAACGCGCTGGCGACGGTCCCGGCGACGCTGTCGCTCGTGTCCTCCGACAGCGCGATCACGTTCGGCGAGGACCCCACGTTCACCGCGACGGTCGTCAACAGCGGCGCCGGACCGGCGCCGACGGGGACGGTGCAGTTCCAGGTCAACGGCGTCGCCGACGGCGCCCCGGTCGCGATCGCTCCCAACGGGCAGGCGACCTTCTCGCCCACCTTCCTGCTGGACGTCGGCGACAGCGTGTCTGCCGTCTACGGCGGCGACTGGCGCCACGCGACGATCGCCGCCGACGCCGTGCAGGACGTGCAGGCGGCGACGACGTCAACGACGCTGACGTCGAGCGCCAACCCGCTCGCGCTCGGCAGCGACGTGATCTTCGTCGCGTCGGTCGCCAACGTCAGCACGCCGATCACGCCCTTCGGCAGCGTCCAGTTCCTGATCGACGGCGAGTTCGCGCTGGCCGCGCCGATCGACGGCGACGGCGAGGCCGGCGTGATCGTCAGCGATCTGCCCGCCGGCGACCATGTCGTGCTCGCGCGCTACGCCGATGACACGGGCGGCTCACCGGACTTCACCGACAGCCAGGCCTCGCTGGTCCAGCGCGTCGTCGCGGTCGCGCCTCCCCCGCCCGGTCCGCCGCCGCCGCCACCGCCACCGCCGCCGCCGCCGCCGCCATCGCCACCGACGATCACGCTCGAGCGGGCGGCCACCACCGCGCGCAGCGGCGCGCAGGTCGTCGTGCGCACCGGCCAGGTCGTGCGCTGCCCGGCGAGCGGGCCCGCCTGCAACGTCGTCGTCGTGGGCACGGTCGGCGCGATTCGCGTCGGACGGGCGACGCGGACGATCGCGGCCGGCCGCTCGGCAAGCGTCACCGTGAGGCTCAACAGCCGCGGCGCGCGGATGCTGCGCTCGCGCCGCCGGCTGCGCGTGCGGATCTCGACGACGGCGCGTCGCGGGCAGCTCGCGCCCGTGCGGGCCTCGCGCACGCTGACGGTCCGCGCTCCGCGCCGCGCCTCCCCGCGCGCCCGGCGCTGACCGACGCCTAGAGCCGCGGAGCCGCGGCGTGCTCGGCGATCAGCTCGGCGACGCGCTCGGGCTGCTCCCAGAAGAACAGGTGCCCGACGCCGTCGAGCAGCTCCAGGCGCGCGCCCGGGATCAGGCCGGCGACGACCTCGCCGTTGGCCGCCGCGAGCATCTGATCGCCGGTGCCGTGCACGACGAGGGTCGGGGCGCCGATCTCCTCCAGCCGCCCGCTCGTGTCGTGGGCCATGACCGCCCGCACCTGGGCCATGACCATCTCCAGCGGGACCGGGTACTGGTCGGCGACCTCGGCGAAGCGCTCGAAGTTGCCCTCGACGGCCGCGAACCGCGGCGAGACGTTGAACGCCCAGCCGGCGCGCAGCTTGCGGTCGCGATCGCCCGACATGAGCGCCATCGCGAGGTCGTTGACGACGCGCTCCTCGGTGAAGCGCGAGTCCGGCCCGCCGCAGTACGTGCAGCCGAGCGTCAGCGTCCGCACGCGCTCGGGGCGCGTCAGCGTGAGCTCCTGGGCGATCATCCCGCCCATCGAGATGCCGAGCACGTGCGCACGCTCGATGCCCAGGCCGTCGAGCACGCCCGCGGCGTCGGCGGCCAGGTCGGCGATCGTGAACGACGACTCGTCGCCCGCGCTGCGCCCGGCGCCGCGATGGTCGTAGAGCACGAGCTCGAAGTCGCGCTCGAGCAGCGACAGGAACTCCTCGCCCCAGTGCAGGCTGTGGCCGCTCATGCCCTGAATCAGCAGCAGCGGCTCGCCGGCGCCGCGGCGCTCGTAGTACAGCTCGGTCCCGTTCACGGGCAGCGACGGCATCGATCCCACGCTACAACGGCAGCGCCAGCTGGTCCCCGGGGTCCTCGACCTCGCCGGTCTCGAACGCGGCGACGCGTACGCCCAGCAGCCGGACCGGGCGCGCCGGGGCGTACTCGCGCAGCAGCTCGAGCGCGACGCGCGAGACCGTCTGCGGATCGTTCGTGAACGCGCCGATCGTGCGCGCCCGCGTGACGGTCGTGAAGTCCGACAGGCGCACCTTGATCGCGATGTTGCGCCCGCGCCGCTCCTGCGCCGCCAGGCGATCGCACAGCTGCACGGCGAGATCGGCGAGGATCTCCTCCAGGCGCGACGGGTCGGCGATGTCGACGTCGAACGTCGTCTCGCGCGACTCCGACACGGCGACGCGCACCGGCGTGAGCTCAGCCGAGCCCTCGAAGCGCGCGCGGCGCTGCAGGTCGGGACCGTGGTTGGAGCCGAACTCCGCGACGAGCAGCTCGGCAGGCGCGGCGGCGAGCGCCTGAAGGGTCGTCAACCCCATGCCGTCGAGGCGAGCCGCGGTCTTCGGGCCGATTCCCGGCACGAGGCCGGGCGCGCACGAGCCGAAGCGCTCGCAGGCCTGCTCGCGCGTGAGGCAGACGAAGCCGCGCGGCTTCTCGGCATCCGAGGCGACCTTCGCGACGAGGCGGTTGGGACCGATCCCGACCGAGCAGTCCAGGCCCGTCTCCGAACGGATCTCCTCGACGAGCCGGCGCATCGCCGCGCGCGGCGACAGCAGTCCGTCGAGATCGAGGTAGGCCTCGTCGAGGCCGACCACCTCGACGCGCTCGACCTGCGCGCGCACGCGCTCCATGATCGCCCGCGACGCCTCGCGGTAGGCGTCGAAGTCGGGCGCCACGAGGATCGCGTCGGGGCACAGGCGCCGCGCCCGCGCCGTCGGCATCGCCGAGCCGATGCCGAACTTGCGCGCCTCGTAGGACGCCGTCGTCACGACGGCGCGCGGCCCGCTGCCCGACACGATCACCGGCAGCCCGCGCAGCTCGGGCCGGCGCTGCAACTCGACGCTGGCGTAGAAGGCGTCAACGTCGAGATGGGCGATCGGCGCCATCGGACCCGGGTCTTCAGCCGGGCAGCGCCCGCTGGCCGACCGCGAGCACCTCGACTGCGAGCTCGGCGAACAGGGCGGCCCGGGTGACGTCGTCGCCGGCGTAGGCGTTGCCGTCGCGCCGATCGAGCAGCGAAAGCACGCCGAGCGTGCTGCCCCCGCGCTTCAGCGGCACGATCAGCATCGTGACCGGCACGTAGCCGGTGTTCGCCGCGATGCGCGCGGCGAAGCGCGGGTCGTTGCGGCAGTCGGCGACGAAGGTCGGCTCGCCGCTGCTGACCACGGCTCCGGCCAGGCCCGTGTTCGGAGCCAGGCGCACGCCGACGATCTCGTCGGCGCCCGCGCCCCAGGCGGCCTGGAAGACGAGCTCCTGGGTGTCGGGGTCGACCAGCGCGATCGACGCGGCGGCCGCGTCGAAGATTCCCGCCGCGGTGCGCGCGACGGCGCCGATCAGCGACGGACGGCCCTCCGGCTGGGTCACGCTGCGGATGAACGGCGCTCCCTCGCGCTCGCGCAGCGGGCGCCCGATCGCGGTCGCGAACGCGTCGATCGACGCGATGCGGCGCTCTGGCATGAACTCCATCCCCGCCCTCACCGCGTCGGACAGCTCCGCGGTGATCTCGGGGACGCGATCGCGCAAAGAGCGGCGATCGCCGTAGCGCGGCAGCTCGCCGCACAGCAGCGTCGAGACCGTCGCGGCGAGGCTGAAGACGTCGCTGCGCTCGGAGACCGCGCCGCCGGCGAAGATCTCCGGCGCCATGAAGCGCGGCGTCCCCACGCCCGCCGTGCCGACATCCTCCGAGCCCACCTCGTCGAGCTCGCGAGCCACCCCGAAGTCGACCAGAATCACGCCGTTCTCGCTGAGGATCAGGTTCGCGGGCTTGACGTCGCGATGCACGATGCGCTGCTGGTGGACGTAGTCCAGCGCCTCACAGGTCTGCTGGGCGTAGGTCAGCACGACGTCGATCGGAAGCCCTGGCTTGCCGCCGGCCTTGAGGACCTGTCCCAGGTCCGCGCCGCGAACGAGGTCCATGACGAGGAAGTAGCCGTTGAGGTCGTTGAAGTGGTCGATGACGCGCACGACCCGCGGATGCGAGAGGAAGGACAGCAGGCGGGCCTCGATCTCGAAGCGAGCGACCTGCGTGACGTCGGTGAGGCGCTTGACCGCCACCTCGTCGCCCGTCGTGCGATCGACCGCGAGGTGCACCGTGCCCATCGCCCCGCGCGAAATCGGCGACTTCAAGACATAGCGCTGACCGAGCACGATGCCAATGTCCATCGCGGAGGTGGTGTCCTTCCGCAACTTCTCGCCCACGGCGCGAGGATAGCGATAGCCTCGCGCCGTGCCATGGGTGGAGGTCTTCTGCGTCTTCGTGGTCTGTCATCTCGCGGGTGACTACCTCTTTCAAACCGATTGGCAGGCCGCGCACAAACGCCGCGGCCTGAGCTCCGATCCGATCGCGCGCCGTGCGCTGCTGTCGCACATCGCCAGCTACGCGCTCGCGTTCGTGCCTGCGCTGGTGTGGCTGAGCGACGACCTCGGCGCTGGTGTCCTGCTGATCGCAGCGCTCGTCGCCGGGCCGCACCTGGTGCAGGACGACGGGCGGCTGCTGGACCTCTACCTACGCCGGGTCAAACACTGCGATCCGACGACCATGCCGGGCGTGCGGGCGATCGTCGACCAGGCGTTTCACATCATCGCGCTGTTCGGACTGGCGCTCCTCACCGCAGCACTATGATCGCCAGGGAGGTTCGCATGTCTCACGCACATGGTCGCAGGGCCCGCATCGTCGCCTCGCTGGCCGCGGCGGCCATGGCCGCCACCGCATCGACCGCCACGGCGGCGCTGACGACCGACGACCTCGCCGGCGGCTCCCCCACCGCCATCCAACTCGCCCAGAGCCTGGCCGGTCCAGGCGTGACGGTCTCCAATGCCACGTACGCCGGCGCGCCGGCCGCGGCCGGCACGTTCGCCGGCGGCGGCGGGATCGTCGGCTTCGACGACGGCGTGATCCTGGGATCCGGAGCCGTCGCGTCCGTCGTCGGTCCCAACACGAGCCCGAGCGCGACCACGGTCAACGGGACGCCCGGCGACGACCAGGACCTCCTTCGGCTCTTCGGCGGCCCGCTCGGGGACGCCGCCGTGCTCGCGTTCGACTTCGTGCCCAGCTCGAGCGTCCTGACCTTCAACTACGTGTTCGGCTCCGACGGCTACAACGAGTACGTCGGCAACACGAATCCGGAGTTCCGCGTCGCCGACGTCTTCGCCTTCGTCGTCAACGGGCAGAACTGCGCGCTGGTGCCGGGCACGAGCGAGGCGGTCTCGATCGACACGATCAACGGCGGCAACCCCTTCGGCACCACCGATCCGACCCTCGGGGTGCTCGCCAGGCACCCGGAGCTCTACCGCAACAACGACTACACCCGCAACGGGAGCCCGATCGACACGCAGATGGACGGCCTGACCACGGTCTTGACCTGCAGGGCCGCGGTCACGCCGGGCCAGACGAACCGGATCAAGCTCGCGATCGCCGATCGCGATCCGGACCTCAGCGTCGACTCCAACGTCTTCCTGCAGCGTGCCAGCTTCAACGCACCGCCACCGGTGACGCCGCCCGCGCCGCCCGTAGCCCCGCCGGATCGTGACGCCGACGGCATCCCCGACGCCGACGACACGTCCGACGCGTCGGTTGCCCCGAAGCTGGCCGAGACCGTGATCGCGCGCGTGGTCAGCGGCCAGGTCTTCGTGCGCCGGCCGGCGGGATCGGGCTCGCGCAGCGCGGTGCGCGCCGCACAGACCGGGACCCCTCGCGGGTACGTGCCGCTGAAGGGCGCAGAGGTGCTTCCGGTCGGCACGATCGTGCACGCCACGCGCGGACGCTTGGCGCTGACGTCGTTCGCCAGCCGCGTCAACGGCCGCACGCGGACCCAGCGCGCGGAGTTCTTCAGGGGCGTCTTTCAGATCCGCCAGAAGCGCGCGCGCCCGGCGACGACCGACATCGTGCTGCGCAGCACCGACTTCGCCAAGGCGTGCGGCTCCGCCGCGCGAGCCGCCAAGGCGGCAGGCGCCTTCGACGTCTTCGCCGCGCAGGCCAAGCGACGCTCCAAGAAGGTCGTGCGACGGCTGTGGGGCAACGGCAAGGGGCGCTTTCGCACGATCGGCCGCCACAGCGCGGCGACCGTGCGCGGCACGATCTGGCTGACCGAGGAGCGCTGCGACGGCACGCTGACCCGCGTGACCCGCGGCGTCGTCTCCGTTCGCAACCTGAACACCCGCCGCACGGTCACCGTCCGCGCCGGGCGCAGCTACCTCGCGCGCGCGGTCCGCGCCACCGTCAGGACCCGCCGCCCCTGAATCCGGCCGCCGCGGACCCGCCCGCAGAAATCCGGCACGGCCGCCGAGGCGGGACTATGATCGCCGGACAGCGCCACGAAGGCGCCCACTCACGCCGGGAGAATCGGATGTCTCAGTCACGTCGTGGTCGCAGGGTCCGGGCAGTCGTGTCCATTGCGGTGGCAGCCATGGCCGCCACCGCATCCACCGCGCCGGCGGCGTTGGTCACCGACGACCTCGTCGACGGCTCGCCCACCGCCATCCAGCTCGCCCAGAGCCTGGCCGGTTCAGGCGTCACGGTCTCCAACGCCGCGTACGCGGGCGCGCCGGTCGCGGCCGGCACGTTCTCCGGCGGGACCGGGATCGTCGGCTTCGAGGGCGGCGTGGTCCTGAGCTCTGGAGCCGTCGCGTCCGTCGTCGGCCCCAACGACGATGACGGTGTGAGCACGAGCAACGGCACGGCCGGCGACGCGGATCTCGACGCGCTCGTCGGCGGCTCGACGCTGGACGCCGCCGTGCTCGCGTTCGACCTCGTGCCCAGCTCGAGCGTGCTCACCTTCAACTACGTCTTCAGCTCGGACGAATACAACGAGTACGTCTCCGAAGGTCTGGCGAGCGGCGTCAACGACGTCTTCGCCTTCTACGTCAACGGGCAGAACTGCGCGCTGGTGCCGGGCACGAGCGAGCCCGTGTCGATCAACACGATCAACGGGGGCAATCCGTTCGGCACCACCGATCCGGCCAACGGGGTGGTCGCCAAGCACCCAGAGCTCTACCGCAACAACCCGCCCTCCGAGATCGGAGGCCCGATCGACACCGAGATGGACGGCCTGACCACGATCCTGACGTGCACGGCGGCGGTCACGCCCGGACAGGTGAACAAGGTCAAGCTCGCGATCGCCGATCGCAGCGACAGCGTCCTCGACTCCAACGTCTTCCTGCAGCGCAGCAGCTTCAGCGCACCGGCGCCGCCGGCCCCGGTCGTGCCGCCTGCGCCGGCGCCCGATCGTGACGCCGACGGCATCCCCGACGCCGAGGACAAGTCCGACGCGTCGGTGCCCCCGATCATCGCCGAGACGGTGATCGGACGAGTCGTGAGCGGCGAGGTGTTCGTGCGCCTGCCGGCGGGGTCGCGGCCGCGGGGCGCCGTGCGCGCAGCACAGAGCGGTGCCCCCCGCGGGTACGTGCCGTTGAAGGGCGCCGAGGTGCTGCCCGTCGGCACGATCGTGCACGCCGTGCGAGGACGGCTGGCGCTGACGTCGGCGGCCAGCCGCCTCAACGGCCGCACGCGGACCCAGCGCGCGGAGTTCTACAGGGGCATCTTCCAGATCCGCCAGCGGCGAGCGCGACTGCCCACGACCGACATCCACCTGCGAAGCGCCAACTACGTCAGGGACTGCGGCTCCGCCGCACGCGCCGCCACCGCGGCAAGCGCATCTGGCCCCTTCGACGTCTTCGCCGCACAGGCCAGGCGCCGCTCCAAGAAGGTCGTCTCGCGGCTGTGGGGCAACGGCAAGGGACGCTTTCGCACGATCGGCCGCCACAGCGCGGCAACGGTGCGCGGCACGACCTGGCTGACCGAGGAGCGCTGCGACGGCACCCTGACGCGCGTCACCCGCGGCGTCGTCTCCGTGCGCGACAACCGCGCCCGCCGGACGGTCACCGTGCGCGCCGGACGCAGCTACCTCGCCCGCGCCGTCCGCGCCACCGTCAGGACGCGGCGCCCCTGAGCCCGAGCCCTCGCGACCGCTCGGGTCGCGCCCTCGCGAAGAAACGGCACAGACCGGCGGCGACGAGTTTATGATGTCGCACGCCAGCGGGGGGGAAGCGCCGACCTCGGACGGGGCCGGCGTCTGGGTTCACGATGATCTGGGAGAACGGATGTCTCGCAAGACGCTGATCAGCCGCATCGCCGCCGCCGGCGTAGCCATGCTCGCGACGCTGCTGCTCGCGCCGGCGACCGGCCAGGCGCTGACGATCCCTCCGCCGGAGACGTCTGCCCAAGGGCCGCTGTCGATCACCGTCGACCCCGACCTCAGCTGCCAGGTCAGCCACGACAACGACGACGGTCCCGACAGCTTCGACGACTCCAACGAGGACCTGCCCTGCGGCATCTACACGACCCGCGGCGGCACGGTCTACGGCCCTCCCGACAACGACGTCGACACGCTCGACTACGTCGGAGGATTTCAGTTCCAGGGCGGACTCGGTACCTCGGAGAGCCCCTACTACATCGTCACCTACGGGGTGTGCGCAGGCAGCGAGAGCGATTGCGCCGAGGGGCTGGCCCCGTCGCTGGAGACCACGGTCAGCTACGTCGATGGCCAGGAGTCCTTCCGCACGGAGGTCACGGTCTACCGAAACGGCGGCCCCGCCGAGCCCGTCGGGATCTATCAGTACGGCGACTGCGCGGTGCGCGGGCAGGACGAGGGCTTCGGCTTCTTCGATGCCTCGACGCGCGGCATCTACTGCTCGGACCTGGAGGACGCGAGCCCGGCCGAACCCGGGTCGATCGTCGGCTTCGTGCCAGTAACCCCGGGCAGTTCATGGTTCGAGCACGAGCCCGGCGACGTCAGGGCCCGGATCGACGGCTCGGCCCTGCCCGACGACTGCCTGTGCAGCAGCGGCAGCGAGCCGCACGACAACGCCCTCGCGCTGGCCTGGACGGGCATCGACCTGCCCTTGAACGGGTCGGCTCGGCGCACGTTCGTCACCGTCGTCTCGCCGGGGGGCGCGCTGATCGGGGATCCCCCCACGGTCACGCTGACGAGTCCGGCCGATGGCTCCAGCACCGAGGACCCGGACATCACCTTCGAAGGCACCGCCGACGGGGATTCGCCGTACGTGACGGTCGACGTCTTCGAGGGCGAGACGGTCACCGACGACGTCTACAACTCCTACCAGGCCACGGTGGTGGACGGCGAGTGGACGTACGAGGGCGCCTATCTGGAGCCCGGGAGCTTCTACACGGCTCGCGCCCGCCAGACGGACGACTCGGGCACGGAGGGCTTCAGCGAGCCGGTCACGTTCTTCGTCGTCGACACGACCACGTTCACGCTCACGCCGCAGGACGATCGAAACCCCGTCGGGGATGAGCACACGGTGACCGCGACGCTGGAGACCAACCGTCAAGGCGGTAGGGACGACCGGCGCATCCTGTTCACCGTGACTGGTGCGAACCCCACGCCGCTGGACGACGAGATCTGGATCGAGACGGACGAAGGGGGCGTCGCGACCTTCACGTACACGGGCGAGAATCGCGGCGTGGACACCATCACGGCGTGTGCCGACCTCGACTTCGGCGACTCCGGCGGCGAGCTCGGCCTCGGTGGGCTGGACATCGGCGTGCTGGGCTTCGGCGAATGCGATTTCGACGAGCCGATGGCGACGGCCACGAAGCGGTGGTTCGATCCCGAGATCCCGCCGCCGGTGACGACGATCGACTCGGGTCCCGCGGAGTCCACGCATGATCAGACGCCGCGGTTCACGTTCTCCTCCCCCGACGAGGCTGCGACGTTCGAGTGCAGCGTCGACGGCGGCGAATTCGAGCCGTGCACGTCACCGTTCGTGACCGATCCGCTCGCCGACGGGCCGCACACCTTCGAGGTCCGGGCCACGGACATCGTCGGTGACACTGGCCCCGTGTCGGGTCGGGCCTTCGTCGTCGACACGACACCGCCTGCGACCACCCTCTCGGGTCCGACGGGGCTCATCGACGACGCGACGCCGACCTTCACGTTCACCTCGAACGAGCCGGGGACATTCGAGTGTCGTATCGACGACGCCGAGTTCTCTCCGTGCATCTCGGGCTACTCGCCCGCACTCGCCGACGGGCCGCATGTTGTCGAGGTGCGGGCGGTGGATCTGGCCGGCAACGCCGATCCGTCGGCGGCGCAAAGGGCGATCGTGGTCGACACGACGGCGCCGCTGACCTCGATCACGGACGGCCCGACGGGGACGACCGGGGACCCCACGCCGCAGTTCGTGTTCTCCTCCAACGAGCCGGGCGCGTCGTTCGAGTGCCGGATGGACAGCGGGGCGTTCGCGCCGTGCGCATCGCCGTTCACGGCCGCCCCGCTCACGGACGGGTCGCACACCTTCCAGGTGCGTGCGACCGATCCCGCGGGCAACATCGGGCCGCCGGCGAGCCGGACGTTCGTCGTCGACGTGGCCGGGCCGCCGACGTCGATCACGTCGGGGCCGACGGGCAGCAGCCCCGACGCCACGGCGACGTTCGTGTTCAGCTCCGAGCCCGGTTCGACCTTCGAGTGCCGCCTCGACGGCGGCTCGTTCGCGCCGTGCACGTCGCCGTACACGACCGGTCCGCTGAGCGAGGGACCGCACACCTTCGAGGTGCGCGCGACCGATGCGCTGGGCAACACCGGCCCCGTCGCCAGCCGTTCGTTCACGCGCGACGTGACGGCGCCGGAAACGCAGATCCTGTTCCCCGACGAGGGCGCCTCGAGGTCTCAGCCGGTGTTCGTCTTCTTCTCCGACGAGCCGGGCGCGACGTTCGAGTGTCGTGTCGACGGCGGCGCGTTCGAGCCGTGCGCGTCTCCGTATCTGACCGATGCGTCGCTGGCCGACGGGCCGCACACCTTCGAGGTGCGCGCGACCGACGCCGCCGGCAACGTGGGCCCCGTCTCGAGCCGGTCGTTCGTTCGCGACACGACGCCGCCCGACGCCGCCGTCACGCCGGGTCCCTCCAGTGGCGGACAGCAGTCGTTCGAGTTCACTGCCAGCGAGCCGGGTTCGACGTTCGAGTGCCGGGTGGATGGCGGGAGCTGGGAGCCCTGTAGCTCGCCCTTCACGACCCCGGCGCTTCCCCCCGGCCCGCACACGTTCGAGGTGCGAGCGCGGGATGCCGCGGGCAACGTGAGCGATCCGGTGAGCTATTCGTTCACGGTCGCCGCTCCGGCGACGCCGCCGCCACCGCCACCGCCCGGCGGAGGCACTCCACCGCCGCCGGCTGGCGCAGGAGGCACCGGCGGCATCGGCGGCGGCGGAGTGCCTGCGCCCGGGGATCGCGACGGCGATGGCATCCCCGATGCCAGCGACACGTCCGATGCGTCGGTCGGCCCGACGCTGGCGCAGACGGTGATCGCGCGGCTGATCAGCGGCGAGGTGTTCGTGCGCCGGCCGGGATCGCAAACGCGCAGCGCGGTGCGCGCCGCCCAGTCGGGCACCCCTCGCGGATTCGTGCCGCTGAAGGGCGCCGAGGTCCTGCCGGTCGGCACGGTCGTGCACAGCCTGCGAGGCCGCCTGGCGCTGACGTCCGCGGCCAGCCGCCTGCGCGGGCGTACACAGACTCAGCGCGCGGAGTTCTTCAGGGGCATCTTCCAGATCCGTCAGCGGCGAGCGCGCCTGCCCACGACCGACATCCACCTGCGAAGCGCCAACTTCGTCCAGGAGTGCGGCTCGGCTGCACGCGCCGGCACGGCGGCAGGGGCCAAGGCGACAGGCGCCTTCGACGTCTTCGCCGCGCAGGCGAGGCGACGCTCCAGGAAGGTGGTCTCGCGGCTGTTGGGCAACGGCAAGGGGCGCTTCCGCACCATCGGCCGCCACAGCGCGGCGACCGTGCGCGGCACCGTCTGGCTGACCCAGGAGCGCTGCGACGGCACCCTGACCCACGTCATCCGCGGCGTCGTCTCCGTGCGCGACAACCGCGCCCGTCGGACGGTCACGGTGCGCGCCGGACGCAGCTACATCGCCCGCGCGGTCCGCGCCACCGTCAGGACCCGCCGCCCGTAGCGACCTTCGGCGAGCCCTGTGAGGTGAGCCACACAGCTTGACTTCACCTCGAGCCGGGAAGAGACTTGCGCAAAGGACGGGTCGAGTCGCGCTCGATGACGCCTGACAGCGGGCGAGCCGGCCCGCGACTCAGGGATCGATGCTCATGAAGCCGAGCGCCCACCGGGCGATGGCATCCACCATCACGCGAGCCGCCGTGTCCGGGCTCGTAGCTGCCCTGCTGCTCACGCTCGCAAGCCTCGTCGCCGCTGCGCGCGCACAGGCCGAGATCACGCCGACGCGCGACGCTGCCGCGGTCGCCGACGCGATCGCCGACCCGCTGTCGCCGGCGGTCTTCACGGCCGCGAGCTTCCCGTTCATCCCCCCGCCCTACGTCGCGGAGTGTCAGGACGGTCAGGACAACGACGCCGACGGCATGACCGACTTCGCTGCATCGGAGGTCACCGCGCCCGATTCGGGTTGCGCCTCGGCAGGCGACAATCGCGAAGCGGACGATCCCGTGGCGCAATGCTCCAACGGCAGCGACGACGACGGCGATGGCCTGACCGACTTCGCCCCGTCCACGGGCGATCCCGGCTGTGACTCCCCGCAGGACGACGTCGAGGCAACCGATGCGCAGGACCCGCCATCCGCCTGCTCGAACGGCATCGACGACGATGGCGACGGCGGCATCGACTACGAGCACGAGGGCCAGGCGGACCCCGGCTGCGACTCCGCCGAGGATCTCGACGAAGAATCGGAGGGCCCGCGGCTGGCCGAGACCGAGTGTGCGGACGGCCGCGACAACGACGATGACGAACGGGTCGACTACGCGCCGCCCGAGGGGCCGCCGCTCGGCGACGAGCCCGATTCCGGCTGTCAGTCATTCGCCGACAACCGCGAGCAGGACGACGCTGCGCCGGAGTGCTCCAACGGCGCCGACGACGACGGCGACCTCGGGATCGACTTCGCGCCCGAAGCCGGCGGCGATCCCGACTGCGACTCGTCAGAGGACGACCAGGAAGCGCCGGGCGAAGCGCCGCCTCCCCAGTGCTCCAACGGCATCGACGACGATGGCGACCTCAAGGTCGACAACGACTCGGCAACGTCCGATCCCGGCTGCAGCTCCGCCGAGGATCTCGACGAGGGGTCCGAGGGCACCCCGATCCTCGCCGAGTGCGAGGACCTCGTGGACAACGACGGGGACGGCAGGATCGACGCCCAGACGCCGAGGCTCGGGTTCGCGCTCGTCAACGAGATGCCCGATCCCGGCTGCGACTCGCTGCAGGACAACCGCGAGCAGGACGATCTTCTGGCGCAATGCTCAAACGGCGTCGATGACGACTCCGACGGGAACGTCGACTTCGAGCCGATCGAAGGCGAGAGGGATCCCGGCTGCGACTCGCCGCAGGACGACGTCGAGGCCACGGAGGCGCCCGACCCGGCGTTCGCGTGCTCCAACGGCGTCGACGACGACGGCGACGGCACGACCGACTTCACGCCGCCGGAGGGCGCGACGCCGGACGCCGGCTGCACGTTCGCCGCCGATCTCGACGAGGGCTCCGAGGGCTCCGCGCCATTGGAGGTCGATCCTGCCGCGGTCTCCACCACCCCCTTGGCCGGCTTCCCGCTCAGCGGCGGCAGCTACGCGATCTTGAGCTCGGGCGACGCGACGTTCGCCGACGACCCGAACACGAGCCCCGACACCACCGGCGCCAGCGGCGGCGATGCGCCCGGCACCGGGGCCCACGGCGACAGCGTCCACGATCTCGTGACGCTCAGGATCGACGTGAACGTCCCGATCACGGCCAACTGCCTGTCGCTGGACTTCAAGTTCCTCTCCGAGGAGTACCCCGAGTTCGTCGGCTCGGGGTACGACGATGCCTTCGTCGCAGAGCTCGACGTCTCTGACTTCGTCATCTCCGACGACCCCACGGCCCCCAGCTCCGTCAGCGCTCCGAACAACTTCGCCTTCGACGCGGACGGCCGGCTCGTCAGCATCAACACGACGGGATTCTCCGTCGCCGACGCCGCGGGAACGACCTACGACGGCGCGACGCCGGTCCTGCGCGCCGCGACGCCGATCACGCCCGGAGACCATGCGATCCACCTGTCGGTCTTCGACCAGGAAGACTCGGGTCTGGATTCGGCGGCCTTCCTCGACAACCTCCGGGTCTTCAGGGTTCCCGACGGCTCGTGCAACGCCGGGGCGACGGAGGACCTGACGCCGCCGGAGACGACGATCACCGACGGGCCCGAGAGCGCGACGAACGACGTAACGCCGACGTTCGGGTTCGCCTCCAGCGAGGAGGGCTCGACGTTCGAATGCCGCGTCGACACAGCCGAGTTCGCCTCCTGCGACGCCCTGCACACGACGGCCGTGCTCGACGACGGCTCGCACGTCCTGCAGGCGCGCGCGGTCGACGCGGCCGGCAACGTCGATCCAGAACCTGCGAGCCGCAGCTTCACCGTCAACGCGACCGCGCCCGACACGACGATCGAGACCGGGCCCGACGAGGCGACGAACGACGCGGCCCCGACGTTCACGTTCACCTCGTCCGAGGCCGGCTCGAGCTTCGAGTGCGCCGTCGACAGCGGCGACTTCGCGTCCTGCGAGTCGCCGTTCACCGCGGCAGCGCTCGCCGCCGGCCCGCACAGCGTCCGGGTGCGCGCCGTCAACGCGCTGGGCAACGCCGACACGACGCCGGCGAGTCGCAGCTTCAGCGTCGACACCGATCCACCCGAGACGACGATCACGAGCGGCCCGGAGGGTACGACGGACGACAGCACGCCGAGCTTCGAGTTCGACTCCGGCGAAGAGGATTCGACCTTCGAGTGCCGGGTGGACACGGACGCGTTCGCGCCGTGCAGCTCCCCCGTGACGACGGCAGCGCTCGGCGACGGCTCGCACACGTTCGAGGTGCGCGCGACGGATGCGGCCGGCAACGCCGATCCGTCGCCCGCCAGCCGCGACTTCACCGTCGACACGGCCCCACCGCCCGGGACCATCGTCTCCGCGGGTCCGATCACCGAGATCGCGATCAGCCCGAACCTCAACTGCAACGCGCGCTACGCGGGCGACCAGTTCTACGAGTTCTTCCCCCCGTCCACCCGCACTGGAAGCTGCGGTCCGATCATCGCGCGCGACACGGCCGTCTTCGCGTTCGGCAGCTTCGTCCCCGTGAGCCAGTCCGCGGTGACGGGCGACGGCAGCAGCGCCAATCCGTTCCGGGTCGTCACGACGGCGTGCGCGGGAACCTCGGAGGAGTGCGCGGCGGGCACTGCGCCGCTGGTGACCCTCGACGTGCGCTACGTCGTCGGCGAGGACTTTTATCGCAGCGACGTGCGGGTCATCGGTCGCGGCGCGTCGGAGAGCATCGGGATCTACCAGTACGCCGACTGCTACCTGCAGGACTCCGATTACGGCTACGGCTTCGTCAACGCCTCGACCGGCGGGGTCTACTGCTCGCGAACCGCGAACAACATGCCGCGGGACCGGATCGAGGGCTTCGTGCCGATCGACCCGGACAGCAGCTATTACGAGGCCTACTACGGGACGGTCTACAGCCAGATCACGTCGCAGCCGGGCCAGCCGCTGCCCAACACCTGCGAATGCGACGTCTACCAGGACAACGGGATGGCGCTGGCGTGGACGGGCATCGCGCTGCCGGCCTCGGGATCGGTCCGGCGCTCGTTCTTGACCACGTTCTCCCCTGCCGGCATACCGCCCGATCCCGCGCCGGCGGTCACGCTCACGACCCCGGAGCAGGGCAGCGAGAGCAGGGACACGACACCGATCTACAGCGGCACCGCGGGCAACGAGCTCGGCGACTCCCCGACCGTGACGGTCGAGGTCTACGCGGGCTCGGTGATCCCGGAGTCACCGCCGCTCGAAACGCTGAGCGCCACGCGCACCCTGACGAGCTGGTCGGTCGAGGACCCGACCCCGCTGGCACCCGGGACCTATACGGCCCGCGCCCGCCAGATGGACGACTCCGGCAACGAGGGCATCAGCGCGCCGGTCACGTTCACGATCCTCGCGCCGGTGCCCGCGCGGATGCTCGAGCTCTCCCCACCGACGGCCGAGAACCCGGCCGGCACGGAGCACACGGTGACGGCCACGCTGAGCGGCGGCGAGGGCGTGTCGGGCGTTTCGATCCTGTTCACCGTCACGGGTGCCAACCCGACATCGGGCTCGAGCAGCACGAACGAGTCCGGCGACGCGAGCTTCAGCTACACGGGATCGAGCACCGGCGAGGACGCGATCACGGCGTGCGTCGACGCCGACGGCGAGTTGGGCGCGATCGTCGCGCTCGCCGACGGCGTTTGCGATCCGGGCGGACCGACCGCGACGGCCACGAAGACGTGGGTCGACGAGACGGCGCCACAGACGTCGATCGACTCAGGGCCTTCGGGCACCACCACCGACGCGACGCCGACGTTCACGTTCAGCGCCGGCGAGCCGGGGGCGACGTTCGAATGCCGGATCGACAACGGCCCGTTCGCGTCGTGCGCGTCGCCCTTCACGCCCGCGACGCTCGGCGACGGCGCGCACACCTTCCAGGTCCGCGCGACCGACGCCGCCGGCAACACCGACACCACGCCCGCCAGCCGATCGTTCACCGTCAACGCCACGGCGCCACAGACGACGATCGACTCAGGACCTTTGGGCACCACGACCGACGCGACG
This sequence comes from uncultured Actinomycetes bacterium, assembly GCA_963729125.1. Lineage (GTDB taxonomy): Bacteria > Actinomycetota > Thermoleophilia > Solirubrobacterales > Solirubrobacteraceae > CADCVQ01. Next base: position 480,491 of record CAVSML010000008.1, read on the forward strand.
CCGACGTTCACGTTCAGCGCCGGCGAGCCGGGGGCGACGTTCGAATGCCGGATCGACAACGGCCCGTTCACGTCGTGCACGTCGCCCTTCACGACCGCGACGCTCGGCGACGGCGCGCACACCTTCCAGGTCCGCGCGACCGACGCCGCCGGCAACACCGACGCCACGCCCGCCAGCCGATCGTTCACCGTCAACGCCACGGCGCCGCAGACGACGATCGACTCAGGACCTTCGGGCACCACGACCGACGCGACGCCGACGTTCACGTTCAGCGCCGGCGAGCCGGGGTCGACGTTCGAATGCCGGATCGACAACGGCCCGTTCACGTCGTGCACGTCGCCCTTCACGACCGCGACGCTCGGCGACGGCGCGCACACCTTCCAGGTCCGCGCGACCGACGCCGCCGGCAACACCGACACCACGCCCGCCGGCCGGTCGTTCACCGTCGACACGACCGGGCCGACCGCGTCGATCACGTCGGGGCCGGCGGGCAGCATCCGCAACGCCACGGCGCAGTTCGCGTTCTCCTCGAACGAGCCGAACTCGACGTTTGAGTGCCGGCTGGACGGCGCCGCGTTCGTGCCCTGCAGCTCGCCGTACACGACCGGTCCGCTGAGCGAGGGATCGCACACCTTCGGCGTGCGCGCCACCGATGCCCTGGGCAATCGCGGGCCGGTCACGAGCCGCTCATTCACGCGCGACGTGACGGCGCCGGCGACACAGATCGTGTTTCCCGACGAGGGCGCGTCGAGCTCTCTGCCGGTGCTCGCCTTTCTCGCCGACGAGCCCGATTCGACGTTCGAGTGTCGCCTCGACGGCGGCGCGTTCGAGCCGTGCACGTCTCCGTATCTGCCCGCTGCGTCCCTCGGCGACGGGCCGCACACCTTCGACGTGCGCGCGACCGATGCCGCCGGCAACGTGGGTCCGGTGTCCAGCCGGTCGTTCGTTCGCGACACGACGCCGCCGGAGGCCGCGATCGCGTCGGGGCCGTCTGGCACGGTCGACGATCCGCGGCCGACGTTCGCGTTCTCTTCCAGCGAGCCGGGTTCGACGTTCGAGTGCCGCGTCAACGGTGGCGCCTTTGAGCCGTGCGGCTCGCCGTTCACGACCCCGACGCTGCCGGCGGGGCCGCACACGTTCGAGGTGCGAGCGCGCGATAGGGCGGGCAACGCGAGCGCTCCGGTGAGCCGGTCGTTCACCGTCGCCGCTGCGGCGACGCCGCCGCCGGGCCCGGGTCCGCCGCCGCCTGACCCGGCGGGCACGCCGCCGCCACCACCGGGGCAGGTGCCGCCGCCGGTCCCGCCGGTGCCGCCGCCTGGGGCAGATGCGGACGACGACGGGATCCCCGACGCCGACGACGAATCCGACGCCTCCGTCCCGCCCCGGGTGGCCGAGACGGTCATCGCGCGAGAGGTCAGCGGCGAGGTGTTCGTGCGTCAGCCGGCGGGATCTGAGCCACGCGGCGCGGCACGCGCCGCCCAGAGCGCGACCGGGACGCCCCCCGGATACGAGCCGCTGAAGGGCGCCGAGGTCTTGCCCGTCGGCACGATCGTGCACGCCCTGCGAGGCCGCCTGGCGCTGACGTCCGCCGCCAGCCGCCTCAGAGGGCGCACGCAGACCCAGCGCGCGGAGTTCTACAAGGGCATCTTCCAGATCCGCCAGAAGCGAGCGCGCCTGGCCACGACCGACATCGCGCTGCGAAGCCCCAACTTCGTCAAGGAGTGCGGCTCGCCCGCGCGCGCCGCCAAGGCGGCCGGCGGCTTCGACGTCTTCGCCGCGCAGTCCAAGCGCCGCTCGAAGAAGGTCGTCTCGCGGCTATGGGGCAACGGCAAGGGGCGCTTCCGGACAACCGGCCGCCACAGCGCGGCAACCGTCCGCGGCACCGTCTGGCTGACCCAGGAGCGCTGCGACGGCACCCTGACCCACGTCACCCGCGGGGTCGTCGCCGTACGCGACGCCAACACCGGCCGCACGGTCACCGTGCGCGCCGGACGCAGCTACCTCGCCCGCGCGGTCCGCGCCAGCGTCAGGACCCGCCGCTCCGCCGCCGGCGCGACGCGGACTCCCTGAGGCTGCGCTCCGACAGCCGCCGGACGAGAGGCATTACATGCGAGAAAACCCTCGAGGAAACCCTTGACTGCGACCACACCGGTGCAGGTAGGCTGGCGCCAATGACTACCAACGGTACAAGGGATTCGTCGATTGCCGTTGTGGGTGACGGCTTCGGCTCGCTGATCGTCTATTCGACGGCGATCTACCTCGGCTTCAGGCCCGAGGACATCACGATCTACGGCCCCAGCGACAACCCGGTGGCCACCTACCAGCAATTCGCCTACAACCTCGGGCAGACCGTCCTGCGCTCGGAGTCCGAGTCGCACTTCCTGCCCGCGGATTGGCCCACGTTCGGCCAGCTGGACGCCCTCTCTCACCGCAGCCTGGCGCCGCTCGTGCGCTCGGCCAAGCGCAAGTACAACCCCGGGGTCCCCGACATCCTGGCCGAGGCCGGGGTCGTGGCAGAGCGCCTGAACTGGAACGGCTCGCGCGTGCCCAAGCGCGTCGGCTGGCTGCAGCGCGAGGAGCACGACGGCGCGCCGCACTTCGTCATGTACGACGAGGAGGCGAACCGCATGGGTCGCGCCAAGCACGTGATGCTCGCCCTCGGCCACGGTCCGCTCGCCTTCCCGCCGCTGCTGGCCAAGGCGAAGAAGGACCCCAAGCTCGACGACCGGATCGTGCAGGCCTACGAGGCCAAGGAGTACGCCCGCGACGGCCGCTACGTCGTGCTCGGGGCGGGCATCGCCTCGATCAACGAATGGGCCAACGCGATCGACGCCGGCGCAAAGGTCATCGCCCTGCGGCGCAATCCGGCACCGGACGAGCAGGACCTCAACGTGCCGCGCTGCCTGTTCGAGGCGCTGGGCATCGACAAGTTCCAGGCGCTGCCCTTCGAGCAGCGCGTCGCGTTCCTGGGCTCCGTCCTGAAGGGCACGACGCCCAAGCGCCGCAGCTGGCTGGCCCGTATCGAGCAGGGTGCCGCCGAAGGGCGCTTCGAGGAGATGGTCGGCGAGATCGACCAGGTCGAGGCCGGTCCCGCCGGTCTGCGGATCCACGTCGCCAGCCGCCACGGCGCCGATCCCGGCTGGCTCGACGTCACCGGCGTCGTCGCCGGCACGGGTTTCAACAAGTCCGTGCTGACCCTGCCGCTGATGCGCCGCCTCGTCGAGCACTACCAGATCCCGGTCGAGGACGGGCGCATCCGCCTGCGGACGAACTGCGGCGTGCCCCCGCTGGACCGCGACGACTCGCGGCTGTGCATGATGGGCCTCACCGCCAACAACGTCATCCCCCACGGCGACACGATCGCCGGCCTGAAGTACATCGGCCGGCGCTTCGTCGCCGACTGCGCGCGCGCGGAGAACCTCAAGTACCGGCGCTTCCCCAGTCGCATGGGCATGCAGATCTCACTCGCCAGCGACACCGCCAAAGCGATGCGCAACGTGCGCCGAACGGAGCAGCTCGCCTAATGTGCCCGACACCCCTCGGTCGTACGCAGACACGCACCGCGATCCTCGTCGGGCCGGCGATCCTCGGGCTGATCCTCTCGCTCGTGACCGGCAACGAGGGCTGGATCGTCCTCATCGGCATCTACCTGGTGATGGGCGTCATCCTGGACATCCTGGTCTACCCGCTCGTCATCAAGTGGCAGCCCCCGTGGCTCACGTTCCTCCTGGCGATCGCCGAGTTCGTCATCCTCTACGTCCTCAGTCAGGCTCTCGAGGTCGGCCTCAAGCCGGTCGAGGCGATCGTCTTCTACTGGGTCTGCTGGATCATGGCCAACTGGACGAAGATCGTCATCCTGCCCTTGCTCGAGCTGACCTGGATCGAGAGCGGCGGCGAGTTCAGGACCACCGGGTGGTCGACGCCGGCCGAGAGCGAGCTGCTGCCCGTGCTCGCCGCGATCGACCCGAACCCGGGCGAGAGCCGCCTCGTGCGCGAGTTCTCGTCGGTCAACAAGGTTCCGGCGGAGCTGCTCAACCTGCCGGCACCCTCCGGCGTGCACCGAAGTCCTCAGCGCAGCTGAGCTCCCGGGGCGACGCGCGCACGCGTCGTCTCCGCCCTGCATGGTTGAGCTGCCCGCACGGGTTGCGCGGGCCGCCCGCGCGGCGCCCGCGCGCCGCTCGGGCACCGCCGGGCCGCGCGAGCCGGGCCGGGAGCAGCGGGGCCTCGCGACCAGGTCTTTGGCGGCTCCGGCCAAGAGGGTTATCCTGGTCGCGTGACGAGCAAGCCCGTCAAGAACGATCTGCAGACGGGCGACACATTGGGCCCCTACGAGCTCGTCGAGCAGCTCGGCGAGGGCGCCATGGGGTGCGTCTTCCGAGCGCGCCGCAGCGGCAGCGACGAGCAGGTGGCGCTGAAGGTCGTGCGCGTCGAGCTCGCCACCGACGAGCGCTACCGCACGCGCTTTTTGCACGAGGCCCGGGCGGCGGCGGAGGTCCAGCACCGCCACCTCGTGGACGTCGTCGACGCCGGCGAGATCGAAGGGCGCCAGTACCTGGCCATGCGCCTGGTGCGCGGCCGCATGCTCGAGGAGCACATCAAGGAGGACGGGCCGATGGCGGTCGAGGAGATCGTGCGCCTGGCCTCGGAGCTGGGCGACGCCCTCGACGCGCTCCATGCCGTCGGCCTCATCCACCGCGACGTCAAGACGTCGAACATCCTGCTCGACAAGGACGCCGGAGATGCCGCGGCGCTCACCGACTTCGGCCTGGCCAAGGGAACCGGCTACGCGGAGCTGACACGTCCCGGGCAGATCGTCGGCACGATCGACTACCTCGCGCCGGAGCGCATCCGCGGCGAGCCGGCCTCACCCGCGAGCGACATCTACGGGCTCGGCTGCGTGATGTACGAATGCGTCGCCGGCCAGCCCCCGTTCGGTGGGAAGAGCATGATGGAGGCCGCCTTCGCACATCTCGAGGAGGAGCCCGCCAACCCGTGCGCCGCTCGTCCGGACGTACCCGCCGCCTTCGGGGACGCCGTCAACGCGGCGCTCCTCAAAGACCCCGCCGACCGGCCCGCGACAGCTCATGCGTATGCCGATTTGCTTCGCGCGGCATGTTCTGTCTAGTCTTGCGCCGTGCACGTCCTCGTCTCCCGCTCAGGACCTCTCGCCGGACAGCGCTTTGACCTCGGCGAGGACGAGATCGTCCTCGGCCGCGAGAACGCGACGATCACCCTGAACGACGAGGAGACGTCGCGGCGTCACGCCACGATCCGCATCGTCGGCGGTGGCGCGATCATCGAGGATCTCGGCTCCACCAACGGGACCTACGTCGACGGCCGGCGCATCGACGGAGCCACGCAGCTGACGGGCACCGAGACGATCAGGCTCGGCCAGTCGACCTTCCAGCTCGAGATCGAGGCGCCGCCGGCGCCCGCCGATGACGGCGCCACGCGGATCGCAGCTCGCCCCGAGCCGATCGCCGACCCCGACCGCACCGCGCTGCGCGATCGGCCCGCCGCACCCGCCCCCCCGCCCGAGCCGATCGCCGATCCCGACCGCACCGCGGTACGCAAGCGGCCTCCCGCGCCCGAGCCGATCGCCGACCCCGACCGCACCGCGCTGCGCGATCGGCCCGCCGCCAGCGCCCGCCCGCCCGCCCGTCCTGCTCCCGAGCCGCCCGCAGACCCCGACACGACCACCTTGCGCGCCCGCCCGCGCGCGCCGGAGCCGGCGCCCGCAGAGGACCCGCAACCTCCCGTGCTGGCCGAGCACCCGGGCTTCAAGCCTCGCCGCGAGGGACCCGTGCCGGCGCCGGTGCCCGCTCGCGCAGCGGCCGACGAGCCCGGGAGCTCTCGCCCCCGACCCCGAAACGCCGTCGCGGCATCGCCAGCCGCAAGCTCGCGCCCTCGGTCGTGTCGTTCGCCACGATCATCACGACGGCCGTCGCGCTCGTCGCTTACTTCGCCGGACGCTGAGGCGCCGGCAGCGGGGACGAGCGGCATCGCGCCGAGGAAGGCCGGGCGTAGCGGTACGCTGCGCGTCAGATGGTCGCGCTGACGCTTGAGATCCTGGAAGGTCCCGATGCGGGGCGCAGCATCGTTCTCGACGGCACGCTCGAGATCGGTCGCGATCCGTCATCGGACCTGAGGCTGGACGACAAGCTCGTCTCCCGCCATCACGCGCGCATCAGCGAGACGGCCGACGGCGTCGTGATCGAAGACCTCGGCTCGTCGAACGGCACGCTGGTCAACGACGACGAGATCGCGGGCCCGACCTACGTCGCGGCGGGCGACACGTTGCTGATCGGGGCCTCGGTGATCCGCCTGAGCGCCGAGGAGCCGGTCACCGTAGCGCCGCCGGACTTCGAGGCCCCGCCACCGGAGGGGGCGCCACCGGAGGCGCCGACCGAGCGCACCGAGCCGCTCGGCATCGGCTCGGAGCTGGCGGGGTACCGGCTCGAGGCCGTGGTCGGCCGCGGCGGCATGGGCCTCGTCTACCGCGCCGAGCACCTGCGCCTCAAGCGCAAGGTCGCGCTGAAGGTGCTGCCCCCGGAATTGGCCGCCGACGCGGACTTCCGTCAGCGCTTCGAGTCCGAATCACGCCTGGCGGCCGCGATCGACCATCCCAACATCATCCCGCTGTACGACGCCGGCGAGGTCGACGGGCTGCTGTTTCTCACGATGCGCCTCGTCGACGGCCTCGATCTCGACGCGCTGCTCAAGCGCGACGGCCCGATGGCACCGGAGATGGCGGTGTCGGTCGTCGAGCAGATCGGCGCCGCCCTGGACGCCGCGCACGCGCGCGGCCTCGTGCACCGCGACGTCAAGCCGGGCAACCTGCTCATCGCGATGGGCGCGGGGACGCCGGCGACCCCCCACTGCTACCTGACGGACTTCGGGTTGAGCAAGGACACGTTCGCGCCGCTCGGGCTGACCCGCGCGGGCGAGTTCGTCGGAACGATCGACTACGTGGCCCCCGAGCAGATCCAGGGCATCGCGCTTGACGGCGCCACCGACCAGTACGCGCTCGGCTGCGTCCTCTACCAATGCCTGACCGGCCATCCGCCCTTCGAGAACCCCAACGAGCTCGACGTCATGCAGTCGCATCTCTCCGCCGACCCACCCGCGGTCACCGCTCGCCGGTCCGATCTGCCGCGACCGATCGACGCCGTGGTGGCGCGGGCGATGGCGAAGGCCCCGGAGGACCGCCACCCCAGTTGCACGGCGATGGCGTCGGCCGCGCGAGCCGCGATCGCGAGCCGCCGGCGGCGACTCGGACGCTGAGCGCGCCGAGCCGCCGCGGGCTCGCAGGCCTCAGGACGAGGCGCCGAGGTAGATCGCGACGATGAACACGACCAGCACGACCAGCGCGAACGGCGCGAGCCGTGCCTGCGCCTTGGTCCGCGCATCGCGCAGCCGGTCGAGCTCGGGAACGACGGCCGCCTTCTTCTTCTCGACGGGATCGGTGAACGTGGGTCGCCGCTCGGAGATCGCGAGTGCCGGCGGGACCGCCCGCACCGCCGACGGCTGAGCCGCGACCTGGCGGGCGCTGCGCACCTGGATGACCGACACGCCGATCAGCACCTCGTCGCCGGCGCTGACGTGCGCGGGACCGTGCAGCTCGTTGTGGTTGACGAACGTGCCGTTGGACGAGCCGAGATCCTCGATCACCGCGCCGTCGGCCTGCGCCCGAATCCGCGCGTGCCGGCGCGATGCCTGCTCGTCTCTGAGCGGCAGGTCGGCCGCAGGATCGCGGCCGATCTCGATGGTACCGGCCAGCGAAGCGGTCGACCCTGCGTCCGGACCCTCCACGACCTCTAGGGTTAGCTCTGCCATGGCTCGCAGCCTATACCGGACGCACGGGTCCGTGGAAAGCAGTTTCTCGCCGTGAGCGACCCGCGGGTGGGCTCGGAGCTGGGCGGATACCGCATCGAGGCGGTGATCGGGCGCGGCGGCATGGGCGTCGTCTACCGCGCCGAGGACCTGCGGCTGGGCCGCAAGGTCGCGCTGAAGCTGCTGGCACCCGAGCTCGCCGCGAACGACGGCTTCCGCCAGCGCTTCGAGAGCGAGTCGCGGCTGGCCGCCGCGATCGACCACCCGCACATCATCCCGCTCTACGAGGCCAGCGATGCCGAGGGGCTGCTGTTCCTCACGATGCGCTTCGTCGACGGCATCGACCTCAAGGGGCTGCTCGAACGCGACGCGCCGCTGGCGCCCGAGCGCGCGCTGTCGATCGCCGACCAGGTCGCCGGCGCGCTGGACGCCGCGCATGCGCGCGGGCTCGTGCACCGCGATGTCAAGCCCGCCAACGTGCTCGTCCACGCGGGCGCCGGCCGGGGCGCGTCGGAGCACTGCTACCTGACCGACTTCGGGTTGACCAAGGACACGTCGCAGAACCGGGGGCTGACCGCGACCGGTCAGTTCGTCGGCACGATCTCCTACGTCGCCCCCGAGCAGATCGAGGGCTCCACGCAGAGCGTCGCCACCGACCAGTACGCGCTGGGCTGCGTGCTGTTCGAGTGTCTCACCGGCCATGCGCCGTTCGAGCGCGACAGCGAGCTCGACGTGATGTGGGCACACCTCAGCGACGACCCGCCGCCGGTGACCGCCCACCGCAGCGACCTTCCCGAGGGCATCGACGCCGTGATCGCCAAGGCGCTGTCGAAGGTTCCCGAGGATCGCTACGAGACGTGTACGGCGATGGTCGCAGCGGCGCGAGCGGCGATCACCACGCCGGCCGCTGACGATCCCACGGTCGTCGCACGGACGGTCGTCAGCGGCAAGCCCGCTTCAGAATCTCCGCCGGCGGGCGCCACACGCCTGTCGCCGGCACCCGCCGCGCCCGCTGACCCCGCCGTCGACGTGCCACCGCGCGCACCGGCTCCGGTCGCCGAGCCGGCAACCGGCCGGCGCAGCCCGGCGGGCCTCGCCGCGGCGGCCGCCGCGGCGGCGATCGCGGCGGCCGTGGCGGGCACGCTTGCCGGCGGCGGCGGCGAGGACGCCGCGCCCCGCAACTCCAACGTCGCCGCCACGGGCGGGATCTCGCTGCGTTTCCCCGGGGACTGGGAGACCCTGCAAACGCCGCCGGAGATCGCCGGGCTGCAGCTCGAAGACCGCATCGCGCTCGGGCCGCGGGCTTCGCGCGGACGCGAGGGGCTGATCGCCGGGCGGATCGCGTCGTCCGGTGACCGGCTGCTGCCGGCGCAGCTGGCGCCGAGCGCCGACGCGAACGCCAAGCGGACCCCGGTGCGCATCGGCGAGGCCGCCGGGTTTCGCTTCGCGGGCCTGCGCCCCCGCGGCTTCGAGGGCGTCGTGACGCTGTACATGCTGCTGACCGACAGGGGTCGAGCGGCGATGACCTGCTTCACGCGCGTCCCCTCGCCGGCCTTCGACGAGCGTTGCGCCGAGATCGGGGGGTCGCTGGAGCTGACCGGCTCGCGCGCGCTGGACATCGCGCCGAACCCGCGCTACGCCACGGCGATGAGCGACCTGCTCGCGGATCTTGCGCGCGAGCGCTCTGCCGGCCGTCGCCGGCTGGGCGCCGCGAAGACATCGGTGGCTCAGGCCCGTGCCGCGAGTGCGCTGGCGGCGAGCTGCGAGACCGCCGCGCGACGAGCACGGGGACTGAGCGTGCCGGAGGTCGCGCGTGCGTCCAACGGCGCGATCGCCGCCGCGCTGCGCGACCTGGGCGCCACCTACTCGAAGATCGCGAGCGCCGCGCGCCGGCGCAGCCGCGCGCGCTATGTCGCTCAGGGGCGCGCCCTGCGCCGCGACGACGCCGAGCTGCGCTCGGCGGTCGCCGCGCTCGCCGATCTGGGCTACGGCGTGAAGGCGTAGGCGGCCGTGCGCCCATGGCTGCCGCGCAGGTAGGCGGTTGCCTTGCACGCGCATTCGTGCGAGGGTGTCGCCGTGATCCAAGCCGTGCGACTCGCCGTGCTCACAGCCCTCGTCGCGCTGGCCGCGCTGCCCTCCGCAGCGCTCGCCGTCCCTCCGAGCAACGACGGCTACCTGCAGTCGATCTCGATCAACGCGCGCAACACGCCGCTGACCCAGGACCAGGTCAAGGACGCCAGGAACACGCGCGAGGCGACCGTCCAGGCCGACCTCTTCTCCCCGCCGAACAGCGGCGGGGGCCTCGAGCGCACGGACTGCTCCGGAGCGAGCTTCGGGGCGACCGTCTGGTACGACTTCCATCCCCATGCCGATGGCACCGTCAGGGTGCAGGCGACGGGCTACGACGCGGGGGTCAGCGTCTACGAGTTCAACCCGACGACCTCGCGGATCGGGTCTCGCGTGGACTGCTCCAATCAGACGGGGGCCACCGAGGAGCTCTTCGTCAAGGTCCGCAAGGGGAGGGCCTACACCATCCAGATCGGCGGAACCGGAGGCGTCGGCGGAGATCTGGACTTCACGTTCGAGTATCTCTCCGACAGCGACGGCGACGGCGAGCTCGACGCCCTCGACAAGTGTCCCAACCAGGCGGGAACCGTCAACGGCTGCCCCGTCGAGCTGCGTGTGCTGCCGACGCTGCGTGCGACTCCCACGGGCCGCGGCATCCGCGTCCGGTCGCTGAGCGTCGAAGCGCCGCGCGGCTCGCGCGTGCGGGTGCGCTGCATGCGCGGCTGCTCGTTCACGCAGACGCGGACGGTCGTCGCCAACCGCCCGCTGCGCTTCGCCAGGCTGGCCAATCGGCAGCTGTCGGCGGGCGCGAGGCTGGAGATCACGGTGACCAAGAGCCGTTCGATCGGCAGCTTCATCCGCTACACCGTGACCCGCGGGAACTTCAGGCGCACCACGCGCTGCCTGCGGCCGGGATCGGCGATCCCGCGCCGGACCTGCAAGTGACCGCGCTCCGCGCCGTCGGCCTGATCGCGCTCGCGGCGCTCGCGTTCGCCGCCGCGTACCTGGTCAGCTCGTCCTCGGCCGAGCAGGCGAGCGAGCCGAGCTCGGTCCGCGAGCTGTCCTTCCCCGCCCCCGCCGTGGCCCTGCCGGCCGCCGGCACGGGCGCGCTGCCGCGGCTTGCGCGGGCTCCGCGTCGCGCGCGCCGGCCGAGCGCGCCGCCGGCGGCTGCCGCACCCCCCGCGGCCGGTCAGGCACCCGCGCCCGCGCCCGCGCCCGCGCCCGCACCCGCGCCCGCGCCGGCCCCGGGTCCGGCTCCGCCGAGTGGCGGGGGCGGCGGAGGCGGCGGCGGCGGCGGAGGGATCATCGAAGGCTGACGGCCGCCCGTGGGGTCATCGGGCCTCGCCGTAGAATCGCCCGCATGGCACACGGACAGCGCATCTCCGCGATCGACGCGTCGTTTCTGGCCCGCGAGAAGGCGGGCGCGCGGCTGCATGTCGCCTCGGTCGCGGTCTTCGAGGGGCCGGCTCCGACATGGGACGAGCTGCGCGAGCATGTCGAGGCGCGGCTGCACCTCGTGCCGCGCTTTCGCCAGCGTCTGGCCGAGGTGCCGATGGGCCAGGGCCGCCCGGTGTGGGTCGACGACCCGCACTTCAACCTGCGCTACCACCTGCGCCACGCCGGCCTGCCCGCGGGGGGCAGCGAGGAAGGGCTGCGCACGCTCGCCGGGCGCCTGTTCGCCCAGCCGCTGGATCGCACGAAGCCGCTGTGGGAGATGTGGCTCGTCGACCGCCTCGGCTCGGGCGGCTTCGCGCTGATCGCCAAGAGCCACCACGCGCTCGTCAACGGCATCAGCGCCGTCGACATCACGACCGTGCTCTTCGACGCCGAGCCCGACGCCCCGCCGCCGCCCCCGCCGGCCGAGCGCACATGGGTCGCGCGGCCGCTGCCGACGCCCGCGCAGCTGCTCTCCGACGCGCTGATCGATCGCGCGACGCGTCCCGAGGAGATCGCCCACCGCGCTCAGGCGGTGCTCGAGCTGCCGCGCCGGCTGGCCGACGGCGCACGCGAGCGCCTGCAGGCGTCGGGCGCGCTGGCGTTCGCCGGCCGGCCGGCGGCGACGCCGAGCCCGCTGAACGTCGAGGTCGGCCCGCATCGGCGCTACACATGGGTCGACGCGGAGCTGTCGCGGCTGCAGGCGATCAAGGACTCGCTCGGCGGCACGGTCAACGACGCCGTGCTGGCGGTCGTGGCGGGCGCGCTCGGGCGCTACCTGCGCCACCGCGGCATCGACACGCGCGACCTCGTGCTGCGCGCGCTCGTGCCGATCGCGGTGCCGGCCCCGGATCTCGACGCGGGCGCGCTTGGCAACGCGGTCGCTCCGCTCGCGGCGCCGCTGCCGGTCGGCATCGAGGATCCCCTCGCGCAGCTGCGGGCGATCCGCGGCGCGACCGCCGACCTCGACGGTGCGCGCCAGGCGCTCGGCGCTCGCGCGCTGACCGAGCTCGCCGGCCTCGCCTCGCCGACGATCATGAGCCAGGCCGCGCGCCTGCAGCAGCGCCAGCCGGGATTCGACCTCATGGTCACCAACGTGCCCGGTCCGCAGGTTCCGCTCTACCTGCTCGGCCGGCGCCTGCGCGCGCTGTATCCCGTCGTCCCGATCACCGGCCGCCAGGCGCTGGGCATCGCGGTCATGAGCTATGACCGGCGGCTGGGCTTCGGCCTGCTCGCCGACTACGACGCGCTGCCCGACCTCGACGTGCTCGCGGACGAGCTGCGCGCGTCGATCGACGCGCTCGCCGCGTGCGCGTCGATCCCGCGGCGCGCGGTCCGCGGCCGGCGCAGGGCCGCGGGCCCCACCAGCGAGCGCGTGCCGTGAAGCTCCAGCGGCTCGCCGTCGCGCTGGCCGTGCTCGTCGTGGCGGCCATCGGCGCCGTCGCCGCGCTCGCGTACTTCAACTCGCGCGACGACGCAACCGTGCAGCCCGGCGGCGGGCCCGGCGCCGTTCGCGCCGCGGGCAGCGGTCCCGCCGTCAAGCAGGGCAACGTGCTGCTGGAGTTCAGCGACGAACGCCAGACCGCGGGATTGCGCGCGCTGGCGCTGGACACCGGCGGCCAGGCGACGCCCGCGCTCGTGGCCGCGGGGCAGGCCGTGATCGTGCACCGCCGGACCGGCCTGCGCGTGCCCGTGATCGCCTACGCCAGCGGGCGGCGCCTGGAAGCCGATGGCCACGACGACCCCCGGCTGCGCGCGTTCATCGAGTACTGGCTCGGCCGCAACAAGAGCGGGTAGGCCACGCTCGTGACGGCTCCGCTGCGCATAGCGCTCGCCCAGCTCAACGCCGTCGTCGGCGACATCGCCGGCAACGAGGCGAAGATCGCCGAGCAGATCGCCGCCGCCCGCGAGGGCGGCGCGCAGCTCGTCTGCTTTCCCGAGCTCGCGCTGACCGGCTATCCGCCCGAGGACCTGCTGCTCAAGGAGCACTTCCTCGCCGACGCCGGCGCGGCGCTCGAGCGCCTGGCCGAGAGCACCCACGGGATCGTCGCGATCGTCGGCTACCCCGAGCGCGCGGAGGACGTCCACAACGCCGCCGCGGTGCTCGCCGACGGGGCGCTGCGGGCGAGCTATCGCAAGATCCACCTGCCCAACTACGGCGTCTTCGACGAGCTGCGCTACTTTCAGCCGGGCACGCGCGGCGCCACGATCGAGATCGACGGCGTCACGATCGGGCTGACGGTCTGCGAGGACATCTGGCAGCCCGGCCCGCCGCTGTCGGACGAGGCGCTTGCCGGCGCCCGGCTGATCGTGAACATCTCCGCCTCGCCCTATCACGCCGGCAAGGGGCTCAAGCGCGAGCGGATGATCGCCCAGCGCGCGCGCGACGAGCTCGCGGCCGTCGCCTTCTGCGCGATCGTCGGCGGCCAGGACGAGCTCGTCTTCGACGGCTACTCGCTCGTCGTCGACCACGAGGGCACGGTCGTCGCGCGCGCGCCGCAGTTTCAGGAGACGCTGCTGTTCGCCGACGTCGACACCGTCGCCGCGGGCTCGGCGCGGCTGCGCGACACGCGCCGGCGCGCCCCCGCGGCGGCCGCGCGCGACGACGTCGACGAGCTCGGGGCGTTCACCGTCCGCGCCCGCCCGAGCGACGCGCCGCTCGGCGAGCCGTCGATCGCGCCGCTGCTCGACGAGGTCGAGGAGGTCTACGGCGCGCTCGTGCTCGGCACGCGCGACTACGCCTCCAAGAACGGCTTCGAGCACGTCGTGCTGGGCCTCAGCGGCGGCATCGACTCGACGCTCGTCGCGCTGATCGCCGTCAACGCGCTCGGTCCCGACTGCGTGACCTGCGTGACGATGCCCTCGCCGTACTCCTCGACGGGCACGCGCGGCGATGCCAAGGTGCTCGCGGAGAACCTCGGCGCGGAGCTGCTCACGCTGCCGATCGAGCCGATGATGAAGGCCTTCGACGCCGCGCTCGCCGAGCCGTTCGCCGGTCGCGAGCCCGACCTCACCGAGGAGAACCTGCAGGCGCGCATCCGCGGCAACCTGCTGATGGCGCTGTCGAACAAGTTCGGCTGGCTCGTGCTGACGACCGGCAACAAGTCCGAGATGTCGGTCGGCTACTCGACGCTCTACGGCGACAGCGCCGGCGGCTTCGCGGTCATCAAGGACGTCCCCAAGCAGCTCGTCTACCGGCTCACGCGCACGCGCGACGAGCGCGCCGGCGGCGGCCTCGTGCCGTCGGAGCTGTTCACCCGTCCGCCGTCCGCCGAGCTTCGCCCCGACCAGCGCGACGACGAGTCGCTGCCGCCCTACGAGGTGCTCGACGCGATCCTCGAGGGCTTCGTCGAGCACGACCTCGGCCGCGAGCAGCTCGTCGCGCGCGGCCTGCCCGCCGAGGACGTCGACCGCGTCCTGCGCCTCGTCGACCTCGCCGAGTACAAGCGCCGCCAGCAGCCGCCGGGGATCAAGATCACGACGCGCGCCTTCGGCCGCGACCGGCGCGTGCCGATCACCAACCGCTTTCGCGGTTAGCACACGTGCCGGAAGTTCGTTTGAGGTCTCCCGGATGCCCGGCCGCGGTCGACGGTCGGCGGGCCGAGAAGGTGCAGCAGTCGGTCGCCGGCGTCACGCAGGCGCGGGATGAACCGCAGGCCGAGCACATCGAAGCGCGCGAACACGATCAGCAGGCCGGCGCAGCACGGCCTGCTGATCGTCAGCGGGCAAGCGGTCATGCGGCAACCGACTTCGCGAACGCGCCCTCCAGCTCCGTTCGCGAGTGGACCCCCAACTTCGCGTAGGTGTTGCTCAAGTGCGTCTCGACCGTCTTCTCGGTCACGAACAGGGCTTGGGCGATCTCGCGGTTGATCATGCCATCGGCCGCCATTCGCGCGACCCGGCGTTCGCTGGGAGTCAGGGAGTCGATGCCGCTCACTGCGGTGCGGCGGGGGCGGGCTCCGGCGGCGCGCAGTTCGTCGCGCGCGCGATCGACCAGCGCGGTGGCGCCGCAGCGCAGCGCCAGCTCCTGTCCGCGGCCGAGCAGTTTCCGGGCCTGGGCGGAGTCGCCTGCCAGTCGGATGGCAGCCCCGAGATCGATCAGCGCTCTGGCGAGCTCGAGCCTCCCGTGGGAGTCTTCGAGCACATCGACGGCCTCTCGCAGCAGCTCGACACGGACGGTGCCCTCCTGCACGAGGCCTGCCGCGCGTAGTGCGACCCCGAGGCAGCGTGGCGCTCCGAACGCCCGCGCCAGCGACAGCTCTTCGGATGCCAGCCGCCGGGCCTCCTGCGTATCGCCCAGTTGCGCGAGCACCAGTGCCGAGCTGGACCGCCACGGCGTGATCGCGGGGTTCGGCGCGCCCCACTCCAGCTCGCGGCGTCCCGAGGCCAGCAGTTCCTCCAGGCCACGACGCAGATCGCCGGCCGCCACGCGCAGGCACGCGCGCGAGTGGATGGCGTGGCTATATGGCAGGTTGTCGGTGG
This sequence comes from uncultured Actinomycetes bacterium, assembly GCA_963729125.1. Classification (GTDB taxonomy): domain Bacteria; phylum Actinomycetota; class Thermoleophilia; order Solirubrobacterales; family Solirubrobacteraceae; genus CADCVQ01. The sequence continues at coordinate 496,307 of CAVSML010000008.1, forward strand.
CCTGCTCGATGAGAAAGGCCTCGGCGAGGCACTCGAGCTGCGCGTCGGCGGTGCCGCGATCCAGCGACGTGTAGATGAGCGTCCCCAGCGCAGCCGACAAAAAGCCCTGCGAGCCGTGTACCTCGCCTGCGAGGTTCAGCGCCGCCCGTGCGTCGGCTTCCGCGTCGGGCAGGCGGCCCAGGCGGTAGTTGACGAGCGAGCGCAGACTCGCCGCGGTGGCGAAGGACACGCCGGAGCCGCGCTTGCGGGCGTCGTTGAGCATGCCGGTATAGAGCCGCTCGGCTTCCTCGTAGCGCTCGGCGAACATCAGCCCGATCGCCGCGCTGACGAACGCGTGGCCGCCCGATACCGGGTCGGTGGGAAGGTCGCCGCCGGCCAGCGCACGGGTGGCGAGATCGGTCACGTGATCGCGATGCGCGCCCTCCGCGAAAGCGTCGAAGCACAAGCCCGCGAGCTTGAAGCGCTCCAGGAAGGTCCGCGGCGCGCCGCCGCAGTCATCGAGCTTGGCAACCTTGTCGGCCAGCATCCGCCGTGCGCTCACGCTGATGTAGGCGCAGCCGATCAGCTCCACCTCGAGTCGGTCCAGCAGCTCTCGGTCGTCGTCGCCCAGACGCGCCTGGGCCTGCTCGAGCACGCCGACCGCTCGCACGGAGTCACCGGCGAACTTCAACAGGCCGGCGAGCTCCAGCGCCGCCGCGGCGGCCTCGCACGGGTCGGGTGCCAGCGCGATCGCCTGCTCGAGATGATCGACCGCCGAAGGTGCCCCGGTACGCGCCTCCGCCCGGCCCAGCTCGGCCAGCAGCGCCGCGCGGCGGGCGTCGGGGGGCGGCTCGGCCATGGCGCGGGTGAGGTAGGTGACCGCCACGTCGCAATCGCCGAGGCCGAGCGCCAGTGCCGCCGCCTCGCGCAGCGCGTCGACCACCCACTCCCCGCCGGCCGGTGCCGTCTGCAGCAGTTGGGCGGCGATCGCCTGCGGCGAGCAGCGCCGGGCGGCGAGCAGGCGCGCCGCGGCGGCGTGGTGGTCGGGGCGATCGACGGCGGAGATGTTCTCGTAGATCGTCGCTCGCACGATCGGGTGCACGAAGCTCAGGCCATCGTCGCCGACGAGGATCTCGGCGCGAAGCAGCGCCGTGGCCGCCGCAGCGGCCTGCGCCTCCTCGAGGCCGGCCAGCGCCCCGGCCAGCGAGAGGTTCGCGGTGTCACCCAGCACCGCCACGGCCCGGGCGAGCTCGCGGGTCCCGGGGGCAGCCGAGCCAGGCGCAGGAGAACGACGGCCGCGACGCCGTGCGATCCGAGCGCCTCGACGCGCGTAGCGTGCTCGGCGGTCGGCGCCACGCGCTCGGAGGTGACCTCCCGGATCAGCTCTCGCATCAGCAGCGGGTTGCCGTTGGTCGCGCCGTGGCAGGCACGGCAGAACTCCTCGGCGGCGTCGGTTCCCAGCACCGACCGCACCCAGTCGCGCACGGCGCGGTCGCTCAGCGGGGCGAGATCGAGATGCCTGGCGCCCGGGTCCGCGACGAGGGTCGGCAGCTCGCTGCTCAGCGCCTCCTCGTTGTTGCGGGTGCCGACCAGCACGAGCACGGCCACATCCTCCAGCCGACGGCCGAGGAAGCTGAGGAACTTCAGCGACGGGTCATCCGACCAGTGCGCATCGTCGACGCAGATCAGCAGCGGCTGTTCGTGAGCCATGTTGCAGCACAGCCAGTACAGGCCATGCAGGCGAGCGTACGTGGCGTCGGTGGCATCCAGCGCCTCGTTCGCAGCGGCGATGTCGAACATCGGCGCAGCAAGCTCGGCGGCGCCCGCCAGCCACCGCGAGCGCTCGTCGTCCGATGCTCCGTACAGGCACGTCTCGAACAGCTGGCGCACCACACCGAACGGAAAGCTCGACTCGAGCTCGCTGCCTCGCGCGGTGAGCACGCGCACCGCGCTGTCGCGGGCCGTGCGGCGAGCGGCGGCCAGCAGCGAGGTCTTGCCCAGGCCCGCTGGCGCCTGCACCACCAGAAACTGACCCCGGCCGTCGCGCGCCTCGCCGATCGCTGCCGTCATCTCGGCGACCTCGACCTCGCGTTCGAGCAGCGCGGTGGCCTTGACCGATGACACGCGGCGAGTCTAATTCTCAGAGATTCGCGCTTCAACAGTAAGAGCGACTGACGTTCACGCCGCCGCCGGGGCCACCGGGCGGATGATGTGGATGGTGCGGCTACCCGCACCCCGAGGCTCGCCCGCCAGCCGCCGCCGCGCTGACTGCGTGCGGCATCCACGTGCAGTGGTACGGCTACCCGCACCCCGAGGTTCGCGGCGCGCCCCGCAAGCACGAATCCTCGGGGACCGGCGCAGCAAACATCAGTGGCCAGTTCAGGTTCACGCGGCCGGGGGCCGCTGGCACAGTGGCAATCACCGCAATCCGCCGCCAGCAAGGAGACCACATGACCTCGCAGACCACCCCCACGCAGACCGGCATCACCGTCTCCACCGCGATCACCGCCGGCGGCATCAGGCTCAACCACGCCGAGGGCATCGTCGTGTCGACCGCGATCACCGCCGGCGGCCCAATCCTGCAACACGCCGAGGGCCTCGTCGTTTCGACCCCGATCACCGCCGGCGGGCCCGTGATCCAGCACGCCGAGGGCATCGTCGTGTCGACCCCGATCACCGCCGGCGGCCCGCTCCTGCAGCACGCCGAGGGCATCGTCGTGTCGACCCCGATCACCGCCGGCGGCCCCGTCCTGCAGCACGCCGAGGGCATCGTCGTGTCGACCGCGATCACCGCCGGCGGCGCCAAGCTCAATCACGCCGAGGGCATCGTCGTGTCGACCCCGATCACCGCCGGCGGCCGCATCCTGCAGCACGCCGAGGGGATCGTCGTGTCGACGCCGCTGGCGGCCGGTGGTTGGACGCTGAATCACACCGAGAGTGTCATGTCGTCTGCGACCGTCTTCTGATCGGTGCCGCCGGACCGAATCACACACCCTGGGCGGGGTCGCCGGTAGCGTTGGGTCACCGTCATGACGACGACTGGTCCTGAGTCCGTGTCGTTGCTACTCGCCGGCCAGGTGACCGAGGCGCTGGCCGGCGGCGCGAACGCGCGTGCGGCTGCTCTCGCCGGCGATGCCGCGGATGCGTTTCTCGCCGAGCAGGGGCTGCCGAACTTCGACGCGCCGAACATGCTGCGCCTCGGGGCGCATGCGCTGCTGCTGGTCGACGATCACGCGGGCGCCCTCGCCACGCTGGATCGCGCGTGGGGGCTGGCCGAGCCGTTGCCTGCGGGTGAGCCGTTTGATCGCCTGCGCGTGCAGCTCGAGCGCCTGCGCGGCGAGGCGCTGCTGGCGGCCGGCGACCGGCCCGGGGCTCGCGCGGCGCTCGAGGCGGCGCGCGAGCGCTGCGACGCGACGCTCGACGCCGAGGACATCGATGTGGCCGTCGTCCACAACATGCTCGGCATCGTCGGTAAGTTCATGGGTCGCTTCGACGACGCGGTGATGCACTACACGCGGACGGGTGAGATCTTCCGCGCCTGCGGTGTCGGCGACGGCGTGCTCGGCGTCCTGCATCACAACCTCGGCGGGCTTGCGCACAGCCAGGGCGACCTGCAGACGGCCGAGCGTGAGACCCGCCGCGCGCTCGAACTGCATACCGCGGCCGACGGAGCGACGCATCCCGACACCGCGGCCGACCGCGGGCAGCTCGGCGCGATCCTGTCCGAGCTGGGGCGCCACGAGGAGGCCGAGCGTCAGCTGCGGCGCACGGCCGTCGACATGCGCGCGGCGCATGGTCCCGATCATGTGGAGGTCGCGATCGCGCAGACGGCGCTCGGTGCGGCGCTGCACCGCACCGGTCGCCTGGACGAGGCCGATGTCGCCTATCGCGAGGGTCTTGCGGTGCGCGAGCGCCGGCAGGGCAAAGGCCATCCCGAGCTGGCGCCGACGCTCGTCAACCTTTCGCGGCTGTGTGAGCAGCGCGGTGATCGCGAGCAGGCCGTCGCGTTGGCCAAACGTGCCGCGGCGAATCTCGAGGGTGCGGTGACCGACGATCATCCGATCCTCGCCGCGGCACGCGAGCGGCTCGCCGAGCTGCAGATCAGCGGTTCGTGAACGGGACGGCCGCGCGTCTGCGGCTGCTGGTTCCCGAGACGATCCAGACGTCGGGGATGGACTGCGGGCCCGCGGCATTGCATTCGCTGCTGGCGGGCTTCGGGATAGCGGTCAGCTACGGGCGATTGCGCGAGGCCTGCCAGACCGATGTCGACGGCACGTCGATCAACGCCCTGGAGGCGTCGGCGCGCGCTCTGGGCCTCGATGTGGCGCAGCTCATGCTCCCCGCCGATCACGTCGCGCTGGCGAGCGCGACGGCGCTGCCGGCGATCGCCGTCGCGGTGCTGCCCAGCGGGATGCCGCATTTCCTCGTCGCGTGGCGACGCCATCGCCGCTGGCTGCAGCTGATGGACCCCGCGACCGGGCGGCGGGTCGTCGGATCGCGCGGGCTGGCGCAGCACTTGTACATCCACGAGCAGCCCGTCCCGGCCGCGGCGTGGGAGGAGTTCTCGGTCGCGCCGACCTTTCAGGACGCGTTGCGCGAGCGGCTGCGCGCGCTGCGGGTGCGTGAGCGCGATGTCGCCGAGCTGCTGACCAGCGCCGAAGGCGATGGCGGGGGCCGCGCGATGGCGGCGCTGGATGCGCAGGCACGCGTCCTGGCCGGCGGCGGCCGCGTGGCGCGAGCGACCGCGACGGCGACCCTGCTGCGTGCCGTCGAGGATCCCGAGGAAGCACTCGCGACGCTGCCCGCGCAGGCGTGGTTCGCGCGCCCGCTGGAGGGCGGCACGCAGGTGGCACTGCGCGGCGCGGTGCTGGTGCGAGCCCGCGGCCTGGCGGACGAGCCGCCCGATCTCGCGCGCCTGTCGCCGGACCTCGCCGCCGCGCTGAGCGAGCCGGCGCCGCGGCCCGCGCGCAGCCTGCTGAACGCCGCACGCGCCGCCGGCCGCGTCGCGATCGCCCCGCTGGTCGCGGCGGTCGCGCTGCTCGCCGCCGGCACGGTCGCCGAGACCGCGCTGCTGCAGGGATCGGTCGATGACGGCGGCGTTCGCGCCGCGCTGCTGGTGGTCGCGGCCCTGGCCCTGGCGCTGGCCGCGATCGAGACGCTGACCGCGGCGGCCGGTCTGGGCATCGGCCGGCGACTGGAGATCGGCCTGCGTCGCGCGCTCGCGGTCAAGCTGCCGCGCCTGCCCGACCGCTACCTGCGCTCGCGGCCGCCGTCGGACCTCGCCGGGCGCGCCCATGTCCTGCACGAGCTGCGCGTGCTGCCGCTGCTCGTGACGCAGATCCTCGCCGCCGGCCTTGAGACCGTGTTCGTCGCGGTCGCGCTGTGCGTGCTCGATCCCGCCGGCGCGCCGCTCGTCGCGCTGGCGACGGTGGGGGCGCTGGGTGTCGCGGCGGCGGTGCAGCTGCCGTTGCGCGAACGCGAGCTGCGCGCGCGCGAGCACCTGTCGGCGGTCTGGCAGATGAGCCTCGACGGAGTGCTCGGCGTCCTGGCGATCCGCGCCCACGGAGCGCAGGGCGCGATCGAGGCCGAGCACGACCAGCGCCTGGATGGGTGGGTCGCCGCGGCGCGTGCCGCGGTTCGAGCGCGCAGCACCGCGACGCTCGCGCAGGCGGCCTGCGGGATGGGCCTGGCGATCCCGGTCGTGATCGCCGGCCTGGATCACCTCGACAGCGCGCCGGAGCGCCTGCTGCTCGTGCTGTGGGCCGTCACGATCCCGATCGCCGCCGAGCGCGTCGGGCAGATCGCCCTGCAGTGGCCCGAGCTTCGCGCGCTCGCGCTGCGTCTCGCCGAGCCGCTGGATGCGCCCGAGGTCGCCACCGCGGCCGCCGAACGCGGCGCGACAGCGAACGCGGCGCGCACTCCCGCCGCGGGCGGCGCCGAGATCATCTTTGACGCCGTGACGGTGCGCGCGACCGGCCAGGAAGTGCTCGCAGCCACGAGCCTGCGCATCGCGCCGGGCGAGCACGTCGCGCTCGTCGGCAGGTCCGGCGCGGGCAAGTCGACGCTGCTCGCGCTCGCGCTCGGCCTCGCCGAACCCTCCGAGGGCGAGGTGACGATCGACGGCGGGTCGTTGCACGACGGCGCGGCACAAGCGGTCTGGCCGCACGTCGCGTGGGTCGAGCCGCAGGTGCGCGTCTGGAACCGCGACCTGCACACGAACATCGCGCCGCTCGGCGACGCCGAGCGCGTCCGTGCGCTCGTCAGCGCCGCCGAGCTCGATGGCGTCGCGGCGCGCGTCGCGGACGAGCCGCTGGGCGCCGACGGCGGGCTGCTGTCCGGCGGCGAGGCGCAGCGCGTGCGCCTCGCGCGCGCGCTCGATCGCGACGACGTGCGCCTGGCGATCCTCGACGAACCGCTGCGGGGACTGGATCGCGGCCAGCGCCACCGCCTGCTCGCTCGCGCCCGCACGCGCTGGCGCGATGCCACGCTGCTGTGCGCGACACACGACGTCAGCGAGGCGCTGAGCTTTGACCGCATACTCGTACTCGACGGCGGGCGAGTGGTGGCCGACGGCCCGCCCGACGTGCTGCTCGCCGACCCCGCCGCGACGCTCCAGGAGATGCTCGACGCCGAGCACGCGCTTCGCGACGAGCTCGACAGCGGCCACGGCTGGAGACGCCTACGTGTCGCCGACGGCACGCTCAGCGAGGATCACACCGCCCACGCCAACGCTGACGCCGCCCCGGCCGGCTCGCGCTCACCGCGAAACCATGCCGCGGCCACTCTCCCAAGCGACCCCGCCGGCGGCCCGCCCGCCACGGTTGCGGCCGAGATCGCCTCGTCCCGTTACGTCGCCCCCGCGAGAGGCGCGGCACCCGCGTTCGCGATCTTTGCCGTCGCGACGATCCTGCGCTACGTCGCCTTCGCCGCGTCGTGGTCGGTCATCGGCACGGCGATCCTGACCGGCGGCGGCGCCGGCCTGACGACCTGGGCGCTGCTGCTCGCCGCGACGATCCCGCTGGCCGCGCTCGCCGAGGCGGCCGAGGGACACACCGCCATCGCGCTCGGAACGCGCCTGCGCCACCGCGTACTGCGCGGCGCGCTCGCGCTGGACCCAAGCTGGGTGCGCCGCGAAGGTCCCGGCCGAATCCTCGGACGCTCGATGGAGGTCGACGCGATCGCGCGCCTGGCCGCCGGCGGAGGACTCGGCGCCGTCACGGTGACCATCGAGCTGCTCGTCGCCGCGATCGCGCTGGCGCTCAGCGGCGCACCGGGTCGCGCCGCGGCCATCCCGCTCGCCGCCGTGCTGCTGGGCGCCGGCGTCGCGACCGCGAGCACCGTGCGGCGCAGGCGCGCGTGGACGACCGCCCGGCTGCAGCAGACCGACGAGCTGCTCGAGGCGATCGCCGGCCAACGCACGCGCCTCATCCAAGGCGACGACGAAGCCGGCAGACGCGACGCGCAGCTCGACGACTACGCCCGCCTCGGCAAGGCCGCCGACGCACCGCTCGCCGTCCTCGCCGGGTTCGTCCCGCGCGCGGCGCTCGCCGGCGGACTCGCGGGCGTCGCGCTCGCCGGCGACCTCTCACAACCCGGCGACATCGCGTTGGCCCTGGGCGGCGTGCTGCTCGCATCCCAGGCGCGGCGCCGGCTCGCCAGCGCCGTCGACGCCCTCACCAGCGCCGCGCTCGCCCGCCGCGCGCTCGAGCCGATCCTCCGCGCCGCCGACCCACAACCGCCCAGCGCGCGGGCACAACAGCACGACGAAGGCACCACGCGGCCGGCCCAGCCGACCATGTCCACGCCGCCATCAGGCGCCGACGGCGCGCTCCACGTGCGTAGCCTGTCGGTCCAGCGTGCCGGGCGTCGCGTGCTGCACGACATCGACCTCGACCTGCAGCCCGGCGACCGCGCGATCCTCGCCGGCGCATCGGGTGCAGGCAAGTCGACGCTGGCGGCCGCGCTCGCGGGGCTCCTTCCATACGGCAGTGGCCACGTCACCCTCGACACCGCAACGGCAACGGACCCCGGCTGGCGCGACCGCGTCGGCCTCGTTCCACAGCACGGCGACAACCACATCCTGCTGGCCCCCGTCGCCTTCAACCTGCTGATGGGCCGCCATTGGCCCGCAAACCACGACGACCTCGAAGACGCCGCGACCGTCTGCACCGAGCTCGGACTCGGCCCACTGCTCAAACGCATGCCCGCCGGACTCGGCCAAACCATCGGAGAAACCGGCTGGCGGCTCTCCCAGGGCGAGCGCGCACGGCTATGCGTGGCCCGCGCCCTGCTCGCCGACCACGACGTACTGATCCTCGACGAACCCCTCGGAGCACTCGACCCGCAAACCGCCCGCCAGGTCCTCGACGTCGCACGCCGCCGCTCCCGCGCCCTCATCCTCATCACCCAGCAATAAGCCCGCACCGCCGGCGCACCGGCCGCGCTCCCAACCACGTCTGGCAACAAACACAGACCGTTGGATTCGCGCCGATGATGGCGTCGCCCCATGATGGTGGCACGTGGGCGCGCGTGCCTATTCCGGCAGCGGGCGCACCGCGATCGTCATCCGCGACAGCGCGCACATGCGCCCCTCGTCGTCGGAGATCTCGATGTCCCAGATCCACGTCGTCCGTCCGCGATGGCGGCGCAGGGCGCGCGCATGGATCGTGCCCGCGCTGATCGGGCGCAGAAACGAGGTCTGGTTGGAGAGGCCCATCGCGGCGCTGCCCTCGGGGACGACGACGACCGCCGTGCCGACCGAGGCCAGCGTCTCGGCGATCGACGCGAAGACGCCGCCGTGTACGAGGCCGAAGGGCTGCAGCAGCTCGTCGCGGACGGCCAGTCGCGCGCTGACGAGCTCCTCGGAGCACTCCACCAGCTCGAGGCCGAGCAGCGCGTCGAAGCCGACGGGATTGGCGAGCAATGTCTCCTTGTCCATCTGCGCCGACCCTATTGGGTCTCGCCCCCGCCGCTGCCGCTAGGGTGCCCCGTGATGGCCACCACCGACGACCTGACCGGCCCCCAGCGCGCCGTCCTGCAGCTGCTGCTCAAGCGCGGCAAGTCCTACGACGAGATCGCGACGATGCTCAAGCTCGACGCGAGCGCCGTGCAGTCGCGCGCCCACGGCGCCGTCGCGGCGCTCGGCCCCGACGAGCCCGAGATCGGCGCCGACCGCCGCAACGAGGTCGCCGACTACCTGCTCGGCCAGCAGACCGCCTCGCGCCGCGCCGCCACGCGCGAATACCTCGAGGACTCCGGCGAGGGCCGCATCTGGGCGCGCTCGGTTGCCGGCGCGCTGCGCCCGCTGGCCGGCGACGGCCTGCCCGACGTCCCCGCCGAGCCGGCCGAGGTCGACCGCGCCTTCGACGCGCTCGACGCGCGAACCGCGCGCCAGCAGGAGGTCAAGCGCGGCTCGGAGCTGGGCACGAAGATCCTCATGGGCGCCGCCGGCCTGGCTGTCGCGGTCGTGCTGATCGTCGCGCTCGGACTCTTCGGCGGCGGCGACGACGATAAATCGAAGACCGCGACGATCACCCGCACCGCCGAGACGACGCCCAACGAGACGCCGCAGGCGATCGCGCAGGGCGTGCTCGAGCCGGCGAGCTCGGGCACGGACGGCTCGGCCGAGTCGGCGATCGTCCGCTACGCCTCGACGAACCAGTTCAAGCTGCTGATCATCGCCAAGAAGCTGCCCGAGGCCCCCCAGGGCCAGGCCTACGGGATCTGGCTCTACACGAGCCCCTCGGACGCGCTCTTCGTCGGCTTCCCGAAGTCGGCCGTCAGCGCCACCGGCGATCTCAGCGTCGTCGCCGACCTGTCACCCGACACGCGCAACTACCGCGAGGTGCTGATCACGCGCGAGAACCGCGAGAAGCCCACGCGCCCGGGCCGGATCGTCCTGCGCGGCCGGCTGGTGGTGGCGACGCCCCCGCGTCAGGGCACGACGACCACGGCTCCGACGCAGACGGCGCCATAGGCGCCGCTACTCCGCGTCGTAGCGGATCAGCGCGTGCACGTCGTGGGGCTCGAGCGCCGAGCGCCCACCCAGAAACGCAAGCTCGATCAGAAACGCGCAGCCGACGACCTCGCCGCCGAGCTGCTCGACGAGCCTGCACAGCGCCCGCGCGGTGCCGCCGGTCGCCAGCAGGTCGTCGTGAACGAGCACGCGGTCGCCGGCCGAGATGGCGTCGACGTGCAGCTCGAGCGCGTCGGCGCCGTACTCCAGCGAGTAGTCGGCGCTGACGGTGTCGTGCGGCAGCTTGGCCGGCTTGCGCGCCGGCGCGAAGCCCGCGCCGACCTGGCGCGCGATCGCCGGGCCGAGCAGGAAGCCGCGCGCCTCCGCACCGATGACGACGTCGGGGCGCAGCTCGCGGGCGACGTCGGACAGCGCGCGGATCGCGCCGTCGAGACCTTCGGGGCTGGCCAGCAGCGGCGTGATGTCGCGAAAGACGATCCCCGCCTTGGGGAAGTCCGGGATCGAGCGGATGTAGTCCGCCAGCGGCGGGTCGGTGCTCATCGGATGCCCCGGGTCAGTTGGCGATGCGACGCAGGTCGCGGATCAGCAGCAGGTGCTTGAGGTGCGAGGCGACGGCGGCGAGGTTCTCCAGCGCCTCGAGCGCCTCCTTGCGACGCTCGGGGTTGCGTGAGCGCAGCGCCGGGGCGAGGATCTGCTGCAGCAGCGCGGCCTCGCGGTCGGCCGAGGAGCGAAAGACGCGCAGGTTGCGCCCGCCGACGCCGTAGCGGGCCAGCTCGGTGACCGCGCGGATGATCTCGCGCTCGGTCTCGTCGTAGTAGTGGGTGCCCGCGCGCACCTCGCCCTTGATGACGCCGTAGTCCTCGAGCTCGCGCACGAGCTCGGCGGTCGCGCGCGTCTCCTCGAGCACGTCCTCCAGCGCGTACATCGCGCCGCCGTCCTGCACCGACACGCTGGCGCGGCGCTTGCGCTTGCCCGCGCCCGAGGTGCTGGCGCCCGAGGTGACGCTCGCGTCGGGGTCGCCGGCGCGGCCGGATGCGAGCTCTTGGCGAATGACGCGCAGCGGCAGGAACTCGTCGCGCTGCAGGCGCAGGATCGTGCGCAGGCGCACGACGTCCGATGGCGTGTAGAGGCGATAGCCGCCCGGCGTGCGGCGCGGGTTGAGCAGCTTCTGGTCCTCGAGATAGCGGATCTTCGAGATCGAGATGTCGGGGAACTCCTGCGCCAGCGCCTTGCAGACGGCGCCGATCGTCATCGACTTCTGCGGCCGCTCAGCGGTCAGGTCGTCGACGTCGAGCGGGAGGGTCTGTTCGGTGGCCATCGTGCTCGGCCTAGCGCGAGAGGAACGTCAGCTTGTACTTGCCGACCTGCAGCTCGTCGCCGTCCTGCAGGTGGTGGGACTCGATCCGATGGCGGTTGACGTAGGTCCCGTTCAACGAGCCGAGGTCGTCGAGATGCCAGTCGCCGCTGCGTCGCACGAGCAGCGCGTGGTCGCGCGAGACCGTGACGTCGTCGAGGAAGACCGCCGAATCCGGGCGCCGGCCGATCGTGGCGCGCTCGCCCTGCAAGGGGAAGCTCTCCCCCACGCGGCCGCCGCCCGCGCGGATGACCAGCGCCGCGCCCTGCGCGACGACGTCCTCGAGCTCGACCGGGATCAGCTCGCCGGTCTCGTCGATGCGGTACGTCGCCGTGGCCGCGTCCTTGGGCGTCGTCGGCCCGACATAGGCGCCGCACTTCAGGCAGTAGTTGGCGCCCTCCGGGTTGACGAACCCGCACTCGGGGCAGTGGAGCGCCATCACTCCTGGGACGTGCGCCCCGCGAGGATGTCCGTCAGGCGCTGAACGTCCGCCCCGGAGATCAGGTCCTCGCCGTTCTCGTTCTTCTTGCGCAGCCGGTTGACGAGCTCCGCGCGCAGGATGTCGATCTTGCCGTGGAGGATGCGGCGACGATAGGAGACCTCGACCTCCTCCTCGGTGAGTTGCTGGATGAGGTCCTTCAGCTCCTGGTCTCCGAGCGAGCCAAGGTCGGGGAACGTGTCCATCGCGAATGCACTCCTTCAAGAATGGGCTTGCCGGCTGGGCGCGGCGAGCATATCAGCGCTCTGGCCTTCAAGCTCAGCTTGAGACTGAGGAGCGTCCTTCCGTGGCGCGTCGCAGTTGCGAATCGTCCGCGAGTGGGCGTAGTCTGCGTGACACCCGACCTCCGAACGAGCTAGTCTTAGGTAACCCTAAGATGCCGGTCACCCTTCCAGTCATGAGCTCCACCGCCAGCAGCCCGGTTCACCTGTCGCTCGCCGTCGAGGCGGAGGACATGGGCGCCGTCGCCGCCCCGGGGACGCCGCAGCGCATCGTCCAGATGCGGGCACTGCGCGAGCACGGCTGGAACCTCGACGAGATCGCGCTGCGCTTCGGCGTCTCGCGCGAGCGCGTGCGCCAGATCCTGCGCGCACACGGCGCGCCGGACCCCGAGCTCGTCGCCGAGGCCCGCCGGCGCCGCACCGCGCTGCTCGCCGAGTCGCGCGTCGACGAGCTGCTCGCGCTGTGGCGCGCCGGTGCCGAGGCGGGCAGCGCCGCGACGACGCTCGGGCTGCAGGCGGCGGCCTGCAAGAGCACGATCGCGCGCTTCGCCACCGATGTCGACAAGGCCGCGCGCAGGGCGAGCATGTCGGGCGCCCGCGGCGCGCGGACCTACTCCGATCGCGACATCCTCGTCGCGCTGCGTGCCGTCGCAGCCGGCCTGGGCCGCGTCCCCAGCGCCAAGGAGTACGCGCTGATGGCGCGCGGCCTCGAGCTGCCGAGCCTGCCGACGGTGCTCAATCGCATGGGCGGCTGGACGCGCGCCGTGCGCGCGGCCGGGCTGACGCCGATCGCCCCGACCGGCTCCGCGCGACCGCGGCGCTGGACTGAGGGCGCCTGCTGGGCGGCGCTGCGCCGCGTCTTCGACGAGCTCGGCGAGTTCCCGACGGTCCTCTCCTACGAGCGCCACGCGGCGGGCCGCCACGACCTTCCCTCCTCGGCGACGGTGCGAAACCGCCTCGGGCGCTGGAGCGCGATCACCGCGCGGCTGGCCGCCGAGCGCGAGCTGGCGCGCCATGCCCAGCCCGCGGGCGCGTTCGCGGTAGGGCCCGCGATCGTCGACGCGATCGGCGCTCAGCCGTCGCCGGCCGCCGCGCGCTTGGCCTCGAGCTGACCGAGGCCGTCGCGGATGTACAGCACGACCGCGTAGTACGACAGCACCAGCCCGATGATCAGCAGCACCGCCGCGAGCGTCTTGAGGCCGACGAGGCCGAAGAAGATCGCCGACATCGTCGGCCACACCGCCGCTCGCCCGGGCCAGTTGATCTTCATCTGGTAGCCGGCGCGCAGCGCGAGGTTGCCGGCGACGAGCAGAAACAGCTCGCGCGCGACGAGCAGCGCGATCGCCCAGCGCGGCAGCAGCTCGAAGTACCAGCAGACACCGAGTCCCGAGACGACGAGCAGGCGGTCGACGAACGGGTCGAGCAGCGAGCCGAAGCGGCTGTACTGGCCGGTCAGGCGCGCGGCCATCCCGTCGAAGTAGTCGCTCCACGAGATCACGGCGAAGATCACCGCCGGCAGCGCGTCGGTGCCGGAGTCGGAGCTCAGCGCGAGCACGACGAAGACGGGGATCAGCGCCAGGCGCACGAAGCCGATCGCGTTGGGAATCGTCCAGACGTTCCACGGCTGGTCGCGCAGCGTCTGTGGCGGCGGCGGGCCGGAGCGATCGAGCCCCGTCAGGCGGCGGAAGCCCAGCCGCACCTTCTCGGTGCGCTCGGCCGTGGCCTCACGCGCCTGGTCGACGCGCTCGCGTGTCGTCTCGCGCGCCTGGTCGACGCGCTCCCGGCGGCTGTCGCGCGCCTGGTCGGCGCGCTCGCGCGTCGCGTCGCGCGCCTCGTCGGCGCGCTCTCGCGGCGTCTGCTTGCCTAGGCGATCGTCGCCCACAGCTCGGCCACCGCCTCGACCGCCTCCGCCAGCGCCACCCCGCCCTCGACGTCCTGCAGGCCGCGGCGGATCTGCGCCTCGGCGCTGCCGGCCTGCAGCGAGCGGCGGCCGATCGTCAGGCGCAGCGGGCAGCCCAGCAGCTCGGCGTCGGCGAACTTCGTGCCCGGGCCGGCGTCGCGGTCGTCGAGCAGGATCTCGTAGCCGGCGGCGGAGAGCTCCTCGTAGAGCAGCTCGCCCGCGGCGCGCTCGTCGCTGCCGGCCTTGCCCAGCGGCACGATCTCGATGTCCCAGGGCGCGAGCGCGCGCGGCCACGCGATCCCCTTCTCGTCGCCGAACTGCTCGACGGCGGCCGCCGCGATGCGCGCCGGGCCGATGCCGTAGGAGCCCATCCAGACGAGCTGCTCGGAGCCGCTCTCGTCGAGATACGTGGCGCCGAGCGGCTCGCTGAACCTCGTGCCGAGCTTGAAGATGTTGCCGACCTCGATCGCGGGCTCGATCGTGATCGGGTTGCCGTTGACGGTGTCGCCGGCCTCGACCGAGCGCACGTCGCCGCGCTCGAAGGCGAAGTCGCGCCCGGGCTCGACGCCGCGCAGGTGGTGGTCGGGCTCGTTGGCGCCGACGACGTAGCCGCCGTCGCCGACGGCGTCGTCGAGCAGCACGCGGACGTTCGCGCCGACCGGCCCGACGAAGCCGGGCGGGCCGATGCGCTCGCGCATCTCCTCGTCGGTCGCGGGGCGAAACGCCGCGCCAAGCGCGTTGGCGAGCTTGATCTCGTTGATCCGGTGGTCGCCGCGCACGAGCACGAGCACGAGGCCGCGCCCGTCGGCGACGACGGGAAAGGCCTTCAGCAGCGTGCCCGCGGCGGCGCCGAGCAGCCGCGCGACGTCGTCGATCGTCGTGGCGCCGGGCGTGTGCACGCGCTCGGGCGCGGGCAACGGCGCGGGCAGCGCCACCGGCTTGGGGTCCGCGCTTGCGACCTCGACGTTCGCCGCGTATCCCTCGGCCAGCGCGACATCGTTCTCGCCCGCCCCGCACGGCGCCATGTACTCGTGCGCGCCGAAGCCGCCCATCATCCCGACATCGGACTCGACGCTGTACCACTCCAGGCCGCAGCGGTCGAAGATGCGGTCGTAGGCGATGACGTGCTGCTCGTAGCTCGAGTCGAGGCCGGCGCGGTCGCGGTCGAAGCTGTAGGCGTCCTTCATGACGAACTCGCGTGTGCGCAGCACGCCCGCGCGCGGGCGCGGCTCGTCGCGCTCCTTGATCTGGAACTGGTAGAGGATGAACGGCAGGTCGCGGTAGGAGCGCACGAGCTGCGCGACGTGCGTCGTGACGCACTCCTCGTGGGTCATCGCCAGCACCATCTCGGCGCGCTTGCGGTCCTGCAGCTTGAGCAGCTCGTCGATCTCGTAGCGCCCGGTGCGAAGCCAGGCGTCGGCCGGCTGCAGGACCGGCATCAACAGCTCCTGGCCGCCGATGGCGTCCATCTCCTCGCGCACGATCTGCTCGATCTTGCGGTGCACGCGCCAACCTGCGGGCAGCCACGTCCACAGGCCGGCGCCGACCTGGCGGATCAGCCCGGCCCGAACCATCAGCTTGTGCGACAGCGCCTCGGCGTCGGCGGGCGACTCGCGCTCGGTGGGCAGCAGCAGATGCGAGAGGCGGGCCATGGGTGAGGGCGAAGCCTACGGGTAGAGTCCGCCTAGAGACCGCCGAACCCAAGGAGACAGCCAGATGGCATACGAGGTACCCGCCCTTCCGTACCCCTACGACGCGCTGGAGCCGCACATCGACGAGCAGACGATGACGATCCACCACGACAAGCACCATCAGGCCTACGTGGACAAGGCCAATGCCGCGCTCGAGGGCACGGACTTCGCCGACACGCCGATCGAGCAGGTCATCGCCGACCTCGACGCGCTGCCCGAGGACAAGCGCACCCCCGTGCGCAACCACGGCGGAGGCCACTACAACCACACGCTCTTCTGGGAGTCGATGAGCCCCGACGGCGGCGGCGCTCCCGACGGCGACCTCGGCGCGGCGATCGACAGCGCGTTCGGCTCCTTCGACGCCTTTCAGGAGAAGTTCGAGGCCGCGGGCGCGGGCCAGTTCGGCTCCGGCTGGGCGTGGCTCGTCCTCGACGGCGGCGAGCTCGCGGTCACGAGCACGCCCAACCAGGACAGCCCGCTGAGCGCCGGCAAGACGCCGCTGCTGGGCAACGACGTGTGGGAGCACGCGTACTACCTGAAGTACAAGAACGCCCGCCCGGCCTATCTCAAGGCATGGTGGAACACCGTCAACTGGGCGAAGGTCGCCGAGCGCTACAGCGCAGGGAAGTGACTAACCGGTAATCATCCGGCGCGGAACTTCCGCACCGTCTGCGGTGTTCCATCTGCGGGGCGGCATGAGGCCGTCCCGCCTCGGGTCGCGTTGCAAACCACGTCCGCCAGGAGCTCCATGTCGCGCACCATCCGCCTGCTCACCCTCGCGCTCGTGTCGGGCGCACTCCTCGCACCTGCTGTCGCGCAGGCGAGCCCGGGCCAAACGTCGATCATGATGGACGACGACCTGCTGCTCTACCGCAGCGACACCGTCGCGGTCAACGCGCTGACGCAGATGAAGCGCCTCGGCGTCGACACCGCCCGCGTGACGGTCCTGTGGCGGACCGTCGCCGAGAACGCGCGGCCGACCGCCGCGGAGATCAAGAAGCTGCGCGGCGGCGCGAAGTCGCGCGCGCAACTGCAGGCCCGGCGCTTCAGGGCGACGAACCCGAAGACCTACCCGCGTCGCAACTGGGACCGCTACGACAACCTCGTGACCTCGGCGGCCAGGCTCGGCATCCGGATCTACTTCAACGTCACGGGCCCGGGTCCCACGTTCGGTCACGAGAAGTTCCCCAAGAACCTTCGCGGAGTGCCGAGCAACGTGCGCGCGGCGTGGAAGCCGCGTCCTGCCGCCTTCAAGCAGTTCGTCCAGGCGGTCGGGCGACGCTACGACGGGTCCTACCGCGACGAGAACGGCAGCCGCGCCATCTTGCCGCGCGTCAAGTTCTGGTCGCTGTGGAACGAGCCCAACCAGGGCGGCTGGCTGGCACCGCAGTGGGAGCGGCGCGGCAGCTCCATCGTTCCGGTCGCCGCCGCGCTGTATCGCAAGCTGCACCAGAACGGCTACCGCGCGCTCGTGTCGACCGGCCATCGCGTCGACAACGACACGATCCTGATGGGCGAGACCGCTCCGCTGGGCATGGACCTGAGGACCGCCAAGGCGCCGATGCGCCCGGCGCAGTTCATGCGCGAGGTGGCGTGCGTCCAGGCCAATGGCGTGCGCTACACGGGCAACGCCGCGCGGCTGCGCGACTGCGGCGACTTCGCGCGCGGGCCGCTGATCGCCAACGGCTTCGCCCACCACCCCTATACGCGCAACATCCCGCCGACGGTGCGCGACGCCAACCGTGACGCGATCACGATGGCGAACATCAACGACCTCGGCGCGCTGCTGGACGACCTGTCGTCGAAGACCGGCGGCTCGATCCCCAACAACCTGCCGCTGTTCATGACCGAGTTCGGCTTCGAGACCAAGCCGCCGGACCCGTTCAACGGCATCGACCTGCTGAACCAGCCGGTCTTCAACAACATCGGCGAGTGGCAGGCGTGGCAGAACCCGCGGATCCTGTCGCAGGCGCAGTTCTTGCTGCGCGACGTCGACCCGGTTCGCAAGCACCCGAGGTCCTCGAAGGCCTACTGGTTCACCTACCAGTCGGGACTGTTCTTCCGCAACGGCGTCGCGAAGCCCGCGGCGGCCGCGTACGCGATGCCGTTTCTGGCATTCAACAGCCGTGCGCTGGACCCGGTGACGGGGACCTCGGTCTTCAACCTCTGGGGTCAGCTGCGCTTCCTGCCCAACGGCACCAACGCGGCCGCGGCGATCCAATGGCGCGCCAAGGATGGCGGCGGCGCCTGGGCGACGGTCGGCGACCTCGTGCCGATCGACGCGCTGGGCTACTTCACCGCCGCGCGCACGGCCCCCAGCCCCGCGCTCGGCGAATGGCGATCGGCGGTCGTCGACCCCAACGGCGCGGTTGTCTACTCGAGCCCGGGCACGACCGGCTTCTAGCGCAAGCTCGCCCTCCGGAGTCGTGGCGCGGCACGATCCCGGACTGCTGAGAAAAGGGTGCTGACAACGTGGCCGCGGGCGCGTTCTCTCAACGATGCGCCGCTCAGACCACGTCAGCCACATCTGTCCGACCTGCTCCGGAGAGCTCGTGCAGCCCGTCGCGTGGGAGGCGGCCGGCCGCCGTCGCTGCCGGGTCAGCCTGCGCTGCCCTGACTGTGAGTGGACCTTCACCGATGTCTTCGACGAAGCAGCGATGGATCGCCTCGACGATGCGCTGGATCGGGGCACGGATGCCCTCGTCGGAGATCTGCGGGCGATCGCGCGCGCCAACATGGAGGACGACGTCGAACGGCTGATCGCCGCGATCGCGGGCGGGCATCTGCTGCCGGAGGACTTCTAGCCCGTCAGCGCGCCCGTCGGTGCGGCGCGCGCGCGGTCACCGGCGGCCTCTCCGCACCAGCGGGGTGCGTTCAGGCGCGGGTGAAGCGGCGCCCGGCGACGGGCGAGACGTCCTCGTCGAGCACTGCGAGCACGTCGTCGCCGCCGTCGTGCGCCTCGGCCTCGGCCTTCTCGAGCGCGGCCAGGCGCTCGGGCGTCATCGCGGTGGCGTCCTCGTTGGCCTCGAGCCATGCGGCGCCCTCGGCTGCCGCGCGCTCGTCGACGACGATCTTCTTCGTCGTGGCGTACTTGTCGATCTCCTCGAACAGGACATCGACGAGCTGCGCGGTCGGCACCTTGCGAAGCGCCTTGCCGCGGCTGAAGATCAGGCCCTCGTTCTTGGCGCCCGTGATGCCGAAGTCCGCGTGGGACGCCTCGCCGATGCCGTTGACCGCGCAGCCCAGGACGGCGACCTCGATCGGGTCCTCGTAGTCCTGGAGGCGGCGCTCGATCTCGGTCACGACGGTGTCCATGTCGAACTGCAGGCGCCCGCAGGTCGGGCAGGCGATCAGGACGGGGCCGCGCTCGCGCAGGTGCAGCGCCTTGAGGATCTCCCAGGCGACCTTGACCTCCTCCTCGGCGTGGAAGGTCGACAGGCTGATGCGGATCGTGTCGCCGATCCCGTCGGCGAGCAGCGTGCCGAGGCCGACGGCCGACTTCAGGCTGCCCGACCACTTCGTGCCCGCCTCGGTGATCCCGAGGTGCAGCGGATGGTCGATCTGCGCGCTCAGCAGACGGTTCGAGGCGATCGTGTTGGGCACGTTCGTCGACTTGATCGAGACCTTGAAGTCGTAGAAGTCCAGGCGGTGCATGAGCTCGACGAACTCGGTGGCCGCGGCCGTCAGGGCCTCGACCGGGCTCTCGCGCTCGAGCGCGTGCAGGTGCTTGGGCAGCGAGCCCGAGTTCACGCCGATGCGCATCGGCGTGCCGGCGGCCTTCGCCCTCGCGACGACCTCGGCGACCTTGTCGGGCCCGCCGATGTTGCCCGGGTTCAGGCGGATGCAGTGCGCGCCGGCGTCGATCGCCTTGAGCGCCAGCGTGTGGTTGAAGTGGATGTCGGCGATGACCGGGATCGGCGACTGCACGACGATCGTCTTCAGCGCCTCGATGTCGTCGTCGCGCGGCACCGCGACGCGCACGATGTCCGCGCCTGCCTCGGCGACCTTGTGGATCTGATCCATCGTCGCCTGCAGGTTGGCGGTCTCGGTCTTGGTCATCGTCTGCACCACGACGGGTGCGCCGCCGCCGATCGGCACGCCGCCGACCATGATCTGTCGCGTGGAAGCCATGTCCCCCAAGTCTACGGCCGCCGTCGGGCAGCCGATCACGGTCCCGTGAACGCCTACGTGTTCGGTTACGGATCGCTCGTCGCCGAGGGCGAGGGCTGCCACGTCGCGACACTGCGCGGGTACCGGCGCACGTGGGGCGTGGCGATGGACAACGCGGTCGACCTGCCCGGCTACAAGCACTACCTCCTGCGCTCGGACGGTTCGCGCCCCGCGGTCCACGTCGCGTTCCTCGACGTCGTCGCCGATCCGGCCTGCTCGGTCACCGGGATCTGCCTTCCTGTCGATCGGCGGCGGCTGGCTGAACTCGACGCGCGCGAGCGCAACTACTCGCGCGTCGACGTGACAGCTCTCGTCGATCAGGCGCACGGCACCGTGTGGTCGTATGTCGGCTCCGAGGACGGAGTGACGCGCTTTCTCGAGGGCGTGGCCGCAGGCAGGGCGGTCGTCAGCCGCGACTACTTCGACGGCGTCGCGGCCGCGCTGCGCGCGATCGCGCCGGGTGAGGAAGACGCGCTGTGCGAGTCGCCGCCGCTGCTGGACCTCGAGCGCATCCAGAACCCGTAGGCGTTTGGCGCAATTGCCTCGCATGGCGAGGCAAAGACGCCAAACGACCGCGACGTCAGCGCACGCCGAAGCCCTCGCCGCTGCTCAACCGCCCGATGTCGTTGGACAGGCCGACGTAGAACAGGAACAGCACGAGCATGAAGCCGACGACCCCGGCGCGCTCCATGATCCGGAACGGGATCGGCCTGCCGCGCAGCTTCTCGGCCAGCGCCCAGAAGATGTGTCCGCCGTCGAGGGGCAGAAACGGAAACAGGTTGATGATGCCCAGCGACAGCGAGATCAGCGCGAGCACGTAGATCGCGCTGCTTGGTGTCGAACTCGAAGGACTGGCGCGTCGCCTCGTAGGAGCCCACGACGCCGGAGACCTGGTCGCGGGCCTCCTTGTCGTAGAACAGCTTGACGAGCGAGTCGACCGTCACCGTGGTGACCTTCCACATCGTCTCCGAGCCGTAGCGCGCCGCCTCGAGCGTGCCGAAGTCGACGGACTGGCGGTCGAACTGCAGCCCGACGAGCATCCGCCCGGGCGGCGGCTTCGCGCCGGCCGCGGCGTTCTCGGACGGCGGCGGCCGCGTGAAGCGCGGCGTGACCTCGTAGCGCAGCGTGCGCCCGTCGCGCAGGACCTCGAAGCGCACCGGCTCGGTCGCGCGGCAGCCGACCTTCGGCGTGCCCGCGCAGGTGTGCGTGACGATCGACTCCATCAACTCGCTGACGCGGTCGGGTGCGTCCTCGGGACGCAGGCCGGCGCTGTAGCCGGGCGTGCCGTCGACCGACACGATCCGATCGCCGGGCTCGAGCACCTGCGCGGCCGGGCTGCCCGCGGTCAGCTTCTCGACCACCGGCTGGGTGAACGTCAGCGTCGTCAGCGAGTACAGGCCCCACAGGATCAGGAACGCGAGCACGATGTTGACCAGCGGCCCGGCGAAGATGACGACGATCCGCTTCCACACCTTCTGGCGAAGGTAGGCGCGCGGAGCGACCTCCGGAGCCATCTCCTCCTCCGGGCTCATGCCGGTGATCTTCACGTAGCCGCCGAGCGGGATCGCCCCGATCGCGTACTCCGTCTCGGAGTTCTTCGGGCGCCAGCGCCATAGCAGCGGCGGGAAGAACAGCGAAAAGCGCTCGACGCGCATGCCGACCGCCTTGGCGGCGGCGAAGTGTCCGAGCTCGTGCAGGATGACCAGCGCGGCGAAACCCGCGAAGGCGAGGAGGTAGCTCACCTGTTCAGTGTGGCAGGGAGCCCGATCGGGCTGGCGCGCTCCAGCATGACATGCCATGATGAGCCATAGGCCGGCGCAACGTAGCCGCGATCGGTCACCCGCGGGAGGAGCCGAGATGACAGCGCAGATCCGTTCGATGGCCCTGACGGCGCTGGTGCTGCTCGCGGGCGCGAGCCTTGTCGCCTGCGGCGCGTCGTCTTCTGCGTCCGACAAGCCCGACCTGGC
The DNA here is from genome assembly GCA_963729125.1 of uncultured Actinomycetes bacterium. GTDB lineage: Bacteria > Actinomycetota > Thermoleophilia > Solirubrobacterales > Solirubrobacteraceae > CADCVQ01. Next base: position 518,064 of record CAVSML010000008.1, read on the forward strand.
GGATCGCCGTGCCGCGGCGCAGAAGATCATCGAGCAGGCGCACGCCGTCAACCCGAAGGCGAGCTCCGCTCGGATCTCGCTCACCGCCGACCTCAGGATCAACGGGATCGAGAAGCTGGCGGGCCCGATCGAGATCACCGCCAACGGCCGCTACGACCTTGCCGAGGGCGCCACCGTGCCCGACGTCGACTTCGACGTCGGCGTGTCGGTCAAGGACCGCGCGCTCGGGGGCGGGCTCGTGCTCGCAGGCGGCACGGCGTACGTCAAGCTCGGCACCGTCGGCTACGAGATCCCGGACGAGATCACGCGCACGCTGACGGCACCGGCCGCCGACGCCGACAACGGGCTGACCAAGACCGCCGCGATGTTCCACGTCAACCCGCAGGACTGGCAGCGCGGCGCGCAGCTCACCGGGACCTCGACGGTGGCGGGCGAGCGCGTCGAACGTGCTCGAGGCGGGCATCCGTGCCGACCGGGCGTTCCTCGACCTCGATCGCTTCGTGCGCTTCCTGGCCCGGCTCGGCGTGACCAAGGCGCTCGGCCTGCCGGGCCAGATCGGCCCGCAGCTGCGCGCGGCGCTCGTGCGCTCGGTGACGATGGCGCGCGGCACGGTGTGGATCGGCAGCGACGACCACGTGCTGCGCAAGGCGCGGCTCGTGGGCAGGGGCGTCGTGGCACCGAGCGACCGCAAGCTGCTCTACGGAGCGACGGGCGCGACGCTCGAAGCGAACGTGAGCATCACCGACGTCGGGGTCCCGCAGCAGATCAGCGCGCCGAAGCAGCTGGACTCCTACGACTCGCTGCAGCTCGCGCTGTCCGCGCTCGGCGAGTCGGTGCGCCGGGACGTGCTTGCCGCCCGCCGCGCCGCCGGGCGCTGAGCTTTCGCCGCGCGGCTCAGTGCGGGAGGCGGTCTGACTCGACCTGCACGACCCGCGCGGCGACGGCGCGTGCCTCGCGGTCGGCCTCGTACAGCGACTCGAACGCTCGCACCGGGGCCGGCGCCAGCGACTCGAGCGTGCGCTCGATGACCTCGGCGATGCTCAGGAATCCGATCTCGCCACGCAGGAAGGCGTGCACGGCGATCTCGTTGGCGGCGTTCAGCACGCATGGCGCGGTACCGCCCGCGAGCGCCGCGGCGCGGGCGAGGTTCAGGCACGGGAAGGCCTCGTGGTCGACGGGCTGGAATGTCAGCGCCCCGACCTCGGCGAGGTCCAGGCGCCGTACGGGCACGTCGACGCGGTCGGGATGGTGCAGCGCGTAGGAGATCGGCACGCCCATGTCGGGATGACCGAGATGGGCGAGCGCCGCGCCGTCGATCAGCGTGATCATGCTGTGGACGATCGACTGCGGGTGCACGACGACGTCGATCTGCCTGTACGGGATGCCGAACAGGTGGTAGGCCTCGATCACCTCCAGGCCCTTGTTCATCAGCGTCGCCGAGTCGATCGAGATCTTGCCGCCCATGTCCCAGGTCGGGTGCGCGAGCGCGTCCTGCACGCTGACGTCCTGGAGCTCGGCACGCGTGCGCCCGCGAAACGGCCCGCCGGACGCCGTCAGCACGAGCTTCTCGACGGTTCCCGGCCGCTCTCCGGCGAGCAGCTGGTGCAGCGCCGAGTGCTCGGAGTCGACGGGCAGGATCTGCGCGCCGGTCGCCTCCGCGAGCGCCATCACGAGCTCGCCGCCGACGACGAGCGACTCCTTGTTGGCGAGCGCGAGGTCGATGCCCTCGCCGAGCGTGGCGACCGTCGGCCCGAGGCCGGCCGACCCGACGAGCGCGTTGAGCACGAGGTCGGCGCCGGACTCCAGCACGAGCTTGACGAGGCCCTCCGCCCCGGCCAGCACCTCGCCGCCGGTCCACTGCTCGGCAGCCCGCGCGCCCGCGTCGGCGTCGGCGAGCGCGATGCGGTCCACGCCGAAGCGCTTGGCCTGCTCGATCAGCGCGTCGGAGGAGCGCTCGGCGCTGAGGCCGACGAGCTCGAGCTCGGAATCGCGTGCGACGATCTCCAGCGCCTGGGTGCCGATCGAGCCGGTCGATCCGAGGATGAGCAGGCGCCGTGCCACGCGCGGCATTGTGGCAGGCGCCTGCGGTGGCGCCGCAACTTCCACGCACGGGGGCCGTCACTACTGACATGTTCCGGGCCGTCCTGCTCGCGATCCTCTGCGCCCTGTGGCTTGCCCCGGCGGCGTTCGCGGGTACGGCCCGCATCGCCGGCATCCCCACGGCCAGCAGGTACGACCCGACGGTGCCGGCGCTCGTCTACACCGCGGCAGCCGGCGAGCGCAATCAGATCGCCGTTGCCCGCACCGGCGGCACCGGCACCGGCCTCGACCCCGCCGTCGCGCTGCGCGACACGGGTGCCGATGTCCTCGCCGGCCCTGGCTGCACGGCGATCGACGCGCGCACGGTCAGCTGCAGGGTCGCCCACGTCGTCGTCAACGCCGGCGACGGCGACGACACCGTGACGCTCACCGAGCCTGCGCGGGGCTTCGCGATCACGGAGCTGCGCGGAGGCGATGGTGCCGACGCCCTGACCGGCTCGGGGACGCTCGCCGGCGGCCCGGGCCGCGACGTGCTCACCGGCGGCCCGCACCGGAGCGTGCTGCTCGGCGGCACGGGCGACGACGTCCTGCGCGGCGGCGCGGCAAACGACGTGCTCGTCGGCGACGCCGACGCCTACCTCTACGCGGCGCCCGATCCGGGCGGCGGCGACGACGTGATCGACGGCGGCGAGGGGCGCGATGTCGCGCTGTACTCCGGGCGCCGGCGTGGCGTGCGGGTCGACCTTGGCGCCGGGACCGCCGGCAGCGGCGGCGAGCGCGACCGGCTGGACGGCATCGAGGACGTCACCGGCGGGCGCGGGTCCGACGTGCTGCGCGGCGATCGTGGACGCAACCTGCTGGAGGGCCACCCGGGTGACGACCGCCTCGACGGGCGCGGCGGCAACGACGTGCTCGCCGGCGGGCACGGGGCCGACACCCTGCGCGGCGGGGATGGCAACGACAGGCTGAACGCCCGCGAGCGCGGCGACAGGCTCTTCGGTGGAGCCGGCGACGACCGCCTGACGGCGAGCACCGCAAGACGGCCGGCACGGAGCTCAGGTGCGATGCGGGGAACGATCTGGTCGAGGGAGACCCCCGCGGCCAGCGGCTCGACGGCTGCGAGCGCGTGGAGCACCTGCAGGGCGTGTCGTTCTCGGTCCGGCCCATGCGGACGCGTGGCGGCGACCTGCGCTTTCACTGGCGTTGCAGCGGCGCCTCGACGGGCTGTGACATGGCGATGACGTTGCGCCTGCGCTCGGCACCGCTGGCTCGCCGCAGCGGGTCGCTTCCCGCCAACACGGGGCGCCGCTTCGCCGTGCGTCCCCGGCGACCGACGCGCCCCGGCGACGTGCTCGAGGCGTCGACCTCCGGCCGGATCCACTTCGCGACCGGCGGCAGATTGCGGTTTCGCCTGCGCTGGCGCGTCGCCCTCTGAGGGCGAGCGCCACGTCTAGGAGCCTAGTTTGCGCGACAAACTAGTTGACAGATTGCCGACCACGCTTTAGGTTTGCACCACAAACCAGTTTTCCAAAGGTGCCGACCATGCAACGCGAGAAGCTCGAGACGGCAGCTGCGAACTACACCTACCTGCGCGGCCTGCTGTGCATCCCCGCCGGCGCGCTGTTCATCCTCGCCGCGCTGGGCAACTGGGAGGTCGGGCCGCTGGATCACGCCTGGATGTTCGTCGTCCTGGCGGCGGCGATCCTGCTGTCGAGCGTCCCGATCTACAGCCACTACAACAAGCACTACGGCCGCCTCACCCCCACGACGCGCCAGCGCACGCGCGGCGCCATCGCGATGGCGGTCGGCCTCGTGGTCATCGTCGCCGGCTCGATGCTGTTGCGCAGCCGGGCCGGCTGGTCGCTCGACCTGCCCGTCAACGCGACGGCGGTGACGTTCGCCGTGATCATGCTGATCAGCTACGCCGTCGGCGTCGGCCTCAAGCCCCACCACGTCGTCATCTGGGGCGCGCTGCTGGTGGCCGGTGCGCTGCCACTCTGGACCGGCGCCGACCCGAGCAACATCGGCCTCGTCATGGCCGGGGTCGCCGTCATGCTCAGCGGCATCTTCGACCACCGCCTGTTCGTCCGCACGTTCGGCTCGCCCGGGACGCTCGAGCTGTCGGAGCGCGATGTCCGAGCCTAGGCAGGAGCTCGTCCTCGACCGGCTGATCCACGAGCCGGGCCGGCTGGCGATCCTGACCGTGCTGTCGTCGGTCCGCGACGCCGACTTCGTCTTCCTGCAGCGCGCGACCGGGCTGACGAAGGGCAACCTCTCCAGCCACCTGACGAAGCTCGAGGACGCCGGCCTCGTGGCGATCGAGAAGCGCTTCGTGCTCAAGAAGCCCAACACGAACGTCACGCTGACGGCGCTCGGCCGCAAGCGGATCGCCAAGCACTGGGACCAGCTCGAACGCCTGCGCGCGCTCGCGCAGCAACCCTGAGGGTCGCTACAGCAGCGCGAGCCAGATGTAGTAGCCGACCACGACCGAGAACATCACCGCGTCGAGGCGGTCCAGCGCGCCGCCGTGGGGACCGAACAGCCGCCCCGTGTCCTTCGTCCCGGCGTCGCGCTTGACGAAGGACTCGAACAGGTCGCCGACCGGCGCCGCGACGGCGATGCCGAGCCCGAGCAGGATCGCGTCGGTGCCCGACAGCCAGTCCTGGTAGGTCCCGGCGAGCCAGGTCGCGAGCACCGCCGTGAACATCCCGATCGCCAGGCCCTCGACGGTCTTGTTCGGCGACACGCTCGGCGCGAGCCTGCGCCGGCCGAACCAGCGCCCGCCGAGGTACGCGCCGCTGTCGCCGACGAACGTGCCGACGAGGATGTCGACGAGGATCCCGCCGCCGTGTGGCAGGTCGCGCAGCAGCACCCCGTGCGCGATCGACACCCCGATCCAGGCGACGCCGAAGATCGTCAGCGCCATGCCCAGCGTGCCGGCGTGGCGCTGCAGCAGCGTGACCGCGAACAGCACCGGGACGACCGCCATGAACGCCAGCAGGACGTGGAAGTCGTCGCCTGCATAGGCCGCGAGGATCACGCCCGCGAGGCCGAGGAAGCCGGCCAGGCGGACCGGCTCGATGTCTGCGTAGAGGTCGAACAGCTCGCCGAGGCAGAGGATTCCCAGCACGAGCACCGCCAGCGTGAACCAGATGCCGCCGATCCAGATGACCGTCGAGGCGAAGGCGATCGCCGGAATCGCGACGATGATCCGCTGCGTCAGCTCCGAGCCGCCGCCGCGCGGCTCGCGCGGCCTGCGCGGCGCCTGCGAGCGCGGTCCGCCGCGACCGCCGGGGCGGGTGGGATCGCGTCCGCGCGCTGCCATCAGCGCCCGCCGAAGCGCCGCCGGCGCGCGCTGAACTCCGCCAGGCACTCCTCGAAGGCGGCACGGTCGAAGTCGGGCCACAGCTCGTCGCGGAAGACGAGCTCGGAGTAGGCGCTCTGCCACATGAGGTAGTTGCTCAGGCGCTGCTCGCCGCTCGTACGGATGACGAGGTCCGGATCGTGCATCTCGGGCGCGTACAGCAGCGCCTGGAAGTCGTCCTCGTCGCCGTCCTCGAAGCGCCGCGCGGCGTCGATGATCTCGGCGCGACCGCCGTAGTTGAATGCGACGAAGAGCGTGATGCGCTCGTTGTCGGACGTCAGCTCCTCGGCCCAGTCCATCTGCTCGAGCAGCGCCGGCTCGATTCCCTCGCGGCGGCCGATGAAGCGCATCCGCACGCCCTGCTCGTGCAGCTCGGGCGTCTCCTCCACGATGCGCTGGGCGAACATCGCCATCAGCGCCATGACCTCCTCCTCCGGGCGCGACCAGTTCTCCGTCGAGAACGAGTAGACCGTCAGCTCGCGCACGCCGAGCTCGACCGCATCGCGCAGGCGCGCCTTGACGGTGTCGGCGCCGGCCTCGTGCCCGTCGGCGACGGGCAGATCGCGCGCCTTCGCCCAGCGCCCGTTGCCGTCCGTGATGATCGCGACATAGCGCGCCGCGTCGCTCACTAGACCTCGAGGATCTCTTCTTCCTTGCCCTTCAGCAGCCCTTCCAGGTCTGCGATGCGGGCGTCGGTCAGCTTCTGCAGCTCGCCCTCGGCGCGCCGCTCCTCGTCCTCGCCGACGTCACCCTCCCCCTTGAGCTCGCGCAGGTCGTGCATGACGTCGCGGCGCACGTTGCGGATCGCGATGCGGCCCTCCTCGGCGATGTGGCGGACCATCTTCACGAACTCCTTGCGGCGCTCCTCGGTCAGCTGCGGGATCACGAGGCGGATGATGTTGCCGTCGTTGGACGGCGTCAGGCCGAGGTTGGCCTCGGTGATGCCGCGCTCGATCGCCTTCATCGATGACTTGTCGAACGGTTGCACGGTCAGCATCTGCGCCTCGGCCGCGTTGATCGTCGCCAGCTGCTTGAGCGGCGTCGACGCGCCGTAGTAGTCGACGTGGACGCGATCCAGCAGCGCGGGGCTCGCGCGCCCCGTGCGCACGGAGCTGAACTCCCCGTTGGTCGCCTCGACGGACTTGCGCATGCGCTCGTCGGCATCGGCCAGCAGCTCGTCGATCAGCTCACTCATCTCGCGTCATCACCACCGTTCCCACCTGTTCTCCGGACACTATCCGCTCGATGTTGCGCTCGTCGTCCATGTTGAAGACGTACAGCGGCATCGCGTTCTCGGCGCAGAGCGTAAGCGCCGTGTAGTCCATCACGCGCAATCCCCGTCGCAGCGCGTCCATGTGGCTGATCTCGCGGATCAGCTCGGCGGCCGCGTCGATGCGCGGATCTGCCGACAGGACGCCCTCGACGCCGTTCTTGGCCATCAGGATCGCCTCCGCGTGGATCTCGACGGCTCGCAGCGCCGCGGCCGTGTCGGTCGTGAAGAACGGGTTGCCGGTGCCGGCAGCGAAGATCACGACACGGCCCTTCTCGAGATGGCGCATCGCGCGGCGGCGGATGTAGGGCTCGGCGACCTCGGAGATCGTGATCGCCGACTGCGTGCGGGTGTGCACGCCCTGCTGCTCGAGCGCGTCCTGCAGCGTCAGCGCGTTGAGCACGGTCGCCAGCATGCCCATGTAGTCGGCGGTCGCGCGGTCCATGCCCGCCGCCGCGCCCTTGAGGCCGCGGTAGATGTTGCCCGCACCGACGACGATCGCGATCTCGACGCCGCGCCCCTGCACGGCCGCCACCTGGGCGGCGACGGCGCGGACCCGTTCGGGATCGGTGCCGTACTCCAGCTCGCCCATCAGCGCCTCGCCCGACAGCTTCAGCAGGACCCGCTTGAACGCCGGTTCGGGGGCCTCGCCGGTCATGGTGATGGGACCCTACTCGCCCACCGCGAAGCGGGTGAAGCGGCGCACGACGATGTTCTCGCCGGTCTTCGAGGACAGGTCGGCGCGCAGATCCTCGATCGTCTTGCCGTCGTACTTGTCGCCGTTGACGTGGGGCTGCTTGAGCAGGACCGTCTCCTCCATCCACTTGCGCAGCTTGCCCTCGGCGATCTTCGCGCGCACGTTCTCGGGCTTGTCGGCGGCCTGCTGCTCGAAGACGCGCAGCTCGGCCTGGCGCGACTCGTCGTCGATCTCCTCCTCCGAGACGTAGCGCGTCTGCGGCGAGGCCGCGACGTGCATCGCGATGTCACGGGCAAACGCGACGAAGTCGTCGTTGCGCGCGACGAAGTCGGTGTTGCAGTCGACCTCGACGAGCACGCCGACCTTGCCGTTGGAGTGGATGTAGGACTGCACGGTGCCCTCGGTCGCCTCGCGGGCGGCGAGCTTGCCGATCTTGTTGCCCAGCTGCACCTTCAGCAGCTCGAGCGCGGCGTCCATGTCGCCGTCCGTCTCGACGAGCGCGCGCTTGCAGTCCATCATGCCCGCGCCGGTCTGGTCGCGCAGGGCCTTGACGTCCTTCGCGCTGATCGTGGTGCTCACTTCGCGTCCTCCGGTCGTGGTCTCGGCCTCGGCGTGCGGCCGCCTCCGGCGTGGGAGCGGGCTTGGCCTTCGCCTTGCGCGGCTTGGCGGCGGCCTTCGGCGCCGCGGCCTTCGGCGCCGCGACGGCCGGCGCCGCGACCGGCTCGGCCGGCGCCGGCGCCGGCTCCGGCTCCGGCTTCGGCTCCGGCGGAATCGGTCCCCGCCCAGACGCCTGGTCCTCCGCCGGCGGCGCCGGCGAGGGCGAGCCGCCCGTGACGTTGTCCGCGGCCGCAGGCGCGACCTCGGCGTTGGCGGCCTGCGCCACGACCGGGTCGGGCGTCGGGCGTCCGGCGGCCTGCACGGCGGCGGCGACCTCGGCCTCGGCGGCGTGGCGGTCTCCGCCGCCGTCGGCCTGCGTCTTGGTCGCCTCGGCGGCGGCCTTCGCGGCAGCGGCGGCCTCGCGCTCGGCGGACTCGCGGGCCTCCTTCTCCTCGGCCTCGCGCTGGGCGCGAGCCTCGGCGGCGGCACGCTGCTGCTCCTCGGCCTCCTTGCGCGCCTGCTCCTCCTGCGCGCGGAAGACGGCTGAGCCCTCGCCGACGACGTCGCCGATCGAGTTGGTGATCAGCGCGCACGAGCGGATCGCGTCGTCGTTGCCCGGGATGACGTACTCGATGCCGTCCGGGTCGCAGTTGGTGTCGACGAGGCCGATGATCGGGATCCGCAGGCGCTGGGCCTCGCGAACGGCGATCTCCTCGACCTTGAGGTCGATGACGAACATCGCGTTCGGCGGCCGCGGCATGTTCTTGACGCCGCCGAGGTTCGCGCGCAGCTTCGCCAGGTCGGCCAGCGCGGCCATGCGCTCGCGCGTCGGCAGCAGCGCGAGCTGGCCGTCGGCCTCGTAGCGCTCGAGGTCGTGCAGGCGCTTGATGCGCTGGTTGATCGTCTGGAAGTTCGTCAGCAGGCCGCCGAGCCAGCGGTGGTTGACGTACGGCATGCCGGACTTCTCGGCGGCGTCCTTGACGGCGTCGCGCGCCTGCTTCTTCGTGCCGACGAACAGCACCGTGCCGCCCTTGTGGGCGACTGCGAGGCGAACTCCTGCGCCTGGCGCAGCAGCTGCTCGGTCTTGAGCAGGTCGATGACGTAGATGCCGCCGTTCTCGCCATGGATGAAGCGGCGCATCTTCGGGTTCCAGCGGCGGGTCTGGTGGCCGAAGTGCACGCCGGCCTCCAGCAGCTCCTTGATCCCGACTTGGGCCATGGGTCCTGCTCCTTATTGGATGATGCGTGGGTGTGGCCCGCCGGCACGAGCGGGGCCCGACACGTGGTGTCGGGCAGGGCCGCGTCGCCGACCCCGGCGGGGTCGGAGGACATCGAAGCCACAAGTTTACGCAAGCTTTCGCGACGCGGCTGCGTTGGAGGCTGTGCGGGCGGGCCCTCCCTTCCCCTACCTCCGGTGGGCTCATCCGCGATGTGGGGTTGGCGGGGCGGCCTTTGGACGGGCCGCCCCGTCGCACTCTGCGGTCCTACCCCGCTTCGGCGAGTGCCCGCACGAGCTCGTCGGGCAGCGGCGAGCGTGACGTCGACCGCCTCGCCGCCCGCGGGATGCGCGAAGGCCAGCCGCGCCGCGTGCAGGAACTGGCGGCGCAGCCCGTAGAGGCCGGCCGTGCCGTAGTCGGGGTCGCCGCAGACCGGGTGGCCGATCGCCTGCAGGTGGACGCGGATCTGGTGCGTGCGGCCGGTCTGCAGGCGCACGCGCAGCAGCGTCGCGCTGCTCGCAGCGCTGCGCTCGATCTCGAAGTGCGTGATCGCCGGCGTGCGGCGCGTCGGTGTCGGTCGACATGCGCGTGCGCACGCGCCGGTCGCGGCCGATCGGCGCCTCGATCGTGCCCGAGCGCGCCGGCGGGCGGCCCTCGACGAGCGCGAGGTACTCGCGGCTCGATCGCGCGCGCCGGAAGCGAGGCCTTCAGCGCGCGGTGCACGTCGTCGCTCTTGGCGACGACGAGCAGCCCGGAGGTGTCGCGGTCCAGGCGGTGCACGATCCCCGCGCGCCAGTCCTCCTCGCCGCCGGCGATGCGGCCGGCGAGCGCCTGCGCGAGCGTGCCCCTCGCGGTGGCCGCGCGCGGGGTGCACGACGACGCCCGCCGGCTTGTCGACGACGATCAGGTGCTCGTCCTCGTAGGCGATCGCGAACGCGCGCGACGGCGGCGCCCGGATCCGGCGCGTCCGCCGGTCGCTGCTCGTCGAGCACCGCGACGCGCTCGCCCCCGCGCACGCGCTGGCGCTTGCGCGCGACCGCGCCGTCGACGCGCACGTGCCCCGCCGCGATCAGCCGCGCCGCCTGCGAGCGCGAGCCCGAGCGGCCCGGCGAGGAACGCGTCGAGGCGCTCGCCGGCGCGCCTCAGGCGGGACGTCGAGCTGCATCGCTCTGCGCCCCTCGCGTATGACGACCAGCAGCGCCAGCACGCCGACCGTGATCGCCGAGTCGGCGACGTTGAACGCCGGCCAGTGCGGCAGCTTGACGAAGTCGATGACCGCGCCCTCGCGCAGGCGGTCGACGATGTTGCCCAGCGCGCCGCCGAGCAGCAGCCCGGTCGGGCAGCCAGATCCACGGCTGCGTGGCGTAGCGCGCGAAGTACACGACCAGCGCGACGACGGCGATCGCGATCACGACTGCGACGATCACGCCGCCGTTCTGCAGCTGGCCGAACGCGACGCCGGTGTTGCGCACGTTGACGAGCTCGATGCCGAGCGACGAGGTCGCGCTCCTCGCCGCGCTCCAGCGCCGAGGTGACGAGCGCCTTGACGACCTGGTCGGCGAGCCAGCACGGCAGCCGCAGAACACGGCCCCGGCGCGCGGCCAGGCGCGTGCGCGCGCTCACCCGTGGATCGAGCGCGATGATGAAGCCGCCCACGAACTGCAGGACGAGGATCGCGACGATCGGGCTGATGTCGACCGGGCCGATCGGCGGGATGAAGCGCCGGAAGATGCTCAGGTAGGGCTCGGACACGTCGCGCAGGAAGCCGAGCACGGCGCTCGACCAGCGCGAGTACGGGATCCGCCCGCCGAAGGAGAAGATCAGCGACGTCAGGATGTAGGCGAAGATCAGCAGGATGTAGACGAGCAGCAGCGCGCTGAGGAAGTCCGGCGATCTGCGTGCGCGCGGAGGCGACGACGAGGACGCTCGATCATCGCGCCAGCACCGCCTGCATCGCGTCGTCGAAGGCGGCGCGCAGGCCGGCATGCTCCAGCGCCGCGAGGCCGCGCGCGGTCGAGCCGCCGGGCGAGGTCACCGAGCGGCGCACGGCGAGCGTGTCCATGTCGCGCGCCTGCAGCAGCGCCGCGCTGCCGGCGAGGTTCGCGCCGACGAGCTCGGCCGGCGACGTCGGCGGGCAGCCCGGCGCGCACGCCGGCGTCGATCTGCGCCTCGGCGATCAGCGCGACGTACGCCGGCGCGCAGGCTCATGAGGCCCATCGCGGGGTCGATCTGGGGCTCGTCGACGGTGACGACGGATCCCGACGCGCCCGAACAGCTCGATCGCCTGCTCCGTCAGAGCGGGCATCGGCGCCGGGGTCCCTCGCATGGCAGCTGACGCCTTGACGCACCTCGACGGGAACGCTCGGCATCATCCGCACGACCGGCGTGCCGCCGTAGGCCGCGCGCAGGGCGGCGAGCGTCACGCCGCCGAGGATCGAGACGACGCCCTTGGCGGCGCCGCCGACCTCGGTCGCGACGCGCTCCAGGCTCGCCGGCTTGTGGCACAGCACGAGGACGTCGGCGCGCGCGGCGAGCTCGGCGTTGGACTCAAGGACCTCGCCGCCGAGCTCGTCGACGAGCGCTTGTGCGCGCGGGCGCGAAGGCGTCGTGCACGAGCACGGGATCGCCCCAGCCGCGCGCCAGCGCGATCGCCATGTTCCCTGCCCCTATCAGCCCGATCTGCATGGTCATCTGAGTATGACGAGGCGGGTCCGGGCGCCCGTCGCGGGGCCGCGGACGGCGTCAGGACTGGTTGAAGAAGCCCTTCTCGATCAGCTCGGCGCGCTCCTCGGCGCTGATCTGCACGTTGCGCGGCGTGAGCATGAAGACCTTGCTCGCGATCCGCTGCATGCCGCCGTCGAGCGCGTAGGTCAGGCCGCTGGCGAAGTCGATCAGGCGCTTGGCGAGCTCGTTGTCGGTCGCCTGGAGGTTCAGGACGACCGGGATCGCCTGCTTGAACTTGTCGGCGACCTGCTGGGCGTCGTTGAAGGACTTGGGGATGACGAGGTGCACGCGGACGTCGCCGTTGCGCGGGCGCTCGACGGGGCGCAGCACGGTCGTCGGGCGGCCGCGCGGCTCGTCGTCGGCGAAGATGTCGTCGAAGTCGTCGCGGCGCGGGCGGCGGGGCGCGAGGCGGCGCACGTTGGGGCGCTCGCGGTAGCGATCCTCCATCTCGGCCTCGGGCTCGGGGGCCGGCGGGCGCTCGCGTTCGACGCGCGAGGAGCGCTCGCGCTCCTCGGCGAACTCGTCGACGTACGCGCGCTCCTCGGCAAGGCCGAAGTACACGAGTGCTCGATGCCAGCTGTCGCGGAACGCCATCTCCGGGAAAGGTTAGACCTCGTCGGGAAATCTCCTGCAATTACGCGAACAGCGACGTCCCGATCCGCACGTGTGTCGCGCCCTCCTCGACGGCGACCTCGAAATCCTGCGTCGTGCCCATCGACAGGCAGTCCAGGTCGTGGCGCTCGCCGAGCTCCCGCAGGGCTCCAAACCAGCGCCGGCTGTCCTCGGGTCGCTCGGCGCGCGGCGGCATCGTCATCAGCCCGGCGACCGTCACCGGGCAGCGCTCGAGAAAGGCGCCGAGGTCGGCCGGCGCGACGCCGCCCTTGCCCTGCTCGGCGGCCACGTTGACCTCGACGAGCACGCGCAGGCCGGGCGGCGCGTGACGCGCGAGCTGCCCAAGAACGGAGTCCGTGTGAACGGAGTGGATCAGGCGCGCGAGCGGCGCCACCTGCTTGACCTTGCGGCTCTGCAGGTGGCCGATGAAGTCCCATCCGAAGGTCTCGCCGTAGGCGGCGACCTTCGCCTGCAGGTCCTGCGCGCGGTTCTCGCCGACGATCGCGACCCCGGCCTGCGCGAGCACGCCGAGCTCCTCGAGCGCGACGTACTTGCCCGCCACGACGAGCTCGACGTCGCTCGCGGCGCGCCCGCTGCGTGCCGCCGCTGCGGCGATGCGCTCGTGGACTTCGGCGAGGTTGCGGCGCACCCGCTCGACGCTCAGGTTGCGGATCAGCTCGGCCATGTCCGCCACACGACGCCCGCCTGGCGCCCGGTCGTGCCCCCGTCGCGGCGATGGGAGAAGAACAGGCCGTCCGGCGCGCAGATCGTGCACAGGCCAACGTCGGCGATCTCGCCGGCGCCGGCCTGCTCGAGCTGCCGTCGCGCGACGTGCTTGAGGTCGGCGTGCCTGCCGTGCCGCGCCTGCGGGCCGTAGGCCTCGAACGCCGCGTGCACCTCGGGCCCGGTCTCATAGCAGCAGACGCCGGCGCCGGGACCGATCGCGGCGTGGACGTCGCCGTCGGCGCCGAGCTCGCGCAGGGCGCGCACGCCCTCGGCCAGCACCTCGCCGGCGAGGCTGCGCCAGCCGGCATGCACGATCGCCACCGCCTCGCGGGCGACGAGGACGACCGGCAGGCAGTCGGCCGTCAGCACGAGCGCGGCGACGCCGGCCAGCGCCGTCGCCTGGCCGTCGGCCTCCTGCAGCGGCGCGTCCGGCGCCGGCAGCTCGCGGACGAGGCGCACGTGCGCCTCGTGGACCTGCATCCCGCGCAGCGTGCGCCGGGCGGCGATGCCCGTCAGGGCGGCGAGGCGCTCGCGGTTGGCGGCGACGTCGCCGGGGTCGTCGCCGGTCAACAGGCCGAGGTTCAGTGTGTCGTAGGGCGCCGCCGACACGCCGCCGCGGCGCGTCGTGAACAGCACGTGGCCGCCGGGCAGCTCGCAGCCGATGTGCTCGCCCTCCCAACCAAACGGACCGGGCAGCGCCGGCATCGACGCCATCGCGCCCATCTGGTCAGTCCGCCGCCAGCGCCGAGGCGAGCTGGGAGTCGTGGTCGTCGCCAAGCTCGCCGTCCAGGCGCCGGTCGAGCGTCGCCGCCAGGCGCCGGCCGATCTGCGGGCCGCGGGCGATCCCCGCGGCGATCAGGTCGTCGCCGTCGATCGCCAGCCTCACGTGGCGCAGCTCGTCGAGCCAGCGGCGCACGGGCTCCTCGGCGCCGTCGGCGCCGGCGAGCGCGATCGCCTCCAGCGGCAGGCCGCGCAGCGCGCGCGCGAGCTGCGACGGGCTCTGCGCCGCCAGCGCCTGCAGAGCGATCCGGCGCGCGTCCGCGGCGGGACGCAGCCGCGCGCGCTCGGCAGCGGAGAAGTCCAGCCCGGCGAGGCGCTGGTCGGCGTCGTCGCCACCTTCGGCCAGCGCGGCGCCGAGCACGAGCAGGTCGCGGCGCCCTTCCCCCTCCGCCAGCAGCGCGCGCGCGCTCGCGGTGCGCCGGCGATCGACCTGGAGCCACGGCGCGATGCCGAGCGCGACCGCCGACTCGAGCGCCGCGACCGGATCGGGCTCGACCAGCGCGAGGCGCAGCTCGTTGCCGATCCGCGCGCCCGAGACCCGCTCGGCGACGCCGTCGGCGACGGCAGCGGCGAACAGGGCGGCCGTGTGCTCCTCGAGCTCGAAGCCCAGGCGCGCCGCGTAGCGCGCGATCCGCCACAGGCGCGTCGGGTCGTCGCGAAAGCTCGCGTCGTGCAGCACCCGCAGGCACCCCGCGCGCAGGTCCTCGAGCGCGTGCTCGACGGCGCGCAGCTCGCCGCCGGCGAGGTCGAGCGCGATCGCGTTGACCGTCACGTCGCGGCGGCGCAGGTCCTCGTCGATGCCCGCCTGCCGCACGTCGGGCAGCGCGCCCGGTCGCGCGTAGTCCTCCGCGCGCGCGGAGGCGAGGTCCCAGCGACAGTCGCCGAGGCGCACGGTGGCGGTGGCGAAGCGCTCGTGGGAGGTCGCGTCGTCGCCCAGCGCCGCGGCCAGCGCGCCGATGTCGCCCTCGACGACGACGTCCAGCTCGCGCGGCGCGCGCTCGAGCAGCAGGTCGCGCACGGCCCCGCCGACGAGGTGCACGCCGGCGCTGCCGGCGGCCGCGTCGAGCAGCAGGCGACCGCAGGGCAGCCGCGCGACACGATCGAGGAGATCCTCCATCGCGACAGTCTCGCGCTTCGACGAGCGGCGGATCGCCCGGCCGTGGTCTCTACCATCCAGCGCGTGATCCCAACGCCCCGCCGCGTGCAAGCGCTGGCGCGGCTCGCACTCGGGTTCGTGGTGTTCGTGCTCGTCGCTGCTCCGCTGGTGTTCGGCCGCGAGGGCGACGTGACGAACTCCGACGTCACGTTCGTGGCGACGACGGAGAGCACGCCCGCCACGGCCATCGCGCGCGCCGACAAGAACAGCCACCCGTCCGACGATGCCTTCGAATGGCCGAACTACGGCTACACGAAGGCGCGCACGCACCACCTGCCGCTGAACGTCACGCCGCGCCCGCCCTACCGCCAGGCATGGGCGCACCGCGGCAAGGTGCTGCTCGAGTTCGCGCCGGTGCTGTGCAAGCGCAAGGTCTTCATCCTGAAGAACAACGCCGCCCTGTACGCGCTCTCCCGGCGCACCGGCAAGCCACGCTGGAAGCGCAAGCTCGGCACGCTCGCCGCGACCTCGCCGGCATGCAGCCACGGCGTCGTCTACGCCGTCATCCTCGAGCGCACGCGCGGCGCGAAGGGCGGCCGCGTCGTCGCGGTCACCACGAAGAACGGGCGCACGCTGTGGTCGCGCAAGCTGCCCAGTCGCGCGGAGTCCTCGCCGCTGCTCGACCGCGGCAGGCTGTTCTTCGGGACCGAGAACGGGACCGTCTACTCCCTGCGCGCGAAGACCGGCAAGGTCGTGTGGACCTACCGGGCCAACGGGGCGGTCAAGGGCGCGCTGGCACTCGACGCCGGCAAGCTCTACTTCGGCGACTACGGCGGCCGCGTACACGCGATCCGTCGCTCGACCGGCCGCAAGGTGTGGAAGGTGAAGACCAGCGGCGGCCGGCTGGGCCTGCGAAAGGGCAACTTCTACTCGTCGGCCGCGATCGCCTACGGACGCGTCTACATCGGCAGCACCAACGGCAACGTGTACTCCTTCGGGTCGGCCGACGGCAAGCTCGCGTGGCGCAAGCGCACCGGCAGCTACGTCTACGCCTCGCCCGCGGTCGGCACGGTTTCCGGGGGGCGCGCGACGGTCTACGTCGGCTCCTACGACGGGCGCTTCTACGCGCTGGACGCACGCAGCGGCAGGCCGCGCTGGGTGCGCTCGCTCGGCAAGAAGATCTCCGGCGCGGGGACGATCGTCGGCGACCTCGTGTTCGTCTCCGACCTCGCCAAGCGCACGACGTGGGCGCTCGGCGCACAGCGCGGCGCGACCGTCTGGAAGACCGGCCGCGGCGGCTTCAACCCGGTCATCAGCGATGGACGGCGGATCTACTTCGCGGGCTTCACGTCGCTGTTCGCGCTCGATCACGCCGACCGCCCGTTCGACGGCCGCGAGGCCGCCCGCACGACGTCGCGCGCGGCCACCAAGGCCCAGCGCCGGGCCGCGCGCAGCGCAGGCCGGCGCGCCTCGAGCGCGCGCGCCGCGCGCCAGGACCGCCGCCATCGCGCTGCCCAGAAGCTGCGGGCGGCGCGCCGGGCTCGCGCGCGCAAGCAGCGCCAGATCCGGTTTCGCACCGCGCCGCATGGACACCGCCACTCCCAGGGTCCGGTGGGCTGCCATCGCCACCGCCACGTCTACCGGGTGCGCGGGCAGAACAAGGTGCTCGAGCACAGCCATTGCCACACGCACGTGCGGCGGCGCTGAGGTCGCCGCGCGGCGGCGGTCGGCGAGCTTCGGCGCGAGCCGCGCGGCGTTGACAGCCGCCGGTCAGGCGCGAACGGCGATGCCGGCCGCTGCCAGGTGGGCCTTGGCCTCGCGCACGCGATAGGTGCCGTAGTGGAAGATCGACGCCGCCAGCGCTGCGTCCGCGCCGGCCTGCAGCGCCTCGGCGAGGTGGTCGAGCGTGCCCGCCCCGCCCGAGGCGATCACCGGCACCCCGACCGCGTCCGAGACCGCACGCGTGAGCGCGAGGTCATAGCCGTCGGTCGTCCCGTCGGCGTCCATGCTCGTCAGCAGGATCTCGCCGGCGCCGCGCCCGACCGCCTCGCGCGCCCATGCCACGACGTCCAGTCCCGTGGCGGTGCGTCCGCCGGCGACGTAGACCTCCCAGCCCCCGTCTTCGCCCGGCCGGCGCTTGCAGTCGATCGCCAGCACGACGCACTGCGCGCCGAAGACGTCGGCCAGCTCCCCGACGAGCTCGGGGCGCGCGACGGCCGCGGAGTTGATCGAGACCTTGTCGGCGCCGGCGTCGAGCACGCCCTGGGCGTCTGACGCCGAGCGGATGCCGCCGCCGATCGTGAACGGGATGAAGACGTCCTCGGCGACGCGGCGCGCCAGCTCGACGACGGTGTCGCGCTTGCCGCTGGTCGCCGTGATGTCGAGGAACACGAGCTCGTCGGCGCCCTCGGCGTCGTAGCGCGCCGCGAGCTCGACGGGGTCGCCGGCGTCGCGGATGTCGACGAAGTTCGTGCCCTTGACGACGCGGCCGGCGTCGACGTCGAGGCAGGGAATGACGCGCTTGAGGTGCACCTGTCGAATGTAGTACGCGATTCATTCAAGAACAGTGGCTTGCTGCCGATACGGGTGCCACGATGGCTCGCTCCGATACCTCCCCCGCGCGCCGCGGCCTCGAGAGGGCCGCCGCCGGCGCCCGCCTCGCGGGCACGATCCTCACCGCCGCCCTCCTGCTCGTCGCGCCGATCGTCCTGTGGGCGCAGTTCGGCGACGGCGACGTCCGGCACGCGATCGCCGTCGCGATCATCGCGACGTTGCTGTGCTGGTGCTACATCAACCGCCACGAGTTCGGCGACCCCGCCGAGGTCGCTCCCGCCACGGCCGGGCTCGTCGCGCGCCCGGCGCCGGCGATCGACCGCCACGCGACCCGCGGACGCTCGGTCGCCGCGACGCGCCCCTCGCGCGACGTCGGCTGTCATGCCGGCGATCGGTCGTCCGAGCGGCGCCTGGCGCGCCGTCGCAGCCGCCCCTGACGCGGGCGCTCAGCGACCGTCGAGCGCGGCCTGGCCCTCGGCGACGGTGAAGCGCCGCTCGTAGAGCGCCTTGCCGACGATCACGCCGCCGAGGTTCACCTGGCGCAGCGCCGCCAGCGCGACGAGATCCTCGCGGGTGCCGATCCCGCCGGAGTACATGAAGCGCCCGCGCACGACGTCCGCGACGCGGCGCACCTCGTCGAGGTCGGGGCCCGCGAGCATCCCGTCCTTGTCGACGTTCGTGAAGACGAAGCCGCGCACGCCGCGGTCCTGCATCCGCGCGATCACCGCGCCGGCGGGCAGCGTCGTCGTCTCCGTCCAGCCGGCGGTCGAGACGAACCCGCCGCGCGTGTCGACGCTGACGACGGCGCGATCGGCGTATCCGGCGATGACCTCGTCGAGGAAGTCGACGTCGGTGAAGGCCGCGGTGCCGAGGATCACGCGCGAGGCGCCGGCGGCGAGCGCATCGCGGACGGCTTCGATCGAGCGCAGACCGCCGCCGTACTGCACCGGCACGCCGAGCTCGCCGGCGATCCGCTGGAGGTTGTGGAGGTTCTTCGGCGAGCCCGTGCGCGCGCCGTCGAGGTCGATCACGTGCAGGTAGCGCGCGCCCGCCTGAACCCAGTCGCTGGCGGCCTGGAAGGGGTCGTCGTCGTAGACGGTCTCGGCGTCGAAGTCGCCCTGCACGAGGCGCACCGCCTTGCCGCCGGCGATGTCGATCGCGGGGTAGAGGATCACGACGCCGCGTGCACCGTCGCGCAGATGCCCGCGAAGTTGCGAAGCAGCGCGAGTCCTTCGAGCGAGGACTTCTCGGGGTGGCACTGCGCTCCGAAGACGTTGCCCTGCTGGACGAAGGACACGAACGGCGTGCCGTACTCGCCCATCCCGAGCACGACCGAGCGATCCTCGGGCTCGGCCACGTAGGAGTGCACGTGGTAGAAGGCCGCCGGGTCCGAAAGTCCCTCGACGAGCGCCGACGCGCGCTGCCAGGAGACGGAGTTCCAGCCGATGTGCGGCGACTTCAGGCCGCGCGCGTCGAGCGCCACGATGCGCCCGGCGAGCAGGCCGAGGCCCTCCGAGCCCTCGTGCTCGTCGGAGCCGTCGAACAGCAGCTGCATGCCCAGGCACAGCCCGATCACGGGCACGCCCGCGGCCGCTTGGCCGATCACGACCTCGTCGAGGCCGAGCGCGCGCAGCCGCCGCATGGCCTCGGGAAACGCGCCGACGCCCGGTACGACGAGCCCGTCGGCGGCGCGCAGCGCGTCGGGGTCGGACGTCGCGACGAGCTCTGAGCCGATGTGCGCGAACGCGCTGCGCACCGAGCGGCGGTTGCCCATCCCGTAGTCGACCATCGCGATGCTCATGCCGTCAGCGTCCCCTTCGTCGAACGGCACGCCGGTCTCCGTCGGGTCGATCGCGATCGCGGCGCGCAGCGCGCGGGCGAAGGCCTTGAAGGCGACCTCGATGATGTGGTGCGCGTTCGTCCCGGCCTGCACCTCGACGTGCAGCGTGATGCGCGCGTTGTTGGCGACGGCGCGAAAGAACTCCTCGAGCAGCTCATGCTCGAAGCCGCCGGTCTCGCCGGCCACGAGCGCGCCGGCATTCAGGAAGCAGAACGGGCGTCCGGAGACGTCGATCGCGCACAGCGCGCGCGCCTCGTCCATCGGGACGACGGCGTGGCCGTAGCGATAGATGCCGGCGCGGTCGCCGAGCGCCTCGTCGAGCGCCTGCCCGAAGACGATGCCGACGTCCTCGACGGTGTGGTGCGCGCCGGTCTGCAGGTCCCCTGTCGCCGCGACGTCGAGGTCCATGCGCCCGTGGCGCGCGAGCAGGTCGAGCATGTGGTCGAGGAACCCGACGCCGGTGTGGCGCGCGCCCAGGCCCTCGCCGTCCAGGCCCAGCGACAGCCGGATCCGCGTCTCCTGTGTCTCCCGGTCCTTCTCTGCGAAGCGCGTCATGACTGCGGATTCTCCCCTACGCGCGCCTCCATCGACTCGGCGTGCACCTCGAAGCCCTCCGCGCGGGCGATCGGCGCCCCCGCGGCGGCGAGCGCGGACGCGGCCGCACCGACGTGCACCTCGCTGAAGCGGCGGCGAAAATGGCGCGCCGACAGGCCGGAGGCAAAGCGCGCCGAGCCGCCCGTCGGCAGGCTGTGATTGGAGCCCGCGACGTAGTCGCCGAACGCCGTCGCGCCGGCGGCTCCCACGAACACGCAGCCGGACGCGCGCACGCGCCGCGCGAGGCGCTCGGCCTCGGGGCCGACGAGCTCGAGGTGCTCGGGAGCGAATGCCTCGGCGAACGCCAGCCCGTCGCGCATCGACGCCGCGAGCGCGAGCACGAAGGCCGCCGGATCGCTGTGCGGGCGCTGCGGCGCGAGCGCCTCGAGCTGGGCCTGCAGCGCGTCGAGGAAGTCCTCGGAGTCGCTGACCGCGACGACCGGCGCGCCAGGGCCGTGCTCGCCCTGGGCGAGCAGGTCGAGCGCCACGAGCCGGGCGTCGGCGGACTCGTCGGCGAGCACGAGCACGTCGCTGGGGCCGTAGAAGCCGTCGATCCCGACGCTGTCGCTGACCTGGCGCTTGGCCTCCTGCACGATCAGGCTCCCGGGGCCGGCGATGACGTCGACGCGTTCGATCGTCTCGGTGCCGTAGGCGACGGCGGCGACGCCGTGCGCGCCGCCCATCGCGTAGACCTCGCGCACGCCGCACAGCGCGCAGGCGCCGCGGATGACCGGGTCGATCTGCGGCGGCGTCAGCACGACGACCTCCTCGACCCCGGCCGCGCGCGCGGTCACGACGCCCATCACGAGGCTCGACGGGTAGGGCGCGCGCCCGCCCGGGACATAGATCGCCGCGCGGCGCACGGGCACCTCGCGCAGCACGACGCGGTGGCCCTGGGGCAGGTCGACCTGCGCGTCGGCGCCGACGCCGGCATCCGCGACGAGCGCGACGTTGGCGATCGCGACCTCGAGGCCCGCGCGCACGTCAGCCGCGAGCAGCCCCGCGTCGAGCTCCTCGGCCGCCAGGCGAAGCGACGGCGGCGGCGCGGCGCCGCCGGTGTCATAGCGCGCGACGAGCTCGCGCAGCGCACGGTCGCCGCCCAGGCGCACGGTCGAGACGATCTCCGCGACGCCGTCGCGCACCGACCCCGGCAGGGGCGCGAGCGCGCGCGCGTAAGCCGCGGCGGCCAGCGGATCGGGCCCGACCTCGATGCGTTCAAGGCGCACGCAGCTTCTCCAGCATGGAGTCGATCGCCGCGGCCTTGAGCTTGTGCGACACGGGGTTGGCGATCAGCCGCGCCGTCGAGACGAACAGCTCCTCGCGGATGACGAGGTTGTTCTCGCGCAGCGTCGTGCCGGTCGCGGTCAGGTCGACGATCGCCTCGACGAGGCCGGTCAGCGGCGCCAGCTCGACCGACCCCTTGACCTCGACGATCTCCGCCTGGCGGCCGGTCAGCTCGAAGTAGGCGATCGCGGTCTTGTAGTACTTCGTCGCGACGCGCATGACGCCCAGGCGGCGCAGCGCCTCGGCCGACGGGTCGGGACCGTCGACGGTCGCGAGGACCATCACGCAGCGCCCGTAGCCGAGGTCCAGCAGCTCGTAGACGTCGCGGTCGGGCTGCTCGGTCAGGACGTCCTTGCCGGTGATGCCGACGTCGGCGGCGCCCGCCTCGACGTAGGTCGGCACGTCGGACGGGCGCATCGTCACGACGCCGATGTCGCCGAACAGCAGCTTGCGGTCGTTGGAGCGCACCTCGGAGGTGTCAAGGCCGATCGCGTCGAGGCGGTCGAGCGTCTCGTGCATCAGCGCGCCGCGCGGCACGGCGATCGTCAGGCCGAGGCCGGTCACGACGCCGCCTCCTCGCCGGCCAGCGCGATGTGCAGGCGGTCGATCCCCAGGGCGAAGCCGACGGCCGGCAGCGGACGGCCGAAGCGCCCGAGCAGGTCGTCGTAGCGACCGCCGCCGCCGAGCGGCGCGCCGAGCGCGGGGTCGTAGACCTCGAACACCGCGCCGGTGTAGTAGCCGAGGTCGCGCGCCAGGCCGAGGTCGAAGATCACGCGCTCGGCGACCTCCGGGGCCAGCAGCTCGTAGACGCGTCGCAGCCCGGTGACGGCGTCGGCGACGGGGCCCTGAGCGGCGCTCAGCACATCCGGCCCGCCGCGGATCTGGGGCACGCGCAGCAGCAGCTCGGCGTCCGCGTCGTCGAGGCCCAGGCGAGCGAGCTCCGATTCCAGCGCGACGAAGTCGCGCGCCACGAGCGTCTGGACGAGCTGGTCGCCGATCGCGTCATCGACGTTCAGCGAGCGCAGCAGCGTGCGAAACAGCGACGCGTCGCCGAGCCCGATGCGGTAGCCGCGCAGGCCGGTGGCGTCCAGCGCGTGGCAGAGCACGCTCAGCGCCTCCGCGGTCCCGTCGGGCGCCGGCGAGCCGATCAGCTCGATGCCGGCCTGCAGGAACTCGCGCATCTGGCCGCGGTGCGGGCGCACGCCGCGATAGGCGTGGGCGAAGTAGCAGAAGCGCAGCGGCGGCTCGGCGGCCGGATAGCGGGTGGAGACCAGGCGGGCGATCGGCACGGTCATGTCGGTGCGCAGCGCGAGCACCTCGCCGTGGTCGTCGAAGACGCGGTAGGCCGGCGGCGCGCCGCCGCCGCGACCCAGGACGGCCTCGTACTCCAGCGCGGGCGTCCACACCTCGCCGTAGGCGTCGAGCTCGAAGACGGCGCGGACGGCCTCGGTGATGTCGCGCAGCTCGCGCATCTCGTCGGGCAGCACGTCGCGCGTGCCCGAGGGGATCGGGTGGATGGTGGTGCGGGTGTCGATCGGCAGGGTCACGGTGTCATCCAAATCTATTCGGGCGCTCGTCGCGGAGGCCCGCCGGGGCGGGCCGAGCCGCACCGCGGACGGGGTCCGGGGTTCTCGGTCCGCCGCGGCGGTCAGGCGTGGACGGGCTCGGTCGCCACGCGCCGGATGCGCGCGCCGAGATCTCGCAGGCGCTCGTCGATGCGCTCGTAGCCACGGTCGATCTGGCGGATGTTGCCGATCTCCGAGCGCCCGTCGGCGCACAAGGCGGCGATCAGCATCGCCATGCCGGCGCGGATGTCGGGCGACTCGACGCGCTCGCCGCGCAGCTGCGAGGGGCCCGAGACCAGGGCGCGGTGCGGGTCGCAGAGCGTGATGTCCGCGCCCATCAGCACGAGCTTGTCGGTGAAGATCATGCGGTTCTCGAACATCCACTCGTGGATCAGCGCGGTGCCGTCGCACTGGGTCGCCAGCGCGACCGCGATCGACGTCAGGTCGGCCGGAAACGCGGGCCAGGGCCCGTCCTGGACGGTGATCTTGTGCTCGCCGACGTCGCGCGCCATCGCGAGATCCTGGCCACCGGGGACGATCACGTCGTTGCCGTCGAGCTCGGAGCGCAGGCCGAGGCGCTCGAAGACGAGGCGGATCATGCGCAGGTCCGCGGGGATCGTGTCGCGGATGCGAAGCTCGCCGCCGGTGGCGCCGGCCAGTGCCATGAACGAGCCGATCTCGATGTGGTCGGGCCCGATCGTGTGATCGCAGCCGTGCAGGCCTGCGACGCCGTTGACGGTCAGCACGTTGGAGCCGATGCCGTGGATGTCGGCGCCCATCTTCACGAGCATGCGCGCGAGGTCCTGCACGTGCGGCTCGCAGGCGGCGTTGCCGATGACGGTCGAGCCGGCGGTCCCGGCGGCGGCCAGGAGGGCGTTCTCGGTCGCCATCACCGACGGCTCGTCCATGAACACGTCGCCGGCGCGCAATCCCCCGGGAGCGCGCAGCTCGATGTCGCGGGCGTGCTCGACGCTCGCCCCGAGCGCCTGGAAGGCGTCGAGGTGCGGATCCAGGCGCCGGCGGCCGATGACATCGCCGCCCGGAGGCGGCATGCGCACGTGGCCGAAGCGGGCGAGCATCGGTCCGGCGAGCAGGAACGAAGCGCGGATGCGCTCCGACAGCGAGCGCACGAGCACGGCGTCGCTGTCGACGGCGGCCGCGCACAGCACGACCTCGTGGCCCGAGAGCCAGGTGATGCGCACGCCGAGCGCCTCGAGCAGCGACAGCATCGCGCCGACGTCGTCGATCTTCGGCACGTTGCGCACAACGACCTCGTCCTCGGTCAGGACCGAGGCGGCGAGGATGGGCAGGGCACCGTTCTTGTTGCCGGCGGGCACGATCGTGCCGGACAGCGCGGTGCCTCCGTCGATGACGAACTTCTGCATGAGCGGGTGCCTTCCGGCGGCTGAAGCGGGGCCGGAGGGCTGGGCTAGGGTAACAGCCATGCCGTCCAGGATTTCGCGCGACGACGCCTGGTCCCTGCTCACGGATTGGGTGCAGTCACCCTCGCTGCGCCGCCACTGCCTCGCCGTCTCGATCGCGATGGCGGCATACGCCGAGCATGGCGACCACGATGCCGAGCTGTGGGCCGTCACGGGGCTGCTGCACGACGCCGACTACGAACGCTTCCCGGACATGGACGACAGCGAGCGCGGGCACCCGCGCACGATCATGGCCGAGCTCGAGGACCGCGGCGCGCCGCCGGAGATGGTGCGCGCGATCGCCTCGCACGCCGACTTCCTCGGCGTGCGGCCCGAGTCGCCGCTGGAGCGCACGCTCGTCGCCGTCGACGAGCTGTGCGGCTTCCTCGTCGCCTGCGCCCAGGTCCGACCCGACGGCATCCAGGGCCTGACGCCGAAATCCGTCAAGAAGAAGCTCAAGCAGCCCTCGTTCGCCGCCGCGGTCGACCGCGAGGACGTGCGCGGCGGGGCGCAACTGCTCGATATCGACTTCGACGAGCACCTGGCATTCGTGCTCGCCGCGCTGGAGGCACGGATCGACGAGCTCGGACTCCGAGGACGACCCGTCGAACAGGCCTGAGCGACCGCTCGCACTGGACGCGCCGTGCAAGATCGGTTGCACGCGCGAGGATTCCTCGACCTGAGCCCCGTTTCGCGCGCATCCGTCCGGCCGAGGTTGTAGCTTTGCGAACACATGTTCGGCTCTCCCAAGACAGCGTTGCTCGAACGCATCCGCCGCGTCGCGCAGCTCGCGCGGGCGTTCGCGCTTCTCGAGGACGCGGGCGACAGGCAGCCGTCGACCGGGCCCGAGACCGGCCTGCAGCCGAACCCTGAGCCGGCGGTCGCCCACCCCCACAGCGCCCGGCTCGTCCGCGAGCCGCGCCGCCGCCGTCCCGGCACGACCGCTCCACGAGCCGCGCTCTGCCTGACCCCCGTCAGGCCCCAGCCCGTAGGCCCGATGCGCCGCGAACTCGCGGCACCGCGCCGGCTGCACTCCCACCGCGCCGGCCCGCACCACGCCTGACCCGGCCCTGGCATCCACACCGCGGCACTTCGAGCCGCCGCTTCACCGGCGAACCCGGTCCGCGGCGACGGCCGCAGACCGCGCAACGCGCCCACGACGATCGATGGGCCGCCCATGAGGGCGGCCCATGAGATAAGAAACCGGCGGCGTCCTACTCTCCCGGGCCCTTGCGGGCCAAGTACCATCGGCGCTGAGGGGCTTAACTGCTCTGTTCGGAATGGGAAGAGGTGTTTCCCCCTCGCCGTAGCCACCGGAAAATGGTGAGAGTCCCCCCGGACCCTTCAAAACTGCACAGTAGCCACTGTTTCTGAACGACGGGTACCAAAAAGTCATCCGTCAAGCCCTCGGCCCATTAGTACCGGTCTCCTCAACACATTACTGTGCTTACAGATCCGGCCTATCAACCTGGTGGTCTACCAGGGGCCTTACTCCCTCATGGGGATGGGAGAATTCATCTCGAGGTTGGCTTCCCGCTTAGATGCCTTCAGCGGTTATCCAATCCGCACGTAGCTAATCTGCTATGCCCTTGGCAGGACAACAGATACACCAGAGGTGCGTTCATCCCGGTCCTCTCGTACTAGGGACAACTCCTCTCAATTCTCCAACGCCCACGGCAGATAGGGACCGAACTGTCTCACGACGTTCTGAACCCAGCTCGCGTACCGCTTTAATGGGCGAACAGCCCAACCCTTGGGACCCACTACAGCCCCAGGATGCGACGAGCCGACATCGAGGTGCCAAACCGGGCCGTCGATGTGGACTCTTGGGCCCGATAAGCCTGTTATCCCCGGCGTACCTTTTATCCGTTGAGCGACGGCACTTCCACTTGCTACCGCCGGATCACTAAGACCTACTTTCGTACCTGCTCGACCTGTCAGTCTTACAGTCAAGCTCCCTTGTTGCCTTTACACTCTACGCACGATTTCCAGCCGTGCTGAGGGAACCTTTGTGCGCCTCCGTTACATTTTGGGAGGCGACCGCCCCAGTCAAACTACCCGCCTGGCACTGTCCACTGCCCGGATTCACGGCGCAGTGTTAGAAACACAATACATCAAGGGTGGTATCTCAAGGTTGGCTCCACGCCAGCCGCAGCCGGCGCTTCAAAGCCTCCCACCTATCCTGAGCGAGATGCACCGCATTCCAATACCAGGTTGTAGTAAAGGTGCACGGGGTCTTTCCGTCTAGCCGCGGGTACTCGGCATCTTCACCGAGACTGCAATTTCACCGAGCCCCTCGTTGAGACAGCGCCCAAGTCGTTACGCCATTCGTGCAGGTCGGAACTTACCCGACAAGGAATTTCGCTACCTTAGGACCGTTATAGTTACGGCCGCCGTTTACCGGGGCTTAGCTTCGCTGCTTCGGACCGAAGCCCTAACAACTCCACGTAACCTTCCGGCACCGGGCAGGCGTCAGCCCCTATACGTCGTCTTTCGACTTAGCAGAGACCTGTGTTTTTGGTAAACAGTCGCTTGGGCCAATTCACTGCGGCCCCCTCGGGCTCGGCGCGCAAGGCGCTCTACCCTACCGGGGCGCTCCTTATCCCGAAGTTACGGAGCAATTTTGCCGAGTTCCTTAACGAGGGTTATCTCGATCACCTTAGTATTCTCTACTTGCCCACCTGTGTCGGTTTTGGTACGGGCACGCGCAACCTCCCTAGAGGCTTTTCTTGGAGGCATGGCGTCTGGGACTCGCCGGCTTAGAGCCAGCTGGCATCGCGCCTCAGGTTATGCGGCCCCGCATTTCACAGGGGCCACCCCTACACGCTTACCCCAGGACGACCATCGCCTGGGTTCCCTTAGCCTTCCTCGTCCCCCCATCGGTCAAACGGTTGCGACGTGGTACAGGAATATCAACCTGTTGGCCATCGACTACGCCTTTCGGCCTCGCCTTAGGTCCCGACTAACCCTGAGCAGACGAACTTTACTCAGGAATCCTTGGGCAATCGGCGGAGAGGATTCTCACCCCTCTTTCGTTACTCATGCCGGCATTCTCACTTCCCAGGCCTCCACGGCTGGCTTACGCCGCCGCTTCACTGGCCAGGGAACGCTCTCCTACCGCGCAATCCCGAAGGATCGCACCCGCAGCTTCGGTGACTAGCTTGAGCCCCGTTACATTATCCGCGCCCGAGCACTTGACCAGTGAGCTGTTACGCACTCTTTCAAGGGTGGCTGCCTCTAAGCCAACCTCCTGGTTGTCTGTGCACTCGGACATCGTTTGCCACTTAGCTAGTACTTGGGGACCTTAGCTGGCGGTCTGGGCTGTTTCCCTTTTGACGCTGAAGTTTATCCCCCAGCAACTGACTCCCGATGTAGACGTGTTGGTCTTCGGAGTTTGCCTGAAGTCGGTAACCTGGTAGGGCCCCTAGTCCAAACAGTGCTCTACGGCCAAAACGCAATTTAATCGAGGCTATACCTAAATATATTTCGGAGAGAACCAGATATCACTTGGTTTGATTAGCCTTTCACTCCGACCCACAGGTCATCCGCCCAGTTTTCAACCTAGGTCGGTTCGGTCCTCCACGAGGTCTTACCCCCGCTTCAACCTGCCCATGGGTAGCTCACCAAGTTTCGGGTCTAGCGCCTACGACTATGTTCGCCCTATTTGGACTCGCTTTCGCTTCGGCTCCGCTCATCGCTTAACCTTGCCGCAGACGACTAACTCGCCGGCTCGTTATGCAAAAAGCACGCGGTCACATCACAAGGATGCTCCCACCGCTTGTAGGCACGTGGTTTCAGGTACTATTTCACTCCCCTTCCGGGGTACTTTTCACCTTTCCCTCACGGTACTAGTCCGCTATCGGTCACCTAGGAGTACTTAGCCTTGGAGGGTGGTCCCCCCAGATTCAGTCCACGTTTCACGGGTGTGGACTTACTCAGGAACGTACGACGGAAGGCCATGCAGTTTCGTCTACGGGACGGTTGCCCTCTATGGTGCGCGGTTCCACACGCTTCGACTACCACATGACTTTGTAACTTCCGCCAGGCCGGTCACGGCCTGGAACGTACGTCCTACAACCCCGGCTGCGCAACGCGTGACCGCTTACACGCATCCGGTTTGGGCTGATCCCTTTTCGCTCGCCACTACTCAGGGAGTCTCGGTTGA
This sequence comes from uncultured Actinomycetes bacterium, assembly GCA_963729125.1. Taxonomy (GTDB): domain Bacteria; phylum Actinomycetota; class Thermoleophilia; order Solirubrobacterales; family Solirubrobacteraceae; genus CADCVQ01. Next base: position 546,608 of record CAVSML010000008.1, read on the forward strand.
TTTACTTTCCTCGGGGTACTGAGATGTTTCACTTCCCCCGCTTGTCTCCAGCCGGCCTATGTGTTCAGCCGGCGGCGACGCCGCATTACCAGCGCCAGGTTTCCCCATTCGGGCATCCACGGGTCAAAGGCTATTCAGCGCCTCACCGTGGCTTATCGCAGCCGTTCACGCCCTTCATCGACTCTAGGTGCCAAGGCATCCACCATGTGCCCTTATTATCTTGACGGTGATCGAACCCTCCGCTTCCGCGGCGGTTCGGTGATACCCGTCGCCGCCCCGCTTATCGAATGGGGCGGCGATGTGGCTAACTGTGCAGTTTTCAAGGGTCGCAGGGAGGCGCCCCGCGGGACTCGCGGGATGGTCTCTCAAAACTCAACAGCATGCATCGGCCAAAGCTCCGCGGTATGCGCAGCTCGCCGAGCCAGGTTCGGTCGACATACTAGGCCGCACGGTCGGTGACCACCGCATCGAGCCCATCGCGACGAAGGCGATGAACCGGCGATGGCGCCGTGCCGTACGGGCCCCGTTATGGGGCTCCCTAGAAAGGAGGTGATCCAGCCGCACCTTCCGGTACGGCTACCTTGTTACGACTTCACCCCAGTCACGAGCCCCACCTTCGACGGCTCCCTCCCTTGCGGGTTAGGCCACCGGCTTCGGGTGTTGCTCACTCCCGTGGTGTGACGGGCGGTGTGTACAAGGCCCGGGAACGTATTCACCGCGGCAATGCTGATCCGCGATTACTAGCAACTCCACCTTCATGTAGGCGGGTTTCAGCCTACAATCCGAACCGAGACGCGCTTTAAGGGATTCGCTCCACCTCGCGGTATCGCAGCCCTCTGTACGCGCCAATGTAGCACGTGTGTAGCCCTGGACATAAGGGGCATGATGACTTGACGTCATCCCCACCTTCCTCCGGTTTGTCACCGGCAGTCTCGCATGAGTCCCCAACTAAATGCTGGCAACATGCGACGGGGGTTGCGCTCGTTGCGGGACTTAACCCAACATCTCACGACACGAGCTGACGACAGCCATGCACCACCTGTGAAGGTGCCCCGAAGGGAAGCCATGTTTCCATGGCGGTCACCCACATGTCAAGCCCAGGTAAGGTTCTTCGCGTTGCGTCGAATTAAACCACATGCTCCGCTGCTTGTGCGGGCCCCCGTCAATTCCTTTGAGTTTTAGCCTTGCGGCCGTACTCCCCAGGCGGGTCACTTAATGCGTTAGCTCCGGCACGGAGGGAGTCGACACCCCCCACACCTAGTGACCATCGTTTACGGCGTGGACTACCAGGGTATCTAATCCTGTTTGCTCCCCACGCTTTCGCGTCTCAGCGTCAGTATCGTCCCAGTGAGCTGCCTTCGCCATTGGTGTTCCTCCTGATATCTGCGCATTTCACCGCTACACCAGGAATTCCACTCACCTCTTCCGGACTCGAGCCCGACAGTATCCACCGGCATTCCAGGGTTGAGCCCTGGACTTTCACAGCGGACTTATCGGGCCGCCTACACGCTCTTTACGCCCAATGATTCCGGACAACGCTTGCCCCCTACGTATTACCGCGGCTGCTGGCACGTAGTTAGCCGGGGCTTCTTCTGAAGGTACCGTCAACCCCCACGGCTATTAACCGCGAGGCCTTCGTCCCAACTGAAAGAGGTTTACAACCCGAAGGCCTTCTTCCCCCACGCGGCGTTGCTGCGTCACGCTTTCGCGCATTGCGCAAGATTCCCCACTGCTGCCTCCCGTAGGAGTCTGGGCCGTGTCTCAGTCCCAGTGTGGCTGATCGTCCTCTCAGACCAGCTACGCATCGTCGCCTTGGTAGGCCGTTACCCCACCAACTAGCTAATGCGCCGCGGGCCCATCCCAATGCGGAGGCCGAAGCTTCCTTTCGTCCGAAGACCACATCCGGTATTAGCCCGAGTTTCCTCGGGTTGTCCCGGTCATTGGGGCAGGTAACCCACGTGTTACTCACCCGTTCGCGGCTCTGCCCCGGGGCAAGCCCCGGTTCGTCGCTCCACTTGCATGTGTTAAGCACGCCGCCAGCGTTCGTCCTGAGCCAGGATCAAACTCTCCGTGAAGAACTGCTGAGGTCGGCGACCCCGAAGGGACCGGCCTCGTCACGTAGAGCTGTCATGACCTACTTCTGCGGCACCGAGTACACCGTGGTGCCGCGATCTATGACGGGTTCATTCTCAGGCCCCTCGCGATCTCGGCGCCGGCAAGCCGGCGACGCGGTCCGAGGGGTCGAACCTGGACGCACACTGGATCGCTAGGTGCGATCCAAGTGCGCATGCTGTTGAGTTTTCAAAGACCGTCGCGCGTTCCCATGGGGAGGGGACTCCTCCGGGGCCTGCGCTACAGCGAGCAGCCGAAGCGCTCGCAGACAGGACGCACCAGTATAGCGCTCCGGGGGCGCCCATTGAAGAGCTCCGGCCGGAGGCGCAGGGACCAGCGCAGCGCGGAGTATAGACAGGTCGCTCGGACGGTTGCCGCGCGGGCGCTCAGGCCGCGCGGCGCAGGCGGCGAAAGCCCCGCTTGCCGACCTGCAGGACGGCGCCGTCGAGGCGCTCGGGCTCGACGTCGAGGTCCTGATCGCCGAGCGCCTGCCCGTCGAGCTTGACCGCGCCCTGGCCCAGCAGGCGCCGCGCCTCCGAGCGCGAGCGCCCGAAGCTGTCGGCGATCAGGGCCGGCATGTGCACCGGCCCGCCGGAGTCGTCGAAGCGAGCCTCCTCGATGTCGTCGGGCAGCTCGTGCTGGACGAAGACGCGGTCGAAGTGCGCGGCGGCGGCCGCCGCCGCTTCGGCGTCGTGGAAGCGCTCGACGAGCCGCCGCGCGAGCGCGTGCTTGGCGTCGCGCGCGCCGAGGCCTGCCGGCGTGGGCTCGCCGAGCAGCAGCTCATACCAGCCGGCCATCGCGCCGTCGGGCAGGCTGAGCGTCTTGCCGTACATCTCCTCGGGCGGGTCGGCGACGCCGATCTGGTTGCCCAGCGACTTGGACATCTTGCGCTCGCCGTCGAGCCCGACGAGGATCGGCATCGTCAGCGCGACCTGCTCGCCGGCGCCGTAGGCGCGCTGCACGTCGCGGCCGAGCAGCAGGTTGAACTTCTGGTCGGTGCCGCCGAGCTCGACGTCGGCGCGCACGGCGACCGAGTCGTAGGCCTGCATCAGCGGATAGAGCAGCTCGAGGATCGAGATCGGCTCGCGCGCCGCGTAGCGCTTGGAGAAGTCGTCGCGCTCGAGCAGCTGCGCGACGGTCGTCGTGCGCGCGAGCGCGAACAGGTCGACCATCGGCATGTCCAGCCACTCGGAGTTGTGGCGCAGCTCGATGCGCTCGGGGTCGAGCACCTTGGCGGCCTGCTCGACGTACGTGCGGGCGTTGGCGTCGATCTGCTCGCCGGACAGCGGCGGGCGCGTCGAGGAGCGCCCGCTGGGATCGCCGACGCGCGCCGTGTAGTCGCCGATGATCAGCACGACCACGTGCCCGCGATCCTGGAACTCGCGCAGCTTGCGCAGCACGACCGTGTGGCCGAGGTGGACGTCGGGCGCGGTCGGGTCGAGGCCGAGCTTCACGCGCAGCGGCCGGCCGGCCGCGAGCTTGCGCTCGAGCAGCCCCTCCGGCAGGCAGTCGACGGCGTCGCGGGCGAGAAACGCGGCGTCGCTGGCCGGGGAACCGGTCACGGGGCCAATGCTAGAGTCCGCCGGGCCCGTGGCGCGTGTTCCCGCCTGTCGTCCCACGGGGCCCCGGTGCGCACGCCGCAAGGACGCGGAGGTCTCGGGCATCGCCGCATGAGCGACTTCGAACGCCCTGACATCCTGGTCCTGTCGGACCCCCCGCTCGGCCGGCCCCGGCTCAAGCGCCTGCGCCTCGCGCTGATCCTCTTCGGCCTGTCGCTGCTCGCGCTCGTCTCGACGGCCTTCGGGATGATGATGGCCGTCGCCTCCGACCTGCCCGAGCTCGAGAACCGCGCCGAGTTCAAGAAGGCGCAGAACTCGCTGCTCACCGACGTCCACGGCACGTACCTCGCGACGCTCGCCGACCAGGGCCGGATCATCATCCGCGGAGACGACATCGTCCCCGTGATGCAGCATGCGATCATCGCGATCGAGGACCAGCGCTTCTATCAGAACGAGGGCGTCGACCTGCGCGGCATCGCGCGCGCGCTGTGGCAGGACATCACCAGCGGCGGGGCGGTCCAGGGCGGCTCGACGATCACCCAGCAGTTCGTCAAGAACGCGACCAAGGCGCAGAACCGGCGAACGGTGCTCGAGAAGGTGCGCGAGGCCGCGCTCGCCTACCACCTGACGCACAAGTGGTCCAAGAGGAAGATCCTCACCGAGTACCTCAACTCGATCTACTTCGGCAACGGCGCCTACGGGATCGAGTCGGCGGCGCGGACGTACTTCGGCCGTGCCCCCGGCCACCTCGGCTGCGGCAAGCCCGAGCGACGCTGCGCGAGCGAGCTCAAGCCCCACGAGGCCGCGCTGCTGGCCGGCATGGTCGCCTCGCCGACGGGCTATGACCCCGTCGCGCACCGCACCGCCTCCCGGCGCCGGCGCGACGTCGTGCTCGCCAAGATGCTCGACCAGGGCTACCTGACGCGCGGCGAGCACGCGCTCGCCGTCGCCGAGGGCGTCCCGCCGCGCGATCTGATCGATCCGCCGAAGGTGCAGGCCGCGACGAAGTCCGCGGCGTACTTCACGACATGGGTCGGCCAGCAGGTCGTCGACAAGCTACGGCGCCCGCGACGCGCTCGAGGGCGGGCTGCGCGTGCAGACGACGCTCGACCTCGGACTGCAGCGCGCGGCCGACCTGGCGGTCACGCGCTGGCTGGGCAACCCGCCCTCGGGACCGCACGCGGCGCTCGTCGCGATCGACAACGACAGCGGCGAGATCCGAGCGATGGTCGGCGGCAGCGACTACTCGAAGGTGCCCTTCAACCTCGCCACGCAGGGCCAGCGCCAGCCGGGCTCGGCGTTCAAGCCGTTCGTGCTGGCGACCGCGCTGCGCCAGGGGATCTCGCCCGGCTCGACGTGGGCCTCCAAGAAGATCGTCATCCCGGTCCCCGACAGCATCGAGAAGTTCACCGTCAACAACTACGACGAACAACTACTCCGGCGTCAGCACGCTGGCGCGCGCGACGACGTTCTCCGACAACTCCGTCTACGCCCAGGTCGGGATCAAGACCGGCACCGGCCGGATCGCCGGGACCGCCTCGCGGATGGGCATCCGCACGCCGGTCTCCACGAACTACGCGATCACGCTCGGCGGCCTCAGGCAGGGCGTCACGCCGCTGGACCTCGCCCACGCCTACCAGACGTTCGCAACCGGCGGCCTGCGCGTGACCGGCTCGCTCGGCGCCGGCAAGAAGGGGCCGGTCGGCATCCGCAAGGTGACGTTCCGCAGCTCGGGCGAGGTCTGGAAGCGCAACCGGCGCATCCGCAAGCGGATCCTGCCCCAGAACGTCGCCGACACGACGACGAGCATCCTCGAGTCGGTCGTCAAGGTCGGCACCGGCAAGGTCGCCAACCTCGGCGGCGCGCGCGCCTGGGGCAAGACCGGCACGACCGAGAACTACGGCGACGCGTGGTTCGTCGGCGCGACCGACAAGCTCACGATCGCCGTCTGGGTGGGCTATCCCGAACGGCCTCAAGCCGATGCTGACGGAGTACCGCGGCGAGCCCGTCGCCGGCGGCACGTTCCCCGCGCAGATCTGGCACGACTTCGCGCTGGCATCGATCCAGGCCGACAAGCTGCGCCTCGAGCGCCAGTGCGCGAGCGAGCAGGAGAAGCTCGAGCAGCGCGCGCTGAAGGCGGGCGACGACGCGCCCGACACGCCGCCACCGCCGCCGGCGAGCTGCATTCGCGCCGGCGTCGCAAAGGACCCCGACGCCGTCGCGCCGACAACCGCCGTCCCGCAGACCGCGACGCCCGGCGACGGCACGAGCACCGCCCCCGCCGGCGGTGGCGACGGCGATGGCGACGCCCCGGCGGCCGAGCCCGGCGACGGCGCCGGCGCGCCGGCGCCGGACCCCGTCGCCCCGCCCGTGCCGCCGGCGGCTCAGGCGCCGGCGCCGGCGCCCGAGACCCCAACCCCCGAGGGCCCGGACACGTCCGGCGGCGCGGCGCCGACGCCCTAGCCCGCGGCGGCGGCCGGCAGCCCCGGCGGCCACGGCCGCGAGACGTGGCGGCTGCCCGCCGCGCAGAAGCGCCACGGCAGCTCGACCGCCCGCGTGATGCCGATCCGCACGCCGGTCAACGATCTGCGGCAGCGGGCGCCCCACGGGCGGCGGGCCGAGGCGGATCGGCCCGCCCAGCAGCGACGTTCCGTCGAGCTCGAGGCCGATGCCGAGCGCCTGCGTGAGCTTGCCGGGCCCCGAGCAGAGCTCTGGCGCCGGGGTGCGCCCGCGGCGCGCGCGCATCGCATCCAGTCCGCGGAGCGGCTCCAGCGCGCGAATCAGCACCGCCGCGCCGACTCCGGCGGGCTCGACGACGACGTTCAGCAGCGCGTGGATGCCGTAGGAGCGGTAGACGTAGGCGATGCCGGGCGCCTCGAACAGCGGGCGCGTGCGGGGGGTCAGGCCGGCGAAGGCGTGACAGGCGGGCTCGGAGTCGTGGTAGGCCTCGGTCTCGACGATCACGCCGCTGCACCCATCGTGGGCGATCGTGCAGCCGACGAGCATGCGGGCGGCGTCGACGACCGGCAGCTCGAGCGCGCGCAGGTGGCGCTCGCCGATGTCGCTCACGCCGCGAGCGCGGTCCGGGCTGCCTCCAGCTGCTCGCGCACGCGCGCCAGCGCGGTCCCGCCCTCGCTGACCTTCGACTCCAGCCACGAGCGCTGCGCGAGCACCTCGCGCACGGCGGCGGGCTCGAGCTGCTCGCAGGCCGCCGTCAGCTCGTCGTCTGAGAGCTGCGACAGCGCGCGGCCGGAGTCGACGGCGACGCGCACGAGCCCGGCGACGATCCCATGGCACTCGCGAAACGGGACGCCGCGCGTGACGAGCAGGTCGGCGAGGTCGGTCGCCGCGATCAGGTCGTCGGAGGCCGCGGCGGCCATCCGCTCACCGTGGAAGCGCGCGCCGCGGATCATGCCCGTGGCGGCCGCGAGGCACAGCTCGAGCGTGTCGACGGCGTCGAAGAGGTGCTCCTTGTCCTCCTGCAGGTCCTTGTTGTAGGTCAGCGGCAGGCCGTGCATCACGCCGTGAAGCGCGCTCAGGTGCGCGACGATCCGCGGCGCCTTGGCGCGCAGCAGCTCGGCCGCGTCGGGGTTCTTCTTCTGGGGCATGATCGACGAGCCGCTCGTCCAGGCGTCGGGCAGCGTGACGAAGGCGAACTCCTCGCTGGACCACAGCACGAGCTCGGCGCCGAGGCGGCTGAGGTGCGTCGCGCAGGTCGCCGCGGCAGACAGGTAGTCGAGCACGAAGTCGCGGTTGGAGACCGCGTCGATCGAGTTCGGCGCGACGTGCCCGAAGCCGAGCTCGGCCGCGACCGCGGCGCGGTCGGTGTCGAAGTTCACGCCCGCCAGCGCGCCGGCGCCGAGCGGCAGCGCCGCCGTCTGGACTCGGCGAAGCGCAGCCGGTCGCGGTCGCGCAGCAGCATCCAGACGTAGGCCAGCAGGTGGTGGGAGAGGTAGACGGGCTGCGCGCGCTGCAGGTGCGTGTAGCCGGGCAGCGGCCAGTCGAGGTGGCGCTCGGCGGCGTCGGTCAGCGCCGCGGCGAGCTCGTCGCGCCGCGGCGGCCGCGGCGCGCGCGGCGTCGCGCGTGAACAGCGCGATGTCGGTCGCGACCTGGTCGTTGCGCGAGCGCGCGGTGTGCAGCGTGCCGCCCGGGCGCCCGGCGAGCTCGGTGACCCGCCGCTCGATCGCCATGTGGATGTCCTCGTCGTCGTCGTCGAACGGGAACGTCCCCGCGCGCAGCTCGACCTCGGCTGCGTCGAGCGCGCGCAGCAGCGCGTCGCGATCGTCCTCGCCGATGATCGCCTGCGCGGCCAGCATCCGCGCGTGGGCGCGCGACTGCGCGAGGTCCTGGGGCCACAGCCGCTGGTCGAAGCCCAGCGACGTGTTGAGGCGCCGGAAGACCGGATCCTGGGGCTCGGAGAAGCGCGACATCGCGTGCGAGTCTATGCGGGGCGTGGGTCACTACCCTGCTCGCCGTGAGCGAACGCGAGTACCCGCAGACGCGACTACTCGCGCCCGCCCGAGGCGATCGAGATCGTGCTCGTGCGCCACGGCGCGTCGCAGGCGGCCGTCGAGGGCCAGCCGTTCGAGCTGCTCGAGGGCCAGGCCGACCCGCCGCTGGCCGACGAGGGCCGCAGCCAGGCGCTGCCGTCGCGATGCACCTGGCCGACGAGCCGCATGGATCAGCTCTTCATCACGCCGCTGTGCCGCACGGCGCAGACGGCCGCGCCGCTGGCGGCGATGACCGGCATCGAGCCGATCGTCGTGCCGCGAGCTGCGCGAGGTCCACCTCGGCGAGCTCGACGGCGGCGCCTTCCGGGTCGCGCTGGAACGACGGCGATCCGCGCATCGACGAGGTCTTCGCGCAGCAGCGCTGGGACGTCATCCCGGGCGCCGAGCGCATGGAGGACTTCGCCGCAGCGCACGCGCGCCGGGGTCGAGCGCGATCGTCGCGAGCGCGCAGGCCGGAGCGACGGTCATCGCGATCGTCCACGGCGGCATCATCGGCGAGATCTGCCGTCAGGCGACCGGCAGCGAGCCGTTCGCCTTCACGCACGCCGCCAACGGCTCGCTCACGCGCCTGGTCGTCTTTCCCGACGGCCGCTGGCGGCTGCGCAGCTTCAACGAGACCGGGCACCTGCGCGGCTGAGCGGGCCTCAGCGGGCTCGCAGCGACCGCGCGCAGCGCCTGCGCCACGCGCTCGATCTGCCCCTCCGACAGCTCGGGGAAGAACGGCAGCGCGACCGAGCGCGCGGCGACGTCCTCGCAGACGGGGAACTCGCCCTCGCGGTGGCCGAACGTCTCGCGGTAGTAGGACATCAGGTGGATCGCCGGCAGGTAGGGCTTGGACTGCACGCCGAGCTCGCGCAGCGCGCGGATCGTGTCGTCGCGAGCGGCGCCGCGCGGCAGCTGCACGACGAAGACGAACCAGCCGCGGCGGTCGCCGCCGGCGTCTTCGCACGGCAGCTCGAGGCCCTCGATGCCGGCCAGCGCCTCGCGGTACAGCGCGGCGGCGCGCGCGCGACCGGCGAGCATCGCGTCCAGGCGATCGAGCTGCGCCGAGCCCGATCGCGCACGCGATGTCCGACAGGCGGTAGTTGAAGCCCAGGCGGTCGTGGTCCAGCCAGCCCATGTCCGGCGCGCGGCCCTGGTTTCGCTCGGAGTCGATGCGCTGCCTTGACCGCCGCGATCGCCGGTCGTGACCATCCCGCCCTCGCCGGTCGTCAGCTGCTTGTTGGCGTAGAAGCCGAACGCCGCCGGATGGCCGCGCGCGCCGACCGCGACGCCGTCGGCGTGCACGGCGCCGAGCGCCTCGCAGGCGTCCTCGACGATCGGCAGGCCGAGCGCCTCGAAGGCCGGCAGGTCGGCCGGATAGCCGAAGATGTGCACCGGCAGGATCGCCGTCGTGCGCGCCGTGACGGCGGCCGCGGCGGCCCGCGGGTCGAGGTTCAGCGTGCGCGCGTCGATGTCGGCGAAGACCGGCCGCGCGCGCTCGTAGATCGGGGCGTTGGCGCTGGCGACGAACGAGAACGGCGACGTCACGACCTCGTCGCCCTCGCCGACGCCGGCGGCGCGCAGCGCGAGGTGCAGCCCCGCGGTGCCGCTCGACACCGCGCACGCGTGGGCGACGCCGAGGCGGGCGGCGAACGCCTGCTCGAAGGCCGGCACGCGCGGGCCGAGCGACAGCTGGCCGGAGCGCAGGACCTCGATCACGGCCTGCTCCTCGGCGGCGCCGAGCACCGGCCGGGCGAGCGGGATCTGCTCGTCGATGCGGACGCTCACTGCGCGGGCGTCGCGCGGGCGCCGCGCACGCCGCTGGGCTGCTCGGCGAACTCCAGCGAGTCGACGAGCGCCATCCACGACGCGCCGATGAGGTTCGTCGAGACGCCGATCGAGCCCCACGTCTGCTCGCCGTCGGTGGACTCGATCAGCACCCTGATCGTCGCGTCCGAGCCCTTCGTCTCGTCGAGGATGCGGACCTTGAAGTTCGTCAGCCAGATGTCGGCCAGGTGCGGGTGGGTGTCGGTGATCGCCGCGCGCAGGCAGGCATCCAGCGCGTGGACGGGGCCGTTGCCCTCGGCCGTGCGCACGTAGCGCTCGCCGTCGACCCAGATCTTGATCGTCGCCTCGGTCTCGACCTTGCCGTCGGCGCGCTGCTCGACGATCACGCGCCAGGACTCGAGGCGAAACAGCGGCTCGTACTCGCCGGCCTCCTTGCGCAGCAGCAGCTCGAACGAGCCGTCGGCCGTCTCGAACTGATAGCCGTCGTGCTCGAGCGCCTTCATCCGCTCCAGCACGCGGGCGGTGACCTCGTCGTCGAGCTCGAGGCCCGCGCTCTCGGCCTTGTCGGCGACCGTGCCGCGGCCCGACAGCTCGGAGACGAGCAGGTCGCGGCGGTTGCCGACGAGCGCCGGGTCGATGTGCTCGAACGTCGTCGCGTCGGCGCGGATGCCGGCGGCGTGCAGGCCGGCCTTGTGCGCGAAGGCGTGCTTGCCGACGTACGGCTGCGCGGAGTCGGTCACGCGGTTGAGCAGCTCGTCGGCGAAGTGGGCGGTCTCGGTCAGGCGCGCGAGCTGCTCGTCGGAGACGACGCGGTGGCCCATCTTCAGCTGCAGGTTGGCGATGATCGTGATGAGGTTCGCGTTGCCGGTGCGCTCGCCGATGCCGTTGATCGTGCCCTGCACCTGCGTCGCGCCGGCCTCGACGGCCATCAGGCTGTTGGCGACCGCGCAGCCGCCGTCGTTGTGGCAGTGGATCCCGATCGCGACGCCGGGCAGCGCCGCGGCGACGTCCGCCACGGCGGCGCCGATCTGGCTGGGCAGCGAGGGCCCGTTGGTGTCGCACAGCGCGAGCCGCTCGGCGCCCGCGTCGGCGGCCGCGCGCAGGCAGGCGATCGCGTAGTCGCGGTCGGCGCGCAGCCCGTCGAAGATGTGCTCGGCGTCGAAGATCACGCGCTTGCCCTGCGCGACGAGGAATGCGACGGACTCGGCGATCATCGCGAGGTTTTCCTCGCGCGAGACGCGCACGACCTTCTCGACGTGCAGCGTCCACGTCTTGCCGACGATCGTGCAGACGGGCGCGAAGCAGCTTGCGAGCACGCGCAGGCCGGGGTCCTGGGAGGCCTCGATGCCGCGGCGGCGGGTCATGCCGAAGGCGGCGATCGTCGCGTTGGCGAGCGACAGCGGCTCGAGCAGCGCGAAGAGCTCGGCCTCCTTGGGGTTGGATGCCGGGAAGCCGGCCTCGATGAGGTCGACGCCGAGGTCGTCCAGGCGCGCGACGAGGCGGACCTTCTCCTCGGCGGTCAGCGACAGGCCGCCGCTGCCCATGCCATCGCGCAGCGTGGCGTCGTAGAGCTCGATCGATGTCATGGGCGGTCGGCGTTCACGCTGCCTTGGCGGGGACCGGCACGGGATCGAGCCAGTCGCGGTAGGCGTCGCTGCGCCCGTGCAACGCGTCCTCGAAGGTCGTCTGGATCGCGACCGTGATCTCGCCGGGCGCGGCCGCAGCCGATCGTGTGGTCGTCGACCTCGCGCACCGGCACGAGCTCGGCCGCCGTGCCGGTCATGAAGACCTCGTCGGCGAGGTACAGCTCGGCGCGCGCGATGTTGCGCTCGATGACCTCGAAGCCGAGGTCGCGCGCGATCTGGATGACCGACTTGCGCGTGATGCCGTCGAGGATCGAGGCCGCGGGCGGCGGCGTCACGATGCGGCCCTCCCAGACGACGAAGATGTTCTCGCCCGAGCCCTCGCAGACGTTGCCGTGGTCGTCGAGCAGGATCGCCTCCTCGTAGCCGGCCTTCTGTGACTCGATCTTCGCCAGCACGCTGTTGAGGTACTGGCCGGAGGCCTTGGCCGCCGGGATCAGCGAGCCGGGGCTGATGCGCCGCCAGCTGGAGACCTTCGTGCGGATGCCGTTCTGCTTGCCCTCCTCGCCGAGGTAGGCCCCCCACTCCCACGTCGCGATCGAGACGTCGACCGGCGCCTCGAGCGGGTTGAGGCCCATCTGGCCGTAGCCGCGGAACATGATCGGGCGCACATAGCAGGAGCGCAGGCCGTTGCGGCCGATCAGCTCGTTGGTCGCCGTGCGCAGCGCCTCGACGTCGTAGGGCCCGGGCATGTAGTACAGCTCGGCCGAGCGGTGCAGGCGCTGCAGGTGCTCGCGATGGCGGAAGACCGCCGGCCCGCAGGACTCGGTGTCGTAGCAGCGGATGCCCTCGAAGACGCCCGTGCCGTAGTGCAGCCCGTGCGTGAGAACGTGGACCTTGGCGTCCTCCCATGCGACGAACTCCCCGTTCATCCAGATGAGGTCCGCTTGCTTCACTCAAACGCTCCTAGAGATTGTCGATCACCGCGCGCGTGGCCTCGGTCGTGGTGGCCTCACCGCCGAGGTCCCGGGTGCGCAGCCCGGCGTCCAGCGCCCGGTCCACCGCCGATTCTACGGCCGCGGCCTCCGATTCCCAACCGAAGGCGTGGCGCAGCATCAGCGCGACGGACAGGAACATCGCCAGCGGGTTGGCGGCGCCCGTGCCGGCGATGTCCGGCGCCGAGCCGTGGACGGGCTCGAATAGAGCCCGGGGTCGCCGCGCTCGCCGAGGCTCGCGCTGGGCAGCATCCCGATCGAGCCGGTGATCATCGCGGCGACGTCCGAGAGGATGTCGCCGAAGAGGTTCTCGGTGACGATCACGTCGAAGGCAGCAGGGCGCGCGACGAGCTGCATCGCGGCGTTGTCGACGAGCACGTCGGTCAGCGTGATGTCGTTGTAGCGCGCCTTGTGGACGATGTGCACGACCTCGCGCCACTGGCGCGAGGTCTCGAGCACGTTGGCCTTGTCGACGCTCGCGACCTGCTTGCGCCGCAGGCGCGCGGCGTCGAAGGCGACGTGCGCGATGCGGTCGACCTCCTCGACGGTGTAGGCGCAGAGGTCGGAGGCGCTGCGCGCGGTGCGCGTCTTCTCGCCGAAGTAGATCCCGCCGGTCAGCTCGCGTACGACGAGCAGGTCGGTGCCCTCGATCCGCTCGCGCTTGAGCGGGCTGGCGTCGTAGAGCGCGGGCACGGGGCGCACCGGGCGCAGGTTGGCGTACAGGCCCAGGCCCTTGCGCAGGCCGAGCAGGCCCTGCTCGGGGCGCGGGGCGTGCGGGTCGGTCGTGTCCCACCGCGGGCCGCCGACCGCGGCAAGCAGCACGGCATCGGACGCCTTGCACGCCGCGAGCGTCTCGTCGGTCATCGCGGTGCCGTGGGCGTCGATCGCGGCGCCGCCGAAGAGGTGCTCCTCGAAGCTGAAGTCCTCTGAGATCGTGCGCAGGAGCTCGAGCGCGGGCGCCATGATCTCCGGGCCGATCCCGTCGCCGGGCAGGGTGATGATCTTGGGCATGGCCCGGAGGCTATGCGAGCGGCTTCAGACGAAGAAGTCCGCGACCTGCGGCGACCAGCCCGCGACGACGTCGCCGAGCTCGAGCGTCTCGTCGCGTTGCGGCACGCGGATGTCGTCGCGCGAGCGGAAGACCGTGGCCGTGCGGCTCGGCGGATCGACGACGGCGGCGGCGCGGGTGCCGGCCGCCAGCCATTCGAGTGCCTTGCCCTCGACCTTCGCGCGGCGGTCGTGTTGCGACACGACCTCGATCGCCAGATCCGGCGGGCCGGGCCAGTAGCCCTTCGGCATGCCGATGTCCTCGGCACGCTCGCGCGCGACGAACGCGACATCCGGCGCACGAACCGTGTCCGGATTAGATGTCAGGTGAAAACCGACCTCGCTCCCGAACGTGGTGCCCAGCTCGGCATCCATGACGTGACGGTGCAGGAGCGCGGCGATCTGCATCGAGACGGCGCCGTGCATCGCTCCGGGAGGCTCCATCTCGAAGAGGATCCCGTCGATCAGCTCCTGCTGGTAGGGCTCGTGCGCGTATTCGAGCAGTTCCTGCGCGGTCATGAGTGCAAGCGGGGCCTCCGACGTCACAGCCCGAACCGTAGCGCGGCGAGTGACCGCGTTCCCCCCGCTGGGGGCTGCCCGCGCCCGCCCCCCGGATGAAGGATCGCTGGCGTCGGCAGATTCGCCGGCCATGCAAACCCACGAAGGGGGAGTTCCCATGCAGCAGTCAACGAAGGCCGGCCGCATGCGCCGTCTCGCCGCGCTCGCCGCCGCCGCGATCCTGATCGTCTTCGGCGTCGTCTCGGCGGCCCAGGGCCTCGACGGCCACGCGACGGTCGGCGACGCGCTGACCCAGGAGGCGATCGTCGGCACTCCGACGATGACGCCGTCGGCGATCGCCGAGGAAGCCGAGAAGCGCGGGGTCAGCGGTCTCGACCTACCGACGTGCGCCGTGGCCGGCAAGTCGATCACCAACGGCGCGGACGCGCGCTGCTTCGCCGAGTACATGCGCGTCGACGCGCTGCTGGCCACCGGCGGCAAGACGTACGCCCAGATGCCGCGCTTCGCCAGCAAGGACGGCAAGGGCACCAACGTCGAGGCCGAGGCGATCAAGCTGCCCAACGGCGTCGGCATGCCCAACCCCGCCCGCAACGTCTGGATCACCGAGACCGCGCTGTCGACCGCGCTGAACACGAGCTACATGGCCGCGCAGATCTCGCTCTTCGGGATCGCCGTCGGCGGCGCGTTCCTGCTCGTCGGCCTGGCGCTCGGCGGCTTCGTCCTCGCCGGCTCGCGCGTGCCGTCGCGCGCGACGGCACGCCGCCGCCAGACCGCAGGCCAGCCGGAGGGCGCTCAGGCCTGACGCCTGCGCGCGACGACGTTCAGCCGCACGTAGTCGAGCGACGGGCGCGCTCCGAGACGAGCCATCACGGCGTCGAGGAAGCGCTCGTGCTCGTTTGAAGCGAGCCGCTCGAGATGTGGCCCGAGGCAGACGGTCTCCAGGTAGGCCCTGGGCTCGTCGGGCACGACGGGCCATGGCTGAAGCCAGCACCGCACGTCGCCGAAACCGGCGGCGTGCAGTCGCGTCCGGGTCTGCTCGGGGCTCGCGAAGTTCCACGGGATCGGCCAGTCCGCGAAGCGGTCGGCGAGGCCGGCGTCGGCGCCGGCCTGCAGCGCCGCCGCATGCACGGCGGCGACGTTGCCCTCTCCCCCGCACTGGACGCTCATCCGCCCGCCTCCGCGCAACGCCGCGGCGAGCGACCGAAACAACGCGTCGTGGTCGCCGATCCAGTGGAAGGTCGCGTTGGAGAAGACGGCGTCGGCCTGCTCGCCGTCTGGCAGGCGCAGCTCGGCGAGGTCGGCCTCGCGCACGTCGGCGGCCATGCCGTCGAGCTCGAACCGCGCGCGGGCGACCATCTCCGGCGACGCGTCGACGGCGATCACGCGCCCGCGCGGCAGGCGCTCGAGCAGCAGCCGCGTGACGCGGCCCGAGCCGCAGCCCGCGTCGATGACGGTCTCGTCGCCGGCCAGCTCGAGGCGGTCCATGACCGCCTCGGACATCGCGACCTGCGGTCCGGACACCCGGTGATAGGCGTCGGCGTTCCAGTCGCGGACGGCGCCGCTCACAACGCCGTCGTGGTCGGGCCCGAGCGCTCGCGCTCGCGCTCGTAGGCCGAGATCGCGTCGTCCTGCGCGAGCGTCATCGCGATGTCGTCGAGGCCGTTGAGCAGGCGGTGCTTGGTCTCGGGATCGATCTCGAACGACGCGCTGCCGCCGTTCCAGCGGATCTCCTGGGACTCGAGGTCGACCTCGGCCCGATCGGCGCTCATCAGCTCCCGCACGTCGTCCTCGGCGACCGCGATCGGCAGCAGTCCGATCTTCGTGCAGTTCGACGCGAAGATGTCCGCGAACGACGGCGCGACGATCGCGCGGAAGCCGTAGTCCTCCAGCCCCCACGGCGCGTGCTCGCGGCTCGAGCCGCAGCCGAAGTTGCGCCCGGTCACGAGGATCGGGTTCTTCGGCAGGTTCCAGCCCGGCTCCTTGGCCCAGTCGTGGAAGAGGAACTCGCCGAAGCCGCTGCGCTCGACCCTCTTGAGGAACTGCTTGGGCATGATCTGGTCGGTGTCGACGTCCGCGCGGTCGAGCACCGAGATCGCACCCTCGAACTTCACGATCGGCTCCATATGGGCTACCTCCGCGGGGCGTCCGGCCCCGCGCCTTGATGTGGACGACTGCGTCCGGTCGTCGGAGACCAATCTCGGATGTCGACGAATCGGCCTTCGATCGCGGCCGCGGCGGCCATCTGCGGCGAGACGAGGTGGGTGCGCCCGCCGCGCCCCTGGCGACCCTCGAAGTTGCGGTTCGAGGTCGAGGCGCAGCGCTCGCCGGGCGCGAGCGTGTCGGGGTTCATGCCCAGGCACATCGAGCAGCCGGCCGCGCGCCAGTCGAAGCCCGCCGCGCGGAACACCTCGTCCAGCCCCTCGGCCTCGGCCTCGGCCTTGACCTGCGCCGAGCCCGGGACGACCATCGCGCTGACGGTCGGCGCGACCGTGCGCCCGCGCACGACCTCGGCCGCGACGCGCAGGTCGCCGATGCGGCTGTTCGTGCACGAGCCGATGAAGACGCGATCCAGGGCGATGTCCTGGATCGGCGTGCCGGCGCGCAGGTCCATGTAGGCGAGCGCGCGCTCGTGACCCTCGGTCGTCGGCTCCGGCACGGCCTCGGCGACGCCGGCGACCATGTCCGGCGCCGTTCCCCACGTCACCTGCGGGCTGATCGCGGCGGCGTCGACGGTGATCTCGCGGTCGAACGTCGCGCCCTCGTCGGTGCTCAGCCCCCGCCACTCGTCGGGGATGTCGATGCCGGCGTGCTCGGAGACCCACCGAAACGTCGTCTCGTCGGGCGCGATCATGCCAGCCCGTCCCCCGCCCTCGATCGTCATGTTGCAGACGGTCATGCGGCCCTCCATCGACAGCGCCTCGATCGCCGGGCCGGCGTACTCGACGACGTGGCCGACGGCGCCGTAGACGCCCATCTGGCCGATCGTCGCGAGGATCAGGTCCTTGGCCGTGACGCCGAAGCCGAGCTCGCCCTCATAGAGGATGCGCATCGACTTGGGCTTGTTGGCGACGAGGCACTGCGTTGCGAGCACGTGCTCGACCTCGCTCGTGCCGATCCCGAACGCCAGCGCGCCGAACGCGCCGTGCGTCGCGGTGTGGCTGTCGCCGCAGACGATCGTCATGCCGGGCTGCGTGACGCCGAGCTCCGGACCGATGACGTGCACGATGCCCTGGCGCTCGGAGCCAAGCGAGTAGATCGGCACGCCGAACTCCGCGCAGTTGCGCTCCAGCGTCTGGACCTGGACGCGGCTCAGCTCGTCCTTGATGCGCGCGGACACCGGTGTGCCGTCGGTCGGCGTGTTGTGGTCGGCGGTCGCCAGCGTGCGGTCGGGCCGGCGGACGCCACGGCGCGCGAGCCGCAGCCCGTCGAAGGCCTGCGCGCTGGTCACCTCGTGCACGAGGTGCAGGTCGATCCAGAGCAGGCCGGGCGCCACCTCGTGGTCTGCCCAGATCTTGTGAAACAGCGTCGTCGGCGTCATGGCGTCAGCTCCTGCGTAGTCCGGCGGAGACGACGGCGAGCAGGACCGCGTCGTGGGAGCCGGGGTTCTCGAAGTGGTGTGGCAGGTCGGCGTCGAACGTCACGCAGTCGCCCGCGGCCAGCTCGTAGGCCTCGCCGTCGATCTGCAGCACGACGCAGCCCTCCTGGACGAGCGCGCTCTCGCGGCTGCCGGGCTCGTGCATCGGCGGGTCGCCCGGGCCGCCGGTGACGGCGCCGGGACGCAGGACGTGGCGCGAGAGCTCGGCACGCTGGCCTGGCAACGGCGGCGTGAGGATCTCGGCCTGATGGCCTGAGGCGGGGTCGCTCGTGCCGGCGCGGCGGTCGGCCGGGCGCACGATCGCGACGGTCGCGCCCTCGTCGAGGCGCAGCAGCTGTGACAGCGTCAGCTCGAGGCCGGAGGCGATCCGCGCGGCGACGGCGAGCGTCGGGCTCGTCTCGCCGCGCTCCACCTGGCTGAGCATCGGCGCGCTGACGCCACAGCGCTCCGCGAGATCGCGCAGGCTGAGCTCCATCGCGTCGCGCAGGGCGCGGACGCGGGGGCCGATCGGGACGGGATGCTCGATGGTCGTTGCCATTACGTTTGTACGTTATCACGTACGGACGCGTTGCTGATTAGATCCTCGCGATGCGAACGCGCCACGCCGTCGCTCTCCTGCTCGCGCTCGGCCTGCTGCTCGCGGGCTGCGGCGGCGACGACGACGCCGGCGACGGCGACGGCGCCCTGCGCAAGGGAGCGGCTTCGGGCACGGGCTACGCGCTCCAGCTCGCCGAGGGATGGAAGGACGCGACGAAGGACGCGGAGGGGTCGGTGATCCGCTTCGACCTGGTGGTCGCCAAGCAGGGCGCCACCTTCAACACGAACGTCAACGTCATCCGCGAGAAGCTGCCCGAGGACGCCGCGCTCGAGGACCTGCGCAAGATCTATCGCGGCCAGCTGACCAGCGTGGGCGCGAAGAACATCTCGGGCACCAGGCCGGCCGCCGTTGACGACGAGGACGCCTTCACCTACGAGTACGACCAGCAGGGTTCCACGGGCGAGCAGATCCACGGCCGGCAGGTGGCCGTCGTGCACGACGGCCACGCGCACACGATCACGCTCTCGGCGCTCGCGACGGAGTTCGACGCGGCCAACCAGGAGTTCAGCCAGATGCTGCGCTCCTGGCGCTGGAAGTAGCCCTTCCGTTCGGCGGGGCGGCGCTGCGGCGTCGCTAGCCTCCCCCGGCGTGAGCGAGCATTTCATCGGGCCCGACGTGCTCGTCCTCGCGAGCGGCGGAACGCTCGGCGAGGCATGGATGAGCGGGCTGCTGGCGGGCATCGAGGACTCCGTCGGCCATGACTTCCGCGAGACCGAGTCCTTCGTCGGGACCTCGGCGGGGTCGCTCGTCGCCGCGGCGCTCGTCGCCGGGCAGCGCCCGCGCCGTCCGCGGCAGGGTCCGGGCAGCCTGGCGCTGAACGCCGGCGACACCGTCGCGCAGGCGACGGTCGTGCCCGACGCGACCTCCGCGCTGTTGTCGCCGTGGATTCCGATCCCGCGCTCGGTGCTGCTGAACGTCGCGCGCGAGGCGGCGCGCCTGGCGGGCGTCGCCGCGACGCCGCTGGCGCCGATGGCGCTGGCGATCGGCTCGACGAGCAGCACCGCGATGCGCTCCGCGCTGCTCAACCGCGCGCCGGGCACCGACAACTCCCTGAGCGCGATCCATGACGGCGTCGCCGAGACCGGCGCGCGCTTCGACGGGCGCCTGCGCGTCGTGGCGGTCGACCGCGAGAGCGGGCGGCGCGTCGTCTTCGGCGCGCCCGGCGCGCCGGAGGCGACCGTCGCGCAGGCCGTGCAGGCATCGTGCTCGGTGCCGTGGATCTTCGCGCCGGTGACGATCGACGGTCGCGAGTACGTCGACGGCGGCGTCTGGAGCAACACGAACCTCGACATCGCCCCGGCCGCGCGCCTGACGCAGATCCTGTGCCTGAACCCGATCGCGAGCCTCGACATCGCGATCGCGTCGCCGTTCGGGATGCTGCGCGCGATCGCCGGCAGCACCGCGGCGCTCGAGACGCTCGCCCTGCGCAGCCGCGGCGCGAAGGTGCGCATGATCGGCCCGGCGCACGACATCGCGCGGGTCATGGGACCGAACCTCATGGACTCCCGCCACCGCGAGCGGGTGCTTTCCGGCGGCTACGCGCAGGGCCTGGAGATCGGCCGGTCGTGAGCCCGGCGACGCTCGAGGCCTGGCGCGACGTCGTCACACCCGGCCCGCAGACATGGGAAGGGCTGCGCGAGCGCGTCGCGGCGCAGCCGCCCGCGCCGGCGGTGGCGCTGTGGCTGCTGCGCCACGGCGAGACGACGATGAACGCCGCCGGGCTGATGAGCGGCTCGACCGACGTGCCGCTGACCGAGCTCGGGCGTGTCCAGGCGCACGACGCCGGCCTCGCCGCCGGCGGCGAGTCCTTCGACATCGCCTTCGCATCGCAGCTGTCGCGCAGCCGCGACACGCTGGAGATCATGACCGCGGCCGGCAAGCTGATCGTCCCCGCTGCCGAGGACGCACGGCTGGCCGAGCGCGCCCTCGGGTCCGACGAGCTGCAGCCGCGCACGATGCGCGACCCGCTCCACGTCGCCGATCTCGCGCACGCGCCCGCCGGCGGCGAGAGCTACCTCGCGCTGACGCGGCGCTGCCTGTCGTTCCTGCTCGACGTGCGCGACCTCGCCGCGTACCTCGAGCGTCCGCTCGCGGCGCTCGTCAACACGCACCAGGGCCCGCTGCGGATGATGACCGCGATCCTCGACGAGACCAGCGACCCCGCGGTCGCTCGCGGCCGGCGGATCGAGAACTGCGTCGCGATGCAGCGCACGCTCGGGCCGATCGCCTGGCCGTCGTTCACCGATGGCCCGGTGGAGCCGACGATGCGGGTATCCCGGCTCCCATGACCCCGACGCCGCCCAAGC
The DNA here is from genome assembly GCA_963729125.1 of uncultured Actinomycetes bacterium. Taxonomy (GTDB): domain Bacteria; phylum Actinomycetota; class Thermoleophilia; order Solirubrobacterales; family Solirubrobacteraceae; genus CADCVQ01. Next base: position 567,203 of record CAVSML010000008.1, read on the forward strand.
AGTCGCTCGGGCTGATCGCCGTCCGCTACGTCCTGCCCGCGGTCATCCTCCTCGCCGGCGTCCTCGCCCTGATCTTCGACCGCACGCTCACCGGCCTCGAGGGCCTTGCGATGGGCATCGGCGTCGCCGGCTCGGTGCTGCTGCTCAACGTGCTCTACCGCGTCGGCGTCAGCGGCGACGTCGACCGCGATCGCGAGGCCGAGGCTCGCGACTACCTCGACGAGCACGGCCACTGGCCGGACGAGCAACCGCACCCGAGGGAACGCTGAGCAGCGCTCATCGCGACCGGGCGGTGAGCAGCCCGCGCGCGTGCAGCCAGCCGGCGATCGCGTTCGCCCGGCCGGGCGCCAGGGCGCGATCCCAGCGGTCGATGGCCCCCGCGAGCGACGGCGCCGCGGGCAGCTCGTCAAGCAGCGGCGCGAGCTCGTCGCCGCCGAGGAACGCGACGGGGCGATCGAGGCCCGGGTGCGCCAGCGCGCGCCGCAGCTCGATGCGATCGCCGACGAGGCACGGCGTCTCGCGCAGGTCGGCGCCGGGCGCGAGCGACACCCGCTCGCCGAGCAGCTCGGCGATCGCCGTCGCGCTCGCGCGGCGCGCGGGCGCCGGCTGCGCGCCGGCGCTGCGCGCGCGCCAGAAGGCCGCGGGGGCGTATGGCCGGTGCTCGGCATAGAGGGCCGCCGCCGTCGCCGCATGACGGTCGACGGCGTGACGATGATGCGCGCCGTAGTACTCGATCGCGGCGTCGCGGTCGCCGGCCTGCGCGAGGATCGTGTGGACGGCCGCCGCGGCGGCAAGGCCGGTCTGGATCGCGATCTGCACGCCCGACGACGACAGCGGATCGATCGCGAAGGCGGCTTCGCCGACCCTGACGGCACGGGCGTCGATCGGCGTCGCGGCGGCGTGGGCCGTCGCGTCGCAGGCGTGTACGCCACCTGCCGCCCAGCCGTTCGCCGCCAGGTCGGCGAACAGGCGCGAGCCCGACAGCAGGCGGTGATACAGCCGGCGCGTGTCGCGGCTCTCCGCGCGCAGCGTCCCGGGGTCGACGAACGCGATCGCGCGAAAGCTGCCGCCAGGAAGGTGAGCTCCCCACAGCCAGCCTTCGGCCAGCGCCTCGATGCGCGTCTGCGCGTCGTCTCGCACAGCGCCGCCGCGCCACGCGGCGTGCAGCGCCAGCGTGCGCGGTGCGGTCGCCGGGCAGGGGCCTGCGAGCAGCCGGCGCCGCCCGCTCGCGTCGGCCAGGAAGCGGGCATCCAGCACGCCTTCGCCACACGTCAGCGTCCAGCCGGCGCCGCGGCGCGAGGGCCTGCTCGCCCGCATGGGCGCCAGCAGGCGCGCGCCGCACGCGCGAGCGTGCTCCAGCAGGATCGCGTCGAACGCGCCGCGGTCGACCGTCAGGCCGCCGGGGACGTCCACGAGCTCGTCGCGATCCTCGCGCCAGCGCACGCGCGCGGTCGCGGTCCGCGTGAACGCTGCCTCGCGCACGCGCTCCCCGACGCCGAGCAGGTCGAGCACCGGCCAGGCCGCCGGGCTGAGGGACTCCCCGATGTGCGCGCGCGGGAAGCGATGCTGCTCGACGATCGCCACGTCGTGGCCGAGTTGCGCCAGGCGCGCGGCAAGCGCCGCCCCGGCCGGGCCGCCGCCGACGACGCAGACCTCGACGTCGTCGCTCACGGCGTCGCAGCGAAGTAGTCGGGGCGGCCGCGCGCCAGCCGCGCATAGGCCGCGAGGCTCCAGTGCAGCCACCCGCGGATGTAGTCGCAGGCGGGACGGCCGCGTGCGATCACCTCGTGATGGCAGCCCCCGCCGCACATGTAGCGCGCCCAACACGAGCGGCACGGCTCCTGGCGGTGCACGTGGCGCTCACGCAGCCAGCGCGCCTGACGGTCGCGGTCCAAGCCGTCCGTCAGGTCCCCCATCGCTCCCTCCTCGTCGCCGACGAAGCGGTGACACGCCGCGAGCTCGCCGGCGGCCGAGACGCCGAGGTAGCCGGCGCCCGCGCCGCATGGATACGGCCGGTGGGTTCCGCGATGGATCTCGCGCATCGCGTTGACCGCGTTGGCGAACGGGTAGCGCTCGCCGGCGACCACGCGCCGTTCGAACTCCTCGCCGCAGGCGACCATCCCGTCGAGCATCTGCGCGAGCTCGGCGGAGCCCAGCTCGTCGGCGCCGGTGGGCGAGCGCAGCAGCGGCGAGAAGCCGACGCTGTGAAAGCCGAGCGCGACGAACGCGTCGAGCGTCTGCTGGAGGTCGAGGTTGCGCGGCGTGACCGTGACGCGCGCCGACACCTGCATCCGGTGCTGGCGGTGCAGCAGCGGCAGCACCCGTTCCAGCACGCGGTCATAGCTGCCGCGGCCACTGCGAAACGGCCGCTGGCGATCGTGCACCGCGCCCGTGCCGTCGAGGCTGACCGTGACCGCGAAGCCGTGCTCCTCGAAGAAGTCCGCGTCCTCCTCGGTCAGCTGCGTGCCGTTGGTCGTGATCGAGAACGTCACGCCGACGCCGCGCTCGCCGGCGATCTCGCGGGCACGGCGTGTCGCGGCGCGGATCACGGGACGGTTGAGCAGCGGCTCGCCGCCGAGAAAGGTCAGGTTCACCCGCTCGCCGGCCGCGACGTCGCCGAACAGGAGCTCCAGCGAGGCGAGCGCGACGTCGAGCTGCATGCTGGCCGCGGGGCCGCCGAAGCTGCCCCCCTCGGCGTAGCAGTAGGTGCAGCCGAGGTTGCACTTCTGCGCGACCGCGAGCGACAGGGCGCGCACGGGCGGGCGCTGCGGCGGCGCGTCGTCGATGTAGCGGGGGGCGTCGACCCCGAGCCTCGACAGCAGGTCGTCGAGCTCCTCGCCCGTCGCGCCGCCGAGCGCGCGTCGGAGCTGCGCGTAGGTCTCCGTGTCGACGTCGTAGAGGCGGCTGCCGTTGGGGACGAGCAGATGCAGCCGGTCGCCGCTGTCGACCAGATGGGCGTCGGCGCTCAGCGGCGCCGACAGCTCGAACAGGTCACCCGCGATCCCGGCCCCCTACGACGAAGCGCAGGAGCGCCTCCCAGCCCTGGAAGAGCTCCTCGTGGGTGAGATCGGGCACGGCGTAGGACTTCGGGTCGGCCCCCCGCGCAGCCAGCCATCTGTCGCCGATGCTCCCCTCGACGGCGGGCTCGACGTTGACGTAGTCCGGTCGGCTCGCCGCCCAGTAGAAGCAGCCGCATTCCTGGTAGTCGTTCTGCCACGGCGAGCACAGGCTCTGCGTGAGCTCGCCGGGTTGGGCGATGGCCTCGTCGATCGCCGCCGTCGAGGCCCTCGCGGCGTCGCTGTGCACGAACAGGCGGCGGACGACCAACCCGACGACCTGCGTGCTCTGCGGGGCGTCCGGGTCGTCGCCGAACATGCACTGCACGGGCTCGTCGGAGCGCTGTGAGATCACGTCGGCCAGCGCGTTGGACCACTCCATGAACGCCCTGGCGTCGCCGGGCGACCCGTCCGTCAGGGCCATCTGCGTCGGCACGTCTGCGACCCGCAGCAGGTACTGGCCGGCAAGCGCGCCGTGGGGCGCATCCGCGCTGACGACGAAGCCGCTCGCCTCGTGCAGCACGATGCCGACGAACAGCCGCCGCCAGACGTTGCGAAAGTCGAACTCCAAGCCGGGAAAGCAGTTGGAGATCGCCGAGTCCGGCAGCGTACTGGGCGGGTTGCCGGCCGCCCGGTGATGCAGCTGGGCGGCCAGGTTGGTCGGCTCGATCGTCATGGCCCTTGCTCGTCGTCGGGAAACAGCGGTCCGCGCGCCAGCGTGCGGAGCAGCTCGATCTGGCGCCGCGTGAGCGTCATCAGCCACCCGTCGGCGCCGCGCATCATCGCCGGCATCTTGCGCTTTCCGCGCTCCGTGAAGGTGCCGGCCTCGTCGTAGTCGCGCAGGACGTCGGCAAACCACGGCGCGGAGCCGCTGCGCAAGGCGACGAGCAGGCTCTGATGGAGGTTCTCCAGCGTGACCGTGTCGACCAGCGAGCCGTCCGCGATGGGGCCCGCGAAGCCGCCCATGCCGTTGACGTTCCATGTCGGCGTGTGCATCAGCCTGACGGTCTCGAAGGCGCGCCGCACGATCTCCTCGGCGCGCTCGAACGTGGCGTCGGCCGGCGCCACTGCCGGTCCCAGGAGCGCCTGCTCGAGCTCGTCGGCGACGGTCCGGACCGGCGCCGCGTCGGGTGCGTAGGCCGGCGGCCCGGAGGCGACGCGGGCCAAGGCGCTCAGTGCCCGGCCGCCGACGTCGAGCGTCACCTCGACGATGCCGTCGCAGCCGTCGTCGAGGTAGGCGGAGCTCACCTGGCGGTTGTTCTCGAGGCGCCCGGCGTAGATGCTGCGCGGCGCGGTGATGCGCTCGTCGCCCGGGGCGTCGCTGTAGCCGTCCCACCCGCCCTTGGCGGCGTCGTAGACGACATCGGAGATGTTCGGGTCCGGCGACGGGCTGCCCGCCGGCAGCTGCCGATCGGATCCGTAGACCGAACCGGCCGCCGGCGTGAAGCGCAGCCTGATCTGCGGGTGGTCGGCCGTCGGCGAGACGAACTGCACGTGGCCGAACCCGATCGTCTTGTCGGCAAGGAAGTTCTCGCACCTGCCGACGAGCTGGTGGCGGACGTGGTCGGCGAACTCGCCGCTGTCGGACGACACCCTGTCGTCCTCGTCGCCCGTGCGCCGGAAGACCTTCAGGTTGGCGACCCGCACGCGCCAGCTCAGATCGCTCACGGAGGCGTTCTCGTCGGCCAGCAGCGTGGTCGTGAGGGGCTCGAGCTGGCCGTCGCCGGCGGCTGGATCGTCGCCGGTCAGCGCCCAGACCTCCAGAAACGGCGCGACGGGCCGCACCCTGCCGTTCTCGGTGAACGACACCTCGTCGGCAACGAACGCCGCGGTGATCTCACCGCTGCCGGGATCGACCTGCAGCGTCTGCGCTGGTCGCAGCGCCCGGTAGCCGAGCGGATCGGCGGGATCGACGACCGCGTCGTAGTTGTCCATCGGGGTCGGCGCGCTGCCAAAGCGCGCGATCGCCAGCGGCGGGAGGATGCGCAACTCGTGGATCATCCTGGTGACCCTCCGATCAGCAGCTCGACCTGGCTGCGCTCGATCTCGTCGGATTGCGCGAGCGCGTCGGCGTATGCCCGCCCCGGGCGCGTGCCGCCGGCGCTGCGGATGCGCTCGATCAACGTCGCCGACGCGTCGAGCATGTCGCGGTGCAGGCGCCAGCGGTCGGGTTCGTCGTGGGGAAGCATCAGCGTGTGCGGCATCTGAAACGGGGGGCCCGCGCGCTCTCCGTTGGGGTCGGCGTGGTCGAGCGGCAGCCCGACGAGCACCCCGGCGATCGAGCGCAGGTTGTACATCTCCGAGAAGGACCTGTTGATCAGCGCCCCGCGCGGGCCGATCGAGGCGACCTCCCCGCGGTCGGCGGCGAGCTCGAAGGAATGCGAAAGGCTCACCAGGAGCTTGCGGTAGCGCACGTTGAACAGGTGCGCCCACAGACGCGCTTCGGGATTGGAGATGGCGCTCGTCAACGTCGGCGCGCGCGACGCCTTCGGCGCGACCTCCTCGCCGTCGAGGTGGGTCGTCGGGTTGGGAGCGATCGGTCGCACGAGCGCCTCCTGCTCGTCCTGGCCGAGGCCGCTCAAGTGTTCGTGGATCGCGAGAAAGCGCTCGAAGTGCGACTCGTCGTCGTCGGGAGAGCCGAACCCCTCGCCCTGCTCGCCGACCAGCTCGAGCGCCGCGACCGCCGTTTCACGCGAGTTCACGGAAACGATCACGAGCTCGTGCTCCTCGCGCGGATCCGGGCCGTCGGGAGGGGCCGCCTCGCCGCCGCGCCGGCCATCGCGAAAGCCGCGCCCCCACGCATCCCAGCTCGCCTGAAAGACCTCGCTGCGGGCGTCGAACGCGCTGTCGGGGATCAGCGACTCGTCGCGCAGCACGGCCAGCAGCGCCTCGTACAGCCTGCCGACGCGGTTGACGGCGCCGCCCGTCTCGATCCTCGCCTCCTCCATGATCGCGCGGGCCTGGTCGGGGTTCGTCGCCTCCCAATCCCCGGGGCTCTCGGCGCAGATGTAGGCCGCGAGCGAGCGCCGGGTCAACGGCTGCAGCCGGAAGCCGGAGACGTAGAGGATGTTGTCGTGGGGAAAGTCCTCGCGGTTGAACTGCAACGGGCCGCCGAGCAGCGTGAGGACGTTCTGCACGGTCACGAGGTGGCCCATCTCCTCCTTGGCGACGCCGAGGATCGCGTCCTGCCACGCGCGCACCCTCGCCCGCTCGGGCTGCGGGACGCCGGGCCCGCCCAGCGAGTAGGCGGCGAACAGGTACTGCACCATCAAGCCGTGCTCGATCTCCGCCGCGAGCCGCAGCAGGAAGATCGCGTAGTCGCGGCCGTTGAGCTCGAGCGGCGGGACCTCCGGCGCGATCGTCTCGACCGGCCCCGCGCCACCGGCGGGGCGAACCGGGATCGGTTCCCCGAGCACCGGCCACAGGTGGCGTTTGATGCGCGAGAGCATGGCGATCGGCACTGCCCGAGCCAGGTTCGGAACTGCTTCCGATGACCCTGTTGCGAACCTACCTGCTGGCGTGCGGCACGGTCAACAGCGAGGCGCGCCGGGCCCTACCCGGCCTGGTGGCGCGGCGTCCAGGCGAAGAACCTGACGGCGAAGATCAGGCCGGCGAGACCCCAGCCCGCGACGACGGCAAGGTCGCCGACGGCGATCCCGGCACCGGTCGTCCGCGGATCGAACACCACGATCAGCGCGTCGACGAACGGCTTGACCGGCAGCAGGTCGGCGAACGACACGAGGCCGTCGGGCAGCTGGCTGGCGGGCACGAACACGCCGGAGATGAAGTACAGCGGCAGCACGATGGCGTTCGTCATCGCGGGTGCGGCGTCCTCGCTGGGGATCGCGCGCGAATAGGCGATGCCCAGGGCGCAGAACGCGAACGCGCCGACGGCCAGCGCGACGACGAGTCCGGGCAGCGTCGAGGTCGGGATCGTCACGTCGAAGGCGACGGCGCCGATCACGAGCAGGATGACCGTGACGATCGTCGCCATCACGATCGATGTCCCGACCCGTCCCGCGAACACGATCCACGCCGGCGCCGGCGTCGCGCGGATGCGCTTCAGCACGCCGTCCTCGCGCACGCTCGTCAGCCCGATCGCCAGGCCGACGAACGCGGCGGAGACGACGGCCAGCGCGATGAACGCCGGCACCTGCAGCGTCGCGACGCGGATGTTGCCGAAGTCCTCGTCGCGCTCGTTGCCGAAGATCGCAACGAACAGGCAGAGGAAGATCACCGGCAGGATCGCGGTGAAGAACAACGCCGCGGGGTTGCGCACGAAGACCTTGAGGTCCGCGGTCAGCTGGACGAGGGCACGGCGCGCGTAGCTCATGGCGCCGAGGGCTCGGTTGCTTCGACGAGCTCGAGGTAGACGTCCTCCAGCGACGGGCGCGCCACCTCGAGGCGCTCGAGCTCGATCCCCTGCCCTTCCGCCCAGCCGCACAGCGCGGCGAGCGCGCGGGTCGGCGCGTTCGTGAGCAGCCGCGCGCGCCCGTCGACGACCTCGAGCGGCTCGGAGACCGGCAGCTCGCCGAGCGCCACCCCGGCGGGCGCCACGAACAGGATCTCCGTCTGCGAGCTGCCGGCGCTCAGCGCGCCCGGCGGGCCCTCGACGACGATCTCGCCCGCCTTGATGATCGCGACGCGGTCGGCGAGCTCCTGCGCCTCGTCGAGGTAGTGCGTCGTCAGGAAGACGGTCTTGCCGAGGTCGCGCAGCCCGGCGATGACCTTCCACGCCGCGCGGCGGGCGACGGGGTCGAAGCCGGTCGTGGGCTCGTCGAGGAAGACGAGGTCGGGATCGCCGATCAGCGCCAGCGCGACGTCCAGGCGCCGGCGCTGGCCGCCCGACAGCCGCGCGACGCGATCGTCGGCCTTCTCCTCCAGGCCGGCGAGCGCGATCGTCTCCTCGACCGGGCGCGGGTGCGGGTAGTAGGCCGCCCACAGCACGAGCGTCTCGCGCACGCTGAGCTCGGCCTGCGCCCTGCCCTCCTGCAGGACGATCCCGATCCGCGCGCGCCACGCGCGGTCGGCGTGCTGAGGGTCGATCCCGAGCACGCGCACGTCGCCCCCGTCGCGCTTGCGAAAGCCCTCGAGGATCTCGACCGTCGTCGTCTTGCCGGCCCCGTTGGGCCCGAGGAACGCGAAGATCTCGCCTTCCTCGACGCGCAGCGACAGCCCGCGCACGGCCTCGAAGCGCCCGTAGGACTTGCGCAGCCCTTCGATCTCGATCGCTGCCTCGGGGGCCATGCGCCTACGGCGTCACGAGCGGCTCGGTCCTCGAGAGGTCGATCAGCTCGCCGGTCGCGTGCGCCTTGCGCACGACGTTCGACAGCGCGCGCACGTAGGCGGAGCCCGCCGCCTCGATGATGTCGGTCGCGACGCCCTGGCCGGAGGCCGACTGGCCCTCGAACTCGAGCACGACCGACGACTCGCCGAGCGCGTCCTGGCCGCCGGTGACCGCGTCGACGCGGAAGACGCGCAGCTGGGCGTCGATGCCGGTGGCCGCGTTGATCGCCGCGAACACCGAGTCGATCGGGCCGTCGCCGGTGCCGGCGGCCGTCGCCTCCGTGCCGTCGGGCAGCGTGACGGTGACCTTCGCGTGCGGCTGCGATCCCGACGCCGCCGACACCTCGAAGCTGTCGAACGTGTAGCTCGCCAGCTCGTTTCGCAGGTCGTCGGTGACGAGCGCCTCGAGGTCCATCGCCGTGACCTGCTTCTTCTTGTCGGCGATCTCCTTGAAGCGCTTGAAGGCCGTGTTCAGCGCCGCGCCCTCGACCGTGAAGCCGAGCTCGGCGAGCGTCTGGCGCAGCGCCGCGCGTCCGGAGTGCTTGCCGAGCACGAGCGAGTTGGCGTCCAGGCCGACGCTCGTGGCGTCCATGATCTCGTAGGTCGTGCGCTCCTTGATGACGCCGTCCTGGTGGATGCCGCTCTCGTGCGCGAAGGCGTTGCGCCCGACGATCGCCTTGTTGGGCTGCACGACGTAGCCGGTCAGCCGCGAGACGAGGCGGCTCGTGCGCGCGATCTCCTTCGTCACGGCGGTCGTGTGCAGGCCGGAGACCTCGCCGCGCGTGTGCAGCAGCATCACGATCTCCTCGAGCGAGCAGTTGCCCGCGCGCTCGCCGATGCCGTTGATCGCGCACTCGACCTGGCGCGCGCCGGCGACGAGACCGGCATAGGAGTTGGCGACGGCCAGGCCGAGGTCGTCGTGGCAGTGCACCGACACGATCACGTCGCTCAGCGCGGGCACGAGGCGGTAGAGGCCCGCGAGGAAGGCCGCGTACTCGTCGGGCACCGTGTAGCCGACGGTGTCGGGGATGTTGATCGTCGTCGCGCCCTCCTCGATCGCCGCCGCGATCACCTCGGCGGTGTACTCCAGCTCGGCGCGCGTGGCGTCCATCGGCGAGAACTCGACGTCGTCGACGAACGAGCGCGCGTGCGCGACGGCGGCACGGGCCTGCGCGAGGACGTCCTCGCGCGTCGAGCGGAACTGGTGGACGATGTGGATGTCCGACGTCGAGATGAACGTGTGGATGCGCGGGTTGGCGGCGTCGCGTACAGCTCGCGCGGCTGATTCCACGTCGGGCGCTTGAGCGCGGGCGAGGCCGGCGATGATCGGGCCTTGGACCTCGCGGGCGATCGCCTGCACGGCCTCGAAGTCGCCCGGCGAGGCGATCGGGAAGCCGGCCTCGATGACGTCGACGCCGAGGCGCCCGAGCTGGTGGGCGATCTCGAGCTTCTCGGCGGTGTTCAGCGAGATGCCGGGCGACTGCTCGCCGTCGCGCAGCGTCGTGTCGAAGATGCGGACGTGGTTCGGGTCGATGAGGCTCATGACGGAAGTTCTCCTTGCTGAAGGTCTCGAGGTGTGCTGCTTCTCAGTCGGTTTGCGGCAGTGCGGCCGCCACGCAGATAGCTCCCCCTATCGGGGGAGCAGGAGAAGCAGCGAAAGCTCGAGCACGTGCGTCATGCAGCCGGAAAGTCTAACGGGCTTTCCGGAAGCCGTGTGGTGGGTTGGGTAACACTGCTTCGGACGATGCCGATCGGCCGCGACACCGGCTTCCCCGACAACGACGCGCAGGACGACTTCCTGCGCGCGAGGCGCAGGCGCGTGCTCGCGCGGCTGTCGGCGGTGCTGCGCCTGCAGCCCGGCGACGTCGACGTGATGCTGTCCTTCGACGAGGTCGTCGAGGCGCTCGGCCGCGTCTCCGAGCGCGACGCCGGGACCGGGACGATCGCGATCGACTCGATCGTCGGCAGCGTCGACCGCCACAAGGACTTCGACCGCGCCTTTCGCCCGACGTCGGCGCGCGTGCGCCCGCGCTTCGAGCAGATCGCCAACGCCCAGCGCCGCGGCGCCTCGATGCCGCCGATCGACGTCTACGCCATCGGCGAGCTGCATTTCGTCCGCGATGGGCACCATCGCATCGCCGTCGCCCGCGCGCAGGGACGCGACGAGATCGACGCGCACGTCGTCGAGGTCGTCACGCGCGTGCCGGCCGACCCGTCGATGAGCCCCGACCTGCTCGCGCTGAAGAGCCACGAGCGCGTCTTTCACGAGCGCGTCCCGCTGCCGGCACGGGCGCGGGCGCAGATCTCGCTGACCGACCCGATGCGCTACGCCACGCTGGCCGAGGGCGTCGAGGCGTGGGGCTTTCGCCTGATCCAGCACGACGGGGTCTTCCTCGACCGCGCCGAGGTCGCGCGCCGCTGGCTGGAGGAGGAGTACGAGCCCGTCGTCGCGATCCTCCGCGAGGCCGAGCTGATCGGCCGCCGCGAGACCGAGACCGACGCCTACCTGCGCCTGTCCAGCGACCGCTACCGCCTGATGCGCACGCAACGTGGACCGACGAGGCGATCGAGCGCGTGCGGCGCGGGCGCTGAGGCCCTGTCAGGGCACCTACTCCGCGGCGGGGACGCGCACGTCGACGTTCAGCACCGCCGAGCCGGTCGCGCCCCATAGCCGCAGCCACAACGGCAGGTACATCTCCATCCCGCGCGCGGCGCTGATGTCGCCGAGGTCGAGGATCGAGTCCGGCGGCCAGCCGAACTCCTCCAGCAGGCGTGCGGTCTGCGCCTTGGCGCCGGCGTCGTCGCCGCAGAGGAAGATCGTGTGCGTGCCGGGCAGCAGGTCGGGCTGCACCATCACGGCCGCGGTGACGGTGTTGAGCGCCTTGACGATGCGGGCCTCGGGAAAGGCGCGCTGCAGCTGCTCGGCGAGGCTGTCGTCGTTGCAGACCGTCAGCGTCGGCGGCATGCCGCGCGACATGTCCAGCGGGTTGGAGACGTCGACGAGCAGCTTGCCGGCCAGCTGCTCGGCGCCCGCCAGCTCGAGCGCCTCGAGCGAATGCGCGCCGGCGGTCGCGTTGAAGGCCATGTCGCCGAAGGCGACGGCGTCGGCGAAGCTGCCCTCGCTGGCCAGCGGCCCGGCCTGCTCTGCCCACGCGACGGCCGTCTCGTTGCCGGCCGCCCGCGCGCCCATCCTGACCTCGTGCCCCCGGTCGACGAGCGCCTGCGACAGCGTGCGCCCGACGGTGCCGGTTCCGAGAACCCCGATGTGCATGGGCGCGAGGCTACTCGGCGGGCGGCTTGTCGTCCGGCTCGCCGTGCGCGTCCTTGGCGGGCGGGCGCCTGACGGCGCGCGTCTTCTGCGCGGCCACCTTCGTCGCGGCTGCCTTCGTCGGGGCTGCCTTCGTCGGGGCTGCCTTCGTCGCGTCCGCCTGCGGCGCGTCGTCGTCGCCCTCCTGCGCGGCGATCGACGGCGGCTCGCCGTGGCTCGCCTTGTCGTGCGCGAGGTTCGTGCCGTCGCCGGGGTCGAAGACGTGCAGCTTGGCGGCGTCGAACCACAGCCGCGCGGTGGAGTTCTCGCCGATCTCGGACTCCGGGTTCAGGCGTGCGACCGCGCGGTTGGAGCCGGCGCCGGGCACGTCGGCGGCGCCCGAGTCGCGCGCCAGCTCGGCGAGCTCGTCGGAGCTGACCTCGCCGCCCTCGAAGGAGAAGTAGGCGTAGATCTCCGAGCCCATCGACTCGAGCACCTCGATCGGCGCGTCGAACTCGACGCCGTGGCGCCGGCCCTCGGGCGCAAGGCGCGCGTCCTCGAAGTCCTCGGGACGGATGCCGACGATGACGTCGCCGCTGTCGCCCAGACCCTCGGGCGCGTCGACCTCGGCGAACGGCAGGCGCAGCTTGCCGCCCTTCGCCGTCGCCGAGAAGAAGTTCATCGCCGGCGAGCCGATGAAGCCGGCGACGAAGATGTTGACGGGGCTGTTGTAGAGCATCCGCGGCGTGTCGACCTGCTGCAGCACGCCGCCGCGCATGACCGCCACGCGGTCGCCGAGCGTCATCGCCTCGGTCTGGTCGTGGGTCACGTAGACCGTCGTCGTCGACAGCTCGCGCTGCAGTCGCGAGACCTCGGTGCGCATCTGCACGCGCAGCTTGGCGTCGAGGTTCGACAGCGGCTCGTCCATCAAGAAGGCGCTGGGGTCGCGCACGATCGCGCGGCCCATCGCCACGCGCTGGCGCTGGCCGCCGGAGAGGTTGGACGGCTTGCGGTCCAGGTGCGCCTTGAGGTCGAGGATCTCGGCCGCGTGCTCGACCTTGCGGTCGATCTCCTCCTTGGAGGTCTTGGCGAGCTTCAGCGCGAACCCCATGTTCTCGCGCACGGTCATGTGCGGATACAGGGCGTAGTTCTGGAAGACCATCGCGATGTCGCGATCGCGCGGGGCCTTGTCGTTGACGACCTCGCCGCCGATCGTCAGCTCTCCCTCGGAGATGTCCTCGAGGCCGGCGATCATGCGCAGCGCCGTCGACTTGCCGCAACCCGACGGGCCGACGAGGATCATGAACTCGCCGTCCTTGATGTCGAGGTTGAGGTGCTTGACGGCCTCGGTGCCGTCGGCGTAGCGCTTCGTCACGTCGTGCAGGGCGATGTCTGACATGTGGGTTGCTCTCCTCTATCCCTTGACGGCGCCGGCGGTCAGGCCGGCGACGATGCGACGCTGGAAGATCAGCACGAAGATGATGATCGGGATCGTCACGAGCACCGCCGCCGCGGCGATGTTGCCGGTCGGCGCGGTGAACTGCGACTCGCCCTGGAAGAACGCCAGCGCCGCCGGCACGGTGCGAGACGCGTCCGACGACGTCAGCGTGATGGCGAAGATGAAGTCGTTCCAGGCGAAGATGAAGACGAGGATCGCAGCCGTGAAGACGCCGGGCGCGGCGAGCGGCAGGATGACCTTGCTGAACGCCTGCCACGGCGTCGCGCCGTCGACCTGGGCGGCCTGTTCGAGCTCCCACGGAATCTCGCGGAAGAACGCGACGAGGATGTAGATCGCAAGCGGCAGCGCGAACGTCAGGTAGGGGATGATCAGGCCCGGATAGGTGTCGTAGAGGTGCAGCGTGCGCCACATGTCGAACAGCGGCCCGACGACGGAGATCTGCGGGAACATCGCGATCGCCAGCGCGCCGGCGAGGATCGCGGCCTTGCCGGGAAAGTCCAGCCGCGCGATCGCGTAGGCGGTGAACGAGGCGAGCGTCACCGCGATCACGGTCGCGATCAGCGCGATCACGATCGAGTTGATCAGCGGGCGCAGCAGCGGGCTGTCGAAGCCGCCCTCGAACAGCGTCGTGTAGTTGTCGAGCGTGACCTTCTTCGGGATGAAGCTCTTGTCGCTGACGGTGTCGGGCGTCTTCAGCGACAGGGAGAAGATCCAGACGATCGGCAACAGCGCGAAGAACACGACCGCGGCGATCGCGACCGTCCACTTCAGGTAGTCCTCGGGCTTGTGGCGATGCATGGGCTACTTCTCCCCCTGGCCGGCGGGGTTGCTGGTGCCGAGGATGCGCACGAAGAAGAACGCGATCGCCAGCACGAGCACGAAGATCAGCACCGACACCGCCGAGCCGAGCCCGAGGTTCAGGCGCGAGATGAGCTGGTTGTAGCCGAGGATCGACACCGACTCGGTGTCCTGCGAGCCGCGCGTCATCACGAAGATCGAGTCGAAGACGCGGAAGGCGTCGAGCGTGCGGAACAGCAGCGCGACGAGCAGCGCCGGCTTGAGCAGCGGCAGCGTGATGCGCCAGAAGCGCTGCCAGGCTGTCGCGCCGTCGACGCGCGCCGCCTCGTAGAGCCCTTCGTCGATCGTCGCCAGGCCCGCGAGCAGCAGCAGGCCCATGAAGGGCGTCGTCTTCCAGACCTCCGCCATGATGATCACCGACAGCGAGCTGTTGTGCTCTCCGAACCACGCCTTGTCGTCGGGCACGAACGGCAGGTTGTTGACGAAGCCGCTGGACGGGTCGAAGGCGAAGAACCAGGCGAAGGCGGCGACGACGGTGACGATGCCGTAGGGGATCAGCACGGCCGTGCGCACGACGCCGCGACCGAACAGCGCCTTGTGCATGATCAGCGCGAGGCCCATGCCGAGCACGAGCTCGATCGCCACCGACACGACGGCGATCAGCGTGGTGTTGAAGACGCCCTGCCACCACAGGTCCGACGTCAGGACCGCCTGGTAGTTGGCGAGGCCGACGAAGCCCGACTCCTCCGGAAAGCGCAGGTCGACCTTCTGCACCGACAGCGCGATCGCGTAGAGGATCGGATAGACCGTCACGAGCAGCATCGCGATCACGGCGGGAGCGCACAGCAGCAGCCCGAGCTTGCGCTCGGCCTTCGTCTTGTCGCTGATCGGTGCCTTCCTGGCCCTGCGCTTGCCCAGCGGGACCGCGGTCACAACAGGCCCTCGCGCTTGACGGCCTTCTCGACGTAGTCGCGCAGCCTGTCGTAGGCGGCCTGCGGGTTCTTCGGGTCGATCTCGGTCGTCGGATGGATCGCGCGCTGGATCGCCAGCGACAGGTCCTGGTAGGCGGGCGACTCCGACGGGCGCGGCGCGGCACTCTCGATCGACTCGCGCACGACGTCGCCGAAGCCCGGGTAGGCCTTCTCGATCTCCGGCTGGTCGTAGACGTCCGAGCGCACCGGCGGCAGGCCGCCGAGCTCGGCGACCTTGAGCTGGTTCTCGGGCTTGACGAGGCACTCCGTGGCGGCGAACGCCTCCTTGGGGTGCTTGGAGAACGCCGACACGCCGATGTTGATCCCGCCGATCGGCGGCTTGCTGTCGGTGCCCTCGTCGACCTGCGGGTACTTCGCGGCCTTCATCATCTTGAAGATGTCCGGGGCGTTGGCCTTCGCCGACGGATAGACGAAGGAGTAGTTGATCATGAAGGTCGAGTCGCCGCTCTCGAAGCCCAGGCGGGCGGTGTCCTCGGTCGAGGTCGTGATGTTCGAGGCGGCGACGGGCGAGGCCGACAGGCGGCCGAGCACGGCGAGCGCGCGCTTCGTCGCGGCCTCTTCGAGCTTGACGGACTTAGGCCCGGCGAGGATCTGCGTGCCGGCCGACTCGATCAGCTGGTTGATCAGCACGACGAGGCCCTCGTAGCGGTTGGCCTGCACCTGGATGCGGCCCTGCTTCGGCCCGAGGTTCTCGCCCGCGTCGATCATCTCGTCCCACGTCTTCGGCGGCTGCGGCGAGCGGTCCGTGCGGTACCAGAGGAACTGCGTGTTCGACCAGATCGGGACGGTGTAGAGCTTGTCCTCGAAGCGCGCGGTCTGCAGGACGCTGTCGAAGACCTTCTCGGTCACGGCCTGCTCGGTCTCGGGCGGAACGGGGCGCAGCCAGCCGGCGTTGGCGAACTCCCCGGTCCAGACGACGTCCATCCCCAGCAGGTCGAGCGAGTCGTCCTCGGCGCCGAGCCGGCGGACCAGCTGCTCGCGCTGCTGATCGGCCTGCGACGGCAGGTACTCGAAGGTGATGTCGTAGGCGCCGTTGGAGTCCTTCGAGCACTGGTCGGCGATCTGCTGCGGCGCGTTGCTGGGCTCGTTGAAGATGAACCACGTCAGGTGCGCGCGGGCGCTGGCGCCGCCGCTGTCGCCGCAGGCCGCGATCACGCATCCCAGCACGACGACGCTCAGCGCCGCGATCAGCCCCCTCCACATGACAAGCGCTCGTACCCACGCGTTCTCGTGGCGAATCGCACATCTTCAACTCCCGATCGGGCCCCGGCGCGGGCTCGCGCGCCGGGTCTTCGGAGCGGGTCAGTCGACGTCGGTTCGCTGACCGCGCAGCGTGCGCTCAGGCGCGCGCGAGGAAGCCCTCGCCGAGCTCGAGCTGCGCGGGCGCCGGCGAGCCCGCGGGGTGGCGGCGGGCGTGCGTCGCACGCAGGATCGCCCCGGCCGCGGGCGCCGGCCGCGGGCCGTCGGCGAGGTTGACGGCCACGAGCACGTCGCCGCGGCGATAGGCGATCACGCCGTCGGCGGCGTCGGCGAACTCCAACCCCTCCCCCAGCCCGTGGCGCAGCGCGATCAGCTCGCGATACAGCGCGAGCACGGAGTCGGGGTCCTCGGCCTGCGTCGCGACTGCGCCGCCCTGCACCTCGATCGCCGGCAGCCATGGGTCGCCGTCGCTGAAGCCGCCGTGTGGCTCATCGTCGCGCCAGCGCATCGGATGGCGATGGCGGTCACGGCCGGCGCGATCGTCGGGCGGTTCGCGCCCGGGCCCGTCGGCCATCCCGATCTCGTCGCCCTGGTAGACGAAGAGGGGACCCGGCAGCGTCAGCGCGAGCAGCGCGGCGGCGCGCAGGTTGTCGCGGCCGACGCGGTCGGGCAGGCGCGGGAAGTCGTGGTTGGACAGCACCCAGGCGACCCGGCCCGCCGCGCCCGCCGGGTCCAGCGCGGCCTCGATCGCAGCGCGCACCGCGCCGGCGTCCCACGGCGCGTGCAGCAGCTCGAAGGCGAACGCGACATCGAGGTGCTCGAGATAGGGCGCAAGCTGCGCCGCCGGCAGGTAGACCTCGCCGACGAGCAGCGCGCGCTCGCCTGCGCCCGCGCGCAGCGCCGCGAGCGCCTTGCCGATGTCGGGCGCGTTGCGGCTCATGACCATGTCGAGCGTCTCGCAATCGCCGTGCTCGGGCAGTGGCGGCGGGCCGCTCGCGGGCGGATCGTCGCGCAGCTCGGCGTCCTTCATCACGCGATCGATCGCGTCGAGGCGAAAGCCGTCGACGCCGCGGTCCATCCAGAAGCGCAGGACGTCGGCCATCGCCCCGGGCACGTCCTCCTGGCGCCAGTCCAGGTCGGGCTGCTCGGGATAGAAGGAGTGCAGGTACCAGCGGCCGCTGCGCCCGTCGCGCGACCAGGCGCGCCCGCCGAACGCCGCCAGCCAGTTGTTCTGCGGGCCGTCGCGCTCCGACCAGAAGTAGCGCTCGGGATGCTCGCGGAACCACGGGTGCTCGATCGACGTGTGGCACGGCACGACGTCGAGCAGCACCTTCAGGCCGCGCTCGTGCGCGGCGGCGATCAGCAGCCCGGCATCGGCGAGCGTGCCGAAGCGCGGGTCGACGTCGGTGTAGCCGGCGACGTCGTAGCCGCCGTCGGCCATCGGCGACGGGTAGAACGGCGACAGCCAGATGGCGTCGGCGCCGAGGTCGGCGACGTGGTCCAGGCGCGACACGATCCCGCGCAGGTCGCCTTCGCCGTCGCCGTCGGAGTCCTGAAAGGAGCGCGGGTAGATCTGGTAGACCACCGCGTCGCGCCACCACGAGGCGCTGGACCTGTTGCTCATCGCCTCATGGTGCCCGAAGCGCGACTGGACAGGCGGGCCAGGTTCCCCGGGCGTGCTTTGGACCGCTGGACAGTGCCCGCGTACGATCCCCTGGATACAACCGTCCAGCCGATGAGGCCCGCGCGATCATGACCCCACCCACCCGCGCGCTCCGCGCGTCGCACGCGATCATCGGCGTCAGCACCTCGGAGATGCGCACGTCCCGAGCGCGTCGTCCACGACCCCCACTCCGAGCCCGTCCACTCGCACGAGCTCGCGCTGGGGCTCACCTATCCGGAGGCGATCCGCCGCGCCGGCGCGGTGCCGGTGATCATCCCGCCGCTGGACACCGACAGCATCGAGCCGCTGCTGGACGGGCTGTGCGGGCTGTGTCTGTCCGGCGGCCCGGACCTGCACCCGACCGCCTACGGCGCCACGCCACATCCGGCCCTCGGCCCGACCGAGCCGCACCTGGACCTCTTCGAGGTCGCGCTCGTGCGCGCGGCCGAGGCGCGCGGCCTGCCGGTGCTGGCGATCTGCCGCGGCCTGCAGGTGCTCAACGTCTCGCGCGGGGGAACGCTCGTCCAGGACCTGCCCAGCGAGCGCCCCTCGGAGGTCGTGCACCGCCAGGCCGCGGCCGCCGCGATCGCGACGCACCAGGTGACGCTCGAGCCGGGCAGCGCCGTCGCCGACGCG
The DNA here is from genome assembly GCA_963729125.1 of uncultured Actinomycetes bacterium. Classification (GTDB taxonomy): domain Bacteria; phylum Actinomycetota; class Thermoleophilia; order Solirubrobacterales; family Solirubrobacteraceae; genus CADCVQ01. The sequence goes on from CAVSML010000008.1 coordinate 585,540, forward strand.
CTGGGCGTCGTCGACGCGGTCGTCAACTCCTTTCATCACCAGGCCGTCGACGTGCTCGGCAGCGGGCTGCGCGCGGTCGGCTGGGCGACCGACGGCGTCATCGAGGCGCTTCAGGCGACGGACCGCGCGTTCACGCTCGCCGTCCAGTGGCACGCCGAGAGCATGGTCGACTCCCCCGAGCAGGCACGCCTGCTGCGGACGTTCGCGCGACACGGCGATGGCCTACGGCGCCGGAGTCTCGCGTGCCGCCTGAGACCCGCCGCCCGAACGCGTCGGCGCCGTGGTCGAAGTGGCGCCACGGCAACGAGTATACGCTCGGCGTCGAGGAGGAGGTGATGCTGCTCGACCCGCGCGACTGGACGCTCGCGCCGGCGATCGACGACGTCCTCGACGCGCTGCCCGAGGACCTGTGCGACCACGTCAGCTCCGAGACGCACTCCTCGGCGGTCGAGCTGCGCACCGGCGTGCACCCGACCGTCGGCGGCGCGATCGCCGAGCTCGGCGTCGCTGCGCGGGCGGCTGAACGAGGTGCTCGACCCCCTCGGCCTGGCGGCCGGCACGGCCGGCACGCACCCGTCTGCCGTCTGGCACGAGATGGCGGTCTCGTCGCGCGAGCGCCACCAGGAGGTCTACGGCTCGATGCGCGAGCTCGCGCGCCGCGAGCCGACGTTCGCGCTGCACGTGCACGTCGGCGCTGCCGTCCGGCGAGGCGGGCATCGCGGCCTTCAACCGCCTGCGCGCGCACATCCCGATCCTGCTCGCGCTGTCGGCCAACTCGCCCTTCTGGCAGGGCCGCGACACGGGGCTCGCGTCCGCTCGCACGCCGCTGTTCCAGGCGTTTCCGCGCGTCGGCATCCCGCGCGACCTTCGGCTCCTACGGCGAGTACGTGCGCGCGGTCAACCTGCTGCTGGAGTGCAACGCCTTCCCCGACCACACGTACCTGTGGTGGGACGTGCGCCCGCAGCCGCGCCTTGGCACCGTCGAGGTGCGGATCATGGACGCCCAGTCGACGCTCGACGGGACCGCGGCGCTCGTCGCGCTCGTGCAGTCGCTCGTGCGCCTGGAGCTCGTCGACGGGCACGCCGACGCCGCGCTCGTGCACGCGCCCGAGGTGCTCGACGAGAACCGCTTCCTCGCCGCGCGCGACGGCGTCGAAGCCAAGCTCGTCGACCCCGTCCGCGGGCAGGCCGTGTCGGTCGACGACATCGTCTCCGAGCTCATGCCTCCTGTGCGCGCCGCACGCCGCAGCGAGCTCGGCTGCGCCGAGGAGCTCAAGCTCGTCGCCGACGCTGCTCGTCGAAGGCGGCCCCGCCCGCCAGCGTCGCCTGGCGCAGGCGCATGGGCTCGTCGGGTCTCGTCGCCGACCTCGCCGCGGACTTCCGCGGCGGCCTGTCGCGCGCCGAGCGCGACGTCGTCTCCTGACGCGCGGCTCAGCTCAGCGCGACCGTGCGGCCGGTGAGGAACTCGTCGCCGGCGCAGATCTCGTCGACGAGCTCCTGCGGCACCGGCGCATCGGTCGTCACGATCATCACCGCGGGGCGCCGGCCGTCGTCGCTGGCGGGCGAGTGGCCGACGGCCGCGGAGCCGATGTTGACGCCGTGCGTGCCGAACATCGTCCCGACGCGGCCGATGACTCCGGGCACGTCGGTGTAGCGAAACAGCGTCAGGTACTGCTCGAGCTGGAGGTTGAAACGCTGGCCCCAGGCCGCCAGCAGGTGCGGACGGTGCAGGCGCCCGATCGTCGTGCCGACCACGCCGTGCTGGCGCTCGCCGCCGCACCACACCGCGACGCGCACGAGATCGGTGAAGTCGCGCGCCGAGGCCGAGCGCGACTGGATGACCTCGATGCCGCGCTCGCGCGCGATCGACAGCGCGTTGACCGCGTTGATCGAGTCCTCCGTGCGGCCGCCGAGCGCGCCGAGCACGACGGCGATCGCCAGCGGGCCGGTGTCGCGCTCGCCGATGCGCCCGTGGCACTCGATCTCGATGCGGTCGATCGACCCGCACTGCGCGATCGACGTCGCGAGCCTGCCGAGCTGGTGACACAGCGGCAGGAAGGGGCTCAGCAGCTCCATGTCCTCGGCCGAGATCGCCGGCGCGTTGACGGCCGTCGTGACGCTGCCGCCCTGCAGCGCCGCCACGACCTGCTCGGCCGCCTGGTAGCCGGCGCGGTCGGTCGCCTCCGCGGTCGAGGCGCCGAGGTGCGGCGTCGCGATGACGTTGGGGTAGCCGAACAGCGGGTGGTCGGTGGTCGGCTCGGAGCGAAAGACGTCGAGCGCCGCGCCGCCGACCTTGCCGCTGTCGAGCGCGGCCTGCAGGTCCTCGTCGACGATCAGCGAGCCGCGCGCGACGTTGAGGATCCGCACGCCGTCGCGCATCTTGGCGAACGCGGCGGCGTCGATCATGCCGTTGGTGGCGTCGGTCGTGGGCATGTGCAGCGTCAGGAAGTCGGCGGCCGCGTAGACCTCGTCGAGCGTGTTCGCGCGCTCGATCTTGAGGCTCTCGTAGAGCTCCGTCGCGACGAACGGGTCGTAGGCGACGACGCGCATGCCGAACGCCTTGGCGCGGTGCGCGACGAGCTGGCCGATGCGCCCGAAGCCGAGGATGCCGAGCGTCTTGTCCATCAGCTCGATGCCGCTGAAGCTCTTGCGCTCCCAGCGCCCGGCGGCCAGCGCTCCCGCGGCCTGCGGGATGTGGCGCGCGAGCGCCAGCAGCAGCGCGAGCGTGTGCTCGGCCGCCGTGACGACGTTCGAGCGCGGGGCGTTGACGACGATGATGCCGCGCTTGGTGGCCGCGGCGACGTCGACGTTGTCGACGCCGACGCCGGCACGCGCGACCGCGCGCAGCCTCGTGGCGCGCTCGATCAGGGCGGCGTCGACCTGCGTCGCCGAGCGGATCACGATCGCGTCGTAGTCGCCGATGCGCTGCTCGAGCTGCTCGCGCGTCCAGTCGTAGCCGCGGTCGATGTCGAAACCCGCGACCTCGAGCACCTCGAGGCCCGAGTCGCCGACGTTCTCGGCGACCAACACGCGTGCTGCGCCGCTCGGCTCGGCGGTGGAGGAGTCCGACGATCCCTCCGTCATGACGAAGTCCATGCTCATCGGATCCGCTCCACGACCCAGTCGACGCAGGCGGTCAGCGCCTGGACGTCGGCCGGCTCGATCGCCGGGAACATCGCGACGCGCAGCTGGTTTCGGCCGAGCTTGCGGTAGGGCTCGACGTCGACGACGCCGTTTGATCGCAGCGTCGCCGCGACGAGCTTGGCGTCGATCTCGTCGTCGAAGTCGATCGTGCCGACGACGAGCGAGCGCTTGGCGGGATCGGCGACGAACGGCGACGCGTAGGAGGACTCGCGCGCCCAGCCGTAGAGGTGGTCGGAGGACGCGGTCGTGCGCCCGACGCACCATTCGAGGCCGCCCTGCTCGAGCATCCAGTCGAGCTGGTCGGCGAGCATCACGAGCGTCGCGATCGCCGGCGTGTTGAGCGTCTGGTCCGAGCGCGAGTTGACCAGCGCCTGCTCGAGCGACAGGAAGTCGGGGATCCAGCGGTCGGTCGCGGCGATCTGCTCGATGCGCTCGACCGCCGCCGGGCTCAGCAGCGCGAGCCACAGGGCGCCGTCGGAGCCGAAGCTCTTCTGCGGTGCGAAGTAGTAGGCGTCGGACTGCGAGGCGTCCAGCGGCAGGCCGCCGGCGCCCGAGGTGGCGTCGATCAGGATCAGCGCGTCGCCGGCGTCGGCCGGGCGCCGCACGCCGACCATGACGCCGGTCGAGGTCTCGTTGTGGGCCCAGCCGATGACGTCGGCGCCGGGCAGCGCGGCGGGCGCGGGCGCGTCGCCCGGGTCGGCCTGCAGCAGCAGCGGGTCGCCGAGAAACGGCGCGCGCTCGCAAACGGTGGCGAACTTGCGCGAGAACTCGCCGTAGACGAGGTGCAGCGAGCGCTCGCGCACGAGGCCCAACGCCGCGGCATCCCAGAACGCCGTCGTGCCGCCGTTGCCGAGCGCGACCTCATAGCCCTCGGGCGCGCCGAACAGCTCGGCGATGCCCGCGCGCACGCGGCCGACGAGCGCCTTGACGGGCTTCTGGCGGTGCGACGTGCCCATCAGGCACGCGGAGTCACCGGCCAAGCGGATGAGCTGGTCGCGGCGCACCTTCGAGGGACCGCAGCCGAAGCGGCCGTCGGTCGGAAGCAGTGCTGGAGGTATCTCGAGCTGGGTGCTCGTCGTCATGGCAGTGGTCCTCGCAAAGAGCGGTGATCAGGACGTGTGCCCAGGCGCGCGGCTGCTTCGTGCTCCGCCGCTTCCCGGTGGTGTGCTCCACCCGAACGCCAGTCGCGACGGCGTCAGCAAGGTTAGCGCGCGGCCGGCGGCTATTCGTGGAAGTCCGTGTCGATCCAGTCCATCATCGCGCGCAGCTCCTTGCCGGTCGACTCGACCCGGGTCGCGGCCTGCTCGGCGCGCATGCGCTTGAAGTTCTCCTGGCCGGCGCGGTTCTCGGCGATCCACTCGCGCGCGAAGTCGCCGGACTGGATCTCGGCCAGGATCTGCTTCATGTTCTCTCGCGTCTCGGCCGTGATGACCCGCTTGCCGCGGCTGTAGTCGCCGTACTCGGCCGTGTTGGAGATCGAGTAGCGCATCCCCGCCAGGCCCTTCTCGTACATCAGGTCGACGATCAGCTTGAGCTCGTGCAGGCACTCGAAGTAGGCCATCTGCGGGTCATAGCCAGCCTCGACGAGCGTGTCGAAGCCGGCCTGGACGAGCTCGGAGGCGCCGCCGCAGAGGACGGCCTGCTCGCCGAAGAGGTCGGTCTCGGTCTCCTCGCGGAACGTCGTCTCGAAGACGCCGCCGCGCGTGCAGCCGATGCCCCTGGCGTAGGCGAGCGCGAGCGGCTGGGCGTTCCCGGTCGCGTCCTGTTCGATCGCGATCAGCCCGGGGACGCCGGAGCCCTCGAGGTACTGGCGGCGCACGAGGTGACCCGGCCCCTTCGGCGCGATCAGCGCGACGTCGACGCCGGCCGGCGGCCGGACCTCGTCGTAGTGGATCGAGAAGCCGTGGCCGAAGAGCAGCAGGTTGCCCTCGGCGATGCCGTCGGAGACCTCGCCCTCGTAGACCTCGCGGTGCAGCTCGTCGGGGACGAGCATCATCACGAGGTCGCCGCGGCTGGCGGCGTCGGCGACGGGCAGGACTTCGAGGCCGTGCTCCGAGGCCTTCGCGGCGGAGCCCGAGCCCTCGCGCAGGCCGACGACGACGTTCACCCCGGAGTCCTTAAGGTTCAGCGAGTGGGCGTGGCCCTGCGAGCCGTAGCCGATGATCGCGACGGTCTTGCCGTCGAGGAGCGTGAGGTCTGCGTCGTCGTCGTAGAACATGGCGCGGGATCCTAGTGCGGTGACCTTCGCCCGGCGGCGTCAGGATCCTGAACCGGGTGGGTCACGCCGCAGCAGGCGGTCCGAACCAGGTGGTCAGCGCTTCGGGGAGTCCGAGTCGGGTTCGGTCTCCGACCCAGGCGACGTGTCCGTCGGGGCGGATCAACACGGCAGTGGGAGCGGTGACCGCGCCGAGCACCGGGAGCTCCCACTCCCCCTCGTAGCTCGCGTCGATCAGCTGGACGCGGTCGGCCCAGGGAGCGATGTCCAAGCCGCCGGGCCGACCGAGGTCGAGCAGCACCGGCTTGGCCTCGTGCAGCAGCTCGAAGACCCGCAGCGGGCCGCCGGCGGTCACGAGGTCCAGGTCGGGCATCCGGCGTCCGAGCAGCGGATGTCCCTCGCCGAGGTCGTAGTGGATGTCCAGACCGGTTCTGATTCCGACGAGCCGCTTGCGAGGCTCGTCCATGCTCGCCAGCTCCGACACCACATCGACCAGGGCCTTCATGCGCTCGTCCTGGCGCTGCAGCGCGCCCAGGGCCATCGTGTGGCGAAGGACGCCGGCCACGACCGGATGACGCTCGTCCCGGTAGGTGTCCAGGAGGCTCTGCGGGGAGGTTCCGTTGACGACCTGGGCCAGCTTCCATCCCAGGTTCACGGCATCCTGCACTCCGAGGCTGAGGCCCTGTCCACCCGCGGGGTAGTGCACGTGCGCCGCGTCGCCGGCCAGGAGGACTCGTCCCACCCGGTAGGCCGCCGCCTGCCGCGTCATGTCGGTGAACCTGGAGATCCACGTGGGACCGTGGACCCCGAAGTCGGTGCCGTACGCCGCGACGAGCGCCTCGCTGAGGTCGCGCAGCGTGGGCTCGCCGCTCGGCCCGATCTGCTGCTCGGTCACCACGACCCGCACCGTCCTCGAGTCCTCCATCCTGCTGATGGCGTGGATGCCGGCGGCGTCGTGACGGACGCCCTGGGGCGGCTCCTCGGTCGTCTGGACCTCGGCGATCAGGTTGCTCCTCGTCGGATCCCACCCCGGGAACTCGATGCCGGCCGCCTTGCGGATCAGGCTGCGTCCCCCGTCGCACCCGACGAGATACCCCGCTCGCAGCGACCGGTCGTCGGACAGCCCGACGTCGACGCCGCTGTCGTCCTGCGCGAAGCCCGTCACCTCGCTGCCGTAGAGGATGCGCACCGGCAGCTCGGCGATCCACGCGGCCATGATCCGCTCGATCTCGTTCTGAAAGATCCCGAGGAAATACGGATGGCGCGTCGGCAGGTCGCTCATGTCCAGCGTGGCCGTGCCGAACGGCATGGCCTGATGCACCTGACCCTCGGCGAGGAAGCGATCGGCGACGCCACGCTGATCGAACACCTCGATCGTGCGTGTGAGAAGGCCGCCGGCCCGTGAGCCGGCGAGCACGTGATCGGGACGCCGCTCGACGACCGCGACGTCGACCTTCGCCAACGCCAACTCAGCCGCCAGCATCATCCCCGCCGGACCTCCTCCGGCGATCACCACAGCATGCTCGGTCATACGCGTCTCGCTCCTCCCATCGCCGTCGGTTCTGACCTGCGGCGGGCGATTATGCGGCACGACCCGAGGCTTCATGAAGGCCTCGCGTGCGCTATACATTGGAGGTGGAGAGGGCGCGTGACGCCCTACCGGCAGGTCGTCAACCGTGCTGCCCGAGCTGCGCCTCCGACGGGCGGAGCGGTCTACGCGCTCGCGGCTGCGACGTGCGTGCGGCCCGGCAGCGCCACCGACCCATCCTCGGCGACGTGCTTCGCCAAGCGGGCGTCGATCGCGTCGCGCAGGTCGTCGCGCTGGGCGGGCGTCAACGCGCCGACCCCGGTCGCCAGGCCCGTCGAGATGTCCAGCTGCACGTCCCACCAGGCGTCGAGGTCGTCGAAGTGCCAGACGAGGTCCAGCTGCTCGATGACGATCTCGGTGAAGCCGGCCTGCTCGAGCAGCGTGTGGATCCTCTGCGGGTCGCGGAAGGCGAACATGTTGGGCTCCTGCGGACCGGGCGGCTCGGCGGCGCCGATCGCGACGAGCTCCTGCTGGGGCACCGACGCCCACGCGTTGTCGGCCGGCTGCGTCCAGGCCGCCAGGGCGACCCGGCCGCCCGGGCGCAGCACGCGCCGCGTCTCGCCCAGCGCCGTCGCCGGATCGGCGAGCAGCATGTAGCCCCAGCGCGCGATGACGCCGTCGATGCTCGCGGTCGGCAGGTCGATCCACTCGGCGTCCATGCGGCGGAACTCCGCGTTGTCGATGCCCAGCTCGGCGGCGCGGGCGCGGGCGAGCTCGACCATCGCGTCAACGGCGTCGGTGCTGATGAGCGTGCCGCCGGGGGCGATCAGCTCGGCGGCCAGCAGGCCGGTGTCCCCCGGCCCGGCCGCCAGCTCCAGCACGCGATGGCCGGGCTGCGGCTCGATCGCGTCGACGAGCCAGCCCGAGACCGGCCGCGCGGCCGCCTGAAACCGCGCGCGGTGCTCGCCCCAGCCGCGCGCGGCGCGCTCCCAGCGGTCGAGGCTTGCATCCCGGTACTGCGACGGGTCGTACGCCATCGGTACGACCCGCCGTCCTGCTACTTGGTCAGCGTGAACGTGCGGATCGCGTCCGAGCGCTTGGCCGAGTTGCCGGCCGAGCCGGAGTTGTCCAGGCCGACGGCGGTCGCGCGGTACCTGCCGGCGCCGAGCTTGATCGTGCTCTTCACGCTGAACGTCCACGTGCCGTCCTTGGCGAGCTTGGCCGCCAGCAGGACCGGCTTGTCGCAGCTCTTCAGGACGATGCCCTTGGTGGCGTTGAACCACCTGCACTTCTTCGTCGCGGTCGTCGTCGCCGCGCTGGACTTCGCGCTCGTGGCGGGCTTGCTGACGGTCGTGCTCAGCCGCTCGAGCGTCAGCACGACGGCTTTGATGCCGGCCGCGTCCTTGGCGGTGCCGCGGATGACGATCTTCGTGCGCTTGGACGTCGTCGTCTTCTTCTTCGTCGTCTTGTTCGTCTTCGTCGTCTTCGTGACGAGCTTGATCTTCTGGCCGGCCCTCGGGCCGGTGATCACGACCGCTGGCGCGGTGCCGTCGCCCGTGCCCGCGGGTGCGGTCGGGACCGGTGCCGGCCCGGGGACGAACTCGTCGGCGCCCAGATCGCTCGCCGCCCCATTCGTGCGCGGCTGCCCGTCGATGTCCGTCGCCGAGGTGCCGGGGGACGTCGCCTTGTCGATCGCGGGCGAGCCCGCTCGCAGGTGATAGTTGCGCTTCGCCGGGTTGAAGAACAACGAGTCTTGCGTGGCCCCGCGCTCGGTGTTGGTGAACGCCAGCGACGCCACGTTCCCCGCCAGAAGGGGCGGAATGCCCCCGAAGTTGGTCGCCGAGCTCGAGCCGAGCACGATCGAGTCCGTGACCGTCGTGGCGATGCTGCCAAAGGGCGAGCCCAGCAGGGGCGTGGCAGCAGCGCTCGAGTCCAGGAGGATCCCGTTGGACGAGCCTGCGACGGTGATGTGCCGCGCGGTGATGGTGGTCGTGCCGCCCGTCGAGGCGGGCCCGGTCGTGACCGACAGGCCGGCGCCGGCGGGCCCGCTGCCGCCGCCGAGGATGCTCGATTCCAGCGACAGGCTCGTCTGCGAGGCACCCGGCTGGACGCTGACCGCAGCAGCACCCGCGGCGCTCGCGAGCACCGAGCTGCGCGTGATCGAGTTCCCGGTGCTGCTGGTGATGGCCATGGCGCTCGAGCCCGTGCCGGCGAGCACCGTGTCGCGCACCCCGACTCCGGCGGTTCCGCTGACGTTGACGGCCGGTACCGCGGTGGACGGTAGGACGATGACCCGCTCCAGCACGCTCGGGGCGCCGCCGTTGCCGGTGAAGGCGATCGAACCGGTGATGATGACCCCGGGCGCGGTGAAGGACCCCGTGATCGTCACGTTCGCGTCGCTGAAGACCGGCGATTCTGCATACGTGCCGGGCGACACCGACACCGTGTCGCCGGGCGCGACGGCGCCGGCGGCCGCGACGAGCGTCTCGCATGCCAGGTCGCCTCCCCCGCACGTACCGCCGCCGGCAGCGACCGTGAATGTGGCCGCCTGCGCGGCCGCGGGAGCGGCGAGCGCGGCAGCGAGTGCGGCGGCGATGGTCAGCGAGCGACGACGGCCCGTTCGTGGCATTCAATCCTCCAGATCTCGGCGCAGGAGCTTCCCGGACTGCGTTCTCGGCAGCGTCGTGGTGAACCTGAACCCTTTTGGCACCTTGTAGCGGGCCATGCGGACACGACAATAACCCTCCAGCTCGGGTGCCGTTGCGGTCATCCCGGGGCGCAGGACGATCGTTGCGACCACGCGCTCGCCCCATTGCGCGTCGGCGGCGCCGTGAACGGCGGCGGCGGCGACCGCCGGATGGCAGATCAGCACCGCCTCGACCTCCGCGGGCGCGACGTTCTCGCCGCCCGTGACGATCGTGTCCGCCGCGCGCCCGGTGATCGTCAGGTTGCCGGCGCCGTCGAGCTCGCCGAGATCGCCGGTATGCAGCCAGCCGTCGGAATCGAGCTGCTCGCGCGCGACCGTCGGGCCCGCGACGAGGATCTCGCAGTCGGATGCGATCCGCACGCGCGTGCAGAACAGCGGCGGGCCGCCGGTGGTCACCTGCGAGCAGGCCTCGGTCAGGCCGTAGGTCGTGACCGTCGGCACGCCGGCCCCCGCCGCCCGCGCGAGCAGCGCGGGCGCGATCGGCCCGCCGCCGACGAGCGCCGCGCGCAGCGCGGGCGGGTTGCTCAGACCGGCGTCGAGCAGGCGCCCGAGCGTCGTCGGCACGACGGACACGAGCGTCGCGCCGCCGCCGGCGAGCTCGCCGGCGACGGCCTCGGCATCGAAGCCGTCGTGCAGCACGGCCGTCGTCGCGTAGATCGCGCTGCGCAGCAGGATCGACAGCCCGCCGACGTGCGACAGCGGCAGCGTGCACAGCCAGCGCTCGTCGTCGTCGAGGCCGAGCGCGACGGCCGAGCCGAGCGCGCTCCACAGCCAGTTGCCGTAGGTCAGCGCGACCGGGCGCGCCGCCGCGGTCGTGCCCGACGTGTGCACGACGATCGCCGGCGCGTCGAGGTCGTGCGCGGCGAGCAGCGGCGCGTCGCGGTCCAGTCCGCCGTCGAGCGGCGCCTCGACGAGCACGACGCAGCCCTCGCTACGCGCCGCGCGCTCCGCTTCGGCCAGGCGCGGGTCGACGGGCACGGCGACCGCGCCCAGGCGCATGCAGCCGTGCAGCGCCTCGGCGTACGGCGCGCGCGCGGGCAGCGCGAGCGCGACCCGCTCGCCCGGCCGGACGCCGAGCGCGCTCAACCGCCGCGCGGCGACGGTCGCCGCGGCGTCGAGCTGCGCGTAGCTCAGCGTGGCGTCCGCGGTCCGCAGGGCGACCGCGTCCGGCCGCGTGCGGGCGGCGCGCCCCAGCCAGGATTCGACGAGCACCCCCTGAAAGTAGCCTGCACACCCATGGGAGTCACCTGGAGCGCAGCCGGCGAGTACGAGGACATCCGCTACGAGCTCTCGGGCGACGGCATCGCGAAGATCACGATCGACCGCCCCGAGGTGCGCAACGCGTTTCGCCCGCAGACGCTGATCGAGATCTCCGACGCGCTCGATCACGCGCGCGAGGACACGTCGGTCGGCGTGATCGTGCTGACCGGCGAGGGGCCCCTGGCATTCTGCTCCGGCGGCGACCAGCGCGTGCGCGGCGACACCGGCTATGAGACCGAGCCGGGCAAGCCGGGGGCCGTCGGGCGCTTTCACGTCACCGACCTGCACATCCAGATCCGCCGCCTGCCCAAGCCCGTCGTGGCGATGGTCGCCGGCTATGCGATCGGCGGCGGCCACGTCCTGCACCTCGTCTGCGACCTGACGATCGCCGCCGACAACGCGCGCTTCGGCCAGGTCGGGCCGAAGGTCGGCTCGTTCGACGGCGGCTTCGGGGCCGGCCTCCTCGCCAGCCTCGTCGGACCCAAGAAGGCCAAGGAGATGTGGTTCCTGTGCCGCCAGTACGACGCCCGGCAGGCGCTCGACATGGGCCTCGTCAACGCCGTCGTGGCGCTCGATGAGCTCGAGGCCGAGACGGTGTCGTGGTGTCAGGAGATGCTCGCGATGTCGCCGTTCGCGCTGCGCCTGATGAAGGCGAGCTTCAACGCCGCCGAGGACGGCCTCAGCGGCATCCAGCAGCTCGCCCACGACGCGAACCTCCTCTTCTACGCAAGCGACGAGGCGCGCGAGGGCCGCGAGGCCTTCAAGGCCAAGCGCGTGCCGGACTTCTCGCGCTTTCCGAAGCGGCCATGACCGCGCGGGGACGCTGACGTGCGCATCTGGCTGATGGCGGCGCGCCTGCGCACGCTGCCGGCCGCGATCGCGCCGGTGCTCGTCGGCACGGCCGTCGCGTACACGCTGGAGGAGGTCTTCCGGCCGGGCGCGTTCGTCGCGGCGATGCTCGGCTCGATCCTGATCCAGGTCGGCACGAACCTGTCGAACGACTACTCCGACGCGCGCCGCGGCGCCGACGCCGAGGATCGCGTCGGCCCCGTGCGCGTGACCGCCGGCGGGCTCGTGCCGCCCAAGCAGGTGCTGATGGCGACGTACATCACGTTCGGCCTGGCGGCGCTGTGCGGCGTCTACCTCGTGGCCGTCTCGGGCATCGAGCTGCTGTTCGTCGGCATCGCGTCGATCGCCGCGGGCGTGCTCTACACCGGCGGGCCGAGGCCCTACGGCTACGAGGGCCTCGGCGAGATCTTCGTGTTCCTGTTCTTCGGCATCGTCGCCGTCGCCGGCTCGACGTTCGCGCAGCTCGAGAGCTGGCCATGGGAGGCGTTCGTGCTGGCCATCCCGGTCGGGCTGCTGGCCGCGGCGATCCTCGTCGTCAACAACGTCCGCGACATCGACTCCGACAGGCGCGCGGGCAAGCGCACGCTGGCTGTGCGCCTCGGGCGCGAGCGCGGGCGCATGATGTACGGGCTGATGATCTACGGCGCGTACGTCCTCGCGCCGCTGCCGTGGCTGGCGGGCTCGCTGTCTGCGTGGCTGCTGCTGAGCTGGCTGACGCTGCCGCTCGCCGTCCGGGTCGTGCGCACCGTGCGCCGCCACGCGGACGGTCCGACGCTCAACGAGGCGCTCGCGCAGACCGGCATCCTGCAGCTCGCGTTCTGCCTGCTGCTGTGCGTCGGCGTCCTCGCGAGCTGAGGATGCTCGTCGAGATCGAGCAGCGCACGCTGCGCCTGCGCGTCCCGCTTCGGACGTCCTACGGGACATTGCGCACGCGCACGCTGTACGAGCTCGTCATCGAGGGCGCCGACGGCGTGCCCGGCCGCGGCGAATGCGCGCCGCTTCAGGCCTACGACGGCGTCGCCGACGACCGTGCCCGAGCTGCGCTCGAGTCCTACCGCGCCGTGCTCGAGAACGGCGACGGCCTCGACGGCGGCGAGCTGCTGGAGGCCTGCCGCGCCGCCGACGACCTCCCCCAGGCGCTGGCCGCCGTCGACCTGGCGCTGTGGGATCGCGCCGGGCGCCGCGCCGGCCTGCCGGTCGCCGCCCTGCTGTCCGAGGCTACGGCCGAGCACGTCGCCGTCAACGCGACGATCGGCGCGACGGACCGTGCGGGTGCGGCCGCCAGCGCGGCGGACGCCCGCGCGGCGGGCTATGGCTGCGTGAAGCTCAAGGTCGGCACCGGCGACGACGCCGGCCGCGTCGCGGCGGTGCGCGCGGCGCTGGGAGCCGGGGTGGCGCTGCGCCTGGATGCCAACGGCGCGTGGACCGTCGAGCAGGCCGTGCGGGCGATCGAGGCGCTGGCGCCGGCCGGCCTCGAGCTCGTCGAGGAGCCCGTTCACGGGCTGGCCGCCACGCGCGAGCTGCGCGAGCGCGTGGCCGTGCGAATCGCGATCGACGAGACGGCCGCCGAGGCCGGCGCCCTGGCCTCGGGCGCGGCCGACGCCGTCTGCCTGAAGCTCGGGCGTTGCGGCGGCATCTCCGGGCTGCTGGCGAGCGCGACGCTCGTGCGCGCCTCGGGGGCCGAGCCGTACATCGCCTCGACGTTGGACGGCCCGCTCGGCATCGCCGCGGCGCTGCACGCGGCAGCGGCGCTGCGAATCGCGCCCGCATGCGGCCTGGCGACGCTTGGGATGTTCGAGGACCTCGATCCCGGCGAGCTGCGAGCAAGCGGCGGCCGAATCGCCGTGCCACGCGGCCCCGGGCTGCTGGGATCGCCGGCATGACGACGCTCGGCTACCGCATCGTCCGCTCGATCCTGCGCCGTCCGCCGACGCGCCATCGCTACGGCGCGCACCCGCGCCAGGTCTGCGACCTGCACCTGCCGCCCGGCACGGGGCCGCATCCGGTCGCCGTCGTCCTGCACGGCGGCTACTGGCAGGCCCCGTACACGAAGCTCATCATGCGCCCGATGTGCGTCGACCTCGCGCGGCGCGGCTACGCGGCCTACAACGTCGAGTACCGGCGCCTCGGTCGCGACGGCGGCGGCTGGCCGCAGACCTTCGACGACGTCGCCGATGCGATCGACCTGCTCGCCGACCTCGACGTTCGCACCCTGGACCTTGCGCGCGTGACGTTGATCGGGCACTCCGCCGGCGGGCAGCTTGCGCTGTGGGCCGGCGGGCGCTCGCAGCTGCCCGCGAACGCGCCGGGGGCGAACCCGCGCGTGTTGGCAACACGCGTGCTCGCGCAGGCGGCGGTCTGCGACCTCGTGCACGCCGGGCGGGTCGCGACCGCGCTGCTCGGCGGCTCCCCGGCCGAGGTGCCCGAGCGCTGGGCGCAGGCCGATCCGATGCAGCGCATCCCGTTGCCGGTGCCGGTCGCGCTCGTGCACGGCGTGATCGACTCCACCGTCGCGGTCGAGCGCTCGCGCGAGTACGCGGCGGCCGCGGACGCCGCCGGCGCACCGGTGACGCTGATCGAGACACCGGGCGGGCACCGCGATCCGATCGATCCCGCAAGGCCGTCGTGGCGGGCGGCGGCGAGCTGGCTGGGCGCGGCTTGAGCCCCGGCGGCGGCGCAGCGGGCCGACCGCCATCGCGCCGCCCGGCCGGCCGCCGGGTCGCGCGCTCAGCGCGGCAAGCGGGCCCGCAGAGCCAGCACCCGCGCCGCGTGCGCGCGCAGCGCTCCGCGCGACAGCTCGCCGCGGCGCGCCGCAGCCAGCAGGCCCTCGGCGCCGCGCGCGCTCATGAGGTAGCTCGAGGAGAACAGCGGCATGTCGACGCCGGCGCGAACGGCGAGCACGGCACGGCGCCCGATCGAGCCCGAGGCGTGCACCGCCGGCGTGCCGAGGTCGTCGGTCATCACGACGCCGCGAAAGCCCAGGCGCCCGCGCAGCTCCCCGCCGATCCAGCGCCGCGAGAACGCCGCCGGCCGCTCGTCGAGCGCGGGGTAGATCGCCGTCGACGCCATGACGGAGTCGACGCCGCCCGCGATCAGCGCTGCGAACGGCCTGGCATCGACGCTGCGCAACGTGCCAAGCGACGCGTCGATCCGCGCCGGCGCGTCGTCGGTGTTGACGCTCGCGGCGCCGAATCCCGGATAGTGCTTGGCCGTCGCGCGGACGCCGCCGGCGTGCAGCCCGGCGGCGAACGCGCCCGCCAGGCTCGCGACGCGCTCCGCAGAGCGGGCGTAGATCCGCCGCTCGCCCTCGAGCGCGGCGCCGGGGCGCGCGACGTCGGCAACCGGCGCGAGGTCCATGTTCGCGCCCGCGGCGCGCAGCACGCGCGCGGCCTCGCGCCCGTCCTCGCGCGCCTGGGCGGCGGAGGCGACGTCAGCCGCAGCCCGCCCCGGGCCGCCTGGCAGGCGCCGCACCGGACCGCCCTCCTGGTCGACCGTCACCAGCAGCGGCGCGCGCAGGCCGCGCGGCCGCTCGATCGCCTGCAGCGAGCGCACGACGCCGGCAACCTGGCCGGCGGAGCGCACGTTGCGCGCGAACAGGATCACGCCCGCCGCCTCGCCGCGCGCGATGCGCCGGCGCAGCGCCGGCGGGGGCTCGAGACCGTCGTAGGCGAAGATCATCTGCTGGCCGACGAGCTGGCGCAATGACAGCGAGGGGCCGCTCGCCCTCGCAGGCGGCGCGGGCGCCAGGTTCGAGACCGCGGTGGCCGACCCGGCGCGCAGGGATGGGCCGGACTGCTCTACGACCTGCAGCTGCGCGGACAGAAGCGCCATGATCACGGCGAGCAGATGGCCCATCGCCCGACCATACGTGCTAGACCATTGGCGCTGCGTGCGCGAACCTCACTTCTGCTCCTGATCGCCGCGTTCGCGACGACGTCCGTCGAGGCGGCTGCCGCCGAGCGCTGCCCGTCGCCGCGCCCCGTCCGCTGCCTGAGCGTCGTCGTGCCGCTCGATCGCAGCGGCGTCGTGCCCGGCGCGATCCGCATCAGGGCGGCGCGCATCCGTTCGAGGCGTCCGACCCGCGCTCCGTTGATCGGCCTCACCGGCGGCCCCGGCCAGGCCGGCGTCTACTTCATCACCGACTACGCGTTCCTGCTGCCGACCCCGGGCCGCGACCTCGTGGTGTTCGACCAGCGCGGCACGGGCGCCTCCGGGCTGCTGCGCTGCCCGAGCATCGAGCGGCGCTCCAAGACGACCTTCGAGCGCGCCGCGGAGGCCTGCGCGCGCCGCCTCGGCGCGCGCCGCTCGTACTACACGAGCGCCGACTCCGCCGCCGACGTCGAGGCCCTGCGCCTGCGCCTCGGGGTGCCGCAGATCGCGCTGTACGCGATCTCCTACGGCACGCGCGTCGCGACCGAGTACGCCCGCCGCTACCCCGACCGCGTCGAGCGGATGATCCTCGACTCGGCGATCGGCAACGACGCTCCCGACGGCCTCGCGCGCGAGACGCTCGAGGCGGTCGAGCGGGTGCTGCGCGGCGTCTGCCGGCTCGGCTGCGGCGGCGCGCATGCGCATCCCGTCTCCGACCTGCGGCGGCTGGTCAAGCGCCTGCGCCGCGCGCCGATCCGGCGCACGGTACGCGGTGGCCGGCGCGTGCGCGTCGGCGCCGACGACCTGCTCGGGCTGCTCGTGTCCAGTGACATCGACCTGTCGTTCATGCGCCGGATCCCGCCGGCCGTGCGTTCTGCCCTCGGCGGCAACACCGCGCCGCTCGTGCGCCTCAAGTCGCGATTCGGCGGCGATGACAACGACCGCCCGAGCGAGTTCAGCTCGGCGGTCTACGCCGCGACGACGTGCGAGGAGTCCTCCTTCCCGTGGGATCCGAGCGCGCCCCGGCTGACGCGCCGGATGCAGGCGCGAGCGGCGGCCACCGCGACGCCGGACGCGGCGTTCGGGCCCTTTGACCGCACCGCGGCGCTGCACTTCGGCCTGCTGGCGCTGTGCGGCTCGTGGCCCGCGCCCGAGCGCGTCGCGGCGCCCGCGCCACCGCTGCCGAAGACCGTGCCGACGCTCGTGCTGGCGGGCGAGCTGGACCTGCGCACGCCGCTTGAGAACGCGCGGCGGCTGACGCGGACGCTCGGCGGCAAGCTCGTCGTCGAGCGCGGCGTCGGCCATCAGGTGCTCGGAGCGGACCCCAACGGCTGCGCGATGCCGGCCGTCGAGGCCTTTCTCGCCGGCCGCGGCGTGCCGGCCTGCCGCCGCGGCGCGTCGATCAGCATCGACAGCGCGGTCTCGCGGCGCGCGTTGGCCTCGGGCCTAGGCCACTGACTCGATCGCAGCCGCGACCGCGCCGGGCGCCTCGAGCGCCAGCGCGTGGCCGGCCCCGGGCACGACGGTCAGCGTCGCGTCGGGCAGCTCGCCGGCGAGTCGCCGGCCGAGCTCGACGAATTTCGCGTCGCGCTCGCCGGCAAGCACGGCGACGGGCATCGTCAGCTCACCGAGGCGCTCCCACAGCGGCGCCATCGCGCCGGTCCCGATCCCGCGCAGCGACGCCGCCAGGTGCTTCGGGTGGTTGCACAGGCGGTCGGCCCGCGCGGCCGCCGCGACCTGGGGCGACTGACCGGCGAACAGCGGCTGCGCGCCCCAGCGGTCGGCGACCTCGGCGATCGCCCATGTGCGCTCCATCCACGCCGCCAGCGCCTCGTCGGCCGCGCGCCGCGCGGCGCGCCGAGCCGGATCCTCGATCCCGGCGGTCGTCGAGACCAGCACGAGCCGGGTGACGCGGCCGGGGTGCTCGAGCGCCACGTGCAGCGCGATCCGCCCGCCCATCGAGTAGCCGGCGAGCGCGAAGTCGCCCGCCGCCAGCGCGGCGACGTCGCGCACGCAGGATGCCATGTCGATCGGCCGTCGCGAGCCCGCGGCGCCGTGGCCGCGCAGGTCGGGCGCCAGCGGCCGGTAGGTTTCGCCCGCGAGGTGCCGCACGACCTCGTCCCAGCCGCGCCCGGTCTGCGTGAAGCCGTGCAGCAGCAGGAGCGGCTCGGTCACGCCTCCATCATGCCCGCCGGCCCCGACACCCATCTGCTGCTGCGCGCGTTCGTCGACGAGCTCGCCCGCTGCGGCGTGCGCGAGGCGTGCACGTCGCCCGGCTCGCGCAGCTCGCCGATCGTGCTCGCCCTCGTGCGCGACGGGCGCCTGCGCTGCCACTCGCACATCGACGAGCGTTGCGCGGGCTTCTTCGCCGTCGGCGCGGCGAAGGCGTCGGGCCTGCCGGTGGCGATCGCCTGCACGTCGGGCACGGCGGCGGCGAACCTCGCGCCGGCGGTGATCGAGGCGTGGGAGGCGCGCGTGCCGCTCGTCGTGCTGACGGCCGACCGTCCGCCGGAGCTGCGCGAGGTCGGCGCGGGCCAGACGATCGACCAGATCGGGCTCTACGGCCGCGCGGCGAAGTGGTTCTTCGAGGTCGGCACGCACGACGCCACGCCCGAGCGCATGCGCTGGATGCGGATGCTGGCCTGCCGCGCGGTGTGGACCTCGCTCGAGGGCCGCCCCGGCCCGGTGCACCTCAACGTCGCGCTGCGCGAGCCGCTCGTGCCGCCCGCCGAGCTCGGGCCCGACCCGTTGCCCGGGCGAGGCGGCGGGCGCCCGTGGCTGCTGCGCAGCGGGCCCGGGACCGACGCCGCGGCGGCCGGACGCGCGCTGGCGGTCGTCGCGCGCGACGCGCACCGCCCCGTCGTCGTCGCCGGGCGCCACGAGCCCGGGCTCGAGGCGATCGCCGCGGCCTGCGAGCGCCTCGGCTGGCCGCTGCTGGCCGACCCGCTGAGCGGCGCGCGGCGCGGCGGCGCGGCCGTCGCGCACTACGACCTGCTGCTGCGCTCGGACGCCTTCGCGGCGACACGGCGCCCCGACCTCGTCGTGCGCTGCGGCGACCTGCCGACGTCCAAGCCGCTGCGCGCCTGGCTGGACGGACTCGGCGACGACGTCACGCAGCTTGCCTTCGACCCCCAGAGCTCCTGGCACGATCCCGCCGGCAGCCTGTCGGCTGTGCTGGCGGCCGACGCCGCCGCCACGCTCGTCGCGACCGCCGGGCACGCGCCGTGCGCGGACCCGGCGTGGATGTCGGCGTGGCGCGACGCCGACGCGCGCGCGGCCGCCGCGATCGACGAGGTCCTCGCCGACGCGCTGTCGGAGCCGCGCGTCGCGCGCGAGCTCGGCGCGCGGCTGCCCTCGAACGCGACGCTGTACGTCGCCTCGTCGATGCCGGTGCGCGACGTCGAGGGCTACACGGCCGTCCGTGCCGACGCGCCGCGCGTGCTGTGCAACCGCGGCGCCAACGGCATCGACGGCACCGTCTCCAGCGCCTTCGGCGCCGCCGCCGTCAGCTCCGGCCCGGTGGTGCTGCTGATCGGCGACGTCGCCCTCGCGCACGACATCGGCGGGCTGCTGGCCGCCCGGCGCGGCGGGCTGTCGCTGACGATCGTGCTGATCGACAACGACGGCGGCGGGATCTTCGAGTTCCTGCCCGTCGCCGGCGAGCGCGACGCGTTCGAGGAGCACATCGCGACCCCGCACGGCCTGCACTTCGCCCACGCCGCGGCGCTCTACGGGTGCGCGCACGAGCGCGTCGAGAGCGTCGCGGCGCTGCGCGCGGAGCTCGACCGCGCGATCGCGAGCTCTCAGACGACGATCGTCGAGGTCCGCAGCGACCGCGCGGAGAACGTCGCGCTGCACCGGCGGTTGGTGGCCGCCGCGACACCGCCCACCTGAACCCGGCTACCGTTCGGCGATGACCGCCACCCGCAACCGCCTGCTCGTCATCTGCACGC
Organism: uncultured Actinomycetes bacterium; assembly: GCA_963729125.1. Lineage (GTDB taxonomy): Bacteria > Actinomycetota > Thermoleophilia > Solirubrobacterales > Solirubrobacteraceae > CADCVQ01. Next base: position 605,066 of record CAVSML010000008.1, read on the forward strand.
TCACCGGGCTTGCCGTCGCCGCCGGCGGGGCCGGCGCGCCGGCCCTCACGACCCGGGCATCCGCGCCGAAGAAGATCACCGCCAAGGGCGTCGGCGACGTCAAGCTCGGCGCGCGCTACAAGACCCTGCGCGCGGCCAAGCTCATCGGCCCAATCGCCCCCGGCTGCGAGCTCGCCGGGCCGAACACGCGCTCGGCGAAGCTGCTCGCCCCGCTGAAGGGCACCGTCGACCTCACGCAGACCAACGTCCGCCGGGTCGCGACGATCACGGTCGGCGGCGGCGCGACGGCGCGCGGGGTCGCCGTCGGCTCGACCGAGGCGCACCTCAAGCGCCGCTTCCCGAAGGCCGTCTTCGACCACGCCACCGACGCGACGCTCGGCATCACGATCGCCAAGGTCCCGAGGAGCGGCGGCGGACGGCTGCAGTTCGCCGTCGACACGACCACCGACAAGGTCACGCTGATCGGGATCCCGCGGATCCCCTTCTGCGAGTAGCTCAGCGCCCCCGGCCAAGAACCTCCATGCCGATGTCGGCGACGCCGGCGCCGGTCGAGTTGCTCAGCACGACGATCGCGGTGCGGCGCGCGCGATCGACGCCGATGAAGCTCGTGAAGCCGCCGGTCTGACCGTCGTGCGCGACGATCGTCCGCCCGGCAGCTGGGAAGGCGTGCCAGTTGAGCCCGATCCGGCGCTCCTCGTCGATCCGCCTGCGCGGCTTCTGCGCAGCCGCCATCGCTCGCTGCAGCGATCCGCCAGCGCGCGCGAGGTTGGCCGCGGCGAAGCGCAGCATGTCCTTCAGCGAGGACCGCAGCGCACCCGCCCCCGCGGCGTCGGCAGGTCCCAGTAGGGCGTGACGGCGCCGCTGGCGTCGTGGCCGAGGGCGAACCGGCGCGCCATCGCCTCCGACGGCGTGATCGCGGTACTGCGCATGCGCAGCGGCTCGGTGATGCGCTCGCGCACGAGCCGCTCATAGCCCATGCGGGCGCGCCGCGCGAGCGCGTGACCAAGCAGGCCCACGCCGACGTTCGAGTACTCGTACTTCGCCCCGGGCCTGCGCGCCAGCTCGTGGCCGCCGAGGAACGCGTAGAGCTGCGCGAAGCTGTAGTCCGCATAGGGGTTGGTCTGATCCTCGGGCTGGAGGTTGGTCGGCAGGGTCGGCAGCCCGGAGGTGTGCGTCGCCAGATCCTCGAGCGTGATCTGACGGCCGCCGCGCGCGGGCACGGACACGCGCGCGGGCAACAGGCGCTCGACGGGGCCGTCGAGGTGCACCTCGCCGCGCCTTGCCATGTCGGCCAAGAGGGTTCCCGTGAAGACCTTCGTGATCGAGCCGATCTCCATGACGGTGTGCTCGTCCAGGCGCCGTCCCGCGCCGCCGTCGCCGTAGGCGATCGAGCGCTCGCGCCCGCCTGCGAAGACCATCCCGGCGACGATCCCCGCGTTGCGCCCGCTGTCCACGCGCTCGCGCACGACGCGCTCGAGCTGCTGCATCTGCTGCGCGGCGCCGGTGCGTTGCGCGCGCGCCTCATCGCCACCGGCGGCCAGCGCGGCGACGGCGGACACCAACAGCGCACAGGCGAGCGCGCGCAGCCCGGTGCGCAGGCTGTCTGAGGGCTTGACGAAGACGGTCATGCTGCTCCTCGGGTCGGTGGCAGTGCCTGGACCGCAGTCTGCGACCGCGACCGCGACCCCGCATCGCCCGAGCGGCGTGTCCGCCCTCCGTCGGCGGGCAGATCTTCTGCGCCGCCGCCTCCGCCCTGCGACGGAGGCGGCCCTCGTTGGTCGCTAGCTTCGCGGCGTGACGAGCCCGCTCTCGTAGGCCACGACGACGGCCTGCACGCGGTCGCGCAGCTCGAGCTTGCCCAGCAGGCTGGAGACATGCGTCTTGATCGTTCCCGCGCTGACGAACAGCTCCTCGGCCAGCTCGGCGTTGCTCATGCCGCGGGCGAGCATCGTCAGCACCTCGCGCTCGCGCCCCGTCAGCGTCTGCAGCCGCCTGGCGAGCGCGGGCTCGACCGGCCTGTGGGCGAACTGCTCGATCACGCGGCGCGTGACCGAGGGAGCCAGCAGCGCGTCGCCCGCGGCGACGACGCGGACGGCGTTCACGAGCTCCTCGGGCGGCGCGTTCTTCAGCAGAAAGTCACTGGCGCCGGACTCCAGCGCGCCGAAGACGGAGTCGTCGCGCTCGAACGTCGTGAGGATCACGACGCGGATGGCCGGCGCGCCGCCGGCGGTGATGTGCCTCGTCGCCTGCAGGCCGTCTCCCCCCGGCATCTGGATGTCCATCAGCACGATGTCCGGTTGCAGGCGCCGGGCGGCGGCGACGGCCTGCTCGCCCGTCTCGGCCTCCCCCACCACCACGATGTCGGGCTCGCACTCGAGGATCATCCGAAAGCCCGTCCGCACCATCGACTGGTCGTCAGCCACCAGGACGTCGATCGTCACGGCGCGCTTTCGGCTGTCGGCAGCGTGACGCGCACCGCGAAGCCGCCGCCCGGGCGCGACCCGGCTGCGAGCCGGCCACCGTGCAGGTTCACGCGCTCGCGCATCCCGATCAGGCCGAGGCCGCCGGAGGCCTGCGCCGGCGCGCCGTTGCCGCTGCCGTCGTTGACGATCTCGAGCTCGAGCTCGCCGGGCAGGTAGCGCAGGCGCACGTCGGCACGCGATGCGCCGGCGTGCTTGAGCGTGTTCGTCAGAGCCTCCTGCACGATCCGGTAGGCCGAGACGTCGACCGTCGCCGGCAGCGCGCGCTGCTCGCCCTCGACATGGACCTCGACCGACAGGTCGGCGTCGCTCATCGTCGACGCGAGGTCGGCCAGCCGCCCCACGCCGGGTTGTGCGGCGAGTTCGTCGGGCTCGTCTGCGCGGCGCAGGAAGCCCAGCAGGCGGTGCAGCTCGGCCACCGCGTCGCGGCTCGCGGTCTTGATCGCAGTCAGTGCCTCCTTCGCCTTGACGGGGTCGCGCTGCAGGACGATGCGCGCGGCGCCGGCCTGGACGCCGATCGTGCTTCGTGGTGCGCGACGACGTCATGCAGCTCGCGCGCGATCCGCACCCGCTCGTCGAACACCGCCCGCTCCTCGCGCTCGTGCTCGAGCTCCTCCGTGCGCTCGAGCAGCTCGCGAGCGCGCCGCCGACTGCGCGATGCCCGCCTTGCGGGCTTGCTGGCCGAAGGCGAGCGACACGAACTGGCCGCGCTGATCGGAATGCCAGATCAGCCCGCGGCCACGGGGCGCCGGCGCGCGAGCGCCATCTGCAGCGCGTCGCTGACGAGCTCGGTGCGCATGTGATCGGCCATGCTCCAGCCGACGATCCGGCGGCTGTTGAGATCCTGCACGGCGACCAAGTACAGCCAGTCCTCCCAGGTCCTGAGGTACGTGATGTCGGCCACCCATCGCTGGTTCGGAGCGTCGGCTGAGAAGTCGCGGTCCAGCAGGTCATCGGCGACGCGCACGCCGGGCACGCGAACCGTCGTCGCCTTGTACTTCTTGGTGATCAGCCCCGACAAGCCGGCCTGACGCATCAGCCGCTCGACGCGCTTGCGCCCGATCTTCTCGCCGTCATCCAGAACGAGGTCTGACCAGATCCGCGGCGACCCCTAGACCTCACGCCGCTTGGCATGCAGCTCACGGATGCGGACGGTCAGGCGGGCATCCTGGACCGCCCGCGGCGACGGCGACCGGCTCGCCCAGGCGTGATAGCCCAACCGCGAGACCTCGAGCACGCGCACATCAAGCTGATCGAGTGTTCGGCCTTCCTCGCGAGCACGAACCCGAAGACCGTCACCGGGTCCTGCTCTCCGAGGCGAAGAAGGCCGCAGCTTTTCAAGATCTCGCGCTCCTCCGCCAGGATCTTGTTCTCGCGGCGCAGCTCGTCACGCTCCCCGAGGTCAGACCCTCGGCCTTGCCCTCGTTGACGTCACGCTGGCTGGCCCAGTTGCGCAGCGAACCCTCCGACACGCCCAGCTCCTTGGCCAGCTGCGGGCCCGACCGGCCGCTGGTCCGCAGCAACTGCACGGCCTCAAACTTGAACTCCTTGGAATACGGCGGGGACTTCGGCATCGATAGACATCCTTCCCGACCGAGCAGATGGCTCAGCCGTCAGGTGTCCACGAAACCGGGGGAACTCCAAGCTTGACGTCGGAGACCAGCTCGCTCAGCCGTCCCCCCATCCCTCGGTCACGACAGGACGCTGGTTCCTCGCAGACGCCAATCGCACTCGATCAGCGAGAGGGCGCGGTGGCGGGCCTTTGTCGGCAGGTCGACGGGAGCGTTTGCCGCTCGGCAGCAATCGTTCGTAGCGATGTGGCTGCCCGCGGAGAGTGCCGGAACCGTCGAAGCCCAGCACAGCCATATGGTGGATCGTGGCGAATAATCCCCGCATATAGGGGAGTATTCGCCACGACCGTGGGCAGCGGGCAGAGCGCTGCTGCTCGCGCTTGGGGCGCTGTCGGTCGTCGCGGTGGGGACCTTGCCGTGGGGCGCGCCTAGTCGGGAAAGGCTCGACGAGCGCAGAGCTATCGAGAATGGGAAGTCATGAATCGCCGTCCACCGGAACGGCGGCCGGCGGAACGTCAACGCCAACGGCGGGATGGTCCAGCTGAATCTGCCTATCTTCAACTCAGGCAGCAGGCTTCCTGGGCACGACCATTACGGCACAACCCCTGTACCTGAGCGAGGAATCGCAGAGCTCAACGATCGGTTGACCAGCCCTGTTCTCGTTGATCTTGTCAATGACCTCACCGCTGACGATGATCCGATCGTACCCGCCACGCGCCGCGACGATACTGATCGGAGCATCGACATGACCGTCGTCGTTAGGCCCCACGAACGCGGTGTAAAGATTGACGGTCCTCTTGGTGGCCGTAGTGTGCTTATCCACCCGTATTCGCATCTGCTGGCTAGACCTCAGCCCGTTAGCCAGAACCTTGCCCGTCACCGTCGCCTCGTCGGTGGTCGTACTAAGGGCGCCGGACACCTGCGGGCGTTGACTCAAGGACTGGTCAGTCGCCATAAGTACTCCCAGCGTCCCCACCGAGAGCGACAGGATGATCACTCCAACCACGATCACTTGATCTGGAACACCCTTGACAACCGCTGGCGCGATCACGCCTCCGGCGACGGCTCCCAGCGCAACCAACAAGCAAACTATTGCCAGCTCGGGATGGTCGCGAACGACGCGCCCCAAGCTACCAGTGCTCGCACCAAAGACACCTGCAGCACCCGTGACTACCGTCAATCCGGAGGCTAGCCACCCGGTAGCCGGAGCTGAAGGGGCGTCCGCCATCGCACCGCGACGCTAGCACGATGGTGAGTCCGCGGGGCATTTAATGGCGTGGTGCAGACTCGCGATGTGGCGAACCGCATGGACTCCCATCGGGCGCTGCGGCAACGGCTCGTAGACGCTGTGCACCGCGGGGCGGGACTGCGAGCTACCTTGCGCGGAACCGAGCGAGCGGCCCCCTATTCGCGCATGCGAGCGCTCTCGCGCGCGCCGCGGACGGCCCGTCGTGCGTCGCAGCACGCGCGCGTTCGCGCGCTGCGCTTCTCCTCAGGGAGAAGCGGGCGTGAGGGGCGCATCACTACGGCGGACGGAGCCACCCACGGCATCGTTGATCCTCGACGCGACGACGCGAGGGCGTAACCGCGGCGGAACCTCGGAAAGAAACGGTGCCCTCGGGTACTCCCGCCGTCTGCGCGGAAGGCGACCGCATGCGGTCCAGTCCTCGGGTGGGGGCTAGCCGCTGGCGTTCGCAGCCCGCGCTGCCGCTACGCCGGCGGCGGACTCCATCGAAGCACGACGCGGCCGCCCCGGGCCGAGCCACCTCGATAGCTTGGGCCGGTTGGTCGAGCGCGGGTGCTGCCGCGTCTGCTGACCCTGACGCGCTGGACTGCGGTCACCGCCGAGCCGCTCGTCGGGACGAAGCGAGTCCTGAGCTCGATGTCGAGACGCTTGGCGCCCCGTATCAGGCGCTTGCCCGTGCCGGTGAGACGCAGTTGCAACCGGCTCGAGCGCGGTGAGGCGAAGGTGTGGCGTGCGCCCGCGATCAGCGTGCGGCGAATCTGCGAGGCTCGCGCGGAGGCGCGTTGGCGTCGCACGTAGATCTGCGTCGACAACGTGCCGGATACGGCGGCTGCGAAGACCGGCGTGCGGCCGCGCAGGGCGGCGAATCCGCGCTTGCGCAGACCTTTGGCGATCAGGGCTCCAAAGCGGGCGAGATCGTTCTTGTGCACGGCGGCGGCTGACGGCTGGACCACGGGAACCGGCGGCGGCGGAGCCGGCGGCGGCGCCGGCGGCTCCGTGACCCGCTGCACGAACGAGGCGCTGCTCGGGCGGAAGTCGGCGATCTCCGCGGTGTCGTCAACGTAGTCGACCCGCACCGTGTAGTCGCCCGCGGGCACGTCGGCCTCCAGGCTGACCTCGGCTTGTCCGTTCTCGTCGAGATCCAGGACGGGGCCGATGGGCCTCCCATCGATCCTGAACCGGACGCTCCCGAACGGGGCGATGTCGGTGTCGGTATTGGCAACCGTGACGACGACATCGGTCTGCTCGCCCCGGGGGACCGGGTTGCGCGACGAGACCAGCGTTGCGGCCGTCGAGGCGGGCAGGATGTTCAGCGGTGCGTCGCCCGTGCTCCAGCCCAGCGCGACATCTCCGCTGTAGGTGGCTGACGCGACGTCGCCGACGTCGAGCAGGAACTCTGGGGTGTAGGCCGCATGGCCACCGGCATCGAGCGCCCGGGCAGCCCCGTCGTTCTCGCCGTTGACGCGGAACTGCAGCAAGCCGGCGACGGGCGGCCCCGGCGACGTCACGGTCGACGTGAAGGCGGCGTCCTCGCCGAACACGATCGTGTCGGGCGACGAGACGGTGGTCTGCGTGACCCCCCCGGCTTGCAGCGGCTGCCAGTCAAGAAAATACTTGCCTCGTATGTCGCGGGTGACGCGGGTCACGTCGGTGCCGTCCGCCTTCATCGTGTAGACGTCCGTGCCGCCGATCGACGGCGATCGAAGCATGGCGATGCGTTCGCCGTCCGGAGACCACGTGCCGTAGCGGCCTGGCGCGATGACGGTGGCGCCGGTGCCGCCGGCGTTCATCACGACGATGTTGCTCGTCAGGTTCGGGCTGGTCCGCGTGAACAGCAGCTTGGTGCCATCAGGAGACCAATCGGGGCTCTCCTCCTCATCGGCGTGGTTGTTGCTCACGTTCGTCTCATTACTGCCGTCGGCATCCATCACATAAATTTCGCGATCGCCGTCGCGCATGCTCTGAAAGGCAATCTTGGAGCCGTCGGGGGACCATGATGGCGAGATGTCCTCGCCCGGCTCGTCGGTGAGTTGCGCCGGGTTGGTCCCGTCGCGGTCGACGCGCCAGATGTCCCAACTGTCGTGGAAGCTGCCGATCGCGAGCTTGGAGCCATCAGGCGACCATGCCGGGAACGCCGCGGATCCGATCGTGGTGAGCTGCGCGGCTGCCGAACCATCCGGCGCCATGGAGTAGATCTCGAGGTTCGCCGTCGGCGTCTGGACGCCGAACGCGATCAGCGAGCCGTCGGCCGACCAGTTGGGAGAGGTCCCGGCGCCGGCGAGCGTTCGATGAAAAGCGCCGTCAGGCGTCGCGGACGAGATCGTCCACCCTGCAGGCCCGTCCTCCTGCCACGCAATCGTGCCGTTGACGCCCGGGAACGTCGCTCCAGCAGACGCGGGCCACGACCCGGCCACGCCGATGCATGCCACCACGACGGCACCCGGGATCCCGCATCGACGCACACGGCCCCTCCGTGCGCGCCTCGCCGGCGTGCATAGTAAGAACGTGAAGGACACAGGAAGCTCGCAGCTGAACCAACTTGATGATCGGGCAACCCCGAGTGGGGGCTCTATCGCGACCATAGGCTGGCGAGCGACGCCGCGCAACCGTACCATCTACGCAACGACGCCGGCGATCGCTCGGCCCCAGCCATAAGCAGCACATCGGCGTGTCGCGCCAGGACGCGGCCGACGTCCATTGACAGACCGCGTCGCGTCACACGCGATCGATCCACCCGCGACGTTCAGCGTCACAGGCAGGGTGCGCTCACCACAAGAAACGACCCGTCAGGCTCCGTCGTCGCGATATCGACCCACTTGATGCGTGAACTCGAGCTGTGCTTGGGACACCGCGTCAGAGGAGTCGAGCCTCCTGAGCAATTACGACTATCCCGACAGCACGGGCAGCAGCGCGCCGAGCTTGACGTCGGTCTCGGCGAGCTCGGCCGCGGGATCTGAGTCGCGCACGACGCCGACGCCCGCGTAGCAGCGCGCGAGCCGGCCGCGCAGCAGCGCGCAGCGCAGCGCGACGCAGAACTCGCCGTCCTCGTTGGTGTCCGTCCAGCCGACGGGGCCCGCGTACCATCCGCGATCGAGGCCCTCGAGCGCCGGGATCAGCGGCTCGGCGACATGGAACGGCTCGCCGCCGACGGCCGGCGTCGGGTGCAGCAGGCCGGCCAGGCGCACGGCGCCGATCGGCTTTCGCAGCTGCGCGCGGATCGGGCTCGCGAGGTGCTGGATGTTGGCCATCCGCACGATCACGGGCTCGGGCGCGGCCGTCACCCAGACCGCGTGCGGGCGCAGCGCGCGCACGATGCGGCGCACGACGATCGCCTGCTCGCCGCGATCCTTGTCGGAGCGCAGCAGGCGCTCGCCGAGGTGGTCGTCGACCGACGGGTCGGCGCTGCGCCGCGCCGAGCCCGCCAGCGCGAGCGTGCTGGCGCGCATCCCCTCGCGGCGGATCAACAGCTCCGGGCTGGCCGCGACGAAGACGTCCTCGCCGCGCCCGACGGCGAAGCAGAAGCACGACGAGAAGCCCTCGCGCAGGACGCCGAAGACGGCGGCGGCGTCGTAGCCCGTGGGCGCGTGGACCTGGACCTCGCGCGCGAGCACGACCTTCTCCAGCGACCCCGCGCGGATGCGCTCGACGGCGCGCGCGACCGCCGCCTCGTAGTGCTCGGGCGGCGTGCTCGCAGCGACCGTGTAGCGGCCGACCGGATCGGGATCGAGCAGCGGCAGCGGACCGCCGCGCAGCTCGCCCAGGCGCCGCTCGATGCGCGCCAGCAGCTCGTCGGCGGTGTCGTCGGCGCAGGCCAGCGCGACAACCGTCAGCTGCACCTCGTCGCCGCGGCGCGCGAGCGATGCCTCGGGAACGTGCAGCGACGCCGGCGCGTAGGCCGACCAGTGCGGGCTCGAGCCGCCCTCGGGCGCGAACGCGAAGCCGCCACACGCGATCAGGCCCGCGCCGCGCGGGCCGTCGGGCGGATCGCAGATCGCCTCTCGGGCCAGCGCGCGCCAGCGCGCGGCGAGCTCGTCGAAGCGGTCGCGGCCGCGTGCCTCGAGCGCGACGGCGCATCCGAGCGCGCCGATCGCCGAGCGCTCGCGCTCGGGCTGCTCGAGACAGAACCACGGCTCGCCCGGGCGCCGCGAGAGCAGCGCGACGGCGCACGGATCGGCGTCGCGCGCGACCGCGACGGTCAGCCCGGCGAGCACGCCGTGCGTCGCACGCCGCCTGCGCGCGCGGCGGATCGCCTGCTCGAGGCGCTTGACCAGCAGCGCGCGGTCGGGCGCGCCGAGCGCGAAGAGGTCCCGCGCTGCGACCTCTTCGCTCATCCCCGGCGTGGCGCGATCAGGTCTCGCCGCGCCCGCGCGAGATCGCGATCTCGCCGGTGCGCATCATCTCGATCAGGCCGAACGGCCGCACCATCCGCTCGAACGCCTCGACCTTGTCGGTGGTCCCGGTGATCTCGAGGATCACCGAGCGGCGCGTGACGTCGACGACCTTGCCGCGGAAGATCTCGCAGATCTGCATGACCTCCGCGCGCTGCGGGCCCTCGACGGAGACCTTGAACAGCGCGAGCTCGCGCGCGACCGTGTCGCCCGGCTCGAGGTCGCGGATCTTCAGCACGTTGATGAGCTTGTGCAGCTGCTTGGTGACCTGGTCGACGGGGTGCATCGCGCCGTCGAAGGTCAGCGTGATGCGCGAGAACTGCTCGTCCTCCGTCGGCCCGACGGTCAGCGTGTCGATGTTGAAGCCGCGCCGCGCGAACAGGCCGGCGACCCTCGTCAGGACGCCCGCCTTGTTCTCGACGAGGATCGACAGGATATGCTTGCGCCCCGAGCGCAGGCTGGTCGTGGCCTCGAGATCCTCGAGGCTGAGGCGGTCCTTCGTGGCCGGCTCGCCCACGGCTCAGCCCACCATGTCGCGCGCCGGCATGCCGGGCGAGATCATCGGATACGTGTTCTCCTCGCGGGTGACGCGGACGTCGACCATGACCGGGCCGGGCGTCGCGAGCGCGGCCTTCATGTCGTCGACGAGCGTCGCCTTCTCGGTCAGCCGCACGCCCGTCGCGCCGTAGGCATCGGCGACCTTGACGAAGTCCGGGAAGCTGCCCATGTCGACGTGCGAGTAGCGGTTGTCCCAGAACAGCTCCTGCCACTGGCGGACCATGCCCAGGTAGCCGTTGTTCATGATGAAGATCTTCACCGGGATGTCGTTCTGGGCGCAGGTCGCGAGCTCCTGCATGTTCATCTGGATCGAGCCGTCGCCGGAGATGCAGATGACGGTCTGATCGGGGCAGCCGACCTGCGCGCCCATCGCCGCGGGCAGACCGAAGCCCATCGTGCCGAGGCCGCCGGAGTTGATCCACCGGCGCGGCTTGTCGAAGTGGTAGTACTGCGCCGCCCACATCTGGTGCTGGCCGACGTCCGAGCAGACGATCGCGTTGCCGCCGGTCGCCTCGTAGAGCGCCTGCACCATGTACTGCGGCTTGATCTCGCCGTCGGAGGAGTCGTCGTAGCGCAGCGGGTGCTTGTCGCGCCAGCCCTCGATCCGCGCCCACCACTCGTCCATGCGGCCCGGGTCGGCGCCGTCCAGCGCGCGGTACTCCTTGACGAGCTTGCGGAGCACGTTCTTGGCGTCGCCGACGATCGGGATGTGCGCGGGGACGTTCTTGGAGATCTCCGCCGGATCGACGTCGATGTGGATGAACTTCGCGTTGCGGTGCGAACTCCGACAGCTTGCCGGTGATGCGGTCGTCGAAGCGCGCGCCGATGCAGCAGATCAGGTCGGCCTCGTCCATCGCGTAGTTCGCCGCGCGCGTGCCGTGCATGCCGAGCATGCCCAGCCACTGCGGGTGCGGCGCGGGAAACGCGCCGAGGCCCATCAGCGTGCACGTGACCGGGAAGCGGTCGGACGTCGCGAAGTCCGTCAGCTCCTGCGCGGCGTTGGCGTTGACGACGCCGCCGCCGGCGTAGATCACCGGCCGGCGCGCGGACGCCATCGCCTTGGCGGCCTGGCGGATCTGCTTGGCGTTGCCGTCGGTCGTCGGCTGGTAGCCGGGCAGGTGGACGTCGCCGACCGGCTCGTAGTCGATGTCCGCGCGGCTGAGGTCCTGCGGGATGTCGACGACGACCGGGCCCGGGCGCCCGGAGCGCGCTAGATAGAAGGCCTCGTGGATCGCGCGCGGGATCTCGCGCGGGTCGCGGATCTGGAAGGAGTGCTTGACGACGGGCATCGTGATCCCGAGCGTGTCGGTCTCCTGGAAGCCGTCGGTGCCGATCAGGTCGGTGCGCACCTGGCCGGTGATGAACACCGTCGGGACCGAGTCCATCATCGCGTCGACGATCGGCGTGACGACGTTCGTCGCTCCCGGCCCGGAGGTGGCGAACGCGACGCCGACCTTGCCGGTCGCCTTCGCGTAGCCCTCCGCCGCATGGCCGCCGCCGGCCTCGTGGCGCACGAGGACGTGGCGGATGCCGCCGTCGACGAACGCGTCGTAGGTGGGAAGGTTGGCTCCGCCGGGGAGGCCGAATACGACGTCCACACCCTCCGCCTTCAGGCACTCCATGATGGCATCGACCGCACGCATCTCACGACCTCCTCTCAGCAAAGACGGGCCGGCCACGGCGGCCGGCGACGACCGCCAAGTCTAGTGGTCGCGCTGCGGACGGGCGCGGGCGCGAGTCAGCGCAGCGCGGGAGCCTCGGACTCCGGCGCGAGCGCCTGATCCGGGAACTCGAGCTCGGTGCCGCAGCGCACGCACAGCGCGTCGTGCAGCTTGCAGACGCGCCCGCACGTGGGGCACTGGCGGCGCAGCTCGTCGCGCTCGGAGCGAAAGCAGAGCGCGGCCAGCAGCCCGATGACCGGCACGGCGCCCGAGATCAGGAACCACAGCCAGAACGAGCTGCCCTTCATCTTGCCGACGATCCCGCCGCCGAGAGCGAAGCCCAGCGCGATCGAGATGTAGGCGCCGCCGGCCACCGCGAGCGTCCGCTCAGAGGACCCGGATCGCCCAGATCAGCGCGGCGATCGCGAGGATGACGACGAGCACGGTGGCGACCGCCGTGACGATTCCGATGACGACCTTGAAGAGGAACCAGGCCGCGACCAGCAGGACGAGCGCCGCGATCGCCCGCTTGCCGATCGAGGAGGATCTCGAAGGAGTGGAGGTGGACATGCCTTCAAGCGTACTCCGCCGGCAGGCGGGCGAGTGCGGGTCGGTTTCGCGTCAGTCGTAGCTCCGGCGCAGGTGCGCGAAGCGTTCGATCGTCGGATCTGCACGGCTGACAGGAGCCATGCGGGCCATCTTGTAGCGACGGACCCGAGGCGCGTGTGCTGCGCTGTTCTGCGATGAGACTGCAACGAGGATGCGGCGGCCGATGTCGGCGGGCTGGGGCATGCACCTCATCGTGCAGCAGCGCCCTGCGCAGGACATTGGCCGCCTGTCGGAGATCGAGGCGCGGCCGCTGGACCGCGTGTCCAGCCTCCTCGATCTCCGGCGCGCCCGCTCAGGTGGCGCGCTTGTAGCGCTCCCATGTCTGCAGCGGGCCGTTCGACATCGGGGCGACGACGGCGCCCGAGAGGCCGTCCTTGCCCTGCGCCCAGGCGACGATCTGCTCACGCGCGTCGAACACGCCCGGGAAGGCGGCCTCCGTGGACATGTCCAGGTCGGAGATCGCGATCGCGTGGATGTGCTTGTTGTCGGCGAAGTGCCGGTATGGCGGTACCAGGCGGCGAACCCGACCGTCCGCAGGGCGGCCACCATGCGCGTTGGGCTTGCCGCAGCCGCCTCGGCTGACGGAGATGTCCACGGCGCCGCCGCCGGCATGCGTCCCGGCCGAGCTGAGTCGGGTCCCGTGAACGAGCCCTTCGTGACGTCGATCGTGCAGCCCAGAATGCCGGCCGGCCGCCTTGAGCATCGCGATCGTGCGCGTGTTCAGCGATGACCCCGCTGTAGGTCGTTCGCGGGCCAGGCGCGGTGACCGGGTTAGCCAGCGTGAACCCGAGCCGGCGCAGCGACGCGTGGCCGGGGATGCCGTTGGCGCCGAGCCCGGAGGACCCGAGTCGGCGCTGCCAACCGGCGTAGGCGGCGATCGTCTCGGCGCCGAAGTTGCCGTCGACGGTGACGGCGAAGCCCTTGCTGCGCAGGGTGCGCTGGACGCGCTTGACGTCGTCGGCGGCGCCGCCCGTCGTCGCGTTGTTCGGCCGGTACTGGTCGAGCTGGGAGGCGATGACCACCTGCTCCATGTCGACCGTCGCTGCGCTGGCCGCCTGCGCGCCGGCCAGCGTCGCGACCAGCGGTGGCGAGGACCACCGCGGTCGTCCGCAAGCGCACTGGCGGCGACCTGCTGTGGCGCATGGCCTGCATCTCTCGTGCTGCTGAACCGCTTGCTGGGGCGCATGGTGCACCTCCTGTGTTGGTTGACCGCATGCACGATCAGCCAGGCCGGCACGCTGTCGCAAGCCGCGCGATGACGTCGCTGACGCCGCGTCCCCATGTGCGGTGACGCGCGAGTGGTGGCCGCGCCGCGGACGTCACCGGGCGCTAACAATGTCGCTGTGAACGACGACTCCGATCAGACCCCCTCGAGCGTCCGCGTACGCCTGTTCGGCGAGGTCGACGTCGAAGGCGAGCAGGGCGATCGGACCGTGAGGCTCAAGCCGTTGAGCCGCGCCCTGCTCGCCCGGCTCGCGCTCGCGCCGGGTGAGCGTCTGGACACCGAGGATCTCGCCAAGCTGCTCGTGGTCAAGGTCGAGCACGGCACGCCGGTGGGGGCGGACATGCTGAGCAGCGCCCAGCAGCAGCTTCGCAATGCCCAGTGGGAGCTGCGCAAGCGCCTCGGAAAAGGGCGCGACGGAGCGAGGCTGCTGGGTTCGGGGCGCCACTGGGTTGCGCTCGAGGGCGCCCGGACCGACTATCGCGAGTTCCTCGACGCCGTCGGCCGCGGCGACGGCGAGCGCGCTCGCACGATCGCCTCGCGCGGGGAGTTCCTGGCGGGACTCGAGGATCCGTGGACGACGGCGTATCGCCGCAAGGTCCAGCAGGGGCTTCGGACGCTCGGGCCGCACGCCGACGGCGAGGCCTCCGCCACACGCAAGCCGCCGCCCGCCGAGACGGCGTCAGCGGTCGCCGATCGGGGCTCGGAGCGCGCCCGGGCGCCGCAGCCGGGCAGGTCGCGGGCGCTCAAGCTCGCCGCGTTGGCCGCGCTGCTCGTCGCAGCGGCTGCCATCGCTGCCGGCGCGCTGTCCGGAGAGCAGGCCGCTCCGCCCGACGCCTCGAAGTCGCCACCGGACATCGCGCCGAACGGTGACGCGATCGATCTGGGTGCAAAGCCGCCGGGTCGCTGCCAGACGTTGCTGCCCGGCGCGTCAGCTCCCAGGATCACCGCCGTCAACGCAGCCGGACAGACCTTCGGGGACATCCGGACCTACCACCAGCCCGAGCAGAACCGCACCTGCGCCAAGCTGATCAAGCCGCAGGGCAGCCCGCTGCACGGCGAGACGACCCACCTGGCGCTCACGCTGTGCGGCGACGACAACCAGTGCGCTCGCGACTGGCACGCCTACCGGACCGATGCCGGTCCCGTCGTCGTGCCCTCGCGCGACGGGTGCGTCAGCTGGCGCGTGTCGATGGGAGACCGTGCGGGCAGATGGCCGATTCGAGACCGGGTGGGGCGCACGGGGTGCTCCTGAGGCCTGTCGCCTGAAGAGCTGCCGGCAGGTGACGATCCCTGTTGACGCATCAAGCGCGCGCTACGGCGGCGTCGATCGCCGCGCGCATCGGCGCCCTGAGGCGCCGGCGAAGGCGCCAGCGGGCGCCCGAGAAGGCGAGGTTGGCGACCGTCGCGAAGCCCTGCTCGTCGGCGCGCAGGGCAAGCAGCAGATGCGCGATGCGATCGCCGGACGGCAGTTCGGCCGCGGCCGCCACGCGCTGGTCGACGCGCACGCAGTAGCAGTACGCGCGCCGGCCGCGCGCGCCGCGCAGCAGTAGCGCCCCCGCCTCGCCGACGAGCCACGTGCCCAGCCGGCCCGGCTCGAGCACGAGGCCGGTCTTCGCGTGCAGCTCGCGAGCGTCGTGGCCGACGAGGTCGCCGAGCAGCCCCAGCGCGCGGCGCTCGGGCCCGTCGCCGGCGCGCCCGCGCGGGCGCACGACGTTCGCGCCGCGCTGGGCGTAGAGCTCGGGGATCACCCACGCGTGCGCGACGCACGCCAGCGCGACGGGCAGCGCGAGCGGATTCAGCCACATCAGCAGCGAGGCGACGCCGAGGAACGGCACGACGTGGGCGATGGTCGTCAGCGTCCACAGCGCGCCCAGGCGGCGCAGGCGCGCGTCGTCGGCGCGCGGGCGCCAGTGCACGGCCGCGGTCTCGGGCAGGACCTCCGGGCCGGGCGCGAGCGTCTGCTGCGCGGTGGCCATGCGGCTGTCGCTCAGCCGCCGGCGATCGGCAGGCGCAGGATCACCAACGGGGCATGCAGCGGCAGCTCACGCACCTGCTCGGCATGACCGGGCCCGGTGCTGACCATCGCCAGGTAGCCGCGATCGAGCTCGGCGCGGAAGGCCGTGACGGCGGCCTCGACGGCAGCCGGGTCGTCGGGCGTCCACTCGGCGAGCTTCGAATGGCCCGTGTGGTCCATGCGGATGAGCTTGCACATCGCGTGCCTCCTCGGCGCGAGGGTTCGCGCACATGCTACGCACGGACGGGGGCCGTCTACGCGCCTTTTGCAGTTCAGACGCCGAGGCGCTCGCGCACGATCCGCGTGACCTCGCCGCCATCCGCGCGGCCCTTGGTCTCGCGCATGACGTGACCGATGATCGCGCCGATCGCCTTCATGTTGCCGGCGCGGATCTTGTCGGCCGCGTCGGCGTTGGCGGCCAGCGCCGCATCGACGATCGGCTCGAGCTCGTCGCTGCCGCCGCCGAGCGCGCCGAGCCCCTCGGCCTCGACGATCGCCGCCGGGTCGCCGCCCTGCTCGACCAGCCGGTCGAGCACGATCTTCGCGTTGCCGACCGTCACGGCCTTGCTCGCGACGAGCGCCACCAGCGCGGCGAGCGCACCGGGCGCGACCTTCGACGCGTTCGGGTCGTCCTCCCCCACGCGCGCCACGAGCTCGTTGCAGACCCAGTTGGCCAAGGGCTGCGGCTCGGCGGCTGCGGATGCGAGCGCCGCCTCGAAGTAGTCGCCGAGCTCCGTGCGCCAGGCAAGCTGGCGGGCGTTGGCGGCCGTGATCCCGAGACCCTGCAGGCGCTCCTCGCGAGCGGCAGGCAGCTCGGGCATCGCCTCGCGCGCCGCGTCGAGCATCTCGGTCGTGATCGCGATCGGGACGAGGTCGGGCTCGGGGAAGTAGCGATAGTCGTGCGCCTGCTCCTTTGAGCGCAGCGACGTGATCTGCTCCGTGCGCGGGTCGAAGTGCAGCGTCTCCTGCGTGACCTGCTCACCGGCGCGCAGCAGCGCCTCCTGGCGGGCGACCTCGGCGTGGATGCCGCGCTCGATGTAGCGAAAGGAGTTCATGTTCTTCAGCTCGGTCTTCGTGCCGAGCGCGTCGGAGCCGACGGGCCTGATCGAGATGTTGGCGTCGCAGCGCAGCGAGCCCTCCTCCATGTTCACGTCGCTGACGCCGAGGCGGCGCAGCGTCGTGCGCAGCA
Source organism: uncultured Actinomycetes bacterium (assembly GCA_963729125.1). Classification (GTDB taxonomy): domain Bacteria; phylum Actinomycetota; class Thermoleophilia; order Solirubrobacterales; family Solirubrobacteraceae; genus CADCVQ01. The sequence continues at coordinate 622,007 of CAVSML010000008.1, forward strand.
GCGTCAGCCACTCGCGCGCCTGCGCCGCCGAGCGCACGTCGGGCTCGGTGACGATCTCCGCCAGCGGCGTGCCGCCGCGGTTGAAGTCCACGACCGAGGAGTCCGAGCCGTGGATGCGCCCGCTGGCGCCCGCGTGCACGAGCTTCGCCGCGTCGTCCTCGAGGTGCACGCGATGGATGCGCACGTCGCCGAGGCTGCCGCCGAGGCACAGGGGCTCGTCGTACTGGCTGATCTGATAGCCCTTGGGCAGGTCGGGATAGAAGTAGTTCTTGCGGTGGAAGATCGACCGCGGCGCGAGCTGCGAGCCGAGCGCGAGGCCGATCATCAGGCCGAAGTGGATCGCGCGCTCGTTGGCCAGCGGCAGCGTCCCGGGCAGGCCGAGGCAGACCGGGCAGGTGAGCGTGTTCGGCGGCTCGCCGAAGGACAGCGCGCAACCGCAGAACATCTTCGTCGCGGTCGCGAGCTGGACGTGGATCTCCAGCCCGATGACGGGCTCGTAGTCGGTCATGAGCACCGCCAGGGTGGGTGGGCCAGATCCTCGAAGCCGATCGCGGTCTCGAGCGCGAACGCCGCGTCGAGGATGCGGTTCTCGCTGAATGCCGGGCCGGCGAGCTGAAAGCCGGCGGGCAGCCCGTCGCTGAGCCCGTTGGGAATCGAGATCGCCGGGATCCCCGCAAGCGACATCGGCACCGTGCAGTAGTCGTTGAGGTACATCGACAGCGGGTCGGCGGTCTTCGATCCGAGTTCGAAGGCGACCGTCGGAGCGGTCGGCGTGACGACGAAGTCGAACCTCGCGAACGCCGTGCGGAAGTCGTCGGAGATCTTCGTGCGCACGCGCTGGGCGCGGCCGTAGTAGGCGTCGTAGTAGCCGCTGGAGAGCGAGTAGGTGCCGAGCATGATCCGCCGCTTGACCTCGGCGCCGAAGTGCTCGCTGCGCGTGCGCGTGTACATCTCGACGAGGCCGGCGCCGTTGGATGAGCGCGCGCCGTAGCGCACGCCGTCGTAGCGCGCGAGGTTCGACGAGGCCTCGGCGGGCGCGAGCACGTAGTACGCGCTGAGCGCATGCGGGGCATGCGGCAGGCGGCAGCCCTCGATGCTCGCGCCGAGCTCCTCGGCGAGCTTCAGCGTCGCCTCGAAGGCGGCCATCACGCCGGGCTCGATGCCCGCGCCGGCGGCGGTGAGCTCCTCCGGCACGCCGAGGCGGATGCCGTCCAGGCGCTGCGCCGCCGGGCGCTCGATGACGCCCGGAAAGCCGATCGACGTCGAGTCGCGCTCGTCCTGGCCGACCATCTGCGCCAGCAGCAGCGCAGCGTCGGTGACGTCGCGCGTCAGCGGGCCGGCCTGGTCCAGCGACGAGGCGAAGGCGATCATCCCGTAGCGGCTGACCGTGCCGTAGGTCGGCTTGAGGCCGACGATCCCGCACAGCGCGGCGGGCTGGCGGATCGATCCCCCCGTGTCGGTGCCCAGCGCCCACGGCGCCGAGCCGGCCGCGACGGCGGCCGCGCTGCCGCCGCTCGAGCCGCCCGGCACGCGCTCGCGGTTCCACGGGTTGAGCACCGGCCCGTAGGCCGAGTTCTCGTTCGAGGAGCCCATCGCGAACTCGTCCTGGTTGGTCTTGCCCAGCAACGGCGCGCCGGCCTTGGCGAGGCGCGAGACGACGGTCGCCGTGTAGGGCGGGCGATAGCCCTCGAGGATCCTCGAGCCGGCCTGGCTCGGGACACCCTGGGTGCAGAAGAGGTCCTTGATCGCGACCGGGACGCCCGCCAGCGGCGCGGCGGGCGCCGGCTCGGGCGTCTCGTCGGCGACCCACAGGTACGCGTTGAGCTCATCCGCGGCGGCGGCCGTGCGGTAGGCCTCGAACAGCTCGCCGGCGGAGAGCTCTCCGCGCTCGATCGCGGCGACGGCCGCGGCGGCCGTCAGCGCGGTCGGATCGGTGGCGCTCATCCGGCCTGCGGGCTCGGAACGCGAAAGCCGCCGTCGGCGACCGACGGCGCATTCTCGAGCGCGACCTCGCGCGGCAGCGAGGGCAGCGGGACGTCGGGGCGCAGGGCGTTCGAGACCTCGACGACGTGGGTCGTCGCCGGGACCCCGTCGAGCTCGAGCTCGCCGATCTTCTCGATGTGGTCGAGCACCGCCGAGAGCTCGTCGGTCATCCGCCCGACCTCGTCCTCGGTGAGTTCGAGACGGGCGAGGCGGGCGACGTGCAGCACCTGTTCGCGATCGATCATGTGGGGCGATTCTAGGACGCGCCCCCCTCAGCCCACCCGCAGGGCGATCGCGAGCAGCCCCGACGAGACGAGCCCCGTCGTCGCGCGCACGTGGTTGAACGCCGTCCAGCTCGCGTGGTAGTCGCTCCAGCGAGCGGCGGCGTCGGCGGCTTGCGGGTCGACGCCGTCGAGCCCGTCGTTGAGCGGGATGTTGACGGCGAACGACACGACGATCACGCCGAGCAGGAAGATCGCGCTGCCCGCCAGCGCCCACGCCGCCGGTCCGTCGACGCCCGACATGAGCGCCCAGATCGCGAGGCCCGCACACACCAGCGCGGAGCCGACGAAGGCGAGCATGAACGGCGGGGTGACCGCGAGCCTGTTGATCGACTGCATCGCGGCGATCGCCTGCGCCGCCGGCAGGCTGTCGAGCGCGGGCATGACCAACGCCGAGAAGGCGAAGCTGACGCCGCCGACGAGGCCGCAGCCCAGCGCGCCGGCGAGCGCCGCGACCTCCACCGCGCGGCTCATCGCCCGCCCTCCCAGACGCCGGTCGCGGCGGCCCGGCGGGCGGAGTCGACGAAGGGCTCGCGAACGCCGCCGACGGGCAACGCGACCTCGCCTTGCGGATCGCCGCCGCGCGATCTCGCGCGGACCGGCCGGCCCTGCGCCTGGAGGCGCTCGAGGACGCGGCGCCCGGTCTTGCCGGTCGCGCCGAGCACGAGGATGGTGGTGGCGGTGGAGGTGGAGGTCATGCATGGCAGTCAACCGCGCCGGACTGAGAGCTTCCATAGCTCAATTGCGCAGCATCATGTGCGAGCGTCTAGAATCGCGGCCATGGATGCGGTTGCCGGCTTGCTAGACGGCCCTCGCGCGCGGGGCGCGTTCCTGCTGCGCTCGAGGATGGACCCGCCGTGGTCGCTGAGGATCGAGGACGAGGCGCCGCTGACGCTCGTCGCCGTCGTGCGCGGCGAGGCGTGGATCGTGCCCGACGACATCGCCGGTGGCGCATCCGAGGCCGTCCGGCTCGGGCGCGGAGATGTCGCGATCGTGCTCGGGCCGGATCCCTACGCGGTCGCCGACGACCCGCTGACGGCGCCGCAGATGGTCATCCTCCCCGGACAGGAGTGCCGGACGATCGAAGGACAGAAGTCCGGCGAGATGGGCAGCCTCGGGGTGCGCACGTGGGGCAACGCGGCAGACGGCGCCACCGAGATGCTGACCGGTGCCTACCTGCTCGACGGCGAGGTCAGCGGACGCCTGCTGCGCGCGCTGCCGAACCTGCTGGTCCTGCGCGACGAGGACTGGGACTGTCCCTTGCTCGCGCTGATGGCCGACGAGATCGTCAAGGACGAGGCGGGCCAGGAGGCCGTCCTGGACCGCCTGCTCGACCTGTTGCTGATCGCCGTGCTGCGCGCATGGTTCGCGCGCCCGGAGGCCGGCGCGCCGGGCTGGTATCGCGCCTACGGCGACCCGGTCGTCGGCCGCGCGTTGCGGCTGCTGCACCACGACCCCGCGCACGGGTGGACGGTCGCCGAGCTGGCCGGCGCCGCGGGCGTCTCGCGGGCGTCGCTGGCCCGCCGCTTCAACGAGCTCGTCGGCGAGCCGCCGATGACGTTCCTCGCCGGCTGGCGGATCGCGCTCGCCGCCGACCTGCTGCGCGAGCCGGGCGCGACCGTCGGCTCGGTTGCCGATCGCGTCGGCTACGGCAGTCCGTTCGCGCTCAGCACGGCCTTCAAGCGTGTGCGCGGCGTCAGCCCACAGCAGTACCGCGCCGCCGCGCTGCAGGCCTGAGGCGCTCGCCGATCGAGGCCCCGAGGCCCGTCCCGATCAACGGATTGCCCTGCACGAGCGGCGGTCCCCCGCCGATCGCGTGGAACCCGTCGTCCGTGGTCGCGGCGACGATCCCGCGCGCCGCGCCGTCGCCGCGCTACGCGCTCGGGCCGGGCCTGGCGGGGTCGCGCGCCGGCGGCGCCTGGCGCGGGCCGCCGCGCTCGGCGAGCACGCGCTCGGTCTGGCGCAGCGACGCCGCCGCGCCGGTGCGCTCGTCGGCGAGCGTGCGCCACGCGCCGGCGATCACGCCGAGCACGAGCGCGAGGCCGAGGTAGGCGCCGAGCTCGACCGTCACGAGCTCGTTCGATCCCGGCTCGTCGATGCCGACGCGATAGAGCACGAGCAGCAGCGCGATCGCGCCGACGCCGACGGTGATCGCGCCGGCCGAGCAGGCCATCGCAACCGTGTGCGAGGTCACGGTCAGCACGGCGACCGCCAGGCCGCAGAGCACGAGCGCGACGAGCACGAAGCGCGTGATCGCCATCGAATCCCACGCCGAACGGTCGCCGAACCACGGCAGGAACATCACGAGCAGCAGGCCGGCCGCCGCAAGGCCCGCGAGCAGCTCGCCGCCGCGCAGCCGGCCGAGGCTCACGTCGCCCCCCGCGCCATCCGCGCCGCCTGCAGCGTGTTGCGCAGCAGAAAGGCGACCGTCATCGGCCCGACGCCGCCGGGCACCGGGGTGATCGCGCTCGCGATGTCCCTGACGGCATCGAAGTCGACGTCGCCGGCGAGGGTCGGTGGGGACGAATCCATGCGGTTCATGCCCACGTCGATGACGATCGCGCCCGGCTTGACCCAGTCGGCCTTGACCATCCGCGCGCGTCCGACGGCCGCGATCAGGACGTCCGCGCGGCGGCAGACCCCGGCGAGGTCGCGCGTGCGCGAGTGGCACGTCGTCACCGTCGCGTTGGCGCCCAGCAGCAGCTGCGCCATCGGCTTGCCGAAGAGGTTCGAGCGCCCGATCACGACGGCCTCGGCGCCCTCAAGCGACGCGCCCGCCGCCTCGAGCAGCGTCATGACGCCCTGCGGCGTGCACGGCCGCAGGCCGTCGAGGCCGAGCGCCAGGCGCCCGGCGCTGACGGGCGTCAGGCCGTTGACGTCCTTGTCGGCGTCGATCATGCCCGTCAGCTCGACGCCGTCGAGGTGGGCGGGGACCGGCAGCTGGAGCAGGATCCCGTTGACGGAGTCGTCGTCGTTCAGGCGCTCGATCAGCGCGACGAGCTCCTCGCGCGGCGTGTCGGCAGGCAGCGGGAAGTTCGTCCCCTCCATGCCGACCTCCCTGCAGGCCTTCTGCTTGCCGGCGACGTAGACGGCCGAGCCCGGGTCGTCGCCGACGAGGATCGTCGCGAGGCCCGGCCTGGCCCCGCCGAACTCCCGCGTGAACGCCTCGACGTCGCGGGCGACGCCGATGCGCACGCGGCCCGCGATCTGCCTGCCGTCGATGATCTCAGCGCCCATCTCGCCGAACCCTGTCAGAGCCTGGTGACGGGCGCGTACTCAGCCATCAGCTTGCGCTCGCTGCCGTCCCCGGCGAAGCGCACGACGACGATCCCGCCCGCCTCGATGCCGGTCACGACGCCCGCCCCGAAGGCCGCGTGCATGACGTCGTCGCCGAGGCGGAAGTCCACCGACGGCGCCGCCTCGCGCGCCGGCGCCGAGGAGCTCGCCCACGACGTCGGGCGGGAGACCGCGGCCCCGCTGCCCAAGCCTCCCGCGCGCGGGCGCGGGGACGAGCCGTCGGTGAGCTGCGCGGGGATCTCGTCGAGAAAGCGCGAGCGCATCCCGTACTGGGTCGCGCCGAAGACGTTGCGCCGCCGCGCGCTGGTCATGTAGAGGCTGCGCATCGCCCGCGTGATGCCGACGTAGCCCAGCCGGCGCTCCTCCTCGAGGCCGCCCTCGTCGAGCGCGCGCGAGTGCGGGAAGACGCCCTCCTCCATGCCGGCGATGAAGACGATCGGGTACTCGAGGCCCTTGGCGTTGTGCAGCGTCATCAGCGTGACGAGGCCCTCGTCGTCCTTGCGCGTGTCGGCGTCGGCGACGAGCGCCACCTGCTGCAGGAAGACGTCGAGCGTGTCCTGCTCGGCCTCGGCGGTGGCGTCGAACTCGCGCGCGACCTCGACGAGCTCGGCGAGGTTCTCCTCGCGCCCCTGCGCCTCGATCGTGCGCTCGGCCTTCAGCGCCTCGATGTAGCCCGTTTCATCGAGCAGGGCTGCGAGCAGGTCGCCGATCGGCACGGGCGGGTGGGATCCGATCGCCGTCTCGCGCAGCGCGATCATCGTGTCCATGAAGCGCCCGAGCGCGCGCACGGCGGCGGTCCCCAGTCCGGGCACTGCCGCAGGCTCGGCGGCCGCGTCCCAGATGCTGATGCCCATCGCCTGGGCGTGGTTGACGACGCGCGCCAGCGACGTCTGCCCGATCCCGCGGCGCGGCGAGTTGACGACGCGCTGAAACGAGACGACGTCCTGCGGGTTGCCGAGGATCGTCAGGTAGGAGATCGCGTCCTTGATCTCGGCGCGCTCGTAGAACTTCGTGCCGCCGATCACCTGGTAGCCGATGTCGCGGCGCACGAGCGTGTCCTCGATGACCCGCGACTGCGCGTTCATGCGGTAGAAGACCGCGATCTCCGCGCGGCTGGAGCCCTCGTCGACGAGCCGCTCGATCTCGCCGACGACGTAGCGCGCCTCGGCGTGCTCGTCGTCGAGCTCGCGGATGCGGATCTTGTCGCCGTCGCCCTGATCGGTCCACAGCGTCTTGGGCTTCTGTGCGCGGTTGTGCGCGATGACCGCGTTGGCGGCCGACAGGATCGTCTGCGTCGAGCGGTAGTTCTGCTCGAGCTTGATGACGTGGGCGTCGGGAAAGGTGTCCTCGAAATCGAGGATGTTCGAGATGTCGGCCCCGCGAAAGCCGTAGATCGAGTTGTGCGTGACGAGGCCGTTGGCGACGAAGTTGTGCGTTGCTTCGACGTTGAGGTCATGGACGGGATCTCTGAGCTCGACACGCTCGACGCGCGCGACCGTGTCGTAGCCCCCGCCCTGCTCGAACATCACCATGCCGGCGCGAACCGATGCCGCCGTCGTGAACGGCAGAGCCGCGACACCGGCGCCAAGCGCTGCGACCGCAAGCAGCGGCGCCCCGAGCTCGGCCCCGGTCCGCTCGGCGACGGCCAGCAGCCGTCCCGCGCTGGCGAAGCTCGACTCGCGGCGTGTGCCGTCGCGGCCGGTGGCGCTCAGGGCGTGTCGCGACGCGCGGCCCCTGCGACCGGCGCACAGCGTCGCCACCACCAGGGGTGTGTCGGCTTTGTGAGCCTGAGGCTCACCAACACGACACACCCCCCCGGGACGACCGGCAAAGTGCACATGCTCCGGCGTCGACACGATGCGCCGGCCGCTGCTCATCGTGATCGCCACACCCGTCCGCCGGTCGTGCGACGCGAATGCGGCGCTCACGCGGGCCGGACGGAAGTCCCCGCCGCCGTAGCTCGACAGCACCTCGTCGTCCACGCGCACGTCCTCGATCGCGCGCAGGCTGCCGTCGGCCATCGTCACGCGCGTGCCTGCGACCAGGCACTGGGCGTCGTCGCCGACCACCGCGAGGTTGCGGTGCTCGCCGGCGAGCAACTGCAGCCAGCGGTACTGGGCGGCGTTGGTGTCCTGGTACTCGTCGACGAGCACATGACGAAAGGCCGAGCTGTAGCGGTCGCGGACCTCCTGGAAGAGCGTCAGCACGTTGACGGCGTTGACGAGCAGGTCGTCGAAGTCCATCGCGTTCATGCGATGGATCTCCTTCTCGTACAGCGCGAAGGCGTCGGCCACCGTCTGCTCGAAGTACGAGCCGACGAGCCGGCGGTAGGCATCGGCGTCGCGCAGCTTGTTCTTGGCGTCGGAGATCTGATGGTGGATCGCGCCGGGCGTGTAGCGCTTGGTGTCGATGCCGAGCTCGTCGAGGCAGCGCTTGACCAGCCGGCGCGCGTCGGCCTGGTCGTAGATCGTGAACTGGCGCGTGTAGCCGAGCTTGTCGCCGTCGGCGCGCAGCATCCGCGCGCAGGCCGCGTGGAACGTCATGACCCACATCGCGCGCGTGCGCCGGCCGACGAGCAGCTCGACGCGCTCTCGCATCTCCTGCGCGGCCTTGTTCGTGAACGTGATCGCGAGGATCTCCCCGGCCCGCGCCTGTCCCGTGCGCTCGAGAAAGGCGATCCGGTGCGTCAGCACGCGCGTCTTGCCGGTGCCGGCGCCGGCGAGGATCAGCAGCGGACCCTCCCCGTGCAGGACGGCCTCACGCTGCGGGGGGTTGAGCCCGAGAGCAGCTCCTCGACGCGATCGCTGGCGGCGGTGTCGGCCATCGCAATGAGGATAGGACCGCCGCCGGAGGGTGCGCCCGAGCCTTCGCGGCGCCGCTCGCCCGCTGCAAGAAGGTTTTTCAGGCCATCGAGTTTCGGCTCCCGCGATGCGGGTATTGCTTCTGGTCGGCCTCCTTCCTATACTCGCGGCACCACCACGGGGGGAGCAGGGGGATGTCGCGCGGGACGGCGATCGCCATTGCGATCGCAACGCTGGCGTGTGTCGCGCCAGGGAGCGTCGCCACCGCCGCAACGAGCAGGTCAGCCGCTGGCGCGTGCGCCAATGCCGGCACGATCGCGCTGAACGATGCCACGCGCGCGCAGGCCATCGAGGCCGTGCGCTGCCTGATCAACGCCGAGCGCGCGAGGCGCGGGCTGCGTGCCCTGCGCGCGTCCGGCCTGCTGCAGAACGCCGCCACGGGCCACAGCGCCGACATGGTCGCGCGCAAGTTCATCTCGCATGTCAGCGCCAACGGCGACAGCGTTCGCCGCCGCGTCCTGCGCACCGGCTACGGGCGCAGGACCCGCGGCTGGTTCATCGGCGAGACGCTGACCTGGGGAACGGGCACCTTCGCGAGCCCCACCCAGCTCGTCAGCGCGCTGATGCAGAGCGGGGCTCATCGTCGCACGATCCTCGACCGGCGCTTTGCCGACATCGGCGTCGGGATGGTGCTCGGCGCGCCGATGCACGGCATGACCGGCGGCCGCGCGGCGACCGTCACCGTCGACTTCGGCCGCCGCTGAGCCGGTCTGTAGCGGGCGGCCTCTGCGAGGAGGTCCGCAGCACCTGCGCGCAGATCGCCGGCGACGCGAGCTGGGTCGAGATCGACCTCGGCGCGCTCCATGACGTCGAGCCCGGCCCGCCGCCGGCGCTCGATCCCGTGCGCCACTACCTCGAAGGCGCAGAGCGCGACGTCGCGATGTACATGCTCGCCGTGGACGCCGTCAACTTCGGCTCGGGCTGGTCTCCGACGCTCGTCAAGCGCCAGGGCTGCTCGGGCTACTTCACCGTCGCCTGGGCGATCGCCGACGCCTTTCGCGGCGACGGCCCGTGGTCGCCCGCCGGCCTGCGGGCGATGCGCGCCGACGAGCTCGCCGGCGTGCTCGGCCAGCGCCGCGACCACGAGCTGGTCGCGCTCTACGCGCAGGCGCTGCGCTCGCTCGGCGTCTTCCTCGGTGATCGCGACGCGCTCGATCTCGTCCGCGAGGCGCACGGCTCGGCCGAGCGCCTGGCGACGATGCTGGCCGAGGGCATGGCCCTGTTCGCCGACCGCGGCTTCTACAAGCGCGCGCAGATCGCCGCGGCGGATCTCGCGCTCGCTGGCGTCGCACGATTCGATGACCTGGCGCGCCTGACGATCTTCGCCGACAACCTCGTCCCCTATGTGCTGCGCTGCGACGGCGTGCTGCGCTACGACGAGCACCTCGCGGCCCACATCGACGCCGGCCTGTCGCTGCGCCCCGGCCCGCAGGAGCGCGAGATCCGCGCCTGCGCCGTGCACGCCTGCGAGCTGATCGCGGCGCGCGCCGGGGTCGCCCCGCACGTCCTCGACAACTGGCTGTGGAGCCGCGGCCAGGCGCCGCGGTACAAGGCGCTACCGCGGCATCGCTGCCGCACCGTCTATTACTAGCCGCCGGCCGGGCTGGGCCCGCGCACCTCGCGCAGCGAGCGCACGTCGCCGTCCGCCGGCCGTTCGCGGCCCGACAGCTCGGCGATGTCGTGCTCGAGATCGCCGATGCGCGCCGACAGGCCCTTGATCGCGTCGGCGATCGGGTCGGGCAGGTGGATCCAGTCGGTGTCGGGACCCTCCGGGCGCCTGCCGTCGACGCGCACCGCGTGCCCGGGGTTGCCGACGACGGTCGAGTTCGGAGCGACGTCGGTGATGACGACCGAGTTGGCGCCGATCTTCGCGCCGTGCCCAACGGTGATCGCTCCCAGGAGCTTGGCGCCCGCGCCGACCGTGACGTTGTCCTGCAGCGTCGGATGGCGCTTGCCCGTCTGAAAGCCCGTGCCGCCGAGCGTCACGCCCTGGTAGAGGGTGACGTCGTCGCCGATCTCCGCGGTCTCGCCGATCACCACGCCGGCGCCGTGGTCGATGAAGAAGCCGCGCCCGATGCTCGCGGCCGGATGGATCTCGATGCCGGTCAGCAACCGCGCCGCCATCGACAGCGAGCGCGGCACGATCGGCAGCCCCGCGCCGTGCAGCCCGTGCGCGACGCGGTGCACGAGCAGCGCCTGCACGCCCGGCCACGAGGAGAGGATCTCGGCGCTCGGCGCGCCCCGCGCCGCGGGATCGCGTGCGTGCGCGGCGGCGACGTCGCGACGCACCTCGCCGGCAACGCGCGCCAGGCTTCCCAGACCGAGCATCGGATGAGCGTAGCGGCTCGGCGTGCCCGTCCAAAGGCGCCAATTGCCCTGCGAATTGGGTCCTTTAGGGCGCGAAGAACGGCGCCGAGACGTAGCGCTCGCCGGAGTCCGGCAGCACGACGGCGATGCGCTTGCCCTGAAACTCCGCCCGCCGCCCGAGCTCGATCGCGGCCCAGAGCGCCGCGCCGCAGGAGATGCCCACCAGCGTGCCCTCGCTGCGCGCGGCGAGGCGCGCCGTGTCGAGCGCGTCCTCGTCGTCGACGGGAACGACCTCGTCGATGATCTCGCGGTTGAGCACGGGCGGGACGAACCCGGCGCCGATGCCCTGGATCTTGTGCGGGCCGGGCGAGCGCCCCGACAGCACGGCCGAGCTCGCCGGCTCGACGGCCACGACGTGCAGAGCGGGGTTGCGTTCCTTGAGGAACTCGCCCGCGCCGGTGATCGTGCCGCCCGTTCCGACGCCGCAGACGAGCACGTCGATGTCGCCGTCCAGCGCGTCCCACAACTCCGGGCCCGTGGTGCGCCGGTGGGCCTCGGGGTTGGCGGGGTTGGCGAACTGGTCGGGCAGGAAGACGTCGTCGCGCGTCGCCATCTCGCGCGCGGCCTCGACAGCCTCGTGCATCCCGCCCATCGACTCGATGATCTCCACGCGCGCCCCGTACAGGCGCAGCAGGGCCTCGCGCTCGCGGCTCATCCCCTGCGGCAGCGTCAGCACCAGCTCATAGCCCTTGGCGGCGCAGACGAACGCCAGCGCGATGCCGGTGTTGCCCGAGGTCGCCTCGACGATCGTCGTGCGGCCCGGCTCGATCAGCCCGTCGGCCTCGGCCGCCTCGATCATCGCGACGCCGATGCGGTCCTTGACGCTGCCGCCCGGGTTGAAGGACTCGAGCTTGCCGAACAGTCGCACGCCCTCCGGCGCCATGCGCGTCATCTCGATCATCGGCGTGCGCCCGACGTGCTCGGCGATGTTGACCGGGATTCGCGGCATCGACGGCACACCGTATCCGCCGTGCCGGCTTGCCGGCGATTGGGTAGTGGGCTCTGTGTGATGTCAACGCACGCAGATGTCGGGCTCGATGCGTGCTATCCCGCCCAGGCCTCGCGCGTCGCCGACATCCGCGGCGCCGTCGGAGATGTGGCTGAGCGCTGCGGCGCCGGCCATGGCCTGCTCGAGCGCATTGGCCTCGCCGTCAGCGAGGCGGCGACGAACGTCGTGATGCACGCCTATCGCGACAGCGGGACGGCTCGCGGCTTGATCCACGTCAAGGCGGCGTGCCGCGAGGAGCGCTTCCTCGACGTCTGCGTGCGCGACGACGGCGTCGGGATGTCGCCGCGCACCGACAGCCCCGGGCTCGGCCTCGGGCTCTCGCTGATGGCCCACGAGGCCGACGGGCTCGAGATCCGCGCCGGGGACGGCGGCGGCACCGAGGTGCAGCTGCGCTTCGCGCTCGCCTGACCCGGAGGACGCTACTCGAGCGCCGCGCGCAGGTAGCGCGCCGGTGCCTCGAGGAAGCCGCGGGTGAAGCGCACGGCCTGCAGATCGTCATAGGCCGTCTCGGCGACGCCGTCGTCGTCGAGCTCGTAGATGCGTGCGCCGGGGATCGCGAGCAGCACCGGCGAGTGGGTAGCGATGACGAACTGCGCACCCGCGCGCGTGGCGCGAACCACGATCGCCAGGAGCGCGAGTGCGCCGGTGACCGACAGCGCCGCCTCGGGCTCGTCGAGGACGTACAGGCTGTCGCCGCCGAAGCGATTGGCGGCCAGCGAAAGAAACGACTCGCCATGGGACTGCTCGTTCAGCGGGGTGTCGCCGTAGAGCGACAGGTCGGGCGCGTGCAGTCCGCCGGAGTCGGCGAACGCGGCGACGTTGAAGAAGCTCTCCGCGCGCAGGTAGTAGCCCTTGCGCGGCTTGCGCCGCGACAACACCGGCTCGAGCGCGCCGTCGAGGACGCTGCGCGGCACCGCCGGCAGCTCCCCCAGCTGCTCGAGCTCGCCGCCCTGCGCGGCGAAGCCCATCGCTCCGGCGAGGGCCTCGACGACGGTCGACTTGCCCGAGCCGTTGTCTCCCGCCAGGAGCGTGACCCCTGTTTCGAGGCCGAGCTGCTCGATCGACGCGACAGCGGGCACCTCGTAGGGAAACCCGCTTCCCCACCGCTCCTCGCAGCGCCGCAGCCCGAGCAGGTAGGGCCCCGGGCCGAACTGCCTCGTATCGCGGCGGCGTGCTACGACGCCCTACGCCAGCAGCGTGACCGTCAACTGATCGCCGCTCTTGCGGTCGACGACGGTCAGCGTGCCGCGCGCGCCGATGTACGCGCCGGTGCCGCCGACCACGCCGAGGACCGTTCTGGCGCCGAAGACGGTGCCGCCCGAGACGAAGATCTTGCCCGCCTTGAGAAACAGCGTCGCCTGGCACTCGGTCGCGTTGCGCGAGATCGCCGAGCACGCGCCCGACTCGCGGCCGGCGGGCTGGCCGGCGCTGTCGCGAAGGCTCGCCGTGAACACGAACGAGTCGTCAGGCGAGAGGCGCGACTCGCTGAAACGCGTGGCGAACTCGCGGGCGTCCCGCTCGGTGAAGGTCAGCGTGCGCAGCGTGGGCGCCTGCGCGCTTCCGGACGAGGAGATGACGGCACCGGCGCCGCCGGCGAGCAGCGCGGCGGTCAGCAGGACGGACGTGCGCTTCATGGTGTGTCTCCCATCGTTGGTGCCGCGGTTGGCGCCAGTATCGATGAAAGATCGGGCCGGACGCGCCACGCGCGGCGGCCGGCGGGGCGTTGGCGGACCCGTTCGCGGGTCAGTCGGCGAACGGCAGGCGGTCGAGCAGCCCGCTCACTTCGAACACGCGCTGGACGGGATCCGAGCCGCCGATCAGGCGCAATCGGCCGCCGTCCGCTCGCGAGCGCGCGTCGGCCGCCAGGATCAGGGCGATCCCCGACGAGTCGATGAACGTCAGCCTGCTGAGGTCGAGCACGACCTCGCTGACGTCGGTCGCCTCGGCCCGCAGCAGCTCCTGCGTGACGCTGTCGACCCCGGCGATGTCGAGCTCGCCGGCGAGCGCGACGACGCACCGCTCGTCGTCGTGGTCGCTGCTGATCTCGAACGCGCCGAACCGATCACTGCCTTCGATCACGTTGCTCATCTCAAACTCCTCGGGAGTGGGACAAACACAGCGAACAACCGATGGTGACTCCGCGCCGGTCGCGTTCGTCGCTCGCGACCGCCCGGCCCCGGCATTGTAGATCGGCACCTTCGACGGCGTCAATGGTTGATGACGCCCATCGACGAAATGCCCCCGCGCCCGTTAGAGGCAGGCCGGGGGCATGACGACGGGGGTGAAGCCCCGCCGCCGTCCAGACGCCAGCCGGTCCGCATCAGGCTTGGCACTCGTCTGTCGATAGACGTCCCATGCGCCGCCTGCTGCTGTCCATCTGCGCCGCCGGCGCGCTGATCGCGCTGCCGTCGCCGGCCGCCGCGACGCACGGCGGCGATCTCGATTGCTCGGACTTTCCGCATCAGGCCGCGGCGCAGGCCCATCTGAACGCCCACCCCGGCGACCCCGACGGCCTCGACGGCGACAGCGACGGCCGGGCCTGCCAGTCGCTGCCGTGCCCTTGCGCCGGCGCGACCGCAGCCGCGCCGCCGCCGCCCGCGGTTGCGCCCGCGCCCGCTGCCGCCACCGCGCCGACGGCGAGGGCGCGCGTCGTGCGCGTCATCGACGGCGACACGCTGAAGGTCCGGCTGACGACGGGCCAGGCCACGACCGTGCGGCTGATCGGCATCGACACGCCGGAGACGGTCAAGCCCGGGACCCGTGCGCAATGCGGCGGCGCGGACGCGACGGCGCGCATGAAGAAGCTCGCAATGCGCGGCGGTGCCGGCCGGACCGTCACGCTGACGGCCGACCTGACGCAGGATCCTGTCGACCGGTTCGGCCGCCTGCTCGCGTACGTCAGCGCGAGCGGCGTCGACCTCGGGCGCACGATGATCTCGTCGGGCTGGGCGAAGGTCTACGTCTACGGGCAGGGCTTTGAGCGCGCAACCGCCTACCGCCGGGCGCAGGCGACCGTCAAGGCGGCCCGGCGCGGCGTGTGGCGCAAGTGCGGTGGGAACTTCCACCGCGCCCGCTGCAGGGCCTCGCAAAGATGTGGTACATCGCGACGCCCGCCTCGCGCGCCTCGCGCTCGACGATGTCGGCGATCGTCGTCGCGCCGAGCACGGCGCGCGCGGCCGCGGCGGCCTCGCCGAAGATGCCCTCGGCGTCGCGGCCGAACGGGCCGTCGAGCAGCTCGACGACCTCGAGCACGGTGATCTCTGCGGGGGTGCGCGCGAACGAGTAGCCGCCCTTGACGCCGCGCTGGGACTTCAGCACGCCCGCGCGGCGCAGCGTCGCGAACAGCTGCTCGAGGAACTGCGCCGGGATGTCGCGGCGGCGGGCGAGCTCGCCGATCGGGACCGGCCCGTCGCCTGAGCGGCCGAGCTCCGACAGCGCCTGCAGCGCGTAGGGCGACTTCGTGGTGATCGAGATCATCGCTCTATGTTGACTGTATGCGACCCGGTCAGCCGGTACGCCCCGCCGGCTGGCGGTGATGGCGCTCATCTTCGCGCTTGTCGGCGACCCCCGACCTCGGCACCGGCCTGGGAACGTGGGACCTCGTGCTGCGAAAGATCGCGCACGTCACGATCTTCGCCGTGCTGTGGCTGACGCTCGCACGCGCGACCGACTGGCGCCGGCCGGTGGCCGCGACCGTCGTCGCGTTGCTGTACGCCGGCAGCGACGAGTTTCACCAGACGTTCGTCGAGGGCCGCCACGGCGCGGCGCTCGACGTCGCGATCGACGCCCTCGGCATGGGGCTCGCCGCGCTGGCGTGGACGCTGGCGGCGCGACGCAGAGGAGGTCCGGGCCCTCCGTGGCCCGTGTTCGCGGCCCAGTCCAGGGCCTGAAGGCCTGCCTAGATCCAGCCGCGCTCGGTGGCGATCAGCACGGCCTGCGCACGGTCGACGGCGCCGAGCTTGCCGTAGATGTTGTGCAGGTGGGTGCGCACGGTCGACGTCGACAGCAACAGCTCGGCGGCGATCTGCTTGTAGACCTTGCCCTCGGCGAGGCGCTTGAGGACCTCGACCTCGCGGCCCGACAGCGGGCACGGGTCGATCTGGCGCGGCCGGCTGGACGTCGGGTAGGGCAGGTCGTACATGACCGCGCGCAGCTCGCTCGGCCCGAGGCCGACGGCGCGCGCAGTCTTCAGCAGCGCGTTCGGCGAGACCTGGTCGCCGTGGGCGTAGTGGGCGAGCATGTCGGCCAGGCGCACGAAGGCGGCCTCGCCCTGCGCGTCCTCGGAGTGATGGCGCTCGATCGCCGAGGCGACGGCGCCCGGCAGGCCCCAGCGGCGGGCGAGCACGCCGCCGACGAGGGCGTGGTCGACGCCGAGCTCGCGGCGCTCGCGGTGGACGCGCTCCTCGGGCGTGCGCGCGTCGCCGTGGACCTGGTCGGGATAGCCGGGGTAGGCGTGCGTCAGGACGAGCTTGCCGATGTCGTGCAGCAGCGTCGTGACCATCAGGCGGTCGCGGTGCTCGTAGCCGGCCTCCTGCGCGAGGCGGTCGGCGGCGCGCTGGGTCGCGACGCCGTGCAGGCGAGAACGCTCGGGCGCGGCGTCCCAGACCGACGAGCGCTCGAAGAAGTCGAACGTCCGCGCGCTCGAGGCGAGCGCCTGGACGGACTCGGGCGACAGGATCTCGACGGCCTTGACGATCGACTCGACGCGACCGCGCTTGGGGCCGTCGATCTGGTTGGCCAGCCGCATGACGCTGATGACCAGCGCGATGTCGGACTCGACGGTGGCGACGATGTCGGCGGGCGACACGCGCTCGGCGCTGGCGAGGCGCAGCAGGCGGTTGCGCGACTCCGCGAGAGCCGGGAACGCCTCGAGTGCCTCGAAGGCGGCGGTCAGCCGGCGGCCGTGGCCCTCGTTGTGATGACGCTGGACGGCTGCACTGTTCGGGACAGTGCGAGCGGGTGCGGGGGAGATCATGCTCCCCGTATCGGCAGCCGTGGACGTTTGGTTGAGAGGCAATCCGCGATTCGTTCGTCACGCGGCGAGGGCCGCGTCGATGCGCCGCAGCGACTCCTCGCGGCCGAGGACGACGAGCGTCTCGAAGATCCCGGGCGAGATCGCGCGGCCCGCCAGGGCGACGCGGATCGGCTGAAAGACCTGCTTGGGCTTGACGTCGAGCGCCGCGACGACGCCCTCGAGCGCCTCCTGCGACGGCGTCGAGCGTGAACGGCTCGCAGCGCCTCGAGCGCCGCGCGCACCTCGCGCAGCGCCGCGCGGCCATCCTCGTCCAGCCACTTCTCGCGCGCCGCCGGATCGTCGGCGGGCCCGTCGAAGACGAACCCGGCCAGCGGCCAGAAGTCCGCCAGCGTCTGCATCTTCTCGCGCGAGATCTCGACGGCGTCGCGCAGGCCGCTGCGCCCGGTGAACGTCCTCCAGGCGCGCGGTCAGCTCGTCGACCGACAGCTCGCGCACGTAGCGCCCGTTCAGCCAGCGCAGCTTCTTGTGGTCGAACCGCGCCGGGTTGCGCGAGACGCGCTCGATGCTGAACTGCTCGACGAGCTCGCCGGTCGAGATGATCGTCTCGTCGTCGGCCGAGCCCCAGCCCAGCAGCGCCATGTAGTTGCGCAGCGCCTCGGGCAGGTAGCCCTCGTCGCGGCAGCTCCTGCACCGAGGCGGCGCCGTGGCGCTTGGAGAGCTTCTTGCCGTCGAGGCCGTGCAGCAGCGGCAGGTGGGCGTAGATCGGCGGCTGCGCGCCGAGCGCCTCGAGCACGAGCAGCTGCTTGGGCGTGTTGGAGAGGTGGTCCTCGCCGCGAACGACGTGCGTGATGCCGGCGTCGAGGTCGTCGACGGCGACGGCGAAGTTGTAGAGCACGCTGCCGTCGGCGCGCGCGATCACGGGGTCGTCGAGGTGCACGTGCTGCGAAGGTCGTGTCGCCGCGGATGAGGTCGTGGACGACGGTCGCGCCCTCGTCGGGCACGCGCAGGCGCACGGCGCCCGGACTCCTCGCGGCTGCCGCGAAAGCCGCGGTCGGCGCCGTGCTGCGGCCTTGTAGGCGTCGACCTCGGCCTTCGCCGCCGTCGAGCGGTAGGCGTGGCCGCTCGTCGAGCAGCTGCGCGAGCACCTCCTGGTGGCGATCGGTGCGCGAGACCTGGCTGATCGGGCCCTCGTCGTAGTCGAGCTGCAGCCAGCGCAGCGCGTCGAGGATCTGCTCGACGTTCTCGGGAGTGGAGCGCTCGCGGTCGGTATCTTCGATGCGCAGGACGAGCGTCCCGCCGTCGTGTCGCGCGAGCAGCCAGTTGTACAGCGCCGTGCGCGCGCCGCCGACGTGCAGCGCCCCGGTCGGGGAAGGAGCGAAGCGAACTCTCATGCGCCGTGACAGTACGAGATGCTGATCGGCGCCCACGTCTCCCCCGCGGGCGGCCCGCGCCAAGGCCGTCGCGCGCGGCGTCGAGCGCGGCGCGCGAGGCGATTCAGATCTTCAACCAGAACCCGCGGGCCTGGAAGCCGCGCGTCTACTGCGAGGACGAGGTGGCCGCGTTCCGCGTCGCGATGGCAGCGTCGGACGTCGGCGCGCTGCTGATCCACGCCGTCTACCTGCTCAACTGCGCCTCCGAGGATGCCGGAGATCCGCGAGAAGTCGCTGGCCTCGCTGACGAGCTCGCTGCGCGCCGGCGACGCGCTCGGCGCGCACGCGGTCGTGCTGCACCCGGGCTCGGCGCTGGCGGGCGAGGTCGCGCCGGCGATCGCGCGCGCCGGCGAGGTCATCGCCGAGGCGCTGGCGGAGTCCGAGGGCTGCCCGCTGCACCTCGAGAACACGGCCGGCACGGGCGGCACGCTGGGGCGCTCGTTCGGCGAGCTCGCCGCGCTGCTCGAGGCCGCCGGCGGCGGCGAGCGCCTCGGGCTGTGCCTGGACTCCTGCCACCTGCTCGCCTCGGGCTATGACATCCGCACCGCCGAGGGCCTGGACGGGGTGCTCGACGAGTGCGTCGAGCTCGTCGGCCTCGAGCGGCTCGGCTCGCTGCACCTCAACGACTCGGCGACGCCGCTGGGCTCCAACCGCGACCGCCACGCCGAACGTCGGCGAGGGCGAGATCGGCGCCGACGGCTGCGCGGTCTTCCTGTCCGAGCCGCGCTTCGAGGGCCTGCCGTGCGTGCTCGAGACGCCCGGACCCGAGCCACTCCGGCCCGCGAGCGGCGGAGATCGCGCTGGCGCGCCGTCTGCGCCGGCGCGGGATCTGCAGCGCGGCGGCGCGCTTGACGAGGCGCGGCCAGCGGGGACGAGCAATCCACATGACCGCACATGACGACACCACACAGAACGTCCCCCATCGCCCGCCCGTGCCGTTCTGGCAGTGGGCGGTCATGATCGCTGCGCCACTGCTGTCGCTCGGCATCTGAGCGCGCCGCACCCGACTCGCCGATCACCGTCGCCGTGCTCGCGATCGGGATGCTGACCGCGGTCTTCCTCGGCGTCTCGATCGTGCTGCGAAACCGCGACATGTCCAAGGCACCGGTCGAGAACCCCGTCCCGCCGCCGAGCGTGACGCCCGCCGCAGTCCTAGACCGGCGGCTCAGCCGGCGATCAGCGCCGCCGGGCCGAGCACGTGCTCGAGCTCGGCGCGCAGCGTCGGCGTCGGCGCGACCTTGAAGGACGGGCCGAGGCGCAGCGTGCGCGGGTCGCCGGCGCTCATCTGCACCTCGAGCACGACCTCCGACTCGCCGGGGAAGTTCGCCAGCAGGTGCTTGAGGTCGTCGATGACCGACGCCGGCAGCGTCGACGGCGTCGAGGCGCACGTGCAGCGGCAGCGGGCCGACGATCCGCGTCGCTGCCGCCGCCCGCGCGCGCTCGACCTCCTCGGGCGTCGGCTGCGAACGGCTCCGCCGACTGCACGACGAGGCACGTCTTGTCGGCGTCCTTGTGGTCGACCCGGCCGCGCACGATGACGACCGAGTCGACGCCGAGCGCGCCCTCGTACTCGGCCAGCGCCTTGCCGAAGACGAGGATCTCGACGCAGCCCTCGAGGTCGTCGAGCGTCGCGAACATCATCGTGCTCGCCGTTGCGCGTGCGGATCTTCTTGGCCTGCGTGATGATGCCGCCGGCCGTCACCCAGTCCTCGTCCTTGCGCTCCGACAGCGCCGACAGCGGGCAGTCGACCGCTTCGCGCAGCGCCTCGCGCACCTGCTTGAGCGGGTGCGCGGAGATGAACAGGCCGATCGACTCCTTCTCGATCGCCAGCAGCTCGGGCTGCTCGAACTCGTCGGGCGGGATCGGCGGGTGCTCGGGTCGGCGAACGCGGCCGCGGCGCCGTTGGCGTTGCGAGCCGCCGCCGAAGTCGACGGAGTCGAAGATCGAGCCCTGGCCGATCTCGAGGTCCTGCTGGGCCTTCTGCCCCGCCCCCTGCGCCTGCTCGAGCACGATCAGCATGCCCTTGCGCGTCGCGCCGGTGGAGCCGAAGGCGCCGCACTTGATCAGCGCCTCGATCGCCTTCTTGTTGACCGCGCGCGCAGTCGACGCGCGCGCAGAAGTCCCACAGCGACTCGAACGGGCCACCCTCCTCGCGCGCCGCCTTGATCGCCTCGACGGCCGCGTAGCCGACGCCCTTGACCGCATCCAGCCCGAAGCGGATGTTGCCGTCCGACGACGACGAAGTCGTGGTCGGAGACGTTGACGTCGGGCGGCAGGATCTCGATGCCCATCTGCTCGGCCTGCGTGGCGAAGAACGGGACCTTGTCCTTCGTCGACATGACCGAGCTGATCAGCGCCGCCATGTACTCGGCCGGGTAGTTGGCCTTCAGCCAGGCCGTGCGGTAGGCGATCAGCGCGTAGCAGGCCGCGTGGGAGTTGTTGAAGGAGTAGTCGGCCGCCTTGACGTTCGTCGCCCACAGCTGCTCGATGACCTGATCGCGCGTTCCCGACGCGCGGCAGCCCTCGCGGAACTCCGGCTCGAGCTTGGCCATCGCCTCGCGGTTCTTCTTGCCGATCGCCTTGCGCAGGTCGTCGGCCTTGGCGCCCGAGAAGCCGGCGAGCGGCTTGGCGATCTGCATCGACTGCTCCTGGTAGAGGATCACCCCCTTCGTCGACTCGGTGATCGGCCGCAGCCGCTCGTCGGCGATACGACGACGGACTCCGGGTCGCGCTTGCCGCGCGCGTAGGTCGGGATCTGGTCCATCGCGCCCGGGCGGTACAGCGCGACGAGCGCGACGAGGTCGTCGAACTCCGTCGGGCGCACGTTGCGCAGCGCCTTCTGCATGCCCTCGGACTCGAACTGGAAGACGCCGATCGAGTCGCCGGCGCCGAGCATCTCGTAGGTGCGCTCGTCGTCCAGCGGCAGCGCCGCCATGTCCGGGCGCACGCCGGTCGAGCGCTCGATGATGTCCAGCGCGTCCTCGATGACGTCGAGGTTGCGCAGGCCGAGGAAGTCCATCTTCAGCAGGCCGAGCTGCTCGACGGGCTTCATCGAGAACTGCGTGACGATCTTGAAGATCTTGTTGCCGTCCGCGTCGACCTGGTTTGAGTCGGCGAGCTGCAGCGGCACGATGTCCGTCAGCGGCCCCTCCGCGATGACGACCGCCGCGGCGTGGATCGACGAGTTGCGCACGATCCCCTCGAGGCCCTGCGCGACGTCGACGATCTGCTTGGCGATCGGGTCGGAGTCATACGCCAGGCGCAGCGCCTCGCCGGGCTTCAGGCAGTCCTCGAAGGACGGCGAGCGGCCCATGATCGGGTCCGGGATGAGCTTCGCCAAGCGGTCGCCGACGCCGTAGTCGTGCTCGAGCACGCGCGCCGCGTCGCGCGTCGCCGCGCGCGGGAACATCTTGCCGAAGGTCACGATCTGCGCGACCGACTCGCGCCCGTACTTCTCGACGACGTAGCGCATGACCTGCTCGCGGCCGCGCACGGAGAAGTCGATGTCGATGTCGGGCATCGACACGCGCTCGGGGTTCAGGAAGCGCTCGAAGAGCAGGTCGTAGCGCAGCGGGTCGACGTCGGTGATCGACAGGCAGTAGGCGACGATCGAGCCCGCCGCCGAGCCGCGGCCCGGGCCGACCGCGATGCCGTTGTCCTTGGCGTAGCGGATGAAGTCCCAGACGATCAGGAAGTAGGCGTCGAAGCCCATCCGGTTGATGACGCCGAGCTCCATCTCCATGCGCTCGATCGCCTCGGCCGGCGGCGGGTCGCCGTAGCGGCGCGCGAGGCCCTCGCAGCACGCGGGCGCGCAGGTAACTCGTGCTCGGGCTCGCCGTCGGGCGTCGGGTAGTGCGGGATCAGCTGCTGGCCGAGCTCGATCTGCACGTCGCAGCGCTCGCGCGATCTCGATCGTCGACGCGAGCGCCTCGGGCCACTGCGCGAAGGACTGCGCCATCTCCTCGTTGGACTTCAGGAAGAACTCGTTGGTGTCGAAGGTCATCTTCGGCGCCTGCGAGCGTGGACTTCGTCTGCACGCACAAGCAGCGCCGTGTGGTGGTGGTAGTCCTCCTTGCGCAGGTAGTGCACGTCGGCGGTGCCGACGATCGGGCGGCCGATCTCGCGCGCGATCCGCACGATCTTCTCGTTGGCCTTGTCCTGCGGCGCGAGGCCGTTGCGCTGGACCTCGAAGTAGACGTCCTCGGCGCCGAAGACCTCGATCAGGTCGTCGACGTGCGCGCGCGCCTCGTCGTCGCGGTCGTCGACCAGGCGCTGGCAGAAGCGCGAGGCCAGGCAGCCGGTCAGCGCGATGATGCCCTCGCCGTAGCGGTCGAGCACCTCGAGGTCGACGGTCGGCTTGCCGCGGTTGAGGCCGTGTCAGGAAGCCCTGCGCTGGAGAGCTTGACGAGGTTGCGATAGCCGGTGTTCGACGCGGCCAGCAGCGTCAGGTGGTTGTGCTCGTGGCGCCCGCGCGCCGTGTGGTCGTCGACGAAGTAGATCTCGCAGCCCATGATCGGCGTGACGCCGTGCTTGCGGGCGGCAAGGTAGTGCTCGACGGCGCCGTTCATGACGCCGTGATCGGTCAGCCCCAGCGCGGGCTGGCCGAAGTCGGCGGCGCGCTTGGCGAGGGCCTCGATCTTGCACGCGCCATCGAGCAGCGAGTACTCCGAATGGACGTGCAGATGGGCGCAGGCGGGGACGGTCACGGGCCAGGACAATAGGTGCCCGAGCGGCGGCAAGCCCGCGGTCGCCCGCGGGCGTTTTGCCCACGTTGCGGGGTCGCGGTCAGCCGCCGGCGAAGCGCCGCGTCAGCTTGCGCAGTCGTCGCAGCCCGAGCGGGCGGCGACGGCCGCGACAGCCACCACGGTGCCCGCCACGAAGACGGCCGCGGCGAGCTTGCGCGACGGAACGAGACGGCTGATGCGCTTGCGCGCATACCAGCGCGCGCCCTGCCAGACGGCGAAGCCGAGGATCTTGTAACCCATGACGGGGATGCTACCCGGCCCCGATCCGGCCGACGCGCAGGATGCGCGCGGCGGCGTCCCCGGTCCAGGTCACGGGGGCATGGCGACCGGTGACGCGCGACCAGGCGTGCGCTCCCGCGAGCCAGTCGCGAAGCTCGCCGGCGTACGCGAGGACGTCGGCGCGCTGCGGCCCGTCGGCGTCCAGCTCGTCGAGCAGCGGGCCGAGCTCGCGGTCGACGATCCGCTCGAACTGGCGCAGGCGCACGTCGGCGAGCTCGGCGAGCAGCTCGGCCGCGCGCTGCAGGTCGCAGCCCAGCAGTCGCGCGAGGACGACGATGCCGGTGTTCGTGTCGCGATCGTAGGACTGCTCGCGCGCGTAGGAGCCGATGTCGTTGTGCAGGCCCTGCCAGTCGGCGTGGGCGCCGAGCAGCTCGCGGAGCGGGCGCCGGCCGAGGAGCTCGTGGCCCGAGCAGCCGGCACGGCGAGCGCAGGCAGCGGCGGAGGATCTGCGAGAACGGCGCGCCGATGCTCAGGCGGCGCGCCTCGACGTACGCGATCGCATCGGGGACCTGACCGGACGCCAGCCACCGGAGCTCCGCCTGAAAGGAGCCGGCCATCAGCTCGGCGTCGGCGGCCAGGCGGCGCCGCGCGTCCGCCGGCAGATCGACCGGCAGGCGCGACCACAGGTCGGCGAGCGCGCGCTCGAGCGTGCTCGCCGGCGGCGGTGCGGGCCGTCGCCCGATCCTCCGGCATGAACGCGGCGAGCCGGCGGACGAGCGCCTTGGCGGCGACGAGGTCGTGCGCGCCGAGCGGCCGCCCGCGCTTGAAGCGCTCGACGGCGAGATCGTCGGCGTAGAAGGCCCACGTGTTCCAGGCGTTGATCAGGTCGAGCTCTTCGGCCGGCGCGTCGGGATGCGTCAGCGCGGTCAGCAGCGCGGGGTCGATCGCGCCGAGGCGCCGCTCGTCCCAGACGTCGCCGTCGAGCATCCCGATGTCGCGCGCCCACTCACGCCCGCGCGCGCGAGCTCCGTCGAGGTGCGGACTGACGCGCGCCTCGTAGGGCATGTAGAGCTCGGGCGCCTCGAGCGTCCCTGCCGCGCGCCGCGTCAGCTGCGCCGGGCGCGGGCGCAGCTGCGCGATCCGCGTCGCGGCCGTCCCGAGCCCCGTCGGGCCGCTCGCCGGCGCGCTGCGCGCCGTGTCGGCGTGGCCGTAGCGCCCCGACGCCATGTGCCACCCGCGGTCTCCGGCCATCCAGTCCTGCAGGCCGGCGACGTAGCGCAGGACGTCCGCGCGCTGCGCCGGATCGAGCCCGTGCTCGGCGAACAGCGGCTCGAGCTCGGTCGCCGCCGTGTTCTCGAAGTGGCGCAGGCGCGACGTGATCAGGTCGTTGACGACCTCGACGGCCTGCTGCAGCTCGCAGCCGAGGAACCCGTGCGCGATGTGCACGCCGTTGTTGCGGTCGTCCTCGACGAGCAGCTCCTTGTCGTAGGAGACGATGTCGTTGTGCAGGCCGACGCTGTCGGCGAAGACGTCGCGCAGCACGCGGATCGGCCGCGAGGTGACGATCCCCGCCGCCAGCTCGCGTTCGAGCGCATGCTCGACGAGGTCCGCCGACCACGGCGTGCCGCCCGTCCGCCGGCGCATCTCGACGTACTCGATCGGGTCGGCGACGCGATCCTCGCGGCGCAGCACGATCTCCCACGAGAACTCGTCGAAGAGCCGCCGGTTGCTCTCGACGAAGCGCTCGCGCCAGGCCGGCGAGGCGGTCGACGCGGTGCGCGACCACAGGTCCTGCAGCGCGATCTCGACGATCGTCTCCGGCTGCGGGCCGCTGTCGTCGCCGGGATCGACCGCCATCAGCGCCTCCAGGCGCTCGGCCAGCGCCCTCGCGCGCGCGAGGTCGCCACTGCGCTTGCAGGTCTCGCCGAAGTCGTCGTCGAGGTAGAACAGCCAGACGTACCAGTCGGTCAGCAGCTCGAGCTCGGCGGCCTGCGCGTCGGGATGCACGGACGCGGTGAAGCTCGCGAAGTCGGCCGCGTCGAAGTCGTCCGCGTTCCAGACGGTCTCCGGCGAGCCGAGGATCCCGACGTCATGCGCCCACGCCCGCACGTGCGAGCGCGCTCCGCCGACGTGCGGGTTGGCGCGCGCCGACCACGGCATGTAGAAGTCGGGCAGCTCGAATGACGCCATGGCGCCAGCCGCGCGTCCTCAGTCCTGCTCGTTGCGCGCGCGCAGCTGGTGGGCCATGCGCGACTGCAGCGACCACAGCTCGATGAAGCCGGGCGACGCCTGCTGGCTGAACAGCCCGCCGGACTCGGTGAACGAGGCCAGCGACTGGTCGTAGACGGCGTTCGGCGAGTTGCGCGTCACGACGCGCGCCGAGCCCTTGTAGAGCTTGACCCCGATCGTGCCGGTGACCTGCTGGTTGACGCGGTCCATGAACGCGTCGAGATCGCCGCGCAGCGGCTCCCACCACAGTCCGGCGTAGACGAGGTAGGCCCACTGGCGCTCGAGGCCCGGCTTGAACTGGTTCTGGTGGATCGTGCCGACGAGCTTCTCGAGCTCCTGATGGGCGAGCAGCACGATCGCCGCCGCCGGCACCTCGTAGATGTCGCGCACCTTCAGGCCGACGATGCGGTCCTCGATGTGGTCGACGATCCCGACGCCGTGCCGACAGCCCACCTCGGCGATCGCCTCGAGCAGCTCGACGAGCTCCATGCGCTCGCCGTCCAGCGACACCGGCATGCCCGCCTCGAAGCCGACCTGCACGACCTGCGACTCGTCGGGCGCCTGCTCGGGTGGCGTCACGAGCTGAAAGACATCGTCCTCGGGGGCGTGGTCGAGATCCTCGATCCAGCGCCCCTCCGACGAGCGCCCCCAGAGGTTGTCGTCGATCGAGTAGGGCTGGATCTCGGTGCCGGTCTTGAGCGGGATCCCGTGCGTGCGGGCGTACTCCATCTCCTCCTCGCGGCCCATCTGCCAGCCGCGCACCGGCGCGATGACCTTCAGGTCGGGCGCGAGCGTCGCGATCGTCGCCTCGATGCGGACCTGGTCGTTGCCCTTGCCGGTGCAGCCGTGGGCGATCGTGTCGCAGCCGGCGGCCTTGGCGACGTCGACGGCGAGCTTGGCGATCAGCGGCCGGCCGAGCGCGGTGAAGAGCGGATAGCCGCCGCCGTAGAGCGCGTTGGCCTTGATCGCCGGCAGCACGAAGTCGCGCGCGAACTCCTCGCGCGCGTCGATCGTGTGGCACTCGACGGCGCCGATCTGGCGCGCCTTGCGCTCGACGGCGTCGTAGTCCTCGCCGGGCTGGCCGAGGTTGACGGTCAGCGTGACGACCTGCGCCTCGTACTCGTCGGCGATCCACTTGAGCATGACGCTCGTGTCGAGGCCGCCGGAGTACAGCAGCAGCACGCGCTTGACCTCCCCCGGCTCGGCGAGGTAGGAGGCGGTACGGGTGTGTTGGGTGCGATCGGTGGTCTCGGCCATATGCCCGCAAGCCTACGATCCCGGGCCCACCGGCGGGGGTGAACCCCCGTCCTCACCCGGTAGGGGGGATGACAATTGACGCGTTTCCGGTTACGTTCCGGTTGCCGGCGACGCGCGGGGGCGTGCCAAGAACCGGTCCATCAAGGAAGTAGGGGGCATTTCAATGACGATCGAGGCCCGTCGCGTGTCGCGCGGCGCCAGCATGGCCATGCTGACGCTGTTCCTCGTCCTGCTCGCGACGGCGTCCGTCGCCAAGGCGGACACGATCTACCCGGACAACGTGATCACCGGGTCGCACTTCACCAATGGCCTCGCGCACCCGCCGGGCGGCTCCGCGTGGACCGCGTTCAGCGACGACTGCGTGCTGCTGCTCGGCCTGATCCCGACGAACGATCCGCTGACCTGCAACGCCACCACGACCGCGCGCCGCCGGCATCGGGACGCCCCCCGGATCGCTGCAGCAGGCCTACTCGCCGCCCGCCAACGGGCTCGGCGCCGCTGCTGCTGCAGGCCACGACCGTCGCGCGGACCTCGACGTTCACGGTCGCCACCGGCGGCAAGACCACCTTCCAGTTCGACCGCCGCGCGGATGTCGAGGCGCTGCTGGACTTCGGCAGCCGCGCGACGTACACGTTCACGCTCGTCGACACGACGGCGGCGGGACTCGCACCGAGCTGTTCCGCGAGACGCTCGACGACTCCGACAACGTCTTCCTGGGCCGGCTCAACGACCAGCTCGCCGACGTGCTCACGGGTCACACCTACTACATCGAGCTGAGCACGCTGTTCGACACCGCGATCCTCAGCGCCGCGCTGCAGAACACGATCGCGAACTTCGACAACGTCCGCCTGCGCGTGCAGGACGGCACGCCGACCTTCGGCGCGCCGACGGCCGTGACCGACGACGCCGACCAGATCACCGCCACGAGCGCGCGCCTGAACGGCCGCGTCAACGCGCGCGGCCTGCCGACGACGTTCCAGTACAACTGGGGCACGAACGCGACCGGGCCGCTGACGAACGTCGTCGGCCCCGACAACGGCGGCCAGCTGACGACGTTCGTCTCGCGTCCGCGCACGATCACCGGCCTGACGGCCTGCACGACGTACTACTTCGAGATCTCCGCGACGAACTCGCAGGGCTCGGACACGGGTTCGCGACTGTCCTTCGAGACCGCGTGCAAGCCGGACGTGCGCACGCTGCCGGTCGTCTACGGCACGACGTCGGCGACGTTCCACAGCCGGATCGATCCCAACAGCCTGTCGACGAAGTACTTCTATGAGTACGGGACCGTCGCCAGCGGCGGGTTCGCCAGCCGCATCCCGGCCGCCAACGACGAGCTCAGCATCCCCGCCGGCACCGAGGACGTTGCGCCGAACGCCTACCCGGTCGACGGCCTGACGAAGGACACCGCCTACCAGGTGCGGGTCGTCGCGTTCAACAGCGCGGGATCGACGACGGGCGACCCCGTGACGTTCACGACCAACGGCGACGGCGCGACCGGTCCCCAGGGGCCGATCGGACCGGGCGGGCCGCAGGGTCCCGCCGGACCGCAGGGTCCCGCGGGCGCCAACGGCACCAACGGCGCGCAGGGCCCGCCAGGCCCCCAGGGCAGGCCGGGAGCGCAGGGCACGACCGGCTCCTCGACGCTGGACCTGGAGGCCGGCGACGAGCGAGCGATGGTCCGCATCGACGCGACGACGATCAGGGTGCCGATGCGCGGTCGCAACGTCGGCCGGGTGCGCGTGCGCATCTTCTGCCGGCAGGTCGCCGTGCGGACGTGCTCGGGCAACATGAAGGTCCGCTCGACGAACCCGATCTTCCCGCACAGCTTCGGGCTGCCGGCCAAGCCCAAGCGGCGCGTGACGTTCGCGACCGACGCGGTGCAGCTCGACGTCAAGAAGGTCGGATTCGCGATCTTGACCTTCAACGCTCAGCGCCGCGGGGTGCTGCGGCGTGAGAATCGCGTCCGCTCGACGGTGATCGTGACCGTCATCGACGCCGACAACAACCGCCAGAACGTCCGCAAGTCCGTGACGGTGGTGCGCGGCAGCCTCTAGACCGCCACGAGGCTCGAACGTCCGGCGCGGGCCCTCCTCGGAGGGCCCGCGGTCGTATCACAGGAGCGCGCGCAGCCGCGTGAGCGCCTCGTCGACGTCGCCGTCGGCGATCGTCAGCGCCGGCAGCAGCCGAACCGTGGCGGGGCCGGTGGCGTTGAGCACGAGGCGCTGCTCGAGCAGCGCCCGGCGCACCAGCTCGGGCGCGCCGCCGACGGCGAGGTCGCAGGCGAGCATCAGCCCGCGACCGCGGACCTCGCCGACGCCGGGCAGCTCGGACGAGCTCGCCGATCAGCCGCTCGCCGAGCGCGCGCACGCGCGCCAGCAGCGCGGGATCCTCGACGACGTCGAGCACGGCGTGCGCGGCGGCGCACGGCGACGGGGCCGCCGGCGAACGTCGAGCCGTGGTCGCCGGGCTCGAGCACGTCGGCGTAGCGCGGGCCGCAGATCAGCGCGCCGATCGGCAGGCCGCCGCCGAGCGCCTTGGCGGAGGTGATCATGTCCGGCACGACGCCCGCGTCCTCGTAGGCCCACAGCGTGCCGGTGCGCCCGAGGCCGCACTGCACCTCGTCGAAGATCAGCGCCGCGCCGTGCTCGTCGCAGGCCGCGCGGGCGGCGTGCAGCAGCTCGTCGTCGAGCACCCAGACGCCGCTCTCGCCCTGGATCGGCTCGAGGATCACGGCCGCCGTGCGCTCGTCGACGGCGCCGGCGATCGCCTCGGCCGTCGGCGCGACGGCGAAGAAGCCGGGCACGAGCGGCGCGAACGGCGCCTGCTTGGACTCCTGCGGCGTCGCCGACAGCGAGCCGTACGTGCGCCCGTGAAAGCCGCGCGTGCACGGAGATGATCGGTCCCGGCCTGCTTGGCCTTGCGCGCGACCTTCAGCGCCGCCTCGTTGGCCTCGGTGCCGGAGTTGGCGAAGTGGACCTTGCCGCCGAGCGAGCCCTCGCGCCAGGCGCTGGGCCAGCCGCACGCCCGGCGTCGGTGTAGAAGAGGTTGCCGACGTGGATGAGCTGCGCGGCCTGCTCGCGGATCGCCGCGACGACCGCCGGGTGGCCGTGGCCGAGCGACGTTGACGGCGAGGCCGGTCTGGAAGTCGAGGTACTCCGTGCCCTCGGCGTCCCACAGCCGCGCGCCCTCGCCGCGCACGAACTGCACGGGCATGCGCGCGTAGGCGCCGACGAGGTGCTCGCGCTCGAGCGCCTGCAGCTCCTCGAGGCTCATGCCGCCGGGAAGATCTTCGTGCCGGCGCCGGCGTCGGTGAACAGCTCGAGCAGCAGCGAGTGCGCGACGCGCCCGTCGACGATGTGCGCGGCGCCGACGCCGCCGTGGATCGAGTCGATGCACGCCTGCAGCTTCGGGCGCATGCCGCCGCTGACGTTCGGCAGCGCGTCCTCGACCTCGTCGGCGCGCGCCTGGCTGATGATCGACGCCGCGTCGGCGGGGTCGCGCAGCCAGCCCTCGACGTCGGTCAGGAAGACGACCTTGTAGGCGTTGATCGAGCGCGCGATCGCGCCCGCGGCCTCGTCGGCGTTGACGTTGTAGGAGTTGCCCTCGCGGTCGGCGCCGACCGACGCGATCACCGGGATGTAGTCCAGCGCGATGTGCTCGAGCACGCCGACGTCGACGCGCTCGATGTGGCCGACGAAGCCGATGTCCTCGCCGCCGGGCGCGGCCTGGCGGCGCACGCGGAACAGCCCGCCGTCGTCGCCGCACAGCCCGACGGCCGGCTGGCCGTGGCGGTTGAGGCGCAGCACGATGTCCTTGTTGACCTTGCCGACGAGCACCATCTTCGCGACCTCGACGGTCGCCTCGTCGGAGACGCGCAGGCCCCCGACGAACTCGACGGGCATCTTCAGGCGCTCCATGTAGGCCGTGATGTCGGGCCCGCCGCCGTGCACGACGACGGGGTTCATCCCGACGTACTTCAGCAGCACGACGTCGCGCGCGAACTCCTCGACGAGCGCGGGGTCGGTCATCGCCGCGCCGCCGTACTTGATGACGATCGTGCGGCCGTGGAACTCCCGGATGTACGGCAGCGCCTCGAGAAGGGTTCCGACGTCTCTCATGTCGTGTACTCCGCGTTGATCGTCACGTACTCGTGCCCGAGGTCGGAGAAGAAGACCTCGGCCTCGCGCGCCGTCGCCGCGGCAGTCCGACCTCGTACTCGATCTCCTCGCCGGCTGGCGACGCCGCGCAGCGCATCCGCGTCGTAGGGCACCGCCGCGCCGTCGCGACACAGCGCGATGCCCTCGATCGCGATGTCCAGCGCCAGCGGCGCGCGTCCCGGCAGCGCCGCGCCGACCGCCTGCGCGATGCGCCCCCAGTTGGGGTCGGCGCCGTGCAGCGCGGTCTTGACGAGCGGCGAGTTGGCGACCGCGCGCGCGCAGCGCTCGGCGTCCTGCCGATCGCCGCCGCGCACGACGACGCGCCCGATGCGCCTGGCGCCCTCGCCGTCGCGCACGATCATCAGCGCGAGCATGCGCAGCAGCGCGTCGAGCGCCTGGCCGAACCGGCGCTCGTCGTCGGACTCCGGCGCGACGCGCACGCCGCTCGCGCCCGAGCACATGAGGATCACGGTGTCGTTCGTCGACAGCTGCCCGTCGACGGAGATGCGATCGAACGAGCGCTTGACGCAGACGCCGAGCAGCAGGTCGGCGGTCTCGGGCTCGCAGCGCCGCGTCGGTCTGCACGAAGCACAGCATCGTCGCGAACGCCGGCTCGATCATCCCCGCGCCCTTGGCCTGCGCGCTGAGGCGCACCGTCGCCCGACGGCAGCGTCACGTCGAGCGAGGCGCGCTTGGCGAACGCGTCGGTCGTCATGATCGCCTCGCTGAAGTCGACGTCGCCGCCGGCGTGCAGCGCGCTCGCGGCCTGCGCGCAGGCCGTCGGCGACGACGATCGGCGTCGAGCGGGACGCCGATCACGCCGGTCGAGGCGACCGCGACCTGGTCGGCGTCGACGCCGGCGGCGTCGCCCGCCGCGCGCTGCATCTCGCGCGCGACCTCCATGCCGCGGCGCGCCGGTCGCGGCGTTGGCGTTGCCGGAGTTCGCCGCGACGACGCGCAGCGCGTCCATGCGCGCGTGGTCGCGCGTGACGAGCACCGGCGCGGCGAGCACGCCCGAGCGCGTGAAGCGCGCGGCGCTGACGGCGTTCGGCGCGTCGCAGACGAGCAGGCCGACGTCGAGCACGCCCTCGCGTCTTGATCGCCCGCCGCGGCGGCGCCGGCGCGAAAGCCCGCCGGCAGGCCGCCTCCGCCGGCGTCGCGCGACGTGCTCGGGACGCGGCACCCAGCGCGAGGCGAAGAAGCTCACGGCTCGATCCCCAGCGTCTCGGGCAGGCCGAACATGAGGTTGAGGTTCTGCACGGCCTGCGACGCCGCGCCCTTCCAGAGGTTGTCGATCGCGCGCGAAGACGAAGCACCTTGCCGGTGCGCGCGTCGGCGCGCGCGTAGATCGCGCAGACGTTCGTGTCGCGCACGTCGCGCACGCCCGGCGGCGCCTGCGACGACCTCGACGAACGGCTTGCCGTCGGCCCAGCTCGCCGTAGGCCTCGTCGACGCGGTCCTGGCTCCACGGCTCGCTCGTCGTGACGTAGCAGGAGACGAGCTCGCCCTGGTCGAGCGGCAGCAGGTGCGGCGTGAACGTCGTCGTGACCGGCGCGCCGAGCGCGGCGAGCTCCTGGTCGATCTCGGGCATGTGGCGGTGCGCGCCGACCCCGTAGGGCGCGACGTTCTCGTCGACGGTGACGAAGTGCGTCTTGCTCGTCGCCGCGCGGCCGGCGCCCGAGACGCCGGACTTCGCGTCGACGACGACGTCGACGATGGTCCCGCTGCGCGCCAGCGGCGCGAGCGCGAGCAGCGTCGCGGTCGGATAGCAGCCGGGGTTGGCGACGAGGTCGGCGAGCGGCGATCTCGTCGCCGTAGACCTCGGGCAGGCCGTAGACGCCGGCGCCGAAGAGCTCGGGCGCGCCGTGCTCGCCGTACCACTGCTCGTAGGCGTCGCGGTCGCGCAGGCGGAAGTCCGCCGACAGGTCGACGACGCGCACGCCGCGCTCGCGCAGCGCCGCGACGACCGGCGCCGCGGCGCCGTGCGGGTAGGCGACGATCGCCGCGTCGACGTCGCCGTGGCGGTCGAGGTCGAACTCCTCGAGCACGGCATCGACGCGGTGGTGCGGGTAGAGCTCGGCCAGGCGGCCGGCCGGCGTCGCTGCGGCTCGTGACCGCGCGCCAGCCGAACGGCCGGGTGGCGGTCGACAGCCGCGCCGCGAGCGCGCCGGCGTAGCCCGAGCCGCCGGCGACGAGCACGCGCGTGCTCAGCCACGCAGCTCACCGCCGAGCTCGCTCGCCAGCCGCGCGACGATCTTCTCGCGCACGGGCGCGACGTCGGCGTCGGTCAGCGTGCGGTCCGTGGCGCGGAACGTCAGCGCGATCGCCAGCGACTTGCGCCCGGCGGCGACCTGCTCGCCGCGGTAGACGTCGAAGACCTCGGCGCGCGCCAGCAGCTTGCCGCCCGCCGGCGCGCACGGTCGCGAGCACGGTCGCCGCCGGCACGGTCGGCGTCGACGACGATCGCGATGTCCTCGCGCAGCTCGGGAAACGACGTCAGGTCCTCGTAGCGCGTGGACCGCTGTCGACGGCGTCGATCGCGAGGTCGAGGTCGATCTCGAACGCGGCGACGCCGGCTCGAGGTCCCACGCGCGGCGACGAGCGGGTGCACGTCGCCGACCCAGCCGACGCGGTCTCCCCCACGCGCACCTCGGCGCTGCGGCCGGGGTGCAGGAACGGCTGCGGCGCGCGACGCGAACGTCGCGTCGACGCGCAGCGCGCGCAGCAGCGCCTCGAGGTAGCCCTTGGCCGCGAAGACGTCGCCGGGCACGAGCGCGCCGAGCGCGCGGTGCTCGTGCGGCAGCCGCTCGCCGGTCGCGAGGTAGACCGCGCCGGACTCGAAGAGCGCGGGCACGCCCTGGCCGCGGGCGGCGTTGTGGCCGGCGGCGTCCAGCAGCGAGCCGAGCAGCGTCGTGCGCAGCACCGACTGGTCGTCGCTCATCGGGTTCTCGATCGCGACGTGGCGGCGGCGCGGGTCGTCGGCGGGCAGCCGCAGGCGGTCGTCGCGCGTCGGGCGACTCGAAGCTCCAGCCGACGACCTCGAGCAGGCCGCGGCCGGCGAGCGCGTCCTCGGCGCGGCGGCGCAGGCGCTGCGGCGGGCGTCAGCACGCCGACCGCGCCGCGGCGGCGTGGGCAGCGTCGCCGGGAGCTGGTCGTCGACGCCGTGCAGCCGCGCGACCTCCTCGATCAGGTCGGCCTCGCGCGTGACGTCGTTGCGCCGCCAGTGCGGCACGGTCACGTCGAGGCCGTCGGGGCGCTCGGCGGACTCGAAGCCCAGGCGCTGCAGGTGCAGCGCGCTCTCGCGAGCGCGTGATGTTGACGCCGAGCAGCCCGCGGACGCGCTTGTCGCGCAGGCGGATGGCCGCGGCTCGGGCCCGGGTCCGCCGACGTCGATCGTGCCCGGCACGAGCCGCGCGCCGGTCAGCTCGAGCATGAGCCTGCGTCGCGACCGCCTGCGCCTCGAGCGCCTGCTCGGGCGACAGGCCCTTCTCGAAGCGCCCGCTGGCCTCGCTGCGCAGGCCGAGCTTCAGCGACGTGGCGTGGATGTTCGGGCCGTCCCAGCTGGCGACCTCCATCAGCACGCGCGTCGTGTCGCCGGAGACCTCCGAGCGCGCGCCGCCCATGACGCCGGCGATCGACGTCGGGCCGTCGTCGTCGGCGATCAGGCAGACGTCGGAGTCCAGCACGCGCGTCTGGCCGTCGAGCGTGACGATCTGCTCGCCGTCGCGCGGCGCGGCGCACGACGAGGCGCGCGCCGGCGACGCGGTCGAGGTCGAAGGCGTGCAGCGGCTGGCCGGTCAGCGAGCATGACGTAGTTCGTGATGTCGACGACGTTGTTGATCGGGCGCTGGCCGGCGGCCATCAGGCGCGCCTTCAGCCACAGCGGCGACGGCCCGATCGTCACGTCCTCGAAGGCGCGCGCGGTGAAGCGCGGGCACAGGTCGCGTCGCCTCGACGACGACCTCGGCCGGAGGCGCCGGCGGTGGACTCGTGCGCGCGAAGCGCGGGGTCGTCCTCCCACGGCGGCGGGCGCGAGCGCCGCGCCGGTCGCCGCGTGCAGCTCGCGCGCGACGCCGTAGACGCCGAGGCAGTCGGGGCGGTTGGGCGTGATCTCGAGCTCGAGCACGTCGGTCGCGATCGGCAGCACGTCGGCGAGCGGCGGTCCCGGCGACGAGTCCGTCCTCCTGGAGCACGATCGTCTCGTCGTGCGCGGTGCTGATCGCGAGCTCGTCCTCGGCGAGGATCATCCCGTCGGAGCAGACGCCGCGCAGCTTGGCCTTCTTGAGCTTCGTGCCGTCGGGCATGATCGCGCCGGGCCGCGCGATCGCGACCGTCTGGCCGGCGGCGACGTTCGGCGCGCCGCAGACGATCTGCGTCTCCTCGCCGGCGCCGATCTGCACGCGGCAGACCGTCAGCCGGTCGGCGTCGGGGTGCTGCGCGGTCTCGAGCACGCGCCCGACGACGAACGACTCGAGGTTCGCGACGCCGTGATGGTGGATGCGATCGACCTCGGTGCCGGTCATCGCCAGGCGCTCGGCGATCGCGCGCACGTCGAGGCCCGGGTCGCAGTACTGCGCGAGCCAATCCAGCGGGACCCTCATGCGAACTGCTCCAGGAAGCGCACGTCGTTGTCGTAGAAGAGGCGCAGGTCGGGGACGGCGTGCTTGAGCATCGCGATCCGCTCGATGCCCATGCCGAAGGCGAAGCCCTGCACGCGCTCGGGGTCATAGCCGTGCTCGGCGACGTGCGCGAAGACGTTCGGGTCGACCATCCCGGCAGCCGAGGATCTCGAGCCACTCGGTGCCCTTGCAGATCGGGCAGCGCGAGCCGTCGCGCAGGTGGCCGCGCTTGCAGTTGAAGCACGACACGTCGACCTCGATCGAAGGCTCGGTGAAGGGGAAGAAGTGCGGGCGCAGGCGGATCCCGCGGTCGGGGCCGAAGATCGCGCGCGCGAACGCCAGCAGCGTGCCCTTGAGGTCGGCGAGCGTGACGTCCTCGTCGACGGCCAGCCCCTCGATCTGATGGAACTGCGGCGTGTGCGTCGCGTCGGAGTCGCGCCGGTAGACGCGGCCGGGGACGATCACGTACAGCGGCGGCGGCTCGGTCTCCATCGCGCGCAGCTGCATCGGCGATGTGTGCGTTCGCAGGACGACGTCGTCGGCGACGTAGAACGTGTCGGCGCGGCCGCGCGTCGGGTGCGTGGCGTCGAAGTTCAGCGCGTCGAAGTTGTAGTAGACGGTCTCGACCTCGGGGCCCTCGACGATGCGGAAGCCGAGGCCGAGGAAGACGTCCTCGATCTCGCGCCGCGTCGAGGACAGCAGGTGCAGGCCGCCGACGGGTTGCGGCGGGCTGCCGGGGAGGGTCACGTCGACGGCGTCGGCCTCGAGCATGCGCTCGAGCTCGCCGCCCGCGAGCTCCTTGCCGCGCGCCTCGATCAGCGCCTCGAGCGCCTGGCGCGCCTGGTTGGCGGCCTTGCCGGTCGGGCCGCGCTGCGCGGGCTCGAGCTGGGCGATGCCGCGCAGGACGTTGGGCAGCTCGGCCTTGCGCCCGAGGTAGCGCACGCGCAGCTCCTCGAGGCCGGCGCTGGACGTCGCGGCGGCGATCGCCGCCTCGGCCTCCGCGCGCAGCTCGGCGATGCGCTCGATCACAGCCTCCCCCTCGTCAGCTCGTACAGCGCGACGGTCGCCGCCATGGCGGCGTTCAGCGAGTCCGACGTGATCGCGATGCGAACGGTTCGGTCACAGGCCGCGACGACCTCCGCCGGAAGCCCGCTGCGCTCGGCGCCGACGACGATCGTCGTCTCGGCCTCGGCCGGGCCCCGCAGCGGCGAGCCCGTGCCCGCGGCGAGCGCGACGCGCTCTCCGGGCAGGTCGTCGACGCCGTGCGACCTGGCGACCGGCAGCTCGAAGATCGCGCCCATCGAGGCGCGCACGGCCTTCGGGCCGAAGGGGTCCGCGCAGCCGGGCCCGAGCACGACCGACGACGCGCCGAAGGCCAGCGCCGAGCGCAGGATCGCGCCGACGTTGCCCGGATCGGAGACGCCGTGCAGGTACACGCACAGCGGACCGGCCGGCGCGCCCCAGCGAGCCTCGTAGACGCCGATCGTGCGCGAGCCCGAGCCGAGCGCCGAGACGTTGTCCATCAGCCCCTCCTCGACCTCCTCGCCCTCGAGGCCGCTGCCGGCCGCCGCCAGCAGGTGCACCGGCTCCCAGCCGGCCTTGCGCGCCGCCGCGACGAGATCCTCGCCCTCGGCGACGAAGCGCCCGCGGGCGTCGCGCTCGCGCCGCCGCGCGAGCTTGCGGATCTCCTTGAGCTT
This sequence comes from uncultured Actinomycetes bacterium, assembly GCA_963729125.1. Taxonomy (GTDB): domain Bacteria; phylum Actinomycetota; class Thermoleophilia; order Solirubrobacterales; family Solirubrobacteraceae; genus CADCVQ01. The sequence continues at coordinate 659,137 of CAVSML010000008.1, forward strand.
CTCGTTGTGGGTGCTGGTGATGATCATGAGACAAAAAAGGGCGCCGTCCTGGAGAGGAAGCGGCGCCCGGGAGGTGGTCTGAGTCGGTGCTGTCGTCAGGCAGCCGACGCCTCGCGGGCGGCGTCGACAAATCGGGAGAACGTCTCGGGGTCGCGCACGGCGATGTCGGCGAGGACCTTGCGGTCCAGCTCGATGCCGGCGACCTGGAGGCCGTGGATGAAGGTTGCGTAGGTCATGCCGTTCTGGCGCGCGGCGGCGTTGATGCGGGTGATCCACAGCCGCCGGAAGTCGCGCTTGCGGTTGCGCCGGTCGCGGTACGCGTACGCGTCCGCCTTCATCAGCGCTTCCTTGGCCCGCTTGTAGTTCGAGTTGGCCTCGCCGCGGTAGCCCTTCGTGCGCTCGAGCGTCGCGCGGCGCTTCTTGCGTGCGTGAACCGACCTCTTGACGCGGGTCATCTGCCCTTGGTCCCCAGCAGCTTCTTGACGCGCGGGGCGTCGTGGTCGTTGAGGATCATCGGGCGGCTCATCGCGGTCTTCTTCTTCGGCGACTTCTTCTCGAGGATGTGGCTCGAGAACGGATGACGCGCGCGGACCTTGCCGTTGGCGGTCAGCTTGAAGCGCTTCTTGGCGCCGGAATGTGTCTTCATCTTGGGCATGGCGAGGGCGTCAGTGTACAGCGGCGCGGGTTTGCCGGCCGTGGGGTCGGTCAGGCCTTGGAGGCCGGTGCGTCGCCGGCGTCGGCGACAGCCGCCCCGTCGGGCTCGCCGGCCGGCTTCGCGGCCGGCTTCGCCGCGCGCTTGGCGGCACGCGGCGCGGGCGCGTCGCCGTTGGTCTGCGCGGCGGCTGCCTCGACGGCCGGCAGCGCGCCGCCGGCGGGGTCCGCGGGCTGCTTCGCGGCGTCGATCTCGCCGCTGAGGACGGCCTTCGACGGACCGAGCATCATCGTCATGTTGCGCCCGTCCTGCAGGGGGCGCTGCTCGACGGTCGCGAGCTCGGCGAGCTCCTCGGCCAGGCGGTCGAGGATCATCACGCCGCGCTCGGGGTGCGTGACCTCGCGCCCGCGGAACATGATCGTGATCTTGACCTTGTCCTTGTGGCGCAGGAAGCGCTCGACGTGGCCCTTCTTGGTGTTGTAGTCGTTCTCGGCGATCTTCGGCCGGAACTTGATCTCGCGGATGACGATCTGCTGCTGGTGCTTGCGCGCCTGCTTGACCTTCTGGGCCTGCTCGTACTTGTACTTCGAGTAGTCGAGCACGCGGCAGACGGGCGGGCGCGCCTCGGGGGCCACCTCGACGAGGTCGAGATCGCGATCCTGCGCGTAGCGCAGCGCGTCCTCGGTCTTCATGACGCCGACCTGGTCGCCGTGATCGTCGATCAGCCGGACCTCGGGCACGCGGATGCGCTCGTTGATCCGCGTCGAGTCCCGCTCGGGCGGGCGCCGGTCGAACCTGCGAGGGACCGGCACTAGATTTTCGGTGCGCGCGTCAAGCGGACGGCGAGCGCTGCGTGAAGTTCTCGGTGTGAGTCAACGCCCCGGAGTATAGGGCGAGGTCAAGCGCTGCGCCGGGATGCTTGCTCCGCGAGGCTCGCCACGAACTCCGCGACCGGCACGCTGCCGGTGTCTCCGCGGGTGTGCTCGCGGACCGCGACGCTTGCGTCCCGCGCCTCGCGATCGCCGATCACGAGCATGTAAGGGACCTTGCGCAGCTCGGCGTCGCGGATCTTGCGCCCGACCGACTCGGTGCGCTCGTCGAGCTCGGCTCGCAGGCCGGCGCCGGTCAGCGCGTCGAGCACGCCGCGTGCCGCCTCGAGGTGGCGGTCGGCGATCGGCAGGACGATCGCCTGGACGGGCGTCAGCCAGACCGGGAACTTGCCCGCGTAGTGCTCGATCAGGATGCCGATGAAGCGCTCGAAGGAGCCCAGCAGCGCGCGGTGGATCATGACCGGGGGGTGCTCGGCGTCGTCGGCGCCGACATAGGCCAGCTCGAAGCGCTCGGGCATCGAGTAGTCGAGCTGGACGGTGCCCAGCTGCCACGAGCGCCCGAGCGAGTCGGTCATGTGCAGGTCGATCTTCGGCCCGTAGAACGCGCCGTCGCCGGCGTTGACCTCGTAGCTCAGGCCGCGTGCGTCGAGCGCCCCCTGCAGCGCGGCCTCGGCGCGGTCCCACATCTCGTCCGAGCCGACGCGCTTCTCGGGTCGCGTCGAGAGCTCCAGGCGCGGCTCGAAGCCGAACAGGTCGTAGAGGAAGAAGCCGAAGTCCAGCGCGCCGACGACCTCCTCGCGGACCTGCTCCTCGGTGCAGAAGATGTGGGCGTCGTCCTGGGTGATGTGGCGCACGCGCATCAGCCCGTGCAGCGTGCCCGAGGGCTCGTGGCGGTGGACGAGGCCCTGCTCGGAGTAGCGGATCGGCAGGTCGCGGTAGGAGCGCCGCTCGTTGGCGAACAGCTGGATGTGGGCCGGGCAGTTCATCGGCTTGAGGCCCATCGGACGCTCCTCGACGTCCGTGAAGTACATGTTCTCGCGGTAGGTCTCCCAGTGACCGGACTGCTTGAAGAGATCGACGTCGTAGAGGATCGGCGTCTTGACCTCCTGGTAGCCGCGGCGCACGTTCTCCGAGCGCCAGAGCTTCGACAGCTCGTTCCAGATCGCCATGCCGGCCGGCTGCCAGAACGGCGAGCCGGGCGACAGCTCGCTGAACATGAACAGGTCGAGCTCCCTGCCGAGCTTGCGGTGATCGCGCGCGCGGGCCTGCTCGAGGCGCTCGAGGTGCTGGGCGAGCTCGTCCTTGGAGAAGAACGCGGTGCCGTAGATGCGCGTCAGCTGCTGGCGCGCGGCGTCGCCGCGCCAGTACGCGCCGGCGACCGACTGCAGCTTGAAGGCCTTGATGCGCTTCGTGCCCGGCCCGTGCGGGCCGCGGCAGAGGTCGGTGAAGGGGCCGTTGGTGTACAGGCTGACGGTCTCGATCCCCTGGGCCGCGACGAGATCCTCGATCAGCTCGACCTTGTAGTCCTGTCCCTCGCCGCGAAAGCGCTCGAGCGCCTCGGCGATCGTCACGTCCTCGCGCACGAAGCGCTCGTCGGCGTTGACGTGCTCGCGCATCCTCTGCTCGATGCGCGCGAAGTCCGCGTCGGAGATGGCGACGCCCTCGGGGAACTCGAAGTCGTAGTAGAAGCCGTTCTCGATCGGCGGGCCGATCGAGATCTTCACGCCCGGATAGAGCTCCATGACCGCGGTCGCGAGCACGTGCGCGGCGTCGTGGCGGATGACGTCCAGCGCGCCGTCGGACTTCGGCGTGACGATCTCCAGCGGCTCGCCGGCGATCAGCGGCCGCGCGAGGTCGCGGACCTCGCCGTTCTGGCGCACCGCGAGCGCGGCGCGCGCGAGGCCCGCCCCGATCGCCGCGGCCGCGTCGGCGCCGGTCGCGCCGTCGGCGAGCTCGAGCTGCGTTCCGTCGGGAAGGGTGACGTTCACGTGAGCCATTGTCACAGCACCATCGTCATGCTCGTATTGCTGGCATGGCCATGGACGACAGGCGCAGCGACGCCGAGCTGCTCGCGGCGGCGGGATTCGAGCCCGAGGCCTACGGCGTCTTCTACCGGCTGGCGCCACGTCGTCGCGTCGCTGCAGCCGCCCGACCCGTGACACCGGCCCGATCCGCAGGCCGCACCGGTAGCGCCCGCGCCTGTAGACGGCGCGAAAGGCGACGTTTGGGATCGGACCATTCGGCCTATCCCTGAATGCACGCCCGTTCGGGGACGGCGGCGCCACACGACCCCCACTCAAAGGAGCGACGATGGCCAACGACCTAGACGGCCGCACGATCGCGATCCTCGCCACCGACGGCGTCGAGCAGGTGGAGCTCGAGCAGCCGCGCGACGCGGTGCAGGACGCCGGCGCGAGGACCGAGCTGCTGTCGCTGGACTCCGGCGACATCCAGGCGATGAACAGCGACCTCGAGCCGGCCGACACGTTCTCGGTCGACAAGCAGGTGTCCGACGCCTCGGTCGACGACTACGACGCGCTGATCCTGCCCGGCGGCACGTGCAACCCCGACCGCCTGCGCATGGACGAGGAGGCCGTCAGCTTCGTGCGCGACTTCGTGAGCTCCGGCAAGCCGGTCGCGGCGATCTGCCACGGGCCCTGGACGCTCGTCGAGGCCGACGTCCTGCGCGGCCGGCGGATCACGTCGTTTCCGAGCCTGCGCACCGACCTGCGCAACGCCGGCGCCGACGTGCTCGACGAGGAGGTCGTCGTCGACGCGAACCTCATCTCCAGCCGCGATCCCGACGACCTGCCCGCCTTCTGCGACGCGGTCGTGCGCGAGCTGTCGGGGGTGCATGCCTCGTCGAGCTCCTCGAGCAAGGTCGCCGGCGCGGCGCCGCAGGATCCGGTGGCCAAGGGCCTGGGAGTCTTCAGCTTCGCGCTGGGCATCCCGCAGACGCTCTCCCCCGGGCGCATGAACCGGCTGATCGGCGTCAAGGACGACGCCAGGAGCCGCGTGCTGATGCGCGCCGTCGGCGTGCGTGAGCTGGCGGCGGGCGTCGGCATCTTCAGCGAGCGCCGGCCGGCGGCCTGGATCTGGGCTCGCGTCGCGGGCGACACGATGGACCTCGCGCTGCTGGGATCCGCGCTGCGCAACAAGAAGGGCTCGCAGACGCGCACGCTCGCGGCGACCGGCGCCGTCGTGGGCGCGTTCGCGGCCGACGTCATCGACGGCGTGCGCCTCAGCCGCTCCGCCGGCGGGGGCGCGGATCGGGAGCTTGCGACCGAGCCCGAGCAGCCGGTGCAGGTCAAGGCCGCGATCACCGTGCGCCGCGACCGCGACGAGCTGTACTCGCTGTGGCGCGACTTCGAGCGCTTCCCGGACTTCATGATCCACCTCGAGGAGGTCCGCTCGACGGGCCCGACCAGCTCGCACTGGAAGGCCCGCGGCCCGCTGGGCAAGACCGTCGAGTGGGACGCGCAGATCACCGCGGACGTTCCCGGCGAGCGCATCGCCTGGCGCTCGGTCGAGGGCTCGGAGATCGACAACTCGGGCAGCGTGCGGTTCGTCGTGGCGCCCGCCAACCAGGGCACCGAGGTCCACGTCGACATCCGCTACAGCCCGCCCGCGGGCGCGATCGGAGCGACGCTCGCCAAGCTCTTCGGCGAAGAGCCGGGGATTCAGCTCAAGGACGACCTGCGCCGCTTCAAGCAGGTCGTCGAGACCGGCGAGGTCGTGCGCTCCGACGGCTCGCCCGAGGGCCAGCTCGGCCGCCGCCAGCTCAAGCAGCGCCCGGCGCAGGCGCTCGCAGACGACGAGCACGCCGCCGCGTCCAACGGAGGAGGAAGGTCATGAGAGCGACCGTCTGGTCGGGCCGCAACACGGTGCAGGTCGAGAACGTCCCGGACCCGAAGATCCTCAACGCCCGCGACGCGATCGTGAAGATCAGCTCGACCGCGATCTGCGGCTCGGACCTGCATCTCTACGACGGCTACGTGCCGACGATGCGCAAGGGCGACATCCTCGGCCACGAGTTCATGGGCGAGGTCGTCGAGACCGGCAAGGGCGTCTCGAACCTCAGCGTCGGGGACCGCGTCGTCGTGCCGTTCCCGATCGCCTGCGGCTCGTGCAACGCGTGTTCGCGCGGCCTGTTCAGCCTGTGTGAGAACTCCAACCCCAACGCCTCGACGGCCGAGAAGCTGTGGGGCGACACGACGTGCGGGATCTTCGGCTACTCGCACGCCACCGGCGGCTACGCCGGCGGACAGGCGGAGTACGCGCGCGTGCCGTTCGCCGACGTCGGCCCGATCAAGATCGAGAGCGATCTCGCCGACGAGCAGGTCCTGTTCTTGTCGGACGTCTTTCCGACGGGCTGGATGGGCGCGGAGCTGTGCGACATCAAGCCCGGCGACGTCATCGCCGTGTGGGGCGCCGGGCCCGTCGGGCAGTTCGCGATCGCCAGCGCCTACCTGCTCGGCGCGGAGCGCGTGATCGCGATCGACCGCTTCGACTACCGCCTGAGGATGGCCCGCGAGAAGGCCGGCGCGGAGACGATCGACTACGAGCAGACGTCGGTCCGCGAGGCGCTGCGCGAGATGACCGGTGGGCGCGGCCCGGACGCGTGCATCGACGCCGTCGGCCTCGAGGCCCACCATCACAATCCGGGCATGTACGGCTACGACCGCGTCAAGCAGGCGACGCGGATGGAGACCGAGCGCGGCTACGCCCTGCGCGAGGCGATCTTCAACTGCCGCAGCGGCGGCACGGTGTCGATCATGGGCGTCTACGGGGGCTTCATGGACAAGTTCCCGATCGGTGCGGTGATGAACAGGGGGCTGACGATCAAGACCGGCCAGTGCCACGTCCATCGCTACCTGCGCCCGCTGCTCGAGCGCATCGAGAACGGCGACATCGACCCGAGCTTCATCGTCACGCACCGCATGTCGCTCGATGACGCCGCCGAGGGGTACGAGACGTTCAAGCACAAGCAGGACGAGTGCGTGAAGGTCGTGCTCAAGCCGTAGCCCGGGTGCCGCGGCGGGCGCCTGAGGGCGCCCGCCGCCAACCGCGGGTCAAGGTCGTTCGCACCCGAAGCGAACAGAGGTTCGTCTCGGGCTGCTAGGGTCCGGGCCACACGCGGGTGTTCGACAGGCGCACATGCGCCGCTGCCCGCCGCAAACGACCGGCCACCTCCGCGCCGCGCGCTCGTCGCGTGTCGCCTTCGGGCCGCTGGAAGGACCCATACGAATGCGTCTCAGAACCCTGGGCGCCGTCTGCGCCACGAGCGCCGTCGCGGTGCCCCTCCCGATCATCGCCTCGTCCGCCCCGGCGCAGGCGCTGGCCCCCGCTCGTCCCCCCGTGCCGGCCGCCGCGCCGATTCCCGGCGATCTGCTTGCCGGCGCCGTGGCGTTGCTCTCCAACCGCCACGTGAGCTTCGCGCGTCGCTATCACCGTCTGCTGGGCGATCCGCTGACGCTCCCCGAGCGCCGCGCCATCTACGCCGAGCTTCGCCCGCTGACGCCCTACAAGGTGCGCGTCGAGACGCGCGAGCTGCGCGAGGACATGCGCGGACTGCAGCGCAAGCTCGAGCGCAAGGCCCGCAAGGCCCGCAGCGCCCACGGCGGCGCGCCCGACGTCGCGATCCCGTCGCAGCTGGCGGCAATCGCCAAGTGCGAGTCCGGCGGCGACCCGCGAGCGATCTCCTCCGGCGGCACGTACCGCGGCAAGTACCAGTTCTCGTTCTCGACGTGGGCGTCGGTCGGCGGCAAGGGCGATCCCGCCGCCGCCTCGGAGACCGAGCAGGATCGCCGCGCGGCGATCCTCTATCGCACGGGCGGGGCCGGCCACTGGCCGGTCTGCGGGCGCTGAGGCAGCGCTGAGCATCCCCGGTTCGGCGGCGCCCCGCCGCCGAACCGTCGCCGCCGTGTGCAACTTCGCGGCGGCGCCGGCGTTGACGGTGCAGTGAGCCCGCGCGCACCCCTCGCGTTCGCCGTGATTGCCGCCCTCGCGGCATCCGCCGCTCCGGCGGCCGGCGACGCCAAGCCCAAGCGCCGCTGCACGCCGCCAAGCGGCCATCGCATCGTCGACTGCCGCATGGCCAAGCACGGCACGCCCGATCTCAGCCGCGCCGCATGGCGCGCGCTGCGCGGCGCCGAGGTGACCTTCAGCGAACGCGTCGACGAGGTCGTCGCCAACCCCGCCGCGGGCGGGGCCGCGTCGTGGCCGCTGCTGGACTCGCTGGGCCAGCCACTCGGCCGCCTGCTCCACGACGCGACGAAGGGCTTGCAGGTGCTCGGAAGCGACGGGGCCCCCTATCGCGTCACGTCGCTGCGCGTACGCGGCCGCGGCTGCGCCGCAAGCACCGCGCAGCAGGCGCGATACACGCTCGTGCAGGTGATCGCCAGAGCGCCCTCCGGCGGCACGCAGGCCTTCCTCGACACGCGCGCGCTCAACCGCGCCTCGCCCTCGGGCAGGCGCGCGCTGGATGCCTTCGCGCGCCAGCGCGGAACCGGCTGCGGACCGAGCGGGCCAGAGCGCGGCGCCCTGCGGCCGTTGCGCGACCCGAGCGTCGGCGCACGCGCCCACGCGCGGCTCTCCAACGGCGCGATCAACGGCGTCACGGAGTACGACGCCAAGCCCGCGTTCGCCAACGTCGTCTACTTCAACTCGAACACGACCCAGGTCTCGGTCGGCGGCATCGCGCGCGGCATGGTGCGCGTCGGCACGCCCGTGGCGAAGGTCGACTCGTTCACGACGTGCGACCCGTCGAGCGACGGAACGCTGACCTGGCGCTACTGGTCGATTCGCACGGGCAATCCGAAGCGGCCGCGGATCTACGGCTGGATCCCGGCGAGCTGCCCGCGATCGCGAGGCTGACGACCGTCGTCGTCAGATGTTTCCGCGCGTCGTGCCGTCCTCGCCGCCGGCCATGCGCTCGGCCTCGTCGCGTCCGGGATGATCGGGCGGCAGGTCGTGCGGGCTGATCTCGTCGTGGGCCTCGGGCGTGTCGCCGGCCGGCGTCTCGTCGTCGGGCGTCATCGGCCCGAGCGGCTCCTCGGCCTCGGAGTCGTGCGGCGGTGCGTGCTTTTCGTCGTCGTGCATCGATCGTCTCCTCGGGCGGGGTTTGGCCGGGCGTGAGACGCACCTACCCGGAGCGCGGGGTGTCAGTCGGACCGTCCTGCTCGGAGCGTCTCGGCGCCGAACCGTGACTACCGGCGATCACGGGTATCTACCATTCGCCGAAGGCACGTCCAAGCGTCAGGGGACCGCTCGCGATGAGAACCCGCCACACCAGTTTCGCCATGCTCGGCGGGGTCGCAACCCTCGCACTCGCCGGCTGCGGCGGCAGCGACGCCCCGTGCGCGGCCGGGCCGGGCTCGGCGCCCGGAGCGGTCAACGCGCCGCCGGACTGCGCGGTGAGCACCGTCGTCGCGGTCGACGCGACGGGCGCGATCGCCGACAAGGCGCTGGCGCGCGAGGTGAGCTCCGCCGCCCTGCGCGCCGCCGAGCACACCGTCACCGCCGGCGGCCACCTGCGCATGTTCATCTTCGCCGGCGACGCGAACGCCGTCGAGGTCATCTACGACGACGACGTCCTGACGCTCGAGGAGTCCGACGAGACGCGCCGCGGTCCGGAGGAGCAGGCCCTGCGCGCGGCGCTGCAGAGCACCCTCGACAGCGCCCTCGGCGTCACCCGCGACGACCCGGCCCTGAGGTCGCGCGTGCGCGAGCTGTCGCGCGGCGGCACCTCGGACATCGCGCGGGCCGTGCGCAACGGGTTGCGCACGCTCAGCTCGCGATCGGGCGCCAAGGCGATGACGCTTGTCTCGGACGGCGTCCAGGCCTCCGACCAGCTGATGCTCAAGCGGCGCATCGAAGCCGGCGATGCGCCGGAGGATCTCGGCGGGCGGCTCGGCGAGCTGCTCGGCGCGGCGAGCGACGTCAACGTGCTGCAGGTGGCCGGCCTCGGCCGGTTGCCCGGCCGCGTCAACCAGAGCGCGCAGCGGACCGACGCGCTCGTCGAGATCTGGATGACCGCCTGCGAGCGCGCGGGCGCGAAGCGCTGCGCGACGACGACCGAGCTGTGACCACGGAGGACGTGAACGGATGAAGCCCGAAGACACGAGCGACGAGCACACTCCCGGCCTGCCGCCGCCGCTGCTGGCGATCCCCGAGATCGGCGAGCCGACGGAGGTGCAGGGGCCGTCCGAGCGCCCGATCGCCGAGGGGACGATCGCCGCTCCGGATCTCGCCGGCGGGGCGCGCACCGCCGCCGGCCATCCGCGCGACGACGCCGACCGCGTGCGCGGCGAGCTCGTCGCCGAGAGCATCGCGCAGCACGCCGACCACGTCATCGGCGCGCGACTCGGCCCGCTGATGGAGTGCGCGGTGCGCGTCAGAGCGCTCGACGACGACCTGATCCGGGCCAACGCCGCCGCCGAGGAGATCTCCACGCCGCCCGGCGAGGCGCCCCCGGCGCCGGCGCCGGACTCGGCGCACGGCCGGCTGTCGGCGCGGATGGCCGCCGGCGGCTGGCTGCTGGCGCTGTTCTTCGCGGTCGGCATCGCCGAGGCGCTGTTCGCCTACGACGGCTTTCGCGAGCTCGCGCGCTTTCGCTCTAGCGACCCGGCGCTGCTGCGCGAGGGCGCCCCGGCGCTGTCGGCGATCGTCATCGCGCTGCTGGTCGCCGTCGGCCAGAAGGCCGCCGGCAAGAACCTGCGCCTCGCCCACACGCGCGATCCCGAGCCCGCGGCCGACGGCAGCCGTCGGCTGCTCGAGCGCAACGAGTCGCGTGGCTCGCGCTATGCGATCGCGCTGGTCATCGTCGTCACCGGCCTTGGCCTGTGGTACGGCATCCAGAGCGCGCGCACGACGGCCAACAACGCCGCCACGGCCCGCCAGCAGGCCAGCCAGGCCGCCGGCGCGCGCGGCGCCGCCGCCCAGCGCCTCGCCAGCCAGCCGCCGACGGCCTCCGCGGCGCCCGGCGTCTACTTCCTCGTCTCGTCCGCGGTCTTCCTGCTCGGCATCGGCGTCGCGTACCTGCTCGTCGAGCCGGCGCGCGAGGCGCGCCAGCGGCGGCGGCGCAGCGACGCCGAGACGCTGGCCCATCGCGACCGCCTGCGCTCGCAGCTCGGCGCGGCGGTCGGCTCGCTCGTCGCCCAGCGCGCCGAGATCGCCACGACGGTCGCCAACGCCAAGCGCCAGATGCGTCAGGAGGCCGTGCTGCATCCGGAGGTCTCGTTCCTGCAGCGCGCCGACGAGTTCCCGCACCTCTACGGCACCTGGAAGACGCGTGCAACGGCGCCGTTCTCGGCCGTGCCGGAGGTCGGCGAGACGCACCAGGCGCAGTCGACGCTTGGCCGTGGCGGCGATCTCACCGTGCCCGACAAGCTGGCCGACGTCAACGCGCTGCTCGCCGAGCTGCTGGGGCGCAACCTGGCGGCGCCGAAGAGCCCGCCGCAGTGAGCGCACCCCGCGGCCGCGCGGGAGGCCCCCGGCAGGCTCCCGGACCCCGCCCGGGCGCCGGCCGGCGCGGCCCGGGCTCGGCGCGCCGACCGGGCCACGCGAGCGCCGGCATCCATCCCGCGCAGGAGGTCGCACAGCCAAACGACGTCGAAGCGCGGCCCGAGCCCGTCGCGGCGGTGCCGGCGACGCCCGCTGTCGCCCCGGCCGCGGCGCCGGCAGAGCTGTCGGGCCTGCGGCTGCTGCTCGACCAGCTCGACGCGCTACTGCGCGATCCGACGCTGACGCGGGCGCTGCGGGCATTCGCCGCCAGGATCGGCGACGGCCTGCGCGAGCTGGTCGCCGCGATCGCGAGGCTGCGCCTGCCGCGGCGGCTGCTGCTCGGCCTGCTGCTGCTGACGCTGCCATTCGCGCTGCTGGCGCTGCTGAGCTCCTCCGACGAGGACGGGCAGCCCGCGACCGGCGCGAGCGCGCCGGTCGCCCGATCGCCCTCAGCGGGCGGGCTCGGCGGGGTCGGGATGCCGAACCTGGCCAGCGCGCCGGACGAGGTGGCGCCGGTGAGCGTCGCGCTCGTGCTCGACCGCACCTACGGCGCCGCCGCGCGGCGGCGCGAGCTGCGCGCGCTCGGCGGCTGGCTGAACGAGCATCACGCGGCCGGCACGCGGGTGTCGCTGATCGACGCGCGCACGGGGCGCGCCAGCGCGCCGCTGCGACCGGCGGATCTCGGGCGCGCGCAGGCGACGCGCTCGCGCTCCAGCACGGCCGCCGCCGTCGATGCGGCGTTCGCGCGCCAGCGCGGCCGGCGCCTGCTCGTGACGCTCGGATCCAGCGCGCCGCCCACGGGCGCGAGCACGCTGAGCATCGCGACGCGGCGCGGCGCTCGCGAGGCGGCGCCGACGCGCAGCGGCAGGCGGTCTCGGGCGACGATCGACGAGCGCCGGCCGGAGGCGCTCGCGGCAAGCGTCGCGCGGGCGATCATGTCGATCTCCGGCCAGGCCGAGCGACGCTGAGAGGCGGGCCGCGGGACGCCCGAGGCGCCCCGCGCGCCGGGCCGCCCCGGCCAGATCGGCAACGGAAATCCGGCCCTCGAGTTGTCATGAGGATTGACATCCCTCGATACCGGGGAGCCTGTGCGGGCGGGCTGTTCGAGGGTGGTTTCGGCAGGCGTTGTTGCTCGCGCAACTATCTGCTACTATTCCCCTCGGCGACGTACGGGTAGCTGCGCTGCAGTCCGTCCGCTCGGCCGCCTCACCACGCTCAGCATGTGTCGCCCTGCGCGCCCGTGCTCTTGCCGGCGGAGGGGCACGCCGCGAGCCGAGTCGCCCCGACACGTCTTTGAAAGGGAACGCATGGCCAGGACTACCACACCGACTTCCAGCCGCCGCCGCGGCGATCACGACGCCGCCGCGAAGCGGGCGCCGCGTCGCGCGACGGCCGCCGAGAGCGGGCGTACCGAGCGCCGTGCCCAGGCCGAGGCCGCGGCCGATTCGCTGCAGATCTTCCTCAACCAGGCGTCGCGCCACGCGCTGCTGACCGCCGCCGAGGAGGTCGAGCTGGCCAAGCGCATCGAGCGCGGCGACGTCGCGGCGAAGGACCGCATGATCAACTCCAACCTGCGCCTCGTCGTCTCGCAGGCCCGCCGCTACCAGGGCCTCGGGCTGCCGCTCGGCGACCTCGTGCAGGAGGGCACGCTCGGGCTCATCCGCGCGGCCGAGAAGTTCGACTGGCGCAAGGGCTTCAAGTTCTCGACGTACGCGACGCTGTGGATCCGCCAGAGCATCCAGCGCGGCCTCGCCAACACGTCGCGGACGATCCGCCTGCCCTCGCACATCGAGCAGCGCGAGCGCAAGCTCTCCCGCGTCGAGCGCGAGCTGACGGCGAAGCTGTCGCACGATCCGTCCGACCAGGAGGTCGCGGACGCCGCCGAGATGACCATCGAGGACGTCCACGCGCTGCGCTCCGCGCGTCGCGTCGTCACGAGCCTCGACGTGCCGATCGGCGACGAGGGCGACAGCCACCTCGGCGACTTCATCGCAAGCGACGTCCCGGACCCCAGCGAGCAGGCCGTCGCGACCGAGCTCGAGAGCACGGTCGCGCAGGCGCTGGGCAAGCTGACCAGCGAGGAGCGCAGCGTCGTCGAGCTGCGCTTCGGGCTGCGCGACGGTCGCGAGCGCACGGTCGAGGCGACCAGCCGCGAGCTCGGCGTCAGCCGCGAGCGCACCCGTCAGCTCGAGGAGCGCGCGATGCGCAGCCTCGGCGACGAGCCGAGCCTCGCGGGCCTGCGCGAGGCCGCCTAGAACCGATCGCAGGGACCGCCGGTACGCCGCGCTCAGCGCAGCGCGGCGGCGAGCTCCGCGATCCCGCGGGCGATCGCCGGCTCGGGCATGCTGGCGTAGCCGAGCACGAGGGCCGGCGGCCGTGCCACCGGCGAGCGACAGAACGCCGCCAGCCCGTCGAGCGCCACCCCGCGCTCGGCGGCCGCGGCCACCGTCGCGGCCTCGTCCGCGCCGCACGGCAGCCGCAGAACCGCGTGCAGCCCGGCGGCGATCCCGTCGACGCTCGCACCGGCAAGCTCCGCGGCGACCGCCGCCACGAGCGCGTCGCGACGTGAGCGGTAGCGCCGGCGGGTGCGGCGCAGGTGGCGATCGAGCTCGCCGCGCGCGATCAGGTCGGCGAGCGTCAGCTGCGTGAGCACCGGCTGGCCGCGGTCGACGCGCGCCCGGCGCCGCGCGGCGGCTTCGGCGAGCGCGGCCGGCAGCACCATCCAGCCGATGCGCAGCGCGGGAGCGAGCGACTTCGAGACCGAGCCCGCGTAGACGACGCGGTCGGAGGCCATGCCCTGCAGCGCGCCGACCGGCTGGCGGTCGTAGCGGTACTCGGCGTCGTAGTCGTCCTCGACGATCCACGCGTCCCGCGCGCGCGCCCAGTCCAGCAGCGCGGCGCGACGCTCGGGTGCCAGCACCGCGCCCGTCGGGCACTGGTGCGCCGGCGTCACGACGACGGCGTCGACGTCGAGCGCGGCGAGGTCCTCGACGCGCAGCCCGTGCTCGTCGACCGCGATCGGGACGATCCGCAGGCCGGCGTCGAGCGCCGTGTCCTGCTGCGCGGACCAGCCCGGGTCCTCGATGCCGACGCGCCGCGCACCGCCGTCGCGCAGCAGCCGCCAGACGAACCCGAGGGCCTGGCGCGTGCCGCCGCTGATGTGCAGCAGCCGCGGGTCGGCGACGACGCCGCGGGCGCGGCCGAGGTACGCCGCCAGCACCTCGCGCAGCTCGAGCGCCCCGCGCACGTCGCCGTAGCCGAGCTGCGCGTCGGGAGCGGCGCGCAGGCTGCGAGCGCCCGCCGCCAGCCACGCCGCACGCGGAAATGCCGCCAGGTCGGGCGTGCCGTAGCGAAAGTCGAAGCGCACCGGCGGCGCCGCCTGCATCCCGGCGGCCGGCACGGTGAGCCCGGTCCCCGCCCGCGCACGCGCCGCGACGACGGTGGCGGCCCCCTGACGAGCGCTGAGATAGCCCTCGGCGACGAGCTGGGCGTACGCCTCGACGACGACCCCGCGCGAGACGCCGATCTGCGCGGCGAGCGCGCGGGTGGACGGCAACGTCGCGCTCGGCGCGAGGCGGCCGGAGCGCACGGCGCCGCGCAGCTCGCGCTCGAGGCGCTCGCGCAGCGGTCCGCCGTCATCGCGGCGAAGGTCGAGATGGAGGTCCACTGGACCGATCATCGCATGCTGTGCTGGTCCTGTTCAGCAGACCAGTGAGGCCCTAGCCTCGGCGCCATGCCGTCCACTGCCCCAAGCCCCCGCACGCGCGTCCGGCGCGCGCCCAAGCGCGGCGTCTACGACCGCGCCGCGATCGACGCGATCCTCGACGAGGCGATCGTCTGCCATGTCGGCTTCGTCCACGACGGACAGCCGTACGTCATCCCGACGCTGCACGCGCGCGTCGGCGACACGGTCTACCTGCACGGCTCGACGGCCAGCCGCCTGGTCCGCACGCTCGCCGGTGGAGCGCCATGCTCGCTGACGGCCACCCTGCTGGACGGGATCGTGCTGGCGCGCTCGGCGTTTCACCACTCCGCCAACTATCGCTCGGTGACGGTCCTCGGCCGCGCCAGGCTCGTCGAGTCCGGCGCGGAGCGCCTGCGCGCGCTCGAGGCCTTCACCGAGCAGCTCGTGCCTGGCCGCTGGTCGCAGGTGCGCCCGCCCAACCCCAAGGAGATGAAGGCGACACAGGTCCTGGCGCTGACGCTCGACGAGGCCTCGGCGAAGATGCGCAGCGGGCCGCCGGTCGACGACGACGAGGACATGGGCCGCGACGTCTGGGCGGGCGAGATCCCGCTCGCGCTGCAGGCGCACGAGCCACGGGCCGACCCGCAGCTCGCCGCCGGGGTCGAGCTGCCCGCCCATGTGTCGGGCTGGAGCCCCGCGCGGCTGTAGCGTGGGTTTCAGCTATGAGCAGGGGCGCGCGCTCAGCCGGCTGCGATAGTCGTCCATGGTCGCCTTCGTGAAGTCGCCGTGCGTCTGCGTGCGCAGGCGCGCCACGCGCTCGCGGTGGTAGGGGCTGCCCAGCGACTCGCTGTGGCCAATGACGTTGCGCGGGCCGATCTCGTGGCGGCAGCGAAGCCACGCGGTCAGGCGCAGCGAGGCGCGCAGCTGGCGGGCATTGCCGAGGACGTCGCGATCGGAGCGCCCGACGTGCTCGATGCCGATCGACGTGTGGTTCAGCCCGACGGTGTGGCGGCACATGAGGCTCGGCGAGACGAACTGGAAGATCCGTCCGTCGCGGCCGATCACGAAGTGCGCGCAGACGCCCGGCAGCTCGTGCAGCTCGGGATCGGCGACGTCCGGCGCGAACGTGTTGAACGTCGCCTGCACGCCGTCGTTGAGGGTGTAGTGCTCGACGATCACGCGCGGGCGGCGCAGGCGGTAGGTGTCGATGCCGTAGTGGCGGCGCGCGTAGGCGGCCATCTCGCGCTTGCGCTTGGCGGGAAAGGGGATCGGCTTGGAGACGATCGCCGGGCGGGCGGCGGCCGGCGGGCGGGCGGCGGCCGGCGGGCGCGCGGCGGGTGCCGGGCCGGGCGCCGTCAGCGCCGCGAAGGCCGCGAGCATGAATGTCGTCATGAGGGCGAGGCCGCGCATCGGTCAGGGGCTGCGGAGGGCGTCATGCGGAACCCAGCCGCGGGCGCCCTTGGACGTGTTCGGCGACGAGATCACCTCGACGCACGCGTAGTTGGAGGCCGACCATCGCAGCTCCACGACGTCTCCGCGCTCGAGGTAGCTGAACGGCGCCGACTGAGCGGCGTAGCGCAGGTAGGTCTCCCGCGCGTCCACGACCCGCCGCCCGGACGCCCGGCGGCCAAGCGTGAACCGCGGCTTGCGTCGCCGCCGCGGGGCGTGGCGGACGCCCGGCATCGCGCCGACCTCGAAGTCCACGCTGGCAGGGCCGTCGGCCCAGCCGCCGGGATCGACTTGCAGCACGTCGGTGTTCACCCATCCCGAGCGTCCGCCCTGAAGCGCGTAGACCCAGGCGTAGCCGTTGCGCGAGTCGCGCCGCGGGGGCGTCCTCGAGCGATCCGGGTTGCGCACCGACTGGCGCCCGACGCGCGAGCCGGCGTCGAGCTGCTCGAGGATCCGAAACTGCTTGCCGGGGCCGACCCGCAGCGTCGCCGCGCGCGACACCCGGTTGGGGTAGTAGCCGATGTTCACCTCGTACTGCGTCCAGCAGCCACTCGGGTAGCCCAGCATCCGGGCAACCTACCCGCGCACCGCCGAGCAACGCGTCCTGCCCCGCACATCGAGTCGACGATCGTGCGCCCTCGGAGCGCACGAGATTCGATTCGATCTGCGTCCGTGCTCCGGCGGCCCACCGCGGGCGTATCCTGCCCGCATGGGTGAGCTCGCCGTCCGCCGCGACGGAGCCTTCTACGGGGTGACGATCCGCGCCGTGCTGGACTCCGGCGCGACGGCTCCGCTGTACGTCGCGATCCGCGCGCAACGCGTCGAGTGGCTCGATCCGGGCGACCCGGCAGCGGGGCAGGACGGCTGGGTGCGCACGAACGCCCCGTCGGCGGTCGAGGCCGAGCTCGAGCTGTACTTCACGCGCGACAAGGTCCACGCGCGCGCGCTCGCCCAGCTCGCGGAGTGGCAGCAGGTTCCTCCCCCGCGCCTGGTCGGGGTCAGCTCGGTCGAGGAGCAGTACGTCGGCCTGATCGACCAGGAGGTCGGCGCCGGCATCGGCATCAAGCTCACCGACGCCGAGCAGGACCGCTCCAGCAGCCGCGCCTACGCGACCTGGTCGCGCGGCAAGCTGCGCGGCGACTCGGCCTCGTCGTCGACCGGCTGAAAGCGCGGGCGCGGGCGCGTCAGGCGGCGATGCGCCCCGCGCGGACGTCCTTGGCGATCTCGCGCTCGGGACGCGGCGGGCGCGGCAGGCGCGCGGTGAAGCGCTTGCGCCACAGGCCGATCAGGCCGATGCGCCAGGCGATGTAGCCCGAGCGGCCCGGGATCGCCGAGAAGTCCATCTTCACGAGGTGGCTGAGCGCGCGCCGCGACAGGTAGGCCGTGCGCAGCACGTGGCCGAGGCGCGGATAGAGCTTCTGCTCCTCCGTGCTCGCCTTGACCTTCGCCAGCAGGCGCCGCCACAGCCACGGCGGCGGGCGCCAGATGCACAGCAGGTACAGCAGCAGGTTGTTGACGCGCGGGGGAATCGACATGAACGTCGCCGAGATCTCCTCGATGTCGACGCCGCGCTCCTTCATCGCCTTCTCGAGCTCGGTGTTCGGGATGACCTTCAAGGAGTAGATGAACAGCGTGTACGGCCGCTCCATGTCGTAGAGCAGCTGCAGCGTGTGCTTGAGGTCGTCGGCCGTCTCGATCGGGTTGTCGGTGATGATGTCGTACGCCGGGGGGATGTGGTACTTCGGCGAGAACGACGCGTTGACGGTGCCCGCGGCGAGAATCTTCTCCGGCGGCGAGGGGCGCTTGTAGAACTCCAGCGTGCGGCGGCTGCCGCTCTGGATGCCCATCCGCACGCGGTTCATGCCCGCCCACGTCAGCAGCTCGAACTTGTCGCGGTTGACGTAGTTGGGGATCACGCCGTAGACGGCGAAGGGCAGGTCGAGCTCGGCCTTCCAGAGCTCGGCGAACTCCTCGATCTGGCGGTAGGGGATCGCCATGAAGCTGTCGTCGTGGAAGGAGACCTGGCTGAGGTGCGGGAAGCGCGCGCGGGCGGTCTTGATCTCGTCGACGATGTAGCGCGCGCTCGGATGGCGGATGCGCTTGTACTTCGGGTCGTTTGAGATGAACTTCGTGTTGCCGCAGTAGCTGCAGTGAAACGGGCAGCCGATCGACCACAGGGTCGTGTAGCTCAGGCCGTCGTTGTCGATGTAGTCGGAGACCTTCATCGGGATGAAGCCCTCGCCGGCCTGGTAGATGAGCTCGCCCTCGCCGTACTGCGGGAACGGCAGCGACTCCATCTCGTCCTGGGACATCAGCGGCAGGAAGTGGTTGCGGATGATCTCGCCGCCCTGCTTGAACCAGAAGTTCTTGATGTTCGTCGGGCGGTGGCCGGCCATCAGCTCGTCGTAGAGCTGTTGGAAGGCGAACTCGCCCTCGCCGTGGCAGATCGCGTCGACGTCGGCGAGGATCGCATCCTCGGGCTGGATGATCGGATGGATCCCGCCCCAGATGACGTAGGTCGACGGGTCGAGCTCCTTGACGCGCTTGATGAGCTGGCGCGTGAGCTCGGAGTAGCCGGTCATCGACGAGAACCCGACGAGGTCGGCCTTGATCAGGTCTCGTGCCGCGAGGTCGATGTCCTCGGGCTCGAGCGACCCCGCGCTGCCGAGCGTCCCGCGCAGGCCGTTGCGGATGCTGCGATAGCGGTTCGTCGAGACGTAGCAGGACTCGGTGTCCGCGTTGATGCGCGCCGTGAAGGCGGCCATCTTGCGAAAACCGCACGACGTGATCCCATCCTCGAGCGATACCAGCTTGATCTGCATTGCGCTCCCCGCTGCGTCGGACGAACGATGATCGTAGCGATGGCACGTTCGGCATGCTGCCGCAGCACCCTGCCCTGGACGTGTGTTCTAGCCTCGGCGTCGTGCGTGCTAGCGAGCTCGTGAAGGACGCCGTGGCCGCGGGCGCGGTCGCGTCGGTGCTCAGCGGCGTGCCCTCGACGACCCACGCATTGCTGCATGGCGACGACCCGCTCGAGGCCTCGCTGGCGGCCGGCACGCTGCTGCTCGGCGACGAGCTCCGGCCCTCGCGACTGCTGCCGGCGGCGCTGGCCGCCCACGGCGCGCTGTCGCTCGGCTGGGCGCTCGTGCTCGCCGGGACGCTGCCGCGCCGGCGCATGCTGGCATGGTCGGTCGCCGCCGGCCTGGGGATCGCGGCGCTGGACCTCGGCGTGATCGGTCGGCGCTATCCGCGCATCCGCGCGCTGCCGCTCGCGCCGCAGATCCTCGACCACCTCGCCTACGCGGCGACGGTCGCGGTCGTGCTCAGGCGCCGGCGGGCGCTGCGCTGAGCCGCGCCAGCGTGGCGTCGAGCGCGTCCGCGTCGACGGACCCGGGCAGGCCGATGACGACGAGGCGCGAGGCAGGCGTCGCCGCGCCCCACGGCCCCCGCGCCTCGATCGCGTAGCGGCGGCCGACGAGCTGCAGCAGGTAGCGGTTGGCCGGATCCTCGCGCAGGTGCAGCAGGCCCTTCGCGCGGACGATCCCGTCGGGCAGCGCATGCAGCGCCTCGACGAGCCCGGCGCCGCTGAGCGGCGCCTCGCCGTCATAGCTCCACGTCTCGTAGTGCGGGTGGGAGTGGTCGTCGACGCCGTGGTCGTGGCCGTGCCGGGGTCTTCGGCCGAAACGAGCGCCTCGCGCGCGCCGATCAGCACGTCGCTCGGGACGTCGCCGAAGGCCGCGTCGACGATGCCCGTCGACGGCCCCGCGATCTCGCGC
The DNA here is from genome assembly GCA_963729125.1 of uncultured Actinomycetes bacterium. GTDB lineage: Bacteria > Actinomycetota > Thermoleophilia > Solirubrobacterales > Solirubrobacteraceae > CADCVQ01. Next base: position 679,033 of record CAVSML010000008.1, read on the forward strand.
AGCCACGCGCGCAGGTCGTCGAGCTGCCGCGGCGCCGGCGAGGTCGGTCTTGTTGATCACGAGCAGGTCGGCGGCGCGGAGCTGCGCGCGGACCTGGTGGCCGCTGTGCTCGTCCTCGGCGCGCGCGCGGACGGTCTCGGCGTCGGCGACGACGACGACCGCGTCGCGGACGGTAGCCGGGCATGTCGCCGAAGATCGCGATCTGGGCGGGGTCGGCGACGCCGCTGGCCTCGACGACGACCTGCTCCGGCGGGTCGTCGACGTCGCGCAGGCGCGCGAGCGCGGCGATGAAGTCGCCCGCCGATCCCGCAGCAGATGCAGCCGTTGGTGAGGCTCAGCATCTCGCCGTCGCGCGACTCGATCAGCTCGGCGTCGATGTTGATCGCGCCGAAGTCGTTGACGAGCACGGCCAGGCGGCGGTCGCCGGCGTCGCGGAGCACGTGGTTGAGCAGCGTCGTCTTGCCGGCGCCGAGGTAGCCGCCGACGACGGTCAGCAGGATCGGCTCGGCCATGGCGAGGAGGCTAGCCGAGGCGCTGCGCGACGATGCTCGCGACGCCGCGCGGCTGGCCGCGGCGCTCGGCGACGCCCTCGCGGTAGTGGCGCACGTGCAGGTCGGGGAAGGCGCGCAGCAGCTCGTTGCGATCGAGCACGTAGTCGGGGTTGAAGGATCGCCCGAGCTCCTCGACGTGTGCGCGCGCGAACGTCTCGTACAGCAGCAGCCCGCCCGCCTGCGAGCGCCGCCTGCAGCGCGCCGAACAGGTCGCGCTGCAGGTAGTTCATGCAGACGACGACGTCGTATGACCCGTCGGGCAGCCCGTCGCGCTCGAGGTCGACGACCGCCGCGTCGACGCGCAGGCCCGCGCTCGGCGCCGGCCTCGCGCAGCGCCGCGACCGCGACGTCGGAGACGTCGATCGCGTCGACCGCGAAGCCGAGCTCGGCGAGCAGGCGCGCGTTGCGCCCGTCGCCGCAGGCGACGTCGAGCGCCCGCGCCTCGACGCCGCTCGCCGGCAAGCTCGCCGCAGCAGCGCGTCGATGCTCGGCGAGCCACTCGGCGGGGGCGGCCTCGATACGGCCTCGAACGCCGTCGCCCGCGTAGCGCTCGTTCCAGCGCTCGCGCGCCGGCGCCCGCGCGGCGCCGCGCGCCGTCGCTCACGCGCGCTCGGCGGCCTCCGTGCGTGCAGCAGGCGTGTGCCGCAGCCGCAGTCGTGGGCGACGTGACCGGGCTTGCTGGCGTGCTTGGCGCAGTAGTCCGAGCAGTAGCCGTCCTCGCGGTCGGCCTCGCACTTGCACCCCTCGTGTCCGCATGTCTTCGCCATCTGCACTTCCTCTCGACCAGGAGACGCGATGGCCGCAACGGTACTACCGTCAGCGCACTGGGTAGTGGCTGCATCAGACGACAACCGACGAGCAGGAGGATCTATGTCCCAGGACGAGATGGACGATCCCCAGACCTACCGCGGCGGAGCCGAGGAGCCCGACCAGGCCAAGGCCGGAGCACCCGCCAGCAGCGGCGTGCCGCGCGATCTCGTCGACGAGAACGTCTCCGACGACCCCGACGAGCAGGCCATGAGCGGCGACGCGCTCGGCGGCTTCCCGTCCGAGGAGCCCTCCGTGCAGGTGCCGCGCGACGGCGGCGACGACGCCGACGCCACGACGCAGGGCGACGCCGACGCCGAGTCCCCCGCGCGTACCGGCTCGGGCTCGGACGCCAACACGCCCGGTCGCGTCGGCACCGACCAGGCCGACACGCCCAGCGACCTCTAGCCACCGGATCGCGCCGCAGGCCGGCCGTCCCGCGACACGCGCGGGGCGGCTGCCGATGGCGCCGTGGGTCAGTTCAGCCGCGCCCGCAGCGCGCTGAGCTCGAGCGCAGCCGCTCGTCGACGTCCGCATCCAGCGGCAGCGCCAGGCGCAGCTCGGCGGCCTGGATCGTGCGCATCAGGTCGGCGCGCCGGCCGAACGAGCCGACGAGGTTGTTGAGCATCCGCAGCGCCGTCTCGTGCGCTCCCCACGGCCGCACGTCGCGCGGCGAGCTGATCTGCAGCGGAGCGCCGCCGGCGAACGGATCGAGCAGCAGCGGCGGCGAGCGTCGCCGAAGTCGCCGACGACGTAGTGCCCGGGCAGGCCGACGCCGCTCGAGCGCGATGCCGGCGCGCCGCGCCGTCGCGACGTACAGCACCGACAGCAGGATCGGCAGCCCGCGACGGCGCTCGAGCACGACGTTGAGCATCGAGTTGCGCGGGTCGTCGTAGCGCTCGCGCTCGCCGCGGAAGCCGTGCCGGACGCCGAGCACCTCGCGCAGCGCGTCGATGCCGGCACTCGGCCCGCGGCCGGCGGCGTACGCGACGGCGACCTCCTCGCCGAGCTCGTCCAGCGGCGTCAGCGCGGCCGCGCCATCGACCTCTCGAAACTCCGCCGCGAGCGCGAGCGCGAGCTCGTCGACGCGGCGGCTCGGGACGACGCCGCGAGCTCGACGAAGGGTTCGATCGTCATGCCCGCATTGTGGCGCGCGCGCGCGGCGCGCGATGATTGCCAGATGTCCAAGATCAAGATCGACGAAGCCGACGACCTGACGGTGCAGCGACGTCCTGCACGCGAAGCTCGAGCACGCTCGACGCGACCGCGACGGTCGCCGACGTGCGCGCGTACTTCGCCGCCAGCGCAAGCCGGCGACAGGCGTTCGTCGTCGACGACGGGCGCTACGTCGGCTCGCTGACGCCCGCCGACCTCGACGGCGACGAGGATCCCGAGCGCCTCGCCGCGGAGATCGCCGAGCCCGGCAGCGACGATCGGCCCCGAGGCGCCGGCGAGCGTCGGCCGCGACCTCGCGCTGCAGACCGACGCGCGTCGCGTGCCGGTCGATCGACGAGCGACGGCACGCTGTCGGCGTCGTCGCCGTGACCGGCGACCTGACGTCCTTCTGCGGCACCGGCTGAGCCCAGGTCGACAGCCGCGCGCTCGTCAGCCGCTGGTGTCGAGGATCTTGCCGCGCGGCCTTCGTCGCCGGGTGGTCGACCCCGAGGACGCGCTCGAGGTCGGCGACGAGGCGCTCCTGCAGCGCCCGCGCCTCGTCGGTGCGCCCGGCCGCGCGGTAGGACGAGGCGAGGTCGCGGCGCGCGGTCAGCGCGTCCTCGTGGTCGGCGCCGAGGATCCGCGCGACCTCGCCGGACGAGCTGCTCCTCGACGGCGATCGCCTCGTCCTGGCGCTCGGCGTTCCACAGCGACGAGGCGAGGTTCGAGCGCGCGTCGAGCGTCTCGCTCCTGGTCGGCGCCGAGCACGCGGATGCGGTCGTCGAGCACCTGCTGAAGGACCTTGATCGCGTCGTCCATGCGCTCCGCCGACGCGTAGGAGAAGGACAGGTTCGAACGCGCGGTGAGCGTGTCGACATGGTCGGGACCGAGCACCCGCCCGCGTCGTCTCGAGAACCTCCTCCTCGATGCGGATCGCCTCCTCGTGGCGTCCGTCGGACCAGTAGGAGGCCGCGAGGTTGACGCGCGCGCGCAGCGTCGCGGGGGCGTCGGAGCCGAGCGTGCGCTCGGCGATCGCGAGCACGTCCTCCTCGATCGCGATGGCGTCCTCCGTGCGGCCCGACTGCCAGTAGCAGTAGGCGAGCTCGCTGCGCATCGTCAGCGTCTCGGCGTGCTCGGCGCCGAGCTTGTCGATGTGCTCCTGCGCCTGCTGCTCCTGGCGCTCGATCGCCTTCTCGAGGACGCTCTTGATCGTCTCCTGCGCGCTCTGCTCCTGCTCTGCCATTCGCCGTCCTTCCTCGCCGTCACATCCGCATGGCAGCGTAGCGAGGCCGTGCGCGCGGCCGGCGGCCTGGCGCGCGGGCGTCAGACGGGCAGCGGCGGCTCGCGCAGCTCAACCTCTTGCTCGGCGGCGGCGAACTCGCAGCAGCAGTCCATCAGCGGGCCGCTCAGCAGGCGCAGCGCCGCGATGCGGTCTCGCTCCTCGGGCGGCTGGTAGCTCTCGACGTCGCGCTCGGCGACATAGGAGGCGGCCAGCTCGCAGAGCATCAGCGCCTGATCGCGGACGATCGTCAGCGGGGCCTCGTCGCCGAAGACGCTGGTCGAGGCCAGCAGGTCGTCGAGGGTGATCCAGCCGCGCAGCGACAGCACGCCGTCGGCGTCGTCGTAGTCGACGCGCGCCAGGCTCTCGCGCTTCCACGCGAGCGCTTCGCGCAGCACGTCGATCTCGCCACGAACGGCGGTCGCGTCGCAGACGACGGTCCTGCCGTCGCGTCCTATGCGGTAGCTGCGATTCATGAGATTGCTGGTACCCATGTTCCTATGATCGGCATCCGGGCTGTGTGACGTTACGTACGGAAGGCCAGGATTCGACGGATCAGCCTGGCCCTGGAGTCGAAACCGCCGCGCAGGCGCGTCTGACGTCCCGCGCGAAGGCATCGACCTCGCCGGCTGTCGTGTCCCAGGAGCACATCCAGCGTACTGCCCCCGTGGCCGCGTCCCAGACGTAGAAGCGCCAGTCGCGTTGCAGGATCTCCCTCGCGGCCGGCGGGATCACCGCGAAGACGCCGTTTGCCTGCACCGGCGCCAGCAGGCGGACGGCGGGCTCGTCCTCGAGCGCCCCCGCGAGGCGCGCGGCCATCGCGTTGGCGTGGGCGGCGTTTCGCAGCCATAGGTCGCCCTCCAGCAGGGCGATGAACTGCGCCGCCAGGAAGCGGCCCTTGGACGCCAGCTGCAGCGTCTGCTTGCGCAGGTGGGCGAAGCCGTCGGCGAGCTCGGGGCGCAGCAGCACGACGGCCTCGCCGAGCAGCAGGCCGTTCTTCGTGCCGCCGAAGGACAGCGCGTCGACGCCGGCGTCGGTCGCGATCGCGCGCAGCGACACGTCGAGGCCGGCGGCGGCGTTGGCCAGCCGCGAGCCGTCGACGTGCAGCAGCAGGTCGTGCCCGTGCGCGTAGTCGGCCAGCGCCGTCAGCTCCTCGGGGCTGTAGCGGGTGCCGAGCTCCGAGCTCTGGGTCGACGGTCACGACGCGCGGCTGGACGGCGTGCTCGTCGCCGCGGCGCCCGAGGCGCGGCGCGACGAGCTCGGGCGTGAGCTTGCCGTCGCCGGTCTCGATGGCGTGCAGCTTGACGCCGGCGATCTGCTCCGGCGCGCCGCTCTCGTCGACGTTGACGTGCGCGCCGGCGGCGCACAGCACCGACTCCCACGGCCGGCACATCGCTCGCAGGCAGAGGACGTTCGCGCCGGTGCCGTTGAATACGAGAAACGAGCGGGCGTGCTCGCCGAAGTGCTCGCGCAGCAGCTCCTCCGCGCGTGCCGTCCAGGGGTCGGCGCCGTAGGCCGCGGCATGGCCGTCGTTGGCCTCGGCGATCGCCGCCAGCACGTCGGGATGCGCCGCGGCCTGGTTGTCGGAGGCGAAGCCCTTCATGCGGCCCAGCCTAGTGGCGGGGCCGCATGGTTCGGATGCCGGGCTCAGCCCTTGACGAGGACGTTGTCGATCGCGGCCTCGACGAGGCTCGCACCGGATGCGTCGGCAGCCTCGACGACGATCTGCACGTTCTGGCCGGCGAACGCGTTGAGGCTCACGGTCGTCGACGCCCATGCGCCGTTGTCGTTGTTGGCCGCGCCCAGCTCCTCGAAGACGGTGCTCGTCGTCGTCCCCGCCTTGACCCTGACGCGCAGGTGGTCGGCGCTCGAGCTGTTCGTGCCGTGCGCGAGGTAGTAGCTGAAGCTCAGCGAGTAGTTCGAGCTGCCGCTCAGCGTGAACGACGACGACGTGATCGTCGTCAGGCCGCCGTCGACGTCGTGGTCGCCCGCCGCGGCGCCGGCCAGGCGGCCGGTGACGAGGTCGTTGACGCCGCTGACGGTCGTGCCGACCTGCTTGACGCCGCCGGAGTTCGTCGCGGCGGGGTCACCGCGCTCCCAGCGCCCGAGCGTCGCGGTGTCGGCCGCCGATCCGGCGGTCCAGCCCTTCGCCGTCTCGAAGTCGTCGGAGAAGATCGGCGTGGGCGGCGTGATGCCGCAGTACTGCAACTCCTTGCCGATCGCCCTGTACGGGCAGTCGGAGGTCTCCAGCAGCCGCAGCACGGCCTCGCGGTTGCGCTCGGTCTCCCTCGTGATGATCTCGTCGGGCGGGTAGAAGCCCGGGCTCGACGTCCGCGGGTACATCTCGAAGGTGTAGCCGAAGATCCCCTGGTCGCCCCACAGCCAGTCGTCGATCGTCCCGTCGGCGATGTAGAGGTCCGATGCCTGCTCGGGGACATAGTTGTTCGTGGTCGCCATGTTCTGGCCGAGCGTCGCGAACGTGTTGCGCACGTCGGCGGACATCGTCGGGGTCGTGTCGGCGGTCGTGTAGCCGTAGGGCCACAGGATCAGCTCGGAGTAGGTGTGGAAGTCGATCCCGGTCTTGATCTGCTGGACGTTGCCGACGCGCCGCGACTTGACGAAGTCGCGCACGACCTGTGTCTCGCGCGCCGAGAACGGCGCGGTGCCGCGGTAGGTCTCCGACGAGAACGTCCCGCTCGAGCCGCCGCAGCAGCCCCACTGAAAGCCCCAGTTGCGGTTGAGGTCGGTCCCGACCGCGGTCGAGCCCGCGTTCGGCTCGCGGTTCTTGCGCCACGACCGGTAGGAGCCGGTGGCGACGTCGTACTCCGCGCCGTCGGGGTTGATGCTCGGGATGATCCAGATCTCGCGCGTGTCGACCGCGTTGGCGATGCGCGCGTCGGTCGCGTACCTCGTCGTCAGCTCCGTGATGAGGTACATCGCCATCTCGACCGTGAGGTGCTCGCGCGCGTGCTGGTTGTGCGTGAACAGCACCTCCGGCTCGGACTCGTCGACGAGCGACGTTGTCGGAGATCTTCAGCGCCCAGATCGGCCGGTTCTCGTGGCTGACGCCGATCTGGATGCGCTTGACGATCGCCGGGTACTGGGCCTCGGCCTGCGCCGTCTCGGCGCTCATCTCGGCATAGGAGTGATAGTTGGCGTCGGCCGCCGGGAACGCAGCCGCGCGGGCGCGCAGGCCGCCCTTGCGCGCGCGCTTGCGAGCCCGTGCGCCGGGCTCGACGTGGCGCGTGACGCGGTAGCGCAGGCGGCGCAGCTTGCGCACGTCCGAGCGCGACGCGGTGACGACGAGCGTCGCGTGGTCGACCTCGACGACCGCGACGCCGGTGGCGACGACCGCCGAGCGATCGAGCGACGTGCGCACGCCCGAGACGTCGTAGGTCGCGATCGCCACGGGCGGCTTGGACGCGGCGAGCGCGGCCGGCGCGAGCGCCGCGGTGCCCGCGAGCGCGAGGGCGAGGGTGAGCATCCAGCGGCGTCGTCCGGTCGTCATCTGCGAATCCTTTCGGCGAGAGATCGTGCGAAGACGCTACAGGCACCGCGCCGGTTTTTCGAGCGCCATGCCCGGTCCCCGAGCAGCCCCCTCCCGGCGCTTCGCACGGCGCCTTCGGGTGGACGGAGACCGACCCGTCGATCATGCGTCCATTCGCCTCAAGATGACCTCTCCGGGACAGAGGGCACCGCCGAAGAGCACCCCGTGAGGATTCCATCTTTGCTTCCCGACGGACTTCCCCGTCCAGGAACGCGTCGATCGTCAGCCACGGTCGCCCTCGACATCGGGCCCGACGCCATCGTCGTGCTTCAGTCGTCGGGAACCGAGCGCGCACGCGTGCGTCGCGCCATCGTCCATCCACTGCCCGTCGGACTCGTCGTCGACGGCGAGGTCGTCAACGCCGACGAGCTCGCGGTCGAGCTGCGCGCGCTGTTCACCGAGCACAAGCTGCCCCAGAACGTGCGCGTCGGCCTCGCCCACCCGCGCCTGATGGTGCGGATGGTCGAGCTGCCGGCCTCGCTCAGCGGGCGCGACCTCGACGGCGCCGTGCACCACATGGCCTCGGACCTGCTGCCGGTGGGCCTCGACCAGCTCGTCGTGGACTACCGCTGCGTCGGCAAGTCGCCCGAGGGCAACGGACCGCCGCAGCAGCGCGTTCTGATGGCAGCGGCTCGAGTCGACGGCATCGAGCGCCTCAACCGCGCGCTCGCCGGCGCGCACCTGCGTGCCGACCGCATCCAGCTCTCCGGCCTGGCGATGCTCGCCGCGCTCGAGCACCCGCCGCTCGGTGGCGAGGCCATCCTCTACGTGCAGGCCGGCGCGCTGACGAACGTCGTCATCGCCGAGGACGGCGAGCCGCTGCTCGTGCGCGCCGCCTCCGCCGGATCGGAGTCGATCGCCCAGGGCCTGGCCGAGCGCACCGGCATCACGCACGAGGAGGCCCGCGGCCACATCGCCGCGATGGGCGTCCAGGGCGCCCCGCCCACCGGCTCCGCCGTCAAGCCCGAGCTCGAGGCGGCGATCACGCTGCAGGTCCGCGAGGGCCTGCGCCGCGTCATCGCCGAGATCGAGTCCTCGCGCAGCTTCTACTCCGCCCGCGCCGACGCCCGCCCGATCGGCGGCGTCGTCCTGACCGGCGCCATGACGACGTGGCCCGGCGTCGCCGAGCTGCTGCGCGAAGAGCTCAACGTGCCGGTCCTGCCGGCCGGTCGCGACAGCTGGCCGGACCTGGGCACGGTGTCGGTTTCGCCCGAGCGCCTCGACGTCGCGGTCGGCCTCGCGCTGGCCGCCGACAACGAGCGCCCCGATCTGCGCCCGGTGCGCGCCGGCTCGTCCGCCGCCGGACGGATCGATGCCGCGCCCAACGCCCGTGTCGCCCAGGTCGCCGCCGGCGTGATGGCGCTCGTAGCGATCGCCGTCGTCTACATGGTCATCGTCTCCAATCAGGTCAGCTCGCGGCAAGGAGCGTCTCGCGACGCTCGGCACCGAGCTCGTCCAGGCCGAGCAGCAGGCCGCGGCGCTGAAGCCGTACGCCGACTTCGCCAAGGCCACGACCGACCGGCGCGCGGAGGTCACGAAGGTCGCCAGCGCGCGCTTCAACTGGGACCGCTCGCTGAACCAGCTGTCGAAGGTCGTCCCCGGCGACGTCTGGCTGAGGTCGGCCAAGGGCACGCTCACCGCCGCGACGCAGGTCGAGGGCGGCGGCGAGACCAGCGGGCTGCGCGGCGCCCTCCCCGGACCCGGCCCTCGAACTGGCCGGCTGTGCCAAGAACGAGCGCGACGTGCCGAGGTACATGGACCGCCTGTACTCGATGTCGGGCGTCACGGAGGTCGGCTTCAGCCGCACCGAGCGCGGCGCGCCGAAGAAGGACGCCGAACAGACCGGCGCCGCGGAATGCCTCGGCGGCGACGAGACGTCGAAGTTCTAGCTCGTGACCTACTTCAAGCAGAGCCCGGCACTCGCGGCGCTCAGCGCGGCGGCGGCCACGCCCACCACTCCGGCAGCGGCGACGCCGCCGGCGACCACGACCCCAGCCGGCGGCGACCGCCCCGGCAAACCAGACCGCCGCCAACGGCGCAGGAGCCCCGAAATGATCAGCTCGGCTTCTCCGCATACGCGGATGATCATCGCCACCGTCCTCGCAGGCGCGGCAGTGCTCGCCGCCCTGTGGGTGCTCGCGATCTCGCCGAAGCGCGCCGAGAGCGCCGAGGTCCGCGACAACGTCGTCGCCCAGGAGCAGCGGCTGAGCGCTGCGAAGAGCCAGCTGGCCGGCTACGAGGAGGCTCGCAAGGCCTACCCGCGCCACGTGCAGAGCGCTGCGGCGCCTCGACAAGGCGGTGCCGGCTCGCGGCGAGATCTCGACACTGCTGCGCGAGCTGCAGAAGCGGGCCAACGTCCGCAGCAGCGATCTCTGCGCCTGGCGGCCGCTAACAAGGCCGACCATAGCGGCGGCGCGTCCTCCCGGGCGGCTGGCGCCCGGCGGCGCCTGACCCCCGGAGCCGGCAACCCGGCGGGGTCGTGACGCTGCCCTTCTCGTTCAGCTACACCGGCAAGTACTTCGACCTGGTCAAGGTCCTCGGCCGCGGCCGCCGCGCCGTCAGCGTTCGCGACCGGACACCTGAAGATCGACGGCCGGCTCGTGACGATCGAGGGCCTGTCCTTCGAGCGTGACGAAGGAGACGGAACTGATCACGGCAAAGGTCAGCGCCTCCGCGTACATCGCGCAGGCGCCGACGCCACCCGACCGCGGTCTCCCGCGGCCGCCACCGCCCAGGGAGGGTCATGATGTTGCGCAGTCTCGTGGACGAGGTCGTCCGGCGCCGCCTGTTGCCGGTGGTGCTCGTCGCCCTCCTCGTCATCATCGCGGCGCCGCTGCTGTTCATGAAGTCGGCGCCCGACGACGCCCCGGCGGCCGGCGACGCGCCCGCCGCCGCGGCCCCCGGCAAGCTCCCGCGGCAGCGCCAAGAACCTGGTGGTCACCAACGACAAGGCGGTGACCCCGCGTCGCACGGTGAAGGGCACCGGCAAGGATCCGTTCGACCCGCCCGCCTCGGCGAAGGCGGCCGCTGACACCAAAACCCCCGCGGCGGCCGGAGCGCCGGCCTCGTCGGGCAGCAACGCCCCGGCGCTGACCGCCGAAGCACGCAAGATCACGATCGAGAACCCCGACGGCTCGAAGACGACGATCTCGACGGACAAGAAGTCCAAGAAGAAGACGACCGCCAAGAAGAAGACGGCTCCGAAGAAGCAGGCGCCGGCTCCGCAGACGGCGCCCGTCCAGAACGTCGCGCTCGTCAAGGTCCGCTTCGGGCGCAGCATGAACTCGAGCAAGGCCCGCCGCGTCCCGCGCCTGCAGACCTTCAAGGCCGGTGGCAGCGTCGTCGCGATGTTCGTCAAGTACTCGCCGGCCCGCGAGAAGGCGGTCTTCGCGATCGCCCCCAGCACCACGGTGTCGGGCGGCGTCAAGTGCCGCCGCAAGGAGGGCGTCTGCCGCTACGTGGACATCCCGGCCGGTGAGGGCGTGCGCCTGAAGACGCGCACGGCCCAGGGCACGCTGGTCAGCCGCCGCTTGGAGGTCGTGAGCATCAAGAGCGTGCCGGAAACGGTCGCGGCCACCACCGCGCCGGCGCCCGCGCCCCGCGCCACCCCGCTGTCGCAGGCCACGTGCCTGCTGAAGAACCTGCTGGCCCTGCCATCGGTGCTCTTCCCGTCGATTTCCGTCGACGCCTGTGACTGACGAGCCGCTCATGGCGACGTCGCCGGTCCGGGATGGCAAGACGCTCGCCCTCCCGCCCGGCCGGCGTCCCGGCCACGACGGTGAGGACGGCTTCACGATCATCGAGGTGATGATCGCGATCCTGATCCTGGTCATCGGCGTGTTCGGGACGATGACGCTGATCGAGGGCAGCCTCGCCAGCACGAGCCGCACGACAGCTCGCGAGCAGGGCACGAACCTCGCCCGCGACGTCGTCGAGCGCAGCCGTCAGCTCGCCTACAAGGACACGAAGATGGACGTCGCGCCGGCGAACCTGCGCGCCAAGCTGCCGAGCTCGGACAACACGACCGCGCTGACCGGCAGCGCGCTGGACACCTTCGACGTGACACGCCGCGGCACGACCTACACCGTCAAGATCTTCGCCTGCTCGATCGACGACCCGACCGACGGCGTCGGCAAGGGCGACAGCACCTTCTGCGCCGCGTCCAGCGGCGGGGGCGGGGGCGGCGGCGGCCCGGGCACGCCCGCTCCGGGCGCGGCGGCGTCGGTCAACGTCCTCGGCATCGCGGTCGCGGCCGGCGGGTCGCTGCTGCAGACCGTCTGCAACGCCGTCGGCACGAACACCGACATCATCAACGCGCTGTCCTCGGTCGTCGGCGTCGTCGCCCCGCTGAGCGCGTGCTCGGCGACCTCCAGCGGCACCGTCGCCTTCGACGCCCAGCCCGACGACCTGCGCCGTGTCACGACGACCGTCTCGTGGACGCGCAACGGGCATCCCGGCAGCCTCGTCCAGACCACCCTCTTGACCAACCCCCGCCAGACATGACCCCCTCGATCCCCCAACGGCTGCGCAACGACGACGGCTTCACGCTCGTGGAGGTGCTCACGGCGATGACCCTGTCGGTCGTCGTGCTGATCGCGATCCTCCAGAGCCTCGACCTGTTCACGTCCCACGCCAACCACCAGACGCGGTTGACCGACGCCAACGAGCAGGTGCGCTCGACGATGGACGACACCGTCCGCGACCTGCGCGGCGCGTCGGGGATCCTCAAGGCCGACGCCGCGGACCTCGTCTACACGGTCCCGGTGTCGGCGACCGAGACGCGCGTCGTGCGGCTGTGCGTCGACAGCGGCGAGCTCTACGGCAAGTCGACGGTGACCGCCTCGCCCGGCGTCCCGGCGAGCGCCTGCTCGACGAACCCGAAGGTCGCCACGCTGCGCTCGACGGCGAACACCGCGTTCACCTACGACGGCGCGACGTCGGTCGCGGCCGCGTCGCTGTCGACGATCAAGAACGTCGGCCTGACCTTCAGCCTCGACGCCAGCGCGGGCGGCAGGTCCGGCAGCAGCACGCTGAAGGCCAGCGCCGCGCGGCGCTCCGCCGGCACGCTGCCGGTCACCGATGCCGACATCGACGCCGACTGCAACGAGGACGGCACCGCGTTCCTGAGCCTCAGCGCGAGCCTGCCCGACTACGGGCCGGTGACCGTCACCTACGCCGACACGGGCGGCATCTCGCTCGGGACGCCTTCGGGCAACACGCTGACCGTTCCGCCGACCGTGACGACCGTCGTCGCCACGATCACGGACGCGCTCGGCGTGACCAACACCGTCACGAAGGACATCGAATGCGATTCCTGAACAGCCGACTGCGCAGCGACGAGAGCGGCTCGACGCTGATCACCGCGCTGCTCGTGACGATGGTCATGCTCGGCCTCGGCCTGGCGCTGCTGTCGATCGTCGACATCCAGGCCAGCCAGTCCTCGACCGAGCGCACCCGCGACCGCGGCTTCAACCTCGCCGAGAGCGTGCTCACCAGCGAGGCGTTCGTGATCGGGCGCAGCTGGCCGACGGCCGGCGACCCCGGCCTCATGTGCGGCGACACGGACTTCGGCGACACGCTCGGCGCGACGGCCGTGCCGAGCACGCAGACCGCGCTGCTGCGCAAGCACCTCAACGCGAGCTATACCGACTCCGCCTACACCAGCGCGAGCTGGAAGGTCAACATCTGCGACGACGACGGGGTCTCCTCGGTCTGGAGCGACTCGCTGCTGACGTCCAAGGTCGCCTACGACGACAACGACAACGACAAGCTGTGGGTCCGCGCGACGGCCACGGTCGGCGACAAGACGCGCTCCGTCGCGGGCCTCGTCCTCGTTCGCACGAACCAGGCGCTGAAGTCCAAGTACGGCCTCGCCACCGGCACCATGACCGACGATCTGGGGGCGACCATCAACGGCCTCACGACGAACGCGCTCGGCGGCGTCCTCAGCGACCTGCTCGGCACGTCGCCGACCGTCGCCGCCGACCCGACCGTGGCCGCGACCGTGCCGGCGAGCTCCGGCGTCACCGGCGTGCGCTGCGGCGCACTCGACCTCAAGGCCGTGCCGACGTCGACCTGCCTGTCGGGCACGATCGGCGCGCTCGGCGCGCTGCCGATCATCAACACGACGCTGACCGGCGGCAAGCTCGAGCAGTTCCCCGCGAACACCGCGGCGACCCCGACGGCGATCGGCCAGCTGCGCTCGCAGGCCGTCGCGTCCGGCACGTACACGAAGACCGGCGCCGGCGGAACCTACGCCGCGGCCCCGGCATGCACGATCACCGGCTCGCCCGACAAGACGGAGATCGTTTTCATCGAGACGGTCGGCACCGGCGACCAGTACTGCTACGTCAGCGTCGGCGCCGGCGTGATGTACAGGGCGCTCGTGATCGGCAGCGGCCGCGTGATCCTGCGCGGCAACGGCACGACGACCGCGGCTCCGGTGTTCACCAACCCGGCGGCGAGCGGACCGCAGGTCAACACGTTCTCGGGCATCGTCTACGCGCTCAACCTGCAGCGCCACGACGTCGCCGACGGCGGTCTCGGGCTCGGCGACGCCGCCGCGCCCGGCCGCGAGGTCGTGCGGATCGAGAACGGCGCGCACGTCAAGGGCGGCGTCAACGCCGACGGCAAGAGCGGTCGCGTCACGATCTATCCGCCGGCGATGTCGATCAACACCAGCGCGCTCGTCACGAACCTGCTCGGCAGCGGTCTGCTGGCCAACACGCTCAACAGCCTGCTCGGCTCGCTCGGCGTCACCGGCACGCTCGACGCGCTGATCAACGGTCGCTGCCTCGTGTCGCTGCTGGGCTCGTGCACGCTGTCGCTGCCCGGTCTCGGCGTCACCGCCGTCGTCGACGGGCTGCTCGGCCAGCTGCAGCCGCAGCGCGCGAGCTACGGATCGGCGATCACCGCGGACATCGACGCGATCCAGTCGCTGACGACGGACGGCGCCTCGGGCGTCATCCCGAAGACGTTCCGCGAGCTGACCGCCAACTGACCTCACCGCCTCGTCCTGTCCTGGTGTCGCGTCACGACACCAGGACAGGATCGGGTGCGTTGGGCAGGAGCGCGCGCAGCTCGGCGAGCATCAGTGCCGGCTGCTCGAAGACGTCGCCGTAGGTGAAGCGCCGAAACTCGTCGCCGCGTGCACGCGCCTCGCGCTCGCGCCGGCGGTCCTGCTCCCACGCGTGGCGCGAGTGGTGATAGCGATAGCCGTCGACCTCGATCGTCAGCCGCCTGGCCGGCCAGCGGCAGTCGACCCGCCGTCCGCCCGCCGGGCGGTTGGTCTGCTGCGGCAGCTCGAGCCCCTCGCGCTCCAGCACCTGCAGGAAGCGCCGCTCGAGCTTGCTGAGCGTCACCAGCTCGTCGCCGTGCAGGACGGTCCGCAGGCGCCGCGCCCCGGGGCGGCCGGGACGGCGGACGAGCACCGCCTCGACCTGTCGCGGTGTCGTGCCGTGGCGCACCCCCGCCTCGTGACAGACGCGCGCCAACTCGTCGGACGCGAGCACCGCAGCGAGATCGACGATCGTCTCGGCCACCGTCGTCACCGGGATCGCGCGCCAGGTCATCCCTCTGCGCCGATCGGTCCCTCGCGACCGCCGCGTGATCACGCCGGGCACGCGCCGCTGTGTCTGCGTCAGCACCTCGGGCGCGGGGGCGGGGCCCTTGAGGATCCCCAGCACATGCCCGGCCGCGCGTCCGATCAGCAGCGCTTCGGGCCCGCAGGCCCAGACCGCCGCGAGGTAGCGCGCCTCGATGCTCGGTGCGCGATGTCCGACGCGGTAGACGCCGCGATGCTCGCGCAGCAACGCGCCGCTCGCGAGGCGGTGGCGGATCTCGGAGACCGTGATGCCGGCGGCAATGGCTTGCGCCCGAGTGACCACGCCATGCGAGCGGCTCGCCAGGCGCGCCAATTCACGTTCTGCCGTCCTGTCCTGGTGTCGCATCACCACCTCTAGGCAGGACGCGGCCGAAGCTCGCCCCCCGGTGATCCGAAACGGGGCGAGCAACGATCAGATGTGTATGAGACACGCGATCCTCGCCGCCCTGCTGGGCGCCGCCCTGCTCGCCGGCTGCGGCGACGACGACAAGACGACCTCGAAGACGACCATGCCCGCCGAGGCCGCCGTGGCGACCTCCGCGATCGAGATCAAGGACTTCCTCTACGAGCCCGATCCGTCGACCGTCAAGGCCGGCACGAAGATCACGATCTCCAACGCCGACGACGCACCACACACGCTGACGCAGGAGGGCGACGCGCGAACCTTCGACAGCGGCACGATCAAGGGCAAGCAGAGCGGCTCGGTGACGTTCTCCAAGCCCGGCAGCTACAAGTACTTCTGCGAGTTCCACGCGACGATGAAGGGCACCGTCACCGTCACGCGGTAGGTCGCGTCAGGCCGCCTCGCGCAGGGCTTCGAGCTCGCGCACGCCGGCGAGGCGCTCGAGCGCGCGCGCCTCGAGCTTGCGCGTCTCCGGCTGGGTGATGCCCAGCCGGCGGCTCGTCTCGCGCAGGCCGACCGGGCCGTCGATGCCGTCGACGCCGTAACGCAGCTCGACGACCTTGCGCTCCTCAGTGGGCAGGTCCGCGAGCGCGATCCGGATCGCCTCGTCGCGCAGCGCGACCTCGACCTCCTCCGCCGGCCCGGCGCGCTCGTCGCCGAGCAGCTCTCCGAGCGCGGTGTCTCCGTCCTCGCCGACGGGACGATCGAGGCTCGTGACCGTGCGCGCGATGTCGGCCATCGCCTCGACCTGGGCGAGCGGCAGCTCGGCCTCGGCGGCGATCTCCTCGTCGGACGGGTCGCGCCCGAGCTTCGTCGCGAGCGCACGTCGCGTGCGCTGGATCTTGCGCTCGCGCTGGGCGATGTTCGTCGGCACGCGGATCGTGCGGGCCTTGTTCTCGATGCCGCGCTGGATCGCCTGGCGGATCCAGTACGTGGCGTAGGTCGAGAACTTGAAGCCGCGGCGCCAGTCGAACTTCTCGGTCGCGCGGATCAGGCCGAAGATGCCCTCCTGGATGAGGTCGAGCAGCGGCAGCTCGTTCTGCGGGTACTTCTTGGCGATCGACACGACGAGCGCGAGGTTGGAGTTGATCATGCACTCCTTGGCCGCCGCGTCGCCTTGCTCGATGCGCTTGGAGAGCTCGACCTCCTCGGCCGCCGTCAGCAGCGGGTGGCGGCGAATCTCGTTGAGAAACAGGCCGAGCGCGTCGGTCGTCGCGATCGCCAGCCCGGCGTTCGCGTAGTCGGTCGGCGGGACCTCGCTGCGACCGCAGTCGTCGGTGACGTGGATGCCGCGCGCCTCGACCGCCTCGTGCAGCGCGCAAAGCTCGTCGTCGGGGACGTCGAGGCGTCGCGCGAGCGCGTCGAGCTCGGAGAGGTTGACGCAGCCGATCTCCTCGCCGCTCTCGAGCAGGTTGGCGAGCGGTGCGGGTGGGCTGTCGAGGTCCAGTTCCATCGTCCTCGCGGCTTACCCCCCGCGAGACCGGACTACGCTGTGACAGCGACCTCGGCCTGCCGCTCGCGCTGAGCGGGCGCCTCAGAGGATCGTCGGCACCGCGCGCGCGGTCAGCAGGCAGCCCAGCGCGACGATCAGCACCGCCGACGCCGCCGGAGCCGCGGCGAACGCGCGCGCCGCTCGTCCGCCCGGCCGCCAGCGGCCGCTGATCCCGCGGGCGGAGACGACGGCGATGCCGAGCGCCGTCAGCGTGGAGGCGAGCCCGAGGCTGAAGACGACGATCAGCACGAGACCGAGCGCGATCTCGTGCTGGGAGATCGCGCCGAGCAGCACGACGAGCGCCGAAGGGCAGGGGATGAGACCGGCCGCGGCGCCCGCCGCCAGGAGGGCGCGCGGCCGCAGCGAGTCGGGCGCGTGGTGGTGATGGTGGCCGCCGCCATGGCTGTGGCCGTGGTCGTGGCCGTGGCCGTGGTCGTCCGCATGGCCGTGATCGTGCGCGTGGGCATGGGCGAGCGCATGCTGGCGCCTGCCGCGATCCTCACGCGTGGCGCGCATCCGCGCACGCAGCACGATCGCGCCGACGACGAGCACCAGCAGGCCGGCGACGAGGTTCAGCCACGGGTAGAGGTCCTCCGGCAGCAGGTACTGCGACAGCGCGAGGGTCACGACCCCCAGCGCGAAGACGCCGACCGTGTGCGTGACCGTGACCGTCGCGCCGAGGAGCACGGCGTGGCGGGCCGTGCCGCGCGCGCCGACGAGGTACGCGGCGACCATCGCCTTGCCGTGCCCGGGAGACAGCGCGTGCAGTGCGCCCCACCCGAACGCTGCGAGCAGGAGCAGGATCAGCGTCCCCTTGCCGGCGGCCGCATCGTCGAACAGCCCCGCGAAGCCATCGCTGGCGCGCTCCCCGCTGGTCTCGACCCCGCCGCCGTCCGCTCGCGGCGCGACGAGGCCGCCATCGCCGGGGCCCACGCTCAGGGTGATCGAGCGCACGTCGGCGGGGCTGTCGAGCAGCGACGAGGGGTAGTTGCGCAGCCGCCGCGTCGGCTCGGTGGCGGGCAGGCTCGAGCGCGTCGCGGTGCTCTCGCCGGCAACCGGGATGATCGAGCGCCAGCCGAGGCGATCACCGAAGGTCGAGTCGGTCAGCGTGACCCGCCGGGGCTCGCGGACGCGGGCCCTCAAGAGCAACTCGACGCGGGTCGTGTTCAGCCCGCCCTGGCCCTTGGGAAACGTGATCTCGCCGGGCGACGACGCGCGCAGCGCGACGGCGACGCCGTCGACGCGCAGGCGCAGGCCGCGCAGCGCCTCGGCGCGCTTGTCCGCGAGCACGGCGGCGGCCGTGCGCCCGCGTTCCTGAAACGTCGGGATCTCCGCCTGGTCGAGGATCCAGCGGACTTCGACGCGATCGGCCGAGACGCCGACCACCGCCAGGCGGTTGACGGTGAAGTTGCCAAGCGGGTGGGCCTGCGCCGCGGCGGGCGCGAGCAGCATCACGGCCAGAAGGACGACTGCCGCGCACCCCAGACGGCGGCTCATGACAGTCCTCTCAGGGCCCGTCGCGCGCGCGGCGCGTAGAGCGCCGAGAAGCGCGGGTCGGAGCGCAGCGCGCGACGCAGCAGGCGCGCGGCAGTGGCGCGCTCGCCGGCCGCGCTCGCGCTCATGCCCGCGTGATAGAGGAAGCGCGCGTCGCGTGAGCCCAGCCGCAGCGCCCGTAGCCCCCAGCGCGCGCCCTCGCGCGGGCGCCCCGCGCGCGTCAGCGCCCAGCCCACCGCGTCGGCGGAGCGCACGCTCGGCGCGCTGCGCCACGCCGCTCGCGCCAGCGACAGGCCGCGCCCGCGGTCGCCGTGGTCGGCTTCGAAGATCGCCAGCTCTACGTCGCTGTCGACGCCCGCACCCGCGAGCAGCTTCTGCTGCACGCGGACGAGGTCGAACGTGCGCCGGGCCGCGGTGGCGCGGCCGGCCGCAAGCTCGGTCTCGCCGAGCAGCACGACGTACTCCGGCAGCGGCAGCCGGGCGACGACGGCCCGCAATCGTCTGATGGCGCTGGTGAGGCGTCCGCCGGCCGCGTCGGCGCGCGCGAGGCCCGCGCGAGCGGGCACGTAGCGCGGCATCCGTGCGAGCGCATCGCGGTAGGCGCCGATCGCGGCTTCGCGCCGGCCGCGCGCGAGCTCGAGGTTGCCCTGCAGCGTGCGCACGTAGGCAGCGTTCTCGGGAGCCTCCCCGCCGGCGGCCGCCGCCAGCTCCAACGCCTCGCGCGCGCCGCGCAGGTCGCCGTGCAGCTCGCGGAAGTACGAGACGCGCGTGTAGGCGTCGAGGTTGGGCTTGAGGTCGATCATCCGCTGCAGCGCCTCACCGGCGGCGTCATAGCGCCCGAGCTCGACGTTGGCATCGACGACGACGCCGTAGGAGCGCACGACCTCGGGGGCCAGCCGGCGCGCCCGCAGGCCGTCGCTCAGCGCGCCGCGGAAGTCGTGGCGGGCCAGCCGCAGCACCCCGCGGGCGGTGTAGGCGCCGGCGTGAGAGGAACTCCGCGCCAGCGCGTGGTCGAGCGCCTTGCCGGCGCGCTGGTAGAGGCTCGCGTCGGCGCTCTCGCGCGCCCGCTGCAGCAGCGCCGATGCGAGCGCGACCAGCGCGTCGGCATCGCCGGGCGCGGCGCGAACGGCCATCTCCAGGCGCCGGACGCGCGCCGGCGTCGAGCCGGCTGCGTCGGCCGTCCGGCCCACGGCCGGCGTCCGCGCCGGAGCACCGGCAGAGCGCTCGTCCCGCGAGGTCGTCAGCGCGAGCACGGCGAGCGTGATCGCGAAGGCGGCCCCGCAGGCCATCGGCAACGGTCGCACGGTCATCGGTCAGAGCTCGGCGGATCCGCGGACCGGGGTGAGCGGCTGCTCACCCCGGCCGGATCCGGATCGATGCCTAGGACGGAGCGTCCGCGGGCGTCGGGGCGTGCGGCGGCTCCTGGCGATCCTCTGTCGGCGAGCCGCCGATCGCGTTCTTCAGCGACGGCACGTACGGGAACGTCGGTGAGAACGGCTGGTCGTTGACGTCCACGCCGTCGCCGAGCGGCAGCTTCTTGCCGCCCTGCTCGGCGGGTAGCAGGTAGCCGCCCAGGACCCGCAGCTCGATGTCGACGACGTCGTCCGCCAGTCGCCTGCCGTTGGGGAAGCCGGCGTTGTCGCCGCCGATGACGCCGAAGCGGTTCTCGGTCGCCGACGGCGGCACGCCGAGGTTGAGCTTCAGCGTGTCCGCGGCGGCCGGCTTCCTGGAGATCTGCGTCAGACCCGGGACACCGGTGAACAGCGCCTGCACGATGTCCGTGCGGTTGTTCGCCTTGACGCCGAGATCGAGCAGCTGGTTCAGTGCCCCGGCGAGGAACGGGTTCAGCGCGAACCTGCCGAAGTTCTTCAGGTCTCCGGACGGCTGCGTGCGGTTGTACTTGTCCTTCAGCGTCTGCGGGATGAACAGCTCGTTGACCAGCGGGTTGGCCAGGCGGCTGACCTGGACCCAATCGCTCGAGCGCTCCGCGCGGCTGGCGCCCGACCCGTTGTTGGTGACCTGCAGGCGCTTGCGCTCGGTCGATGCCCAGACGCCGACGACGGCGTTGGTCGCCGTCGCCCCGCCGACGGCCTTGCGGTTGCGCGTGACCCGCGCCTCGGGGACCTGGAGCACGATCGTCTGCGTGCCGTAGCCGGCGAGCGTGTCGATGCCGCCGCCCATGTTGCCCGTGCCGGCGCCCTCGAGGTTGACCGAGTCGAAGACGCGGTCCAGCGGCAGGAAGAACGCGTCGTCGCGCTGGCCGGCGAACACCTTGCCTCCGCCGGGAAGCGACCTGATCGCCGAGTTGGCAAGCGACTCGTAGTCGGGCATCGTCTTCGGGCCGACGTTGCTCGGGGCGACGCGGAACCTGCGGCCGAGGCTCTTCGCGGCCGTCCGCTTGCCGCGGCTGTCGAAGGTCTCGCGGACGACCTCGTAGGACTCCTTCTGGAGCAGCTGCGGGTCGTCGAGGCTCGTGACCTGCGTCAGCGAGTGCAGGAAGTTCTTGTTGTTGAACTTCGTGCGAAAGTCGAACCGGTAGCGGACGTCGTAGTCGCCGTCGCCGGTGTTGTCGATGTTGATGTAGTACCGCGCACGATCGTCGAAGCGGTAGAAGTTCGGGCCGCCGGCGGGATCCTCGAAGGGCACCCAGTTGGCGACGACCGTGAGCGCACCGGGCGCTTCAGCAGCCGTGAAGGCGAACACATCCGTGTCGTCCGCGGTCGGATCGGTCGACGTCAGCGGCGCCTCGCGATGGCTCGAACCCGAGCCGATCGTCACGACGACGGCGGTCGCCGCGAGGGAAGCCAGCAGTGCTCCCAACAACAGGTGGATCTTGCGCATGGTGCTCCTTGGAGAGGTGTCGGGCCGCAGCCCGTGGCACTCCTCCTACGGCATCGCCGTGGATCGCAGATCAGACGTTGGCGCCTCAGCGCAGCGCGCCGAGGTCCCGTAGGAACCCCGGGTAGGAGACGGCGGCGGCGTGCATGCCGATCACGCGAACGCCCTCGCGCGAGGCGAGGCCGGCGACGGCGCCGAGCATCGCCATGCGGTGATCGCCGGCGGCGTCGATCGTGCCGCCGCGCAGCGCGCGGCCTCCCGCGCCCGTGACCGCGAAGCCGTCGTCCGTCGCCTCGATCTCGGCGCCGAGGCCGCGCAGGCCATCGACGACGCCGGCGATGCGATCGGACTCCTTGACGCGCAGCTCGCCCGCGCCGCGCACGACGGTCTCGCCCTCGGCGTAGCAGCCCAGCAGCGCGACGAGCGGCAGCTCGTCGATCGCCAGCGGGACCTCGGCTGCCTCGACAGCGGTGGCGCACAGCGGGCCGGCGACGATCTCGAGGTCGCAGACCGGCTCGCTCGTCGCGACGGGCGCGCCGTCCGCGGGCACGGCCTCGAGCTCGCCGCGCACGTCGGCGCCCATCCGCCGCAGGATGCGCAGGAAGCCGGTCCGCGTCCAGTTCACGCCGACGTCGCGCACGAGCACCCGCGACCCCGGCACGAGCACCGCGGCGGCGATCATGAACGCCGCCGACGACAGGTCCCCGGGGACGGTCAGGCTCTGCGCCGCGAGCGCGTCCACCGGGCGCAGGATCACGTCGGCGCCGTCGCGGCGCACGTCGACGCCGGCGCCGGCGAGCATGCGCTCGGTGTGGTCGCGGCTCATCGCGGGCTCGGTGACGGTCGTCGTGCCGGCGGCGCACAGGCCGGCGATCAGCACGCACGACTTGACCTGCGCGCTGGCGACCGGCAGCACGTAGTCGATCGCGCGCAACGCCGTCCCGCGAACGACGAACGGCGGGTAGCGGCCGGCCGTCGGCTCGATCACGGCGCCCATCCGCGTCAGCGGCTCGGCGATGCGGTCCACCGGCCGGCGGCGGATCGAGGCATCGCCGTCGAGCTCGAAGACCCGGCCCTCCTGCGCGGCCAGCCACCCCGGCAGCAGCCGCATCAGCGTGCCGGCGTTGCCGACGTCGATCGGCGAGCCGTCGCGCGCGCCGCGCAGCCCGACGCCGCCGACGACGACCTCCTCGGCGCCGACCTGGACGCCGGCTCCCAGCCGGCGCATCGCGTCGAGCGTCGAGGTCGTGTCCTCGGCATGCAGGTAGTTGGCGATCCGCGCGCTGCCGGCCGACATCGCGCCGAACAGCGCCGCGCGGTGGGAGATGGACTTGTCCGGCGGAGCGGTCACCGCGCCGCGCAGGCGGTCGGCCGGTGCGAAGAAGGCGTCGCTCATGCGGCCGGGAAGCCGAGCCCGGCGACGAGCTCGATCGCGCGCTCGGCGTCGCCGGCTCCGACCCACAGCGCGATCATGCCGGTGCGGTTGTCGGCCTCGGGCGCCAACGACATGTCGGTGATGTTGATCCCCGCGCGGCCGAGCTCGAGCGCGAGCTGGGCGACGACGCCGGGGCTGTTGGGCACCGACGCCCGGATCTCGCGCACGGCTCCGCCGGTCAGGCCGACCTCCAGCAGCGCGGCGCGCCGGGTTGCCGCCTGCTGCTGCCAGGCGCCGAGGTCACCGTCGGCGAGCAGCCCGCGCACCTCCCCCAGGCGGCGCACGAGATCGTCGATCTGCGCACCCAGCGCGGTCGCGTTGGCGCGATAGATCTGCGCCCACAGCGCGGGGTTGGCGCCGGCGACGCGGGTCGCGTCGCGGAAGCTCGGACCGGTCGCGGGCAGCGTCTCGCCGCCGAGCGCGTCCGCGGCCTGCGCGACGAGCAGGTTCGCGACGACGTGGGGCAGGTGCGAGACCGCGGCCATCAGGCGGTCGTGGTCGCCCGGGTCGATCGCCGTCGGCACCGCGCCGACGCCGGCGACGAAGCGCGCGAGGCGCTCGTAGAGCACGCCGGCGGTGCGAGACGTGGGCGTGAGATACCAGGTGGCGTCCTGGAAGAGGTCCGCGCGCGCGTGGGCGACGCCGGTCGACTCCGCGCCGGCGAGCGGATGCCCGCCGATGAAGTGCTCGCGATCGACCGCGGCGACGAGCGCCTGCTTCGTCGAGCCGACGTCGGTGACGACGGCGCCCGGCAGGCGATCGCAGAGATCTCGCACGGCGTCCGCCAGCGCGTCGACGGACACCGAGGCGATCGCCACGTCGGCGTCGCCGATGTCGTCCAGCGACGCGACCCCCTCGTCGATCGCCCCCATCTCCAGCGCCGTCTCGAGCGCCGCCGGGCTGCGGTTCCAGCCGACGACGTGAGCGCCGAGGCGCTCGCGCGCGGCAAGGCCGATCGAGCCGCCGATCAGCCCGACGCCGAGCAGCGCGACCCTCATCGCGGCCCTGCTGGCTCAGCCGCCCGCGCGGCGAGCGCGGACCGCGGCGGCGAGCCCGTCGAGCACCTCGACGGTCGTGTCCCAGTCGATGCAGGCGTCGGTGATCGACTGGCCGTAGGTCAGTCGATCACCGACGCCGAGATCCTGGCGACCGGCGACGAGGAAGGACTCGAGCATGACGCCGACGATCGCGTGGCTGCCGACGGCCACCTGCCGCGCCGATGTCAGCGGCCACCGACGGGCTGGCGCGCGTGATCCTTGGCGCTGTTGGCGTGCGAGGCGTCGATCACGACGCGCTCGGGCAGGCTCGCGGCACGCAGCTTGGCGAGCGCCGCCGCGACGCCCTCGGGCGTGTGGTTGGGCTGGCCGTCGCCGCCGCGCAGGATGACGTGGCCGTCGGGATTGCCGGCCGTGTGCAGGATCGCCGGCGTGCCGCTGAAGTCCACGCCCGCGAAGGAGTGCCTTGCCGCCGCGGCGCGGACGGCGTCGACGGCCACCTGGACGTTGCCGTCGGTGCGGTTCTTGAAGCCGACCGGCATCGACAGGCCCTGAGCCGAGCTGGCGATGGACCTGGCTCTCGGTCGTGCGCGCGCCGATCGCGCCCCAGGCGACGGTGTCGGAGATGTACTGCGGCGTGATCGGGTCGAGGAACTCGCAGCCGATCGGCAGTCCCAGCGCGAGCACCTCGAGCAGCAGCTCGCGCGCGGTGCGCAGGCCCGTGTCGACGTCGCCGGAGCCGTCGAGGTGCGGGTCGTTGATCAGGCCCTTCCAGCCGGTCGTCGTGCGCGGCTTCTCGAAGTACACGCGCATCGCCACGACGAGGTCGGCACCGAGCTCGGCCGCCTTCAGGCTGAGCCGGCCGGCGTACTCGAGCGCCGCTCGCGCGTCGTGGACGCTGCACGGCCCGACGACGACGAGCAGGCGGTCGTCGGAGCCCTGCAGGATCGCGTGGGTGTCGGCGCGCCCCTGCACGACGACCTCGGCGAGCTCGGGGCGCAGCGGCAGGCGCTCGATCAGGCTGGCGGGCGTCGTCAGCGACGAGACCCGCTCGATGCGGCGGTCGCGGACGCCCGATGCGAGCTCGGCGGCGGTCACGGGGACCACCTAGACCCCAGCCGCCTGCAGACTTCGCCCTGCGATCTCGGCGACCGCCTCGACTCGACCGGCGAAGGCGCGCGAAGTCCTCGCAGAGCATCGCCTGCGGCCCGTCGCAGATCGCCGAGTCGGGATCGGGGTGCAGCTCGACGACGATGCCGTCGGCTCCGACGGCGGCGGCCGCCAGCGCCAGCGGCGCGACGAGGTCGCGGCGGCCGGCGGCATGGCTCGGGTCGACGACGACCGGCAGGTGGCTGAGGCTCTTGAGCACCGGCACCGCGGCGAGGTCGAGCGTGAAGCGGTAGGCCGTCTCGAACGTGCGGATGCCGCGCTCGCACAGCACGACGCGCTCGTTGCCCTCCTTGAGCACGTACTCGGCGGCCATCAGCAGCTCCTCGATCGTGCTCGACAGGCCGCGCTTGATCAGCACCGGGCAGCGCGTGCGCCCGACCTCCGACAGCAGCGCGTAGTTCTGCATGTTGCGCGCGCCGATCTGGATCATGTCGGCGACCTCGAGCACGGCCTCGAGGTCGCGCACGTCCATCAGCTCGGTGACGACCGGCAGCCCGGTCATCGCCTTGGCCTCGGCGAGGATCGCAAGGCCCGCCTCGCCGAGCCCCTGGAAGGCGTACGGGCTCGTGCGCGGCTTGTAGGCGCCGCCGCGCAGCATCGTCCCGCCGCCGTCCCGGACGACCTGGGCGGTCGCGAGCGTCTGCTCGCGCGACTCGACGGTGCACGGGCCCGCGATCAGCGCGAAGTGCTCGCCGCCGATGCGCCGGTCGCCGATCTCGAGCACGCTCGGCTCGCCGCCGCTCGCCGCGAGCGATGCGAGCCTGTAGGGCGCTGAAGGGGTCATGCCGGTCATCACGTTCAAAGTCCTTTCGAGGAGACGCCTGGAGACGGAGGGGTCCTGCGTGGCGCTCGGCGAAAGGGCGAAGAGATGCGTGTGGTGAGCCGAGCGCCTAGGTAAATCGCCAGGCGAAATAGCGACGAGCGAACACAAAGGAGATACGGGTGGTGTCGCTCTGACGGCTCATTCGACGGCCAACCTTAGAGCACGTCGGCCAGCGCGTCGAGGAAGCGGACGTTCTGCGCGGGCGTGCCATAGGTCACACGCAGCGCGCCCGGCGCGCCCGAGCGCGCCGCCGGCGCGCACGATCACGCCGCGCTCGGCGAGGCCCGCGCACGACCTCGGACTCGTCGGCGTCCTCGGGCAGGTCGAACCAGCAGAAGTTCGCCTGCGACGGGTAGGGCTCGATGCCGAGGCGCTCGAGGCCGGCCTCGACCTCGACGCGCGCGACGATCGCGCGCTCGACGCGGTCGGCGACGGCGTCCTGGTGGCGCAGCGCCTCGACCGCCGCCGCCTGCGCGGCGACGTTGCAGAAGAACGGCTGGCGGACCTGGTCGACGGCGCGCGGGAAGTCCTCCGAGCCGCACAGCGCGAAGCCGACGCGCAGCCCGCACAGCCCATAGACCTTGGAGAACGTGCGCAGCAGGACGAGGTTCGAGTGCCTGGCGAGCAGGTCGAGCGTCGTGTCGGGGTCGTCGAGCAGGTTGAACTCGCAGTAGGCCTCGTCGACGATCACGCGCGATGTGGCGCGGCACGCGCTCGACGAAGGCCGCGACGTCGGCGAACGGCAGCGCCGTCGAGGTCGGGTTGTTGGGGTTGCAGACGATCACCAGCCGCGTCGCCGCGGTGATCTCGGCGAGCATCGCCTCGAGGTCGTGGCACTGGCCGTCGTCGAGCGGGACGGTGACGGCGGTCGCGCCCGAGGCGGCCGCGAGGTGCGGGTAGACGCTGAAGGACGGCCACGCGTAGACGAGCTCGGCGCCCGGCTCGAGCAGCGCCTCGCCGGCGGCGAGCAGGATGTCGCAGGAGCCGTTGCCGATCGCGATCCGCGCCGCCGGGACGCCGTAGCGGTTGCTCAGCGCCCGCTTGAGCGCGGTGTTGGACGGGTCCGGGTAGCGGTTTGCGCCGGCGAGCGCGCGCTGCGCCGCGGCGACGACCGCCGGCAGCGGCGGGTCGGGCGACTCGTTGGATGCGAGCATCGCGACGTCGTCGCCGAGCGCGTAGGCGCCCGCCGTCGGATAGACCGGGATGCGCCGGATGCGCTCGGAGAACTCGATCGCCACACGGGCATTGTGGCGCAGGCGGCTAGAACGGCCGCACGGCCGAGGTCCCGAGCCCGACCGGCCCGCTGAGCAGGCCCCCGTCCTCGACGTCGTAGCGCCCCGTCTCGCGCGACCAGCGCTGCGCCCCGGCGAGCCAATCGCGCAGTCCCTCGGCGTAGCGCGCGGCGTCGGCGCAGCACCCCGCCGCAGGCTCGCAGGCGCGCTCGAGCGCCTCCAGCCGGACCGCCGCGAGACGTTCGACGATCTCGGCCGCGAGCTCGATGTCGCAGTCCAGGAAGCGCTGCAGCACGAGCACGCCGTTGTCGGCAGCGCCCTCGACCGCGGTCTCGCGTCGATAGGAGACGACGTCGTTGCGCAGGCCGGCAACGTCGGCGAACGCGTCGAGCGACGCGCTCGGCGGGCGCGCGCCGGGCTGGGCCAGCGCGAGCTCGACGCCCAGCGCGTGTTGCACGAGGTCCGCAGCGAACGCCGCGCGGCTGGTCTCGCGGCGCATCGCGACGTAGTCGACGGGCTCGGGGACGCGCCCTGCGATGTGGTACTCGAGCTCCCACAGCCACGAGCGCGCGAACACGAGCACGTCCTCGCGCAGGCGGGCGCGCAGGACAGCCGACATCTCGCTTGCGCTGCGCGACCAGACGTCGGCCAGTGCGCGCTCGACCGGGTTGAGCGCGACGGGCCCGGCGGCGCCTTCGGCTTCGGGCATGAACGCGGGCAGGCGCTCGACGAGCGCCCGCGCACCGGCGAGGTCGCGCGGTCGCCGGAACAGCTCGACGAAGAGGTCGTCGAGGTAATGCGCCCACACGTGCCAGTCGGCGATCAGCTCGAGGCCGGCCGGGTCCGCGCCGGGGTGCGCCCAGGCGACGAGCAGCGCGAGGTCCATCGCCTCGAACCGCCGGGCGTCCCAGATCCCCCAGCCGCCGGCGCCCATCAGCTCGTGCTCGCGCGCCCAGCCGCGCGCGTGCGATCTCAGCCCGCTGAGCCCAGGATCGCGGCGCGTGGGCGGCCGCCAGCCGGCCTCCGGCGGATCGAGCGGCGGCGGGCGCAGCGGCGCCTGGGCGCGGCGGCGCAGGTCGAGCATCCGCGGCTGGGCGCCCAGCCGCCCGGCGATCGTCCCGAGCCCCGACGGCCCCTCCGGGATCCAGCCCGCGACCTGGCTGCCGGCCGGCAGCCAGCGCGGCGGCTCGTCGTGGTAGCGCCCGCTGCCGGTCTCCCACTGGTAGTCGCCGGACATCGCGTCGCGCAGGCCCTGCACGTAGGCGTGGACCTCGAGCCGCTCGCGCGGATCGAGGCGGTGCTCGTCGAGCAGCGGCGCGATCTCGGTGAGCATCGTCAGCTCCGCCTGCTGCAGGCGCGCCGTCACGACGTCGTTGACGACGTCGACCGCGCGCTGCACGTCGCAGCCGAGGAACTCCCGGGCGACGAGCACGCTGTTGTTCTTCTCGCCCTCCTCCATCTCCTTCTCGTAGGAGAGGATGTCGTTGCGCAGCAGCACGGTGTCGCAGAAGATGTCGCCGAGGACCCGGATCGGGCGCGTCGGGTAGATCGACGCCGGGACCTCGATGCCGAGCGTGTACTCGACGAGGTCGGCCGCCCAGAAGACGCCGCCGGTGCGCCGCCGCATCTCGATGTACTCGATCGGGTCGGGCACCCGGCCCTCGGTCGCGTTGGCGAGCTCCCACAGCCAGCTCTCGTTCATGTCCTGGATGTTGCGCGCGCAGCGCCGCGTCCAGGGCGCCGACATCGCCGGCGCGATCCGTACCCACACGTCGAGCAGTGCGCGCTCGACGACGTTGGCGGGCTCCGGCGCCGACGCCGTGTCGCCGTCGAGCGGCAGGAACGCCTCCAGGCGCGCGACGAATGCGCCCGCGCCGTCGAGGTCCCCGCTCGGGGTGAACGTGTGAAAGAAGAAATCGTCGAAGAAGAACGACCACACGTAGTAGTCGGTGACCGCGTCGAGCTTCGGACGCGGCGCGTCGGGATAGATGAGCGCCAGGAACAGCGGGAACTCGGCGCGCTCGTAGCGCGCCTGCGTCCAGCCGGCGACGTTGCCATCGTCGAAGAAGCCCATCTCGCGCGCCCATGCCGTCGTATGCGCCTGCGTCTCGGCCTTATGCCGGTTGCGGCGCGTCGGCCAGGGCATGTAGAAGTCAGGCAGTTGCCAGGATGCCACGGCCGCCTCCTGCGACGTCAGGATCGCGGCGCGCCCGCCGGCCGCGAGTAGCGCTCGATCAGCGGGTGGCCGCGCAGCTCGCGCAGCTGGTTCTTGCACCACCACGAGTAGGCGTCGGACTCGTCGCGCAGCGCGTCGCGGCCGAAGTCCTCCCAGTCGATCCACGCCCACTCGCCGACCTCGACCGGATTGGGTCGCGGCTCGCACGCCGCGCGCGCGACGTACACGGGGCAGAACTCGTACTCGACGATGCCCTCGAAGGCCGGCGCGCGGTAGCGGTAGTCGGGCAGCGCGACCTCGAGGTCGCGCGCCGTCATGCCGAGCTCGTAGCCCAGGCGCCGGCTGATCGCGGCCGGAACGCTCTCCCCCGGTGCCGGGTGCCCGCAGACCGTGTTGCTCCAGACGCCGGGCCAGACGCTCTTCGTCAGCGCCCGGCGCGTGGCGAGGAAGGCGCCGCCGTCGTCGAAGACATAACACGAGAACCCGAGGTGCAGCGGCGTGTCGGCGTGATGCGACGTCCACTTGTCGGCCGTGCCCGTGGGCCGGCCGCGGTCGTCGACGAGGACGATCAGCTCCTCGGAGCGCTCGATGGTCACGGTGTCCTCATACGCGCGTCGGGCTCGATCGGTCGGCCGTCTCGCGGCTCAGGACTCGAGCACGCCGACCTGGACGTCCTCCAGCACCCCGAGCGCGTCGGGCACGAGCACCGCCGCCGAGTAGTAGGCGGTGACGAGGTAGTTGATGACCGCCTGCTCGTTGATGCCCATGAAGCGCACCGACAGGCTCGGCTCGTATTCGTCGGGGATCCCGGTCTGGTGCAGCCCGATGACGCCCTCGTTGTCCTCGCCGACGCGCATGACGATGACCGAGCTCGTCTGGTCGCGGCTGATCGGGATCTTGCTGCACGGCAGCACCGGCACGCCGCGCCACGACGGGACCATCGTGTCGTACAGCGGCACATGGTCCGGATAGATGCCGGCGCGCGTGCATTCGCGGCCGAAGGCGGCGATCGTGCGCGGGTGGGCGATCAGGAACTGCGACCCGCGGCGACGCGTCAGCAGCTCGTCGAGGTCGTCGGGCGTCGGTGGGCCGGTGCGCGCGCGAATGCGCTGTTCGAGCGCGCAGTTGTGCAGCAGGCCGAAGTCGCGGTTGTTGACGATCTCGTGCTCCTGGCGTTCGCGCAGGGCCTGGATCGTGAGCTTGAGCTGCTGCTCGGTCTGGTTCATCGGCTCGTTGTAGAGGTCGGCGACGCGCGTGTGGATGCGCAGCACGGTCTGCGCGACGCTGAGCTCGTACTCGCGCGGCGCGAGCTCGTAGTCGACGAACGTGCCCGGCAGCAGCGGCTCGCCGCGGTGACCGGCGGCGAGCGCGATCTCGGCCTGGCCGGCCTTGTCCTGGGGCAGCGTCGGCAGCGCCTTGTAGGCGTCAACGTGCGCGCGCAGGCTGTCGTTCTGCCCGGCGAGCCGCTCGAAATCCTCTTGGGAGAGCGTCAGCGCCGTGACGGCCGTGACGGCCCTCGCGGTGAAGCCCCACGTGTCGCCCGATTCGAGGATCGCCGAATTGCTGAAGTAATCGCCGTCGGCCCACACCTCGACCACGGCGTCCTCGCCGTACTTGCCGCTGGCGAGCTTCTCGACCTTGCCGCGCGCGATCAGGACGATGCGGTCGGCCGGCGCGCCCGCCTCGGCGATCGCGTCGCCGGCCGCGAACTCCTGCTGGACGAACGCGCCCGCGAGCGCCTCGAGGACGCCGGCGTCGTCGTAGGAGCGCAGAAACGGCAGCTCGGTCAGCTCGCCGGGAACGACCTGGACGTCGGCGCCGACGTTCGTGAACGTCACGCGCCCGTCGCCGACCGCGTAGCTCAGGCGCCGGTTGACGCGGTAGGTGCCGCCCTTGACCTGCACCCACGGCAGCACGCGCAGCAGCCAGCGCGAGGTGATGCCCTGCATCTGCGGCGCCGACTTGGTCGTCGTCGCGAGGTTGCGTGCCGCGGCTGTGCCGAGGCTCAGCTGTGGGCTCTCGGGGACCGGCTGGTCGGGCTCGATCATGAGTCGGGTGCCTTCGCGTCGGGGGTTGGCCACAACGTGCTTCGCGTACCCTGCCAGCCTTACAGCCCAGCGTGTGAGAAAAAGCGGAGCATCGTCACACGACAGCGTAGGCTGGCGCCCTGTGAGCCAGCCGTTCGAGCTGCCGGACTTCTACCTCGGCTGGCCCGCGCGCTTGAATCCCAGCGTCGACCTCGCGCGCGCACACACGAAGGCATGGGCGCGCGAGATGGGGATCCTCGACAGCCCGCCCGAGGACGACACGCCCGAGATCTGGAGCGAGGCGAAGCTCGACGCGATGGACTACGCGCTGCTGTGCGCCTACACCCACCCCGACACGCTCACGGCGGAGCTCGACCTCGTCACCGACTGGTACGTCTGGGTCTTCTACTTCGACGACCACTTCCTCGAGGTCTTCAAGCGCCCGCGCGACGCCGAGGGCGGCCGCGCGTACCTCGAGCGGCTGCCGCTGTTCATGCCGCTCGACCTCCGGGCGACGCCGCCGCCGCCGCGCAACCCCGTCGAGCGCGGCCTGTGGGACCTGTGGATGCGGACGGTCCCGAGCAAGACGCCCGAGTGGCGCGGGCGCTTCTTCGACAGCACGAAGAGCCTGCTCGAGGAGTCCAACTGGGAGCTCGACAACATCGTCGACGAACGCGTCGCGAACCCGATCGAGTACGTCGAGATGCGCCGCAAGGTCGGCGGCGCGCCGTGGTCGGCTCATCTCGTCGAACACGCGAACTTCGTCGAGGTGCCCGACCGGGTGTGGGCGAGCCGGCCGCTGCGCGTGCTCAAGGACACGTTCTCCGACGCCGTGCACCTGCGCAACGACCTCTTCTCCTACGAGCGCGAGATCGAGGAGGAGGGGGAGCTCGCCAACTGCGTGCTCGTGCTCGAGCGGTTCTTCGACATCGATCCGCAGGCCGCCGCCGACATGACCAACGAGATCCTCACCTCGCGCCTGCACCAGTTCGAGGCCACCGCCCTGACCGAGCTGCCGGCGCTGTTCGAGGAGCACGCGCTGAGCCCGCTCGAACGCCAGAGCGTGCTGCTGTACGCCAAGGGCCTGCAGGACTGGCAGTCGGGCGGGCACGAGTGGCACATGCGCTCGAGCCGCTACATGAACCGGCACGGCGCCGGCGAGGAGGACGAGCAACCGCTTCTGCCCGGAGCGCTGACCGGTCTTGGCACCGCCGCGGCGCGGCTGCTCGAGCTGTCACCGCAGGCGGCGGGCCTGACGCGCTTTCGCAGCAACGCCCACGTGCCGTTTCAGGGCGTCGGGCCGACCGAGCTGCCGGACTTCTACATGCCCTACGCGTCGCGCGTCAACCCGCACCTCGAGCAGTCGCGCCGTGACGTGATCGCGTGGGGCCGGGCGATGGGCATGCTCGATGCGATCCCTGAGCTGCCGGAGGTCAGCATCTGGACCGAGGAGAGGCTGGCCGGATATGACTTCGGCCAGTGCTCGGCGCGCATCCATCCCGACGCCGACGCCGACGAGCTCAACGTCTCGACGCGCTGGTTGGCCTGGGGCACCTACGGCGACGACTGGTTTCCGCGCCTCTACGGGGAGACCCGCGACCTTGCCGGCGCGAAGGCGTGCCGGGCGCGCCTGTCGGCCTTCATGCCGCTGGACTGCGCGTCGATGCCGGCGCCGGCGAACCCGCTGGAGGCCGGCCTGGCCGACGTCTGGCCGCTGGCCGCGACGCCGATGTCGCCGGCCGATCGCGGGACCTTTCGCGATGCCGTCGAGAAGATGACCGCCGCCTGGGTGTGGGAGCTGCACAACCACGTCCTGCACCGGATCCCCGACCCGATCGACTACATCGAGATGCGGCGCTGCACGTTCGGCTCGGACATGACGATGAGCCTCGCGCGCATCACGCGCAGCGGCAACCTGCCGGCGTCGCTGTTTCAGACGCGCCCGATGGTCGGCATGCAGAACGCCGCGCAGGACTACGCGTGCCTCACGAACGACGTCTTCTCCTACCAGAAGGAGATCGAGTTCGAGGGCGAGCTGCACAACTGCGTGCTGGTGGTGCAGAGCTTCCTCGGGATCGACCGCGAGCGGGCCGTGCTCGTCGTGCGCGATCTCATGACCTCGCGCCTGAAGCAGTTCGAGAACATCGTCGAGCGCGAGCTGCCGGTCCTCGCCGACGCCTACGACCTCGACGACGCGGATCGCGAGACGCTCGCCGGCTGGGTGGGGATGATGCACGACTGGCTGGCGGGGATCCTCGACCGGCACCGGCTGACGGAGCGCTACAAGGAGCACGCGCTGCGACGCTCTCCGCTCGCGGACGCCGCCGTCGAGGGCTTCGCGGCCTTCGCGCCGCGCCCCGCCGGCCTCGGCACGTCGGCGGCTCGCCTGCGCTACTGAGCGCCCTCGAGATCCTCGCGCAGCGTGCGCGCCTCGCCGAGGTAGACGTGGCGCGCCACGTGCGCGTCGGGCGCGTGGTAATGCATCAACACGCGGATCACGCGCGGCAGCGAGCCGGGAACCGGCACCTCGCGCGCGCACAGCAGCGGCACCTGCGAGAAGCCCATGTTGCGCGCCGCGACCGCCGGGAACTCGGCGTCGAGGTCGTCGGTGAGCGTGAAGATGCAGCTCACGACATCGCTGGGATGCAGGTCGTTGAGCTTGAGGATCTCGCGCAGCAGCCACTCGGTCGAGCCGAGGATCGCCTGAGCCTCGTTGCGGTCGACCGACGAGGCCCCGCGCAGCGCGAAGAGCCGCATGGCGGGCGACTCTAGTGACAGGCCCACTAGGTCGCCGCCCCGGTGCCCCGGCGCAGCGCCTCGACCTCGGATGCCTTCAGACGCCGGTGGGCGCCCTCGGCGAGGTCGTCGAGGCGCAGCGCGCCGAAGCGAATGCGCTGCAGCGTGCGCACGCGATGGCCGACGGCCTCGCACATGCGCTTGACCTGGTGGTTGCGGCCCTCGCGGATCGTCAGCTCGAGGATGCCCGGACGCACCTGGCGCACCTTGGCGGGCAGCGTGCGGCCGTCGTCGAGCTCGACGCCCTCGCGCAGCCGGCGCAGCGCGTGCTCGGGCACCGGCGACGGGCGCACCATCGCGCGGTAGGTGCGGGGCACCTCGAAGGAGGGGTGCGTCATGCGCTGGGCGAGGTCGCCGTCGTTGGTGACGAGGATCAGGCCGGTGCTGTCGACGTCCAGCCGGCCGACCGGATACAGGCGCGAGCCGGCCGCCGGGACGAGGTCGACGACGGTCTTGCGCGCGTGGGTGTCGTGCGCCGTCGACAGCACGCCGGGCGGCTTGTGCACGACGAACACCATCTTCTCCTCGGGGCCCCGCAGGAAGCGCCCGTCGACCGCGACGCCGCTGTCGACGTCAACGTCGCGCGCCGGATCGGTGACGCGCTCGTCGCCGATCGTGACGCGTCCGGCGCGAATGATCTCCTCCGCGCCACGTCGCGATGCGACCCCTGCATGGGCGAGGAACTTGGCCAGACGCACCTTACGATGGTCGCATGGCCGACCCGAACCCGTTTCTGCCGGAGGTCACGGCGTTCGCGCTGACGCTGCACGCCACGCGCGAGGAGCTGATCGAGATCGCCGCGCGGTGGGCCGACCTGCACGGCTTCTACATCGCCGTCGAGCGCTTCTTTCCGACCTATACCGCGGTCTCGCTGCCACTCGCCGCCGACCTCAGCGCTGCCGTCGCAGAGCAGGAGCCGGTGCGGCGCCTGTGCCTGCGCCGCGAGCCGTTCTTCGACGGCGCGATCAACGAGCGCCAGCATACGCAGTGGAACCCGGAGTGCCTGACGATCGTCATGCACCAGGTCTCCGAGGACGGCCTGCGCGCGACCGCCCTGACCGCCCGCTCGGGCGACATCGACCTGCTCAAGGACTGGGCCGATCTCGTCCGCGCGCAGGCGCTGGAGCTGCATCGCGGCGCCTACGCGATCGAGCCCGAGCACGGCGGCCGCCAGCACGTCCCCGACCACTTCCACACGCAGGGCGCGCACGACCTCGCGGCGACCGGCGTGCCGATGCTCGCCGCGTCGGGCAGCGCGATCTACGAGTTCTACGACCTGACGTAGCTCCTACGATGAGACGATGGACCTCGAGCTGCTCGAGCGCATGCTGGCGGCGGCCGGCGAGCCCGCCTTCCGCTTGCGCCAGGTGTGGGAGTGGGCCGCGCGCGGCGCCGAAGGCTATGAGGCGATGACGAACCTGCCGGTCGCGCTGCGCGCGCGCCTGGCGGAGCAGGTCCCGTACTCGGCGCTGACGGTCCTCGAGCAGGCCGAATCGGTCGACGGGACCGTCAAGACGCTGTTCCATACCGCCGACGCGCGCCCCGTCGAGGCCGTGCTGATGCGCTACCGCGACGGCCGGCGCTCCTTGTGCCTCTCCTCGCAGTCGGGCTGCCCGCTGACGTGCACGTTCTGCGCGACGGGCGCGATGAAGTTCGGGCGCAACCTCTCGGCCTCGGAGATCCTCGACCAGGCGCTGCACTTTCGGCGAATCGAGCCCGTCGACCACGCCGTCTTCATGGGCATGGGCGAGCCGATGATGAACCTCGACGCCGTCCTCGACGCGTGCCGCAGGCTGCCCGACGTTGGCATCACGCACCGCCGCACGACGATCTCGACGGTCGGCTGGATCCCCGGCATCGACCGCCTCGCGCAGACCGACATGCCGCTGCGCCTGGCGTTCTCGCTGCACGCCGCCGACGACGCGCTGCGCTCGCAGATCATGCCCGTCAACGATCGCCATCCGCTCGCCGACGTGCTCGCCGCGTGCCGGCGCTGGCACGCGGCCAAGCGCCGCCCGGTGTTCGTCGAGTACGTGATGCTCGCGGGCGTCAACGACCGCTACGAGCAGGCCGTGGCGCTCGCCAAGCTGCTCGATCCGAAGATCTTCAAGGTCAACCTGATCCCCTACAACCCCAGCGGCTCGCCCTACGACGGCTCGCGCGCGCCGGCGATCGAGACCTTCCGCGGCGCGCTCGAGGAGCACGGCGTACGCGTGACGGTGCGCCTCACGCGCGGGCGCGACATCGCGGCGGCCTGCGGCCAGCTCGCGGCCGCCGGCGCCTGAGCGCGCGTCCGCTCAGCGCCGACGCTCGTCCTCGTTGGGATCGACGTAGTCGGGCGCGAGGCGGCCCTCGTACCTGCGGTCGCCCAGGCGCGGGTCGTTGGCCGGATCGCCGTAGCCGTCGATGCGCTCGCCGGTCTGCGGGTCGATCGCTCCGCCCGCGTGCGGGTCGTCGTAGGTCGAGCTGGACGCCGCGTCGCCGTAGCCGCTGACGCCGCCGCCGTTGCCGGCCACCGGGTCGACATGGCCTGCGACTGGCGCGCCGCCCTGCAGTCCGGCGGCGACATTGCGGGCCTGCGCGCGAAGGCGCTGCTCGGCAACGACGACCTCCCCCGGATCGGTCGCCTGCGCGTGGTCGGCGACGGCCGCGGCCATCGGATCGCTGTGGGCCCCGCGGCGCGCGACGAGCCCTCCGTCGCGTGCTGCGGCGCGCGGGCGCGGGAGGCCGCCGGCGCCCGGGCGGCGGCGCTGCACGATGGCGTACACGGCCACCGCGATGAGGGCGATTGCGAGAATTGCTACGAGGATCTCCATGCCGGGAGCGCTACCCGGGCGGGCGCGCATCCAAGCGCGCCATGGACGACCGTCAGGCGTCGTGTGAGGCTGCGCGCTGCTCGCCGGCGCGCAGCAGGCGGTCGCGCAGCTCGGTCTCCTCGTCGGGCGTCGGATCCCACTCCGCGACGCTCGGCAGCGCCTTCAGCGAGTCGAGGCCGAAGAGCTTGAGGAAGAGGTCGCTCGTGCGGTACAGGACGGCGCCGAACCGCGAGCGCCCGGCCTCCTCGACGAAGCCGCGCTCGAGCAGCGTCGAGGACGCCGAGTCGGCCGAGACGCCGCGGATGCGTGTGATCTCCGGCCGCGAGACGGGCTGCAGGTAGGCGACGATCGCCAGCGTCTCTGCCTGCGCAGGCGTCAACGGCGCCGTGCGCGGTCGCGCGAGCAGGCGCCGCGCGGCCTCCTCGGCGAGCGGGTCGGTGGCGAGCGCGATGCCGCCCGCGACGCGCTTGAGCTGCAGGCCGTGCGTGCCGGGCGCGTACTCGAAGTCCAGGTCGGCGAGCGCGCGCTCGAGCTCGTCGGGGTCGCAGTCGGCGGCCTCGGCGAGATCCTCGAGCGAGACCGGGTCGGGGCTGAGGAACAGCAGCGCCTCGACGATCCGCGCGCGCTCGGTCAGCGCCGCCATCTAGCGGTTCCTCCAGACCACTATGAGAGCGCCTCCGCGGGCGCGCGGGAAGCCGGCACGGACAACTCGATCTCGCCGAACGGCTCGGCCTGCGACCACGTCGCCTCGCCCTGCTTGTAGAGCTCCAGCAGCGCGAACAGCGTCACCGCGACCGTCACGCGGTCGGCCCCGCGCACGGCCTCGTCGAACGTGCATGCGCCGCCCAACAGCAGCGTGCGCAGGTGGCCGAGGCGCTCGGCGACGGTGATCGTCGGGACCGTGATGTGCTCGAGGTCGAGCTTCGGCGGCACGCGCAGCAGGCCGCCCAGCGCGGCGCCCAGCCGGCGGGGGTCGTAGACGGCGCCCGCATCGGCGAGGCTCGTGCGCCGCAGCGCCGGCGGCAGGGGCGCCGAGCGATAGCGGATGCCGTCCTCGCCGGCGAGGCGAGCTGCGAGGTGGTCGGCGGCGCGGCGGTAGCGTCGCGCCTCGAGCATCCGCGCGAGCAGCTCCTCGGCCGCCTCGCCGGGCTCGAGGTCGAGCTCGTCGTCGTCGGCGCGCGGCAGCATCAGCCGCGACTTGAGCTCCAGCAGCGCCGCGATCAGCACGAGGAACTCCGTCGCGACCTCGAGGTCGAGCTCGCCCCGGCTCTGCAGGTGGTCGAGGTAGGCGATCACGACCTCCGCGAGCTGCACTTCGAGCAGGTCGACCTCCTCGCGCAGGACGAGCGTCAGCAGCAGGTCGAAGGGGCCCGAGAAGACCTCGAGGTCGAGCTCGAGCGACGCGGCGGCGGTCACGCACGAGAGGCTACCGGCGGGGGACGATGGCTCGGCTCGGCGCAGTTGGCGACGGACGCAGTTCGGGCTGCACGTGGCCGCGCTCACGCTCGCCCCGCTGTCGGTCGGCCAGCCTGTGCTTGCCGGAGGGCCCGTGCCGGTCTCGGGTTCGGGATCGCCGACGTCGCGATCAAGGCGCTCTCGGACGACCTCGACGGCGGGCCCGCCGCCCTGCTCAGCCCCTGGACCAGCAGAGCGCGTAGGCACTTGGTGGGTATCCACCGCTGCGCGGGGTACCAGGAGAGGACATGCCACGGGCACTGTTCGCAGACACGATCATCGCCGAGTCCGACGACACGGTCGTCGTCGAGGGCAACCACTACTTCCCGCCGGACGCCGTCAAGCGCGACCTGCTCGAGCCGACCACGCGCACGTCGGTCTGTCCGTGGAAGGGCACCGCGTCCTACCTCGACATCGTGGTCGGCTCGGAGCGAGCGGACGCGGCGGCGTGGTACTACCCCGAACCGAAGCCCAAGGCCGAGAGCATCAAGGGCCACATCGCGTTCTGGGGAGCGGTGCGCGTCGAGGAATGAGCGGCTCGCGATGAACCGCTTCGAGCTCAGCGAGCGGTGGGCCCCCTGGCGCGATCTCGACGTGATCTTCTCCGCCGCGCGCGCGGCGATCGAGGCCGGCCCGCTCGATCCACCCCTGTGCGAGGTCGTCTTCAACGAGGAGTTCGACCCGTTCACCGTCGACACGCTCGAGCAGGCGCAGGAGGACCTGCGCGCCAACCCCCACATGATGTCGATGGACATCATCCTGTCGCACGTCGACGAGGACGAAGCGCGCGTCACGCTGCGCTACAGCAGCCGACGCCTGCAGCTCAACGGCTACGGCAGCGACTGGGACCGCGCACGGGCGGCATACGACGCCGCGCAGGTCGTGCTCTCGAGCCACCACGGCAGCGCGCCCAAGCTGCCCAAGCCGCCCCTCGACACCGTCGCCGAGACGCGCAAGCGCCTCGTGATCGGCGAGCTCGAGGCGGCGCTCGAGAACGTCGACTCGGGCCTCGACGATCGCTGAGCCCGCCGCCGGGGGATCGACACCGCCCTCTCGGAGACGCGAACAGGCCACCTCAGCGGAGGTCCCGTCCGGCTGAAGGACGATCATCCACACATGCGCATCAGCGCGGTCCGGGCCGGCGACATCGTCCACGTCAACAAGCGCGGGCGCCTCTTTCACGCCAAGGTCGTCGGCATCCAAGCCGGGGGAACGCTTCTCGTCGAGCCGATCGAGCGCAACATCTCCTATCGCCACATCGAGGCCTCCGAGATCTCCGAGCTCTGGGCGCGCACCCCCAAGACGCGCCGCGCAGCACGCGCATCCAAGCATCGACCCCCGCTCGAGCTGCCGCTCGTGTTCTGACGCTCGCCTGCATTGCCCCGCGACGCGCCCGGGCTGAGATCGTGCTCAAGCGATTGATCCGCTCGTCGTGGCGCTCGCGTCGCGGGGTTGCGACGGCTCGGATTCGATGATGACCCGGCATGGCCGCTCGGCGAGGACCGTCTCGACGGTCTTGCCGAAGATCGTCGTGCCCGTGCGCGGTGGCAGTGGCATCACGATCGCCTGCGAGCGGATCGCTCGTGCCTCTTCGACGATGACACGTCCGGCCTGGCCGGCGCGCACCTTGACGACGCGCCCGCTGAGCCGCCGCCCGACGAGCAGCCGTGCGTGCTCGATCACCGATGCGGCGTCGGCTTCCTGCTGGGTGATCTTGGCGCCCAGGGGAAGCGCCTGTGGCACGGTGATCGTCACGAGCACGTAGATGCCGCGGCCGCCGCGCGCGGCGAGCTTCGCTGCTGTCGCGACGATCTGCGGCGTGAAGTGATCGACCTCGAGCGCGATCAGGACCGACTGGTACTCCGCCTCGGTCGCCGTCACGGGCCGCGGGACGGCGATCTTCACGGTCGTGACGAGGTCGAGGCCGTGGCGGCGGCGGTAGAGCGCGTAGATCGCGATGCCGAGGACCAGCCAGATCGCGCCCGACACGGCGACGACGGGGTTCAGGGCGGTCACCACGACGAACGACAGCGCCGTCGCCGTGCCGCCGAAGACCGCGAAGCCGGGCAGCTCGCGTCCGCCGACGCGCAGCGTCCCCGGGCCGCGGTAGGGGCGTTTGCGTCCGGGCTCGGAAAGGCGCATGCGGATGACGGCCGCGTGCGCGATCGTGAACGACAGCATCGCGCCGAAGGCGTACATGTTCCCGAGAAACGCGGCCTGCCCGGGCAGCAGCGTGAGGCATGCGACGACGCCGAAGACGAGGATCCCGATCCAGGGCGTGTTGAACCTGGGGTGCAGCTCGCGCAGGCGGTCGGGCACCTGGCGATGGATCCCCATCGAGTAGACGAGGCGCGACACGCCGATGATCCCCGCGTTGGTGGCGATCAGCAGGATCGTCGCCGCGAGCAGGCCGACATAGAGCTCGCCGGGCTGCTGCATGAAGCCGAGGTCGAGCTGCTTGACGACGCCGAGGATCGGGTCGCCGGCGTATCCGCCGTCCTGCTCGGCGACGCCGAGCAGCGTGCTGTGCTCGCCGGTCGCCGGATCGGTGCTGACCGGCAGCGCCGACAGCGCGACGACCGGCAGCGTGAAGTAGATCGCGTAGACGGCGTTGCGCACGCGGGCGATCGCCTTCGGGATCGTGATCGCCTCGTCCTTGGCCTCCTCGGCCATGTTGGAGATCGTCTCGATGCCGGTGTAGGCGATCATCCCGAGCGGGATCGCCAGCAGGAAGTCCGACCACGTCGGCGCCACCCCGAAGCTGACGTTGTCGACGAGCGTCTGCGGCGAGAAGACCAGCAGGGCGCCGACGACCACCATCAGCACCTGGGTGAAGAAGTCGACGAGCGCCAGGACGATGTTCAGGCCCGCGGACTCCTTGATGCCGACGACGTTGATCAGCGACAGCGCGACGATCACGACGGCTCCGAAGATGACGTCGCCGGGCGCCGATTTCAGCGGCTCCCAGAACAGGCCGCCGATGTAGTGCGGCACGAAGAACGCCGAGATCGCGACCGTGATGACGTAGTTGAGCATCTGCGCCCACGCCGCGAAGAACGAGACGAGCTCGTTGAACGCATGGCGAGCGAAGCTCGACGAGCCACCGGCCTCGGGGAACATCGCCGTCGCCTCGGCGTACGTCGCCGCCGTGCAGAAGAAGAAGATGCCCGTGATGACGAAGACCAGCGGCGTCAGGCCGAGCGCGAGGGCGGCGACGAGCCCGAGCGCGTAGTAGATCGAGGATCCGACGTTGCCGTAGGCGGTCGCGAACAGCGCGTTGACGCCCAGCACGCGCTGCAGACCTTGAAGCCGGCGTTCCGCCATCGGAGCCCCAGCATGGGGTCGCCGCTGTGAGCGCCGTGTGCGGATCCGGCGCTGCGCTGTGTGGATGGTGTGAAGGTGGCGGCCGGGGGCCCGGTCAGGCGAGGAAGCGGTAGCCGACGCGGGCGTCCGTGCGGATGTAGTGCGGCTCTCCCCCGGGCTCGAGCTTGCGACGCAGGTTGGCGATGTGCGTGCGCAGCGCCTGCGTGTCGTCGGCGTACTGCGGGCCCCACACCTCGCTGAGCAGCGCGCGATGTGTCAGCAGCCGTCCCCGGTTGCGCGCCAGGATCCGCAGCAGGTCGTACTCGGTCGGCGTGAGGTGAACGTCCTGGCCGTCGCGGCGCACGCTGCGCGCGGCGAGGTCGATCTCGAGGCCGTCAACGCGAATCGTCGGCTCGTCAACGTTGGTCGCGACGCGGCGCAGGACCGCGTTGAGGCGAGCGATCAGCTCGCGCGGGTTGAACGGCTTGGTGACGTAGTCGTCGGCGCCCGCGTCGAGCGCGGCGATCTTGACGTCCTCGTCGCCGACCGCCGACAGGACGATGATCGGCATCTGGCTCCAGCCGCGCAGCTGGCGGCAGACGCTGACGCCGTCGCCGTCGGGCAGGACGAGGTCGATGATCGCCGCCTCGGGCGGGTGCAGCGCGGCGGCATCCAGCGCCTCCTGTGCGCTCTGCGCCGTGACGGCGTCGAAGCCGCCGTCGCGCAGCACGATCCTCAGGCCGCGCAGGATCTGCAGCTCGTCGTCGCAGACGAGGATCCGTGGCCGGCGCGCGCTCACGTTCGCTCGATCGCCGTGGCAGGTGCGGGGTGCTCGGCAAGCGGAAGCTCGATCGCGAACACGGTGCCATGGCCGGGCAGCGACTCGGCGCGCACACGGCCGCCGTTGGCCTCGACGAAGCCTCGCACGATCGCCAGCCCCAGCCCCGAGCCGGGATGGGCGTCGCTCGCGTCGTCGCGGTAGAACGGCTCGAACGCCCGCGCGATCTGCGTCGGGCTCATGCCGGGCCCGCGGTCG
Organism: uncultured Actinomycetes bacterium; assembly: GCA_963729125.1. Lineage (GTDB taxonomy): Bacteria > Actinomycetota > Thermoleophilia > Solirubrobacterales > Solirubrobacteraceae > CADCVQ01. Next base: position 721,466 of record CAVSML010000008.1, read on the forward strand.
ATGACGCGGATGCTCATCTTGCCGCCGACGACGCGCGCACGGACCTTCACCGGATGGCCGCCGCTGTAGCGTCGCGCGTTCTCGAGCAGGTTGACGAAGACGCGCTCGAGCTGGGCGGCGTCGGCCTGCACGAGCGGCAGGTCGGGATCGAAGGACAGGTTGAAGCTCGCGCCGTCGTCGCCCCACACGTCGCCGGCGGCCGTTCGGACGACCTCCTCGAGCGAGCACCAGTCCCGCTGGGGCTCAGCCGCGCCCGCCTGCAGCCGCGAGAGATCGAGCAGCTTGTCGACGAGCGCCGACAAGCGCTGCGCCTCCTCGACGACGACCAGGCCGAGCTCGTCGCGCTCGCCGTCCTCGAGCACGGGTGAGCGCACGGCATGTCCGGCGGTGATGATCGCCGTCAGCGGCGTGCGCAGATCGTGCGACACCGCCCGCAACAAGGCGGTCTTGATCACGTCCGAGCGCCGCAGGGCCTGCGTCTCGACGACCTCCGCCTGCAGCCGGTCGCGGTCCAGCGCCGCCCGAAGCAGCGCTTCGAGCGCCGGCGCCACGTGCTCGCGCACCCGAGCGCGCAACGTCTCGTCGGCGCCATCGGCGCCCAGGACGAGCAGGCCCTGACGACCCGAGCCAAGCTCGAGCGCGACGCCGCGGGGGGCGCCCGGATCGCCTGCGGGGTCGAGAACGATCTCGACATCGCGCAGGCCGAGCGCCGCGCCGACCAGCCGCCCCGCCTCCGGCAGCGCGTCGGCGAGCGTCGCGCCGCCGAGCAGGACGCGGGCGGTGTCGGCTGCCAGATCCGCCTCCCCGCGGCGCCGGTCGGCCTCCGCAGCTCGCGTGCGGGCAAGATCCGCGACCGCCGAAGCAACCACCGCCGCGAGGAGGAACACGCCCAGCGCCACCCAATGCGCCGAGTCGGCGACGATCCAGCGGCCGGTCGGCGGGAGGTGAAAGAAGTTGAACGCCGCCGCGCTCGCGAGACTCGTCAGCAGGCCAAACGCCAGGCCCCAAGAGACCGCCACCAGCAGCACCGCGAGCAGATAGACAACGCCCGCGGAGACGTCCGGCGCGATCTCGCGCAACGGATAGATCACCAGCGTCGTCGCCCCCACCGCGAGAGCGACGAGCAACACTCCCCACGCACGAGGGGGGGAGGCATCGGCCAGCCGCGGAGACTCCGAAGCGATCTTCACGTCTACATTTGACCACCTGGAACGCGGATCGTTCGGGACTGCACTCGAGCATGAGCCCTCGGAAGGCCGCGAACGGCCCGATCTCCTAGCGCAAGCGGACTGCCCTCCGGGTCTTGCGGCTGTTTCGGCTGGCGTCCGTCGCGGTCACCGTCAGCGTCGTGCGCAGCGAGCGACGGGTGCGCAGCGCGCGGCGGGCGCGTGACCCGAGCTTGACGACGAGCGTCTTGGTCGTCGCGACGATGCGCGCGTCGGCACGGCCGAGCGTGCGCTGTGGGAGGCGTAGCCGACGTGCGAGCGCGGCATCGACGGTCAGGCTCGCACGGACCGTGCATGGCTCCGAGCAGGCGATCCGCACGCGCAGCCCGCTGCGCCGCACGCTCGCCAGCCGGCTCGACAGCACGCGCAGCCTGATCGTCGGCGCGACTCGGTCGGGCTCCGGCGGGGGTGGCGGCGGCCCCACGACGAGGCCGTCGTCGCGCCGGTCGCAGTCGACGAGGTCGTCGAAGGCGTCGGGGCGCACGAGGTCATCGCCGCTGCCGCAGTTGGCGAAGTCGACGGCGCCGTCGCGTGTCGTCAGGTCGTCGTCGCCGTCTTCGCCGAGGAGCGCGTCCTCGCCTCCGCCGCCGTCGAGGCGATCGACCCCCGGACCGCCGATCAGGAAGTTCGACTCGCCGTTGCCGCTGAGCCTGTCGTTGCCGGCGCCGCCGATCACGTCCTCGACGTCTGCGGCGATCGTGTCGCCCTCGCCGGCCTCGCCGTCGTCGCCCGGGGCGCCGTCGGGATCGGCGGTCACGCCTGCCGTGCGCGAGGCGTAGGACGCCGCGTCGAGGCCTGTCGCGCCGATCAGAGCGTCGGCGCCCGGACCGCCGTCGAGCAGGTTGTCGGCGATGTTGCCGATGAGCGTGTCGTTGCCTGCGCCGCCGACGAGCCCCTCGAGATCGGCGCCGAGCGTGTCATGCTCGCCCGACGCGCCGTCGTCGCCCGGCTGCCCGTCGAGGTCGGCGACGACATGCTCGCCGTGTTGCGCGTAGCTCGCCACGTCGAAGCCGGGCCCGCCGCGTAGGTCATCGGCGCCGCCGGCGCCATCGAGCTCGTCGTCACCCGTGCCACCGGTCAGCAGGTTGCCCGCCGCGGCGCCGATCAGCAGGTCGTCACGCTCTCCGCCCAGGACGTTCTCGACGTCGCCGCCGACGCTGTCGAACTCATTCGTCGCGCCGTCGATCGGCGTCGTGTCGGTGAGATCGACGAGGACCGGCGTCGTACGCGACGAGTAGTCGACGGTGTCGACGCCGCCGAGCCCCAGGAGCTCGTCGTCGCCGGGTCCGCCGTCGAGCAGGTTGTCGGAGCCGTTGCCGGCGAGCCTGTCGTCGCCGCTTCCGCCGACGAGATCCTCGACGTCGGCGCCGATCGCGTCGCCCTCGCCCGGGGCGCCGTCGTCGGCCGCGGCACCGTCTGCGTCGGCGTCGATGTCGGCGGTGCGCGCGGCGTAGGTCGAGACGTCGCGGCCGGGGCCTCCGTCGAAGCGCTGGGCACCGGGCCGGTCGAGCAGCGTGTCGCTGCCGGCCCCGCCCACCATCCAGGCCATCTCGAGGGCGTCCGCGCCCGCCGAGCCGAGCACCCGTTCGACGTCGGGGCGCACGTCGTCGCTCTCGTACAGCGGACCCGACCCGGCGAGGGAGAACGATGCGATCTGGCCGTCGTCGGCCTGACCGTCGTCGTCGACACGCACGGGACTCACGCGATCGCCGTAGTCGACGGTGTCGACGCCTGGTCCACCCTGCAGGATCTCGTCGGCGCTGAACCACAGCTCCGGCGGCAGGCCCTGAAACTCGAGCGCCTGGACGAACGTGTCGTCGCCGGCGCCGCCGTTGAGCGTGTCGGTGCGCGACGAGCGCAGGATGTCGGCCCCTCCACCCCCGTCGAGGTTGTCGGTGCCCGGTCCGCCTTCGAGGTCGTTGGGCCCCTCGCTTCCGACGACGATGTCGACCTCGTTGCCGCCGCGGTAGTTCTCCACGTCGGTCAGGACGTTGTCGTTCTCGCCGAAGGCGCCGTCGTTGGCGACGCCGTCGAACGTCACGGTCCGGTCGCCGCTGCGCCCGAAGTAGGAGAGCGTGTCGATGCCCTCGCCGCCGGAGATCACGTCCCCGGCGTCGGCTCCCTGCCCGTCTCCGGGCACGAGCGTGTCGTCGCCGGTGCCGCCGTCGAAGACGTCCAGCCCGCCCCCGCCGCCGCGCAGGATGTCGTCGCCCGCACCGCCGTCGAGGGCGTCTGCGACGAGAAACGACCCGTCGAGCGTGTCGTTGCCCGCCCCGCCGTTGAGCGTCGGCGTGCCGGCGGACAGGCTGATCAGGAGGTCGTCGCCCTCCTGTCCGTTGACGATGCCCGGCATCGTGTTGTCGTTGGGCCCCGTCGCGAACTGCACTCGGTCGGCCCCGTCCCCGGCGTCCAGGACGACGGCAGTGATGCCCGCGAGGTCGCAGTCCGCACTGTCTGGGAGAACCGACGGGCCGCAGCCGGTGCCGATCGCGACGCCGCCCTGCTCGGTGATGCGAACGACCTCGTCGTAGACCCACGCCTCGACACGGTCGATGTCGACGTCGCCCGTCCAGCTGATCACCGTGCCGTCCCGCGCGACGGTTCCGCCAGAAGCCACGCTCGGCATCGCAGCACCGAGGACGGGCAGCGCGACCAGCATCGACACCGCGACCGACCGAAGCCGTCGACCGCGACCCGGCCTGCTCACATGCCACATCGTGCGACCCTGGCCCAACACCGGGTGAACCGCCCATATTGGAATGCCGAAGGTGTGCACCTCGCCGCCGCGCATGCCACTTGAGGTGACATAGCGCGATGATCTGCGGCGCCGATTCGCGCCGTGTCGGTCCCTTGTGCCGGCCGCAAGGCTACGGCCCCGCGGGCGCCGCGTAGAGCGATTGACCATGGGGTTGCAACGCCAAGGTGCGCCCGCCGCGATGAGCTGAAACCGCGACCACTGGGTCACCTGCCACGTCGAGTGTCTCGTCGCGCCATCGGCTGATGTCGATGAGCTCCTGACCCAGGCTCCAGAGCGCGGCCATCTCCTCGAACGCGCAGCGCCCCATCAGCGACTCGTGACGGTGCATCTCGATCTGGGGGGACTTCACCGCCAGGTGGCCGTGCATGAAGAAGCTGACGAAAGCCCGCTCGTCGACGCCGTAGAGGGAGATCGACGGCAGTGAGTCGTACAGGCGAACGCGCAGGTGGCGGCGCTGAGATTCGTCCACCATCTGCGAGACGGCGGCCAGCACGTCGAGGCAATGGCGGATGCCGGGCTTGACCATGTCCTGGTGAAAGCGCGCCCGCGTCGCCCCTTGCAGCGCTTGGCTGCGCAGCTGGGCGACGTGAGACTCCGGGTGTAGCAGCAGGATCGATATCCGCGTTCCACGCTGGAGCGCATCCGCAAGCGCGTCGGCGAGGATGTCGATGCCGGGAATCCACGTGTTGAGGATGACCACCTCGCCCGCCACGGCGATGTGCTCCGTCAACCGGTTGTAGTCGAGGTGGGAGTGCGTCCGCAGGGTCCCCTCCGTGCTGCCTGGCAGATCGCCGGTGCGTTGCGGTGTGTCCGGCACGGCGCCGTGCGGGGCGTGACGGGCGGCGAGGCGATCCTCATGATCGAAGGCGATGAAGCGCCGCGCACATTCCAGCAGCAGTCGCGGCTCCTGCCGTCGGCCGAAGTCGCTGGCTGCGCCGACGAGGTGCGCGGCGGCCTTGTGATAGCGCGTCGTCAGCGACTGCAGCTCGCCATCGTCGTCCTGCCATGTCAGCAGCTCGCGAATGGCACGGCATTCGCGTCCGCCCGGCAGCCGTTGGAGGTACTCCGGTATCAGCCGGTGCAGGATGAAGTGCACGCGTGCGGGCTGGCCGATGTCGCCGGCCGCGACGACGCTCTGCATCGCCGACAGTGTGGGCAGCATGCCGTCGAGTGCGTCTGGATCGCGCCCGGCGAGCCGGATGACCGCCTTCAGCTCGTGTGCGAGAGATGTGGTGCGTGTGGTCACAGATCACCTTGTCCGACACGTCGTGCAACAGTGATTTCGGTGGCGACGTTAGCCTTCCGCATCCCGCTCGCCTAGCGTGCGACGGCAAGCTTGATCGAATCCTGAGGTTGAAGTTGCGGATCCTGCTCATCGAGGACGACGACGCGTTCGCCTCAGCTCTCAGCGACGGTCTGGGCGATCGCGGCTACACGACGAGTCGCGCCGGCAGCGCCGCAGTTGCACTTGCGGAGCTGGAGAGCGGCCAGCCGCCCGATCTTGTGTTGCTCGATCTCGGGCTGCCCGACAGCGACGGGCTGACGCTGTGCGCGCAGATCGCCCGCCGGTTCGCGGTACCGGTGATCGTCGTGACCGCCCGCGGCGATCTGTCCTCGCGAGTCCAGGGCCTGCGCGGCGGAGCCGATGACTTCATCGTCAAGCCGTTCGCCCTCGTCGAGCTCCTGGCACGCGTCGAGGCGGTGATGCGACGCTCACCGGCGACACCACCCGCCCCGGCGGTCGTCATCGGCGACCTGTCGATCGACTTCGCCGCACGCGCGGTCGCCGTCGCCGGCAGTCAGGTCACGTTGACGCCGAAGGAGTTCGACCTGCTCGCCGTGCTCGCCCGCGTTCCGGGTTGCACGATCGACCGTCAGCGCCTGCTGCTGGACGTCTGGCACAGCGACTACCCAGGGCTCAGCCGCACGCTCGACGTGCACATGGCGACGCTGCGCGCCAAGCTCGGAGCCGGACTCATCGAGACCGTCCGTGGCGTGGGCTATCGCCTGGCCGGCGACCGGCCGGAGTAGAGGCTCATGCGACGACGGTTGCTGCTCTTGCTCCTGCCGCTCGTGGCGGCGCTGCTGGGGGCCCTCGCGGTGATCCTCGCGCAGTCACACGCCGAACGGCTGACCCAGGATCTGTTCTCCGAGCGCTCCTCCTACGCGGAGGTCTTCGCCGCGGACGCCGACCCGGTCCTCCGCACGGGGGCGGGGCGTCGCGGCCTGGCCGCGGCGCTCGACAGCTACACGACGGACGTCGTTCCCGGCGTCACGGTGGCCGTCTACAACAACGACAGGACGCTGATCTACTCCAACCGGCGTCCCTCGACGCGCGCACGGCGCGCACGCGAGACGTTGCTCGCCGAGAGCGACGTGCCCGCCCCGAAGACGGCCTGGCCGTGGCACGAGACGCCGGTGATCGTCGGCAAGACGATCGGCAGGCCGACGATCGGCGCATTCGTCCTCGAGGCGCCGACGACCAGCGTGCGCGAGCGGGTGGAGGCTCGCATGTACCTGCTGGCCGGGGGCGGCATCGTGGCGCTCCTCCTGGCGAGCGCGTTGTTGGTGCTGCCGCTGGCGCGCTGGCTGCTGCGCCCCGTCTACGACCTCAACGAGGCGGCGGGGCGCCTCGCGGCCGGCGACCTCGCCGCGCGCGCGTCCGAGCGCGGTGGGCCGCCCGAGCTTCGAGGCCTCGCGCACGCGTTCAACCAGATGGCCGACTACCTCGTCGCGGCGCTCGAAGGTCAGCGCGCGTTCGTCGCCGACGCCTCGCACGAGCTGCGCAACCCGCTGGCGACGCTGCGCCTGCGAATGGAGGCGCTGGACGGGAAGGTCGGCTCCGACGGCGAACGCGATCTGCGCCTCGCGCTCGCCGAGAGCGACCGGCTCGCGCACACCGTCAAGCGACTGCTGGAGCTCGCGCGCGCTGAGGCGACCGCTGCCGAGCAGGTCGACGTCAACGTCGTCGCATTGACGGCGAAGCGGCTGGACGCGTGGAAGACGGCGCTCGAAGCCGCCGGCAGCGTGGTGCGACTGCACGCGCCCGCGCAGGTGCTGGCGCACTGCTCGCCGGAGGCGGTCGAGTACGCGCTCGACGTGGTGCTCGACAACGCGCGCACGTTTGCCGACGGCGCGCCGCTGGACGTCGTGATCGCGGCCCGGGAAGAGGCCGTCGACATTCTCGTGCGAGACCATGGACCCGGCCTGCCAAGCTCGGAGCTGAGCCACGTCGGCGGGCGCTTCTGGCGCAGCGGGCGCCATCGCGCGCGGGCGGGCACCGGTCTCGGGCTTGCCACCGCCCGCGCCCTGCTCGAGGGCTCGGGCGCGTCGATGGCGATCGGCGCCGCCGATCCGGGGCTCGAGGTTCGCCTGCGCCTGGCGGCGTCTACCGGCTCGCTTCGCGATACCAGCGCTTTGCGCCAGGATGAAGCGACAGCGGGAACGTCTCGATCGCCGAGCGGGGGTTCAGACGCTTAGCCTGCTCGTGCTTCGCCTCGAGCTCCTTCTTGTGCCCAAAGAGCGCGCGGGTGATCCGGTACGCGGTCTCGGCCGCCATGTCCTCGCGCACGACCAGCAGGTTGGACGCGATCACGGTCCTGACGGCGCCCCCGGCACCGTAGACGTAACGCGGGATCTGCGTGTCGGAGTACAGGTCGGGGTCGAGCTCCTTCGCAGTCCCGGGCGGCAGCCCGATCAGACGGATCTTCACCGTTTGGCGCAGATTCACGATCGCCTCCGTTGGAAGCCCACCGCTCCAGAAGAACGCGTCGATGCGCCGGCCGGCCAGCGCCGCTGTCGACTGCTTGAGCGTGCGGTGTTGCCGGCGAACCGCCGGCCGGCCGCGCAGACCCATCGTCGGCAGCCGCAGGATGCTCTGAGCTTCGAGTGCGGTGCCCGAGCCCCTCGCGCCGATCGACACCTTCTTCCCGGCCAGGTCGCTGATGTGGTCGATGTCGGAGTCGTCGCGCACGACGATCTGCAGGTAGTCGTCGTACAGGCGCGCCAGGGCCGCGATCCTCGCCGGACGGGTGAACGGCTTCTTGCCGGCGAGCGCCAATGCCGCGGAGTCCGCAAGCGTGAACCCGACATCAGCACGGCCGGCGACGAGGCGGTCGAGGTTCTCGACGGAGCCCTCGGTCTGCGCGGCGACAGCGCTCAGCGGCTGCAGCTCCCGGCTCAGGATGCTCGCCAGCTCGGTGCCGTAGACCAGGTAGACGCCGCCGTCCAGGCCGGTCGCGATGCGCAGCTGTCCAGCCGGAAGCGGCGCTTCGGAATCCTCCCCGCAGCTTGCCAGCACCACCATCCCGAGCACTGCTGCCAGCGCAGCTGCGATCGACCTCACGTGTCGCATCTGACGACTCAAGCCACCTTCTTGATCGGGATCCTCTGTCCGCCCTGGTGTAGCACGGCCTTGGTCGGGACGCCGTCTCGCGCGAGCCTGAAGTTGACCTGCGCGTCGATCTCCTTCACGAAGAAGGCGGCCTCGGTCTCCGCGTCGAGGCGATAGGTCCCGGCGCCGGCCACTCGTGCGCTGAGACCTTCTGCCGACCGCGTGATCTCGACGCGAGTACCCGCCATGTCATAGACACCGACATACCGTTCGAGCACGTCTGCGGGCAGCGCGATCGACGTGCGCTGCCTGGGCGCAGGCGAGAGCTTCAGCCGCTGCTCCATGAGGTGCATGCCGATGTCCTCGACCGCTTCGAAGGACGAGTTGCTGAGCACGACGGTCGCGGTGCCGCGCCCCGGGTACAGGCCGACGAAGCTGCTGAAGCCCCCGGTCCCGCCGGTGTGGATCAAGATCGTGCGCGCGCCGTATCCGAGGATGTGCCAGTTCAGCCCGATGCGCATCACGGGCCCGATGCGCTTTCGCGGCGTATGCGTCGCCTTCAGCGCCTGCTGCAGCGCACCATCGGCTGCGCCGAGGTTCGCCTCGGCGAAGCGCAGCATGTCGCCGATCGAGGAGCGCAGCGCGCCGGCACCGGCCAGCGTCGGCAGATCCCAGGGCCCGACGACGTTGCCGGGCTCTCCGTGGCCGCTCGCAAGGTGGCGCGCCATGTCCCCCGCGATCGTGATCGCCGTGCTCGTCATGCCCAGCGGGCTGCAGACGCGGTCGCAGACCAACGTCTCGTAGCTTGTCTGGGCGCGCAGCGCCAGCGCATGCCCCAGCAACCCCGCGCCGAGGTTCGAGTACTCGTACGTCTTGCCGGGATCACGGGTCAGCGTGTAGCTGCTGAGGAACTCGTAGAGCGCGTTCGACGGTGTAGTCGGCATAGGGGTTCGTCTCGTCGCCGGGCTCCAGGTTGGCCGGCAGGCGCGGCAGGCCCGACGTCTGCGTGGCCAGATCCTGCAACAGGATCTGACGTCCGTTGCGCGAGGGGGCTGTCACCCCTTCTGGCAGGAGCGCCGCGACCGGCTCGGTCAGCGCCAGCTCGCCGCGCTGCGCCATCTCGGCCAGCAACGTGCCTGTGAACACCTTCGTGATCGAGCCGATCTCGAACACGCTGCGCTCATCCAGTGGTCGCCCCTGCCCCGCGTCGCCGCATGCGACGACGTGCGTGCGCCCGCCGGGCAGCACCAGGCCGGCGACGATCCCGCTGCTGCGCCCGCCCTCGACGCGTTCGCGCACGATGCGCTGCATCCGCTCGACGAGCTCATCGGGATCGGGCGTGCGTCCGGCTCGTCGTCTGGTCACCGTCATGTCCTGTCGCCGAGGTGGTACTGGTGACGAACAAGCATCCGCGACAGACGGCGCCCCCGCTACGCCTCGAGCCCCGCCGGGCCGCGACACATCCCGACGTCGGCACGACGCCAAGCCGACCTCACGGCTCGTTCGCGGCCAGCTGTCCGGACTCGAGCGCGGGAAGTCACGTCCGCGATATGTCGTAACGGCGTCGTGCCGGTGACACGAGCGTCGGGAAGTTGACGTCTCGCGGGCGTTGTCGCTCGTCGGGCGCCCGTTCAGCATCGACGGCATGGCCGGCACAGCGCTTTTTGGTGAAGGGCGATCTGGGCCGGCGTGGGCAACGACAACCGGGATGGTGCACATGTACGGCATGGCGAGCGCTGCGAACGCGATCCGCAGGACCGATGCCTCCAGCGACGGGAGGCGCTGCCGTCAAGGCCGTGCCGCGGTCAACCTGCTGGCTGCGACGTCCGCGGCGCTCGTGGTGTGCCTGACCTGGACGGCCGGCGCATGGGCGGCGGCACCCGCCAACGACGCGTTCGATGCCGCGACGCCGATCGCGGTCCTGCCGTTCTCCGACACCCTCGACATGACCGACGCGAGCGTCGAGAGCGGCGAGCCGGCGTTCTGCTTCGGCAACGTCCAGTCGGCGTGGTACTCGATCACGCCGGCCGAGAGCGGCACGCTTGCGGTCGACACGATCGGGTCGACCGTGAGCTCGCAGGTCACGCTGTATCGCGCGCACAGCAGCGGCTTCGGTGGGCTGTCGTTCGTCGGCTGCAACAACTTCGGCGATCAAGGGACCTTCGAGGTCGAGGCGGGGGTGAAGTACTACATCCAGGCGAGCACCATCTTCGGGTCTGGCGGCACGGTGCACGTTGCCGTCAAGACGCAGCTGCCGCCCGCCAACGACGATTTCGCGAACGCCACCGCGATCGGATCGGTCCCGTTCTTCGAAGCCACCGACCAGCGGGGGGCGACGACCGAGGACGACGAGCCCACCACGTGCCGGGGGATCAGCTCGCCGTCGACCACGTGGTATGCGTTCACGCCGGCGCAGAGCGACTCGTACGTCGCGGGACGCACCGGCTTCGGCGGGGCCGTCGCCGTCTACAGCGGCAGCTCGCTGTCGAACCTCACGCAGATCTCCTGCGACTCGCAGCAGACGGTGTTCCGCGCCGATGCCGGCACGACCTACTACCTGCAGAACGCCGGGGGCGGCTTCCTGGACGGATTTGCACAGTTCTCGCTGAGCGTCGCTCCCCAGGCGCAGGCGCAGTTCTTCTACTTCCCCAGCGATCCGTCGATCTTCGACACGGTCTCGTTCTACGACGCGTCACATGACCTGGCCGGGATCGCGTCGCGCAGCTGGAACCTCGGCGACGGCTTCACGTCAACGTCGTGTTGCCCCGCTCACCGCTACGCGGCCGACGGCACGTACACCGCCAAGCTCGACATCGTGACCACCGACGGCCGCACGGCGTCGCACTCGCAGCCGGTGCCCGTGAAGACCCACGACGTCGCGATCACGCGCATGACCGTGCCCGCGAAGGGCCAGGTCGGGCGCACGAAGCCGATCGCGGTCGCCGTCAACAACAGCCGCTACGCCGAGACCGTGCAGGTGGCGATCCTGCGCAGCGTGCCCGGCCAGGGGTTCGAGGAGGTCGGTCAGGTGACGCAGCGCCTCCCGGCCCGCGCCGCCAGACGCTCGACGACGTTCAGCATCAGCTACACGTTCGACGAGCAGGACGCGTCGCTGGGGAAGGTCACCTTCCAGGCCGTCGCGACGATCCTGACGGCGCGCGACGCACACCCGGCCGACAACACGGTCATCGCCCCCTCCACGAAGGTTCCCCGCTGATCGATGGCGCTGTCACGGGCGCCCCGCGGCGCCCGTGACGACCCGCCTTCCTTCAAGTCTGAGGAGCAATGCCTGATGACCCTTTCACTCGAACTACGTGACGTCGAGGTTGGCGCTGGCGCGCCGACGGCGGCGGCGAGCTCGTCCTCGCCTGATGGACCGGCGGTGCAGACGCTTGGCCTGGGCAAGCGGTTCGGCTCGCGTGCGGCGCTGGTCGATGTCGACCTCGAGGTTCCGCGCGGCTGTGCCTTTGGCTTTCTGGGTCCCAACGGCGCGGGCAAGACGACGCTGATCCGGCTGCTGCTCGGGCTCGCGGCGCCGAGTGCCGGCCGGATGCGCCTGCTCGGACGCGAGCTGCCGACCGGGTCCACGGAGGCGCTGGCACGGGTCGGCGCGATCATCGAGGAGCCGCGCTTTCACCCGCATCTCAGTGGCCGTGAGAACCTTGCCGTGCATGCGGCGGCGCGCGGGCGCGACGCGCACGACCGGATCGACGGCGCACTGGCACGCGTCGGGCTCACCGCGCGCGGAGACGAGCGCGTCAAGACGTATTCGCTGGGCATGCGGCAGCGACTGGGCATCGCGCGCTGCCTGCTTGCCGACCCCGAGCTGCTGATCCTCGACGAGCCGATGAACGGGCTTGATCCGGCCGGGATCGGTGAGCTGCGGGAGCTGATTCGCGCGCTCGTCGACGAGGGCCGCACGGTGCTGCTGTCCTCGCACCTGCTCGACGAGGTGCAGCGCACGTGCGATGCCGCCGCGATCATCGACGACGGCAGGGTCATCGCTCAGGGCACGCTCGACGAGCTGACCGCCGGCGGCCCGCGGGCGATCGACATCACCTGCTCGCACCGCGCTCAGGCGGCGTTGCTGGTCGGCGACGTGCCCGGCGTCGCGCAGGCGATCGATCGCGCCGGCAGCCTGCGCGTCGAGCTGGGGCCCGACGCTCCGGGCGATCGCGAGATCGTCAGCGAGCTGCTGCGCCGCCTGCTCGCCGATGGCTTCTCGATCGAGCGTGTCGGCCCCGTCGCCGTGTCGCTCGAGCAGCGCTTCCTGACCATGACCACCCGCCTGGAGGACCGAGCCTGATGTTCGACCTGCGTCTGATCGCTGCCGATGCGCTGAAGCTCCGCCGCCGGCGCGGGATGCTCGCGCTGTGCGTCAGCCTCACCCTCGGCCTCGTCGCGCTGATGGTCGTCGTGGCCGCGATCCGCCACGCGGGCAACCCGATCGCGCAGCCACCGGCGGGCGGGGCCATGGCCTATGAAAACATGATGTTCGCCCTCACCCTGATGATGCTCGTGGTGGGCGCGATCATCGGCGCCACCGCCGGCGCGCAGGATGCCGAAGCCGGCGTCTTCCGTGATCTCGCCGCAACCGGCCGGTCACGGATCGCGCTGTTCGGTTCACGCGTCCCGGGCGCATGGGCGGTCGTCCTGCCGATTGCGGGACTCGCCGCGACGGCAGCCGCGATCGCCGGGCTGACGATGGCCGGCGGGGTCCCCACCCCCGACGCCGCGGCGATCGTCGCGGCGACCGCGGGTGTGCTCACCACGGGCGCGCTGACTGCGGCCATCGCGGTCGGGCTGGCTGCGCTGACGGGCTCCAAGGCGTCGGTGATCACCGTGATGCTCGCGTTCAATCTCGCGCTCGCTCCGCTGCTGTCGAACATGACCTGGTTGGGCGACGCGCGCCAGGCGATCCCGACCAACGCCCTGTATCGCATCGGCGAGGGATCGGTTCAGGGCGCCTGGCCGGGCTTGGAGATGGGCCTGTTCACGGCGATCGCCGTGGTCCTGGCGTGGGCGGCGGCCGCGTTCGCGGCGGGCGCCTGGCGAACCCGGACGCGCGAGATCTGATGGCCGGCATGCGCCGCAACGCACTTCGCCACCGGCCCGCTGCCCGGCGCATCGCCGGCGGCTTCGTCGCCGGGGTCGCGTCGGCGATGCTGGCGCTCGGCGCGATCGCCGCCGCCGGACCCGCCGAGACGTCGCCGCGTGAGGCCGCGAGCGCTGTCGCGCAGCGCTCCGTGGCGGCGGATCTCCCCGACAGCCCCGCCGGCCGCCAGACGCGCTGGCTCATCGATGCGTCGACGCGCCTGCCGCTCAGCGACGCTCAGCTGCGCCAACACTTCTCGGCACGGTTCGCGGCAAGCGGCGAGCCGGCTGCGCGCACCCTCGAGGCGCTCAGCGTCGCGAATGGCCTGCGCCTGGTCGGCGTGAGCGTCGCGCAACCCGCCGTGCTGACAGCGACCGTGCGGGACGGTTGTTCGCGGCGCCTCGCGCTGGCGCTGTTCGTCGACCGCACGGGCAGGATCGACAACCTCACGCTCGGTCCGACGATCGCCTTGCCGCGCACGAGCGCCGACGCGGCCGCTTGACCCGGAAGGCGGCGAGCAGCGGGGTCGCGACGACGGGCCTTCGGGGACATGTTCAGCGGAGGATCCGCTGAACATCCTCGTCCATCTGCTTGAGCGTGCTGCGGATCGACGCGCGGTTGGCTGGACCGTCCAAGGCGTCCTGCACTCCGCGGGCGATGACCTCCGAGACCTCGGCGTACTTCGGTATCGGCGGCCGCGGGATCACCTCCGTCTCGCGGATCGCGCTCACGAGCGCCTTGTTGGTCAGCGTGCTGTCGTCGTCGGCGATGCTGTTGAGGACCGGGTACTGCGCGGCGAGGCGCTCGTCCTTTCGCACCTGCTCATCGCCCGTCAGGTAGTCGATGAAGTGCAGTGCCCCCGACGGGTTGGGAGCGGACCGCGGGATGACGAGGTTGTGGCCGCCCAGGACGCCGTAGCTCGTGCCACCGGCGCGCCACGGGGGCAGCGAGGCGATCCCGGTCTGGCGGGCGGTCTCACGGCGGGCCGCTCGATCGTTTCCCTTCCTGTCGGCGTCGTCCTGAATGCGCGCCGCCGCGAACGGCCAGCCCCGCAGGAACGACGCGCGTCCGCGCTCGTAGACGTCAAGGCTTCCTTCGTTGCCCGGCTCGGTCGACGGGATCACGCGATCGCGGATCGCGTTGCGCAGGAACGTCAGCGCGTCGATCACCGCCGGCTCGAGGAGGTGGGCCGTCTTGCCGTCCGCGGAGATGATCGGCCGCCCGTCGCCCGCGGCGTAGGCGAGCTCGAGGAACACGACCGTGAGCCCCTCGTTCGTCCCGCGTTGCAGGCGCAGCCCGCCCCTCCCGGCGAATCCCTGGCCCGCGGCCTGGTCGTAGACGTCCTGCCAGCTGTCGGGCTTGCGCGCGCGATCCCTGCGATAGAACATGACGCCGGCATCGAGTTGCTTGGGAACCCCCCAGAGCCTGTCGCTGCGCGTGACGGTCTTGATCATCTGCTCGTCGAAGTCCTCTCGCCGACCATCGGCGGCGAGGTACGGCGTCATGTCGTAGAGCAGACCCTTCTCCACGAACTCGGCCATGTAGATGACATCGAGGAAGATCACGTCGCAAGCCGGCGAGTCGCGCTCGATCAACTTGAGGTAGTACTCGCGCTGGTTGTTGGCGACCGCCGAGTCGTCGCTGAACTGGGCGTCGGTGCCCGAGAAGCGCGTGCGGTAGTCCTCCACACCTCGCTGGTGCACGCCCTTCTTCAGCCCGCCTTGCAGGTCCGCCGCGGACACATCCTTGCCGGCGCAGTACTGCACCGGAGCCGTCGGCGGCTGATCGAGCCAGTCCGTGCTCACGACGTTCTTCGTATCGGGCCCGGGCTCGGGGCCGGGGGGTCTGAGGAGGAAGATCGCGAGCGCAACGACGCAAATCAGGGCTGCCGCGGCGACCCAGGGGCGCTCGCGCAGTCGCGCCGTCGCTGTCTTGCGCAGCCGATCCCAGCGCGGCGGTTCCTGCACGGTGGAGGGGGTGGGGAACGCCGCGCTGCCGGTCGCGACGCTGCTCTCGGCCACGGTGTTCGGCCGCCCGGTCGCGGCTGCGACGGCCGCGCGAGCGAGATCGCCGGCGGACAGAAACCGCTCGTCGGGCGAAAACGCCAGCGCGCGAGCCACCACCGCGTCCATCTCGCCGGGGACACCCGGAGCAAGTTGACTGGGCGGCGGGGGAATCTCGCCCTGGTGGTGAGCGAGCATCCGCGGCATCAGCTCCTGGGCTGCGAATGGCGGCGAGCCGACCAGGAGCTCGTAGAGCACGCAGCCGAGAGCGTAGATGTCGGTGCGAGCGTCGACATGGCGCCCGGCGATCTGCTCGGGCGAGATGTAGCCGATCGTGCCGACGAAATCTCCGACGGCGGTCAGCGCCAGCCCCTCCGTGCTGATGCGCTTGGCCAGGCCGAAGTCCGTCAGGTACAGGTGCTCATCGTCGTCTGCCCCGGTGACAAGCACGTTCTGGGTCTTGACATCGCGATGGACCACGCCTTCTGCGTGCGCGGCATCCAGCGCCTGGGCTACCTGCGTGATCAGCCGAGCCGCCCCACGCGCAGCGAACGGGCCGCGCCGGTCGCACAGCTCGCGCAGATCGCGCCCATCGACCCATCGCATGACGATGAACAGGCGGCCGTCCTCCTCGCCGACGCGATACACCGGGATGACGTTCGGATGCTCGATCTCGGCTGCGAGCGCTATCTCACGCTCGAAGCGGGCGCGGAAGTCCGCGTCCCGAGACAATTCATGTTTGATCACCTTGATCGCCACGAGTCGGCTGGGCCGGGCCTCACGCGCGCGGTAGACCACGCCCATGCCACCTCGACCGGCGACCGACTCGATCCGGTAACCAGCGAACAGATCGCCCGGTTCGAGCTCGCGCTCGGCATTCCCCATGATTGCCAGGATAGGGCTTCGATCCTGCGCCACAGTGCGATCGATCCGGACCCCGACCGTGCGAACTCACCTGAAGCGGTCTCGCCTACTCCTTCACCCAATGTGCATTATCGGGCACGAGATCCTGGCCCGATCGACCGACGCGCCCCGTCTACCGGAGCGCGACGCGCGTCGCTACCAGGAGCTTCCTTGGCGGCGCGTCGCCGCGATCCAGGCGTGATCGGTGTCGGCGTGAGCGAGACTCGACGGGTACGGCGGGCGCTTCCAGACATGGGCCCCAATCGTGCCGAAGTGCTCCCGCAGGTGGGCCACGAGGTCGCCGCGGTGCTCCGCGCAGGCGTAGCGCGGGGAGCCGTACAGGCCGCGACCATGAAAGACGAGCCAATTCTCGGGCAGCGCGTTCTGATAGGCGCCCCAGGTGTTCTCGCGCATCGCCTTCTCGAGGTTGAGCTGGGTCAGCGGATCAGGCTGCGCGTCGCAGAACTGACAGCGGAAGATCAAGCGGACCGGCATGGCCGTGAGTATCGGCGATCGCACGGGCGATCGCACGGCGCGCGGCGCTGGGCCTTGCGGGACGCGCCGCTGGCGTGCCGTCGTCGGGCGGCTGTGTGACGCGCCTCACGCCTGGGGCCGCGATGCCGACTAGAGTCACCGGTTGGGTTCATCACGGACGTGGCGCCGAGCGGACTGGAGCTGTGACATGGGGATCGGTCGTGCTGTGCGTAGGGCGCTCATCGCGGCGGCGTTCGCCTTCGTGTTGGTCCCTGGCAGCGTCGCGCAGGCTCAGGTGTTCGGCGTCGCCGGCTACGAGCAGGTCACCCAGCCGCTGGGGGTCCTGTCCGGGCAATTTGCCACGGTCGCCGCTGTGTGCCCGGCCGGCAAGGCGGTCGTCGGCGGCGGATTCGACGTCGGCACCTCGGGCACGATCGAGGTCTCGGTCTCGGGGCCGGTCAACTCGGGCAACCTGGCCACCGACCGCTGGCAGCTGTCCGTGCGCAACGCCGGCATGATCACGCAGCAGGTGACCGTGGTCGCCGAATGCGCGGATCCCGCGCTGCCGGGCTACGAGGTGCGCCAGAACCTCGTCTCGGTTCTGCCCGGCGCAGCGACGAACTCGACGGTGCTCTGCTCTGCGGGCAAGAAGGTCCTCGGCGGTGGATTTCAGCTCGAGACCGCGAGCGCGTTCAAGCTCTTCTCCTCGCTGCCCACGAACGGGCAGAGCACCTTCATCGACAACGGCTGGAACGTCTTCGCGCAGAACATCGACACGCTGACCCGGCAGATGCTCGCCTTCGCTGTCTGCGTGAACGACAACGTCTCGGGCTACGAGCGGCAGGTCAGCCAGCCCAACGTGGCGCCCGGCGCCACCCTCAACGTCAGCGCGACATGCGCTGTGCACAAGAAGGTGACCGGCGGCGGGTTCCGCGTGGAGACGCCCGACGACGTGCAGGTCCTGTCCGCCGAGCCCGGCAACGACCAGGGCGTCGCGATCGACAACGGCTGGACGAGCCGCTTCCGCAACGTGGGGTCGACGACGCGCGGCGTGTCCGTGGCGGCGATCTGCGTCGACCCGCAGGATGTGACGCCGCCGGACACGACGATCACCAGCGGGCCGGCCGGCCCGACCAACGACACCACGCCGACGTTCGCCTTCACGTCGACCGAGGCCGGGACGTTCGAGTGCCGCGTCGACACTGCCGCGTTCGCAACATGCGCCTCGCCGTTCACGACGGCTGCGCTGACCAACGGCGCGCATACCTTCCAGGTGCGCGCAGTCGATACGTTCGGCAACGTCGATCCGTCCCCGGCGAGCCGGTCGTTCACGGTCGACACGGTCGCGCCGGACACGACGATCACCAGCGGGCCGGCCGGCCCGACCAACGACACCACCCCGACGTTCGCCTTCACGTCGACGGAGGCCGGGACGTTCGAGTGCCGCGTCGACACTGCCGCGTTCGCAGCGTGCACCTCGCCGTTCACGACGGCTGCCCTGACCAACGGCGCACACACCTTCCAGGTGCGTGCGACGGACGCCGCGGGCAACGTCAACGCCTCCCCGGCGAGCCGGTCGTTCACGGTCGACACGGTCGCGCCGGACACGACGATCACCAGCGGGCCGGCCGGCCCGACCAACGACACCACCCCGACGTTCGCCTTCACGTCGACCGAGGCCGGGACGTTCGAGTGCCGCGTCGACACTGCCGCGTTCGCAGCGTGCACCTCGCCGTTCACGACGGCTGCCCTGACCAACGGCGCACACACCTTCCAGGTGCGTGCGACGGACGCCGCGGGCAACGTCGACGCCTCCCCGGCGAGCCGGTCGTTCACGGTCGACGCGATCGCGCCGGACACGACGATCACCAGCGGGCCGGCCGGCCCGACCAACGACACCACCCCGACGTTCGCCTTCACGTCGACCGAGGCCGGGACGTTCGAGTGCCGCGTCGACACTGCCGCGTTCGCAGCGTGCGCCTCGCCGTTCACGACGGCCGTGCTGACCGATGGAGCGCATACCTTCCAGGTGCGTGCGACGGATGGCGTGGGCAACGTCGACGCCTCCCCGGCGAGCCGGTCGTTCACGGTCGACACGATCGCGCCGGACACGACGATCACCAGCGGGCCGGCCGGCCCGACCAACGACACCACGCCAACGTTCGCCTTCACGTCGACCGAGGCCGGGTCGACGTTCGAGTGCCGCGTCGACACTGCCGCGTTCGCAACGTGCACCTCGCCGTTCACGACGGCTGCCCTGACCAACGGCGCACACACCTTCGAGGTGATTGCGACGGACGCCGCCGGCAACGCCGACGCCTCGCCCGACAGCCGCTCGTTCACGGTCGACACGGCGCCACCGCAGACGACGATCGACGACGGTCCGTCGGGGACCACGCCCGATGCCACGCCGACGTTGGCGTTCTCCTCCAGCGAGCCGGGCTCGACGTTCGAGTGTCGTGTCGACGGCGGCGCCTTTGAGGCCTGCAGCTCCCCGTTCACGACGCCGACGCTGCCCGAGGGGCCGCACACCTTCGAGGTGCGAGCGCTCGATGTGGCGGGCAACGCGAGCGCACCGGTGAGCCGATCGTTCTCCGTCGCCGCTCCCACGCCGCCGCCACCGCCGGTGCCGCCGGTGCCGCCGCTTCCGCCGCCTGTGGCAGATGCGGATGCCGACGGGATACCCGACGCCGACGACGAATCCGACGCCTCGGCGCCGCCGAGGCTGGCCGAGACGGTGATCGCGCGCGAGGTGAGCGGCGAGGTGTTCGTCCGTAGGCCGGCGGGAGCCGGCTCACGCAGCGCAGCGCGCGCGGCACAGGCGGGAACCCCTCGCGGGTACGTTCCGTTGAAGGGCGCCGAGGTGCTGCCCGTCGGCACGATCGTGCACGCCGTGCGAGGACGGCTGGCGCTGACGTCGGCGGCCAGCCGCCTCAACGGCCGCACGCAGACCCAGCGCGCGGAGTTCTACAGGGGCATCTTCCAGATCCGCCAGCGGCGAGCGCGACTGCCCACGACCGACATCCACCTGCGAAGCGCCAACTACGTCAGGGACTGCGGCTCCGCCGCACGCGCCGCCACCGCGGCAAGCGCATCTGGCCCCTTCGACGTCTTCGCCGCACAGGCCAGGCGCCGCTCCAAGAAGGTCGTCTCGCGGCTGTGGGGCAACGGCAAGGGACGCTTTCGCACGATCGGCCGCCACAGCGCGGCAACGGTGCGCGGCACGACCTGGCTGACCGAGGAGCGCTGCGACGGCACCCTGACGCGCGTCACCCGCGGCGTCGTCTCCGTGCGCGACAACCGCGCCCGCCGGACGGTCACCGTGCGCGCCGGACGCAGCTACCTCGCCCGCGCCGTCCGCGCCACCGTCAGAACGCGGCGACCGTGATCCACGGTCGACCGATGTAGTCGAGCCACGTCCCCGAGCTCTGCCTCTACGAGGACGTGAACATGGAAATGGGCGGGGTCCACGAAGAGCCTGTGTGCTTCACCAGCAACAGGCGATACGACGGACACCGAGTCGGGCCCGCATGACAGGTGCGGCGCTCGCTGAGCAGCGGTCGCGTCGCAGTGTCGCGGCGCCCGCGCGCACCGCGGCACGTGCGCCGGCTCCGCAGCGCCCGCTGACCTACGGCGACCCGTCCAAGCCGTCGCTGATCATGAACCAGGGCGGCCTGAACCTCGGGATGCATATCCAGCCCGCGTCATCCACCTACCTGGTGCCCACGGTCCGCGAACAAGCCGGCCGTTTCTGCAGGTCAACCTCGATCCGGCGACGAGCGCGACGGGCGTCGCGCAGCCCAGCGAGATCTTCATACGAACCGGAGGCGGCGGGGCGTACGACGATCGCCTGATGGACAACACCGCGAAACCGACTACCGCAACGACCCCAACCGGCGGGAGACACCCCACTTCGTCTGACCTCACCGACGACCGCTGGACCTGAACGCCGCATGAGAACCAAGCCCGCTCGGACGTTGCGCGCGCGCTCGCGCTCCCGGCGCGGCAGCTCGGCTGGCGGGTCATGGCCTGCCGGCCGCCGCGCACTGCTCGGACTCGAGCTGCGAGCGCGGCGGATCGCACTGAAGCTCGGAGCCGGTACCGCCGCTGCCGCTGCCGCCACCGCCGCTGACGTTCACCGACGCCTGGGCGGAGTCGCCCGTCTGGCCGTCGCGCACGGTCGCCGTGTAGGTGCCCTGCACGTCACCGGCGCACTGCGGCCCGGCCCCGAACGTGTAGGCCCCCGAGCCATCGGAGCGCGTTGTCAGCGAGTAGCTCTCGCGAACGCCGTCGGGCCGAGCGAGCGAGATCGACAGCGTGCGGTCGGGCGCAAAGCCCGAGACGCTGAGCGTGTATGACCGGCAGACCGGTCCCGAAGCGGGCGAGAAGGAGGCCGACGCATCGCTCTGGCTCGGTGCGGTCGTCGTCGCCTGGGGCGTCGTCAGCGTCGGTGGCGGCGGCGGGTCGGACGTCGGCTTGAGGTCCGGGTCGTAGATGTCCGTGATCCTCACGCGCGGCGGGTCCGGATACGCGCTGTAGCAGGAGCTGCGGAAGCGGCGAATGAAGATCTCGTCGTACTCGGCGTTGGAGTAGTACCTGTCGGGGTACCAGCGGCGACGGTACGTGGTCTCCTCGGTGTACTCGCAGGCCGGCGGCGGCTTGTAGCGCGGCGGACACCCGACGCAGCTGGCGGTCGCGATGAAGACGGGCTTCAACAGCGGGTTGCCGCAACGGCAACGCACGACGGGGTTGCCGTAGTCGTCGACGAGGACCGAGGTCCCGGCGGCGAGGATCGATTGAAAGCCGACCGCTCGACTGCTGACGAACGAGTGGTTCGTCACCCGCGTATCGCGGATGAGCGTGACGGGATGCAGCTTCGTGATGTAGGTCCCCACGGCCTTGATGGTCGGCTTGACGTCCAGCACCCGCGCCCACTCCGCCAGGCGCTCCGGCCGCGCTTTGAGCGACTTGACCAGCAGGTCGCGATCGCAGACGAGGTCGGACCCGGTGCCCCCGAACGGCCCCGCGCCGACCTCTGACGAGCTCGGCGTGATCTTGACCTTCTTCTTGCCCTTGCGCTCGGCCGGCTTGTCGAGGAACGGGTCGGGCCCGACATCGACGGCCTTCTGGAACATGACCGTCTGGGCCTTGGCCTTCTTCTCCTCCTCACCGCACCCCGATGCGACGAGCGCCGCCGCGCCGAGGAACGCCAGCAGCAGCGCGCCGAGCCTCCGCGAAGACCCGCGACGCGGAGATCCACGGTGCTCGATCGGAGGAGGCGGTTGGTCGCTCATGCAATCCTTGCTTTGAGCCTCGCGACAGGAGTACGAGTAGAACACTGCGCGAGGGTCCGAGTCAAGGGCGGCGAGGCAGCCTCCCCGGGCCGCGGCGAGGGTCGCTGCGGCGCTCACCGTGGCGCCCGCCATCCCGGCAGCGATCGGCCAGCGCCGCCTCGAAGGCGGCGCTGGCCTGCCGCAGGCCGATCTCGCTAGTCGATTCTCTTCACCATGAAGTCGGCTTCGGAGCGATGGACCTGGAAGTGGCCGGTGTTCGTGTTGCTACACAGGAACTTCCAGAATCGAACCTCGTTGCGCAGCACCGCAATGGTGTTGTCCGCGTCCGGTTCGTTCATCTGTTGCGTCAAGACAAACGGCTCGGCGTCGTTCAAGGGACGGTCCACCCAGGCCGCCGACCCGGGTGGCATGCGGTCATACGTGGTTGGGCTACCAGCCGCAACCCGCGCCTTGCGATATCGGACGGTCAGGGTGCTGCCCTCATGTGTCGCGGTGACGCCTCGGCCTCCACGAACGATGAGTGGAAAAAATCCCGGAGGATCCATGTCCAACCTCCATCTTGTGTTGCTTGAATGGGCAGGAGAGTCAGACCGAGGCCGGTTGCCGGCAGCTCGGGCATGTGCCTCAGGTTCGCTCTCGACTGCCGCCCGGAACATCCACCATCGGGGGGAACGCCGCCCCCCGTCCAGCCGGCGCGCGCGGCAAGCGCTGTGGCCGTAGCGCGCGCCGGCACACGGCGACGGCGGTAGCGGCGTGGCGGTTGGCCGCGGCGCCCGAACACGCGACGCGCGGACGCGACCGCCCTGACCGCGTTCAGCCGCGGGGCGGGCCGACGCCCATCGCCTCGCGCACGTCGGCCAGCGTCACCGAGGCGATCGCGCGCGCCTTGGCGGCGCCCACGGCGAGGATCGCCTCGAGCGCGGCCTCGTTTCTGCGCAGCGCGACGTAGCGCTCCCGCAGCGGCGCGAGCGCGCCGGCGACGGCCTCGCCGACGGCGGCCTTGAGGTCGCCGTAGCCGCGCGCGCTCGCCATCTCGAGCTCGACGTCCTCGGACGTCGAGCCGCGCACGGCCGCGAGGATCTCGATGAGGTTCGTCACCCCGGGCTTGTCGTCGCCGCGGCGGATGACCGGCGGGTCCTGCGAGTCGGTCACGGCGCGCTTGAACTTCTTCGTGATCGTCTTCGGGTCGTCGAGCAGGAGCACCGTCCCCTGCTCGCTGCCGCCGGACGTCGACATCTTGCGCTCGGGGTGCTGCAGGTCGCGCACGCGCGCGCCGACGGTCGGGATGCGGTGCTCGGGCACGACGAGGATCTCCTCGCCCTCAGGCGCGAAGCGCGCGTTGAAGCGCACGGCGATGTCGCGCATGAGCTCCAGGTGCTCGCGCTGGTCCTCGCCGACGGGCACCTCGGCGGCGCGGTAGGCGAGCACGTCGGCCGCCTGCAGGACCGGGTACAGCAGCAGCCCGGCGGACACGAGCTCGCGCTGGGCGGCTGACTTGTCGCGAAACTGATGCATCCGGTTCAGCTCGCCGAGCGCCGTGACCGACGTCAGCAGCCAGCACAGCTCGGTGTGCTCGGGCACGTCGCCCTGGCGAAAGAGGATGCAGCGCTCGGGATCGAGGCCGGCGGCGATCAGCAGCGCGGTCGTGTCGAGCACGCGCGCGCGCAGCTCGACCGGGTCGTAGGGGAGCGTCGTCGCGTGCAGGTCGACGATGCAGTAGATCGCCGGGTCGCCGCGATCCTGGCCCGCGACGAACTGCGTGATCGCGCCGATGTAGTTGCCCAGGTGCTTGCGGCCGGTGGGCTGGATGCCCGAGAAGATCGTGAGAGACACGCGGGCAGGATGTCACGACTCGTGCGCGGACCGTCAGTCCTCGATCGCCTGCGACAGCGCGAACGAGGTAGCGCGAAGTTGAGAGCCAGCCACGCCTACGGCGCGAGCGCCTTGGCGAGGTTCACGCGCCCGAAGCCGAACTGCGGGTCGCGGCCGCCCGCTCCGCGGTCGTCGACGGCGAGGTCGAGCTTCGCGCGCCACTGCGCCGGGCCTCCGCCGATGCGCCCGGCGATCAGCGCCGCGACGCCGGCGACGTGCGGCGTCGCCATCGACGTGCCGGAGATCGCGCGGTAGCCGCCGTCGGACCACGTCGACAGCACGTCGACGCCCGGCGCGGCGATCTCGACGTCGTCGTTGAAGGTCGAGAACGAGGCGCGCGCGTCGTTGCGGTCGGTCGCGGCCACCGAGACGACCTGCGGGTAGGCGGCGGGGTAGTTCAGGGTGCCATTGCCGTCGTTGCCCGCGGCCGCGACGAGCAGCGCGCTCGAGCTCGCGCCCGCGACGGCGTTGGCGAGCGTCGTCGAGGCGGCGGTCGTGCCGAGCGACATCGAGATCACCTTCGAGCCGACCGAGGCGAGGTAGGCGATGCAGTTGGAGATCGCCGCGACGGTGCCCGAGCCGGCCGAGTCCAGCGCCTTGCAGATCGCCAGCGGCGAGTTGAACGCGACGCCGGCCACGCCGCGGGCGTTGTTGGCACGCGCCGCGATCGTGCCGGCGACATGGGTGCCGTGACCGTTGTCGTCGGCGCACTTGCCGGGAACGATCGTCGGGTCGGCGAGCAGCGTGATGATGAGCAGGTTGATGCCGAAGGACTTCACGCCCGCGCAGTCGGAGACCTTCTCGACAAGATCCTCGTGGGCGGGCGTGGCGCCGGTGTCGACGATCCCGACCTTGACGCCGCCGGCCGCCGGGAAGGCGCCGAGCGCCGGTACGGAGTCCCAGCCCTCGGGCGCGTCGATGTCGGCGTCAGCGGTGCCGCCGCTCTGGCCGGTGTTGTCGAGGCCGTAGAGCTCGCCGAAGCGCGCGTCGTTCGGGATCGCGCTCGCGCGCACGATGTGGTTCGGCTCGGCGTAGATCACCGAGGCCGAGCGGTTCAGGCGCGCCGCGACCGCCGCCGGATCGCCGTTGACGCGCACGAGGTCGGCGCCGGCGACGCGGCCGAGCGTCTCGAGCACGCCGGCCAGGCGGCCGACCAGCGAGCGCTGCGGAGCCGAAGCGCCGTCGGCGTACCTGACGATCACCGTGTGCGGGTCATAGGGCGCGCCGGCAGCCGATGCGGCCGGCGCGGCGGCCAGGCAGCACAGCAGCGCCGCGACCGTCGACTGCAGAACCCGTGCCATGGCGCGCTCCCTTGTTCGCGCGGCGGCCTACCCACCGCGCCTCAGCCGCACCCTAGAGCGGACGGAACACGCACTGCAACCGCGAACCGCGAACGCCTGAGCTACAGCGCCTGGCGCACCCGCGGGCGCTTCGCCGCGCCCGCCTCGTCGAGACGCCGCACGGGCGTCGTGTAGGGCGCGTTGCGCGCGATCTCGGGATCCTCGGCCGCCTCGCGCACGATCGCCGCGATCGCCTCGACGAAGGCGTCGAGCGTCTCGCGGGTCTCGGTCTCGGTCGGCTCGACCAGCAGCGCCTCCTCGACGACGAGCGGGAAGTAGACCGTCGGCGGGTGCATGCCATGGTCGAGCAGGCGCTTGGCGAGATCCAGCGTACGGATCCCGAGCTGCTTCTTCATCGGCGCGCCGGACAGCACGAACTCGTGCATGCAGCGCTCGCCGAAGGCCAGCGGCAGCAGCTCGCCGACCTCGTCGCGCAGGCGCGCGAGCAGGTAGTTGGCGTTCAGCACCGCGACCTCGGAGCAGTCCTTGAGGCCCTCGGCGCCGAGCGAGCGGATGTACGCGTAGGTGCGCACGAAGACGCCGTAGTTGCCCTGGAAGCCGCGCAGCTTGCCGATCGACTTCGGCCGCTCGTAGTCGAGGTCGAACGTCGGCGATCCACCGTTGTCGGGTGGTTTGCACACCACCTGCGGGCGCGGCAGGTAGGGCTCGATCCGCTCGCTGACGGCGATCGGGCCGGCGCCCGGGCCGCCGCCGCCATGCGGCTGGGTGAACGTCTTGTGCAGGTTGAAGTGCACGATGTCGAAGCCCATGTCGCCCGGGCGCGAGTAGCCCATGATCGCGTTGAGGTTCGCGCCGTCGTAGTACAGCGTCGCGCCGACGGCGTGGACGATCTCGGCGATCTCCTCGATGTTCGTGTCGAAGATCCCCAGCGTGCTCGGGTTGGTGAGCATCAGGCAGGCGGTGTCGGTGTCGGCCTTCGCGCGCAGATCCTCGATGTCGACGCCGCCGTCGGCGTCGAGCTTGACCTTGACGACCTCGTAGCCGGCCATCGTCACCGTCGCGGGATTCGTGCCGTGCGCGGAGTCGGGCGTCAGCACCTTGTGGCGGTGCTCGCCGCGATCCTCGTGGAAGGCGCGCGTCAGGAGCACACCGGCGAGCTCGCCGTGCGAGCCGGCCGACGGCTGCAGCGAGACGTGCGGAAGGCCGGCGATCTCGCTCAGCGCGCACTGCAGCGCGAACATCAGCTCGAGCGCGCCCTGCGCGCGGCGCGGCTCCTGCAGCGGGTGCAGGCGCGCGTGGCCGGGCAGCGCCGCGACGCGCTCGTGCAGGCGCGGGTTGTGCTTCATCGTGCACGATCCGAGCGGATAGAAGCCCGAGTCCAGATCGAAGTTGCGCTTGGACAGGTTGACGTAGTGGCGCACGATCTCCGGCTCGGTCGCCTCGGGCAGCCGCGGCCCCTGCGCGCGGCGCAGGCGGTCTGGGATCAGGCCGTCGACCCGCGGCACGTCGAGCTCGGGCGCAACGAACGCGCGGCGTCCGGGCGAGCCCTTCTCGAAGATCGTCGTCGCATGCTCGCGCTGCTGGGCGGTCGTGCCGCGCGCGGGGATCGCGCTCATGCGATCACCCCCGCCGCGGCGAGCGCGCGCTCGCCGGCGACGGCGTTGCCGAGCACCTCGGCGAAGCGGTCGATGTCCGCGCGCGAGCGCTGCTCGGTGATCGCCACCAGCAGCCCGTCGGGGTACTCCTCGTAGGAGCGCCCGAGCGCGTAGCCGGCGTTGACGCCGGCGGCCGCGCAGCGCTCGAGGACGCGGCCCACGCCGTCCAGCCCGCCGACGTCCAGGCGCAGCGCGAACTCGCGCACGACCGGCCAGTCGTGCAGCTTGTCGACGCCGTCGAGCGCCGCCAGCGTCTCGCGGGCGTAGTGCGTGCGCTGCAGCATGAGCTCGCCCAGCTCCTCGATCCCGCGCCGCCCGAGCCAGCTGAGGTAGACGGCGCCGCCGAGCGCGTTGAGCGCCTGCGACGTGCAGATGTTCGACGTCGCGCGCTCGCGGCGTATGTGCTGCTCGCGCGTCTGCAGCGTCATCACGAAGCCGCGCCGGCCATCGACGTCGGTCGTCTCGCCGGCGATTCGGCCGGGCATGCTGCGCAGGTGCTTCTCGGTGGCGGCGAAGAAGCCGAACGACGGTCCGCCGAAGTCCAGGCGGTTGCCGAGCGTCTGGCCCTCGCCGACGCACACGTCGGCACCCTGGTTTCCGGGCGCCTCGAGCACGCCGAGCGTCAGCGGGTCGGCGACGACGATCACGAGCGCGCCGTGCTCGTGGGCGGCGGCGGCGAGCGCCTCGACCTCCTCGACCGTGCCGAGGAAGTTGGGCTGCTGGACGATCACGGCGCCGACGTCGTCGCCGAGCGCCGCGCGCAGCGGCTCGAGGTCGGTGAGGCCGTCGGTCAGCGCGATCTCGTCGACGGTCGTGCCGTAGCCGACCGCGAGCGTGTGCAGCGTCTCGCGGCTGTCGGGGTGCACGCCGCGGCTGACGATCACGCGCGGGCGCTTGTTGGCGAGCTTGGCCATGTACGCGGCGGCCCCGACGGCGCTCGGGCCCTCGTAGACGGAGGCGTTGGAGACCGGCAGGCCGGTCAGCTCGGAGATCGCGGTCTGGTACTCGAACATGACCTGCAGACCGCCCTGGCTGACCTCGGGCTGATAGGGCGTGTACGGCGTCAGGAACTCCGAGCGCGACATCACCATGTCGACGATCGCCGGCACGTAGTGGTCGTACATCCCGGCGCCGAGGAAGCACAGCTCGTCCTCGGTGCCGACGTTGCGCTCGGCGAGCCGGCGAAGCTCGGCGTAGACGGCCTGCTCGGGCTCGCCCGGCGGCAGGTCGATCGGGTGCTTCAGGCGCACGCCCGCGGGGATCGCGTCGAAGAGCTGCTCGATCGAGTCGACGCCGATGGCGGCGAGCATCAGCTCGCGGTCCTGCTCGGTGACGCCGGTGTAGCGGCTCACTGCAGGCCTCCGACGTAGGTGTCGCGATCGAGCAGCGCGTCGGCCTCGCCCGGATCGGACAGCTTGACCTTGATCATCCAGCCGCCGTCGTAGGGCGTCTGGTTGATCGCCTCGGGCGCGTCGGCCAGCCCGATGTTGACCTCGACGATCTCGCCCGACAGCGGCGCGATCACGTCCGACACCGCCTTGACGGACTCGACCTCGGCGTAGAACTCGCCCGCGCTGACCGATGAGCCGACCTCGGGCGGGTCGAAGTAGACGACCTCGCCGAGCGCGTCCTGCGCGAACCACGTGATCCCGAAGGTCGCGACCTCGCCGTCGATCCGCGCCCAGTCGTGGTCGGGGTGGTAGAGCAGCTCATCCGGGTAGCTCGCTTCAGCCATCGGTCTCCTTGGTATAGAGCGGCTTGCGGACGACAACCGCCTCCCGGGTCTTTCCGCGCACGTCGATCTCGAATCGCTCGCCCTCGGTCGCGCGGGCGGCCGGCAGGTAGGCCATGCCGATGCCGATGCCCAGGCTCGGCGAGTGCGTGCCGCTGCTGACCTCGCCGCCGCCGGCGACGGGATTGCCCGCACGCGCGATGCCCGGGCCCGTGAGCTTGAACGGCACGAGCTTCTGCGCCGGGCCGGCCTCGCGGACGGCGCGCACGGCTTCGGATCCGATGAACTGCGTGTCCTCCTTGCAGGCCCAGCCGAGGCCGGCCTCGATCGGGCCCCGCTCCGTCGACAGGTCGTTGCCGTAGAGATGAAAGCAGGCCTCCAGGCGCAGCGTGTCGCGCGCGGCCAGGCCGGCCGGGGCGGCGCCGCGGCGCACGATCTCCTCCCACAGCGCGGGCGCGTCCTCGGGGTCGACGAGCAGCTCGACGCCGTCCTCGCCGGTGTAGCCGGTGCCGCAGATCAGCGCTTCGTGGCCGGCGACGATGCCCTTGGCGGCGGTCATGCGGGCGGGCAGCGGGCCGTCGGCGATCGCCTGCACGATCTCGCGCGCGATCGGACCCTGGATCGCGAGCATCGCGTAGCCGTCGATCGCGTCGGCGATCTCGACGTCGAAGCCTTCGGCGTGCGCGCCCATCCACGCGACGTCGCGGTCGTGGTTTGCGGCATTGGTGACCGTCAGGTAGCGGTCGGGCGCGAGCCGGTAGGTGAAGACGTCGTCGAGCACCCCGCCGTGCTCGTCGCACAGCAGGGAGTACTGGGCGCTGCCGATCGACATCCTCGTGACGTCGTTTGAGTGCATGCGCTGCAGGAAGGCCTCGGCATCGGGCCCGGAGACCTCGACCTCGCCCATGTGCGAGACGTCGAAGATCCCCGCGGCGCCGCGCACGGCGAGGTGCTCCGCGCTGACTCCGTCGCCGTACTGGACCGGCATCTCCCAGCCCGCGAATGCCACGAGCCTGGCGCCTGCCTCGCGATGGCATCCGAACAGCGAGGTGCGCTTGAGCGTCCGCGAAGTCACCCACCCGAGGCTAGCGGAGCACTCGGCGCGTTCCGGCGCGCCAACGCTTGAAATTCCGGCACGTCTCTTTGGCCGCCGCGAGGCGGGGCTACGATCCGGCCATGCAGCCCTCCGGCGCAGGCCCGCCTCCCGCCCCAGGCTGGTATCCCGATCCGCAGGGCTCGGGCAGCTATCGCTACTGGGACGGCGCCCGCTGGACGGACGCGCTGTCCTCCGCGATCCCGCCCGCGGACCCGCACAACGCGCACGACGACTCGCGTAGCTGGGCGCTGGCGGCGCACCTGTCGCCGCTCGCGGGTCTGCTCGTCGGCCTGCCGCCGATCGGCCCGCTGATCGTCTACCTCGCCAAGAAGGACGACCCGTTCGTGCGCCGCCACGCGGCCGAGGCGCTGAACTTCAACATCTCGTTTCTGATCTACGCGATCGTGCTCGGCGCCGCGGCGTTCGTGCTGCTGTTCGTGCTCATCGGACTGGCGCTCATACCGCTGCTGTTCGCGCTGCTTGTCGCGTGGATCGTCCTGATCGCGCTCGCGGCGAACAAGGCCGGACAGGGCGAGGAGTTCCGCTATCCGCTGACGATCCGCTTCCTGCGCTAGACCCTCGACTTCTGCTAGAGAGTGGGTCCCGAAGCTGCCCTCGACCTCAGGTCGACAGTTATCGGAGGAAGGGCGGGATCTCGATCTCGTCGTCGGAGATCTCGAGCGACGAGCGCTGACGATCGTCGATGCGCGGGCTGCGATCGCGCGAGCGCGCGGTCGTGCGCGTGTCCTGCGCGGCGGTGCGCGGGCGGGCGCGGCCGTGGTCGAAGCCGGTCGCGATGACCGTCACGCGGACCTCGTCGCCCTGCGCCTCGTCGATCACGGCGCCGAAGATGATGTTGGCGTTCGGCGCCGCCGCCTCCTTGACGATCTCGGCCGCCTCGTTGACCTCGAACAGGCCGAGCTCGCGGCCGCCGGTCATGTTCAGCAGGATGCCTGTCGCGCCCTCGACGGACTCCTCGAGCAGCGGGCTGGAGATCGCGATCCGCGCCGCCTCGGCCGCGCGGTTCTCGCCGTTGGACGTGCCGATCCCCATCAGCGCCGAGCCGGCGTCCTGCATGATCGTGCGTACGTCGGCGAAGTCGAGGTTGATCAGGCCGGGGATCGTGATCAGGTCGGTGATGCCCTGCACCCCCTGGCGCAGGACGTTGTCGGCCTCGCGGAAGGCGTCGAGCATCGTCGTGCGGCGCTCGACGACGGACAGCAGCTTCTCGTTGGGGATGACGATCAGCGTGTCGACGACCTCGCGCAGGCGGGCGATGCCCTCTTCCGCCTGGCGGGTGCGCTGCGTCCCCTCGAACTCGAACGGCTTCGTGACGACGCCGACGGTCAGCGCGCCGATCTCGTTCTTGGCGATCTCCGCGATGACCGGGGCCGCACCTGTGCCGGTGCCGCCTCCCTCGCCCGCGGTGACGAAGACCATGTCGGCGCCCTTGAGCGCCTCCTTGATGTCGTCGCGCGACTCTGCGGCCGCGCCGAAGCCGATCTCCGGGTTCGCGCCGGCGCCGAGGCCCTTGGTCAGGTCGTGGCCGATGTTGAGCTTGATGTCGGCATCGGTCATCTGCAACGCCTGAGCGTCGGTGTTGGCCGAGATGAACTCCACGCCGCGCAGACCCGCGTCGACCATGCGGTTGACCGCGTTGGTCCCGCCGCCGCCTACGCCGACGACCTTGATGACCGCGAGATAGCTGCTGCTGGATTCCATGAGAAGGCGTCCGACCCTTGAGTTAGCGTTGAGAGATTTGGTCTCCCCGGACCATCACTGCGCAAACCACAGTAAGCACGGGCTAGAACCGATGTCAACGCGAAGTCTACTCTCGCAACTTCGATTGCAAAACCAAAGACTCTCGACCTGAGCACGAGAAAGGCCGTCGAGACCTGGTCAACCTTGAGTTGAGGGTGAGACTACGGTAGGTGCAGGGAGGAAGCCCCCGGCGACGGGACGCTCGGGAATCCGCACATCGATGTAGCGGGCGCCGCGTGCGCCGCTGTCCGCCAACACCTGCGCCGCCGCCGACCACTTCGTGCGCAGCCCCCGGCCGCCTCCGAAGTAGAGCTTGGGCCCGCCGTCGACCGTGGCGGCGAGGCCGCGCGAACCGCGGAACACGCGCCGGACGCGCTGTCGCAGCGCTGGCGGCGCCGTGGTCACGACGTCGATCGCGCGGCGCGTCTCGGCGTCTGCGACCCGCTCGCCGGTGGGGGCGCGCCTGACGCCGACGAGCGGCAGGTCTCTGGCGGTGCTCCCGCGCAGCAGCGTGCCGTCGGACGACACGGCCGTGACCACGCCGCGGGCCTGCAGCGCCGCCACCGGCCGGTGGGAGTCCAGCTCGATTCGCAGGCGGTGGGGGAAGTCCGTGCTCGTGCGCAGCGCGCGCACGACGGCGTAGCGGGAGACCGCCTTGCGCAGCGCGTCCTCGTCGACGGCGAGCGTCGTCATGTCGAGGCCGGCCGCGGTCAGGACGTCGCGGATCTCGGCGGCCTGGCGGCCCTCGGCGCCGCTGACCACGACGGTGTCGACACCGACGAGCGAGCTCGTGCGCAGCCAGAGCCCGAGGGAGCCCGGCGCCGCGAGCAGCGCGAGGACCACGAGGACGACGCGCAGGCGTCGTCTGGCGAAGGAGGGCATCGGGTTCTCAGTTCGGCGTCTCGCCCGCGGACCCTGCCGCGTAGCCTGCGGCGGATGACCGCCCCGCCGCCGCTGAGCGAGCTGACCACCCTGCGCCTCGGCGGCCCGCCCGCGAGGCTCGTCGAGGCCTCCAGCGAGATCGAGCTCGCGACGCTCGTGCGCGAAGCCGATGCCGCGGGCGAGCCGCTGCTCGTGCTCGCCGGCGCGAGCAACGTCGTCGTCGCCGACGAGGGCTTCGAGGGAACCGCCGTGCGCGTCGCCACGCGCGGCATCGAGCAGTTGCAGCGCAGCGACGGGCGCCTCTGGCTCGACGTGCAGGCCGGCGAGGACTGGGACGTGTTCGTCGCGATGTGCGTCGAAGGGGGGGTGGCGGGCATCGAGGCCTTGTCGGGCATCCCCGGCTCGGTCGGCGCGACGCCGATCCAGAACGTCGGCGCCTACGGCCAGGAGGTCGCCGACGTGCTCGCCGGCGTGCGCGCGCTGGATCGCACGACCGGCGAGATCCACGTGCTCGAGGTCGAGGAGTGCCTGTTCGACTACCGCTCGAGCGTCTTCAAGCGCGATCCCGATCGCTGGCTCGTGCTCGGCGTGATCTTCGCGCTCGAGCCCGGCGAGTCCGAGCCGGTGCGCTACACCGAGCTCGCGCGGCGGCTGGACGTCGAGGAGGGCGCACGGGCGCCGCTTGCGGACGTGCGCGCGGCGGTGCTCGAGCTGCGCCGCGGCAAGGGCATGGTCCTCGACCCCGCCGATCCCGACACGGCCAGCGCGGGCTCGTTCTTCACCAACCCTGTCCTGCGCGAGCACGCCTTCGCGCAGCTCGCCGAGCGCGCCGCCGAGCGGCTCGGGGCGGACGTCGTGCCACCGTCGTGGCCGGCGTCCCATCACCGCTACCGCAAGACGTCGGCGGCGTGGCTGATCGAGCACGCGGGCTTCGGGCGCGGCTACGGCAACCCCGACGGCATCGCGATCTCCTCCAAGCACACGCTCGCGCTGACCAACCGCGGCGCGGGCACCACGACCGAGCTCGTCGCGCTCGCGCGGGAGATCGCCGCCGGCGTGCGCGAGGCGTTCGCCGTCGAGCTCGTGCCCGAGCCGGTGTTCGTCGGACACTCCTGGGACTGAATGTCATGAAGGAGGCCTCCCTCGGTGCCACGCTCCGGCGTGTCACCGAAGGAGCGAGCTCGAAGGAGGCCCGTCTTCATGTTGCACGCTGGATTGGATCTCAGTCGTAAGCGGCTGGACTACTGCCTGCTCGATGAGCAGGGCGATCGTGTCGAGGTCGGTGCGGCGCCACCGGATGGCGATGGGCTGCGCGGGTTCGCGCGCGGCGTCAAGTTGCGTCATGGGCCCGTGGCGGTCCATGCGGCGATCGAGTCGATGAACGGCGCGCGGTTTGTGCATGACACGCTGGAGCGCTGTGGCTGGGAGGTCGAGGTCGCCGACGCGCTGAAGGTCAAGGGCCTCGCGCCGTTGGCGTGCAAGACCGACCGCATCGATGCGTGGGTGCTGGCCGAGCTCTCGCGCCGCGATCTGGTGCCGGCGATCTGGCTGCCCGATTTCAAGCAGCGCCAAGAGCGCGAGCGGGCGCGCTGGCGACTGTTCTTGGTGCGCAAGCGCAGCTCGCTGAAGCATCGTGTGCATGCGCAGCTGCTGGCGTTCGGGCACACGTGCCCGGTCAGTGATCTGTTCGGCCGTCAGGGCCGCGAGCTGCTCGAGCGCCTGGATTTCCCGGAGCCATGGCGCGGCGGGGTGCTGGCGTCGGTCGCGATGATCGATGAACTCGATCGTGACGTCGCGCAGATCGATCGTGACCTCAAGACGCTCGGCTGCGATCACCGCTACATCCCGCTGCTGAGGACGGTGCCGGGGATCGCGTGGGTGCTCGGCTACACGATCGCTGCCGAGATCGGCGACATCGAGCGCTTCTCAAGCCCGAAGAAGCTGACGGGCTACACCGGCCTCTGCCCGCGCGTCTACCAATCCGGTGGCACCGACCGCCGCGGCCCGCTGACACACGCCGGCCCGAAGTACCTGCGCTGGGCACTGATGGAAGCCGCGATGCACGCCTGCCGCCACCCGGTCTACCGCGACCGCTACCAGCGCAACAAGGCCCGCTTGGGCAAGCAGCGCGGCGCGAAGGTCGCCCAAGTCGACATCGCGCGCCGGCTCGCCGAGGCGATCTGGCACATGCTCACCCGCAATCAGCCCTTCGCTCCGGCAGGCGCCACGAAGGCTCTGGCCGCATAGACGGCCCTGACTGAGATGCGCTACCGCAGCAAGACACCCATAGAACCTGGTCCTCCCACGAGGAGGCGATAGAGAGTTGCGTCACGCACGCCATCACCGCACCGGCCGGAGGAGCACCACGATCACCCCAACTTGACAACCCACCCTCCTTCATAGAGAGCCTCTAGGCCACGAGTCTGCGCCCGAGCGCGTCGACGTCGCCCGCGCCGAGCACGAGGCACAGGTCTCCCGCACGCAGCGTCGCGCGCAGCATCCGCTCGGCCGCGTCGAAGTCCGGCGCCCAGCCGACCGCCTTGCCATCGGCGGCGTCGGCCGCCGCCTCGGCGATCAGCAGCCCGCTGACGCCGGGGAAGTCGCATGCGCGCTCGCGCGAGGGATAGACGTCGAGGACGCAGACGGCGTCGGCGAGCGCGAGCGCGGCCCCGAAGTCGCGCGCCAAGAGCTGCGTGCGGGAGTACAGGTGCGGCTGGAAGGCGGCGACGACGCGGCGGCGCGCGAGCGTGCGCGCGGCGAGGATCGCGGCGCGCACCTCCGTCGGGTGGTGGGCGTAGTCGTCGATCACGAGCGCGCCCGACGCCGTCTCCCCCAGGCGCTCGAAGCGCCGCCCCGCGCCCTCGAAGTCGGCGAGCGTGCCCGCGAGCTCGGCGGGATCGGCGCCGGCGATGACGCACGCCGTCAGCGCGGCGGCCGCGTTGGCGACGTTGTGCGCGCCCGGGACGCACAGCTCGACGCGCTGCCCGGCCCAGCCGAAGCTCGCGCCGCCGGCGTGCAAGGCGATCTCCGAGGCGCAGAAGAACGCCGCGTCGACGATCTCGGCGCGGTCGAGGAACGCCTCGGCCTCGGCGCCGTCGGCGACGATCACGCGCAGCGCGTTGTGCAGGAACGCCGCGAACGCGAGCTCGAGGTCGGCGTGCGAGGGATAGGTCGCGTGGTGATCGAGCTCGACGTTCGTGACGACCGCGACCTCGGGCGAGAGATGCAGAAACGAGCGGTCGGACTCGTCGGCCTCGACGACGAGCCAGTCGCCCGCCCCCCAGCCCGCGTTCGCTCCGGTCGTGCGCAGCGCGCCGCCGATGACGTAGGAGGGCTCCCAGCCGATGCGCATCAGCGCGTGCGTCGCCATCGAGGCGGTCGTCGTCTTGCCATGCGTGCCGGCGATCGCGATCGTGCGCCGCTGGCGGCTGAGCTCGCCGAGCAGCTCGCCGCGGTGGATCTCGCGCAGCTCGCGCTCGCGGCCGGCGGCGCGCTCTGGGTTGTCGGCGCCGATCGCGGTCGAGACGACGAGCTCGACATCGTCGCCCGCGGGGACGTTCGCGGCGTCGTGGCCGATGCGCGCCGCGATGCCGGCCTCCCGCACGCGCACGAGATACGGCGAGTCGGCGCGATCGGAGCCGCTGACCTCGGCCCCGAGCGCACGCGCGATCAGGGCCAGCCCGCTCATGCCGGCGCCGCCGAGACCGACGAAGTGCAGGCGCCGCCCGCTCCAGCCCGGGCTCATCGCCGTGGCGCCCGCGCGGCCGCGAGCACCTCGTCGGCCACGGCCTGCGCCGCATCGGGGCGCGCGAGCGACGCCGAGGCGGCAGCCATCGCCGCCAGGCGCGGCTTGTCGGCGAGCAGCGCGCGGACCTCCTGGCCGAGGCGCGCCGGGGTCAGCTGCTCGTCGGGGACGACGACGGCCGCGCCGGCGTGCGCCATCCAGCGCGCGTTGGCGGTCTGGTGGTCGGCGCTGGCGTGCGGGTAGGGCACGAGCAGCGCCGGCTTGCCGGCCGCGGCGACCTCGAAGATCGAGCCGCCGGCGCGCGCGACGCACAGGTCGCACGCCGCGAGCGCGTCGGCGAAGTCGTCGATGTAGGGGCGCAGGTCGTAGCGCTCGCCCCGCGCGCGCGGCGCGAGCGCCTCGTAGTCGCGCGTGCCGGCGGCGTGCAGGACATGGAACGGCGCCGACGCGAACGCCTCGACGGAGGCCTCGTTGATCCGGCGCGCCCCGAGCGAGCCGCCGAAGACGAGCACGCACGTATCCCCCACGCTCAACCCGAAGCGTGCGCGCGCGGCGATCGGATCGGCCGACGGCGGCGGCACCGGGCGACCGGTCACGCGGTAGCGCTCGCCGTCGCGTCCCTCGATCGGAAACGCGAGGCAGACGCGCCGGGCCCGCGACGCGAGCAGGCGGTTGGCGATGCCGAGGTGGCTGTCGGCCTCGGTCAGCACGAGCGGGATGCGCCGGGCGACGGCGGCGAGGCCGACGGGGCCGGCGACGTAGCCACCGCCGCCGAGCACGGCGTCGGGGCGCAGCTCGGCGAGCAGCCGGCGCGCCTGCTTCACCGCGACGGCGGCGAGGCCTACCGCGCGCGCGGCAAGCAGCGGGTTCGTGCGGCTGCAGGCCGGCGACGCGGATCGTGCGCAGCTCATAGCCGGCGGCGGGGACGAGCTGCGCCTCCGCGCGCTCGCCGCCGACGAAGACGACGTCAGCGCCCGCGGCCGTCAGCCGCTCGGCGACCGCCAGCGCGGGCACCACGTGCCCCGCCGTCCCGCCGGCCGCGATCAAGATCCTCACGGCCGGATCCTCGCGCATCGGCCCGCTCGCCGGGCGGCTGGGGCAGCGACGCGCAGGTGGCTCGTGCTGCGCGCGGCGATGTTCAGCAGCAGGCCCATCGTCGCCGAGCAGCACGATCAGGCTCGTTCCGACCCGAGGAGATGAACGGCAGCGGCACGCCGGTCAGCGGGCGCGATGCCGAGCACCGCGAAGATGTTCAGCAGCGCCTGGCAGAGGATCATCCCCGTCAGCCCGGCCGCGAGCAGCTGCTGGTAGCGCGTCGATGCGGCCTTCGCGGTGCGCAGCCCGGCGTAGCCGATCATCCCGTAGAGCAACAGCAGGCCGCAGACGCCCGCCACGCCGAGCTCCTCGCCGATGACCGCGAGGATGAAGTCCGTGTGCGCCTCGGGCAGGTAGAAGACCTTCTGCACCGACTCGCCGAGCCCGACGCCGAAGAGCCCGCCCGAGCCGAGCGCGATCTGGCCCTGGACGGCCTGCAGGCCGGTGTCCGTCGGGTCGCGCCCAGGGGTTGACGAACGACGTCAGGCGCGAGACGCGCTCGGGATCGATGAGCGCGAACAGCAGCACGAGCACGCGCCGACGCGCGCGCCGATCTTGCCGAGCAGGCGGATCGGCACGCCGGCGACGAGCAGCAGCGCGCCGAGCGTGAACGCGATGACGAGCGCCGTGCCGAGGTCGGGCTGCGAGGCGATCAGCAGGATCGCCGCGCCGACGACGATGCAGCAGCGGGCCGGATCACGCCCTGCATCGTGCGCAGGCGCGCGGGGCTGCGTCGCGAGCACGCCGGCGGCGTGCAGCACGAGCGCGAGCTTCATCAGCTCGGAGGGCTGAAACTGCAGCGGGCCGGCGCCGATCCAGCGCTGCGCGCCGTTGATCGTCGACGCCGACGCCCGGGATCTTGACGGCGACGAGCAGCACGAAGGAGATGCCAAGCAGCGCGGGCGTCAGCTTGCGGCAGCAGGCTCGAGGCCGCTGCGCGCGAGCAACTGCAGCACGACGAGCCCGATCGCGCCGTAGACGACGTACTTGCACGAGGTAGCAGCGTGCCGTCGCCCTGGCCCTCGAGCAGCGTGCGCGCCGAGGACGCGCTGTAGACCATGACCGCGCCCGCGGCCAGCAGGCACAGCGTGGCGGTCAGCAGGATGTTGTACTCGACCGGCTTGGGCTTGCGCTTGGCGCGCGGAGGGGTCTGGGGTAGAGCCTGTGCGGCGTGCAGCCATCCAGACGCCGTTCGACGCGCGAGGGCGGAACCCTCGTCGGCCCCTATGCGGCGTGCGCGTGCGCCCAGGCGATGATGTCCGAGCTGCCGTTGACGGTGCTGCCGTCGGGCAGCTCGAGCACGGGCAGCTTCTCCTGGCCGCTGAGCGCCTTGAGATCGGGGCGCTTGCCCTTCGTGAACAGGCCCGCCGGGCGGTTCTTGTCGAACACGCTGCGGTCGTGGTCGATGCCGGCCTCGTTCAGTGCGCTCTCGACGCGCTTGCAGGGGTGAAACGGGGGCCCGCCCTGGTCGATGTGGCAGACGTGGAGGATCGGTTTGTCGTTCATCTCCCGGTGCTACCCGCCACCGGGCCCCGCGTGTCCGGCGGAAGGAATCCTGGCGCAGCAGGGGAAGTTCAGACGATGCCCGGCGCCCAGCGAAAGCAGCACCAGGCGATCCTCCTGATCGGCGAGGGCGACCTGACCGACGAGACCGAGCGCGCGCTGGAGGCGTCGAAGGCGAAGATCGTCCGCCTGTGCGAGCCCGACGAGTCCGACGTGCGCGACGCGCTGGAGGGCGGACAGGTTCGTTCGGTGGCCGTCGTGGCGCGCACGGACGCGATCGTCCTGCGGATGGCGCTGATGGTCCGCGCCGTGTCCAAGGACGTGCCGCTGCTGTTGACGATCTTCGATCCGACGATGTCCGAGCAGGTGGCACGCGCGGTGCCCAACACGCACGTCACGTCGCTGGCGGACATCGTCGCGCCGTCGCTGGCCGGCCCGTGCATCGACGAGCGCTTCGCCGCCGTGACGATCGACGACGGCAAGCCCGTCGGCCTCGTCGAGAAGGATGACGGCGGCGTCCGGGAGGTGCCGATCGAGTCCCCGCGCCCCCGCCGCGCGGAGGAGTACGCGCGGGCGCTGTTCACGCCCTACGACAAGAGCGCGGGAATGCTCCTGTACGGCGCGATCGGGCTCATCGCCGTCTTCACGATCGAGACCGCGACCGCCGTCGTGACGCTCGACCAGGGCGTCGTCGACGCCATCTACGGCTCGGCGAAGACGCTGGTCACCGTCGACCCCAATCCCGAGGTCGCCCACGGGCCGAGCTGGTACAAGCTCTTCACCTCGGCGACGATGCTGATCGCGCTGCTGTTCGCCGCCGCGCTGACCGCGGGTCTCGTCAACCGCGTCGTCGAGCGGCGCCTGACCGGCCTGCTGGGTCGCAACGCGATGCCGCGCCGCGACCACGTCGTCGTCGTCGGCCTCGGCCAGGTCGGCATGCGCCTGTGCCTCATGCTGCGTGCCTGCAGGATCCCCGTCGTCGCGGTCGAGTCCGACGCCGACGCGGAGGCCATCGGGATCGCCAAGGAGCTCGGCCTGCCGGTCGTCGTCGGCCGCGGCGCCGACCCGTCGGTGATGCGCCGCCTGTCGCTGCCCCGCGCGCGGGCGGTGGCCGCCGTCACGGCGGACGACCTGATCAACATCTCCGTCGCGATGACGGCGCGCGGGATCCATCCCGAGATCCGCACGGTGTTGCGCGTCGGCGACGGCAGCATCGCCAACGAGACCCGCTCGCTGCTGGCGCTCGGGCTCGTGCGCGACGTGCACCGGCTCGCCGCCGCGCTGCTCGCCGCCCAGATCCTGGGCGACGACGCCGAGAGCGTCGTGTGCCTCGACGACGAGGCCCACCTGCGATTCCCCGACGGCCGGCTCGAGCGCGCGGAGCTCGACATCCTCGCCAGCAGTTAGGCGAGCAGCGCCTTGAAGGCGCGCCCGCGCGCCTCGTAGTCCTCGTACTGGTCGAAGCTCGCGCACGCCGGCGACAGCAGCACGACCTCGCCGGGGCGCGCCGCGCCGCGCGCGGCCGCGAGCGCGTGCTCGAGGTCGCCGCTGCGCTGCCCTCCGACCTCGTGCTCGAGCTGCTCGGCGACCTCGCCGATGAGGTAGGCGCGGTGCGCGCGGCCACGCAGCGCGCTGAAGTCCTGACCCTTGCCGACGCCGCCGATGATCAGGTGAACCGGCGACTCGAAGCTCGCGAGCGCGACGAGCGTCGAGTCGACGTTCGTCGCCTTGGAGTCGTTGACGTACAGCACGCCGTCGATCGAGGCGACCTCCTCGAGGCGGTGCTCGACGCCGGCAAACGTGCGCAGCGCGGCCACGACGGCCTCCGGGTCGATGCCGCGCGCGAGCGCGATCGCCGAGGCGGCCGCGGCATTCAGGCGGTTGTGCACACCGCGCAGGCGGATCTCCTCGTGGGCGATCAGCGGCTCATCGTCCCACCACAGAAAGCCGTCCCGGTCGTCGAGATCGCCGCGGTAGCCGAAGGACAAGCGCCGCGCTCGTCCCACTGACATCGGCCACAGGTCAACCGGCGTCACCGCGATGTCATCCTCGGCCTGGGATGCGAAGACGCGCTGCTTCGCGCGCTCATAGGCAGTCCACGTGCCATGACGATCGAGGTGGTCGGGCCGCATGTTCAGCAGGACCGCGCCCTCGGGCGCGAAGTCGACCGCGTCCTCGAGCTGAAACGAGCTCGTCTCGCAGACGACGATGGTGCCGCGGTCGACCGTCCCGACGAGGCCGCTGACGGCGTCGCCGACGTTGCCCGCGACCGCCACCGGCAGGCCCGCCTCGCGATGGATGTGGCCGAGCAGCTGGACCGTCGTCGTCTTTCCGTTCGTCCCGGTGACGGCGATGAACTCGTTGTTCAGCAGCCGCCAGCCGAGCTCGAGCTCGCCCAGCACGGGGATGTCGCGCTCGAGGGCCGCCTCGATGACCGGCGCATCGCGCGGCACGCCCGGCGACTTGACGACCGCCCGGGCGTGCTGCAGCTGCGCGAGGCCGTCGCTGCGCAGGTGCGCCTCCAGGCCATCCGGCACGGCCGGCGAGCCGGTGTCGACGGCGACGACGCGCTCCCCCCGCGCTTGCAGCACGCGCGCCGCGGCGACGCCCGATCGGGCCAGGCCGACGACGAGCCACGGGCCGGGCGGAAGCGGCGGTCGCGCGTGGTCAGACAACGGAGTACTGATACAGCGTGAAGCCGATCGCGCTGCAGATCGCCGCGACGATCCAGAAGCGCAGGATGATCTTCGTCTCCGACCAGGCCATCAGCTCGAAGTGGTGGTGGATCGGGGCCATCAGGAAGACGCGCTTGCGGAAGGCCTGAAAGGAGAAGACCTGGATCAGGACGCTGAGCGCCTCGACGACGAAGATCCCGCCGATGAGGATCAGCAGGATCTCGGTCTGGGTCATGATCGCGAGGCCGGCGATCGCGCCGCCGAGCCCCAGCGATCCGGTGTCGCCCATGAAGATCGTCGCGGGAAACGCGTTGAACCACAGAAACCCGACGCAGGCGCCGACGAGGCACGCCGACAGCAGCGCGAGGTCGTGCTGGCCGGTCGTGATGAACGTGATCCCGATGTAGCACAGCAGCACGATCGCGGCGCATCCGGCGGCCAGCCCGTCGAGGCCGTCGGTGAGGTTGACGGCGTTCGTCGTCGCCGCGACGACGAGGTAGATGAGGATCAGGTAGGGAATGCCGGCGAGCACGCTGAGGTCGACCTGGTAGTCGACGACGCGCAGGCGCAGCGTCTGCGGCTGGCCGGCCTTGTTCGTGGCGACCCACCACAGGCCGATCGAGATCAGCACGAGGACGCCGAGCTTCATCCGCCCGCTGATCCCCAGCGAGCGGCGGCGCACGATCTTGATGTAGTCATCGAAGAAGCCCAGCAGCGCGCAGCCGACCGCCGCCCCGAAGACGCCGACCGAGCGCCAGTCGTAGTCCGACAGCATGAGGAACGGGATCGAGATCGCCGTGAAGATGATCACGCCGCCCATCGTCGGCGTGCCCGCCTTGACGTGGTGCGCGGCGGGGCCGTCCTCGCGGATGAACTGGCCGAACTCGCGGTTGTGGAAGAACTCGATGAACTTCGGCGACAGGAAGATGCAGATCAGCAGCGCCGCGGTGCCGGCGATCAGGACCTCGCCCATCAGGCGCTCGCTGCCGCTGCGCGCAGGCCCTCGGATACGACCTCGAGGCCGACGCCGCGCGAGGCCTTAACGAGGACCGTGTCGCCGGGGCGCACGAGCTCGCCGGCGAGCGCCGCGGCCGCCGCGGCGTCGGGCACGGCGCGCAGCTCGCCGCCGTAGCCCGCGGCCATGTGCGCGGCGAGCGGACCGACGGCGATCACGAGGTCGACGCCGCGCTCGGCGGCCTGGCGGCCGAGCTCCTCGTGGAAGCTCACCTCGCCGGGCCCGAGCTCGAGCATGTCGCCGAGCACGGCGACGCTGCGACCGGACGCGGAGGCGGAGAGATCGTCGAGGGCGGCGCGCATCGACATCGGGTTGGCGTTGTAGCAGTCATCGATGACGACGACCGGCCCGGGCAGCTCGATCCGCTGGCCGCGCAGCGCGCTGAGCGTCACGTCGAGCAGCCCGCGCGGCTGGGCTCCGAGCGCCCGCGCCGCGGCCAGCGCCGCGAGCGCGTTGGAGCGCATGTGCGCCGAGGAGAACGGAAGCTCGAGCTCGCCGAGGCCTGAGACGTCGCCGCCAGCGCCGAAGGTCACGATCGTCAGGTCGTCGCGGCGGTGGGGGTCGAGCAGCGGCGCGTCGGCGGGCAGCACGGCTGTGGCGCCCGGGCGCAGCCCGCACAGCAGCTCCGCCTTGGCCGCCGCGATCGCCTCGAGCGAGCCCAGCAGCGCGAGGTGGACCGGGCCGACGTTGACGATCACGCCGACGTCGGGCTCGGCGATCGCGGTCAGCTCGGCGATCTGGCCGCTGCCGCGCATCGCCAGCTCGAGCACCAGCGCCTGCGTGCCCGGCGGCGCGGCGAGGATCTCCAGCGGCAGGCCGATCTCCGTGTTGAAGTTCTGCTCGCTGGCGACGGTGCGGCGGTCCTGGCGCAGCATCGCCGCGCACAGGTCCTTCGTCGAGGTCTTGCCGGTCGAGCCGGTGATCGCGACGACCTGCGCGCCGAGCTCGCGCCGCCATGCGCGCGCGAGCGTCTGCAGGGCGACCAGCGGATCCCGAGCGGCGAGAATCGCTCCGGCGAGGGCGCCCGAGCCTGGATCCAGCTGCCGGACTGGTTGCTGGCCGCCGCCGGCGGACGGGTCGCCGCCGCTCGCCGCGGAGGCGTGCTCTGGCGTGACGAGCGCGCCCCAGGCGCCGGCTGCGAGCGCGGCGAGCGCG
Organism: uncultured Actinomycetes bacterium; assembly: GCA_963729125.1. Classification (GTDB taxonomy): domain Bacteria; phylum Actinomycetota; class Thermoleophilia; order Solirubrobacterales; family Solirubrobacteraceae; genus CADCVQ01. Next base: position 765,039 of record CAVSML010000008.1, read on the forward strand.
AAGCGCCCACCGTCGGCACGCGCTCCGGCGAGACCGACGAACAGGTCGCCCGGCCGGACGTCGCGCGAGTCGATCGTCGCGCGCAGCGGTCCCGGCGCCTGGGCCGCAGGCGCCTGCAGCGCCCAAACGACCTCGGCGCCCGCGGCCGCCGCGACGCGCTCAGGCGACCAGTCGCGCACGCAGCGCCTCGCGAGCGACGGTGACGTCGTCGAAGGGCAGCTTGCGCCCGCCCTCGAGCTCCTGGCCCTGCTCGTGGCCCTTGCCGGCGACGACGACGACGTCGCCGTCCCGCGCGATCGCGACCGCGCGGTCGATCGCGGCGCGCCGGTCGACGATCGCCTGGGTGCGCGAGCGATCGACGATCCCTTCGAGGATCTCGGCGACGATCGCGTCGGGATCCTCCGAGCGCGGGTTGTCGGACGTGACGATCGTGCGGTCGGCCAGGCGCGCGGAGATCTCGCCCATCTGCGGGCGCTTTCCGCGGTCGCGATCGCCGCCGCAGCCGAAGACGCAGATCAGGCGCCCGCGCGTCAGCGGCCGCGCGGCGGCCAGCACGTTCTCCAGCGAGTCGGGCGTGTGGGCGTAGTCGACGAGCACGGCGAACCCCTGTCCCTCGTCGACGGGCTCGAAGCGCCCGGGCACGCGGCCGGCGGCGGGCAGCGCCGCGACGATCGTCTCGTCGTCGACGCCCAGCGCCCGCGCGGTCGCGACCGCGCCGAGCACGTTGAGCACGTTGAAGCGCCCGGGCAGCGGCGAGCGCAGCTCGAGGCCGCCGGCATGAAACGTCGAGCCGGCGAAGTCGCCGCGCACGCCGGTCGCGCGCAGATCGGCCTCGTGCGCGTCGATCGCGAACGTCACGACCCGCGGCACCTGCTCGAGCTCACCGGCAAGCCGCGCGCCGTAGGCGTCGTCGACGTTGATCACCGCGATCTCGGGGCGTGCTTCGAACAGCAGCCGCTTGGCGGCGAAGTAGTCCTCCATCGTCGGGTGGAAGTCGAGGTGGTCCTGCGTGAGGTTCGTGAAGATCGCCGCGGCCCAGTGGATCGCGTCGGCGCGCCCGAGCGCCAGGGCGTGGCTGGAGACCTCCATCACGCAGTGCGTGTCGCCGGCGTCGCGCATCGCCGCGAACGCCGCCTGCAGGTCGATCGCCTCCGGGGTGGTGCGCGCGACGTCGTGCTCGCTGCCGCCGACGACCGATTTCACGGTGCCCAGCAGGCCCGTCCGATGTCCGGCCGCCTCGAGCAGCGCGCGCACGAGATAGGCGGTCGTCGTCTTGCCGTTGGTGCCGGTGACGCCGACGACGCGCAGGGTCGCCGTCGGATCGCCGTGCAGCCGCGCCGCGGCCGGCGCCATCGCCGCGCGAACGTCGTCGACGACGATCTCCGGCACGCCGAGCCCCAGCGGATGGTCGACGACCAGCGCGACGGCACCGCGATCGACCGCGTCGGCCGCGAACTCGTGGCCGTCGCGGGTGAAGCCGCGCACGCAGAAGAACACGCTGCCGGGCTCGACGCGGCGATTGTCGAGCGCGAGCGAGCCGACCTCGACGGGCGGGTCGTCCGCGAGCGCGTCGCCGAAGAGCTCGCGCAACCTCATCGCTTGAGGATAAGCGCGATTGCGGCGCTCAGCTCAGCCCGGAGCGATGCGCAGGTAGGGCAGCGCGAAGCGCATGATCTCCTGGAAGGCGGGCGCCGCCACCTCGGCGCCGTAGATCTCGCCCTGCGGCTCGTCGACCATGATCGTGACGAGCAGCTTCGGGCGTGTGCGCCGGCGCGAAGCCCGACGAACGAGGCGATGTAGCGCGTCTTGGAGTACATGCCGGTCCTGCGGTCGATCTTGTTCGCCGTGCCGGTCTTGCCGGCCAGCGTGTAGCCGTCGATCGCGGCCTGAACCTTCGTGCCGCCTGCGACAGCGACGTCGGTGAGCATCGTGCGCACCTGCGCGGCGGTCCGCTCGGAGATCACGCGCCGTCCGGCGGGCGCGACCGTCGGCCGGTCGCCGATGCGGGCGATCAGCCGAGGGCGGCGCAGGATCCCGCCGTTGGCGATCGCGGCGTAGCCGGTCGCGAGCTGCAGCGGCGTCACCGACTCGCCCTGGCCGATCGGCAGGTTGCCCATCGACGACCCCGAGTAGTCCTTGCGCTCGAGCACCTGGCCGGCCTCCTCGCCCGCCAGCTCGATGCCCGTGCGCCGGCCGAATCCGAACCGCCGCACCCAGCGATCGAAGCGCGTCGCGCCGAGGCGCTGGCCGATGCGCACGGTGCCGACGTTCGAGGACTGCGCGAGGATCTGGCTCGTCGTGAGGTCGACCGTCCCGCGCTCGTGGGCCTCCTCGATCGTGCGGTCGGCGACCTCGATCGTCGGCGGCAGATGGAAGAAGTCCTCCGGCGTGACGGCCCGGTCCTCGAGCGCGCCCGCGACGGTGAAGGCCTTGAACGTCGAGCCGGGCTCGTAGTTGAAGCCGACGGCGCGGTTCTGGGCGGCGTAGTCCGGAGCGCCGCCAAGGTCGTTGGCATCGACGCGCGGCCAGTTGGCGAGCGCCAGGACCCTGCTCGTCGTCGGGTCCATCGACGATCGCCGTCGCGCCCTTCGGATGCCACTTGGCGCCGACGTCCGCGAGCACGTCCTCGACCTTGCGCTGCAGCTGGGCGTCGAGCGTCAGGCGCAGGTCCTTGCCGGCCACGGCGCGCTTGGTCTCCTGCAGCTCGATCGGCTCGCCGACGCCGTCCTTGACGATCCGCCGCTTGCCGGTCACGCCGTGCAGGACGTCGTCGTGGGCGAACTCGAGTCCGCTGAGGCCGTTGCCGTCGACGCCGACGCCGCCGACGACCTGCGACGCGAGCATGCCGTCGCGGGTACTCGCGGCGCGCCGTCGGGATGAACTGCAGGCCCTCGATCTTCAGCGCCTTGATCTGCTCGGCCCTGGCGGCCGCCAGGTTGCGCGCGAGGTAGACGAAGCCGCCCTTGACGCTGAGCTTCTTGAGCACGCTGGGCCTGCGTCTCGTCGAGCAGCGGCGCCAGGCGGGCGGCGACGCGCAGCGGGCGACTTGACGAGGTAGGGCGTCGCGGCGACGTCGGCGGCGGGCTCGGAGACTGCCAGCTCGATGCCGTTGCGGTCGGAGATCGCGCCGCGCGTGCGCGGGCACGTCGATCTCGTTGACCTGCTGGGTCGCCGCCGCGCGCTGCAGAGCGGATGCCTTGACGCCGCCGAGCCACAGCGTGCGAGCGCCGGCGATCGCGAGCAGCGCGAGGAAGATCGCGAACAGCAGCCCGATGCGCCGCTCGGTGAGACCCACTACGGCGTCGCGGAGGTCGCCTGCTGAGCGCTCGGCGCCGCCCGCAGGACGGCGACGGCCGGTGCGGTCGTGGCGGCGGGCGCGCTGGTCGCCGGCGCCACCGGAGCGGCGCCGGCCGGTGACCGGACGGCGGCCGGCGTCGTGACAGGCGGCCGCCGCCGGCGGCGGCGGGCGCCGTCGCGGGCGGCGCCGTCACGGCGGGCGCGGGCGTCGTCGTCACCGTGCCCGCCGCGGGCGCGGGCGCAGCGCTCAGGCCGGTGATGCCGGCGCTCGTGCCGAAGCCCGTCGCGGCCGGGCCGGGCGCGCGCATGCCGCGGACCGCGCGCCGGGCGGCGGCCGACGTCGCTGCCCGGGCCGTCAGGTAGCGGACGTCCTTGGGCGCGGGCATGACGAAGCCCTTCGCCTCGGCCAGCGGCTGGATGCGCTCGCCGGCGCTCAGCCGCGAGATCTCGCTGCGCAGCGAGGCGTTGCTGCGCTCGAGCGTGCGCGACCGTCTGCACGGCCCGGCCGATGCCGGAGTTGAGCTTCAGCAGCGAGACCTGCATCGCGACGATCCCGATCAGCGCGAAGGCGATGATGCCGATCCACACGCGGCTGCGCACGAGGCGGTCCATCGCGCGGCTGGCGGAGACGTCGATCGCGACGCCGGCGCACGCGCTGGGCGATCGCGACGCCGCCGTAGGCGACGCGCGGCGCGCGCAGGACCGCAGCGGTCCGCCGGCGCGGCGGCGCCACGGGACGGGTCGCGCGGCGCGGAACGACGGCGGCGGCGTCGGGGTAGGCGAGCGCGGCCGCGTCGATCGTGCGCGCGGCGGCGCACGCGCCGGCTGGCCGCCGGGCTCCTGGCGCGGCGGCGCCGCCGGGCCGGAGACGCGCCGCGGCATCGGCGGGGCGACCGTGCGGCTGCGGCGCCGCTGCGGAGCTGCGGCTCATCCCTGGTCCTCCGAGACCTTGATCGCGACGCGCAGGCGGGCCGAGCGCGCGCGCGGGTTGGCGGCGATCTCGCCCGGCGTCGGGGCGATCGAGCGGCGGCTGACGAGCTCGGCCTCGGGCTCGCGCCCGCAGCCGCAGACCGGCAGGTCGGGCGGGCAGATGCAGCCCTGCGCGCGGGCGTGCAGGAAGCGCTTGACGCGCCGGTCCTCGAGCGAGTGGAAGGAGATCGCGGCGAGGCGGCCGTGCGGCGCGAGCAGCGCCCACGCCAGCGGCAGCGCGGCGTCGAGCTGGCCGAGCTCGTCGTTGACCGCGATGCGCAGCGCCTGGAAGACGCGCTTGGCGGGGTGGCCGCCGGCGAAGCGCGCCGGCGTCGGGATCGCCTGCGTGATGACGTCGACGAGCTCGATCGTCGAGGCGATCGGCTTGCGCCTCGCGAGCGCGCACGATCGCGCGGGCGATCTGGCGCGCGTAGCGCTCCTCGCCGAGGTCGCGGAAGATCGTCTCGAGGTGGCGCGGCTCGGCCTCGTTGACGAGCTCGTGCGCGCTGCGCTCGAGGCCGGGGTCCATGCGCATGTCCAGCGGCGCGTCGTAGGAGTAGGAGAAGCCGCGCTCCCAGGTGTCGATCTGCATCGAGGACATGCCGAGGTCCAGCAGCACGATGTCGGCCCGACGCCCTCCTCGGCCAGCTGCGCAGCCCGTCGACGAACGACGCGCGGATGAAGCGCGTCGCGCACGGACCTCGGCGGCGAGCTCGGCGAAGCGCTCGGCGGCGGCGGGGTCGCGGTCGATCGCGATCAGCGTGCCGGTCGCGCCGATGCGCCCGGCGAGCAGGCGCGCGTGGCCGCCGGCGCCGAACGTGCAGTCGACGGCGACCTGGCCAGGGCGCGGATCGAGCAGCTCGATCGCCTCGCCGGCCAGCACCGGCACGTGCGGGATCGTCATGTCAAGCAGTGTGGCCAAGGTGTGCGGTGATGTCGGTGACGTCGGATGAGAGCGCGGCGTTGTACTCCGCCCAGGTGGCGCGGTCTCCAGATCTCCAGCGCGTCGCCGGAGCCGGTGACGACGACCTCCTTGTCGAGGCCGGCGTGCTCGAGCAGGAAGGCGGGCAGCATCACGCGGCCGGCGGCGTCGAGCTCGGTCTCGAGCGAGTTGGCGGAGAAGAAGCGCTTGAGCTTCTGCGCCTCGGGCGACAGCGGGTGAAAGCCGGCCAGCGAGGCCTGCGTGTACTCGTCGTAGCCGCGGGGCGTCCACAGCGCGACGCAGCGCTCGAGGCCCTCGCGAGCACGACGCCGTCCGACAGGGCGGCGCGAAAGCGCGCCGGCACCGTGAGCCGGTTCTTTGCGTCGAGGGAGTAGTCGAAGGTGCCGCGAAAGACCATGAGAGAAGGACGAGAGCCGGGCTGGAGGGGTGGGAGGAGCCCCTCCAGCCCGGCTCGCTGCCGCGAAGGTATCCCACTCTCTCCCACAACGACAACCCGATTTGCACGTCATTTCCCACTTTCCCGCTTCGATCCTGCCCGATCGCCTGAAAAGTGCCCGTTGTGCAGGACTTCTCCTGGCACCTGAATGGCGACGTGCAGCGCGCGAATCCTGCAGCCGCGCGTGCAGGACGCGCAAGTCGGGCGCCATCTTGCACCCCGAGCAGGATTCCGCCGCTCGATGTGCATTGGCGTGGGAGGCCGTGCCTTGGTGCCCGGCAGCTCAGGCGAGCGCCTGCACGAGCACGGCCGCGACGAGCAGCATCACGGCCGGCACGAGCACGAGCGCGACGACGAGCTGGATCTTCGGCGCCGCGCGGGCGGCATCGTCGCGCAGGCGTCGCGCCTGCTCGGCGCGGGCATCCGCCACGATCGCCTCCAGCGCCGGGGCCAGCGGCGCGCCGTGGCGATCGGCGCGGGCGATGGCCGCCGCGAGCGCCGCGACGCCCTCCAGCGGGCAGCGCTCGACGAGCTGCGCGAGCGCCCGCTCGCGCGCCGCGCCGAGCTCGACGCGCGCGGCCGTCGCGCGCAGCTCGTTGGCGAGCGGGCCGCTGCAGCGCCGGCCGACCTCCGCCAGCGCCCGGCCCGACCGGCAGGCCGGCCTGCGATCGCCACGCGCAGCAGGTCGAGCACGTCGGCGAGCTCGTGGCTCATGCGCGCCGCGCGCGCCCGCGTGCGCCTCCCGAGCACGAGGTCGGGCGCCAGGAAGCCGCCGGCGGGCGCGCACAGCAGCGCCGCGAGCCCGAGGCGGCCCGGCAGCGCGCCGATCAGCGGCGACGCGCGAGCAGCGCGCCGCCGAGGGCGCCGGCGGCCTTGAGCGCCATGACGTCGGCGGGCGGTCAGCTCCAGCGGCGCGCCGGCGGCCGCGAGCCGCGCGCGCGCAGGTCGGCAGGCGGCGGCGCGCACCCCGGCGCCGTCGCGCCGCGCGCGCCAGCAGCACGGTCACGGCGCCGAGTCGCGCGGCGCGCGCGGGCCCGCGCCGGCGCGGCGGCCGCGCCGAGCCCGACGCGGCGAGCTCGACGATCGCGGCCGCGGCGCAGATGCCGCCCAGGGCCGCCAGCAGCGCCGTCACGCCTGCTCCCCCACGCGCGCGATCCGCCGCACGCAGACGAACGCCACGATCTGCAGGCCGATCGCCGCGCAGATCAGCACGCGCGCGCAGCGGCGACGCGGCGAGCGTCACGAGGTAGCCGGGCTGCACGAGCTCGCCGAGCGCCAGGCCGGCGAACGGCAGCCCGATCACGAGCAGCGCCGTGAAGCGCGCCTGCGCCGTCGCCGAGCGGGCCTCCGCCACGACCCTGCCGCGCACCTCCAGCGCGACGGCGAGCGAGCGCAGCAGCCCGGCGAGGTCGCCGCCGGCATCGCGCTGCAGCAGGATGGCCGCGGCGAGCGTGTCGCAGGGGCCGGGTCCCGCCCGGCGGGCGAACTCGCGCAGCACGTCCTCGGTGCGCTCGCCGAGCTCGAGCGCCCCGGCGACCACGCGTAGCTCGTCGCCGGCCGGGCCGCGCACCCCGCTGCCGTGGGCGGCGGCGCCGAGCGCGCCGCGCACCGAGTGCCCGCCCGCGAGCGCGTCGGCGAGCGCGCGTGCGATCGCCGGCGCCTGCGCGGCGATCGCCGCCCGCCGGCGGGCACGGCGCGCGCGCAGGACGACCCGCGCGAGCGACGGGGCGGCGGCGCCGAGCGCGAGGCCGGCGAGCGGGCCGGCGAGCAGGCATCCGCCGCCGACGAGCGACAGCGCCGCGACGAGCACGAGCCGGCGGCGCTCCGGGCTCGTCGGCTCGCGGCAGGAGCGCAGCGCGTCCAGCGCGGGAGCCAGCCAGCGCGCCGCCCAGCCCGCGAGGCGCTGCTGCTCGGCGGCGGCGATCGCCTCCCACGCGGCCAGCACCGCGCAGATCCCGGCGACGCCCGCGAGGCCGGCCGCCGCGCTCACGCCGCCGCGAGCCGCTCGGCGAGCGCGTCGCCGAGCGGGGCGCGCCACGCCGGGCGCCCGTCGCGCAGGGCGTACAGCTCGCGCGTGCCGGCGCCGCCGGCGATCCGCACGACCTCGGCGACGGCGACCACGCGGCGCGAGCCGTCGTGCATCCGCGCCTGGTGGACGACGAGGTCCAGCGCGCCCGCGACCTGCTCGCGGACGGCCTCGTGCGGCAGCCCGAGGCCGGCCATCAGCGCCAGCGTCTCGACGCGCCGAAGCGCCTCCTCGGGCGATCCGGCGTGAACCGTCGACAGCGAGCCGTCGTGGCCGCTGGACATCGCGCTGAGCATGTCCAGCGCCTCGGCGCCGCGGACCTCGCCGACGACGATGCGGTCCGGTCGCATGCGCAGCGCGTTTCGCACGAGCCGGCGCACCGTCACCTCGCCGCGGCCCTCGAGCGAGGCCGGGCGCGCCTCGAGACGCACGACGTGCGGGTGGCGCAGGCGCAGCTCGGCCGCGTCCTCGACCGTGACGATGCGCTCGTGCGCGCCGATGAACTCCGTCAGCGCGTTGAGCGTCGTCGTCTTGCCCGAGCCGGTGCCGCCGCTGATCAGCACGTTGCAGCGCGCGCGCACGGCGCTTGCCAGCAGGTCGCGCAGCGGTGCCGACCAGGTCGCGTTGGCGACGAGGTCGGCGGGGCCGAAGCCGCGCCGGCGAAAGCGGCGGATCGTCAGCACGGAGCCGTCGAGCGCCAGCGGCGCGACGACGACGTTGACGCGCGAGCCGTCGGGCAGGCGCGCGTCGCACAGCGGTTCGGCCTCGTCGACGCGACGTCCGAGCGGGGCGAGGATGCGCTCGATCGCGTGGCGCAGATCCGACTCGCCCTCGAAGCGCGCCGACGTCGGCTCGATGTGCCCGTCGCGCTCGACCCACACGTGCTCGGGTCCGTTGACCATGACCTCGTCAACGCTCGGGTCGCCGAGCAGCGGCTCCAACGGGCCCAACCCGAACGAGCGCTCGGCGATGCGCGTCGCCAGCCGCGCGCGGGCGTTCTCGTCGAGCAGCCCGGCCTCGCGGTCGACGAGGCAGCGGATGCGCTCGTGCAGGTCGCCGCCGGAGTGCTCTGCGGCCTCGCCGAGCAGACGGTCGCGCAACGAGCCCGCCAGCTCGTCGAGCGCAGCGTCGCGGTCGCTGCGGTCCATGGTGTGTCAAGGGTGCGATCGGGCGAAGTTCGCCCCCTACCGCTCAGGCGGCGGTCAGGTGGCGCGCGGGCCGCACCAGTTCCTCGCGGCGCCGGCGCGCGGACTCCAGGGCCGCGACCGGTGCGGGCCGCGGCCGGGCATCCTGCTCCGCGAGCCCCGCGCGCAGCTTCTCGAGGCCGAGCCGGATGCGGCCCTTGATCGTGCCCAGCGGGGCGCCGGCCCATGCGGCGATCTCGGCGTGCGTCATGCCGCCGAAGTAGGCGAGGAAGACGGCCTCCTTCTGGCCCGCCGGCAGCTCGCCGAGCAGCGACAGCACGACCGCGCGCTCGGGGGCCGGCGTGTCGGCGCCGAGCGCGGAGTGCAGCTGGTCGGGCCCGTGCTCGTGGGCTTCGATCTCGACCGGCCGCACGGAGGCGCGCCGCCAGGCGTCGATCGCGCGGTTGCGCACCAGGCTCGACAGCCACGTGCTGACGCTGCCCAGCCCCGGCCGGTAGCGGTGCGCGCTGCGCCACAGCGAGATGAACGTCTCCTGCGCGACCTCCTCGGCGAGCTCGCGGCTGGCGCACAGGTTGCGCGCCTGAGCGAGCGCGTTGCGGCTGTGACGGCGGTAGAGCTCGTCGAACGCGGCGCCGTCCCCGTCGGCGACGCCCGCCATCAGCCGGCTGTCGGAGGCCTTTGCGGCGTCGTAGCCGCGAGCGGTGTGGTCGGAACGGGCGGGTGCGGTTGGCATGTCCGAACTGTACCAAGTCTGTACAGAGTTTGTCAAAGGTTGGTTCAAGTGCGATACTGCCGATCATGAGCGAGCAGTCGCGCTGGCGGATCAAGGAGTTCGCGGGCATCGTCGGGGTGCCCGAGGCGACGTTGCGCGCCTGGGAGCGCCGCTATGGCCTGCTGGTCCCCGAGCGCTCGTCGGGCGGCTTTCGCCTCTACTCGCGCGCCGACGAGCGGCGCATCCGTGCGATGCAGGCGCACATGGCTCGCGGCCTGGCGGCCGCGCAGGCGGCGGCGCTCGCGCTCGCCGAATCGCGCGTGGAGATCGTGCCTCCGTCGAATCCGGAGGCGCTGATCGACGGGCTGATCGCCGCCACCGAGGCGTATGACGCCACGCGCTTCGACACGCTGCTGGACGCGGCCTTCGAGCGCGGCCAGCTGGCGGCGATCCGCGACATCGTGCTTCCCGCCCTGCGCGAGATCGGCCTGCGCTGGGAGCGCGCGCAGATCAGCGTCGGCAACGAGCACTTCGCCAGCCACCTGCTCGAGCGGCGGCTGCTCGGGCTGGCGCGAGGCTGGGAGGCCGGCCGCGGCCCGCACGCGCTGCTGGCCTGCCCCCCGCGTGAGCGCCACACGCTTGGCCTCGTCTGCTTCGGGCTCGTGCTCGCCGACCAGGGCTGGCGGATCGCCTACCTCGGCGCCGACACGCCGATCGAGCAGATCCTCGACGTCAGCGCCTCGATGCGGCCGACCGCCGTGGTCCTGTGCTCGCGCGACCCGGCGAACCTCCTGCAGGAGGCCGAGGCGCTCGCCGAGCTCGGCGCGCGCGAGCATCTGCTGCTCGCCGGCGACGGCATGACCCACGAGCTCGCGCGCGGCTTCGGGGCTCAGCTCGCCTCGGGCGATCCGGTCATGAGCGCGATCGCGCTCGCCGAGCAGCCGCCGCGACCGCGCGCGGACGCGGAGGCGTGGGCGCCGGCACCCGCCGCCGCCGGGACCGAGTAGTCGCCGGTCTCACGGCACGGCGCCGATCGTCATGCCCGCGCGGCCGCGCTCGCGGTCGCCGTCCGAGCGCGGCAGCAGGCGCAGCTCGCGGGCGAAGTCCTGCGCCGCGGCGAGATAGACGGCCTGGCGCAGCGTGACGCGCAGCGACACGGCGACGCGCTCGCCAGGCGCGGAGTCGCCGCGGCCCGAGCCCGCCTCCTCGGCCGCGACCGCGCCGGCGTCGAGCACCTCGACGTCCTCGAGCGCCAGCACCGCGGCGCCGCGCTCGTCGGGACGAGGCTCGGGCGTGACGAGCAGGTCGACGCGGCTGCCGGGCGTCACGAGCTGCGGCGAGCCGAGCGCCACGACCTCCGCGACACGCTCGCCGCGGCGGATGGGCGGGCCCGCGGGCGCGGCGCCGCCATCGCCTCCGACATCGGCCGCGGTCACGTCGCTGCCGGCGGCGATCGCGACCGACGCCTTCAAGCCCGCCAGCGAGCGCGGCGAGGAGATGCGGCCCTGCGGAGCGAAGCGACGCGGCACCCGGCGCACCGCCAGCGCCCGTGCGCGGATCGGCGCGCCCGCTTCGATCCGCTCGCGCGCGACGACGACGTCGACGAGCCCTCCGACGCGACGCGAGAGCGCTGCCTCGCGGCCGGCGACGCTCGACGCGGCCAGGCCGCCCAACACGAGCGCGAGGCCGCCCAGCAGCAGCGCGCGCCGACGGTGGCTCACGACGCCCTGCGCAGGATCGGCAGCTCGAGCGCGATCCGCGCCCCGCGCTGCGCGGGCGCCGCGACGAGCCGGCCGCCGTGGCGCTCGACGATCCCCGCGGCGATCGCGAGGCCGCGTCCGCGACGGCCGCGCCCACCGCGCGCGCGGCGCGTGAGGTCGCCCAGCGACGCCGGCAGGCCGGGGCCCTCGTCGGAGACCTCGATGCGCACCCAGCGCCGGCCGCTCGCGCGGGCGGTCAGGGTGACGGGCCCCTCGCCGTGCTCGAGCGCGTTGGCGACGAGGTTGGCGATCGCCTGGGCGAGGCGCAGCCGATCGCCGGCGACGATCGCGGCGGGCGGGGGCCCGTCGAGCACGACCCGGCTGTCGAAGGCCTGTGCCACCACCTGCCAGCTCTCGAGCTGCTCCTCGAGCAGCTCGGCGACCTCGATCGGCTCGTTGCGGTCGATCGCCCGGCGCCCGCGGCGCGCGGCCGCGAAGTCATCCAGCGCGAGGCCCGCACGGCGCAGCTCGAGGTCGAGCACGGCGAGACGTTCCGGCGGCGCCTCGCGGCGGCGTTCCATCGTCGCGAGGCTGAGACGCACGGCGGTCAGCGGCCCGCGCAGCTCGTGGCAGGCGCGCGCCACCATCTCGCGCCGGCGGCGCAGCTCGTAGGCGGCCGACAGCGCGAGCAGCACGCCGGCCGCCGCCAGCGCCCACGCGAGACGGTCTGCCACGTCATGCACCCGACTTCTGCATCGCCCGCGTCCTCTCGAGAGCTTCAGCTGCCGGTCGCGCCTCGCTGCGACGCGCCCCACTCAGACAGAGGGAGCGAACGCGAGAAGTTCGCCCCCCGGTCAGCCGGCCGCGCGCTCGAGCCGCGCACGCAGCTCGTCGACGATGGAGGCCGCGTTCGGCGACCGCACCACGATGGTGATCTCGCCGGAGACGTTCGGCACGTCGAAGCGGTCGTAGTCGATGCGGATCGCGATTCGGCCCTCGTCCTTGAGCGAGACGTCGACCGCGCTCAGGCGTGGGTTGGAGAACTTGGTGTCGATGAGCTTCGCCCTGCCGGAGGCGCAGTAGACGGCGAAGCGCTCCTCGCTGACGCCGAGTCCCATCCGCTGGGGCGTGATCTTGCCGTTGTGGTAGCGACCGGGCGCCTTGAAGCGCTCGTAGCGGACGCTGCCCGACAGCCCCTCCTCGATCCGGACGAGCCCCTCGGCCTCGAGCGCGGCGCGCAGCGCCGGCTTGAGCTTGCCGTCGCCGAGCAGCAGCCTCGCCAGGAACCCCACGCCGGGGACGATAGGCGCCTCGCGTGTGCCAGATCAAGCGCCTGGGGCGAGCATCGGCGCGTCGACGAGCCGGTAGCCGACGCCCCAGACGTTGACGACGTAGCGGTCGCCGTGCACGCCGAGCTTCGCGCGCAGGCGGCAGGCGTGGGAGTCCAGCGTCCGCGTCGAGCCGATCGAGCGATAGCCCCAGATCGAGCGCAGCAGCTCCTCCTTGGTGAACACGCGACTGGGCTCCGAGGCGAGCGTGCGCAGCAGCGCGAACTCCTTCTGGGAGAGCAGCACGCGATCGCCGCGCAGGCGCACCTCGCGCGACGGCGGGTCGACCTCGAGCTCGCCCGCGCGCAGGCGCCCGCGCGAGGTGCGGCGGTCCGAGCGGCGCAGCAGGGCGGCCACGCGGGCGCGCAGCTCCGGATAGGAGAACGGCTTGCAGACGTAGTCGTCGGCGCCGCGCTCGAAGCCGCGCACGCGATCCAGCTCGGATGCGCGGCCGCTGAGCACCATCATCGGGGTGTCCGGATCGACGCGGCTGGCGAGGCCGTCGGCAGCGCGCACGCGGCGCAGCAGCTCGTAGCCGCTGGCGTCCGGCAGCCCGAGGTCGACGAGCGCCATGTCGGGGAACTTTCGCTCCAGCAGGCGCATGCCGTCGGAGACGCATTCGGCGACGAGCAGGTCGTAGCCGTCGGCGGTCAGGTTGTCGGCGAGGAACGTGCGCGTCGCGTCGTCGTCCTCGACGAGCAGGATGGTTGCGGCGTCGTCATCGGTCATGACCGCTTAAGGCCGCCGCGCGCCAGAACTCGCCCCCGGCACGTCCGGGGCCGGGCTGAAGGGGTGCAACTTCCCGTGCACCGGGCTTCGCGGGCAGGACTCGCACCTAGGATCCCGACGGCGCATGGACGACACCCAGCGACGCGGAAACTATGACTCGGGGGAGGACTTCGTTCTCGAGTACGGGGAGCTGCGCTTCACCTTCAACGAACGCGATTTCAGCGAACGCTGCGAGCAGGCGGCGCTGAAGCTCGGCTTCGTCCACGGGCGCCTCTCGGAGACCGAGCTCGACGACCTCGTCAACCTCTCCGTCAACGGCGAGATCCAGGATCCGGCCTCGTCGCTTGGCGAGCACGTCAACGACTGCTGGCCCGAGCTGGCCGGCCCCTCGGACCGCTCGCTCGTGCACTGGCTGCGGCGCCTGGTCTTCCGCTCCGCCTGGCTGGACCAGCGCGTCAAGGAGGGCGAGCTGGACATCGCATTCGACGTCGAGACGCACACCTTCGGCTACGTCCAGCCCGATCGCGGCGGCGAGGCCATCGAGCTCTCGCCCGAGCCCTCCTGGGGCCGCGTGGCGTACGTCCCGCGCTGAGCGCCCGCGACGGCCCGTCGTGGCGTGTTTCCCCCGCTATTCGAGGTGAATCCGCCACAACCGGGGTGGCTAGGCGAGCATCGCGGCTGCGCGCGCCTCGGCGATCGCCTCGGCGCCCTTCTCCCCCACCAGCAGCTCGGGCTTGACCGTGCCGCTGGCGGCGAGGTCGAGTGCCGGGATGCGGCCCGCGGAGGCGAGCTCGGTGTCGAGCGTGATGACGGTCGTCTCGCCGCCGAGCGGGTCGCGCGCGGTGGCGACGATCGTCAGCGAGCCGCCGTCGACGATGTTGCGTGCCGCCGCCAGCGCACGCCGCGCGAGCGGCGCGGAGACGTACTCCAGCGTGTCGATCAGCACGACGGCGTGGCCGCCGCGGGCGGCGATGCGCCGACCGGTCTCGACCGCGCGCTCGATCGCCTGACCGTGCGCGTCGGGCGCGGCGCTCAGCGTCAGCTCGGCCACCGGCTGCGCCGGGCCCGAGCGCCAGTCCTGGAGCTCCTCGGGGCGCACGCCGACGAGCACGACCGAGCACTCGAGGTCCCCCTGGCGCGACAGCGCGCCCGCGAGGCGGCGCAGCGCCTCGGTCTTGCCCGAGCGCGGGCCGCCGGCGATCACGACGCGCGAGCCGCGGCCGAAGGGCGTCAGCCACTCGATCGCCTTCAGCGTGAGGTCGTCGGCGTCCAGCGCGATGCGCTCGGTCGGATACGAGCACGGCAGGTCGTCGTACTTCGTGCCCTCGGAGACCTCGTCGGCCGAGCGGCCGTTGATCGTGTCGACGCGAATCAGCGACGGATAGCGCTCCGAGCGGCGCGGCGCGCGCACGGGGCCGGCGACCTCGTCGCCGCCGACGAGCTCGCAGCGGCGCACCTGCGCGGCGGAGATGTAGACGTCGTCGTCGGAGGGCTCCGTCGGCGAGACGCGCAGAAATCCGGACCCGTTGGGCAGCAGCTCGACGGTGCCGCTGACCTCGCGCTCCTCGGCGGGCGCCGCGGAGCGGTCGCGGTCGCGGTCGCGATCGCGGCTGGAGGGCTCGCGGTCACGGCTCGAGGACTCGCGGTCGACGCGGCCGGCACCGTTCTCGCGCGTGGCGCGCGTCGGGCGAGTCGAGCGGGCGCTGGGGCCCGCGGCGGGCTCGGGCGTCTCGTCGTCCTCGGCGTCGCCCGGGTCGCGATCGCGGGTGCGCGAGCGGCCACGGCCGCCGCGGCGAGAGCGGCGCGCGGGGCGCTCGTCGGCGTCGGCCTCGCCGTTGCCGTTGGACTCGGCGGCGACGCCCTCCTCGGCAGCGGCAGCGGCAGCGGCAGCGGCCTCGGCGTCGGCGGCCTCGGCCTCCGGATCGACGCCCTGACGCTCGATGATCGCGGCGACGAGGTCGGCCTTGCGCAGGCGGCGGTAGCCGTCCAGCGCGAGCTCGGATGCGATCTCGTGCAGGTCGGCGAGCGAGCTTGACTCCAGAGCGGAGCGAGAGATGACTGACATGGGGACCTCCTGTGATTCGTCGGTAGGCGTCCGGCCGCGTTGGACAGCGGCGGCGACTCGTAGACCACAACGTTAGCGCGCGTGCCGGATCTCCTCGTCGAGCGCCAACCCGCCATCGATCTCCAGCTCGCCGCGCAGCGCCGCCCGCACGCGCAGGTAGTCGGCCGCCTGGGCGACGTCGTGGACGCGCAGGACGTGCGCTCCCGCGTCGATGCCGAAGCCCACCGCGGCGAGCGTGCCGGCCGAGCGCTCGCGCGGCGCGCGGCCGGTCAGCGCGCCGACGAAGTCCTTGCGCGAGACCGCCAGCAGCAGCGGCCGGCCGAGCTCGTGCAGCTCCTCCAGGCGGCGCAGCACGGCGATCGTCTGCGCCGGCGTCTTGGCGAAGTCCGGCCCCGGGTCGAGCACGATCTGCTCGTCGCGCACCCCGCGCGCCCGCGCGAGCTCCATGCGCTCGGCGAGAAAGGCCTTGACGTCCGCGACGACGTCGTCGTAGCGCCCGGGATCCTGCAGGCGCTGCTTGGGCGCCGCCCGCGTGTGCATCAGCACGAGCGCCGCGCCCGTCTGCGCGCAGACGTCGGCGAGCTCGGGATCGCGCAGCCCGCTGACGTCGTTGACGATCGCCGCGCCGGCTTCGATCGCCGCCCGCGCGACGGCAGGCTTGTAGGTGTCGACCGACACGACGGCGCCGAGCTCCTGCACGAGCCGCGCGACGAGCGGCACGACGAGCTCGAGCTCCTCGGCGACCTGCACCGGCGGGCGCAGCGTGATCCCCGACTCGCCGCCGACGTCGATGATGTCCGCGCCGTGGCCGATCAGCTCGCGCGCCAGCGCCATGCGGGCGTCGAGGTCGGGGTAGGCGCCGGCGTCGGAGAAGGAGTCCGGCGAGGCGTTGACGATCCCCATCAGCCACGGGCGACCGCCGAGCGCGAGCGTGCGGCCCGCGGCGGCGAGGTCGTGGCGGACGATCATCCGACGCGCACGGTGCGCTTGCTGACCTGCTCGTTGCCGGCCTTGTCGCGCGCGGCGATCGTCAGCGGGTAGCTGCCCTTGCGCCGGTAGCGGTGCCTCGCGCGAAGCGTGCTGACCGCGCGCGCGCCCTTCGTGCGGTCGCCCCACGAGATCACGACCTCCTTCATGCCCGACGTGCGGCTGGCGACGCGCACCTGTTCGCGCGCCTTCGCCGACAGCGTCACGAGGCGGCCCTTGCGCTTGTAGCCCACCGACAGCAGCGGCTTGCGCGCGTCGACGCGCAGCAGCCGCGACTTCGAGGTCGTGACCTGGCCGCGCAGGTCCGTCGCGCGCACGTGCCAGCGGTGCGTGGCGTCCTTCAGCGGCGCCGGCAGCGCGAACTTCGTATCGGTCGTCTGGGCGACGACGACGCCGTTGACGAGCACGTCGTAGCGCGGCGCGCCCCACAGGTTGAACGCCGCCTGCCATGTCAGGACCGGCTTCGGGCCGCGACAGCAGCGCGTGCTCGTGTAGCCCAGGAAGGTAGCGGGCGGGCGGTCGAAGAAGCCGGCGACGAGACGGCGGTCGGCGGCGCCACCCTGCAGCCAGGCGACGACGAGGCCGCCCGCGCGGTCCACCGCGGCGTCGAAGCCGAGCTCCGGCGCGACGGGGCCGAAGTTGCCGCGCGCGAGCGAGAAGTCCATATCGGCCTTGCCGTCGTCGTAGCGGCGCACGAGCACCCCCGGCGGACCGCCGAGGGCGAGCGCCGACGCGACGTACGAGCTGTTGTTGTCGGAGATCGCAGGTACCGAGAACGGCAGGATCGCGCTCGGGGCGAAGATCCTCGCGGCCGCGCCGAAGGCGTCGCGCCTGTCGAGCAGCGCGCTCATCGGCTGGTGGCTGACGCCGGTCGCGGCCGTGGCGAGCCCCAGGCCGCGGCCGTTGAGGTCCACGCGCGGATCGCGCACGGACCCCTCGCCCGTGTCGACCGCCACCGGGGGGTCGAAGCCCGTCCCGCGCTGGCGGCGCGCGAGCACGCGCGAGCTCCCGTCGGCGAAGGTCTGGCGAAAGGCGGCCCATGCGTAGCTCGAGTCGTCCTCGGCGTCGATGTCGGGCATGTCGGAGATCGTCGAGACCCGCCCGTCGAAGGACGCCGGCGTGAGGTCCTGCGGCGCGTTCGAGATGCCGGCGTTGAACATCTTGCGCGCGAAGACGTGGCCCGCCTCCCCCCACGTCACGACGCCGACGCCGTCGGCGGAGATCGCCACGCGAGAGCGTCCATCGCCGACGCCCGCGGGACGTGCGGGATCGATGTCGGCGGGCTGCGCAAGCGTGCTCCAGGCGTTCGAGCGGCGGTCCAGCCGCGCGATCACGACGTTCTCGGCGGCCGAGGTGTAGGTGGCGAACGCGCTGCCGTTGATCGACAGGTCGACGGACGGGTTCAAGCCGGAACCCAGCGGGACCGGCGCGGCGTAGCCGGCGCCCGCCGGGCGCACGACGCCGTAGACGTTGCCGGCGTTGACGAAGACGATCGCCAGGCGCCCGCTGTCGGCAGCGCCGACGACGGGCTGTGAGCTCGGACCGGGCAGGCCGGCGTCGATCTGCTCGGGCGCCCGGAAGGAGCCGCCCTCGAAGCGCGCGACGAAGATCCGGTCGATGCCGCCGACGGCGCGGACGTAGGCGAGCGCGCCGGTGCCGTCGCGCGCGAGGTCGATGTCGCCCAGGCCATGCAGCTCGGGATTGGGCCCGTCGATCGGATCGCCGGCGAAGAAGCCCGCCTGGGCGGGCGCGCAGAGCACCCCGGCGAGCAGGGCGGCGAGGACGACGACGGGGCGACGGGGGCGGCGCATCGGCGCCAGGTTACGCACTGCCGACGACGCCTTCGGCAGTTGCCTCCGCGCCCCAGGCGGCGATCTGCGCTGTCCGTGCGGCCTCGTCCCAGCCCAGCTCGGGCGCCAGGGCATCGGCCACGCGGCGGGCGACCTCGCCCCCTGCGGCGATCTCGCGGCCCGCCAGCAGCCCCAGCCGCGTGCGCCGCAGCAGGACGTCGCCGAGCGAGCGCGCCTGCTCGCGGCGCGCCGCGTAGACGACCTCCGCGAGCAGGTCGGGCAGCTCGCGGACGATCGGCTCGGCGAGCTCGGGACGCTCGCGAGCGACGGCTAGGACGTCGTGCGCGGCATGCCCGTAGCGCCCGGCCAGCGCCGCCAGCGCCGTGGTCGGGACGCCGTCGACGCGCGGCAGGTCGGCGACGGCGACGGGCGCCCCGAGCGGGATCTCGTGCGTGCGGCAGGGCGCGTCGCGGGCCTCGCGGTCGACGAGCCGGTCGACGGTCATCTTCGCCATCCGCCGCCACGTCGTGAGCTTGCCGCCGGTGATCGTGACCATGCCGCTCGAGGTCTCGTAGAGCTCGGCCTTGCGCGAGATGTCGACGGACTTCTTCGGATCGCCGGTCGAGATCAGCGGCCGCACGCCGGCGTATGCGCCGGTCAGGTCGGCCGCTGCCAGCGACGTTCCGAAGTACTCGTTCGCCGCGTCGAGCAGGTACTCGATGTCCTGCGCGGCGGGCGGCACGTGGTGATCCTCGAGCGCGCCCTCGTAGTCGTTGTCGGTCGTTCCGAGCAGCGTCCGGCCGAGCCATGGCAGCGCGAAGATCGTGCGCCCGCCGCCGGCCGGGACGATCGCGCCGCCCGCCGCCAGCGGCAGGTCCTCGTGGCGCAGCGTGACGTGGGTGCCGCGGCTCGGGCGGATGCGCGGCACCTCGGCCTCGTCGTGCAGCTCCTCCGGGCGCAGGCGGTCGGCCCACACGCCCGTCGCGTTGACGACGTTGGCCGCACGCACGACGAACTCGTCGCCGCCGCTCTCGCGCACGCGCACGCCCGCCGCACGGCCGGCCTCGTCGCGCACGAGCTCGGTGACGTCGACGCCGTTGGCGCAGACCGCGCCGAAGCGCTCGGCCTCGGCGAGCACGGTCAGCACGAGGCGCACGTCGTCGGTCTGGCAGTCATAGAACAGATAGCCGGAGGTCGGCGCGCGCTCGGCGAGCGCGGGCACGAGCTCGATCACCTCCTCGCCGGAGATCACTCGGTGGCGCTCGGGGCTCCAATCCGACGGGTCGTGGGCGACCGGGTGCGCGGCGGCGGCGGCGCCGCGGCCGCGCAGCCGCGGGCGTGCCGGGCGGCGCAGGCGCTCGACGGACATCACGTCGTAGAGGTTCAGGCCGACGCCGGTGCGCCTGTCGGGGCGCTCGCCGCCGAACGCCGCGACGACGAGCGGCAGCGGATGCACGAGGTGCGGCGCGAGCGCGACCATCAGCTGGCGCTCGAGCAGGGCCTCGCGCACGAGCCCGAGGTCGAAGCTCTGCAGGTAGCGCAGGCCGCCGTGCACGAGCTTGGAGGAGCGGCTCGACGTCCCGGCCGCGAAGTCCGCGCGCTCGACGAGCGCGACGCTGTAGCCGCGCGCGGCGGCGTCGAAGGCGACGCCGGCGCCGGTGATCCCGCCGCCGATCACGACGACGTCGAACGTCTCGGAGGCGAGGGCCTCGAGCGCGTCTGCGCGGGCGATCATCGCGGCAGTCTGTCAGGCACCCGCTCAAGGATCGCCCGCAGGATGCCGATCTCTGCAGCGACGCCACGGTCTCCAGAGACCTCCCTAGCCCACGAGCAACGACGGCGATCCGGTCCCCGGCACGCGCGCGCCGAACAGGCAAGGCGCGAGCCGGGCGACACGGACCCTCAGCCGCTCGCCTGGTGCGGTGGCTAGCGGCGTGCGACGCGCTCGCAGTTGCTCAGGACGCGGTCGTTGCGATCGGCGGTCACGCGGTCGCTGCCGGGGCCGCAGTCGATCGTCTCGCGGCGCCGGTCGCGCGCCGAGATCCGGTCGGCGCCCGGGCCGCCGACGAACCTGTCGGTTCCCGAGCCGCCGCTGAGCGTGTCGTTGGCGGACCCACCGCTGAGCCGGTCGTTGCCGGCCCCGCCGCTCAGCGAGTCGCGGCCGGCGCTGCCGAACAGCCTGTCGGCTCCGGCGCCGCCGGACAGGATGTCGTTGCCGGCCTGCCCGTAGAGGCAGTCGTTGCCGCCGGCGCCGCGCAGCCTGTCTCCGCCGGTACCGCCGAGCATGATGTCGCGCACGGCCGTGCCGGTGCTGTCATCCGAGCCGCTCGTGCCGCGGATGAGGTTGCCCGCGCCGGGACAGCCAGGCGGAGGCGGAGGCGGAGGGGGCGGGGGCGGCGGCGGGGGTGGGGGCGGCGGCGGCGGCGGGGGAGGGACGTCGATGTTCGTGGCAAGCGCGATGTCGCCGCTCGCCCCGTCGAAGCCGTCGACCGCGATGCGATATGTCTGCCCGGCGACCGCGGGGAAGCCGGCCACCACGCCCTGATCGGCGGGGCACTCCGCGCCGGTCGTGAGGACATCCGTCAGGAAGCCGAGGCCCGGCCCGGCGTACACGCCCAGCAGCGTCGGGATGCTGCTTCCGCAGGTCGCCACGTACCCCGTGCCGGAGACTGGCGGCGTCCAGCGCCACCACACGGAGGTGCCTCCCGGGAACCCGAGGTGCAGCGGCTCGAGGGCCTCCGAGGAGGCGTTGACGTTGGATCCGGCGGCTGTCGTCACGACGGCCCCCGGCAGCGGTGTAGCCGCGGCGAAGTTGTCGTTCGCAGGCGGCGCCGGCGCGCTGATGCGCAGCGTGATGTCGCCCGTCTCCGTCACGCCGGCGAGCACGAAGCTGTCGACGGCGATCCTGTACGTCTCGGCGGTCACGGCCCTGAAGCTGACCCGGCTGCGCGCGCCGCACGCGTCGTCGCTGGACACGACCCGCGCCAGGGCGGCCACCGCCGTTCCGGTGTAGACCGCCAGGCGCGTGTCGAAGTCGCTGTCGCAGACGTCGATCGTCACCTGGCCGGTCGCGGTTGCCGTCCATCGCCACCAGACCGAGGCGAACGCGGACCCTTGGTTGTGCGGCGGCTCGTTGACCTCCGACGTGGCCTCGTCGTTGGTGCCGGTGTCGGTGATCGGCAGCGGTCCGGCCAGCGTTTCGGCGCTGGCGAAGTTGTCGTTCGGCGGCGGAGCGGCAGCCGCGCTCGCCGGCAGCGCCGCGAGCAGCGCGCAGATGGCACCCAGCGCCAGACAGCCGGCGCGTCCCTGACCAAGACGTCTCATGCCCGACGGGCGTGATTCTCGGCGCACCGTACGTTCATTCGCGCTGAACGACGACACGTCAGCGGCGCGAGACGCGCTCGCAGTTGCTCAGGACGCGGTCGTTTCGATCGGCGGTCACGCTGTCAGCGCCGGCTCCGCAGTCGATCGTCTCGCGGCGCCCGTCGCGCGCGGAGATGTGATCTGCGCCCGTGCCGGCGAAGAACCTGTCGAAACCCGCGTTGCCGCTGAGCCTGTCGTTGCCGGCCCCGCCACTGAGGCGATCGTTGCCGTTGGCGCCGCTCAGCGTGTCACGGCCGGCGCCGCCGAACAGCCTGTCGGCTCCCGCGCCGCCCGACAGGCGGTCGTTGCCGGCCTGGCCGTAGAGGCAGTCGTTGCCGCCGAGGCCGCGCAGCCTGTCGCCGCCGGCGGCGCCGAACATGATGTCGCGCGCGGCCGTGCCCGTCCTGTCATCCGAACCGTTCGTGCCGAGGATGACGTTGCCCGCGACGGGGCAGCCGGGCTGATCCGGAGGCGGCGGGGGCGCGGCCGGGGGCGGCGGCGGCGGCGGTGGAAAGACCAGGTTCGTGCCTACCGCGATCTCGCCACTCGCCCCGTCGAACCCGTCGACGGCGATGCGGTAGGTCTCCCCGGCGACCGCGGGGAAGCTGGCGATGATGCCGTGAAGGGTGGAGCATGGCGCCCTGTTCGTGACGACATCCGTCAGGAAGCCGAGGGCCGGCCCGGTGGACACGTCCAGCAGCGTCGGAAAGCTGCTTCCGCACGTCGACACGTATCCGGTGCCCGAGGCGGGCGGCGTCCAGCTCCACCACACGGAGTTGGCTCCCGGCCATGTGAGGTGCTGCGGCTCGCCGGCCTCCGAGCCGGCGTTCACGTTTGATCCGCGCGCTGCCGTCGCGGCGGTCGCGGGCAGCGGCTCGGCCGCCGCGAAGTTGTCGTTCGCGGGCGGCGACGGCGCGCTGATGCGCAGTGCGATGTCGGCGGTGACGATCGCGTCTCCGGGCACGTGGCTGTCGACGGCGATCCTGTACGTCTGGCCGTCCACCGCCCTGAAGGTGACGCGACTCTGACGTGCGCATGCGTCGTTGTTGCTCGCGATCGCCGCCAGTCCCGCAAGCGACACGCCGGTGTAGACCGCGAGCCGCGTGTCGAGGTAGCCGTCGCAGGTGTCGATCGTGACCTGGCCGGTCGCCCTCGCCGTCCACTTCCACCACACGGAGACGACCGGGGGTGCGCCGTTGTGCCACGGTTCGCCCACCTCCGCCGTGGCCTGCCAGTTGATGCCGGTGTCCGTGATCGGCAGCGAGCCGATCAGCGTGTCGGCGTTGGCGAAGTTGTCGTTCGACGGCGCAGCGGCGGCGGCGCTCGCGGGCAGCGTCCCGAGCAGCGCGCAGGCGGCGATCCATGACAGGCAGACGGCGCGCGCTTCGCCACGATGTCTCATACGCACATGGCGTGACGTTTCGAGCACGGTCGTTCGGTCGCCATGAACAACGCTCTAGCTGTAGTTCCTGAGCACGTTGTTCATCCGGTCCTCCTTGGAGGCTGGTGGTTGTCGAAGCCCCAGCACCAAGGAGTTCCGGATGAGGTTGCACGCTGATATGGCGTGTTGTTTGTCAAGTCGGCAGCGGTGATCGTGCTCCTGGCGGGGGCGGGTTGGCGAGGATCTGTGGTCTGGGTGCGGGTGGCGGCCGGAGCGGCGAGGGCGCTTCAGGCTGATAGGCGAGGGCTGGCTACCTCATGACGGACTGTGCGTCGCGCCGGGGCCGCTGTCTAACATCGAGCGCGTCGACCGAGGTCGGTGCTCATAGCGCGATCGCGGATCCCGTTGGCGCGCGCCGGCCGCCACCCCCACCCCGGAACGGGATGGGCACGTGGGCTAGTCGGGTTGGTTGGCGATCTCCCAGACAAAGCACGCGAGCTCGCGAGCGACGGCGACCGCGACGGTGGTGCGCTTCTTCGCGCGGGCGCCATCGAGGTGCGCCCAGCGACGGTGCAGACGTAGCTGCGCGCGCCACGCCGCATCGATCGCCGCGGGCGGCTGGCCCGCTTGGCGGCGGCGCAGGTCAACCGAGAGCGATGGGTGGCGGCGGTAGTGCCAGGCGGCTTCGACGAGCAGCCGGCGGGCGTGACTGGACCCGGACTTGGTGATCGAGCCTTGGCGGCGCCGGGTACCCGACGAGCTCTCTGACGGCACGAGGCCAAGGAAGCTGGCCAGGCGCCGCGGGTGCTCAAAGGCGGCGAAGTCACCGACCTCAGCGACCAGCCCAACGGCGGTCAAGGTGTCGATGCCGCGCATGCAGCGCAGCCGAGCGACCTGCGTCGCCCACGGACCCTGCGCGGCCTGCTCGGCGATCAGCCCGTCCATCCGATCGCGGCGGGCGAGCAGCACCTCATGGCCAGCGAGATGCTCGGCGAAGACCAGCTGCACGAGCGGCTCGTCGAAGCTCAGGCTGCTCAGCCACGCGGCGTGACGACGCGTCCACGTCGCGCCCGGGCCCGGATAGAGCAGGCCACGACGCAACAGCAGCTTGCCGATGCGGTGGCGACACGCCATCAGGTCGCCGCGCAGATCTTCGCGGCAACGCACGAGATCGCGCAGCGCCTCGAGTTGCGGTTCGGGAACCAGGACTGGTCGCAACTGCCCGGCCGCATGCAACTGCGCGAGCTTCAGCGCGTCGCGCGTATCGGTCTTGATGCGGTCGCCAGGCTGACGCGGAATCGCTCCCGGCGCGCAGACCATCACCTCCAACCCCTCAGCCCTCGCTTGGCGCGCCAGCCCGAAGCCTGTCGGGCCCGCCTCATAGACCGCCCGAACCGGGCCAGGCAGCGACACCAGCCACTCGATAACCGCCCTCGGCGATCCTGGCAGCTGCGCCTTGAACACCTCGCCGGACCCCAGCTGCACGGCCGCAGCCGCGGTCTTGCGAGCGTGCACATCCAGCCCCGCGAAGCAGATACCTTCCGTCATGTCGACGCTCCTCATCCATCGATGCGGTAACCAGCCCGCGCCATACGATGCGCGGGAGCGTCGACGCTCTCACTCCGGCCGGCGGCGACACCGACCCATACCGTCTAACGCCCCGCTCAGTCCGAACGGCCGCCAGCGGCTGATGATCGATCGGATCGAAAAAGAGAGCCAACCGGTCCAAGATGTCGCAGAGTCATTGGGGATCAGCGAGCGTACGGCTCGCAAGTGGCTTGCTCGCTATAGAGCTGAAGGGCCGGCCGGCCTGATCGATCGATCCTCGGCACCGAAGGTCGTGGCCAACCGCAGCAGCGAGCAGGCCGTGGAGGCGATCGCTGCCTGCGGCGGCTGCGGTTCACCGCCGCGGAGATCGCCGAGGTTCTTGACCGGCCGCTGTCGACGGTCTCGGGGATCCTCACGCGGATCGGGATGGGCAAGCTCGGGCGCCTGGGTCTTGAGCCAGCGGAGCGCTATGAACGCCAGGTCGCCGGCGAGCTGATCCACATCGACGTCAAGAAACTCGGGCGCATCCACGGCGGCGCGGGCAAACGCATCACCGGCCACAAACGCAACCCCTACAAGACGCGCGTCGACAAGGCTGGCATTGAACGCAAGGTCATCGGCTGGGAATACGTGCACATCGCGATCGACGACGCCACCCGCATGGCCTATGCCGAAGTCCTCAGCGACGAGAAAGCGACGACCGCGATCGGGTTTCTGCGGCGTGCGATCGCGTTCTTTGAAAGCCACGGGATGACCGTGCGCGAGCTGCTCACCGACAACGGCTCGGCCTACCGCTCAGCAGTTCACGCGATCGCCTGCAGAACGCTCGGCATCCGCCACCTACGCACGCGCCCGCGGCGACCGCAGACCAACGGAAAGGCAGAGCGCTTCATCCGCACGATGCTTGGCGGCTGGGCCTACGGCGCGATCTACGCCAGCAGCACCGAACGCACCGCAGCCCTTGACGGCTGGATCTATCGCTACAACCATCACCGACGACACTCAGCCATCGGCCGACAACCACCGATCAGCCGCCTGAACAACCTGCTCGGGTCCTACATCTAGCGGCGTACCACGCGCTCGCAGTCGCTGAAGACGCGGTCTCTGCGATCGGCGGTCACCGTGTCGCGACCGGCGCCGCAGCGCACGGTCTCGCGCCGGCTGTCGCGCGACGTGATGCGGTCGTTGCCCGCGCCGCCGGAGAAGCTGTCGGTGCCCGTGCCGCCGGAGATCCGATCGGCGCCGGCGGCGCCGCTGAGGCTGTCGTTGCCGCTGGCGCCGGTCAACCGGTCGTTGCCGGCAGCGCCGCTGAGGCGGTCGTCGCCGGCGGCGCCGCTGAGCGTGTCGGCGCCGCCCTCGCCGAACAGGCGATCGGCGCCGCTGCCGCCCGACAGGCGGTCGTTGCCGGCGCCGCCGTAGGCGCAGTCGTTGCCGCCCAGGCCGTTGAGCACGTCGCTGCCCGCGCCCCCGAAGAGGATGTCGCGCGAGGCGGTGCCGTTTCGCGTGTCGTTGCCGGCGGTTCCGAGGATCTGGTTGCCGGCACCGGGGCATGCGGGCTGCCTCTGGACCGGCGGCGGCGGAGGCGGCGGCGCCGGCGGCGTCACGACCGGCGGGGGTGGCGGAGGCACGACGGGTGGGGGCGGCAGCGGGACGCTGGCATGCAGCACGACGTCTCCGGCAGCGCCGTCGATGCCGTCGACCGCGATGCGGTAGGGCTGGCCCTGGGCGACGTTGAGCGTGGCCTGGCACTCGTTGGCGGTTCCCACCGGCGTCAGGGCGCCGACAGCCGAGCCGGTGTAGACGCCGATCAGCGAATGAAACCCGCTGTCGCAGCTGTCCACGACGGCCGCGCCGGACGCCGTCGGCGTCCACAGCCACCACACGGACGTGCGCGGAGAGAGGATGAACCCGGTCTCCAACCCCCCGTGCTCCGGCTCGCCCGACTGCGCGCTCGCGCCGATGTTCGTCCCGGTCATCACCGGGCCCGTGACGGGCGTCGGATTCGCGAAGGCGTCGTTGACCGGTGGAGGAGGATCGTCGATCTTCAGCGCGATGGCTCCCTGGGCGCCATCGAAGCCCCGGACGGCGATCTTGTAGCTCTCGCCCGACATCGCGGGAAAGCTCACCCGGCTGCCGGTGTTGCCCGTGCAGGAGTCGTCGCTCGTGGCGACGTACTCCAACGTGGCGAGCTCCGTCCCCACGAAGATGCCCAGCAGCGTGTCGAAGGTGCTCGCGCACGTGTCGACCGTCACCGTCGCCGTCGCGGTCGGCGTCCATTCCCACCAGACCGAGCCGGTGCCGACGCCGAGCGGGGGCTCGTCGTCCTCGATCGTCGCATCGACGTTCGAGCCGGTCGTCGTGATCTCGAACGCGCCGCTCAGCGAGATCGCGTTCGCGAAGTCGTCGTTGGCCGGCGCCGCGGCTGCGCTCGCGGGAACCAGCGCCAGCACGCCGACGACCGCGGCCAGCGTCATCCGAACCACACCGGTTCGCCCGCCAACTCTCACATCGTCACCCGTGTGACTTGCGCAGGTTCACCGTTGAACAAGTATGCACCGCGCTCATAACTGACCCAGCTCGGAGGTGATCTCCGCGACGCTGGCCTTCGCGTCGCCGAAGAGCATCTGCGTCTTCTCGTCGTAGAAGAGCGGGTTCTCGATGCCGGCGAAGCCCGACGCCATCGAGCGCTTCAGGACGATGACCTGCTTGGACTCGTCGACGTTGAGGATCGGCATGCCGTAGATCGGCGAATCGGCCTTCAGGCGCGCGTCGGGGTTGGTGACGTCGTTGGCGCCGATGACGATCGCCACGTCCGTGCGGCCGAACTCCGGGTTGATGTCGTCCATCTCCTTGAGCTGGTCGTAGGGCACGTCGGCCTCGGCGAGCAGGACGTTCATGTGCCCCGGCATGCGCCCTGCGACCGGGTGGATCGCGTACTTGACCTCGATGTTGCGCTTCTCGAGCGCCTTGGACAGCTCGCGCACCGCGTGCTGGGCCTGCGCGACCGCCATCCCGTAGCCCGGCACGACGACGACCTGGCGCGCGTAGTTCAGCAGGATCGCGACGTCGGCCGCGCTCGTCGAGCGCACCGTGCCCTCGATCTCCGAGCCCTCCGCGCCGCTCACCGCGGGGGCTTCGCCGCCGAAGCCGCCCATCAGCACCGAGCCGATCGAGCGGTTCATCGCCTTGGCCATCTGATCGGTGAGGATCGTGCCGGACGCGCCGACGATCATGCCGGCGACGATCAGCGCGGTGTTGTCGAGCGCGATGCCGGCAGCGGCGGCGCTGAGACCCGTGAAGGCGTTGAGCGTCGAGATCACGACGGGCATGTCCGCGCCGCCGATCGGTAGCACGGCGAGGTTGCCGAGGATCCCGGCCGCCAGCAGGACGAGGATGAACAGGCCTTCGCTCTCGGCGCCCGCGAGGATCGCCGCCCCGGCACCGATCGCGACGAGCAGCAGCGCGATGTTCACGAACAGCCCGCCCGGCACCTTCATGGGGCTTCCGGAGATCAGCCCCTGCAGCTTGGCGAAGGCGATGTTCGAGCCCCAGAAGGAGATCGAGCCGACGATCGCGCCGAAGATCAACGGGACCCCGGTGGCGAGGTCGGCGCCGAGATCGCCGCCGGCGTGACGGAACTCCGCCCATGCGATCAGCGCGACCGCGCCACCGCCCACGCCGTTGAAGAGCGCGACCATCTGCGGCATCGCGGTCATCTTCACGTTGCGCGCCGCGGGCACGCCGATGGCCGCGCCGATCGCCAGGCCGATCGCGACCAGCAGGACGTCCCCGCTGTCGAGCGCGGCGCCGGATCCCGACTCGTTCGGGCGCAGCAGCGTCGCGAGCACCGCGATCAGCATGCCGAGCGCCGCGATCTTGTTGCCCTGCACCGCCGTCGTCGGGCTCGTCAGGCGTGCAAGGCCGACGATGAACAGCGAGAACGCCACGATGTACGACGCGGTGACGAAGTCCTCGCTGAAGTGGATCGAGACGGCCGCCAGGTTCATTGCTCGTTCGCTTCGGACTTGGGTTCGGGCTTGCGCTTGAACATGCTCAGCATCCGGTCGGTGACCAGGAAGCCGCCGATGACGTTGATCGTGCCGAAGGCGATCGCGACCACGATGATCAGCCGGATGAGGAAGCCCTCGGCCTGGGCGATCGCGATCAGGCCGCCGAGCACGACGATGCCGTGGATCGCGTTCGTGCCCGACATGAGCGGCGTGTGCAGCGTGTTGGGCACCTTCGA
Organism: uncultured Actinomycetes bacterium; assembly: GCA_963729125.1. GTDB lineage: Bacteria > Actinomycetota > Thermoleophilia > Solirubrobacterales > Solirubrobacteraceae > CADCVQ01. Next base: position 793,704 of record CAVSML010000008.1, read on the forward strand.
GATGACCTGAAAGCCGACGAACGCGGCCAGCATCAGGATCGCGAGCTCGGTCAGCAGGTCCATGGCTACTCCCCGTCCTGCGTCTTGGGGGCGGCGACCTCGGGCTCGGCTTCGTCCTCACCCTCGGGCGTCGGCGCGAGCTCCGACGGCGCCGGCGGCTCGATCGCCCTGCGCAGCGTCGACGGCCTTCTTCGCGCCGGCGTGGACGATCTCGCCGTCGCGCGTGATGCAAGCGCCGGCGATGATCTCGTCGTCGAAGTCCAGCCGCAGCTCGCCCTCCTCGTCGACGAGCAGCTCGAGCAGCGACTGCACGTTGCGCGCGTAGAGCATCGAGGAGTGCTCGGGCATCGTCGCCGGCAGGTTCAGCGGCGAGACGATCGTGACGCCGTGCTTGACGACGACCTCGCCGGGCTCGGTCAGCTCGCAGTTGCCGCCCGACTCGCCCGCGAGGTCGACGATCACGCTGCCGGGCTTCATCTGCTCGACGCTGCGCGCGGTCACGAGGATCGGGGCGCGCCGGCCGGGCACGAGCGCGGTCGTGATGACGATGTCGAAGGTGGCGATCTTGTCGGCGAGCTCCTCCTGCTGGGCCTGCTTCTCCTCGTCGGTCAGCTCGCGGGCGTAGCCGCCCTCGCCCTCGGCCCCTTTCCCGGCTTCCAGCTCCAGGAACGCCGCGCCGAGCGACTGGACCTGCTCGGCGACGGCCGCGCGCACGTCGTAGCCGGTGACCTGGGCGCCGAGGCGCCGCGCGGTCGCGATCGCCTGCAGGCCGGCGACGCCGGCGCCGAGCACGAGCACGCGCGCGGGCGGGACCGTGCCGGCCGCGGTCATCATCATCGGAAGGAAGCGCCCGGTGTGCTGGGTGGCCAGCAGCACGGACTTGTAGCCGGCGACGTTGGACTGCGAGGACAGCGCGTCCATCGCCTGCGCGCGCGAGATGCGCGGGATCGCCTCCATCGCGAAGGCGGTCGCGCCGGCCTCGGCGAGCGCGCTCGTCGTGTGGGCGTTGGTCAGCGGCCCGAGAAAGCCGACGAGCACGGTGCTGTCGCCGAGCCTTGCGATCTCCTCGTCGGTCGGCGCGGCGACCTTGACGACGACGTCGGCATCCCAGACGCCGTCTCCGACGCTCGCGCCGGCCTCCTCGTAGGCCTCGTCTGAGAGCATCGCGTCCGAACCCGCTCCAGGCTCGACGACGAACTCGAAGCCCTTGGCGGCCATCTTCCTGATGACCTCGGGCACGAGCGCGACGCGGCGTTCGCCGTCGGCGGTCTCCTTGGGGACTCCGACTCTCATGCGACGGAGGAACCTATCCGATCGGAAACGGCTTGCGTGCGAGGCCGGTCAGTGCCTGGGCGGTCACCCACACCGCGGTCTGGCTGCTCGTGCGCGAGTAGCGCACGGCGCCCGAGGAGCTCTGCAGCGAGCGCAGGTAGGCCAGCGGCGAGCGGGCGCCGCGGCGGCGGGCCTTCGCCGGATCGCGCCCGGCGGCGACGAGGCCCTGGATCGCCCAGGCCGTCGACTGGGCGTTGGAGGCGCCGCCGATCGCCAGCGGCAGGCCGCCGTCGGCGTTCTGGCGGGCGGCGAGGAACGCCGCCGCGCGGCGCACGGTCGTCGTGCGGCGCTTGCCGGCTGCGACGAGGCCCTGCAGCGCCGCGGCGGTGTCGTCGATGCCGCTCGCGCCGCCGCGCCCGGCGAAGTTGAAGCCGCCGTCGCGGTTGTGCTGGCCGGCCAGCCAGCCGGCGGCCGCGCGGATCACGCGGTCGCTGCGCCGAGCGGCCGGCTGCGCGCAGCGCGAGGATCGCGAACGCGGTCTGGTTGACGAGGCCCGCGAACGAGCCGTTCCGGCGGCGCTTGCGGGTCAGCTCCGGCGACGAGGTTGCGCCCGCCGACCGAGCGCGGCGAGCGCCGCCCGGCGCGCAGCGCGAGGATCGCGCGCTCGAGGTCGCCGATGCCGCGCACGCGCGAGACGTTGCGCACGATGTAGTCGACGCCCGAGCGCCCTCCGCGGCGCACGCTGCGCGGATCGCGACCGGCCGCGGCGATGCCCATCACCGCCCAGCTCGTGTAGAGCGGGTCGGAGCTGCGCCCGCGCTCGGCGCCGAAGCCGCCGTCGGCGTTCTGCGCGCGCGCGAGGAACGCGATCGCGCGCGACTGGGCGGCGTCGGCGGCATGCGCCGCCGCCGCCGAGCGTCGCGCCGGCGCCGAGCGCGACGACGAGCGCCGCGAGCAGCGTCGCGGCGCCGCCGGAGCGCGCCGCGATCGGCTGCCAGACCACCTCCAGGCGGTCGCGGTAGCGGTCCAGCGCGCGCACCAGCAGCGGCCCGAAGGCGAGGCAGAAGACGACGTTGCTCGCCAGCGTGGGTGAGGTTGAAGGGCACGCCGCGGCCGGCGACGAGCAGGTACTCCTCCCAGCTGTGGGCGGAGTACAGGACCCACAGGTGCAGGTCGAGGAACGAGCCGTAGGCGAGGCCCGCCAGCGCGCAGGCGGCGGCCAGCGGCCAGCGGCCGAGGTCGCGCCCGAAGACGCGCGCGAGCAGCGCGCCGAAGACGCCGACAGCGCCCCAGCCGGCCATCTGCCACGGCGTGAACGGCCCCTGGCCGAAGAAGACGTTGGAGGCCAGCGCGCCGACCGCGCCGACGACGAAGCCGGGCGCGCCGCCGAGCGCGTAGCCGGCGATCAGCACGATGTCGGTCGTCGGCTTGACGCTCGGCAGCGGCGCGAACGCGACGCGGCCGAGCGCCGCGAGCGCGGCGAGCGTCGCGACGAGCGCCAGCAGCTTCGCCGACGGCTGCGCGCGCTCGTACCAGGCGAAGCCCGCCGCGAGCGCGAGCGCGAGCACGGCGAACGAGGCGAGCTGCCAGCTCACGGGCGCACCTCGAGCGTCATCCGGGCGCGCAGGATGTCGGCGCCGTCCTCGGGCAGCAGCGCGCCGTCGACGATCCGCGCGGTCTCGGTCGCGAAGTACCAGCCGCCGCTGAGCAGCTCGGCGGCCGGGCCGTCGGCGATCGGGCGCCCGTCGGCGAGCAGCACGACGCGATCGGCGGCCAGCGCGGCGAACTCCGGGTCGTGCGTCGCGACGAGCACGGCGCTGCCCGCCGCCGCCGCGCGGCGCAGGTCGGCGGCGAGGTCGCCCTTGGCGGCGCGGTCCATGCCGCGCGTCGGCTCGTCGAGGCACAGCGCGGCCGGCGGCGCGTCGCCGCCGCAGACGATCGCCAGCGCGAGGCGCTGGCGCTCGCCGCCGGACAGGTCGCGCGGGTGGCGGTCGGCGAGCGCGCTCAGGCCCGCGCGCTCGAGCGCGCCGGCGTCGACCTCCTCGCCGACGCGGTCGGCGAGGAAGTAGTCGTTGGGGTTCTGCAGCAGCAGCGCGACGCGGCCGGCGGCCTCGACGCGCCCGCGCGTCGGCGCGAGCAGCCCGTTGGCGTGGCGCAGCAGCGTCGACTTGCCGGCGCCGTTGCGGCCCATCAGCGCGACCCGCTCGCCGGCCGCGAGCGCGAGGTCGACGCCGCGCAGCACGGCGCGGCCGCCCGCGCGCTCGTGCCAGACGCCGTGGAAGGCGCAGCGCGGGCGCGGGGCGCGGCGGCGTCCGGCGAAGCAGGCCGCGGCGGGGCGCTCGCCGAGCGCGGTGGCGCGGCCGGTGCGGCCGGCGGGCCCGCCTCCGGCTGGGGCAGCAGGCCGTGCGCGCGCAGCGTCGCGCGCGCCTCCTTGACGCCGCTCGGCGGCGGGCGCAGGCCGGCGCGGGCGAACAGCCGCGCGCCCGGGCGTCGCCAGCGCGGGCGCCCGCTCGGCCGCCCACTCCAGGAAGCCGCGCGGCGGCGCGTCGCAGGCCAGCGCGCCGGCCTCGAAGGCGAGCACGCGGTCGGCGGCGCCGAGGCAGCGCTCGAGGCGGTGCTCGACGAGCACGATCGTCGTCCCCCACTCCTCGTTGAGGCGCCGCAGCAGCCAGACGAGCTCGTCGCCGGCGACCGGATCGAGCTGCGAGGTCGGCTCGTCGAGCAGCACGAGCCGCGGCCGGCCGGCGAGCGCCGCGCCCGAGCGCGACGCGCTGCAGCTCGCCGCCGGACAGCTCGTGCGTCGAGCGATCCAGCAGCTCGCCGATCCCGAGCGCGAGCGCCGCCTCCTCGACCCCGCGCGCGACCGCGGCGGCCGCCGTGGCCGCGGTTCTCCAGCGGCAGCGCGAGCTCCGCGCGCACGGTCGACAGCACGACCTGCGTCTCGGGATCCTGAAACAGCGTCCCGGCGACGGCCGACAGGTCCGCCGGGCCGTGCTCGCGCGTGTCCAGGCCGCCGGTCACGACGCGCCCGGCGAACTCGCCGCCGTGGAAGTGCGGGACGAGGCCGCAGGCCGCGCGCAGGAACGTCGACTTGCCCGACGCCGACAGCCCGGCGGCGACGACGAACTCGCCCGCCGCGATGTCGACCGACACGTCGCGCAGCGCGGGCTCGCCCGCGTGCGGGTAGCGGTAGGTGACGCGCGTCGAAGCGCAGGACGCTCATCGCTCGATCCCCCGCCGGTCGGCGAACGGCAGCAGCGCGACGAGCACGATCGCGACGGCCAGCAGCCACTCGACCGCGCCCGCCGCCACGACCGTGCTCGGGTAGGCGTCGAAGGCCGCGACCCCCAGCAGGCGCGCGCCGGCGGCGAGCACGACGAGACCGGCCGCCGAGGCCGCGAACGCGAGGTCGTGGCGCGACCACGGCTCGCGCAGGCGCCGCCGCCCGCCCGCCGGCGGCCGCCGTCGCGTAGCCGCGCACCTCGAGCGTCGCGGCGACGTCGAGCGCGCGGTCCAGCGCGCCGGTGGCGACCGCGCGCACGATCTGCAGGCGCTCGGCCGCGCCGGGCTTGGGCGTCGCGTCGGGCCGGCAGCGGCGCGCGTCGGCCAGGCGCCGCGCGTCGCGGCCCAGCACCGGCACCAGCCGCACGGCGAGCGCCGCGGTCAGCGCCGAGCGCACGGAGATGCGCCGGAAGCCGCGCAGCAGCTCGTCGGCGTCGACCGTCGCGCCGAGCAGCGCGCCGCTGGCGAGCACGACGAGCAGCGCGCGCAGGCCGAGGATCGCCCCGAACGTCAGCCCCTCGAGCGTGACGTCGACCTTGCCGAGCGGGCCGATCTCGCCCAGGCGCAGCAGCACGGTCAGCCCCTCGTCGGTGACCAGCGGGTTGACGAGCGCGATCACCAGCGCGAACGGCACGCCGTAGAGCGCCGCGCGCAGCAGGATCCGCCCGGCGCCGGCGAGCATCGCCGCGGCCAGGATCGCGAGGCCGATCGCGGCCAGCGCGATCGGGTTCTCGAACGCCAGCACGGCGGTCACGAGCGCGATGGCGTACGCGGCCGCGACCGGTGCGCGGGCCGCGTGCAGCGGGCTCGCGCGGCGCACGTAGAACATCAGCGGGTCTCGCCCGCTCGCCCGCCCACGGCCGGCAGCGCGACCGGGAGGTCGTCGGAGATCGCGAGCGCGAAGCGGTTCGAGAGCGCCCCCTCGTCGAGCGCGCGGGCCGCGCTGGCGACGCCGGCGTCGTCGGTGCCGGTGACGAACCACACGGGCTGGCGCTGCTCGGCGCGCGTCGCCGCGATCAGGCCGCTGCCCGCGCCGAGCGTGCGCGCGGTGGCGCCGCGCGCGTCGAGCACCGCGAGCCCCGTGCCCGCGCGGTCGAAGCGCGCGAAGACGCCGCTGGCCTTCGGGCCGCGGTCGACCGCATCGGCCTCGGCGTCGCGCCCGCGCAGCGCGCTCCACGGGCCGACGAGGATGCGCAGCGTCATCGTCGGCGGCGCTGCGGCTGATGTTGCTGCGCCCGATCGGGATGCCGAGCGCGATCAGCTTGTCGGCGACGACCTTGCAGGCGGGGCCCTCGGGATCGACGCACTCGACGCGCACCGGCAGGCGCTTGCCGCCCTCGCCGTGCACGAACGGCTCGGGGTAGGAGCCGACGACGGCGCGGACGTCCGGCGTCAGGCCCCAGTCGTGGTGATCCCACCACAGCCGGTCGCCGCCGTGGACGTCGATCGCGCCGGCGCCCTGGTCGGTGAGACTGCCGTTGACGTAGATGAACCAGTCGACCGGGCGGCCGTCGCGACGCCCGCCGGCGACGCCGTCGATCGCCTGCACGAACTCGCCGCCGAAGCGCGTCTTGACGGTCGCGTTGCGCTGCAGCACGCGCATGACCGTGTCGGCGCCCGAGACCTTCGCGCCGGGGATGTCGAGCACCGCCCGCGCGCCGAAGTCGCGGGTGACCGAGAGGCCGTATCGGCGCGTCGGGGTCCGCGCCCGCGCCGAGCCCGCAGCCGCCGAGCGCAAGCGCCGCGCACAGCGCGGCGATCAGGCCCAGCGGGTGGCGGCCTCTACCCGACACGGAACACGACGCGGTTCGATCGCGCGGCGCCGCGCGTCTTCGCGGTTGAAGGCCTTGTCGGTCGCCTTGACGTCGAGCACGTAGCGTCCACGCGGCGGAGCTTGGACGGCAGCAGGTAGTCGACGTCGTTGCGGTCGCCGACGGAGAACCAGAAGCCGCGGCGGCGCGCCGCAGCGCCCGCGGTCGTTGAGGCGGAAGCGCTCGCACTTGCCGCTGAAGTACGTGCAGCGCCCGCGGTCGGTGCGCGACAGGCGCAGCTTGACCGTCAGCAGCCCCGACGGGTCGGTCGCCGACGCGCGCGCGCAGCCGCCGCGGGGCGTTCGCGCGGGTGAAGCGCTGGCCGTCGCGGATGCCCAGCAGCGTCGCCGCCGGCGCGATCGCGTCGCGCGGCGCCGCAGGCGTGCCGCCGGCGCCGGCACGTGGGCGCGGGACTGGCGCAGACCTTCTCCCCGCGCCGACCGCGCATGACCGGCAAGCGAGGCCTTCAACGTGCGCTCCCCGCCCGCTGCGATCGTGAGGTCGCGCGGCCCGTCGCGTCGGTGCTGGCGGCGGCATCGCCGCCCCGCGACGGTCGCGCCCGCGACCGGGGAGGGCGTCCCCGCGATCGAGTACCTCGACCACCTTGGCCTCGAACGGCGCGCCCGGGGCCACGAGCCGCGGGACCGCCAAGCCGAGTGGCAGCACCGGCGCGTTCGCGCACGCGTTGCCGTCGAACTCGCAGCGCGCGGTGAAGAACAGCACCTCGTCGCCCTCCTGAAGCTCCGACGTGGCGCCGCAGATGCCCTCGGACGTCTCGCGGTTGTTGATCCAGAGGGAGAAGAAGTCCGGCTCCGGGAAGGCATGGGTCTCGCCAAGGATGCGCTCGACGCCGTAGCCGAACGGATCGAACCATGTGCCGTTCCAGTTGCCGCCGGTCGCGATCTCCAGCGCGCCCGCCGCGCTCGTCCCGGTGCAGTCGTGGCCGGCGCTGCCGTCCTTGTTGACGGTCGCCGTGGTCGTGCGCACGGCGGTGCGCTCGAGCAGCGTCGTCGCGGCGCCCTCGACCCGGACCGTGACGTTGGATGGTGCGGCCGACGCTGACTGGCCGGGCACGAGCAGGACGATCGCGATCGTCAGGACGGACAGGCGATGAGACATTGAGCAGCCACCCCTTCCACGAGGGCGTTCGATGCTTGATGGCCGGAGGCAGGTCTCCTGGCTTCCGGGCCTACCGTCTCCGCGCCTTCCCGGTCCTCGTGTGCGAGGTCCAGTGGCTGCGCTCGATGCGAGCGCGTGCGGGCGGCTCTCCCCGGTCACAGTGGCGGGTCCGCGCCGGATTCGCACCGGCTTCCCTTGACCACCGACCAATGAACCGCGCCAGTGTAGCGTTGGAAAGGTGCCCCGTCACATGACCACCGACCCGTGACCGTCAACCTCACGCGCATCTACACGCGCCTCGGCGACGGCGGCGAGACGCACCTCGGCGACATGAGCCGCGTGCCCAAGACGCACCCCCGGATCGAGGCCTACGGCGACGTCGACGAGCTCAACGCGCAGATCGGCGTCGCGCTGGCGATCCCGACGCTGCCCGAGCGCTACGCCGACTGGCTGCGGCGCGTGCAGAACGACCTCTTCGACGCCGGCGCCGACCTGTCGGTCCCGCCCGGCGGCGAGCGCGAGCGCCTGCGCCTGCGCGGCGAGCAGGTGACGTGGCTCGAGCGGGCCTGCGACGAGGTCAACGACGACGCTCGACGCCGCTGAGGTCCTTCGTGCTGCCGGGCGGCAGCGCGGCCGCCGCGCAGCTGCACGTCTGCCGGACCGTCTGCCGGCGCGCCGAGCGCCGCGCGCTGCTCGTCAGGACGCGAGCCCGGAGGTGGTGCGCTACCTCAACCGCCTGTCGGATCTGCTGTTCATCCTCAGCCGCGGCGCCAACGACGGCGACGAGCCGTTGTGGGAGCCCGGCCGCTACCGCGAGGCCTGACATGGACGACGCGCAGATCGTCGCGCTGCTGTCGGGCATCGAGCCGTCGGAGGGCGAGATCCCCAAGCCGCCGTTCATGGCTGCGATCCCGGCCGGGGCCGTGCTCGCGGCCGGCGCCGACGTCGACGCCGTCGACGCGTGGGTCAAGGCGCGCGGCGGATGGACGCACCGCCAGCCCGCGCACATGGCGGCGCCCGACGGTCAGCGCGAGCCGCTGTTCTTCATCGTCCCGCGCGGGCATCTGCAGACGCGGCCGGGCACGGGCGGCGCGCCGTTCGTCCCGGGCGCACGCGCCGGCGGAGCGCCACGCCCGTTCGTGCCGGCGCCGCCGGAGGTCGCGCGCGGCGCGCCGCCCGAGAGCGCAGCGCCCGGCGGCGTCGCACCCGGCAGCGGGCTGGCGTCGGCGGAGATCGTCGCGTTCGCGGCGTCGACCGACCTCGCCGCGGCACAGGCCTTCTACGGGCGCGGCCTTGGCCTGAAGCAGACCGGTCAGAGCCCGATCGCCGTCACATTCGACGCCGGCGGCACGACGCTGCGCATCGTGCTCGTCGAGAAGCCGGCGATCGCTCCCTACACGGTGCTCGGCTGGAACGTCACGGACATGGCCGCGACGATCACCGACCTGATCGGCCGCGGCATCGACGTCGAGCGGATCGACGGCCTCGAGCAGGACGAGCTCGGCGTCTGGAGCGCGCCCGGCGGAGCGAAGGTCGCCTGGTTCAAGGACCCCGACGGCAACATGCTCTCGCTGACGCAGTTCTAGCGCGCTACTTGCGAGCCTCGGCGCGGCGGCGGATCTCGTCCTTCAGATCCTTGGCCTTGCGCTTCTCCTTGGCGGCCTTGTGCGCGGCCTCGTTGCGCTGCTGCACCGACAGGATCGCGGCCTTGTGGGCTGCCTTGACCGGTCCCGACGCGTCGTCCGCGCTCATCGCATCCTGCCTCGCTCGCTCCCTGGTGGATCACGGACCGCACGCGAAGGATGCGGGGAGCAGAGGCATCCAGCGGCGGCAGCTACCGACCTAGGGTCGCAGATGCGGCACGGCGGCGCGAGCCGCGCGCTCGCCTCCGCATCCGGCGCGTGTCGCTATCCTCGCCGCGCATGACCGACGATTCGATTCGCAAGCTTCTGGCAAGTCTCACCCCGGCTCCCTTCATCTGGTCCAAGCCGGGGACCGTCGTGATCATGGACAACCACGTCCAAGAGGCCGGCGGAAACAGCGACGCGGTCGGCGAATGGGTCGAGGCCCAAGGTGGCGAGATCGACCGTACGCTGCCCGTCGTCGCCACGCGCCGCGGCGTCACATCGGTCCCCAAGCCCGTCGGCAAGCGCTACTACGTCGTGCCGGAGTCCGCGATCAGCGACTGACTACGGCGTATGGGAGCATCGCCGTCGTGGACGACGAAGCCGCTCTTCATGCTCATGATGCTCATCCACGATGACGGGCCGCTGGGCGGGTCGATCTGGAAGGCGGCGCTCGTCGAGGGCGTGGGCAGCGCGCTGACGCGCGAGCAGGCCGAGGAGATCGTCTCGCGCGAGGGACCCGGCGCGCGCTTTCTCTACGAGTACACCGATGAGACGCGCTACCTCGCCGGCGCCGACCGCGGCGCTCCGCCGCTGACGATCCCGCCCAGCCACACGCTCCGGGAGTACGGCGAGCCCCTGCGTGTCGACATGATCGAGGTCCTGCGCGCGGCGTACGCCGCGGCCGGCAGCACGCCACCGCCGCCCGATGTCCACAACGCGTCGATCGAGGTCGAGACCGTGCTCGAGGTCGCCGCGGACTGGTTCGGCCCCGCCGACGCTCACCGGGTCGAGAGCGCGTTCGACCTGCTGGTCATGGATCTCGGCGGAAACCGCCACGGCGCACGACCGTTCTACGGCGTCCCGCTCGACGCGCTGGGGATCGACACCAGCTGACCGGGCCTGCGTCGCGGCCCGGGCCGTACGCTGGGTGCATGCCCTACACGAACGCCGAAGCGCGCCAGGACCTCCTCGACATCGTCGCCGAGGCGACCGACGAGCTCAGCGTCGCGCTCGCCGCCCTCGGCGCGGCGTACGAGCTGCTCGACGAGGCGCACGGCGACGAGCTCGAGGAGAAGCTCTTTCGCCCCGTCCAGGTCGCCTATGGCCGCGCGAAGCGCACGCACGCCGGCTTCGCCGAGCGCGTCGGCCTGAGCTCGCGGACGTTCGAGGCCGCGGCGCCGGGGGCGCCGTCGACCGGCGCCAAGGGCTTCGTCGCCGCCGCGGTCGAAGCCACCGGGTCGGCGGACGTCATCCTGTCGACGCTGCAGGACTCGATGCTGCCCGTGGAGGTCGGCGATCGCGAGCTGCGAACCGGCCTCGGCGAGGTGCGCGAGCTGATCGGCGACCTGCCCGCGCGGGCGCGCGGGGTCGTGAGCCTGCTCGGGCGCTAGCGCTCCGGGGGTGCGGCCAACCGAACCCGGGACGCATGCTGGCCCCATCGAGGCCCGTCGTGGTGTAGGAGAGGATCAGCCGCCGCAGGCGCCCAGGCGCAGATCGGCGACAGCACCCAGGTCAACGATCGAGGCTCCGTCACGACGCAAGGCGTCTCGTAGAGCTCCCTCGGCGGCATCGTGGTCGCCGGCGGCGACCTCGACGGGCACAACAGCTCCACCACGAACCTCAACAACTCGCAGTCCACGGGCGGCCTGCTCGTCGTCGGCGACACGGCGCAGAGCAACGCCCAGCAGACGACGACCGATCAGGACGTCGACCAGGCCAACCCCAGCTCGGCCCTCGTCCTCTTCGGCGGCTCGCAGAGGGCGGCGAACAACCAGTCGACGAACGTCGACAACTGCCAGGAGATCGGCTTCGGCGCCTTCTGCTTCTTCTGATCTGCAGCCCTTCACACACCGTGCGACGGGCCGCCCTCGGTGGCCCGTCGTCGTTCGATCTCGTTCGACGCTCACGGCGACGTTGTGAACAGCATGTTTCCGCTCCCCTTCCGCCCGCGGCACGGGTATCGTTCGCGCTGTCGCGTGCTGGGGGACAGGTGTCCATGGGTCCACGCGTACTTCTCAGACGATCGGAAGGATCACTGATGCTTCGCAAGATGCTGCTTGGAGGCCTGCTCGCGGCTCCGCTGATGTTCGGTGCCACCGCAGCTCAGGCTCAGGTGATCGTCGGCGACATCGGGCAGTCCAACAGCCAGAGCCTCGGGGCCACGCAGAACGGCGCCTCGTCGCAGAACTCCCTGAACAACGCGAACAGCACCCAGGACGTCAACGCGACGGTCGTCATCGGAGACACCGCTCAGAGCGGGCAGCAGGACATCGCGACGACCCAGACCGGCGGCAGTTCGCAGAACTCCACGAACAACGCCAACAACTCCCAGACGCTGGGCTCGTTGCTCGTCATCGGCGACACCACCCAGCGCAACAGGCAGAACGTGGGCACGCGTCAGCACACCGGCGGGGGCGCCCAGAACTCGACGAACAACCTCAACAACGGGCAGCTGATCGCCGTGGACGTCATCATCGGCGGCCGCGATCAGGACAACGGTCAGACCTCGACCACCGAGCAGACGCAGGAAGCCAGCGACGGGCCCGGCTCGACGATCGTCGTCGGCGGCATCCTCGTGGTCTCCGTCGGCGACGACCTGCCGTCGGTGAACATTCCCGGCCTCCAGATCGACCCGGTCGGCAACTCGGGGTCCAACAACTCGTCAACGGCGATCAACAACTCGCAGATCATCCTCGGCGCCACGTAGCAGCCCCGCCCGGCGCTTCGCAGTCACGTCTTGCGACGGGCCGCCCTCGGGCGGCCCGTGATCGTAGCGGGGGCTCACCGGGCCACCGCGCGGTCCACGGTCCCCCCGCCCGTCCACCGGTCGGCGTCCGAATGGTGGCACCGCGAGCCGCTGTCGGAATCGCATCGATGGCTATCCGCCCCCGCCGGATACCCAGGTGACCCATCAAGGAACGCGAGATTGGGTCACCGCGGCTTAGGATGCGGTCCCGCCATGCGACATCGAGGCGGATGCCGGGTACCTGCCGATCGGGCAGGGCCTGAACGCAAAGCGGCTGACGATGGATCCCCAGAGTCAAATCGACCACATCGCCGAGTTCGCAGACTCCTCCGTACGCGTGATGTCGCGGAAGGGCTCGCTCGTCGGAGTCCCCGGGTCCTACGGCTTCAAGCGCTGGCTGCAGACGCGCTGGGGCAACCGCGGCAACGCGGTCTACACGTTCACCGGCTCGCTGATCGCGATTGCCATCAGCGGCGTCGCCGCATGGGCGCTGAACGAGCCGCTGTTGTTTCCGAGCCTCGGCGCCACGGCCTTTCTGTTCTTCGAGACGCCGATGGCCGAGATCGCCAGCCCGCGCAACGCCATCGTCGGCCACACCGTGGCGGTGCTGGCGGCGGTCGTCGGCATCGCCGCATTCGGGCTGATCGACGCCCCGAGCGCCTATGAAGCGGGCGTCGTGCCCGAACGGATCGGCGCCGTCGCGCTGGCCGTCGCGCTGACCGGGGGCGCTCTGCGGCTGCTGCGATCCGCCCACCCCCCGGCCGGCGCGACGACGATCATCGTCTCCAGCGGCCTGCTCGACGATCCCCTCCAGCTCGTAGCGGTCGTGGTCGGGGTGGCGATCCTCACCGCCGCGTCGTTCGGGCTGAACAGGCTGCTCGGTGTGCCGGCGCCGCGCTGGGCCGCCTCCCGCTGACCGAGCCCGGTCCCCGGCTCAGCCCGGGCGCGACTTCGTGGTCGCCCGGATGGCGCGCGCGAGATAGCTGCGTCCCGCGCGCACGGTGACGGTCCGTTTGGCCCGCAGGTCGCGAACGCTGACGATGCCACGGGTGACGCGTGTCAGCGTGCCGTCGCAGCGTTCCTCGGTCAGCCAGACCGTGCCGCGGAGGGTCGCGGCGCTGTGACGGCCGATGGTGCGAAAGCGCCCCTTGCCGTCGCCCCACAGCCGGGAGACGACCTTCCTGGATCGGCGCCTGGCCTGAGCGGAGAAGACGTCGAAGGCGCGCGCCGCTCGACCGGCGCGCGCGGCCGACCCGCACTCCTTGACGTAGTTGGTGCTTCGAAGCGCGATGTCGGTCGTCGCAAGGCGCGCGCGCCGCTGGCGGATCTGGAAGATGCCTCTGTAGAACTCCGCCCGCTGGGTCCGCGTCTGGCTGGCCGCCGAGGTCAGCGCCAGCCGCCCGCGCGTGGCGTGCACGACGGTGCCGACGGGCAGGATCTCGGCGCCCTTCAGCGGGACGAAGCCGCTCGGGACCTGGGCTGCGCGCGCCACGCTGCGCGAGCTTCTGCCAGGCACGCGCACGAACACCTCGCCGCTGACCACCCTGGCGACCACGGTGCGCCCCAGCGCGGGACCCCTCGAGGCGTCCGAGGCGTCGCAGGCGTCGCCGATGCCGTCGGCGTCGCGGTCGGCCTGCGGCGGGTTCGGCGCGTCGACGCAGTTGTCGCCGGCGTCGGGAATCGTGTCCGCGTCGCGGTCGGGCGGCGCCACCGCGGGCGGCGGCGCGACGGGTGTGACCGGTGTGGGAGGCGTCGGAGGCGGCGCCGGGGCGGGGTTGGCGAGCACGGAGACGCTGTCCGTATTGGCGTTCGCGACCGCGAGATCGTCGCGCCCGTCCATGTCGAAATCGCCGGCGGCGACTCCCAGCGGACCGTCTCCGGCCGCGAAGGCGAGCCGCGCGGAGAAGGAGCCTCCCGCGCCGCCGAGCAGCACCGAGACCGTGTCGACGTCTCGGTTGGAGATCGCCAGGTCGGGATCTGAGTCGGCGTTGAGGTCTCCGATCGCGACGGCGAACGGCGACGTGCCGGCGGCAAAGCTCGTCGGCCCGGAGAAGCTCGCCCCGGGGCCGGGCCCGCCGAGCAGGACCGATGCGTTCGCGGAGTTGAAGTTCACGGTCGCGAGGTCGGGGTCGTCGTCGCCGTTGAAGTCGCCGACCGCGACGGATTGGGGAAAGTCACCGACGGTGAAGCTCGTGGGCGCGCCGAAGCTCGCGCCGGTTGCGCCGAGCAGCACCGAGACGTTGTCCGTGGCCGGGCTGGCGACGGCGACGTCCGGGTCGCCGTCCGCATTGAAGTCACCGACCGCGACGGACTCCGGGAGGCCGCTCGTCACGACCGGGAAGCTCGTCGGTGCCGAGAACGTCCCGCCGGCGCCGCCCACGAGCACCGAGATCGCCCCCGCGCCACGGTCGGCGACCACGAGGTCGAGATCCGAGTCGCCGTTGAAGTCGCCGACGGCGACAGCCGAGGGAGGGCCGCCCGCCGGAAAGACCGTCTGCGCCGCGAAGCCTCCGGACCCGTTGCCCAGCAGGACGGCGACGCCGTTGGCGCCTGCGACGGCGAGGTCGGCATCGCCGTCGCCGTCGAAGTCGCCGACCGCGACCTCCGCGGGCCCGCTCGTCGCCGCGAAGGGCGCCGGAGCCGAGAAGCTCGCGCCCGCCCCGCCGAGCAGCACCGTGACCAGATCCGGCGTCGGGTGGACGACCACGAGGTCGCGATCGCCGTCGCCGTCGAACTCGCCGACCGCGATGTCGCTCGGCCCGTCAGCGGCGGGGAAGCTCACGGGTGCGCCGAGATAGACCTGCGCCAGCGCCGTCGAGGGCGCGAGCCACAGCGCCGCCGCGACCGACAGCGTGAGCAGACAGATCAGTCCGGCAGGCGCGAAGGGCGCGGGCCGGCGGCGACTGCGCTCAGATCGTGCAAGTCGGCCCACCACGGGGGTCGCAATACCCGTTTCCAGGGACTCGCCCGTCCGTTACGCATGTGGCCGCCGGAACGCGAAATCGGGCGAGGCGAGGGCGTCCCGATGTAGGTTCTGCATTCACCCACTACACCTTCTGGAGGTGCGTCATGAACGCGAGGATCAAGCTTGCGTTGGGAACCGCCGTGGCCGGAGCGCTGGCCGTCGCAGGCAGCGTGGCGGTGGCCGGTGGCGGCAGCACGCCGGTCAGCGGCTCGCTCGACGGCTACGAGGAGGTGCCGGCCGTCTCGACCGCCGCGAACGGGAAGTTCCGGGCGACCGTGACGCCCTCAAACGCCGGTCTCGCCTACAAGCTCACGTACGCCGGCCTCGAGGGCGGCGTCACGCAGGCCCACATCCACTTCGCCCAGGCCGGTGTCAACGGCGGCATCAGCGTGTGGCTGTGCGGCACCGCCACCAACCCCGGGCCCGCCGGCACGCCCGCGTGCCCGACGCCGTCCGGGACGGTCGAGGGCACGATCGATGCCGCCGACGTCCTCGGGCCCGTCGGGCAGGGCATCGCCCCCGGCGAGTTCAACGAGCTGCTGCGCGCCATGCGCGCCGGCGTCACCTACGCCAACGTCCATAGCACGGCGTTCCCCGGTGGCGAGATTCGCAGCCAGCTGCGCGCGGGTCCACGATGGGGCTACGGCGGCTGAGCCTGATCGGCGAGAACACTGGTCGGCGCCGATACCACATGCGAGACGCCCCGGGGAACCGGGGCGTCGGGAGTACCGCTACGGGGATTCGAACCCCGGTTTCCGCCGTGAGAGGGCGGCGTCCTAGTCCCCTAGACGATAGCGGCGCGGCGGGACGGCGATCACGGTACCAAAGGCCTGCGCACCGGCCGGATCGCCCGGTGCCTCCCGTGCTCCGCTGCTAAGGTTCGGGGCGCTGGCGGATGTGGTGAAATTGGTATACACGCAGCGTTCAGGTCGCTGTGGGGGCAACCCCGTGGAGGTTCGAGTCCTCTCATCCGCACTACTCGCGCGCGCGGCCGGGCGCAGCGGCGGGTTTGGCGCGAAAGCCCCGCATGGCGAGGCACTCGCGCCAAACAGGCAGCGCGTCTAGCGGGAGCTGCGACCCGAGCTGGCAGCCGCGCGCTCGCGGCGGCCGGGACGCTGACCCGGGCGTGCGGGGCCACGCCCGCGCTTCGGGCCGCCCGCGCCGCCGCCGCCGCTCGTGGAGGTCGGCATGCCGCTGAGCGAGAACTCCCTGTGCAGCCCGAGGTCCGACGCGATCTTGCTCATGTCGCGGGCCTGGTCGCCGAGCACGAACGTCACGCTGATGCCCGAGCGCCCCGCGCGGCCGGTGCGGCCGGTGCGGTGCACGAAGGCGTCGCGATCCTCGGGCATGTCGTAGTTGATGACGTGCGTCACGTCGCGCACGTCGATGCCGCGCGCCGCGACGTCGGTCGCAACGAGCGTGTCGACCTCGCCGCGCTCGAAGCGCGCGAGCGCCTTCTCGCGCTGGGACTGCGTCTTGTCGCCGTGCATCGCCAGCGCTGTCACGTTGTGGTCGCGCAGGCGCTTGACGAGGCGGTCGCAGCCGCGCTTGGTGCGCACGAAGACGATCGTCAGACCGCGCCCGGCCTCGTTGAGCTCGTGGACGAGGTGCGCGACCTTGGCCTCGTGCTGGACCTTGAGGAAGCGGTGCTCGGTCTCCGGCGCGTTGGCGTCGAGCGGCGGAATGTACTCGTGGCGGCGCGCGTCGCTCGTGTAGGCCTTGGCGATCGAGCCGGCGTCGCCCTCGAGCGTCGCCGAGAAGAAGAGCGTCTGGCGGCTGCGCGGCGTGCGCGCGACGATCCGGTCGACGGCCGGGCGAAAGCCCATGTCGAGCATCCGGTCGGCCTCGTCGAGGACGAGGATCTTGATGTGCTCGAGCGTGACCGCGCGGCGCTGGAGGATGTCCTCCAGGCGGCCGGGCGTCGCGACGAGGATGTGCGCCCTGCGGGCGAGCTTCATCTGGCGCTCGATGCCGGCGCCGCCGTAGACGCAGGCGACCGACAGCGCGCGGGCGCGGGCGAGGTCGGAGAGGTCGTCGACGATCTGCAGCGCGAGCTCGCGCGTCGGGGCCAGGATCAGCGCGCCGGGGCGGCGATCGGTGGCCTGCAGGCGCTCGACGATCGGCACCGCGAAGGCGAGCGTCTTGCCCGAGCCGGTGGGCGACTTGGCGAGCACGTCGTGGCCCTCCAGGACGTCCGGGATGACGAGGTTCTGGATCGCGAACGGATCTGTGATGTCGCGCGCCCTGAGCGCATCGACCACCACGCGAGACACGCCGAGATCGGCGAAGGACTTCGAGGACATGGGGAGTTGCTCCTAACCCTGACCGCGACGCATCGCAGACCAGGCAAACAGTTCGGGGAGATTCGCCGACCCGAACCGCCTGAAGCGCACTCAGAGACAAGAACCTCGCGGGCGGCGGCGCCGCCCATGGCCTAGACGGTAGCACCCCGGTTTCGCAAAGCGCCCGCAAACCGCGATCATGGAAGCGGTGCCCGAACCGCTGCCCTCCCTGTCCTCGCGGCTCGCGGACGTCCGCTCCTCCCCCGTGCGAGACATCCTCGCGCTGACCGAGCGCGCCGAGGTCATCTCCTTCGCCGGCGGCCTGCCGGCTCCCGAGCTGTTTCCGGCGGAGATGGTCGCGCAGGCGTTCGCGGCCGCGCTCGGGCCGACGGCCGTGGCGCGTGCGCTGCAGTACTCCTCGACGCAGGGCGACCCGCGGCTGCGCGCGCTGCTCGCCGACCGCCTCGCCGGACGCGACCTCGAGGCCGACGCCGGCGAGATCATCGTCACGACCGGCTCCCAGCAGGCGCTCGGGCTGGTCGCCAGCGTGCTGCTGGATCCCGGAGATGTCGTGCTCGTCGAAAACCCCTCCTACCTCGCCGCGCTGCAGTGCTTCGGCTTCGCGGGCGCGCGGCTGGTCGCCGTCCCGTGCGACGAGGACGGCGTGGATCCCGTGGCGCTGCCGGCGCTGATCGCCGAGCACCGCCCGAAGTTCCTCTACCTCGTGCCGACCTTCCAGAACCCGACCGGCCGCACGCTGCCCGCCGCGCGTCGCGCCCGCCTGGCGCAGGTCGCCGCCGAGCACGGCCTGTGGCTGATCGAAGACGACCCCTACGGCGAGCTGCGCTACGACGGCGAGCCGCTCGCGGCCGTCGGCTCGCACCCCGGCGCCCGCGATCGGACGGTCACGGTCTCGTCGCTGTCGAAGGTGCTGGCTCCAGGGCTTCGGATCGGGTTCCTGCGCGCGCCCGAGGCGCTGCTCGCACCGCTCGTCGTCGCCAAGCAGGCGGCCGACCTGCACACCTCGACCGTCGACCAGCACGCCGCGCGCATCTGCCTGCAGACGGGCGACCTCGACGAGCACATCGAGCGCATCCGCGGCGAGTACCGCCGCCGCCGCGACGCCCTGCTCGGCGGCCTGGGGCAGGCGCTGCCCGCCGGCGCGACGTTCAACCGCCCCGACGGCGGGATGTTCGTGTGGGCGCGCCTGCCCGAGGGCTGGGACGCCGCCGCGCTGCTGACCGCCGCGCTGCGCCACGACGTCGCGTTCGTGCCGGGCGCGCCGTTCTACGCCGGCGACCCCGACCCACGCACGCTGCGCCTGTCCTTCACGACGCACCCGCCGGCGGAGATCGTCGAAGGGCTCGCGCGCCTGCGCGCGGCGGCGGACGAGGCAGCGCCATGACGCCCGCCGAACCCGAAGGCGTCGACGTCGCGATTCGCGAGCAGACGATCCGCCTCGGCCAGCTGCTCAAGCTCGCCGGCCTGGCCGAGTCAGGCGCCCACGCGCGCGAGCTGGTGCAGGACGGCGAGGTGCGCGTCAACGGCGAGGTCGACGTGCGCCGCGGGCGTCAGCTGCGCCGCGGCGACCTCGTGACGGTCGACGGCGAGACCGTGCGCGTCGCCTGATGCTCCGCGGTGAGCGTGACGTGCGCGTCTGCACCGGCACGGCGTGCTTCGCGACGACCGCCGGCGCGCACGTCGACGCGCTGTGCGACGGGCTTGGTTGCGAGCTCGGCACGCGCAGCGCCGATGGCTCGGTCTCGCTCGTCGAGACGGCCTGCCTCGGCTTCTGCCACAGCTCGCCGGCGGTCCGCGACGGCGACGTCATCGACGCGGGCCCGGGCGTGGTCGAGCGCGTGCTCGACGGCTCGCCGCGCGCCGCGCGCGAGCCGACGCCGCGCAGCGCGCTCGACGAGCCGGTGCTGCTGGCGCTCGGCGACGCGTGGGGCGGCTTGTCGCGCGCGGTTGCGACGCTGACGCCCGAGGAGCTGCTCGAGGAGGTCGAGGCCGCCGGGGTCCGCGAGCGGGGCGGCGCGGGCGTTGCCGCGTGCGAGACGTGGCGGGTCGCTCGCGATGACGACCGCGAGCGCCCGATCGTCGTCGCCGACGGCGACGAGGCCCACACGGGCTCCTACGTCGACAAGGTCCTGATGGAGGAGCACCCCGACCTGTTGCTCGAGGGCATGGCGCTCGCGGGCTATGCGACCGGCGCCGGCCACGGCATCGTCGTCACGCGCTCGGAGTACCCGCGTTGCAAGCCGACGCTCGAGTGGGCGGCGGCGGTCGCGCGTCGCGCAGGCCTGCTCGGCGGTTCGGTGCTCGGCTCGGAGTTCTCCTTCGAGGTGACGATCGTCGAGGGCGCGTCGCTCGCACGCGAGGTGGGGGCGCTGCACGCGACGCCGGTCGTTCACACGGTCGAGACGCTGTGCAACCTCCCGGTCATCGCGCGGCTCGGCGCGGCGCACTATTCGCAGCTGAGCCCCGGCAGCCCGACCTCCGGCACGAAGCTCGTCTGCTTCAACGAGCGCTTCGCGCGCCCCGGCGTCTACGAGGTGCGCTTCGGCACGACGGTGCGCGAGCTCTGCGAGGACCTGGCCGGCGGCCTGCGCGACGGCCACGAGATCCAGGCGCTGCAGATCGGCGGGCCGCCCGGCGCGATCCTGCCCGTATCGCTGCTCGACACCCTCCTGGACTTCGACGAGCTCGCGGCCGCGGGCTGCACGCTGGGCCACGGCGGGGTCGTCGCCTTCGACGAGACCATGGACATGCGCGCGCTCGCTCGGCACCTGCGGCGCTTCGGAGCCGGCGCGTAGCGCGTCAGGGCGCAGGAACCAGCGGGCTGGAAGGCCTGACGGCCATCCCGCGCTCGGCCGCCAGCAGCTCGAGCATGACCGCGGTGTCGGCGATCGCGACACCGGTCAGGTGCTCGTCGCGCGCGGCGAAGTCCATCGCGATCGCCGCGAGCGCGTTGGCATAGGCGGTGGCGTCGCCGGCGGCGAGCGCCTTGAGCGCGGAGGCGGTGCGCTCGAACGCGTCGCCACGCGGCTCCATGCGCGCGGCGCGCAGCGCGACCTCGTCGTCGTCGCCGGCGATCAGCGCGGCGACGGCGAGCACGTAGGAGGCGACCGGCGAGCCCTCGGCGTCTTCGTCGCCGTCGAGCATCTCGCGCACCTCGGCGGCGGCGGCCTGCGCCCGACCGCCGAGCACGGCGGCCTTCAGCAGCCCGACGAGCCGCCCGTAGCTCTTCGGCGGAGCGAGCTTCCACGAAGCGCGGTACTGCTCGACGGCCTTGGCATAGGACGTGCGCGCGGCGTCGTGGTCGCCGGCCAGCAGGGCAGCGTGGGCCTCGCCCTCGGCCGCGATGGCGGCCATCATCAGCTCGCGGTGCTCGCCGTCCTGCACGCCGTCGAGCTTACGCCCTAGCTCGTGCAGGCGGACGCCGGCGTGAACTCGTGCGTCACGATGCCCGAGCCGCGGACGAACAGGTAGAGCGTCGTGCCGTTGACGGCCAGGCCCTCGGCGCGGTAGCCCTCGGCCTCGGCCGGGCCGGGCGCGTTGATCAGCCGCTCGAAGTTGTCGCAGCCGTCCCTGCCCAGCCGCGAGATCCGCGCCTCGTTGGGATCGCCCGTGTGAGAGGCACCGACGAGCGTCCACAGCGCGCCGCCGGTGCCCAGCGCCGAGCCGGCGACGTTCTCGTCGCTCTCGCCCTCGGAGGCCGCGACGAACGTCGAGCGCAGCGTCGAGCCGTTGACGGTCTGCGAGAACGCATAGGAGTAGATGTCGGTCACGACGGCGCCGACGTTGGTTCCGCGCAGGTCGACGTAGCGCACGTGGTCGACGCCGAACCTCACCGCGTCCTTGGGCATCCGCAGCCGCTTGGCGGCGGCCGAGCCCTTGCGCACGAACAGGCCCGAGCGCGAGCGGTCGTGGACGTGCTGCTTGCCGCGCAGGCGGTCGCAGCTCAGGCCGTAGGCGACGCGGGTGTCCCAGCGCGAGGGGGCGGCGGTCAGCTCGCAGCGCTTGGGCACGAGCTTCTTGTAGAAGCTGCGGTGGCCCTCGAGGTCGTCGGACACCGCCTTGCAGTTCCTGTTGGCCTCACAGCGCAGGTAGGTGAGCACGAGGTCGCCGTTGCCGTCGCGACCGAGGTCGATCGAGCGGTAGTTGGCGCTCGGTGCGCCCGCGACCGGCGCAATCGTGCCATCGGGATTGCGCTGCATCAGCGTGTGATCGGGGAAGTCCCCGCTGCTCCAGACGAGCGTGCCGTCGAGCGCGGTCATCTCGTTGGCCTCGACGCCGGGCACCACGACGGTGTCCGCGGCCCGGGCGACGGCGGGCGCCACCGCGATGGCGGCGAGCGTCAGGCAGGAGAGAAGGGTTCGCTTGATCATGGATGCGATCGTGCTCGCCCAAGCCGGACGCGTGGGCCAACCCAGGTGTAGGGATCGCTCACCTTGTGGCCGCCGGCTACGGCGGTGCCGCCGCGCCATAGCTCGTCGTCGGCATGAGCCGCCGGCGCGGCCGCGGCGGAGCGGCGCCCGCCGCGGACGACGCGCGTGCTGCACAGCCGATCGTTATTCCGCGGCGCTGCTCGTCGAACAACGCGGGGCCCGTATCAGACGCAGACGGCGACGACGGCGCCGACCAGGCCGACGTCGAAACCCCTGGCATGTCTGCCTGGACCTGCTCGAGCACCACCTCGACGGCGCCGCGCCATGGACCAGCGGTGAGCGCCGGCGGGACGTGCACCCGGGCTACGTCGAGGCGTTCGGCGCCGAGGCATCGGCGGTCGGTCCGCCCGCGGGCGCGTTGTAGACGACGAAGCCTCGGCGCACATGCTCGGGCACGTGGCCGCCGAAGCCCTTGTAGAGGATCCGCACGAGCACGTACCAGCGCAGCGACGAGTGCACGCCCGCGGCGGTCGGCGGCGCGTCGGCGGGCAACGCGATCTCGAATGCCAGCTCGGTGCGAGCGCCGACCGCGAGGTCGAGATGCTTGTCGAGCTGCACGCGGTCGCGGTCGAAGGTCTCGCCGCGCGCGGGGGTGCGCGCCAGCGGGTGCGAGACGCGGTCGAGCTGCAACACGACCGCGACATCGGCCTCCGGGAGCTCCTCCGGAGCGGTGATCTCGACCGTGCCCGTGATCGCCTCCCCCGCGCGCCGACACGGTTTGTCGAGGCGGATGTCGATGTCGGTCGAGCGCCCATGGACGCGCTCCAAGTCGCTCGGCGGCGCGGCTACAGGCGGCGGAGCGAGCACGGTGAAGTGCCCGTCGGCGCCGACGTCGCGGCCCTTGCGATCGACGGTCAGTCGAACCGCCCAGCTCACGAGCTGCTGCGATGACCCCGGTGCCCACGACGGCACGCGGAAGGGCAGCGGGTGCGTGCCGGCCTCGAGCGCGTCGCCCGCGAGCGGCACACCGGCCGCGATGACCGAGACCCACTCGCTGATCACGCGCTCGGAGCCGTGGTCGGTGCCGACCTCGCCGATCATCGCCAGCGAGTCGCCCGCGGTGGCCGCGGCGTCGGCCCTGCCGGCCCAGCGGTAGGCGTAGGTGTTCTCGTAGCCGAGCTCGGCCGTCGCCGCGGCGACCTTGTCGAGTGTGGCTGGGATCGTGACGGTCGCGATCAGCTCGCTGCCCGGAAGCAGCAGCTGCGGCTCGACGCTGACGCTCGGAGACCCGCCGCGCCCGAAGAGCCTCACTTGCGCTGGCTTGCCGCGTAGTCCTCCGGGCGGTTGCGCTTCATCCACAGGCGCAGTGGCGTCAGGAGGACCCACCAGATGCCGTAGAGGACCCGCATGACGCCGTAGATCGCCCACATGACCAGCACGGCGAACAGCCACGCGGGATAGATCAGGATCAGGCAGAACTGCAGGAACTGCTTGATGGCGACCGGATAGCCATCGGCCTGCGAGAGCAGGAATCCCGGCTTGGCCGCCGCGCCGATGCGCCCCGCCGTCGTCGGAGCGGCTTCGACTTGCGCCTGCTCCGGGCTGACGTCGCGGCCCCGCTCCTCGGCGGTCAGGCCGCGCTGGGGTCGAGCTGGCTCGTCGGTCGCCATCTGGCGATGCTAACCGGGCGGCCGGTACGGTGGCGACGTGGCCGCTGACAACGCGCAGGTCGTCGAACTTGCGCACCGTGAGGTGACGATCACATCCCCGGACAAGGTGCTGTTCGGTGAGCGCGGCGAGACGAAGATCGACCTCGTCCGCTACTACGCCGCGGTAGCCGAGCCGCTGATGCGCACGATGGGCGGGCGGCCGGTGCTCATGCAGCGCTTCCCGCGAGGGGCGGGCGGCCCGTCGTTCTTCCAGAAGCGCGTCCCCGAGAGCGTGCCGGACTGGCTGCAGACGACGACCGTGCAGACCGTCAACGGCACCCCGTCGCGGGCGCTCGTGGCGGCGGACGTCGCGCACGTCGCGTGGGCGGTCAACCTCGCGTGCCTGGGCTTTCACGTCTGGCCTCACCGCGCCGACGATCCCGAGCATGCCGACGAGCTGCGCCTGGATCTCGATCCGCAGCCGGGCACCGGCTTCGACGAGGCGCGGGCGGCCGCCAAGGAGCTCAAGGCGCTGCTGGACGAGCTCGGGATCGTCGGCTTTCTCAAGACGACCGGCAACCGCGGACTGCACGTGTACGTCCGCCTGGCGCCGCGCTGGGACTCCTACGCCGTCCGCTTCGCGGCCGTGGCCGCGGCGCGCGAGCTCGAGCGCCGCCGCCCCGACATCCTCACCGCCGCGTGGTGGAAGGAGGAGCGCGGCCGCCGGATCCTGGTCGACTACAACCAGAACGCGCCGCACAAGACGGTGTTCGGCGCGTGGTCTGTGCGCGCGCGCCCGGGAGCCCAGGTCTCGACGCCGATCGCCTGGGAGGCGCTCGACGACGTCCACCCCGACGAGCTGACGCTCGCGAGCGTGCCCAGCCGGCTGCAGCGAGACGGCGACCCATGGGCCGCGATCGACGACGCCCCGCAATCGCTCGAGCCGCTGCTCGCGCTCCACGAGCGCGACCGCGCGAACGGCCTGCTCGACGCGCCCTGGCCGCCCGTCTATCCGAAGCAGCCCAACGAGCCGCCACGCGTCGCACCGAGCCGAGCTCGCCGGCAGCCATAGCCCGTCTTGTGCGGCCGCACGGCGGCCGTACAATCGTCCGCGTGTGCAGACTGTTCGGCATGAGCGGCGGGACGCGCGAAGTCCAGGCGACGTTCTGGCTGCTCGATGCGCCGTCGAGCCTGCTGCTGCAGAGCGAGAGTCAGCCCGACGGGGTCGGGCTGGGCACCTTCGACGCCGACGGCGCGCCGACCGTGTACCGCAAGCCGGTCGCGGCGCTGCGCAGCCAGACGTTCATCGCCGGCGCGAGGGCCGTCCGCTCGCGCACCTTCATCTCGCACATCCGCCACGCCACGGCCGCCGAACCGAGCGTCGAGAACACCCATCCGTTCGAGCAGCACGGCCGCCTCTTCGGCCACAACGGCGTCGTCGGCGAGCTCGAGGAGATACGCCGGCGGCTCGGCCCGCACGCAGATCTCATCCGGGGCACGACGGACTCCGAGCACCTCTTCGCGCTGATCACCAAGCGCATCGACGACTGCGACGGCGACGTCGGTGCCGGGATCACGGCGGCGGCGACGGAGTTCGCGGCCGAGCTGCCGCTGTACTCGCTGAACATGGTGTTGACGACCCCGACCGATGTGTGGGCGCTGCGCTACCCCGAGACGAACGAGCTGTGGATCCTCGAACGCTCGATCGGCGGCATCGACGACGCGATCGGCTTCGACAAGGTCAGCCCCTCGGGAACGATGCGCGTGCAGTCCGGTGAGCTGTCGTTCATTCCGGCGACCGTGATCGCCTCGGAGCGCATGGACTCATGCCCCCGGTGGCGGCTGCTGGACCCCGGCGAGCTCGTCCACGTCGATCCCGAGCTCCACGTGACCTCGACGATGGCGGTCACGAGCCCGCCGACGCACATGATCGACCTCGCGAAGCTCGGCGCGCAGGCGGTGGCCGCCCAGACGCAGGGGCTGGTCCGCAGCACCGACTAGCACTGACCGCCGCCGGCGCAGGCAGCCACCGCGCCCGATGCCGCCGCTCGCCGGCGCCGGTCCGTGCCGGGACTTGTTGCGGATAAGCATCCCCGTACCGATAATGGGTACTGAACATGCCACCGATCCCGCACCCCTCCGTCAGCGGTCGATACCGCGGCACGGACGGAGACTTCGAGGTCGAGCTGCGAGTCGACGTGGACGGTGCGCGGCCGACGCACCGCGTGAGTGCAGACTATTTCCGGCTCCTGCCCGGCGACATCGAATACTTCGGCTCGATGCGTGTCGACGCACCGGCCGTCATGAGCAGCCGATCGCTTGTGACGATCAACGGCGTGGGGCATTCGTCCTGGAAGACCGACGCGACGCACGTCAAGGTCGCGGTGGCTCTCGAGGCGGCCAATCGGCCGGCGATCGCCACGCTGACGCATCTCACGTCCAGCGGAAGGGTGCGAGCGCACTACGAGTGCAACTATGAGTCGGCGAACTTTCGCAAGGTGTGGATCGAGGAGGACGCCGAGCAGGGCGTAGAGCGCTTTGAGTCATATGACACGGGAATGCTGCCGGCGGGCTGCTCGCCGCGCACGCTGACCCATCTGTCGGCGTTCGCGGACGCGGGTATCGAAATGGTGCGTCCGCGCGAGCCCGGGACGCTCGAAACCGCCGATGTAGGCCCCGACGCATCCTGGAGCGACGCCGAGCTTCACGCGGCGATGATCCAGCATTTCTCAGCATTTGCGGACGTCCCCCAATGGGCGATCTGGCTGCTGCACGCACGACTTCACGACCGCGATCGCGGCGCGGCGCAAGCGAATCTCGTTGGGCTGATGTTCGACCAACATGACAGCCAACGCCAGGGTTGCGCGCTCTTCTACCAGGGCATGGCCGGCACGAGCCCGCAACGACTGCGAAGGCAGCTCTTCACGTGCGTCCACGAGCTCGGCCACGGCTTCAACCTGTTGCACTCGTTTCAGAAAGGCCTGGCGCGCCCCCTGGTGCCCAGCCGACGAGGATCGCTCACGTGGATGGCATATCCCGATCTCTTCCCTGGCGGTGCCGCCGCGTTCTGGTCGAGCTTCGCCTTTCAGTTCGACGATGTGGAGCTCGTGCATCTGCGCCACGCGTCGCGCGACGACGTGATCATGGGCGGCAACCCCCTGACGGCCGGAGCGGCATTCGAAGGAGATGTCGCCACTGAAGCGGCGCAGCAAGCGGACGCCGGGCTGCGCCTGAGGCTCGCAGTGCCGCCGGTTCTCCCTTACGGCGTGCCGATCACCCTCGACCTCGAGCTGTCAGGAACCACCACGGAGGGCCGGCGCGCTCAGAGTGTCATCGGCCCGCGTCCCGGCAACGTCGACATAGCGATTCGTGGCCCTGATCGGACGGCGTTCGTGTTCGAGCCGATCCTGCGCCACTGCCGCGTGGACGACACGATCGTGCTGCGGGCCGGCGATCAGCCCGTCCGCGACAGCGCGTTCATCCATTACGGCAAGCGCGGGTTCTGCTTCGATTGGCCCGGGCGCTATGAGATCAGGGCCCGCTGCACAGCACCCGATGGGTCATCTGTGCTGTCCAACATCGCAGTGACCACCGTGCGTCCGCCGGTCACACCTGCCGACCGCGCGGTCGCCGAGCTCGTATTCGGAGACCAGCAGGGTACGCTGATGTCGCTCGTGGGTTCAGACGCACGAGAGCTGCAGAAAGGCAACGATGCATTGCAGACGATCGTCGAGCGCTATCCGGAACACCCTGCGGCCTCCGTCCCACGGCTCGTTCGTGCGACCAACGCGGCTCGTGAGTTCAAGGAGGTCGGGGCGGACAATTCGATTCACGTTCGAGGCCCGAGGTCCGCGGATGCAGCGGAGATCCTGCGTGAGCAGCCGGGCCTCGAGGCGTTGCTGCGCTCCGCGGTCATGACCACCGACGCGACGGCGCTGCCAGGCCTGGTCGCGACGCTGCTGTCGCGGGAGCCCACCGACGCCCGGTCCGCTTATGTCATGCATCCCTACATCCGAAGCCGGATCCACGAGATTGCGACGGTCGTGCCGCAGGTTCTCGCGGACGACGAGACAGCCGGCCAGCATCCAATCCAGAGGAGGAATCGTGAACGCACCCGATGACGGACCAGACGGGCTCCCTGACCTCGACCTCACCCCTGACGCAATTGCCGGCCGCCTGGGCAAGTGCCGGCCGGCGGATTTCTCCGCGGCGTACGCGGGCTACGTATCCTTCAAGGGCTATCTCGGCCGAGTGCAGGACGGGGTCTATCCCGTGTACCTCGACGATGAGCTCCGATCATGGATTCTGATCCGAGCGGGTGAGATCAAGCATCGAGTCAACGTTGCGGCGAACGCGCACGACCCGCGCAGCGTGATCTTCGTCGAGCGGGATGCCCAGGTAACGAGGTGCGAAACCGGGCCTGCGCACGAGATTGCCGACGAGGCGTGGGGCGTGGACCCGGCCGGCGGCCGCCTCAGACCGAGACGGAAACCGCCCTATTGATGCGGTGTCACCAGCGCGCCGCCTGACTATCCGCCATCGGCCAGCAGGCGCGCGCGCTCGGACCGCGTGAGCGTCTCGTCGCGGCGTGTCTCGGCTAGCGCCACGACGTCGGAGAACGATCCGCACACCTCGCATACCGACACACGGATGCCGTCGTCGGCGCCGCTGACGACCCGCTCGCCCTTCGCGCTGAAGGCGACCCCGCTGACGTCGCCCTCGTGCGTGTGAAGCAGGACGACAGGATCGCCGCCGCGTGGATCCCAGACCCGCACCGTCCCGTCGCTCCCGCCGCTCGCGAGCCGGTCGCCCTTCCGGTTGAAGCCGAGCGTGTTGACGGGCCCGTCGTGGCCATAGAGCACGACCGGCCCGCTGCCGTCCAGGCGCCAGATGCGGATGCTGCCGTCAGCGCCGGCCGCCGCGATGCGCTTGTCGTCCGGGCTGTACCTCGCGTCGAGCACCGCGCTGCCCGCGCGAAGAACTCGCTCGCGGGCTCCCGTCGTCGCGTTCCAGGTGCGAACCGTCCCGTCGTCCGATGCGGTGAGCAAGTGCTTGCCATCCGTGCTGAATGCCACCCAGTTGACCTGCCCATGCTCTGGCAGGGTCACGCGACCCCTGCCGTCGCGCGCTTGTATCAGCACCCGCCGCATCTGCCTTGCGATTGCGAATCGGTTGCCGGGGGGGTCGATCGCGGCGGCGAAGACAGCAGCTCGGTCCGGAAGCCGAACACGCGACCATCTGCGCCGCTTGACGTCGTGCAGCCGCACGGTTCCGTCGCTTGAGTAGCTGAGTATCCGTGAGCCGTCCGCTGAGTACACCGCAGCGCTGGCGTCCTCATGTCTGGGCAGTTCGCGCAGCGAGCCGATCGCCGGATTCCACACACGCACGGCGCCGTCCTCGTAGCCACTGACGATCAGTCCGGAGGTCGGATTGAAGCTTGGGGCGAACGGGGGAGCCTGTCGCTTCGTGGACAGCATCCACGCCTGCAAGGGCGCCCACGTGCGCAGCGTTCCGTCCATGCCGACGCTGTAGACCGTGCCGCCGTCGCCGCCGAATGCGGCGTCCCAGGCGCTGTCGCGGTGGCCCCTGAGCTCGGCCAGGACGGCCCCGTCGCGGGCGTCTGAAACGCGCACGACGCCGTCTTCGGCACTGGTCACGACGCGGCGTCCGCCGGCGTCGAACTGCACGGAGTACAGGGCTTTCGCAAGCAGCCTGACGCTCCGCAGCAGCCGCCCGCTGCGGACGCTCCAGATCCGGACGACACCGTCCTCGCCGGCGGTCGCCGCCCACCTGCCATCGGCGCTCAGGTCGGCGTCGAAGACAATCCCCCCGTGCCGAAACGTCGCGATCGCTCGGCCGTCGCGGTTCCAGAGGCGAGCGTATCCGTCCCCTCCTGCGCTGAGGACCCGCGCGCCGCGGCCGTCGAAGCGCGCCACCCGCACTCCTGCATGCTGTGCGAGCGTGCGCGATCGCAAGCCGTCGACGTCGCGGAGTACAACGTTGCCGTTCGTCGAAGCGAGCAGCAGGCGACGTCCGCGAGCGTCGTACTCGACGCTGCGGGCATAGACGTCGCGCCCTCCGAACTCATGCACGACGCGCGGCGACTTGCCGTCAAGCTCGGCGACCACGACGTTGCCATCGGTGCCCACGCTCGCGACGTGCTTTCGGTCGGGGCTGAAGCTCACGTCGGTTGCGGGCCCCTTGTGTGCGTCGATGGTCGCGACCACACGTGCGGCGTCGAGGCTCGCGATCTTCACGGAGCCGTCCTCGCTTGCGGTCGCGACGGTGGACCCATCGGCGCTCAGGGCAGCGCGGTAGACGGCCACCCGGTGCGCGGGGATCACGGCGCTCGCGCGATTCGCGAGGGTCGCCTGGCGCACGGCGTTCTGCGCCGCGGGGATGTCCAGTCGGCCGACTGCCACGCGCGCGATGGTCAGTGCGAGACCGGGATCGGAGTCGACAAGCGTCGCCGCTTGGCTCGCCAGCCTGCTGGCTTCGGTCGCGCGTTGCTGCACGTTCGCACGGTTGGCGAAGATGACGACCGCGCTGATGGCGATCACCGCCACGGCGACGAGCGCGGCGAGACCGAGAGACAACACGCGCAGTCTTCGCATTCGCAGGCGCGCCGCTTCGAGCTCGGCGTACTCCGCGCGACGGCTCGCCCGCAGAAAGTCGCGCTCCAGGACGCTCAGCTCCGCGTCGTGGTCAGACGCCCAGTCGCCGGCGCTCGCGAGCCGGGCCCCGCGGTAGAGAGCGCCTGGTTCGCGATCGAGGCTGGTCCATTCGCGGGAGGCTTCGGTCAGCCGGCGGTGGATGAGAAGGCCGGCACGGTCCATGTCGATCCAGCCGCGCAAGCGCGGCCAGCCTCGGATCAGCGCCTCGTGGGACACGTCGACGATGTCAGCACCGGTTTCGTCGCAGCCGGTCGTCAACAGCCGCGCGTCGACAAGGCGAGCCAGCACCTCGTCGAAGCCGTCGTCGCCTTCAGCGGATGCGAGCTCATCTCTGAAGGCTCGCCTGCGGGTGTCTTCGGTGCCCTCTCCGGGCTGCGTGAGCCGGAGCAGGGCGCGCCGGGCGATCTGCTGCTGCGCGGAGGTCAGCTTCTGGTAGATGTCGTCCGCGCGCTGCGCGAGCGCTCCGTGGACGCCGCCGGCCTGCCGGTAACCCTCGAGGGTCAGCATGGTTCCGCGCCGGCGCTCCCACAGCTCCAGAAGGGCGTGCTCGAGCAGCGGCAGCGCGCCGGGCTCGGCGGCGACGTCGGCGAGGATCGTGTCCGACAGGCCCTCCTCGAGTTCCAAGCCGACGCGGCGGGCGGGCTCCTCGATCGCCTGACGCAGCCCGTCGGCGTCCAGCGGCCCGACGAGCATCTGGTGGGCGCTGATGAGCTGCGCGAACTCCGGATAGGCGGCGCAGCGCACGTAGAAGTCGGCTCGCATCGTGACGATCACGACCGTCCGCCCGCCGGGCGCCGACGTCGCATCGAGCATCATCGAAAAGAACTGCTGGCGCTGTGCTTCATCGCGGCACAGCGTGAAGACCTCCTCCAGCTGATCGACGAACACGAGCACGCGCTCGTCGGGTGGACGGTCGCTGAGCGCAAGCTCGACCGACAGGTGCAGGCTGCGCGCGTCCTGTGCGAGCGCATCGAGCGTTGCCTGCATCGCCTGCCCCGCCAGCAGCTTGGCCAGCTGCGCAGCCAGCGCCGTCAACGGTGCGGCACCGGGACGTAGCACCAACACATGCCACCCCTCGACCTCGACCAGCGCCCCCGCGCGCAGATGTGGCACGAGGCCCGCGCGCACCAACGACGACTTGCCGCTGCCCGACGGGCCAAGCACGGCCACGAACCTGCTCTCCTTGAGCTTCTCCACCAGCCGCTGCACCTCACGGTCGCGACCGAAGAACAGCTGCGCATCCTCCTCACCGAAGAAGCGCAGGCCGCGGTAGGGCGCGACCTGATCGTTGCCCTCGACGCGCACATCCGGACCGAAGGCCACCCCCTTGACCGCGTTGATCAGATCCTGCAGCGCGCGCTGATCGTCGCGGGCTCGACGAAAGTCAACCCAAGTTCGTGTTCGCAGGAAGTGCGGCAGGCGGTTGGGATCAAACGGCTCCTCGACGCCCGGCAACAACACCGGGAACACCCGAAAGCCGCGATGCGTCGCCGCCCGGTCGAGCGCGAGCGCCACCTCCTCCAGCTCCCAGCCGCCCAGCTCTTGCGGCCCCACAAAAACCGCACACGCCGCCGAGGCCTCCAACCCGGCACCGAGTTCACGCTGCCACTCCTCGCCAGGCGTCAGCGACCAGCGGTCAAGCCACGGCTGAACGCCTGCTCGCTGCAGGCGCTTCGCGATCCGCTCGACAACCGCGCGGTCGCGGCTGTTATAGGAGAGGAACACGTCGAACTGCTGCGACACCAATCCACTGTGACCCTCCAGCCGGCAGATATCAATGTCAGGTCTTATCGTCGTCACTCGGCGCCCGCTGCCGCAGAGAGCGCGAGCAGCTTCGAGGCGTGCTGCGGTTACAGTCGGCCCGTGCCCCCTGTCAGGCAGCTACCCGCCGACGACGGCACCGGGCGCTCGCCTGCGGACTGGCTCGAGGCGGTTCTCGATGCCGAGCGCCGCGGTGAGTTGCTGGCCGCATTTGACCTGGCACAGCGCGGCCTTCGTGAGCATCCTGACGACGTCTGGCTGAAGCACCGCGCGGTTCTTGCGTTGGCGCGTGCAGGCTCGACCGAGGAGGCCGCACGCCGTTTCGAGCAATTCGCGCTCGCGGAGGAGGAGCTTGAGGACGTGGAGGCGTTGCACGCGCGCTTGGCCAAGGACGCGGCCCTGGCCGCAGCAGCAGAGGAGCGGCGCCCGCACGCGGCGCGATCGGCCGAGCTGTACGCCAAGATCTTCGAGCGCACCGGCGGGTTCTATCCGGCCGTCAATGCTGCCACGATGAGCATGCTCGCCGACGAGGTCGAGACCGCGCGCCGGCTGGCGCGCGAGGTGCTCGAGCGCGTGCAGCAGAGCGATGCGGACTACTATGGCGCCGCGACGGAGGCGGAGGCCCATCTGCTGCTCGGCGACAGCGAGGCGGCCCGGACCGCCTTGCAAGGGGCAGCCCGCCTGCACGGAGGCGACCATGGCGCCGTGGCCACAACGCGGCGCCAGCTGCGTCTGGTCTGCACGCTGACGGGTCAAGACAGCGACCTCCTGGGCGAGCTCGCGGGACCGACGGTTGTGCACTACTGCGGTCACAGGATGGCCCGTCCCGGTGAGACGGGACGGTTTTCCGCCGGGGCCGAGCAGCTCGTCGCGCGACGGCTCGCCGTCGAGGTGCGGCGCCACAGGCCCGCATACGCCTACGGGGCGCTGGCGAGCGGCGCCGACATCATGTGGGCTGAGGCCCTATTGGCCGAGGACGCTGAGTTGCACGTCGTACTGCCGTTCAACTGTCAGGAGTTCGTGCAGACTTCGGTCGCGCCGGCCGGGTCCCGATGGGTTGCGCGCTTTGAGCGTTGCCTGGCACAGGCCTGCGCGATCACCTACGCGACCGACGACGCGTTCCTGGGCGACGACGTGCTGTATCGCTACGGGTCTGAGCTGGCCATGGGGCTGGCCCTCCAGCGCGCCGGCTACCTGGATGGCGAGGCCCGCCAGCTCGTGCTGTGGGACGGGGGGCCTGCCGCGGGAGCAGCGGGCACGGCAATAGATGTGGCCACCTGGCGGCAGGTGGGCCGACCGGTCACCGTCGTGTCACCCGGCAAGCCCCCTGACCCACCCCCGGCCCCCGCTCCCCCTCCCGCCGCTCCCGTATCGGGGCGCGTGCTCCGCGCGATGCTCTTTGCCGACGTCAGGGGATTCTCCAAGCTCACCGACGAACAGCTTCCGCGCTTCGCCGACCACGTGCTGGGCGCGTTCGCCGAGGTCCTCGGCCGCTATGAAGACCAGGTCGCTCACAGCAACACCTGGGGCGACGCACTCTACGTCGTGCTCCGCGATCCGGTCCCGGCCGCGGCGTGCGCGCTGGACCTCCAGATCGCCATGGCCGCGCTCGACCTCCAGGCGGCGGGGCTGCCCTCCCATCTTGCGCTGCGCCTGAGCGGCCATATCGGTCCGGTCTTCGAGGTCAAGGACCCGATCCTACGAGCGACCGCCTTCATGGGAACACACGTCAGCCGGACCGCGCGCATCGAACCGGTCACGCCCCCCGGGAGCGTCTACGTCACCGAGCCTTTCGCCGCAGCCCTCGCGCTCGCCGGATGCGACGAGTTCGCCTCCGAGTATGTGGGGCACATGCCGGCCGCGAAGGACTACGGACGGCTGCGCATGTACAGCCTGAGAAGACGCCAGCCGCGCGCTCGCGCGTGACCGGGCGCGCAAGCACGGGCCTTCTCTTGCCGAGTCGGGGAGACAGGATTTGAACCTGCGACCGCCCGGCCCCCAGCCGGAACCATATGGGCTGAGGGGGTCAGAAAGCCCCCAGTTTGCGGACGTTTCCGCCGGTTCGATCAGGTACGATCAGGTCAAAATGGTACACAACAGTACACAGATCCCGGTTCCGTGAGCCCTGCAAAGCGTGTCACGCCGCGTCGTCGGGACTACGGGACGGGGACGTTGCGGGTCGTCCGCGGATCGTGGCTGGCGTCGTGGTACGCCGCCGACGGAAGGCGCGTGCAGCGCAAGGTCGGACAGGCGCGGACGGAAGGCCGCAACGACGGATTGACGAAGGCGCAGGCCGAGAAGGCGCTGCGCCAGATCCGCGAGATCGAGTCGCCGGGCGCTGTCGCTAGGAGCCGCAAGGTGACGATGGCCGAGGCCGGCGCCGAGCTCTGCCGCCGGCTTGATCTCAAGGGCCGCAAGAAGTCTCACCGGTTGACGGTCGCGTCGGACCTGCGCAACCACATCGAGCCGTTCTTCGGCGAGCGTACGCTCGACCGAATCACGCCCGACGACATCGAGCGCTACATCGCGGTCAAGCAGCGGATCCTGGCCATCAAGACGATCCGCAACCACATCGTCACGATGCATTCTGTCTTCGAGGTCGGACTTCGCAAGGGGTGGTGTCAGAGCAACCCGGTGAAGCTCGCCGACCGCCCCGTGATCCGCACGACGGAGACGCGGATCAAGTTCCTCGACCAGGACGAGCTCGAGAAGCTCCTCGCAGTCCCGTATCCCGACGACGCGTTCGGCCGAATCGAGCCCACGCTCTACCTCACGGCCGCAATGACCGGACTGCGCCAGGGCGAGTTGCTCGGACTGCGCTGGCGCGACGTCGACTTCGAGGCGCGCCGCGTGCGCGTCGTCTCCCCTTTCGTGCGCGGCGAGTTCGGCGATCCGAAGTCCGAAGGGTCGGGACGGTCGGTCCCGCTCGCCGAGCGCGCGGCGGTCGCACTGCGCGACCTACGTGAGCGGTCGCTGTACCCGCGCGACCGTGACCTGGTGTTCTGTCATCCGGACACGGGCAACCCGCTCGACCGCTCGAAGCTGGTTCGTCGTTTCAAGCAGGCCATCGTGCGAGCCGACGTCCACCACATCACGTTCCACGAACTGCGCCATACCTTCGGTACGCGCATGGCCGCGGCGGGCACGCCGCTGCGGACGCTGCAGCACTGGATGGGACACGCCGACTCGAAGACCACGCAGGTCTACGCGCACTACCAGCCGTCCGAAGGCGAGGCGGACGCCGTCGACCGCGCGTTCGCCTGATCAGCGTGACGCAAGCAAGGAGGTGGTCGCTGAACGGGGTGCAGGACGGTCGTCGGCGATCGCTCCTGGTGCCGTCTGAGAGCGCTTGTTGTGGCTGTCGCTCGTGCAGTACAGCGCAGCTGTGCGTAGAGTGTATCGGGTCCTGGGCGGAGCCTGGAGATGGTGAGGCCGAAGGCCGGAACTCTTGATGAAGGCCGGCTCGAGGAGGCCCGAGAGCGCGGGCAGGGACGGCCGCAGAGACGTACCATGTAGGACGCGGACGGGCCATGAGGGTGGGCCTCGCGGCGTTGCGCGGATCGCGCTTGATGGCCCGTGCCGCCATCGGGCGGCACGCGCGAACGGCATCGGTGAGGAGCGGGCTTGTCTTACCGGGATGCCGACCGTCGCGAGGCGGCGGCTGGCGGAGCGGCGCCGCCGCTCAACGGCTGGTTACTCGCTGACACCGAGCCCGCTTCGCTCACCCGAGCCGGCTGCCAACGCGCAGCGGGCGCCGGCGCGGGCGTCACCCTCGATGACGACCGCCGCGCGATTCCCGCGCGTGCCGCGCAATGGCACGAGCGGGCCCCGGCACCGCAGCGGAGCGTCTGGGCGGTGTCGGCGTAGCGCTCGGCACCTGCGTCTGTGTAGGGCCCGCAGCGGGTCCCGGCTGCGATCTGGATCGCATACAGCGCCTTGGCTTGGACGCGGGTGCGGTCGGCGCCGGTGACGTTCGCGGCGATGATCGCATCGTCGCCGGCGACGACAGCGACGGAGCGCCCGTGCAGTTCGATGACCTGGATGCTCGTCATCGCGGGCACGTCAGCAGCCCCGAGCGGGTCGGAGCGCATCCGGGCGCGTGATGGCACGCATTCTGCGCAATCTCGTGAGCATCTGTGTGATGGCCGTGACGACCGTGCGGCGAGTCGTGCATGGATTCGGCGGGCGGTGGCCGGACCATGGTCGACGGGAGGCGCGCGAGCGCGGCGTGAGCCTCATCGTCGTGCACGGTGCTCGCGGTGGAAGCGGTGTTGTCGGCCCACTGATCGCGTGCCGGCACCGCGCGCGAGCGAAGCGGGCTCGATGTCAGCGAGTACCTGGCCGTTGAGCCCTGCGCGCCGCTGCGAACCCAGGCCGCGTCCTCGCGCCGTACAGCAGCTGCGAAGGCGGGCCCGCCTCCTCAAAGATGTCGTTCATTGGGCCAGCGACTGTGGTGCGCCGACAGGCTCGGGCAAGCCGCGCGGCCCATGGAACGGGTGGACCGGCTCTGCCAGGATGGTCGCTGCGCGCGATGGCCGCATTGACGAGCCGATCGGCGTGCCGTGGTCGCACAGCAAGCGTGTCGCCTGTTCGCCACTGCGGTGGCAGGGAGCAACGTCGGCAGGCTCGAGCCGGTTGGCCGCTCGACCATTGGAGAGGTGGAGGCGTGGTCGGGCGCGGGCGAGAGTGCCGGGTTCGTCGAATCGGGGCACTCTCGCGAGGCGGGGCGCCGCCGTTGGGACTTGCCCAGGGTCTGCACACGGAGCTATGGCGCGCGCCGGGGGTACGTACCGATTGCGGAGTCTCGCCCCCCCGCAACCACTAGCTGTCGCCCGAGATTCGCCCCCGTCCGGCACTCCGGCCGCATCTCGCGCGCGCTACAGACCTTCTGGTATCGATCGGCGATGGGCCTCCGTACTTTCGATATCGCAAGTGCTAGGATGATGGGCGTGCCCAGTCAGTGGTCGCTTCCAACGGCGGCGCGTCTCGGCAACAAGCACCTCCAAGTGTTTATTCCTAGCGTGGATCGTGATGGCAGCCCCATCCCCGGCGGACAAGAGCCTTGGGTTCGAGAGTGCTTGGCGGTCATGGGGGAGCATTTCGGCGGTGCGACGGCGTTCCCACCCGGGCTGGGTGTTTGGCGCAACGATCAGACACGCGAACTCGTCTATGACACAACTGTCGTCGTTTTCACATACGCGT
This sequence comes from uncultured Actinomycetes bacterium, assembly GCA_963729125.1. Lineage (GTDB taxonomy): Bacteria > Actinomycetota > Thermoleophilia > Solirubrobacterales > Solirubrobacteraceae > CADCVQ01. Next base: position 830,705 of record CAVSML010000008.1, read on the forward strand.
CCGAGGCCGACGTGAATGGCAGGTCTGGGGAAGCCCTGTTCGTTTTCTTATCACGGCTCGGGCAGGAGACGAACCAGGGCGAAGTCGGCGTGCTTTTCGACGGCGCCTACTACGGTATTCAGAATTTTTGAGAAAGGAGGACACATGTCCAGCGACGACACTGACGCTTTCGTCAACGCCCTAAGGTCGACGACGGTCATCAAGGACATTTCACCCGGCGGTCCGCTTGCGCTGCCCGAGATTCTGGGCACACGATCTTGGTTCGATACTCGTCGAAAGGCCTTCCGCTCGTCGGGCGGCAGGCCCACCGATCCTCGGTGGACGCTCAAACGGACGATTCCCTTCGCCGAAGACACGTGGAAGGAGCTAAACACGCTAGCCATACGCTTCTCTGACTCGTCCGTGAAGCTTGGGCCCGGCCAGGTTGCAGCCTGTCTGTTGGAAGGGGCGGTCGCGCACGCAAAGTACGGTCGAACGTCCACCTCGTCCACCAATCGGCCGTCATCCGTCCTCGCTGCTACCGAGGCTCTCGCAGTTGCAGAGCCTCGATTCAAAGATTGGCGGATGCCTGGTGTCTTCGCCGGCACCACGGACTAAATGATGAAGACGATCTCCTTCTACTCGTACAAAGGCGGCGTCGGACGATCACTAACGCTCACCAATCTCGGCGTGTATCTCGCGCGATTCGGCGCTACGGTCGTGATGGTCGACTTCGACCTTGAAGCGCCCGGGTTGGCTTATAAGCTGCGGCGAGAGGGACCGGTGGCCGTACACGGACGCGGCCTCGCTGGCTTGCTGGCTGATATCAGCCAAGGACTCCCGGTCGACAAGGCGGACTACGACCTTGCGATAGACGTCTCGCAATACGCCGTATCCGCTGAGTCCGACGTGGGCAATGGCATCAATAGTGAGCAACCACCCGGCAAGCTATTTCTCGTGCCTGCAGGAAATCCGCTCGAACCCGAGTATTGGCGCGACCTCGCCGCGATTGACTGGGAGCTGCTCTTCGCGAGCGAGGCGCGCTCAGGCGTAGCCGCCCTCTCGTTACTGAAGCAAAGTCTGGCGAGGAACTTTGCTCCAGAAGTTCTTCTCGTCGACAGTCGAACTGGCATCACTCCTGGTGGCGGAATCGCCACCACCCTTCTACCGGACGTCGTTGTCACGCTACTCCTCAACTCGCCGGAGCATCTTGACGGGTCGCGAACAGTTGTGTCTGCGGTCACTCTGGGCGGCGCTAAGGCACCAAACGTCATCCCTGTACTGAGTCGATACACCAGCGAACCGCGACGCCCTGTTGCGGCGACTCGTGCGCGACTTGCCCGGTTTGACGTTCCTGAGTCGGATGACGATTCAGCGTTGGACGAACTCCTCGCGACTCTGCGCGAGGGCCTAATTCAGGGATTGCCGGAGGATGCGGCTATGAAGGTTGCCCAGCCGCTGGTGTTGCACTCGGACGTCGCGCTCCAGCGGCGTGAGAGCTTGGCGTTCGGAACAGACTCGGAGCCGGTTGATCGGAATCCGAATGCACTTCTCGAAGACTACCTGCGGCTTTTTGCCGCCTTGGTCCCGCGCGAGATGGTGCTCAGGTACGCGAGCGCAGTGAGAGCGCGCGCCCGCGCCGTGATTCTAGATCGCCCCGACGACGCGATCGGGACCCTTGAGAGCCTGCTCACGCTTGTGGGCGACCCAGAGGTTTTCGCGGATCTCATCAAGATCTATGCGCTTCGGCGAGATCCTTCTGGGATGCTCGGCGCGGCTGATCGTCTGTTTCGCGTCCACGGTCTCGTTCTCGTTCAGCCAGCCCTGACGGAAGCGATCCGCGGCACCGCGGTCCGACCTCAACGTGGGTCGGTGGCGCGAGGCGCGCAGCTTCCTCCCCGCTTTCTCGAGGCGTACTGGCGCTTGGCCGCGCCGGAAGACGTGGAATGGGGGGCGAACATTGCGCTCCAGTTTGCGCAAGCGGACGCCACAGCTGAGGCCCGAAGGCTTGCGGACGAAGTGATTGCCCTCGACCCCTCGCCTAGAGCCCTTGCGCAGCTTGTCTCCATCATCGCGCGCGGCAACAGAGATGCCGAGCGTCTCGCGCTCGACCTTGTATCCGACGGCTTCGACGGTGGCATCGAGTCCCTGGAATTTCTTCGGGCTGCTGCACGCGCCGTCACATACCAGGAACACAGTACTTTGGCAGACAGGATCCTAAGTGCCCCCAAGAGCAGCGCACTTCCGGACGCGACAATCATCGAGCTCACACGCATTGCCGGCCGAACGGAGGAAGCAAGCGAGCTCCTAGTCGAGGTCCTCGCGTCGATGATGCCGGGTGACGAAGCCTTAGACGATCTCGCGACAAGCTGGGGGCACCTAGCAAGTCGAAACCGGGCGCTGAGAGCAAACCTCGCCACGCGGAATGCCGATATCGCTGAGTACATGGATAATTTACGAACCTAATGACCGATAGGGGCTCGCGCGAACCGCGCCACGGCACGGCACTCGTTTTGCACACAGCCCGCCCGACCTACCTGAGGTCAAATTCGAAGGGTACAGCTTGTTGTCGTTTACACCGAAGGAGGGTGTAGCACCATGGACTGGGGTGAGGTGATACGAACTGTCGCGTCTGGCGGCACCGTCGTGGCCGTGCTCATCGCTGCCCGACAGCTTTTGCTAAACCGGCGCCAGGCCAGAGCAACTTTCGAGGACGATCTCTCGCGCGAGTACCGCACGATCATCGAGGACTTGCCCTCTGACGCGTTCTTCGTTCGACGCGGATCGGTCAGCGCAACTCACGGAGAGCGAGCAAAAGGCGATGTTCCGCTACTTCGACCTGAGCAACGAGCAGTTGCGGTTCTGCCATCAAGGTCGTATCAGTAAGGGTACCGCTAAGGCGTGGCGCGAGGGGATCGAGCAGAACCTCGCGCTTCCACGATTCGAACAGGCGTGGAGCGTAATAACATCCCGCATTGTCGCTGAGACCTTCACTTGCCTCTACGAGTTGCGGGCACCGGCACCGGCTGGGCCCGATGAACCGCACGCGCCGCCTCAGGCCAGCTGAGAGTGTTCGCCGCCAGGGAAGGCGGCCACGCGTGGTCGCGCGGGAGGCGAAGGTCGTCTCGCATGCGCGTCGCAGAGCGGGAAGATCGTCGATCAGTTTGCGCAGCACGAGCAGATCGACGAGGTCGCGGAAGCGGTCGCTGGTGCGGTTGGCGGGCCGCTCGCTGACGGCGTGCAGCTTCTGGGCGATCTGAAAGCGCAGCGGCATGCAGGCGATCGCTTGCGGGCCCGTGAGCTTGAAGTCCTGCAGCTTGATCGCGTCGACGTACTCGGGCTCCTCCACGCCGTGCTCGGGTCCGGAGATCTCGAGGCGGACCGTCGCCCACGCCCGCGTCTGGTACGTCAGTCGCACGTCGAAGCGCGTCGCGTGTGGGCCGTGCTCGGCCGGCGCGCCGCGGCGAAAGGCGAAGTCGCAGTAGGGCTCGGCGAACGCGGCGTCGAGCGCGTCGAGCAGTTCGCCGGGCTTGCCTCCGAAGACGACGTCGACGTCTTTGGTCGCGCGTGCTCCTGTGCGCACGCGAAGCTCGATCGCCACTCCGCCCTTGAGCAGGAAGCGCGGCGACGCGTGGTCGGGCGCGGCCCGTTCCAGCGCGCCGAGCAGGACCATCGTGGAGACCCAGCGCCGCACGCGATCGGCGGCGATGCCGGTGTCGCGGCTGTGGCGGCTGATGAGCTGCTCGAGGTGACTCTTGACGGGTCCCTGTCGCGGCGCGGGGCTCACCGCGCGGAAACCCGCGCGTCCGCGGTCGCGTCGCGAAGCTGCTCCGCTTGCGCGCGGGTGAGGACGCCACGACGTCGACCGTCGGCGATGGCCTGGTCGATTATGGCCGGTCCGAGCCCGCTCGCATGGGCGTCGAGGATTGCCCGGACGGGCGTGACGATCGGGATGCCCTCGTGCGCGGTGATCTCGTCGTCGCGCAGGTCGGCGCGGTGGACGACGTAGAGCGCGGGCGTCTCGCGCTGCGGGCGGTGCGCGCGCGGGACGGTGATGTGAATCTTGGCGGGGTTGACGTCGCTGAGCTCGAACAGGCTCAACGCGGTCTCGTTGCTGAGCACGCCGCGCGCGCCGCGCGGCCACAGCGTGGCCTCCCTGTACTGGTCCAGCGGCCCGGCCGGGATGAGGGGCACGCGGTAGACACCGTGGCTCGTGCGGACCAGGGTGCCGCGCTCGGCCATCCGCGCGAGCGTCGTCGGGGCGATGCCCGCGGCGCGCGCATCCTCCTGGGTGACGTAGCCCTGCTGCTCGCCGGCGATCTCCACGACGGTGTTGTAGGCGCTTCTCGGCATCTCGGTCCCTGCTTGAAAGTGCACGTCCTGTGCAAATTCAAGCACACCGCGGCCGTCGACGGAGGAGAAGGTACGAAGCGATCTGGCTGTCGCGGCCGGCGTATATCACATCCAAACAGTACACAGACAGTACACAGATCTGCCTACCCGGACCCCTCCAGGAACCAAAAAAGCCCCGCATATGCAGGGCTTTCCGTAGTCGGGGAGACAGGATTTGAACCTGCGACCGCCCGGCCCCCAGCCGGGTGCGCTACCAGACTGCGCCACTCCCCGTGGCCGTGCTCAAGCGGGCGACGGGAATCGAACCCGCCCTAAAAGCTTGGAAGGCTTTTGTGCAACCACAACACTTCGCCCGCACACCCGGCGGGAGGATACCGCCCCCGGGCGAAGCCGCCTAGCACAGCCGGTTTCAGGCGCGGATCTCGCGCAGCATGCGCTTGGGCACGGCAAGGGCGGGACGCACGCGATCGTCGCACCGACGGCCGAATCCCAGCTGTCGCGCGGGCGGCAGCCGCAGCAGCGGGGCACGCAGGACTCGAACCTGCAACCCCCGGTTTTGGAGACCGGTGCTCTGCCAATTGAGCCAGTGCCCCGTGCGGGGATGAGGGTACCGCTCTGCCGAAAGTCCATGCATTCGCGAGCTCGTGCCATGGCGCTCGCTAGGATGCGGGAAGATGATTGCGCACACAACGACTTGGTCCCTACCAGACGTCAATCCGAGGAGAGCATCATGAGCGCCACCACCACCGCACTGCCCACCGGAACCTGGAACGTTGATCCATCGCACTCGCGCATCGGCTTCCGCGTCAAGCACCTCGGCATCTCGACCGTACGCGGGCAGTTCGACGATTACGAGGGTCGGCTCGTGATCGACGATGACGGCAACGTCACGGCGAGCGGCTCGGTCAAGGCCGCCTCGATCGATACCGCCGACGGCGATCGCGACACCCACCTCAAGGCGCCGGACTTCTTCGACGTCGAGAACCACCCCGAGATCACGTTCCAGTCGACCTCCGTCGTCGCCAAGGACGAGGAGACCTACGAGATCACCGGCGATCTGACGCTGCACGGCGTGACCAAGCCGGTCACCCTGACGGCCGAGGTCGGCGGGTCGGAGGTCGACCCCTTCGGCAAGACGCGCGTCGGCCTCGAGGCCACCGGCGAGATCAGCCGCAGCGACTACGGGATGAAGTTCAACATGGCGCTCGGCAGCGGCAACCTCGCAGTCAGCGACAAGATCAAGCTCGACCTCGACATCTCGGCCGTCAAGGCCTCCTAGCCCGCGGGCGCGCAGGGCGTCACACTCACCTCCCGGTGGTCTGTCCACGGCAACCCCGAACGTGAGCGTCCTGCGCGCCGAGCCTTCTACGGTGGCGAACGGCCGGCTCACCGTCGACCGCCTCGACCGCCCGCACGACCCCGTGGAAGTCGTGCTGTTCGATGCCCTCGAGGTCGAGGGCGAGGCGCGCGAGCCCCATCGCCACGACTACCACGAGCTGATCTGGACGAAGGCCGGGTCCGGCCACCACCTGCTCGACAACCGCAGCGTGCCGGTCGTGCCGGGAACCGTGACCGTCATCGGCCGCGGCCAGGTGCACGTCTTCGCGCGCGCGCACGCACTCAGCGGTGCCGTCGTGCGCTTCGGCGACGAGCTGCTGCACGAAGGCCCGATCGCTCGCGCCGACCCGGCCTGGCTGTTCGCCGGCTGCGGTGGCTGGATGGTGACCGTGCCCGACAGCCAGCAGGCGGCGCTCGAGGCCACGATCGCCACGCTCGCCGCCGAGAGCGCGGGCCCGCTGGATGCCCGCAGCCCCGACCTGCAGCGCCACCTGCTGTCGGTGCTGCTGCTGTGGATCGAACGCTGGTATGACGGCGAGCACACCGAGCGCCGCGACGGCGACGACGCCGCGCTTTCGATCTACCGCCGCTTCTCGCGCGTGCTCGAGCGCGACTTCGCCGCCCACCACGACGCCGGCCACTACGCCGACGCGCTCGCGATGCCGGCCGCGGCGCTGTCGCACGCGCTGACGCAGGTCGCGGGGAAGGCGACGAAGGAGCTCGTCACCGACCGCGTGATGCTCGAGGCGGCGCGACTGCTGCGCTTCACCGACCGCACGATCGGCCAGATCGCCTACGCGACGGGCTTCGGCGATCCGCTGTACTTCTCGCGCGCATTCAAGCGCCACCACGGCGAGCCGCCGACGGTCTTTCGCGACGCCACGCGCGGCCTCGGCCCCGTCGCATGAGGGCCACGCTCGCCACCGCGACGCGTTGTCCATGGATCGCCGGCGTCGTGCCATGTACGTCGCCCCTCGCGGGCCGGAGAATGTGCCCATGAGCATCACCGAGACATCCCCCGCGCCGACCCTGCCCGCCACGCTGCGCCTCGGCCCCACGTACCTCACGGTCTCGACGCTCGACGGCTCGATCGCGTTCTACGAGCGCTCGCTCGGCCTGTGGGTGCACCACCGCGACGGCGCCGCCGCGTCGATGGGAACCGGCGGTGAGGATCTGCTCGTGCTCGTCGAGCAGCCCGGCGCCACGGGCGGCGGCCGCCACGCAGGCCTCTACCACTTCGCCCTGCTGTTCGACTCGCGCGAGGAGCTCGCGCGCGCGATCGTGCGCCTCGCCGAGACGCGCACGCGCATCGAGGGCGCGTCCGACCACGGCGTGTCCGAGGCGATCTACCTGCGCGACCCCGACGACAACGGCATCGAGCTGTACGTCGACCGGCCGCGCTCGGAGTGGCCCGAGCCGCGCCATCCCGACGAGCGCGTGGCGATGTACACGATCGCACTCGACATCCCCGCGCTGATGCGCCTCGTGCAGGGCGAGCCGCCGCAGGCGCACGCCGCCCCCGGCCTGCGCACCGGCCACCTGCACCTGCACGTCGCGAGCGTCGAGCGCGGCCTGGCGTTCTATCGCGACGTGCTCGGCTTCGAGGTCATGGTGAACCTCGGCAGCGCGGCGTTCGTGTCCGCCGGCGGCTACCACCACCACCTCGGCTTCAACGTCTGGCTCGGATCAGACGTCAAGCCCAAGCCGTCCGACGCCGCAGGCCTGCGCCACTGGACGGTCCATCTCGAGACCGCCGACGAGGTCGGCGCGGTGCGCGGCCGCGCCGAGTCGGCGGGGATCGCCGTCGAGGAGGTCGAGGGTGGCTTCCTCGTGCACGACCCGTGGCGGACGGCGGTCGTGTTCGCCGTCGCGCCGCAACCGGCGACCGTGTAGCGCCCGGCGCCACGATCGCCGCCGCACGCGTAGGGTTGCACCATGGCGCAGAGCAGCGGCAACGCGCCGCTCGTCCGGCTGACCGATGTCTGCAAGAGCTTCGGGGAGCACCTCGTGCTCGACTGCATCGACCTGTCGATCGCCGCCGGCGAGGCGATCGTGATCGCGGGCCCGTCGGGCTCGGGCAAGTCGACGATGCTGCGCTGCATCAACGGGCTCGAGAGCGTCGACTCCGGCAGCGTCGAGTTCGGCGGCCGGCCGATCGACCCGCGCCGCAAGGACATCCAGGCCATGCGCGCGAACATCGGCATGGTCTTTCAGCAGTTCAACCTGTTTCCGCACAAGACGGTCCTCGACAACATCACGATGGCGCCGATCAAGGTCAAGGGCATCACGCGGGAGGCCGCCGTGGCACGTGCGCACGAGCTGCTGCGGACGGTGGGCATCCCCGAGAAGGCCGAGGCGGTGCCGGCCGACCTGTCCGGCGGCCAGCAACAGCGCGTCGCGATCGCGCGAGCGCTCGCCATGGACCCTGAGCTCATGCTGTTCGACGAGCCGACGTCAGCGCTTGACCCGGAGATGATCCGCGAAGTGCTCGACGTCATGCGAGAGCTCGCGCGCGGCGGGATGACGATGGTCGTCGTCACGCACGAGATGGGGTTCGCGCGCGAGGTGTGCGACCGGATCGTGTTCATCGACGAGGGCAAGATCGTCGAGCAGGGACCGCCCGCCGAGTTCTTCGCGAACGCGAAGAGCCCGCGGGCGCGGGAGTTCGTGGACAAGATCATCCATCACTGACGAAGGGGGTTGGGGAAGATGCAGTCGACAAGATGGCGCGGGCTGGCAGCGCTGCTGCTCGCTACGGGCATGCTCACGGCAGCGGGCTGCGGCGACGACGACGACGAGCCGGCTGCGGGCGGCGCGACGAGCGAGGCCCGCACGTTCGAGGCGGGCACGACGATGAAGAGGCTCCAGGACGAGGGCGAGATCACGATCGGCGTGAAGTACGACGTCGCGCCGTTCGGCTTCAAGGACGCGACCAGCGGCGAGGTGCAGGGCTTCGACGTCGACCTCGGCAAGGCGATCGCCGAGGAGCTCGGCGCCAAGCCGAAGTTCATCGAGGCGCTGTCGGACAACCGGATCCCGTTTCTCAAGGACGGCACGAGCGACCTGATCCTGTCGACGATGACGATCACCGCCGAGCGCGACGAGGAGATCGACTTCTCCGAGCCGTACTACATCGCCAAGGGCCGGATCCTCGTCAAGAAGAGCGACAACTCCATCAAGGGCGTCGAGGATCTCGCCGGCAAGGACGTCTGCACGGCGCTCGGCTCGACCTACGAGGAGACGATCAAGAAGCAGGCGCCGAAGGCGAAGCTGCGCCTCGTGGACGGCTACTCGGAGTGCCTCGAGCTGATCCAGAACGGCGCGATCGACGCGGTCTCGACCGACGACACGATCCTCTCCGGGATGATCAAGCAGGACGACTCGCTCGAGCTCGTCGACGCCAAGGAGCTGACGACCGAGCCCTACGGCGCCGGGATCAAGCAGGGCGACACGGCGTTCAAGGCCTTCGTCGACGAGGCGATCCAGGAGTACAAGGACGACGGCCGCTGGCAGACGGCCTACGAGAAGTGGGTCGGCCAGTACACCGGCGTGGAGCAGGACCCGCCGACGATGACGCTGCAGGAGGCGCTCGACCTCAGCAAGTGAGCGCGCTGCTCGACGTCCTGACGGAGAACATCGACGAGTTCGGGGGTGGCCTGTGGGTCACCCTCCGGCTCGTCGGTGGGGCGTTCGCGATCGCGCTCGTCGTCGGCACGCTGGTCGCCGCGCTGCGGATCGCGCCGTCGCCCTGGCTGCGGCGCCTGGGCGGCATCTACGTCGAGACGTTTCGCAACATCCCGCTGCTCGTCCTGCTGACGCTGTCCTACGCCGGGCTGCGCCGCGCGGGGATACCGATCGACACCTGGACGGCCGGCATCGTCTCGCTCGGCCTGTACACCGCGGCGTACGTCGCCGAGGCGCTGCGCTCCGGCGTGTTCGCCGTCAGCAAGGGCCAGATCGAGGCCTCGCTGTCGCTCGGCTTCAGCTACGCGCAGACGCTTCGGCGGATCGTCCTTCCGCAGGCGTTTCGCACGGTGATCCCGCCGCTGGCCTCGATCACGATCGCGATGATCAAGAACTCGGCGATCGTCGGCGCATCGATCATCGCGCTCGGCGACCTGCTCAAGGAGGCGCGGATCGTGCAGTCGGACACCTTCCAGACCGAGGAGTCCTTCTTGTGGGCCGCCGCCGGCTACCTGCTGCTGACCGCCACCGCCACGGTCGCCTTCCGCGTGCTCGAGCGGCGCCTGGCGATCTCGAGGTAGACGCATGGGCTATCTCTTCGATCCAGACAACTGGGAGTGGCTGTTCACCGGGCGCAACGCGCGCTTCATCCTCGAGGGCTTCCTCGTCAACATCGAGCTCGCGCTGATCGCGATGGTGTTCTCGCTGATCCTGGGGCTGGGGCTGGCGCTCGCCCGGCTGTCGCGCCTGCGCGCCGTGAGCACCGCGGTCGGGCTCTGGATCGACCTGTGGCGCAACCTGCCGCTGGTGCTCGTGATCCTCTACCTCGCTATCGCGCTGCCCGAGTCCTGGCGCGATGCCTACGAAGACGCCGTGCCGGGCTTCGTGCCCGAGGTGCTGAGCAGCGGCCGCGTGTTCGCCGGGCTGCTGGCGCTCGTGCTCTACAACTCCGCCGTGCTGGCGGAGATCATGCGCGCCGGAATCCAGTCGCTGGACCGCGGACAGGGCGAGGCGGCGGCCGCGCTCGGCATGAGCTACGCGCAGCGCATGCGGCTCGTGATCTTGCCCCAGGGGCTGCGACGGATGGTGCCGGCGACGATCTCCCAGCTCATCACCCTGAACAAGGACACGACGCTCGTCAGCATCATCGGCATCCAGGAGGTCATGCGCCACGGGCGCATCCTCACCGGCAACAACTTCTTCGGCGGCGTGCAGGCGCCGCTGCTGCAGGTGCTGATCTTCATCGGGGCCCTGTTCATCCTCGTCAACCTGCTGCTCTCGCGCCTCTCGCGGCGCCTGGAGATCCGCGAGCGCGAGCGCACCGGAACGGCGCCGGAGCCCGTCACCGGGGTCGAGGACCAGATCGCGATCGCGACCCCGTAGCGCCTCGGTCGGGCCCGTCGCGCTACGCCGGATCGTCCGGCGACGGGCCGGTCTCGATCACGCCGAGGATCTCGCGCACGCGGCAGACGAGCAGTCGCTCGTCCTCGACCTCCACCCAGGCGCCCGCCGAGCGCGGAAAGACGACGTGATCGCCCGGACCGACCGGCATCTTGAAGTCCGGCAGCTCCGGCGGACCGTCGCCGACGGCGAGCACGATGCCCTCGTTGGGCGGCACGTCCTGGGTCCCCTGCGGAACGAGCAGCCCCGACTTGCGCAGGCGCTCGGGGTCGAGCTCCTTGATGACGACCTGGTCGAACAGCGGGCGGAGGATGTCGGCCATCGGCGCGACGATAACGAGCGCGCGAAGGCGCAGCACCATGCGGGCGGAGGGACTCGAACCCCCATGGCTTGCGCCACCGGCACCTAAAGCCGGCGTGTCTACCAATTCCACCACGCCCGCAGGGCCCGGCGGGATTGTATGTTCCGCGGGCATGGCTCAGGCTGCGACCGTCATCGAGCATCCCAACCGCGACAAGGCCTCGTCGCGCTCGACGAAGGCGATCGTCATCGGCCTGCTGCTGGCCACCGCGCTGCTGCTGGCGATCGTGACCGCCGGCGGCTGGTCGAGGATCCAGGGGGCCAAGGGCCTGCAGATCGCCTACATCGTCCTGTACCTCGTGCTCGCCTTCTACATCGCGCGCTGGCGCAGCGGGCTGCTGCCGGTCGCCGCGGCGCTGGCGATCGTGCTGGCGCTGTTCGCGGCGATCAGCGGCCCGGAGTGGTTCTCGCGCAACAAGCCCGGCCTGTCGGATCCCGCCCTCGACGCGGGCCTCGTCGGCTTCCTGACGCTGCTCGTCGTCCCGCTGCAGGTCCTGCTGATCGTCTTCGCCGCGAAGGGCTTCTCACAGCGCTGGAGCGTCGAGGTCGAGCGCGGCTCGGGCCCGGGGCGCCACAGCGCGCGGCTTGCCTGATACCGCGGCGCGCCTACAATCGGGCGCTCCACGCCCGGGTGCTGGAACTGGAATACAGGATCGGCTCAAAACCGATTGCCCGTGAGGGATTGTGGGTTCGAATCCCACCCCGGGTACTGCGCGGCCCCGGCCTCCGGCGGTCTACGCCCAGAACTCGTCCCAGTGGTGATCGTCGGCCTGGTAGCCCTGGAAGCTCGTGACCTTGCCGTCCAGCAGGCGCCACACGTGAACCGACGACGAGTTCAGGCTGATGCCGTTGCGCTCGCCGGTCTCGGTCAGCAGCGCCACGACCTTGTCCTCGCCGTTGTCGAGGATGTCGTGCACCTGCAGGCTGAACGTCCCCTTTGAACGTTCACCCAGACTCTGGAAGAAGCCCACGACCTCGTTGTGGCCGGTGTAGTCCCCCGAGATCGGGTTGCGTCCGGGAACGTGCCACGTGATGTGCTCGGAGAAGAGGGCGAGGACCGTGGGAACGTCGCCCACAGCGAATGCCTGGTATCCCGTGCGCAGGAGCTCGGCGTTGGACTGGGTCATGCGACGTCCTTTCGGGGCCGGGATCACGAACCTACGCCCGATCGCGGACCTGCGTCAACCTGACGAGACGAGCGCCTGCAACTCGTCGATCAAGCCCGGCGGCGCGACGACGATCCCGCTCGGCGCGGCGTCAGCGGCCACCAGCTCACGCACGACGAGGCCCGAGCATTCACACAGCAGCGAGCCGGCGGCGATGTCCCACGTCTGCACGCCGCGCTCGTAGTAGGCGTCGTAGCGCCCGCAGGCCAGCCAGGCGAGATCGAGCGCGGCGCTGCCCATGCGACGCACGTCGCGCACGACCGGCAGCACGCGGGCGACGACGGCCGCCTGCGCCGTGCGCACCGAGGACTCATAGCCGAAGCCGGTCGCGATCAGAGACGAGGCCAGATCGTTCTGGCGCGAGCCGCTGACCGGCGTGCCGTCGAGCGTCGCCGGGCCGCCGCGCTCGGCCGCGAAGAGCTCGTCTCGCAGTGGGTCGAAGACCGCGCCCGCGAGGCCGCCGTCGTCGTCGTGCACGGCGACGCTGACGCACCACTGCGGCACGCCGAAGAGGAAGTTCACCGTGCCGTCGAGCGGGTCGACGATCCAGCGCAGCCCCTCGCCGACCTGCGTCTCGCCGCCCTCCTCGCCGAGGATCGCATCGCCCGGGCGTCTCGCCGCCAGCAACTCCCGGATCGCGCGCTCGGCGGCGTAGTCGGCCTCCGACACGACATCTGTCGGCGAGCTCTTGGCAGCGACGGCCTGCTCGCCGCCGGCGACGAAGCGCTCGCGCAGCAGCTCGCCGGCGGCGCGCGCGGCCTCCGCGGCGATCACGCGCAGCGCGGTCGGGCTCGCGGTGGCGTTCACGAGACCGGCGGGCGCGCGCCGGCCCACGGCCGCGCGGATTCGAGCTGCGCGGCCAGCGACAGCAGCGTCGCCTCGTCTCCCGGGCGACCGCCGAGCTGCACCGACAGCGGCAGGCCGGCGTCGTCAAGACCGGCGGGGACGGCGGCCGCCGGGTTGCCGACGTGGTTCCAGACGGGATTGAAGGCGACGAAGCCCGCCGCGGCGTTGAACGTCCGCGGCGCCCCGCAGCCCTCGTATCGGCCGATCGCAAGCGGCGGCGCCGTCAGCGTCGGCGTCAGCACGACATCGACGTCGTCGAAGATGCGGTTGATGCGCGCGGCGTCGCCCTCCTGCGCCGCGATCGCCTTGCGCAGCAGCCGCCGTGCCGCGCCGCCGATGCGCACGACGCCGCGCGTGCGGCGCTCCAGGCGCGAGCGGTCGCCCATCGTCCGCGCCTCCTCGTACGCGCCGGCGAAGTAGCGCGTCATGACGTTGCGCCCCATCAGCCCGTAGCTCGGGTTGCGCTCCACGACCTCGTGACCGAGCGAGCGCAGCAGCTCGGCGGTGTCCTGCGCGGCGCGGCGCTGCTGGGCGTCCAGGCGCGCGACGACGCCGGGCGGGATCTTCACCGACAGCGCGATCCGCAGCTTGCCGGGCTCGCGACGCGCCGCCTCGGCGAACCCCTCGCCGCCGGCGAGGTCGTAGAGCAGCGCGCTGTCGGCGACCGAGCGCGTCAGGAAGCCGTATACGCCGAGGCCCGTCCAGACGTCGCGCAGCGGGGCCGTCGAGACGCGTCCGCGCTGGGTCTTCAGGCCGAAGAGCCCGCAGCAGGCGGCCGGGATGCGAATCGAGCCCGCGCCATCGGAGGCGGTGGCAGCGGGGACGAGCGCGGCCGCGACCGCCGCGCCGGAGCCGCCGCTGGAGCCGCCGGGCGAGCGATCCAGGCTCCACGGATTGCGCGTCGTGCCGCCGTGCGCGGTCTCGGTGAACGGCCACAGCATGAGCTCGGGCGTGCGCGTGACGCCGACGACGATCGCGCCCGCGGCGCGCAGCCGGCGCACGAGCTCTGAGTCCTCCGTCTCGGGGGCGCCGTGGGCGTTGGATCCACGCACGCGAGGCGTGCCGGCGACGCTCATGTCGTCCTTGACGGCGACCGGCACGCCCAGCAGCGGGCGCTCGTCGCCGCCGTTGGCGCGGCCCGCCGCCTGGTCTGCCTCGGTCAGCGCGCGCTCGGAGAAGACGACGCGAAAGGCGTTCAGCTCGGGGTCCAGGCGGGCGATGCGCTCGAGCGCCGTCTCGACGAGCTCGCGTGGCGAGACCTGGCCGCTTCGCACGAGCTCGGCCTGCCGCGCGACGCCTGCGAAGGCGAGCTCGCGGCGCTCGCTGACGGTGGCCGGCATCGCCGCACAGACTAATGCCGCCTCTCCCACATCTGCCGCGAGCGCGTGTGTGACAGATCTCACGTTTGACGCGCACCCCCACGCCTGCGACGGTCGGCGGCATGAGCGCCTACCCCGTCGTGTATCACCAGACCCCCGCCGTCGACCGCAGCCGCCTGACGGTCTTCTTCCGCTTCATCATGGTGATCCCGCACCTGATCTGGAGCATGTTCTACGCAATTGCGGCGTTCGTCGTGGTATTCATCGCGTGGTTCGCGATCGTCTTCACGGCCAAGTATCCGGCCGGCATGTACGAGTTCGTCGCCGGCTACTCGCGCTTTTCGACGCGCCTGCTCGGCTACATGTACCTCGTCACCGACGAGTTCCCGCCGTTCGACGGCGCCGAGCACCCCGAGTACCCCGTGCAGGTGATGATCCCGCCGCCGAAGGAGAGCTACAGCCGCCTGACGACGTTCTTCCGGATCATCCTGCTGATCCCGGTCTTCATCCTCCAGTACGTCTTTCAGCTGTGGATCTACGCCGTCTCGATCGCGATCTGGTTCGTCGCCGTCATCACCGGCAAGACGTCGACCGGGCTCGTCGGCGCGGAGTCCTTCCCGCTCGCCTACCTCGCGCGCTCCTACGCCTACACCTACCTGCTGACCGACGACTGGCCGCCGCTGGAGGCTTGATCGAGGGGCACGGCGCGGGCCGCGCCTATTCTCCGCAGCGATGAGCCTCGTCCTGCTGGAGGACCGCGGCGCGGTGCGCCATGTCGTCCTCAACCGCCCGCAGAAGCGCAACGCGCTGAGCACCGAGCTGATCGAGCAGCTCGGCGCGGCGCTGCGCGCGGCCGCCGCCGACAACGACGTGCGCTGCGTCGTGCTGCGCGGCGCGGGCACGATGTTCTCCAGCGGCATGGACTCCGCTGATCTGCACGCGATCGCGCAGGATCCCGACGATCTGCGCGACTGGCGCGAGCGGATCCTGTCGATCTGGAATCTCTGCGAGCAGATGGCCAAGCCGACGGTGGCGCAGATCCACGGCGCCTGCCTCGGCGGGGCCGCCGAGCTCGCGCTGGCCTGCGATCTGCGCGTCGTCGCCGACGACTCGGTCATCGGCCTCGTCGAGACGCGCATCGGCCTGCTGCCCGACCTCGGCGGCTGCTCGCGCCTGCCGGCGATCGTCGGCCTTGGCCGCGCCAAGGAGCTGATCATGGCGTCGAAGTTCGTCGACGGCACGGAGGCAGAGCGCATCGGCCTCGCCAACCGCGTCGCGCCGGCCGCCGAGCTCGATGCCGCGACCGACCTGCTCGTCGGCGAGCTGCTGACGTGCGCCCCGCTGGCGGTCGGCCTGACGAAGGGCATCATCGCCGCCGCCGCCCTGCCCGGCCTCGCCGAGACGCTCGAGCAGGAGGTCACCGCGCAGGAGCTGTGTGCGACGAGCGAGGACTTCCGCGAGGGCGTGCGGGCCTTCGCCGAGCGCCGCCCGCCGCAGTTTCTCGGCCACTGAGCGCCGAGGGCGTCGCTGCGGCCGGATATGCTCGGCAGCGCTTGCCCGAGCCGGTCTCCATCATCGGCGCCTCAGGCGCGCTCGGCTTCGGTCTGGCGGTGCGGCTCGCGCGCGCCGGCGGCGAGGTCGTCGTCGGCTCCCGCGACATCGAGCGCGCGGAGCAGGCTTGCGCGCGCGCCCGTGACGCCGTCCCCGCTGGCGCAGTGCGGGCCGCCGTCAACGACGATGCCGCGGCCGCGTCGCAGCTGCTGATCCTGACCGTCCCGTTTCGCAACCAGGCCGAGACGCTGCACAACCTGCGCGACGTTCTGCGGCCTGGACAGGTGCTGATCGACGCCACCGTTCCGCTCGCCGCCGCGATCGGCGGCCGCGCGACGCGCACGCTCGGCGTGTGGCAGGGATCGGCCGCCCAGCAGGCACAGGAGATGGTTCCCGAAGGCGTCTTCGTCGTCAGCGCGCTCCATACGGTCGGCGCCAAGTCGCTGCGCGACCTCGACACCGTGCTCGACGAGGACGTCCTGCTGGCCGGGGATCGCCGTGCCGACAAGGCTCGCGTGGCGGCGCTGCTGAACACGATCGACGGCCTGCGCTGCGTCGACTGCGGGCGCTTGGAGATGGCGCGCCTGACCGAGCAGCTGACCGCGCTGATGATCTCGATCAACGTCCGCTACAAGACGCACGCCGGCGCAAAGATCACCGGCCTGCCCGACGAGCTGTGGCCCTCCGCCACGGCCGCCGGATGACCGCGGTGGTCGTGCTGGCCGGCGGCACCGGCGGCGCCAAGCTCGCCCGCGGCATGCTCGACGTCGTCGGCGAGGGGCTGACGGTGATCGCCAACACCGCCGACGACATCGAGATCTACGGCGCGTACGTCAGCCCGGACCCCGACCTGTGCTCGTTCTGGCTGGCCGACCGCATCGACGAGCGCGGCTGGGGCCTGCGCGACGACAGCTTCACCGTCATGGACGCGTTGCGCGAGCTCGGCGACGACGTCTGGTTTGCGCTCGGCGACCGCGACCTGGCGATCGCGATCCGCCGCGCTCGGCGGATCGGCGAGGGCGCGCGGCTGACCGACACGCTGGCCGAGCTCGGCACCGCGCTCGGCCTGACCGCGCGCGTGTTGCCGATGTCCGACGAGCCAGTGCGCACATGGGTCCTGACGGAAGCACGCTGGATGCCGTTTCAGGAGTTCATGATCCGTGCCGGTGGCAAGACCCCGATCGAGGACGTGCAGCTGCGCGGCATCCACGATGCCCTCGCGACGCCCGAGGCGCTCGGCGCGATCGCCGCCGCGGACGTCATCGTCCTCGGACCGTCGAACCCGGTCATCTCGATCGGCCCGATCCTCGCAGTAGCCGACATGCGCCAAGCCCTGATCGACAGCCCAGCCCCCGTCGTGGCGATCTCGCCGGTCGTCGGCGGCGCCGTGCTCAAGGGCCCGACGCAGGCGTTCATGACATGGGCGGGGCACGGCCTTGACGGCGACAGCATCGCCGGCTACTACGCCGGGCTGATCGACGGGCTCGTCGCCGACGAGCCCGCCGGCGGGGTGCCGGTCCTGCAGACCGACACGCTGATGGACGACGGGCACGCGCGCCGCCGCGTCGCCGCCGAGACGCTGCGCTTCGCCGAGGCGCTGCGCTGATGGCCCGCCAGCCGGTCTCCCCCGTGACGTTCGCCGTGCTGCCCGTCAAGCGCTTCGGAGCGGCCAAGGTCCGCCTCGGCGACGAGCTGTCGGGCGGCACGAAGCGCGCGCTGGCCGAGGCGATGATGACCGACGTGCTGATGGCGCTGCGGCGCACGAAGGCGGTCTCGGAGGTCCTGCTCGTCACCTCCGAGCCGGCGGCCGAGGCGATCGGCCGCGGCTACGGCGCGAACGTCCTGTACGACGACCACGAGGACGGCCAGAGCCTGGCCACCCTGATCGGCATCGAGCACGCGATCGAGGCCGGCGCCACGCGCGCGCTGCTCGTGCCCGGCGACTGCCCGGCGCTCGATCCCGGCGAGCTCGAGGAGCTGCTCGACCGTCCCGCCGACGAGCCGTCGGTCGTGATCGTCGCCGACCGCCACGGCACCGGCACGAACGCGCTGCTGCTGACCCCGCCGAACGTCATCGAGCCCGCCTTCGGCCCCGACAGCCGCTCGCGCCACGAGCGGGCCGCCGCCGCCGCCGGGGTCCCATGCAGCGTCGAGCACGTCGAGACCTTGGCGCTCGACGTCGACACCTCCGAGGACCTCGCGGCACTGCGCACGGCGCTCGCCAACCGCCGTGGCGGCGCGGCGCACACGCGCGGGATGCTCAGCCGCCTCGCCGGCAGGCGCAAGACCACGCCTGCGGAGTGATCGTCGCCGCGGCACTGCCCGGCATTCCCGAGGTGCGCCCCGGCGACGACCTCGCGCGCCTGCTGGCCGGCGCGGCCCAGCGGCTCGCCGACGGCGACGTGCTCGTGATCGCCCACAAGGTCGTGTCCAAGGCCGAGGGCCGCGTGATCGCGCTGACCGACGTGCAACCGGGCGAGCGGGCGCTCGCGCTCGGCGCCGAGCACGGCAAGGATCCGCGCCTGGTCGAGGTCATCCTCGGCGAGAGCGAGGCGATCGTGCGCTCGCGGCCGGGCGTGCTGGTCTGCCGCACGCGCCACGGCTACGTCTGCGCGAACGCCGGCGTCGACGCATCCAACACGGGGGCCGATGGCGAGGTCGTGCTGCTGCCCGCAGATCCCGACGGCTCGGCGCGCTCGCTGCGCGCGCGGCTGCGCGAGCTGACGGGCGCAGCGCCGGCGATCGTCATCGCAGACTCCTTCGGGCGCGCCTGGCGCATCGGCCAGTGCGACGTCGCGATCGGGGTCGCGGGGCTACGCCCGGCGCAGGACTGGCGCGGGCGGCACGACGGCGGCGGGCGCCTGCTCGAGTCGACGGTCGTCGCCATCGCCGACGAGGCTGCCGCGGCGGCGGATCTCGTGCGCGGCAAGGACAGCCGCGAACCGGCGGTGCTCGTGCGCGGCCTCGAGGGCCACGTGACCGCTGCCGACGGCCCGGGGGCCGCGGCGCTCATCCGCGCACGCGAGGAGGACCTGTTTCTGTGAAGCGCGCCGCGAACGGCGATCCGCTGCACGGCTGCTCTGAGGTCGCCGCATCGCGCGCAGCGCTCACCCGCGGCGCCGTGCACAGCGCCAGCAGCGCGAGCGACAGACCGATGCCGACCAGCGCACAGCGCGTGCCGACGAGGGCGACGGCGAAGGGCGCGAGCAGGCCGCCGACGGCGATGCTGCCCATCCCGACCAGCCCGAGCAGCGCGAACACCCGGGCCAGCAGCTCTGGCCGCGTGACCTGCTGCAGCGAGGTGTTGAGCGAGACGTCGACGAGGGTGTTCGCCGCGCCGACGACTGCCAGGGCGAACAGCGCCAGCGTGAGGCCGGGCCACAGTCCGATCACGCACAACGGCAACCCCCAGAGCCCGAAGCCGACGGGCGCGCACCTCGGGCGCCCGCAGAGCATCGGCGCCGCGACGACCGCTCCGAGCAGTCCCCCGAAGCCGAGCGCTGCGTTGAGATAGCCGATCCATCCGTCGGTCGCGGCCAGGACGTCGCCCACGAGGCTGACGATCAGCACGCTCAGCGCGCCGTAGCCCGCGGTCTGACCAGCGGTGAGCAGCACGATCAGGCGAAGCCTGCGATCGCGGCGCACCGCGTGCGCCCCGGCCGCGAGTCGTGCGAGCAGCCGTCCCTGCGCACACGCCCCCGGCATCGGGCCGAGGCGATCGCGCGGATGAACGCCGCACACCAGCGCGGCGGAGACGGCAAGCGAGCCTGCCGCCGCCGCGAACACCGCCGACGGGCCGGAGGCCGCGAGCAGCGCCCCACCGAGTGCAGGGCCCGCGAGCATCCCGACGCTCTCGACGGCGCTGGCCCTGATGTTCGCCCTCTCGAGCTCCCCCGTCGTCCGGGCGACCGTCGGCGTGAGCGCGCGCAGCGCGGGTCGAAAGCTCGCGAAGATCGCCGCGTTGATGCCGATCAGCGTCAGCACGACTGCCACGCTCGCGTCGTGCGCGACCGCAGCGCTGGCGCTCGCCAGGGTGCTCATGCGCAGCAGATCGCCGACCACCAGCACCCGCTCGCGTGGATAGCGGTCGGCGAGCATGCCCGCCCAGGGCGAGGCCAGGGCCGCCGGCAGCAGCCGCGCACATGCGGCCACGCCGACCAGCGACGTGCCGCCCTGCTCGTAGGCGTAGACGAGGACGGCCACCGTCGTCCCCCAGTAGCCGACCATCGAGCAGGCGTGGGCGAGCACCAGTCGGTGGATGCTCACGTTGCCGGCGGTCAGGCGACCAGGCACGCGCGCACCTCGAGGCGTGCGCCGATCCAGTCGAGGATCTGCGCCTGCAGGCGCCCGCCGCCGACCTGCTCGAGCTCACGCAACCCCGTCGGCGACGTGACGTTGACCTCGGTCAGGTGTCCTGCGATGACGTCCAGACCGACGAACGTCAGCCCCAGCGCTTGACATCCTCGCCCGACGACGCGCGCGATCTCGTTCTCGCGCGCGGAGAGCGAGGTCGCACGCGCCGCGGCGCCGGTGCGCAGGTTCGCGCGCGAGTCGCCCCCGGCGGGCATGCGCAGCAGCGCCCCGACCGGCTCTCCGTCGAGCAGGAAGATTCGCTTGTCGCCATGCTCGGAGACCGGCAGCCAGGCCTGGACGATCACCCGTCGGCGGCCCTCATCCGTCGCGGTCTCGATGATGACCTCCGCGTTGGGGTCGCCATCGCGCAGCGCGAAGACCCCGCGGCCGCCGCAGCCGTCGAGCGGCTTGAGGACGCAGTGGCCGTCGTGCGCGCGGCAGAACTCCCAGATCATCGCGCGGTCGCAGAGCACGGCGGTGGGAGGCGAGTAGCCGGCGAAGCGCAGCGCGAAGAGCTTCTCGTTCGCCTCACGCAGCCCGCGCGGATCGTTGATCAGCAGGACCGATCCCCGCACGTGCTCCAGCAGCAGCGTCGCCTCGAGCGCCCGGCTCGTGAACGGCGGATCCTTGCGATAGAGGATCGCCCCGTAGCCCGCCAGCCGTTCGCAGCGAGCATCGTCGAGCGCCATGCCCGCGATCCCGGCGCGGCGCACGCGGCGCACCGTGGCAGAGGCGCCGTCGACCGGGAGGCACAGGTCGTCGGTGTCGCAGACGTCGACGGCGATCCCGCGCAGCAGTGCCTCCTCGATGATCGCCACGCTGCTGTCATGCGCGGCGATGACCTCGCGGTCCATCACCACGAGAATTCGATGGCTGCTCATCCCGTAGCCCTCCCCCGAGCGCTGCTTGATGCGTGTGGACGTCGTCGAGCATTCGAACGCCGCCGAGCCCCCGCACGTCCGGGGGCCCGGCGATCGGTCGAGTGGCGCCGGTCAACGCTTGAGCTTCACGGTCTCCGAGGCGCTGTCGGTGGCCGGGAAGAACTCGCCGGGGTCGAAGGCGGACGCATGGACGCTGAGCTGCGCGCGGCCGGTGGCGAACGGCACGCTGTTGTCCGAGCGAATCGGCGCATCCCACGAGGTCGTCCCGGAGCACTGGATCACCTGGTTGAACGTGGCCGTTGCCTGCGCGAAGCGCGTCGCACGCTGCGTCAGGGTGCCCCACAGCACCACCGTCGTCGGCCGGCTGCAGGTGATCGTCCCGCGCACCGTGGCCGTACCGCTGGCGCGGTCGACGCGGCCATCCGGATCCAGCCCGATCGCGATCGTCAGCGGCGGAGGCGGTGGGGCGGCGACGAGGTGGACGTGGCCGCGCAGGGCCGGCTCGGCTCCCTCGCAATGCTGCACGAAGTCGGCGTCGAAGCTCTGCACCGCGCCGGCGTCGTCGAACGCGATCTGCGTGACGGTGAAGCTGCCGGTGAGCGTGTTGCAGCCGCGCCCGTCGCCGAAGACGTCAAGACCCGGATCCGACGGGTCCTGGAACGGGAAGCGGGTGGCTCCGTCGTACGTGCCGGTGGCGAGCGTCTCGCCCTGCGGAGCGGCGAAGCGCATGTGCCACCAGGTGCCGTCGGCGCCTTGAACGCTGCCCTCGACGGACGCCGCCGTGGTCGTGACGCTGAAGATGTCGCCGGCGCCGGAGTCATAGGACCAGGTCTGGCCCTGTCCGATGTAGTCGCCTTCGTCGCTGGTCATCGACAGCGAGCCCTCGAGCACAGGCGCCGCGTTGGCGAGCGGGGCGAGAACAGCGGCGCTGAGCGCGAGTGCGAGTCCGACGAGGGCGACGAGCAGCGGGAGGCTGCGGGGTGATCCGTGTGCGTGTGGGTGCCGGCTCATGCCGGTCTCCTTTCGGCCGTGTGGATGAGGGTGGATGACCGCCCAACGGCTCAGCTCGATCCAACGGACGGACCTTCTTCAAGCCAGCGCGGCGGCGAATCGTGCCGTGAGCTCGCCGGTCGCCGTGACCGGATCGGCGGCCTCGAGCGCAGCGCGCACGAGCCGGGTTCCGACGATGACGCCGTCGGCTCCGGCACGCGCGGCCTGCGCGGCATGCTCGGGCGTCGAGATGCCAAAGCCCAGGGCGACCGGCGCGCTGGTGTGGGCCCTCGCGCGACCGATCAGCGCACCGACATCGGCCGCGAGCGACGCACGTTCGCCGGTCGTCCCGCTGACCGACGTCGTGTAGAGAAAGCCCTCGCGCTCGAGCGCCGAGGTCCGCGAGCGCGCTGTCGGGGGTCGTGGGTGCGATCAGCGGGACGAACGCGATCCCGAGCGCCTCGCAGGCGACGCGAAGCTCCGCGATCTCGTGCGGGCGTAGGTCGGGCACGACCAGTCCGCACACACCGGCGGACCGTAGGTCGTCGGCGAAGCGGCGTGCGCCCCGGGCACGCACGATGCTCGCGTAGCTCATCACGACGATCGCGACGCGCGCGGACGCCGCGCGCGCCACAGCCAGGGCGGACTGCACCGTCGCGCCGGCGTCGAGCGCGGCGCAGGCGGCGGCACGGATCACCGGACCGTCGAGCCGCGCTTCGCGGCACGGAATCCCCAGCTCGACGAGGTCGGCGCCGTTGTCGGCGTACGCGTGGGCGATCCTCAGCGACGCATCGGCGCTGGGGAAGCCTGCGACGAGAAACGGCATCAGCGCGGCGCTTCGGCCGCCCCATCGCGCGGCGGCGAACGCCGCCGCCACGCGCGCCTCGCCCGCCGCCGCGGTGCTGCCCGCGGTCGCCCCGGCCGCAGCTACTGCAGGATGGTTCCCCACTTGACCGTCAACGGCAGTCCGGCCGCCTTCTTCGTGGCCGTCGCGTTGAGGTTCGCGATGATCGAGCCGGGAGAGTTGCGGAAGGTGTTCGACTTGTCCGTGAGCTTGTAGCGCGCGGTCTTGCCGGCCAGCGTCAGCGAGAACGTGCCGCTGCAGGGACGCGTCGAACCGATCTTGACCGCCTGCGTGCAGTCGACCTTCATCTTCGTCAGCTTCAAGGTCTTGTCCTCGAAGCGGTCCTTCGCGTAGCCGCGGATCGCCTTGCGCATCGCGGCGTCGGACTGCGGGTTCTGAATCGCTGCCGAAACGGCGGTCGGCGTCACCACGGCGACGGCCAGCCCGATCGTGACGAGCGTTGTGATCCTGTTGATCATTGGGGTTCTCCTGGTGAATTGGGTAAATGGCGATGGCCCATCCACGAACGACCGCCGTCGAACTGCCGCACCTTCCTGCGCCGCGGGTTTGCCTTCAGATCGCGGGCCGCCAGGCGACGGGCAGCGACTCGAGCATCCGAAAGGTGACGCTGGGCACGTACCGGGGGTCGTAGCCCGCGCGCAGGTGGAGCCCCGGAAGACGCGCGCAGAGCGCCTCGAGCGCGACTCGCCCCTCCACCCGCGCGAGCGCCGCACCGACGCAGAAGTGCCGGCCGAGGCTGAACGACAGATGCTCGCGGGCGTCCGCGCGGGCGATGTCGAAGCACTCCGCATCGGGCCACCTCGTCTCGTCGCGGTTCGCCGAGCCGAGCAGCATCAGGACGCGCTGGTCCGGCGGGGATGTCGACGTCGCCGACCTTCGCCGGTCGCGCCGTGAAGCGCAGCCAGCCCGGCGTCGAAGTGTCGTAGCGCAGGATCTCCTCCAGCGCATCCGGGATCCGCTCCGGCTCGGCCACGAGCTCGGCCCACGCACCGCTTGACGAGCAGCTGCAGCAGGCCGTTGGACAGCATGTTCGACGTCGTCTCGTGCCCGGCCGAGAGGACGTCGAAGACGAGGCTGGCGACCTCGCGCTCTGTCAACGCGCAGCCGCTCGTCGGCGCGGTAGGCGATCAGCGCGCTGACGAGATCCTGCCGCGGCTCCTGCAGGCGCGCGGCCACGAGCTCCTGGCAGAAGTCCCAGAAGGCGGCGGTGTCGCGCGCGATCCGGATCTGCTCGGCCTCGGTGGTCTGTCCCCAGAGGATCGCGAAGCGCCCGTCGGACCAGCGCTTGATGCGCTCGTTCGCTTCGCCCGGCACGCCGACGACGTCGAGGATGACGCGCACCGCGAACTCCCAGGCGAAGTCCCGCACGAGATCCGCCTCGCCGCGCCTCAGCATCGCGTCGATCAGATCGTCGGCGATGGCCCGGATCTCCGGCTCGTACGCGCCCGCCTTGCGAGGGTTCGACGGGAACGTCGCCATCAGCGCCCGGCGCGCTCGCGCGTGCGCGAGCCCGTCGCGCGCCGCGATCGGGACCTCCGCCGTCAGGCCGCCGAGAACCTGTCCCGCGTGCGGGCAGACCGGCATGAGCGGCGCGATCGTCATCGCATTCGTGAAGGTCTCCGGGTCGGCGAGCACCGCGCGGATCTCCTCGCGCCGGCTCACCACCCACACGCCGAGGTCAGCGACGAACTGCGCCGCGTCCTCGCGACGCAGACGCGAGTACAGCCGATACGGATCGCGCACGACGTCGGGCGCGAAGAGGTCAAGCGACATGGAAGGGCTCCTTGTGACGGCGGTGGTTTGTGCGGCTGAGTTCCGCACGGATCAGCGCCCGCTATCTGCCGGACCTTCCAATGCGTCGATGCGGTCAGCCTCGGCTGGCGGCGCGCGCGCGGTTGAACGTCCGCGAGCGCGGTCAGCTCTTCCCCGGTCGCCACCGCAAAGACCGGCGCCGTCGACTCTCGATCGTCGTGCTGGCTGCCACCACGGCCACCGTGCATACGCCACACCAAAGAGGCCCGTCCGCGATGCCGCGGGCGGGCCTCTCGTCGTGTTCCGCGCCGCGATGGCTTCGCGGCGCTTCAGGAAACGCCCTACGGACTGTGTAGGACCTCGATTTCGGTGACCGTCCACCGCTGCAGGGGATGCGTGCTGCAATTTGCCGCGAACAGCCCTCTGCCGTCCTGAATGGCGAGGTAGGGATCGGCGCACTTTGCTCGGCCGTTGCGCAGCTGGTGCGTCGAGCGGTCAAACGTCCACACCTGCCCCGGTGCCCCCGTACATGGTTCGAGCGTCAGGTTGCTGAGGTCCTGGAGCCCCCCGGTCACGCAGACGTTGACGGTGCCAGATTCGGGAAGTCGCGGGACTGGGCGCAGCTGGCCGTCGACCCATGCGAAGGCAGAGGCTGCCTCGTCCGGCACGGCCGTGGCGCAGTTCCGCACAACGACACGTGTCCGGGGCGCCGCATTGGGCACGTACATGCACAGCCCCAGTTGGCTCTCGCTTGCAAATGCCACGAGGCGGGGCCCGGTCCCCGCGTCGTCGACGGCCGCCACGGTCGTGCTCGTGAGGACGAGCCCCCCGAGCGCAAGAGCGGCCGCTGCCGTGATCGCCATCCGACGTGTTGCAGTGGATCTCATCGGGATCTCCATTTGGTTTGAGTGAAGTGGTCGGTACAAGGCAGGTCGTGAAGTACATGACGTTTCGGACCTCGCTGCATACGCAGTTTGCGATGGCAGCGTCGGCGCCGCCAGCGACTTGAGTCGGCTTTTCGACGACAGGGCAGGCCAGGCTGAGCGTGCACGGCGAACACGTAGCGCAAGCCCGCCCGCTGTAGACGACGGTGCGCTTCTGCAACGGGTCGCAGCTTCTCGTAATCGACGAGCTCGGCCACCTGCGCCCGCAGACCCTCAGCGCCGGGCCGAATCACCCCGCCGCGGGTGGGGAATTCTCACCATCGCGCCTGGGGAATGCTCACGAATCGTTCACACGCTGCAGGGAAGCCGGCGTTCGCGCCGGCGCCGGCGAACTCGACGGATCAGCGCGTGCGCTTGACCATTCGCCATGCGGACACGTTGCCGGCGCGGTCGCGCACGCGCACGTAGAGCGCCTTGCGAACGCTCAGCCGCCGGTAGCCGGGCTGCCTGACGAGCGTGAGCTTGATGCGGTACGGGCGGTACTTGGCCAGCGGCTTGCGGCGGTTGTTGGTGACCTGAACGCTCGCGACGCCGGCGAGACCACGATCGCGCGCGCGCAGAGTCAGCCGCGGCGCGGCGGCGCGCCTGCTCAGCGCTACGCGCGCGGACGTCACCGACGGCCGGCTCTCGTCGAGGATGATGTCGTCGATGTAGGTCTCACTCGTCGTCAAGCCGCGCCGGAAGCGCACGTACACCAAGCGACTGGAGCGCTCCGCACCTGAGGACTCGAGCGTCCACGGCGTCTGCTTGCTCAGTGGCAGCGTCGCCGCGGTCGCGAACCCGCCGTCGTTTGAGACGAGCATCTGACTGGCGAACAACGGCCACGATGCCGTGATCGTGACCTTCGGCGAACGCGTGTAGCGCGCGCCATCGTTGATCGACACGCCGAGCGGGCCCGTCTGCCCCGCCGCGGTGACGCGCTGGTCGATCCGCGCGGTCGCCGACAGCCCCACGCGATCGCTGACGCGCACCAGCACGGCATAGGTGCCCGGCTCGGTGAACGAGCGCGCGACGGTCCGGCCTGCGCCCGTATCGGTCTCAAACGCGCCGTCGCCGTCGAGATCCCACTCGACGCGAGCGACGCCCGAGCCCGAGTCGCTCGAGCCACCGGCGTCGAACGTGATGCTGCGGCCCGCCAGCGCCGGGTTCGGCGCCGCCGTGAACGCCGCCACCGGCGCCGTCGTGTCCACCGTGAAGCGCCGCGTATCGCTGGCGCGCTCGTTGCCGTATGCATCGCGGGCCACGACATGCCAGCGGTGCACGCCCTCGGCGAGGTCGCCGGCCGGGGTGAAGCTCGTCGCGCTCGCCCCCAGGCCACTTGCGACAACCTGATCGTCGAGCACGACGTCGTAGCTGCTCAGCCCGATCCCGTCGTCGACCGCGGACTGCCATGACAACGCAGGGCGCCGGCTGGTGGTCGCGGCGTCGTCCGCCGGGCTGCTCAGCGCGAACGATTCCGGCGGCGCGGCGTCGACGCTGAAGGGGCGCGAACCGCTGACCGCAACGTTGCCCGCCCCGTCGACCGCACGCACCTGCCAGCTGTGCGCCCCGTCGGCGAGCGGCTCAGGCGTCGCAGAGCACGACGTCTCGCACGACGCGGCCGGCACCGTGCGGCTCAACACGGCGTCGACCCACAGCTCATAGCGATCCACGCCGGTCAGGTTGTCGGTCGTCTGCGACCACTCAAACGACGGCGAGGCGCGCAGGTGCGCGGCTCCGCTTGCCGGCTGCGCAAGTGCCGCATCCAGCGGCGCGGTGACGTCGACGGTCCACGAATGCGATGCAGGCGACGCCTCGACGTTGCCCAGCAGATCCGTCGCGCGAACCGCGAACGCATGAGATCCCTCGGCGAGGCCCGCGAACGCGTGCGACTCCGCCGTCGCGCAGGGCGCGAAGGGCGCCGAGTCCAGCCGGCACTCGAGCGTCGACGGGTAGTTCGCCTCGAACTCGAACGCCGCGCTCGTCGACGAGGTCTTCTCGGGCGGCGTCGAGCTGATCGCCACATCCAACATCGGTGGCGCCAGCGGATAGACCGACACCGTCGAGGCCGCCCCGTCGGCCGCGGCCAGGAGCGTGCCGGCGGGATTGAAGGCCACGGGGAAGCGCGAGTCGTAGCTGAAATGCGTGCGCGAGCCGACTGGGGTGAGCACCCCGGTCGCCGACACGTCGAACAACCACAGCGACTCCGCGCCTGTTGCCACGAGCAGCCCGCCACGCGGGCTGAACGCGACCTTCTTGTATTCGTCGCCGAGGACTGGTCCGGTCTCGACGAGGGTCAGGTCGCCGGCGGCCGACACCGAGAACACGAGGATCGCCCGTTCGGCCGTCGCCGCGAGCAGTCCGCCGGTCGGGCTGAACGCCAGCCACGAAGGGCCCTGGTCGCCCACCGGCGTCGGCGGGCCGACAGCCGCGAGGGCGCCGCCCGCGGACACCGAGAACAGCGACACGCCGTCATGCCCCGTGACCGCGAGCAGGTTCCCATCGGGACGAAACGCCAGGCTCGCGGCCTGGCCGCCCGCCGATGCCGAGTCGACGGCCGTCAGCGTGCCGCCCGCCGAGACCGAGAACGTCGACAGCGAGCCGCCTGCTTCATCTTCGTGCGTGATCGCGAGCAGGTTCCCGTCGGGATTGAACGCGATCGCGTGCGCCCGCGCGCCGTCCCCGCCGCCGAGCGGTGTGACGCCGACTGCTGTCAGCACGCCGGCGGGCGAGACCGAGAAGACCGAGACCCGGTCGAGGTCGCCGTCAGCAGTCGCGAGCAACGTGCCGTCGGGGCTGAACGCCAGCGAGCACGGACGGCCGCCGACGGGTGTCGGAGAGCCGGTCGAGGCAAGACGTCCGTCCCCCGCCACGGAGAACACCGACAGGCTCGCGCCGTTCTCAGGCCCGCCGCCGGTGTTCGCGGTCGCAAGTAGCTCTCCGCCCGGGCCGAAGCGCACGTCGCACGGCTCGACGCCCGTCGGCGTCGGGGCGCCGATCGCGGTCAGCACACCACCGGCAGACACCGAGAACATCAACACGGAGTCGTCCCCGGGGTTCGCCGTCGCGAGGAGACCACCGCGCGGGTCGAATGCCACGGAAAGCGGCCCGGATTGCACGGTGGCGTCCCCTACCTCGGTGAGATCGCCGTCTCGTGACACGGAATACATCGCGACTCTGAGATCGAAAGAGCCCGTGACCGCGAGGAACCGGCCGTCGGGGCTGAACGCGACCCCCTCGGCCAGGAAGTCCGTCGGCGTCGGCGTGCCGACCGCGGTCAGTCCGCCGGCCGCCGAGACCGCAAACAGCGAGACCGACGTCGCCGGGTCGAGATCCGTCCCGGCGTTGATCGTGGTCAGCATCCGGCCATCCGGGCTGAACGCCACCTGGATCGGACGACCGGGGGCCGGAGTCGTGTCGATCGCGCTGAGCACGCCGTCCGTCGTCACCGAGAACGTCGACAGGGACCCGCCCTGGCGGTCGGAGGTCACGAGCAGCCCGCCCCGGGGGCTGAACGCCACGCTGTCCGCGGGCCCCTCGGTGAGGATCGGGGCGCTGACAGGCGTCAACGTGCCGACCGCCGACACCTCGAACACCGACAACGAGCGGGCCGCCGAGTTCACGATCGCGAGCAGCCGCCCGTCCGGACTGAACGCGACCGACGTTGGCGCATCGCCGGTCGGTTCGGGCTCGCCGACCGGTGTCACGCCGCCGTCCCCCGTCGAGAACATCGACACCGAGTCGCCCAGGGCGTTGGCCACCGCGAGCAGCCGCCCATCTGGACTGAATGCCAGGGCCCCCGGGCGGGCGCCCGTTGCGACGGTGGCACGGGCCGAGCTCAGCCGGCCGCTCTCGGACACGGAGAAGACCGACAGCGAATCGTCCTCGGCGTTGGTGGTGACAAGCAGGTGCTGTCCGTCCACATCCGGACTGAAGGCGAGCGACACGGGCCGCTCACCCGTGGCGAATGGTGGTCCCAGGGGTGTCAGTGTCGGCCCCGCCAGCGCCCCTGGCGCGTGCGCGGCGCACAGCGCCAACGCCAGCACGAACGCGATACAGAAGCGCGGTCCTCGGGGCTTCGTCAAGCCCAGCGCCTCAACCCGGATGGCCACGTACGGCTGCTTCTTGGCTATTCCTCGGCCTGTGCACTTGGTGGCCGAACTTACTCAGATGGCGCGATGCTGTCTACGCATCAGCGGTGCGTGCGTGACGCACGTCACGCTGGTCGGAGCGCCAAGCGGTGTCGATGATGGCGCCCTCAGGCAGCCAGCCCGCGTATGTCGCACTGATATGCGCGGCAGGCGTCACAACCTGCGACGTGACGCACTGCATGCTCTGTCGGGCGCACGCCGCGCGCGTGCGCGTCGAGCAGCAGCCCCACGATCAGCCGGCAATCCGCGTCACGGGCGTCGCGGGTCTTGACGAGGTTCGCGCGCGCACGCGCCACGAGCTTCTGCGCTGCCATCACGCTGACGCCCAGCTGCGCGGCGACCTGGCCCGGGCTGCGGCCTTCGAGCTCGCGCGCAAGCAGCGCGTCGCGCTGGCGCCGCGGCAGGCCGGCAAGATCCTCGACCACGTGGTGCAGGCTCTCCTTGCGAACGAGGATGCTGACCGGATCGTCACGGCGTACATCGCCGAGCAGGTCGTCGTCACCGAGGCTTCCGACCCCCCACCGCGAATGACGCAGCTCGTCGATCGCACGGTTGCGGGTTATCCGGTACAGCCATGGCCGCAGCTCGTCGGGGCCCTGACCGCAGCGCAGTGCGTGGTGAGCACGAATCAACACGTCCTGGACCACGTCCTCGGCATCGTGCCGAGAGCGCAGCATGCTGCCGGCGTACCGGGTCAGCGCGCCACGATGGCGCGCGTCGAGGTCTGCGAACGCGCTGTCGTCACCCCTGCTGACGCGCTGCACGAGCTCGGCGTCTGAGATCGCCGTACCTGCCGATCGCCATCGTGTGGACATGGCGCCAGC
This sequence comes from uncultured Actinomycetes bacterium, assembly GCA_963729125.1. Lineage (GTDB taxonomy): Bacteria > Actinomycetota > Thermoleophilia > Solirubrobacterales > Solirubrobacteraceae > CADCVQ01. The sequence continues at coordinate 861,441 of CAVSML010000008.1, forward strand.
ATCTGCGCCGCCCGGCGCGCCGACCATCGATCTGAGTCGTCATCTCACCGACACGCGCTTGCTCTGCGACCGCGACGTCGTGACGATGACGTGCATGCGTGTACGCGTGACGACCCTGGTGGTGTTGGCGCTGGTGCTCGGAGCACCAACGACCGCGCGGGCGGAATTTCGCTTCGTCACGGCGTGGGGCTCGGCCGGGCCGGGTGCCGGACAGTTCTCGTCGCCGCTTGGCATCGCAAGCAGCGGTACGGGGCATGTGTACGTCGCCGACCCGGTCGCAAATCGCGTGCAGCGCTTCAATCCCGACGGCGCGTTCGTCGGCACCTTCGGGTCACCCGGCGCCGGCTCGGGTCAGTTCGCCGCGGCCGGTCATGTCGCCGCAGATGTGTTCGGCTCGGTCTACGTCACCGATCCGGGGAACGCGCGCGTTCAGCGCTTCACTTCCGACGGCGCCGTCGTGCTGGCATGGGGTACGCGGGGCGTGGGCGACGGCCAGTTCCTGTCAGCGGCGGGGATCGCAATCGACTCGGTCGGCAACGTCTACGTCGTCGACGCGCAGACCAACCGCGTTCAGCGCTTCACGTCCGACGGTGCGTTCGATCTCGCCTGGGGCGCCCCCGGCAGCGGACCAGGCCAGTTCGTCGCGGCGCAGGATGTCGCCGTCGACGTCTTCGGCGACGTCTACGTCGTCGACGGCGAAGCGAACCGCGTCCAGAAGTTCACCAGCGACGGCGCGTTGCTGTTCGGGTGGGGAAGCGGCGGGACGGGCGACGGGCAGTTCAATGCGCCCGCGGGGATCGGGACGGACGGCTCGGGCAACGTCTACGTCGCGGACACGGGCAACCAGCGCATCCAGGTGTTCAACTCCGACGGCGCGTTCCTCGAGCGCTTCGGAGGCCCGGGCTCCGGCCCCGGGCAGTTCAGCTCACCGGTCGACGTCGCCTCGGATGCGAGCGGGGACGTCTACGTCGCCGATCGAGGCAACGCACGGGTGCAGAAGTTCGCAGAGCCGGCGACGCCACTGCCGCCGGCGACCGCCGGCAGGACCGCGAACGTCGAACCGCTGTCTGGAGCGGTGCTCGTCCGGCGCCCCGGCGCCCGCGCATTCGTGCGGCTCGTGCGCGCGCAGCAGATCCCGATCGGATCGCTCGTGGACACGACCCGCGGCGTCGTGCGGCTGACGACGGCCAGCAACCTGCGCGGCGGTCAGCAGCGAGCGCGCTTCTACGCCGGGCGCTTCCGCTTGCGCCAGCGCCGCATCCAGCGTCCGGTGACGGAGCTTGATCTCGCCGGCGGCGACTTCGGTGTCTGCAGGCCCGGCCCCGTGGGAGGCGGCGTGCGAGCGGCGGCGACGAAGAGGCGCAAGCGCTCCAAGCGCAGCGCGCGGCGGCTGTGGGCCGACGGCAAGGGCCGCTTTCGCACGGACGGACGCTACGGGTCTGCCGGCGCTCGCGGCACGATCTGGCTGACCGAGGACCGCTGCGATGGCACGCTCGTGCGCGTCCGGCGGGGCACGGTCGAGGTGCGCGACTTCGCCCGCCGGCGCACCGTCACGCTGACCGCCGGGCGGTCCTACCTCGCCCGGGCGCCGTAGCCTCCTCTAGGAGCCTGTCGAAAAGTCCTCCGGCCGTATCGTGCCCTCGCGGATCGCCAGGCGCACCAGCTCCGAGCGCTGCTCGGACGTTCCCCGCGCGAGCTTCGCCTGGCTGTACAGGTCGCTGATCGCGTCGCGGATCGTCGCCACCTGATAGCCGAGCGTCTCGGCGATCGCGCCGTTGGTCGGTGTCACCGGGATCTCCTGGTCGCGCGCCATGAACGGCCGCGCGAGCTCGACGAGCACCTTGCGCTGTGTCGCATTCGGATGCAGCCGTCGCTTCGCCGGTGAGTCGGGCACGGTCGGTATCACCGGCGTGGTCTTCTCGGCGTGGAACGACAGGACCGTCCTGCCGACCATGATCCGCGAGCCGTCGACGAGGATCCGCTCGCCGACCGTCGGCATGCCGTCGACATAGGTCCCGTTGCGCGACGGGCCATCCTCGATCGACCACTGGCCGGCGCCGAAGATGAGCCGCGCGTGCCGCCGCGAAACGCGCTCGTCGTGGCAGATCTCGACCGCACAGCCCTCGTCGCGGCCGATGTACAGCGGCGACGGCGCGGGCACGAGTGACACGACACGGAAGCTGTTGCCGTCGCGGTAGCGCACGTAGGCATGCCCGCTGGCGCGCGCCGCCTCCTCGAGCCGGAACTCGTGCGTCGCGCGCGGATTGGAGACGTCGCTCGCCTGGTCGCTCATCGGCTGCATGGTGACGCTTCCTTCAGTCGGTACCCGGCGCGGTAGGGTCGCGTCACGGTGCAGCGGCAACGATGGATTGCGGGATGTCTGGCGGTCGGCCTGGCGTTGGGGTTGCACGCATCGGGGGTCCTCGCCGGCCTCGAGGACGCGAGCGTCGACCAGCGCCTGCGCCTGCGCCCGGCCGTCCCGCCGGTCGACGTCGTCCTCGTCGCGCTGGACAGGCGAAGCTTCGACCTGCTCGGCGAGCGCCCGCCGATCCCGCGCTCGCTTCACGCGCGGCTGCTCGATCGGCTGCGGCGCTTCGAGCCGCGGGTGATCGCCTACGACGTCCAGTTCACCGAGCAGACCGACGACGCCGAGGACAACGCGCTCTACGACGCGGTGTCGCGGGCCCGGCCGGTCGTGCTGGCGACCGCCGACGTCACGCTCGACGGAGACACCCGCGTGCTCGGGTCGACCGCGAACGTGAAGCGGGCTGGAGGCTTCGTCGCGAGCTCCCGGCTGCCGCTGTCGCGCGGCGGGGTGTACCGGCGCGTCGAGCGACGCGTCGCGGGCCTGGAGAGCTTTGCGTTCGTGGCCGCGCGCGCGGCGGGTCGCACGCCCGCGGCCGCCATCGGGCCGGAAGGCCTGCTGATCGACTACGCCGGGCCGCCTGGAACCGTTCGGACCGTGTCGTTCGCCGACGTGCTCGACGGCCGCGTGGCGGGATCGGTGTTTCGCGGCAAGGCGGTCGTCGTCGGAGTGACAGCCGAGACCGAGGGCGACGTGCACCGCACGCCGATGGCGAGCCACGAGTTGATGGCAGGCGCCGAGATCCAGGCCAACGCCCTGTCGACGGTCATTCGCGGGACACCGCTGCGCGACGCTCCGGCGTGGGTCGCGGCGGCGATGGTTGCCCTGTTCGCGATTCTGGGCCACATGCTGGCGAGCCGCCTGAGCCCGGCGTGGCTTGCTGCGGCGACGATCGCGTCGCTTGCCGTGAGCGCCGCCGTCTCGTACGCCGTGCTGCTGGCGGGCGTCGTCATGCAGATCGCGCCGGCGGTCGTCGCGTTGCTGATCGGCGCGTGCGTCGGGGGGGCCGCTCGCCAGCTGCGCGTACGCCGCAGCGAGCATGAGCTGCGCGCGGTGCTGGTGCGGCTGGCCGGCACCGGCGACGTCGACGAGCTGCTGGCGCGCGTTCGCGCCGACGAGCTGGTGCTGCTGGCCGAGGGGGCGCGCTTCGGCGACTACGAGGTCCACCGCGCGCTCGGCATCGGTGGCATGGGGGTCGTCCACCTCGCGCGCCACGTTCCCAGCGACCGGCTCGTCGCGCTGAAGGTGCTGTCCGCGCGCCTCGGCGACCGGCCCGACATGCGCGACCGCTTCATCCGCGAGGCGCAGGCCGCCAACGCGCTCGACCACGACGCCGTCGTGTCGGTCATCGACGCGGGCGAGATCGCGGACCGGCCCTTCATCGCGATGCAATACGTCGAAGGCGGCACGCTCGCCGACCTCCTGCGGACCCCGAGCCTGACGGCCCGAGCGGACGGTGGAGCTCCTGGCCCCGATCGCCGACGCGCTCGACCACGCCCACGGCTGCGGCGTGATCCACCGCGACGTCAAGCCGAGCAACGTGCTCGTCGACGGCGACGGGAGCGCCTATCTCGCCGACTTCGGAATCGCGCACGTGCTCGACGCGACCCGCATGACGACCGACTTCGTCGGCACACCCGCGTACACGGCGCCCGAGCAGATCAACGGCGAGCCGCTCACCGGCGCTTGCGACCAGTATGCGCTCGGCTGCATGCTGTTCGAGTGCCTGACGGGGCGCCTGCCGTTCCCCGATCCGACGTTCGCGGGCGTCATGCGCGCGCACGTCGTGCAGCCACCGCCGCCCGCGAGCTCGTTCGAGCCGGCGCTCGGCGACGCCATCGACGCGGTGCTCGCCCGCGCGCTGGCCAAGCGCCCGGACGAACGCCACCGGTCCTGCGCCGCGTTCATGGCCGCCGTGTCGGGCGCGCTCGGGCGAGCGGCGACGCCTGCCGGCAGCGGGCGGGCCGCGACGGCGACGGCGGACCGCACCGCGCCCGCGGCGGGCGACTGATCAGCACGACTTAGCCCTTACATTCGTTGACGATCCAGGCGCAGCCGTGGTTGCTCACCGACCGGGCCTCGATGACGAGCTCGTCGATCGTGAACTCCACCTCGCCGCGATCGTCCGGTCTGCGTCGCCGCGTTCTGCGTGGTAGTGCGTATGACATGCCTGCTCCTCAGCGTTGGTGGCTGGACGCTGCACCGCAACCACGTAAGGCGACGCGAGAACGGCCGGACGTTCTCCGCCGAAGCGTCCGCTGACGAGCTGGACGCCGGGGGGACGCAGGCGCCGCCGCATGTGCCGCGGCGACGCCTCCTGTACGGCGGCGGGCGCTACCAGTTGGCGGGCTGGCCCGGCACGTTCGCCGGCAGCGGGTGAGCCTCGTCGTGGATGACGTAGGCGATGCCGCCGCTGCGCGACGTCGGGATCCAGACGTTCTCGAACTGCGCGCGGTCATAGACGCGTCTGACGCCGGCGTTGTCGACCGACACCGGATCATTGGCGATCACGTCGCCGTCGCTGGTGAAGCCGACGATGTTCATCAGGTGACCGTTGGTCGAGTAGCCCGCGCCGTCGAGCTCGCTGGACTTGAACGACACCGACACCGTCAGCGGGATGCCGGCCTCGATGAAGCGCTCGGCCTCATTCAGCGAGCGCAACCGCGTGACGAAGGCGTCGAGCCCGTACGTCGCCGCGTACGCCGTGTTGAACGGCCAGTTGCCGGTGCCTTGGTAGTGGTAGTCGTAGGTGAACCGCGCCGCGTAGTCGACGCTCGGGCTGTCGTGCGGCTGCGGCGCCACCCAGCTGACATCGGCCGGGTGGCGACCGTAGTACTCGACGATCATCTCGGTCGAGGTCGGGCTGCACCACGCCTCGCCGCCGCCGTCGAACTCGGGGTAGTGGCCGAGGTGGATGTCCTGCGAGTAGCGCGGGACGGCCAGCTCGATGCCCGCACCGGTGCCGACCTCGCTGACCTCGACCCTCTTGTCGTCGGGCAGCGCCGACGCGAACGCGCTCAGCGAGGACACGGTCGGTCCGGCCGTCGCCGTCGGCAGACGCAGCAGGACGACGCGCAGCTGGTAGTCCGTCAGCGTGACGCCCTTGCGCGACAGGAACGTGTCGATCGCGATCGTCGCGTCGGTGTCGCCCTGCCCGCCGAGCGACGTGCGGTGGATGTCGTCGTCGCCCGACGCCCAGCGACCCATGACGTACCACTTCGTCAGCGTGCCGGCGTTCGTCGTACCGCGCATCTGCACCTCGATCCAGGTGCCGGGCGGGGTGTCGGCGTTCCACGAAGCGACCAGCTCGGTGAGCCCGAAGCCCGGCGTGTGGACCGGCGAGGTCCACGTCGCGGTCGAGTAGGTCGTCGGCGGGAAGCCGAAGCCCTGGTCGTCGTAGGACTGCGAGCCGGTGGCACCCCCGAACGCCAGCTCGTCGCCGGAAGTCAGCACGCCGCTCGAGCTCCCGCCGGCGAAGTCGCCGCTTGTCGTCCAGTCGTGGTAGGCGATGTTGCCGTGGTCCGGCGCGCCCTTGGCGGCCGAGGCCGGCGACGGCAGGACAGCCGCCGACAGCGCGAGCAGCGCGACGACGACGTTTGCGGACCTGCGTGGTGGAGATCATGCGTGAGGCCCTCATGCGACCGTCACCCCGAACAGGTAGCCCGTGCTGACAACGTAGCCGCCCGCGAAGCGCACGCCTGCCCTCACGGCCAGCGGCAGCGTGCCGGCCGGCCAGTCCTCGTCCACCGGCCAGTCTCCGACCGCGGGCAGCCCGGCCGTCGGCGACCTGCCCGTGATGGTGAGATAGAGATCGGCGGACGTGTCGCGCGGATGCGCCGGGGACCCGTCGAAGCGCACCCCACGGCCGGGGAAGTAGGCATCCGACAGCGCGATCGCCATCACGAACGGCTCGCTGCTCTCGACACGCACGCCGATGACCGCGGTCTCGCCGACCGCGAGCGTCGTCGGAAGCGGCGTCAGCAGCGTGAACGTCACCTCGGGCTGCGTCGCGGCGATCGCCGGCGTCCCGGCCGGCACGAGGAGCACGGCGGCGAGTCCGCAGGCCGCGAGCGCGCCCAGCCGCCGGGCAGTGCTGCGCGATGTGCGACGCACGGACCCAGGCACCCCTCGGAGCCTGCGCCGGTGAAGGGATGAGATGGGTGACGGCCTCGTGCGCATGCTTCCTCCTCCTCGTGGTGCGGGTCGGTGCTCTGCAGACCCACCACGCGCCAGGCGTCTCGGACGGACGGACCTTCCCTGCCTCGTCGAGAAGATCCGGCGAGGTTCGCCCCACGGCCACCACAACCGCTCGATGGCACGCGGCGAGGACAGCACCGCGGACGGCGTTGGTGTCGGCCGGGTCGGCTCTAGCCGACGCGCTCGACGCGGTAGCGGCGATCGCCGCCCGGCGTCTGGACCGTCACGCTGTCTCCGGCGCGAGCGCCGACGAGCGCGCGCGCGACGGGCGACTCCGACGACAGCTTGCCGCTCTTCAGATCGGCCTCGGTCGGGCCGACGATCGTGAACTCGTGCTGCTTGCCCGAGGATTCGTCGATCACGGTCGCCGTCGAGCCGAAGCCGATGACGTCGGGGTCCGTCGTGCCCTCGATGACGCGCGCCGCGCGCAGGCGCTCGGTCAGGCGCTTGATCTTCGTCTCAAGATGCGCCTGGTCGTCCTTGGCGATGTGGTACTCGGCGTTCTCCTTCAGATCGCCGAGCTCGCGCGCGGCCTTGATGCGCACGGCCATCTCGGCCCGGCCCTCGCTCTCGAGCTGCGCGATCTCCGCGCGCAGCGCTGTCGAGGCCTTCGGGGGTGATCTGTTCGGGTTCGAGCATCGGGCGGCAGGATAGCGCGCGATCGATGCAGACGTCGGTACGGCTACGCCGCCGCCGGCAGCTCGTAGCGGCGGCGCAGGTCGTAGAGCGTCGTGCGCTCGGCGGCCGGGCGGCCCGCGCGGTGCGCCGCCGCGACGAGATCCCCGGGCGACAGGCGAACCCCGTGATAGCTGCCCGCCAGGCGGCTGATGTTCTCCTCCATCAGCGTCCCGCCGAGATCGTTGACGCCCCAGCGCAGCGCCTCGGTGGCGGCATCCAGGCCCATCTTCACCCAGCTCGCCTGCAGGCTCGGCACGCTGCGCCCGAGCGCCAGGCGAAACGCCGCGGTGTGCTTGAGGTTCTCCTCGACGGAGATCTCCTGCACGCCGTGCGTGCGCCCGAGCAGCGTGTGAAACGGGATGAAGCTCAGCGGCACAAACTCGGTGAAGCCTCCGGTACGTTCCTGCAGACTCGCGCACGACGCGCATGTGCTCGGCGAGCTCCCATGGCTCCTCGATGTGGCCGAACATCACGGTCACCGTCGAGCGCAGCCCGGCGCGGTGCGACGCCTCGACGATCTGCACCCAGCGTGCGACCGGCAGCTTGTTCGGGCTGATGCGCTGGCGCACGCCGTCGTGCAGGACCTCGGCGGCGGTGCCCGGCGTGGAGTCCAGGCCGGCGTCGCGCAGGCGCGCGAACACCGCATCGGGCGACAGGCCGCTGACGTCGCACATGTGCGCGACCTCCATCGGCGAGTAGGCGTGCAGGTGCAGGCCCGGCGCGGTCTGCTTGGCCAGGCGCAGCCAGCCCTCGTAGTCCTCCAGGCCCCAGTCGGGATGGATCCCCGACTGCATGCAGATCTCCGTCGCGCCGAACGCGACGGCCTCGTGCACGCGCTGCGACGAACTCCTCGCGCCCGTACTCGTAGGCGTCGGGCGAGCGCCTGCCCTGGCCGAAGCCGCAGAACGCGCAGCCGACGACGCAGACGTTCGAGACGTTGACGTTGCGGTTGACGACGAACGTCACGGTCTCCCCCGCGAGCTCGCGGCGCAGCGCGTCGGCCGCCTGGCGCATGTCCTCGATCGCCTCCGGGCGCGTCTCGGCGAACAGCGCCGTCAGCTCGTCGGGCTCGAGCGCCAGCGCCCTCGTGGGCGCGGCGGATCGCGCCCGGCGACGAGGTCCGGGCGCAGCGGACGCGGCGGATCGGTGCGACCGCTGCCGCGGCGAGGGATGAAGCTCCAGTACCTCGCCTTGACGACGTCGAGCACGCCTTGCGCCATCCACTCGGGATCGATGTACCGCGGGTAGACGCACAGCCGCTCGGTCAGCGCGAAGCCCTCGGGCGCAAGGCGCTTTCGGACCTGATGCGGCGACGGAAACGCGTGCTCGGGCGAGATGTGGTCGCCGTTTGCGCTCAGGCCGCCGAGGTCGGTCGCTCCCGCGCGCACGAGCTGCGGCCACCAGTCGGCGAGGTTCGGGGGCACCTGCACGCCGACGCCCGGCATCAGCCGCCGGCACTCGGCGATCAACAGCTTCATGTCTTCGACGGTCACGGGCCCCGCCCACGGCGGCAGGTCGTGTCGAGGGCCGTGGCCGATGCCCGTGCGCCACAGCTCGCGCGCCGCCTCGTCTGCGATCTGCGCCGGCTCGCGGCCGTAGTAGCTGTCGTGCGGGACGAAGTTCTGCACGATGACCTCCTGCAGGTGGCCGTACTCGGCGTGCAGCGCCGCCAGCGCCTCGAGCGCCGCGATGCGTTCGCCGGCCCGCTCGCCGATGCCGACGAGGATTCCGCTCGTGAAGGGGATCCGCAGCTCGCCGGCCGCCGCGATCGTCTCCAGGCGCCGCGCGGGATGCTTGGTCGGCGAGCCCTGGTGGGCGACGAGGTCCGCGTTGACCGACTCGAGCATCAGGCCCTGCGATGCCGTCACCTCGCGCAGGCGCGCGAGGTCTGCGGCGTCCAGCACGCCGAGGTTCGTGTGCGGCAGCAGGCCGCGCTCCAGCGCGCGCTCGCAGGCCCACACGACATAGGCGACGAAGTCCTCGTGGCCGTGCTCGGCGAGGCGCTCGCGCACCCCCGCGTCGACCTCCGGCCGCTCGCCGGTCAGCACGAGCAGCTCCTTGACGTTGCGCTTCGCAGCGAGGTCGAGCAGCGCCAGCACCTCGGCGGGCTCGTGCAGATGCGTGCGATGCGTCGCGAAGGCGCAGTACTTGCAGTAGCAGCGACAGGTGCGCGACAGCGAGAGCGTCAGGTTGCGGCTGAAGGTGACCCGCCGGCGCACCGTTCGGAGTCTAGGGTGCGCCCTGTGCCGGCTTCTCGTCTGCTCGCCCTCCTGCTCGCGACCACGCTGGCGCTGGCCGGCTGCGGCGCGAGCGACGACCAGGCCGCCCCCGAACAGGCCGCGACGCTGCTGCTGGACTTCCAGCCCAACGCCGTCCACACCGGCATCTACACGGCGGTCGCTCGCGGCTACGACGACGCACTCGGCGTCAACCTGCGCATCCGCGTGCCGTCGGACTCGACCGATGCCGTCAAGCAGCTCGTCTCGCGCAGCACCACGATGGCGATCCTCGACATCCACGACCTCGCGATCGCGCGCGAGCGCGGCCGCGACCTCGTCGGCGTCATGGCGCTCGTGCAGGAGCCGCTGGCGGCGATCCTCGCCCAGCCCGATGTCCGCACCCCGCGCGATCTCGAGGGGCGCCGGGTCGGCGTCACGGGCCTGCCGAGCGACGACGCGGTCCTGCGCTCGATCGTCGCGGGCGCGGGCGGCGACCCTTCCAAGACGCGCCCGACGACGATCGGCTTCAACGCCGTCGCGAGCCTGCTCGCCGGACGGGTCGCCGCCGCGACGGCGTTCTGGAACGTCGAGGGCGTCGCGCTGCGCGCGCGGCGGCCGAAGACGCGCGAGTTTCGCGTCACCGACTACGGGGCGCCGGCCTATCCCGAGCTCGTGCTGGCCGTCACGCGCGAGACGCTGCAGGACGAGCCGGCCATCGTCCGCGCGACGGTCGCGGCGCTCGCGCGCGGCTACGCGGAGGTGCTCAGCGACCCGGAGAACGCCGTCAGCGCCCTGCTCTCGGCCACCAGCGGCCTCGACCGCGAAGGCGTGCAGCGCGAGCTCGATGCGGTCTCCCCCGCGTTCACCGCCGGCGCGCGCTCGTTCGGCGAGCTCGATCCCGTGCGGCTGCGCGCGTGGGCGCGCTGGGAGCGGCGCTTCGGGATCGTCGAGCGCCTGCCCGAGGTGGGGCTGGCGTTCGACGGGCGCTACGTGCCGCGCTCTGGCAACCGCGACTAGCAGCGGCCCCCTCCTACAGCAGCAGCGCCATGATCTGCGCCGAGCGCAGGCTGCCGTCGCGGCGGCGGTAGTGATCGCGCCGCACGCCCTCGGTCTGAAAGCCGAAGGCCTCGTACAGGGCGATCGCGCGGGCGTTGTCGGGCCACACCTCGAGCTCGATCTTGTGAACCGGCAGACCTCGGGCATGCTCGAGCAGCGCCTCGAGCATCAGGCGCCCGCAACCCCTGCCGCGCTCCTGCGCGACGATCGAGATGCCCAGCGACATGACCCCGGGTGCGCGCGTGAGGTGCAGTCCGGCGGTGCCGACGATCCGCCCGCCGTCGTCGAGCACGAACAGCGCGTCGCCGGCGGCGAGCATCGCGCGGACGCGCTCGGTGAACGCGTCGACGTCGACGGGCGGCTCGGTCGCGATCCAGCGCCCCTCGCCGGCGACGGCGGCGACGACGGCGACGAACGCGTCAACGTCATCGGCGGTGGCCTGACGCACGAGCGGCATGCGAACAGTCCAGCACCTCAGCGACGCCGTGCGCTCATACCGCTTCCATACCGCGGCCAGAGCGCATCCATGCGGCAGTGCGATCTGCTGCATGCATGCAGTCAGGACTCAGCCTCGCCCGCATCGTCAGCGCGACGTCCTGGCCGCGCAACCGGACGGCGTAGCCGGCGAAGTCGAACCACGAGCTCGAGCTCGGCGCTGCGGGCCGTCAGCATGAGTGCCGGCACATCGGTGAGGTCGCGCATGCGCGCGAGCGTCTGCCAGCCGTCCAGGCCGGGCATCGTGATGTCGAGGCATGAGGTCCGGCGGCCGGGGGGTGAACGCGCAGCCCCTCGCGGCCGTCGCATGCGGGGCGCACGTCGTACGCGCCCCGCTCGACAGCACGCCCAGCAGCTCGCGAATGTTCCGCTCGTCGTCGACGAAGAATCGATCCGGCCGAGGGGTCGCGACGCAAGGCCACACGTCATGTGTCGGCCCGCGCGGGTGCGACGTGAGCGGCTCCCCGATTGTGGGAGTTGGCGTCCGCCCGCCGTCAGCGGCAGTCGCCGCAGCGCGTCAGCGAAGCGGTTCGCGCTTGCCCCTCCACGTCGCGACAGGGCCACAGCGCCAAAGTGGTGGGCCGCTACGTCGAGGGGCTTACGGGTTCGCCGCGATCTGGTCGAGCATCGTCGCGCCGGCAGCACCGCCGGTGGTCTTCCCCGGGTGCCCGCCCTCCCCGACGCCGTCGAAGCGCGGGTTGGCCACCGACGGGTCGCCGACGACGACGCGCTCGCAGCCGTTGAGCGTCGCGAACTGGCCTTCGAGTACGTTCTCGACGAAGGCCGTGTCGTTGCCCGGCCCGCAGTTGTAGGCGTCGAGGCGCGGCCCGCCGTAGAGCACGTCGTCGCCGTCGCCACCGATGACGCGGTCGTTCGCGCCGCCGCCGAGGACGATGTCGTTGCCCGGGCCGCCGTCGGAGACCCCGTCGCCGAAGTTGTCGGCGCTCTCGCGCGCCAAGCGCTGCGCGCCGCCGTGCACGACGTCGTTGCCCGGGCCGCCGGTGATGACGCGGTCGGGGCCGCCGCCCGTGAAGATGTAGTCGTCGCCCGCGCCGCCGTCGATGCGCTCCTCGTTCGAGGACTGGCGCTCGACGAGGAAGTCGTTGCCCGCGCCACCGACGACGTCGTCGACCCCGGACCCGCCGTCGATCCGGTCGTCGCCGTCGCCGCCGTCGATGTTGTCCTCGTCCGCGCCACCGTTGACGACGTCGTTGCCGGCACCGGCCTGGATGCGGTCGTCGGCGGCGTCGCCGGTGATCGCGTCGGCGCCGTCGCCGCCGAACAGGCGGTCGTTCTGCGATCCGCCGCCGATGATGTCGTCGCCGTCGTCGCCGTCGACGCGGTCGCGGCCCGCACCGCCGAGCAGCGCGTCGTCGCCGCCCTCGCCGTCGACGGTGTCGTCGCCGCCGCTGCCGTCGGCGCGATCGTCGCCCGTCCCGCCGGAGAGCGTGTCGTCGCCGGTTGCGCCCGTCAGGCGGTCGTTGCCCGCGCGGCCGAGCAGGCGGTCGTCCTGGTTGCCGCCGTCGGCTGTGTCCGAGCCGTCGCCGCCGTCGAGCCGGTCGCGGCCGTTGCGACCCAGCAGCCGGTCGCGGCCGTCGCCGCCGCTGAGGCGGTCATCTCCGGTGCCGGCGTCGAGACGGTCGTTGCCGGCGGCGCCGCTGAGGCTGTCTCGGCCCGCGCCGCCCGACAGCCGGTCGCTGCCGCCGAGGCCGCGCAGCGTGTCGGCGCCGCCGAAGCCGAACAGCCGGTCGGCCGCGGCCGTGCCGACGATCGTGTTGGCACCCGAGTCTCCGCGCTTGGTGACGGCGGCGGCGCTGGCGGCGATCGTGAGGGTCAGCGTCGCGGCCAGTGCACAGGACCCGAGGCGGCGTGGGCGGTGGGCCATGAGGCTGGGTTACCCCGTGGGGCCGGCCTGCACCGCGACGAGCCGGTCGACGAGCGCGGAGCCCTCCCGCGCCATCCGCGAGCGCGGCACGACCTGATCGAAGCCCGCCGCGACGGCTCGCGTGCGCACGTCGGCGTCGACGTGGCTGTAGAAGGCGAGCGTGCGCGTGGCGCCGACGGACTCGGAGGCCCTCAGCCCCTCGAGCAGCGCGATGCCCGCGACGTCGTCGGCGGTCAGGTCGACGACGAGCACGTCGCTCGCGGCGATCTGCTCGCGCACGGCCGCCTCGGAGCCGACGAGCGAGACCTCGTGGCCGCCGGCGGCCAGCATGCCCTGGACCTTGGAGCCGAACAGCAGGTCTGGGACGTGCGCGAGGACGCGCGCCACTACTGCGACCGGATCTTCTTGAACTCGTCGCGCACGGACTGCGGGCGGCCCCACATCTGGGTGACCTCGACGCGGCCGGAGCGCATCTCGCGCAGGGCCAGCTCGCCCTCGATGCCGGCGTCGTCGAGCAGCTTCAGCGAGCCATGGACGGCCGGCGCCGCCGCCGCGTGGCCGAAGCGGTGCGCGACGAGCAGCTTCCAGTGCCAGTCGTGGCGGGAGTAGGGCTGCGCGTTGCAGGTGACGAGGTAGGTCGCCGCGTCGATGTAGCGCTTCTCGTCGGCGATCCGCAGATCGAGCTCGAGGTAGCTCCAGTCGTCGGGCAGCGACTCGACGATCTGGTTGAACGTGTCCGCGAGCGCCATGGCTCGCAGGCTACCGCGCGCCGTCAGTAGACCTCGGGCACGAAGGTCTGGTCGGTGATCGGCGGGCGGATGTAGGACGGGTCCTCCTGGCGCGGCGGCAGATCGAGCGGCGGTGGGATGACGTCAACGTAGGGGATCGTCGACAGCAGGTGCGCGATGCAGTTCAGCCGCGCTCGGCGCTTGTCGTCGGCGTCGACGACGTACCACGGCGCCTGCTTGATGTCGGTGTGCGTGAACATCGCGTCCTTGGCGCGCGAGTAGTCGACCCAGCGCTCGCGCGCCTGCAGGTCCATCGGACTGAGCTTCCAGCGGCGCATCGGGTCGTCGAGGCGGGCCTGGAAGCGCCGCTCCTGCTCGGCGTCGGAGACCGAGAACCAGTACTTGATGAGGATGATCCCCGAGCGCACGAGCATGCGCTCGAACTCCGGGCAGGAGCGCATGAACTCCTGGTACTCCTCCTCGGTGCAGAAGCCCATCACGCGCTCGACGCCGGCGCGGTTGTACCAGGAGCGGTCGAACAGGACGACCTCGCCGGCCGCCGGCAGATGCGCGACGTAGCGCTGGAAGTACCACTGCGTCCGCTCGCGCTCGGTCGGCGCCGCGAGCGCCGCCACGCGCCACGAGCGCGCGCTCGTGCGCTCGGTGATGCGCTTGATGACGCCGCCCTTGCCGGCGGCGTCGCGGCCCTCGAAGATCACGACCACCCGCAGGCCCTCGACCTTGATGTACTCCTGCAGCACGACGAGCTCGTGCTGCAGGCGGGCGAGCTCCTCGTCGAAGACCTTGCGCTTGAGCTTGTCCGACGTGGCCACGGGTCCGACATACCCTGCGACGGCGCCGCCGAGTCGACGAGTCAGGTGAAGAGCGTCAGACCGGCCGCGAGAACGAACGTCCCGGCCCACAGGCCGTCGGTGTTCAGCCACGCGCGGCGCAGCACCTGCAGGCCGAGCTTCTCGTAGACGAGCACCGCCACGAGCCCCATCACGACCAGCATCGCCGCGACGTGCAGCGCGATCGCCACGCCGCTGAGCAGCAGCGGCATATCCGCCACGAGCGCCATCTCGGCGTGCTCGTGCGAGGCCGAGGTCTGCGTCGCGCCGAGGCCGATCAGCACCGGCGCGACCATGAACCCCGCGCCGTGGGCCGACGACATGAGAAACGACCACAGCGTCAGCTCGCGGCGCGAGACGCGCATCGTCGTCCAGCGCGGGTGCGCGCGCGGCTTGACGAAGCGAAAGATGCCGAAGGCCAGCAGCAGCGCCGCCGCGCCGATCCGCAGCGCGGGCGGCTCGACGACGGCGGCGGCGCCGAGCGCAACCGCCGCGACGAGCGCGATCGACAGCTCGTGGCCGATCGCGATCGGCAGCAGGGCGCGCAGCACCGCACGCCGGCTGCGGTGCTGCATGCCCTGCGAGACGGCGAACAGCCAGCCCATCGCGGGATTGAGGCCGTGGTAGGCCCCGAGCGCGACGAGCGTCAGCCAGAGGCCCTCGTGGCTCACGGAAAGCAGTAGGAGTCCGACGAGGCGTCGCCGCCCTGCAGCCTCACCTGATGCGGACGCTCTCCGTCGTAGGGGATGTAGAAGTCCGGGTCGAGCGCCAGGTCGCCACCGGGCTCGGCGTCGAGCTTGACGAGCCAGCCGTCCAGGCCCTCGGGATAGAACTGCGCATCCCACGAGGCGTACAGCGAGTTCGTCAGGTAGACGCGCTTGCCGTCGCGGCTGACCTCGACCATCTGCGGGCCGCCGTTTACCGGCCCTGCGGACGGGTGCGGCGAGCGGCGCACGATGCCGCCGATGTGCACCGAGCCGGTCTCGACGGGGTTGTGCGCGTCGCGCACGTCGAAGCGCTTGAGCTCGCCGGTGCCCCAGCAGGAGACGTACAGCGTGCTGTCGTCGACCGACAGCGCGATGTCGGTGATCAGCGGCGGCACGGCGCCGAACGGCTTGAGCGCGGGCGGAAGCTGATCCTCCTCGGCCGGCTCGGCGGGGATCGTGATGACCTTCTTGGCGGCCACGCCGCCGTTCGAGTCGGGGTGCCACAGCCAGACCGATGCCGACAGGTCGGCCGTCGAGACGACGACGCCGACGAACCCGTAGGGCTTCGTCGGGTCGTGGGCGGGGCGCAGCTCGAGCACCATCTGGTGCTCGGCGCCGAGGTCGATCGCCTGCTTGTGGCGGCGCTTGCCGAGATCCCAGACGTGCAGCTGATGGCCGTACTTTCCGCCGAGCAGCAGCTCCGGGATCACGCCGCCCTCGACCATGTTCGGCAGGCCCCACTCGCTCGTCAGCAGCTGGTCGTAGCCGATGTTCCACCAGACGTCGTAGGCGAGCTCCTGCGGGCCGCGGTCGATCTCCCACTGCCCGAGCGGGTCGAAGCTGTCATGGTCGAGCAGGAAGACGCCGCCCGGTCCCTCGCCGTCGGGCGCGCCGAGCGCCGAGACGTAGAGGCCGTCGGGGCCGCAGTGGATCGTGTGCGGGCGGCTGTAGCCGGTGCGCTTGGCGATGTCCTCCGCCTCGATGACCTTGACGATCTTCGGATGGACCGGATCGTCCTTGACGTCGATCACGTGGATGCGCGACGAGCGCAGGCCCGGGACGAGGAAGTAGCGCCGCTCGACGTGCGGGTGCGGCGCCCACGGGCACAGCGCCGACGAGCAGGCGTTCCAGCCGAAGTGGTGCAGCTCGTCGCCGATGTTCGGCATGTCCAGGCGGCCGACGGTCGTGGCGTAGGTCGACGAGCTCGGGTCGAGGTCCACGACGGTCAGCGCGTCGGGACGCGCGTCGCCGTTGGAGCCCGTGTTGAGCGTGACCACGTAGGCCAGCTCCTCGGGCGGCGCCTGGGCCGCCATGCGGGGGGACGCGTAGAAGGTCGGATCGGGCTTCCATCGAGCCATGTGGCGCTCCTTCCGGGGGGACGAGCGAGTAATCTACATAAACTAGACCGGATTTATGCCGTATGGTGGAGCCGTTGCGCATCGACATCCACCAGCACCTCTGGCCGGGAAGCCTATTCGCAGCCCTGGCCGCGCGACGAGAGACGCCGCTGTTCGCCGCGACGAACGCGGCTGGGTGCTGCGCCTGCGCCGACGAGCCCGACCACCCGTTCACCCCGCCGGCCACGACCCGGCCGAGCGTGGGCGGCTGCTGCTGCGCGACGGCGTGCAGCGCGGCCGAGCTCGCCGACGAGCGTGTCGTCGCCGTCGAGCCCTGCGAATGGGTGTGCGGTAACGCGCGATCGGGTCCTCCCGCCGGCGAGACTCGCAGGCCGCCCCAGCGCGCAATCGGTCGTTCGTCCGCGGTGGCGAGGGCTATCCTCGATCTCATGTCGACGATCACCGGCGAGCTGCTCGCCGAGCACCACGCGCTGACGCAGGACTGCGGCCTTCTCGACCGCTCCGAGCGCGGCAAGCTCGCGCTCACCGGCGCCGAGGCGAAGTCGTTTCTCGCCGGGCAGGTGACCAACGACATCGTCGGCCTCGCCGACGGCACGGGCTGCTACGCGGCGTTCCTCACGCACAAGGGCAAGATGCTCGGCGACCTGCGCGTGCTGGCGGTCGACGAGCCCGAGCCGCGGCTGCTGCTCGACACCGAGCGCGCGACGCTGCAGGCGCTGTTCGACCTCGTACGGCGATTCAAGATCGGCTACGACGTCGAGCTGCACAAGCGCACCGTGCAGTGCGGGCTGCTGTCGCTGATCGGCCCGCGCGCGCGGGAGGTCGCCGGGGCGCACGACCTGCCCGAGGACGAGCACGCCCACCGCTCGGGCGAGATCGGCGGCCACGCGGTGCGGCTGATCGCCACCGACGGCGGCGTCAACGTGCTCTGCGACGCCCAGGACACCGACGCCGTGCGGGCACTGCTCGAGCAGGCGGGCGCGATCGCGGTCTCCGAGCAGGCGGCGGAGATCGTCCGCGTCGAGCGCGGACGCCCGCGCTACGGCGCCGACCTCGACGACACGACGATCCCCCAGGAGGCCGGGCTCAACGCGCGCGCGGTGAGCTTCACGAAGGGCTGCTACGTCGGCCAGGAGACGGTCGCGCGGCTGTTCTACCGCGGCAAGCCCAACCGCCACCTGCGCGGGCTGCGCCTGTCGGAGCCCGCGGCTGCCGGCGCCGAGCTTCGTCTCGGCGAGCGCGTCGTCGGGCGCCTTTCGAGCTCGGTCGTCTCGCCGACCCACGGCCCGATCGCGCTCGCGCTCGTGCGCCGCGAGGCCCCCGTCGGCGACAGCGTCGAGGTCGAAGGCGGGTCGACGGCCGAGGTCGTCGAGCTGCCCTTCAGCTGACCTGCCGCTCCTCGATCGTCCGCAGCGTTCGCGCCAGCAGCGCCTCGAGCGCCGCGCGCTCGGGAAGCGGCAGCAGCTCGAGGGCCGGCGCCTCGTGGCCGGCCAGCCACGTCTGCACGATGCGTGCCTCGGCGACGGCCTCGGCCGGCAGCTGCGCGACGCGCTCGTGGCGCCCGAGGACCGCCGCCGCCGAGCGCTCGAGCAGGCCGTCGCCGGCGACGAGCGGCGCCCAGTCGGCGAGCCGGCCGCCGACGAGCCAGAAGGCGTCGGGCCGGTCGGCGCGCCGGTCGCGGGCGAGCACGAGCCGCGGCCGCGCGTGCGTTGCCGCCAGCCCGCCGCCCGCGCCTGCCAGCGAGCGCACGAGCACGGCGATGCGCTCGCGCCGGCGGCGCAGCCAGGCCGCCCGCTCGTAGCGCTCGGCGGCCGCCGCGGCGCGCATCTGCTCGTCGAGGTGCGCGAGCAGCGCGGCGCCGCCGTCGCCGCCCTCGGTGAAGAGGCCGAGCGCCTCGTCCAGGCGCCGTCGATAGAGGTTCGGGTCGAGGTCGTTGAGGCACGGCGACAGGCAGCGGCCCATCTGCCCGTAGGCCGACGGCCACGGGCGCAGGCGCAGCTTGCGCCCGCAGTGGCGCAGGCCGAACAGCGAGTCGAGCTGCTCCTTGAGCTCGACGGCGCCGGCGCGGCTTCGCAGCGGGCCGATCGTCACCGAGCGCCCGGCGGCCGGCTCGCGCGCGACCTCGAGCACGGGAAAGGCGATGTCCAGCCGGCAGCGCAGGTAGACGTAGGGGTCGTCGTGCTTGTGGATCTTGTTGCCGGGCGGGCGCAGCTCGCGGATCAAGCGGTGTTCGAGCACGAGCGCGCCGAGCTCCGAGCCCGTCGGGCGGTGGTCGACGATCGCCGCATGGTCGGTCCAGACCTCGGCCGGCGCGGACGTCGCGAAGTGCGAGCGGGCTCGCGTTCGCAGCGCGACGGACTTGCCGACGTAGAGCACCTGGCCGGCGGCGTTGCGAAAGATGTAGACGCCGGGCGCGTCGGGCAGCGCGGACGTGTCGGGCTTGTGGCGCTTGATCGTGCTGCCGGTCAGCGTGCGGCCGGCGCGCGGGCGCGCGCGACGCACCGGTCCGAGCACGGCGAGCGCATCGGCGACGGTCGAGGCGTTCGCGCACAGGCGCCCGAACAGCGCGCAGAAGACGCGCGCGCAGGTCTCGGCGTCGGCGAGCGCGCGGTGGGTCGTCTCGACCTCGACGCCGAGCGCGTCGGCGAGCGCGGCCAGCCGGCGCTGGCGCACGAGCGGCGCGAAGCGGCGCGCCAGCGCGACCGTGCACAGCGCCGGTGGATCGGGCCACGCCAGGCCGGCGCGCCCGAAGGCCTGGCGCAGCACGCGGCGATCGAAGGACGCGTTGTGGGCCACGAGGACGCGCGTGGGCGGGGACCCGATCAGCTCGGCGAGGTCGGGCAGGACCGCGTCGGCGGGCGGAGCGGCGTCGACCATCCCCTGCGAGATCTGCGTGAAGCGCTGGATCGAGCGCGACAGCGGCGCTCTCACCCCGACCAGCGCCTCCCAGCGGTCGTGCAGCTCACCGCCGCCGACGAGCACCGCGCCCACCTCCGTCAGCTCGCAGGCCTCCCCCGCGCAGCCGTTGGTCTCGGTGTCGATGACGAGGAACTCCGCCGTCGAGAGCGGCTGGGCGAGCAGGTGCACGAACACATGTTCCCGTGTCCGCCCGATGCGATGCAAGTCCCGTTGCACATTCGCCGACCGCAGCGGCGGGTAGCGTGGTGATCCTGGTGTCAGAGGCCGATACGAGGAGTGACATGACGACCTTCGCCGCCCCACAGGACACCGAGCGCCGCCGCGCGGAGCTCGAGGCACGTACCGCCGCCGCCTGGACGGCCTACCGCGACGAGCTTGAGGGGCTCGGCGGTCGGGAGTACGCGGACGCGGAGACATTCGCCTGGGATCGCCTGCAGGCGCAGTTGCGCGAGGTGCAGGAGTTGCGCGCGGAGTTGGCTGCGGGCGACGGGCCGCGCTGAGCGTCCCCTCGCCGGTCGGCGGGCGCGCTGGGGTAGGTTGCCCGGTACGCCTTCAGATGCCCCTGTCACGAGGATGGTGAGTGCGATCGGTGCGCGGCGCGGGGCGCCACGGCGCCTTGTCGCGCTCGCACTCGCCCTCGGGCTCGTGGGGGCGGGCTGCGGCGAAGGCGACCGTCAGGCCAACGGCGGCGGCCTGCGCGCGGAGATCACGGTCAGCGCCACCGTCGGCCCGCGCGGCGTGTCCGCCTCGCCCCAGCGCTTCGGAGCCGGCACGATCGAGCTGCTGGCCTCGAACCAGACGTCGACGTCGCGGCGCGTCGAGCTTCGCAGCGGGCGCCTGGCCGCGGGCGGCGCGGCGGTCGTGCAGAGCACGGGCCCGATCCCGCCGGGCGCGACGGCGTCGCTGAAGGCCGACCTCGGCCAGGGCTCCTACATCGTCTCGGCGCCGGGCTCGGGCCTCGATCCCGCGGCGCTGATCGTCGGCCCCGAGCGCGACCGCGCGCTCGATCGCCTGCTGTCCCCGTAGCGCGCGGGGCCGCGGGTTGCGACAATGCGCCCAATGCGCCCGCTTCGGACGGTTCTCGCCGCGCTCGTGGCGCTGGCGCTCGCCACCGCGGGCGTGCTGCTGCTGAGCGGCGGTTCGAGCGCGCAGCCCTCGAAGTCCCAGCAGCTGTTTCGCAAGACGCTGCTCGACGACCCCAAGACGACGTCGGCGATCAAGAAGCTGCTGCGCGATCGCGGCGGCATCGTCGCGCCGGAGATCGAGTTCGCCGAGCTGACCGGCGACGGGCGCTCGGATGCGCTCGTGCGCGTCGACACGGGCGGCGCCGCGGGCGCGGTCGCCGTCTACGTCTTCAGCACCGACGGCAAGGCCGAGGACAGCCCGCTGCGCGCGATCTACCGCTCTCAGCGCCTGTACCGCGCGAAGGCCGAGGTCTCCGACGCGGCGCTGATCCTGCGCGTGCCGCGCTACGCCGAGGGCGACGACGTCTGCTGCCCGGCGAAGCTCGTCGAGCGCGTCTACGCCTGGAGCGACGCGGCGAACGCGCTCAAGCAGCGCAGCTCGCGGGAGCTGCCGGGGCCGGCCGGCTCGGCGGGCACGACGACGGCGACGACCACGACGCCGGCCCCGGCCCCGGCGAGGTAGCTTGCCGCGGCCGATGAGTTCCGCCTCGCCGCCGGGTCCCAGCCTGCGAGAGCGAGAGAAAGCGAGTGCCCATGAGCCTCCCGAAGGTCGTTTCCCGCGAAGACTGGCGCGCGGCCCGGATCGCACTGCTCGACGAGGAGAGGCGCTGACGCGCGCCCGCGACGCGCTGAGCGTCAAGCGCCGCGAGCTGCCGATGGTCGAGGTCGAGAAGGACTACGCCTTCACGGCTCCCGACGGCGAGGCGAGCCTGCTCGAGCTCTTCGAGGGCCGCCTGCAGCTGATCGTCGGCCACTTCATGTTCGACCCGAGCTGGGAGGACGGCTGCCCCAGTTGCTCGGCCGGCGCTGACGATCGAGACGATCGAGCGCTACAAGGCGAAGAAGGGCTGACGTTTCCCTGGTACTCCTCGCACGGCAGCGACTTCAACTACGACTTCCAGGTCACGCTCGACAAGGCGGTCGCCCCGCCCGAGGACCCGGGCGATCGCCGCCAGAAGCGCCTGTGCTGCACCGGCGCCGGCCACGTGGCCCTGCGTCGCCTCGACGAGGCGCGCCTCGCGGGCCTGTCGGCATTCGCGGCGACGCTGCCCACCGCGCAGTGCCGGCGCCTGTCAGCCGCGCTGCGCCCGATCCTCGATGACCTGCCGGACGGCGCATGACCAGGCGCCTGGCGCTCACCGACGACAACCGCCGCTGGTGGACGCTCGCGGCGATGTGCTTCGCGCTGTTCATGATCATGCTCGACAACACGGTCGTGAACGTCGCGCTGCCGTCGATCAAGGCGGACCTCGGCGCCTCGTACTCGACGCTCGCGTGGACCGTCAGCGCGTACACGCTGTCGCTCGGCGTGCTGCTGATCACCGGCGGGCGCCTGGGCGACATCTACGGCCGCCGCAGGGTCTTCCTGATCGGCGTCGTCATGTTCGCGGCGTCGAGCTTCTTCATCGGCTTCAGCCAGAGCGAGGCGTGGCTGATCGGCGGGCGCGCGATCCAGGGCGTCGGCGCCGCGCTGATGATGCCGGCGACGCTGTCGATCATCACGAACACGTTCGCGCCCGAGGAGCGCGGCATGGCGCTGGGCACG
This sequence comes from uncultured Actinomycetes bacterium, assembly GCA_963729125.1. GTDB lineage: Bacteria > Actinomycetota > Thermoleophilia > Solirubrobacterales > Solirubrobacteraceae > CADCVQ01. Next base: position 883,629 of record CAVSML010000008.1, read on the forward strand.
TGGGCCGGCGTGTCGGCGCTGGCGCTCGCGATCGGACCCGTCGTCGGCGGCTGGCTCGTCGAGTACGTCTCGTGGCAGTCGATCTTCTTCCTCAACGTCCCGGTCGCCGCCGGCGCGCTGGCGATCACGCTGTTCTCGACCTGCGAGTCGCGCGACGAGACCGTCCTGCCGCGCCTGGACCTCGCCGGCATCGCGGCGATCTCGGTCGGCCTCGGCGCGCTGACGCTGGCGCTGCTCGAGGCGCCCGTGTGGGGCTGGGGCTCGGCGGCGAACGTCGCCCTGCTGCTCGTCGCGGCGGCCGGCCTGACGGCGTTCGCGATCGTCGAGCGGCGCGTGCGCGTGCCGATGATCGACTTCAGCTTCTTCACGTCGAGGACGTTTCTCGGCGCGAGCCTCGTGGCCTTCGTCGTCTCCTTCGCGATGCTCGCGATGTTCTTCTTCATCGCGATCTACATGCAGACGATCGAGGGCTACTCGCCGCTCGAGGCCGGCATCCGCTTTCTGCCGACGACGCTGATGATCATCGTCATCTCGCCGCTGTCGGGGCGCCTCGCCGACCGCATCGGGCCGCGCTCGCTGATGACCGCCGGGCTGCTGCTCGTCGCCGCGTCGCTGTTCTGGCAGTCCCATCTGTCCGTCGGCTCGGGCTTTGCGTTCCTCGCCCCCGGGTTCGTGCTGATGGGCATCGGGATGGGCCTGATCATGTCGCCGATGAGCACGGCCGCGATGAACGCCGTCGACCGCACCAAGGCCGGCGTGGCGGGCGGCGTGCTGTCGACGAGCCGGATGGTCGGCGGCACGCTCGGCATCGCCGTGCTCGGGGCGTTCATCGGCAACCCGAGCCGGCCCGAGGCCTATGTCGAATCACTCGGCCACGGGCTGCTGCTCGGCTCGGTCGTGGCGGCGGTCGGGGCGCTCGTCGCGTGGACGCTCGTCTCGCCGCATGCGGTGGGCGCCTCGGGCACGCCGGTCCCGGCGGGCGAGACGATCGTGCCGCCGGCGGAGGGCGCGCGCGACACCGTCCGTGCGTAGGACGAGCCCACCGCGCCGCGATCGCGCGGTCTTTGGCACCCTTTCCGGCCGATGCGGCTGCCGAAGCGATTGACCCCGATGCGGGTGCCGAAGCGATTGCGCTCGATGCGGGTACCGAAGCGACTGCGCTCGATGCGGGTGCCGAAGCGACTGCGCTCGATGCGGGTGCCGAAGCGACTGCGCTCGACGCGGGCGCCGAAGCGACGTGCCAAGCGCGGCGGAGGCGACCTCGGGCGCGCGCTCGTCGTCGTGCTCGTCCTGCTGGCCGGTGGCGGCGAATCCGCGCTGGTGGCGCTTGCGCCGTCTGACGCCGGCGGCTCCACGGAGACGCCCCGCCTCGCGACCCTGGCATCGGCCACCGCGGCGCCGACGCCGCTGGAGGCGATGCCCGACGTCGCGGCGAGCTCCGGCCGTGCCGGCCCTGAGTACTACCGCCGGACCAGCTCGCGGCGCGTGCCGGGGGCCGCCGAGAAGGGGTTCATGCCGCTCTACCGCGAGGCCGCACGCAGCTTCGGCGTGTCGTGGCGGCTGATCGCCTCGATCCACCGCCAGGAGACCGCGTTCTCCTCCGAGCCGAGCACCTACCACGGCCTCAACGCCTTCGGCTGCTGCGCGGGGCCGATGCAGTTCAACGTCACCAACGGCCCGCCGAGCACCTGGGCGCTCTACCGCCAGTCCTTCCGCCTCGGCAAGCGCCCGCGCAGCTACCCGCACCGCACGCGCAAGCACCCGTCGATCTACGACGACTTCGATGCGATCATGGCGGCCGGCCGCCTGCTCGGCGACGCCGGCGCCGGCGAGGCGCTCGACGGCGCGTCGTGGGCGGCGGCCTACGCCTACTACGGCCACGACCTCTTCGGCACCGAGTACGCCAGCGAGGTCCTGGGTCGCGCGAGGGGCCTGGGAGCGCGACGGCTTCTGCCTCAACTGCCCCGTAGACCAGACGCTCGTCGCCGAGTTCGACGATGCCTACGGCGTCGACGCCCGCCAAGCGCTGCTCACCGGCGAGGAGCGCAAGAAGCGAGCGAAGGCGAAGGCGAGGAAGCGCAAGCAGGATCGGGCCGACCGCGCGCGCAGGCGGGCCATCGCGGAGGCGCTGCGGCGCGAGCGAGCCACGCGGCTCTGGACTCCCCCGCGCGAGCGCAAGCCGCCGCGAACCGAGACCACGCCGGCGCCGAGCCCGGACCCCACGACGACGGCGCCCACGACGCCCGAACCGCCTCCCCAGCCGGCGCCCGCGCCGCCGGCCAAGCCCGCCTGCACCGAGGTCAGCCGCCTGCTCGGCTGCCGCGACTGAGCGCCCGAGACAGCTCGCCGCGTAGGATCCCGAGCCCGTGGCCATCGATCTCTCCCAGCTTTCGAGCGTCGACACCGAGCCCGGCGAGCTGCCCCCGACGATGACCGCGTGGGTCATCCGCCAGGAGCGCGAAGGCGAGCCCGTCGACGCCTTTCAGCTCGAGGAGATCGAGTCCCCGCAACCCGCGGCGTTCGAGGTCGTCGTGCGCGTAATGGCCGCCGGCGTGAACTTCAACAACGTCTGGGCCGCGCTCGGCAAGCCCGTCTCGGTGTTTCGCTACCACCCGCAGGAGGAGCACCACATCGGCGGCTCGGACGCCTCGGGGATCGTCTGGAAGGTCGGCGCCGGCGTCACGCGCTGGAAGCCCGGCGACGAGGTCGTCATCCACTGCAACCAGGCCTCCTACGAGGACGTCGAGGTCCACGGCCTCGACCCGCTCGCCGCGCCGAGCCAGCAGATCTGGGGCTATGAGACGAGCTGGGGCTCGTTCGCCCAGTTCTGCAAGGTTCAGGCACAGCAGCTGCTGCCAAAGCCCGAGCACCTCGCCTGGGAGGAGGCCGCCTCCTACGGCCTGACGTACTTCACCGCCTACCGCATGCTGATCGACCAGTGCTCGCTGCAGGCCGGCCACAAGGTCCTGATCTGGGGCGCGGCCGGCGGCCTCGGCGTGTTCGCGACGCAGCTCTGCGCGCTCGCGGGCGCCGACTGCGTCGGCGTCGTCTCGAGCGACGAGAAGGGCGCGCTCGTCGAGCGCCTCGGCGCCAAGGGCTTCATCGACCGCAACGAGTTCGCGGGCATGATGCGCAAGGGCGGCGAGTCTCCCGAGCAGGAGAAGGCGCGCTTCAAGGTCAGCCGCGACTTCGCCAAGCGCGTCAAGCAGATCCTCGGCGATGCGCCCGACATCGTCTTCGAGCACGTCGGCAAGGCGACGTTCCCGACGAGCGTGTTCACCGTCAAGCCATTCGGCAAGGTCGTCATCTGCGGCGCCACGTCGGGCTTCGATCTCGATTTCGACGTACGCTATCTGTGGATGCGCCAGAAGCAGATCATCGGCTCGCACTTCGCCAACGCGTGGCAGTGCCACAAGGCCAACGAGCTCGTTCGCGAGTCGAAGATCCGTCCCGTCCTGTGGAAGACGATGGGATTCGAGGATGTGGCCAACGCGCATCAGCTCATGCACGAGAACAAGCACGCCGGGAAGATCGCGATCCTCGTGGGCGCGACAGAGGTCGGTCAGGGCAAGACGGCCGACGGCCCCGGCGCCATTCAAGCGGAGGTAGGGGCCTGATGTCCTATGGCGTGGTGCATCTCCCGTGGTACGCGACGGGCTTTCGCGGCGACGACCTGGAGGACGCGCTTCAACAGCTCGCTCCGATCGCGCTGCGCCACGGCGCGACACGCTACGACGTCTACCGCTCGCGCGACGACCGCTACAAGTTCCTGATGGCGATCGAGTTCGACGAGAAGGTGCAGTGGGACGCGTTCTGGTTCGGCGAGGAGTTCACCGACATGCGCGCCGCCTGCTCGAGCTGGTTCACGGTGCCGCTGCTCTACAACTGGTACGACAACGTCTCCTCCGGCGCGCTGCGCGGCGTCGAGGAGGCCCTCGTCGGCGACGACGAGCCGGCCTGATCGACACGGCGTCCATCACGCCGGCCCTGCAGCGGGGCTTTCTGTCGTCCGACGAGTGCGACGCGGTGATCGCCGAGATCGACGCGGCGCACCAGGAGCGCGTGCAGATCTGGCGCGGCGACGACTTCGGCGTCGACGACGACAGCCGCCGCGGCGCGATCGCGCGGCTGCCCGCCGCGACCGAGGACCTCGTGCAGGACCGCCTGTGGGAGGTCATGCCCGAGCTCGAGCGGCGCTTTGGCTGCGAGGTCAGCCACATCAGCGGCGCGACGGCGCTGATCTACGGGGAGGGCGACCACTTCGCCGCGCACTCCGACGGCGGCGGCGACGACGACGCCCCCGCGGAGGTGCGTCGCCGGCGCGTGTCGCTCGTGCTGGCGCTCAACGACGGCGCACGCGACTTCGGCGGCGGCGAGCTCGAGTTCTATGCCGACGCGCTGCCCGAGCTCGCCCGCGCGGGCGAGCCGCTGCTGAGCGTGCGCTCACAGCCCGGGCTGCTGGTCGCCTTCGGCTCGTCGATCGTCCACCGCGTCGCGCCGGTCACCGCCGGGCGGCGCTACTCGCTGGCGCTGTGGGCGCTGGCCGAAGCCGGCTGAGCGCCGGGCTCGGCCTTCGGCTCGATCCCGAGGTCCAGGACGCAGTGCAGACGCGGCGTCTGCCAGTCCTCGGGCAGCGTCTTCTCGATCACCAGCCGCGCGTGGCGACCGTGCAGCTCCAGCCGTGCGACCTGGTTGTCGAACGTCGGCGGCTGCGCGAAGGCCCACCGCATCGGCTGGGGCGCGACGCCGGCCGCGCGCGCCAGGCTTCGCGCGAAGGCCGACATGGGACGGGTGAAGGCCGAGCGCAGCGCGCGGCGCTCGCGGGTGTCGAGCGGGTTTCGGATCGGCGAGCACGTCGCCTGCAGCACGCGGCTGTGCACCTCGCGGCCGGGAAACCAGGCCTCGGCGAGGTAGGCGTGGTGAACATCGCCCGACAGCAGCATGATCGTCGCCGGGGCGCGGCCGCGACGGCCCGCGGCAACGTCCTCGAGCAGCACGGACAGGCGCCGGAACGACCCTTGGAAGGCGGCCCAGTGCTCGAGGTCGAGCGCCTGGCGGACCTTCTCGCTCAGGCGCGCGGCGCGCTCGCCCCAGGCGCCTTCGCAGACGGCCTCGTTCCAGGCCTCGAGGTGGTGCATGCCGGCTGCCAGCATCACCGGCAGCGAGGTGCCGATCACGAGATGGTCGAAGTCGCCGCTGCAGCAGTCCTCGACCCACGCCCACTCGGCGTCGGAGAGCATCTCGCGGTGTCCCTTGCGCAGGACCCGGCCCGCGCGCGAGTCGACCACGACCAGCCGCGTGCGGCCGAAGTCGCGAAAGAAGCTCCAGCGCGCGCCGGCGATCTCGCGCACCGCCGTGCGGGCGAAGTCGCGCACGAGCTCGGCGCAGTCGCCCTCGGTCTCCTGCACGGCGCAGTAGATCGGGTCGTCGAACAGGCGCGACGGCGACAGGTTGCCGAGGTGCTGGTAGATCCAGTAGGACGCGTAGGCCCCCAGGATGCGCTCCTCCCACCATGGCTTGGCGCGCATCTGCTCGGCCCACGTCTCGGAGATGTTCCAGTCGTCGTGGACGTCGTGGTCGTCGAAGATCATCGCGCTGGAGACCGTCGACAGCAGCCAGCGCAGCGCCGGATCGCTCCAGCTCTCGCGATACAGCGCCGTGTACTCCTCGAAGTCGGCGACCTCGTCGGGCGGCGGGCCGTCGGGCCCGCGCCGCGTCTGGATCAGCTTCTTGGTCTCCGGCGAGACCTCGTCGGCGTAGACCTGGTCTCCGACGAGCAGCAGCGCGTCCGGCCACGCCGAGCAGTCCTGATGGCGCATGCGCTCGACGAGCGCCAGCAGCGCGTCAACCTCGCGCCCGCGCGGGTCGTCCTCCTTGCGCAGCGCGTAGGGCTTGTCGTGCGGGACCGAGACGCGGCACGAACCGAACGCGAGCGCGAGCGACTCGTCGTATGCATGGGTGCGGATGATGCACGGCGGGTAGGGGTCACCGGCAGGCGGCCAGCAGCGCTCCCCGTCGAGGTGGACCTCGTAGGGCAGCGCGGTGTCGGAGGGCAGGTCCTCGAGCAGCACGAGCGCGTAGTGATGGCCGGCGACCTCGAAGGTCGAGGCGCTGCGATCGAGCACCGTCACCTCGCAGGCGGCGCCGGTCTCGACCCACACCGTCGCCTCGGTGTCAGAGACGTAGCGCAGCAGCGGTCCGAGGATCAGATCGGGCATTCGCCGCATTCTCTCTCAGGCTCAGCGACAAAGTGCAAACACGGTTCCGCCCGCCGTCTCGCCCTGTCGCACATCGCTCGCCGAGAACGTCACCATGACCAGCAGCGAGCGCTTGCCGCGCGCGCTGCGGTCCAGCACACCGGCGCCGACGTCGCCGGTCGACGCGCCGCTGCGCCACGTCTTGCCCTTCGGGCAGGTCATGCGCAGCGCCGCGTAGGCGACCTCACCGCCGCGCGTGATCCGCACGTCGCGCCCGACCACGACCCAGTTGCGCGGCAGCCGGCGGCCCTTGCGGACCTTCGAGACGCCCGCGAAGTCGGCCGGGCTGACGGCTGGCGCGGAGGTCAGCACGCGCGGCGAGACGGCGATCGTGGTGTCCGGGCCAGCGGCCGCGATGGCCGAGCCGGTTCCGGCGAGAGCGAGCGAGGCGACGGCGGCGCAGGCGATGGCGCGCAGGCGATGGGCGAGCATGATCGTGTGTCTCCTTGGCGACGACGACAGGTCCGGTCAGGACATCCTGCGCCACGGTCGCGCGCGATCGGCCCCCCCTTGGTGGAGACCTCGCACACCTGGGCCGCGCGGGCTAGGCTGCGTCGGTGCGCCGGTTGGCGCGCTCGATGTCGTCGCGCATCGCGCGCAGCGCCTGGCGGATGATCCGCGAGACCTGCATCTGCGAGACGCCGACGATGCTCGAGATCTGCGTCTGCGTGAGATCTTCGGAGAAGCGCAGGCGCAGGACCTCGCGGTCGCGCTCGGACAGCACCTCGAAGGCGCCGTCGAGCAGCACGCGGATCTCGGCGCGGCCGATCTCGGGGTCGCGCGTGCCGATCGAGTCGGCGAGCGTGACGTCCTCGCCGGTCGGCTCGTCGAGCGAGCGCGTGCGCCGCGCCTCCTGGCTCTGGATCGTGATCAGCACCTCCTCGAAGGGCTGCTCGACCTTGTCGGCGAGCTCCTGCACCGTCGGCGAGCGCCCGAACTCGGTCGTCAGCTCGTCGCGCGCCTTGGCGAGCTCGATCTGCAGCTCCTGCATGCCGCGTGGCACGCGCATCGCCCACGTCTTGTCGCGGAAGTGACGCTTGAGCTCGCCGAGCACGGTCGGCGTCGCGTAGGAGGAGAAGCGCACGTCGCGCGACAGGTCGAAGCCCTTGATCGCCTTCATGATCCCGACGCAGGCGACCTGCACGAGGTCGTCCAGCGGCTCGCCGCGACCGCTGTAGCGACCCGCGAGGGCACGCGCGAGCGGCACCATCTCCTCCGCGAGGAGGTCGCGGGCACGGGTGTCCCCGTCCTCGTGGTATCGACGCAGCAGCTCCCGCTCGCGATCCGCGCGGTCTCCGGCGCCGGCGATCGGCATGTCCATCACGCTGGGCTGAAACCTAACCGTTCGCGGCGCCCAGCGCGGTGGCGCGTGCGGCGACCTTCAGCCCTGTTCGAGCGGGGCCATCGTCAGGCCCGCGCCGCGCAGCTGGTCCCAATACAGCTCGGCCGCCTCCTGGTGGCCGGTCCACACGATCGCAAGCCCGGCGCGATGGATCGTGTCGGCGATCTGATAGCCGCGATCGACGCTGATGCCGGGGATGTAGCGGGCGAGTGCATGTGCGACGCCGTCGAACGTGTTGTGATTGTCGTTGCGGACGATCACGCGCCAATGCCCGCCAAGCCCACCGCCGGGCGGCCCGGTGCGCGGCTTCTCGATGGTCTGACTGCTCATCAGCCGTGCAGGATAGAACGGCTCAGCCGGTTTGGCCAGCCTCGGCGCGCCGCTTCCAGTAGCGATCCAGGCCCAGCCACTGGTCGGCGGGCGGCATCGCCTGGGCGAAGGATGCGGCGGCGCGCTCGTCCAGCGCTGAGGACATCTCGGCGCGTAACGCCGCCTCGTATCCGTCGCGGTCGGTGTCGCGCGCCAGCTCCCCCCAACGTGTCAGCGCCTCGCGCATCCGCGGCAGGTGCTCGGCGACGTCGCGGTAGTCGCCGAAGTGCGTGATCGCGAGCGTCGCCGGCTCCCACGCCTCGATCGCGTCCAGCGATGTGCGCCAGGCGTCGAGGTCGACGTCGGGCGGCGGCGTCGGCGCCAGCAGCAGGTCGCCGTCGGGCAGGCGCACGCCGCAGGTGTCGCCGGGAAAGACCCAATCGGAGTCCTGGTGGCGGTAGGAGACGTGGTGAGAGGCATGGCCGGGCGTGTAGGCGACGTCCCAGCCAGCGCGCGACTCGCCGCCGCGCAGGATCCGCAGCGAACGCTCGGGGACCGGCACGACCTCGCCCCACAGGCGCTCGAAGTCCTCGCCGTAGAGGCGCTTGGCCGAGGCCACGAGGCGGGTCGGGTCGACGAGGTGGCGCGCTCCGCGTTCGTGGACCCAGACCTCGACGTCGGGCCACTCGCGCACGAGCGCGCCGGCCGCCCCGGCGTGGTCGAAGTGGATGTGCGTCAGCAGCAGCGCGCGCGGCTGCTCGTCGCCGAGCGCATCCAGCAGCGTGTCGGCCGTCGACTCGGGACCGGGGTCGATGAGCACGTCGTCGACCTGCCAGCAGCAGATGACGTGCTCCTGGCCGAGGTGGTGCAGGTCGATGGGACGCATCCGCCCAGACGCTACGCGCTGCCGACCCCCTGCGCGAAGTCGAAGCGCCCCGCGGGGTCATAGCGGCGCTTGACCGCCCGCAGCCGCGCGAGGTTCGCGCCGAAGTAGGCGCGTCGTGCGTCCGCCAGCTCGGGGTCGATGTAGTTCTGGAAGGCGGCGCCCGAGGCGTGCGCGCGCATGGCGGCGTGCGTCGTGCGCGTCCACTCGGCGCAGGCCGTCGCGCGATCGAGGCTGTCCTCCTTCCCCCAGAAGCTCAGGTAGGCGCAGTGAAATCGGTGGCCGCGGTGCACGAACGCCGTCGCGCCGGGCCGCGGGCGGTTGACCTCGGCGCCGAGCGCGTCGAGCTGCACGCCGCCCTCGTGGCCGCTGCCGCCGCGGCCCGGCCAGGCTTCGATCCGCGCCAGCAGTGCGGCGATCGCGTCGGGGCTCAGCAGGGCGTCGAAGAAGTCCGAGCGCTGGTAGTTGGGAAAGTGTGCGACGGTCGCCGAGACCTCGCCGTCGGGGGTGCGCCTGGTCGCGTCGGGCAGCGCGGCGTCGATGAACGAGCGCCGGCCGATCGTCGTGCGCGTCGGCTGCGCCTCGAGCAGGCCGCCGAGGCGCGCGCGCAGGTCGCGCTCGGAGCCGTAGAAGTGCCCCGACGCGGTCGCGGTCAGCGCGCCGCTCGGCGCGCACAGCGCGCGAAAGCGCCCGTAGGAGAGCTCGCGGCCGGCATGCGGCAGCGTGCGCTGCCAGGCATCGAGCGCCGCGCCGGCGCGCTCCCAGCCGAAGCGCAGGCTGAAGGACAGCGGATCGGTCGGGCGCTGGACGACGGCGAAGCGCATCTCGGTCACGACGCCGTAGCCGGCGCCGCCGCCGCGCAGCGCCCAGAAGAGGTCGCGACGGAGCTCGTCGTGGCAGCGCACGACGCGTCCGTCGCCCAGCACGACCGTCGCCGCGCGCAGGCTGTCGGCCGTGACCCCGTGGCGGCGCATGAGCCGGCCGAAGCCGCCGCCGAGCGTCAGGCCGGCGATGCCGACGGTCGGGCAGGTGCCGACCGGCAGCGCCATGCCGTGCGCGAGGACAAGGTCGCGGTAGACGTCGAGCACGTTCGCGCCGGCGCCGACGCGCACGACCGGGCGATCGCGCTCCAGGCTGACGGCGTCCATGCGCGAGACGTCGGCGACGATCCCACCGATCGCGTTGGAGTAGCCGGCGAAGGAGTGGCGTCCGCCGCGCGCGGACACCGGCCAGCCGCGCCGGCGCGCGAAGCGCACGACCTCGGACACGTCGGCCGCGCTCTCACAGAAGGCGATCGCGCGCGGCGAGACTTCCAGGCGGGGGTTGTACAGCGCCTTCGCCTCGCCCCATCCGGCGTCGGTCGGGCGCAGCAGCGTGCCGCGCAGGCGCCGGCGCAGCTCCGCGGTGCTCGTGGCGGGCGCGGCCGCGAACCCCGCGTCGCCGCCGAGCAGGCCGGACGCGCCCGCGAGCGCGATCGCGGCGGCGCCGTTTCGCACGAACTCGCGCCGGGTCTGTGGCCGGGTCATGACCTGCCAACTCAACCACAGCGCACGAAGTTGCGCGGGTTAGTGTGGGGCACGTGGACTGGGAGACGCTCGGCACGACGTTCGTCACGCTCGCGGTGCTGATGGACCCGGTCGGCATCGCGCCGATCTTCGTTGCGATGACGCGCGCGCTGAGCCCGGCGCAGCGCCGCCGGGCGGCGATCCGCGCCGTGCTGGCGGCCGGCGGCCTGATCATCGGCTTCGCGCTGTTCGGTGGCCTCGTGCTGGACTACCTCAACGTCTCCGTGCACTCCCTGTCGATCGCCGGTGGCCTGCTGCTGCTGCTCGTCGCCTTGGAGATGCTGCGCGGCGAGGACTACCCCGACGAGATGAGCGCACAGGACGTGGCGCTCGTGCCGCTGGCGACGCCGCTGCTGGCCGGCCCCGGTGCGATCGCGACGGTGATCGTGCTCAGCCGCCAGAACGACGAGGTCAGCGGCCGGATCGCGGTGATCTGCGGCATCCTCTGCGCGCTGGCGGTCGTCGGGATCGTGATGCTCGCCGCCGAGCGCGTCAGCCACGCCCTGCCCGTGGGCCTGGTGAACTTCCTCACGCGCGTCTTCGGGCTGCTGCTGAGCGCCTTCGCCGTGCAGCTCGTCGTCAACGGCGTGGAGGGCACGCTGGCGAGCTGACGCCACGCGGGCCGGCCCCGGCCGCGGGTACGATCAGGCGATGGCCGAGCCCCCCGCTCACCGCCTGCCGGAGCGCGACAGGCCCTGGATGATGCGCACGTACGCGGGGCATTCGACCGCCGCGAAGTCCAACGAGCTGTATCGCGCGAACCTCTCCAGGGGCCAGACGGGCCTGTCGGTCGCCTTCGACCTGCCCACGCAGACGGGCTATGACGCAGATCACGAGCTCGCGCGCGGCGAGGTCGGCAAGGTCGGCGTGCCGATCGCCCACAAGGGCGACATGCACGCGCTGATGGACGCCATCCCGCTGGACTCGATGAACACGTCGATGACGATCAATGCCACCGCGCCGTGGCTGCTGGCGCTGTACGTGGTCTGCGCCGAGGAGAACGGCATCGATCCGCGCGTGCTGCAGGGCACGACCCAGAACGACGTGATCAAGGAGTTCCTCGCCCGCGGCACCTACGCCTTCCCGCCCGCGCCGTCGATGCGCCTGACCGCGGACCTGATCGCCCACACCGTGACCGAGGTCCCGCGCTGGAACCCGATCAACATCTGCTCGTACCACCTGCAGGAGGCCGGCGCGACGCCCGTCCAGGAGATCGCCTTTGCGATGTCCAACGCGATCGCGGTGCTCGACGCGGTTGCTCAGCGCGTCGCGCCGGAGCAGATGGGGAGGGTCTTCAGCCGCATCTCGTTCTTCGTCAACGCCGGCGTGCGCTTCGTCGAGGAGCACGCGAAGCTGCGCGCGATGTCGCTCGTGTGGGAGCAGATCGGCCGCGAGCGCTTCGGCGTCGAGGATCCCAAGCAGCTGCGCTTTCGCTACGGCGTGCAGGTCAACTCGCTCGGGCTGACCGAGTCGCAGCCCGAGAACAACGTCCAGCGGATCGTGCTCGAGGCGCTGGCTGTGACGCTCGGGCGCGATGCCCGGGCGCGCGCCGTGCAGCTGCCGGCCTGGAACGAGGCGCTGGGGCTGCCGCGGCCGTGGGATCAGCAGTGGTCGCTGCGCATCCAGCAGGTGCTCGCCTACGAGACCGACCTGCTCGAGTACCCCGACATCTTCGCCGGCTCGCACGTCATGGAGGGCCTCGTCGAGGAGCTGTTCGAAGGCGCGCGAGCGGAGATGGAGAACGTCGCCCGGCACGGCGGCGTGGACGCGGCGGTCGCCTACATGAAGGCCGCGCTCGTGGACTCCCACCGCGACCGCATCCGCCGCATCGAGTCGGGCGAGCTCGTCGTCGTCGGCCAGAACCGCTACGCCGACTCCGAGCCCTCGCCGCTGGCCGCCGGCGCCGACGGCGGGATCATGACCGTCGAGCCCGGCGTCGAGGCCGAGCAGATCGCGGCGCTCGAGCAGTGGCGGGCTCAGCGTGACGGCGAGGCGGTCGAGACGGCGCTGGCCGAGCTGCGCCGCGTCGCCGCCGATGACGCGCAGAGCATCATGCCCGCGACGCTCGCCGCCGCGCGCGCGGGGGTCACGACGGGCGAGTGGGCGCAGGCGCTGCGCGACGTCTACGGCGACTACCGCGCGCCCACCGGCGTCGGCGAGGCGAGCGGCAGCGGCGGCGGCGGCGAGGCCGATCTCGAGGGCCTGCGCGACGAGGTCGCGCGCGTCAGCAAGGTGCTCGGGCGCCGCATCAAGATCCTCGTCGGCAAGCCCGGCCTCGACGGGCACTCCAACGGCGCCGAGCAGATCGCGGTGCGCGCCCGCGACGCCGGCATGGACGTCGTCTACGAGGGCATCCGCCTGACGCCGGCGCAGATCGTCACGAGCGCCCTGCAGGAGGGCGTCCACGTGATCGGCCTGTCGATCCTGTCGGGGTCGCACCGCGCGCTGATCCCCGACATCGTGCGCGCGCTGGCGGACGCCGGCGTCGACGCACCGGTCGTCGTCGGCGGGATCATCCCCGAGGCCGACGCGGCGCCGCTGAAGGCGGCCGGCGTGGCGGCCGTCTACACGCCGAAGGACTTCGATCTGAACGTCATCATGCGCGACCTCGTCGCGCTCGTGGCCGAGCGCCACGGCGTCGCGGCAGGCGCCTGACGAAGCTCACGCCGTCAGCGGCTCGGCCGCCCGGCGACCGCCCGCGGGCTCATCGCTCGGCTCGGCGTCCTGCTCGGGCTCGCGGTCGGGGTCGGCGAGCGACGGCTCGTTGAGCACCGTGTGAAAGCGCTCCTCGTCGAGCTCGCCCTGCCAGCGCGCGATGACCATCGTCGCGACGCCGTTGCCGATCGCGTTGGTCAGGGCGCGGCCCTCGGACATCATGCGGTCGATGCCGACGACGAGCGCGATGCCGACCGCGATCGACTCGGCCGAGAAGAACGTCCCGCCAAAGGCCTGGAGCGACGCGGTCAGCGTCACGAGTCCCGCGCCGGTGATGCCCGCAGCCCCCTTGGAGGTGAGCACCATCAGCGCGGCGAGCGCGAGCTGCTCGCCGATCGCCATGTCCTGGCCGGAGGCCTGCACGATGAACAGCGCGCCGAGCGTGAGGTAGATGCAGGTGCCGTCGAGGTTGAACGAGTAGCCGGTCGGCAGGACGACGCCGACGCTCTGGCGCGAGGCGCCGGCGCGCTCGAGCTTGACGAGCAGCCGCGGCAGGACGGTCTCCGACGACGACGTGCCGACGATGATCAGCAGCTCGTCCTTGATCAGCCGGATGAACTTCAGGATCGAGAAGCCGTTCAGGCGAGCCACGAGGCCGAGCGCGACGAACACGAAGATCGCCGCCGTGGCCCAGAATGTCAGCAGGAGCTTGCCGAGCTGCTCGAGCGCGCCGCCGCCGAACTCCGCGACGGTGAACGCCATGCCGCCGAAGGCGCCGATCGGTGCCACCCACATGATCATGCGGATGACGCCGAACACGATCTTGCTGGCCATCTCGAAGCCGCCGACCACGCGCTCGCGCAGGGCGGGAGCGAGACGGGAGATCGCGGCCGCCACGAGGATCGCGAGCAGCAGCACCTTCAGGACCTCGTTGTCGACGAAGGGCTGCACGAAGCTCGTCGGCAGCAGATCGTTGGTGATGAAGCCGACGATCCCGCCGCCGGCGTCGCCGGCCTCGGCGATGCTCTCCTCGGCGTCGCCGGAGGCGCTCTCCGACGGCTTGCCCGAGAAGCCCTCGCCGGGCTTGACGAGGTTGGCCGCCAACAGGCCGAGACCGAGCGCGACGAGCGTGGCGACGAGGAAGTAGCCGAGCGCCCGCGCGGCCAGCCCGCCTGCCCGGGCGAGGCTCCCCAGCGAGGAGATCCCGACGACGACGGTCAGGAAGATCACCGGCGCGGTGATCGTCTTGACCAGCTGCACGAACGCGTCAGCCAGCCACTTGGCGTCCTTCGCCTGCTCGGGCGCCACGAGCCCGAAGATCGTTCCGGCGACGATCGCGATCAGGACCCACAGCCACAACTGCCTCAGGACGCCGCGACGCGAGCGCGGCGAGTCGGTGTCCATGCGCGCCGTCTACCCACCGGATGAACGGCTTCACACCGCCGGAGAACGTCGCAGCCGGGCAGGGCGGCCCGACGCTGCACGGACGGTGACGCTTCAGCCGGCACCGCGGTTCAGCCCGGAGGCGCCTCTCGGCCGAGCGCCACGGCGTCGCGGCGCAGCCGTAGCGCTCACTCCTCGTCGTCGCCGGGCGGCGCCAGGGCTTGCGGCGGGGGCAGCGCGGGCGGCTCCACGCCCCCGCCCCCGCCCCCGCCCCCGGCCCCGGCCGCCGGAGGCAACGCTGGCGGCTCGGGCGTCTCGTTCTGCTCCTCGGGCGGCACGGACTGGGCGGGCGGCGGCACCGCAGGAGGTGCCAGCACGGGCGGCATCTCCGAGGATCCGCGCCGCCGCTCCGCCTGTGGCGCAGCGAGCGGCCGCGCGGCGGAGGACATCCCCGGGATCGCGACGCGGATCACCGGGTTGGGCACCAGCGGGTCCAGATCGCAGCGCGAGCCGCCAAGCTGTCGCAGCCCGGTGATCACGCGGGTCGAGTCGGCTTCGATCGCGGCCCGCCGCGGGCGCTGCAGGACCCGGACCAGCCCGCGGTAGGTGCGCACGTTCATCAGCGCGTCGCGGTGGGCGCGCAGGCGGCGCAGGTTGCGCTCCCAGTAGCGCAGCGTGGCGGGCTGGACGGCGCGCTTGCCCGCGGGCGCCGGCGGCGCCGCCACGAGCCGGGTGCGAAGGTCGGTCGACGCGCTGAGGCGCAGCTCGATCTCCTCGAGGATGTGGTCGCGCTTGGCCCCCAACGTGCGTGCGCGCTCGAGGCCGCGCTCGAAGGCCGCGAGGCGCCCCACGCGCTCGGTCTGCACGCGGTTGGTCTGCTCGCAGATCGCCGCGATCTGCCGCACGTGGGCGGCGTCGCCGGCGCGCGGCGTCGACGGTCCACCGGAGGCGAAGCCGATGATCGCCGCGATCGCGCCGGCCGAGCACACCGCGACAAGCGCTCCCAGCCGGCGGCCCGCGCGCCGCGGCGTGCGCGCCGGCGGCGGCGGCGGCGCGAACGGGGCCGTCGCAGCCGGCGGCGTGACGGGCGGCGCAGCGGGCGCGACCGGCGGCACGCGAACCTCCGTGCGCGCGTCCGCTACGACGTTCGCAGCATGCGCCGCGAGCTCCCCGCCGACCGCGGCGCGCGCCGCCGCGGCCAGCGCGCCGGCCGTCGCGTAGCGCTCTTCGGGCTCCTTGGCCAGCGCCCGGAGCACGACCGCGTCGAACTCGGCGCCGAGGTCGGGCAACACGTCAGAAGGCCGTGGCGCCGGCTCGGAGATATGGGCGTAGAGCTTGGCCACGTCGCTGTCGCGCTCGAACGGCACCATGCCCGTCAGCAGCTCGTAGAGCACGCAGCCCAGGGCGTAGACGTCGGTGCGCCCGTCGACCGCCGTACCGCGCAGCTGCTCGGGCGCGATGTAGTCCAGCGTGCCGACGACCCCCCCGGTGCGAGTCAGCGCGCCCGTCGAGCCGACGAGCTTGGTCAGGCCGAAGTCCGTCAGGTAGGCGTGCTCGGCGCCCTCCGCGCCGCTGAGCAGCACGTTCGCCGGCTTGACGTCGCGGTGCACGAGGCCCTGCACGTGAGCCGCGTCGAGCGCGGCGGCGATCTGCGCGACGATCCGCACCGCATCCGCCGGGTCCAGGCGCCCGTGCGCGAGCATGAACGCGCGCAGGTCCGTTCCGGGCACGTAGCGCATCGCGATGTAGAGCTGGCCGTCGAGCTCGTCGGCCTGGTGGACCGGCACGACGTTCGGATGGTCGATCTGGGCGGCCAGCCGCGCCTCGCGCTTGAAGCGCTCGCGGAACGTCTCGTCCTCGGCGAACTCCGGGATGATCGAGCTTCAGGGCGACGGGACGTCCGAGCGACAGCTGGGTGGCGCGGAAGACCTCGCCCATTCCGCCGCGGCCGATGCGCTCCTCGAGGCGATAGTCGCCGATGATGGCTCCGACGTCGAGCACGCGATCCACTCTAATGACGTGCGAGCGCGCGAAAAGAACGGTTGACGAAACGCGAGCGCGCGGTGCGCTTAGATGGTCCTCACGTGCACGAGCAGCGTTCATCACCCGCCGCGACGGCGCAGTCAGGCCGTCTGCGCGATCTCGGCGCGCGCCTGCGCGATCGCGACCTGACGGCGGCGCCCGCCGTGCTGAACCTCGTCGAGAGCCGCGCGCAGGAGCACCGCGACCAGATCGCGGCGCTGCTTGCGGGCGTCTCCCCCGCCGCGCTCGGCGGCGAGGCGCCGGCGCACGTCGTGGGGATCACGGGGCCGCCGGGCGCGGGCAAGTCGACGTTGCTGGCGCAGCTCGTGCGCGAGTGGCGCGCGCGCCCACGAAGCGTCGCCGTGCTCGCCGTCGACCCGTCGTCCAAGCGCTCGGGCGGCGCGCTGCTCGGCGACCGCGCGCGGATCGCCGTCGATCCAGCCGATCGCGGCGTCTTCGTGCGCTCGATGGCAGCCGGGTCGCGCCTCGGCGGCCTCGCTCCGGCGACCCGCGCGGCCGCCCACGCGCTCGCTGCCGCCTTCGACATCGTCGTGATCGAGACCGTCGGCGTCGGACAGTCCGAGACCGACGTGGCCGAGGCGGCGGATACCGTGGCGGTCGTGGTGCAGCCCGCCGCCGGCGACGTCCTGCAGTTCCTCAAGTCGGGGATCATGGAGATCCCCGACGTGCTCGTCGTGACGAAGGCCGACCTCGGGGCGCCCGCGCTGGCCACCCGCCGCGAGCTCGAGGCCGCGCTGCGCTCGCTCGGCGCCCCCGACACGCCGGTCCTCGCGGTCTCGTCGGTCGCGCCCGCGACGGGCATCGGGGAGCTCGCCGACGCGATCGACGCTCACCGCGCGCGCCTGGACCTGCCGGCTCGGCGGCTGGCCGCGCGCCGCGCGAGCGCGCTGGAGGACTTCGCCGTCGAGCACGGCGAGCGCGGCCTGCGTGCGCTCGGCGGCCGCCGCGAGGCGGCGAAGCTGCTCGGCGCCCAGGATGCCGCGCTCGACGTGCCGGCGCTGACGCGCGCGCTCGAGGCGGTCGCCGGGCGATGAGCCGCGCCGCGGTCGCCGACCTCGCGCTGATGCTGGCCGCCTTCGCGCTGTGCAGCGCGGTCGCCGGCCTCGCCGGCGCGCCGAACCTCGGCAGCGCGCTGACGTTCGGACAGCTCGGCTTCGCACTGACCGCGGTCTACGTCGTGCTGCGCCGCTGAGCCCGGCCCTAAGGGGTGGCGCTGCCGCTGCGCGGCGGCTGGATGCGCCAGGCATCGTCCTCGTGCACGAGCGTGTAGCTGTCCTCGCCGGGCACCTGACCGGCGGCCGAGCCGCGTACCCGAGCCGTGGCCTTGTCGCCGTCGACCTTGACGCTGAGGACCTGCAGCGTGGGGTTGCGCACGTCCTCGAGCGCCGTGCGCAGGGCGACCTCGCAGGGCAGGCCGCTGCTGGCGGTCCG
The DNA here is from genome assembly GCA_963729125.1 of uncultured Actinomycetes bacterium. Lineage (GTDB taxonomy): Bacteria > Actinomycetota > Thermoleophilia > Solirubrobacterales > Solirubrobacteraceae > CADCVQ01. Next base: position 901,497 of record CAVSML010000008.1, read on the forward strand.
GCGAACGTAGGACTTCGACAGCAGGTCGTCGCAGAGCGTCTGGTAGTCCTTCTTGGCCGACGCCGTCTCGTAGCTTGCGAGCGCCGCGCGCACCTCCGTCTCGTCGTCGGGTCCGCCACGCAGCTGCAACAGCACGAACACGACGATGATCGCGATCAGGCCGTAGACGACGATCCGGGTTCGGCCCCGGAGGCGCCCGAGCTTGCCCAACGGGCGTCCGAGCAGGCGAAAGGGCTTGCCGAGCGCACCGCGCACGCCGGCCAGGCGCTTGGGCGCAGGCACCGGCGCCGAATGCGCCGCAACCGCCTTCTGCTCCTTCTTCTGCGCGCGCCGCGACGACGTTTCCGGCTGCGGGGCGACCGGCTTCTTCCTGCGCTTCAGCGACGGCTTCTTCATCGCGCGCAGCCTAGTGAAGACCGGCGCGCGATCGACCCGTCATGCATCCGTAAGCGGCGGATGCGAGAACACGTCCCAGGATGATCGTCCTGCTCGCATTCGCGCTGCTCGCCGGCGCCGCCACGGCGATCACGCCGTGCGTGCTGCCGGTGCTCCCGGCGCTGCTGTCGGCGAGCGGCAGCGGCGGGCGGCGCAGGCCGCTGGGCGTCGTCGCCGGCCTCACGCTGACGCACACGATCACGATCGTCGGCATCGCCTCGGTCGTCGACGGCGTCGGCTTCGCCGACGGCACGCTGCGCACGCTGGCGATCGCGGTGCTGGCGGTCTTCGGGCTGACGTTGCTCGTCCCGCGCGCGAGCCACTGGATCGAGGCGCGGATGTCGGCGCTCTCGCGGCTGGGCCCGCGCAGCGCCGGCGACGGCTTCTGGTCGGGGCTGCCCGTCGGCGGCGCGCTGGGCTTCGTCTACGCGCCCTGTGCCGGCCCGATCCTCGCCGCGGTGATCTCCGTCTCGGCATCGCGCGGGACCACGACCGAGCTCGTCGCGGTCGGCATCGCCTACGGCCTCGGCTCCGCGGTCGTGCTGCTGGCCATCGCCCTGGGCGGCCGGCGCGTGATGGACCGCGTGCGCCGCGGCGGGCGCGGGCCGGTCATGCAGCGGGCCTTCGGCGTCGTGATGGTGCTGACAGCCGTGCTGATGTTCGCCAACCTCGACATCCGCTTTCAGAGCGCGCTGGCGAGCGAGTTCCCGAGCTTTCTGACCAACCCGACCGGCGGCCTCGAGCGCTCCAGCGCCGTCGAGAAGCGGCTCGAGGACCTGCGCGGCGCGTCGAAGTTCAAGTCCCCCACGGCGCCGGTGAAGGAGACCGCTCGCGCGAGCGCCGGCCGCGACTCGGGCGCGGGCCTGCCCGGCGTCACGACCCCGGACCTGCCCGTGCTCGGCCAGGCGCCCGAGTTTCGCGACACCCAGCAGTGGTTCAACTCGCCGCCGCGGACGATGCAGTCGCTGCGCGGGCGCGTCGTGCTGATCGACTTCTGGACCTACACGTGCATCAACTGCATCCGCACGCTGCCCTACCTCAAGGCCTGGGACGAGCGCTACCGCAGCCAGGGACTGACGATCGTCGGGGTGCACACGCCGGAGTTCGCCTTCGAGAAGAAGGCCTCCAACGTGCGGCAGTCGATCGACGACGAGGGGCTGCGCTACCCCGTCGTCCAGGACAACGACTTCGGCACGTGGAACGCCTTCACCAACCAGGCCTGGCCGGCGAAGTACCTGATCGACGCGCAGGGAGCCGTGCGCTACGTGCACATCGGCGAGGGCGCGTACAAGGAGACCGAGGCGGCGATCCGCGCGCTGCTCGCCGAGGCCGGCCGCGAACGGCTCGGGGGCGCGGCAAAGCCAAAGGGCAAGATCGCGACCGTCGGCGCCAAGGCCACCGCCGAGACCTACCTCGGCAGCGCGCGGGCGCAGGGCTTCTCTCCCGTCGGCCCGACGGACGGCACGCGCGACTACCGGGCCGCGTCCGGCGACAAGCTGCCCCAGAGCGTGTTCAGCCTGGGCGGGCGCTGGCACGTCGACGAGGAGTCCACCCGCGCCGTGCGCAAGGCGTCGATCACCGCGCGCGTCGTCGGGACCGCCGTCTACCTCGTGCTGTCCTCGCGCGGGGACCGGGCGCGCAAGGTGCAGGTTCGCCTGGACGGCCGCCCGATCGCCGCAGCCGATGCGGGCGCCGACGTGCGCGACGGCACCGTGACCGTGCGCAAGCAGCGCCTGTACTCGCTCGTGAAGGTCGACGATGTCGAGGAGCACGTGCTGACGCTGCGCCTGGATCCCGGCGTCAGCGGCTACGCGTTCACGTTCGGCTGACCGCCCGACGAGCGCCAACGCGCCAACCGCGAGGTGGTGCGAGCTCACGGCGCCTGATTCCCATGTCGACAGCATCGCGGCGAGCAAGCAGAGGTTCGTCGAGGTCGTCGTCCGCATGGGCGCCAGGATCGATCGCACGAACACGGTCAAGGGCCTCCACGCGCGACGGGCGGTCGGTGACGAGGAAGCCCATCCTGCGCGCCGAGCGTGTAAGGGCGAGGACTCGGGCAGGCCGCTGGGTTGCTGACCGGGCGGGGCGAGCGCCGGCGAAGGCTCCGGCCCGGCCGGCGCGCGGCATGTGTACGGTCGCCCCGGTGCGCGGGGGGACGAAGCTGCGAGAGGGCGTCGCCACGCGCGAGCTGCGGCTCTTCGTCCTCGCCTCGACCGCGATGTCGCTGGCGCTGTGGGCATCCACCGTCGTGTTCGCGATCGCGGCCTACAGCGCGGGCGGCGCCGGGGCCGTCACGCTGGCGGTCATCGCGCGCGTGCTGCCCGGCGCGCTCGCCGGACCATTCACCGCGCTGCTCGCCGATCGCCGCTCGCGTCGCGCGATGCTGCTGGCGCTCACCGGCGCCGCCACGGCGGCGCTCGCCGCCCTGACGCTCGTCGCCTGGCTGGACGGCCCGTTCGCACTCGTGCTGCTGCTCGCCGCCATCTTCTCGATCGCCGCCAGCGGTCAGCAGCCCGCCCAGGTCGCGCTGATGCCGGGCCTCGCCCGTGACCCGCGCCAGCTCGCGGTCGTCAACAGCCTGCGCCAGGGTCTGGGCAACGGCGCGTACTGCGTCGGCGCGCTCGCGGGCGGGGTGGCCGCGGCCAGCTTGTCCGTGGCGGTCGGCTTCGCCATCGCGCTCGCGGCATCCGTGATCGCACTGCTCGCGCTCGCGCTCATGAGCGCCGACCTCGTGCCCGCCCACCGCGCTGCCGCCGCCGATTCGAACATCGTGGGCGAGTTGCTGCTCGGCTTCCGCGAGGTGCGCGGGACGCCCGCGCTGCGCGACTCGGTCGGCGTGCTCGCGACGATCGGGCTCGTCTACGGCGTGCTCGACGTCCTGATGGTGGTCGTCGCGGTCAAGCTCGTCGGACTCGGGACCGGCGGCATCGGCGTGCTGAACGCCGCATGGGGCGCCGGCGGCCTCGTCGGCGGCTTCCTCGCGATGACGCTGCTCGCGCGCGGGAGCTTCTCGACCGCGACGAACGTCGGCGCGGGGCTGATGGCGTTGCCGCTGGTGGCGCTGGCAGGCGCCGCGGATCCTGTCGTGGCGATCGTGGGATTGGCGATCCTCGGGATCGGCTACGCGATCGCCGAGACGACGGGGCAGACGCTCGTGCAGCGGCTGGCGTCCGACGAGACGCTCGCACGCGCGTTTGCGGTGGCGGAGACCGGCAGCGCGATCGCCGTGACGGTCGGCTCGGTGCTTGCGCCGGTGCTGATCGCGCTCTTCGGGATCCGCGGTGCCCTGCTGGCGACAGCGCTCGTCATGCCGGCCGTCGTGATCGCCCGCCGGCGCGCGCTACGGCGCCTGGACAGCCACGCCGTCGTGCCCGAGCGCGAGCTGGAGGCGCTGCGCTCGATCGACCTGTTCGCGCCGCTGCCGCTCGCGACGGTCGAGACGCTCGCGCTGCGGGCGATGCCCCGCTTCGTCGCCGCGGACGAGATCATCCTGCGGCGCGGAGACACCGGCGACCTCTTCTATGTCATCGCCGAAGGCGACGTCGAGGTGCAGGCCGGCGCCAGCATTCGCTGCGAGAGCCCCGGCGACTACTTCGGCGAGATCGCGCTGCTGCGCGACGTGCCGCGCACCGGCACGGTCGTGGCCGTCACCGACGGCCTGCTGTACGGGCTTGCGCGAGCGGACTTCCTCTGCGCCGTCACCGGCCACGCGCGCTCGAAGCAGGCCGCGAGCGCGGTCACGGCAGCACGGCTGCGCGCTTCCGGGGACGAGCGCTAGCAGGCCACTATGCCGCGCGCTCCGCGTCGGCGTCGGCGTCGAGCAGGTACGGCGCGACGAGGTCGCCGTACGCGGCCTTGCGCTCGGCGGGCAGGTCCTTCCAGCCGGTGACCTCCCCGCGGCAGCCTTCCGCGCCGCACAGGCAACGCGCGGGGAAGTGCTCGATGGCGAAGTTGCGCATCGCGTAGTCGAACGTGATCTCCTCGCCGGCGGCGATCGGCCGGCGGGCGACGAAGTCGAAGCCGTCGACGGCGGTGTTCTCGCGGACACCGCAGTTGGGGTCGCAGGAGTGGTTGACCTTCGGGCCGAGCCCGTCCTCGAACACCCACTCGCTCAGGCTGACCTGGTTGGCGTGCGAGTGGTTCGCATCGGCAGGGCGGCCGGGCACGCCGAGCATGACCGTGTCGCCCGTCGCGAAGTCCCGCGTCGCGAACACGCCGTCGTTGCGATCGTCGATCCCCGTGCGCAGCTCGCAGCCTTCATCCATGAAGGCGGCGATGGTACATGCCCTGCGGAGGGCAAGCCGCACCACGTTCCTAGAGCGGCGGCAGGACCGCGCGCGGCGTGCGGGCGAGCACGAGCGCCGTCGCGAGGAAGCGCCCTGCCATCGGGAACATGGCTCCCGGCGGCGGCGGCGCGATGTGCTCGGCGAAGAGGTCGAGCAGCCAGAGGACCGCCGCGAAGACCTTCGCCTGCGGATGGGCGTCGCCGACGTCGGCGGCGAGCCGCGCGAGCGCGAGCGACTCGGCGGGGTCGCCGCCGGCGAACGCGCGGCCCATCGCGGCCGTCAGGTGCGCGACGACGCGCTCGAGCATCGGGTCCAGCGGCCCGCTCGGCCCGGGCGCCGCGCCGAGGTGCAGCGCGTCCGCGCCGCTGACCAGCCGCTCGATCTGCCCGCTGAACACGCCGGCGATCTGCTCGTGCGTGAGGCCGGCCTCCTGCGCGCAGCGCAGGATGCTGATCGCGCTCGGCAGCGGCCGCCCGTATGGCGCGTCACTGGCCCACAGGACCTGGCCGGGCGGCGCGAGGCAGAAGACGGTGAGGATGTCCGCGGGGTGCCACCACGACGTGTCGATGTAGACGTTCGGGTGCGCCGGCAGCTCGCGCACGATCCACGCGAGGTCGGAGATGGCGCAGTGCGCGAGGACCATCCGCGCATCCGGGAACCGCTTCGCGTACGTGATCGTGTTGGCGCCCAGCGCGGGAATCCCGCGCCCGGCGTGCACCAGCACGACCGCCCGCCGCTCGTGGGCCAGCTCGACGAGGTCGCGCACGACCGGCTCCTGCATGTCGAAGCCGTCCGAGCGCGGGTGCAGCTTGATCCCGGCCGCCCCGAGCTCCATGCAGCGCCGCGCCTCGGCGAGCGCGTCCTCGGCGTGCGGCGACACGCGGCACAGCGCGACGAGCCTGCCGCCGGCGGCCGCCACCGCCTCGAGCACCGCATCGTTGGCCTCCGAGTAGCCGCCGGGCTCGTGCATCGCGAAGACCAGGCCACGGGCGCCCGCGCTGTCGAGCTGGCCGAGCAGCTCCTGCGCTGTGCAGCGCACGGTGTCGGGGTCGTTCTGGCCGAAGTGCGTGTGCGCGTCGAACAGCGCGGGCCGGCCGGCCTCGTCCATCAGCGCGTCGAACCAGGGCCGCAGTATCGCGTCGATGTCGGCGTTCACGGACGCACCTTAACCGCTGGCAGTTGCCGGTTGCCGATCGCCGGAATAGGGTTGCACCGATGCCGCGCCGCACGCTGATCTTCCTGCTCGTCGTCGCCACGGCGTGCAGCGCCTCCGTCGCGTTCGGCAAGACCGTCAACGGCAACCGCGGGCCGAACACGATCAACGGCACGAGCGGCGACGACCGTCTCAGCGGCAACGGCGGCGGCGATCGGCTCCGCGGGCGCGGCGGCGACGACCGCCTCAGCGGCGGCACCGGCAACGACACGATCGACGGCGCGTCGGGCGAGGACGAGATCGACGGCGGCCAGGGCGACGACCGGATGCTCGGCGGTGCGGGCAACGACACGATCGAGGCCGGCGACGGCGACGACGTGGCGTTTGGCGGCGCCGGCGACGACGTCATTCGCGGCGGCCGCGGCCCCGACCGCCTGTACGGCGGCCCCGGCGACGACACGATCTACGGCAACTCGGCGCCCGACACGGTCGACTGCGGCCCGGGCGACGACGTCGCCTACGCGAACCTCAACAGCGAGCGCAGGGGGCGCTACACCAACTGCGAGACGATCCGAACCGAGGCGTCGCTGCCGGTGCGCAGGTGCCCTGCGGGCGGAACCGCGGCCGCCGAGACGCTGCTCGGCACCGAGGGCGCCGACACCTGCCGCGGCGAGGGCGGCGACGACTACCTCGAGGGCGCCGGCGGGTCTGACCTGCTGCTCGGCGGCGACGGCGCCGACCAGCTGTTCGGGCGCTTCGGCAACGACCGCATGAGCGGCGACGGCGGCGACGACGTGCTCGAAGGCGGGCGCGGCAACGACACGCTCAGCGGCGGCGACGGCAACGACCGCCTCAACGGCGGCTTCGGCAGCGACACGATCGTCTGCGGGTCCGGATCGGACACCGTACGCGTCGGTCCCGGCGACACGGTCGCCGCGGACTGCGAGCGCCGCCTGTAGACGCCCGCGCCGCGGAACGCCGCGGCGCGCGTCCTAACATGGCCCGCATGGAGTCCTCAGAAGCCCGTTCGTGGCTGCGCTGCTATCGCTGCTGGTCGACCGACCTCGAGGTCCAGGTCCACTACGAGGGGATCCACAAGATCGATCCGGAGACCGGCGAGCGCGCGGATGCCGTTGACGAGCTGCAGGAGGCCGTCGTGCAGTGCCTGGAGTGCATGCACGACCAGCCCCATCTCGGCTTTCACAACGGCCGCGTCGAGCCGATCGAGGATCGCTGGGAGCGGATGATCGCCGGCACGCCATGGGTCGCGTCGTGCACGGTGACCGTCGACGCCGAGGAGGTCGAGACGTGTTCGGGCCCCGAAGCCGGCGACGCACTGTCCTACGCGGCCTTCGGCGACCACGGCACGCGCGAGTTCTTCACCCACGTGCGCTTCCACAAGCACGACGGCGACAAGATCGTCGTGCACCTGCTCGTCGAGCTCTACGCGCGCTCACCCGAGGAGGCCACGCAGGTGCTCGAGGAGGCCGCTCGCGGCCAGCTGGCGATCACGTCGCTCGCCGAGGAGTCGCGGCCGCCGGCGGCCACGGGCGACGATCGCCACTGACCATGCGGCCCGGCTAGATGGTTGATTCCGTATTGCTGCGCGCCGCATGCGCGCAGGGGGACATAACGAGGGCGCCGAAGGAGGCGTTGCTAATTGCAACGTCGACCTTGGAGGCCTCGTGCACGCCGACCTCGACGCCCTCGTCATCGCACTTTACGTGCGCGTTGACGATCTCCTGCCCGCGCGGCAGGGGCCCGGGCATCCACCAAAGATCACCGATGCCGAGCTCATCGCGCTGGCCGTCGCGCAGATGTTCCTGGCGGTCCCCAACGACCGCAAGTTCCTCGCGTTCGCCAGATGGCGCCTGGGGCACCTCTTTCCGTATCTGCCCAAGCAGCCGGGCTATAACAAGCGCATGCGAGCACTGGCGCCGACGATCGGCACGGTCCTCGCGCACCTGGCGAGCAACTCGCCGTCGTTCTGTGATGGGCTGCGGCTGCTCGACAGCACCCCCGTGCCGTGCGGCCAGTCGCGCGAGACGGCGCGCCGCTCGCAGCTGGTCGGCCAGGCCGGCTACGGCTGGTGTGGCTCGCACAGCCGCCACTTCTGGGGCTTTCGGCTGTACCTGTTGTGCGCACCGGACGGAATGCCGATCGCGTTTGAGCTCGCGGCCGCGAACGTCGGCGAACGCGTCGTCGCGGCCGAGATGCTTGCCCGCGTCGAGCTGCACGGCTACACCGTCATGGCCGACAAGGGCTTCGCGGGCGCCGAGTTCGAGCAGATCATCGCCGGCATGGGCGCACGCTTCATGCGACCCGATCGCCGCGACGAGCCGCGCCGCCACGGATCCCTGGGTGCGGTGCGCCAATGGATCGAATCGGTGTTCTGGACCTGCAAAGGCCAACTCACCCTCGAAGAGCACGGCGGACGCACGATCGAGGGCCTGTGCACCCGCGTCGCGCTCAGACTTCTCGCACTCGCCGCTGGCCTGGTCCACAACCAAACGATCGGTAACCCCGGCCGCTATTTCGCAGGCTACGGCTACTGATACGGAATCAACCATCTAGGGGTAGATGCCGCGCAGCCGCGCGGCCTCTGACACGCGCTCGATCGCGACCGACAGCGCGGCCATCCGCCAGTCGCAGCCATGACGCTCGGCCGCGTCGGTGACGCGGCCGAAGGCAGCGCGCAGCTGGCGGCGCAGGCGCTCCTGGACGTCGATCTCGTCCCACGAGTAGCGCTGCTGGTCCTGCACCCATTCGAAGTAGGAGACGGTCACGCCGCCGGCGTTGGCGAGCACGTCGGGCACGACGAGGATGTCGCGCTCGCGCAGGATCGCCTCGGCCTCGGGCGTCGTCGGTCCGTTGGCGGCCTCGATGACCAGGCGACAGTCCAGCCGCGGCGCGTTGTGCTCGGTGATCTGGCGCTCGAGCGCCGCCGGGATCAGGATCTCGCAGGGCACCTCGAGCACGTCGGCGGGCCCGACGTGCTCGGCCCCGGGGAAGTCTGCGAGCGTCCCGCGCTCCTGCACCCACGCGCTGATCGCGGTGATGTCCAGCCCATCGGGATCGACGAGCCCGCCGCCGCGGTCTGACACCGCGACGATCGTCGCGCCGATGGCGTCGAGCTCGCGCGCGGCGACGCCGCCGACGTTGCCGAAGCCCTGGATCGCCACCCGCGAGTCGCGCAGCGCGAGGCCAATGCGGTCGCAGACGGCCTCGAGCACGTAGACGACGCCCAGGCCGGTCGCCTCGCGGCGCCCGACCGTGCCGCCGAGGACGATCGGCTTGCCGGTCACGACGCCCGGGGCGGTGTAGCCGATCTGCTGGGAGTAGGTGTCCATGAACCACGCCATCTCGCGTTCCCCGGTCGCCATGTCGGGCGCGGGGATGTCCTTCTCGGGCCCGATGATCGGGATCAGCTCGGCGGCGTAGCGTCGCGTCAGGCGCTCGAGCTCACCGACGCTGAGCTCGGAGGGCGTGCAGCGCACGCCGCCCTTGGCGCCGCCGTAGGGGACGCCGAGCAGCGCGCACTTCCACGTCATCCACATCGCCAGCGCCGCGCATTCGCCGAGCGAGACGTCGGGGCCGTAGCGAAAGCCGCCCTTCGTCGGGCCCATCGTCAGCGTGTGCTGCACGCGGTAGCCGGTCATCGAGCGCACGTCGCCGGAGTCCATCCGCACGGGGAAGTTCACGACCAGCGCCCGCCGCGGATCGGCCAGCCGCGCGACGAACTCGGCGTCGAGGTCGAGCAGGTGCGCCGCGCGGCAGAACTGGTCGCGAGCGATGCGATAGAGCTCGGAGCCCCACTCGCGCCCGCCGGCGACGTCGTCTGCGATCCGGATGGCCATGCACCGGACCGTACCGCTACCGGCGTGGGTCGACGATCTTGTCCACCAGCCCGTAGGCGACGGCCTCCTCGGGAGTCATGTATCGGTCGCGGTCGGAGTCGTCGTGGATCTGCCGTGCGCTCTGGCCGGTGTGCTTCGCATAGAGCTTGTCGAGCTGCGCGCGCAGCGCGAGCGTCTCGCGGGCGTGGATCTCGATGTCCGACGACTGGCCCTGGAAGCCGCCCGTCGGCTGGTGGATCAGCATCCGGCCGTTGGGCAGCGTGAGGCGCTTGCCGGACGCACCGGCGGTGAGGATCAGCGCCCCCATCGACATCGCGATGCCGCAGCAGATCGTCTGGACGTCGCAGGCGATCGACTGCATCGTGTCGTAGATCGCAAGTCCCGCGTAGACGACGCCGCCCGGGCAGTTGACGTACAGCGCGATGTCGCGGTCGGGATCGGCGGCCTCGAGGTGCAGGAGCTGCGCCACGACGAGGTTGGCGATCTCGTCGTCGATCGCCTGGCCGAGGAAGACGATCCGCTCATCGAGCAAGCGGCTGAAGATGTCGAACGAGCGCTCTCCACGGCCGTCCTGCTGGACGACCATCGGGACGAGGGGCATGACGGGCTCCTTTCGTGCAACTGTACGGTTGCGCATTGGATCGGCGGCACGCTAGCATGCGCGCAACCGTTCAGTTGCACGTACCGATCAAGGAGCATCCATGGACGTCAGCCGCGAGATCACCCTGCCCGTCGATCGCGACACCGCCTGGGAGGCGGTCACCGATCTCGACCGCTGGCTCATCGAGGGCGGGTCGCTGGACCTGCAGCCCGGAGCCGAGGGCGAGCTTTCGCTGACCGGCGGAGAGACGCGCTGGGCGACCGTCGAGCAGGTGACGCCCGGCGAGCTGCTGTCGTTCTGGTGGCACGCCGACGGCGCGCTGGCGACGCTCGTCGAGCTGACGCTCGCCGACGCCGACGCCGGCGCGGGCACACGCGTCGTCGTCGTCGAGAGCGGCTACGCCGGGCAGCCCGTATGCGGGTCGCCATGGGCCGGCGGCGCCTCGAGCGGGCCGCGGGCGCGCAGCGCCGCCGCCGCGACGGCATCGCCGAGCTATCCGATCGGCCGCGTCTGGGTGCTGAGCGTCGTCGAGTGGCAGGCGCCGCTCGCGCGCCTGGACGACAGCCTCGACCTCGTCGCCGCCTGAGCGTGGAGCCAGGACAGGCCGTCTTCGCCGCGCTCGCCGACCCGACGCGCCGCGCGGTCCTGCGCGCGGTCGCGCGCGGCGAGGCCGGCACCGCGACCGAGCTCGCGGCCCGGCTGCCGATCAGCCGCCAGGCCGTCGCCAAGCATCTCGTCCAGCTCGAACGAGCGCAGCTCGTCGATGCTCGGCGCTCCGGGCGCGAGACGCGTTTCCAGGCCACCCCCGGCCCGCTCGGCGACGCGATCGCCTGGATGACCGAGGTCGGCACGCAGTGGGACGAGCGCCTCGCCGCGCTCGGCGAGGCGGTGCGTCCGCAGTGAGCAGCGGCTATGACCGGCCGGGGATGGTCCCCCGGCCGGTCAGCAGTCAGCGTAGGCGCGACTTGCGGCGCTTGCGCTGACGCAGCCACCGCTTGAACAGTTGCAACATGGTTATGCCTTCCTCAGGCGCTCTTCGAGCGCGTCGAGCTGGGCTGAGATCTCATCGGGCAGGTCGTCGCCGAACTTGGCGAGGAACTCGCGCATCTGCGGGATCTGCAGCTTCAGCGCGTCGAGGTCGACGTCGAGCACGGCCGCGAGGTCCTCGTCGGACATGTCCAGGCCGGTCGTGTCGATCGCGCCCTCGGTCGGGACGAGGCCGAGCGGGCCGTCAACGGCGTCGGCGGTGCCGGCGCAGCGCTCGAAGACCCACTTCAGCACGCGCGAGTTCTCGCCGAACCCGGGCCAGATGAACTTCCCGTCGGCGTCCTTGCGAAACCAGTTGACGTAGAAGATCTTCGGCAGGTCCGCGCCTTCGGTCTTGCCGACGTCGAGCCAGTGCGCGATGTAGTCGGCCATGTTGTAGCCGCAGAACGGCACCATCGCGAACGGGTCGAAGCGCAGCTGGCCGAGGCCACCGGCGGCCGCGGCCGTCATCTCCGAGCTCATCGTGGCGCCGAGGAAGACGCCGTGCTCCCAGTCGCGCGCCTCGGTGACCAGCGGCACGACCGTCGCGCGCCGGCCGCCGAAGAGCATCGCGTCGACCGCCACGCCCTTGGGGTCCTCCCACTCGGGCGCGATCGCCGGATCCTGCGAGGCGGGCGTCGTGAAGCGGCCGTTGGGGTGCGCGGCGGGCGTCTCGGAGTCGGGCGTCCAGTCGTTGCCCTTCCAGTCGATCGCGTGCGCGGGCGGCTCCTTGGTCATGCCCTCCCACCACACGTCGCCGTCGTCGGTCAGCGCGCAGTTGGCGAACAGCGTGTTCTCCGCGACGGTCGCCATCGCGTTGGGATTCGTCTTCTCGCCGGTGCCCGGCGCGACGCCGAAGAAGCCCGATTCGGGGTTGATCGCGTAGAGCTTGCCGTCGTCGCCGAACTTCATCCAGGCGATGTCGTCGCCGATCGTCTCGACCGTCCAGCCCTCGAGCGTCGGGATCAGCATCGCGAGGTTCGTCTTGCCGCAGGCGCTCGGGAACGCGCCGGTGATGACCTTGACCTCGCCCTCGGGCGAGGTGAGCTTGAGGATCAGCATGTGCTCGGCCATCCAGCCCTCGTCGCGAGCCATCACCGAGGCGATGCGCAGCGCGAAGCACTTCTTGCCCAGCAGCGCGTTGCCGCCATAGCCCGAGCCGTAGGACCAGATCTCGCGCGTCTCGGGGAAGTGCACGATGTACTTGTTCTCGGCGTTGCACGGCCACGCGACGTCCTCGACGCCCTCGGTCAGCGGCATGCCGACGGAGTGCACGCAGGGGACGAACTCGCCGTCGGAGCCGAGCACGTCCAGCGCGCCCTTGCCCATGCGGGTCATGATCCGCATGTTCTCCACGACACAGGCGCTGTCGGTCAGCTCGACGCCGATGTGCGCGATCGGCGAGCCGAGCGGGCCCATCGAGAAGGGCACGACGTACATCGTGCGGCCCTCCATGCAGCCGTCGAAGAGGCCGTCGAGCTTCTCGCGCATCTCGGCGGGGTCGGTCCAGTTGTTCGTCGGGCCCGCGTCGTGCTCGTCCTGCGAGCAGATGAACGTGCGGTCCTCTACCCGGGCGACGTCGCCGGGGTCTGAGCGCACGAGGTAGGAATTCGGGCGCTTGGCGTCCTCCAGGCGCAGGAAGGTGCCCGCGTCGACGAGCTGCTGTGCGAGCGCGTCGTACTCCTCAGCCGAGCCGTCGCACCAATGGACGTCCTTGGGCTTGGTCAGGGCGGCTATCTCGTCGACCCAGGCGAGCAGCTTCTCGTTGGTCGTCGGCACGGTGGTCTGGCTCACGCGTATTGCTCCTCGGTTCTCAGTTTGTCTGCGCTGATTGTCGCGCAAACTGCCGCGCGACCGCGTGCTCGACTCGTGACCGCGCTCCTGGGCGCTCGCACCCGTGCCGGATTGCGGCGCAACTTCCGCGGCGGCGAGCGGGTTGAAACAGGCACGAGACGCGTCCGCGCCGCAGGGGCGACGTGCGAACGCCGCTCGTCCGCGCCGGGACCACGTCCCGCCCGGCGCATCGCCACCCGGGCGTCGGTCCGGGCGGTTCGAACGTCCCCGAAGAGGAGGTCCCCATCATGTCCGTACGCAACAACGACGCCGGTGCCGGCGATCGCAGTCCACGCAGGTTTCGCCTGCCGTCGCGCGCTACCGCGCCGCGTACTCGCTCCGTCCTGCTCGCCACCGGCCTGCTCGTCGCCGTCATCGCCCCGCTGGGCGTCGCCGCGACGGGTAACCCGCTGCGCGAGGGCGTGCGCAACGGCACGACCACCAAGGAGACCGAGATCGTCAGCAACCTCGGATCCTCCACCGGCCTGAAGGGCGGCTACGCCACGCGCCAATCCAACCTCTCCAACAGCGGCGGCGGCGCGGTCTACGGCTGCCGCTCGGGGGCCGGCGGCTCGGGCGCGAAGCCGACCCCGCGGAACCCCTGCATCCGTGCGAACAACCTCTCGCAGGGTCTCGCATTCGAGTTCAACGCCTCGAACGGCAACACCGTGGGCTCGATCACCACCGGCGTCGGTGGCGACACGAAGAAGCCGTTCGTGACCAACGCGACGGGCGTCGCGACCGGCCTGAACGCCGATCGCGTCGACAATCTCGATGCGGCGCAGATCATTGCCGCGACGCGGTCCCCGTTCGCGCAAGTGACGTCCAATCCCGACGGCATCGGCGCATCCAATGGCCTGGCGGCGACCAACCCCCTGACGCATCCCGTCGACAACGGCCCTTGGGACGTCAAGTTCGCCGGCGACCTTAGCAAGTGCGCCTGGTCGGCCACCATCGCCGACACGGCGGGCGGCGAAATCTCTGCGGTTCCCTCGGTTTCCGGAGGCGACACCACGGTCACCGTAACCACCTATGATTCCACGGGCCAAGGTTCGGACCGGGCATTTCACCTCTCGGCTAGCTGCTGAGCAGCACCACGCTTCGATGGTCCGAGGGGCGCCCGCGGGCGCCCCTCGGCGGTCAATGGACTCGCAGCATGACCGGCCGGCCGCTGTAGGGGGCGTACGGGTAACCCCGTTCCGGCGGCACGACCACTCGAATGTAGAGCCTGACGCCCGGCCGCCGGATTGGCAGCCGGTAGCGCCCCGTAAAACGTCCATTGCGGTTGGCACGGATCCTCGCGAAGGTCGCCCAATTGTAGCCCTTGGCCTTGCCCTGAAGCAGCACGCGCTTGCCTTTCGGTGGCACCGGAAGGCTCAGTACCCGACCGCCGAATCGCACCAAGGTCCCATGCAGCGACGCACGGAAGCTTGCCGCTGCGCGCACTCGTAGATTCAGCGTTCGAGATACCGAGGGACCGCTTGAATCGGGTCGGTAGGTGATCCTGACGGCTCGCGAGGGACCGCCGCGTGCAAGCAAATGCGTAAACGTGCCGTCATTACGAGTTAGGACGCTGGCCCTTGGATGTTCTCGTGCAGTCTTGCTAGCAGTTCGCTCAAAAACCTCGAGGCGGGCGCGCCCGACACCCCGACCCGAGCTTCCCGTCAATTGTCCTTGGATCCGCACGCGCCGGCCGAACGGCGCAACCAACGTGGTTCGGGCCGAGCCGCTGAAACGGGCAGTCAGGCGCTCAGAGAGCGAGAGCGAGAGCGATTGACGATTGTGTATCTCGACTGGACTGGGAGCGTGCGCTACTTGTTGATTGTTGGCCGCGTCCGTCGCTCGTAGCTTCAAAATGTACGAACCGTTCGGAACCGCTCGTGTGTCGATCTCAAGCGTACCTTCGTCGCTATCTGGGCACACCGTCCAGTCGTAGTAGGGGCACCTAGGCGTGAGGTCGCGGCTCGCGACGACAGTATCGCCAAGAATTGCTTCGATCTTCGCGAGACCCGATTGATGATCGAAAGCCGAATAGGTGACAGTACGTATCCCCGCTTGCGTGCCCCCACCACTGAGGGACCCCGCTATGCGCGGCACAATTGGAGGGGCATCCTCACCGAGGGTTACCTCGATTCCACGAATATGAAGTGGCGTTCCGTGGGTAACGAGGCAACTTGCGCCTGGATCTGCTGAACACGAGAGGCTCAGGGTCAGCTGTCGAACTTGCGCGGGCCGCGCGAACGCACGTTCAAGCACGAGGTCTTCACCACCTGGATATGCTACAAATGTATTCGGTTCCACTAATCCGTCAGAGTCATACTCGAAGACGTGTGAGGTGATTGGCGTCCCGGAGCCAGCGAAGCGGGCGGCATACCACACCCTGACTCTGTGCCACCTGATGGCGATTTGCGGACCAGTCAACCCTCTATACAGATATAGGCTGGCTCCATCTCCCGGCATCATTAGATGAGAACCAGTGAGGACAAAGCTCGCGCCACCCCCGTTGGCACAATCGTCAACTACCGCTAGAGCTGGATTGGTATTGTTCGTGTCCGTATGCCACGGCCCAATGTTCCCCTTGCCGTATCCGGGTACATTGCAGCTACGCATGACATACTCACCTGCATGAGCGGGCTGTGCATGCAGAGCGTTCGTCAAGAGCAGAGCAATGATCACGGCCAGCGAAGGCGTTGTGCCCCCTCGGCATCCGACGTCCGCTAGATTCGCGGCCGTTCTGGCCAGGCTGCAGCGTCGCCAGCATGGAGCGCCGACTGCCATCACGATGTGACGGCCCGGTTGCCGTCGATTCCAACCGGATCGCAATCCTCATCCCAAGCAGCGGCGGATAGCCATCGACGCAGCTTCGAGTTCGGATGGTTCGCGTGGCCGCCTTTGTCGTCTAGTCGTGGCCCGGCGGCACGGGCGCGCGGCGTCGCGCGGCGAGGTCCATCCTCAGCGCGCCCCTGACGTCGCTCCAATGGAGCACCCGAGTGCCGTTCGCCGGGAGTGCGCGGGTCAGCACCCGATCCGCAAGACCGAACGAAAGAACCATGCAGCCGGCCGGCATTACTCCTGCCCCGCACAGCGCGTTCTCGACGCGCGTTGTCTACCTGCGAATGACGCATCCGCGACCCCCTGCGTGCGATATCCCTTTTACAGGATTAGTCGCGAGCGGCGAAATCTCCCCCCAGGAGTACGACCAGAACGTTCGCAAATTGCGCGCGTTTTCCGCAGCCGTTCCGACGCGCCTACGCTTCAGGCTCCCCCACCCCGCGCTCCTTGCGCGGCACCAACACCAGCCGCTTGAACTCCGCCACGAGCACGCCGTCCTGGTTGAGGACGCGCGTGTGCACGCGAACGGTGCCGCGGTCGAGCTTGGTCTTGGACTCGCGCTTCTCGAGCACCTCGGTCTCGCAGAACAGCGTGTCGCCGTGGAAGACGGGCGCCGGGTGCTTGAGCTCCTCGGTCATGAGGTTGGCGATCGCCTTGCCGCTGATGTCCGAGACGCTCATGCCGAGCGCCAGGGAGTAGACCATCGGGCCGACGACGACGTTGCGGCCCTGCTGGGAGGCCTTCGCGTAGACGTCGTTGAGGTGTAGCGGGTGGTGGTTCATCGTCAGCAGGCAGAAGAGGTGGTCCTCGCTCTCCGTCACGGTCTTGGCCGGCCAGTGCTTGTAGACGGCGCCGATCTCGAACTCCTCGAGGTAGCGGCCGTAGGGGTGGGCGCCGGAGGCCTCGCGCTCGGCCTGGTTGGTCGTGAAGTCGTCGCTCATCCGTTGAGATCTCCTTGAGGGTTCGGGCAGCGGGCGGATCATGACGGACGAGTTGGCGCGGCGGACGCTGCCCACCCCCGCCAGTCGGTAGCGTCCGCCCACGACCGCGTTGCCCCCGACCGCCTGGAGGCGTCCCCCTCTTGCGTAATCCCCGTGCCTTCCTGAAGCCGCTCGCGATGGGCGCGCCCGACCCGCTGCCCGAGATCCCCGTGACCCCGTCGCGGATGATCCACTTCCTCGACTTCTCCAACGAGAAGATGGTCGCCAAGGCGCCCGCCATCGCCGCGAAGGTCGACATCCTGCTCGGCAACCTCGAGGACGCCGTCCCCGTCGAGCGCAAGCAGGCCGCGCGCGAGGGGCTGATCACGGTCGGGCGCGAGATGGACCTCGGCGACACCGCGCTGTGGGTGCGCATCAACTCGCTCGAATCGCCGTGGGTGCTCGACGACCTCACGCAGATCGTCGCCGAGATCGGCCACAAGCTGTCGGTCATCATGGTCCCCAAGGTCGAGGGGCCGTGGGACATCCACTACGTCGACCGCCTGCTCGCCCAGCTCGAGGCGAAGGCCGGCCTGGAGCGCCCGATCATGGTCCACGCGCTGCTCGAGACCGCGCTCGGCGTCAACAACATCGACGACATCGCGACGGCCAGCCCGCGCATGCAGGGCATGAGCCTCGGCCCCGCCGACCTCGCGGCCTCGCGCAGGATGAAGACGACGCGCGTCGGCGGCGGGCATCCCGGCTACCGCGTGGTTTCCGACCCCGATCCGGACGCGCCCGAGGGCACGCCGCGCGAGTCCGCCCAGCAGGACCTCTGGCACTTCAGCCTCGGGCGCATGGTCGACGCCTGCACGGCCGCCGGCCTGCTGCCCTTCTACGGCCCGTTCGGCGACATCAAGGACGTCGAGGGCTGCGAGGCGCAGTTCCGCGCGGCGTTCATCATGGGCTGCGTCGGCGCATGGTCGCTGCACCCGGTGCAGATCGACATCGCCAAGCGCGTCTTCTCGCCCAACCCCGACGAGGTGCTGTTCGCCAAGAAGGTCATCGAGGCGATCCCCGACGGGCGCGGCGTGCACATGATCGACGGCAAGATGCAGGACGACGCGACGTGGAAGCAGTGCCGCGTGATGGTCGACCTCGCCGAGATGCTGTCGCGCAAGGACCCCGAGCTCGCGACGGCGTACGAGATGGAGGGTGCGCCGGCCTGACGCGGGCGAGGCTCCGCAGTCTGTGCTGTCTAGACAGAGGAGCACCGATGAACTGGCAAGTCCAGGAAGCCAAGCAGCGCTTCAGCGAGCTGGTGCGTCGCACACTCGAGGAGGGTCCACAGGTCGTGACGCGTCACGGCGAGGAGGTCGTGGTCGTCGTTGCGGCCGATGAATACCGCCGCTCCCAGGAGCATGGGCCGAGCTTCAAGGATTTTCTGATGTCCGGCCCATCCTTCGATGACCTGGAGCTCGATCGCTCGACCGATCGGCCTCGCGAGATCTCGTTCGAGGATTGAGCTACCTCCTCGATACGAACGTCGTAACCGAGATCCGCCGACGTCGCGCGGCCCCTGTGGTCCTCGCGTGGTACGAGTCGACGCCGACGAAGAGCTCTATCTCAGCGTCATCGTCCTCGGCGAGGTTCGACGCGGCGTTGAGCGGTTGCGCGGCCGCGACCCGAAGCAGGCAACGATCCTCGAGCGGTGGTTGATCGAACTGTACGGTGGCTTTGCCAACAGGATCATCCCCGTCGACGGCGAGATCGCCGAGGAGTGGGGTCGACTCGGGGCAGCGGCGCCGATCCCACAAGAGGACGGGCTCATGGCCGCCACAGCCAAGGTGCGCGGGCTCGTGCTCGTGACCCGCAACGTCTTCCACGTCGACCGGCCTGGGGTGCGCGTCCTCAACCCGTGGGAGCCGCCGGCCCAGACGGGCGGGTAGGGTCCCGCCCCATGCGCTTCTTCGAATACGAGGCCCGCGAGATCGTCAAGCGTGCGGGCATCCCGGTCACCGACTTCGGCTTCACGACCGACGCCGCCGAGGCCCGCATGATCGCCGAGCGCATCAGGGGGCCGACCGTGATCAAGTCGCAGGTGCTGACCGGCGGGCGGATGAAGGCCGGCGGCGTGAAGTTCGCCGACACGCCGGAAGAAGCCGAGGCCTACGCGGCCGACATCCTGAAGCTCGAGATCAACGGGCAGATGCCGCGCGGCGTGCTCGTCGACCCCAAGGCCGACGTCAAGCAGGAGTACTACGCGGGCGTCGTGTGGGACGGCACCGCGAAGAAGCCGGTGATCCTCTTCAGCGACATGGGCGGCATCGACATCGAGGAGGTCGCACGCGAGCACCCCGACCACGTCGGGCGCGTGCACCTGTCGAACATCCTGCCGCTGAGCGACTTTCACGCCAAGCACTGCATCGCGCAGACGGGCGTCACGGGCAAGGCGCTGAACAAGCTCACGCCGATCGTGCGCAAGCTCGCGCAGCTGTTCGTCGACAACGACATGGTGCTCGCGGAGATCAACCCGCTCGCCGAGATGCACGACGGCTCGTTCGTCGCGCTCGACGCGCACATGGACATGGAGTCCGAGGCGCGCGGCCGGCACAAGCAGCTGCTGAAGGATCTCGGCATCGGCGACGACGAGACGCGCCTGGCGCGCGAGCCGACGGAGTTCGAGCTCGCCGGCGAGGCCGTCGACAACGCAAGCCACCGCGGCGTGGCCGGCAACGTGACGGAGTTCGATGGCAACATCGGCCTCGTGATCGGCGCCGGCGGCGGCTCGCTGACGCTCTTCGACGCCGTCCGCGCGCACGGCGGCGAGCCCGCCAACTACTGCGAGATCGGCGGCAACCCGTCCGTCGAGAAGGCGTGCGGCCTGGCGAAGCTCGTGCTGACCAAGCCCGGCGTCGACAAGATCGCGGTCATGATGTCGATCGTCTCCAACACGCGGGTGGACATCGTCGCGCGCGGCGTCATCAAGGCCTGCCTGGAGCTCGGCATGGACCCGGCGGAGAAGATCGCGATCTTCCGCATTCCGGGCGCCTGGGAGGAGGAGGGCTTCAAGATCCTCGAGAAGTACGGCATCGAGTACGCCGACCGCTCGGTCTCGATGCACGAGGCCGCGCGCCGCGCGGTGCAGAAGATCCAGGCGCCCGCGCAGGCCGCGCCATGAGCATCCTCGTCGACGCCGACACGACGTTCATCGTCCAGGGCATCACCGGTCGCGAGGCCGTCAACCTGACCCGTGAATGCCTGGACTACGGCAGCGGGGCGAAGATCGTCGGCGGCGTCACGCCCGGGCGCAAGGGCCGCGACGTCCACGGCGTCGCCGTCTACGACACGGTCGCGCAGGTCGTCGAGGCCCACGGCGGCCCGATCGACGGCTCCGTCGTCACGGTCCCGCCAGCCTTCACCAAGGACGCCGTCTTCGAGGCGATCGAGAACGACATCAAGCTCATCGTGATCGTCACCGAGCGCATCCCGCGCCGCGACGTCGCGCAGATGGTCGAGCTCGCGACGCTGCGCGGCGCGCGCCTGATCGGCCCCAACTGCCTCGGCATGATCGTCCCCGACGTCATCAAGATGGGCGGCATCGGCGGCCCCGCGCGCAACGCCGCGCAGGCCTACACGCCCGGTCCGATCGGCGTCATCAGCCGCTCCGGCGGCATGACCACGGAGATGTCGAGCACGCTGAGCGCCGCCGGCCTCGGCCAGTCGACCGCCGTCTCGATCGGCGGCGACGCGATCATCGGCTCGACCTACGCCGAGCTGATGCCGCTGTTTCATGCCGATCCCGAGACCGAGGGCATCGTCATCTACACCGAGCCCGGCGGGCGCATGGAGGCCGAGCTCGCGCGCTGGGTGACCGAGAACGACTGCGGGCTGCCGATCGTCGCCTTCATGGCCGGGCGCTTCATGGACGACATGCCGGGCATGAGCTTCGGCCACGCCGGCACGATCGTCGAGGGCAAGGAGGACACGGCGGCCGAGAAGATCCTGCGCCTCGCCGAGGCCGGCATCACGGTCGCCGAGGAGATCTCCGAGATCCCGGAGATCATGAAGTCCAAGCTCGCGGCCGTCAGGAGCGCAGCATGAGAACCGACGCGATCTTCATCGGCATCGAGGTCGACGACGCCGCGGTCGCCGAGCACCCCGAGCTGCCCTCGCACCTGTCGCAAGTCTGCCCGGTCGACATCTATCGCGAGGCCGAGGGCGGCGGCCTGGAGATCGTCGCCGAGAACGTCGACGAGTGCGTGCTGTGCGGGCTGTGCCTGGACACCGCGCAGCTCGGCCTCGGCGACGGCGCGGTCAAGGTGCTCAAGCTCTATGACGACGGCGCGATCCTGCAGCTCGCGACGTAGACCGAGCGAGGGCTACAGCTCGCGCTCGTAGTACAGGCTTCGCGGCCCCTCGCCCTTGCCCTCGTGGTTGTCGAAGCCGAGGCTCTCGTACAGCGCGCGGGCGGCGGTGTCGTCCTCGGAGGTGCCGAGGTCCATGTAGTCGGCGCCCCGCTCGCGGGCGAGCTCGATCGCGGCGTTCATCAGCGCGCGTCCGAGGCCGTGCCCGCGCCGGTCGGGCACGACGTAGAGCTCCGCCAGGTAGCACTCGAGGTTGGGCGTCCACAGCGAGCGGCGAAAGCGCAGCAGCGCGAGCCCGTCCGGGCCCGCGCCCCCGAGCAGCACCGCGGTGTCGCCATCCATCAGCTCGCGCAGGCGCTCGGCGAGCGCGCCGGGCTCGGGCGTCGGCTCGTCGTACTCCGTGTTGAAGGCGTGCAGCAGCCGGCCGATAGCCTCGGCATCGTCGGAACGCGCACGGCGAACGGCGTGCTCGGAAGCGGGCGTCATTCGAGGCGCAGCGCCAGCAGCGCGACGTCGTCGAAGCGCAGGTCGTCGCCGGTGAGCGTCGCCGTCACATGGTCCAGGCACGCATCGAGCTCGTGCGGGGCGCCGGCCATCGCCGCGCGCAGCGCCTGCAGGCGGCTGGAGATGCCCTCGTCGCGGCGCTCGACGAGGCCGTCGGTGTACAGCAGCACGGTCTCGCCGGGCTCGAGCACGAACTGTGCCTGCGGGATCTGCGCGCCGAGGCCGAGCGTGCCCAGCGGCGAGGATCGCGCGCCCGGCAGGAACGCGGCCGTGCCCGCGCGGTCGACGTGCAGCGCGGGCAGGTGCCCGGCGCTGACATAGCGAACCTCCCGGGTGGCCGGATCGAGATCCAGCAGCACGAGCGTCGTGCCGACCCCCTCGTCGAAGTGGTCGGCGAGGCGGTGCAGCTTGCCCACCACCTCCGCCGGCTCCAGTCCGTCGATCGCGTACGCGCGCAGCGCCGTGCGCAGCTGGCTCATCGTCACGGCGGCCTCGATGCCGCGCCCGACGACGTCACCGACGACGATCCCGACGCGCCCGTCGGGGAGCGGGATGACGTCGTACCAGTCGCCGCCGACCTCGGTCTCCGGGCTGCCGGGCTGGTAGCGCACGGCGAGCTGCACGCCATCGATCGCGGGCAGCCGCGTCGTCAGCATGCTGCGCTGCAGCGTGTGCGCGACGCGCCGCTCGCCGATGTCCTGCACCATGCCGATCAGAAACTGCGGCCGGCCCTCGGGATCGCGCAGGACGCTCGCGCTGAGCTCCGCCCAGATCAGCTCGCCGTCGCGGCCGACGTAGCGCTTCTCGAAGGTGTACTCCGTGAGCTCGCCGGAGACCAGCCGCCTGACCGCATGCTCGGAGTCCGCGACGTCGTCGGGGTGCGTGATCTCGGCGGGGCGGTGCATGGTCAGCTCCTCGCGCGTGCGCCGCACCGTGCGGCAGTACGCGTCGTTGACCTGCAGGTAGCGGCCGTCGAGATCGAGCAGCGCGAAGCCGATCGGCGCCTGCTCGAAGGCGACCCGGAAGCGCTCCTCGCTGGTGCGCAGGGCGGCCTCGGCAGCCCGCTCGCGCGTCATGTCGCGGGCGATCGTGGCGTAGAAGTCGACCTCGCCGTCCTCGCCGGTGCGCGCCACGATCACCTGCGAGACGGGGATCTCGCGCCCGTCGCGGTGCAAACGCGCGAGGTCGCCGCGCCAGACGCCCTCCGTGCGCGCGACCTGCAGCGCGACGCGGCGCACGTGCTCGCGCGCCCAGGGCGGCGAGAACTCGCCGATGCGCCGGCCGCGGATGTCCTCGTCGAGGCCGATGCCGACCATCCGGCGCCCGCCGGCGTTGACGTAGACGAGGTTGTGGTCGCGGTCGGCGATCGACACCCAGTCCGTCGTCGCCTCCAGCACCGCCCCGTAGCGCTCCTCGCTGATGCGCGCGCGGGCGCGCTCGCCGACGTCGGTGTGCAGCACGAGCAGCCCATCGCCCAGACGCGACGCCGTGACCTCGAACAGCCCGGTCGCCGCGTCGCGGTACTCGACGGTCCTGCACACCGGCCGGCCGTCGTCGAGCAGCGCCACGAGCTCGTCGAACAGCTCGCGCGGAAAGTCCGGCGACACCTCGAGCGCCCGCCGGCCCAGCAGCTCCTGGGTGGTCACGCCGGCTGCTTCGCCGGCGCGGCGGTTGGCGTAGGCGTAGACGAAGTCGACGACCGCGCCAGCGGCATCGTGCACGGGGCGCAGCACGGCGGCACCGTCGGTCAGCTCGTCGAGCGCGGCGAGCGCGCGCGACGCGTTCTCCAGGCCGAAGTCGGAATCGGCCGATCCGCTCCCGGCAGAGGCCATGGCGATGTTGTACTCGCCCGCATGTCGCTGCGTCGACACGATCTGTCTCAGAGGAGGTGCTTGAGCTGCTCTTCGAGCGCCTTGTCGAGCTGCTTCTCCGTTTCGTCGATGTCGTCGGGAACGGCGCGCAGGCTCGGCGGCTCGGGAGCGGAGGTGCGCGCGAAGAACTCGGTCGGCGTCGCGGCGCCGGGGCGCGCGAGCACCCGCACGAGGGCATCGACGACCTCGGGATCGAACTGCGTGCCCGCGCACGACAGGAGCTCCTTGATGGCCGCGTCGGGCGACTGCGCGCGCCGGTAGGGGCGCGTCGTCGTGATCGCGTGGAAGGTGTCGGCGACCGAGACGATCCGCGCGGGCAGCGGCACGTCCTCGCCTGCGACGCCGTCGGGGTAGCCCTTGCCGTCCCAGCGCTCGTGGGAGGCGCGGACGATCGCGCCGACGTCGGTCATGCTGCCGCCGACCTTGTCGAGCATCCGCTGGCCGGCGACGGTGTGCTGGCGCATGACCGCCCACTCATCGTCGTCCAGCGGGCCGGCCTTGTTGACGATCGCCTTCGGCACGGCGATCTTTCCGACGTCGTGCAGCAGCGCGCCGAACTCGACGAGGCGCCGGTCGTCCTCGCTGAGCCCCAGCTCGTCGGCGATCTCCAGCGACAGCGCGATGACGCCGTAGCTGTGCTCGCCGGTGTACTCGTCGTCGGCGACGATCACCTCGCCGAGCAGGAAGGCCGTCCCGCGGTAGGCCGCGCTGAGCTCGATCGCCTGGTCGATGCGCGCGCTGCGCTCGCGCGCGAAGACGCGCAGCAGCGCGGCCAGCGGCAGCACGAGCAGGAACGCAAGCGGCTCGTCCTGGGCGACGAACGCGGCCAGCAGGCCGACCGGCGTCAGCAGCACGTCGACGAGGAAGACCAGGCCGGTCATGCGAAGCTGCATGCGCGGCTGGACGCCGAGCACGAGCCACTCGCGCGCGCCTCCGGCGAGCGTGTCGCCGGCGAACTGGCCGGCGAGCGCGAGCACGTACAGCGGCCAGTCCGACCACGCGAGACCGTCGACGCCGCCCAGCACGAGCACGAGCGCCGGCACGACCGAGAACCACGCGTTGCCGGCCGCGACGACGAGCTGACGACCGGGGTTGCGGTCACGTACGACATCGGGGATGCGCCCGGCGACGAGGCCGGCGACGACGATCGCCGGCGCCCACGCGGCGTCGACGATGAACAGCGCCGGCACGAAGACGAGCTGCAGCGGATAGGTGTAGCCCGCGCCGACGTCGAACTCGACGCGCGAGACGATTGCGATCGCGACGATCAGCGCGACGACGGTCGAGCCCGCGGGCGCGGGCGCATCCGACAGAACGGGCAGCGCGGTCGCGAAGAGCAGCAGCGCGATCAGCGAGCACGCCTCGACGAGCGCCTCGCGGCGCTGCGCATGCTGGCCCTGGCGCGTGTGGCGGTCAGCCATCAGGCGCTCTGCCGCCCCGGTGAGGTGCGGCTTGCTCGATCGGCGCAAGCGCGAGATCGGCGCCGTCTTGTGGTCTCGCACAGTCACCCCTGGTCAATATCGGCTCGGGGCGGATCCTACCGACAGCCCGTGGACATATGTCCTAGCGACCCGGGGGTTGCATCGGCCGATGCAGTACCCGCGCCGACAGGATGAATTGCAGCGGACGACGCCACCCCCGGGAAAGGACCCCACCTTGCTGTCACGACGACTGAAGCTGCTCGGCACATCCGCGGTGATCGCCATCGCGACGCTGGCCGCAGGCGCCGCCTCCGCCAGCGCGGGCGTCCTGGCCTCCTCCGCTCCCAACTGCGCAGCGCAGTCGCTGTCCAAGCCGTTTCTCCCATGGCTCGACGTCGCGAACTACACGCCACTGTCGGGCGCGAGCTTCGAAGGGTCCACGAGCGGGTGGTCGCTGGGCTCAGCCCGCGTGGCGGCCGAGAACGAGAGCTTCAAGGTCGGCGGACCCCGCGACGCCAAGTCGCTGCGGATCCCCGCAGGCGAATCGGTCACGAGCCCCTCGATCTGCGTCGGCCTCCAGCACCCGACGATCCGCTTCTTCGCCAAGCGCCACACCGGCGGGACGCTGAACCTCTCGACGATGCGCGTCAACGTGCTGTTCGAGAACAACCTCGGGCTCCTCAACCAGCTGCCGATCGGCGTCGTCCCCGGCTCCTCGAACTGGCAGCCGACGCTGCCGATGACCGTGATCGCGAACCTGCTGGCGCTGCTGCCCGGCGAGAAGACGCCGGTCGCCTTCCGCTTCACCCCGATGCTCGGTGGCGAGTGGTCGATCGACGACGTCTACGTCGACCCCTACGCCCGCCGCTGACCCTCCGGTCGATCAGCTGCGCGCGCGCCGCGCGCGCATCCGATCCTCCTGCTTCTCGACGACGTGCACGATGAGCTTGAGGAT
Source organism: uncultured Actinomycetes bacterium (assembly GCA_963729125.1). Taxonomy (GTDB): domain Bacteria; phylum Actinomycetota; class Thermoleophilia; order Solirubrobacterales; family Solirubrobacteraceae; genus CADCVQ01. The sequence continues at coordinate 927,558 of CAVSML010000008.1, forward strand.
CTCCTGGACCCCGCTCGCCTTCGCCTGACCGTACGTGAAGGCCTCGCGCCAGTCGGCGATGTGCGCCTCCTTGGCCATGACGTTGAAGAACGAGCGCGGCATCTGGACGCGCACGCGCGCGTCCTCGCCGATCCCCTTGGTGACCTTCGCCTGCTCGTCCCTGCCGAACAGCTCGACGCGGTACATCTGCACGTCGCCGCGGCCCTTGAGCTCGACGGCGAAGACGAGCTTCAGCGGCGCGAGCGCGGGGACGTCGTCGATGAAGCGCTCGACGGCGGTCTCGATCAGGCGCTTCGCGTCCTCGGAGGCGTTCACGCGCCAAGCCTAGATCTTGTGGCGCTGCAGGAGCTTCTTGCCGATGACCATCTTCTGGATCTCCGACGTGCCCTCGCCGATCAGCAGCAGCGGGGCATCGCGATACAGGCGCTCGATCTCGTACTCCTTGGAGTAGCCGTAGCCGCCGTGGATGCGGAAGGACTCCTCGACGCAGAAGCGCCCGGTCTCCGACGCGAACAGCTTCGCCATCCCCGCCTCGAGCTCGGAGCTCTCGCCGGCGTCCTTCAGGCGCGCGGCCTTGCGCGTCAGCAGGCGAGCCGCCTCGATCTGCGTCGCCATGTCGGCGAGCTTGAACTGGATCGCCTGGTGCTGGGCGATCGGCTTGCCGAACGCCTTGCGCTCCTGTGAGTAGCGCAGCGCGAGCTCGAGCGCGCGCTGGGCGATCCCGACGCCGCGCGCGGCGACGTTCGCGCGGCCGACCTCGAGCGCGTCCATCATCTGCACGAAGCCCTTGTTGAGGCCCGCCTGCTCGCCGCCGAGGATGTTCTCGGCGGGGCAGCGGTAGCCGTCGAAGATCAGCTCGGTCGACTCGACGCCCTTGTAGCCCATCTTCTTCAGCGGGGGCGGGACGTCGAAGCCCTCCCACTCGCCGGTGTTCTTCGAGACGCCCGGCTCCTTCTCGGCGACGAAGCACGTCATGCCCTTGTAGCGCGGGTCGGCGTCGGGGTCGGTCTTGACGAGCACGAAGACCAGGCCCGAGCGCAGGCCGTTGGTGACCCACATCTTCTGGCCGTTAATCTCGTACGTGCCGTCGTCCTGCTTGCGCGCCGTTGCCTTGAGCGCCTGCACGTCGGAGCCCATCTCGGGCTCCGACAGGCTGAATGCCGCGCGCAGCTCGCCGGTGGCCATCTGCGGCAGCCACTTCTGGCGCTGCTCCTCGGAGCCGAACTTCATCAGCAGGTAGGAGCCGATGAAGTGCGTGTTGATGATCCCGGAGATCGAGATCCAGCCTCGCGAGAGCTCCTCGACGATCATCACGTAGGTCGTCAGGTCGAGCCCCATGCCCCCGTACTCCTCGGGGATCGTGACCCCGAACAGCCCGAGCTCCTTCATCTGATCGACGATGTCCTGGGGGAACTCGTCCTCGTGATCGAAGTGCTCGGCGTTGGGCAGGATCTGCTCGTCGGCGAACTGGCGGATCATCGCGATGATGTCCTTCTGCTCGTCGGTGTACTCGTTGTAAGTGGGGGCGACGGCCATCGCCCCAGCTTACCTGCGCGCGCGTGAGGCCCGAGCGCAGCGTGCGAGACTGCGCGCCGCGATGGCGAACTTCGCTCAGAGCGTCGTCGAGGCCGCGCCTGCCGGGCGCCTGGCGCTCGTCGAGCTGACGCGCGACGGCGCGCGCCACGAGTGGTCCTTCGGGCAGGTCGCGCGCGCCGCCCGCACGCTCGCCGCGCAACTGCACGAGCAGGGCGTGCGGCGCGGCGACACCGTCCTGACGCTCGTCGGCAACCGCCCCGACTGGGTCGTCGCGATGGTCGCCTGCTTTCGCCAGGGCCACGTCGTGCTGCCCTGCAACGAGCAGCTGCGCGCGGGCGACCTGCGCCTGCGCCTCGCCGCCTGCCCGCCCGCGCTCGTCGTCTGCGACGAGCGCAACGCCGCCGTGCTGGCCGAGGCGGGCTGGGACGGCCCCACGATCGTCGTCCCGGGCGTCGCCTCGACCGAGCTCGAGCCGCCGCCCGCGGCCGACCTGGCGGCGCAGGATCCCTGCCTGATCACGTTCACGAGCGGCACGGCCGGCGAGCCGAAGGCCGTCGTCCACGCCCAGCGCTATCTCACGGGCCAGGCGCTGCAGGCCGAGCACTGGCTGGCGCCGCGCCCGGGCGACCTCGTCTGGTGCACGGCCGCCAGCGGCTGGAGCAAGTCGGCGCGCAACGTCTTCGTCGCGCCGTGGATCCGCGGCGCGGCGGCGCTGCTGCACGACGCGCGCTTCGACGCCCACGAGCGCCTGGAGCTGCTCGCACGCGAGCGCGTCAACGTCCTCTGCATGGCGCCGACGGAATACCGGGTGATCGCCAAGCGCGCGACGCTGCGCCCGCTCGCCGACCTGCGTGGCGCCGTCGCCGCCGGGGAGGCGCTGAACCCCGAGGTGCTGCGCGCATGGCAGGAGGCGACGAGATTGCAGATCCGCGACGGCTACGGCCAGACCGAGACCGGCCAGCTGACGGGCATGGCCCCGGGCGAGCCGGTGCGCCCGGGATCGATGGGGCGCGCGCTGCCGGGCGTCGGGCTGTCGGTCGACGACGGCGAGCTCGTCGCGGATCCCGCGACGGTGCCGACGTTCTTCCTGCGCTACGCGGGAGAGCCCGCGGACGTCCTCGCCACCGTCCCCTGGCGCACCGGCGATCGCGTCGCCGAGGACGAGGACGGCTACCTGTTCTTCGAGGGGCGCACGGACGACGTGATCATCTCCGCGGGCTACCGGATCGGGCCCTTCGAGGTCGAGTCCGCGCTCGTCGCCCACGACGCCGTCGCCGAGGCCGCGGTCGTGGCGGCGCCCGACGACGAGCGCGGCTCGGTCGTGCGCGCGGTCGTCGTGCTGCGCGAGGGCTTCGACGCGTCGCCGCAGCTGGCGCGCGCGCTGCAGGAGCACGTCAAGAAGCAGACGGCGCCCTACAAGTACCCGCGCCTCGTGGAGTTCGCCGAGGAGCTTCCCAAGACGGCCAGCGGCAAGGTCCGCCGCGGGCAGCTGCGCGGCGACCGACGCAGGTTTGACTAGTGGCCGGGCAGCGCGACGATCGCGTCGATCTCCACCTGCGCACCCTTGGGCAGCGCAGCCACGCCGACCGTCGCGCGTGCCGGCGGATCGGCCTCGAAGAACGCGCCATAGGCCTCGTTGACGTCGCCGAAGGCGCTCATGTCGGTCACGTAGACCGTCATCCGCACGGCGTCGGCCAGCGAGGTGCCCGCGGCCGCGCAGACGGCCTGCAGGTTGCGCAGGCATTGCTCCGTCTGCTCGGCGGGACCGTCGCCAACCAGCTCGCCGGAATCCGGATCGAGCGGTGTCTGCCCGGAGCAGAACAACAGGCCGGCGGCGATCACGGCATGGCTGTACGGCCCGATGGCCGCGGGAGCGCCGATGGCAGTGACGGGCTCACGATGTTGGGGCACGGCGGCTGCTCCTCGCTCAGGGGCTGTTCGGCGCCACGCTATCGCGCTGGTACGGTGAGGCTCGATGCGCCCATCGGCAATGCCGGCACTGCTCGCCGCAATGGGCTGCGTGCTCCTCTTCGCGGCGCCGGCCGGCGCCGCGATCCCCTACGCCCCGTGCGCGCCAGGCGCCGTGGTGCAGTGCGGCTCGCTCGACGTGCCCTTGGACCGCTCGGGCGCGGTGCCCGGCGTCGTGCGTCTCTCCGCGGCGCGGCTGCCCGCGCCGGCCAACCCCACCCGCAGCGCCGTGGTGGCGCTGGTCGGCGGGCCCGGTCAGGCGGCGCTGCCGTTCGTGACCGACTTCGCGAAGGCGCTTGCGCCGGCGCTCACGACGCGCGACCTGCTGATCTTCGACCAGCGTGGCACGGGCCGCTCGAGCCCGATCTCCTGCAGGCTGAGCGACGAGTCGGTGACGGCGGACGGCACACGTTGCGCGACCGGCCTCGGCGCGGCGCGCGGCCAGTTCACGACGGCGGCCAGCGTCGCGGACATCGAGGCCCTGCGCGCCGAGAGCGGCTACGAGAAGCTCGTCCTCTACGGCGTCTCCTACGGCACGAAGGTCGCGCTGGACTACGCCGCGCGCCATCCAACCCGCGTCGAGGCGCTCGTCCTGGACTCTCCCGTGCTGCCGCAGGGCGTCGACGCGCTGCAGCGCTCGACGTTCGCCGCGATGCGCAGGGTGCTGCGCGACCTGTGCGCCGGCGGGGAGTGCCGCGGCATCTCGCGCAACCCCTCGAGCGATCTCGCCAACCGCGTTCGCAGCCTCGCACGCCGCGGCCTGACCGGGGTGCTCGTGAGCTCTCGCGGCCGCCGCCAGCGCGTTCGCATCAACCGCGGCGACCTCTTCGACGTCCTGCTCGGCGGCGACCTCAACCCGACGCTGCGAGCCGAGCTGCCCGGGGCGCTGACCTCGGGGCGGCGCGGCGACAGCGCCCCGCTGATCCGGCTCGCGGCGCGCTCGGCGGGCATCATCAACCTGCGCCGCCAGGCGGCGCCGTCGGAGTTCAGCGACGGCGTCTTCGCGGCGACGCTGTGCGAGGAGACGATCTTCCCATGGGCTCGCACCGCGCCGAGCGCGCTGCGCGCGCAGCAGGCCAACGCCTTCGCGCGCTCGCTGCCCGGGCGGCCGTTCAGCCCGTTCGACCTGGCGACCGCGCTGACGAGCCAGCAGATCGGGCTGTGCATCGGCTGGCCCAACGCGACGGCCGGCTTTGCGGCTGCCGGGCCGGTGCCGAACGTCCCGACGCTCGTCATCTCGGGCGCGGCGGACATTCGCACGCCGGCCGAGGACGCCTTCGTGATCAGGTCGCTGATCCCCGCAGCTCAGTTCGCCATCGTGCCGTTCACCGGCCACTCGACGCTGGCGGGCGATCTCAGCGCCGACGGTTGCGCCGCGCGCGCTGTGCGCCAGTTCTTCGCCGGCGAGGCGGTCGCGCCGTGCGCCGCGACCACGCCGGCCGCCAATCCCTACTCCCCGACGCCGATCGCCCCGACCCGCCTCGAGCGCCTGCGCCCGACGGGCCGCCGCGGGAAGATCGGGCAGACGATCACCGCCGCGCTGCGCACCGCGACCGACATCCGCCGGCAGGCGCTCGGCGACGCGATGGAGGCCGGCCGCATCCCGACGAGGCTCGGTGGGCTGCGCGGCGGGCGCGTCGTCGTGCGCGACGCTCGCCTGACGCTGTTCGACGTCGTCCTCGTGCCGGGCGTGCAGGTCTCCGGCAGCGTGCCGCTGGGCGCCGGGCGCCAGATCCTGCGCGTGCGCGGGCGCAAGGCGGCGCGCGGCAGGCTGGTCGTCACCAGCACGTCGATCACCGGCCTTCTCGGCGGCCGCGCGATCCGGATCACGGCTCGCGCAGCAGCCGTCACGGACGCTGACGAGCGCGGCCTGCGAACGCTGCTGCGCCACCACCGCCTGCGCACGGCGGGCCCGGGGTAGGTGGCGGCGATGCCGAACGCGCTCGCCGCCGAGACCTCGCCCTACCTCCTGCAGCACCGCGACAACCCCGTCGACTGGATGCCGTGGGGCGAGCGCGCGCTCGCCCGCGCGCATGAGCTCGACCGCCCGCTGCTCGTCTCGATCGGCTACTCGGCGTGTCACTGGTGCCACGTCATGGAGCGCGAGTCCTTCGAGAACCAGGCGATCGCCGACCTCATGAACGAGCACTTCGTCTGCGTCAAGGTCGACCGCGAGGAGCGCCCCGACGTCGACGCGATCTACATGGAGGCCGTGCAGGCGATGACCGGCAACGGCGGCTGGCCGCTGAACGTCTTCATCACCCCCGAGCAGGTCCCGTTCTACGCCGGCACCTACTTCCCGCCCGAGCAGCGCCACGGCATGCCGGCCTGGCCGCAGGTGCTCGAGGCCGTCGCCAGGGCGTGGGAGACCGAGCGCGAGCAGATCCGCGCGCAGAGCGCGGCGATGATCTCGCGCCTGTCGGGCGCGTCGCAGCTGACGGCCGCCGAGCAGACGCCGGGCGAGGACGCGCTCGAGGACGCCGTCTCGCACCTGCGCGCGAGCTTCGACTCGCTCAACGGCGGCTGGGGCGGCGCGCCGAAGTTCCCGCACGCCTCGACGATCGAGTTCCTGCTGCGCCGCGGCGAGCTGCCGATGGCGCTGCAGTCGCTGCGCTCGATGGCGTCGGGCGGCATCAACGACCAGATCGGCGGCGGCTTCGCGCGCTACTCGACCGACGCGGCCTGGACGGTCCCGCACTTCGAGAAGATGCTCTACGACAACGCGCTGCTGGCGCGCGCCTACCTGCACGGCTGGCAGGTCTCCGGCGACACCGTCCTGCGGCGCACGTGCGAGGAGACGCTGGACTGGGTCCTGCGCGAGATGACCGGTCCCGAGGGCGCCTTCTTCTCGGCGCTCGACGCCGACTCCGAGGGCGTCGAGGGGAAGTTCTACGTCTGGGGCATGGACGAGCTGCGGGCGGTGCTCGGCGACGACGAGGAGGTCGCGCTGCGCTGGCTGGGCGCAAGCGACGAGGGCAACTTCGAGGGTGAGAACATCCTCGAGTCGCGCGGCGCGGAGCCCGAGCCCGAGGTGCGCGAGCGGATCCGCGCCAAGCTGCTCGCCGCCCGCTCGCAGCGCGTCCGCCCGGGCCTCGACGACAAGCGCCTGGCGGCCTGGAACGCGCTGACGATCCACGCGCTCGCCGAGGCCGGCGCGGCGCTGGGACGCGAGGACTACCTCGACGCCGCACGCCGCGCCGCCGCCTTCGTGCTGGAGGCGATGCGCGACGCGGACGGTCGGCTGCTGCGCAGCTACAACGCGGGCGAGGCGAAGCTCAACGCCTACCTCGAGGACCACGCCTTCCTGCTCGAAGCGCTGATCGCGCTCTACGAGGCGACGTTCGAGCCACGCTGGTTTCATGCCGCGCGCGCGACCGCCGACACGACGATCGAGCGCTTCGCCGACCGTGAGCGCGGCGGCTTCTTTCAGACCTCCGGCGATCACGAGCAGCTCGTCGCGCGGCGCAAGGATCTCGACGACAACCCGATCCCGTCGGGCTCCTCGAGCGCGGCGTTCGGGCTGCTGCGCCTCGCGGCGCTGACCGGCGAGGCGGACTACGAGCGCCACGCCGTCGGCGTGCTGCTGCTCGTCGGCGACCTCGCGCGGCGCCATCCGCACGGCTTCGGGCACATCCTGCAGGCGCTGGACTTCCACCTCGCAAGCGTCCGCGAGGTCGCGCTTGTCGGCGATGACACGACCGCGCTCGAGCGCGCCGTGCGCGGCGCCTTTCGCCCGCACGTCGTGCTCGCCGGCGGCGATGGCGCCGACGCGCAGGGCGTCGCGCTGCTCGAAGGGCGCGCGCCGATCGACGGCATGCCGACCGCCTATGTCTGCGAGCGCTTCAGCTGCCTGCGGCCCGTCACCGAGGTCGAAGATCTCCAAGCGTTGATCACCGCGTCCCCGTGATGCGCTAGAACCCTCGGCGCATGGGCTCCATCTTCGCCTTCTCTGCCGGCCGCGGCGCCAAGTGGCTCGTCGCCGCCCTGTCGATTCTCATCTTCGGCGCCATCCTCGTGGCGAAGCTGCCCGAGAAGTTCGCCGACGCGGAGAAGAACGAGTCGACGTCGTTTCTGCCCGGCGACGCGGAGTCGACCAAGGCCCTCGAGGCCACGAAGGCGCTCGAGGGCGGCGAGCTCGCCCCTCTGGTCATCGTCTTCCATCGCGATGGTGGGCTGACGAGCGCCGACAGGCGCGTCATCGCCCGCGACCGCGCGGTCTTCAACCGCGATCGCTTCCAGAAGAAGTTCCCCGGGGTCTCGGACTTCGCCAAGCCGGTCTTCTCGGCCGAGCGCGACGCCGCGCTCGTGATCGCGCAGGTCAAGAGCGACGGCGAGTCCGAGACGATCATCGATCCGGTCGAGGCCGTGCGCAAACGCACCGGCAACCACGGCAACGGCCTCGAGGCGAAGGTCACCGGCGGCGCCGGCTTCTCGGCGGACGCGATCAAGGTCTTCGAGGGCATCAACGGCACGCTGCTGGTGTCGGCGTTCGCGCTCGTGCTGATCCTGCTGATCCTGATCTACCGCAGCCCGATCTTCTGGGTCGTCCCGATCCTGTCGGTGGTCTTCGCCGAGTTCGCCACGCGCGCGCTCGGCTACGAGCTGACGACGCTCGGGGTGACCGTCAACGGCCAGTCGTCGTCGATCCTGTCGATCCTCGTCCTGGGTGCCGGGACCGACTACGCGTTGCTGCTGGTCTCCCGCTACCGCGAGGAGCTGCGCCGCAACGCCGATCGCCACGTGGCGCTGGCGATCGCGCTGCGGACCGCGGGTCCCGCGATCTTCGCCTCGGGGCTGACGGTCATCGCGGCGCTGCTGTGCCTGACGCTGGCGAAGGTCAACGGCACGGCGGGCCTCGGGCCGATCGGCGCGCTGGGCATCGCCGTCGCGATGCTGACGATGCTCACCGTGCTGCCGGCGTTTCTCGCGATCTTCGGGCGCTGGATCTTCTTTCCGTTCATCCCGCGCTATGACCCGGGCACCGAGGGCGCCGCGGCGGGCGGCGTCTGGCGGCGCCTGGGAGACCGCATCGCCGCGCGCCCGCGCAAGGTCTGGGTCGGGGTCGTCGCGCTGCTGCTCGTGCTGTCGCTGGGGCTGCTGAACTTCGACGACGGCCTCACGCAGGGCAACTCGTTCCGCGACGACGTGGAGGCCGTCCAGGGCCAGAAGCTGCTCAGCGAATCCTTCCCCAGCGGCGCCAACGCGCCCACGGACATCGTCGTGCGCGACCTGCTGCGCGTCGAGGGCGTGCGCCAGGCGGTGACCGCGGTGTCGGGCGTCGTGTCCGTCGAGCCGGCCGGCTCGAGCAGCGACACGATCCTGCTGAAGGCGACGCTGCGGCCCGAGCCGTTCTCGACGGAGGCCTTCGACATCATCCCGAAGGTCCGCGCAGCGGCACGCCAGGCCGGTGGCCCCGGCACGCTCGTCGGCGGCGCGACGGCGGTCGAGGCCGACCTGCGCGAGGCCGCCGCGCGCGACACGCGCGTGATCGTGCCGATCGCGCTGATCGTCGTGTTCCTGATCCTCGTCGTGCTGCTGCGGGCGCTCGTCGCGCCGCTGCTGCTGATCGCAACCGTGATCCTGTCCTTCACGGCGGCGCTTGGCGTCGGCGCGATCGTGTTCGACCTCGTCTTCGGCTTCCCCGGCTCGGACCCGTCGCTGCCGCTGTTCGCGTTCGTCTTCCTCGTCGCGCTGGGGATCGACTACAACATCTTCCTGATGGCACGCGTGCGCGAGGAGACGCGCAGGCACGGCACCCGCGAGGGGATGATCCGCGGGCTGGCGGTGACCGGCGCGGTCATCACGTCGGCCGGCATCGTGCTCGCGGGAACGTTCTCGGTGCTCGGCGTGCTGCCGCTCGTGTTCCTCACGGAGATCGGCTTCGTGGTCGCCTTCGGCGTCCTGCTGGACACCTTCATCGTGCGCTCGATCCTCGTGCCGGCGCTCGTGCTCGACGTCGGCAAGAAGGTCTGGCTGCCCTCCGCGCTGGCGAAGGATCGCGACTAGCGGCCCACCAGCGGCGCCTACGCCGCCCGGATGCCCGTCTCCGACAGCGGCCGGATGCCGTTGAGCAGCATCGACGCAAGCTGCGCGTCGCCCTCGATCGTCAACGCGTCGGGATCGGTCTGCGGGCCGAGCGCGTCGATCCAGTCCTGCTGGCTGCCAGACACGCGCACGTCGGCCTGCGGGGCCTCGCACTCGGCGATCGCGACCTTGCCAGCGGCGATCGTCAGCGTGTAATGGCGAACGATCGCGTCATCGACGCGCACGCTGAACTGCGCGACACCGATCGCCGTCGCAGGCGCCTCGACCAAACCGGGCGCGATCCGAAAGATCGCGCCGATATCGATCGCCTCGGCCTCACGCGGCGCCGTCCACGCCCAGTCATAGCCCCAGCGCGCCAACGCGCCGAGCACCGGCAGCAACTCCTTCGAGCGCGCCGTCAGCTCATAGTCCACGCGCGGCGGCACCTCGCGATAGCGCTGACGCGTCAACAACCCGCCCGCGACCATCCGATTCAGCCGCGAACGCAACTGCTCGGTCGAGATGCCCGGCAACACCCGCTGCAACTCGACAAAGCGCCGCGGACCCGCCGCAAGATCGCGAACGATCAACAACGTCCACTTGTCACCGACAAGATCCAGCGCACGCGCATCAGGCGCCCACTGGTGATACGGATGGCGCTTCGGTGCCGGCCTTGCAGGCGGGGCCATGTGCTCGCTCCTCGGTCGTCCTGACCCTGTTTGGTCTCCGTCGGTTGTGCGAGCTTACGCCCTTGCGCAGCGGCGCGCTTTCACCCCACCGGCATACTGGCTATCGAAGGGCCTCGCAATGGTGCGTCGATGCTCAGAGGACCGGAAGATAGCGGTCGAGCTCCCACTGGCTGACCTGGACGCGGTAGTCCTCCCACTCGCGGCGCTTGATCTCGACGTAGCGGTTGAACATGTGCTCGCCGAGCGTGCGCAGCACGAGCTCGGACTCCGCCGTCAGCTCGATCGCCTCGCCGAGCGTCTCGGGCAGCTGCTCGATTCCGAGGCGGCGGCGGTCGTCGGGCGACAGGTGGTAGAGGTTCTTCTCCATCGGCTCGGGCAGCTCGTAGCCCTTCTCGATGCCCTCCAGGCCGGCCTGCAGCAGCGCTGCGAACGTCAGGTAGGGGTTGCACGCCGGGTCCGGGCAGCGCAGCTCCATCCGCGTGGCCTGCTCCTTGCCGGGGTGATACAGCGGCACGCGCACGAGCGCCGAGCGGTTGCGCCGACTCCAGGCGACGTACACCGGTGCCTCGAAGCCCGGCACGAGGCGCTTGTAGGAGTTCACCCACTGGGCGAAGATCGAGGAGAGCTCGCGCGCGTGCTTGAGCTGGCCGGCGATGAACGCCTTGCCGATGTCCGACAGGAAGTACGGATCGTTCTCGTCGAAGAACGCGTTGCGTCCCCCCTGGAAGAGGCTCATGTGGGTGTGCATGCCCGAGCCGTTCTCGCCGAACAGCGGCTTTGGCATGAACGTCGCGTGCCAGCCGTACTTCATCGCGTACTCCTTGACCGTGATGCGGTACGTCATGCAGTCGTCGGCCATCTTCATCGCGTCGGCGTAGCGCATGTCGATCTCGTGCTGGCTGGGACCGACCTCGTGATGGGTGTACTCGACGTGGATGCCGAGCTGCTCGAGCGCCAGCACCGTCTCGCGGCGCACGTCGGAGCCGGCGTCGAGCGTCGTCAGGTCGAAGTAGCCGCCGTTGTCGAGCACCTCCGTGCCCTTGGAGTCGCGAAACAGGAAGTACTCGAGCTCCGGGCCGACGTTGAAGGTGTCGAAGCCCAGCCGTTCGGCGCGTTGCAACGCCCGCCGCAGAACCTGGCGCGGATCTCCCTCGTAGGGCGTGCGCTCGGGGGTCAGCACGTCACAGAACAGCCGCGCGACCCCCTGCTCCTCGGGACGCCAGGGCAGGATCGCGAACGTCGACGCGTCGGGCATCGCGATCATGTCGGACTCCTCGATCGCGTTGAAGCCCGTGATCGACGAGCCGTCGAACCCCATGCCGTCCTCGAAGGCGGCGTCAAGCTCCGAACGGTTGATCGAGAAGGACTTCAGCTGACCGAGGATGTCGGTGAACCACAGCCGGATGAAGCGGATGTCGCGTTCGGCGACGATGGCCTTGACGTCGTCGGGCGTCTGGGGGCGGTCGGACATGGCGTGAGCCTAATGGTCCAACGTTTCGGCGGCTTTCGCGCCGCGCGGGACGTCAGCGCTGCGCGAGCCAGCGCTGTGCCCAGCGCTCGAGCTCGTGCACGGCGGGGGCGAGCTCGCGCCCCATCTCGGTCAGCTCGTACTCGACGCGCACCGGGCGGCCGGGGCGCACGGTGCGCACGACGACGCCGCGTGCCTCGAGCTCCTTCATGCGCTCGGACAGCAGTCGGTCGGACAGCTCGGGCACCGACTGCGCGATCTCGCCGAAGCGCAGCGTGCTGCGGTGGATCAGGACGCCGACGATCGCGCCCGTCCAGCGCCGGCCGATCAGCTCGATCGCCTCGTGATACAGCGGACAGCAGGGCGGGTTGGCGCAGGGCTGCGGCGCGTCTTCGGCAACGGGCGCCGGCACATGGCCGCGGGCTGCCGACCACTGGCGGCCGTCTTCGCCTCCGCCCATGAAAGCTAGGCGGCCCGCAGGGTGCGCGTGTCTTCCACCGAGCCGTCGACCGGCACGTCGCCCGCGACGTTGACCATCGCCGTGAAGTTCTCGAGCGCCACGTAGGCGATCGCCTCGAGGATCTGCTCATCCGACCAGCCGGCCTCGCGCGCCTCCTCGTGCAGGTGCATCGGCGGTGCGCCGGGCTTCTCCATGACGGCCTTCAGGTAGCGCAGCAGCGCAGCCTGCTTGTCGTCGCCGGAGTTGAACTTGCGTGCGGCCGCGACCTCGTCGACGGGCACGCCGGCCTGGCGTGCGGTGCGGTTGTGCATCGCGAGCCCCGGCCGCGAGCCGTGGTGCTCGGCGACGGCGAGCGAGATGCGCTCGAGCGTCGCGACGTCAAGCGCGCCGCGGCGCAGCTCGGAGCGAAAGCGCGCGTAGCCGCGCAGGGCCGCGGGTGAGCCGGCGAGGGCGCCGAGGAAGTTCGGCAGCTGACCGCCGGTCGCGAGCGCGCCACGCAGGACGGGGACCGAGCCCTCGGGGGCGGTGAGGTCGTCGTGGATCTGGAATCTGCTCATCGGTGTCTTCATGAGTGGCCTTCTGGGGTGTGGATCGGGAGTCCGGGCCGGCGCTGGATGCTTACGTCATGTAAGTGTAGATCGATTGCCTCTGACTGCACAAGCGCCTACCACTTCTACGCACGCCGCTAAGGGCGGGCTCAGTGAGATGTGACGGAAGTGCAAAGGCTTCCACGGCCAATGGGACGCACGCCGGGTTGGCGCCACGGCGCTCGGCGCTTCGGCGCGGCCGGCGGCGCGGGACGCCTCAGCGCAGCGTGAGCGAGATCACGGCGGGGCCGTCCGCCGTGCCGAGCGCCACGAGGATCAGCAGCAGACCCATCATCAGCGCCCACATCGCGACGCGGTCCGGGCGTGCGCTGACGCGCTCGACTGCGCGGCGCTGCGGACGGCGGGCGCGTTCGACCTCGGCCGAGCGCGGCAAGGCGGGCGCCGGAACGGTGCGGCCGCGAATCTCGACGGTCACACGCCCTGGCGTCGCGTCGCCCTTGACACGGGCCGAGCGCGCTCCGGCGGCGGGGCCGACGCCCTGGCGCACGCGCGGGGCGGGCGACAGGTCGAGGTGGTTGCCGCGCCGCGACTCCGCACTCCAGTCGCCGCGCTTTGCGCGGCGGGGCGAGATCGGCGCGTCGGAGCCACGGTGCAGGGGCGGCGGATCGGCGATCTCGGACGCCGGCGCGGCTGCGACCGAGTGCGCCTCGGCCTCGACGTGAAGGCGCTCGCGGGCCGCGCGGCGCGACGCGAGGTCGGCCTCGTCCGCACGACGGCGCGCCTCGTCGGTGCGCTCGTAGTCGTTGCGAAGATGCTGGACATCAGCCCACCAGGCGCGGGCTTCCGAATGTGCCATGTGGTCGTTGTCCTCTTTCGGTGAGGCCTACGGGGTGAGCTGACGGGCTCGCGCCTGAAAGAGCAGCGCTACATCCAACGTCTGGACGATTCGCCCCAACATCTTGGGTCCCCCGCTCCCGGTCTCCCGCACCGGGATTCGGCGATCTGACGGCGCCATCGTACCAGCGATCGATTTCCCTGCATATACGCAGTGTTATGGAGAGCCCGGACGGAATCGCCGCAGTTTGCGGACTCGCGAACGCGCCTGCGCGCGCTGAGCAGCGCACGAAGCCGGAGCGTTGCGGCCGGGCTAGCGCCCGGCGACTTCGACGATGTACTTCGCGACGAGCTTCGACTCGTCGTCTTCGAGCAGCTGCGCGGGCATCTGGCCCTTGCCGGCGCGCCCCTGCTCGATCGCGTTGATCGTCAGCGCCTCCGGCGGCTGCAGCACGTCGAGGCTGGGCCCGACCCTGCCGACGGCATTTGCGTCCTTGAGCACGTGGCACGTGGCGCAGCGGTCGTTGAAGAGCTCGCGGCCCTCCTGCTCGGCGCTCGAGAGCTTCGTGCCGCCGGGTCCGGCGGCGGCCTGATCGCCGAGCAGCACGACGGCGGGCACGGCGAGGCCGAAGAGCACCATTGCCCCGGCGACGGCGAACTCCGCGGCGCGCAGCGGGCGTTTGCGGCCCTTCTCGAGCGTGTCGCGCACGCCGCGAGGCCCGCCTCGCATCGCCACGAGGACGACCCCGAGGCCGAGGATGAGAAAGAACCCGAGGACGATCGCAGCAGCCATGCGGCGCGCAATCTACTTCACGGCGTCGGACGATGGCGCCAGCGCTCTATCGCCGCCTTCCGGCGGCGAAGCTCTGGACCGCCGGGGCGACCGCGCGGAAATCGTCGGTGCCGGTCGCGGCCGGCCGGCGCTCGGACTGGCGGGCGAGCTCGGCGAGGTCGAGCTGCGAGATGTCCTTGACCTCGGCCGCCAGCCTGTCGGGCACCTCGAGCCGGCCGACGCGCCGCGCGACGATGTTGATCGCCCCGCCCGCCGACGCATGGCGTTCCAGGCGCCCTTCGACGAGCAGCAGCGGCTCCGTGCGGACCTCCAGGCGGTGGCGCTCGTAGACCTGCGGCGAGACGACGACGTTGACGGTGCCGTGCTCGTCCTCGAGCAGCAGGAACAGGATGCCCTTCGCGGTCCCCGGGCGCTGGCGTGCGACCACGAGCCCGCCGACGCGCACCGTGTCCGCATGCCTCAGGCGCCCGAGCTCGCCGATGCTCACGCAGCGATCGCGATCCAGGCGCTCGCGCAGCAGGCGCAGCGGGTGGGTCCTCGCCGTCAGGCCGGTGCTGGCGTAGTCGGCGACCATCGCCTCCCAGGCCGGCAGCGCCTTCAGCGCCGGCGGCGCGGGCAGATCGAGCGCGAGCGACAGCTGGACCCCCTCGCGGCCGCGGACCTGCGTGGCCGGCGCCGCCACGCCGAGCTGCCACAGCGCGACGCGGCGGTCGCCCCCGGCGAGCGCGTCGCAGGCGCCCGACCAGGCAAGGCGCTCGAGCGCAGGGCGACCGGCGCCGGCGCGCGAGGCAAGGTCCTCCAGCGATCCAAACGGCCCGCCCTGCTCGCGCGCGGCGACGAGCGCCGCGATCTCGTCGGCGCGCACGCCGAGGACGTAGCCCAGGCCGACGCGCACCGCGCCGTCCATCGTCACGGTGCAGCCCGCCTCGCTGGCGTTGACGTCGGGCGCATGGACCTCGATCCCTCGCCGCTGCGCCTCGTGGACGAGCGCGTCGGGTGGATAGAAGCCCATCGGCTGCTCGTCGAGCAGCGAGCACACGAACTCCGGTCCGTAGTGCACGCGCAGCCACGTCGATTGGTAGGCGAGCAGGCCGAAGGCGGCACCGTGGGCCTTGGGAAAGCCGAAGCCCGAGAAGCCCGAGACCATGACGAAGACGCGCTCGGCGAGCTCCTCGGTCACGTCTGGGTGCTCTGCCATCGCGCCCTCGACGAAGCGGCGATGGTGGGCCTCGATCGCCGCGGCCGAGCGCTTGCGGCTCATCGCCCGGCGCAGCCCCTCTGCCTCCCCGACGCTGAAGCCGGCGAACGCCTGCGCGACCTCGAGCACCTGGTCCTGGAAGATGATCGTGCCGAGCGTGTCGCGCAGCGGCGCCTCGAGCGACGGATGCAGGTAGGGGATCTGAAAGTCCGGATCGGCGTTCAGGCGCTGGCGGCGCTCGATGTAGGGGTTGACCGCCCCGCCGACGATCGGCCCCGGACGCACGATCGCGACCTGGATCGTGATCTCGTCGAGGTTCTTCGGGCGCGTGCGCCGCAGCGAGCCCATCTGCGCGCGCGACTCGATCTGAAAGACGCCGGTCGTGTCGGCCTGCTGGATGCACTCGTACGTGGCCGGGTCGTCGAACGCGATCCGCGACAGGTCGATGCGCTCGCCGCGGCGCTCGGCGACGTGCTCGACGCAGCGCTCGACGGCGCTGAGCATCCCAAGGCCGAGCAGGTCGATCTTCAGAAAGCCCGCATCCGAGCAGGAGTCCTTGTCCCACTGCGCGAGCTGGCGGCCCTCCATCGCCGCCGGTACGAGCGGGACGCAGTCCACGAGCGGGCGCGTCGCGACGATCATCCCGCCTGAGTGCTGGGAGAGATGGCGCGGAAGCCCCTGCGCCTCGGCCGCCAGCCGCGCCAGCCATGCCCAGCGCCCGGTTCGCCGGGCCTCGCCCAGCGCCGAGTCGATGTCGCGATCGACGTCGCCCGCAGACCAGCCCTCGCTGCCGCGAGCGACGCGCTCGATCTCTCCCGGCGCGAGCCCCAGCGCCTTGCCGATCTCGCGGATCGCCCCGCGGGCGCGGTAGGTCGGAAACGCGGCGACGAGCGCCGAGCGCTCGCGCCCGTAGCGCTCGTGGATGCGCGGGATCAGCCCCTCGCGGATGTCGCGCGGGAAGTCGAGGTCGATGTCGGGCAGCGCCGTCAGCTCCTCGTTGAGGAAGCGCCCGAGCAACAGCTTGTTGGCGATCGGGTCGACGTGGCTGAGGCCGGTCAGGTGGCAGACGATCGACGACACGCTCGAGCCGCGCCCGCGGCCGGGAGGCAGCAGCGCCCGCGGGGAATCCGCCCTGCCGCGCACCTCCACGGCGACCTCGCGCGCGAGCTCGAGGATCTCGTGATGCAGCACGAAGAAGCCCGCCAAGCCGAGCTTGTCGATGATTCGCAGCTCCTCCTCCAGGCGGATCTCGGCCTGGCGGCGGTGGACGCTGCCCGCCGGGTAGCGCTCGTCGAAGCGCGCCTGGCAGACCTCGGCCAGCGCGCGGTCGGCGCCCGCGTCCTCGGCGCCGGGATAGCGGTAGCCGAGGTCGCGCGTGAGGTCGAAGGTCAGCGTCTCGGCAAGGCGCTCGGTCTCCGCGACCGCGTCGGGGTGATCGGCGAAGCGCGCGGCCATCGCCTGCGGGGTGGTCAGGACGTGCGCGTGGTTTCCGCGGCGCAGCGGCTCGGAGGCGTCGAGCGTCGTGTGCTCGCGGATCGCGACCAGCACGTCCTGCAGCAGCGCGCGCTCGGCGCTGTGGGCGTGGACGTTGCCGGTGGCGACCGTCGCGACGTTCAGCCGCGCGGCGAGTCCCGCCAGGCCGCGGTTGAGCGCGCGGTCGTGGCGGGCGAGCGGGCGCTGCAGCTCGACGCGGAAGCCGTCGTGGCCGAAGGCGCCGAGCAGGCGGCGCATCGTCGGCTCGTCGCGCACGCCGCGGGAGGCGCAGCCTGAGAGGCAGACGAGGCCGTCGCGGTGCTGCTCGACGTCGTCGAGCGAGACGGCGGGCTCGGAGCGGTCGCGCTGCGGACCGTCGCGCGTGTGCGCGTGGGCCTTCGTCAGCAGCCGGCAGAGGTTGCGCCAGCCCGTCTCGTCGCGGACGAGCAGCGTGACGTGGCGGTCGTCGTCGAGCGTCACCTCCGCCCCGTGGATCGCCCGCAGCCCAAGCGCGCGCGCACCCTGAGCGAACTCCATCGAGCCCGACAGCGAGTCGTGATCGGTCAGCGCGAGCGTGCCGTGCCCCTGGCGCATCGCCGTCACGAGCAGCTCCTCGGGCTGCGATGCGCCGTCGAGGAAGGAGTACGCGGAGTGGCAGTGCAGCTCGATGTACATACGAACAGATGTTCGCATGCCGGTCGGGCGTTGTCACGTGCGAGCAGGCGCGGACGCAGCTGGACGCGACCTGGACATTCGTCCAGTCGGCGTCACACGGCCGACTAGGACGAACGTCCATTCTCGAGAGCCGATCGAACACCTCCCGGTGCGACCTGGCGATCTATTGCCCATGTCCATTCGCTCGCTGGTCCTCCTCGCCGTCCTCTGCTGCACCGCCTTTCCCGCCGCCGCTCACGCGGCCGTGCCAAGCCCTCGGGATGGGGAGCTGAAGCGCATGTGCAGGCAGATCAACACCTTCCGCGCGCAGAACGGCATCGCCCCGATGAAGATGTCGAGCCCGCTGGTCAGCGCCGCGACGTGGATGAGCAACGACCTTGCCTCCAAGAGCTACTTCAGCCACACCGACAGCCTCGGCCGCATCTTCTCCATCCGCCTCGCGGTCTTCGGCTACGTCGCCCCCGAGATGGGCGAGAACATCGCCGCGGGCGCCCCGGACGCGATTTCGACGCTCAATCAGTGGAAGAACTCGCCTCCCCATCGCGCCGCCATGCTCAACCCGGGCTACATGGCCATGGGCATCGGCCGCGGCTACAACCCGAGATCGACGTACGGCTCGTACTGGGTCGCGAACTTCGGCTCCGCCCTCGTCCGCGTGAGCGACTGCTAGAAGGCCCGTCAGGCGCAGTCCAGGCGCGGCTCCCACAGCCCGCCTGGCGGCCGCCTCGCGGCCGACAGCAACACGGAGCGGTCGGTCGTGCGGTCGAGCTCGCCGCCGAGCCTCAGCCCCAGCGAGAGCCCGGCCGCCACGCCGTCTGAGCGCGTGCGGACCGCGTAGCTGCGCACGTCGAGGACCGCGCGCTCGCGCAGCTGTGCACCGAGCGCGCGGATCGCCGCCGCGTTCGACGGGTCGCGCCGAAAGGCCGCCCACGCGGCGGCCACGCGCGGGTCGCGCAGGTCGGTGCGCGCCGAGAGCTCCCAGCGCCGGCCGCGCATGTCGATGGCGCCCTGATCGCCGGAGCCGACACGCAGCGGGCCGGCGAGCCCGGCCGGCAGCATCGTGCCGGCGGCCAGCGTTCCCGAGGCGTTCAGCGACAGCGCGAGCGGCAGTCCGTGGCGGTCGAGCGTCAGCGCGAGGCCGGCCTGCCGATCGGATGCGGCCGACGGACCGGCCATGACCGCCTGCAGCAGCGCCCAGCCCGAGCCTCCGGCGCCGAGCGAGATCGTGACCTCGCCGCTGCGCTCGTCGCGGCGCGCGCCGAGCACCGCCTCGGCGACGCCGTCCAGCGATCCGCCGGCCAGGCCGCGGCCGATGCCCAGCCGCCCGAGCCCGCGCACGCCGCCCTCGACGAAGACCTCGCGCGGATGCGGCCCACCGAGCCCCGGAAGAGGCCCGCGGCGGCGGATCGCCCGCAGGATCTCGTCGGCCTCGCGCTCGTCGCGCGCGGTGTGGACCTCACCGTGGCCGACGACGCCCTCGACGCCCCCGCGCAGCTCGCGCTCGAAGCCGACCGTGCGCCCGCGCAGCCGCAGCCGCGCACGCGCGCCGACCCCGGTCTCCGCGCCGGCGCCCGCGCGCTGGGCGACCGTCAGGCGCACCGTGCCGTCGGACATCCGCTCGCGCAGGACGTAGCGGTCCTCGTCGAGGCGCACGATCGCGATCGACAGCGCGACGTGGTGGGCGTCGCGGTCGCTGGAGACGACGCACGCGGCGCGCTGCTCCACAGGGCAGACGCGGCCGGTGACGATGCACAGCGCCCGCTGCAGCTGACCGAGGACCGCGTTGGTCACGCCCGGAGCACCGACTGCGGCGGCCGTGGCAGCCGCCGCCAGCAGGGCCGCGAGCACGCCGATCAGCGCGACGTAGTCGATCGTCGCCTGACCGCGCTGGCAGCGAAGCCGTCCCATGGCACAGAGGCTGCCGGGCGGCCGGTCACGGAACTACACGCGTTTGCCTCCGAAGAAGCCCAGCTTCGTGCCGCCGAACGGCGTCCAGCCCGGAACGCGCACGTAGCTGCGCCGCGTGCGCGCCTCGTCGGCGGCGACGACGCGCTCGATCAACAGCGCCTGGGCGAGGCCGACGAGCAGGCAGCCGCCGGTGATCCGCAGCCCCGCGTCCCAGCCGGCCGCGCCGACGCCGAGCTCGCCGGGCACGACGAACGCGGCCGCCAGCACGAGCAGCACGAGCGGCGGCTTCCACAGCGGCGTCGGCTCACCGGTCAAGGTCGTGGCGGGCGCGACGGGCTCTGCCCCCGCGAGCGAGCGCCGGGCGGCGACCGGCGCGAGCACGAGCAGCAGGAGCGCGACGAACGCGAGCTGGCCGATCGTGCTCGGCGCGCGCTCGGACGCCTCGGCAACGCCGACGAGCAGCAGCGCGCTGGCGATCGCTCCGGCGGACGCGAGGACCATTCCCTCGAGGCGCAGGCGCGCGCGGTAGGTCGGCGGCATCGTCGGCACCCTAGTGGTCCCTCCTGCGAATCCTCGCACGCTTGGATCGGTCGCCGATCACCGCCTGTCGGCGTCCTCGCTCGGTCATGACAGGACTGCGCACCCCGCGTCCTGCCGGTTCATCGTGACGTCGGCTCAGCGCTGGCGATACCACGCCTGCTCCAGCAGGTCGCGAAAGACGACGACGTTGCGCCCGCCGGCGGTGACGACCTCCCAGTAGCGCCGTCGCAGCGGCCGATCGGTCCACCAGCGGTCCTCCACGAGCCATGACTCGCGCACGGCATCGACGCCCTCGCCGTCGACGAGCAGCGGCTGTCCGCCGTCGCCGGCGCGCACCGCGACCGGCTTGGGCTCGGAGATCCTGCGCGGTCCTGGGCTCACGGCTCGAACGGGGTCAGCACGACGCGGCGCTCGGGCACGCGCGAGTCGGGGTCGATCTCCAACACCCGCAGCGCGGCGTCGGGGCCGGCGACGGCTCGCGCCTGGCGCACCGCCTCGCGCAGACGCTCGTCGCGGCGAACCTCTCCGTCGTCGAACAGCGCGTGCTCCTCGGCGTTCGGCGGGCCGAAGCGCTCGACGGTCAGCAGCAGCGTCTCGGCCGGCGCGGGCAACATCGCCAGGCGCCCGCCGAGCACCATGCGCATCCGCTGCGGATCGGCGAGCGCCTCGCGAAAGGCGACGCGCTCGCGCCACGTGCCGCCCTCGACCAGGCGTGCCGAGAGCACGACCGCGCGCAGCGTGCGCCCGCGTCGCTCTCGGCGTGCCAGCAGGCGGTCGATCAGCAGTCCGAGGGCGCGCCCGAGCTGCTCGCCGGAACCCGATTCGGGCAGCTCGAGCGACTCGCGCAAGAGCTCCCCCGGCCGGCGCGGGCGCAACGGCGTGTCGCGCCCGCGGGCGAGGTCGTGGGCGAGCAGGCCGGGGCGCCCGAAGCGATCGGCGACGACCGCACGCGACAGCGCCGCGAGCTCGCCGAGCGTCGCGATCCCGAGGCGCTCGAACGCCTCCACGAGCGCGGCCGTCTCGCTGCGCCGGCGCAGCAGCTCGACCGGCCGCGAGGCGAGGTCCGCCGTCCCCGCGACGCGCTGCGGCCGCCGCACGCGCGCGCCGTGGGCGGCGACCATCGCGCAGAAGCGCGTCGGCCCCTGGCCGACGCGCGCGCCCGCCAGCACCTTGCGCAGGCGCTCGGAGCCGTGCGCCGCGAGGTAGCCGTCGGCGAGCATCCGCACGACCTGGCCGGAGTGCAGCCGCTGCAGCCCTGAGGCGTCGAAGCAGGCCTCGCCGGGGCGCAGCGACTCGACCTCCGCGCCGAGGCTCTCGAGGCGCGCCAGCGCGCGCTCCCAGGCCTCCGCGACGCCCATCGGATCGGGCGGCACGAGCGTCAGCCGCGGGCAGCGCGCGAGTGCCTCGCCCATCCGCATCCCGGCGTGGATCCCGAACGTCTCGGCGGCTTGGGAGACCGCTCCGACGAAGAGCTCGCGGCCCGGCTCGGGAGCCAGCGCGGCCGGCTCGCCAAGCAGCCCGGCGCGGCCGCCGGCGGCGACGGCGAGCTCGAATCGATCCAGCAGGACGCAGACGATCATGTACGAACAGATGTTCGCATCGATGGACAGGCGGCGCAAGCGGCGAGGAGCGTGCGTCAAGATTTCTTGACGGATCGGCTTCGTCAAGCTATCTTGACGGCATGGAAGATCTCACCGCCACAAGAGCAGCACTCGACCACCACCTCCACGAGGCGACCGCAGCCGATCCGCTGCAGGCACTGATCACGATCGGCACCGTCCAGGGCGACGTCGAAGCCCACCAGCGCGCGGCCGTCCGGGCCGCCGCCCAGCGCCACTCCTGGACGGAGATCGGCGAGGCGCTCGGCGTCTCCAAGCAGGCCGCCCACCAGAAGTTCGCCAAGCCGTGGGCGAACACGCTCCGCGACGAGCTGAAGGCCGACGCGAAGACGTTCAAGACGGCGATGAAGAGGGGCGAGCTGCGCGAGGCCGCCGACGCCAAGGACCGGCTCGACACCGTCATCGACGAGTTCAAGACGGCCCACCGGCGCAACTGATGGGCGGCGGGCGCGCTCGCCGCCGCTGGACCGGCGGTGGGCGCGCTCGTAAGCTGGCCTGGCGATGCGGGGGCTATCGACCTTCGACGATCGGACCAAGGCCCGCTCGCTGGCCTTCCTCTTCGCTGCGGGCGCGCTCGTCGGCATCCTGACGGTCGTCTTCCCGCACGAGGAGCACGTCGAGGAGGGCCCGGTGCTGCTCGTGGCCGCGGCCTCGCTCGTGCTCGCGCTGGCCTGCCTGCGCGTCGGAGAGCGGATCACCGAGTGGCTGCTGCACGGCGCCTTGGGCTCGGTCACGGTGATCCTCAGCCTCGTCGTCCACTACACCGAGCCGGCGACGCTGTACCCGCTGATCTACATGTGGCCGGCGCTGTACGCCTTCTACTTCTTCTCCACGCCGACGGCGCTCGCGCACCTGGCGTCGATCGGCGCGGCGTACGCGACGGTGCTGAGCCTCGACAAGCCGATGGACGCGACGATGCGCCTGCTGCTCGTGCTCGGCACGCCGCTGGTAATCGGTCTGCTGATCTCGCGCCTGCTGGGCAACATGCGCGAGGGCATTCAGCGCAGCGCGCGCCAGGAGCGTGCTCTGCGCTCCAGCGAACAGCGCACGCGGCTGATCCTCGACAGTTCCCGCGACGGCTTCATCTCGACGGACGCGCAGGGGCGCGTGCTGGACGCCAACGCCGCCGCCGAGTCGTTGCTCGGGCGCTCGCGCGCGGAGATCGTCGGGCGCCCCTTTCAGGAGCTCGGCATCCCGCCGGAGGTCCACGAGCGCTTCGACGAGCGCCGTCGCGCGCTGCTGGACGGCGCGCGCGAGGACGGCACGCGCCATCTCGCCCTGCGCGTGTCGATCGATCGCCCCGACGGGACTCGGCTGAACGGCGAGACGATGATCTGGGTCGTCGAACGTGACGGCGAGTGGATGTTCAACGCGCGCCTGACGGACATCGGCGACCGGCTTCGCGAGCAGGAGGAGCGCGAGCGCCTCGTCGCCGCCGAAGCCGCCCGCGAGCAGGCCGAGCGCGCGACGACGACGATCGCGCGCCTGCAGGCGGTCGCCGACGCGGCGCTCACGCTGCACCATCTCGACGAGCTGCTGCCGACGATCCTGCAGCGCACGCGCGAGGTCATGGATGCCGATGCGGCGGCGGTGCTGCTCGTCCAGGACGACGGCAGCCTGTCGCTGCTGGCCGCCGACGACGCCGCGTCGGCACAGCGGCCCAACCGCGTGCGCGCCGACGCGGGCATCGCCGGGCGCGTGCTCGCCAGCGGCGAGCCGGTGCTCGTCCACGACCCGGCGGCGGACGTGCTCGCCGACCCGGCGGTCCTCGACGCCCAGATCGCGTCGATTCTGGGCGTTCCGCTGCTGTCCGGCGGCGAGGTCTTCGGGGTGATCGAGATCGGCGTGCGCTCGCCGCGCTACCTCGGCGCCGACGACATCGACCTGCTGCGCCTGACCGCCGACCGCGTCGCGCTGGCGATCGATCATGCGCGCGCGTTCGGGCGCGAGCACCGCATCGCCGAGACGCTGCAGCGCAGCCTGCTGCCGCAATCGCTGCCGGCGCTGCCGGGCGTCAAGCTCAGCGCCCGCTACCTGCCCGCGGCGTCGGAGTCCGAGGTCGGCGGCGACTGGTACGACGCGATCGCGCTGCCCGGCGGCCGCGTCCTGCTGGTCATGGGCGACGTCTCGGGCAAGGGACTGGCGGCCGCGTCGACGCTCGGCGCGCTGCGCAATGCGATCCGCGCCTATGCGCTGGAGGGCCACGGCCCGGCGGAGATCGCCGAGCTGCTCAATCGCTTCGTGCTCGCCGAGCCCGCCCGCGACCACATGGCGACGCTCGTGTTGGCGGTCTTCGACGCGGTCTCCGGGGAGTTGTCGTGGGTCAACGCCGGCCATCCGCCCCCGCTGGCGCTCGCAGCCGACGGCACGTCGCGCTTCCTCGAGGGGGCACGCTCGGTGCCGCTCGGCGTGCTCGCGTTTCCCGGCTATGAGACCGAGGAGACGATCGTCGCGCCGGGCGGCGCGGTCGTGCTCTACACCGACGGGCTGATCGAACGCCGCGGCGAGCACCTCGATACGGGCATGGCGCTGCTCGCCGGCGCGGCGGCCGAGGGGCCGCTGGAGGCCGGCGCCCTGTGCGATCGCTTGCTGGATGCGGCCGTGCCCACGGGTGCGACGAGCGACGACGTGGCGCTGCTGACGCTGTGCCACGTGCCGCTCGGAACACGCCTGCAGCTCGACATGCCCAGCGAGCCGAGCGCACTGGGATCGCTGCGCGGCCTGCTGCGGCGCTGGCTGGCGCAGATCGACGCCTCGGACGCCGATGTGCACGCGATCGTCATGGCCTGCAGCGAGACGTGCGCCAATGCGATCGAGCACTCCGGCGCCGCGGCCGACGACACGATCGACTTCCTGGCGCTGCTGCGCGGCGGCGGGGTCGAGGTGACGGTGCGCGACCACGGCCGCTGGCGCGACCGGCGCCCGCCGAGCGAGCAGGGACGCGGGCTGGAGCTGATCGGCGCGCTGATGGACGACGTGCGCGTGGAGACCGCGGACGACGGCACGACGGTGCGCCTGCGTCGGCGCCTGAGCTCGCGGGTCGCCGCGTGAACGCCCCGGCGACGCTCAGCAGCGAGCGCCGTGGCGACAACGTGGTCGTGGTGGTGCGCGGCGAGCTGGATGTCTTCAACGCCGCGCAGATGGCGGGTGCGATCGAGGCCGCGGTGCCCACGGACGCCCATGGGGCGGTGATCGACCTCAGCGAGGTCGGGTTCCTCGACTCGACGGCTATCCGCAAGCTGTTCTCGCTGACGGCGCGGCTGGCCGAGCGCCGCCAGCGCGTGCAGGTCGTCAGCCCCGAGGGCAGCATGGTGCTGCGCACGCTGGAGCTCGTCGAGTTCTCGCGCGCCGCGCCGATGAACGACACGCTGGAGCAGGCGCTGGCGCGGCTCGAGCGTCCGGGCGCGCCTCAGGGCTGAGCTTGCGCCGGCGCCTGAGCGTCGATTGGCGGGCGCCGGGGTAGGCCGGGACATGGCACGGTCAGCATCCGAAGCCGACCAGCCTCTACGCCTTGAAGGAGTGCCGTGCTTCTCATCATTGGAATCATCCTGCTGGTCATCGCGATCGCCGGTGGCGCCATCGTGCACCCGGTCCTGTTCGCTCTGGCGATCGTCGCGATCGTGCTGTTCTTCATGAACCGCTAGCCTCGCGCCCGGCCGGCTGGGAGATGGGAAAGCCCCGCCGAAGCGGGGCTTTCCTGTAGCGGGCCGGTAAGCCGGATTCTGTCGTTGAGCAGCCATCCATCTGAGCGGCCGACCTGGACCTCGGCGGGCAGCCTTCAAGCGGTCCTGCTTGGCCTTGCATCGGGTGGGGTTTGCCTGGCCGCCGTGTCGCCACGACGCCGGTGCGCTCTTACCGCACCATTTCACCCTTGCCTGTGCGCGGGTGGGCGGGTCCCGCTCAGACGCGCCATCGGCGGTGTGTTTCTGTGGCACTTTCCCGCGGGTTTCCCCGGGTCGGGTTCCCGACCACCCTGCCCTGTGATGTCCGGACTTTCCTCGAAGGCGAACCTCCGCGGCTGCTTGGCCTGCAGGCCAAGCCTAACCGCTCCGGATAGGGTCCGGCCATGGCGCAACCCGACGTGCTCGGCCGGCGCATCGGCGCCGCCCTCATCGACCTCGGCATCATCGTCGTGCTGCTGCTGCTGCTCGGCGCGATCGTCGGCAACGACGTCGCGCCCGGCGCGCCCGGCTCCGACCGCTTCGGCCCGCTCGACCGCCTGCTGATGATCGGCGTGGTGTTCGCCTACTACTGGATCCCGGAGGCGCTCTGGGCGCAGACTCCCGGCAAGCGCGTGCTCGACCTGCGCGTCGAGCGCGTCGACGGCACCAAGGCCGGCGCGGGCGCGACGTTCGTTCGCACACTGCTGCGGCTCGTCGACTTCTTCATCGTCGGCCTCGTCGCGATCCTCGCCACCGGCGAGCGGCGAGCGCGCCTCGGCGACCTCGCGGCGAAGACTCGGGTCGTCGCGGCCGGCGGAGGACCCGCCGAGCCTCCGCCCCCGCCACCGCCGCCCAGCGACGACGAGGTGCTCTCGCAGATCATGCGGTAGCTATCCAAGCTCCGTACGGCAGTCGCGGCATCGTCCCCCGACCGCAGACGGCCCGGATCCGTAGCGGGGCACCATCGCCCCGTCGCAGATCGGGCACGCCGCGGCGCGGTGCGCCGAGAGTTCCTCCCAGGCGCCGGATAGAACGTCCTCCAGCGTCCGGCTCTCGCGCGGGCAAGCCAAGCTGTGTGCGGGTCGTTCGAGGGCGATCGTCGCCATCACTGCACGCTCCTGAACAGGCCGACCACGCGCCCGAGCACGCGCACCTCGCGCGAGCGGATCGGCTCCATCGAGGCGTTCTCGGGCTGCAGGCGCACGTGGTCGGACTCGCGGAAGAAGCGCTTGACCGTCGCCTCCTCCCCCACGAGCGCGACCACGATGTCGCCGTTGGAGGCGGTGTCCTGCGGCCGCACGACGACGTAGTCGTCGGGCAGGATGCCGGCGTCGATCATCGACTCGCCGCGCACGCGCAGCACGTACTCGCCGTCGTCGCCACCGGCCAGCTGCGGCACCGATACGTACTCCTCGATGTTCTCCTCGGCGAGGATCGGCGAGCCCGCGGCCACGTGCCCGATCAGCGGCAGGCCCTCCGGGCGCACGATCGACTTGACCTGCTCGACGGCGCGGTCGAGCAGCTCGATCGCGCGCGGCTTGGTCGGGTCGCGGCGCAGCAGGCCGAGCTTCTCGAGGTTCGCCAGATGGGCGTGCACCGTCGACGAGGACGCAAGCCCGACGGCCTTGCCGATGTCGCGCACCGTCGGGGGATATCCGTGGCCCGCCGAGTAGCGCTTGATGAAGTCGAAGATCTCCTGCTGGCGCTTGGTCAGATCCATGAGAGGAGCTCCTTGATGAGGCGAGGCGAGGTGATCGGGCAGGCGAACATCTGTTCGCATAAGCTAGCGAGGCCGGCGGATGGAATCAAGCGCCTATACTTCGCGAGCCCTGCGCCGGTGGCGGAATTGGTAGACGCGCAAGGTTGAGGGCCTTGTGGGGGGATTCCCCCGTGGAGGTTCGAGTCCTCTTCGGCGCATGCGCGAAACCCCTGCTCCGGCGGGGGTTTTGCGTGCATGAGGCTGTCGGCCTGACGGCTTCGCGCGCCTCCCGATCCGGATCGCGCAGATTCATCCCGCAAGCGATCGACCCGTTGCGTGATGCCGGGTTCCAGGATCCTCCAACTTGACGGCGAGCAGCGCGCCGTGTGCGGCCGGACGCAGCAGCTCTTCGTCGAGCGATCTTCGCCGCTGCTCACATGCAGTCCGCGTCCCGGTGGTTGCGTGAGCCAGCGCTCCCATGCTGGGCCGACGCGTGTCACCGGCACGCAGAGCCCGGAGCGGCACGCAGGGCGCGCCGCCAAGGCCCGGCTGAACTCAGCGCTTACCGGATCGAGATCCTCCCCTTGTGGGCTCCGTGGGCACCAGCGGTCTCCCCCTTTGGCGGCGGGGTGCCCGGGATGAACGGATCGTGCACCGCGTACGCCGGCTTGCGCGCCTTGAGGCGGGTCACGCCGTGTCCGACCACGCCGCTGGCGGGCGTCGCCGCGGACGGCGGCGCCGCCGCGGACGCGCTCGGCGCGGCCTCGGATCCGGGAAAGCGATTCGTTCCGACAGCGTTCACTGGCATTGAAGCTCCTTGGGCGGCGTCGTCTGCGAACAAGTTGACGTGCGCGACGCGCAACTCGCAGCGATAGATGCCACGCGAAGCCTGCCGCCCCGTCGGAGCGACGCTACTCCCGTCAACCGCCGCAGGCAATGGCAAACGTGCAGATTCGTCCACCGCGCCCTTCGTCGCTCCTCGCATGCGTCGCGGGCGACGCGGCGGATTCGATGACCGTGACGTAGGTAGCGCACGCGTCGGATGGGGCACCAGCATGCGCGGCGGTCCTGCGAGCGCTCCTTGCCGGGCAGAGATCGCTCCATCGTCATCTTCGTATCGGTGGGTCCCGCGATCGTTCAGTTCGGCCCACGGACTCCCCAATGAAAGACCCCCGGCAACGGATCTGCGTCGCCGCCCGCCAGGACGATCTCGTTGTGCATCGCGCGTTCCTGGACCGTCGCCGGCAAGATGGTCGCGCTGAGAGCCGCGAGACCGACGAGCGCGATGACCAGCCGGCGCCTGACGCCCGGCAATCGCTTCATGACACTCCTTCGTGCGGTTCGCGGCGTGGACACACGAGCGGTGGTGGTCTGGATCGCGCAGCGAGTGCTGACCATCGTCACTCCTTTCGCTTGTCGGACGTTGTGATTGGTCGGCATGCCCGGTGGTGGTGGGTCGCGCGTGTCACGCCGCTCGCATCGCGGCTTGGAGGTTCGAGCGCGCGCGTATGACCAGCGACTTCGTCGCCGGGACGGTCGTGTGCAGGGCTTGTGCGGTCTCGACGTGCGTGCGGCCGTCGATCGCGCGCATGACGAGCGCGGTTCGCTGGCGCTCGGGCAGCCGCCCGTCGCGGTGACGATCGTGCGCAATTCTTCGCGCGCGGCCAAGTCAGCCACCGGATCGAGTGCGGTCATTCGGGCGGGCCGCTGCACCTCGTCGTCAAACCACCCTGCGTCGCGGTGGCTGCGCAGCCTGTCGAGCGCGCGGTTGCGCACGATCGTGTACAGCCACGGTCGCAGCGTGGTCCACGGACGCGCCACGGGGATTGCGAAGATGATCCAGTTGCTTGCGTCGGACAGGCTGGCGACCCGCTCGCCGACTCCGCGGCCGACGTAGTGGCAGTAGCGCTCGCCGACGCGTCCGATCCCGGTCGTCCACGACGGCCCGCCGTCGGGATCGGCGACGCGCACCGACTGGCCGGCGATCGGCACGCAGCGCGAGAACACGATCGGTCTGGACGTAAGCTTCAAGCCGTCTGCGTCCACCACGCGCACGCGCAGGCGCGCTTGAACGTGCTCGGGCCCGAGGACGGCAAGAAACGTACCGTGGCGTCCGAGCGCCAAGTCGCGCTCACCGCCTGCGCCCAGCAGCTTGGCAGTGCGCGCACGATCGCCGAGCATGCCGGCCACGACGACCCGGACGGGTCGCGGGTCGGGCGCTTCGGCGTCATCGACGTACGCTCGCACTTCGGGATGGATGGAGCCCTGCTTGAGCTCGGCGGGCATCGGGCAGACGCGATCGCGCCCGCTCATCCGGACCGTCCGCCGCCCGTTGCCCGGGAGCGGCTCGACCAGGCGGTCGCCGTCCTCGACGCCGAAGGTGAAGCACCTGCGCCGGCGGTCGGGGCCGTGCCCGGGCGTTGCGACGATTCGCGCCGTCCAGGTCCGCAGCGCCCAGCCGGGACCCCCAGCCGGATCCTTCGCCCGGCGGCTGATCGACGCGCTGCCGGGCACCGCGCGGAACGTCGCCCGTGGTCGCCCGAGGCCGAAGTAGGACGCGACGGACCGCCATGCCGGGACCGTCTCGCGTCCGACACGCCTGCCGGACGGACCGACGCTGCGCGCCGGGTCCAGCCGCCGTCCGCCGACGCTCACGCGCAAGCGGCGCGGGTCGACACGGCCGTCGAGCACCGCCAGGAATCCGCCCCGCCCGACCGACGGGCCGCGCAGACGCTCGGTCCGACCTTTCGCGCTGCGCCGATCGACGGGCAGACGGCGAGGCGCGCCGGCGCCGGTGAACAGGACCTCGCCGGCGGACCGTGGTGTCCAGCCCCAGACGACCGTTCGTGCGGGATGAACCCACCTCAGCGTGGGATCGTGGTTGATCTGCGACGGCCTCCCGGCAGGGTGCAATGGCCCCAGCCGCGGTACGAAGCGCCGGATCGCAACGAACGGTGCGGTTGGTGGCCCGCAGCGCTTTGGCACGGACGTGGCGTTCGGCCAATCGGAAACGGGCTCGCGCTGTGCATGGACGCAGCGCAATCCCTTCCTGCCCCTGCTGTACTGGAGCTTCCACGGGGCTCTGCCCGACGGATCGGCGCTGATGAACTCGCCGCTGTCGGCGAATCGCAGCGTCGTGCGGGCGCCGGAGGCCTCGGTCAGCACGACGCGCGGACGCAGATCCTCGGGTCGCCCGCGCAGGACCGCGAGGAACGCGTGCTCCGTACCGAGCCGCATCCGCATGGTGCGCCCGCCGGCGGTGACGATTGCGCCGCGCACGCTCGGGGCGGCGACCCCGCTGACGACCGTGAGCGCACCGAGGCGCCCGCCTCCCCGGAACGCGCGCGCCCCCGCGAGCGTGGCGCCGCTGGACCGCGGGCGGCTGCAGGTGTCCGCCGCTCCCGCCGGCAGCACGCGAAAGCGCCGATCGAGCCCGAGCAGCCCGAGCTCACCGTCGAGGACCTGGCCGACGGTCGCGCAGATCGCGCCGGTCGTGCCGCGCGACGTGCGCACGTCCCATGCCGGGCCTCCATCGGGGTCTCGCACATCGAGACCGTTCAGGCGCGCGCTGCCGGCCACCGGTCGCAGCTCGATGGGCACGACGCCGGGGTGCGGAGCGGGGATCGCGTCCCCTCGTCCGATGATCAGCGACGCCGCAGCGGCGACCGCAGCCAGCCCCAGCAGCGCGAGCAGGCCGACGACGACCGCGCGAGGTAGACGCCCGACGCGCCCGGCACGCGGCCCGCGTGCCTCCTGCGCGCGCGCCGCGCCGACGAGCTCACGGCCCAGCTCGTCGAGGATCGGCGGGCGCGTGCTCATGATCCCCTCACCAGCGAGGCCGAGTCGAGCGCCGCCGCGAGCGCGCGCAGCGCGCGCGAGACGCGTGCCCGCGCGGTCTGCTCGGAGATCTCGAGCATGTCGGCCACCTCGTGATATGGACGCTCCTCGATGACCCGCAGGCGCAACGCGTCGCGCTGATCGCTTGCAAGGCGGTCCAGTTCGCCGCGCAGCATCGCCCGCAGGTCGCTGAGCTCGGCGGCCTCCTCGATCGCGCGCAGATCGTCTTCGTGCGCCACCGGCACCATCGCTCCGAGGCGCTGCAGCGCGCGTCGTTCGACGACGCCGCGACGCATGTAGCGCGCGACCTGGCGGCGCGCGATCGTCAACAGCCACGCGCGCTGCTCGGGCTCGCTGTCGCCGCGAAAGGAGCGCCGACCGCGAAACGCCTGCGCGAACGTCTCGGCGGTGATGTCCAGCGACACCTCGCCGTCCAGCGTGCGCCGCGCCACGAACACCAACACCATCTGTGACTCACGCTCGTACAACGCGGCAAACTCGTCTGCATCCTTCATGACGCTCAAGAGTGCCGCGAAACACGAGGTTGTGACAGAACTGGTTCTAAAGACTCAGGCAGCTGCGTCAGGTCGGCTCGCTGACGCGGCTGCGCGGCGCGCCCGAGTGCGTCCAGGACGCGACGTTGCATTTGTGCGAAGCCGTACTTCGAGTAGCAGCTGTGAGCGACGATGTAGGAGCTTGCGTTGCCGACGTCCCACACGATCGTTCTGTTGTCGCTTCGGTACCCGGCTTCAGAGCCACGCTGACAAGGAGGACCATGCGACCCGCAATCTGACGGACACTCAGTCGAAGTCCTGGGCGCAGGCCGCGTGATGATCCAGCGGGTACCTAGTAGTCGTAGTAATCATGAAACGGCCCGGTCTCTTGCCAGCTCGCTCCGTAGAAGTTGTCGGCCATGCACTGATACCGCCAACCGTGGACGATCACGACCGAGCCGATGCTGTATCGATCGTCTTGGTACCAACAGATGGGTGGGTCGTCCGCGAACGCCTGCGAGGGAGCGATCACCGCCGGTAGGGCCGCCGCGCTGACGCCAGCAAGAAGCGCGGCAAGTAGGTTGCGGATTCGCCTTGGTGCTCGAAGAGCTGTGCTCACGCTTTGAGACGTCGACCTGCGTCGCATGTGTGCTCCTGTCCGACATAGAGGGAACCGCCGACGGGGACGGCCGACGGCAGGTGCGGATATCTTGCGTGCGCCTGCTGTGGCGCATGTCTCCCTGACGTGCCCCGTTTGCCAAAGTTGCGATCGGTTTGTGAAATTGCTCGTTACAGCGCAACCGTCAGGCTGTCCCGAAGTGGAGCTTGTCTGCCGTCCGCTCCACCTGCCTCTTCACAACAAAGGCTCCAGCTCATGACGCGAACGCTCGCACACTGCGAGCGGGCGGCGGGGCGTCCGATCGAGGCAGGCGCGGCGCGGCCGCCGAGCAAGGGGGTTGGCGACCGCGCGGCACCTGCCGACGGGGGCGTCGGGGGAGAGCGCCCTCCGTTGGGAGTGAGAGCGGATCGCGCGGCGTTCCGGATCACCCGCGCGCGGTCGTGGCGCGCGGGCGCGCGCCGATCGACTCAGCCGGCGAGCGCGAGCGAGCGGTTCGTCGCCTCGAACTCCGCGCCGACGTCGACGAGGATGTCGAGCATCGCGCGGGCGGCGGGCGAGACGAAGCCGCCGGCGAGGGTTGCGGCGAGGATGTGGCGCACGGGTGGGCGGCCCTCGAGCTGGCGGATGACGACGTCGTCGCGGACGGCGATCAGCGCGAGGTCGGGGATGAAGCAGACGCCGACGCCGGCGGCGACGAAGCCCTGGATCGCGACGTAGTCGTCGGACTGAAACGCCAGCCGCGGCTCGAAGCCCGCGCCCTGGCAGGCACGCTGCAGGATCAGCCCGTCCGGGCAGGTGCCGGTGACGCCCATGATCCAGGCCTCGTCGGCGAGGTCCTTGAGGCGCAGCCGCGACTTGCGCGCCGCCGGATGGCCCGCGCCGAGGCAGACGTACATCGGGTCCTCGAGCAGCGGATGGCGCTCGATCGCCTTGTCGGTGATGCGCGCGAAGCTCGCCTCGACGGTCAGCGCGATATCGCAGTCGCCGGCCTTCAGGCAGTCCAGCCCCTCGTCGGGCTCGCGCGGCGCGAGCGTGACCTCGACGCCGGGGAAGCGCTCGCGAAAGCGCCCGATCGCCCGCGGGGCGATCGTCGCGCCGGCCGTCGGGAAGGAGACCATCCGCAGCCGGCCGCCGCGCACGCCGGCGATCGCCTCGAGCTCGGCCTCGGCGTCGGCGAGGCGCCCGAGGATGACGTCTGCGTGTCGCACGAGCGCGCGCCCCGCCTCGGTCATGCGGATCCCGCGCGCATTGCGCTCGACGAGCACCGTGCCGGCCTCACGTTCGAGCGCTGCGATCTGTTGTGAGACAGCCGACTGCGTGTAGGCCAGCGCCTCGGCCGCCGCGGAGAACGATCCCCGCGCGGAGACCTCCCGCAGCACGCGCAGCCGCTTGACGTCGAGCATTAGCGAACCTTATCGCAGGCACATCGAAATGTCATTTGTGCTTCTGCGATGGCGATGTGAGAGTTGTCTTTGTCGAAGCACGAGCGATCGGAACGTCACCATGTATCCCAGCCACAGCATCGTCATCCGCCACGCCCTCGACGAGGACGTCCGCACGCTGATCGGCCTCGCGGCCCTCGACAGCCGCCGCGAGCTCGCCGGCCCGGCGCTGATCGCCGAGGTCGACGGCGTTCCGCGCGCCGCGCTGGACCTGTGGGACGGCAGCGTCGCCGCCGACCCGTTCGCGCACACCGTCGAGCTCGTCGAGCTGCTGCGCCTGCGCGCCAGCGGCCTGGCCGCCGCGGAGGGCGCCAAGAGCGGCTGGCGCTCGCGCGTCAAGGGGCTCGTGCGCCGCCCGTCCGCAGCCCGCTGCTAGTGGCCCCTCCGGCAAGAAGGAACCACTAGGCGCTTGTGCTGTGATGGATCGATCTCCTCACGGCACTTCACCTGGCAGGACGGCGAGCGCACGATCCGCTTCGGGCGCGGTGCGCTGCGGGACGCCCCGCGGTCGCTGGGCTCCGGCTACGTCCTGCTGACGACCTCGCGGGCGCTGGAGATGGCGCCCGAGCTCGGCGAGCGCGCGGGCGTCGTGTACTCCGTCGGCCCCGGCCGCGTCGACGAGCTGGCCGGCGAGCTGCTCGGCGACGTCGAGGGCGAGCTGCTCGTCGCGCTCGGCGGCGGGCGCGTGATCGACACCGCCAAGGCGCTGGCCGCCGCCCGTCCACCCGGCGAACGGCCGCGCGTCGCGGCGGTGCCGACGACGCTCAGCGCCGCGGAGATGACCGCCGTGCACCGCCGCGCGGCCGGCGCCGACGGTTCGCTGCCCGGCGTACGTCCGGCGATCGTCGTCAACGACTCCAACCTCAGCGCGTCCCAGCCGGCGGTCGCGCTCGCGGCCAGCGCCGCGAACGCGCTCGGGCACGCCGCCGAGGGGCCCGCGACGCTGCGCGCGAGCCCGGTTGCGGCGCTCGCCGGCCGCGAGGCCGCACGGCTGATCGGCGAGGCGTACGCGGGCGAGGAGCCCGACCGTGACGCGCTGGCGCTCGCCGCGCTGCTGTCGGGCTACGCGATCGACGCCTGCGGCTACGGCCTGCACCACGTCGTCTCGCAGACGCTTGCGCGGCTCGGCGGCGTCGGCCACGGCCAGGCCAACGCGGCGATGCTGCCGCACACCCTGCAGGCGCTCGCGCGCCGCGGAGCGCCCGGCGCCGCCGAGCTGATCGATCTCGCGGGCGACCTCGCGACGCGCGCGCAGGCCGTGCTCCTGCGCGACCTCGGTGTGACGCAGGACGCGCTGCAGCGCTGCGCGGACGCCGCCGCGGGCCGCGCGGAGCTCGACCTGACGCCGCCGCGGGCAGACCGCGACGAGCTGCGCGCGCTGTACGCCTCCGCGTACTGAAATCGCCCGCCCGCGTCCGGCAGCGCCCGCTGCGGGTACTCACACGGCGATGCCGAGCTCCGCCGCCCCGAACTCCGCGATGCTCGAGCTGCTGCGCGCCGCGGTCGCCGGCGCGCCGTCGCGCTGCTCCTATGCCGAGGCGCGTCACGTCGCCACCGACACCGAGGCGGTGCTCGTGCGAAACGGCCGCGTCGAGCAGATCGACTCCGACAGCGTCAGCGGCATCGGCGTGCGCGTGCGCGCCGGCGGCGGCTGGGGCTTCGCCGCCACGCGCGAGGAGACCGCGGCGGCGATCGAGCGCGCCCTGGCGCGCGCGCTGACGATCGCCGAGAGCCAGCCCGCGGCGCCCGCCGGGCCGCTGGCCCCGGTCGAGGCCGCGCAGGGGCACTGGTGCTGCGTCCACGAGCAGGACCCGTTCGAGATCTCGCTGCAGGACAAGCTCGAGCTGCTGTTCGCCGCCGAGGCGGCGATGCGCGGCGACCCGCGCATCGTGCGCGCCGATGCCGAGTGCGCGAGCCGCCGCGTGCGCACGGCGTTCGCCTCCAGCGAGGGCGCGGCCTGCACGCAGGAGCGCGTCGAGTGCGGCGCGGCGATCGCCGCGATCGCGATCCAGGGCGACGAGCTGCAGGTGCGCTCCTATCCGAGCTCGCACGGCGGCTCGGCCGCCTGCGCGGGCTGGGAGCACGTCGTCGGCTTCGACCTCGTCTCCAACGCACCGCGCGTCGCGGCCGAGGCGATCGAGCTGCTGACCGCGCCGCCCTGCCCGGCGGGCCGCGCGACCGTGATCCTCGACGGCGACCAGCTCGCGCTGCAGATCCACGAGTCGATCGGCCACGCGCTCGAGCTCGACCGCATGCTGCTCGGCGAGGCCGCCTACGCCGGCACGAGCTGGGTCGCGGCGACCGATCTCGGCGCCCTGCGCTACGGCTCCGAGCAGCTGCAGATCACCGCCGACGCGACGCTGCCCGGCGGGCTGGGGTCCTTCGGCTGGGACGACGAGGGCGTCGCCGCGGCGCGCACCCCGCTGATCGAGGCCGGCGTCCTGCGTGCCGCGCTGTCAGATCGCCAGTCGGCCGCCGCGATCGGCCTCGAGCGCTCGGGCGGCTGCGCGCGCGCCGACGGCTTCGCGCGCCAGCCGATCGTGAGGATGACGAACGTCTCGATCGAGCCCGGCAGCGCCGGCACGCTCGCCGAGCTGATCGCCGACACCGGCGAGGGCCTGTACCTCGAGACCAACCGCTCGTGGTCGATCGACGACCGCCGCCTGCAGTTTCAGTTCGGCACCGAGGTCGCGCGAGAGATCCGCGGCGGCGAGCTCGGCCGGCTGCTGCGAAACGCCTCCTACGCGGGCGTCACGCCGCGCTTCTGGGGCGGCCTGGATGCCGTCTGCTCGCGCTCGGAATGGCGCCTTCGCGGTCTGGGCAACTGCGGCAAGGGCGAGCCCGGCCAGCTGATGCGCGTCTCCCACGGCGCCGCGCCGGCGCGCTTTCGCGACGTCGAGGTCGGGGTGGCGTGAGCGAGGAGCCCGCGGCGCAGATCGCCGAGCGCGCGCTCGCGCTCGCGGGCTCGGATGCACAGGTCACGGTCGTGCGCGAGCGGTCGCTGATGTCGCGCTACGCGCGCTCGGCGCCGACGCAGGCGACCGCCGTCGACGACACGACCGTCGAGATCCTCTGCGTCCGCGACGGGCACACCGCCACCGCCTCGACCAACCGCCTCGGCGGCGACGACCTGCGCGCGACGGCGGCGCGCGCACGAGCCGCCGCGCTGGCCGCCGCGCGATCGGGCCCGGGCGCGCATCCCGGGGTCGCGCCGCCGGCGCGCCCCGAGAGCCACGACGGCTTCGACGCCGCCACGGCGCGACTCGATCCGCAGCGTGCCTCGGCGGCGCTGCGCGAGGCGTTCGCGGTCGCCGCCGGGCACGGCCTCGAGGCGTTCGGGGTCTGGACGGAGGGCGACGTCGAGTCGGCGATCGCGGCGGACACCGGCCTGCGCCTGTACGAGCGCGTCACCGACGCCTTCATGAAGGTCGTCTGCCGCGACGTCGACGGGCGCAGCGGCTACGCCGTCAACGCCGCGCCCGCGGGCGCGGCGATCGATGCCGCGGCGATCGCGCGGCGGGCGGCGTCGAAGGTCTCGCATGCGCCGCTCGCCGAACTCGGGCCCGGCAGCTACCCGGTCGTCCTGGAGCCCGAGGCCGTCGGGCTGCTGATCGAGTTCCTCGCCGCGCTCGCGCACAACGGCCTGTCGCATGCCGAGGGGCGCGGCGCGCTGACCGGTCGCCTCGGCACCCCGGTCGCGGCGCCGTGCGTCAGCCTGGCCGACGAGCCGCTCGCGGCGGGCACGCTGCCGCGCGCCTTCGACATGGAGGGCGTGCCCAAGCAGCGCGTGGCGCTGATCTGCGACGGCGTCGCGCAGAACGTCGTACACGACCGCCGCTCGGCCGCGATCGCCGGCTCAGGCGCGAGCTCGACGGGGCATGCGACGCAGCCCGGCGGCTCGCCGTGGGGACCGTCGCCGACGAACCTCGTGCTCGCCGGCGGCGCCGCTGCCGGGGCCGCGCAGCTCGCCGCGCCGATCGAGCGCGGCATCTACGTGACGCGGCTGTGGTACGTCAACGCCGTGCGCGAGAAGGAGACGCTGCTGACCGGCATGACGCGCGACGGCACGTTCCTGATCGAGGACGGCGTGATCTCCCGCCCGCTGCGCGACGTGCGCTTCACCGACTCCGTGCTGCGCCTGCTCGAGTGCACCGAGGAGCTGACCAGCGCGCGGCGGCTGGTGACCGAGGGCGAGCTCTACGGGCGGCGCTTCGCCCACGGCGTCGTCTGCCCCGCGCTGCGTGCCGGGGGCTTTCGCGTCACGGGCGTGACGACGAGCTAGATCTTCAGCAGGATGATCGTGTTCACGACGAACGCGATCGCGAAGGCGATCGTCCAGCGGTTGAGGTTGCGCTCGACGAGCGACCCTCCGCCGAACGGGCCCGAGCCGGTGCCGACGCCGAAGGCGCCCGACAGCCCGGCGTCCTTGCCCGAGTGCATCAGCACCAGGAACATCACGACGATCGCCAGGGCGACCTGGACGACGGAGAGGATGCTTTCCATGCCGTTCAGGGTACCGGCCGCGCGGCGGCGCCGCGACGACTGAGTCCACGGCTCAGCCGGACGCCTCGTCGATCGCGCGCAGGACCTCCATCGCCTCGGCGCGCAGCTGGCGGTCCAGCAGGCGGTGGTCCTCCTCCGACAGCTTGCCGGTCTTGAAGTCCATCTCCGCGTCGCGGATCTCGCGATACTTGGCCTCCTTGCGCGCCTCGAGCTCCTCGAGGCGGTCGCCGCGCTCGTCGCGCCCGTCGGCGGCGCGGTTGCGCAGCGGCGCGGAGACGACCGCCGCGACGGCGGCGATCACGGCGACGATGACCAGCAGCGCGACCGGATCCACGAGCTACGCGTCGGCACCGGGCGGCCGCCCGGTCGCGGCGACCGTCGTCGCGCCGCGCGGGCTGCGCCCGAGGTCCTTGGCGACGCGCGCCGCGTAGCGCGCGCTGGCGCGGCGGCGCAGCGGATCGCGCTCGCCGGGCCAGATCGCGATCAGCCCGCCGAGGAAGACGATGATCGCGCCGAGCCAGATCCACGTCACCAGCGGCGAGGTGATCAGGCGGAAGGTGGCCGGCGGCGGCGCCTTGACGTAGTTGTTCGCCAGGCCGCGCAGCGCTTGGCCCAGCAGCTGCGCCTCGACCTTCGGCGTGAGCTTGCCGGCGGCAGCCGAGAAGACCCTGTCGCCCTCCTCGATCTGCGGCAGCATCGCCGCCTTGTCAGGCGTCATCGCCGCCCACAGGTCGCCGCGCAGGCCCGCCTCGAGGCCGATCTCGCTCGTCGCCTCGCCCTCGAAGAAGCGCCCGATCGGGCCGAGCGAGTCGTCGCGCGAGGGGAAGTAGCTGCGCGACGGGCGCAGCGTCGAGACGAGCCTGTCGTCACGGCGGACCTCGACGACCGAGCCGAAGGTGATCTTCTCCAGGCGCCCGTTGCTCGTCGTCGAGATCTGCGACGTCGGCTTGACGTACGTGAAGGCGTAGCCGCCGACCGTCGTGCTCTTGCCCGGCGTCATGCGGACGTCGCGCGCGTCGTTGAAGGCCGTCGAGGCCGCCACGCCGATGAACAGCACGGCCATGCCGACGTGCACGAGGTATCCGCCGTAGCGCCGGCGGTTGCGCGCGACGAGCGAGACGAGCGCCCCGGCGGAGACTCGCCGGTCATCGCGCGGCGCACGACGACGCCGCGCCAGTACTCCTGCCCGACGCTCGCGACGACGAAGCCGCCGACGACGAACATCGCCAGCGCCAGCGGGCGGTCAGCCGCGCCGAACGCCGCCAGCACGGCGCCGAGCGCGATCGCCAGCAGCGTCGGCAGCAGGAAGTTGCGCCGCGCGTTTGAGGCCGTGGCCTTGCGCCACGCGATCACCGGGCCGATGCCGCTGAGCAGCACGAGCACGAGCGCCAGCGGGACGGTGTAGCGGTCGAACCACGGCGGGCCGAGCGCGCGCCGGTTGCCGGTCAGCGCCTCGGCGATCAGCGGCCAGAACGTGCCCCAGAAGACGACGAACGCCATCGCCACGAGGACGAGGTTGTTCATCAGGAAGATCGCCTCGCGCGAGAGCAGCGAGTCCAGTCTGTTCTCCGAGCGCAGTTGCTCGCGACGCCAGACGACGAGCCCGATCGACATCGCGATCAGGATTCCGATGAAGATCACGAACGGGACGCCGAGCGTCGACGCTCCGAAGGCGTGGATCGAGTCCAGGATCCCCGAACGCACGAGGAACGTGCCGAGGATCGACAGGATGCCGGTCGCCAGCACGAGCGACACGTTCCAGATCTTCAGCATCCCGCGCTTCTCCTGGATCATGATCGAGTGCAGGAACGCGGTGCCGGTCAGCCACGGCAGCAGCGACGCGTTCTCGACCGGGTCCCAGGCCCAGTAGCCGCCCCAGCCCAGCTCGGCATAGGACCAGCGCGCACCGAGCAGGATGCCGACGCCGAGGAAGAACCAGGCGGCGAGCGCGAAGCGCCGCGTCGAGCGGATCCAGTCGGCCGCGCCGACCTGGCGCGTGATCAGCGCGCCGACCGCGAACGCGAACGGGATCGCGAACAGCGTGTAGCCCGAGTAGAGCATCGGCGGGTGGATCATCATGCTCGGGTGGCGCAGCAGCGGGTTGAGCCCGTTGCCCTCCGCGGGGACGACGGCGTTGAGCGCGAACGGCGTCTCGAGGAAGATCAGCAGCGCCGCGAAGAACGCCGCGAAGCCCAGCAGCACGGCGGTCGCATACGGCGCGACGCGGCGCAGGCTGCGGCGCGTCAAGAACAGCACGAGGCTCGACCACAGCGACAGCAGCCAGACCCACAGCATCAGCGAGCCCTCCTGCGAGGACCACGCGGCGGCGGCCTTGTAGAAGCCCGGCGTCGTCGTCGAGGAGTGGCTGGCGACGGTCGCGAACGAGAAGTCCGAGCGCAGGAAGGCGAGCTCCAGGATGCCGAACGCACCCGTGCACAGCGCGGCCACGGCGTAGACGGAGCGGCGACCCGAGACGACCCACTCCGGCCGCCCACGGCGCGCGCCGTAGAGCGACGCGAGGATGCCGTAGACGGCGACCACGAGGGCGAGGATCAGCAGCGCGCGGCCGACGGTCGCCAAGACCGCTCAGCTCTTCTGGGACTTCGTGGCGTCCTCGGTGAACTTCGAGGGGCACTTCGTGATCAGCGAGTCGCGCTCGCCGACGAACGTCGCGCCCTCCTTGCGGACGGTCACGATCACCTCGCGGTCCTCGCGAAAGGCGTCGGACACGACGCCGGTGTAGGTCACGGGCACCGACGTGTTGCCGTCGCGGTCGCGCACGCGGAAGTCGACCCCGTCGCGCGTCGTGCGCACCGAGCCGTCCTGCACCTTGCCCGTCAGCTGGTAGGAGACGCCCGCCTGGGCGGTCGTCAGCTGGCTCGGCGAGACCGCCTCGCTGGACGCGCTGATGCTCGTGTAGACGAGCGCGACGGCGAGCAGGACCGCCGCGCTGAGCGCGACGACGAGGCGGATCCGGCGTTTGCGGGCGGGCTGCATCGCCACCAAGTATCGCACTGTCGCAATGTTGGAATGCCGGTGGCGCGAGCGCGCCAGATGGGCCGCCGACGAGGAAAAGTCTGTCGCAGACAGAAACCTTTGGGGTGTTCGGGAGTCATTGCCGATAGAGCCATGACCGCGATGACCGTCAAACAAGCCACAGCGCCGCGCCGCTCCCCCACGGGCCGGCGCCTGCACATCGTCCCCGGGCCCGCGCCGCGCCCGGAGCCCATGCACCCGGGCGAGCGGCGTGTGCGCGACGCCGGCGGACCCGACGATCGCGCCTGCTACTCCTGCGGCTGCGGCTTTCTGTTCGAGGCTCCGGTGTCGACCTCGGTGAGCTGCCCGCACTGCGACACCGTGCAGGCCTGGTAGCTACAGCAGCTGCGGCGCCTCCGCTGCGCGGAACTCGATCAGCCGCGCGAGACCGTCGAACTCCAGCGGCTCGCACGTCAGTGCGACCCCGGCCCCGCCGGTCATGCTGCGGCGGTGCGTGGCGTGGATGCCGACGGTGCGGAAGCTCTGCTCGGCGGCCGCATCGAGCTGGATGTCTGGGACGAAGACCGTCAGCGTGTATGTCCGCAGGTGCGAGACCTGGTCGAGCGTGACGCTGACTTCGAGGCCGCGAGCGCTCTCGCAGGACTGGATCTCATCGCCCGAGAAGGTGTAGCGGCCCATCGGGCCGGCGTAGCTCAGCTCCGGTTCGGCACCGAACTCACCCGGCGAGTAGGTGATCGTCGTGTCGTCGTGGACGAACTCGAACTGCGTCGGTCCCTGGGATTGCACAGCCATGCGAGTTCCCCTAGCGGTCGCGAAATAAGCGCGGAATCGATCATGGTGAGGCCGCGCGGGTCCGCTGTCCAGCAAATTTCGCAAGAACTTAGACGTTCAGCCGTGGGCGATGAGTTCGGCGCCGAGCGTTCGCGCCGGAGGTAGGGCGGCTCGTAGCGCGTGATCCGAGAGTCGAACACCAGCGAGTAGGGCAGCCTGCTGCGCCACTGCAGGCGATAGAGCGTGCCGAGGCCGCGGCCGTCGTCGGCGCCGGGCTCGAGGACGTCGACCTCGCGCACGCCCTGCCACCAGTCCGGATAGCGCTCGGCGTCGCTGAGCGGCTCCCAGACCCGCTCGAGCGGAGCGCTCACGCAGCAGGTCGACAGGAAGCTGTAGCTCGCCCACCGAGTGCCGGCATGAACCGCGCATTCTTGCGATTCCGCGGCTACGTCACGCAGCCAGGCGATGACATGCGCTCCGCGTTCTTGCGAAGCGGACGACGGGGGTCGAACCCGCGACCTTCGGCTTGGGAAGCCGACGCTCTGCCAACTGAGCTACGTCCGCGCGGGGCCGATTCTAGGCGCTGCGAGCAGGGGGTGTGTCGAGTTGGTGCGGCTGAGCCGCACGAATCCGACACACCCCCCCGCGCCTCGACCGGTGGCGCATCTCGTTGACGGCCGTCACCTCGAACTGCTTGTCGACGAGCACCACGACCTCGGTGCCGTCGGACTTGCGCACGTGGGCGTGGTAGGCCGAGCCGGCGCGGCCGCCGGACTCGACGCGCAGCACGGTCGCGCCGGAGACCCGGTCCAGCGCGGCCGCCTTGACCCTGTCGGCCGTCGCACCGGTCAGCTGCTCCTGCTTCGGGCGATCGGCCCGCGCCGAGGACGAGGACGAGGACGAGGACGAGGACGAGGACGGCGTGGTGGTCGTGTTCGAGGCGGCGCCCGCGAGCGCCGATGCGCCGACGGCGATGGCGCAGAACGCGCCGAGCGCCAAGAGGGTCTTCTTGACCGAGTTCGACATCGCGCTCCCGAGGTTCGAAGCGTGGGTGCGGACTCGACGAGGATCGGTCGCGCGGGTGTGAGCAGCCTCGGGCGAAGCCGAGAATGCGCTGAGCATCCGCCGGCGCAGCCGCCGGATGCTCGGCTCTAACCTGGCTGGGAGATGAAGCGCCTCGCCGTCCCGATCCTCTGCGCCGTCGCCGCCGTCGCCCTCGTCGGCCTGCTCGCATACGGCCTCGTGTCGCGCTCGGATGACACCTCGATCGAGCAGGCCGTGCTGAACGGAGAGCGACCCGTCGCGGCCGACCGCGAGCTGCCGCTGCTCGGAGCCGCCGGCACGCGCTCGCTTGCCGACCTGCGCGGCAAGGTCGTGGTGCTGAACTTCTGGGCCTCGTGGTGCGGGCCGTGCAAGGCCGAGGCGCCCGTCCTCGCCGCGACGCAGCGGCGCCTCGTGAAGGACGGAACCGGCACGGTGCTCGGCGTGACGTTCGACGACTCGACGCCCGATTCGCTGGGCTTCGTCAAGAAGTACAAGATCAACTACCCGAGCGTCCGCGACGTCGGCACGAGGCTCGCCGACGACTACGCGACGAAGAGCCTGCCCGAGACCTTCGTCATCGACCGCCGGGGGCGCATCGCCGACCTCTACCGGGGCCCGGTCGACAGGAAGCGCATCGACGACGCGCTGAAGCGGGCGCTGCAGTGAGGCGCGCGACGCTGCTGCTGGCGCTGCTCGCCGTGCTCGCGACCCCGGCCGTCGCGCTCGGCGCGGCGCCGAAGGCCTCGCTCGTCGACATCGAGGACGAGGTCATGTGCACGACCTGCAACGTCGCGCTGAACATCGCCGAGAGTCCGCAGGCCGACCGCCAGCGCGCCTTCATCCGCGGGCTGATCGCGCAGGGCATGGACAAGCCGCAGATCAAGGCCGCGCTGATCGAGGAGTACGGCGAAGACGTGCTCGCGCTGCCGGACGGCGACGGCATCGGCTGGACCGCCTACGCGATCCCATTCGTGCTCGTCGTGCTGCTGCTCGGCGGCCTCGCGCTGCTGTTGCCGAGCTGGCGCCGGCGCTCGGCGGCCGGGATCGGCGACGACCGGGCCGAGCGCCTGACGAGCGCCGACGCGCGCCGGCTCGACGAGGATCTCGTCCGCTACGACTGACTACATCGCCTGCGGCGCGCTGACCCCGAGCAGGTCCAGCGAGCGCGCGATCGTGCGCTGCGCCGCGAAGCCGAGTGCCAGCCGGAAGGACTCCACGCCCTCGCCCTGCGCGCCGAGCATCTTGCAGTCGCGATAGAACGCCGTGAACGCCTGCGCGAGCTCGAGCACGTAGGCGGTGACGCGATGCGGCGCGCGCCTCGCGGCGGCCTCGTCGACCTCCTCGCCGAACGCCAGCAGCTTCTTGATCAGCGTGCGCTCGGAGGGGTCGAGCGGGCCGGCGAAGCTCACGGCCTCGGCGAGCGCCCGGCGCACGCGCTCCTCCCCCGCCTTGGACAGGATCGACGCGATCCGCGCGTGGGCGTACTGCACGTAGTAGACGGGGTTGTCGCTGGACTGCTCGCGCGCGAGGTCGAGATCGAGGTCGACCATCGTGTCGTGTGAGCGCTGCAGCATGAAGTAGCGCGTCGCGTCCACGCCGATCGACTCGATCAGCTCTTCGAGCGTCACGAAGTCTCCGCGGCGCTTGGACATCTTCGAACGCTCGCCGCGTTCGATGACGTGGACGAACTGCAGGATCGGCATCTCGAGGCAGTCCGGATCGGCGTCGAGCGCCAGGAGCGCGGCGCGCATGCGCCCGAGGTAGCCGTGGTGGTCGGCGCCGAGCGGGATGATCAGCCGGTCGAAGCCGCGCCCGAGCTTGTCGGCGAGGTAGGCGACGTCGGCGGCGAAGTACGTCGTCTGGCCGCTGGAGCGCACGAGCACGCGATCCTTGTCGTCTCCGAACTCGGTCGTGCGCAGCCACAGCGCGCCGTCGGCGCGGTACAGGCGCCCCGCGGCATCGAGCTGCTCGAACGCCCTCGCGATCGCCGACGGCTCGCCGGCGTGCAGCTGCGCCTCGCTGAAGAAGACGTCGAAGCCGACGCGGTAGGCGTGCAGCACGGCCCGGATGCGCTCGAACATGAGCTCGACGCCGCGGCGAGCCAGATCCTCCGGGGCGAGCTCGGCGGCCTCGGGCAGCGCCGCC
Source organism: uncultured Actinomycetes bacterium (assembly GCA_963729125.1). GTDB lineage: Bacteria > Actinomycetota > Thermoleophilia > Solirubrobacterales > Solirubrobacteraceae > CADCVQ01. The sequence continues at coordinate 972,504 of CAVSML010000008.1, forward strand.
GCCAGCTCGCGGACGTAGTCGCCCTCGTAGCCGCCCTCCGGCACGTCCTCGCCGCGCGCGCGAGCCAGGATCGACGCGCCGAGCTTCTCGATCTGGCTGCCGGCGTCGTTGAAGTAGTACTCGCCGGAGACGTCGTGGCCGCGAAAGCGCAGCAGCCGTACGAGCGCGTCGCCGAACGCGCCGTGGCGCCCGCTGGCGGCTGTCAGCGGGCCGGTCGGGTTGGCCGAGACGAACTCGACGTTCACCCGTTCGGGCTCGTCGGCTCCGCCGCCGCCGTACGCGTCGCCGGCCGCGAGCACGTGCTCCAGCGCCTGCACGCACCACGAGTCCGACAGGAAGAGGTTGAGAAAGCCCGGGCCCGCGACCTCGACACGATCCAGCGCCGGGCCCAGCCGCTCGTCGAGCTCGTCCGCGAGCCTGGCGGCGACGTCGCGCGGCGACGTGCCCGCCAGCGGCGCGAGCAGCATCGCGGCGTTCGTCGCATAGTCGCCGAAGCCGGCCTTCTTCGGGCGCTCGAGCGTCGGCGGCGTGCGCGGCGCGCCGCCGCCGCCGGCGACGGCGCCCGACGCGTCCTGGACGGCGCTGCGCAGCCGTGAGAGCGGGGTCTCCACGGCTAGCAATCTACGCAGTCACAGGTGGTAGGGCTCGCCCGCGAGGATCTTGTGCGCGCGGTAGAGCTGCTCGAGCAGCACGACGCGCGCGAGCTGGTGAGGCAGCGTCAGCGGGCCGAGCGAGAAGCGGTGGTCGACGCGCTCGAGGTCCAGCCCGGCGGGCCCGCCGACGACGAAGCAGACGTCGCGACCGGCCTGGCGGCGCGCCTCGACGAAGCGGCTGAACGACAGCGAGTCCAACTGCTCGCCCGCGCGATCGAGCAGCGAGACGAAGCACCGCTCGGGCACGCGCGCGGCCACCCGCTCCTCCTCGCGCACCTCGATCATCTCTACGCGCGCGTGGCGCGTGAGGAGCTTGAGGTAGTGCTCGACGTCGTCGGCGAAGGGCGAGCGCAGCCGCCCGACGGCGAGGACGATCAGGCGCACGCTGCGATACTAGTTCGGCACATGGCCGAACAGGACGAGCCCGAGCGGCACATCAACATCCACTTCTCGCCCGACGTGATGGCCGGGCACTACGCGAACTTCGCCAACGTCTCCTTCTCGGACTACGAGTTCACGATCACGTTCGCGCGCGTCGACCACGAGATCGACGCCGACGAGATCCCCGGCGTCGTCGTGTCGCGCATCAACCTGTCGCCGAAGTTCATGCGCGAGCTGGCCGATGCGCTGGAGGACTCGTGGTCGAAGTGGGCCACGCGCGAGGGCATCAAGAACCTGCCCGAGTTCGGCGGCGGCCGCGGCGACGCGCCGCAGCCCGACGACGACGCTTAGCTGCGTCGGCGCTCGCGCCTGATCAGCACGAGCTCGACCGCGAACGCGACGCCGCTTGCGATCAGCGCGATCCAGCCCCACGGCGGCATGCCCGGGCCGACCAGCAACGCGGCGACGACGACGACGAGCATCAGCGTGGACAGCCCCCGCCAGGCCTTGGCGGCGGACGTCATCCCCGCTCTTTCCCGTCGCGCTCGTACGCCACGCCGAGCCCGATCCGCTCGATCGTCGGCGGATGGGTCGCCAGCAGGAACGTCTGCCAGCTCGGCGGGTCGGGGTCCGAGAGGTTTCGCAGCGCGATCCCGCGCTCGAAGGAGATGAACGGCTCGGGCGTGCCGGTCAGCTGCAGCGCGAAGGAGTCCGCGCGCTGCTCGAAGCCGCGGCTGAGCTGGTTGGAGACCGTCGTGAGGACGGGCACGAGGATCGTGATGCTGAGCGCCAGCGCGGGCAGCACCGCCGGGCCGGGGCGCCCGTCCTCCTCGGGCGCCAGGCGCTCGGTCAGGCGCGCGATCGCCAGCAGGCCGAACGGCGCGATCACCGCGAGGTACAACAAGCCGCGGTTGATGTCGCCGTAGTGCACGTGTGCGAGCTCGTGCGCGACGACGAGGCGCAGCTCGTCGCGCGTGAAGTTCTCCGTCAGCGTGTCGTAGAGCACGACGCGCTTGGTGTGGCCGATGCCGGTGACGTAGGCGTTGGCGGCCGTCGTTCGCCGGCTCGCGTCGACGGAGAAGACCTCGCCGACGTCGACGCCGGCCTGCTCGGCGAGCTCGAGCACGTCCGAGCGCGCCTGCCCCGCCGGCAGCGCCTCGAAGCGGTTGAAGAGCGGGTCGAGCACGACCGGGGCGGCATAGACCGACGCCGCCCCGAAGGCGACGACGACGACCGACCCCGGGACCCACCAGCGCCGCGGGTAGCGGCGGATGAGCGCCATGCCGGCGGCGGCGCCGACGCCGGTGATGACGCCCGCGATCCCCCACGACATCGCCGTGTCGCGTGCATAGCCGGCCCAGGACTGCGTCACGAGGCCGTAGTCGCGCGCGCGGTCGCGCCCCACCGCCTTGAGCGGCAGCGCAGCGGCCGAGACCGCGACCGAGAGCGCGGCGCCGGTCACCGCCGCGGCCAGCAGCGGATGCGAGAACGGGGCGCCCAAGCGCCGCGGCGGGCGCACCACGAGCAGCGCCAACACGCCGACCTGCACGGCCAGCACGCCGCCGTAGAGCGCCAGCTGCGGGCGGTTGTAGTCGCGCGCGCGCTCGATCTCGGAGGCGCTGAAGTACGATTGTGCGCGAACTGGAGCGGGATCGATAAGGCCGTCGCGAGGTCGCAGGAGGACGACCGCAACCTCGGCAACCACTACGGCGGCCGCAATCGCAACTGGCCAGCGCAGGCGTCCCCGATGCACGATCTCACTGTACGAGATGCAGGTCGCGATCCTCTCCGACATCCACGGCAACCGTCACGCCTTCGAGGCGGTGCTCGCCGACGCCGAATCGACCGCGGCCGAGGAGATGTGGTGCCTGGGCGATCTCGTCGGCTACGGCGCCGAGCCGGATGCCTGCGTCGAGCTGGCGCGCCGCCACGCCGCGATCTGCCTGGCCGGCAACCACGACCTCGGCGTCACCGGCGGGATCGGCCTCGACGAGTTCTCGACCGGCGCCGCGCTCGCCGCCCGCTGGACGCAGGAGACGATCACCACCGCCAACCTCGAGTTCCTGCGCGCGCTGCGTCCCTCCGGCGAGGAGGGGTCCGTCGGCCTCTACCACGCCAGCCCGCGCGATCCCGTCTGGGAATACGTGCTGAGCGCGCTGCTCGCCGAGCTGTGCTTCGACGTGCAGGACCAGCGCGTCGCGCTGATCGGCCACTCGCACGTCGCACTGTCCTTCGTGCGCCCCGAGGGCGACGTCGCGACCGGCGAGCCGCGGCGACACGGCGACGACCTGGACATCGGACCCGGGACCGGCGAGTGGCTGCTCAACCCGGGCTCGGTGGGACAGCCGCGAGACGGCGATCCACGCGCCGCCTGGCTGCTGCTGGACCTCGAGAACTGGCGCGCGAGCTGGCGCCGCGTGGAGTACGACATCCCCGGCGCTGCGGCCGCCATCCGGGCCGCGCGGCTGCCTGATTCGCTGGCCGAGCGCCTCGGGTACGGTCAATGACGATGCCCCGCGCGCTCATCCCGGCCCTCGCCCTGCTGCTCGGCGTCGGCGCGGCGCTGCTCGGCGCCTGCGGCGGCGGCAGCGTCAAGGGCGGCATCCCGCCCGCCAGCGCGGGCGAGCTCAAGAGCCAGATCGGCGACGTGCGCAAGGCCGTCGACGACGGGCGCTGCGACGACCTGGACGGTCAGCTGCGCCAGGTCGACGACAACGTGCGCGGGCTGCCCTCGACGGTCGACGCCGAGCTGCGCGCGGCCCTGCGCGATGCCAGCGACACGCTGGCCCGCCGCGCCCGCGACGACTGCGAGACGCCGACGAAGACGACGACGCAGCCGCAGACCGAGACGACCGACGAGCCGACCGACGCCGATCCGCAGACGCAGACCGCGCCGACCGAGACCCAGGCCCAGCCGACCGAGACGACGCCCACCGAGGAGCCGCCCCCACCGCCGCCTCCGCCCGAGGAGACGCCGCCTCCGGTGATCATCCCGCCCCCGCCCGTCGAGCCGCCAGCCGTGCCGCCCGCGGACCCGCCGCCGGCGACGCCAGGCGGCGGCGCCACGCCCGGTGGCGGCGCCACGCCGGAGAGCGACGGATGAGCGCGTCGTTGATCGCCGACCGCTACGAGCTCGGCGAGCGGCTGGGCTACGGCGGCATGTCGACGGTCCAGGTCGCGCTCGATCGCAGGCTCGAGCGCCAGGTCGCGGTCAAGCTGCTGGCCGAGCACCTCGCCGACGACGACCAGTTCATCACCCGCTTCAAGCGCGAGGCGCTGTCGGCGGCGCGCCTCGTGCACCCGAACATCGTGCAGGTCTTCGACTTCGGCCTCGACGAGGCAACCGACCGCTACTACATCGTCATGGAGTACATCCGGGGGCGCTCCGGCGCGGAGATCCTCAAGGAGGAGACGCGGCTGAGCGTCGCGGACACGCTGGAGCTCGTCGACGGCGTCTGCCGCGGCCTCTCGCACGCGCACCGCATGGGCGTCGTGCACCGCGACGTCAAGCCGGGCAACATCCTGCGCTCCGACGACGGCGCCGTGAAGCTCGCCGACTTCGGCATCGCCAAGGCGCTCAGCGGCACCACGTCGGAGATCACGCAGGCCGGCTCGGTGCTGGGGACCGCGGCCTACCTCGCGCCCGAGCAGGCGATGGGCGCGGATGTCGGCCCGGCCGCCGACCTCTACGGAATCGGCGTCGTGACCTACCAGCTGCTCGCCGGCCGCCTGCCATATGACGCCAACTCGCTCACCGAGCTCGCGCTGATGCAGCAGCGCGCCTACCCCGTGCGCCTCGACGAGATCGCGCCCGAGGTGCCGCCGGCGCTCGCGATCGCCGTCCAGCGCGCGCTCTCGCTGGAGCCCGGCCAGCGCTACTCCAGCGCCGAGGCGATGCGCCTGGCGCTGCACGACGGCGCGCGCGGCGTGGCGCCCGCGGGCGCCGTCCCGGCGACCGCCGCGACCTCGATGCTCCCGCCCGAGGAGACGGAGGCGACGCGCGCGATCCCCAGCCCCAGCCCGAGCCCCGAGGCCCCGCGGCGGCTGCGCCCCCAGCCCGCGCCGGCGCCGCCGCGCGCACCGGTCTACGAACCCGTGCTCGACGAGCCGGTGCGCGCCCGCAGGCGCGAGGAGTCCGCGCCCCGGCGCGGCTCCGGGCGCACGGTCGCCTACGTGCTGATCGCCGGGCTCGTCGCCGCCGTGCTCGCGTTCGCGATCGGCAGCTCGGGCGGCTCGAACACGGTCAACATCACCGACGTCGACGGCAGCAGCACGAGCGAGGTCGTCGACCAGATGGACAGGTTGATCGACGACAACACGCGCTAGCCGGGCCGGTCGCACGAGCGCAGGCCGCGCACCAAGGCGTCGGTCGCCTCGTCCTCGCTGCCCCCTCCCATCGACAGGAACGCCCAGAAGTCGCTGGCGGCGATGCTGCGGTTGCGCGGCGAGTCGAGCTCGCCGGCCTCGACGAGCGCGAGCGGGTACATCCGCTCGAGCAGCGCCTGGTCGTCGTCGCTCAGCACGCGGGCGGGGCTCCGCCGCGCAGCGCCGCGGCGCGCACGGCGAGCGTGCCCGCCGCGATCGCGCCACGCAGGTCGGCCATCAGCCGCGCGAGGTAGGCGAGGTTGTGGACGGTCAAGAGGCGCACGCCGGTCAGCTCGCGGTTCTTCAGCAGGTAGCGCAGGTAGCCGCGCGAATGGCCCGCCTCGCACGACGGGCACTCACAGCCCTCCATGATCGGCTCGTGCGAGCGCTTCCAGCGCGCGGCGGTGAGGTCGACGCGCCAGCGGCTGCCGGGTTCGGCGATCAGCGCGACGCCGTGGCGCCCGAGCCGCGTCGGCATCGCGCAGTCGAACGTGTCGACGCCGAGCTCGACGCCGCGGATCAGGTCGTCGACGTCGCCGATTCCGAGCAGGTGGCGCGGGCGCGGGTCGTCGCCCAGCGCGGCGGTCGCCCAGCCGACCACCTCGTACATCTGCGGCTTGTCGGCGCCCAGCGAGCCGCCGATCGCGATGCCGTCGACCGCCCGCGCGGCGATCGCCTGCGTCGACTCGATCCGCAGGTCCTCGTAGACGCCGCCCTGGACGATCCCGTAGACGAGCTGGCTGGGCGGGCCGTGCTGGCCGTGCCAGGCCAGGCAGCGATCCAGCCAGCGGTGCGTGCGCTCGGTCGACCGCGCCGTGTAGTCGCGCTCGACGTTCAGCGGCGTGCACTCGTCGAAGGCGAGCGCGATGTCCGAGCCGAGCGCCGCCTGCACCGCCATCGAGGCCTCCGGTCCCATGAACTGCTCCGAGCCGTCGACGTAGGAGCGAAAGCGCACGCCCTGCTCCTCGATCGACAGCACCCGCCCGAGGCGGTTGGCGCCGCTCGGCGAGCGCCCCTTGATCTCGTCGGCGACCGTGCCGTGGCCCATCGAGAAGACCTGAAAGCCGCCGGAGTCGGTGATGATCGGCGAGCGCCAGCCCATGAACTCGTGCAAACCGCCGAAATGTGCGATGAGCTCGGCGCCCGGATCGATGAAGAGATGGAAGGTGTTGCCGAGGACCATGTCGTAGCCGAGCGCGGCGACCTCGCGGGGCTCGAGGCCCTTGACGGTCCCCTTCGTCGCCAGCGGCACGAACGCCGGCGTGCGGACCGACCCGTGGACGGTGCGCAAGACCCCGGCTCGAGCGTTCGAGCCGGGGTCGCGATGCAGGATCTGCAGGGCGCTCATGCGGTGAGCACCCTACGAGCTACCGCAACGAGCTACTGCTTGTCTGCCTCGTTCGTCGTGGTCGCCTCGCCCTCGATCGTCCGGGGCCCGGCGCCGCCGACGCCGATCTTCACCTTGCGCGGCTTGGCCTGCGCGGGCTTGGGGATGCGCACGGTCAGCACGCCGTTGTCGAACGTCGCGGCGACCGCCTCGGGGTCGATGCCGTCCGGCAGGCTCAGCGCGCGCGAGAAGGACCCGGTCGCGCGCTCGAGGCGGTAGTAGCCCTCGTGGCGCTCCTCGTGCTCGGTCTTGCGCTCGCCGGCGACCGTCAGGACGTTGTTCTCGAACTCGATGCTGACGTCGCTCTCGTCCATGCCGGGCAGGTCGGCCTTGAGGACGAACTCCTCCTGCGTCTCGACGAGGTCCATCGACGGGATCCAGCGGCGCGCGGTGCCGTTGCCGCCGTTGCCCTTCGACGCGGTCGGCGTCTCGAAGAAGGTCGAGAAGAGACGGTTCATCTCGCCCTGCAGCGAGTCCAGCTCACGGGTGGGATCCCAGCGTACAATCGCCATGGTCATACCTCCTACGGGTCAACTACCTGTTGACCGAAGGATACAAAACCTAAGTGGCCTACTGTCAAGTCTTGACCACGAAAATTTGCGCCCGACCGGTTAGGAGCAGCAGCTCCAGCCGGCGCCGGCGATGATGCGGTCCCAGGCATCGCCGAGCAGCTCGAGCTCCTCGGCGCTGAAGCGCTCCAGAAACAGCGCCCGTACGCCGGCGAGGTGCGTGACGCGCGCGGCGGCGAGCTTCTCGCGGCCGGCCGGGGTGAGCTTTGCAAACTGGCCGCGGGCATCGTCGTGGCAGGCGACGCGCTCGATCAGGCCCTCGCGAGCGAGGCGATCGACGAGCCGCGTCAGGCCGCTGCGGCTGAGCAGGATCGACGAGGCGAGATCGCACATGCGCATGCGCTCGTCCTCGGCGTCGGCGAGGTACATCAGCACCTCGTAGGAGCTCAGCTGCAGGCCGTGCGCGGCCTCAAGCTGCGCGTCCAGCGCCTTCGCCAGCGCCGCATGCGCCCGCAGCATGCCCCGCCAGGCGCGCAGCTCCCGAGCCGAGAGCAGATGCGCCTGCGATGCGCTGGGCATGATCGCCATGGCCACCAGGGTAGAACATGCTGGTTGCACAGACAACGAAACGCGAGGACCGTCGGCGCTGGCGCGCCGCCGCTGCAGCCGGGTGGCGCCGGCGGCGTCCGCGACCTACCGTTGCGGTCATGGCGCTCGAGCAGCGGTCCATTCCGATCACCAACCCCCGCCGGCCGGCGTGAGCGTGCAGCCGCTCGTCCACCTCGTCCGCGACAGCCCGCGCGAGCCCGACGGCGCGCTCGTGCTGCTGCACGGCCGCGGCGCCGACGAGCACGACCTCGTCTCGGTCCTCGACGTCCTGGACCCCGAGCGCCGGCTGCTCGGCGTCACCCCGGGCGCGCCGTTGCCGGGACCCGGTGGGGGCCGCTGGTGGTATCGGGTGCCGCGCGTCGGCTTCCCCGATCCCGCGACGTTCCAGGCGACCTACACGCGACTGACGACGTTCCTCGACGCGCTGCTGGGCGAGCACGGCCTCGGCTGGGGGCAGACGATCGTCGGCGGCTTCTCGATGGGCTGCGTGATGTCCTACGCCGTCGGGCTCGGTCCCGGCCGTCCGTCGCCCGCGGGGATCCTCGCGATCAGCGGCTTCATCCCGACCGTCGAGGGCTGGCAGCCCGAGCTCGACAGCCGCGCCGGCCTGCCGGTGTTCATCGCGCACGGCAGTCGCGACCCGATCATCTCCGTCGACTTCGCCCGCGACGCCCGTGCGCGCCTGGAGGGCGCCGGCCCGGCCGTCGAGTACCACGAGCACGGCGGCGGGCACGGGATCGACCCCGCCGGCGTGCCGGCCATGCAGGCCTGGGTCCGCGCCCGCGTCGCGAGCTTCTAGTCTCAGCGTCCATGGCAGACGGTCCCGACAAGTACGAGCGCGTGCTGCATGCGCACCTCGAGGTCAACCCGAAGTCCTGGGAGGCGCTGCGCGAGCGCGGCGTTGACGAGGGCACGCCGCTGCAGCTGGATTTCGAGTTCACGGCCCCCGGCGAGGCCGAGGTGCGCTCGCTGCTGCGCGTCCTGCGCACGGAGACCGACTACGAGTTCCAGGGCGGCGCTCGCAATGAGAAGGACGGCACGCAGCGCTGGCTGGTGCTCGGCGTGACGTCGCCGATGGCGATGTCGCTCGACGTCCTCGACGAGTGGGTCAGGCGCATGACCGCCTACGGGCGCGACCACGGGCCGGCCGTGTTCGACGGCTGGGGCGCGCGCACGCCGGAGTCGGCGCCGCCGGCGCCGGCATCGCCCGAGCCCGGCGCGGGCGAGGGGCTGCTCGGCAGGCTGGCGCGGGCGCTGCGCAGGAGCTGATGCGCCTTCGGCGCAAGGGGCGCCGAGGGCCGTCAGAACGGCTCGGGGACCGGCAGGACGAGCAGCCGCGGCTCGGTCGTCCCTCCACTGACCGGCGGTCACGCCGCTCGCTTCGCAAGCCCCCGCCCCGCCCTCCGGGATTTCCTCGAGCTGCCCGAGCGGACGGGGGCGCGCCTCAGACGACGCTCGTCGCGAGCGCGACGAGCGCGGTCGCACCCAGCGCGGCGAGCACCGCCCACTCGTAACGCTCGCCCCGCAGCCAGCCGAACGCGCGACGGCCGAGCAGCTGGCCGGCGAGCCCGGCGGCGATCAGCAGCCCGACGGCGGGCGGCATCGTGAACGTGTCGCTCAAGAGCAGCGCGGGGATGCCAAGAACGGCCTCCGCGAGGAAGATCGCCGCCAGCGTGTCGCGCGTCTGGGCGGGCGATGCGCGGCGCGCCAGCAGGCAGAACACCAGCGGCGGGCCGTTCAACGAGGTCGACGTGCCGAGCGCTCCGGCGGTCGCGCCGGCGACCGGCACGTGCCAGCCCCGCCGCCGCGGCACGGCCTGCGCCCGGCGGCTGCGCACGCGCAGGCCGAGCCCGGCGAGCACCGCGATCGCGACGAGCACCGACAGCGGTTGCTCGGGCACGTGGCGCAGCGCGAGCACGCCGAGCACGATCCCCGGCAGCGACCAGGCGACGAGCGCAACCGCGTCGCGCACGAGCACCTGCGGACGGCGGCGCTCGGTCGCGAGCGTCAGCGTGTTGAGCAGGATGGCGACGACGACCCCGGCCGTCACCGCCTCGCGCGGGCCGAGCAGCGCGAACAGGATCGGCGCTGAGACGAGCGCGAAGCCGAAGCCGGTCGCCGACTGCAGCGCGGCACCGACGAACAGCGCGAGCGCCGCGGCGACGATGGTCGTCGTCACCCCCGCCCCCGCGTCACGACACCAGCAGCGAGCGACCGGTCATCTGCGGCGGCCGCGCGATCCCCAGCAGCTCGAGTGCCGTCGGCGCGACATCGGCCAGGATCCCGCCCTCCGCGTCCAGCTGCGCGTCCGCGACCGTCACGACGATTGGCACCGGGTTCAGCGAGTGCGCGGTGTTCGGCGAGCCGTCGGGCTCGAGCATGTGGTCGGCGTTGCCGTGGTCGGCGGTCACGATGCACGCGCCGCCGCTTGCCCGCACGGCCGCCACGACGCGCGCCAGGCACGCGTCGACGACCTCGATCGCCGCGACAGCCGCCGGGATGACGCCCGTGTGGCCCACCATGTCGGGGTTGGCGAAGTTGATCAGCGCGAAGCGGAACTCCTCGTTCTCCCACGCTTGCACGAATGCGTCCGCGAGCTGCGGCGCGCTCATCTGCGGCTTGAGGTCGTACGTCGCCACGTCGCGCGGCGAGGGCACCAGCACGCGCCGCTCGCCGGGCTGGGGCTGCTCCTTGCCCCCACCGAAGAAGTACGTCACGTGCGGGTACTTCTCGGTCTCGGCGACGTGCAGCTGGCGGCCGCCGGCGTCGGCGACGACGCTCGCCAGCGTCACCGTCGGGCGCTGGGAGACGAACGCGACCGGGTGCTCGACGGGCATCTCGCCGTAGTCGGTCAGCGTCGTGTACTGCGCGACGGGCGCCGAGCCACGGCGATCGATGCCGGGGCACTCGGGCGCGGCGAGCGCGGCGGTCAGCTCGCGCATGCGGTCGGGGCGGAAGTTGAAGGCGATGACCGAGTCGCCCGCGCGGATCGCGCCCTCCGCGCCGACGCGCGTCGCGCCGACGAACTCGTCGGTCTCCCCGCGCGCGTAGGCGGCGCGCACGGCATCGGGCGCGGTCGGCGCCCCGTGCTCGGCGAGGCCGTGGGCGAACAGGTCGAAGGCGAGCTGCACGCGCTCCCAGCGGCTGTCGCGGTCCATCGCGTAGAAGCGCCCGACGACGCTCGCCACGCGCGCGTTGCCGGCCGCCTCGCACCACCCCTCGACGGTCTCCAGGTAGCCGGCACCGGCGGTCGGCAGCGTGTCGCGCCCGTCGGTGATCGCGTGCACGACGAGATCGGGCACGCCGATGCGCGCCGCCGTCTCGATCAGCGCGCCGAGGTGCTCGATGCTCGAGTGCACGCCGCCGTCGGAGACGAGGCCGAGCAGGTGCACGCGCGTCGCGGCGCGCATCGCCTCGAGCAGGATCGCGTTGCCGCCGAAGTCCGGCTCGCGGGCGGCCTCGTCGATCAGCGTCAGGTCCTGCTTGACGATCGCGCCGGCGCCGAGGTTCAGATGGCCGACCTCGGAGTTGCCCATCTGCCCGGGCGGCAGGCCGACCGCGCGACCGCAGGCGGTCAGCGTCGTGTGCGGGTAGCGCGCCCACAGGCCGTCGAAGACGGGCGTGTCTGCGAGCGAGACGGCGTTGCCCGGTCCTTCAGGGGCCAGGCCCCAGCCGTCGAGGACGACGATGCAGACCGAGGACAGGCCTGGCGGGCCGGTCACGACCCCGCGAGCGAGGCGGCCGCTTCGACGATCGCGGCGAAGCCGGCGGCGTCCAGCGAGGCGCCGCCGACGAGCGCGCCGTCGATGTCGGGCAGCGCGAGCAGCTCAGCCGCGTTGTCGCCCTTGACCGAGCCGCCGTAGAGCACGCGGACGACCTCGGCGGCCTCCGGGGCCTTGTCCTTGACGAGCGCGCGCACGAAGGCGATCGCCTCCTGCGCCTGCTCGGGCGTCGCGACCTTGCCGGTGCCGATCGCCCAGATCGGCTCGTAGGCGATCGTGACCCGCGCGATCTGCTCGGAGGTCAGGCGCTCGAGGCCCTCCTGGACCTGGTGGCGCAGCTTGCGCTGGGTATCTCCGCGCTCGCGTTCGTCCTCGGTCTCGCCGACGCACAGGATCGGCTTCAGGCCGGCGGCCAGCGCGGCGGGCAGCTTGTGCGACAGCGCCTTGTCGGTCTCGCAGAAGTGCTCGCGGCGCTCGGAGTGCCCGAGCACGACGCCGTGGACGTCGATCTCGGTCAGCATCGCCGCCGAGACCTCGCCCGTGTAGGCGCCATCCTCGGCCTCGTGCATGTTCTGCGCGAAGACCTCGACGCGCGACCCGCGCGTCGAGTCGATCATCGCCTGCAGGTCGGTGAACGGCACGCAGATCGCGACGTTGACGCCGTCGATCGACGAGACGCGTGGCAGCAGCGCCTGGATGTAGTCCTCGGCCTCTTCGACCGTCTTGAACATCTTCCAGTTGCCCGCGATGAACTGCGTGCGGGCCACTCGTGGTCCGGGAGGGGCCACTAGGAGAGGACCTCGAGGCCGGGCAGCGTCTTGCCCTCGAGCAGCTGCAGCGAGGCGCCGCCGCCGGTCGACATGTGCGTGATCTGATCGTCGAGGCCGAACTGCGCGAGTGCCGCTGCGCTGTCTCCCCCGCCGACGACCGTGACGGCGTCGGTCTCCGCGACCGCCTCGGCGACCGCGCGGGTACCCGCCGCGAACGGCGCCAGCTCGAACGCGCCCATCGGGCCATTCCAGAAGACGGTGCCGGCGGATGTGATCTCCGCGGCATAGAGCTCGGCGGTCTTCGGTCCGATGTCGAGGCCCATCAGGCCGTCGGGGACGTCGATCTCGTCGGACTCGATCGGCTCGGCGTCGGCGGAGAACTCCTTGCCGAGCACGTGGTCGACCGGCAGCCGCAGCTTGTCGGCGCCCTGCTTCAGCGCGCGTGCCGCGGGCTCGACGCCCTCCTCCTCGCACAGCGAGGCGCCGACCTCGTGGCCCTGGGACTTGAAGAACGGGTAGCTCATCGCGCCGCCGATGAGGATCGTGTCGGCGACCTCCAAGAAGGCGTCGATGACGCCGATCTTGTCGGTCACCTTGGCCCCGCCGACGATCGCCACGAGCGGCCGCCCGGGGTCGGCGAGAATCCCCGACAGCGTCTCGACCTCGCGCTGCAGCAGGCGACCCGCCGCGGAGTCGGCGATGTGCTCGACGACGCCGACCGTCGACGCGTGGGCGCGGTGCGCGGCGCCGAAGGCGTCGTTGACGTAGAAGTCGGCCAGCTCGCCGAGGCGCTTGGACAGCTCGGGGTCGTTCTTCGTCTCGCCGGGCTCGTAGCGGATGTTCTCGAGCATCACGACGTCGCCGTCGGGGACGTCGTCGAGGTCCGGCGCGAGCGTGACCTCCGTGCCGAGGATCTCCGCCAGGTGGTCGGCGACGGGCCGCAGGGAGAACTCCTCCTCGCGGTCCTTGGGCCGGCCGAGGTGCGACACGAGCAGCAGCTTCGCGCCCTTGCCGCGCAGCTCCTCGATCGTCGGAAGCGCGGCCTGGATGCGCGCGTCGTCGGACACCGCGCCATCCGCCAGCGGCACGTTGAAGTCGACGCGCACGAGGCCGCGCCGGCCGTCGACGTCGCCGAGGTCATCCAGTGTGCGCAACTACAGCACCTGCTGGATGACGTCGACGCAGCGGTTCGAGTAGCCCCACTCGTTGTCGTACCAGCTGATCACCTTGACGAGCGTGTCCTCCATGACGCTCGTCAGCAGCCCGTCGACGATCGACGAGTGCGGGTTGCCGGCGATGTCGCTGGAGACGATCGGGTCCTCGGTGTACTGCAGGATGCCCTCCAGCGGCCCGCTCGAGGCGGCAGCGGCGAACGCGGCGTTGATCTCCTCGACGGAGGTCTCCTTCTGGGCGACGAACGTCAGGTCGACCATCGAGCCGGTCGGGACCGGGGCGCGGACCGCGAAGCCGTGCAGGCGTCCGTTGAGCTCGGGCAGCACGAGGCCGACGGCCTTGGCGGCGCCGGTCGAGGTCGGCACGAGGTTGATCGCGGCGGCGCGCGCGCGGCGCAGGTCGCCGTGCGGGCCGTCCTGCAGGTTCTGGTCGGCCGTGTAGGCGTGGATCGTCGTCATCAGGCCGTGCTGGATGCCGACGGCCTCGTGGATGACCTTCGCGAACGGCGCCAGGCAGTTCGTCGTGCACGACGCGTTGGAGATCACGTCGTGGGAGTCCTTGTCGTAGAGGTCGAAGTTCACCCCGAGCACGACCGTGATGTCCTCGTCGGTCGCGGGCGCGGAGATGATGACCTTCTTCGCGCCGGCCGCGAGGTGCTTGGCGGCGGCGTCGCGCTTGGTGAACAGGCCGGTGGACTCGAGCACGACGTCGACGCCGAGATCGCCCCAGCCGAGGTCGGCGGGATCGCGCTCCTCCTTGACGATGATCTGCTTGCCGTCGACGACGAGGCCGTCGTCGTCGAGCTCGACGGTGCCCGGGTACGGGCCGAGGATCGAGTCGTAGCGCAGCAGGTGCGCCAGCGTCGCGTTGTCGGTGAGGTCGTTGACCGCGACCCACTCGATGTCGGCATCTGCCGCCTGGGCGGCGCGGAACACGTTACGGCCGATGCGGCCGAAGCCGTTGATTCCAACGCGTACGGGCATACTCGGTACGTCCTTCCTCGGGATTCTCGAACTCGCAGCACGCGGGCCGGTGCTCCCGCCGCGTTCAGAGGCGCGAAATCTAGTCGGTCTCGCGCGCCCACGCGGTGCGGAGGCGCCACCTGCAATAGCGTTGGGGAGGTGCCCGACGACCCCCAGGCCCAGTCGCCGAGCGTGCGCAACGTCGGCGCGGTCGCCTCGCTGAGCTCGGACGCTCCGCAGGACCCGGACTTCGCGACCGTGGACCTGCGCCTGTTCGCGACGACGAGCACGGGCGACCGCGTGCTCGATCCGCAGCCCGCCTCGACGAGCCTGCGCATCGAGCGCTCGAAGCTCGCCGGCCTCGAGCTGTCGGTGCAGATGTCGCTGCGCCTGCGCGCCGCGCCGAGCGGTGCGCGCAAGGAGGCGTGGGATCGGATCGCCGGCGAGCTCGCCGCACAGGGCATCGAGACCGACGCGGTGACGCTGCACGCGCTCGGATTCGCGCTCGTACCCGACGAGGAGCTCGCGGCCGCTCAGGCCGAAGCCGGGCGCTGAGCGCGACGCCGCGCGGCGTCAGCCCGTCAGCAGGCTCGCGCCGATCGCGCCGCCGAGGTCGCCGAGCTCGGCGACGAGCACCGGCGGCGGCCGGTCGGCGGTGAAGAGGTGCGGCGCCATCGCGTCGGAGATGCGCCTGGCGTAGGGCTCGCCGAGACGGATCCCCAGGCCACCGCCGAGGATCACGACCTCGACGTCGAGGACGTTGACGACCGAGGCGACACCGGCGCCGAGCGCATCGACGGCCTGCCCGACGAGCTTGCGAGCCAGCGGATCGTCGCGCTCCAGCGCGGCGGCCCAGATACCGCTCGTCAGGCGTTCACGGTGGCGCTTGCGCGCGATCTTGAAGAGCTGCGTCTCGGCGCCCGAGTCGTGCAGCTCGCGCGCGCGGCGCTCCATCGCGCCGCGCCCGGCATAGGCCTCCATGCAGCCCCGACGTCCGCACGGGCAGCGCAGGCCGTGGCGCATCTGGACGCAGACATGGCCGATCTCGCCCGCCGACCCCTGGCCGAGCCACGGCCGGCCGTCGAGCACGATGCCGCCGCCGACGCCCGTGCCCCAGAAGACGCCCAGCGCCGAGCCGTACTCGCGGCCGGCGCCGAGGCGCACCTCGGCGTCGGTCGCGACCTGGACGTCGTTGCCGAGCGCGACCGGCGCGCCGAGCTCGTCGGCGAGCACCGGCCCGAGGTCGTAGGTCGCATCCGCCCAGCCGGGCAGGTTGCTCGCGCTCGAGACCGTGCCCGCGGCGGCGTCGATCGAGCCAGGCGAGCCGACGCCGACGAGCGTCAGCTCGGACGTGGCGATCCCCGCCGCGGTGGCGGCGTCGCGCATCGCCGCGGCGATCGCCGCCGCGACGCCGGCCGGGCCGCCGGTCGTCGGCGTCGGCCGGCGCGCCTCGCCGAGGACCGCGTGGCGGCCGTCGACGACGACCGTCTGGATCTTCGTCCCGCCGAGGTCGACCCCGCCGCGCGGCCCGCCGGCCGATCGAGGCTCAGCCATCGATGCCGCCCGGGTGCTCGTCGCAGGCCATGACTCGAAGAGTAGGGCCGCAGCCCCCGGATCGGTAACGGCAGTGCGGTGAGACATCCCGCCGGGCGGTCGGCGACCCGCCCGGCGGAAGCTCGCGCGAGCGGATCAGCTGATGACGCCGGGCTCCAGCACGGGGACCTCGTCGCGATCGGGCACGAAGCTGCCGGGCTTCAGGTCCGGCGGCGGCGGACCGCCGCGCTTGGAGTGCCTGTGCAACGGCGGCAGCTTGTCGAGGTGCTCGAGCCTGTCGTCGAGGTGCGACAGCAGCCTGTCGGCCTGATCCTGCGTGAGGTCGCCGGCCTTGACGGCCTTGTCGGCGCGCGCCTTCGCGTCGGCCTTGACGGCCGAGCGCACATCGGCCAGCGACTTGCCCTGCGCCTTGGCGATGTCGGCGACGCTCCTGCCCGCGCGCAGCTGCTCGTGGAGCTTCTCGCGGCTGATGCCGAGCGCCTTGGAGAGGTTCAACGCGACCGGGCCGCGCATGCCCTTGAACGGGGCGCCGCGGAAGTGCAGCTCGTCGCGCCCGCCCGGTCCGCCGAAGCGCTTGCCGCCGAGCACGCTGCCGAACTTCTCGTGCTGCGCCTTGATCTCGTCGGCCTGCTTCTGCGTCAGCTTGCCGGCCTTGACCGCCTCGTCGAGCCGGCTCTCGAGCTGCGCCTGTTGAGCGGCCTTCAGCGCGTCGCGCAGCTTCTGTGGCGTGACGTCGAGGCGCTTGGCGGCGTCGTCGAGGACCGCCTGCTCGGCCTTCTCGCCCTCGTCCTTGGTCACCGCGGCGATCGCCACGCCGGTGCCGCCCGCCAGCAGCGCACCGCTGAGCGCGAGCGCCGCGATTCTCTTGGGGCTCATCCGGGTCCTCCTTGTCGGGGCTCTGGGACTACGTGGACGAGCGTTCCAGCCACGCGTAAGAGCTCCGTAGGAATCCGCTGAGAAGCCCCAACTTGGCGCCCGTCAGGCGCCGGCGCCCGGGTGCGCCTGCAGGATCTCCTCGCCGGCCTCGCCGGTGCGCACGCGATAGGCCTCCTCGACGGGCAGGACGAAGACCTTGCCATCGCCCACGCCGCCGGTGCGCGCATGCTGCAGGATCGTGTCGACGACCAGCCGCACGTCGCCGGCGGCGACGACGCACTCGATCTTGACCTTCGGGCGCAGGTAGTTGGTCAGCTCGGCGCCGCGGTAGCGCTCCGTGATGCCCTTCTGGCGCCCCGAGCCCTTGACCTCGCTGACCGACAGCGACGGAAAGCCCTTGACGAGCAGGTCGGCGCGGATCGGCTCGAACGCCTCGTGGCGGATGTACGCCATCACCATCTTCATGCTTGTTCACCTCAGGGTCGGGAACGCACCGTATCCGACGGCGAGCGCCCGTGAACGGCGATCCTCAGACGGGCTGGGCGACCGGCTTGTCCTCCTCGGCGTGGCCATCGGTCGTGATCAGGATCGCGCCCTCGCCGCTGAGGTAGGCCTCCTCGCCGTGATGGACGATGTCCATCCCGACGGCCTCGTCGCGTGCCGGACCGCGCAGCGGCGTGACCGCGCCGATGAGCTTCAGCAGCAACCACGTCGCGCAGAACGCATAGGCCGGCGCGGCGACCGCGGCGACCAGCTGCGAGCCGAGCTGGCCCGCGTCGCCGTAGGCGAGACCGTCGGCGACCCCGTTCCACGACTTCGAGGCGACGACGCCGATGAAGACGATCCCGAACAGGCCGGCGACGCCGTGCGCGGCCAGCACGTCGAGCGTCTCGTCGACGCGCGTGCGCGGGCGCAACATGACGACCGCGTAGCACGGAAGCGCGACGAGCGCGCCGAGCACCATCGCCCAGGCGGGGCTGACGAAGCCGCCGGCCGGCGTGATCCCGACACAGCCGACGATGATCGCGGTCGCGGCGCCGACCGCCGTTACCTGGCGGCCGCGCATCAGGTCGAGGATGAACCACACGAGCAGGGTGCAGGCCGGCGTCAGCAGCGTGTTGGTGAACGCGAGCACGCTGGCGTTGCCGGTCGAGAAGCCGCTGCCGCCGTTGAAGCCGAACCAGCCGAACCACAGCAGCCCCGCGCCGAGCAGGCAGTAGACCGTGTTGTGGGGCAGCAGCGCCTGGCGGCCATAGTCCCTGCGCGACCCGACGACGAGCGCCGCGGCGAGCGCCGAGAAGCCCGATCCCATCTCGACCGGCACGCCGCCGGCGAAGTCCAGCGTCCCCTGCGCCTGCAGCCAGCCGCCGCCGAAGGCCCAGTGCGCCATGACGGCGTAGACGAGCACCGACCACAGCGCGGCGAAGACGAGAAACGGGCCGAAGCGCATGCGCTCGACGACGGCGCCCGAGACGAGCGCGGTCGTGATGATGCAGAACGTCGCCTGGAAGGCGAAGAAGACGAGGTGGGGGATCGTCGTGCCGTCGCGCGGCGCGAAGTCGACGCCGTTGAGCAGCACGTGGCCGAGCCCGCCGACGATCTTGCCGTCGCCGTCGAAGGCCAGCGAGTAGCCGACGAGCGCCCATGTGATCGTCGCGACAGCGAGCGCCGCGACGCACATCATGAACGTGTTGAGCGCGTTCTTCGCGCGCACGAGGCCCGCGTAGAAGAGGCCCAGCCCGATCGTCATCAGCAGGACGAGCGCGGTCGACACGAGCATCCATGCGGTGTCGCCGGTGTCGACGGTGGAGGCGGCCGCCGCGACGATCACTTGAGCACCGGCGTGACGGCGCCGCGGTCGCTCTCGCCGGTGCGGATGCGCACGACGCGCTCGAGCGGCACGACGAAGATCTTGCCGTCGCCGACCTCGCCGGTCTGCGCGCCCTCGCAGAGCGCGTCGAGCGCGGACTCGACGAAGTCCTCCGAGACCGCGATCTCGAAGCGCACCTTGTCCGACAGGCCCATCTGCACGCGCGTGCCGCGGTAGGTCTCGACGCGATCGAGCTCGCCCCCGTGGCCCTGGACGCGGCTCAGGGAGAACCCGCGGATCTCCGCGCGGTACAGCGCCTCGAGCACGTCGTTGACCTTGTCCGGTCGGACGATGCCGATCACGAGCTTCACAGTCCCACTCCTCCAGCCGCCGGTGCCTGCGTACCACCTCAGGCTCGCCGCCCGCGACGGGCGTGACCTTGTCCATTCGGACAAAGATCAGCCCAGGGCTATGGCCCACCTGTACAACATCGGGCCGCCGCGCTGGACAGGATGTACAGCAAGGCCCTACCGGGTGGCGATCGCGATCGCCACGCACGCGACCGCCAGCACGACCACGCCCGCGCCCTCGGCGCGCCGGCCGCGGTTGTAGATCACCGCGCCGGCGAACGCCGCGCCGAGAATCGCCAGCGGCAGCAGCGCGCAGATCAGCGCCAGCACGTAGGCGACGACGACCAGGCGCGTCGGGCACCTGCTCCTGGGCGCGGCGGCTCCTCGCTCATGCGCTCAGCGCGCGCCCGCGACGAGCTCGACGCGCAGGCCGTCGGGATCCAGCAGGTAGCCCGCGTAGTAGGAGGTGCCGTACTGCGGCCGCGGGCCGGGCGCGCCGTCGTCGCTGCCGCCGTGCTCGAGGCCGGCCGCATGAGCGCCGTTGACGGCGGCGCGGCCGGCCGCGGCGAGCGCGACGTGGCCGTAGCCCGGCGCCGGCTCACGGCCGCGCGCGACGATCCAGAACTGCTCGTGGTCGCGGCCGTAGGCGATCGCGCCGTCCGACTCGAACATCCGCCGCGATCCGAGCGAGTAGAAGATCGCGTCGTAGAAGCGCGCGGAGCGGGCGAGGTCGGAGACCTCGTAGGCGACGTGGACGATCATCGCGCCAGCCGCCCGACGTCGCGGTGGGCGACCTCGACCTCGAGGTCGTCGCGCTCGCGGTAACGCGCGGCCAGCGCTTCGGCGATCGCGACGGAGCGGTGACGGCCCCCGGTGCAGCCGATCGCGATCCCGAGGTGCGCCTTGCCCTCGGCGATGTACTCCGGGATCAGGAACTCCAGCAGCGGGTCGAGGCGGTCGTAGAACGCCTGCAGCTTGCCGCCCCTGTCGATGTACTCGACGACCTGGGGGTCGAAGCCCGTCAGCGGGCGCAGGCTCGTCTCCCAGTGCGGGTTGGGCAAGAAGCGCACGTCGACGACCGTATCGGCATCGCGCGGCATCCCGTGCTTGTGGCCGAAGGACGTGAACGTCAGGGCGAGCTTGGCGCGCGACTGGCGCGGCAGGAACTCCTCGATCACGCGGCGGCGCAGCGTCGCGGCGCTGATGCCGCTCGTGTCGAGCACGAGGTCGGCGCGGGCCTTGAACGGCGCCAGCGCCTCGCGCTCGGCGGCGATGCCCTGCGCGACCGAGCCGGTCGGGCTCAGCGGGTGGCGCCGGCGGGTCTCCTTGTAGCGCCCGAGCAGCGTCTCCTCGTCGGCGTCGAGGAACAGCACGTGGTGGCTGACGTCGTGCTCGCGCAGGTCGTCGAGCACGGCGCTGAGGGCGTCGAACAGCTCGCCGCCGCGGACGTCGGAGACGATCGCCGCGCGCTCGACCTTCGAGCCCTCGTGGACGAACAGCTCGACGAGCGTGCGGATCATCTCCGGGGGCAGGTTGTCGACGCAGAAGTAGCCCGTGTCCTCGAAGACGTTCATCGCCGTCGACTTGCCGGCGCCCGAGAAGCCCGTGATGACGACGAGGTCCTCCAGGCTGGAGGTCGATGCGGGCTCGTCGAGGATGCTCACGCCGTTGAGTCTGGCGGGTCGCGCCCTAACCCGAGGTGCGATTGAGATACGCGTACACGTCGCGCGCCGTTTTCGAGGGCAGGCCGGGCACCGCCTCGAGCGCCTCGCGCGAAGCGGCGAGCACGGAATCGGGCGAGCCGAAGTGCTTCAGCAGGGCCCGCTTGCGCTTCGGGCCGACGCCCGGCAGCCCGTCGAGCACCGACTCGGTCATCTGGCGATCGCGGCGCGCGCGGTGATGGGTGATGGCGAAGCGGTGCGCCTCGTCGCGCACGCGCTGCAGCAGTTGCAGCTCGGGGGTGTCGTGGGCGAGCACGAGCGGCCGGCGGCGGCCGGGGACGAACACCTCCTCGACGCGCTTGGCAAGGCTGATGACCGTCACGCCGCGCTCGCTGAAGCCCCGCAGCGCGCGCATCCCCGCCGACAGCTGCCCGGGGCCGCCGTCGATGACGATCAGGCTCGGCAGCGTCGCGAAGGACTCGTTGCGCTTGGGGTCGTTGGGGCTGAGGTCCTGCTCGGCGTCCCAGCGCGCCAGGCGCCGGCCGAGCACCTCCTCCATCGCGGCGAAGTCGTCGGGCACGCCCTCGGTCGTCGTGCGCACGTTGAAGCGGCGGTAGTCGCTCTTCTTCGGCGCCCCGCCCTCGAAGACGACCATCGACGCGACGGTGTTCGTGCCCATCAGGTTGGAGATGTCGAAGCACTCGATGCGCAGCGGCAGGGCGTCCATGCTCGAGCACCCGTTGCAGGCCGTCGAGCGCCTCGACGCGCTGCTGGCGGCGACGCTCGTCCTTGAGACGCTCCTGGTCGAGCGCGAGCTGCGCGTTGCGCTCGGCGAGCTCGAGGATGCGGCGCTTGTCGCCGCGCTCGGCGGCGCGGACCTCGACGCGCGCGCCGCGGCGGATGCCGAGCGCCTCGCCGAGCGCCGCGCGGTCCTCGACGTCGCGCTGGACGATGACCTGCGCCGGGATCGCCATCGTCGCGTCGTAGTACTGCAGCAGGAACTCGACCGCGACCTCGCCGAGCCCGCGGCCGGCCTCGTTGGAGAGATAGAAGGACTGGCGGTCCGACAGCACGCCGTCGCGGATCTGGAAGACCTGCGCGTTGGCGTCGACGCCGTCGACCGCGACGGCGATCGCGTCGAGCGTGCCGACCGACTCGTTGGCGACGCGCTGGCGCTCGAGCAGGCTCTTGACGGCCTTCAGGCGGTTGCGCTCCAGCGCCGCCTGCTCGAACTCCTGCGCGACGGCGGCGTCCTTCATGCGCCCCTCGAGGTCGCGCTCGATCTGGCGGTAGCGGCCCGACAGGAAGTCGATGACGCCGTCGATCGCCTCGCGGTACTCCGCCCTGGTCTGGTAGCCGACGCACGGCGCGCCGCAGCGCTTGATGTAGAAGTCCAGGCACGGCGAGCCGCTGCGCCGCCCGGGCTCGGCCCCCGGGCACGAGCGGAAGGCGAACACCTTCTGCAGCAGGTCGAGCGTTCCGCGCACCTTCTTGGCGTTGGAGTACGGGCCGAAGTAGGCGCGGTCGCGGCGGTGGCGCTCGCGCGTGAAGTAGACGCGCGGATAGTCCTCGTCGAGCGAGATGGCGAGAAAGGGATAGGACTTGTCGTCGCGCAGGCGGACGTTGAAGCGCGGCTTGTACTCCTTGATGAACGTGTTCTCGGTCAGCAGCGCCTCGGCCTCGGATGCGACGAGCAGGAACTCGATCTGGTGGATCCTCGAGACCATCTCGATCGCGCCGCGCGTCGCCCCGGCGCCCTTGACGTTGGAGAAGTGCCCGGCGACGCGCTTGCGGATCGATTTCGCCTTTCCGACGTAGACCACCGTGCCGCGCTCGTCGCGGAAGAGGTAGACGCCGGGGCCGTCGGGCAGGCTGCGGCGCTGCTCGGCGAGCCGGCTGTCGCGCGTCGAGTGGGCGGCTGAGGCCATCGCGATCGAGCATAGATCGAGCGGCCGGTGATTGCATGTGCAACTACTTTGCTATGGTTGATCGGGCAACCACTTCACGTTCCGGGTATAGGGGGCAGCATGCAGCTCGACGGCATCCACCACATCACAGCGATCACCGGCGATGCGCCCCGCAACGTCGACTTCTACACGCGCGTGCTCGGCCTGCGCATGACGGCGAAGACCGTCAACCAGGACGATCCGAGCGTCTACCACCTCTTCTACGGCGACGAGAACGCGCGCCCCGGCGCCGACCTGACGTTCTTCGAGTACCCCGGCGCGACGCCCGGCCGCCCGGGCGCCGGCATGGTGCACCGCATCGTCTGGCGCGTCGCGTCGGCAGACGCGATCGAGTTCTGGGCCGTGCGCCTTGCGGCCGAGGGCGTCGCGGTCACGCGGCCCGAGTTCGACGCGGGCTCGCTGCGCTTCGCCGACTTCGAGGGGCTCGAGCACGAGCTCGTCGTCTCGACCTCGCCCGATCCGGCGCTGATCGCCGAGCATCCCGAGGTGCCGGCCGCGCACGCGCTGCAGGGCTTCGAGGGCGTGCGCGCCTACAGCCGTGACACCGACGGCACCGCGCTCGTGCTGGAGCAGCTGATGGGCGGCGAGCGCGCCGGCGACGAGGATCGCTGGGAGCTGCGCGGCGAGCGCCGCGGCGGCTGGATCGCGTTCGACCCGGCGCCCGCTGCGCGCGGAATGCAGAGTGCGGGCGTCGTGCACCACGTCGCCTTCGGCACGACCGACGCGGAGCTGCCCGCCTGGATCGAGCGCATCTCCGACGCGGGCATCCCCAACAGCGGCTACGTCGATCGCCACTACTTCTACTCGCTGTACTTCCGCGAGCCGTCGGGCGTGCTCTACGAGCTGGCGACGGCCGAGCCGGGCTTCACGGTCGACGGCCCGGTCGAGGAGCTCGGAACGACGCTCATCCTGCCGCCGTTCCTGGAGGGCCGGCGCGAGCAGATCGCGGCGCGGCTGACGCCGCTGCCCGACCCGCGGGCGGGCTGGGCGGCGAGCGCTGGGTCGCGATCATGAGCGACGTCCTGACCACGCTGGGCAAGGGCGAACGCGATGGCGGCGGGCGCTTCCAGCGCCAGACGAGCTCGTTTCGCGACTGGGTGACCAGCGACGGAAGCTCCGAGTATCCGGCCGAGGCCGGCCGCTATCACCTGTACGTGTCGCATGCCTGCCCGTGGGCGCACCGCACGGTGATCGTGCGCGAGCTCAAGGGGCTGCAGGATGCGATCGGCCTGTCGATCGCCGACCCGATCCGCGACGAGCGCGGCTGGCGCTTCACCGGCGAGCCCGGCACGACGCTCGACGAGGTCAACGGCTGGTCGTACCTGTCGGAGGGCTACCTCGCGACGGATCCGAACTTCGACGCGCGCGTCACGGTGCCCGTGCTGTGGGACACCGTCAGCGGCCGGATCGTCAACAACGAGTCGGCGGACATCATCGTGATGCTCAACGGCGCGTTCGACGAGCTCGCTTCACGGCCCGGGCTCGACCTCTATCCGCGGGCGCTGCGCGACGAGATCGACGCGATCAACGAGACGGTCTACGAGAACGTCAACAACGGCGTCTACCGCGCGGGCTTCGCGTCGACGCAGGAGGCCTACGAGGAGGCCGTGCGCCCGCTGTTCGCGACGCTCGACGAGCTCGACGAACGGCTGGCCGCGCGCCGCTTCCTGCTCGGCGACCGTCAGACGCTGGCCGACTGGCGCCTGTTCACCACGCTGGTGCGCTTCGACTCGGTGTACGTCGGTCACTTCAAGTGCAACCTGCGCCGGATCGCCGACTATCCGAACCTGTCGGGCTACCTGCGCGACCTGTACGCGACGCCGGGCGTGGCGGAGACCGTCGACTTCGACCAGATCAAGCGCCATTACCACCTCACGCACGGCGACATCAACCCGAGCCGGATCGTGCCTGCCGGGCCGGTGCTGGATCTGCGCGCGCCGCATGGGCGCGAGCGCCTGGGCTGAGGCGCCCGTCACGGCAGCAACGTCAGCGCCTGCACGTGTGCCGGCGCGACGACTCCGAAGTGGCGGTGATCGAGCGTCGCGACGGTGGTGATGTCGAGGCGTTCCGCTGCCGCGATCACGGACGCGTCGATGCTCCCGAGACGTAGGTCGCGGTAGCGCCAGACGAGCTCCGCGATCCGCAGCCAGTCGGCCGCAGCGACGTGATCGACGCTGAACGTGCCGCTCGCGAGATCGCCGAGGAAGCGCACCTCCGCGCCGGCTCCGACGCGACTGGCGATGAGCTGCACGACCTCCGCCACGACGAGCGCCGGCACGACGAGCGGTCCGGGGTGCGTCTCCAGCAACTCGACGGCCGCGCGATGGTGGGTGTCGTCCGCGTCGATGGTCGCGACGAGCGGCCCCGCGTCGACCAACAGCGCCATCAGTCCATCTCGCCCGCGAGTATCTCCTCGATGTTCACCGACAGGTCGCTGCGACCACTGCGACCAGCGCCCGCCGCCAGCAGATGACGACGCGCGCCCGGCGGCGGGACGCTGAGATAGGCCGCGATCGCCGCTCGCGTCATCTCGGAGACGGTCAGGCCTCGCCGGGCTGCCTCGTGTCGCAGTCGCGCGTCGAGATCGTCCGGCAGTTTCACGGTCGTGCGCTTCATCGCGTATGCCAGCATACCTCTCACTCCACGAGCCTCACCTCGAGCCCGCCGCCGCCGATCGCCTCGCCCGCTCCTCCGAGCAGGCCGAGGATGCGCGCGACGTACCCGCGCGTCTCGGGATACGGCGGCACGCAGCCGCAGGCGGCGACCGCGCCGGGGCCGGCGTTGTAGGCCGCGAGCGCGAGCGGGACGGAGCCGAAGCGGCGCAGCAGGTCGCGCATGAGGTGCGCCTGCGCGTCGATCGCCGCGCCGGCGTCGAACGGGTCGCGCAGGCCGAGCGCCTGCGCCGTAGCCGGCATGAACTGCGCGATGCCCTCGGCGCCGGCGGGCGAGCGCGCGAAGGGGTTGAAGTTCGACTCGGCATAGAGCTGGGCGCCGAGCAGCGCCGCCGAGACGTTCCAGCGCTGCGCGGCGCGCGCCAGCGGCGCGGCGAACTGCGCCGGGACGAAGGACGGCGTCGTGCGCGCGCGTTCACCATCGCCCGCCTGGCCGAAGCCGACCGACGAGCTGCCGGCGTTCAGGGTGAATCCGTAGTGCCACGGTTCCCAGGAATATCTCTGCGTGAAGTGAAAGCGATCGGCGTTCGCCGCGAGCCAGCCGTAGGCGCTCGACGGCCCGAGGTCGAGCTCGGTCCCCAGGCGGTGCAGCGACTGCCCCGGCGGCGCGACCCACTTCGGATCGGGGTGGCGGGCGAACAGCACGGCCTGCTCGGCATTGGTGCGAAAGCCGCTCACCACGACGAGCGAGATCCCGTCGCGTCGTGCGGCCGCTGCCATCCGGTCGAACGCGGCCGCGACGTCGGGGCGCATCGGCTTGCCCTGGCGGATCGCCAGCGGGCCGCGATACTCGCCCGCTCCGGCCGCGAACGCCATCTCCGCCGGCGGCGCCAGCTCCGCCTGGGCGCGGGCGCCGGCCGCGACGCGCTCGCCGTCGCCGACCTCGATCGGATCGCGCACGGTCACACGGATGCGCACCGGCGCGAACGTCGCGGCGTCGGGGAAGCCCACCACGACGTCGCGGGCGCCGTTGCGCCTCGCGGTCTCGGTTGCGGCGTCGCGACCGCGTTGGAGGTACGCGGCGCGCTCGAGATGCACGGGATTGGCGCGGCGGCCCAGCGTCGCCGGCTCGAACAGCCGCGAGTACGCGTCGTGCATCGCCCGCGCCCCCGCGAGCGCCGCCAGGTCGGCGGCACGCTGCTGCTCGCTCTGCGCCCCCATGCCGCGCGCGATCGACCCCAGCACGAGCGCGCCCGCCAGCAGCGCCATGGCCACGCCGAGCACGAGGATCGTCGCCTGGCCGGCCTCGTCGCGCGCGGATCTCACGGCAGCGCCCCGGCGGACGCGGCGAGCGCGCGGCGAGCGGACGGCAGCAGGGCGACGCCCGCGCCGGCGAGGCAGCGGGCCGGTTGCGCCCGTATGACCTCGCACACGCACGCGTGCACCGCGCCGGACGCGAGCCCGGCGACGGCCAGGCGCGCGAGCGCCGGATCGGCGCCGTCGGGAGTCGCGAGCACGACGAGGTCCTGCTCGCCCAGGAGCTCGTCGAAGACCGCCTCGCGCGGGCCTCCCAGCGCGAGCACGGCGGGTGCGAAGCCCGCGACGGCGATGGCGCGCCGCGCCTGCGCCACCGCTTCCTCGGTGTTCGCTGCCAGGCGCACGATCGCGAGCCGGCCAGCGCCGCGGACGTCGTGGCCGCGCGCGGCGAGCGTCGCGCACAGCCGCCGCGCGGCCGGTGTCGGCGGCGCGCGCCAGCCCGGGCCCGCGGGCCGTGCCGCGGTCCAGACGCACACCGCAACCGCCGTCGCGCGGTGGCGCGCGGCGAGCGCGAGCCCGATCGCGGCGCCCAGCGGCTGGGCGTCCGCCGGCGACGACAGCACGGCGACACCGGGAGGCGTGCGCGGCGCGGGTTCCGCGCACGCCCGATCCGGTCCTTCGTCGGGGGGGACGAAGTCCTCGTGAGCTGCCGCAGGGGGGTCGCCGGCGGGCATCACGAAGTGGTGGGTGATCCGCTGCAGGAGGCTCATCGCGGCCCCGGCCCCGCGTCCGCCTCGCGCTCGGCCTCGAGCAGGCCCGCGAAGCCCGGGATCGGCGACGGCGGGCGCATCCGCACTCGCACCCGCCGGCCTGCGACGCGCACACCCATGCGCGAGCGCGACCAGCCCGGCACGGCGTCGCGCGCCGCGCTCACCGGGTCGCCTCCCTGCAGCATCGCGACCGCCGCCGCCTCGGCGGCGTGATCGGCGAGCTCGGCGGCCGCGCCAGCGGCCAGCAGCTGCGCGGCGGCGAGCACGACGACGACGAGCAGGGGAGCCAGCACGACGAGCTCGACCGACGCCTGACCGGCCTGGGAGGAGGCGCGCCGGGTCATCGAGTCTGGTCCTGCAGTTGCGCGCGTGCCGAGATCGTGGCGATCCGCGTCGCGCCGAGGACCGACGGGATCGCGATCGCGACGCGCACCCCCTCCCCGCGGGCGGCGCGTTCGACCTGCAGCCCCTGCTCGAGCCGAGCCGGCAGCGCGGCGCGCGCGGCGGCGCTCGCGTCGCTGCCGACAGCGCTCGCGCGCGCGGCCGCGCGTGCAGCGGACCCCGCGAACCAGATCGCCTGGCCGGCGACGACCGCCTGCCACAGCAGCACCGCGAGCACGGCGACCAGCGGCAGCAGCGCGACGAGCTCGACGGTCGCCTGGCCGCGCTCACTGGACTGGTCCGGAGGTGGTGCGTGGGGCATGGCCGGCACGCTCCCGGACCAGGCGTTCGGGAACTACATGCGGTCGTTACAAGTCACGCGCGGAGCTGCGGCGCAGCTCCGCATCGAGACGGCCGTGTCGCCACGACCGGCCACAGCGACCGCTACGTGTAGGAGCGGTAGCGCTGCCAGATCACGTACAGCGTGTACGACGAGGCGCCGATGAGCGCGACCCAGATCAGCGCGCCGGGGCCCGTCTCCCACATCCGGCCGGTGATCGAGACGGTCAGCAGCGCGATCCCGACCGCGGCGTAGAGCGCGAAGCGCCACTGGTCGCCGAGGCCGAAGATCTCCCCGCGGTACTGGCGATAGAGCGAGCCCACGATCAGCGCCATGACGACGATGAAGATCGCGTTGAGCACCTGCCCGACGAGGTTCGCGCCCTCGCCGCCGCCCGGCACGAGCCACACGATGGCCGCCAGCAGGACGAGGATTCCGACGTTGCGGGCCGTCGTCGCGGACATGCCCGACAGGCTAGTGGGTCGCTCAGCGGTGGACCGCCGCGCGCGGCCCCGGCAGAAGCGCCAGGAGTCTAGGCCAGTGCGCCGACGGGGGGCGCGACATCCGCCCCGGCATCCACGCCGACCGCGCCCGATGCCTCGGGCTCGGGGGCCGCGACGACCTCGCCCGCCGGCAGCGCCTCGAAGCGGTACCCGACGCCGAAGTGCGTGTGGATGTAGCTCCAGTCCGGCGAGGCCTGCTGCAGCTTGGCGCGCAGCTTGCGCACGAAGACGTCGACCGAGCGGTCGCCGTGGGCCATCGTGTAGCCCCACACGCGCTGGTAGATCTGCTCGCGCTCGAGCACGCGCCCGTCAGCGCCCGCCAGCAGCGCGATCAGCTCGAACTCGCGCCGCGTGAGGTCGATCGAGCTGCCGTGCGCGAAGGCCTGGAACTGGTCGGGGCGCACCTCGATCTCGCCCGCCAGGACCGACTGCCCGACGTCCGCCGCGTCGGACTGGCGCCGGCGCCGCGAGACCGCCTCGATCCGCGCGATCAGCTCCTCCGGATGGCAGGGCTTGCCGATCCAGTCGTCGGCTCCCAGGCGCAGCCCGCGGACGCGCTGGGCGACGGTCGACTGGCCCGTGCAGACGACGATCGGCAGCGCCGGCAGTTCGCGCGCGACGCGCTCGAGGTACTCCCACGCGCGCTGGCCCAGCAGCGCGAGGTCGATGACGAGCGCGCCGAGGCGCATCGCGACGAGACGGTCGACGGGCGGGCCGCCGCTGAGGACGCGGTGCTCCCATCCGAGTCGGTCCAGTCGCTTGGTCAGCACCTGCACGAAGCCCGAGTCTCCGTCGATGACGGCGACGCGCAGGGCGGCGGCGGGTGCGGCTGTGGTCGTATCGTTCATGACATCGCGAAGTGTAGGGATCGGCATGCCTTCCGGCGCGCTCGACGCCGCGGTCACAGGTTCTTCACAGGGCCCCACCCGCAAAATGCGGGCGATCCAGGTCGGCGCGCGCCCTCCTAGCCGAGGTCGCGGAACAGGCCGGTGACGACGAACACCGTCTGCTCGCCGATGTCGACGGCGTTGTCGCCGATGCGCTCCATCGCGCGCGCGACGAGGATCATCGACATCGCCCATTCGCGCAGGTCGGCGTCGTCGCCGCCGATCTCGATCGCGCGGCGGAAGATCTCGCGGTTGAGGCGGTCGAGCGTGTCGTCCTGGCGAGAGAGGTCGAGCGCGAGCTCGGGATCGCGCAGCGCGAAGGACTGGCGCGCCTGGCGCACCTGCGAGCGGGCCTGCGGCGCCCATCGCCGGATCCGTCGAAACGATCTCGTTGTCGGTCGGCGGCTCGTGGCCGAGCAGCGGGACCATCTTGGCGATGTTCGTGCACTGGTCGCCGATGCGCTCGAGGTGCTTGACGAGATGCAGCAGCGCCGCCACGAGACGCAGGTCGCCCGCGACCGGCGCCTGCAGCGCGAGCAGCGACAGCACGCCCTGATGGACCTCGAGGTAGCGGCCGTTGATGCGGTCGTCGTCGGCGACGACGATCGCGGCGAGCTCGGAGTCGAAATGCGCGAGCGCCTCGAGCGCCGAGTCGAGGATCCCGACCACCATGTCCAGCCCGCCCAGCGCCTGCTCCTCGAGGCGCAGGATCTCCCGCTGGAAGTGGATCCGGGCTTCGGGCATCCGGGGAGGTCAGCCCACCTTGCCCGTGACGTAGTCCTCGGTGCGCGAGTCGGCGGGGTTCGTGAAGATCTTCTCGGTCGCGTCGTACTCGACGAGGCGTCCGATGCGGTTGCCCTCGCCGGCCGACAGGTCGACGATGAAGAACGCGGTGCGATCGGATACGCGCGCGGCCTGCTGCATGTTGTGCGTGACGATGACGATCGAGTAGTCCTGCTTGAGCTCGATCATCAGATCCTCGATCTTGCCCGTCGAGATCGGGTCCAGCGCCGAGCACGGCTCGTCCATCAGGATCACATCGGGGTCGACCGCCAGGCAGCGCGCGATGCACAGGCGCTGCTGCTGGCCGCCGGACATGCCGAAGGCGTTCGTCTTCATCCGGTCCTTGACCTCGTCCCACAGCGCGGCGCGGCGCAGCGCGCGCTCGACGATCTCGTCCATGTCGCCCTTCATGCCCAGGACCTTCGGTCCGAACGCGATGTTGTCGTAGATCGACTTCGGGAACGGGTTGGGCTTCTGGAAGACCATCCCGATGCGCTTGCGCACCTCGACGGCGTCGACCTTCGGGTCGTACAGGTCGTGCCCGCGGTAGCGGATCGAGCCCTCGACCGTCGCGCCGATCACGAGGTCGTTCATCCGGTTCAGGCAGCGCAGGATCGTCGACTTGCCACAGCCCGAAGGGCCGATGAAGGCCGTGATCTGGTTGCGATAGAGGTCGGCGGTGACGTCCTGGACCGCCTGCTTGCCGCTGTACAGCACGCCGAGGCCCCCGAGCTCGAAGACGGCCTCCGTGGCGACGGCCTCGTGGGGCGTTTCGGAAGACAGGCTGCCGATGACGCTGATCGCCGCCCGCTCTCCGGCAACGGGCTTGGAGTTGGCGCCCGTGGCGGGCGTCGTATCGGGCTTGGTGACTTCGCTCATCGGATCGGGCTCCATCGGTTCGCCTTGCGGGGTTACCACTTGTTCTCGTACCGGTTGCGTAGGTATATCGCGAAGCCGTTCATGCAGATCAGCAGCCCGAGCAGCAGCACGATGCCGGCTGCTGCGAGCTCTCGGAAGGCGGCCTGCGGCGAGGAGATCCAGCTGAAGATCTGGATCGGCAGCGCGGCGAAGCCGGCGCCGTCGCCGGTCAGGCCGCTCGGGTTGAACGTGATGAACGTCGCGGCGCCGACGACGATCAGCGGCGCGGTCTCGCCGATCGCCCGCGACAGGGCGAGGATCACGCCCGTCGCGACGCCGGGAATCGATGCCGGCAGGACCTGCTTCCAGATCGTCTGCCACTTCGTCGCGCCGAGCGCCATCGAGCCCTCGCGGATCGACGGCGGGACGGCGCGGATCGCCTCGCGCCCCGAGATGATCACGACCGGCAGCACGAGCAGGCCGAGCGTCAGTCCTCCGGCCAGCACGACGCGCCCGAGGCTCAGGGGCCCGCGGACGAGAAACGCGAGGCCGAGGATGCCGTAGATGATCGACGGGACCGCGGCGAGGTTCTGGATGTTGACCTCGATCAGGCGGTTCCACCACTTCGTGTTGTCGGCGTACTCCTCGAGGTAGATCGCGGTCGCGACGCCGATCGGCACGATGAAGACCGCGCACACGCCGATGATCCACAACGTGCCCATGATCGCCGGCTGCAGGCCTGCGATCTCGGGGTTGAAGCTGGAGAAGTTCGTGAACAGGCGGGTGCCGAGGACGGGCAGCGCGTCGATCAGCACGTCGACGATCAGCGTCACGAGCACGAGGCCGCTGAGCCCGAGGCACGTCAGCATCGCGACGCGGAAGGCGATGTCCTTGACGCGCGTCGCGCCGGACTTCGGGCGCAGCGAGAATGGGGCTGCGCTCATTCGTAGACCTGCCTGTACTTGCGGACGAAGCGGATCGCGATGAAGTTCATCAGCAGCGTCATGAGGAAGAGCACCATGCCGACCGCGAAGATCGTCTTGTAGGCCGTCGAGCCGGTCGCGATGTCGCCCTTGGCGGTCGCGGCGATGAAGGTCGTGATCGTCTCGACGGACTCGCGCGGGTCGGCCGTCAGGTTCGGCACCTGGCCGGCGGCGACGAGCACGATCATCGTCTCGCCGATCGCCCGCGAGACGCCGAGCACGATCGACGCGACGATGCCCGACAGCGCCGCCGGGAAGACGACGAACAGCGACACCTGCAGCTTGTTGGCGCCGAGGCCGAAGGCGCCCTCGCGCAACGCTCGCGGCACGGCTGACATCGCGTCCTCGGAGATCGACGCGACGGTCGGCAGGACCATGAAGCCCATGATGATGCCGGCCGACAGGGCGTTGAACGTCGGGACGTCCATGCCGAGGAAGTCGTTCAGCACGACGGGCGTGAAGAACGTCAGCGCGAAGTAGCCGAAGACGATCGTCGGCACGCCCGCCAGCAGCTCGATGAACGGCTTGACGATCTTGCGCGTCGTCGGCTTTGCGTACTCGGCCAGATAGATCGCGGTGCCCAGCCCGAGCGGGATCGCGACGATCAGCGCGAGCGCGGTGACGAGCATCGTGCCGGTGACCAGCGGCAGCACGCCGAACGACGGGTCGGAGAACAGCGGCGACCACTCCGTGCCGGCGATGAACTCGAAGACGCCGACGTCGCCGAAGAAGGTCGAGCGTCTCACGCAGCAGCGAGAAGACGATGCCGAGCGTCGTCAGGATCGACAGCACCGCGGCGAGGAAGAGCAGGAGGCGGATCGCGTCCTCTCCCCTTCGACGACGGGCGACGCCCAGGACCGGGGTCCTGGGCGTCGCGGGAGCGGCTGGGGTCGCAGTGCTCACGTGCTGGAGCTCAGCTCTCTGCCTTGGTCAGTGCTTCCTCGGCCTTCGTTGCCTGCTCGTCGGTCAGCGCCACGATCTTCGACGCGTCGGCGATCGCCTGCTGGTTGGCGAGGATGTAGTCCATGAGGCCCTTGACCTCGGGGCGGTCGAGCGCCTTCGCCGACGGGTACATGAACAGCGGACGCGCCAGCGGCTTGTAGGTGCCGTCCTGGATCGTCTCCGCGCTCGGCTCGATGCAGCCGTCGCCGCTGTCGACCTTGACGAGGTTCAGGTTGTCGGCGTTGTCCTCGAAGTAGGAGAAGCCGAGGTAGCCGAGCCCGCCCTTGTCGCCCGAGACGCCCTGGACCGTGACGTTGTCGTCCTCGCTGGGCGAGTAGTCCTTGCGCGTGTCGCCCTCTTCGCCGTTGATCTCGGCGGTGAAGAAGTCAAACGTGCCGGAGTCCGTGCCCGGGCCGAAGAGCGCGACCTTCTGGTCGGGGAACGACGGGTCGAGCTCCTTGTAGGTCGAGACCTTCGAGCCCTTGTTCCACAGCTTCTTCAGCTGATCGGTCGTCATGCAGTCGATCTCGAGGTCCTTGCTCGTGATGACCGCGATGCCGTCGTTGGCGACCTGGACCTCGGAGTACGAGACGCCCGCCTTCTTGCACAGCGGGGCCTCCTCGTCGTCCTTGATCGGCCGCGAGGCGGTGGAGATGTCGGTCTCGCCGGCACAGAACTTCTCGAAGCCGCCGCCCGTGCCGGACTCCCCCACCGACACCTCGACGCCGGAGTTCTGGCCCTTGAACTGCTCGGCCGCGGCCTGCGCGAAGGGGTAGACGGTCGAGGACCCGTCGATCTTGATGTTGCCGGACAGGTCGCTGGCGCCGGTCGAGCCACCACCGCTCGAGTCGTCGTCGTCGCCGCAGGCGACGACCCCGAACGCGAGGGCGCCGGACAGGGCGGTGACCGCCAGGATGCGGATGGGCTTCACGAGTGCTCCTTCATCGATTGGGCGAGACGGAGCGCAGACTGCTGGGACACGGACTGCAGCCTGTTATCGCGAGGTTGTTCTGCTGTGAACATCCGGTGAACGGCCGGTCACAAGTTCGTCCGCGGGCGCCGCGGGCGCCTGCTCGGCCGCCAGCCGGTAGCCGAAGCCCAGGTGCGTATGGATGTAGCGCCAGCCGGGAAGTGCCGTCTCGAGCTTGTCGCGCAGCTTGTGGACGTAGACGTCGACCGAGCGGTCTCCCTTGCGCATGTCCGAGCCCCACGCCTCCCGATAGACCTCGGCGCGCCCGATGATCCGCCCGCTGCGGCGGGCGAGCGCGAGCAGCAGCTCGAATTCGCGGATCGAGAGCGTCAGCGGGTGCCCCGCCGCGGTCACCAGACCGTCCGACGCCCTGATCTGCAGGGCGCCGACGGAGATCAGCTCGTCATCGATCACGGTATCCATCGGCGCGCACGTTGGTCGGGGCTGGGGCGCTTCGCGTTATCGAGTCGTGAACGGCGTGTGAAGAAGTTGCCGTGCCCGGAGTCAGTCGACCGCGCCGTCGCGGGCGTCGACCGCGGTGTCCGGGTAGTCGGAGAACACCCCGTTGACGCCGAGCGCGAAGAACTGCTCGTACTCGGCGATCGCGTTCCCCCAGGCGGCCTGGTCGGCGCCGCGCCGCAGCTCGAGCGGCAGGAAGCTGTTCTCGTTGCGGAAGGTATACGGATGGACGAGCAGCCCTGCGGCGTGGGCGTCGGTCACGAACGAGGTCGGCGCCAGCGAGTTGCCGAAGCTGTCGCGCGGCACGATGTAGTCCTTCGACGGGCCGACGCCGTCGGCGTACTTCGCGACGCCCTGCAGGCCTGCGGCGGTCGCGATCTCGGCATAGGTGCGCTGATCGTCGGCGGGACGCTGGCTCTTGCCCCCGAGCAGCTGCACGAGCGGGACGCCGATGCGCCTGTTCAGCGCCTTGAGGTTGCCGACCTCGAATGACTGGATGAAGACCCGCGACCACGGCCGGTCGAGGCGGGCGGCGCGCAGCTCGGCGACGAGCGGCTCCTCGAGCGGCAGGCCGATCGCGCGGAAGTAGCTCGGGTGCTTGGTCTCGGGATAGATCCCGATCGGACGGCCGAGCTCGCGCTGCAGGAGCTTGACGTGGGCGATGATCCCGCGCAGGGTCGGGACGCGATAGCGCCCGTCGTAGATCGTGTTGCGCTGGCGCAGCGCGGGGATGCGCTCCTTCGCGCGCAGGGTGCGCAGCTCGGCGAGCGTGAAGTCCTCCGTGAACCAGCCGGTCAGCGTGACGCCCTCGATGACCTTCGTCGCCTTGCGCGCCAGGAACTCGGGATGGTCGGCGACGTCGGTCGTGGCGGAGATCTCGTTCTCGTGGCGGGCGACGAGCACGTGGTCCTTCGTCGAGACGAGGTCGGGCTCGACGAAGTCGGCGCCCATCCGCGCGGCCAGCCCATACGCCGCGATCGTGTGCTCGGGACGGTGACCGGACGCTCCGCGATGACCGATCACCAGCGGCTCGGCGGCCGGCTTCGGGGAGGCGGTTGCGGTGGCGGCGCCCGTTGCCATGGCCGGGAGGATGACGGTCGCGCAGCTGAGCGCCGCGAGCAGGCGGCTGGATCGGTTCATGCCCGCAAGCCAACCGCCGCGCCCCGCCGGCCGCGTGATCCAGCCGTGACCAGGCCGTGACGATCGCGTGAATCGCCGACCGTCGAAGCCGCGAGGACGGTGGCGCAGCGAGATCGTCACAACCCCTCGCGCGAGGGGGTCGACGATCGGCGCGCCGCTGCCCCGTCATGCCCTCAGGAGGCTCCATGTCGCACTCGTCCCGTCGTCGCTGGGCGATCGTCCTCGCCCTGACCGTCGCGTCGTTCGCGCTCGGGCAGGTGACCAACGCGGCGGCGGCGCCGCCCGACGTTCCCAGCAAGGCGACCGCGCAGGCCGAGCTCGACGCGCTCACCGTCGCCAGCGAGGGCGCGATGACCGGCTACTCGCGCGACCACTTCCCGCACTGGACCTCGGTCGGCCGTCCAAGGCATGCTCAACACCTGCGCGTGAGCGAGCACACGCCGCTGGTCGCGCCGCCCGGCGGCGTGATGACCGACGAGGTCGGCGTGATCACCGGCGAGCTCGAGCTGCGCAGCACGTGCGCTGCGGACGGCACGACCCCCGCGACCTCGAGCCGCTGCACGCGATGCTCGCCGCGGTGCTCCACCGCCCCGAGCGCTGAGCGTCGTGAGGGCACCCCGAGGGCCGCACCACGATGCCGTCGCCTTCTACGGCACCGTGGGAGCAAGCCGCGTCAGCGGCCGAACACGCTGCGACCGATCAACGTGTGGAACAGGTCCGTCTGGTCACGCACGCCCATGACGTTCGTCGCCTGCGGTCCGATCGCCGCGACCGGAACGCGAGCTCCGGTGTGGCTCTGGCCAGCGGGCGTCCTGCCGGTGGCATAGGACACGCGGATCGGTGCGTTGTCGGCGGACTTCAGCGTCGCGTAGAAGCCCGGCGTGTCCTGGTTGGCCGGCACGATCTGGCTCGTATGCGAGTGATCGGCGGTGACGACGACCAGCGTGTCGCGATGTGCGCGCTGGTACTCGAGCGCCTTTCCGACGGCCTTGTCGAGCGCGAGGTTCTCCCCGATCTGCCCGCAGACGTCCGACGCGTGGTCGCGCTTGTCGATCGACGCACCCTCGATCTGCAGGAAGAAGCCGCGCCTGTTGTTCTTGTCGAGCAGCTTGATCGCCTTGTCGGTCATGGCCTCCAGGCTTGGCTCGTTCGCCGGCCGGTTGGTCTCGTCGCAACGCGTCTCGGAGCTCCCGGCGCCGGGCGTCGGCGCGGCGATCAGCGGCTTGAACTCCGTCGTCATGTTGCCGTTGTTGAACAGCCCGAGGACGGGGCCGCCGTCCAGCGACGCGATCGCGTCGAGCTCGTCCGCGGTCTGGACGTAGCGGTGGCCCTTGGACTGCGCGTAGTCGATGACCGTGCTGGTGCTGTTGTCGAGGGTCTGCGCGTAGCGGGCACGCGCGCCGCCGAGGTTGACGTCCAGGCGGTGGTCGACCTGCTGCTCGGCGATCGAGCCGAGGCCGCCGGCGGCCTTGGACTCCGACGGACAGATCGAGCGCGCGTCGGCCGGTCCCTGACAGGCCCGGCGGGAGATGTGCGAGGACGGCGCGGCGGGCGTCGCATCGGTGATCTCCGACGTCGCGACGTTGCCGACGCGCATGCCGCGCTGGCGCGCGATCTCGAACGTCGTCTTGTAGCCCGCATTGGACCCCGGCACGGTCTCGGCGCTGCTCGGGCCCTGCGACAGCCGCGCGTCGATCGTCTTCTTGCCCGTCGACCACGCCGTCGCCGTCGGCGCCGAGTCGGGCACGTAGTTCGGGAGGTAGTTCGGCCCCGGGCCCGGGCTGAGACCCCACGTGACATACGAGCCCGCGAAGGGCAGCTTCTCCATGTTCAGCGTGCCTGCCGCGCCCTTGCCGTAGTAGCGCGCCAGCGTGATCTCGCTGTCGCCCATCCCGTCGCCGATCAACAGGATCACGTTCTTCGGCTTCAACGGGTTGATCGCACGGATCGTGTCGATCGAGTTGCTGGGCGCGGTCGGTATGCCGGCGGCGACAGCCACCGCACCGGCTCCGACCCCGGTCAGGGCGACCGCCGCCAACGCGGTCCGTCGCATTTGCGAAGCTCTCATGTGATCCTCCGACTAGGTCTGGAACGGGCGTGAGGAGCATGGGCTCGCGGGGCCGGCCAGATGTTGCGAGAGCGTGACTGAGGGGCTTCGCGGTTGTTGCGCCCGTCAGCTCTCGCCGCCCGGCTTGCGAGCTCGCACGATCGCCGCGGCGGCGTGCTCGTGCACGCGGTGCGTCGCGGCGATCTCGACGTCGACGAGGCCGGCGCCGGCGAGCGAGCGCTCGAACTGCTCGCGCGTCAGCGCGCCGGCG
This sequence comes from uncultured Actinomycetes bacterium, assembly GCA_963729125.1. Lineage (GTDB taxonomy): Bacteria > Actinomycetota > Thermoleophilia > Solirubrobacterales > Solirubrobacteraceae > CADCVQ01. The sequence continues at coordinate 1,010,456 of CAVSML010000008.1, forward strand.
ACGCATCCCGTCCACTGCGCCATGTCGGCGCGCGTGGCGTCGTCCATGCCGGCATCGGCGATGACGTCGGAGATCGCGAAGCGCCCGCCCGCGCGCAGCACGCGCGCGGCCTCGCGCAGCACCTGCGGCTTGTCTGCGGAGAGGTTGATGACGCAGTTGGAGATCACGACGTCAACGCTCGAGTCGGGCAGCGGCAGCCGCTCGAGGTAGCCCTTGACGAACTCGGCGTTCGACACGCCCGCGTCAGCCGCGTTGGCGCGCGCGAGCTCGAGCATCTCGTCGGTCATGTCGAGGCCGATCGCGCGGCCGCTCGGCGCAACGCGGCGCGCGCTGATCAGCACGTCGGCGCCGGCGCCCGACCCGAGGTCCAGGACGACGTCGCCGTCGCGCAGGTCGGCGACCGCGGTCGGCACCCCGCAGCCCAGCGAGGCCGCGACGGGCGCGTCGCCGGCGTCGGGCAGCGCGTCGTAGAGCGAGCCGCCGAAGACCTCGTTGCCGGCGGCGTCCTCGAGGCCGACCGGCGCGCAGCACGACGTGCCGGCCGTCGCGGCCGAGCCGCAGCACGACGCGCCCGCCGGCTCGGAGGACGCGATCGCGGTCGCGGCGGCGGCGTAGCGCGCGCGGACGAGCTCGCGGATGTCGGTGTCGGTCAGCTCAGCCATGCGGACAGCTCCTTCAACGCATCGGGACGGACGTAGTAGTAGGCCCACAGGCCGCGGCGATGCGAGTCGACGATCCCCGCGGCGCGCAGCTTGGAGAGGTGGTGCGACAGCGTCGGCTGCGTGATGTCGAACAGCGGCACGAGCTCGCAGACGCAGACCTCGCCGGCGTGTCGGCGCAGGACGTTAACGAGCTGCAGGCGGATCGGATCGCCGAGCGCTTTGGCGACCTCGGCCATGCGGACGGCGTGCGCGCGCTCGACGTCGGGGTAGACGACGGGCTCGCAGCAGCGCTCGCCCGCGGCGCGCTTGGTCTTCGGCGTGAGCTCCAGATCGACGGGCATCGATCTACATATATCGATTGAACCGACAGGTGTCAATCAATAGCGTTCCGCCGGCAGATGACCGTCACCCGCATCGCGATCAACGGCTTCGGCCGCATGGGCCGCCTCGGGCTGCGCGCGGCGTGGGGGCGCGACGACCTGCGGATCGTCCACGTCAACGAGCCGCACGGCGACGCGGCGACCGCCGCGCACTTGCTGAGCTTCGACTCGATCCACGGCCGCTGGGACCGCGAGTGCAGCGGCGACGACGACGGGCTGACCGTCAACGGCGCGGCAATCGCCTACAGCGGCGCGGCCACGCCCGGCGACGCGCCATGGGAGAAGCATGGCGCCGAGATCGTGCTCGAGTGCTCGGGGCGATTTCGCACGATCGAGTCGCTCGCCCCGTACTTCGAGCGCGGCGTGCGCAAGGTCGTCGTCGCCGCCCCGGTCAAGGACGAGCGGGCGCTGAACGTCGTCGTCGGCATCAACGACGGGTGCTACGACGCGGCCGGCCACGACGTGATCACCGCGGCCTCCTGCACGACGAACTGCCTGGCGCCGCTCGTCAAGGTCATCCACGAGGGCATCGGAATCCAGCGCGGCTCGATCACGACGCTGCACGACATGACCAACACGCAGACGCTCGTCAACGCCCCGCACCCAGACCTGCGCCGGGCGCGCGCGGCGTCGCTGTCGCTGATTCCGACGACGACCGGGTCGGCGACCGCGATCGGACTGATCTTCCCCGAGCTTCAGGGCCGCATCGACGGCCTCGCCGTGCGCGTACCGCTGCTCAACGCATCGCTCGCCGACGCCGTCTTCGAGGTCGCGCGGCCAACCTGCGTCTCGGAGGTCAACGCGCTGCTGAAGGCCGCCGCGCGCGGGCCCCTGGGCGCGATCCTCGGCTACGAGGAGCGCCCGCTGGTGTCCGTCGACTACAAGGACGACCCGCGCTCGGGGATCGTCGACGCGCTGTCGACGATGGTCACCGACGAGACGCAGGTCAAGGTCGTGGCCTGGTACGACAACGAGTGGGGCTACGCGAACCGCCTCGTCGAGCTGACGGCGATCGTCGCCGGGCGCCTGGAGCGCCGGCCGCGATGAGCGCGCAGGCCGAGCGAACGGACGATCTGCGCCACTACGCCGTGGTCACGAGCGCCTACTGGGCCGACACGATCGCCGACGGCGCGGTCCGGCTGCTCGTCCTCTTCACCTTCTACGAGCGCGGCTACAGCCCGCTCGCGATCGCGTCGCTGTTCGTGTTCTACGAGCTCTTCGGGATCGTTACGAACCTCGTCGGCGGCTGGCTCGCGGTCCGCATGGGCCTGCGCTTCACGCTGCTGGGCGGCCTGGGCACCCAGCTCGTCGCGCTCGGGATGCTCGCCGCGGCGCCGGAGTCGCTGCTCGTCGTCGCGTACGTGATGGCATCGCAGGCGCTGTCGGGGATCGCCAAGGACCTGACGAAGATGAGCTCCAAGAGTGCGGTCAAGCTGATCGTGCCGGCGGACGCCCCGGCGCAGCTGTATCGCTGGGTGGCGCTGCTGACCGGATCGAAGAACGCGCTCAAGGGCGTCGGCTTCTTCGTCGGCGGCCTGCTGCTGACCACCGTGGGATTTCGATCGGCGCTCCTGATCCTGATGGCGCTCGTCGCCGGCGCGCTCGTCGTCGTGCTGGTGCTGATGCGCGGCACGCTCGGCCGGCCCGACCGCACGGCGCGCTTTCGCGGGATGTTCTCCAACAGCCGCGACGTCAACGTGCTCGCGGGCGCTCGGATCTTCCTGTTCGCCTCGCGCGACGTGTGGTTCGTCGTCGGCCTGCCCGTGTACCTGCGCAGCGAGCTGGGCTGGAGCTTCTGGCAGGTCGGCGCCTTTCTGGCCGTGTGGGTGATCGGCTACGGGATCGTCCAGGCCTCGGCGCCCCGCTACGTGCGCGACCCCGACGGGCGCACGGCCACCTGGCTGGCGTTCGTGCTGGCCATCCTCCCGGCGGCAATCGCGGTCGCGCTCACGGCCGGAATCGACGGCGCCCTGGCGGTCGTGGCGGGGCTGATCGCGTTCGGTCTCGTCTTTGCCCTGAACTCCGCCGTGCACAGCTACCTGATCCTGGCCTACGCCGACGGCGACAAGGTCGCGATGAACGTCGGCTTCTACTACATGGCCAACGCCGGCGGGCGGCTTGCCGGGACGGTCCTGTCGGGCCTGCTCTATGGGTGGCAGGGCCTCGAGGCGTGCCTGTGGGGCTCGGCGATCTTCGTGATCGCCGCCGCCGTGCTGTCGCGGTCGCTGCCGGCACGGCGGCGCGCCGCTCAGGAAGCGACGGCGCGACTTGCGTAGTAGCCGAGCGCCGCGGCGAGCAGGCCGCGGACTGGGCCCGGCAGGCTCAGCCTCGACTTGAGCGTGATAGGGCCCAAAGGGGTGGCCATCCGGGCGACACTCGTCCGTCCGAGGCGGTGGGCGGTTAGGATCGGCTGCGAACGAGCCGATAGCCGGACCGATCGTCCTGCTCCGAGGCGACGACCCGACCGACGGCAACGGAACAGCAGGACCTCTGTGGTGCACCCAGATCAAGGCGACATGAAGTCCAAGCCTCACGGCACCACTCAGCGCGCGAGTCGTATGCGGATCGCGGTCGCCCTGTGCGTCGCGGGTCTCGCGACGGGCGCGCTCGGCGGCAACCTCGTCGGGGCCGACGCCCAGCACGGCGCCCCCTACACCGACACGATGACCCCGGCCTCCCCGCCGCTCTCCGTCAAGGCCGCCGAGGCGCCCGACGAGGGCACGCCCCCGGAGACGACGACGCCCGTCGATCCGGCGGCCGATCCGCCGGCGACGACCACCTCCACGCAGACGACGTCCGCTCCGCCGCCGCCTCCCCCGCCCCCTCCGCCGGCCTCGTCGCCCTCGTCGGGCGCGGCGTCGCCTGAGCCGTTCGTCGTCCCGGAGTTTCCGGTCAAGCCGCCTCCGCCGCGCGCGCGCCCGGCGAAGACCGCGCCGAAGACGAAGACCTACCCCGGCCTGCCGACCGAGGAGCTCTCGCGCACCGACCGCAGCAGGCCGAGCAAGCCCTGCAGCTACGCCGCGGCCAGAGCCGCGATCCGCAAGGCCCGCCGGGAGGACCGTCTGGCCGCAGGCACGATGCTCGAGCTGCTCAAGGCCACACGCGCCGACCCCGATTGCATGCCGCCCGCGCCATGGGAGACCGGTGGCGCCTCGGTCACCTCGTCCACCCGCGGCCGCCACTCCGACGAGCGGCCTCCGCTGCGCAACGAGCAGGGCGTCCCGACGCTCGCCAACCCGACGACATCGCTCGCCCTGCCGGGAGCGGTGCCGGTCGGCGTCCCCAACTTCTTCATCGACAAGTTCCGCCTGCCCGTCTTCCTGCTGCCGATCTACCAAGCCGCCGGAATCGAATACGGCGTGCGCTGGGAGATCCTCGCCGCGATCAACGAGATCGAGACCGACTACGGACGCAACCTCAACGTCAGCTCCGCCGGCGCGCTGGGCTGGATGCAGTTCATGCCCGCAACCTGGAAGGCCTACGGCGTCGACGCCAACCACGACGGACGCAAGGACCCCTTCAACCCCGTCGACTCGATCTTCGCCGCCGCCCGGTACCTCAAGGCAGCGGGCGCCGAGGACGATCTGCGCAAAGCGATCTTCGCCTACAACCACGCCGACTGGTACGTCGAATCGGTCCTCATGCGCGCACGCCTGATCGGCGGCCTGCCAACCGACCTCGTCAGCTCGCTCAGCGGCCTCACCCAAGGCCACTTCCCCGTCTACGCCAAGGCGCGCTACGCCGACGACATCTCCGAGCGCCGGGCGACGCGCCGTGTCGCCCGCGGCGCCAACGCGGCGATGCCGGTGGAATCCAGCCGCACGCGCCGCGGCATCGACATCTTCGCCGCGGCGGGCTCGCCGGTCATCGCCGTGCAGGACGGGCGCATCGTGTCGGTCGGCCGCAGCAAGCGCCTCGGGCGCTTCGTCCGCCTCGCCGACGCGTTCGGCAACACCTACACCTACGCGCACCTCAAGAAGGTCGCCGCGCGCGTGCCGGTGCCCAAGCCCCGCCGTCAGAGCCGCGCGTCGATCCTGCGCGAGCTCGCGCTGCCGAAGGCCGACCCCAAGCCGACGCGCGCCGCCACCGCAGGGCGCCCGACGAAGCGGCGTCCCAAGCTCGTCGCGCCCGCGACCGGCCGGCCCGCCGCCGTCCCCCGCCAGCTCGACGTCGTCGCCAAGGAGCGCCTGTTCGCGCACCCCCACCGCCCCAACCCGATGCGCTACGGCGGAGCTCGCCAGCTCGCTGCGCAGGAGTCCGTCCTGCGGCAGGGCGAGAGCCTCAAGTCCTACTTGACCGGCGCCTTCACGCTGGACGAGCGCGACGTCGTGCTCAAGCCGATGGTCGCCGGGCGGCGGGTCGTCGCCGGCACGATCCTCGGTCGCATCGGCAAGGTCTCCAGGAAGGTCTCGCCGCGGATGCACTTCGAGATCCGCCCGTCGGGCCGCGGTGCGCCACGGATCGATCCCAAGCCGATCCTCGACGGCTGGAAGCTGCTCGAGGCGACGTCGATCTACCGCGCCCGCGGCGAGAACGCGCTCGTCGGCGCCAAGGCCTCCAGCGCCTCGATCGGCCAGATCCTGCTGATGAGCAAGGAGGCGCTCACTCGCCGCGTGCTGTCGGACCCGCGCATCGAGATCTACTCCTGCGGGCGCCGCGACATCGAGGCCGGCGGGATCGACCGCCGCGTGCTCGCGACGCTCGAGTTCCTCGCCGCGAGCGGGCTCAAGCCGACCGTCACCTCGCTGCACTGCGGCCACAGCTTCCTGACCGCCAGCGGCAACGTCTCCGAGCACTCCGCCGGCAGCGCGGTCGACATCGCGCGCATCAACGGCATCTCGATCCTCGGCAACCAGGGCGACGGCTCGATCACCGACATCGCGATACGTCGTCTGCTGACGCTGCAGGGCACGATGAAGCCCCACCAGATCATCAGCCTGATGACCTACGACGGAGCGGACAACACGCTCGCGCTGGGCGACCACGCCGACCACATCCACGTCGGCTTCCGGCCCGAGTTCACGCAGGGCACGCCGCAGGCCAAGGAGCTCGCGTCGGTCCTCAAGCCGTCGCAGTGGGTCAAGCTCATCGACCGCCTCGGCGAGATCGACAACCCCGACGTCCAGACGAAGCCGTCGAAGTACGCGATCCGCGTGGCGGTCCCGCGCGCCTCGCACGCCCACGACGGGGAGTAGGCGGGTGCGTGCGATCTTCATCCTGGTCGCGGCAACGCTCGCCCTGAGCGCCTGCGGCACGTCGGACGACAACGAGCCGCCGGCGCCGACGCGGGCGAGCTATATCGAGAAGACCGACGCGCTGTGCAAGGCGTCCAACGAGCGCACGCTGAAGCTCAACCGCGACCTGCAGCGCGCAGCCGCGGGCGCACGCGACGAGGCCGACCGGCTCAAGCGCTTCGCGCCGATCCTGCGCCGCGGCCATGGCCCCGTGCGCGACAACGCCGTCGCGTTTCGCGCGGCGATGCCGCCACCCGCCGACGAGGACCGGATCGCGCGCATCAGCAGGACCTATGACGAGCAGGCCGAGCTCGTGCGCAAGCTCGCCGCCGCGGCCGGGCGCGGCGACGGCGCCCGCTTCGGCTCGCTGTCGGCGCAGCAGCAGAAGGTCGTCGTTCGCGCCCGCCGGCTCGCGCGGGCCTACGGCTTCCGCGAGTGCGGCAGCTCCAAGAGCGACGCGGGAACCTGACTACAGCCGCCCGCGCAGCTCCGACCACAGCGCCTCGTATGCGAGGCCGGCGCGCCCGCGGGGGGCGAACTGCGCCAGCACGCGGCGCTGAAGCGCCATCCGCTCGACGTCGGATGCCGCCGGGATCACCGATTCCAGCATCCCGTCGCCGCCGGCCCGCAGCGTCGCCATGACCTCGCGGTGCAGCGTCTTGCGCCCGTCGACCATCGAGAAGAAGGCGAGAATCCGCGGCGGCCTGTCGACGCCCGCGGCGACGAACTCGCACAGCTGATCGAACGTGCGCACCGACAGCGGCGTCGGGATCAGCGGCACGAGCAGCACATCGGCGGCCCCGAAGACGCTCTCGGACGCCAGCGAGATCGACGGCGGGCAGTCGAGGAAGACGTAGTCGTAGTCGTCGGCAAGCGGCGCCAGCACGCGTGCCAGCCCCTTCGTCGGGCGGCGCGTGTCGTCGAGCACGAGGTCCATGTTGCGATAGGAGAAGTCGCCGGGCAGCAGGTCGAGCTGCTCGTGGTCGGTGCCCTTCAGCAGCGCCGCCGGGTCGCTCTTGCCGCCGACGAGCTTGCGCGCGCCGCCCTTGACCTTGGGCTTGATGCGCAGCAGGTACGTCGCCGCGCCCTGCGGGTCGAGGTCCCACAGCAGCACGCGCGCGCCGCCGGCCGCCGCCAGCCACGCGAGGTTGACCGACGCCGAGGTCTTGCCGACGCCGCCCTTGATGTTGTAGACGGCGACTACCCGCGGCATCCGAAGGTCTGCCTGGCGAGCTTGCGCTGGGACTTGGCGGCGAAGCCGGCGAAGCGCTCGGCGTACTGCTCGCGCGCTTGGGCCTGCTCCTCGCCGAGGCGCTGGACGAGCACCCCCATCGCCATCAGCGCGGCGGCGCCGCCCTCAAGCGCGGCGATCTCGTCGCCGAGCGAGCGCAGCAGCTCGGCCTGCACCTCGCGGTCCTGAAAGCGCCCGAGGACGTCCTGCAGCCCCTTCAGCGACGCGACCATCGGCTTGACGACCTCCGCCGGGTACAGCGACGAGAAGAACTCGAGCAGGTAGCGCAGCTCCTTGCCCTGCTTGCGCAGCTCGTGCAGCGCCTCGGCGGGCGTGTCGTCGTCGATCGCCCGGCCCATCTTCACCATCCGCCGGTAGACCTTGAGCGATCCGCGGCCCGACGACCTCGCCGACCGGGCGCGCGGCGTCGGGTCCCTCGGCGATCTCGGAGCGCTCCAGCTCGTCGAGGAAGTCCGACCAGTTGTCCAGCAGCGCGCGTGTGCGCTCCGCGCGCAGCGCGCGGACCATCACCCGGCGCTCGACCACGAGGTGGTCCTCGAGCAGCCGGCGCAGCGGCGCGACGTCGCCGGCGACGCCGGCCGGCAGCCCCTGCGCGAGCTCGTCGAACTCCAGCAGCTGCACGTCGAGATCGCGCGTCGGGCCGGTGATGCGCTGCAACTCCTTGAAGCCGTCGCGAAAGACGCGCAGCGGCTCGGGCGCGAACACCCCGCGCAGCTCGCGCTGCAGCGCTCGCGTGCGGCGCACGGCCACGCGCAGGTCGTGCAGGAACTCGCTGTCGACGTCCTCCAGCGTGCCGGGCAGGTTGAGCTCGACGACCTCCAGCAGCCGCCGCAGGATCGCGACGGCCGCGACGTCGGAGCGCTCCGCGGGATCGAGCGCCAGGCGCAGCTTCGACGAGAACCCGCCGGCGCTGCCGCCTGCCGCCTCGACGGCGTCGTCCTGGACCGGGCGCGGCGTGTCGACGAGCCCGAGCGCGCCCGCCAGCAGCGCGCGCAGCCGCTCGAGCTCGCTGTCGTAGCCGAGCACGCGGAAGGACGTGCAGCCGCGGGCGCAGCGCGACCTGCTCGGCGCCGGCGAGCGCCGTCGGCTCCTCGACGCGCAGGCGCACGACGATCTTGCCGACGTCGTCGAGCACGTTGAGCGGCAGCTGGCGGCTGCGCACGCGCGCGACCGGCGTGACCGCGCGCATCTCGATCAGCTGCTGCGAGGCGCTCGCGCAGCGCGCCGGCCGGCAGGTCGGTCGCCAGCAGCCGCGCGGGACCGCGCCCGTGCAGCTCGCCCGCCTGCTCGGCGTAGGTGCGCGCGTCGGCCAGCGACAGCCGGCCGGCGGCCGCGACGAGCGCCAGGCCGGCGCCGTGCAGGCGCCCGTCGAAGGTGTCCCAGAAGACCCGTTCGATCGTCGTGCGCCTTCTCGAGACGATCGGCAGCTCGGCCGCGAGCGTGTCCGCGACAGCGGACGCGGAGAGGCCCTCGGGGAGCAGCAGCTGCAGGGCCTCGGCGGTCATCGAGCAGCAGTCTGCCAGCCGCGTGTGAACCACGCCGGGCTCGGGTAACGTTCTGGCAAGGTCGACTGCGAGCGACAGCTCGCGGCGATCCCTCAGACCAAGCGGGACGCCGGCCTCACCAGCACAGGTAGGCGGCGGATCCATGGCTTCCACCCATAGACCATGGAGGCTCCTTGCCCGCTCTCTCGGATCGACTGACGGCACCCGGATCAGGCCCGCCGCTCGCAAGCTGCGCCGGCGACATCCGGGCGCGCGACGACCGCGCGCTGTTCGCCCGCTTGGCCGGTGGCGACCCGCGGGCGAGAGCGATGCTCGTCGAGCGCTTCATGCCGCTCGCGCGCTCGCTCGCGCGCCGCTACGAGAGCTCCGGCGAGCCGCTGGAGGACCTCGTGCAGGTCGCGTCGCTGGCGCTCGTCAAGGCGATCGACCGCTTCGACGCCTCGCGCGGGCACGCCTTCTCGAGCTTCGCCGTGCCGACGATCGTCGGCGAGCTCAAGCGCCACTTCCGCGATCGCACGTGGGCCGTGCGCCCGCCGCGCGAGCTGCAGGAGCTCATCCTGCGCCTCGATCGCGTCTCGGTACGGCTGTCGCAGGAGCTCGACCGCGCGCCGACCGTCGCCGAGCTCGCCGACGCCTCGGGCGCCGGCGAGGAGCACATCCTCGAGGCGCTGCAGGCGCGCAGCGGGCGCGGCACGCTGTCGCTGCACGCGTCCTCCTCCCAGGAGCCCGATGCGGCGTCGCTGGAGGACAGCCTTGGCGGAGACGACCTGGGCTTCGATCAGGCGGAGTCGCGCGCGATGCTCGACGGCCTGTGCGTCGGGCTGCCGGCGCGCGCGCGCGAGGTCCTGCGGATGCGCTTCGAGGAGGACCTCACGCAGGCGGAGATCGGCGAGCGCCTCGGCGTCAGCCAGATGCAGGTCTCGCGGATCATCCGCCAGACGATCTCGCGCCTGCACCGCGTCGCCGAGCACCACGAGCGCCTGACCGCCGCCTGAGCGGATCCGGGCCCCGGGAGGCGAAAAGCAGAAGACGCGTGCATCGATTGGGCGCTGCAGCGGTAACAACCACATGCATGGCACGACCGCGAACGGGAGAACCGCGATGAGCCACGACGCGACCGCCATCCCCGAGCTTCGGATCACGATGCCCGCGCATCCCGACAGCCTGGCGCTGCTGCGCCACGTCGTGCGCGGCTTCCGCGACGCCTATCCGATCCCAGCCGCGACGATGGACGACATCGTGCTGGCCGTCAGCGAGGCCGCCGCCGAACGCGGCGACGCACGCCTACGATCGGCGGCCCGGAACGATGACGCTCGTCGCGCGCGTGGAGGACGATCGCCTGCACATCCTCGTGCGCGACCACGGCCGCGGCATCCGGCCGCCCGCCGACACGCCGGTGCTCGGCCACGGCCTCTCGCTGATGACGCACGTCGCCCACGCGATCGAGATCCACGGTGGCCCCGCCGGCACGGACGTCGCGATGACGTTCGATCTCGTCCGCGACCACGACCGCGCGTCGATGACCGACGATTTCGGCGCGGTGTCGTGATCGATGACGCCCGCGAGCTGACAGTTCAGGTCACCGCCGGGCGCGGCGGCGCGCGACTGCCCGTCCTGCGCCGCGCCGTCGCCGCGACGTGCTGTCGCGCCGGCCTGCCGCTGGATCGCATCGACGACGCGCTGCTGATCCTCGAGGCGCTGCTGTCCGATCGCCTGATGACGAGCGCCGAGGAGGTGCACCTCGTGCTGACCGCGCGACCGGAGAGCTTCGCCCTGCTGATCGGCCCGCTGCCCGACACCGAGGCCGAGCGGTTGCTGCTGGACGCCGACCTGCCGATCGTCGGGCCGGTGGTCCAGCGTCTGGCGTCGACGGCGCTGACCGTCGACGGCGGCAGCCACCTGCTGGTGATCGTCGACAGCTGCTGAACGCGCCGTCGCAGCTCGCGCGCGCTCAGGCGCGGGCGAGGTACTTCTTGATGCGTGCGCGGCGCCGAGGTGGGCGATCAGGTCGCGGTAGACGACGCCGTTAGGGGTTGCGCTCGCCGCCGATCACGGCGTAGCTGGGAATCGTCAGCAGCAGCCGCTCGATCGCACCGGCCGCGGTCGCGACCAGCGACGGTGCCTGCGGGCGCGTGCCGCTGATGCGCGCTGCGACGGCGGCGGTGCGCAGCCGCCTGCGGCGGGCGTCCTCGGGCGGATCGGCTGCGGTGCGCTTGATCTCGCCCTCGACCGGCGGATGGTGGCGGGGCCGCGGAGGCGGGGTGTCCACCGGTTCGTCCTGGGCTCGCGGACAAGCTCAGGCGACGCGCCGCTGGGCCGCGCCGTCGCGCGCCGGATCGAGCGCGCGGCGGTAGCCGTCGGCGAGGCGCTGCAGCGAGCGCTGCCAGGTGCGCCCGCGGACGGCCTCCAGCGCCGTGCGCGCGAGGCGCTCGCGCTGCAGCGGCTGGGCGGCGAGCTCGCAGACGGCGTCGGCGAGCGCGTCCGCGTCCGCCGGGCACAGGCGGCCCGTCACGCCGTCGCTGACGATGCTCGTCGGTCCGCCCTCGGCGACGGCGACGACCGGCAGGCCGCTGGCCTGCGCCTCCAGCAGGACCTGGCCGAAGGTGTCGGTGCGGCTGGCGAACAGGAAGATGTCGGCGCTCGCGTAGGTGCGCGCCAGCTCGTCGCCCTCCTGCCAGCCGAGGAACGTCGCGTGCTCGCCGAGGCGGGCGCGCAGCACGTCCTCCTCCGGGCCGCCGCCGGCCAGCGCGAGGTGCAGGCGCGGGTCGCGCGCGTGCGCCGCGAGGAACGCGTCGGCGAGCAGGTCGGCGCCCTTCTCGCTCGTCAGGCGGCCGGCGTAGAGCACGCTGATCTCGCCCGGCAGCAGGTTCTCGTCGCGCCGCTGCGGCGAGAAGCGCGCGAGGTCGACGCCGCGGTCCCAGCGCCCGATGCGCCCCTCGGCGACGCCCATCGCCAGCAGCACCTCGTCGGAGGCGGGGCTCGGCGACAGCACGTGGCCGCACTGGCCGTAGAAGGCCGCGATCGCCATCCGCGCGGCGACCTCGAGGCCCGGGTCCTGCGAGCGCAGCCCGGCATAGACGGCGAGCTCGGTGTGGTAGCTGCCGAGCACCGGCACGCCCATGATCCGCGCGATGATCCCCGCCGCGGCGCCCGACGGTCCGGGCGAGCACAGGTGGACGAGGTCGTAGCGCCCGTCGGCGAGCGCCTCCACGATCGCCGGCAGGCTCGGCACCCCGACGCGCAGGCCTGCGTAGAACGGGATGTCGACCTCGGCGACGGCGCTCAGGCGGCGGTCGACGTTGGCGTCGGTGCCGACGACCTCGACCTCGAAGCCCGGTACGCCGCGCTCGCGCAGCTCGTCGAGCGTGTGCGTGACGCCGTGCATGCCGCCGACGGCGTCGGCGACGAGCGCGACGCGCAGCGGATCGCCCTCGCGGCGGGCGAGCTTCATCTTCTCGCGGCCGAGGAAGGCGGCGGCCGGCGCGTAGGGGATCGCCGCCAGGCAGGCGTCGAAGAGCTCCGTCGCGACGGCTGCGATGTCCGCGCCGCCGGGGGCCGTCGTGGCGATCCTGTCGACCGCTCTTGCGAGCTTGCGCTCGTGACAGCGCCGGGCGCGACGGAAGAGGTCGGCGTGGCTGAAGTCGTCGCGCTGCAGGTGCGCGAGCAGCTCCGCCTCGGACAGGTCGAGCTCGACGGACGCCATCCAGGCGCGCAGCAGGGCGCGCGCGTCGTCGGGGCCCAGGCCCGTGCCGAGCGCTCCGCTGCGCGCATCGCCCTCGCGCATCAGGCGCTGGACCATGTCGAAGACGGCACGGGGATCCGGCGCGGCGCCGTCCCCGGGCCCGTGGCCCAGGGCGCGCGTCGCGAGGCCCATCGCCGCGTGCGTCCACTTGGCCGCGCTGCCCTGCTCGCCGCGAGCGGTCGCGTTGCCGAGCACGACGTGGTCGAGGAAGCGCCGCCACGTCGTGCAGGCGGGCGTCTGCGTGAACGTCCGGCCGATGTCGACGCCGGCGTGGTCGTCCGAGCCGCCGACCCCCGTGTTGCCGTGCGTCTCGATGTAGACGACGGCCGGGGCGTTGAGCTCCGCGGCGCGCGAGCCGTTGCGCGTCTCCCAGATTCCGAACAGCTGTGCGAGGCGGCGGCGATGGCGCGGCAGCAGCGGCGCCTCGACGGCGTAGAACGGATGCGCCAGGGCGCTTGCGATCGAGCGCTGGCGCAGCTCGCTGACGACCGCCTCGACGTCGCCGGCGAGATCCTGCAGGCGCTCGTGGTCGTCGGGGGTGATGCCCCAGCAGAGGATGTGCACGGCTTGCGCCTCACCGCGAAACCAGGCGGTCAGCTCCTCGGAGACGAAGGCGTCGTCGTGCGCGCTGGCGAGCTCCATCGCGCCGTCGATCGTGTCGTGATCGGTGATCGTCACGAAGTCCATCCCGCGGCGCTTGGCGAGCTCGTAGACCTCCTCGGGAGGCGTCGCGCACTCGGGCAGGCCGAGCGCCCGCTGGACGCCGAGCTTGGAGACCGCAGAGGCGGTGGAGTGGCAGTGCAGGTCGACCCGGCTGGTCGATCGTGGGGTCATCGTTGCTCCCTTGTGCTTGTCAACTCGTCGTGTCGGTGATTTGCACTTTGCGCCTGCAAGCGGCGTGGTTTCGTGAACGGCTTGGTGCCTCGGTGTGATGTTCGTGTGAAGCGCTGGCGGCTGCGGGCCGCGAAGGCGAACCTCACACCATGCCGGTCACGACCGCGACGGTCGCCGACGCCCTCGTGCTCGATCGCGGGGCGCTGCGCGTGGAGATCGCCCAGCACCCGTTCGCCGTCCACGTGCGCCGCGACGGCCGGCGCCTGATCCGCGGCCTGGACCTGTGGGCGGTCGACGGAGAGATCTGCGACCAGTTCATCCAGTTCACCGAGGGGGTGATCGCCAAGGAGGAGCTTGGGCTGCCCGAGCGCGTCGTGAGCGCCAGCGTCGCCGAGCCGCTCGCCGACGGCGTCGAGCTCGCGGTCGTCCTCGAGGGCGGGCGCAAGGGGCGCCTGCGGATCACGCTGCCGTCGACGGATCGCATGCTGCTCGAGCTCGAGCTGGCAGGTGAGCCGCTGCGCCTCGCGGCCGACTGGGACGGGCGGGCGGACGAGCACTTCGCCGGGCTCGGAGCGCGCCACTCGCTGCGCGTCGACCACGCCGGCCGCCGCATCCAGCTCGGCGCCGATCGCGCCTACACGGGGCCCGACTGCCCATCGGACCTGCTCGTCGACGGCGGCGTGCCGCAGGGCGACTACGCGCCCGCGCCGTGGCTTCAGTCCTCGCGCGGCTACGCCGTCTGGGCGCACGGCCACGGCAACGGCATGCGCTTCGATCTCGGCGCCGACAAGACCGTCGTGTCGGCGCGCGCCGGCGCCGGCGCGCTGCGCCTGACGCTGCTGTGCGACCCTTCCCCGGCAGCCCGGCTGCGCCGCTACCTGCACGCCAGCGGCCTGCCGCCGGTGCTGGCCGAGTGGGGCTACGGCTTCTGGAAGTCGCGCGACGTCTATCCCCATCAGGACGATGTCGAGGACGACGTCCACGGCTGTCGGAGAAACGCGATCCCGCTCGACGCGGTCGTGCTCGACTCGCCGTGGGAGACGCAATACAACACCTGGGAGCCCAACCCCCACCAGTTCACCGATTTCACCGCGATGGTGCGTGCCTTTCGCGACGACGGGGTGCGAACCGTCGTGTGGGTGACGCCGTGGGTGAACATCGAGTCCGCCGACGGGCAGATGCCGCCCGACGCGCAGTCGCGCGCGCTGCACAAGGCGCCCGCCTCGAACTATGCCGCAGGCGCCGAGGCCGGCCACTACGTGCGCGGCGCCGACGGCGAGCCGTACGTGGCCAAGTGGTGGATGGGCACCGGCTCGCCGGTCGACTTCACCTCGCCCGCCGCCGAGGCGTGGTGGCGCGAGCAGGCCAAGAGCGCGCTCGCGCTCGGCGTCGAGGGGATCAAGGCCGACGACGGCGAGGGCTACTACTTCCCCGACGACGTGCGCTTCGCCGACGGCACGACGGGCGCACAGGCGGCGTGGGCTCACGGCGGGCGCTACCGCGCGTCGATGCAGCGCGCGCTCGACGAGGCCCATCCCGGTCGAGGCGTGCTGTTCGGGCGCTGCGGCTGGAGCGGCCAGCAGGCGACCGGGATCCTCTGGGGCGGCGATCAGGTGTCGGACTTCTGGTCGCTGCGCGTGCTCGTCGCCTCGACGATCTCCGCCGCGGCGAGCGGCTTTTCGAACTGGTCGCACGACGTCGGCGGCTACCTCGGCCACCGCCTCGTCGAGCGCTGCCCGGCAGAGCTGCTCGTACGCTGGGCGCAGCTGGGCTGCTTCACGCCGCTGATGCAGGCGCACGGGCGCCTCGTGCAGGAGCCCTGGACCTACGACGAGCGCACGCTGAGCATCTACCGCTCCTACGTCCTGCTGCACGAGCGCCTCGTGCCCTACGTCCGCGCCGCCGCGGCGACGGCCGCCCGCTGCGGGCTGCCGATCGTGCGCCCGCTGCACCTGCTCGACCCCTTCGACGAGCGCGGCTGGACGATCGCCGACGCCTTCGGCTATGGCCCGGCCCTGTGGGTCGCGCCCGTGCTCGACGAGGGCGCGCGATCGCGCGAGGTCGCCTTGCCGCGCGGTGACTGGATCGAGACGTGGTCGGGCGAGCGGGTGCGCGGCGGCGGCGAGGTGCAGGCCCCCGCGCCGCGCGACACGATCCCCGTATGGGTGCGGTCGGGCTCGATCGTCGTCACGTATCCGGCGGCGCACGTCGCCGCGGGCCTCGGAGACACGCCCGAGCACGAGCGCCCGCTCGAGGCGACGTTGTGGGGCCGGCCGCGGCTCGGCAGCGCCGCGGCCCGCCTCGCCGACGGCACCAAGCTCTCGTGGCAGCGGGGGCGCTGGTCGGTCGACCGCCCCCGCGACGTGCGCTTCAGCGAGCGCTGAGGCGCGCGCGGTCGACGCGCGCGAGCTCGATCGCCAGTCGCCTGACGAGCGGGTGGCGCGCGTGGCGCCGCTGGAGCATCTCGAGGCTCTCGCGGTAGTGCTCGAGGCGCATGTCGTGGTCGGCCTCCCGGTTGCGCTGCACACGATCGGGCAGCTCGCGGACCTTGGCGATCTTGTCGGCCGCGAACAGCAGCGCCACGTCGCGGCCGGCAGCACGCACCTGATCGCGCAGGCGCTGCTTGCGCACGCGGTAGTCCAGCTCGCCGGGGTTGTCGCTGACGGCCTGCACGAGGTCGGCGACGGCGTCGCCGAAGCGCGCCCGCAGCTCGGCGGCGCCGACGTCGGTGTCCTCGAGGACGTCGTGCAGCAGCGCGGCGGCGATCACGTCGTCAGAACAGCCCGCGTCTCGCACCAGCCGGGCCACCTCGAGCGGATGCTCGATGAACGGCGCCCCATCGCTGGTCCGCCGTTGGTGGGCGTGGCAGTGCGTCGCAAAGGCGTGCGCGGATCGCGTCAGCGATCCGCGCACGTCGTCGATCTCGGCGAACGGCGTACTCATCGTGGCGCCTCTCCGCGAACGCTCGTGCCCGTGGCCCTGGCGCGCGCTGATAGGTGGTCGGGCTCGGCGCACTTCCCCCGAGACGAGGATCGCACGCCGCAATTTGCGGATTTATAGCGACTTCTTCGCCGTGACGGCCGATGCGAACCTGATGCCGAGCGGCTCGAGGCGCTCGGCGAGCACGGCGACCGCCGCCGGATCGCGTGCGATGCCGACGACCGCGCCACCCGAGCCGGTGTAGGTCACCGGCAGGCTCAGCTCGCGCGCGGCGCGGACCATCGCGACGTGACGCGGATCGAGGTCGAAGATGCTCGCTCGCACGTCGAAGCCCGCTTCGAGCGCCGCGGCGAACGCCTCGTGGTCGCGGCGCTCGAGCGCCGCGCGCGCCTCGTGCGCGAGCCTGGCGAGCGTGCTCATCGCGCGCACCACGGCCGGCTCGCCGCGGGCGTGGCGCTCGCGGACGGCGTCATGCGCCGCCCCGGAGGATGCCTGCGCCGAGCCGTGCCAGGCGACGAACAGCTCGGGCAGCAGCCGCGCGTCCAACGACTCGTGGCGGCGGCGCTCGAAGTCCATGAACACGAGCCCCCCGTAGGTCTGGACGATGCGGTCCTGCGGGCCCGCCGCGATCTGCAGATCCTCGGTCTCGACGGCCAGGGCGATGGCGGGCAACCGGGTGCGCTCGATCGACACGCGGCTGAGCCGCGCAAGCGCGCGCAGCGTCGCGATCACGATCGCGCTCGAGCCGGCGAGTCCGACCTCGCGGGGAATCGTCGAGCGGTAGCGGATGCGCACGAGCGGCTCGAAGCCGACGCCCTGCTCGGCGCAGTGCCCGCCGAAGCGTCGCACGGCGGCGCGGACGAGCGGCTCGGCGCCGTCGTGCCACTCGTCGCGGCTGGCGGGCTGGATGTCCAGGCTCGGCGCGCGGCAGCACTCGACGTGCGCGGCGAAGTTGCTCAGCGTCACGCTCAGCGTGGCCCCGCCGTAGCCGTCGGAGGGGTGGCCGACGAGCCCCGCGCGGGCGGGCACGCTGGCGCTAACCGGCATCGAGCAGCTCGCGGGCGTGGCATCGAAGCGCCTCGCCATGACCGGGATCGGTCAGCGCGAAGGCCAGGAACGCGCGCGCGTAGCTCTCCGGCGTGCCGACGTCGTGGCGCACGAGCGCGCCGAGACGCAGCGCCAGCACGCGCGCGCCCGACCGGATCAGCAGCGCGATCGCGTCGGTCAGCTCCAGCTCGCCGGACGGCCCGTCGGGAACCTCGCGCAGCGCGTCGAAGATCGCCGGCGTCATGACGTAGCGCGCGCAGACGGCGAGCGTCCCCGGGGATCGTCCGGATGCGGCTTCTCGACGATCGCGCGGACCGCGGCCACCTCTCCCCCGTCCTCGGTGACGACGATCCCGTAGCGGCCGGTCTCGTCGCGCGGCACGTCGCGCACGGCGATCGCGCACGCCGCGTCGTGGCGCTCGAGTGCCGCGGCGAGGCGCGCGACCACCTGCGGGTCCTCGCGCGTCCCCAGGATCGCGTCGCCGAGCGCGACCGCGAAGGGCCCGTCGCCGGTCAGGCCCTCGGCCCGCAGGACCGCGTCGCCGAGGCCTCGCGGCGCGTGCTGGCTCGTCCAGTCCAGCGCGGGGCCGGCCGGTCGTCGCGCGAAGTGCGCCCGCAGCGCCTCCTTGCCGGCGGCGGTCACGAACACGATGCGCTCGATGCCGCTCGCGGCGAGCTCGTCGACGACGTGCGCGACGACCGGCCTGCCGCCGACCGGGAGCATCTCCTTGGGGACCGCGAGCGTCGCCGGATGCAGCCGCGTGCCTCTGCCGGCGACGGGCACGACTGCGGTCGTCACGGGCGACATGCGCCCGTGACGCTACGCTCGCCGCACGCGCTTGCGCGGCCTTTGACACGAACGTCACATCTCGGTTGCAGGCCGTTCACGAGCTGGGGCGGCCGACAGCCCAACCTGCCCACGAGATGCACGTCCGACGATCGTCCGCCGCGCCGTCCGAGCCGCCGGCCGGCGTGGCGATCCGGACCGTGCGCGGGCGCCCGCGCACGCCGCTGCGCGCCGTCACCGCGCCGAGACCGCGCGTCGCCGACGTCGCGCTGTTCTACGGCGAGCGCGGCGGCGGCATCCGCACGTACATCGATGCCAAGGCGGCATGGGCGCGGGCGACCGGGGCGATCGAGCACCACGTGATCGTGCCGGGGGCCGGCGCCGACGCCCCGGGCCGCCACGAGCTTGCGTCGCTGCGTCTGGCGGCGGCCAACGGCTACCGCATGCCGCTCGGCATCGGCGCGCTGCGCACGACCCTGCGCGCGCTGCGTCCCGACATCGTGCTGCTCCACGACCCGTTCTGGGGGCCGCTGCGCGTGACCCGCGCCGCACACGAGCTGGGCGCGAGCGTCGTCGCCGTGCACCACGGATCGATCGCGCTCGATGCCGCCGGCCTGCCCGGCCCCGATCGCCTCCTGCGGCCCCTGCTGCGCGCCTGGATGCACCACGCCTACCGCGACGCGGACGCCGTCAGCTCCGCGGTCGACCCGCGCGCCGACTGCGGCCGCGACGCGGCGCTGTCGCTGCGCTTCGGACTGCACCCCGCCTTCGTCCCGCAGCCCGACGTCGAGCGCGAGGACCACGTCCTGTACGTCGGGCGCCTCGGCCGCGAGAAGGGCGTGGTCGAGTTGCTGCACGCCGCAGCGCGCTCGCGCGAGCCTTGGCGGCTGGAGCTGATCGGGCGCGGTCCGATCGAGCTGCGCCTGCGGCGATTGGCCGAGAGCCTGGGCCTCGGCGACCGGGTGCATTGGCGCCCCTACGTCGCCGGCCGCGTCGAGCTGGCACGGGCGTACGCGAGCGCGCGGGCCGTCGTGATGCCCGGCGCCTTCGAGACCTTCGGCCTCGTGGGCTTCGAGGCGGCGGCCAGCGGAGCATCCGTCGTGACGTGCGCGACGGCGCCGTCGGCCGCGTTCATGGCGGGGCTCGTGCGCACCTTCGAGGCCGGCGACGTTGACGGGCTGCTGCGGGCGATCGAGGCGGCGCGCGCCCGAGAGCCGGATCTCGCGGCGGCCGCCGCGCTGGCCGCCCGCTCGTCGTGGGCGGCGGCATTCGAAGCCGAGATGGCGCATCTCGGCCGCCTCGGGCGTCACCGCGCGCGGGCGGGCTGAGCCGCGGGCACCGTGGAGTCGGCGTCCGCGCTGCGCGCCGCCGGCGAGCAGGTGCTGCGCGACAACTGGCGCGAGGGAACGCGCGGCGACGGCGTGCGCTACGCCTTCACGTGCCCCGCCCCGCCGCGCTACCGCCACATGTGGCATTGGGATTCGTGCTTCCACGCGATCGCCTGGCGCCACATCGACCCGGCTCGGGCGCGCGCGGAGCTGCGGACCGTCCTGCGCTCCGGGCGCTCGGACGGCTTCCTGCCGCACACGGTCTTCTGGGACGCCCCCGCCGGCTGGCGCCGCGCCCCGCTGTACGCCACGCGCGGCGTGTTCGGCGCCCTCCACACGGAGACGATCGGCCCGCCGCTGCTGGCCTTCGCGTGGGAGCTTGTCGCCGACGCGAGCCCCGACGAGCCGGCATTCCGCCGCGAGGCGCTGGGCCGGCTGGCGACGCACCTGCGCTGGCTGGAGCACGAGCGCGACCCCGACGGCGACGGGCTGCTGTCGATCCTCGCGCCCGACGAG
Source organism: uncultured Actinomycetes bacterium (assembly GCA_963729125.1). Taxonomy (GTDB): domain Bacteria; phylum Actinomycetota; class Thermoleophilia; order Solirubrobacterales; family Solirubrobacteraceae; genus CADCVQ01. The sequence goes on from CAVSML010000008.1 coordinate 1,030,682, forward strand.
TCCGGCCTCGACGACTCGCCGAAGTACGACCCCGTCTTCGGTCGCCTGTCGCACGATCGACCCGGCTACGCGCTGCTGATGGAGCGCGGGCGGCGCGCGCGCTGGGACTCACACGCCCTGATCGGACGCTACGAGCATCACGTCGAGGACGTGTGGGTGAACGTCGCCTACGCGCTGTCGCTGCACGCGATGGCGCGCCTCAGCGGCGACGACGCCTGGACGTCGCGAGCCGCACGCGTGGAGCACGCGCTGATCGAGCGCTGCCTCGACGACCGGACCGGCCTGTTCTTCGATCTCGCCGGCCGCGACGAGCGTCCCGTGCGCATCTCGACGTGGTCGGCGCTGTCGCCGCTCGCGCTGCCGGGGATGCCCGAGCACGTGCGCCGGCGTCTCGTCGAGGAGCACCTGCTCGACGAGCGCGCCTACCGCGCGCCGGTCGGGATCCCGTCGGTCAGCATGCAGGAGCGCTCGTTCAACCCGCGCTGGGATCGCTTCCGCACGTGGCGCGGCCCGTCGTGGGTCAACACCGCGTGGCTGCTCGTGCCCGCGATGCGAGAGCTCGGCTACGAGCGTGCCGCCGGCCGCGTCGTGGCGTCGCTTGCGGAAGCGGCCGCGAGCGGGGGCTTTCGCGAGTACTACCAGCCGCTCACGGGGCAGGGCTTGGGCGCCCGCGGCTTCGGCTGGTCGACGCTGCTGCTCGACCTGCTCGCCCCCGGCGCGTGAGCCGATCGCCGGCGCGTCCTCGCAACCGGCCGCCGAGAACGACCAGCGGAACGTAGGCCGCGACGGCGACGATCGACGATGCGCTCAGCATCAGCCCGGCTGCGACCGCCGCACCGACCGACTCCCCGCCGAACGCCGCAAGCGTCGCGCCCGGGGACGCCCCGGGGCCGATCGGCAGCAGCCCGAAGACGCCCATCGCGACGAACACCGTCGCGACCTCCGCGACGCCGTGCGGCAGGCCGCAGACCGACAGCACGAGCGACACGCGGGCGAGCGTCAGCGCGACGAGCGACGCGACCAGCGCCGCGAGCGCCCGGCGGCGGCGCCGGTCCGCGAGCGCTGCCAGACCGCGGAAGATCTGCCGGCGCGCGAACAGCTCGGGCGCCATGCGCGCGCCGACCAGCACGACGAGCGCAAGCCCGAGCGCCCCCGGAGCCGCCCACCACGGACCGCTTCCCGCCGTGACGCCGACCGCGAGCACGAGCGCCGTCATGCACAGCTCGAGCGCGAGGATCGGCACGTCGGCGACGCAGATCTGCCCGGACCCGGGTGCGCGCGCCCCCGCGAAGCGCTTGAGCAGCGCCACGCGCGCCGGGAGCGTCGCGTGGCTCGACAGCGTCCCGGCGAGAAACGCCCCCGCGTTAGCAAGATGCACGGTGCGACGCGGCAGGCGCCGGCCGTCGCAGGGAAGGGTCATCCGCCACGCCTCCGAGCGAAGCGCCAGCGTGGCGAGGTGCAGGGCGACGGCCGAGGCGAGCGCCCAGGCCGGCACGTCGGTGAACGCGCGGCCGATGTCGTGCACGTGGGTGGCGCACACGACGCCCAGCGTCACGATCGCGGCCAACGCGATGACGGTGGCGCCGAGTCGTCTGCCCACGGACAGGTTTTCCCTGCTCACGCTCGACTTCGGGTGAAGAAGCTGGTGCGGGCGCAGAAGCGCAACCCGACGCATGCGCGCCGCGCCTACGATCGGGCATGCTTCGCCACCTGGCCGCCGCCGGCCTGGCTGCCTCAAGGGCGACTCGCATCGCTTCAGGTCGACCGGCCCGCCGGCATGCCGGCGAGCCTCACGCGGTCAGCTCGCCTCGACGCGCTGCTGCCAGCCTCGCCTGACCTTGGCGACGAAGCGCTTGGGCGGCAGCTTGTAGACGCGCCAGCCGAGCTTCAGCGCCCGGTCGCCGAGCGATTCGCGACGGCGGTCGATCGCCGCGAGCAGCGCGTCGCGCGTGGCCAGGTCGTCGAAGTGCTGCGGATGCACCTCGACGTAGTCGCGCAGGACGCTGAGGTCGTGATGCTCGCCGAGCAGGTCGGCGAGCTCGTGCGCTCGCCGCGACAGGCGCTTCATCCGCTTGGGATCGGCCGGCCGCAGCAGCTGCGTCACGTGCCAGAGGTCCTTCACGCGCTTGCGGCAGTCGTGCAGGTTCTCGCCGGTCGGCTCTTCGCAGGCGGCGCGCAGGCGCTTGCGCCCGCGGCGGTAGACGCGCCGCAGCGAGGGCTCGAGCGCCGAGAAGCCGTCGTGTTCGAACGTCCATCGCGCGGTTCGGTCAGCGGCGCGCGCGAGCGCGTCGGCAGCGCTCGGCGCGACGTCTTCCGCCGCCAGCGCCAGCAGCGCCCGCTCGTGCTCGTCCTCGAGGCGCACGCGAAGCTCGCCGGTGGCGTGTGGCGGCTCGTCGGCTGCGAAGCGTCCTTCGAGCTGCGCCAGGGTCTCGGTCAGCACGCGCGCGTCGCGCGCCGCCGAGAGCTGCCCGGCGATCGTGCGCAGTCGCAGGTTCTCGCGCCTGAAGAGATCGTCGTCGATCGCCGCGCGCGACAGGCGCAAGGCGGCGCGTACGCGCTTGATGCGCTTGCGGGCATCGTGCACGGCCGGGCCCAGGCCGACCTCGTCGGCCGCCGCGAGCTCGTCGGCCGCGCCGGCCAGCTGCCCGGCCGCGATACGGCGCACGCCGTCGGGGATCGTCTCGTCGCCGCGCAGCCGAAAGCGGCGCTGCGCCGGATCGGGCGGCGCGGGTGCGGTCGCGGGCGCATCCGCGGCCTCCGTGCCGGCGGCGGCTGCGCCGACCAGGGTCCTGGCGGGATCCGGCGTTCGAGATTGCGTCATCCGTCGATGTTCACCGCAGCCCGATCGGGCGAAACGTCGCCTCGCGAGAACCTGGCACGCGAGCGGCGGTTGCGCGGCCGCCGCCGCTCGAGGGTCCGCGTCAGCCCGCCGGCCAGTGGTGGGGGAGTGGCCGGCGGGCACGCGGTGCTCTGCGGTCGGCGCGCCGGGGTCCGGGCGCGCGGGACGCATCGTCGCGGACGGTTTCGGCGATGTCGTGAACGTCGTGAGAATCGCGCGGGCTGTCTGCGGCCGCCGGCTGCGAAATGATGCGCCGATGAACCCCCGCGCCACGCGCGAGCAGCTCACCGCTCGCGAGGTCGTGGGCTGCGGCGCTCTGGCGATCGTCCTCGCGCTGGCGATGCACTGGCCGCTGCCGCTGCACATGGGGCGCGACATCGCCCAGGATCTCGGCGACCCGCTCGTGCAGGCGTGGCAGGTGGCGTGGGACGGCCACGCCCTGAGGACCCAGCCGCTCGAGCTCTTCCAGGCGAACATGTTCTGGCCGATCCGCGACAGCCTCGCGGTCTCCGACGCGCTCGTCGGCTACGCGCCGGCGGGGCTGGTCGGCGAGGGGACGCGCGCGGCGGTCGCGCGCTACGACGCGCTGTTTCTGTTCGCCTTCGCGCTCGCGTTCTTCGGCGCCTACCTGCTCGCGCGCGAGCTCGGCGCCGGGCGCGCCGGGTCGCTCGTCGCCGGTGCGGCGTTCGCCTACGCGCCCTACCGCCTCGAGCAGGAGGGCCACCTGCACATCATCTCCAGCGGGGCGATCGCGCTGGCGCTGTTCCTGCTGATCCGGGGCCACCGCCGCGCCGCCCCGGCGACGATCTTCGCCGGCTGGCTCGTCGCGGCGTGGCAGTTCTCGCTCGGCTTCTCGCTCGGCCTGCCGCTGGCCTACATGGTCGCCGGCGGCTGCCTCGCGGTCGCGGTCGCGTGGTGGCGGCGCGGGCGACCGCGCCCGCCGCGCTCGATCGCGCTGGCGACCGCCGCGGGCCTGCTGTGCTTCGCGCTCGTGGCGGGGCTGCTCGCGCGGCCGTACATGCGCGCGCTGCACGACCATCCCGAGGCCCGGCGGACGATCTCGAACGTCGCCGGCTTCTCCGGGCCGCCATATGAGTTTCTCGTCGCGTCGGGCGACAGCCGCGTATGGGGCGCCGCCACGAGGCCGCTGCGCGACCGGCTGAACGCCGTGCCCGAGCAGGCGCTGTTTCCCGGCCTCGCGATCCTCGCGCTGGCGATCGCCGGGCTGCGCGGCGCCGTCCTGCCGCGCCGCCTGCGCCGCGGGCTCGGCGTCGCCGTGCTCGTGCTCGCCGTGCTGTCGCTGGGCTTCAAGCTCAACGGCTTCTCGTGGCTGTATCCCTATCGCTGGCTGTATGAGTTCCTGCCCGGGTGGCAGGGGATCCGCGTGCCGGGCCGCCTCAACACGCTGACGACGCTGTGCCTGGCGCTGCTGGCGGCGGGCGGCGCGCAGGCGCTGGCCGATCGCGTCCGCGCGCGGCGGGGCACGCTCGCGGCCGGCGCCTGCGCGATCGTCCTGTGCGCGGCGGTGCTGGCCGAGGGCTGGGGCTTCGCCGATCATCCGACGGTGCCGCTCGCGCCGCCCGGCCAGCGTGGCGCCCCGCAGCCGGCGCTGCACCTGCCCGCCGAGGCGCCCGACAACCGCCGCTACGTGCTGTGGTCGACCGACGGCTTCCCGAAGCTCGTCAACGGTCGCGGCAGCTTCATCCCGCGCCATTTCGCCGACCTGCAGCGCGCGACCGCCCGCTTTCCCGACAGGCGATCTGTCGCGGCGCTGCGCGAGCTCGGCGTGCGCAGCGTCACCGTGCACCTCGAGCGGGCGCGCGGCACGCCGCTGGCCGGCGCGTCAACCCGGTCGCTGCGCGGACTGGACCTCGAGCGCCATCGGCGCGGGCGGACGGTGCTCTTCGTGCTGGGCTGAGGGGTCGCGCCGCACGGGCGGCCTCGTGCACGCGAGGACCGCGAGCGCGACGATCGCCGCCCCCGCGATCAGGATCATCATGCCGCCGGAGGGCAGCTCGAGCGGATGCGGCAGGACGATCGCGCACAGCACCCAGACGCCGATCGCCAGCGGCGCCCAGCGCGCGCCGAGGGCGAGGTGCGCGCGCCCGAGCGAGCTCACGCCGAGCGCCAGCGCGGCGCCCGCGAGCACGACGAACGGCAGGATCGTGATCACGCCCTGGTCGACGACGACGTTCATCAGCGTGTACTGAAACAGGCCGTGGTCGAACATCCGCCGGATCCACTCGCCGGGGTCCTGCGTGCCGATCATCGGATAGCTCATCGTCGCGGTGATCATCGTCGTCGCCGAGATCGCCGCCAGCGAGAGCGTCACGGCCGGCCAGCGCCGCCACGCCATGCCGAGGCCGATCGCGAGGAACGGCAGGATCGGGATCAAGAAGCGCGGACCCGGCGAGCCGCCGCCGAACGGCAGCCAGTAGCCGGCGTTGTAGACGAGGTAGGCGATCGCGATCGCGCCGATCGTGCGCGCCTCGGCGCGGCGGCCGGCGCGGTGCATCAGCACGACGCCGATGATCGCCATCACGAGCACGGGCGTCAGCGTCAGCAGCCCGCGGCCGCCGAACAGCAGCGACAGCGCGTCGCCGAAGCGCGGCAACGTGATCCCGAAGATGCCGTCGTCGTTGAGCCCCAGCACGTCGTGGCCGCTGCGGCCGGTCTCCGCGACCGCGCCGGTGTAGGTCGTGTGCAGCGGCGACCCGAACGCCCACCACTGGTAGGCGATCAGCGGCGCGACGCCGGCCGCGAGGCCCGCGCCGTAGGTCGTCGCGCGCCTGACGAGGCCGCCCTCGCGGCGCGAGATCGCGTACGCGCCGACGATCAGGGCCGCGATCGCCAGCGGGTACTCGCAGACGATCGCCAGGCCGGCCAGCAGCCCGGCGATCGCCAGCGTGCGCGGGCGCCACGACGGCTGCTCGCGCTCGCGCCAGACGAGCGCGAACGCGGCGAACGCCAGCAGCGCGCTCAGCACGTGCGAGAAGTACAGCGTCGAGAACGGCAGGATCATCGTCCCGACGCCGAGCGTCAGCGCCGTCGCGGTGCCGGTGCCCGGCGCGACGCGGTTGGTCAGGCGCGCGACGATCACGAGCAGTGCGACCGCCGGCAGCAGCACGCCGAGCAGGCCCAGCACCCACAGGATCGGCGCGCTCTCGGCGATCGCCGCGCGCGCGGCGATCGTGCGCTGCAGGTCGTAGCCGTAGTTCTCGACCGGCGGGCGGCTCTGGGTCCACGGCGCGCGGCCCGTCGCCTCGGCGCGCAACCGCGCGCGGCGCGCGAGGCCCTCGGCGCCGAGCTCGCGCATGCCGGCGTACAGCGGCAGCGTCGCGAGCGGCAGGCCCGGCGGCTTGACGGAGTAGTAGTGGCCGTCATACCACGCGATGTCGTGGGTCTGCCAATGCCAGCGGTCGACCTGCGCCGTGCCGCCGGCGAGCGCCCGCGTCAGCGAGATGTACGACGTCTGCGCCCAGCCCGGCATCTGGACGATGAACGCGCATGCGCATGCGAAGGCCGCGAGCGCGGGCAGCAGGCGGCCTCGCCGCGCCGAGGCCAAACGCGATCGCATGCCGCTCACGCTTCGAGAATATGAGTCCGACACAGCCCTAGTGTTGCCGTTGCGCTAACTCTCGAAGCGCTTGGCGCCCGCTGGGCACGCCAGGCGTAGACTCGCCGCGGATGCGCCGCCCCGCCGCATGGCTGTCCGGAGTCCTGGTGGCAGCGGCGATGCTGCTCGCAGCCGCGGCGCAGGCGCCCGCCGCCCAGCCGCCGCTGCACGTCGATCTCGCCGAGGCCCGCGCGCCGCTGGATCTCGTCGGCGCGCGCTTCGGGCAGACGGCCAACACCGAGCTCGAGCTCGTCGTCGCCACGCAGCTTCCGTTCGGGCCCGACGACGTCGACCCGCTGCTGGGCCGCACCCTGTGCGTGTCGCTGCGCAGCGCCGCGGCGATCACCCCCTTCAGCCGCGTGTGCGTGATCCGCGCGATCGGCCGCCCGTCCGGCATCGCGCTGCGCTACATCTCGCTCGATCCGGCGGGCAACCGGATTGCGACCCGCGACCTGCCGACCGCCGTCGAGCGTCCCGGACCGACGACGGTCCGGGCGCGCTTCGCGCCCGCGCTGCTGCGGCTCGTGCCGGGGCTCTATCACTGGCAGCTGCGCAGCGAGTCCGGCGGCGCAGCCGACCTGCTGCCCGACAGCGGCGAGATCGCGCTGCAGGTCGTCGAGTCCTCCGCGCCCGCGCCACGTCCGCGCTGCTTCGGCGCCGCCTCGCGCGACCCGCTGCGGCGCTGCGTGAACCCCAGCCTGCGCCTCGGCGTGACGCCGTCGCCCGACGATGCGGTGCTCGCGCAGAACTCGCCCTGCACGCCGCTGCAGGTCGACGGCACGCTGACGCCGTGCGAGTTCGGCGTGCGACAGACGGCCGCACGCGGCACGGTCGCGCTGATCGGCGACAGCCATGCGGCGCACTGGCGCGCGGCACTCGAGGTCGGCGCCCAGCGCCGGCGCTGGCGCGGCGTGTCGATCACGCGCTCGGGCTGTCCCCTGTCGGGCGCGGCGCCGAGGCTCGCGCCGCCCGTCCGGCTCGCGGCCTGCCTGCGCTGGAACGAGCAGGTGCTGCAGTGGCTCGCCCACCATCCCTCGGTGCGCACGATCTTCGTCGCCGCGCACTTCGCGTCGGCCCTCGCGCAGCCGCGCGGTCGCAACCTGCTGGCGGCGAAGGCCGCCGGCTACCGCGCCACGTGGAGGAGGGTGCCCGCGTCGGTGCGGCGCATCGTCGTGATCCGCGACACCCCGCTGATCGGCTTCGGCGCCCTGCAGTGCGTGCGCCGGGCGCAGGCGCGAAAGCGCGACGCCGGACGCGCCTGCGCCGTGGCGCGCCGGCGCGCGGTCGGTCCCGACGCCGGCGTCGTGGCCGCGCGGAGCATGCGCTCGCGCGGCGTGCGCAGCATCGACCTGACGCGCTTCATGTGCGACACGCGGCGCTGCTTCGCGGTCGTCGGCGGTGCGCTGGCCTTCAAGGACGGCCAGCACCTCACGGATGTCTTCGCGACGACGCTCGGGCCCTACCTGCTGCGCGCCTACGACGCCGCCTACCGGGCGGCGAAGCCGACCGACAACGTCACGCCGTCATCGCCCGTGCCCTGACGCGATCTCAGCGCTCGGCGCCGACGGCGATGCGAAAGGACATCCGCAGGCGCGTGCCGCCGCCGTCGCCGGCCTCGATGTCGAGCGTGTCGGTCGTGTGCGCGATGAACGGCAGGCCGACGCCGAGCCCCGGGCTGTCCAGGCGCGGCACCATGCCGCAGCCGTCGTCGGCCACCGTCACGAACACGCGCTCGCCGAGCACGCGGGCGTAGAGGCGCACCTCGCCGGGCTGATCGGCGTCGACGTAGGCGTGCATGACGGCGTTCGTCACGGCCTCGGAGACGGCGAGCTTGACGCTCGTCAGCAGCGGCTCGCCGATGCCGGCCGCCGTCACGAACGCCGCGACGTCGGCGCGCAGGGCGGTCACGGAGGCCGGAATCGCCGGCAGCGCGCGGGCAAAGCGGTCGCCCACGCGTCTACGCGACCTTCGGCCGAGGAGCAGGGACGACGGCGACGCGCAGGGCGGCGAGGCGCTGCTGCGTGCGCGTCATCGGCGTCGTTCGAATCTCCATCACCACCCCCTCTCGGGCCACCTCGGTCCTACCCCCGGGCTCCCCCGAGAGTATCCGAGCGGCCGGCCGGAGGCGCTAGCGCAACCGCAGCCGGGCGGTCCGCGTGCGCTCGCGGTTGCCCGCCCCGTCGCGCGCGCGGATCGCGATCTCGTAGGTGCCGGCAGGGAAGCTGCCGCGCACCTCGCGCCGCCAGCGGCGCTTGCCGCGCGCGGTGACGAACTGCGGCGTCGCACAGCTGCGCGCCTTGCCGAGCCTGCCCTTGGCCGAGACGAAGCGACAGCGCTTGGCGGCCTTGCGCGCGATCGACACCTGGACGCGCCGCACGCTGCCGGGGCGCTTGCGCGTCGTCGCCGCCGCGCCGCAGCCGCGGTCCGAGGCGTTGCCGCGCACGGCGATCCGCGTCGCCGAGATCGTCGAGCGCTTGCGGCTGAAGACCGAGCGCGGGCGCTTGCGGTCGGCGCACAGCGCCAGCGGGCTGTCGTCGTAGCGCAAGGCGTAGAAGCCGCCGGTCATGTCGGAGGCCAGGACGTTGCCCTTGTAGGCGACCATGTCCCAGATCTCCGGGCGCCCGAGCGGGAAGTCGGTGAAGAAGCGCCCGAGCAGGCCGGTCAGCGGCGGCTGGCCGAACAGCGGCCGCGTGCGCTTGTCGTGGGGCACGATGAAGCCGAGCTCCCGCGGGCGCTCGCGCTTGCCCGAGAAGGCCGCCGAGGCATCCAGCACGTAGACGCCGCCGTGGTAGTGCGAGAGGTAGATGCGGTCGCCGACGATCTGCTGGTTGTGCGGCGAGAACGTCAGCGAGCCGCCCGCGCGGCCCGCGGGGTTCGTCCAGGTCGCGACGAGCGCCGCCTCGGAGGCCCGCTTCAGCGCGGCGTCCGTCGACTCGGCGACCTCGGCGGACTTCCTGTCGTTGGCAGGGCCGAGCTTGGAGAAGTCGGTCGCGTTGACGATCCACAGCGGGCCGGGCTTGTCGCCGTTGCCGACGAACGTGCCGCAGCCGGCGTCCTTGTCGGCCTGCGACATCTCGGCCAGGCCGCCGGGCGCGTTCTTGTCGACCATCAGCAGCATCTCCGAGGGCATCGTCACGTAGCGCCTGCCGTCGCGGTGGGTGACGTCGATCGTGTGGGCGTACCAGTCCTCCTCGCACTCCGGCGTGAGGTCCCACTCGGCGACCTGCTCGATGCGCCCGGGATCGGTGATGTCGTAGATGTTGAAGCCCGTCGAGAAGCCGGCCGCGTTGTAGAGGTAGGTGCGGTCGTCGATCGGGTCGTTCTGGATGAACGTGTCGTGCACCTCGTTGTTCTGGATCGTCGCGACGACGTCGGTCACGCCGATCTTGCGCACGGGGGTCAGCACGCGCTTGCCGAGGACCTTCGTCACGCGCGCGATGTCGATCCCGATGCCGTTCTGGTTGGAGATCACGTACTCGCCCGGGTTGCGCGGCTTGCCGGGGCCCGACGGGCCCTTGGGAATCGTATGCGAGCGCACCGTGTGCACGCCGCCGAGACCGAGCACGGGGTAGAACTGCGTGCGCGCCGGCTTGCGCGGGTTGGCGATGTCGATCACGTTGACGCCGGGCCCGGCCTGGTTGAGCGCGTTGACGCTCAGCGGAAGCGTGGGCAGCAGCGTCAGCTTCTGGATCGACAGGTAGGCGGTCTTGCCGTCGGAGGACAGGTCGACGAACGCGCCGCAGTTGATGTCCTGCAGCAGCTGATCGCACTCGGTCGCGTCGTAGCGCGAGAGGTACTTCGGCTTGGCCGGGTCGGACACGTCGAAGAACAGCACGCCGCCCTGCGGATAGGTCATCGCGACGGCGGCGATGTCGGCCTTGACGTCCATCTCACCGAGGATCAGGTTCGGGCGGTCCGCGAGCTGCTCGGCGAGCGACGTGAAGGCGACCTGCTCCATGCGACAGGAGAACGCGTGGTCCTCGATCACGTCGTGGCGGTGGCCGTCGCCGAGCGGCATCGACTTCGCCGCCTCCGCCGTGCACGGGCCGGCCGGCAGTGGCGCCTGACGCGGCGTCGCGAAACTCGACACCGCGGCGGCGGCGCCGGCGCGCTCGTCGCTTGCCAGCATCCCGAACAGGCCCTTGGCCTGGAGTCCGCCCTCCGATGCCGGGTGCCCCGGGTGCCCGCCGGCGACGGCGGCCGCGAGCACCGCGATCAGGCTTGCCAGCGCGGCGACGCTCGTCAGGGCACGGCGGCTCATACCGTGGGCAAGCTAGCGGTTCGCGCGGCGGCCGGGCGCACGGCCTCCCGGGACTACGAGCCGCGTGCGATCAGCAGGCTGAGCACGATGACCGTCTTCGTGCGCGCGATCTCGGGATTGGCGCGAATGCGCTCGACCGTCGTCTCGAGGTGCGCGACGTCGGTCGCGCGCACGTGCACGAGCGCGTCGGCGTCGCCGCTGACCGTGTACGCGGCGACGACCTCGGGCTCGTGCGCAAGCGTCTCGCGCAGCGCGCTCGGGCTCATGTTCGCGGCGCAGTGGACCTCCACGAACGCCTCGGTGTGCTGGCCCAGCGCGCCGGGATCGACGAGCGCGGTGAAGCCGGTGATGACGCCGCTGGAGCGCAGCCTGTCGACGCGCCGCTTGACGGCGGGCGAGGACAGGTTCACGCGCGCGCCGAGCTCGGCGAGGCTCAGGCGGCCGTCCTCGAGCAGCTCGGCGACGATCCGGCGATCGAGATCGTCCATGGCTGAAAGGATGCCAGCAGCCGCTCGAGCAGCCAGTCGGCCTCGGCGTCGGTGATCTGAAGCGGCGGCGCGAGGCGAATCGTGTGCGCGTGGGTGTCCTTGGCGAGCACGCCCCGCGCGAGCAGCCGCTCGCATGCCGCGCGGGCGCTGCCATGCGCGGGATCGAGGTCGAGCCCGAACCACAGGCCGTGCGAGCGGATGGCCTGCAGCGCCGCCGGCGCGGCGGCGTCGAGGGCCGCGCGCACGCGGGCGCCGGTGCGCGCCGCGGCCTCCTGCGGCTCGCCGCTCTGGAGGAGATCGAGCACCGCGCGTCCGACGGCGCAGGCCAGCGGGTTGGCGCCGAACGTCGAGCCGTGCGATCCGGGGCCAAAGACGCCGAGGACGTCGTCGTCGCCGACGATCGCCGACAGCGCGACGATGCCGCCGCCGAGCGCCTTGCCCAGCACGTAGACGTCGGGCACGACGTCCTCGTGGTCGCACGCGAACGTGCGCCCGGTGCGCCCGAGCCCCGACTGGATCTCGTCGGCGATCATCAACACGTTGTTCGCGGAGCACAGCCGGCGCGCCTCGCGCAGGTAGCCGTCGGGCGCCACGACGACGCCCGCCTCGCCCTGGACCGGCTCGAAGAGGAACGCGACGACGTCGGCGTCGTCGTGCAGCGTCTGCGTGAGCGCGGCCGCGTCGCCGAACGGGACGCGGATGAAGCCGGGCGTGAACGGCCCGTAGCCGTCGCGCGCGAGCGGATCGTCGCCGAAGGCGCGGCTCGTGAGCGTCACGCGATCGAGCTGCTCGTGGGCCGCGGCGACGAGCGCCGGGTGGCGGTGACCGAAGTTCAGCGCGGAATACGCCGACAGCGCATCGAGGTAGCGCCGGCCGCGATCGTCGGTGACCCATACGCCCTCGGCGCTCGTGACCGTGATCGCCAGTGGCTGGTAGTTGTGCGCGGTGAAGCGCTCGTCGAGGCGCTCGCCGAGGCGCACGTCGAGCGCGAGCGTCAGGCAGCGCGGCCCCCCGCCGGCCTTGAGGAACTCCGACACGTCGACGACGACCGGCTCGAAGCCGCGCGCGCGCAGCTCGCGTTCCAGTCGCGGCGTGCAGGCGGCCATGACGACCGTGCGGCCGACGGCGACGCAGTTCGCACAGAAGGATGCGGCCTCCTCGGAGGTGAGCGCGATCGCGTCCGGGACGAGCCGTTCGATCGTCCGCGCGCCCTCGGCTGTGAGCGCGCTCGGCGCGTAGACGGCCGTGCGCGCGTCGAGCGGGCTGAAGACGATGTCGACGTGGTAGAAGCGCGGGTCGGCGAGCTCGATCGCTGCGATCGGCCCGGCGACGAGGTCGGCGAGCTCGACGTAGGCGCTCTGCGTGCTGCGGCCGTCGTGGCCGGCGAGCAGCGTGTCGCCGAAGGGCAGCGCGTCGCCCGCGCCCTCCTGGATCACGTCGCCGCCGAGCGTCTCGATCGCGAAGCCGCGCGCGGCGAACCAGCGGATCGCGTGGGCGGCCTCGTCGCGGCGCTCGCGGTGGCGCATGCGCGCCGGCACGAACGTCTCGCCGTCGACGATCCCGAGGTTGGCGGTGAAGACGAGGTCGGGCAGGCCCGGCTGCGCGTCGAGCAGCTCGACCTCGGCGCCGGCGGCTCCGAGCGCCGCGACGAGCGCGTCCCACTGGCGCTGCACGAGCTCGCGGTCGACGGGCACCGCGGGGTTCATCCACGGATTGATCGCGTAGCTGACGTCGAAGTGCTCCGGCGGGCACATGAGAAGACGCCGGCCCCAGGACAGGTCATGGCTCATGACTGAACGGTGGCACCTGACCGAGCGGCGAACAAGACCGCGAAGCTGCGCTTCAGAACAAGATTCAGAACGATCGGTGGTCGCGAACGACGCTTTCTTGCGCTGCGAAGGTTCACTTGATCGCAACCCGAGCGGTGCGCTCCGCGGCTACGGCGAGGCGGCCTCCCAGCGCGCGAACGCCTCTTCGACCGCACGCCTTGCCGACGCGTGGCGCTCCGCCGACTGCGCGGTGCGCTCCGGCGTCGACCACGCCTCGGGCAGCGCCAGCTCGGCCTCGAGCGCGGCCAGTGCCGCCTCGGCCTTCTCGATCTCGCGCTCGAGCTCGCGCACGCGCCGGCGCGCGTTCTTCGACAGCCCGCCCGAAGCCCCGTTGCCGTTGGACTTGCCGTTGGCCAATGCGGCGGCGGTCGCGGCGGCGAGCTTCTCGCTCGCGCACTCCGGCGACACGGCGGCCTTCGGCGGCTTCTTCTTCGCGGACCTCGCCTTGGCCATGGGCGGTGCGACGGCCGTGGGCACGGGCTTCGCGGCCTTGCCCTTCTCGACGCGCTCGGCCAGCCGGCGCTCCTCGCGCACGCGGACGTATTCCTGCCAGCCGCCCTCGTAGGAGCGCAGCTTGCCGTCGTCGATCGCGACGGTGCGCGTGCCGACGGCCTCCAGCAGCGCGCGATCGTGGGAGACCAGCAGCAGCGAGCCCTCGAACGCCAGCAGCGCGTCCTCGAGCGCCTCGCGGCTCTCGATGTCGAGGTGGTTGGTGGGCTCGTCGAGGATCAGGACGTTGGCGCCGGACGCGACCAGCACCGCCAGCGACAGGCGACGGCGCTCGCCGCCGCTCAGCCCCTCCAAGGGCTTCTCGGCGTCCTCGCCGCTGAACAGAAAGCGGCCGAGCAGCGCGCGCGCCTTGTTCGGCGTCAGGCCGGTGTGGACCACGGCGGCCTCGATGACCTTGTTGGCCCGGAACCCGTCCCCGCCCACCCCCTTTCCGAGCTCGTCGGCGTGCTGGGAGAGGTGGCCGAGCTTGACGTTGTGGCCCGTCGAGAGCTTGCCCTTCACCAACGGGCGCACGCCCGCGAGGGTGTCGATGAGCGTCGTCTTGCCGGCGCCGTTGGGCCCGACGAGCGTCACGTGCTCGCCGCGCTCGAGGTGGATGTCGGCATCATCGAGCAGCACTCGGCCCGAGCCGACCTCGACGCGCCCGCCGGTCATCTCGAAGACCACGCGCCCCGAGCGCTCGGGCGCCTTGAAGTCGAACTTCATGCCCTCGCGGTCGCGCGGATCGCGCTCGATGCGCTCGATCTTGTCCAGGCGCTTGACGCGCGACTGCGCCTGCTTGGCCTTCGTCGCCTTCGCACGGAAGCGCTCGACGAACCGCTCGAGGCGGGCGATCTCGGCGCGCTGCTTGTCGATCTGGCGGCCCAGCGCGATCTCCCGCGCCGCCTGCTCGACGCGCCACCGCGTCCATGTGCCGGGAAAGAAGCGCGAGCGCCCGGCCTCGAGCTCGAGCACCGCGGTCCCGACCGCCTCGAGGAACCAGCGGTCGTGGGCGACGAGCACGATCGCCGCGTCGAGCGAGACGAGCGTCTTCTCCAGCCACTCGAGCGACTCGATGTCGAGGTGGTTGGTCGGCTCGTCGAGCAGCAGCAGGTCGGGGTCGCCGGCCAGCGCGCGCGCCAATGAGGCCCGCGTCAGCTCGCCGCCGGAGAACGTCTTCAGCCGGCGGTCGAGATCGGCCTCGTCGTCGAAGCCCAGCCCGCGCACCATCGCCGTCGCGCGATCGCGCCACATCCAGCCACCGGCGTGCTCCAGGCGCGCCTCGGCGCGCGAGTAGCGGTCGAACGCGGCCTCGTCGCCATCGGCCATCCCCTGGGCCAGGTGCGTCAGCTCGGCCTCGAGCGCGACGAGCTCCGCGCAGCCCGACAGCACGTAGTCGCGCAGCGTCAGCTCGCGGTCGCGCGGCGGGCGCTGGTCGTGCAGCGAGACCTTGCAGCCCTTCTGAAAGGCGAGCTCGCCTCCGTCGATGCCCGTCTCGCCCGCGAGCATCCGCAGCAAGGTCGTCTTGCCGGCGCCGTTTCGCCCCGCGATCGTCAGGCGCTCGCGGCGCTCGAGCTTGAACGACACGCCGCGCAGCAGCGGGTTGCCGACCATGTCCTTGCTGAGATCGGATGCCTGGAGCACGGCCATGCCCCCATGGTAGGAGCCCCGAACGGCGCTACAGTCGCGTCATGGTGAACGGCGCCAGGACATCCCTCGCGCTGACCGCGGCGGTCGCGGCGGTCGCGGCGGCGGTCTTCGCGCTCACGGGCGACCGCGGGCCGGCGGCCGGGGCTGCGGACGGCGTCGCCTTCCGCGAGATCGATCATGGCACGCGGCCCGGGTCGGGCGATCGCGAGCAGCTGCGCGGCAGCGTGCTGCGCAGCGCCACGGGCGCGGCACGGGTGCTGCGCGGCTGGGGCCTGAGGGACGCGATCGCGGCGACCAAGGCCGTCGACTTCGAGCGCCGCAGCGTCATCGTCGCGCTCGACGGCAGCCGTCCCAGCACCGGCTATCGCCTGAAGGTCGAGCGCGTCGACGTGCGCAACCGGCGCGCGCTCGTGACCGCGACGGTGCGCCGCCCGCAGGGCATCGACGGCCAGGCGATCAGCCGCCCGTACGCGCTCGTCTCCGTGTCGCGCCGGTCGCTTGCCGGCGCGACGCGCGGCGTCGTGGTGCGGCTGCGCGGCTGACGCGCGGCTTGCGTGAGGAGACTGTGAGAAGGCGTGGCGGATCGGCCGCGGCGCGCCGATGATCAACGTGACCGTCCCTCGCATTCGAAGGAGCATCACCTTGCGCAAGTACCTCCTCGGCCTCGTCGCGATCGCCGCCATGACCGCCGTCGCCGTTCCCGCCGTCTCCGCGAAGCAGGCGAGCAATCCGACCGGCGAGCGCTGTGCCGAGCGCGTGCAGGCGTTCGACGAAGCTGTCCGAGGCCGGCAAGGCGATCGCCGTCGCCGCCTGCGCCGAGCGCGCCGCCGCCGTCGCCGACGCGCGCAACGCCCACAGCCAGGCGCGCAAGGCCGCGCGCGCGGCGAAGAAGGCCGCCCGCGCGACGTTCCGCGAGGCCGTCAAGGCCGCCACCGCGCTGCCCGCAGCCGAGCGCACGGCCGCGATCGCCCAGGCCCGAGCCAATCGCAGGGCCGCGTTCAAGGCCGCACGCACGACGCTGCGCGCCGCTCGCAAGGCGTCGCACGCGAAGGTCAAGGCCGCCAACCAGGCCTTCCGCGCCGCGATGAAGCAGGCGCGCGCAGCCTAGGCCCGACAAGCGGCTCGCCGCCCCCGGATCGAGGTCCCGGGGGCGGCGAGGCTGCTTCCCGCGCTGCTAGCGCAGGACGATCCTCGTCGTGACCTTCGTCCGCGTGCGCGGGCCGGAGGGCAGCGTCGTCACCAGCGTGTAGCGCTGCCCGGCGCGAACCGTGCCGCGCAGCCGGACGACCGTCGAGCTCGCGCCCGACAGCGTCTGCCCGCTGGCGACCGTGCGACCGGCACGTGCCGCGCGCACCCGCACGGCTCCGCGCGAGCTGGCGCGCGCCGTCGCCCGGCGCACCGTGCACGTGATCCGGTTCCTGCGCGCACCGGTCAGGCGGCAGCTGACGCGGATGTTCGCGACCGAGCCGGCCGCGCCCCTGGAGCCCTTTGCTCCCTTGTCGCCCTTGGCGCCTGCGGTGCCACCCGGACCCGCGGGGCCACCCGGACCTGCGGGGCCACCCGGACCCGCGGGGCCTGCCGGGCCGCCTGCTCCGCCGGGACCGACCGGACCGACCGGACCGACCGGGCCCGCGGGCCCCGCCGACAGGTCGACCCGCACGAGCGCCGCCTCGTCGCCGGAGTTCGGGCTGGCGCCGCGGTAGCCGGCCGCCATCGCCTTCGTGCCACCCGGCAGCAGCGTGCTGCCGAAGAACGCGTCGCTCGGCCCGCCGAGGTGCACGGAGATCGCGCCGCCGTTGCCGAACGTCGCGTCGGGCGTGCCGTCGGCCTCGAGCATGTACAGCAGCGCGTTGAGCTGCGGCGTCCCGGCGACCGCGTTGGGCGCCGTGCTGCCGGAGATCAGGATGCGGTCGTCGGGCAGCACGACGATGTCGCGCCCGCGCTCCTCCAGGCCCAGCCCGGCGCGGTCGTAGACCGTGCTGCCGCCCGTGCCGAACGTCAGGTCGTGCGTGCCGTCCGTGTTGAAGCGGTAGGCGACGAGGTCCGTGCCGCCGTTGCCGCTGCCGCGGTTGCCGTAGCCGGTCAGGACGAGCTTGCCGTCGCTCTGGCGCCCGATGTCGTACGCCTCGCTGAACGCCGGCGCCGCCCCGAGCACTTCGGCGGAGGCGACACCGTCGCCGCCGAAGCTCGTGTCGAGCGAGCCGTCGCCGTTGAAGCGCGCGAGGATCGGCCGGTTGGGCAGCGCCGCCAGCGCCGGCGGACCGACGACGGCCGGCAGGCTCGAGTAGCCGCCGGTGACGATGTCGCCGTCGGGCATGACGACCGACTGGCGCGCGTTCTCGCTGAAGTTGCGCCCGTCGACCGAGACTTCGTTGGCGAGCGCGAAGCCGGTTCCGCCGAGGGCGTTGGTGAACGTCGCGTCGAGCGCCCCGTTGGGCGTCAGCTTGAGGTGGCCATAGTCGCGGTCGGTCTTGCCGGGCCGCGCGACGATGTCGGTGCCGCGGCCGATCGTGACGACGATCGAGTCGTCGGCGAGCAGGTTCAGGCCCCACGCGGCGTCGCCTGTGACGGTCGTGCCGGTCGAGTCGCCGTTGGAGAGGCTGACGCGCAGCGTGCCGGGCGTCCCGCCGGCGGCGGCGAACGTCGTGTCGAGCGTCCCGTCGGTGTTGAAGCGCGAGACGTAGATGTCGGTGTCGCGGCTGTCGAACGGCGCCGGCGCGGTCGCGGTCTCCGCCTGGCCGGCGATGACGATCTTGCCGTCGGCCTGCACGCCGACGCCGCGCGCGATCTCGCCGCCGCCGGTCGGCGTGTTGCCGGCCTCGGGGGCGGCGAACGGCGGCGCCACGACGTTGACGATCGCGACGCCGTCGGTGTCGAAGGTCGGGTCGAGGTTGCCGTTGGTGTCGACGCGCGCGACGGCCATCGCGACGTCCGTGCCGCCGGCGTTGACGACGCCGACGCCGTAGACGCTGCCCTGCGGGCCGGGCGTCACGCCGAAGAAGCGATCCTGCGAGGCGCCGGAGAGCGAGGTGATCGCGACGCCTCCGAGCCCGAAGCTGTCGGCGCTGTCGAGTCCGGCAGCCTGCGCGGTGCCGGCGCCGGCGCCCAGCGTCAGCGCGGCCGTCACCAGCGCACCAGTGGTACGTCTCATCTGCGACTCCCCCTTCGGCCCGATCCTATGCCAGGGCCGTTTGACTGCGATGGTTAGGGGAACCTAACAGTTGTCGCGCGGTCGCGCCAGATCGCTTCAGTAGCGCACGCGGCCGGTGAAGCTGACGGACGTGCGCTTCGCGCTGACGGGCCCCCTGCCGGTGAAGCGGATGTTCGTGGCGGTCGCCCTTCGATAGCGCTTCGTGCCGCTCGTGATCGTGGCGGTGCCGCGGTAGGTCGCGGTGTCGCCGTCGAGCGTCAGCCTGGCCGTCGCGCGGCCCGAGACGCGCCCGGCAGGCGTCGTCAGCGTGAACGTCAACGTCACGCGCGCCCGCTTGAGCGTCGAGCGCAGCACCATCCGCCCGCTGCCGAACGGCGTCCCGCGAATCGTCCCGGCCTGGACGGACTTCAGCGGTCCCGGCTTGGCCGTGCGCGTGAGCTCGCCGGAGGCGTTCAGCACGCGCGACCTCGGCGCGGCCGCCAAGGCAGCAGGCGACGCGGCGGTGGTGAGCGCGAGCAGCGTGACGGCGATCTGGCGGGCGTTCATCCGGCGCAGGTTAGGGATTCCTAACAGCAAGCGTCAAGCTGGCCGCTGAACGGCCACTACGCGCTGCTCCAAGCGCCGGTGGCGCTCCGCCTCCGCCGTCAGCGGGCACGTGAAGCACGTGTCCTGTCCCTCGGCACGCCAGATCAGACAGCAGCTGCGGCGGTTGCGCGTCGGCTCGGCGATGCCGGCGTGCTCGAGCACGCGAAAGCCGGACCCGACCGCGAGCGGCCCTCCTGCCTCCATGCACCGCGTGCCCAGATCCCACGCGAGCCCGCGCCGTCCCGTCACCTCGCCGAGCCACAAGAACGCGCCGCCGAGACGGTCGCCGGCGCTGCGCCACAGCGCGCGCTGCGGCCGTCCGCTGGCGGCACCGATCGCGTCGAGCAGCGGCTCGAGGTGCGCCTGCAGCTCCGCGTGCAGCCGCCGCAGCAGCGCCGCCTCGTCATCGAGCACGACGAGCGACGGGTCGCCTTCGAGCGGGTCGCCGGCGATGCCGAACGCCCCGCCGGCGAAGGCCATCCCGGTGATCGTGGCGTCGCCCGCGGCATGCTCGACGCGCACCTCGTCGTGCGCCATCGCCGGGATCCGGCGGTCATGGAGCAACGTTCCGACCGCTCGCATGGCCAGCGCCCAGGCGTAGCCCTCGGCCAGCAGGGTCGCGCCGATGTCAACGCGGCCCGTGGCCGTCGCCGTCGTCGCGAGCGCGAGCAGCTCGTCGAGCGCCGGCCCAGGCCGCGTCAGCTCGGTCGCCGGGCGCCAGCCGTCCGGGGCGCCGATCCGCAT
The DNA here is from genome assembly GCA_963729125.1 of uncultured Actinomycetes bacterium. GTDB lineage: Bacteria > Actinomycetota > Thermoleophilia > Solirubrobacterales > Solirubrobacteraceae > CADCVQ01. The sequence goes on from CAVSML010000008.1 coordinate 1,050,334, forward strand.
GCCGAGCACGTCGTGCCCGCCGAAGCTCGCGCGCACGGCCGCCAATGTCTGTGCCAGGGCGCCGGCTTCGGGATCGCACGCGCGAGCCGGCCGGTTGTAAGGAGGATCGAGCACGCTTTGCAAGGCCAGCTTGTCCCAATGCGGCAAGATCATTAGGGTACCCGAACTCATGGCGCCCGGATTCCGAGCTTCTCGATACCTGGCGGCGCTATTCGCGCTCGTCGCCATGAGCGCCGTCGCGGCCGCGGACGCCGCAGCAGCCGGCGTGCAGAACAGCTGCCGCTACAACTACGACTCCTACTACCGCGACATGGCGGTCGACGTCTCCGGCGCCGCCACGATCACGGCGTCGCCCCCGCGCTACCCCGCGCCGACCGGCACGCAGGTCGATCCCGGGCAGACGATCCACCTCGACGGCGCGCCGATCGAGATCGCGCTGCCCTCCAACCTGCCGAGGTTCGGCTACCAGGCGGGGCTGCTCGAGCCGGGCCTGAACACGATCACGGCGAAGGTCTGGGTCGCGGTCGAGGCAACGAACACGCTCGAGGGCGTCCAGGTGCAGGGGCCCTTCGTCGTCACCGCGACGACGACGATCGAGGTCGACACCGGCTCGGACGCCTACATCTCCGACAACGGCTTTCAGTACACGAACCCGACGCTGCCCGACACCGACTGGACCGCGGTCGGCGGCGACGTGAGGTTCGGCCAGGCGGGGCCCGGCACGCTGGGGTCGCTGCCGGTCGGGCCGAGCGGCGCGAGCCGGGCCGTCGCGGGCAGCGTCGTCATCCAGGCCAACGTCGCCGGCGGCGTGAGCTTCTTCATGGACTGCCAGCCCGGCGCCACGCAGGACGTCAACCCCAACGACGAGGCCGGGCCGTCGTTCCTTTCCGAGCCGGCGACGCCGTTCGACGCGACGATCAGCGGGCCGCGCAACGTGACCTGCGTCAGCGGTCAGGGCCGCCTCGCCGCCGGGCCGGCCGCCGGCCTGCCGGCCGGCGTCACGCGCGAGATCGATCCGCTCGGCCTTGCGCTCAGCGCTCCGGGCAACGCGCCGGCGGCGACGGTCGGCTCGCCCTACGAGCTCACCGGCGTGCAGGCGACGCTCGCGCCGTCGCCGGGCACGGCCGCCACGCTCGCCGACTTCGACGACCCGCCCGGCACGGCGCTCGTGCAGGGCGCGAAGGCCTACCCGCTCGACGTGTGGCTTGCGATCGGCGGCACGAACACCGTCGAGGGCGTGCAGCGCGTGATGGTCTCGACGACGTACGCGGTCGCCGGCGGTCCCGGCTCGTGGACGATCTCGCCGATCGCGCTCGCCATCCCGAATACGACGTGGACGCCCGCCGCCGCGGGCCCGATGACGTTCTCGATCGCCCAACCGGGGTCGATGTCCGCGATCGCGGTCAGCGGCAACGCGGCGAGCGATCCGCTCGGTGCGCCGACGGCGACGGCCTACTCCGTGACGCCGTACGGAAGCCTCCTCCTGCGTGCCGGCACCGAGCGCAACGCGGCGACGTTCGACTGCGTCGCCGGGGCGGTCGCCGTCGACAACGACGCGATCGCGTTCTCGAACCTCGGCCGGCTCGCGCCGCCGTCGGGCTCCGCCGGCCGCTACGAGCTGCTGGCCCACCCGCGACCGCCCGTGCTCGCGTCGGCGATCGCCGCCGCGGCGCCGGCGACGCCGCCCCCGGCCGTCCCGCCGCCCCAGCCGCCGGCAATCACGCCGCCGCCTCCGCCTCCGCCGCCTCCGCCACCGGCCGCGGCGCGGTCCGGTCCCGGCACGATCGCCTCGGCGCGGCTCGGCGTGGCCGGCGGGCGCGTGCGGCTCGTCGTCAGCTGCGCGACGTCGAAGACGAGCTGCGCGGGCCGCACGACGCTGCGCTCGGCGACGCGGCTGCGCGTCCGAGGACGGCTGAAGAGCGTGATGATCGCGCGCGACACGAGCTACACCGTCGCGGCGGGCAAGCGCAAGACGCTCACGCTGTCGATCGGCTCGGAGGCGCGCACGCTGCTGCGCACCCGCAGGTCACTGCGGGTGAAGATCACGCTGAAGCCCAAGCGGGGCGCGTCGTCAACGCGTGTCGTGACGCTCAGCCGCTGAGTCGATGGCCTCGGTCGTGACCACGTCCGCGGCGAGCACCTCCCGGCGCTCGCTGCTCGAGCGGCTCGCGGGCGGCGAGGGGCGCGCGGCGGTCACGTTCGCCGGCCAGGGCACCGGCGCGCTGACGGAGCTGTCGGCGCTCGTCGCCCAGCGCCCGCAGCTGCGCGACGGCCTGGCGGTCGCGACCAGCGTGCTCGCCGACGCCGTCGCCTCGCCGGCCGGACAGGCCTCGGGACGCTTTCGCCACGGCGCCGACATGGCCGGCTGGGCCGCCGATCCGGACGGCGCGCCGCCGGACTCCTACCTGCGCTCGGCGGCGATCTCGTGTCCGCTGATCCTCGTCACGCAGGCACTGCTGTGGCGCTCGCTGTGGGACGACGGGCTCGCGGCGGCGGTGCGCTGCGGCTCGGTCGTCTGCGCCGCCGGACACTCGCAGGGCCTGCTCGGATCGCTGCTGGTCGCCGAGGCCGGTCACGAGGCGATCGACGACGCGCTGCTCGCGCGGTACGTGCGGATCGCGTGGGCGCTAGGGCTGCACTCGGCACCGCACGCGCATGCCGGCCCGCGCGCGCCGATGGCCGCCGTCTCCGGCGTGCGGACCGAGCGCCTGCGGCCGCTGCTCGAGCAGGTCAACGCGGCCGTCGCGCCCGGCGCGGCGGTCTCGGTCGCGCTCGCCAACACCCCGCGGCGGGTCGTCGTCGCGGGCGCGCCGGCCAGCCTTGCGCTGCTGCGCGAGCGGCTCGAGGCGCAGGCGCGCGAGGAGGAGCGCGCGCGCCGCGACGGCCGCCGCGGCGGCGCGCCGCTGCGCTTCGCCTGGAGCGACCTCGAGGTCGACGTGGCATTTCACACGCCGGCGCTGGCCGCGGCGTCGCAACTGCTCGCGCGCGAGCTGGTGGTCGAGCTGCCCGACCCCGCGGCGCTCGCGCTTCCCGTGCTGTCACCGGTCGACGGCAGCGACCTGCGCGCGTGCGCCGACCTGCCGAGCGCCGTCGCCGACGGGCTGCTCGTCAACGTGGTGCGTTGGGGCGCCGTCGCGCGCGCGCTCGCCGCGCGCGACGCGAGCTGGATCCTCGATCTCGGGCCGGGCACCGACGTCAGCGCCCTGACGGCCGAGAACCTGCGCGGCCGCGGCCCGCGCACGCTGGCGCTGGCCTCGCCCGAGGGCCGCCGGCGGCTGACGTCGCCGGGCGCGTCGCCGGCCGCCTCGGACCCCGGCTACGCGCGCTTTGCCCCCGCGGTCGTCGAGCTGCCCGACGGGCGCCGCCACCTCGACGGCCGCTACGCCCGCCACACCGGCCGCCCGCCGGTGATCCTCGCCGGGATGACGCCGACGACCGCCGACGCGCCGATCGTCGCGGCTGCCGCCAACGCCGGCTACACGGCCGAGCTGGCGGGCGGCGGCCAGCCCGACCGCTGGACCTTCGAGCGGCGCATCGACGAGCTGCACGAGCTGCTCGAGCCCGGCCGCGAGGTCGTCTTCAACACGCTGCTGCTCGATCGCCGGCTGTGGGAGCTGCACGTCGGCCGCGAGGCGCTCGTCGTCCAGGCGCGCCGCGGCGACGCGCCGCTCGCGGGGCTGACCGTGTCGGCCGGGATCCCCGAGGTCGACGAGGCGATCGCGCTGCTGGGCGAGCTGAGCGCGGCGGGGCTGCACCTCAACGCCTTCAAGCCTGGCACGGTCGAGCAGATCCGCCAGGTGCTGGCGATCGCCGACGCCGCGCCCCAGCACACGATCGCCGTCCACGTCGAGGGCGGCCGCGGCGGCGGCCATCACTCGTGGGAGGAGCTCGACGAGCTGCTGCTGGAGACCTACGACGAGCTGCGCCGGCGCGACAACGTGCTGCTGTGCGCCGGCGGCGGCGTGAGCGATCCCGCGCGCGCGGCGGAGCTCTTGTGCGGGACGTGGTCGGAGCGCTACGACGAGCCGCCGATGCCGGTCGACGCGGTGCTCGTCGGCACCGCCGCGATGGCCTGCCGGGAGGCCGCCGCGTCGCCGTCGGTCAAGCGCGCGCTCGTCGCCGCGAGCGGCAGCGCCGAGTGGGTCGCGCGCGGCGCGAGCGCAGGCGGAGTGAGCTCGGCGCTCAGCACGCTCGGGGCCGACATCCACGTGCTCGACAACGGTGCCGCGCGCACCGCGCGGCTGCTCGACGAGGTCGCCGGAGACGAGGCCGCCGTCGCCGCGCGGCGCGAGGAGATCGTCGCCGCGCTCGCCCGGACGGCGAAGCCGTACTTCGGCGACGCCGAGGCGATGAGCTACGGCGAGCTGCTCGCCCGTCTGTGCGAGCGCCTCGCCACTGGCCGCGGCACGCGCTATGACGACGGAGCGTGGGGCCATCCGACGTGGCGGACACGGGCGCTCGAGCTGTTTCGGCGCTATGGCGCGCGGCTGCACGCCGCCGACGCGGGCGCCATCGGGGTGCCGCTCGCCGTGTTGGCCGACCTCGACGATCCCGCCGCCGCGCTGGCGGCGTTCGCGGCCGCGTTCCCGGCCGCCGCGACGACGCTGCTGCACCCGGCCGACGCGCAGCTGTTCCTCGAGGTCTGCGACCAGCCCGGCAAGCCCGTCCCGTTCGTGCCGGTGCTCGACGGCGAGGTCCGGCGCTGGTTCTTGTCGGACTCGCTGTGGCAGGCACAGGACGACCGCCACGACGCGGACGGCGTGTTCGTCATCCCCGGCCCGTGCTCGGTCGCCGGCATCGCGCGCACCGACGAGCCGGTCGCCGAGCTGCTGGCGCGCTTCGAGGCCGAGGCGGTCGCGCGCGTGCTCGGCGACGGCTGCGAGCCGCTGCTGCGCGACCGGCTGGCCGACCCGGGTCCCGCGCCACAGCCGCTCGCGGGCGCGATTGCCGGCCGCGGCGGGCCGGTCGCTGCGCTGTGCGGCGCCCCCACCCTGCTCGTCGCCGAGCGCGGCGCCGCGCGCTCGCGGCCCAACCCGCTGTGGCGCCTCGTCGCTCCCGGCGACGAGGTGTCCGCGGTGCTCGACGACGCCGGCGCGCTGGCGCGCGTCGAGGTGCTGCCCCACGGCGCGTCGGGCGAGCGACTGCAGGTCGCGGCGGACGGTGCCGACGTCGTCGTGACCGTCGCGATGCCCGCGCTCGACGGGGCGGGCGGCGAGCTCGTCATGCGCTGGCGCCCGGCGGGGGCCGGCACGTTTCAGGCCGTCGGCGGCGACGAGGCGACGATCGCCTTCGCGCGCCGCGTGCTGGGCGCCGACGCGAGCGCGGTCCCCGATCACCCGCTGGACGCGGTCGCCGCGAGCTGGTCGTGCCCGCCCGGGCTCGCCGGCGCGCACGGCGCGGCGACCGGCGCCGCCCACGACGGGCCGGGCCCGGATCTCGCGCTGACGCTCGCCTGGCCGGCCGTCGCGGCGCTGCTGTCGAGCGCGCCGGTCGCCGCGCAGCTGGCACAGCTCGTCCACGCCGGCCACGACGTCGCGCCGGGGCCGGCGTGGCCGCCGCGGGCCGGCGAGGAGGGCAGCGTGCGGGCGCGCGTCGCGGCGCTCGACGACCCCGCCGGACGTCCGACCCGGCTGACCTGCCGCGCCGTGCTCGAGTCCGATCGCGGCGAGCTCGCGTCGATCGACGTCGAGCTCGTGGCGCTCGGCGGTGCGCCGCTGACCGATCGCCGGCGGCTGACGCGCGAGGCTCTGCGCGTCGAGATCGTGCCCGGCGACGCCGAGGCCGGCTGGATCGCCGCGCGCGCGTGGCTGCCCGGCATCGAGATCGCCCCGGGGGAGCGGCTGACGATCGACGTCGAGTGCACGACCGACGAGCCGCGCGCGAGCGGCGCGACGTGGTCGGCGCGCGGCAGCGTGCTGCGCGCGGGCGACGTGCTCGGATCGATCGAGTGGACCGCGCCGGCGGCCGGCGGCGCGCATCCGGTGATCGCGGCGCTCGCGGCACTCGCTCCCGCCGCGGGCCCGCGACACCCCCGTCCACGCGTCCCGCTCGCCGAGGCCCACGACATCGCGCCCGCCGGGATGGACGCGTTCGCGCGCGTCGGCGGCGATCACAACCCGCTGCATCGCTGCGTGCTCGCCGCGCGCCTCGGCGGGATGGCGCGGCCGATCGTGCACGGCGCGTGGACGGCGGCGCGAGCCTCGGCGTTCGTGATCGAGACGCTGTGCGACGGCGACGCGGGCGCGCTGCGACGCTGGCGCATCGAGCTCGTCGCGCCGGTCGCGCTCGGCGCGGCGCTCGAGCTGACGTCGACCCGCATCGCCGTCGACGGCGGGCTGCAGGTCGTCGAGGTCAGCGTGTCCGCCGGCGAGCAGGTCGTCGCGATCGGCGAGGCGCTCGTCGCCGCGCCGCGCACGGCGCTCGTGTTCACCGGCCAGGGCGTCCAGCACCGCGGCCTCGGAGGCGACGGACGCGTGCGCTCGCGCGCCGCGCGCGAGCTGTGGGAGCGCGCCGACGCGCACACGCGCGAGCGGCTGGGCTTCTCGCTGCTGGAGGTCGTCGAAGACAACCCGCGCGAGCTGCGCCTCGCCGGCGGCGACCTGCGCCGCCATCCCGAGGGCGTCCTGCACCGCACGGAGTTCACCCAGCCGGCGCTGCTGGCGCTCGCCGCCGCGCAGCTGGCCGAGCTGCGCGAGGCCGGCGTGCTCGGCGAGGACATGCGCGCCGCCGGCCACAGCATCGGCGAGCTCGCGGCCCTGCTCGCGCTCGGCGTGCTCGAGCTCGAGCCCGCGCTCGAGCTCGCCCACCTCCGCGGCGAGCTCATGCAGCGCTGCGTGCCGCGCGACCCCGACGGCCTGTCGGCGTACGCGATGGCCTTCGCCGATCCCTCGCGCATCGGCGGCGAGCTGGCGCAGGTCGAGGGCATCGAGATCGTCAGCGACAACGCGCTCGGCCGGCAGGTCGGCCTCGCCGGCCGGCGCGACGCGCTCGAGGCGCTCGCCCGGCGCCTGCCGAAGGGCGCGCTGCGCGTGCATCCGAGCATCGACGTGCCGTTTCACTCCTCGCTGCTTGCGCCGGCGGTCCGCGGTCTGCGCGCCGGGCTCGAGCGGCTCGTCGGCGACGTCGACCCGCAGCGGCTCGTCGGGCGCTGGGTGCCGAACCTCGTCGGCCGGCCGTTCTCGCTCGACGAGGCGTTCGCCCGCGACGCCGGCTGCGAGCCCGGCGACGGCGCCCGCCGGCTGCTGATCGAGCTGCTGGCGCGCCAGGTGGCGGCGCCCGTGCGCTGGGTCGACACGCAGCGCGCGCTCGTGGCGCGCGCCGCGGCCGGCGGCTTCGGCGCGCGGCGGATCGTCGAGCTCGGCCCGGCGGGCGCGCCGGTCCTGACCGGACTCATGCGCGCGACGCTGGCCGCGCTGGCGCTCGGCGATCGCGAGCCGCTGCTGCTGCACGCCGAGGACGACCGCGACGACGTGCTGCTGGCAAGGGCCGCAACCGTCGATGAGGAGCGCGCGCCCGAGCCGCTTGCGGCAGTGCCCTCCGTCCCCAACCCTGCTGCCGGCGCGGTCGCGACGGCCGACCGGCCAGTGGATGCCGGCACCGCGCTGCGGCTCGTGCTCGCCGCGCAGGCGCGCGTGCGCCCGGAGCAGATCGACGACGCGGAGTCGCTCGACGACCTCTTCCAGGGCGCGTCGTCGCGCCGCAACCAGGTCCTGCTCGACCTCGGCCGCGAGCTGAACCTGTCGCGCGCGGACGGGCTGCCAGCGCAGGCGATCGGCGAGCTCGTCCTCGCGCTGCGCGAGCGCGGCGAGCACTACCGCCACCCGGGCCCCTACCTGCGTGACACGATCGCCGCCGGCCTGGCGCGCGCGCTCGGGCGCTGCGGCATGTCGCGCGCCGACGCCGCCGAGCAGCTGGCCACGGGCTGGGGCGCCGGTCCGGGGCTCACCGACCACGTGCTCGCGCTGCTCGCGCTCGAGACGCGGCCGGGTCCGTCGGCGCGCGGCGGCGCGCTCGGCCGGCTCGCGCACGAGCCGGCCACGACCCCGGCGCAGGGCCGCGCGCTCGTCGACGCCGCCGCCGCGCTGGCGGGCGAGGCGCTCGGCCTCCCGCTGGCACGCATCGCCGCTCCGGCGCCCGCGCCCGCGCCGGCCACCGCGGCGCCCGCGCTCGCACGCGTCGAGGCGGCGCTCGCCGCATCGGCGCGCGCGCTGCTCGCGGGCGTCCGGGCGCCGGAGCCCGAAGCAGACGAGCACCGCGGCACGGCCGACGACGCCGATCGCGAGCGCCTCGCCGTGCTGGACGCCGAGCACGGCGCCGGACGCGCGCAGGAGGTCGCGCCGATCTTCGACGCGCGCCGCCACGTGCGCTTCGCGTCGGCGTGGGCGAGCGCCCGCTGGGACCTCGTCACCGCGTACCACGACGGCCTCGCCGGCCGCCCCTGTCGCGACGACCTGCGACGCATCGCCGCCCATCACGGCGATGTGCACCTCGCCGCCCAAGCGCGTCACCTCGCCGGCCGGGCTGCCGCCCAGGGACATGCCGAGCTCGCCGCCGCGCTGGGAGACGTCGCGGCGGGACGCAGCACGCCCACGGCGCCCGCCGGCGTCCGCCCGGGCGTCGAGATCGGCGCCGACGGCACCGTGACGGCGACGACCCACCCCGCGCCCGAGCGCCCGCTCGACCTCGCCGCGATGCTCGGCGACGAGGCGCGGCTGGGCGACGCGCTCGCCGCGCCGCCGGACCTGCGCGGCGAGGTCGCGCTGATCAGCGGCGCGAGCCCCGGCTCGATCGCCTCCGAGCTCGTGCGGCGGCTGCTGCGCGGCGGAGCGACCGTGATCGTCGCGACGTCGACCGCCACGCCGGCGCGCCGGCGCGTTCTGCGCGAGCTGTACCGCACGTCGGCCGGCCCGGGCGCCGAGCTGCACGTGCTGCCGGCGAACCTCGCGTCGTTCGCCGACGTCGACGCCCTCGTGAACTGGTTGCACCGGCCCGAGACCGGCGCGCGCGGGCGCGCCGACCTGCGCATCGATCCGCTGCGCCCGACGATCGTCGCGCCCTTCGCGGTGCTCGGCGGCGCCGGCGAGCTCGGCGACGCGGGGACGGGCTCGGAGCTCTCGCTGCGCGTCGGCCTGCTGGGCATCCAGCGGCTCGTCGCGGCGATCGCCGCCGCCGTGCCCGACGGCGCGCCCGCGCCGTCGATCCTGCTGGCGCTGTCGCCCAACCACGGCGTCTTCGGCGGCGACGGCGCCTACGGCGAGACGAAGGCCGCGCTCGAGGTGCTGCTCGCACGCTCGCGCAGCGAGCGCTCGTGGGGCTCGCGCGTGCGCATCCTCGCGCCGCGGATCGGCTGGGTGCGCGGCACCGGGCTGATGGGAGCCGCCGACGCGGTCGCCGCGCTCGTCGAGGAGCGCCTCGGCGTGCGCACGTTCTCGACCGAGGAGATGGGCTGGCTGCTCAGCGTCCTCGCCGCGCCCGGCCCGCTGCGCGAGCGGGCAGCGGCGTGCCCGCTGCAGATCGACCTCAGCGGCGGCCTGTCGGCGATCGCCGACCTGCACGGCGCCGTCGCGCCGCTGGCCGCCGAGCTGCGCGAGCGCTCGGCCGTGGCCCGCCGGCGCCACGAGCTCGACGCCGCGGTCGCGCCACCTGCAGCCCGCTCGCCGCTCGTCCAGGCGCTGCCGTCCTGCGACACCGACGTCGCGCCGTCCGAAGCGGCCCCCGGGCCCGCGCGCGCCGCGCCGCCGGGCGCGGACCCCGCCGATCTCGTCGTGATCGTCGGTGCCGCCGAGCTCGGCCCGTGCGGGACGGCGGCTTCGCGCTTGGACTTCGAGCTCGACGGGGCGCCGTCGGGCGCCTCGGTCGGCGAGCTCGCCTGGCTGTGCGGCCTCGTCGCCTACGAGCGCGACGGCTACCGCGGTCGCTGGGTCGACGTGGCGACGCGTGCCGAGGTCGCCGAGCACGAGCTCGCCCCGCGCTACGCCGAAGAGGTCGCGGCGCGCACCGGCGTGCGCGAGCTGGAGGACGACGGCGTGCTCGACGCCGCCGGCCTCCACGTGCTCACGGCGATCGCGCTGCCCGCCGAGTTGTGCTTCGAGGCCGACGACGAGGCGCAGGCGCGCACGTTCGAGGCATCCGGCGCGCAGCTGCGCCACGAGGCCGGCACATGGCACGTCGTGCTGCGGGCCGGCTCGCAGATCCGCGTGCCGCGCACGGTCGCGCACGCACGCCGGCTCGCCGGCCAGCTGCCCGCCGGCCTCGACCTCGCGCGCTTCGGCATCCCCGGCGACCTGCTCGCCAGCGCCGACCGCATGGCGCTCGTCAACCTCGCCTGCACGACCGAGGCGTTCGTCGCCGCCGGGCTGACCCCGGAGGAGCTGCTCGGCGACGTCCACCCCGCGCTCGTCGCCAGCACGCAGGGCTGCGGGATGGGCGGCATGGCGTCGCTGCGGCGGCTGCTACACGACGGCCTGCTCGACGGCGAGCGCCAGGCCGACCGCCTGCAGGAGTCGCTGGGCAACGTCGTCGCGGCGCACGCGGTGCAGTCCTACCTCGGCTCCTACGGACCGATGGTCCACCCCGTCGCCGCCTGCGCGACGGCCGCCGTCTCGCTCGAGGAGGCGCACGACAAGATCCGCGCGGGCAAGGCGCTGGCCGTGCTGGCGGGCGGCTTCGACGACCTCACGCCGGAGGGCGTGCTCGGCTTCGGCGACATGGGCGCGACGGTCTCCAGCGACGACCTCGACGCGCTCGGGATCGCGCCGCGCGAGGCCTCGCGCGCCAACGACGTGCGCCGCCGCGGGTTCGTCGAGGCGCAGGGCGGCGGCGCGCTGCTTCTCGTGCGGGGCGACGTCGCGCTGCGTCTCGGGCTGCCGGTGCGCGGCGTGCTCGCCCACGCCTCGAGCCACGCCGACGGCGTGCAGGCGTCGATCCCGGCGGCTGGCATGGGCGTGCTGGCCGCGGCGCTCGGCGGCCTGCGGTCGCCGCTCGCGCGCGCGCTCGAGCGCCTCGGCCTGAGCGCCGACGACATCGCCGTCGTCTCCAAGCACGACACCTCGACCGAGATGAACGACCCCAACGAGGCCGACCTGCACGAGCGCATCCAGGCGGCGATCGGCCGCACGCCCGGCAACCCGCTGCTCGTCGTCTCGCAGAAGACCGTCACCGGCCACGCCAAGGGCGGCGCTGCCGCGTGGCAGGTTGAAGGCGTGCTGCAGATGTTCGAGCGCGGCGTCGTGCCCGGCAACCGCAACCTCGAGTGCGCCGACCCGCTGCTGCGCGACGGCGCCTGGCTGACGCTCGGCGACCGCCCGATCAGCCTCGCGCCGCAGGAGCCGATGCGCGCCGCGCTCGTCGCCAGCCTCGGCTTCGGCCACGTCTCCGCGCTGCTGGCGATCGCCAACCCCGAGCGCTTCCTGGCATGCGTCCCGGAGGCGCAGCGCGCGGACTATCAGCGCCGCGCCGCGCGGCGGCGAGCGCAGGGCGAGCAGCAGCGCCTGCGCACGCGCCTGGGCCGGCCGGCGCCCGTGCGCCGCGAGGACCGGCGCGTCGGCGACCGCGATGCCGAGGCCGCGCTGCTGACCGACCCTGCGCTGCGCCTGGACGGCGACGGTCGCTACGCACGGCCGTGACCGTGCTCGCCGTCGGGCTCGACATCGTCACGACCACCTCCTTCGCCGAGCAGCTCGCCGACGCGGCGTCGGGCTTCGTCGACGAGACCTTCACGCAGGGCGAGCAGCGCGCCGCGCGCGGCACGCACGAGCTGCGCGCCCAGCGCCTCGCCGCGCGCTTCGCCGCCAAGGAGGCGTTCGTCAAGGCGTGGTCCGGAGCGCGCGCGGGCCGCGCCCCGACGCTCGCCGCGGTCGACCTGCGCGAGATCGAGGTCGTCGACGACGGCCACGGCCGTCCCGCCCTGCTCCTGCACGGTGATGTCGCCGCGGCGCTCGAGCTGCTGGCAGCCGAGCTCGGCTTGGAGTCGGCACCGCGCGCGCACCTGTCGCTGAGCCACGATCCCCCGACGGCCGCGGCCGTCGTCGTGCTCAGCTCCTGAAGCGATCGAGCCGCCGCCCGCGCGAGCGCCGGCGCGCGCGGCACTCGCGCAGCATCAGCGCCGTCACCGCGCCCGCGGTCGCCGCCGCGGGCAGCACCCACCAGGCCGGCTGGACCGCGGCGATCATCCCCACGTCGCCTTGGGGGCATCGAGGCGCAGGCGCCACAGCGCGAACGCCGTCAGCACGAGCGCCAGGCCGGTCATCGCCGCCAGCGGCAGGGCGACGTCGCCCACGCCGGCGCCGTCGAGGATCACGTCGCGGTAGCCCTCCATCGCCCAGTTGACGGGCGACACCGGCGCCACGGGCTGGACCCACTTGGGCAGCTCGCGCACGGGCACGAGCGCGCCGCCCAGGCCGCCGAGCAGCATCGTGCCGAGGTTCGTCACGGCGTTGAGCTGCTGCACGGTCCCGAGCGCGGCCGCCGCCGCCAGGCCCGCGCCGAGGACCATCGCCGCGAACGCGAGCGCCAGCAGCACGACGGCGAGCCACGCGCCGTTGACCTTGAAGCCGAGCGCGAGCACGCCGAAGGCGAACAGCACGACGTGCTGCGCCACGAGCAGCGTCGCGGGAACGACGAGCTTGCCGGCGAAGAGCGCGCGGCCGCTGATGCCCGACGCGCGCAGCCGCGGCCATGTGCGCCAGCCGTGCTCGCGGAAGATCGCGAAGCCGACGATCGCGATCGAGAAGAAGCCGAACAGGCAGGCCATCCCGGGCGCCGTGTGCATCGAGCCGGGCGTGTCGTCGTAGCCCTCGAACAGCAGCACGTGGCCGAGCGACTGGCTGAGCAGCGTCATCAGCACGATCGGCATCGCGATCAGCAGCACGAGCGGCACCGGGTCGTGGCGCAGGATCCGCAGCTCGTTGCGCACGATCGCGCGCATCGGGCTCATGCGACCGGCTCCGGGGCGCCCCGGCCGGTCAGCGCGAGGTACGCGACGTCGAGCGAGGCGTGCTCGGCGACGAGCTCGGCGACGCTGCCGCGCGCGATCACGCGCCCGCGCTCGAGCAGCGCGACGCCGGCGTCCAGGCCCTCGACCTCGGGCAGGTAGTGCGTCGTGTAGACGACCGCCGTCCCCTCGCGCGCGAGCTCGCGCACGGCGCGCAGGATGTGCTCGCGCGTCGACGGGTCGGCGCCCGCGGTCGGCTCGTCGAAGATCGCCAGGCGCGGGCGGTTGACGAGCGCGATCGCCGCGTGCAGGCGGCGCTGCTCGCCGCCCGACAGGCGCCCGGCCGGGCGCTTGGCGAGCTCGGACAGCGCGAACGGCTCGAGCAGCTCCGCCGCCCGCGCGCGCGCCGCCTTCGGTCGCAGCCCGTAGAGCTCGGCGAACGCGCGCAGGTTGGCGGCCACGGTCAGCTGCGGGTAGACGCCGATCTCCTGCGGCGCGACGCCGATCTCGCGCAGGACGCGGCCGTTGCGCGCGGCGGGATCGGCGCCGAGCACGCGCACGGTCCCGCCGGCGGGCTTCATCAGCCCCGCCGCCAGCGACACGAGCGTGCTCTTGCCGGCGCCGTTGGGTCCGAGCAGCGCGAGCATCGCGCCCGCGTGCAGCGTTAGGTCGACGCCGTCGAGCGCCGGCCGCGCGGCGCCGCGGTGGCGCGCGACGACCGCGCGCAGCTCGAGTGCCGGCGCGTCGCTCACCGCGTCACCCGCCGGTGGCGGCTGGCAAGGCGCTCGAAGTCCGCACGCTCGCAGACCATGAACGCCGCGCGCTTGTCGGGCAGGTCGATGTCGCATTGGCGGCGGAAGCCGAGGAAGGCCAGGAGCGAGAGGAAGTTCTCGTTGCGCACGTCGGGCTCGCCGACGATCCGCAGCACGCCCGGGCGCTTGAACAGCATCCGCACCGTCGCGCGGCCGAGCGCCACGCTGAAGCGGCCGAGGTCGCCCTCGTCGCCGATCAGCACGTGCGCGCCGAGGTCGCCGGGCAGCACCGGCGCGTGCGCGCCGAGCACGTCCTCGCGCGGGTCGTAGACCTCGACGTAGCCGACGGGCTCGTCGTCGACGAAGCCGAGGTACGGCGTGCGCGACGGGTCCTCGACCTGGCGATCGAGGTAGTCGCGGATCCACGCCCGCGGCCAGTTCATCTCCCAGAACTCTTCGACGTGCGGGCGCGACATCCACTCCCAGACGAGGTCCGTGTCGTGCTCGGGCGCGACCGGGCGCGCCCACAACCGGCGGTCGAGCGCGGGCTCGTGCTCGGCGTAGGCCGTCAGCTCGGCCAGCAGCGGCACACCGGCGACGCTCATAGGGCGCGCTCGTGCGCCGGCGCGAGCGGGTTGTCGATCCAGCCCGACGCCGACGCGACGGGCCGGTCCGGCCCGTCGGCGTAGCCGCGGCCGAGGATCCGCACGCGGTTGAGGCACAGCTTCACGAACGCCGGCGCCTCGACGTCGAAGAGCCCGAAGCGCAGCCCGAGCTCGTCCTCGAAGCGCTCGTGGTAGGCGGCGACGGCCTGCTCGGCCCCGCGCCAGAACGCGCGCTCGCCGTAGCCCATGCGCCCCTCGAGGATCTCGGCGAGGTAGCGGTGCACGCAGACCAGCAGCCCGCACTGGATCCACTGCGCGAGCAGCATCGCCTCGATGCCGTCGCCGAGCGCGTCGCGCACCTCGCCCGGCAGGTCGGCGAGCTCGGGCAGCGGGTCCGAGCTGATCATCGCGTCGTCGACGAAGTCCTTGACGACGAGCCGCGCCGGCACGTCGTCGCGCAGCACGATCATGCAGTTCTGCGCGTGCGGCGAGAACGTCGCGCCGAAGCGGTAGAGCACGTGCAGCAGCGGCGGCAACGTGACCTCGTGCAATCGGCGCACCCAGGCGTCGACGCTCAGGCCGCTGCGCGCGATCAGCAGCTCGGCGTAGGACACGCCGTCCGCGTCGACGTGCAGCAGCGCCGCCAGCGTGACGGGCCGCTCGCCCGGGCGCAGCTGCGCGTCGACCGACTCGCGGAAGATCGCGCCGAGCATCTCGGTGTGCTGGTAGGGGACGCCGGCGATCGCCTCGTAGGCCGAGTGCGCGACGCTGACGCTGGCGACCTCGCCGAGCAGCACGAGCCCGGTCTCGCGCAGGTACTCGTCGGCCGCGCAGAGGCCGGTCAGCCACTTCGTCAGCGCAGGAGCGGCGAGCGTGCGCGCCCGCGGCAGCCCGCGGTGGACGGACGTGTTGAGGATCGACAGCGCGAGCTTGAGCTGCCTGCGACGCGGGTCGCCGACGTCGACGAGCGTGCGGATCGACTGGCCGGGCAGGTAGCGCCCGCCGAGCGTCCCGAGCGCGACGAGCTCGCCGCGCGCGAGCGCGCCCGCGTACTGCGCCAGGACGCGATGCTCCCATTGCCATGGGTGCACGGGCAGGTACGTCGCGGCGTCGGGATCGAGGCCGCCCGCCGCGGCCCGCTCGCGCAGCAGCGCCCAGTCGGCCTCCCCCAGCTGCTCGCGCACGACGCTCGCGTGCGACAGGCCGTCGACGCTGCGGCGGTCGGCGATCGCCGGGTCGGCGGCCAGCCAGCCGAGCCGCAGCTCCCGCTCGGCCTCCGGCGCGTAGGCCAGCAGGTCGCCGGCGCCGAAGCCGCCACGCCCCTTGCTCGCGACGATCCACGGGTGGCCGCGCAGCTGGCACTCGAGCGCGTGCGAGTCGAGCTCGAGCAGCTCGGCGGCGGACCGCGCGCGGGCGGCGCCGAGCACGTCGCCGAGCGCCGTCATCGCGATCTCGCCGACGAGGCCGGCTGCGGTCGCCGGATCGGCGCCGACCGCCGGCGCGCCGATCGCCACGACGTCGGCCGCGTCGGGCAGCGCGACGTGCTCGCCGTCGAACGTCGCGGCGATCGTCGCGGGCTGCACGCGCCAGTCGCCGAGCGGGCGGCTGCGGCTCTCGTAGCGCAGCACCAGCCGCTCTCCGAGCGCGAGCTCGTACGCCCGGCGCCCGTCCGGCAGCTCCCGCCATGACGGCGCGATGACGTCCTCGAAGGCGAGCTCGGTCAGCAGCTTGGCGATCAGCTCGCGGTTGACGTGCTCCCAGCGCTCGCGCGTGCAGTGCCTCGAGCAGCTCGGCGTGGGCGACGCTCATGCCGCCCCCACCGGCACGCCGAAGGTCTGAAAGACGTTGCGCTCGCGCAACGCGTAGACCTCGCGCCCGCACAGCGCGTTGACGATCGTCGCGTTGCGATGCGCCCCGAGCCCGAGATCGGGCGCACCGACGCCGTGCGAGTGCAGCTCGGCGTTCTGCACGAACAGCGTGGAGACGCTGCCATCGCGCAGGCGCACGCGGCGGTCGGCCTCGATCAACGGGCGTCCATGCCCGTCGAGCTCGGCGATCTCACCAAGCTCCGGCACGGGCGCGGGAGCGTCCCGATAGCCCGTCCCGAGCACGAGCAGGTCGGTCGCGTGCTCGAAGGCCGCGCCGCTGTCGAGCTGGCGCAGCGCGAGGCGCAGCTCGCCGCCCCGACCGCGCTCGACCTCGCGCAGCTCGCAGCGCGCCGCGTAGGCGACGCCGGGCTCGTCGCCGTCGATGCCACGCCGGTACAGCGCGTCGTAGATGCGCTCGCTCGTGGAGGCGGAGATGCCCTTGTAGAGCAGGTCCTGGCCGCCGCGCAGCGCGTCGCGGGCGGCAGCCGGCAGGCCGTGGAAGTGCGCCGCGTACTCCGGCGAGAAGTGCTCGAGGCCGAGCTTTGAGTACTCCATCGCCAGGAAGCCGGCGCTGCGCGTGAACCAGGCGACCTGCGCCCGCGGCGCGTGATGCAGCAGGTCGGCGACGATCTCGGCGGCGCTCTGTCCCGACCCGACGACCGTCACCCGCCGCGCCGCCAGCGCCTGCGCGCGGTGCGCGGCGTAGTCGCCGGAGTGCAGGACGTCGTCGCCGAGCAGCGCGGCCGCGCAGGCCGGCACGGAAGGCACGCTGCCGACGCCGAGCACGACGGCGCGCGCGCCGTGCTGCTCGCCGCCCGCGAGCTCGACCGTCCAGCCGCCGCCGGCGCGCGGACGCACCGCCTCGACGGGCGCGCCGAAGCGGCAGGCCGGCGCCAGGCGCGCCGCGACCCAGCGGTAGTAGGCGTCGAACTCGCGCCGCAGCACGTGCCAGCGCTCGTGGAAGTAGAAGCGATACAGCCGGCCGCAGTCGTGCAGGTAGGCGAGGAACGAGTGCGGGCTCGTCGGGTCGGCGAGCGTCACGAGGTCGGCGAGGAACGGCACCTGCACCTCGGCGTCGTCGAGCAGCATCCCGGGGTGCCAGGCGAACTGCGCGCGCGCGTCGAAGAACAGCGCGTCGACGTCCTCGACGCCATCGAGCAGGGCGGCCAGCCCGAGGTTGAAGGGCCCGATGCCGACGCCGACGAGGTCGTGCTCGGTGCGTCTCACGCCGCGACCGCCGCGGGAACGCGCGTCCAGCCGATCAGCACGGCCCGGCGCCCCGGCAGGTCGATCGTCGCGAGCTGCGAGCCGCCGAGCGAGCGACAGCAGGCGAGCATCCGCGCGTTGCGAATGTCGGGCTCACAGACGACGCGCGTCGCGTCCGGCTCGGCCAGCAGGCGGGCGGTGACCTCGCGCACGAGCAGGCGGCCGAGCCCGCGGCCGAGCCGATCGGGCGGGCCGACGAGCAGGTGAAAGCCGCGGTCGCCGGGGCCCGAGTCGACGTGGGCGGCCAGCGGGTCGTCAGCGACGCGGTAGGTCTCGACGTAGGCGAACGGCTCGCCGTCGCCGGCGATCCAGGCATCGACGTGGGCGTTTGCGCCAAGGTGCTCGCGCAACCGCGAGAGCGGCCCTGCGAGCTCCCACCACGGCGCGACGTGCGGCTGCTGCATCCAGCCGTGGACGAGCTCGAGGTCGGCTTCGCCGTCCAGCGCCCGAAAGGCGAGCGCGCGTCATCGGCTCGCCGCCCGCAGCGGGTTGGGGATCGTCACGTACACCGACTGCGACTCGATGTCGCCGGCGAGCTCGTCGAGGTCGCCGATGCGCGTGCGCAGGTTCGCCTTGCAGGGCCAGGTGTGGTCGTCGAGCAGGCGGTCCAGCAGCGTCGCGGGATAGCGCCCGCCGCGCTCGCGCTCGCGCTCGAGCCGCGTTCGCAGGTCGCCCAGCAGCAGCCGCTCGTCGCAGCAGCCGGCGACGCCGAGCGCGTTGATCACGCCGAGCGCGTTGTTGAGGAACGGGTAGTAGACGAGCCGCTCGTCGGCCAGCGCCTCGGGGAAGATCGACTCGCTCAGCTCGCCGATGCCGGGCACGATCGCGCACAGGTCGTCGTGCGCCGCCTCGCGATGGAAGTACCCCTGGCTGTCGCGATAGACGCCGTGCGCCGGCCAGCCCTGGTCGAGCTCGAGCAGGACGTTCTGCGCGTGCGGCTCCATGCACAGACCGAGCTCGAGGTACAGCCGCACGAGCGGCACGATCACGACCGCGCAGTAGCGCCCGAACCACGCCCGCGCGACGGCCGGCTCGCCGCTGGCGCTGCGCTGGGCGATCGCCGCGACGATCTGGCCGAGCCGGCTGCGCCCGCCGTAGGGGTGGTCCTGGCAGAGCGTGGTCAACGCGCTGACGTCGGCCGCCGAGCCGGTCTGCCAGCGGTTGTCGCGCAGGATCACCGAGAGGCCGTCGACGATCTCGCCGTCGTGGTGGATCGCGAGGTGCGCGGGGTCCTGCAGCATCGTGAACTGCGGGGCGATCTGCGCGGCGCGCTCGCCGACCGATGTCTGCAGCAGCCGTGCCGCCTCGACGCCGCGACGAAGCTCCTTGGGTAGCGTCACGCGCAGCGAGTTCGTCACGCGCACGTGCAGCGAGAACTTCAGCTGGTACGGCCAGTCCGGGTTGTGGACGGTGCGCAGCGAGGTCGTCGCGGCGACGTCGTCGCCGAGCGGGCCGAGGTCGATGATCGTGCCCGCGCGCTCGAGCGCGGCGATGGCCGGATCGTGCTCGCGCATGTGCGCGAGCTGCCACGGGTGGGCGGGCACGAGCAGGCGATCGCCGTCCGCCCGCTCGCCACCCAGCAGCCGCGCCGCGAGCTCGGGCGCCGGCGTGCCGGTCGCGCTGTCGTGCTCGACGGCGAGCGGATCGACCGACAGCCAGTGCAGGCGAAAGCGCGCGGCAAGCTCGGGCGAGTAGGCAGCGATCTGCGGCGCGCTCATCTCGCAGCGGCTCTTCGGCGTCGGGTGCAGCATGTGCCCGAGCAGCAGCGCCTGCTCGCTGTCGGCGAAGCGCATCGGCGCCGCGCTCCAGAGCGCGTCGACCTCGGTGTCGCGGGCGCTCAGAAACGACGCGACCGCGTCGACGCTGGCGGCGACGCGGTCGAGCACGGGCCCCGTGTCCGAGCCGTCGCCGAGCGAGCCGACGAGCATCCGCGCGAGCGCGCCGAACTCCAGCGGGGCCGGCCGCCCAGCGCCGGCGGCGATCGTGACGGGCGTGCGGAAGCGATGGCGGTGCGTCGCCGACAGGTGGCGCACGCCCGCGTGCAGCGTCGCGTTCGCGAGCGGCAGGACCGCGACATGGGTGTCGCCGGGCCGCGCGATCTCGGGAAGCTCGGCGGCGGGCCGCGCGCGCCACTCGCCGCCCTCTCGCAGATAGCAGTTCAGCAACGTCTCGGTCGCCACGGCGAGCGCCGCGTCGCGAGCGCGCGACGCCGTCGCGGGCGCGGTCATCGTGCGCGTCATCGCGCTCGCCGCGCCGCGCCGGCGACGAGCTCGAGCAGCTCGCGCACGTCCGCCTCTCCGGCCAGCGGGTTGACGAGCGTGAGCTTCAGCGCCACGCGCCCGTCCAGGCGCGTGCGGCCGACGAGTGCCCGGCCACTGCGAAACAGCGCCCGTTGCGCCGCGACGTTGACGGCGTCGAGCTCCTCCTCGCCGACCGGCTCGCCAGCGGGGCGCCAGCGAAAGGCGACCATGACCGTCGACGGCGGCGCCAGCAGCTCGAGCTCGTCGTGCTCGTCGACGAGCTCGCCGGCGCGCCGCGCGAGCTCGACGAGGTGCTCGACCATCGCCGCCAGCCGCGCGCGGCCCGTGCAGCGCAGGCCGACGAGGATCTTCAGCGCGTCGAAGCGCCGCGACGTGTCCAGCGAGCGGCCGACGAGGTTGAGCATCTCGTCCTCGGGGCGGTCGAGGTAGTCGCTGTGATGGCGCATCGGCGCCAGCAGCTCGACGTCGCGCACGAGCAGCGCGCTGGCCCCGATCGGCATGAACCACAACTTGTGCAGGTCAGCGGTGATCGAGTCGGCGCGCGCGATGCCGCCGAGCAGCGGCGCCAGGCGCACCGACAGCGCGAGCGCCGAGCCGACGGCCGCATCGACGTGCAGCCAGGCGTCGCAGGCGCGTGCGAGGTCCGCGATCCGGTCGAGCGGGTCGATCGCGCCGAGGTCCGTCGTGCCCGCCGTCGCGACGATCGCGATCGGCGTCAGGCCGGCCCGGGCAAGCGCCTCGAGCGTCGCGTCGAGCGCCGTAGCGTCCATCCGCCCGGCCTCGTCGGTCGCGACGCCGACGACGGCGCGGCTGCCGAGCCCGAGCAGGCGCGCCGCGCGCCGGACGCTGTCGTGCGCGGCCTGCGACGCGACGATCCTCCAGCGCGAGGCTTCGCGCGGCAGGCCGTCGTCGGGGCCGGCGCCGCAGCGGGCGGCGGCGCGCTGGCGCGCGAGCATCAGCCCGAGCAGGTTGCCGGCCGTGCTGCCGCTCGTCAGCACGCCCGATCCGTCGTGAAGTCCGAGCGTCGCGGCCAGCCAGCGCACGAGCCGGTCCTCGACGAGCGTCGCGGCGGGCGACCCCTCGAAGGAGTCCAGCGACTGGTTGGTCGCGCCGATCGCGAGCTCGGCGGCGGCCGCCGACAGCAGCGCCGGCGGTTGCAGGTGCGCGGCGCAGCGCGGGTCGGCGAGGCGCACGCCGTGGGCGAGCACGCCGTCGCGCAGCTCGGCGAGCACGTCCTCGAACTCCCGGCCCTGCTGCGGGCAGGGGTCGATCGCCTCGATCGCGGCGGCCAGCTCGCCGTGGTCGAGGCTCGAGCATGGCCCGTCGCCGGCGACCGCCGCGGCCGCCGCGATCACCGCGTACTCGCGCAGTCGCACGCACGAAGCCGCGTCGCCGGCCAGGAAGTCCAGCGCCGGCGCGGCCACGGTCATGCGCCCGTCCAAGCGCTCCAGGCCGCCTTGCCGAAGGCGTCCACGATCCGGTCGACGTCGGCGGGCTGCAGGATCAGCGGCGGCAGGAAGCGGATCACGGCGCCGTCGCGTCCGCCGGTCTCGACGAGCACGCCGAGCTCGAGCATCGCCCGTTGCACAAGATCGGCGAGTGGGCCCTCAGGCCGCGGCAGCCCGTCGCCGTCGTCGTGCGCCGGGTCGACGAACTCGACGCCGACCATCAGCCCACGGCCGCGCACCTCGGCCACGAACGGCATGCCGTCGGTGTGCTCGCGCAGGCCCGCGCGCAGGCGCTCGCCCATCGCCGCGGCATGCTCGGCGAGGCCGTGCTGGGCGATGTGGCGGATCGTCGCCGCGCCGGCGGCGAAGCCGAGCGCGTTGCCGCGGAACGTGCCGGCGTGCGCGCCGGGCTCCCAGCCGTCCAGCTCGGCGCGGTAGACGATCACCGCCAGCGGCTGGCCGCCGCCGATCGCCTTGGACAGGACGAGCACGTCGGGATCGAGATCGCCGCTGGCCCACAGCGCGCCGGTTCGGCCGAGCCCGGTCTGGACCTCGTCCGCGACGAGCACGCTGCCGGCAGCCGTCGCCGCGGCGCGCAGCGCGCGCGAGAACGAGCCCGGCGCGGGATGCACGCCGCCCTCGCCCTGGACCGGCTCGACGACGATCGCCGCCGGCGGCAGGATGCCCCGAGTGCGTGTCGGTCAGCGCCCAGCGCAGCGCCCGCGCGCAGAGCTCGGCGCCGCGCTCGCCGCCTTCGCCGAAGGGGCAGCGATAGGAGGTTGGAAACGGCAGGTGGTGCACCGCCGAGCCCCGGTCGCCGAGCGCCTGCTTGGGCGCGTGCGCGCCCGACAGCTCGAGCGCACCCTGCGTCATGCCGTGATAGCCGCCGCCGAACGCGATCGCGCCGGCCCGGCCCGTCACGGTCCGCGCGAGCTTGACCGCCGCCTCGACGGCGTCAGCCCCCGTCGGCCCGCAGAACTGGATGCGCCCGCCGCGCAACGACGGCGGCAGCACCCCGAACAGCGTCTCGACGAACTCGTCGCGCAGCGGCGTCGCGAGATCGAGCGTCGCCAGCGGCGCGCCGGAGTCCAGCGCCGCTCGCAGCGCGGCGACGACGGCCGGGTGGCGATGGCCGAGCGCCAGCGAGCCGGCGCCGGCGAGGCAGTCGAGGTAGGTCCGCCCGGCGGTGTCGCGGACGAGCACGCCGTCGCCGTCGGACAGCACGATCGGCAGCCGCCGCGAGTAGGTCCGCGCCGACGATTCGCGGCGACGCTGGCGCGCGAGCAGCGGGTCGTCGTCAGGCGTCGAGACCCGCGCTGGGCCTACCTGAGGACGCTGATCAGGTACGCCTGACAGGTGCCGATTGGCCCGCCGTAACATTAGGTGAACCTAACACGCATCGCAGGCGCGCGCCACGACCCGCGCGGTGGCCTGGCGGGAGGCTCAGGAGGGGCGCACGATCAGGCCGCGCGCGGCCTTCTCGGCGATCAGCCGGTCGACCGCTTCGTCGGCGCCGGCGACCTGCACCTTGAGGTGCCCCGCGGCCGGCTGGACGTCGGTCACCGACAGCTTCGCGCCGGGGACGTAGCCCTCGGCGTAGTACCAGTGCAGCAGGTCGCCGTCGTGCTCCACGAGCCGCACGACCTCGCAGTCGTCTCCGGCGGCGAGGTCCGACAGCGCGACGAGGTCGGCGTTTTCGGCGCGCTCGGCATCGGGCGAGATCGGCCAGCCGTGCGGGCAGCGGTTCGGGAAGCCGAGCTTCTCGTTCATCCGCTCCACCATGTCGGGCGTGAACGCGGCGCCGAGCCGGTCGGCATGCTCGTGCGCGCCGGCCGCGCTGTAGCCGAGGAAGTCCGTCAGGAAGCGCTCGATGATGCGGTGGTTGCGGACGATCTGCTCGGCGCGCTTGGCGCCCTCGGCAGTGAACGCGAGCTCGCGACCGGAGTCGCGCTTGAGCAGCCCCTCGTTGCCCAGGCGCTTGAGCATCTCTCCGACGGCAGCGCGCGAGACGCCGAGCATGTCGGCGACGCGCGCGGCGTTCGCGGGCGACCCCTCGGCGGGCTGGTATTCCCCGATCGGCGAGACGAGGAAGTAGATCGCCTCGAGGTAGTCCTCGGGGGAATGCCCGTGAGCGTTCGCCACGGAGCAGATGATAGTCCGCGTGCGGGTACGCGACGGCGGCGTCGCGCTCCTGCCGGGGCGTGTGCGGGGCTTGCGGGGGTGCGGTGTCATGGCGTCAAGCACATCGCATTCTTCGTGTTAGGGTGTCCTTATAGACGGTACCAGGCAGGGCGACCGACAGGGGCACCGGCGCGTGGCATTTCATGCTGGGAGGGGTGGCGGACGATGACGTGGAATCGACGAGTGCGTGCGATCGGACTGGCGCTGGTCTGTGCCGCGATCGCGTCGGCGCCGGCGCAGGCGGGCACCGTCACGACGTCCAACGCGTGCCTGTACAGCTTCAACGACGAGTACCGCAACCAGCCGGTCACGCTGAGCGGCGTGGGCTCGCCGGTCGGCGCGCCCGCCGGCACGCCCGCGACGCTGTCGGGCGCCTCGCTGTCGGCGACGCTCCCCACGGCATTGCCCCAGCAGGGCTATGAGCTGGGCATCTTCACCGCCGGCGACAACGAGGTCCCGTTGCGCGTGTGGGTGGCGATCGCATCCTCCAACGCCGCACCGGCGACCCAGGTGCGCGAGCTGAACGTCGTGGCGACGACGCGGATCGTCGTCGACTCCGGCGGGGAGTTCGTCTCCGGCACGCCGATCGTCGTCACGATCCCGATCCCCGACACGACGTGGACCGTCGCTGCCAACGGACCGGTGTCGTTCTCGCAGGCCGGGCCCGGAACGCTGCCGAGCCTCCCCGTCGGCGTCGACGACAAGCTCGCGCCGGTCACGGGCAGCATCGTCGTCAAGCCGAAGCTCGCCAACCTGCGCTTCGTCCTGGACTGCCAGCCCGGCACGACGGCGCTGCCGTACAAGACCTTCACGCCGGCGCTCGCGTCGCCGTTCGCCACGCTCGAGGCGGCGCAGCCGGTGCCGCCCCCGTCGCCGGCGAAGAAGCGCACGTCGCCGAAGCCGCGCCTCGCCTCGACGAAGGCCAGGCTGCTCGCCGGGCGCGTCGCGCTCGTCGTGGCCTGCCCCGCCGGAGGCGCGTCGTGCAAGGGCCGCCTGGCGATGCGCTCGTTCGCCCCGCTGCGGATCGGATCCAAGCGCGCCCGCGCCGCGATCACGAGCGGCGGGGCCTACACCGTGCCGGCCGGCGCCAGGCGCACGGTGCGCACGGCCGTGTTGCCGACGATCCGCCGCCTGATGCGCACGCGCAAGACGCTGCGCGTGCGGGTCACGCTCGATCCGAGCAGCGGCGCGAACGTCAACAAGACCCTGACCCTGTCGCGCTGAGGAGCATCCAGATGACCCGACGCATCACCACCGCCGTCCTGCTCGCCGCCTTCGCCGCGCTGATCCTCGCCGCCCCGTCGCAGGCGGCGCCGAAGCGCATCGTCGCGCTCGAATGGGACGCCATCGAGAACCTGCTCGCGGTCGGCGTCAAGCCCGTCGGCGGCGCGGACCTGCGCGGCTACAAGCAGTATGTCGCCGTCGGCCTGCCGGGCGCCATCGCCAACGTCGGCACGCGCCAGGAGCCGAGCATCGAGCGGATCGCGCGCCTGAAGCCGGACCTGATCATCGTGCCCAACTACCGCGCCGGGCGCAACCTGCGCTCGCTGCGCAGAATCTCGCGCGTGCTCGTCACCAATCCCTATCCCGGCAACACCGGCCAGGGGGCGCAGTTCAACGCGATGGTCAAGGACTTCCGCGCGGTCGCGCGCGCCGTCGGCAAGCGCTCGCGCGGCGAGGCGGTCCTGCGCCGCATGACGCGCGCGTTCTCGACGCTGCGCAAGCGCCTGCGCTCCGCCAAGCGCGGCGGCATCTGGATCACGATCGCGACGCCGGGCGGCACGACCGGCTCGCCGTCGGCGCGCGTGTTCACGAACAACTCCGCCGCGTCGGAGGTCGTGCGCCGGCTGGGGATGCGCAACGCCTGGACCGGGCGCGCGCAGCGCTACGGCTTCTCGACGGTCGGCGTCGAGGCGCTGCGCCGCGTGCAGAGCGGCTGGCTGGCGTTCGTCTACCCGCGCGCCTTCCGCTCGCAGATCCAGCGCTTCCAGCGCCAGAGCTCGTTCAGGCGCCTGGCCTTCGTCAAGAAGCGACGCGTGCGCAACCTCGGCGGCACGACGTGGCTGTTCGGAGGTCCCACCTCGGCGCGGGTGCTGGCGCAGCGCCTGACCGCCGCGCTGACGTAGCGAGGCCGCCAGCGTGAGCCGCCGCGTCGCACTGTTCGCGTTCGCGGGGCTCGCGCTGCTGGCCGTCGCCGTCGTCGCCGACGTCGCCCAGGGCCAGGGCGGGCT
Source organism: uncultured Actinomycetes bacterium (assembly GCA_963729125.1). Classification (GTDB taxonomy): domain Bacteria; phylum Actinomycetota; class Thermoleophilia; order Solirubrobacterales; family Solirubrobacteraceae; genus CADCVQ01. The sequence continues at coordinate 1,075,877 of CAVSML010000008.1, forward strand.
GTCGTTCTCGGCGGTGATCGACGGGCTGCTGCACGACCGTGGCACGCTCGACAGCGCGCTTGTGCGCGACACGCGGCTGCCGCGCGCGCTCGCCGGGATCCTCGCCGGCGGCGCTCTCGGCGCCGCGGCGGTACTGCTGATCGCCGTCACACGCAACCCGCTCGCCGAGCCGGCGACGCTCGGCCTGACGGCCGGCGGCACGCTCGCGGTCACGCTCGTCGCCGCCTACGGCTCGATCGCTCCCGGCGCGCCGACGATCGCCGTCGCGTTCGTCGGCGTGCTGTTCGGCGCCGCGCTGATCGGGGCGATCACGGCCGCCGCGGGCGCCTCGCCGGTGCGGATCGTGCTCGCCGGCATGGCGATCTCGCTGGCGCTGGCGGCGGTCACCGCGGCCGTCCAGCTCTTGCGCGAGACCGAGACCAGCTCGCTGTTTCTGTGGGGGTCGGGGAGCCTGCTGCAGTCCGGCTGGGAGCAGGTGCGCGCGGGAGCGCTGATCGGCGCGGTCGTGCTGGTCGCGACCGTCGGCCTGGCGCGCGCGCTCGACGTCGCCGCGCTCGGCGACAGCACGGCGCGCGCGCTCGGCCTGCGCACCGGGACGACGCGGCTGCTGTCGGTGCTGGCGGCGACGCTGCTGACGGCGGTCGCGGTCGGCGTCGCGGGGCCGATCGCGTTCGTCGGCGTCCTGTCGGCCGCGCTCGCGCGCGCCGCGCACCCCCGCGGGCACGCCGCGCAGCTGCTCGTCGCGGTCCCCTGGGGCGCGGCGATCGTCGTCTTCGCCGACGTCGCCGGGCGGCTGATCTTCGGCCTCGACGTCGAGACGCCCGCGGGGGTGATCTGCGCGCTGCTCGGCGCGCCCGTGCTGATCGTCGCCGCGCGGCGCCTGCGCGACGGGGGCTCGCCGGTCGTCGATGCGGCCGCGAGCGCCGCCCGCTGGCGCCCCCGCGCGGTCGTCGTGATCGGCGCCGCGTGCGTCGCCGCGGCGCTCGCGAGCCTGTGCGTCGGCGAGCTGTCGGCCTCGCCCGGCGAGATCGTGCGATCGATCTTCGGCACCGGCCAGGGGCTCGGCGAGCTCGTGCTCGAGCTGCGCGCGCCGCGCCTGTGCGTGGCGCTGCTGGCCGGAGCCTGCCTGGCCGCGTCGGGCGTCGTGCTGCAGGCCGCGGTGCGAAACGCCTTCGCCGGGCCTGAGCTCGTCGGCGTCACCGGCGGCGCGTCGGTCGCCGCGTTCGTCGTGCTGCTGGCGCTGCCCGCCGCGCCGCGCGGCGCGCTGCCGCTGGCGGCGTTCGCCGGCGGCCTCGCCGCGATGGCGCTCGTGCTCGCGATGGCGGGCTCCGGGCGCGGCTCGCCGCAGCGTCTGGCGCTCGTCGGGCTCGCCGTGACCGCGGCCTGCGCAGCGGTCACGACGCTGCTCGTGCTCAACGCCGAGCCGGCCGCGTCGGTCGCGATCACGTGGCTGGCGGGCTCGACCTACGCCGAGGGCTGGAGCGAGCTGCGCCTGCTCGCGATCCCGGCGGCCCTGCTGCTGCCCGCCGCCGTGCTCGCGACGCGGCGCCTGGACGTGCTGATGCTCGACGACGAGCTCGGCGCGGCGCTCGGGCTGCGCGTCGGCCTCGCGCGCGCCGGCCTGCTGGCGATCGGCGCGGCGCTCGCCGCGGCCGCCGTCGCGGTGACCGGCGCGATCGCGTTCGTCGGCCTGCTCGCGCCGCACGCCGCGCGCCTGGTGGCGGGCGGCAACCACCGCCGGCTGCTGCCGGTGGCGATGGTCATCGGCGCGACGCTGCTGGCGTTCGCCGACGCGCTCGGGCGGATCGCCTTCGCCCCGACGGAGATCCCCTCGGGCCTCGTCGTCGCTCTGATCGGCGCGCCCTACCTCAGCTGGATGATGTGGCGCGGGCGGCTGGCCGCGGCATAGAAGCGTCGTTCCGGGAACCGGTAGGACGAGAGCGGCGCGCCCTCAGCCGGACCCAATGGCGGTCGACCCGTGGCCCGCTTCTTCCTAGACGACCAGGAGAAGCGCGGCGCCGCCTGGGCCGAGAGCGCCGGAACGCGCGGAGGGGCACCTGCGGTCCGGCCAGTCAGAGCGCTCCTTGCGTCGAAGCCCAGCACAGCCATGACGGTGGATCGTGGCGAATAATCCCCGCATATAGGGGAGTATTCGCCACGACCGTGGGCAGCGGGCAGAGCGCTGCTGCTCGCGCAAGGGGGCGCTATCGCCGGGCGAGGCGCGGCTGCTCCTGTTCGTCCGAGGCGGTAGCGGGTTGCGCTTCGGCGCGGACGCGTGCCTTCACGCGAAGGGAGTAGCGGGACCCTAGCGATGAATTCATCGAGCTCCTCTGGTCTCCAATCTATCTAGCAGCCCGACCACCGCTGTCGGGTCAACACGACAACACAGGAGACTTCATGAATTGGACGCTCGAAGTGGTCGTCGTCCCGGTCTCGGACGTGGACCGCGCCAAGGCCTTCTACGCCGAGCAACTCGGCTTCAACGTCGACCACGACGTCGAGATCATCGAGGGGAACCGCGTCGTTCAGCTCACGCCTCCCGGGTCAGGATGTTCGATCGTGGTGCGTGAGGCGTCTGTTGCGGACATGCAACCGGGCTCCCTCAGGGGTCTGCAGCTGGTCGTTCCAGATATCCAGGCGGCGCGTGCTCAGCTTGCGGAGCGAGGAGTGGGGGTCACCGAGATCCAGGTCCTGGGCGAAAACCCCGCTCCAGAGGCAGATCCGCTCGACAACGTCGGGTTCGTCTTCTTCAGCGACCCCGACGGAAACGGGTGGGCCGTGCAACAAATATCTGCCCGGGGCTAGTCGAAGCCGGTGGGCCAGGCGCGATTATCGCCTGGCTCCACGCTTCTCCTTCGCGCGAGCAGCAGCGCTCTGCGCTGAGCCGCCGTCTACGGGTCAGCCGGTCCTCCGGCGGTCTCCCGTATGCCGACCCGATTCGCCATGCATGGCCAGCCCCTGGTCGGATCGCATGACCAGTCCCGCCGCTGCGCCGAGATGCAGAATGGGGCGCTCTGCGGGCGGCGCATCGCCCCGCGCGCCGTTCGCGCAGGGCGCCTCCTCGACGGTTCAGGGCGTGGTCAAGGTCTCGATGGGTGATCAGCGACCGATCCAAGCGTGCGAGGGCTTTCCGGAGCGACCACCAGCTCGCGCCTCGCGCGTCAGCGGGATGCACAGCGGCGCGCCGCTGACGGGGTCGTCGAGGATCTCCGCGCGCAGATCAAGAACGGCGTGGACGAGCTCGGCGTCGACGATCTCGCGCGGCGGGCCCGCCGCGTGCACGGCGCCGCCGAGCATCGCGACGAGATGGTGCGCGTAGCGGCAGGCCTGGTTGAGGTCGTGCAGGACGAGCACGATCGTGCGCCCGTCGCGCTCGTTGAGCTCGGCCAGCAGGTCGAGCACGTCGAGTTGGTGTGACAGGTCGAGGTAGGTCGTCGGCTCGTCGAGCAGCAGCACGTCGGTGTCCTGCGCGAGCACCATCGCGATCCAGACGCGCTGGCGCTGGCCGCCGGACAGCTGGTCCAGCGGGCGGTCGCGCAGCGTCGCCGTGCCGGTCGCGTCCAGCGCCCAGGCGATCCGCTCGCGGTCGTGCGCGGACTGCGGGCGGCCGAGGCGCTGGTGCGGGTAGCGCCCCCGGGCGACGAGGTCGCCGACCGTCAGCCCCTCGGGCGCGACCGGCGATTGCGGCAGGAAGCCGACGCTGCGCGCGACCCCGCGCGTGGGCAGCGAGCTGATGTCGACGCCGTCGAGCAGGACGGCGCCCGACTGCGGCTTGACGAGCCGCGCCATCGCGCGCAGCAGCGTCGACTTGCCGCTCGCGTTGGCGCCGACGATCGCCGTGATCCGCCCCTCGGGAAACGCGCAGTCGAGTTCGCGCAGGACCGCCCGCTGGCCGTAGGCGAAGGAGACGTTGGCCGCCCGGAGCTTCATCGTAAGGCGAACCTAACAGGACGTGCGTCAGCCCCGCTTGCCGGCCCCCACGAGCTGCTTGCCGATGCCCGCATGGGGTGCTCGGTCGCGCCCTGCCGGGCCTGCAGCCGACGAGCTCGCGCTGACACCGCCTACGCCGACGACGCCGGCGGGCCCTGCGGCAGGCCCTTGCCCTTGCGCTGAAAGACCTCGAGCAGCTCGTTCTCGTGCGCGACGCGCCCCTGGGCGCCGTCGAGCTCGCGAAACGCCGACTTGAGGATGTGCACGCCCTCGCGATCGTGGGCGGCGACGTGGGCCGCGAGCTTCAGCGCAGCCGACTCCGCGAACGTCGCGGGAACCGTGTCGTGCACGAGGCCGATCGCGGCCGCCTCCTCGGCGCCGATCGTGCGTCCGGTGAAGATCAGCTCCTTGGCGCGCGCGACGCCGACCAGCGGGGTCAGCCGCGCCGGGCCGACGGGCACCCCGAGCCGCGCGCCCGCCCACGCGAGCTTGAGGTTGTCGCCCGCGATGCGCAGGTCGCAGCCGGCGACGATCTCCGCGCCGCCGCCGACGCAGTTGCCGACGCAGACGGCGATCGTCGGCACCGGGAAGGCCTCGAGCGAGGTGAGAAAGCGCGAGAAGGACTTCATCCGCTGGACGCCGCCGGCGTGATCGAGCGGCTCGTTGACGTCGACGCCCGAACACAGCGCGCGGGTGTTGGTCGTCGAGAAGACGAGCACGCGCAGGTCCTCGTCGATCGACAGGCACTCGAGCGCGTCGGCCAGCTCGGCAAGCAGACCGGAGTCCAGCGCGTTGCGCTGTTCGGGCCGATCGAGCCGCAGCAGGCCGATGCCGTCGGTCGTTGCGACCTGCTGAAGCGATCCCATGGGCGAATGGAACCCGATATCGGACTCGGGCGCGTTTCCGGTGGCGCCCCGTCTCTTCCGCGCGCGTGGCGGGCGAGCGGTGTTCAGGCGCTAGGGATCCTGCGGCTCGACGCCGTCGGCCTCGGCGTACTCCGCCGGCGAGCTGTCGGATTCGCGCTCGGGCGTGAACGCGTCGCGCTCGGGAAAGGCCTCGCCATCGTCGTGCGTGGCGTTTCGCACGAGGTCGTGCTCGGCCAGCTCGAAGCCCTCCTGCTCGCCCCCGCCGGCCTCGTAGACCGGGCGCAGCGCCTCGTCGACCGGCTCGCCGGGATCCAGCCCCCCGAGATCGGGCGCGCGCCCGCCGATCGCGCCCGCCTCGGCGGCGGCCGCCTGCTCCTCGCGGGTCGCGAAGTCCGGCTCGTCGTCGCGTCGCATCGTGACTCCAGTGCTCGGGTGCAGGCGGACTACCCGATCGGGGAACGATCCATCGCCCCGGCCACTAGACTCTCGGACGTGCTTGCACGCCTGCCCGCGACCGCCGTTCTCACGCTCACGACGCTGCTCGTGACGGCGGCCCCGGTGCTCGCGTCGACCGGACACGACGGCGGCGAGGGCCTCTGGGGCGAGACCGACGACAAGGTCGTCACGAACGCCGGCTTCATCCTGATCATCTTCTTTCCGCTGTTCATCCTCTTCATGTCGCTGCTGCAGTGGCAGCTCGAGAAGCGCAAGTATCGCCGCAAGGCTGCCGCCAAGGCCGCAGCCGACGAATCCGGCGGCTGGTAGCGCGCCGCCTCACACGGGGATCGTCTTGCCGACGGTGGCGCCGAAGTCCGCCGTCCAGTACCAGGCGAGCGTCGAGTCGGCGTCGTGCGAGCGCGCGATGCCCATGACCTTGAACTTCGTGCGCAGCAGGTTCGCGCGATGCGGCGGCGAGTTCTTCCACTGCTTCAGCGTCTCCGCCGCCGAATCCGACCCGCCCGCGATGTTCTCGCCGCTCGTCGCGTTGCTGTAGCCGAACGCCTTCAAGCGCGCGCGGACGTCGCGGCCGCGCGTGTCGGTGTGGTCGAAGTTGTCGTTGTGCGCCATGTCGTTGCTCATCCACGTCGCGGCTCGCGACAGCGCGACCCCGACCTTCAGCGGCGCGCGTCCGTGCTGCGCGCGAAACGCGTTGATCGCGTGGCAGAGGGCCTTCTCTTCGGCGTTGTACGTCGGGGTCGTCGCGGGAGCCATCTGTTCCTCTCTGCGTGCACCGGCGGATCCGGCGCGTCCATGAGGTAGATCGGCACGGGCGGGCGGAAATACATCGCCGGACATGTGCGATCGGTCACAGGCGCGGCGCGGCGGGCGATCGCGTCTCGCCTCCTCCACACCTGGCGCAACCCTGTTGCGCCGCGACCCAGCGGCCTTACTGCGGGGGGCAGGGTTCCGGGCGTGCCTCTTTCGCGAACTCGTGGAGCTGGGGGAACTTCCTGGGATCGGGATCGACGAGCCTCGTGGCGACGTCCCGGACCGTGAGCAAGCGAGGGGCGAAGACGTCGCGCGAGTTCGTCGCCTGCAACTCCCCTTCGTCGTAGAGCCACGCCAGGTACTCGTAGTAGCTCAGGGCGGCTCTCAGCTCGGCAAGTCGGCCGCGGCCCGGGTCGAAGGTGTCGTCACAGCTACGGTCGCCGACTCCGCCCGCATCGAGCCGTGCTTCGGCTTCCGTCAGGCGGTCGTTGAGTGTGGTGAGAAGCCGGAGTTGCTCGGTCTCGCGCGCCTGCTCCTCTTGTTGGGCGCCCTGCCACACGCCTCAGTCGGGGCGAAGCCACGCTCCTATCAAGTCAGCACGGTGATCCTCGGGCGGCGGCGGACGACACAACGCATGAAGGTCAGACCCAACTGGCCGACAGCGACCCTAAGAGTCAGTCCGCCGCCAGCCCGAGTCCCAACCCGAGCGATCGGACGCCACCGCCCGGCAACACCGAACGCTGACACTGAGCGAACCCTACTTCGACCCCAAGCGCCGGCGGTCCCCAAGCGCCCGTCAGGGATCGTCGATGCCCGAGTCGACCTGCTCGAGCGCCGCCTCGAGCTCGTCGATGACCAGCCGCTTGCGCGTCTCGGCGACGGTGTCGCGTGGCAGCTTCGGGAGCTTGAACGTCGTGATGCCGAAGTGGCCGGCGAGCTCGGCCTGCGCCGCGTCGTACGCCGCCTTCGCGCGCGCCCAATCGCTGCCGGAGCCCTTCAGCTGGAGTCGCTCGCAGCTGTAGGTCAGCGTCACGCGCGCTTCGTCCTCGTCCCAGTGCGAAAGGATGATGTCCATCGACCGGACGCGGTTGCCCCTCAGGTACTCGCGCGCCTCCTCGAGCGTGTCGATCGTGAACGGATCGAACTCCTCGTCGAAGACGACCTCGCAGATCGGCGGATCGAACGGCCCGCCCTCGATGGCCGCGCGGGCAGCGACGAAGATCACGTCGAGATCTCTCCAGCCGCACCACCGCTCGCTGAGCTCGAAGTGGCCCATGGCGAGAGGATAGCTCCCATGCGTGCGTGCCAGGCGGCGCTCGTCGTTGTCGAGAGCGCCGCCCGGAACGGTCGGTCCGTCGTGCTAGACGATGCCGACGGCGTCGTCGCCCTCGGTCGTGCCGGACGCCGGGCCGGCCTCGCCCTCGCCGGTCTTGCCGCCTTCGCCGGTGCCGCTGCCCTTGCCCTCGATGCCCTCGTCGGGGAGGCCGGCTCCCTCGCGCTTGCCGGGCTCTGGTCCGTCGCCCTCGATGGGATCTTCGTCTGTCATCCGAGCCTCCTCCGTTGTTGTCCTCGCCCGGACGCTACCCCATGCCGGACGTTCGCGAAACCCGTCCATCGAAAGCCACCCGACAACGCCGATCTCGGGATGTGATCGTGGTACGTTCCCGCAGCATGCGGAGGGTCCGTCGCCAGAGCTTCGTGACCCCGCTCGAGAGCTCCGCGGCGGCCGGCGTTCCACGCGTCGTCGTCCTCGGTGGCGGCTACGTGGCGGTCAACCTGTGCAAGGCGCTGGCGCACGAGGTCGGGGAAGGCACGATCGACCTCACCGTCGTCGCGGGGGAGAACTTCCAGACCTTCCACGGCTTCGTCGGGGAGATGATCAGCGGGCGGGTGTCGCCGAGCCACATCGTCTCGCCGGTCCGGCGGCTGTTCGCGCCCGCGCGCGTGCACGTGGGCGAGATCGAGAAGATCGACCTCGCCAACCGGCGGGCGATCGTGGCCCGCCAGCTCGACGGCCAGCGCAACGAGGTGACGTGGGACCATGTCGTGCTCGCGCTCGGCGTGACCGACCGCACCGACGCCTACCCCGGCCTCGCCGAGCACGCCTTCAAGCTGCGCAAGTACCGTGACTGCTTCGGGCTGAAGAACCACGTGCTGACGATGTTCGAGCAGGCCGAGGTCGAGCACGACCCCGAGGAGCGCCGGCGGCTGCTGACGTTCTTCGTCGCCGGTGGCGGCTACGCGGGCACCGAGGTCATCGGCGAGCTGTCGGACTTCGCGCGGCGGCTGACGCGGCGCGAGTACCCGCACGTCGACTACGAGGAATGCCGCTTCGTCCTCGTGCACCCCGGCCCGACGATCCTGCCCGAGCTCTACGGCGACGACGGCACGGGGGCCCGAGCGCACCCGCGGCTCGTCGAGTTCGCGACGCAGCGGATGCACGAGCTCGGCGTCGAGGTGCTCACCCAGACGCGGGTGGCGTTCGCGACGCCCAACGAGGTCACGCTGTCGGACGGGGAGCGCATCCCGACCCGCACGATCGTCAGCTCGGTCGGGACGCGGCCGCATGACATCGTGGCTCGCCTGGACCTGCCCAAGGACGAGCGCGGACGGCTGCGGACCGAGCGCACCGGCCGGGTCGTGGGCCACGAGGACGTCTGGGCGGGAGGCGACTGCGCCGCGTTCCCGATGCCGCGCGGCGGCCTCAGCCCGTCGGTCGCCCTCTACGCCTACGAGCACGGCAAGCACATCGGTCGCAATCTCGAGCGGACCCTCGTCGAGGGGCGCCCGCCCAAGCCGTTTCGCTTCCCGGGCATCGGACAGGGCGCGTCGATCGGCAACCGCTCCGCGGTCGCCGAGCTCTATGGGATCGAGGTCCGCGGCCTGGCGGCATGGCTCATCTGGCGCTTCATGCTCACGATCTACTTCCCGAGCTGGGACCGGCGGATACGCCTGATGGCCGACTGGCTCATCTGGCCCCTCGTCGGGCGCGACGTGGTCTCGATGCGCGTCGGCGAGGCCAGCGACTACGAGGTCCGCCACAACGTTTTCCAGCCGGGCGAGATCATCGTCAGCGAACAGCGTGCGGGGCGCTTCATCCACATCATCATCGAAGGCGAGGTGGAGATCCTGCACTCGGCACGGGGGATGGAGGCGGTGCTGAAGACGCTCGGCCCCGGCGAGCACTTCGGCCAGCGCTGGATCGAGAGCTTCGAGACCGAGAGCGCGCGCGCGAAGACGATCGTGCGCACGCTGGCGCTGCGCCGCGACCAGGCGCCGCGCCTGCAGGAGGTCATCAAGTCGGCCGGCATCCTGGCCGCCGAGTCGGGGCACTACCCGATCATCGTCCCGCAGCGCACGACGAAGGGCGGCGCCGCGGACGCGACGGCCGGATGAGCGCCCTCATCCGCTTCACCACCGGGCGCCGATCGCGCTGGGTGGTCGTCGGGGTCTGGGTCGCGCTGATGGTGATCTCCGCGCCGCTGGCGATGAAGCTCAACGGCGAGAAGGTCGACCAGACCACGAGCCTCCTGCCCGCCGGCTCGGAGTCCGCCGACGTCACGAAGACGCTGGCAGAGCGCTTCGACGGCGGCTCGGGGCGCGCGACCGTCCTGCTCTATCACCGCGACGGCGGTCTGCGGCCGGCCGACAGGACGCGCATCGTCAGCGATGGCGCCGAGGCAGCGCGCATCCCGCTGGCGGGGACCGCGATCCCCGCGTACGTGCCCGGCCCGGGCTCGGCACTGGTGGCCAATCCACAGCTCGTCGCGCCCGACGGCGCGACGGCCTTCAGCGTCGTCCCCTTCGACAGCGGCAAGGCCGAGCGCGTCGCGGAGTCGATCGACGCCCTGCGCGAGCTCGGCGGGGGGGCCGGCGGCGGTCTCGAGTACCACGTGACGGGCTCGCCGGCCCTGCTGAACGACATCAACACCGCGGTCGAGGCGGCCGACGTCGTGCTCGTGCTGGCAACGGTGCTGCTCGTGCTCGCGCTGCTGCTGGCGATCTACCGCTCGCCGATCCTCGCGTTCGTCCCGCTGTTCTCCGTCATCGTCTCGTTCCTCGTCGCCTCGGCCGTGATCTATCTGCTGGCCAGGCAGGGGATGGAGGTCGACTCGACCTCGACCTCGCTGCTGGCGGTGCTGATCTTCGGCGCGGGCACGGACTACTGCCTGCTGCTCGTGGCGCGCTATCGCGACGACCTGCGTCAGACCGAGGACGCCAACGAGGCCCTGCGCGGCGCCATGCCGAGCGCCGTCCCGGCGATCGTGGCCAGTGGGGCGACGGTCGCGGTGGCGCTGCTCACGCTGGTCGTCTCGCAGCTGGGCACGAACAAGACGCTCGGACCCGTGACCGCGATCGGCGTGTTCATGATCCTCCTGACGAGCATCACGCTGCTCCCCGCGCTGCTCAGCATCCTCGGCCGGCGCGGGTTCTGGCCGACGGCCAAGCAGGCCGCGTACGACCCCGGCCGCTATGCCCCGCGCAAGCCGGTCGCCGGGGCACCGGCGGTCGATCCGGACGCCGACTCCGCCGACTACGCGCATCCGGCGACGAGGGCGCGGACGGGGATCTGGACGCGCGTGGCGATGGGCGTCGTGCGCCGCCCGCGGCTGCCGCTCTTCGGCGGGCTGGCGCTGCTGGCGGTGTGCTCGCTCGGACTGCTGACCTACACGCCCGACGTCAACCCGGTCAAGGAGTTCCGCACGAGCCCGGACTCCAAGCGGGGCTATGACCTCTTCCGCGCGACGTTCCCGCCCGGCGCGGTCGGGCCGACCACGGTGCTCGTCGAGCGCCCGGGCGGCGCGGCCACAGACGCGGACGTCGCGGCGGTGACGAGCCGGCTGGGCGCATTCGAACACGTCGCGGCCGTCATGCCGGGTCCCGAGCCGCGCTCGCGCGATGGGCAGATCGCTCGACTCACGCTCGTCTTCTCCGACGACCCCTTCCAACCACCGGCGATCGAGCGGGTCGGTGCGATTCGCAGCGCGTTGGACGCCATCGACCCCGGGCTGGATGTGACGGTCGGCGACGGAGCCGCCCGCTTCCGCGACTACGGCGACGCGGCGCAGAGCGACCTGCTCGTCCTCGCGCCGCTCGTGCTGGCCGTCATCTTCATCGTGCTCGTCATCCTGCTGCGTGCGCTCGTCGCGCCGCTGTACCTGCTCGCCACCGTGATCCTGTCCTACTTCGCGGCGCTCGGCATCTCGCTCGTCGTCTTCGACGTCGTCTTCGGGCGGACGGGCATCGACCCGCTGCTGCCGATCCTGTCGTTCATCTTCCTCGTGGCGCTCGGGGTCGACTACAACATCTTCCTCATGAGCCGGATCCGCGAGGAGGCGATGCGGTTCGGGACCCGGCGAGGCGTGTTGCGCGGCGTCGTCGCCACCGGGCCCGTCATCACGAGCGCGGGGATCATCCTCGCGGGGACGTTCGTCGTGCTCGCGACGCTGCCGGTGTGGCTGCTGCTCGAGCTTGGCTTCACCGTCGCGCTGGGCGTCCTGCTCGACACCTTCCTCGTGCGCACGACGATCGTGCCCGCGATCACCGTCATGCTCGGCGATCGCACATGGTGGCCGTCGAAGCCGCCGGGCGAAGCGCTACCGGCCGACGCGGCCGATGCCTAGCCAGCCGCTGCTCACGCCGTCCAGGCGCGGATCTGGTCGTCGGCGGCCTCGAGCGCCTCGCGGGTGGCCTCGCGCCCGACGGCGCGCGCGCGGTCCAGGCCCTTCCACTCGAGCATCCCGATGCCCTCGACGCGCGGCGAGATGACGACGTCGGCATGGCGCAGCGCCGCGGCCGCCGTGTCCGAGCTCGCCAGCGTGAGCGTCCGCAGCATGGTCTCGGCCAGGCGCGGCAGCGGCTCCTCGCGGCCGGTGATCGCCCGCCGCACGCTGCGCGAAAGCATGCGCGTCCGCGGGCGGCCGCGCTCGCCGATGGGACGCAGCCGCGTCGCGATGTCGACGGCGATGACGGGTCCCTCGGCGGCGCGCTGCATCGTCTCGACCGGCAGGTTGTCCAGCACGCCGCCGTCGACGAGCAGCCGGCCGTGCTCGTCGGCGACCGGCGGGAAGATGCCCGGGATCGCGAGGCTCGAGTAGACGGCGTCGTGGATGAGACCCGTGCGGTGGACGACCATCTCGCGCGCCAGCAGGTCGCAGCTCACGCAGAAGAAGCGCAGCGCGAGCTCCTCGATGCGCACGGGTCCGAACGCCTCGGCGAGCATCCGGTAGGTCCGGCGGCCCCGGATGAGCGAGAACGCCGGAATCGTGTAGTCGCCCGTCGGGCTGTTCTCCACGAAGCCGTAGCAGAAGAGCTTGTAGATCTCGTCGACGTCGCGGTCGGCCGCGGCGAGGCCGGCGACGATCGAGCCCATGCTCACGCCGGCGATCCGGTCGACGACGATGCCCGCGGCATGCAGCTCGTCCAGCACGCCGAGATGGGCGAAGGCGCGTGCTCCACCGCCCGACAGCACGAGCCCGACCGACCGCCCCGCCAGCCGCCGCGCCGTGATGTCCGCCGAGCGCCCCAGGTCCGAGCCGCGGTGCAGCAGCTGGACCTCGCGCGGCGCGAGGACTTCGAGCACGCCGTCGGTCATCCCCGGCCCGGCCACGACGAGCTCGCAGCCGTGCAGCGGGGCCGGGCGCTGGACCCACGTCCGGTCGGGCACGCCGCTCGTGACCGCGACGATGATGTCCGCCTCCTGGCGGCAGAAGTCCGCCCATGGCTGGCCGCGCTCGCCGGTGCCGGCGTCGAGCAGCACGCGCTCGTTCGCGCTCTCCGCGCGGTCCAGCAGCGCCGGGAAGTCCGGCGGCCGGCGGTCGGGATCTCGCGTGAGGTGGGCGATCGTGCCATAGCGCCCGAGCACGTGCGAGAGCCGGCCGACGACCTGGTCGCAGGGCGCGTGCGCGTCGAGCGCGATCACGGCGATCGTCCGCGGCGGCCCGGGGGGCTTCGCCGGCGCGCGGTTTGCCGCGACCTGGGCGCCCATGCTGCGGGTGAGCGCGAGGGCGAAGTCCGGGGCCTCGCGGATGAGCAGCTCGAACTGCGCGCGGCCCAGCTCGATGAGCGAGCTGTCGCGGCGCGCGAGCACCGACGCCGTGCGCACGCCTGCTTTGAGCAGCGCGAGCTCGCCCAGCACCGCGCCGCGCTTGACGGCGCGGATGACGACAGGTGGATCTCCCTCGGCGACGACGTCGAGGCGGCCGGAGCGCACGACGTAGGCGGCGTCGGCCTCGTCGCCTTGGTGAAAGAGCCACTCGCCGGCCGCGATCGTCACCTCGCGCGCCTCCGCTGCCAGGCGCTCGCGCAGCGCAAGCGGGAGGTTCGCCAGCAACGGAACCTCGGCCAGGACGGCTGCGAGCGACGCCTGCGTCGTGTACCTACCGCTACGCGTCGAGCTCAGGCGGTGGGATATGCGACCCGCTTGATGTTCTGCAGGTTGCCGTAGCTCACGTTGTCGGTCGTCGAGTTGCCGCCGAACGTGCCGCAGCCGAGCGTGAAGGCGGGCGTCAACCCGGTGACGACCCCACAGAAGCCCATCGTCGCCGGGACGTTGACGAGGATCCGGCCGCACGGAATCGCCTCGGCGAACCGCGCGATGCGGTCGGCGTCGTCGGAGTGCACGACGGCGGTGTGCCCAGCGCCCTCGTAGGACAGCAGCCGCTGACAGACCGCGATCGCCTCGTCGTCGCCGTCGACGGTGAACAGCGAGCAGACGGGCGCCAGGCGCTCCTTGCCGAGTGCCTCCTCCGGGACGTCGTCGGTCATGGGGAAGACGAGCAGCTTGGTGTCCGCGGGGACGGTGAGACCGACCATGTCGGCGATCGTCGTCGCCGTGCGCCCGACGTACGGCAGCAGCAGGTGCCCGTTGTCGTCGAAGGCCTTCTCCATGATCAGGGCCGTCTGCTCGACGGTGAGCACGACGCCGCCGTTTGCGGCGAGGGCCTCGACGAGCGCGTCGCGCTTGGAGACGTCGCAGACGATGTGCTGCTCGGAGCCGCAGATGAGGCCGTTGTCGAAGGACTTGCTCAGCACGATGGCGGCGCCCGCGGCGGCGGGGTCGGCGTCGTCGGAGACCCACGCGGGCGCGTTGCCGGCGCCGACGCCGATCGCCGGCTTGCCGCACGAGTAGGCCGCCTTGACCATGCCGGGCCCGCCGGTCGCGAGGATCAGCGCGACGTCCGGATGGCGCATGAACTTGGCGGTGCGGCGGCGGCTCGGCCGGGCCTGGACCCACTGCACGAGCTTCTCCGGCGCGCCGTGGCGCGCGAGCGCCGCGAGGATGATCTCGCCCGCCGTGTTGGCGACGCCCTGCGCCATGCGGTGGCAGCTCAGGATGATCGAGTTGCGGGACTTCAGCGCGATGAGCGTCTTGTTGGCGATCGTCGGCACCGGGTTCGTCACGGGCACGAGGGCGAAGATGACGCCCATCGGGCTGGCGATCCGCGTGATCTTCAGCGCGTCGTCGGTGCCGAGGTCGCCGGCGCCCTGGCGGCCCTTCAGCGACTCCCACACCCACATCGAGCCGAACATGATCTTCGCCGCCTTGTGCTCGGCGTTGCCGAGCGTCGTCTCGGCCACCGTCTGCTCGGCGAGCTCCATGCCGCGGTCGTTGATCGCGGTGGCGATGTCCTCCAGCAGCGCGTCGACGCGATCCTCGGGCCAGGATGCGAACTGCGCCTGGGCGGCGACGGCGCCGGCGACCATCTCGTCGACGAGCGCGTCGGGCGCGTCGTCGGCCAGCGTCTCGGCGACGCGGGCGGACGCGTCGCGCAGCCGGTTGGCGGTGTAGCGGCCCAGCGCGCGCAGGACCGCCACGCCGTCCTTGGGGCTCTCCTCGTACAGGCGCTTGAGCGCCTCGGACGTCACGCGGACGGCCTTGATGTCCGTATCGGCCACGGCGCTGGCCCAGCGCGTCGAGCCGCCCAGCAGCGCCTCCTCGCCCAGGAAGTCACCGGCTCCCGCGTACTCCAGCACGGCATCGGTGTCGATGTCCTTCGTGCTGACCTCGATGCGCGCCTGGCCCACGTTGACGATGTAGAAGGCGTCGGCCGCCGAGTCCTGGTCGAAGATCCGGTCGCCCGCGGCGAACTCGACCTGGTCGCAGATCGCGTAGATCGCCCCCAGCAACTCCACTCCGAAGGCGTCGAGGACGGTGGACTGAGCGGCTTCTTGGGTCATGGTGTCGGGCGACTCTAACGGCTGGTTGCCACGCCACCGCCGCCAACCCTCACGCCGGGACCTCGCTGCCGTCCTGGGACCATCTGATGTGGAAGTGCCCGTCGCGGTCGACGCGCTCGTAGGTGTGCGCGCCGAAGAAGTCGCGCTGGCCCTGGATCAGCGCCGCCGGCCCGCGGGCGCGGCGGTAGGCGTCGTAGTAGGCCAGGCAGGACGAGAGCGCTGGCACTGGGATGCCGAGCTGCACGGCGCGCACGACGACCCGTCGCCAGGCGTCCTGCGCGTCGGCCATGGCGTCGGCGAAGTACGGGACGAGCAGCAGGTTCACGAGGCCGGGATCGGCCGCGTAGGCCTCGGTGATGCGATTGAGGAAGCGCGCCCGGATGATGCAGCCGCCGCGCCAGATCATCGCCATGTCCCCGAGCTTCAGCTCCCAGCCGTACTGCCGCGAGGCGGCCGCCATCTGCTCGAAGCCCTGCGCGTAGGCGACGACCTTGCCGGCGTAGAGCGCGCGGCGGACGTCGTTGACGAGCGACGCGTCAGGGTTGGCGCCCGCATCCGGCTGCGGGCCGGAGAGGAGGTCCGCGGCCTGGACGCGCTGGTCGCGCAGCGACGAGATCGAGCGCGCGAAGACGGCCTCGGTGATCGCGGTCAGGGGTACGCCGAGCTCGAGCGCGTCCTGGCCCGTCCAGCGGCCGGTGCCCTTCTGGGCCGCCTGGTCGAGGATGACGTTGACGAGCGGCTCGCCGGTCGCTTCGTCGACCTTCGAGAGCACGGTGTGGGTGATCTCGATGAGAAAGGACTCGAGGTCGCCCTCGTTCCACCCGGCGAAGACGTCGGCGATCTCCGGGACCGTCAGCCCGGCGCCGTGACGCAGCACGTCGTAGGACTCCGCGATGAGCTGCATGTCGGCGTACTCGATGCCGTTGTGCACCATCTTCACGTAGTGGCCGGCTCCATCGCTGCCGACGTACACGCAGCACGGGGTCTCGTCAACGTCGACGGCGATCGAGGTGAGGATCTCCCGCACCTCCTCCCAGGCCTCGCGGTCGCCTCCGGGCATGATGCTCGGGCCGTTCAGAGCGCCTTCCTCTCCGCCCGAGACACCGGTTCCGAGCAGCCGCAGCCCGTGCTCGGCGCACGCCTCCGTGCGCCGGCGGGTGTCGGTGAAGTTCGAGTTGCCGGCGTCGATGACGATGTCGCCGGGCTCGAGGTGTGCGACGAGCTCGTCGATCACGGCGTCCACCGGGGCGCCGGCCTTGACCATGACGATGACCTTGCGCGGGCGCTCCAGCGCGGCCACGAGATCGGCGATCGTCTCCGCGCCCGTGATCGCCCCCTCGTGCCCGAACTCGGCAACGAAGGCGTGCGTCTTCTCCTGCGTCCGGTTGTGGACGGCGATGGAGTACCCGTGGCGGGCGATGTTGCGCGCGAGGTTGGCTCCCATCACCGCGAGGCCCGTCAGTCCGACCTGGCTGTGCTCCGTCACGGCGATCCCTTCGGCGAGTGCGTGTGAGCGCGAACATATCCGGCCGATCGCGTCGAAGTGAAATTCAGCGCGCCCGGCGATCCCTCGATCACGAAGCGCCGAGCTCGCCGCCCGGTCCGACAGGGCCCGCCCGCGCCGGTCCGCTCATGCGGCGCATTCTTGCGTGATGCGCCTCGACGGGGTTGCCTACCGTGGCGCGGTGGCCGATAGTTGGGCCATGGCCCGCGGAGCGAGGGAGCCGGGAAAGGTCGGAGCGCAAGGATTGCGCGGCCGGTTGCTGCCGCTCGTGATGGTCGTCGTCACGGTGCTCGGGGTCATCGCCTATCGGGCCGAGGCCTTCGGCGAGTTCGAGCTGCGCTCGGTCGACCAGCGCTTCGCCGTGCGCGGGGAGCAGAAGCCGCCGGCCGACCTCGTCGTCGTCGAGATCGACGACGTGACGTTCGACCTGGACCTGCGCTGGCCGTTTCCGCGCTCGGTGCACGGCAAGGTCGTCGACCGCATCAGCGCGGACGAGCCGAACTCGATCACCTACGACGTGCAGTTCTCGGAGGCGGCCTCCCCGTCGCTCACCCAGCTGGCCTCTCAGGCTGCGAGCAGGCTGGGTCTGCGGGCTTCCCGCGCGAGACAGATCCTGGATCAGATCGGGATGGACGACGACATCGCCCTCGCCAACGCGCTCATCAACACCGACCGCAAGACGGCGCTGTCGTTCACCGAGACCAACGACAAGGGCCAGGTCAACGTGCTCGGCTCCGGGCCAGAGCCCCTGAAACAGCTCGAGGTCCGCGCCGGCAACGGGCTGTTTCCGACCGACTCGGGCGGCGTGATCCGGCGCGTCGCATACGAGCTCAACGAGCTGCAGTCGCTCGGGGTCGTGGCCGCCGAGATCGCAACCGGTCGCAAGGTGGACCGGGCCGACTTTCCCGAGGACGGTGCGTGGATCGACTACTACGGCGGGCCGGGCACGCTGAATCGCGTGTCGTTCTCCGACGTCTTCGAGAACAAGGTCGCCAAGGGGTTCTTCCGCGGCAAGAACGTCGTCGTCGGCCCGTCCGCGCCGACGCTGCAGGACGTGCATGCGACGTCCACGACCGACGAAGGCGAGCTGATGCCCGGGGGCGAGATCCAGGCGACGGTGCTCGACACGGTCCGCCGGGGCCTTCCCCTGCGCTCGGTCCCGGCGTGGATCAGCTACCTCACGATCATCCTCGCCGGCCTGCTCACGCCGCTGCTGAGCCTGCGGCTGGGAGCGCTGTGGGCGTTCGCGATCGCGATCGGAGCCGGCGTGCTGTACGCGGCGGCGGCGTTCCTGCTGTTCGATGCCGGGCACGTCGTCGCGCTGACGTATCCGTTGATCACGCTCGCCGCGGGCGCCGTCGGGGCGCTCGGAGTCCACTACCTGACCGCCGCCTTCGAGCGCGAGCGCACGCGTGACATCTTCTCGCGCTTCGTCCCCGAGAGCGTCGTCGGGGAGGTGCTCAAGCAGTCCGGCGGCGTGCGCTTGGGCGGCGTCAACCGGGTCGCGACGGTGATGTTCAGCGACCTGCGCGGCTTCACGAGCTTCGCCGAGTCGCTGGAGCCCGAGCAGGTGATCACGGTGCTCAACCGCTACCTGACGGCGATGGTCGACAACGCGATCGACGTCCACGGCGGCACGCTCGTCGACTACATGGGCGACGGCATCATGGCCGTCTTCGGCGCGCCGCTGGAATCCGACGACCACGCCGACCGGGCGCTGGCCGCGGCCCGCGACAAGCTGCGCCAACTGGAGATCTTCAACGACTGGCTGCACACCGAGATGGGCGTCGAGAAGTCCTTTCGCATGGGCATCGGGCTGAACACCGGCCCCGTGACGTCGGGTAACGTCGGCTCGCTGAAGCGGATGGCCTACACGACGATCGGCGACACGACGAACACCGCCGCGCGCCTGGAGGGCATGACCAAGGGCACGCCGTACATGCTGTTCATGAACGACTCCACGCGCGCCGCCCTCAGCGAGGAGCCCGAGGACCTCGTCTTCGCCGGCGAGTTCGCGATCCGCGGGCGCGAGCAGGGCGTCAAGGCGTGGTCGGTCACCAGCTCGATGGGCGACACGACGTCCGCCGGCGAGACGTTCCAGTCGGTCGCCAAGGAACCGAAGGCGCCTGCGGGGGACGTCAGCTGAGCGACCAGATGGTCACGGGCTCCTCGCGGCCGCGCACCTGCATGCGCTGCACGTGCAGCCGTTCGACGACACTCATGGCGTCGGTTGTTGAGGATCGCCGTGCACAAGACGAACAGCACGGCGTCCGGTGACGGGCACCGCATCGTGAAGGCCACGGGCGCCGAGCGCCCCCGCCACGACCATGAACGACAGATCGAGTCCGACCCTTCGGCAATGCTGTCGCCCGCGACGCTCGAGACGGCCCCGAGTCACCAGCGTCAGCGAGCATCGACGCGCTCTAGGCAGGACCTGTCGCGCCGTCAGGTGGCCGCAGCCATCGCCGCGGCAGGCCAGTCGATCGTGACGCGCTCGGAGCGCTTCGGGTCGAGCGCCACCGGCAGCACGGCGCCGGGGACGGCGAGCGTCTGCGCATAGGCCGGCACGAGCTCGCGCTCGAGCACGATCGTCCGGTCCTCCACGCGCAACTCGATGCGACGGTTCTCGGTCGCCATCCCCATGACCTCGACCGGCCGGCTCGCGACGAGCTGCGCCTCGCTGCGCACGCCGTCGCGCAGGCGCTTGCGGTTGATGGCGTCGTCGTCGATGCCCGCCTCGATCGGCTTCTTCAGCGTCTTGATCGCGACGAAGCTCGCCTGATGGGAAACGCCGGCCTCGTCGAGCGTCGCCGGCCAGTCGATCGCAGCCTGCCCGTCGAGATGCCTGGCGAGCACGCGCGCACCGAGCGGCGCGCGCCACGGATCGGGGATGAGCTGCTGGCGAACGGCTACCCGCAACGGACCGTCGCTCGTGACCAGGTCCAAGCCGTAGGTCCATTCGTCGGCGCTGTCGCTCTTGGTGACGACGCGAATGGCGTAGATCGTGGCTGCAACCAGCTCGCCGCGCTCATGCAGACGCGCGAGCGCCTTGTCGCCGCCACCGACGACGAAGAGGTTGTCCAGCGCGCCGTCGAACACGCCATCGAGGAAGCCCACGTGGCGGCCAGCCTAGCGGGAGTTCACGTCCTTTGATCTGAACACGCCGTGTAACTTCGCGATCGGGTTCTTGCTATCGAGGAGGACCCTATGGGAGACTCGCCTCCGCCATGTCGACGACACGGCGGCCCACCGAAACGGACGACGCAATCGGCAGCGTCCATGCTGGAGCATCCGCGCAAGCACTGGTACGGACTGGGAACGCGAACATCCGGCGCGGCCGGACGACTTCGCCTGCCCATGTCGGACACGCTCGCGCCGGGCGCTCGTGGAGACCATCAGCCCAATTCAGTTAATAGGGGGACTGCAATGCGCACCAGAGCGATCGCCTGCGCGATCACGCTTACCACCGTCGGGATACTCGCGCCCGCCGCACAGACCGCAAGCACGTCGAAGAAGAAGAAGACGATCACGTGCGAGATGCGCCTCGTGACACAGAGCTTCCCCACGGCGTCGGCGCCCGGCGAGGATTACGGCAAGATCCGCTGTACCGCTCCCTTCGGCAGCGGGCTGCAGTACGACACGTTCACGCTGACGCCGAAGACCTCGACGACCGGCACGGCCGAGCTGAAGTTCAAGGCGTACTTCAACACCGGAACGGTGTCGGGGGTGTGGAACGCCGACTACGTGTTCCAGAGCGAGACCAAGGGCACGTTCGTTCAGAAGGTCAAATGGACGAAGGGGACCGGCGCCTTCAAGCGCGTCAGGGGAACCGGAACCGGAACCGGCCAGCAGGACGGGATGCGGGGCACGATCAAGCAACGCGTGACGGTCACCGGACTCTGAGCGAGCCCTCCAGGCTCCAACGATCGCCGCCCCTCCGCGACGCGCGCGGAGGGGCGAGCGGCGAACGCTCCTCCAACTCGCCGCTGCACAAGCGCCGCACGGCCCGCCAACCCGCCTCGCGCGTGTCGCGCGCGCACTAGGCTTGCCGCCTCAGCCGCACGAGCAGGAGGAGAGCGATGACGTACTTCGTGACGGGCGCGACGGGCTTCATCGGCCGCCATCTCGTCGAGCGGCTGCTCGAGCGCGACGGCGACATTCACGTGCTCGTCCGCGAGGGCTCCCGGCAGCGCCTCGGGCGGCTCGTCGAGCGCTGGGGCGCGGGCGATCGCATCAAGCCCGTCGTCGGCGACCTGCTCGCCCCCCGGCTCGGGCTCGGCGACGAGCAGATTGCGGATCTCGGCGGCCGCGTCGAGCACGTCTTCCACCTCGCGGCGATCTACGACATGACCGCCGACGACGCGAGCAACGAGCGCCTCAACGTCGAGGGCACCCGCAACGCGATCGAGCTCGCAAGGGCCCTGGAAGCGGGCCACCTGCACCACGTCTCCTCCGTCGCCGTCGCCGGTGAGCACCGCGGCCTGTTTCGCGAGGACCACTTCGACGAGGGCCAGAAGCTGCCCTCGGCCTATCACCGCACGAAGTTCGACTCCGAGAAGCTCGTCCGCGAGCAGACCGCCGTCCCGTGGCGCGTCTACCGCCCGGCGATCGTCGTCGGCCATTCGCAGACCGGCGAGATGGACAAGATCGACGGGCCCTACTACTTCTTCAAGGCGATCCAGAAGGCGCGCCACGCGCTGCCCGAGTGGGTCCCGCTGGTCGGCCCGGAGCTCGGCTACACGAACCTCGTGCCCGTCGACTTCGTCGCCGCGGCGCTGGACCACATCGCCCACCAGCCGGACCTCGACGGGCAGGCCTTCCACCTCACCAACCCCAAGGCGATGCGCGTCGGCGAGTCGCTGAACGCCTTCGCCAAGGCCGCCCACGCGCCCCAGCTCGCGCTGCGCATCGACAAGCGCCTGACCGACGCGCTGCCCAAGGGGACGCTGTCGATGCTGATGAAGCTGCCGCAGCTGCGCGAGGTCCGGCGCACGCTGCTGGCAGACCTCGGGATCCCCGAGGAGATCGTCGCGCACATGGCGCTGCGGCCGCAGTTCGACACGCGCGACACCGAGCGCGCGCTGGCGGGCAGCGGCATCGAGGTCCCGCAGCTGCACACCTACGCCGACAGGCTGTGGGACTTCTGGGAGCGAAAGCTCGATCCGGACCTCTACAAGGACCGCTCGTTCGAGCATCTCATCAACGGGCGCACGGTCGTCATCACCGGCGCGTCGAGCGGGATCGGCCGCGCGACGGCGCTGAAAGTCGCGGCGTCCGGGGGGGTCCCGCTGCTCGTCGCCCGCGGGATCGAGAAGCTCGAGGCGCTGCGCGAGGAGATCGAGGCCGCCGGCGGCACCGCGCACGTCTACAGCGCCGACCTGTCGGACATGGACGCGATCGACGAGGTCGTCGCGAGGATGCTTGCCGACCACCCCGCGATCGACTTCCTCGTCAACAACGCCGGCCGCTCGATCCGCCGCTCGATCAAGCTCTCCGAGGATCGCTTCCACGACTTCGAGCGCACGATCCAGCTCAACTACTTCGGCGCGATCAAGATGATCATGGCGCTGCTGCCGCACATGCGCGAGCGCGGCTTCGGCCACGTCGTCAACGTCAGCTCGATCGGCGTGCAGACGAGCCCGCCGCGCTTCAGCGCCTACGTCGCGTCGAAGTCCGCGCTGGACGCCTGGACGCGCGTCGTCTCATCGGAGGTCATCGGCGACGGCGTCAGCTTCACGACGATCCACATGCCGCTCGTGCGCACGCCGATGATCGCCCCCACGAAGCTCTACGACCACTTCCCGACGATCAGCCCCGAAGAGGCCGCCGACCTCATCTGCGAGGGCCTGCGCGCGCGGCCGAAGTCGATCAACACCCGCCTGGGAACCGCCGGCGAGGTCCTCTACGCGCTCGCGCCGAAGGCCGTCGATCAGATCCTGCACGCGGCCTACAAGGTCTTCCCGGACTCCGCCGCCTCCAAGGGCGACAAGGATCCGGCGGCGGCGGAGAAGGCCAACGTCGAGCAGATCGCGATGGCGAACATCATGAAGGGCGTGCACTGGTAGGCGCCTCGCCCGCCGGCGCCGGATCGATCATGAGGTGATCGGCCGCGGACGAGCGGCGCAGATCGCGCTGCTGCGCCGGCGCGGCGTCCGCCGCCGGCGCGGCGACGATCCGATGACCGCTCGCCGAGACCTCGCGCAGGCGACCTGCGCCCTCGAGCTCGGGCACCCGCGGCAGCGCGACGTCCGGCGTGCGTGCGACGCAGGCCGCCAGCATCACGAGCCGGATGCCGGGTCCGAACGGGGCGCTGATGTTGCGATCGATCTTGGCGAGCAGCTCTTGGCGCTGCAGCCGCGCCAGCACGTTGCGACAGACGTCGGACTCCGGCGCATCGGGGTCGCCGAGGTCGCACGCCAGGCGCGCGAGCGACAGCGGCTCCCAGCCCGTGCGTCCCATCAGCATGCGCCCGAGCGCCAGCACGAGCGTCGTCGACACCCGCTCGAGGCGCACGTCGTAGTCCAGCGCCGCCTGGCCGGGCGCGGGGCCGAGGTCCGGCGGCTCGTCGCCGACGAGCCACGCCGCCTCGCCGCTGAGGATCACATGGAAGCCGTTGCCGACGAAACCCTCGCGCAGCGGCGCGTGCCGGGCTCGGCGTGCAGCTCCTCGAACGCCTGGTAGATCGCCTCGAGCTCGCTCGGCGTCAGATCGGCGAAGAGCGTGATGCCGCCGAGGTCCACCTCATCCAGCTCGGTCCCGTCCATTGGCGCGCTTCTGATGCCGACGGGCGGCCAGCCGATCCGGCGCGGCTGCGCGAGGGTTCTGCGCGCCGTGCCGCGCTCGCCGGCGCGTGGCTCTGTGAGAGGCGTCACAGCAGCGCGTCTTGTGTCCTACGGCGCCGTTGTCACTGTCGGATATCCGCATCCGGCAGGTCGGCGCCGGCTTGCCTCCCTCATCGCAGACGAAGGAGTCAACACCCATGAACGTGCTCAACGCAGTGACGTCTCGCCCCTGGCGCTCCGCGCTGCTCGCCCTCGTGCTGACCGGAGCGCTGGGCGGCAGCGCGCTGGCGGCCACCAGCGAGCTGACGATCGACCCGACCGCGCAGCTGTCGCCCGGCAAGCTGCATGCCACGCTGACCGGAACCGTCACCTGCGACCCCGGCCAACAGGCATTCCTCACCGGGCAGATCATCCAGCCCAAGCGCGCCACCGGGTCCGGCTCGACGTCCGTCGCCTGCGACGGAACGCCACAGCCGTACTCGATCGACGTGTCCACCGGCGGCGGGTTCCCGTTCCCGATCCCGACGTCAGGCGTCTTCAAGGCCGGCAAGGCGAGCGCTCAGGTCTCGACGACGTCCTGTGACCCGTTCTTCAACTGCACGAGCCAGTACACCGACGCCGTCATCCGCCTCACGAAGTAGCGCGAGCCGGCACTCGTGAGCCCGCGTCGGAGCGGCGCGGGCTCAGCCGGTCGGCAGCGTGCCGTAGGACTTGACCGACACGAGCGTCCCGCCGGTGCTGAACAGGCCGGCGACGTCGCCGCTGTTCTCCCAGAACTGCTTCGTGCGACAGCCGTAGTACGTCGAGCCCTTGCGGACCGCACGCTTGCTGCCCCTGCGACAGCCGGTGACGACCTTCAGCGTCTTGCCAGCCTTGATCGACGTCTTCTTGAACTTGATCTTGTGCTTGGCGTAGTCGCTGAGCACGAAGCCGCGCAGGTTGATGGCCTTGGCGCCGAAGTTCTTCAGCGTGACCGATTCCTTCTTCGCACCGCCCTTGTGCTGGATCTTCACGATCCGCACGTCGAACGCGGCATTGGCCTTGCCCTTGCAGCCGCCGTCCTTCCAGCGCGTGATCTCGCGGTTGATCTCCACCTTCAGGGCGGGCGCGTAGGTGTTGATGTCGTTGCCGATCGCGCTGCGTGCGCTCTCGAGCTGGCCGAGCGTGAAGCGACAGGACGCGATGTCGGCGTCCGAGCCGTAGTCCTTGATCACGGCCGCGAGGTCGGACGCGGGGCTGGCGGCCGCGGCCGGCGCAAGCACGGCGGCGAGCAGCGCTGCTGCGATTGCGGCCCGGGCTGAGGCGAATGTCATGGCGCCAAGTATGAACGACGAGGGGCCCGGCGCGAGCCGGGCCCCTGGCACTGCTCGAACAGCGTGCGTCAGCTGTTGATGAACGGCGTGACCTTCTTCAGGATCGCCGCCTTCGTAGCCGGCTTGTCGAATGCCAGCGGTGCCGGCGGCTTGCTGCGCACCAGGCGGATCAGCGCGGCGTGGCGAGCCTCGATCTGCACGATGCCACCCGCCGCGGCGAGGACGTTGACGGAGTCGATCAGCGGGCCGGCGCCGTTGTAGGCGCTGACACCGGCGTCCTCGAGGACGTTTGCCGTCTTCAGGAACGCCGCGCGGTTGGCGAAGGCGTCGCCGAAGTTCAGCGACGGCTTGGCGACCGGCTTGCCGCCGAGCTTCTTGACGGTTGCGGCGAGCGCCGAGACGTGCTCCTTCTCGTTGTCGCGGATCTCCTTGACGAGCTTCATCTCGTCGGCGGAGAGACCCTTCACCTGCGCGACGCCGCGCGTGTAGAACTCGGCCTCGAGGTGCTCGAGCGTCAGGGCGTAGTTGAGGATGTCGATATCCCCCATGGCGTCCTGGGCCAGTGCCTTCGTGATGAACGGCGCTGCCGACATGGCGCCGTACGTGGCGCCTGCGGCGAGGGTGGCGCGGATGAGGAATGCCTCACGCGTCGTGCCCTGAATCTGAATGGCGGCTAGCTCAGGAGCCACCAGCTGCGATGAAGCCATGCTGAATCTCGCTTTCGTGTGGTGGTCGACTAGGCCAGGAACGGCTTGACGGCGGCCAGGACGTCGGCCTCGGACATGCCCTTTGCGAACGCTCCGTCGGGCAGCGAGCCCTCGAGGCCGCCCTTGCCGCCGAAGCCGCGACCGACGAGCGAGTTCAGCGCCGCGGCGTGACGAGCCTCGACGGAGTGAATCGACAGCGCGGCGGCGAGAACGTCCTTGTTCTTGATCGAGCCGGCAGCACCGAGGTACGCGGCGGCGCCGAGGTTCTCGACCGTCGCTGCTGTCTCGAGCACGGCCATCAGGCCCTTGTCGAGCGTCGGGCCGAACTTCGTCTTCGGCGCCGAGACGGGCTTGCCGCCCAGCTTCTTGATCGTCGACGTCAGCGCGTCGACGTGCGTCTGCTCCGTCTCGCCGAACTGCTTGGCGAGCGATGCGGTCGCCTTGTCCTTGACGATGCCGCTGTCGATGACCTGCTTGTAGAAGTCGGCCTCGAGGAACTCGAGCGTCAGCGCATAGTTGAGGATGTGCAGGTCGCTCGTGTTGGCGTCGGCGGCCGAGGTCGTCGACTTGACGGCGTCGTCGTTCTTGTCGGCTGCCTGCTTGTCGTCGTCGCCACAGGCGGCCAGGACGATTCCGAACGCGCTGACCGCGCCGGCTCCGCCCATCATCTTGAAGAAGCGCTTGCGCGAGGACGGATCGTCCGCGAGCTCACGCAATGCAGAGTCGGTCACGGTATGTGCCCTCCAAAGATTCGTGGTTGATGACTGCTGCACGGCATGCGCGCTCCGACCGCCCGCAGATCACGCTGTGGCGCGTTGGCGGTCTTGACAGTCAAAGACGGAAGATCGGAACCAGGCGCTGCTCGTGCTCGGCCTCGATCCGCGCGACGACCTCGATGTGCTGCTCGAGCGGCGTTCCGCGCAGCTTCGTGCCAAGGCCCTCGTCGACCTGGAAGATGCCCGCCGAGTTGGACATCTCGATCTCGACGCGCACGGCCTTGTCCTCTCCGGCGCTGATCGAGACCTGCTCGATCGCGTAGGCCGACAGCGAGTGGATGTTCGTGTGGCCGGCCTCGAACGGCACCCGCGAGCGACCGCGCGCCATGTCCAGCGCGTCGGCGACGCGCAGGATCGAGCCCTCGATCGTGAACGGCGCGCCCTTGGAGCGGTGGGAGATGATCGCGTGCATCGTCTCGGCGACGACGATCGAGCGCGTCGGCTCCTCGTAGATGCCCTCCAGCAGGCCGCCGAGCTTGTCGGCCGTCATGAACAGCGAGTACGCCTCGTGGTCGATGCGATGGATCGACATGCCGACGCAGTGCAGCAGCGCGGCGGCGGCGATGACGACCTCCGCGTCGCGCGCCTCGAGGCCGTGGTCGGAGACGATGCTCGGCGTGATGTCGCGGGCGAACAGCAGACGCGACAGGCGCAGCGCCATGTTCAGCACGATCTGGATGTGCACCCACGAGTGATCGGACATGTGCAGGCGCTCGGCGTTGACGCCCGCCGCGTGCCACCACGCCTTGACCTGCAGGTCGGCGTCGACGGCGTCCAGCAGCTTCTGCAGGCGCCGGTTGCCGCGAGCCGGCGCGTGCACGCGCGCGTCCTGCGGGCGGGCCCGCGGCGCGTCGGGCGGCGGGCCCGCGGCGCTCACTCGTCGTGCGAGGAGGATTCGCTCGCGCGGGCGGCGTGCAGCGCCATCAGCTCGCGCTGGACCGAGCGCGGCGGATCGCCCGGGGTGCGCCGCGCCCAGCCGCCGTTCGAGCACAGCTCCCAGGCGCCGTCGTCGGTGAGCAGCGAGCGCTCGAGCGTGTCGAGCAGATCCTGGCGCAGGCCGTCGTCCTCGACCGGCGTCACCAGCTCGACGCGCGTGTCGAGGTTGCGCGGCATGAGGTCGGCGGAGCCGATCAGCACGTGCGTCTCGTCGCCGCGCTCGAACGCGTAGACGCGCGAGTGCTCGAGAAAGCGCCCGAGCACGCTGACGACCTTGATGTTCTCCGAGACGCCCTCGACGCCGGGGCGCAGGCAGCAGATCCCGCGCACGTTGAGCTCGACCTGCACGCCGGCCCGCGACGCACGGTACAGCGCGCGGATCAGGCGCCGGTCGACGAGCGAGTTCATCTTCAGCGCGATCCGCGCCCGCTCACCGCGCTCGTGCGCCTCGATCGTGAGCGCGATCTCCGCCACCAGCGCCTCGCGCATGCCGTTGGGAGCGACCAGCAGCTTGCGATAGCCCGCCGGGCGCGCCATGCCGGTGAGGAAGTTGAACATGTCGGCGACGTCGGAGCCGATCTCCTCGTCGCAGGTGAAGAGGCCGAAGTCCGTGTACAGGCGCGCGGTCTTGGGGTGGTAGTTGCCGGTGCCGATGTGCACGTAGTGGCGCACGCCGTCGCCCTCGCGGCGCACGACGAGGATGCACTTGGCGTGCGTCTTGAGGCCGGGATGGCCGTAGACGACGTGCACGCCGGCCTGCTCCAGCGCCCGCGCCCACGTGATGTTGGCGCGTTCGTCGAAGCGCGCCTTGAGCTCGACCATGCAGACCGCCTGCTTGCCGCGCTCGGTCGCGCGGATCAGCGCCGGCACCAGCGGCGAGTCGTCGGACGTGCGGTACACGGTCTGCTTGATCGCCAGCACGTCGGGGTCGGCGACCGCCTGCTCGACGAAGCGCTCGACCGACGTCGCGAACGAGTCATAGGGGTGGTGGACGAGGATGTCGCCGCGGCGCATCTCGGCGAGGAAGTTGACGTGCTCGGATTCCTTGCCCTGCAGGCGCGGCTGCGTGACCGGCGTCCACGGCGTGTCGCGCAGCTCGCCGAAGCCGCGCAGGCCGTAGATCTGCCACAGCGCGCCGAGGTCCAGCAGCCCGTCGACCTCGTAGACCTGGCGCTCCTCGAGGCCCAGCGCCGTGCGCAGCTGCTCGCACAGGCCGGCGTCGGTTTCCACGCCGACCTCGAGGCGCACGGCCTCGCCGAGACGCCGGCGGCGCAGCTCGTCCTCGACCGCCTGCAGCAGGTCGTCGGCCTCGTCGGAGACCTCGAAGTCGGCGTCGCGCGTGACGCGGAACATCGCATGGTCGATGATCACCATGCCGGGAAACAGCGCCTCGAGGTTGGCCGCGATGACCTCCTCGAGCGCGACGAACGTGTTCGGGTCGTCGTCGAGCGCGACGAAGCGCGGCAGCATCTCCGTCGGCACCTTCACGCGCGCGAAGCTGCGCTCGTCGGTGAGCGGGTCGCGAACGCGCACGGCGAGCGACAGCGACAGGCTGGAGATGTAGGGGAACGGCCGTCCGGGGCCGACGGCCAGCGGCGTCAGCACCGGGAAGATCTGGCGCCGGAAGCGCTCGGCGAGCGCGACGCGGTCGCGGTCGCCGACGTCGTCCATGCCGACGATCCGCAGGCCGTGCTCGGCGAGCGACGGAACCAGCGTCCCGAGGACGATCTTCTCCAGGCGTCCCTGCTGTCCGAGGACGCGTTCGCGGATCGCGTCGATCGTCTGCGACGGGGTCAGGCCGTCGGGACCGGGATCGGTCAGGCCGGCATCGATCTGGTCGTGGACGCCGGCGACGCGGATCTGAAAGAACTCGTCGATGTTCGAGCTCCAGATCGCGGCGAGCTTGACGCGCTCGAGCAGCGGCTGGTCGGCGCCCTCGACGAGCTGCAGGACGCGGTCGTTGAAGTCCAGCGAGGACAGCTCGCGCCCGATGTACAGCGACTTGTCGTGAAGGTCGAGATCCTCGGCGGGCTCGGGCAGCTCGAACTCGAGGTCGGTCGCGGAGATCGACTCCTGCAGCGGGGTGTCGGCGTCGGGTGTCGTCATGGGCTTTCCGGGAGCATCCCCGAAGGAGATTAGATGCCCAGGTCGGCCGCGTCACGATGCGGTGAATTTCCACCGCTCCGCGCCTGCGCCAGCTGCTCGATGACGATCCCCTCGCGCAGGCCGCCGCCGGCGAGCTGCAGTGGGGCGTTCATCGCACGCGAGGCGGCGGCGAGCAGCAGCAGGGCCGCGGGCAGCAGCCGTACGCGCTCGGCGTGGAGGCTCAGCGCGAGCGCGACCTCGGCCGACGGGCGCACGACGAGCGCAACCAGGGCGCTTGACAGCGCCTCGTCGCTGAACTCGGCTCCCACCAGCCGCTGCAGCGAGCCGGCGCCCCCTCCGACGGCATAGGCGGCCACCGGCTGGGGCACGGCGAGGCCGGCGAAGGCGCGCGCGAGCGTCGTGCGCAGCCGCGAGAGCTCGTCCGCCGACGGCGGGTCGGACGGCAGGTCGCGCTCGGTCACGTCGCAGGATCCCAGCGGCAGCGATGCCGACCACGTCACGCCCGCGGCGACGCTGCCGACGACGAGCTCGGTCGAGCCGCCTCCGACGTCGACGACGCCGAGACTGCCGGCCGGCGGGTCGTCCAGCATCCCGATCGCGCCGGCGAACGCCAGGCGGGCCTCGTCCTCGGCGCTGAGGATCTCCAGCGCCACGCCGCAGGCGGCAGCGATCGCGGCCTGCAGGTCGGCCGCGTCGACGGCCTCTCGCACCGCCGAGGTCGCGACGATGCGCAGACGCTCGGCCTCGAGCTCACGCGCTACGCGCACCATGTGGGCGACGAGCGTCGCGACCTCGGCGACCATCGGCGCGCCGAGCTGCCCGCGCGCGCGGCGCGCGGAGCCCAGGCGCGTGAAGGCCCGCTGGGCGAGCAGCTCGCGCGGGCGTCCGTCGCCGTCCTCCGCGACCAGCAGCCGCGTGGTGTTCGAGCCGATGTCGATGCAGGCGCAGCGGGCCACGACGTGGCGACCGATCTTGTCATGATTGCCCGCGTGGATTCCGCCGCGCCCGCGATTCTCGTACGCGACCTGCACAAGTCCTACGGGGCGGTGGAGGCCGTTCGCGGCATCGATTTCGAGGTCGCGCGCGGCGAGGTCTTCGGCCTGCTGGGTCCCAACGGCGCCGGCAAGACGACGACCGTCGAGGTGCTCGAGGGCTACCGCGAGCGCACCAGCGGGATCGTCTCGGTGCTCGGCCACGACCCCGCTACGAGGCCGCGAGCGCTGCGCGAGCGCGTCGGCATCGTGCTGCAGTCGAGCGGCACGTATCGCCACGCCACGGTGCGCGAGCTCGTCACGCACTGGGCCGGCTTCTACCCCGCGCCTCGCGACGTCGAGGAGGTCATCGACCTCGCCGGGCTGCGCGAGTCCGAGCACGTGCGCGCGCGGCGGCTGTCGGGCGGCCAGGCACGGCGCCTGGACTTCGCGCTGGCGCTCGTCGGCGACCCCGAGCTGATCTTCCTCGACGAGCCGACGACGGGCTTCGACCCGGCCGCGCGGCGGGCGGCGTGGGAGACGATCCGCGCGCTCGCCGACCTCGGCAAGACCGTCCTGCTGACGACGCACTACCTCGACGAGGCGCAGGCGCTGTGCGACCGCGTTGCGATCGTCAAGGATGGGCGCGTCCTCGCCGTCGGCGCGCCGGCCGAGCTCGGCGTCGGCGCCTCCTCGCGCTACCGCGTCACCTGGCGACCCCAGGACGGCGAGCTCGAGACGCGCGAGACCGACGACCCGACGGCGCTGCTGCACCAGCTGACGAGCGCCGCGCTCGCCCGCGGCACGGGCCTCGCGGATCTCAGCGTCACGCGGCCGTCGCTGGAGGACGTCTACCTCGAGCTGACCGCCGAGGCCACCGCCGAGCCCGAGCCCGAGCCCGCCCGGGCCGGCTCGTCGCGGCGCCGGGGGCGGCGATGAGCGACGCGCTCGCGCTGACCTGGCGCCAGTACCGCCTGGAACGCAAGATGTTCTGGCGCAACCCGAGCGCCGCGTTCTTCAACTTCGTGCTGCCGCTGCTGTTCCTGGCGCTGTTCGGCACGATCTTCGCCGGCAGCCAGCAGGACCTCGACGTCATCGTCCCCGGCATCGCCGGCATGAGCGTCATGACGACGACGTTCGTGGCGCTGGCGATGAACATGGTGTTCCTGCGCGAGCAGGGCGTGCTCAAGCGCCTGCACGGCACGCCGCTTCCCAGCGGCGCCTATCTCGGCGGCCTCGCGGCGCACGCGATCACGAACACCGCGATCCAGCTGTCGATCGTGATCGCCGCCGGCGCGCTGCTGTTCGGCGTCGGGCTGCCGGAGAACTGGCTGATGCTCGGCGTGTTCGTCGCCGCGGGCGTCGTCTGCCTCGGCTCGCTCGGCGTGGCGCTGTCGCATGCGATCCCGAACTTCGACTCCGCCCCCGCCTACGTCAACGCGATCTTCCTGCCGGTGATCGTCATCAGCGGCGTCTTCTACGACGCCGACAACGCCCCGGCGTTCATGCGCGACATCGCCGAGGTGCTGCCGCTGACGCACCTGATCGACGGTCTCTCGGCGGCGATGGTCACCGGCGCGCCGTTCGCCGACCAGCTCTCCGACCTCGCCGTCGTCGCGATCTGGGCCGCGCTCGGCACGCTGCTTGCCGTGCGCGGCTTCAGCTGGGAGGCTCGCCGCGGCTAAGGCGCCCAGCGGGCGGTGAGCTCAGCGGCGCGCCTCGCGTCGCCGGCACGTCCCGACCGCTCCAGCATCGAGGCGAAGTTCGCGCCCCGTGCGGATCGTCAGCGCGCGCGAGCCCGCGTGGGCCAACCCGCAGCCCGACGTCGGGCCTCTACGCCGATGCGGAAGCTGCCGCGGCCGGCACGACCCTTGCGGTGCGCGGGGTCGGCGTGGCAGGCTCGCCGGGGATCGAGACGGTCACGCTGACGTGCGACTTCTTGCAGCGCGTCAGCGCCTGACGGGCGAGACGAACAGCGCCGGCGGCTCGCCCTCGACGCTGACCGGCACGTCGCGCAGGGGCCCGTCGCGCCACGCGTCTCGCAGCAGCGCGTAGACCGCGACGTCGAGCGTGCGCTCGCCGTGGCGATGGAAGGCGCGCAGCACGCCCTCGCGCTGAAAGCCGAGGCGCTCGAGCGCACGCTGCGATCGCACGTGATCGACGTTCGTGTAGCAGCCGATCCGCTCGAGCCCCAGCAGCTCGAAGCCGAGGTGGCACATCAGCGCCTTGGCCTCGCGGTTGGCGCCCCGCCCCCACCACGCGTGGCCGAGCCAGCTGCCGATCGTCGCCCGGCGGTCGCGGCGCGCGATCTCCGAGAAGCCGGTGATGCCGATCGGCCCGGCGACGAGGTGCTCGATCACGAGGTCCAGCTGGACGCCGCGCTCGCGCTCGCCCGGCAGGCGCTCGAGGTAGGCGAGCGCCTCGTCGACGGATTCGTACGGGCCCCACGAGAACCACCGTGTGACGCGCTCGTCGGACGCCTCGCGAAAGAGGGCGGGTGCATCCTCGAGAACCGGGATCCGCACGCGCAGCGCCGGTCCGGTGAGCGCGAGCTCGCTCGCACGATCGGGTAGCTGGACGCGCGCCGGGCTCACGACCGGAACACTACGAGCATGCTCGCCCTCCTCTACGACATCCACGGCAACCTCGGCGCGCTCGAAGCGGTCATCGCCGACGCTCGCGAACGCGGCGCCGACCGCTGGTTCATCGGCGGCGACGTCGCGCTCTTCGGCCCCGCGCCGCGCGAGACGATCATGCGCCTGTTCGAGCTGCGACCCGCCGTCTGGATCCGCGGCAACGGCGAGCGCTGGACGGCGGCCCCGGGCCACGCCCCCGAAGCGGTGCGCGGCGCGGTGCAGGCCGCGCGCGAGGACCTCGGCGAGGGCTTCGTCGCGTCGCTCGCCGCCCTGCCCGAGAGCGCGCCGCTCGACGACCGCACGCGCGCCTGGCACGCCTCGCCGATCTCCGACGTGCGCTCGTTCGCACCCGAGCCCGCCGACGACGAGGCCGAGCTGCTCGTCAACGTCGTCGAGCTGCGTCTGGTCTTCGGCCACACGCACATCCCCTTCAGCCGCAAGTCCGCGGGCCACGGCGGCATCGAGCTGGTCAATCCGGGCAGCGTCGGGATGCCGTTCGACGGCGATCACCGCGCCGCCTATGCGCTGATGCACGAGGACGCCACGATCGAGCATCGCCGCGTCGGATATGACCACGTGCGCGTGCCGGTCGCGCTGCGCGCGCGCTTCGGCGACGCGCCGTGGGTCGACGTGATCGAGAAGCGCTTCGAGCGCGCGCTGCTCGAGGACTCCTGAGCCCCCGCGACAAGGACCTGGCCGTCGCGCTGGCCCGCGAGCTGCTGCACGGCTGCGGCGCGCTGCGCGTGAGCATCGCCGTCGACGGCCTACCGCCTGCGGTGATCCGCTGCGAGCGCTTCGGCGCGATCGTCGTGCACGAGCAGGACGCCGAGATCGAGCTTCCCCACGACGCCGTCAGCGGCGTCGTGGCACCGCAGCTGCCGCTCATGCGCCAGCTGCCGCCGTTCGAGGTCGACGCCGCGACGGGCGCCGTCGCGGGCACGCTCGGCGGCCTGGAGATGCTCGGTCGCGCCGTGCGGGACCTCGCCGCGATGCTGCCGGGCGCGAGCGTCGTCGCGGCGGACTTCGAGACGACCGATCCCGCCTGCCCGCTCGGGCTCGCGGCGCGTGCCGGCGAACCCGTCGTCGTGCTGCTCGGCGAGCACGAGTTCGAGCTCGACCCCTGAACGGCGCTCAGCTGTTGAAGACGCTCGGTCCTCCGACGGCCAGCAGGATCGCCGCGAGCACGAAGCCCAGCGCGCCGGTGATGATGCCCGCGAGCGCCATGCCCGACCCGCCGACCCGCGGGTTCGTGTCGATCTCCTTGCGCGCGAGGACGCCCAGCACGACGGCGACGATGCCGAGGATGATGCCGGCGATCAGCAGGCTGAGGATCCGCAGACCAGCGCGGCGATCGCCTTGCCGGCGGTCTTCTGCTCGGTCGCTGGCTCGTCGAAGGGCGACGGCTCGCTGTCGACGGGGTCGGCCGGCGTGAGCCTCAGTTCGTCGTCTGCCATGGCGATCATTCCTTCGGTCGGGTGGTGGTTACTCCCTGCTCGCCCGGAGCGCTGCTCAAACCACTATCGCGCAGACGCCTCGTAGGTCAGGCGCAGCCCCTCCTCGACCGGGGTGCTCGCGGCCCAGCCGAGCAGCTCGCGCGCGCGGCCCGCGTCGAGGCACGAACGCTCGATCTCGCCCGTGCGCCGTGGCGCGAACTCGGGCTCGGGGGCGCCCGGGCCGTGATGTCCCGCGAGCACGCGCCACAGCTCGGTGACGGTCGTCTCGGTCTCCGTCCCGATGTTCACGATCCCGACGACGCCGGCATCTGCGGCGCTCAGCAGCGCCCGGACGAGATCCGCGACGTAGATGTAGTCGCGCGTCTGGGCGCCGTCTCCGTAGATCGTCGGCCGGGCGCCGGTGCGCAGCCGCCCGCAGAAGATCGCGATCACCCCGGCCTCGCCGTGCGGGTCCTGGCGCGGGCCGTAGACGTTGCCGAAGCGCAGGGCGAGCGTCGACAGCCCGTAGAGGCGCTCGTAGAGGCCGAGATACCCCTCGGCGCTGAGCTTGCTCTGCCCGTAGGCGGCCATCGGCAGCGCCGCGACGTCCTCGGGCGTGGGCAGGCGCTCGGTCTCGCCGTAGATCGCACCGCCCGTCGAGGAGAACACGAGCCGGGTGGCGCCGGCCAGGCGCGCTGCCTCGAGCACGTTGATCGTGCCCTCGACGTTGGTGCGCGCGTCGTGGCCCGGATCGGCGAGCGAGACGCGCACGTCGACCTGCGCGGCGAGGTGAAAGACGGCCTGTGGCCGGGCTGCGGCGACGGCCTCGCACACCGACGGCGCGTCGCGCACGTCGCAGCGCACGAGCTCGGCGCCTGCGGCGAGCGCGCCGGCGAGGTTCTGCTCGCGCCCGCTGGAGAGGTTGTCGACCACCGTCACGCTGTCGCCGCGCTCGAGCAGCGCGTCGACGAGGTTCGACCCGATGAAACCGGCTCCACCGGTGACGAGGGCGCGCATGCGGCTGGCAGCCTACGGCACGGCGGCGCGGTCAGGCCATCGGCAGCTCGGCCGGATCGACGCCGACGAGGGCGCGCGAGTCCGAGTTGCGGATCACGAGCAGCGCGGCGAGCACGCCGAGGACCGCGAAGCCGGCGCCCGCCAGGAAGGCGTCGTGGAAGCCCTCCGTCAGCGCGTTGGGCGTCGCGGCCGCGATCGCGGCGGGGTCGGTCCCCGATCCCCCCAGCAGGTCCTGCGTCGTCGAGTTGGCGATCGTCGCGAGCACCGCGAGACCGAGCGCGCCGCCGATCTGCTGAGAGGTGTTGATGAGCCCCGACGCCAGCCCGGAGTCGTCCTCGGAGATCCCGCTGACCGCCGCGATCGTGACCGGCACGAAGGCGAATCCGAGGCCGGCCGCGGAGATCACCATCGGCGCGACGATGTCCGACAGGTAGACGCCGTCGACCGGCAGCTGCGTGAACCACAGCAGGCCGATCGTGACGAGCACCAGGCCCGCGATCAGCACCGGCTTGAAGCCGACCTTCGTCACGAGCACCGAGGCGGCGCCGGCCGCGAAGATGATCACGAGTGCCAGCGGCAGGTAGGACAGGCCCGTCTTGAGCGCGTCGTAGCGCAGGACCTCCTGCATGTAGCGCGACAGGAAGAAGAACATCGAGAACAGCGCGGCGCCGACCAGCAGGCCGATGAGGTTGGCGCCGGTCAGCGTGCGCTTGCGGAAGATGCGAAACGGGACCAGCGGCGCGACCGAGCGGCTCTCGATGGCGACGAAGACGACGATCAACGCGAACGACACGGCCAGCAGGGCGATCGTCTGCGTCGAGTCCCAGCCGGCGTTGACGGCATCGACGAGCGCGAAGACGAGAAGCGACAGGCCGGCCGTGATGACGACCGCGCCGACCGCGTCGAAGTGGCGCGTCTCGTTCTCCGCCCGGCTCTCGACGAGCAGTCGCGGCGCCAGCAGGGCCACGACGATCGCGATCGGCACGTTGACCCACAGCACCCACTCCCAGCCCGCGTACTTCGTCAGGATGCCGCCCAGCAGGACGCCGGCGGCCCCGCCGGAACCCGACACCGCGCCCCACACGCCAAGCGCCTTGTTGCGTTCGGCGCCCTCGCTGAACATGTTCGTGACCATCGACAGCGCCGACGGCGCGAGCAGCGCGGCGCCCAGCCCCTGAAGCGCGCGGGCGGCGATCAGCTGCTCCTCGCTCTGCGACAGCCCGCCGAGCAGCGACGCGACGCCGAACAGGACCAGCCCGCCCATGAACAGCCGGCGGCGGCCGAGCAGGTCGGCCATCCGGCCGCCGAGCAGCAGAAAGCCGCCGAACGTCAGCGCGTAGGCATTCGGGATCCAGGCGAGGTTCTCGATCGAGAAGTCGAGGTCGCGCCCGATCGACGGGATCGCGACGTTGACGATCGCCGCGTCGAGGATGATCACGAACTGCGTGCTGGCGAGCAGCGCGAGCGCGAGCCACTTCTGGCGATCGGTCAGCTGGGCGTCGTCGGACATCGGTTGGTGCTCCCCGGGTGGGCTGCCTAAGATGAAGGGCGGTTCCGTTTGAAGCGCCAGCGTACGGAAGGGTCATTCCGCGTGTCAACCATCGTTTCCAAGCCTTTACGCGCGGATGCGCGCCGCAACCGCGAGAAGGTCCTGGCCGCGGCCGCGGCGGCGTTCGCGGAGGCCGGCCTGGATGCGCAGATCGACGACATCGCGCGGCGCGCGAGCGTCGGCGTGGGGACGGTCTACCGCCACTTCCCGACCAAGGAGGCGCTCGTCTGCGCGCTCGCCGTGGCGCACTTCGAGCGGCTCGCCGACATCGTCGAGTCCGCCGCGCACGAGGACGATGCGTGGCAGGCGTTCTCGCGGGCGTTGTGGCGCTGCGCCGAGATGACGGCCGGCGACGTCGCGCTGTGCGAGATCATCGGCGGGCATCCGAACGCCGTCGAGGCCGCAGCCGTCGGCCAGCAGCGCCTGCAGGCCGCCGTCTCGACGCTCATAGATGGCGCGCGGGCGCAGGGGACGATGCGCGAGGATGCCGGCGTGCGCGACGTCCAGACGATCATGTGCGGCTTCGGGCACGTCGCGGGCGCCCAACATGCGGGCGGGCCCCAGGACTGGCGGCGCTACCTCACGATCGCGCTCGACGGGCTGCGCGCCCGGTGACGTGGTCGCAGCGGCTGCTGAGCCTCGCCTTCGTCACGACGGGGATCCTGCACTTCCTGCGCCCCGAGTACTACGAGCAGATCATGCCCGACTACCTGCCGGCGCACCACGAGATCGTGCTGATCAGCGGCGCCGCTGAGATCGCCGGCGGCGTCGGCGTCGCCTTCGCGCCGACGCGGCGCTGGGCGGGCGCGTGGCTGATCGTGCTGCTGATCGCGGTCTTCCCCGCGAACGTCAACATGGCGGTCAACTCCGGGCGCTTCGACTCGATCGCGCCGGCGCTGCTGTGGGCACGGCTGCCGCTGCAGGCACTGCTGATCTGGTGGGCCTACCGCGCCACGCACGGCCCGCGACCGGTCGCGATTGGGCGCATGGGAACTTTGACGGAACCTTGATCTTCGACTTACCGGAGGTTGATGTGGGCGTCGGACAATGCTCCGCAGGTTCCCTCCAAGTCGGTTGGGTACCCCTCCCCCATTCAACCGACCCGCCTACGCCCCGGCGTCCAAGCCGGAGCGGTGAGCATGGGGACCGCGGATCGCGCTCCCGATAGCCGACGCGACCGTAGACCGCGTGGGTAGTGGGGCGGCGGAACCGATGCCGCCGCCCTGCACCCCGCGCGTCACTGCGCCAACGCGCTCGCGCACTGCGCCCCACTCACGCCGCCTGGAAACGCGAACGGTGCGCGGTCCCGGGGACGCCGCACCGCTCTGATCCGAGAAGATGGCGCGGCCGCGAGCGCTCGCGGCCGCGCCTCTTCGCGCGTGCTACAGGCCGCCGAAGACCAGCAGCGGGTTCAGCAGGCCACTGCCTCTGGTGCCGGCGACGCCGTTGGTCGTCGTGCCCGTGCCGCCGGCGCCACCGGCGCCGCCGAGCAGCAGGCCGTTGCCGCCGTTGCCGCCGTTGCCGCCGGTCACGCCGTTGCCGCCGTTGCCGCCGGCGCCGCCCACGAGCATCCCGTTGCCACCCAGCCCGCCGTTGCCGCCGACCGTGCCGGTGCCGCCGTTGCCGCCGGTGCCGCCCGTGAGGAACCCGCCCCCGCCCTGGCCGCCGGCGCCGCCGTTGCCGGTCGTGCCGTTCGCGGCCTGCATCTGAGCGACGCCGTTGATCGTCGCTGCTCCGCCGGTTCCGCCCGCCGCGCCGTTGCCCCCGTTGCCGCCGTTGCCCGCGACCAGGCCGTCGCCGCCCTGTCCGCCGGTGCCGCCGTTGCCGCCGTTGCCGCCGGCGCCGCCATCGGCATCGTTCAGGTTGATGAACGCCGACGTGGTGGTCGTGGCGTTGCCGCCGTTGCCGCCGACCGCGCCGTCGCCGCCGCCCCCGCCGTTTCCGCCGAGGATGAGCGAGCTGCCGCCGGCGCCGCCGGCGCCGCCGCTGCCACCGTTGGCACCCGCGCCGCCGTTGCTGTCGCCCGCGACGGCCAGGCCCGTGGCATTGGCGTTCGCGTTGCCGCCGTTGCCGGCCGCGCCGCCGGTGCCGCCGCGTCCGCCGTTGCCGGCGAAGAAGCCGCCGTTGGCGCCGCTGCCGCCGGTGGCGCCCGCGGTGCCGGCGCCGCCCGAGCCGCCGGTGCTGACCGATAGGCCTGCTGCTGCCGTAGCCGTCGAGGTCGCGTTGCCGCCGTTGCCGCCCGCGCCGCCGGACCCGCCGTCGCCGGCGCCGCCGCCGAGGATCAGCTGGCCCGCGCCGCCGTTGCCCGCGGCGCCGGCGCTGCCGCCCGCGGCGCCGTTGCCGGCGGTGCTGTTCGCGAAGGCCGCGCCGCCGCTCGCCGTCGAGGTCGCGTTGCCGCCGTGGCCGCCCTGACCGCCGGCGCCACCGCTACGTCCGAAGCCGCCGAGGATCAGCGATGCGCCGCCGCTGCCGCCCGCCCCGCCGCTACCACCGGTGGCGCCGTTGGCCCCGTTGGCGTTGGCACGCGGTGTGGTGAAGAACCCGCCGGTTCGCGTCGCCGTCGCGTTGCCGCCTGTGCCGCCCGCGCCGCCGGCGCCGCCGAAACCGCCATTGCCGGCGATCACCAGGCCGCCTCCGCCCTGCCCGCCGTTTCCACCGGCGAAACCGCCGGTGGGGGCGCCGCCGTTGGCGGTGGTGGTGCCGCTGCCCGTGCCGACCAACACGGTCGGCGCGCCGGGGGTCCCGTTGCCGCCCGGGCCGCCGCTCGTGCCGCTGGTCCCGAACAACCCGAAGAAGATGCTCGACCCGTTGCTGCCGGGCGTCCCGACCTGGGCCAGCGCAGATGATGAATGCAGACCCGCGCTCGCCAGCACGACCCCGCCGACCAGCAGACTCTTCCTCAGCATTCCCTCGCCCCTTGCATCGTTGTTCTCGCGACCCCGAACCGGCGAAACCTTACTCCAAAGCGGAGACGATTCGCGATCGCGCTGAAGAGACGTGCGCCCGCCGGACGAGTGGGCTCGTCCGGCGGGCGCGGGGTGCTGCACGCGAGGGGAGGTCAGGGGAGGAAGGCCTCCGCTCGCGGTCCGGCGAAGACGCGACGCAGGAACGGGGGGCGGCCTGCGCGCGTGTTGGGGTGGGGAGTTGTGTGTCAGGCCGTGATCGCCCCGTTGCGGGCCGGCTCGAGTGCGATCTCCAGCGCCTCTCCGATCGTCATGACCGGGTGGAACGTCATGGCGTCGCGTACGTCCTCGGGAACGTCGTCGAGGTCGGCGCGGTTGCGCTCGGGCAGGATCACGTCGGTCAGCCCGGCGGCGTGGGCGGCAAGCACCTTCTGCTTGAGCCCGCCGATCGGCAGCACGCGTCCCTGCAGCGTCACCTCGCCGGTCATGCCGACGGTGTGGCGCACCGGTCGCCCGGTCAACAGCGACGTCAGCGCGGTCGTCATCGTGACTCCGGCACTTGGGCCGTCCTTGGGAATCGCTCCCGCCGGGACGTGCACGTGGAACTCGCGCTCGTCGAAGGCGTCCTCGTCGAGGCCGAGCTCCGCCGCGTGCGCTCGCACGTAGGTGAGGGCGATTCGCGCGGACTCCTTCATGACGTCGCCGAGCTGGCCGGTCAGCGTGAGTCCGCCCTTGCCCTTCATCGAGTTCGCCTCGACGAACAGCACGTCGCCGCCGACGCCGGTCACCGCCAGGCCCGTCGCCACTCCCGGCACGGCCGTGCGCGCCGCCGCCTCCTGGAAGACCTTCTGGCGTCCGAGCGCGTCGCGCACGACATCGGTGTCGACGGTCACCGGTGCGGTGACGGAGTCCGACGCGATCTTCGTGGCGACCTTGCGCAGCAGCGTCCCGAGCTCGCGCTCGAGCTGACGCACGCCCGCCTCGCGGGTGTACTCGCCGACGACGAGCTTGAGGGTCTCGTCCTCGACGACGACCTCGTCCTCGCGCAGCCCGTTGCGCTCGCGCTGGCGCGGCCACAGGTAGTCGCGGGCGATCGCCGTCTTCTCGGCCACGGTGTAGCCGTCGAAGCGGATGACCTCCATGCGGTCCAGCAGCGGGCCGGGGATCGTCTCGGCCATGTTGGCCGTGGCGATGAACATGACCTGCGAGAGGTCGATCTCGATGTCGAGGTAGTGGTCGCGGAAGGCGTGGTTCTGGGCGGGGTCCAGGACCTCGAGCAGCGCCGCCGACGGATCGCCGCGCCAGTCCGCGCCGACCTTGTCGACCTCGTCGAGCATGATCACCGGGTTCATCGTCCCGGCGTCGCGCAGGGCACGGACCAGCCGTCCCGGCAGGGCGCCGATGTAGGTGCGCCGGTGGCCGCGGATCTCGGCCTCGTCGCGCACGCCGCCGAGCGACATGCGCACGAACTCGCGGCCGGTCGCACGCGCGATCGACTCGCCGATCGAGGTCTTGCCGGTGCCGGGGGGCCCGATCAGGGTCAGGATCGCGCCTGCCTTGCGGTCCATCTCGACGCCGCGATCCTCGCGCAGCTTGCGCACGGCGATGTACTCCGTGATGCGGTCCTTGACGTCCTCGAGGCCGGCGTGGTCCGCGTCGAGCACCTCGCGGGCGTGGACGGGGTCGAGCATCTCGTCGGAGGTCTTGCTCCACGGCACGGCGACGAGCCAGTCCAGGTAGGTCCGGATCATCGACGACTCGCCGCTCTGCTCGCCCGCGCGCTCGAGCCGGTCCAGCTCGCGCTCCGCCTGCTCCTTGACCGCGTCCGGCATGCCGGCCTCGGCGATCTTCATGCGGTAGTCCTCGGTCACCGAGCCGCCGTCCTCGCCGAGCTCGCGGCGGATCGAGTCCATCTGCTGGCGCAGGAAGTACTCGCGCTGCTGCTTCTGGGCGCCGCTCTCGACGTCGTCGCGGATGCGACGGCGCACCT
This sequence comes from uncultured Actinomycetes bacterium, assembly GCA_963729125.1. Lineage (GTDB taxonomy): Bacteria > Actinomycetota > Thermoleophilia > Solirubrobacterales > Solirubrobacteraceae > CADCVQ01. Next base: position 1,117,685 of record CAVSML010000008.1, read on the forward strand.
GCAGCTCGGTCAGCCGCTCGCGCTGGAACTCCAGGGCGAGCTGGAGACGCTCGGTGACGTCGAGCGTCTCGAGGATCTTGATCTTCTGCTCGATGCCGAGATCGGGGCTGTAGCCGGCGGTGTCGGCCAGCGGGCCGGGATCGACGACCGAGCGCAGGAACGCACCGACGCGCTCGTCGGCGCCGCGCTCGACGAGGATCTCCTCGACGACCGCGCGGTACTCGCGCTCGAGCTCACGGGTGTGCATGTCGACCGGCTTGTCGTCTGGGTGCTCCTGCACCTCGGCGCGCAGGCCGTCGGAGCCCGCCTCGGCCGCGCCGACGATGGCGCCGCGGTGCAGGCTGTCCAGCGATACGCCGCGGCCGCCGCCGGGCAGGCGAATGGTGTCGGTCACCTTGGCGATCGTTCCGACCTTCGCGTACTCCCCGTTGTGGCGGGGGACGAGAAGCACTCGCTCCTCGCCCGAGACGTCGACGGGGAGGTTCAGGTCCATCGTGGGAAAGACGACGGTGTCGTCCAGTGGGACCAGCAAAAGCTTGGGCATGCGAGTTGGCTCCTTGTCGTTGCACGGACAACGATACCCAACTCTGCTTACAAACCGTCAGTAACTTATGATCGGCGCGTTGCCGCTCGCTCGGCACTCACGCGAGGCGCCGGATCCCGGTCGCGCCCCGGCGGGCCAGGAGGTCGGCGTAGCCGTGGGCGACGAGGTGCTCGTCGGTGATTCCGAGCGCCTCGCGCAGCTGCTCGACGCGGTCGCGCTCGACCTCCAGGCCGCCCGGCGAGGCCGCCACGGCTTCGAGCTCGACGAAGTCCCCCAGGCCCTCGACGCGATCGAGGTGGATGCGCACGTTGCGCCAGAGCAGCAGGCGCCGCGCCTTCTGCACGACGACGCGCACGCCGAGCGCGTCGGTGAGGGCCTCGGTCAGCGCGACGTGGTCTGCGACCTGCACGACGCGATACAGGCTGACCTTCGGTCCGCGCAGCTCGGCGCGCGCGTAGGCGATGAGCTGCGCGGGCTCTGGCGGCGCCTCGCGCAGCTTCAGGCGGCCCTGGACGGCGTGGAAGTACGTGTCGCGCTGGCTCAGCCAGCCGGCGTCCTCGGCTCCCAGCTCGAGCGCCGCGCGCAGCGTCGCCGGCGGATCGGGATCGACCGCCTTGATCTCGAGGTTGCGCCGCTTGCCGGGCATCAGCCGCTGAGGGATGGGAGCGTCAGTAGCCGAGGCGCGCGAGACGCTCGCGCTCGGCGCGGCGCTTGGCTTCGCGCTGCTCCTTGCGGATGCGCTCGCGTTCGCGGCGCTCCTGATCCTCGTCGTGACCGGTCACGATGCGGATGCTCTTGCGAAGCGTGCCGTCCTGCGCGTGCGAGGCGTACTCCTGACGGCTGGGCCGATCGTCGCGCCGCGGGCGACCGCCGCGGTCGCCGCCGGGACGCGGGCCGCCGGGACGGCGTGCGCCGGCCTCGCCGGGGCGTCCGCCGCGCTCCTGCTCGGGCGGGCGCGGGAGCTGGCTCTTGACCTCGCGAACCGGCGTGGCCGCGAGGCGCACCCAGGCGTTGAAGACCGGATCGCCGGGCTTCAGGCCCTCGGCCGCCTGCGCGCAGACCGCGGCCCACTTCAGCGGCTGGCCCTTCTCGTCCTGCTTGGGCTTCAGCGCCTCCTTGATCATCTCCGCGCCGCCGACGCGCTCGATGGCGGCCGTCACGCGGGCAGGGGATGAGGGGGATCGATCGACGGGGGCCTGAGCGGCCTGCTGTCCTTCGTCGGCCGGCTCGGTGTCCTCAGCGGCGGCGGGCTGCTCGGCGGCGGGCGCCTCGGCGAGGGCGGCGGGCTGGGCCGGCGTCTCGACTGCGCCCTCGGCCTCGGCTAGGGGGGCTTCGACGGCCGGCGAATCAACGACCGGTGCCTGTGCGACGGGGGCTTCGACGGCCGGCGAATCGACGACCGGTGCCCCTGCGACGGGCGCCTCGACGGCCGGGGTCTCGGCGGCGGTCGCCTCGGGCTGCGAGGCGTCGCCTTCCTCCGCGGCGGCCTGCGACTCCGACGTGGCTGACTCGGCGGGCGGGGCGCCGCGGCGCAGGTCAGTCAGCGCGGAGAAGAACGCGCGGCGGTGGCGCTCGGCGGCCGACGGGCGGCGGCGGCGCTTGCGCGGGGGCGCGGCGACGGCCTTGACGGAGGGAAGCGGCTTGACCGGCTCCGCGATGCCGAGGATCTTCGGTCCGACGGCGGGCTTCTCGGTGTCCGGCGCGATCGTCGGCGGCGCGGGAGCGGCGGCTGCGGCGGGCTCGGCCGAAACGGCGGTGGCCTCGGCCGGAGCGGCCGGCTCGGCAGCCGCAGCGGGCGCCTCGGCGACTGGCTCGGCAGCCGCGGCGGGCGCCTCGGCAGCCGCAGCGGGCGCCTCGGCGACTGGCTCGGCAGCCGCGGCGGGCGCCTCGGCGACGGGCTCGGCAGCCGCGGCGGGTGCCTCGGCAGCGGGCTCGGCAGCCGCAGCGGGCGCCTCGGCGACTGGCTCGGCAGCCGCGGCGGGCGGCTCGGCAGCCGCAGCGGGCGCCTCGGCGACGGGCTCGGCGGCGGGGGCAGCGGGCGCCTCGGCAGCCGCGGCGAGGTGCTCGGCAGCGGGCTCGGCGGGGCCAGCGGTGGCTACGGCAGCAGGCTCGGGCGCGACGGGCGCGGGCGCCTCGGCGACGGCGGCCTCGGGCTCGGCCGGCGAGCCATTGCTCTCGGCGTTCGGCGAGGCGTCGGCGGGGCCGGCGGGACGGTCCGCGTCCGGGATCGACGGAGCCTCCGCTTGCGCGGTGCCGTTCTCCTCCGGAGTTTGAATCGCCGTCTGGCCGTGGTCTCCGGCCGTCGTCTCGGCAAGCGAATCGCCAGTCACTGCCGTCAGGTTATCGAGGCTGGAGAGAAACTACGTCGCCGTTGGCGAGGAACATGCCGCCGGAGACCCAAATGGACCCCGATTCGCCCCTCGAAGGGCCTCAATCGACGGGCACGTCCGGCGTCGCGGCCAGCGCGGCCGCGATCACGAGCACGTGCAGGCGGGCGAAGCGCTCGGGCAGCGTCTCCCCCACATCGATGCTCAGGTGCAGCTCGAGCAGCTCGACGATCGAGCGGCAGCTCGCCGCCTGGGGCGCGTCATCGCCGACTTGGCAGGCGAGACGGGCGAGGTCGGCCTGCTCGGCCGTGTCGCCGCCGGCGATCCCCGCCGCGATCGCGCTGACGAGGTAATGACCGACGCGCGCGAGCATCGGATCGGCCCGCAGGACGCCGGGCCCCGGCGCCGGGCCGGCGTCGATCGCGTCCTCGCCGGCGACGAGCCGCTCGAGCTGGCCGTGGGCGACGCTCGCCAGCTGCTCGGGCGACAGCCTCGCCTGCAGCGCGCAGCGCATCGCCAGCACGATGCCGTTCATGGGCGCGCCGAAGGGGATGTCGGTCGCGTAGAGGATCTGGCCCGGCGGCACGTGCGAGAACAGCACGAGCAGGTCGGGGGCGCTCCACCAGGCGGTGTCGAAGAAGACGTTCGGATGCTCGCCGAGCACCCGCCACATCCACGCCAGGTCGCAGACGCCCGCGTGCGCGAGGATGAAGCGGGCGCGCGGGAACTCGCTCGCCAGCTCGAGCACGTGCGCTCCGAGCGCCGGGATCCCGCGGCCGGCGTGGATCAGGACCGGCAGCCGCCCCTCGTGCGCCTCGGCGACGACCGCGCGCATGCCCGGATCGTCTAGATGGTTGATTCCGTATTGCTGCGCGCCGCATGCGCGCAGGGGGACATAACGAGGGCGCCGAAGGAGGCGTTGCTAATTGCAACGTCGACCTTGGAGGCCTCGTGCACGCCGACCTCGACGCCCTCGTCATCGCACTTTACGTGCGCGTTGACGATCTCCTGCCCGCGCGGCAGGGGCCCGGGCATCCACCAAAGATCACCGATGCCGAGCTCATCGCGCTGGCCGTCGCGCAGATGTTCCTGGCGGTCCCCAACGACCGCAAGTTCCTCGCGTTCGCCAGATGGCGCCTGGGGCACCTCTTTCCGTATCTGCCCAAGCAGCCGGGCTATAACAAGCGCATGCGAGCACTGGCGCCGACGATCGGCACGGTCCTCGCGCACCTGGCGAGCAACTCGCCGTCGTTCTGTGATGGGCTGCGGCTGCTCGACAGCACCCCCGTGCCGTGCGGCCAGTCGCGCGAGACGGCGCGCCGCTCGCAGCTGGTCGGCCAGGCCGGCTACGGCTGGTGTGGCTCGCACAGCCGCCACTTCTGGGGCTTTCGGCTGTACCTGTTGTGCGCACCGGACGGAATGCCGATCGCGTTTGAGCTCGCGGCCGCGAACGTCGGCGAACGCGTCGTCGCGGCCGAGATGCTCGCCCGCGTCGAGCTGCACGGCTACACCGTCATGGCCGACAAGGGCTTCGCGGGCGCCGAGTTCGAGCAGATCATCGCCGGCATGGGCGCACGCTTCATGCGACCCGATCGCCGCGACGAGCCGCGCCGCCACGGATCCCTGGGTGCGGTGCGCCAATGGATCGAATCGGTGTTCTGGACCTGCAAAGGCCAACTCACCCTCGAAGAGCACGGCGGACGCACGATCGAGGGCCTGTGCACCCGCGTCGCGCTCAGACTTCTCGCACTCGCCGCTGGCCTGGTCCACAACCAAACGATCGGTAACCCCGGCCGCTATTTCGCAGGCTACGGCTACTGATACGGAATCAACCATCTAGTCCGAACTGCTCTGCGCGAGGGTGCAGCTTGATCCCGCGCGCGCCGGCGGCGACGCAGCGACGCACCTCGGCGACGGCGTCGCCCTCGCGCGGGTTGACGCGACAGAACGCGACCAGCCGCCCGTCCGACGCGGCGGCGGCTTCGATCACGTGGTCGTTGGCCGGCGGATAGCCGTCGGGCTCGTGCATCGGGAAGGCGACGGCGCGGCCGTCGGTCGGCGCCAGCGCGTCCAGCAGCTGCTCGGCGGTGCACTTGAACGTGTCGGGGTCGTTGACGCCGATGTGCGTGTGCGCGTCGAAGAACCGAAGCGGCCCGAGCAGCGCCATCGTCTGCTCGTACCACGGTGCCAGCAGGGCGTCCGCGTACACCGGCGGGAGTCTAGGTCCCTAGACTTTTCGGCATGACTCAAGGGAGCCTTGGACTCTGCACCTGCGGTTACATCGCCGTCGCCCGTTGCGAGGGCTGCGGCACCCTGCTGTGCGAGACGCATGCAGCCAAGCTGCCCGACCCGCCGCCGGGCATCTCCGTGAACGCGCAGATCAAGTTCGCCGGCGCCGTGCGGCTGATGGGCGGACAGGCCTGCGAGGCGTGCCGCGCCGAGCGCGGGCGCCGGGCGATCTCCGAGGCGCTGACGGCGCCGCGACAGCAGCTACCCGACCACTGGCTGGACCGTGCGATCGCGCTCAGCAGCGACCAGACGCGCAGTGCGGAGGAGCGCAACTTCGACGGCCAGGTGCCGCCGACGCTGACGCCATCCGACGTCGCCGGCGAGTTCCTGCGGCGGATCGGCAAGGAGCCGAAGGAGTACGTCGCGGTGACCGAGTCGACGATCCTCAACAAGCCCGAGTACGCGTACGGGTGGAAGGTCGACTGCCGCCGCACCGACTACACGCACCACTGGCCGGGCGGCGCCACCGAGCGCTATCCGCTGCCGCTGATGATCTCGGTCGCCGGGGAGCTCCTCGGGCCGATGGTCGACGACGACCAGGCGCAGAGCGCGACGTGGTACATCGTGCCGGAGTCCGACATCGATCTGCAGCGCATGGTCGCGGGCGTCGCGGGGCTGCTGATCCTCGCGCCGTTCGAAGCCTGAGCGCGCGCCTCGGGCGAGCGGAAGCCGACCGGCCCAGCGATCGGGGCCGGTCGATCCGCATGCCGCTACTTCCTGCGCCTCACCGGGGGCGATCCGGAGAGCGCCGAGGCTGCGGCGCAGATCGCATACGCAGTGATGAAATGAGGGTCGGCGTCGCTGACGTCGACATCCGCGAACCAGCCTTCGCGGGGTATCCCGGCGCCGCTGATGTCCGCGGGATAGGAGGAGTTGACCTGCATCTCGCCGGAATCCGCCGAGCTGCTGACGACGCCGCCGCCGGTGACCGACAGGCCTGCGGGACAGACGGCCTCAGCGTGATATTGGTCGGCTCCCGAGGTGTTGACCTCGGGCCCCGTGACGTAGTGCAGGCTCACCGGACCCGGCCCGCCCGGTGCGCCCGGTGCGCCCTGCGCGCCGGGCAGGCCGTTGGCCCCGCGCGGCCCCTGGGCGCCGGTGGAGCCCTTGGCGCCCTTCTTGCCCTTCAACAGGGCGCGCGAGTTCTTGTTGATGTCCTTCAGCTGGATCGTGCCGTCCTTGATCTGACTGCTCGTGATCAAGCTGGCGGCGACTGCTGAGCCGGTCATCGCGGCGACGAGCGCCACAACGGAGATCAGGAGGGCGGGGCTGGATCTGCGAGTCCTCGACATGAAGGTGCCTCTCGTCACGGGGTGGATGATCTGCACACCGGCTGGACTCGCGCGACCAGCGATCTCCCCGGCGAGTTGCGTGGCTTCAGCCGGCCGCGACAACCTAGTCGGCCATCTCGCGCGCGAGCGTGACGTCCGTCACGCTCGACCGGCGTCAGGGACCGAACTCGGGCGCGGCACCCTTGCCGGTGCCGAACTCCGGCGCCGGCTTGCGCGGGGGCGGCGGAGGGGGTGCGATCGGCCTGGATCCAGAGGGGGCACCGACGCTCGCCGTGGCCGCGGCCGCGCGGATGGCGCCGGTGCCGCGGAACTCCGGGGCCTGCCGCGGGCGCCGCGACCGCGGCGAACGGAACTCGCGGCGGTTCGACCTCGCCTTGGCGGCCGCCGGCTCGGGCGCCGCGGGGGGCGTCCGCACGACCGGGCCGGAGACCGCCCGAGCGACGGAGGCGGTCTCGAGCGCGGCCTGCGGCGTGCCGCGCGCGTGCGCCGTATCCGCACGCGCCGCCTTCGTGGGCCGGTCGATCACCTTCTCCACCGACGCGTAGCCGCCGCCCGCGACCGCCGCCGCCGATGCCGCGACCGCGGCGACCTTGCCCGCCGCCGTCGCCTCGACGAGCGCCTGCGTCCTGGTCAGCGAGTTGACCGCGCGCTCGTGCAGCCCGCCCGCGACCGCCTCGTACAGGCGCATGACGATGTGCGAGACGTGGTCTCCGGCGCCGGCGTCGGCCACGACGAGCGGCACGGGCAGCAGCGCCGACAGCGGCGCGGAGCTGTCGCGCAGCGCCTTGAGCGTCGCGCGGCAGGCAGGGCAGTTGCGCAGGTGCGGGCGTACGTCGACGACCTGGTCGGGGGTCGCCTCGCCGTCGATCATCGCCGACAGGACCGGCAGCCAGCGATGGCACTCCTCGCCGGACTCGATCCCGCGATAGCGCGTCAGGAAGCTGCGGCGGCCCTCGGTCAGACAGCGGTTGACCTTCGTGTAGGACCAGCCGGTGATCGCTCCGATGTCCGAGTAGCTGTGGCCCTGCGCGCGCAGCCACAGCGCCCGCACCTCCTGGGGCTTGAGGCGCTTGAGCGCCTCGGCGGAGCGGTTGACCATGTCGAAGCTCAGCGCGCGCTCCTCGGGCGTGGGCTCGTCCGCCTGGCGCCCGTCGAGGTCCATCTCGGTCGCCATCAGCAGCTTCTGGCGCTCGCGGCGCAGCGCCTGCGCCTCGCGCTTGACGACGACGTGCAGCCAGCCCGGCGCGCGCGCCGAGTCGAGGCGGTGCGCGCGCCTCATGAAGATCTCGATCGCACGCTGATAGGCGTCCTGGGCGTCGTCGACGCAGATCGAGTGCCGGCGCGCGGTGCGAAGCAGCGAGTCGGCGTGCGCGGCGATCGTGCGCAGGATCAGCTCCTGCGCGGCCTCCTTGAGCCTCCCCTCGCCCTGCGTCTCGTCCATCGCGACCGTTCCCCGGCTCTCGAGGCCCCTGCGGCCCTTTCCCCACCTAGGAACGCTACGCCGTCTCTCGCCCCCGGCGACGGCTGGAGTTCGCGCAAATTGCGAGAGTTTCGTAGCGCCCTCTCCCGACACGCATGCCCGACAGGACTCGCTCGGCGAGCCGGGCCTCTCGGACTCGCGGCCCTGACGGCGTCCTGTGGGTCGGGTATAGCTTTTCCAAGCGACCAGCGAAAGGGAAGCATGGCTGCGGGAAACGGCTCGAAAACGCCGCCGGACCCCTTGATCGGCAAAGAGCAGTTCTACGCGATCGATACCTGGCGCTACCTGCGTCTGGCGATGATCGTGCTCGTCGTCGGCCTGGCGGTCGCGATCGGGGTCGAGTGGTCGAAGGTGGGTTACGACTGCTTCAAGACGTCGATCAGCGCCTACTACTACACGCCGGTGCACGGCTACTTCATCGGCGCGCTCGTCGGTCTTGGGCTGTGCCTCTTCTGCCTGAAGGGAACACGAATGGCGAGGACGTCCTGCTCAACCTCGCCGGCATGTTCGCTCCCGTCGTCGCGCTCGTGCCGGTCTCCAAGCCGGGTAGCTGCGCGTCCGTGCCCGGCGCGCTGCTCGGTCGCGAGGCGAACATCGTCAACAACGTCTGGGCGCTGATCGCGGTCGGCGGCCTCGCGCTGGCCATCCTCATCGGCCTGGCGTTCAAGAACCATCCCACGGGCAAGGGCATCGCCGGGTTCGTCGTCGCGGGGTTGGTCTGGCTCGCCGGGACGCTCGTCTTCGTGCTGGACGACAGCCTGTTCGTGAGGCGAGCACACTTCATCGCAGCGGGGCTCATGTTCGTCTGCATCTTCGCCGTCGTCTGCCTCAACGCACGCGATTGCAAGAAGAAGTCGAGCGCGCCGTGGGCGAAGAACCTCTATGTCGCCATCGCCGTCGCGATGCTTGCGACGTCCGCGCTGATCGCCGTCGCCGGGTGCCTCGGCTGGAAGCACTGGATCCTGGGGATCGAGGGCTCCCTGATCTTCCTCTTCGCGATCTTCTGGCTCATCCAGACGATCGAGCTCTGGAAGAGAGGACTCAGAGCGCCGACGAGCACCGCGAGCCGCAACTCAGCCGGCGCCGGAGCCGGTCATCGTTGAGCGCCCCGAGCCTGACGAGAAGATCAAGACGCGTAGAACGCGCCGATCGCGTCCACCACTGTGGCGGCTGCCGCTCAGCGCATCGCGGGGCTGCCCACGCGGATCGCCATGGTCATATGGCGACCAGCGCCGGCGCGATCGGGGCGCGCGAGGCGAAACGACCGACCCCTGTGGGGATGAAACGACCGCACGCAGGGCCTGGCCGGTGCGCTCTGAAAGACGATTCCCGGGACCGTCTGGCGCGCCTTGCAGCGCAGGATGATGGCCTCGGCGATCGCGGCCTCGTCGATCGGATAGGACGACTGGCTGACGAGATGCTTGAGCGTCGAGGTGCGCGCGGTCATCGTTGCCACATGCTTCGGCCGCCGCGAGGCGCGGGATGAGCGCGGCGGCGACGAAATCGTCCATCTGTCCGAGATGCTCAAGGTCCGCCGCGAAGCTCGCGCGCGATCGCGGTGGCGGCGATCGCGGTGCCCGAGATGCTGAGGTGCACGCCGTCGATCTCGCGAACGCGCACGTTCTTGCCGCGATAGCGCATCACCTCGCGGTAGCCGGCCGGCGTGAAGAGCAGGTCCATGCGCACCACCTTGACGGCGGAGAGGCCGTCGGCGGCGCGCAGGATCGCGCGGTTGACGGCGCCGAAGACGGGGACGTGGCGCGCGTCGCGCGGCATCGGCAGCGTCAGCCACAGGACGCGCCCACGGCCGTGGCGGCGGTAGGTGCGCATCATCTTGCGTACGCGGCGGGCGTACTCCGCCACCCACGGCTCGCCGCAGCAGGCCGCGCTCGCGCCGCCCGGGGTCGGCATCGCGAACCCCTCGTTGGCGCCGATCGACATGACCGTCACGCTCGGACGCAGCTTGGCGACCTGCGCGGCGGCCCACGGCATCCAGTAGGTGCCCTTGCCGATCCCCGTGCTGGGGCGCACGTCGCTTCGCACGCGCGCGGCGTCGCCGAGCTCGTCGGTGAGAAAGCCGTCGATGCCCTGCATCATCGAGTCGCCGGTCGCCAGCACCAGCGGCGCGGGCGCGCCGGCGGCCTTTGCGCCGGTGCCGACGGCGACGCTCGTGCGCACGCGATGGCCGTGGGCACGCAGCTCGATCCGCCAGCTGCCGCGCGTCGTGGCGCGCACGCGCCGCGACGCGACGGCGACGGCACGCGGGAAGGCCAGCGTCTTGCACGAGCGGCGCTCGCGCGGCGGCGTGACGCACAGCGTCGGGCGGATGCCGCCGATGCCCCAGCGATCGACGACGCGCACGCGAACCCGCGCACCCGGCGAGGCCCTGCGCGCGACGCGCAGCTCGAAGCGCTGCGCGCAGGACATCGTGCGCACGCTGTAGACGCCGACGCCGAGCGAGCCGTCGGCCCTCGGGGCGGTCGAGACGAAGCGCCGGTTGGGACGATGGCACGACCACGTCGTCGCGTCGCGCAGGATCGTCGGCGTGCCGGGGGCCGTCCGCGCCGCGCCGAGGTGCTGCGCGCGATCGCCGACGCACTCGAAGTAGTCCACGCGCGCGCCGGCGGCATGGAAGTAGTAGAGGTCGATGACGCCGGGGCGCGTGGCGTCGACCGGCGCGAAGTTCGTGACGTTCGCAGCGACGCAGGGATTCGCCGGTGCCTGCGCCGATGCGTCCGCCGCGGCAGCAGGATCGCCAGGGCGGCGAGCACCAGGCAGCGAGAGCGTCGATGAGCCATCTCGATGCTCATCGGCAGATCGCGACCGCCTCGCGACCCGCCGGGCATCGTACGCTGATCCGCATGCGCTGGATCGTCGACGGGATGAACGTCATCGGCACGCGACCCGACGGCTGGTGGCGCGACCGCCACGCGGCGATGGTCCACCTCGTCGACGTGCTCGAGCGCTGGGCCGCGCGCAGCGGCGAGGACGTGACGGTCGTCTTCGAGCAGCCGCCGCGCCCGCCGATCAGCTCGTCGGTGATCGACGTCGCGCACGCTCGCCGCGCCCGCGCGAACTCCGCCGACGACGAGATCGTGCGCCGGATCGCCGCTGGCGGCGACGCGCACGACATCCGCGTCGTCACCTCCGACGGCTGGCTCGCAGACCAGGTCCGCGCCGCGGGCGCGAGCGTCGAGCCGGCGCGCGCGTTTCGCGACGAGGTCGACCCGCTTAGCCTCCGGCGCGCGCAGGAACGCGAGCACGGCCAGCACGCGGCGGTGATCGTCGTTGGAGGCCGGCAGGCCGAGCTTTCCGAAGATGCTCGAGACGTGCTTCTCGACGGCGCCCGACGTGACGACGAGCTCGCGCGCGATCGCGTTGTTCGTGCGCCCGCCGGCCATCAGCGCGAGCACCTCGCGCTCGCGCGGCGTGAGGCTGGCGAGCGCGCCGTCCTCGCCGCCCTCGTCTCCGCGCGTGCGCATGAGCTCGGCGACGACCTCGCGATCGAGCGCCGTGCCGCCCGCGGCGACGCGCTCGATCGCCTCGACGAACGCCCGCACCTCGCCGACGCGCTCCTTGAGCAGGTAGCCGACGCCGCCCGTGCCCGAGGCCAGCAGCTCCTGCGTGTAGACCGGCTCGACGTACTGCGACAGGATCAGGACGCCGAGGCCGGGATGGCGCGTGCGCGCCTCGATCGCGGCGCGCACGCCGTCGTCGGTGAACGTCGGCGGCAGGCGCACGTCGACGATCGCGACGTCCGGCTTGTGGCCGGCGACGATCCGCAGCAGCCCCGGCGCGTCCTCGGCCTGGGCGACGACGTCGATCGAGCGCTCGCGCAGCAGCGCGACGATGCCCTCGCGCAGCAGCGCGTTGTCCTCGACGATCACGACACGCATGGAAGCTCCGCGCGGATCGTCGTCGGCCCGCCGGACGGGCTCGAGACGCGCAGCGTGCCGTCGATCGCCTCGACGCGATGGCGCAGGCCCGTCAGCCCGCCGCCGCGCGGGTCGGCGCCGCCCGGACCCGTGTCGGACACCTCGACGACCAGGCGCCGCGCGTCGCGCTCGACGACGACGCGCGCGGGCGCCCCGCCGGCGTGCTTGGCGACGTTCGTCAGCGCCTCGGCGACGACGAAGTACGCGGCCGTCTCGACGACCGGCGGCGGGCGGCTGTCATCGGGGACCTCGACCTCGACGGTCATCGGCGCACGCACGCCGAGCGCCTGCACGGCCGCGCTGAGGCCGCGGTCGGTCAGCACGGGCGGCGCGATGCCGCGCGCGAGGTCGCGCAGCTCGCCGATCGCCGCGCCGGCCTCCTCACGGGCGCGGCGCACGAGCGCCGCCACCTCGGGGCGGTCGGCGAGCTGCTCCTCCGCGCGGCCGACGAGCATGCTCAGCGACACCAGGCGCGCCTGCGCGCCGTCGTGCAGGTCGCGCTCGATGCGGCGCAGCTCGGCGGCCTGCACGTCCAGGGCGCCGCGGCGCGTGCGCGTCAGCTCGTCGACGCGCTCGACGAGCTCGCGCTCGCGGTTGGGGTTGAGGCGGTCGCGGAAGACGATCAGCGCGTGGATCGCCAGCGGGACGCTCAGCCCGAGCGCCGGCCAGAAGGGCCAGAACGGCGCTCCGAAGCTCGCCAGCGCCCAGACGCAGGTCAGGAAGCCGACGATCAGGCCGTCGACCTCGGCGTGCACGCGCACGCTTCGCCCCTGCACCGGCGGCGCGGCCAGCGCCCGGTGGATGACGACGTGCAGGCCGAGCACGAGGCCCGTGCCGATCCAGACCCACGCCGGCCAGAAGTAGCCGGCGCCGCTGGCCAGCCAGATCAGCGCCATCAGCAGCCACACGAGCGCCGTCAGCGCGAGGTGCAGCGACAGCGCGACGTGCGGGTCGAAGCGGCGTGCGCGCTCACGCTCGGTCGCGGCGGCGGTCGTCGTCACCGCGTCATCATCGCCGCCGAGCAGGCTGACCGCGAGGCCGCTCTCCGCGAGCGCCATCACGCGCAGCAGCCCGACGCTCAGGACCGCCGCGGGCACGGCGAGCGCGACGAGGACCAAGGACTCGAGCAGCGTGTCCGCGTTCCATATCCCGACCTCCGCGCCGTCGGGAAGCGCCCAGTACCAGGCCGGCAGCGTCACGAGCCCCGCGACGCCGGCGACGAGCCCGAGCGCGACGAACCCGAACGTCATGCCGAGCGCCGAGTGCAGCACCAGCCAGACGAGGTCGCGCGACGTCTGCGGATCGCGCAGCGCCGAGCTCAGCCGCGCGCGCAGGCCTCGGCCGGGCTCGCGGTAGGTCGCGCGCAGCGGCCTGCGCAGCAGCCACGCGGTGTTGCGCCGGTCCAGCTCGGCGGTCCAGCGAAAGGCGAGCGCCGAGGCGATCACGACCGGTAGGCCGACGATGAAGACCACGAGCGACAGCGACAGCGAGAGCCCGGTGATCCAGACGATCAGCGCGAGCACGCTCGTCAGCAGGCCGACGGTCAAGTAGGCCGTGTCGCGCGCGGCCTGCTCGAGCGTCGAGCGCAGGCTGCGCGGGGCGGCGGATGCGACTGTCGACTCCATGCCCGCACGATCCCACGCGGCGAGGGCGCCGTCACGGGGGCGGGCACCCGTCCCGCGCTGAGGCCAGCCCCCGGGCCGCTACCACGCGACGTCGTTGACGTACAGCGCTCCCGCCCAGCCATGGTCGGCGATCTGCAGGCCGATCGCCTGCAGCGGGGTGCTCGTGCCGGCCGGGACGGTGTAGCTGATCGTGTTCCAGCCGGCGGCGAGCGCCCTCTCCGGGCCGAAGGCGTTGACCCAGGCGCTGGAGCTCACGAACGGGATCACGCCGACCCCGGCCGGCGCCGAGGGCGGCCGGTAGACGCGGAACGTGATCGTGGCGCCCGCGATCGCGCCGGTCGTCACGCGCATCCGCGCCGCCGGCCAGCCGCCGCCGGAGAACGACAGCATCAGCGAGCGCGTGCCCGCGAAGGCCTGAGCGGTCGAGCTCGCGAGCGACAGGGTTCCCCACGCGGGCTCCCACGACTGCGGGGTGGCGTCCTCGAAGCCGGCGCGCACCGTGGCGACCGCGCCGCCGCCGCCGCCCGTTCCCGTCTGAAGCTGGCGGGCCTTGGCGAGCGTCACCGCGTTGACGGGGTCGTCGGGCCCGATGCCGTAGCGACCGTTGTCGAGGTTGTAGGCCGAGGCCGACGCATCGGGGATCTTCTCCCACAGCAGGTAGCCGTCGACCCCCTTGTCGAAGGCGGCGTTCAGCTTGGCCGACACGAAGCCGGCGCGCCGCTGCAGGGAGGCCGTGGTGATCGATCCGCCCGAGCCGCCGTCGGCGGTCGCGTCGGCGACGACGCCCGACTCGCCGATCAGCATCGGCTTGCCGAGCGCGTCGCATTGCGCCGTGCGCGCCGCGAGCCCGTTCCATGCGTCGCCCGGCAGCGGCTGCGTCGCGCGGTCGTAGTCGTGGTACTCGCAGAGATCCGTGCCGGCGGACGCGTGCACGTACTGGTACTCGCCTTCGGCGGCGCCGCACTGGCCGGTGCCGATCGTGCCCAGCGAGACGAGCTGGGACGGCGCCGCGCTGTGGATCGCGGCGCCCATGTCGTGACGAAGCGGCGCAGGACGTTGGCGGCGCGCTGATGGCCGTTGGCCTCGAGCGCCGTCGAGCAGCCGCCCCCGGATGACGCCTCCGCTTCGTTGACCAGCTGCCAGAACGCGATCGTCTCGTTCGCGCGGTAGCGGGACGCGAGGGCGACGGCGTAGCCCTTGAACGACTGCGAGTATCCCCAGCCGGCGACCTTGTAGCCGGAGTCGTAGAAGCGCTCGTCCTTGCGGTTGCCGCCCGACGGCTCGCAGTCGGCGTAGTGGTTGACGAGCACCGGGACCACCTTCAGGCCCTTGGCCGCGGCCTTCGCGAGCACGCGGTCGAACGGCGCGTACGTGTTCTGCGCGCCGCGGTAGTAGCTCTGGAAGAACCACGTCCGGACCACGGTCGCGCCGGCGTCCTTGGCCTGCTGCAGCACGCGATCGAGCGTCGCGTCATCCTGCGGCCGGCCGCAGCTGTACTGCCCCGGCGTTAACGTCAGCTGGTAGTTGTTGTGCCCGACGAAGCGGAACGCCTTCCCGTCCAGCGACAGGTTCGTCGCCGACCGCTGCACGAAGCCGGCAGAGGCGCTCGCCGGCACGACGAGCGCCAGCAGGCAGGCGGTGAGCAGGGCACGGCGCAGTCGCATCGGGATCTCCTACCGGGGGCGCGGCCTGACCCGAATGGGAAGCTCGCACCCCCGTGATCGGTCGCGGCCGGCGGAAGCTGAGCCGGCTGGACACCTGTTGTGCGGGCGCGGGGTTCGGCAGCCGTCAGGTGCTCAGACCGACATCAGCTGCTGCATGCGATCGCGCTCGAAGGTCTCCGTCGACCCGGCGGCGACGATCCTCCCGACGTCCATGACCGCGTAGGTGTCCGCCAGGCGCATCGCGAAGTCGACGTACTGCTCGACCAGCAAGATCGACATGCCGGCGTTCTTGAGGTCGGCGATCGCATCCTCGATCTCGAGGATGATCGACGGCTGGATGCCCTCCGTCGGCTCGTCGAGCAGCAGCAGCGTCGGCTGCGTCACGAGCGCGCGCGCGATCGCCAGCTGCTGGGCCTCGCCGCCGCTGAGGAACCCCGCCGGGCGCTCGAGGATCCTGCGCAGCCGCGGAAAGCGCTCCAGCGCCTGCTCGATGACGTCGTCGCCGGGCTTCTCCGACGCCTCCGCGACGACGCGCAGGTTCTCGTAGACCGTCAGGTAGGCAAACGCCTCGCGGCCCTGCGGGACGTAGGCGATCCCGGCCTGCGTGCGGTCGTAGGGCGCGCGCTTGGTGATGTCCGTCCAGCCGAGCGCGATCGATCCGGCCTTCGCCGGCTGCAGCCCGACGATCGTCTGCAGCAGCGTGCTCTTGCCGACGCCGTTTCGGCCCATCAGGCAGCACAGCCCGCCGTCGGGCACCTCGAGCGAGACGCCGAAGATCACCTGCGTCGGCCCGTAGGAGACCTCGAGGTCCCTGACGCTGAGGATCGGCGGCGCGTCGACGTTCGCGCCCGGCCGAACCGGCTGCTCGTCGACGGCGGTCATGCGAGCACCTCGGCGGCTCCGCGCGCGTCGCGCGGGCGCCCCAGGTAGACCTCGCGCACCGTCTCGTTCATCTGCACCTCCGAGACCGTCCCCTCGGTCAGGATCTTGCCCTCGTGCATGACGGTCACCTTGTGCGCGAAGCGGCGAACGAAGTCCATGTCGTGCTCGATCACCAGCACCGTCGTGCCCTGCTGGGCGATCGTCGTGATCAGCTCGCCCGTGTGCAGTCGCTCCTTCTGGGTCATGCCGGCGACCGGCTCGTCGAGCAGCAGCAGGCGCGGGCGCTGCACGAGCACCATCGCGACCTCCAGCCACTGCTTCTGGCCGTGCGACAGCGACCCCGCGGGCTCGTCCATCTGCGCGCAGAGGTTGACGGACTCGAGCATCTCGGCGACCTCGTCGGAGACGCCCTTGCGCCGGCGCAGCAGCGAGCGGAACGCCAGCCGGAAGGAGGCGGCGAGGTCGACGTTCTCGAGCACCGTCAGCTCGTCGAAGACCGACGGCTTCTGAAACGTGCGCCCGATGCCGGCGCGCACGATCGCGTGCTCCTTCTGGCCGACGAGCTCCGAGCCGGCGAACATGATCGAGCCGCTCGTCGGGCGCACGAGGTTGGTGATCGAGTCGATCAGCGTCGTCTTGCCAGCGCCGTTGGGCCCGATCACGAAGCGCACCTCGTGCTCGTTGAGCGTCAGGTCGAGCCCGTCGATCGCATGGAATGCGTCGAACGCGACGACGAGGTCGCTGATCACCAGCAGCTGCTTGCTCATGCGGCCTCCTTCGGCGGCGCGGCGACGGCGCGCCGGCGGCCCGACGTTGCCCGCCGCCGCCGAAGCGCGGAAGGCGCGGGCCGAGCCGGCGCGCGTGCTCGACGAGCCCGGCGATGCCCTTCGGCAGAAACAGGATCACGACGACGAACAAGAGGCCCTGCAGGTACAGCCAGGTCGAGGGGAACTGCTCGGAGATGCTCGACTTCGCCCAGTTGACCATCACCGCGCCGGCCGCTGCCCACGCGAGCACCAGGCGCCCGCCGAGCGCGACCCAGATCACCATCTCGATCGACGGCACGATCCCCAGCAGGGCGGGCGAGATGATGCCGACGACCGGGACGAACAGCGCACCCGCCAGCCCCGCCATGCCGGCCGCGAGCACGTAGGCGACGAGCTTGATCCGCGCAGGGTCGTAGCCGAGGAAGCGCACGCGGTCCTCGTCGTCGCGCGAGGCGATCAGCAGCCGCCCGTAGCGCCCGAGCACGAGCGCGCGCGTCATCAGGAAGACGAGCAGCAGCGCTACCGCGACGATGAAGTAGAGGATCCGCTGGTCGTCGGGGTCGATCACCGACAGGCCGAAGAAGCTCTGGAAGTTCGTCAGCCCGTTCGTGCCGCCGGTGAGCGAGAGGTTGCCGACGATGACGATGACGAACGCGCCCGCGAGCGCCTGGCTGAGGATCGCGAAGTAGGCGCCGCGGATGCGCTGGCGGAAGATGGCCGCGCCGAGCAGCGCCGCGATCGCCATCGGCAGCAGGATCGCCATCGGGACCGCGAACCACGCCGAGCTGAACGGCTTCCACAGCGCCGGCAGCGTCTCGTACTTGCCGCTGTAGGTGAGGATGTCGGGCAGGTTGCCGGGGCCGGCGTCGTCGATCTTCATGTGCATGCCCATGCAGTAGCCGCCGAGGCCGAAGAAGAGCCCCTGGCCGAGGACGAGCAGGCCGCCCTGGCCCCACGCCAGGCCGATGCCGACGGCGATGATCGCGAAGCAGAGGAACTTCGCCAGCAGCGACAGGCGGAAGTCCGACAGGACCGCCGGGGCGATCAGCAGCAGCGTCACGGCCATCATCGCGAAGCGCACGAGGAACGCCGACGGCTTGGGCGTGCTCGACGGCAGCATCTTCGCCAGCGCGCTCATGACGCGAGACCGCGGCGCTGTTGGACGATCAGACCCTGCGGGCGCCATTGCAGGAACAGCACGATCAGCAGGAAGACGCCGGCCTTGGCGACGCTCGCGGTCGTGTTGTACTCGATGAACGAGTTCGCCATCCCGAGCGCCAGCGCGGCGATGATCGCTCCGCGAAGCTGCCCGAGGCCGCCGACGATGACGACGAGGAAGGCGTCGATGATGTAGCCGAGGCCGAGCGTCGGGCCGACCGGCCCGAGCAGCGTGATGCCGACGCCCGCGACGCCCGCGAGGCCCGAGCCGATGAAGAACGTCGTGCGATCCACGCGCGTCGTGCGCACGCCCGAGACCGACGCCAGCGGGCGGTTCTGCATCACCGCGCGCATCCGCCGCCCGGCCGGCGTGCGCTGCATGTACGCCGCGATCGCGATCACGACGAGCACGACCACGCCGATGATGAACAGGCGCGGGTAGGACAGCGTTCACCCCGAACAGGTCGATCCCGCCGGCCAGGAACGACGGCGCGTCGACGTTGACGTTCTGCGCGCCGAAGAGGTCGCGCGCGAGCTGCTGGAGCATCAGGCCCACGCCCCACGTGACCAGCAGCGTGTCCAGCGGCCGTCCGTACAGCCGGCGGATCACGAGGAACTCGAGGATCAGCCCGAGCGTCCCCGCGACGAGGA
Organism: uncultured Actinomycetes bacterium; assembly: GCA_963729125.1. GTDB lineage: Bacteria > Actinomycetota > Thermoleophilia > Solirubrobacterales > Solirubrobacteraceae > CADCVQ01. Next base: position 1,136,299 of record CAVSML010000008.1, read on the forward strand.
ACGCGGCAGGCAGCGCGAGACCGAACGACGGGGTCAGCAGCCCGGTCCCGAACGCCGTCTGCAGCACGTAGGTCGTGTAGGCGCCGGCCATGATGAACTCGCCGTGCGCCATGTTGATCACGTTCATCTGGCCGAACGTGAACGTCAGTCCGAGCGCCACGAGCAGCAGGATCGACGCGATGCTCAAGCCCACGAACAGCTCGTTGAGAATCGTCTCCATCGTGTCGTCCCGCTGCTCGCCCGCTCGCTCGCCCCCTACAGGCCCTTGGCCCAGGCGTAGCTCTTCAGGTAGGGATCGGGCTTGATCGGCCCGTCGGACTCGAACACCGTGTCGATCAGCCCGTCCTCGCGCAGCTTGCCGATCCGCGCCGTCTTGTAGATGTGCTGGTTGTCGCCGTCGACCGTGACCTTGCCCTCGGGCGCCTCGAAGACGAGGCCCTTGGACGCGGCCTTGACCTTCTCGACGTCGGTGCTGCCGGCCTTCTCGACGGCCATCGCCCACAGGTGCACGCCGACGTAGCCGGCCTCGATCGGGTCGTCGGTGACGCGGTCGGCGCCGTAGCGGGCCTTGTAGGCCTTGACGAACTTCTCGTTCGCCGCGCCCGGAGTGGTCTGGTAGTAGTTCCACGCCACGTACTGGCCGACGATGTTCTTGATGCCGACGCCGCGGACCTCGTCCTCAGCCGTCGAGACCGAGATCACGGGCAGCTTCTCCGCGTCCAGGCCGGCGTCGGAGAACTGCTTCCAGAAGGCGACGTTCGAGTCGCCGTTGATCGTCTGGAAGACGGCGTCGGGCTTGGCCTGCTTGATCTTGTTGATCGTCGTCGCGTACTCGGTGTTGCCGAGCGGCGAGTACTCCTCGCCGACGATCTTGAAGCCGTTGGCCTTCGACCACGCCTTGATCTCCTTGTTGGCGGTGCGCGGGAAGACGTAGTCCGAGCCGACGAGGAACAGCGTCTTGACCTTCAGCTTCTCCTTGAGGAACTCCAGGCCCGGGACGATCTGCTGGTTGGTCGTCGCGCCGGTGTAGAAGATGTACGGCGAGGCCTCGAGGCCCTCGTACTGGACGGGGTAGTAGAGCAGCGCCTTGTTGCGCTCGAAGACGGGCAGCATCGCCTTGCGGCTGGCGGAGGTCCAGCCGCCGAACGTCGCGGCGACCTTGTCGGTGGAGATCAGCTTCTGCGCCTTCTCGGCGAACGTCGGCCAGTCGATCGCGCCGTCCTCGACGACGGGCTTGAGCTGCTTGCCGAGCACGCCGCCCGCCTCGTTGATCTCGTCGATCGCCAGCAGCTCGGCGTCCTTGACCGAGACCTCGCTGATCGCCATCGAACCGCTGAGCGAGTGCAGGATCCCGACGGGGATCGTGTCCCCACTGGACCCGGAGGTCGAAGCCTGCGGCGTCGCTGTCGTCGCTGCCGCAGCCGGCGATGGCAACGGCCGTCGCCACCCCGATCGCGGCCAGACAGCGGCGCCCGGCCCTCGGGCCAAGGATGGGACGAATCATGGAACCCCCTCCACGTAGAAGAGCCACCCGTCCGCGGTTTCGGACCGGTGATCGAGGGGTACGCTACGTCGGCTCCGCAGGCCCTCGATATGGACCTGGGGCGAAGAATCGAGCGCGCGCGTTCGCCCTGGTGGAGGCGAGCGCGGCGCGGCTCAGATCGGTCTCACGGGTAGCGCGCGCGCAGACCCATGACGTCGCCCTTGGCGAGCGTGCGAGCGCCCGTGGTGCCGGAGTTGATCGTCCAGTACATCGTCAGCTGCGTTGCTCGAGTTCGCGTGGTTCAGGCCGATGCTGTGGCCGCGTCTCGTGCGTCGCGACCGCCTCGTAGTCGTAGGCGCCGGCCGCGCCGACGTTCGAGAACGTGATGTCCTCGTTGAAGCGCTGGTCGGTCTCCGTCGAGACGCCGGCGCCGTTGGTGAACAGCCAGGTGCAGGCGAGCGCGCCGGGACAGCCGACGCTCGCGAGGTCACCGCGGTCCGAGATCGACAGGCCGTCGGGGTAGGTGTGGATCGTGGCGCTCGTCGAGCCCTGGTGGACGGACGTGAGGTTCGTGATGTCATTCAGGCCGCAGCTGTTGGACGTCGTGTCCCAGTTGCGGTGGCCGTTGACGATCGAGGCCACCGTCGTGTCGTTGTAGTTGAAGCGGCTGCGGTTGACGCGATAGCCGTAGGTGCGACTGGTCCACGAACCGAGCCACAGCGCGTACTGGCCGTTGGTGCAGGCGTCGCTGGAGGCGGCGGCGACGCCGGAGGTCGCCGGCAGCGGGGCGACCGCGGTCGGCGCGGGAGCCGTCGGCGCCAGCGTCGAGGCACGGATCTTCGCCCGCTGCGCGCGGAACGAGGCAGCCCAGGTGGGCTCCGAGGGGTCGCCGTAGAGCGCCGCGGCGGTGAAGCCGGGCCCCTCGCTCTCGGTCGGCACGTAGGCGACGCCCCCGTCGGGGTCGGCGATCGGCGACACGGTCTGGCTGATGAGCGCCTTGCCGCCCCTGCCACAGCGCGTCACGCGGTACGCGCCGGCGGCGAGGAACTCCGTCACCTCCGACGTGCCGTCGGGGCGGTCGGCGCGCGCGACGGCCGCCGAGCGCTGCTCGCCGAGCGGCGAGCACTTCGCCGCCGCCTGCGCCGTCGTGCCTCCGATCGCGAGGATCGAGCAGGCGATCCCCAGCGCGGTGGCGCCGGCGGGAACACATCGAGGGCGGGCGAGGACGCAATGGCGCACGGGCATGGGCTGCTCCTTCGAGCACGAGGGTCTGTGGACCCACCGTCATCTGAGCCCCGCGGCGGCAGCGATCAGCGCGCCCGTGGACGTATGTGCGACGTGGCTGGTCGGGGCGACGGCTGGCGGCCGCCAAGCCGATTCAGGCTAGGCGCCGTGGCACTTCTTGAACTTCTTGCCCGAGCCGCACCAGCAGGGGTCGTTGCGACCGACCGTCTGCTCCTCGCTCAGGACGCGCTGCTGCACCGGGGCCGGCGCCTCGTACTCGTCGACGAGCTCCTCGACGGCGCCCGCGCCGCCCGCCGCGGCGAGCGCCAGCGCGCTGGGCTGCTCCTGGCCGCCGCCGGAGTAGGAGACGCGGCCCGGACGCGTCGACGTGCCGCTGGGCTCGTAGCGCTGCTCGGGCTCCTCCTCTTCGCCGACGTCGACCTCGAGGTTGTAGATCATGCGCGTGAAGTTCGACCCAGATCGTGCCCATCAGCTCCTCGAAGAGGATGAACGCCTCGTTCTTGTACGCCACGATCGGCTCGATCTGCGCGAAGCCGCGCAGGTGGATGCCCTCGCGCAGGTAGTCCATGTCGTAGAGGTGCTCGCGCCAGCGCTGGTCGATGAACTGCAGCAGCACGAAGCGCTCGACCGCGCGCATGAGCTCCTCGCCCAGCTCCGCCTCGCGCGCGTCGTAGAGCTTGATCGCGTCGGCGTGCAGGCTGCGCACGAGCTGCTCGCGGTCGGTGTGGCCGCTGACGAGTTCGCCGGCCGACAGCTCGACCGGGAAGACGTCCTCGAGTGCGGTCATCAGGCCCGGGATGTCCCAGTCCTCGATGAAGTCGCCGGGCGTGAACTCGCTGACGGTGCGCGCGACGACGTTGCCGATCTCCTCGCGCGCCGACGGCGCCCATGTCCTTGCCCTCGAGGATCTCGTCGCGGTACTTGTAGACGATCCGGCGCTGCTCGTTCATGACGTCGTCGTACTCGAGCACGCGCTTGCGCTGCAGGAAGTTCTGCTCCTCGACCTTCTTCTGGGCCTTCTCGATCTGCTTGGAGAGCATCGAGGCCTCGATCGGCTCCTCGCGGCCCTCGTCGTCGACCGTGCCGAGACGATCGAGGATCTTGTAGATGCGGTCGCCGGCGAACAGGCGCACGAGGTCATCCTCGGCCGACAGGAAGAAGCGCGACTCTCCCGGGTCGCCCTGGCGTCCCGAGCGCCCGCGCAGCTGGTTGTCGATGCGCCGCGACTCGTGGCGCTCGGTGCCGACGATGTACAGGCCGCCCGCCGCCAGCACCTTCTCGCGATCCTGCGCGATGCGCTCCTCGATCGAGGGCAGCACGTCTGCGTAGCGCTCCTCGTAGTCGGGGTCGCCGGGCTTCAGGCCGAGCTTGAGCAACTCGACCTGCGTGAGGTGCTCGGGGTTGCCGCCGAGCTTGATGTCGACGCCGCGGCCGGCCATGTTCGTCGCGATCGTGACGGCGCCCGGCTGCCCGGCCTCGGCGACGATCTCGCCCTCGCGCTCGGCGTACTCGGGCTTGGCGTTGAGCACGGTGTGCTTGACGCCGTGCTTCTTGAGCTTCTCCGACAGCAGCTCGGAGACCTCGACGGAGACGGTGCCGACGAGCACGGGCTGCTCGTTGGCGTGGCGCTCGATGATCTCGCGGCTGACGGCGTCCCACTTGCCGCCCTTGGTCTTGTAGACCTGATCGTTGTTGTCCTTGCGGACCATGTTGCGGTTGGTCGGGATCTCGACGACCGACAGCTTGTAGATCTTCATGAACTCGGTCGCCTCGGTGAGGGCGGTGCCGGTCATGCCCGCGAGCTTGTCGTAGAGGCGGAAGTAGTTCTGCAGCGTGATCGTGGCGAGCGTCTGGCTCTCCTCCTGGACGTGCACGCCCTCCTTCGCCTCGACCGCCTGGTGCAGCCCCTCAGACCAGCGCCGGCCCTCGAGGATGCGCCCCGTGAACTCGTCGATGATCATCACCTGGTCGTCGACGACGGCGTAGTCGACATCGCGCTTGTACAGCGATTCGGCCTTCAGCGCCTGTTGCAGGTGGTTGACGAGCGGTCCGTTCTCGGCGCGATAGAGGTGCGAGATGCCGAGGAACTTCTCCGCCTTTGCGACGCCCTGCTCGGAGACCGCGACGGTCTTGTGCTTCTCCTCGAACTCGAAGTCGTAGTCGGCCTCGAAGTTCTTCTTCATGCGCGGGTCCATGCCCTCGGGCTTCTTGCCCGGGACCATCGTCCTGGCGAGCTTGGCGAACTGGCCGTACATGTCGGCCGCCGCCTCGGGCTGGCCGGAGATGATCAGCGGCGTGCGCGCCTCGTCGATGAGGATGTTATCGACCTCGTCGACGATCGCGTAGGGATGGCCGCGCTGGACCTTCTCCTCGAGCGTCGTCGCCATGTTGTCGCGCAGGTAGTCGAAGCCGAACTCGGAGTTCGTGCCGTACGTGACGTCGGCGCCGTAGGCGAGGTGCTTGTCCTCGTAGCCCTGCATGTTCTGCAGGACGCCGACGTCCATGCCGAGCGCCTTGTAGATCGGCGACATCCACTCGGCGTCGCGGCGGGCGAGGTAGTCGTTGACGGTGACGAGGTGCACGCCCGTGCCCGGCAGCGAGTTCAGCACGACCGGCAGCGTCGCGGTCAAGGTCTTGCCCTCGCCGGTGCGCATCTCGGCGATCGAGCCGGAGTGCAGCACCATGCCGCCGATCAGCTGGACGTCGAAGTGGCGCATGCCCATCTCGCGCTTGCCGGTCTCGCGGACGACCGCGAAGGTCTCCGGCAGCAGGTCCTCGAGCTTGGCGCCGTTGCGCGCCTGCTCGCGCAGGGCGTCGATCCGCAGGCGCAGCTCGTCGGATGTCTCGAGCTCGAGCTCGGGCTCGAAGTCGCCGATTCGGGCGACCCGCTTCTCGAACTGCTTGAACTGCTTGGCTTCGCCCAGACGAAGGGCCTTGTCGAGGAGCGCCATGCTTGTGAGGGTACCAACGCGGCGGGGACCCGCCCGCCGCGTGGAACCCTCCTTTCAGACGGCCGGCTGGGGCGGCCCGCTGCGCGCCTCGCGGCGGCGGCGCTGCTTGTCGCGGTGGCGCTTGACCTGCCGCGAGAGCTCCAGCGAACAGAGCTTGATCGAGTGGTGCTGCTCGCGCGATGCGCACTCCGCGTGCAGCGTCACGCCCTTGAGATAGAGCGTCACGGATGCGACCTGCGACTCGGCGATGGCGGGGTTGCGCTCCTCGCGCAACCAGACCTCCATCCGCGCAAGGTCGGAGACCTGGGCGGCGACCTTGCGGAACTTGCGCTCCACGAGTTCGCGTAGCTCGTCGTTGACCGGGACGTTGCGGCCCTTGACCTCGATCTGCATGCCGGGGTCCTCTCTGATCGAACTGACGTGCGAGCCATCAAGGGTACGCCTGCCGGTGGTCGTGTCAACCGAGCCATGCGTCTACGGCGTGCGCGCCCAGGTGATGACATCCACGCGCTCGGCGCCGGCCTCGCGAAGCGCCTGCGCGCAGGCATGCAGCGTGGCTCCGGTGGTGTGGACGTCGTCGATCAGCACGACGTCGCGCGGCGCATCGGCGACCGCGAGGAAGCCCAGCCGGGCGGGATCCAGGCGCACGTCGCGCGAGGCGCCGACCTGGCGCGCGGCGGCGCCGGCGCGGCGCAGCGGGCGCGCTCGTGGGAGGCCCGTTTCGCGTGCGAGCGCGCGCGACAGCAGGTCGGCGGGATCGAAGCCCCGGCGGCGCCGGCGCGCGGGGTGCGCCGGGACGGCGACGAGGGTGGCGCGGCTCGCGAGCAACGGTGCCGGGGCGCGTGCTGCGATCTGCGCCGCCATGACCGCCGCCAGCGGCCGCGCGCCCGCGAACTTCAGCGCGTGCAGGGCGTCGCGCGCGACGCCCTGAAAGGCGACCGCGCTCCAGGCGCGGTCGAAGGCCGCGCCGCGCGCCGGACAGCGCCGGCCGGCGTGCGGCAGCGCCAGCGCGCAGCGATCGCAGCACGGTTCGGCAAGCCACGGCAGGTTGCTGACGCACGAGTCGCAGAGGACGTCCGCGGCTCGGCGGACGGGCTCGCGGCAGGCCGCGCAGCAGGGCGGGACGGCGAGCGCGACGAGTTGCTCGAGCATCGCCCCCGATGGTCGCGCGCGCGGTGTTGCGGCAGGCGCGCGGAATGACACAATCGCGCGCATCGCCGACCTGCTGATAGCCGCCGCGCCCGACGCCTCGTGGAGCTTCGTCCCCGGCGCGATCGTGCTCGTCGCCGTGCTGACCGTCGTCTACGTGCGCCGCTGGCGCGAGGTCGACGGCGCCGCCCTGCGGCTGCTGAGCTTCCTCGCCGGCATGGCGCTCGTCCTGATCGCGCTCGTGTCGCCCGTCGACCGCCTCGCCGAGCAGCTGTTCTTCATGCACATGATTCAGCACCTGCTGCTGATCGACCTCGCGCCGATCCTCGTCCTGCTCGGGCTGACGAAGGTCCTGCTGCGCCCCGCGACGCGCAGGCTGATGCGCCTCGAGCAGGCCGCGGGCCCGCTCGCGCACCCGGTCTTCGCGATCGGCCTGTACGTCGTCGTGATGTGGTTCTGGCACGTCCCGGCGTTCTATGACGCCGCGCTCGAGCACTCCGCCGTCCACGTCCTCGAGCACCTGACGTTCGCCGTCGCCGGCGGGCTGTACTGGTGGCACCTGCTGTCGCCGATCCGCTCGCGCAAGCGCCTCGGCGGCATGGGCCCGGTCATGTACATGGTCTCGACGAAGGTGCTCGTCGGCCTGCTCGGCGTCGGCCTGGCGTTCGCGCCCGACGCGATCTACGACTTCTACGAGACGCAGCCCAGATTGGACCCGCCCGCCCCCTCCCCCGACACCGACCAGGCGGTCGGCGGACTGATCATGGCGACCGAGCAGTCGATCGTCATGGGCATCGCGCTCGTGTTCCTGTTCGTGCGCGCGCTCGGCGAGTCGGACCGCGCGAACGAGCGCGAGGAGCGCTATGGCAGCGACGAACTAGATCCCGTAGAGGAAGTCGAGGCCTAGCTCGTCGAGCAGCCGCTGCGCCTCGACGTTGAGCCGCGTCAGCTCGCCGGTCAGGATCAGCACGCCCATCACGACGAGGATCGCGCCGCCCGCCGCGATGATCAGCGCGTAGTGGCGCTTGACGACGTCGAAGAGCCTGGTCATGCGCTGAAAGGCGATCGTCGTCAGCAGAAACGGGATCGCCAGGCCGGCCGAGTACCAGGCCAGCAGGTACGCGCCGCGGGCGGTGGACTCCGACAAAGCGGCGGCCGAGAGGATCGCGCCGAGCGTCGGCCCGACGCACGGCGTCCAGGCGATCGCGAACGCGGCCCCCGCGACGACCGGTCCGCCGCGGCCCGCGCGCTCCATCAGCGCGTCGACGCGCCACTCGCGGTTCAGGCGCGCGACGAACGGCGTCGCCACGAAGAACAGCCCGAGCGCGATGATCACGATCCCGGCGATCAGCTCGAGCGTCGGCAGGTTGTCGTTGAGCGTCGAGCCGAGCGCCGTCGCGCCGAGCCCGAGCACGATGAAGATCGACGAGAAGCTCGCCACGAACAGCAGGCTCGGCCCGAGCACGCGGCGCAGCGGCGCGCGCTCGAGGTCGTCGGGCATCACGCCGGTGACGGCCGACAGGTAGCCGGGCACCAGCGGCAGCACGCACGGGCTCAGAAACGAGACGAAGCCCGCCGCCAGCGCGGCGAGGATCCCGACGCCGGAGGCCGGGTCGCTCACCCGGCGTCCAGGGCATGCTTGCGAATGTCCGCCTCGAGCATCTCCGCGTCGGCGTAGCCGCCGATCTTCTGGAACTTCAGCGTCCCGTCCCGCGCGATGAAGAACGTCGTCGGGATGCCGCGCCCGCCGCCGAGCTCGCGCGTCACGTCGCCGTTGGGGTCGTAGATGCTGGCGAAGCCCGGCGGGCTCTCGCGCAGGAAGGCGTCGGCGGCGTCGCGGTCGTCCATGAAGTCGATGCCGAGAAACGCGACCTTGCCGCCGTGCTCGGCGACGGCGTCGGCGAGCAGCGGGAACTCCGCGCGGCAGGGCGCGCACCACGACGCCCACTGGTTGACGACGATCGGGTGCCCCCGCAGCTTCGTCACGCGCGCCTGCAGGGCCTCCACGCCCACGCCGGCGAGCGTGTTGGCGTCCGCGGCGTTCGCGCGCAGCGCGGCGGGCGCCTCGGCGAGGCGAGCTCCGGCGGCCTTCGCCGGCACGGAGGTCGCCCGCGGCGTGCCCTCGCCGCCTCCCGACTCGCCGCAGGCGGCGATCGCGAGCGCCAGGACGAGTGGCAGGCAGCGGATGATCACGGCCTTCAGGATGCCCGATGGCGCTCGCCGGGGCGGCGGCCTCAGCCCTCGAGCACGGTTCCGTCCTCGATCAGCCGCTGCCCGTCGCCCTCCTGCTCGACCTCGACGCCGCCGCGCACGACGACGCCCGAGCCGAAGGCGACGTCGCCGCGCACGCTCAGGCGCTCGCAGTCCACGAGCGACGGCGGGCCCGCCGCGAAGCGGGCGTCGAAGTCGCGCACGAGCTTGAAGTGGCGATCGTCGAGCTCGACGATCGGTGCGCGCGAGCGCCCGCCCGCGAGCGCGATGCGCCCGTCGTCGTGCAGCTCGTAGGCATCCGAGCGCAGCGCGAGCAGGTCGGTCGTCGTCTTGACCGGCGCGAAGCGCTCGCGAGGCACGCGGATCGCGCGCGCGCCGTCGAAGACGTCGATCGCCGCGCCCATCGCGGTCTCGAGCTGCAGGACTTCGGGCGAGTCGCCGTCGCCGGGATCGACGGTCTTGCGGTTGACGATCATCGGCAGGCCGAGCACGCCGTCGCGTTCGTCGAGCACGCCCTTGAGCGCGCGCAGGTCCACCCACAGCGTGTTCGTGTTGAAGTAGCGGTGGCGGTCGATGTCCTGGAAGGCGTCGAGGTCGTCCTGCGGCGTCTGGGCGACCTCGCGCAGCACGAGCCCGAACCCGCCCCCGCCCGCCCGCCGAGCGAGGTGGCCGCCCTTGCGATCGGCCGGCGTGCGGTCGGCGACCTCCATCAGCAACGGGATCCGCTCGCGGGCGAACCACGCGAGGATGCGCTCGTCCATGACGGCGCCGAGGTTGTCGACGTTCGCGACGAAGGCGTGCTCGTAGCCGCCGGCCAGCAGCGCGTCGAGCATCCCCGAGCTCAGCAGGGACGGGTACAGGTCGCCGTGGCCCGGCGGCGCCCACTCGAGCGTGCGGTCGCCCGGCCAGTCGACCGGGCGCAGGTCGTCGGCCGCGAGCTTGGGGACCTTGCTCTGCACGAAGTCGGCGTCGATCCCGTCGACCGGCAGCTCGGGGTACGCGCCGAGCGCCTCCAGCGACGCATCACGGGTCGCAAAGCTGTTCATCAGCACCAGCGGCAGCCGCGCGCCCGTGCGCCGGCGCAGGTCGATGATCTGGCGCACGACGATGTCGAGGAACGTCAGCCCGTCCTTGACCTCGAGCAGCGACTTCGGGCCGCTCATCCCCATGCTCGTGCCGAGGCCGCCGTTGAGCTTGACGACGACCGTCCGCTCGAGCGCCTCGCGCGCGCCCTCGTCGTCCTCGGGCAGCTCGTCGGCGTCGGGCACGTCGCGCGCCGGCTCGATCTCGGACTCGGCCAGCTCGCCCGCGTCGCCGGAGCGCAGGCGCTCGAAGTAGTGCGCGAACGTCGCCACGCCGACGTCCGAGACGCCGTCGTGGCGCATCTTCCGCAGGCTCGCGTCGAGCTCGGGATCGGTCACGGCGCGGACCCTACCCGCGCGCTACTCGGCGACGACGTCCGGCTTGGGCTCGTCCCGGCGCAGCTCCTGGGAGGCGACGTAGGCCTCCGAGCGGAAGTGCAGCACCGGATCGTCGGACAGCTCGATCCCCGGCGGGACCGCGGTCGGGTCGAACATCAGGTCGTCGACGAGCTCGGGGTCCTCGTGCAGGCGGTCGACGACGAGCGTTCCGGCGACGATCTGCGGCCGCGACTCGGGCCACTGCTTCGTGACGTCGTCGGTCGGATCTCCGGGGTCGGCCATCTGCAGGACGAGCGTCCACGAGACCGGACCCTTGCGAAGGCGGCTGCGCAGCTCGGAGATGAGGAACTGCGGCGGGTAGGCGCGGTCCTGCTCGGGGGTCAGCGTGCCCGGCTCCTCGGACGGCATCCAGCGATAGCGAAACGCGCGGCGCCGGCCCTCCGCGTCGACGAGGTAGTAGGCGTGCAGCCCGTTGAAGCGGCTGCGCGCGAAGCTCTGCATCGTCTGCTGGCGCAGGACCGCGAGCATGCCCGGGATGCTCGGGACGTGCGTGACGGCGTGCGCGGCCACCCTCGCGAAGTTGGGCGTGCCCAAGCGCGTGCGCTTGGTCGCCTTGGTCAGCGCGATGAAGTCGTCGGGCACGCGAAAGGGCGCGCGCTCGATCGTCAGCGCGGCCCATGCGCTGTGGCCGCCGGAAGGCAGCTCAAAGCGCACCCCCATCCCGAGCACGGTCTTGCGATCGCCGCTGTGGGGGCTTGTCGAGCTGTTCGACAGCCGCAGGACGGTCTCGATCGGATCGCCCTGCAGGTGCTCGGCGATCGTCAGCGCGGCCACCTCGGGCGACGCGGTGAAGGTCCCGCGCACGCAGACACCGCGCGCATGAGCCTTGCGAAAGCTCGGCAGCGCGCCGCCGTAGCGCACGAGGGCGTCCATCGCCCGGCGCACGCGCGCCGGTCCTCCGAGCTCCTCGGGTCGCTGTCTCATCTCAGGCTCGCCAGCTTGTCAGGTAGTCGCGCTGGGCAGTCGTCAGCTCGTCGATCTCGATACCCAGCGACGCGAGCTTCAGCCGCGCAACCGCGCGGTCGATCTCGGGCGGGACCGGCAGCACGCACGGCCGAAGCGACGCGCCGTGGCGCGCGAGGTGCTCGACGCACAGCGCCTGGTTGGCGAAGGACATGTCCATCACCGCGGCCGGGTGCCCCTCCGCGGCGGCGAGGTTGACGACCCGGCCCTGGGCGAGCAGGTTCAGCCGCCGTCCGTCGCCGAGCTCGAACTGCTCGACGAGCGGCAGCACCTGGCGCCGCGCGGTCGCCAGCCCGGCCAGCTGGTCGACGGAGATCTCGACGTCGAAGTGGCCGGCGTTGGCGAGCATCGCGCCGTCTCTCATACGCTCGAAGTGCCCGCGTGCGAGCACGTCGCGCGCGCCGGTGACCGTGATGAAGACGTCGCCGCGCTCGGCTGCCTGCAGCGCGGGCATGACCTCGCAGCCGTCCATTCGCGCCTCCAGCGCGCGCATCGGGTCGATCTCGCAGACGATCACCGACGCGCCCGCGCCGTGCGCGCGCAGGGCGACGCCCTTGCCGGTCCAGCCGTAGCCGAGCACGACGACCGTGCGTCCCGCCAGCAACAGGTTCGTCGCGCGCAGGATCCCGTCGAGCGTCGACTGGCCGGTGCCGTAGCGATCGTTGAACGTGCGCTCGGTCAGCGCCTCGTTGACTGCCAGCACCGGGCAGCGCAGGCCGCCCTCGTCCTGCAGCGCGCGCAGGCGCACGAGCCCCGTCGTCGTCTCCTCCGTTCCGCCGACCAGGCGCGCGCGCCACGCCTCGTCGCCGGCGTGCAGGACGGACATGAGGTCGGCGCCGTCGTCGAGCGTGATCTGCGGCGCGCGCGCCGCCGCGGCGATGACGTGCGCGCCGTAGGCGTCCTCGCTCTCGCCGCGAATCGCGTGAACCTCCACGCCGTCGCCGACGAGCGCGGCCGCGACGTCGTCCTGCGTGGTCAGCGGGTTGGAGGCGCACAGCTCGACCTCGGCGCCACCGGCGATCAGCGTGCGCAGCAGGTTCGCCGTCTCGGATGTGACGTGCAGGCAGGCGGCGATCCGCAGGCCCTCCAGCGGGCGTTCTCGCCCGAAGCGCTCGCGCACGGAGCGCAGGACGGCCATCTGGCCGTCCGCCCACGCGATGCGGACCTGCCCGGCCTCGGCCAGCGACAGGTCCGCAACGTCGTGGTCGGCCACGAGCCGTGACCGCGCTTTGGCTAGTAGCGGTACGTGTCCGGCTTGTACGGGCCGTCGACCGGCTTGCCGATGTAATCGGCCTGCTCGGGCGTGAGCGTCGTGAGCTTCGCGCCGAGCGCGCCGAGGTGCAGGCGCGCGACCTTCTCGTCGAGCTCCTTGGAGAGCACGTAGACCTGCTTGTCGTAGGCCTCGATGTTCGTGAACAGCTCGATCTGCGCCAGCGTCTGGTTCGTGAACGAGTTGGACATCACGAAGCTCGGATGGCCGGTCGCGTTGCCGAGGTTCAGCAGGCGACCCTCCGACAGGATGATCACGGCGTGGCCGTCGGGGAAGACCCACTTGTCGACCTGCGGCTTGATCTTGACGCGCTCGATGCCGGGCGTCTTCTCGAGGCCGGCCATGTCGATCTCGTTGTCGAAGTGGCCGATGTTGCCGACGATCGCCTGGTGCTTCATCCGCGACATGTGCTCGGCGGTGATGATGTCCTTGTTGCCGGTCGTCGTGATGAAGAGGTCGGCGGTGTCGACGACGTCCTCGACGGTCTTGACGTCGAAGCCCTCCATCGCGGCCTGCAGCGCGCAGATCGGGTCGATCTCGGTGACGACGACGCGGCAGCCCTGCGCCTTCAGCGAGGCGGCCGAGCCCTTGCCGACGTCGCCGTAGCCGCAGACCACGCCGACCTTGCCGGCGAGCATGACGTCCGTGCCGCGGAAGATGCCGTCGACGAGCGAGTGCCGGCAGCCGTAGAGGTTGTCGAACTTCGACTTCGTGACCGAGTCGTTGACGTTGATCGCCGGAAACAGCAGCGTGCCCGCCTTGGCCATCTGGTAGAGGCGACCGACGCCCGTCGTCGTCTCCTCCGAGACGCCGATGATCCCGTCGGAGATCGTCGTCCAGCGCCCGGCGTCGTCCTCGAGCGACGTGTTCAGCAGCGTCAGGAAGTGCACGAACTCCTCGGACTCACCGGTCGAGGGGTCCGGCGCGGCGCCGGCCTGCTCGTACTCGCGGCCCTTGTGGACGAGCATCGTCGCGTCGCCGCCGTCGTCGAGGATCAGGTTCGGGCCGCCGTCAGGCCATACCAGCGCCTGCTGGGTGCACCACCAGTACTCCTCCAGCGTCTCGCCCTTCCAGGCGAAGGTGGGCACGCCCTTGGGATCGTCGGGCGTTCCGTCCTTGCCGACGACGACCGCCGCGGCGGCGTGGTCCTGCGTGGAGAAGATGTTGCAGCTGCACCAGCGGACCTCGGCGCCGAGCGACGTCAGCGTCTCGATCAGGACGGCGGTCTGGATCGTCATGTGCAGCGAGCCGGTGATGCGGGCGCCCTTCAGCGGCTGCGCGTCGGCGTACTCCGCGCGCGTCTGCATGAGGCCCGGCATCTCGTGCTCGGCCAGCTCGATCTCCTTGCGACCGTAGTCGGCGAGGCTGATGTCGGCGACCTTGTAGTCGTCCTTCAGTGAGACGGCGGTCTCGGGGGTCATGTGTGGTGGATCTCCTCGTTCGTAGATCAGCTGTGGGTGATGACCGGCGCGGACGCGGCGTGCGCCCCGGCCAGGGCCAGGAGCTTGGAGTGCTTGTCCTGCTCCCAGCGCAGCCAGTCGGAGGCGGGGACGTGCTCGGGGCGGCGCGGCTGCGCCTGCAACCAGGCGTCGATCGCCCCGGCCAGCTCCTCGTCGCGACGCAGCTGCTGCGCGAAGCCGATGTCGCCGAGGCCGATGTCGAAGCGCGTCACGAGCTCGCGCAGCGTTCGCAGGCGCTGCAGCTCGGCGGGTCCGTACAGGCGGTAGCCGGCGTCCGAGCGCTGGGGCTCGATCAGCCCGGCGCGCTCGATGTAGCGCAGCATCCTCGGCGACCACTCCGTGATCTCCGCGGCCTCCTGGATCGTCAAGGCGTCCATTCGGCTGCAACCTTATCACGGGCGTGTCAAGGTTAGCCGCGCCGCACGACCTCGCAGTTGCGCAGGCGGTCGGCGCGGTCGGCGCGCACGGTGTCGCGCCCGGGCCCGCAGTCGATCGTGTCGCTGCCGTCGACGAGCGACTCGACGAGATCGCCGCCCGGACCGGCGTTCACGCGGTCGCGCCCGGAGCCCGTGCGGATGTGGTCGGCGCCGGAGCCGCCCTCGATCACGTCGGCGCCGTCGTCGCCCTGCAGGTAGTCGTTGCCGGCGGCGCCCTCGACGAGGTCCGGGCCGCCGCCGCCGTACAGCGTGTCGTCGCCGTCGCCGCCGAACAGCTGGTCGGGCGCTCCGGTGCCGGGGATGTGGTCGCCCCAGATGACGTCGGCGCCGCCGAGGCCGTGCAGCACGTCGGGCCCGCCGGCTCCGAGCAGCTTGTCGCGCAGCGCGCCGCCGACCTCGAGCTCGCCTTCGGTGTCGGTGAGCGCGACGAGGCCGATGCTCGGGTCGCCGGCCTGGCTGCCGGCGACGTGGATGCGCTCGCAGCCCGAGCGCCGAAAGTCGCGGTTGTGCGGCGAGACGATCACGGTATCGATGCCCGGCCCGCAGTCGATCGCGTCGACGCGCACGAGCGACACGACGAGGTCGTCGCCGGCGCCCGCGTCGACGCGATCCTGGCCGCTGCCGCCGTCGATGCGGTCGTCGCCATCGCCGCCGCTGACGATGTCCTGACCCGAGCCGCCCTCGAGCTCGTCGTCGCCGGGCCCGCCGTCGAGCACGTCGGGCGCCTCCGCGCCATCGAGCGTGTCGCGACCGGGCCCGCCATCGAGGCGGTCGTGGCCGAAGCCGCCGGCGATCGCGTCCTCGCCGCCGGAGCCCTTCATGCGGTCGTCGCCCGAGCCGCCGTCCAGCGCGTCGTCGCCGGGCCCGCCGTCGAGCGAGTCGCCGGCGGTGCCGCCGAACAAGTGGTCGTCGCCGGCGCGGCCAAGCAGGCGGTCGGGGGCCTCGCCGCCGTCGAGCAGGTCGTGACCGCCGCCGCCGTCGAGCAGGTCGCCGCCGGTGCCGCCCGACAGCCGGTCGGAGCCCGCGCCGCCGTACAGGCGGTCGGGGCCGCGCCCGCCGCGCAGGCGATCCGCGCCGCCACGCCCGCTGAGCGTGTCGCGTCCGCCGCCGCCGGTCAGCGTGTCGGCGCGCCGCCCGCCCGTCAGCCGGCGCGGGCGCGAGTCGCCCGCGGGCACCCGCGTCGCGCGCGAGGCCGGCAGGTCGCGGCCGTTTCCTACCTGGCGCAGGACGACGGCGCAGCGCCCGCTGACGCTGTCGGCGCCGTCGGCGCTGACGACGTCCAGGCGATCGCCGCAGGCGACGCTGTCGCGAGCGCCGTCGAAGGAGACGATGCTGTCGCGGCCGCCGTCGCCGCCGAGGTCGTCGCTGCCGGCGCCGCCGACGACGACGTCTGCGCCGCCGCCGCCGCGGATCGTGTCGGCGCCGAGGCCTCCGAGCAGCGCGTCGGCCGCGCCGCCGCCGATCAGGGTGTCGGGTCCGTCGCCGCCGGCGACGCGCTCGGTGTCGACGAGATCGTTCTCGCCGGGCCCTCCGTCGTCAGCGCGCCCGTCGAGCGTGACGCGCACGCCGCCGCGGCGGCGGTGGCGGTACTCCGTCGTGTCGGTCCCCGGCCCGCCGCTGAGCACGTCGGAGCCGTCGGCGCCGTCGAGCAGGTCGTCGCCCGGGCCGCCGAACAGGCGGTTGGCGGCGCTGTCGCCGATCAGCGTGTCGTCGCCGCTGCCGCCGACGAAGGTCTCGACCCTGTCGATCTGGTCGTCGTCGGCGATGTGGTTGCCGCCGAGGTCGCCGTAGACCCACGACGGGCCGTTCTCGGCCATCGACAGAAACAGGCCCGTGCTCACCTGTGAGAAGTCCGCCGTGTCGGCTCCGGGCCCGCCGCGCAGCACGTCGCGCCCGGGCCCCGCGAAGAGCAGGTCATCGCCGCCGGAGCCCTCGAGCTCGTTGTCGCCGCGGTCGCCGCTGAGCGTGTCGCTGGCCGCGCCGCCGGTCAGGCGCTCGAGGTCGCCGGCGAGCTGGTCGCCCTCCCCCGCCTCGCCGTCGTTGGCGGCGCCGTCGAGCGCCAGGCGCAGCGGCGCGCGGCGCAGGCCGTAGTCGGCGATGTCCCTGCCGCTGCCGCCGGCGATGCGGTCGGCGCCGGCGCCGCCGTCCAGGGCGTCGTCGCCGGCGCCGCCGAACAGCGCGTCGTCTCCGGCGCCACCGTTGATGGCGTCCGCGCGCGGCCCGCCGTCGAGCACGTCGGCGCCGTCGCCGCCGAGCAGCGTCGTCGTCGCGTTGCCGGAGCTCAGGCGGTCGGCTCCGGGACCGCCGTCGAGCGTCAGCGGGTGGCCGAGCGAGCGCGGTCCGACCAGCGTGTCGTCGCCCGCCCCGCCGTTGACGGCGCGCATCCCGGTCGCGTCGATGACGTCGGCGGCGCTGCCGCCGACGAAGCGCTCGATCCCGTAGCCGATCGTGTCGCCCTCGCCCCCGGCCCCGTCGTCGCCGGTGAGCGCCTCGGATGCGCCGGCGTGCACGGGCTGCGTCGCGGCGGCGTAGGAGAGGGTGTCGAGGAAGTCGTCGCCATCCAGCGAGCCGTCGCCGGCGAAGCGGTCGGCGCCCGGCCCGCCGACGTAGCGGTCGCGGCCGCTGCCGACGAACTCGTCGTCGCCGTCGCCGTTGAGGAACGTCGTGTCGGCGCTGCCGCCGCGCACGAGATCGTCGCCGGGCCCGTCGTCGATGGTCATCGGCAGGGGCTCGCGGCGGGCGTCGAGGCTGTCGTCGCCGGCGCCGAGACGGACGTCGACGCCCACCGGCAGCGGGCAGCTCAGGCGCGTGCCGTCCCACGTGCAGCCGACCGGGATCGCGGCCGCGTTCAGCGGCAGGCCGATCAGCTCGAAGCGTCCGTCGGCGGTCACCCTCAGCGACAGGTGCTCGCTGGCGGCGGCGACGCTGACGACGAGCCCGTCGCCCGCGCGCGTGACCTCCGGCGGGGCGGCGAACGCCGTCTCACCGAAGCTGTACAGCGCCAGCGCGCCGATGCCCGCGCAGGCGAAGATGCGTGCCCGCCTCACATGGGGCATATCGGCAGCAGCACGCGCCGGGGTGAGCCTTCCCGCGCGCCGCCTAGAAATCGAGCGCGTGGATGCGCGTGCGGTAGTTCGTGAAGCCGATCGTCGTCTCGTCGCCGCGCGAGAACAGCACGCGGTTGGCCGGGCCTGCGAGCCCGCGCGGCGTCACGGGCCGGATCGAGTAGTGATCGCTGTCGGCGGTCAGCCGGCGCGTCTGCCAGGTGCGGCCCTCGTCGGGGGTGAACCACTGCTCGACCTGATTCCAGCGCCCGATCGTGCGCGACAGGTAGACGAAGCGCGGATCCTCGTGGTCGAACGACGCGCCGCCGGAGGTGAACGAGTTGCGCCCGGCCCCGGCGTCGACGATCTTGCGGCTCACCCACTTCTCACCATTGTGGTAGGCGTACCAGAACGTGTCGCGGCCATTGGGGCCGCCCAGCCGGCGCGTGTAGACGACGCGCGGGCGCCCCTCGGAGGTCAGCGCGATGTCGTGCCCCCACGCGCGCCCGCCGCTGTCGGAGTACTTGTAGATCGGGTCGAGCTTGTTGATCGGGACCGGCACCGCCGCAAGGCTCGCGATCTTGCGCCCGCTCGCGGCGTAGAGGTCGTTGCCCTCGTAGCGCAGGTAGAAGAGGCTGTTCTTGAATGCCATCGGGTGGCCGTTGGTGAAGATGCCGTGGATGTTCGTGTCGCCGTCGCCGACGTACTTCGTGTACGGCCGCTGCCCGGGCGAGGAGTGGATCAGCTCGCGCGGCTTGACCCAGTCGATCTTGTTCTCGGTGTAGGAGAACGTCGGATACCAGTTCGCGCCGCGCCAGAACAGCCACAGCTTGCCGCGCTGCTGCAGCGGATTGGGATAGGTGAAGCCGAGATCGCCCGGCACGTTGGGCACCGTGTGAATCGGTCCCCAACCGTCGATCGAGTAGGCGCGCTGGGAGATGCGATAGCGCATGACGGCCGGGATCCCGGGCGGCGGCAGGTCGTGGCCGGAATGCGGCGAGAAGAACACCGCGAGGCGGCCGTCGGGCAGGAACACGAGCGACGGGTTGTTGTGGTCGTCGCGGCCGATGCCGCGAAACAGCAGGTGCTTGGAGAGCTTGCCGCCCTTCGTCAGCCTGGCGACCCAGATGTGGCCGGCGGTCGAGACCCAGCCGGTGAACGTATGCCCGTCGTGGGAGATCGCGCGCGGATCTCCGAAATACGACCACGCGCCGGCTCCGAGCTCTCTGCCTGCCATGGTGCAACCTCCTCGACCGGGTGTGCCCACGACTCTCCCACGGCGCGCGCCGCGCGTCCAGTGGCCGACCGCACGCATCTGAGTGATGCTCGTCACACACAGGGAAACGGCGCAGTCCTCTGCTACGCTCGCCGCGATCGCGACTGACTTACCAGCCGCGCCGCTCCAAGGACAGGCGCGCGCCACCGGTCGGGGAATGGTGAACCACTCGCGACGCGTGCTTCACCAACCAAGAGGTGCTCAATGTTCTCCCGTGCGATCATGGGCGCGCTGGCCGCGTTCTTCGTCCTGCTCGGATGCTCAGCGACGGCGCAGGCCGCCGCCCCGCCGCCCTGCGGCGAGTATCCAGGCGACTATCCCGGCTCGGGCTATCCCGGCACGTACCCCGGCTGCCCCCCGCCGTGCCCGGCCGGAACCGTCGGCACATACCCGATCTGCAACCCGCCCTGCCCGGCCGGAACCGTCGGCACCTACCCGACCTGCAACCCGCCCTGCCCGGCCGGAACCGTCGGCACCTACCCGACCTGCACGCCCACCGGCGGTGGCGGTGGCGGTGGCGGCGGCGGCGGTGGCGGCGGTGGCGGTGGCGGCGGCGGCAGCCCGCCTCCCCCTCCACCGCCTCCGCCCAGGACGCAGAACGCGAGCGTCAAGCTCAATGCCGGCCAGCGATTCAGGGTCGACCGGCTGGGGCGGGTCTCGCTCGGCACGGCGACGTGCTCGATCACCGCGGCCCGCTGTCGCGCGGTGCGCTCGCGCCTGGAGGTCGCGCGCCGGCCCAGGGCAAAGGTCCACGGCTCGGCGACGCTGAAGGTCAAGCCGGGCCAGAGGAGGACCGTGCGCGTCAGGCTGTCGGCCTCCAGCCGGCGCACGCTGCGGCGCAGGGGATCGCTGCGCGCGCGCATCGTGGTGCGCAGCGGCACGGCCAAGGCGAAGCTGCGCACGGTGACGCTGCGCCGCTGATGAGGCGCGCATGCGCCACGGCGGCGGTCACGGCGCTGGTCGCCGTCGCCGCCGCCGGGACGGCCCAGGCGGCGATGGTGACGGGGCTCGGCGACCAGCAGACGGGCTTCTTCGAGCATCCCTCCTTTCAGCAGCTGCGCATCGACGCCGTGCGGGTCGTCGTGCCGTGGGATGTCGCGCTGACGCACGACCCGAGCGCCGCCGCCTGGATCGATCGCGCGCTCGGGCGCGGGCTCGTGCCGCTCGTCGCGTTCGAGAAGAGCCGCGGCGTCGTCTGCCCGGGCGCCGGCTGTCGGGCACCGACCGCGGCCGCCTACGAGGCCGCAGTGGCCGCGTTCCGGGCGCGCTGGCCGCAGATCACCGAACTCGCGCCGTGGAACGAGCCCAACCACCGCGGACAGCCGACCTATCCGCAGCCGGGCCTCGCGGCGCAGTACTACAACGCCGCGCGCGCAGCCTGCCCGCAGTGCCTCCTCGTCGCCGGCGACCTGCTCGACGACGGCAACCTCGCGGCGTGGCTGGCGGACTACCAGCGGACGCTCGCCGAACGCCCCGCCGTGTGGGGCCTGCACAACTACTACGACGCGACGTACTTCTCCAGCGGCGGCCTCGACGCGCTGGCCGCCGATACGACGGGCCAGATCTGGCTCACGGAGACCGGCGGCATCGTGCGCTTCTCGCCCGGCGGCGGGGGCGGGCTGGCCTACGACGAGCGGCGCGCCGCCGACTCGTTGCGCTGGCTGTACGCGCTGACCGCCGGCCGGCCCCGCGTCGCGCGGATGTACGTCTACCACTGGCAGGGGCGCGAGGACAACGACTTCGACGCGGGCCTGATCGGCCCGCAGGGGCAGGCGCGGCCGGGCCTCGCCGTCGTGCGCGAGCATGTCGGGCTGCGCTCCACGCCCGCCGGCCCCGCCGCCTCCGCCGCCGCCCGCGCCCGCGCCGCCGCCGGTACGCGCGGGGTCGTGCTGCGGATCTCCGACAAGGGCCTGCGGCTCGTCAAGGCCGGGTTACGCATCGGCATCGCGTGCGTGTCGGCTCCGCGGCGCTGCTCGGGGCGCCTCGTCGTCAGGACCCGCCTGCGCTCCCCGCGCGCCTACCGCCCGAGATTGCTGATGAACTTCGACCTCCGCCCGGGCCGCTCGATCGTGCGCGTGCTGCGCACGAGTCGCCGCGTGCGCCGCGCGCTGCTGCGCGACCAGCGCCTGCAGGTGACGACCTGCCTCGGCGGCACCAGCGCGTGCCGGACGGTCCATCGCCGGATGCTGCTGCGCGCGCGCCGCTGAGACGCTAGCCCAAGCGGCCCTTGAGGTCATCGATGACGTCGACGGGCGTCGGGTCGACGCCGCGCAGGACCGCGACGTACAGCGACACGAGGTCGCCGAGCAGCACGAGCGAGAAGACGCGCTCGACGGACGTGACGCCGCGCGAGGCGACCACGTAGGTGCCGGTCGCCCCGTCGGCGATCAGCTCTCGCGTCAGCGCGATGCGCTCCTGCACGCGCGGGTGCGTGTCGGCGTCGTCGAGGAAGACTGCGGCGAAGGGGCCGAGCGACGCCGCGTTCTGCCAGCCGACGATCTCGTTGTGGTCGAGCTCGGGCAGCTCGTGCGCGAACGCCGGCATCTTCGCGTTCTCGTTGAGCTGCGTCTTCCAGCGATAGGCGATCGGCTGCGTGACGCCCGAGCCGGCGATCACCGGCACGCTGTCGCACAGCGCGCGCGCGAGCGCCTTGGACTCGCAGTCCTCGGCGCCGTCGGCGCCCCACTCGACGACGAGCTGCTCGAGGTGGTCGGCGGCGACGTCGAGCTCGGAGCCCATCCGCGGGCCGGCGCCGCACAGCCCCGCGACCTCGAGCGCGGCGACCGTCATGTAGGCGACGGCGGCGCGCGGCTGAAAGCCGCCGGCGACCGGGATCACGGGGATGCCGTCGGCGCGAGCGAGCTCGGCCAGGCGGCCCCCGCTTGTGACGACGACGCGGCGTGCGCCGAGCGCCCCCGCGGCCTCGTAGCAGGCGAGCGTTTCCTCGGTGTTGCCCGAGTAGGAGGAGCACAGGACGGTCGTGTCGGGCGTCGTCCAGGCCGGCAGGCCGTACGTGCGCGCGGCCAGGATCGGGCGCGAGGCGTGGTCGCCGAGCATCGCGCGCGCCAGCATGCCGCCGATCCCCGAGCCCCCCATCCCGGCGACGATCAGCCCGCCGGGCGAGTCCCACGGCGTCAGCTGCGCGGACTCGACCTTCCACTTCGCGTCGCGCAGGTGCTCGGGCAGGCCGGCGACGTCGGCGAGCAGGTCCGACCTGTCGACCGCCGCGATCGACTCCGCATCCAGCCGCTGCTCTGTCAACTCAGAAGGCGAGGCCGCCATCGGGTACCTCCATGCCGGGGAACAAGCGCGCGCCGCGAGCGACGACGTTGTCTGCACCGATCTTGACACCTTCGCCGACCATCGCGCCGTCCAGGACGCGCGTGCGGTCTCCGATGACCGCGGATGGGCAGACGATGCAGTCGCGCAGGACGCAGCCGGCGCCGACCTGCGCGCCGCGCAGGACGACGCTGCGTTCGACGATCGATCCCTCGCCGATCGTCACCTCCTCGGCGAGAACGGCGAGGCTGCCGACCTGCGCGCCGGCCGCGATCCGGGCGCCGCGCTCGACGACCGCCGGCGGCACGACGCGGCCGGCGACGTCGGCCGAGGGGTCGACGTCAACGTAGCCCGCGCCAAGGCGCTCGGCGACGTCCGTGCGGACGTTGCCCACGAGGATGTCGAAGGTCACCTGCAGGTAGCGCGCCGGAGTGCCGATGTCGATCCAGTAGGCCTGCTCGTCGGCGAAGCCGTAGAGGCCGTGATCGACGAGCTGCGGCCACACCTCGCGCTCGATCGAGACCTTCTGGTCGGGCTCGATGAGGTCGAGCACCGAGCGCTCGAGCACGTATGCGCCGGCCGAGATGAGATTCGTGTCCAGCTCGGCGTCGTCGGAGGGCTTCTCGAGGAACTCCTCGACCGACAGGTCCTCGCGCACGCGCACGAGTCCGTAGCTGGAGGGATCGGCCACGGGCACGAGCGCAAGCGTCCCGACCGCGCCGGTCGCCTCGTGCTGGGCGATCTGGGCCGACAGGTCGAGGTCGGTCAGGACGTCGCCGTTGAGCATCAGGAAGCGCTCCTCGAGCAGCTCCCCGGCGTACTTCAGCGCCCCGGCGGTGCCGCGCGGCTCGGGCTCCTCGACGAAGCGCAGCCGCAGGCCGAGCTGCGAGCCGTCGCCGAGCACCTCGCGCACGCCGGTCGCGAGGAAGCCGCAGGACATGATCACGTCGTCGACGCCGTGGCGGCGCAGCCACTCGAGCATGTAGACGATCAGCGGGCGGTCGACGAGCGGCACGACCGTCTTGGGGACCGACGAGGTCAGCGGGCGCAGGCGCGTGCCCTCCCCACCGACGAGGATCACCGCCTGCATCGCGTCCCGCCGCCTTCCATCAGGCCGTCGATACGCCGGCTCCGCGGCCGATGCCCTCGTAGGTCAGGCCGGCGGCGCCGACCGCGCCGGCGTCGAGCGCGTTGCGCCCGTCGAGCACGAGCGTGCCGGCCATCCGCTCGGCGACCTGCGCCCAGTCCAGCGCGAGGAACTCCGCCCACTCGGTGACGAGCACGACCGCGTCGGCGCCCGCGGTCGCGTCGAGCGCGTCGTGCGCGAAGTGCACGGCCGGGATCAGCG
Source organism: uncultured Actinomycetes bacterium (assembly GCA_963729125.1). Classification (GTDB taxonomy): domain Bacteria; phylum Actinomycetota; class Thermoleophilia; order Solirubrobacterales; family Solirubrobacteraceae; genus CADCVQ01. The sequence continues at coordinate 1,159,896 of CAVSML010000008.1, forward strand.
TGCGCGCCTCGTGCTCGGCGACCGGGTCGTAGACGCGGATCGTCGCGCCGTCGGCCTGCAGGCGGGCGCACAGCACGAGCGAGGAGGCCTCGCGCATGTCGTCGGTGTTGGGCTTGAACGCCAGGCCGAGCAGGCAGACCGTGCGCCCGACGAGCGAGCCGAGGTGCTTCTGCAGCTTGCCGATGACGCGCCGCTTCTGCAGCTCGTTGACCTCGATGACGGCGTTGAGCAGCTGGAAGTGGTAGCCGGAGTTGCCCGCGAGCTGCTTGAGCGCGTTGACGTCCTTCGGAAAGCACGATCCGCCGAAGCCGATGCCCGCCTGTAGGAACTTGTGGCCGATGCGGTCGTCGAGGCCCATCCCGCGGGCGACTTCGATGACGTCGGCGCCGGTCTCCTCGCAGACGTTGGCGATCTCGTTGATGAACGAGATCTTCGTCGCCAGAAAGGCGTTGGAGGCGAGCTTGACCATCTCCGCGGAGGCGATGTCGGTGCGCACGAGCGGCGCCCGCAACGGCTCGTAGAGCTCCACGACGGCGTCGCCGGCCCAGTCGCCCTCGTCGCCGACGACGACGCGGTCGGGGTTGAGGAAGTCCTTGACCGCCGAGCCCTCCTTGAGGAACTCCGGGCAGGAGACGTAGGCGATGCCATGCTTGCCGCCCTCGGCGAGCACGCGCTTGATCGACGCGCCGGTGCCGGCGGGCACCGTCGACTTCATCACGAGCGCGTGGTCGGTCGAGTCGGGGATCGCCGCGACCACCGCGCGCACGGCGCTGAGGTCGGCGTCGCCGGAGTACGTCGGCGGCGTGCCGACGGCGACGAACAGCAGCTTGGCGTTGGCCAGCGCGTCGGCGATCTGCGTCGAGAAGTGCAGCCGGTCGCGGTGCGCGGCCACCATCTCCGCGAGGCCGGGCTCGTAGATCGGGATCTCGCCGCCCTGCAGCCGGGCGATCTTGTCGGCATCGATGTCGATGCAGAAGACCTCGCTGCCGAGGTGGGCGAAGCCGGCGGCCGTGACCAGTCCGACGTAGCCCGTGCCGATCACGCCGATGGGTTCGCGGCGGTCGCTCATGCGGCGGCCACCCTATCCTTCGGGGCGCCGGGATGAGGCGCGATGACTACTGCCCGATCCGCTGCAGCGAGCGGGCGATGCCCATCATCTGCTTGTTCGAGAGGCGCTGGGACAACGTGTTGGAGACCCAGTAGACGGCCTTCGGCGTCTCCCACGCGATCAGCCTGATCTTGCGCCCGTCGAAGTAGCGCTTGTAGATGCGCTTGCGCATGCGCACCTCGTCGGTCGGGTTGTCGAGGATCGGGGCGGCCTTCCATGTCGTCCCCTGGATGCCGTAGTACTGGCCGTTCTCGCCGTGCGACAGGACGATCCGGTAGGCGCGGTAGCGGTTCTTGTTGCGATCGAAGATCTCATAGGAGCGGGGGCTGGAGGTCTTGACGTAGTTGCCCTTGCTCAGGCGCGCCTTGGGGAAGTAGACCGGCAGGCCCAGCTTGCCCAGGCGCAGGTCCATCGCCAGCACGTGGTCCTCGCCCTCGCGCCCGGCGAGCATCAGCCCGGCCGCGAGGCCCTTCGTCGCCTTGATCCGCTTGGGCTTCTTCTCCTCGCTGACCTCGGGCTCGCGCCCGCGCACCTCGAGGAAGGCATCGCGCGTCTTGGCCAGGTTGCTCGGGCCGATCTCGACGTAGCCGCCGTCTACGTCCTCGGCGGGGAACGGGATCTCGCGCAGCGGCGTCTTGGAGGACAGGTAGGCGAGCTTGATCAGACCGAGGATCGCCGCGTCGTTGTCGCGCGCGATGTCCGTCTGGGTGTAGCGCCCGAAGATCTTCAGCAGCTCCCCGCGATCGCCGAACAGCTTGCCGAGGCCGATCTGCTCCTTGGCCTGGCGCAGGAACTCCTGCTGGCGCGCCGCGCGCACGAAGTCCGAGTCGTCGTGGCGATAGCGCACGTAGTCCAGCGCGTTCTGGCCGCAGAGCTTCTGGTAGCCGGGCTTGAGGTCGATCGTCGCGTAGTTCTCGCCGCGCGAGTTGTCGTTGAAGTAGCGGCGGTCGATGTCGGCGTAGACGCAGCCGAGCCGGTTGACGGCGCGGCTGAAGCCGCCGAAGTTGACGTTGACGACGTGGCTGATCGGGATGTCGAGCAGCCTGCGGACCGTGCGGACGGTCAGCCGCGGCCCGCCGTTGTGGTAGGCCTCGTTGATCTTGCGCGTCCCGACGCCGGGGACCTCGACCTTCAGGTCGCGCGGCAGCGACATGATCGCCGTCGCGTTCTTGTCGGGGTCCAGGCGCACGACGATGATCGTGTCCGAGCGCGGGGGGTTGTCCTTGCCGTCGGCGAAGCGGCGGTCGGAGCCCAGCAGCAGGATCGTCTGCGGCGAGCCGGCCGGGACCTCGTCGAGGACGTTCTCGATGCCCGGGATCGGCGTCGACTCGCGCGCGAACACCGTCACGTTCTGGTGGACCTCGAGCAGCAGCGCGCTCGACACGGCGATCGTCGTCAGCAGCACGATCAAGAGGCCGCCCAGCGCGAACTTCTTGGCCATCTCCAGGCCCAGGCGCGGTGGCGGCTCGTCCTCGTGGACGCTCACGCCAGGCCGCCCTCGACCGCGCGCAGCGGCGGCTTGTCCGCGGCGCCCGCCAGCCACGCCGGCAGGCCCTCCACGAAGTCGCACAGGGCGCGCCGGTAGAGGCGCAGGGACTCGATCGAGACCCATTCCACGGGGCCGTGGTGGCCGCCGCCGATCGGACCGAACTCGACCGCCGGCACGCCGGCCTCGAGGAAGGCGGTCGCATCCGACGACCCGTCGCGCCCGACCGACAGCGCCTCGCCGGCCAGCGACTTGGAGACCGCCTCACGCAGCGCGCGCACGTACGGGTTGGCGCGCGAGACGTGCGCGGGCGCGCGCTGGAAGACCTTGACGATTCGCACGTCGGGCAGCGCGCGGATGTCGGCGAGGATCTCGCCGGGGTCCTGGTTGGGGAGGTAGCGGATGTCGATGTCCATGCGGCAGAGGTCCGGGACCTTGTTGAAGGCGTCGCCGCCGTCGATGCGTGCGACGTTGATCGAGGGCCTGTCGAACAGGTCGGAGGACTCGCGGCTGAATCGTAGGGTTTCGATGCGACGGAAGGTGTCGTGCGCCTTGAGGATCGCGTTGTCGCCCAGCCACGGCGTCGAGCCGTGCGCGGCGGTGCCGTCGACCTCCACGCGCACGGCGAGCACGCCCTTGGCCTGCACCCCGATGTGCAGGTCGGTCGGCTCGCCGGTGATCGCGAAGTCCGCGCGCATGCCCTCCTCCACGAGCATCTCGGTGCAGCGAGTCTCGACGTCCTCGGACTCCTCGTCGGGGACGCAGATGAAGCGCACGCGCACGCCGCCGTTGGCGGCGACGTCGTGGAGGGCGCACATCATCGTCGCGAGCCCGCCCTTCATGTCGTAGGCGCCGCGGCCGATCAGCCGGTCGCCCTCGATGCGCGGCGTGAACTGGTCGGCGTGGGCCGGCACGACGTCGAGGTGGCCGTGCAGGATCACCGATGGGCCGTCCTTGGGGCCGACGTCGGCGAGGACCACCGGCAGTCCACCGAAGTCGCGTTCGGTGACGGCGATGTCGCGGGCCTCGAGCCAGCCCTTGACGAAGCCGACGGCGGCGCGCAGGTCGTTGTCGGTGGACGTGTCGTAGGTCATCAGGCGCTCGGCCAGAACCTGTTCGTCCATCCGCAGAAGGGTACCCGCAGCAACCACGAGGCTCGGCGTGCCCGAGCTCGTCGCGGCGGGTAGCGTGCGGCGGATGGGCGCGCGCATCGTGTTGTTCGGGGCCACCGGGTTCACCGGCGAGCTGACCGCGCGCGCGCTCGTCGCGCGCGGCGCGCGGCCGCTGCTGGTCGGACGCGACGCGGCGCGCGTCGGGGCGCTCGCCGCCGAGCTCGGTGCCGACAGCGCGGTCGCCGACGCGGCCGGGCCGCGTGGAGCGGCGGCGCTGGGGGCGCTGCTGGAGCGCGGCGACGTCCTCGTCTCGACCGTCGGGCCGTTCGTTCGCTGGGGCGAGCCCGCCGTGCTGGCCGCGATCGGCGCGGGTGCGCAGCTGCTCGACTGCACCGGCGAGGCGCCGTACATCCGCACGGTGTTCGAGCGCCACGGCCCGGCCGCCGCCGATGCCGGCAGCGTGCTGCTGACCGCGATGGGCTACGACTACGTGCCGGGCAACCTGGCCGCCGCGCTGGCGCTGCGCGAGGCCGGCGAGCGCGCCGTGCGCGTCGACGCCGGCTACTTCGTCTCCGGCGATCGGGCGGGCCAGTTCAGCGGCGGCACGCGGGCCTCGGCCGCCGGCATGCTCGCCGAGGGCGCCTACGCGTTTCGCGACGGGCGGCTGGTGAGCGAGCGCGGCGCCCGGCACGTGCGCAGCTTCGACGGCCGCCCGGCGATCTCGATCGGCGCGACCGAGCAGTTCTCGCTGCCGCGGCTGCATCCGGGCCTGCGCGACGTCGGCGTCTGGCTGGGCTGGTTCGGCCCGGCCTCACGCCCGTTGCAGGTCCTGTCGGGCGCGACGGCGCTGGCGACGCGTATACCGGGAGTGCGCCGCGCGATCACCTCCTCCGCCGGGCGGCTCGTGCGCGGCTCGACCGGGGGCCCGGACGCCGCGACCCGCTCCGAGGCGCGCTCGGAGATCGTGGCCGTGGCGTGCGACGGCGCCGGCAGGACGCTCGCGACCGTACGCCTGGAGGGCGCGAGCCCGTATGACTTCACGGCCGGGATGCTGGCGTGGGGCGCGATGCGCGCCGCCGAGGGCGGCGTCGGCGCCCGCGGCGCGCTGGGGCCCGTCGAGGCCTTCGGCCTGGACGAGCTCGAGCGCGGCGTCGCCGAGGCCGGCATCGAGCGCGCGTGCTGATCGGGCTGGCGCACCGGATCGCCGACCGTCCGCGCCACGTGCTGGCCGCAGCGGTCGTGTTCCTCGTCGCGGCCGTGCTCTTCGGTACCCCCGTCACGGGGCTGCTGTCGGCCGGCAACGCCGATGACTTCGTCGACCCGAATGCCGAGAGCCGCCTGACCTCGGCGCAGCTCGAGGACGCCCTCGGGCGCACCCTGAGCCCGGCGGTGATCGTGCTCGTGCGCACCGGCGGGCCCGTGACGGGGAGCGCGGGCCAGGCGAAGGTGCGGCGTGTCGTCGAGCGCCTGCGCGCCGATCGCGGGGTCGCCCAGATCACCTCGCTGCTCGGCGACGGCGCTCGCGCCGATGGCGCGCCGCGCGCGGCGGGCGGGGGCGCGGGCGGCGCGGGCGAGCCGCGCAGCCCGCTCGTCTCGCGCGACGGGCGTGCGACCTATGTCGCGACGTACCTGCGCTCGGATGCCGACGAGGGCGCGACCGGCGAGCGCATCGCCGAGAAGCTGTCGGAGGTTCCCGGGATCGTCGTCGGCGGCTACGCGGTGGCTGTCCCGGAGGTCTCAGACCAGGTGAGCGAAGACCTCGCGAAGGCCGAGACGCTCGCCTTCCCACTGCTCTTCCTGCTGTCGCTGATCATCTTCCGCGGGGCGGTCGCCGCGCTGCTGCCGCTGTTCGTCGGCCTGCTGACGATCATGGGCACGTTCCTCTGCCTGCGGCTCGTCAACGAGGGCGTGCTGCTGTCGATCTTCGCCCTGAACCTCACGATCGGCCTCGGTCTCGGCCTGGCGATCGACTACTCGCTGTTCGTGCTGTCGCGCTACCGCGAGGAGATGGAGCGCCTCGGCCCGGGGCGCGACGCGCTGGTGCGCACGCTGCAGACGGCGGGGCGAACGGTGATCTTCAGCTCGCTGACGGTCGCTGCCGCGATGCTGTCGCTGCTGGTCTTCCCCGCGCGCTTCCTCTATTCGATGGGAATCGCCGGCGCGATCACGGCGATCGTCGCCGGGGCCGTCGCGCTGATCGCGCTGCCGGCGCTGCTGGTCGTGCTCGGCGAGCGGGTGAACGCGCTCGCCCCCTCGAGGTTGCGCCACCGCGAGGTCATCACCGAGCGCGGCTTCTTCTACCGCCTGTCGCTGCTCGTGATGCGCCGCCCGGGCACGATCGCCTTGGTGACGGCCGCGGTCCTCGTCGCCGCCGGGCTGCCGTTCCTGCGGATCGAGTTCACGGGCGTCGACGCCAGCGTGCTGCCCGACTCGTCGATGTCGAAGGTCGTCGACACGGCGCTGCGCACGGAGTTCCCGCCGGGACCGACGTCGCCGATGCACGTCGCGGTCATGGCGCCGCGCTCGAGCGAGGCCGCGGTGCGGGCGTTCGGGCGGCGGATCGCGCGCCTGGACGATGCCGCAACCGTCGACCCTGCGCAGGACCTGAGCGCCGGCCAGTGGCTGCTGCAGGTCACGCCGAGGGCGCCGGCGCTCGACGATCGCACGCGCAACCTCGTCGAGGCGGTGCGAGCCCTACCCGCGCCCGGGCCGGTCGCCGTCGCGGGCGAGTCTGCGCGCTTCGTCGATCAGCTGACGAGCTTCGGCGGGCGTCTCGTGCCCGCGCTCGTGCTGCTGGCCGTCACGACGCTGCTGATCCTGTTCGCGATGACCGGGTCGGTCGTCCTGCCGCTGAAGGCGCTGGTGATGAACGTGCTGGGCCTGAGCGCGGCGTTCGGCCTGCTGGTGCTCGTCTTCCAGGATGGCCGCCTGGAGTCGCTGCTGGACTACACCTCGCAGGGCGCGCTGGAGTTGACCCAGCCGCTCGTGCTGCTGGCGATCGCGTTCGGCCTCAGCACGGACTACGGCGTCTTCCTGCTGACGCGCATCAAGGAGGCACGCGACGGCGGCGCATCCAACGACGAGGCCGTCGCGATCGGCCTGCAGCGCACGGGCCGGATCGTCACGGCGGCCGCGCTGCTGTTGTGCATCGCGATCGGCTCGTTCGCGACGTCGGACATCGTCTTCGTCAAGCAGGTCGGCCTGGGGACCGCGATCGCCGTCCTGATCGACGCCACGATCGTCCGCGCCCTGCTCGTGCCGTCGCTGATGAAGCTGCTGGGCGACAGGAACTGGTGGGCCCCGGGACCGCTGCGCCGCCTGCACGACCGCTTACGGATCAGGTGATTCGCCACAAACCGCGCGCCCGCTGTGACGGTTTCCCCGCCACGATCGCGCGATGGAGATCGAATCGACAGTTGTGGGCGCTCACGACCCACAAGAGTCGATTCGATCGCGACACCACCACCTCGCGGCGCTGGCAGGCCGCCAGCATGGGGTCGTCGCGCGACGCCAGCTGCTGTGGCGCGGCTTCACGCGCGACGAGATCAAGGGGATGCTTGCCGCCCGGCAGCTGCTGCCGATCCACCGCGGCGTCTACGCGGTCGGCCACCGGGCGTTGACCGAGCGATCGCGCCGGATGGCCGCGGTGCTCGCGTGCGGCCCCGGAGCGCTGCTGAGCCACCGCTCGGCCGCGGCGCTGTGGGGGCTCAGAGCGACGGCGATCTCCTACGCGGAGGTCACCGTCCCGACCGAGCGCGGCAGGATCGCGGGCGTCCGGCCGTACCTCTGCCGCCGCCTCCAGGCGCAGGATCGCGCCGAGGTCGACGGGATTGCCTGCACGTCGGTCGCCCTGACGCTGCTGGGCCTCGCGGCCGTGCTGCCGCGCCGCGGCGTCGAGCGCGCGTGCGACGAGGCGGAGGTGCGTGAGCTGTTCGATCTCGCCGCCATCGAGGACGTCCTCGAGCGCTTCCGCGGCGCCCGCGGCAGCGCAGACCTCCGCACCGTCCTGGCCGACCACGCGATCGGCACGACGCTGACGCGCAGTGGGCTCGAGGAGCGCGCGCTGTCGCTGTTCGGGCGCCACGGCGTCCCGCGGCCCGCGGTGAACGCCACGGTCGACATCCCGTCCGGGATCCCCGTCGAGGTCGACTTCCTCTGGCGCCGCGAGCGCCTCGTCCTCGAGACCGACGGGTTGCGCTTCCACTCGACGCGACGGCGGATCGAGCGCGATCGCCGCAAGGAGGCCGAACTCGTCCGCGCCGGCCACCGCGTCGTGCGAATGACCTGGCGCCAGATCGAGCACGAGCCGCAGACCGTCGCGTTGACCCTACGGGCAGCGCTCGGGCTCAGGTGAGCAGCAGCGCGTAGAGACAGATGCCCAGCAGCGTCGCGGCGGCGATGCGGATGCCCTCACGGGTCTCGCCGTCGACGAACTGGATGATCGCGAGGATCGCGCCGGCGAGCGGCAGGGCGACCGCCACGACGTAGGCGAAGGTTCCGCGCAGAACGTCGAGCACCCGAGCAAGGCTCGCAGATGCGCTGCGCGAAAGACGCGAGCGCCTACGCGGCGGGGCGCAGCCCGGCCGCGGGCAGGCCGGCCGGCGACGGCGCGGCGCCGACGAGCGTCACGGCCGGGCCGCGGCGCCCGTCGAGGAACGGGTCGCGGGCAATCGGCTCGAGGCGGCGGGGAAGCTCTGTGACGGTGGGAGAGAACATGGCACGATCCCGGAGAGGCGTCGAGGGTGTGTCATCAACTCTGCTCCGCCGGCGAAGTCGCGCCAATGCGGCCACCCCGCCGGTCGCGGTAGGGCCAACCGCCCTACAGGACCGCGTCAGCCCTCGGCGATGCGCAGGAACGCTTCCCAGCGGCGCTTGTCGCGGCCGGCCCGGCGGCGTTCCTCGGTGTTCGGCTCCGCCGACGAGTAGGCGTCCTCGGCCTTGCGCAGCTTCTCGGTGAGATCGGCCTTGTCGAGCTCGCCCGGCTCGTGCGCCTCCTCGACGAGCACGAGGATGCCGTCCGCGGAGACCTGCACGTAGCCCTCCCCCTGCGCGTAGCGCACGACGTCGGTCTCCGTGCGATACAGCCGCAGCTCGGTCGGCACGAGCATGCCAAGCACCGGCTGGTGGCGGGCCATGATGCCGATCGAGCCGACCTCGGTGCGCGTGGAGACCATCCCGACCTCCTCGTCGAAGACCGACCCCTCGGGCGTCAGCACCTCGACGCGAAACGGCGTGCGGGCCACTACTCGTCGTCCTCGTCAGAAGCGTCGTCGTCGTCGGTCGACGTCTCGGCCTCGGTCTTCTTGTCGTCGTCCTTCTTGGCCTCGGCCTTCGTGTCGTCGTCGTTCGTGTCGTCGTCCGTCTCGTCCTCGTCCTTCTCGTCCTCGTCCTTCTTGCCGCTCGCGGCCTTGACGACATCGTCGATCGTGCCCTTGAGAAAGAACGCCGACTCCGGCACGTCGTCGTGCTGGCCCTCGATGATCTCCTTGAAGCCACGGATCGTCTCGGCGATCGGGACGTACTGGCCCGTCGTGCCGGTGAACGCCTCGGCGACGAAGAACGGCTGCGACAGGAAGCGCTCGACGCGGCGCGCGCGGCCGACGATCAGCTTGTCCTCGTCGGACAGCTCGTCGATGCCGAGGATCGCGATGATGTCCTGCAGCTCCTTGTAGCGCTGGAGGATCTCCTTGACCCGATTGGCCGTCGTGAAGTGCTCCTCGCCGACGATGTCCGGCTTGAGGATCGTCAACGTCGAGTCCAGCGGGTCGACCGCGGGGTAGATCCCCTTCTCGGAGATCGCCCGCGACAGCACCGTCGTGGCGTTGAGGTGGGCGAACACCGACGCGGGCGCCGGGTCGGTGAGGTCGTCGGCGGGGACGTAGATCGCCTGCACCGAGGTCACCGAGCCGTCGCGCGTGGAGGTGATGCGCTCCTGCAGCTGGCCCATCTCGGTCTCGAGCGTCGGCTGGTAGCCGACCTGCGACGGCATCCGGCCGAGCAGCGCGGAGACCTCCGAGCCGGCCTGCACGAAGCGGAAGATGTTGTCGATGAAGAGCAGCACGTCCTGGCCGCCCTCCTCGCGGAAGTACTCCGCCATCGTCAGGCCCGCGAGCGCGACGCGCATGCGCGCTCCGGGAGGCTCGTTCATCTGGCCGAAGACGAGGATCGTCTTGTCGAGGACGCCCGACTCCTTCATCTCCAGCCACAGGTCGTTGCCCTCGCGCGAGCGCTCGCCGACGCCGCAGAAGGCCGACAGGCCGCCGTGCTCCTGGGCGAGGTTGTTGATGAGCTCCTGGATCAGCACGGTCTTGCCGACGCCGGCACCGCCGAACAGGCCGACCTTGCCGCCCTTGGCGTACGGCGCGAGCAGGTCGACGACCTTGATGCCGGTCTCGAACATCTCCGTCGTCGGCGTCAGGTTCTCGACGTTCGGCGCGGGCCGGTGGATCGGCCAGCGCTCGTCGTACTCGACGTCGCCGACGTTGTCGATCGGCTCGCCGAGCACGTTCATGATCCGCCCGAGCACGCCCTTGCCGACGGGCACGGTGATCGGTCCGCCGGTGTCGGTGACCTCCATGCCGCGCGACAGGCCGTCGGTGGAGTCCATCGCCACGCAGCGCACGCGGTCGTCGCCGAGGTGCTGCTGGACCTCGACGACGAGCGTCTCGGCCTCCTCCTCGCCCTCCTCGCCCGTGCCGCCGCGCGCGATCGTCAGCGCGTTGAAGATCTCGGGAAGCTCGCCGTTGGGGAACGTGGCCTCGATCACGACGCCCTGGATCTCCTCGATCCGGCCGGTGTTGGTCTGCGTTTCGGTGGGCTTGTCTTCTGTGGTGGCCACGTGTTCTCCTTAGGTGAGCGACTCGGCGCCCGCGACGACTTCCATGATTTCCTGGGTGATCTCGGCCTGACGGGCGCGGTTCATCTCCAGCGTGAGGTCCTCGATGAGCTCGCCCGCGTTCTTGGAGGCGTTGCGCATCGCGGTCATGCGGGCGCCGTGCTCGGACGCCGTCGACTCCAGCAGCGCGCGGTACACGGAGATCTCGACGTAGTCGGGCACGAGGCGCGCGAGGATCTCCTTCGGGTCGGGCTCGTACTCGACGAGCGCGCTGTGACGTGCGCCGGAGGCCTCGGAGGCGTCGTCGTCGTCGCCGTCGGCGGTGCCCTCGAGGATCGTCGCCTGCTGCAGCGGCAGCAGCGTCTCGCGGCGAACCTCCTGCGTCAGCGGCGAGATGTAGCCGTTGTAGAAGATCTCGACGCGATCGGCCTCGCCGTCGACGTAGGCGGCGATCAGCTCCTCGGCGATCTCCCGGGCGTCGGCGTAGGACGGGCGGTCGGTGAAGCCGACGTAGCGGCCGACCGGGTCCTTGCCGCGGAAGGTCAGCGTCGAGACGCCGCGCCGCCCGACGGCGCTGTAGCGCATGGTGCGCCCGTTGGACTCGTACTCGCGCGCGGCGCGCAGCCCGGCGCGCACGATCTGCGAGTTGAACGCGCCCGCCAGGCCACGGTCGCCGGTCACGAGCAGCAGGGCGATCTTGTCCTCGCTGTCGTGCTCCTTCAGAATCGGCAGCGCGGAGATCTCCGACGAGCCGGCGGCCTCGGCGGCCTGGCGCGTCATGCGGCGGATCGCGCCGGCATACGGGCGCAGCGCGGCAATCCGCTGCTCGGCGCGGCGCAGGCGAGCCGCCGCGACCATCTCCATGGCGCGCGTGATCTTCTGGATGTTCTTGACCGACCCGATGCGGGTCTTGACGTCGCGCTGGGTGGCGCTCACGCCGGTGCCGCCTCCTTCTCGGGCTCGTCAGCGGTCTCCTCGTCGTCCCCGTCGTCATCGCTCGTCGATTCCGCCGCGCCGTCGGAGTCCGCGTCGATCGCGACGCCGTCCTCGTCGAGATCCTCGCCGAAGTCCTTGGTGAAGTCCTCGACGGCCGCGCGCACGGTCTCGATCAGGTCGTCGTCCCACGAGCCGCCCTCGATCTTCTCGAGCACGTCGGCGTTCTCGGCGCGCATCCGCGAGACGAGGTCCTCGTGGAAGGCGGGCACGCGGTCGACGGAGATGCGGTCGAGGAAGCCGTTGGTCGCCGCGTAGATCACGATGACCTGCTCCTCGACGGCCATCGGCGAGCGCTCGTTCTGGTTGAGCGTCTTGACGAGCCGCTCGCCGCGGGCGAGCGTCGCCTGCGTGTCGGCATCCAGGTCGGAGCCGAACTGGGCGAACGCCTCGAGGTCGCGATACTGCGACAGCTCGAGCTTCAGCCGCCCTGCGACCTTCTTCATCGGCTTGATCTGCGCGTTGCCGCCGACCCGCGACACCGAGATGCCGACGTTGATGGCCGGCCGCACGCCCGAGAAGAAGAGCTTGGGCTCGAGGAAGATCTGGCCGTCGGTGATCGAGATGACGTTCGTCGGGATGTAGGCGGAGACGTCGCCGGCCTGCGTCTCGATGATCGGCAGCGCGGTCATCGAGCCGCCGCCGAGGTCGTCGTTGAGCTTGACCGCGCGCTCGAGCAGGCGGCTGTGGAGGTAGAAGACGTCGCCGGGGTAAGCCTCGCGGCCCGGCGGGCGGCGCAGCAGCAGCGACATCTGGCGGTAGGCGAACGCGTGCTTGGTGAGGTCGTCGTAGATGCACAGCGCGGCGCCGCCCTCGTAGAGGAAGTGCTCGGCCATCGCGGCGCCCGCGTACGGCGCGAGGAACTTCACCGGCGCGGCCTCGTCGGCGCCTGCCGCGACGATGATCGTGTTCTCCATCGCGCCGGCCTCCTGCAACGTCTCGGCGAGCGCCACGACCGTCGCCATGCGCTGGCCGATCGCGACGTAGACGGAGATGACGCCGGACTTGCGGTTGTTGATGATCGTGTCGATCGCGATCGTCGTCTTGCCGGTCTGGCGGTCGCCGATGATCAGCTCGCGCTGGCCGCGGCCGATCGGGATCATCGCGTCGATCGCCTTGATGCCGGTCTGCAGCGGCTCGACGACGGGCTGGCGCTGGACGACGCCGGGGGCCTTGAACTCGGCCGGGCGCTTGGTCTCGGTGTTGATGTCGCCCTTGCCGTCGAGCGGGTTGCCGAGCGGGTCGACGATGCGCCCGAGCAGCTCCTCGCCGACCGGGATCTCGAGCAGCGAGCCGGTCCGCTTGACCGTGTCGCCCTCGACGATCTTCGCCCAGTCGCCGAACAGCACGACGCCGACGTTGTCGGACTCGAGGTTCAGCGCGAGGCCCGTGACGCCGTGTGGCAGCTCGAGCATCTCGAAGGACATCGCGTTCTCGAGGCCGTGGACGCGGGCGATGCCGTCGCCGACGGACAGGACGGTGCCGACCTCGGTCAGCTCGGCCGAGTCTTCGTCCAGCCCCTCGATCCGGCTCTTGAGGATGGAGGTGATCTCATCAGGCTTGATCTTCATGGAGGTCGTGTCAGCTCCTTAAGGGGATCCGCGGAAGGCGTCAGGCGCCGCGGGCGACGTGCTTTCTCAGGTTGTCGAGGCGGTTGCGAATCGATGCGTCGAGGATCGAGTTGCCCACCCGCAGGACGATGCCGCCGAGGATGTCGGGGTCGACCTCCGCGGTGAGCTCGATCTTCTGGCCGGTGTCCTTGGCGATGCGATCGCCGATCGATTTGACGGTGGCCTTGTCCAGCTCCGTCGCGGTCGAGATCTGAACCGGCAGGATCTTGTTCTCCTGCTCCCACAGCCCGTCGTAGTAGCGGCGGATGCGGAAGATCGCCGGCATGCGGTGCTTCTCGATCAGCAGCTCGAGGAAGTTGATCAGCGTGTCGTCGGCGCCCGTGACGGTCTTCGTCAGGCCGTCCTTCTTCTCCGGCGTCGAGAAGTAGGGCGAGAAGAAGAAGACCGCCAGGTCGCGGTTGTCCTGCAGCGCCTCGGCGAACTGCCCGAGCTGCTCGCGGATCTCGTCGAGCTTGTCGTGCTCCTGCGCGACCGCGAACAGCGACCGCCCATAGACCTCGGCGATCTCCTCCATGCGCGCCTCAGCCCTCCCGATCGCCGGCGAGCGCCGAGAAGTCCAGCTCTGAGAGCGCCTCCTCGACGAGGCGGCGCTGGTCGTCCTCGGTGAGCGTCTTGCGCGTGACCTTCTCCGTCGCGAGGATCGTCAGGTCGGCGACCTCGTTGCGGATGTCCTGGATCGCGCGCCGCGTCTCGGCCTGGATCTCGCGCTTGCTCTGCTCGAGCATCTCCTCGCGCTTGGCCTTGCCCTCCTCGACCGCCGTGGCCTCCTGCGCGTCGGCGGCCTTGCGCGCGCGGCCGACGATCTCCTCGGCCTGCTCGCGCGCCTTTGCCAGCCGCTCGCGGTACTCGGCGAGTAGCTCGTCGGCCTCGACGCGCGTGCGCTCGGCCGCGTCGATCGACTCCTCGATCGCCTTCTGGCGCTTGTCCAGGGCCTCCTGGATGCGCGGGAACACGACCTTCTTGAGGATGTAGAGCGAAATGCCGAAGACGAGCAGCGTCCAGATCATCAGCCCGATGTCGGGCGAGACGAGGAACGTCCCGCTCTCCTCCTCAGGGGCGGCTTTCTCGGCGGCCGCGAGCGGCAGCCCGGAGATGAAGCTGGAGAGGTCCATCGCTGCCTAGAGGAAGAAGGCGATGAGGCCGCCGACGAGGCCGTAGAAGAAGCACGCTTCGGTGAGGGCGAAGCCGAGCCACTGGATCGAGGCGATCTCGTCGCGCATCTCCGGCTGGCGCGTCACCGACTCGATGACCTTGCCGAACAGCATGCCGATGCCGGCACCGGCGCCCGCGGCGCCTCCGCCCGCGCCGACGCCGAGCGCGATCGCGCGGCCGGCCTTCTCGCCGTACGCGGCGGGGTCCATGCCGCCCGCCTGTGCGATGACGTCCATTGCAATGCCCATTGTCTCTCTCAAGCTCCTTCTAGTGGGATTCGGCGACGGCGCTACCGAGGTAGATGCACGTCAGGATGGCGAAGATGAACGCCTGCAGGCCGGCGACGAGCGTCGCCTCGAAGATGAAGACCGCGACGCCCGCCGGGAGGGTGAACCACGCGAGGATCTCGAGGCCGAGCAGGACGGCCAGACCGCCGGACATGAACTGGATGAGCATGTGGCCGGCGAGGATGTTCGCGAACAGCCGGACCGTGAGCGAGATCAGCCGCAGGAAGTTCGACAGCAGCTCGAGCGGGAAGATCATGATCAGGATCGGCCCTTTGAGCCCGGGCGGGATCAGGCTCTTCGTGTAGCCCCAGAAGCCCTTGGCACGGACGCCCTCGATGTTGAAGGCGAAGAACACGATCAGCGCCAGGACGAGCGGGATCGAGACGTTCGCCGTGGCGGCGTAGATCTGGAGCGCGGGAACCTCGGTGCCGAAGATCGCGACCTTGTGCTCGGTGTTGACCGGCAGCGGCAGGTAGCCGATGAGGTTCGAGATCCAGATGAAGACGAACAGCGTGAAGACGAGCGGAAACCACTTCTTCGCCATCGCGTCGCTCATGTTGTCGCGCACGACCTTGTCGCGCATGCCCGTGTAGGCCCACTCGACGGCGGTCTGCACGCGGTTCGGCCGTCCCACCATGCGCTTGGAGATGTACATCATGAGCCCCAGCGTCAGGGCCGTCGCGATGAACAGGTAGAGCACGCCCTTGTTGAGATCCATCGGGCCCGGGAGGGCGAGCCAGGGGTCCAGCTTGAACTCGTTCTCCGGCTTGAACTCGTCGTTGTCGCTGCGCTTGGCACCGAACGCCGCGACGATCAGGATCATCCCGAGGATGTAGACGCCCAGGATGCCGAACGTGATCTTGCGGCGCGTGCTCATGCGCTGGTCGCCTGGTCACGGGTCACGTGCAGCAGTGCGGAGACGCCGAAGTAGACGGAGAACGCGCCGAAGATCACGAGCGCCGCGGTCAGGCCCTGGGGTCGCGAGCTCGCCACGCCGACGGCGAGGATCGTGCAGGCCAGGACCCACACGCGGAGCATCGAGGAGGCCACGCCGAGCCCGAGACGGCGGCGCAGGTCGCGCTCGTTCTCGAGCTTGCGGTCGACCAGCACGGCGACGATGCGCTGGACGATCCAGGCGGCCGCGCCGACGACGTATCCGAGCGCCGGGGCGCCAAGCGACAGCGCGGGGACCGCCGCGATCAAGACCACGACGATGTCCAGGTAGACCAGCGACAGCGACCGCCGGGGGGCGCTCGCCTGAGCGCCAACCGAGACGGGCGTGGAGGGAGCCTGGGAAAGGGACATAAGCAAGGGGCGGCAACCCTACACATGCGCCCTCGCGCGAGGAGCGCGGGTGGGCCGGTGGGCGGAGCGTTCGGTCGACGCCTCCGCAGGATAGCTCGAATCGGGACTTTGTAACAACTTTGTGACAGCCGCCACGACCCGCTGCGGCGTAGGATCAGGGGCGGTGTCAACAGCACACGACCACGGCCACGACCATGGTCATGCTCACGCTCCGTCGGCCGATGCGGACCGCCGCTGGCTGACCGTCGCGCTGGTCCTGATCGCGGGCTTCATGGGCGTCGAGATCGTCGCGGGCCTGCTCGCCGGCTCGCTGGCGCTGCTGTCGGACGCCGCGCACATGCTGACCGACGCGGCGGCCATCGGCCTCGCGCTGGTCGCGGCGCGCTTCGCCGCCCGCCCCGCCTCGGGTGCCTTCACGTTCGGCTTCGGGCGCGCGGAGATCCTCTCGGCGCAGGTCAACGGGGCGGCGCTGTTCCTGCTCGCCGGCGTGATCGCCGTCGAGGGCGTGCGACGGCTGGGCTCGCCGCCCGACGTCGAGGGCTCGATCGTGATCGCCGTCGGCGCCGTCGGCGCGCTCGTCAACGTCGCCGCCTTCTGGGCGCTGTCGCGCTCCGAGCGCCAGAGCCTGAACGTCGCGGGGGCGCGCGCCCACGTGCTGGCCGACCTCTACGGCTCGGTCGCGGCGATCGCGGCCGGCGCCGTGATCGTCGCCGGCGGCCCCGCGCAGGTCGACGCGATCGCCGCGCTGACGGTCGCCGCGCTGATGCTGCGCTCGGGCTGGTCGCTGCTGCACGCCTCCGCGCGGGTGCTGCTGGAGGCGTCGCCGCGCGGCATCGACCCCGACGAGGTCGGTCACGCGCTGGCCTCCCACAAGGGCGTCGTCGAAGTCCACGACCTCCATGTCTGGGAGGTGACGTCGGGCTTCCCCGCGCTCGCCGCACACGTCGTCGTCGCCGCCGACGACGACTGCCACGGCTGCCGGCGCGAGCTGCAGTCGCTGCTGCGCGAGCGCTTCGGGATCCGCCACACGACGCTGCAGGTCGACCACGTCTCGTGGAACGACCTGATCGAGATCCAGCCGCCCGCCGGCCGCCATTGAGCCGGGCGCAGCGCTCCGGCCGTACGTCTCGCAGATGCCCGGCTGGCCACCCCGCTGCGAACTGACCGTCTTCTCCGCCGACAGCCTGCCGCGCTCGATCCCCGACCCCGACCCGGCCGTGCTGCGGGCGCTGACGGTCGAGGGCGTGCCGAAGGCCTGGTTCTACGCCGGCTACGCGGCCGCGCGCGAGCTGCGCGCGGTCGACGTCCCGCCGCTGGGCCGGTTGATCCGCTTTGCGAGCTCGGGCCTCGGCGCCAGCCTGCTCGTCGAGCCGGTGCTTGGCGAGGTCGTCTTCCTCGTCGCCGTGCGCGGCGCGGTGCCGATCTTCGTCAACAGCTCGCTGGAGCAGTTCACCGCCACGGCGCGGGCGGTCGTCGACCGCTACCCGTACTACTCGCTGACCTCGAGCGTCGAGGAGATCTTCGCCGCGGCCGCCGACACGGCAGCGATCGTCGATGCAATCGATCCGGCGGCGCTCGGCGCCGAGCTGTACTGGGCGACGTTCGTCGAGGACATGCGCGCAGGGGCGTTTCCGTCGGAGCTGTTGACCGGCGAGCAGTAGCGACTACAGCGCCGAGGCGCCGATGACCTCCTGCCACCATGCCCGCTCGGGATCGGTCTTCGCGTGGCCGAGGCGCCGGCGCGCATGCCACTGCAGCTGCTCGCGGCTGCCGACGAGCAGGTGCGGCCCGGACACGGCATAGCGGCCGTCCGACAGCACGACGAGCGCCCCCGGCACGTCCCAGCGCGTGCCGAGGCGCTCGACGACGTCGAGGCCGAGCACGGACTTCGGGGCGTCGGGATCGCCGTCCGACTCCAGCCACGGCCGCGTCGTGAAGATCGGCGCGCCCGTCTGATGGTGCGCGCGCGCGGGCCGCGGCGCCGGGCCGACCGGACCGCTGTGCCAGCGCTCGCGCGCCTCCTCGAGCGCGCCCATCGCGCTCTGGCGGGCGAGCACGTAGAGGCGGTCGCCGGCCTCCAGGCGCGTCGACCCGCGAGGCGGCAGCGCCTCGTCGTCGCGCACGAGCACGTTGACCAGCGCGTCGCGCGGCAGCCCGAGATCGCGCACGCGCACGCCGATCGCGGCGTCGCCCTCGACCAGCGGCACCTCGACGACGTCGGCGCCGAGCTGGCGGATCGAGCCGACCTCGACGAGCGGGCGGCGCAGCGCCGGCTCGTCGGTCAGCGCGCCGAGCGCGTGACGGCGCCAGAGACCCTTCGCCGCCTTGGTCAGCACCGGAAGGCTGTCGACGGCGCCGTTGAAGCGCGGCACGCATGCAATGGGCCTCATCGCCGGCGACGACGAAACTGGGCGTGCGGCTTGGGCGGCGGCGCGTTGCCTGCGCCGTCTCGCCGGCGAGGCCGAGCGACGACGGGCGCCGCCGCGATGGCCGTCAGCAAGGCGGTCGTTCGTTGGAGGGAAGCTGCGGAAGCCTGCCCGACCAGCGGCGCCAGCTGCGGGCTGCTCGGCGAACAGCTTGGCGAACTCCGCCGGGCGACAGACGATCCGGTTCGGCGAGGATGAGGTCGAGTGTGACGGTGCGCGCGCCTGTCCGGCCTTGAGCTCGGTCGACGATCCTCGGCAAGGCGCGTGCGCGGCCACGGCCACTGGCCGATGCGGGGGGGAGCGAGGCGTCGTCGATGTCGACGATGCGTACGGGCTGAGCTTGGGATCGACCTCGCGCGGCTTCAGGTTGAGGTAGGTGTCGAACATCGGCGAGCCGCAGCGCGCCATCGGATCGGGGATCGGCGATGCGCAGTGCGACCGCAGTAAGCCAGCAGCGCCGCCGCTAGAACAGATGAATTGAACCGGGAGCGCGCAGGTTCATGCGGCGTCGCAGACCTCGATTTCGGGCGGCGGCGCACCATAGCGCACACGGAAATACTGACGATAGCCGCGTCAGGTTTACCGGGGCGACGCCGCGCCACAGTCGGAGACGTCCGCCATCCAATCGGCGCAGCGCCGCGCGAATTCGGCGAGCCCTCTTCCATGATGAGGAAATGCCCCCGGCCGTCGGCCTCGCGCGAAGGTTCGAGCCCGCGTAAAGCTGCGCAATTTGCGCCCCGCGACGCCGAAATGACCTGGTCCTGCGACCCCGACGACGACCAGCACCGGGCAGCGCACCTTGCCCGCATCCACCGCCGGTGCCGCGCTGCTGGTCGAACATCCAGAAGAACAGCTCGAACAGGGCGCAGGCCGGACTGGGCGCTGAACATGATCGAACATGCGGCGCTGCGCCTCGGGAGCGAGGCCCGCGAGCGAGTCGCCCTTGGCGACGTCGAACGACGGATTGAGCGCCTTGTTCCAGAAGGGCGAGGCTTGCATCAGCCCCTTGGCGAGCGCCAGCTCGGCTTCGGACGAAGGCAGGATGCCCCACCGCGCGGCGGGCGCCAGCAGCACCAGCGCGCGGGCGAGACCCTGGGCGGCGAGCTGCTGGGCGACGAGGCCGCCCATGGAATGGCCGACGAGGACGGCGGCGCATCGGAAAGCGCGCCACGAACGCCGCCATGTCGCGCGTGTAGTCGGCGATGCTCTGCGTCGCCAGCGCGGGTCGGGCGGGCGCGCCGGGCCGGGGACGTGGAAGGGCAGGTCGGGCGCCTGGCAGGCCCAGCCGCGCGCGGCAAATACCGGCATGATGTCGCCAAAGCACCAGCCGCCGCAGAAAGCGCCGTGAATGAGGACGACGTTTTTGGACATGCTCTCCCTCCCCAGCGAGGCCGCAGCATGCCGTGGATCGTTGAAATTTCACGCGGCATCGCTAGGCCGGAGCCCCAAGCATCGACGTCCTCGCGGCGGGAACCCAAGGCATGGAAGTGGATAAGGGGCTGCGGGGCGGGGAACGCCGCGAAGCTGATTTGTTTTTTGAGCGGCGTCTGCCGCCCCGCGCAGGATTATGGGCATACCCACGGCGTTTCAGGGGTTTCCCCCTCCCGGACTCTCACCGAGTGGGCGCGGCGAGCCTCGGATAGTCGTGGCGCGCGTGACGCCACGTGTACCCGACCTGCAGCCCGCCCTCGATACAGGAACGCCTCGAGATCGAACCCTCAGCGGGGCGGGATGGGGCCATTTATGACCCGGACGGCGACCGGATAACTAGAGCCTTCGAGCGGCAAAGGTCCGCTTCGGGCCAAGAACTCAGCAGATCTCTCCCATGCCCGGAGCCAGTATGTCCCGGCGGATTTGGAGGTTTGCCCATTGATTAAACTTCGAAAGAAGGCGCCCGTTGCAGAGGCCGCCGAAAAACGGCGGCAGGACGTTGCCCGCAATGGGCGACGACCGATGAATTACGCATTAGGGAGAAGACGCAATGACCAAAAATTGGGTCGCTTTCGTTTCGGTTCTGCTGCTTTCGGGAACGGTCGCCGTGGCCGGCGAGTGGACTGACAAGATAAAGGCCGTTGACACCGATGGCAGCGGCACGGTCAGCCGCAATGAGTGGAACACGAACGCTGGAAAGCTGAAGCTTGGAACCGCCCAACCGGAATTCTCGGCCATGGACCGGAACAACAACAACAGCGTCGATGCAGGCGAATGGGATCAGACGGAAAAAACGGCATCGGCCTACTCCAAGTCATGTAAGGCGGCCGAAGGTTCCTGGTGCCGTGCCAGGGTCACCCCGAAAAGCCCGAGTGCCAGTGACGGCCCCTGTCGTGTCCTCCACGAAATCCTGGTGTCCAAAGGGATACTAGATCCTCAGACACTACGACTTACCTCGAAACCCGGCGGGCAACTTCCGGGTTTCGGGCGTCCCAAAGCTGGGCGGGATCGTCTACAGGATGCTCAGCCGCGCTTAGCTGCCGCCACGTAGCCGGCGGTGACTTCGTCTTTGTGGGCAGCGAAGGCTGCCAGCACTTCGGCCTTCTCGCTCTTCGGGACCTTGGCGAAGTCCAGGGTTCTTCCGAGTTCCGCTGCGACCTCATCGAATTCTGCGGGGGAGATCCGGAGGTCCCGGTGGGCCTCCTCAAGGCCGAGCGGCGTCTTGCCAGGCTTAGTCGCCGTGAACTGGTAGGGTCCACCCGAAACGTTGCAGACCCACAGCGTTCGCATGAACTTGAGTCCGGGCAGCCTTTCTAGGTTCTTGGTGTGCCATTCCCGCAGCTGCGGGTTCTTGGACTTCTTGCCGACGATGGGGTTCTTCACGACGGCGTCGCTGAAGTGATCCACCACCGCCGCGATGGCGAAGACGCCGCCCAGCCGCTCGTACAGACTTTTCTCACTTTTCTCCGCCGCGGCTGCTACCCTGTGCGTGAAGGCAGGGGCGCCGAAACTTGCGCCGGCGCCCACGAGCGCCAGACCCTGCAAGGATTGTCGACGAGAGAACGTCAATGCGCTCTTGGACATCAGTGCCTCCATGGGAATTCGCGACGGCGCTATTAGCGCTCGGTTCGCTTACGCGCTCCGGTGTGAACAGCGCGGCCTGCCACCATTGATGCTGCGAGCGGTGAAAGGTTCCCGGAATAATCAGTGTGGGAACTTTTATGGGCTTCTGCCATCTAACCCTGTATGATTGATCCGGTGCAATGCGGGTATGGCGATGTCGCGGACACGGCCAGAGTCGCAAGGTTGTCCGGACGAAGCGGAGCTGGTCGCCCACGCCATCGAGAATGATCCCGCCGCGGTGCGCCTGATCATGCAGCGCAACAACCGCCGCCTTTATCGCATCGCGCGTGGCGTGGTCAGGGATGACAGCGAGGCGGAGGATGTCGTCCAAGAAGCCTACGGCCGCGCCTTCACGCATTTGCGCGAGTTCCGCGGAGACTCGAGTATCGGTGCCTGGCTCGCCCGCATCGTACTCAATGAGGCATTAGGG
Organism: uncultured Actinomycetes bacterium; assembly: GCA_963729125.1. GTDB lineage: Bacteria > Actinomycetota > Thermoleophilia > Solirubrobacterales > Solirubrobacteraceae > CADCVQ01. The sequence continues at coordinate 1,181,715 of CAVSML010000008.1, forward strand.
CGATTAAGACGCCGGCGCGAGACCGTCGATTGGGAGTCGATCGAGAACCAGCACAGGGCGCAAGCCCAGGTCATTTCCTTTCCTCTTGTGACGGCTCAGCCTGACCCGGAACGCACCATGGCGCAACGCGAGATCCAACAACTTCTGGAGCGGGCCATCGACGGCTTGCCTGACGCTTTCCGGCTCGTGTTGGTGGCAAGGGCGGTTGAGGGAATGAGCATCGAAGATACGGCGGAGCTCCTCGGCATTCGGCCTGAGACCGTCAAGACCCGTCTGCACCGCGCGAGAGCACTGCTCAGGGCAGAATTGGAACAAGACCTCGGGTCATCACTGCCTGATACCTTTCCGTTTGAAGGCGACCGCTGCGAGCGGATGACTTCGAGCGTGCTGGAGCGCCTCAGTTGACCGGGGCGTCAGCTGCCGGGGACTTTGCCCACGTGCCGTCGGGATCGAATACTTTCATCGCCGCGGCCTTACGCGAGGTCTCCGGTCCGAGATCTTTCTGGGGAAGACGACACCGTCGTG